>OZ244715.1:0-3591442 GCA_965219065.1 Dehalococcoidia bacterium
ACGGTCAGGCCACGCCTTTGGCAGGTAAGTCTGCATCCGCCGTTGCAGCAAATCCGCGGGGCAAGTCGATACCTGCGCCTCTTAAACAACGGGCGATTTCCGGGCCGCAAAATAGCCGTGATACAGACTCCGCTGCGCAATCCGGCGCCTATATGGATCTGCTTGGATTGATCCCGTACAGGCCCGAAACGCGAGAGGGCAGGACGGTCTACATCAATGACTATGACGCGATCCGTCAAGTGTTCGACATCCAGTTGTCAGGGCCCAATGATGAGGATTTCGCCCAATTGCAATCGGATTATTACGCAGGTGAAAGGACAACCTTTCCATCCTTAACTGTTGATACGTTATTCGGGCCATTCTACCAGTATCGCTTGGTTCGCAACGATAGCGTCAACCAAAACAAACAGTACTTTGCATTTGATTATGCAAACATGGATGAAAGTATCATCGACATAACGCCCGGCAATCGGATCGAGGTCATTAAAGGGCGGTTTGAACCCCGGCTTACACGCAACGCCTTGACGGCATGCTCAGATTGTACTTCTCCCGACCTTGAGACGTATAAGGGCTCTCGATACTATGGTTGGGGGGAAGACAATGCATACAACCTTGGAATGAGGTTTGAACCCCCGGCCTTTGACGAATTTGGTTGGGCAAGCCGAATCGCCGTTTTGGACACATATGTCCTCCGTACCCTTGGATCGCCAGACATGAAAGCGACAATGGACGCTGGTATGGGCGAAGGCCCCTCACTCGCGAACTTAGAAGACTTTCGTACTCTTGTCGACAGTATGGCGCAACTTGGGGTCTTCAGTATGTTGCTGAGCGATTATGTAGAACCATGGGATGTTTCCGGATATCTTGGGCCGGAACCACGGGTGCGTCCCTTCAAGGCGTTCGCCACCGGCATCGGTCAGGACGATCAAGGTGGATACATGGCCCTTGCCTTAGTCCATGCCAGCGCCGTTTCTGCGAAGACGAACGTAAGACTGCTGCATAGGACAATTCGGGCGGCGCCTGTGACTAATACTCATCTGGACATCACGTGGTCCGAATTAATCGACCGCGATGGATTGGAAATCCATGTCGACGATCGCGTAGTCTTGTGCAAAATCAGGGGAGCCGCAGTCACCAGAGAATGGGAAGCTTGGGTCCTTCGTGTGGATGGTCTAATTCGGCATAGCAAATGAATTTGTCAAATCGTCTGAGGCATTTGGGGATTACCCGTCACAGTCGAATGGGGCAGGCGGTATATCCGTGCGGTGGGTCATGACAGTGGTCTCCGTCTGTCTGGCATCCCGCTTGGGGCCAAAGTCGCAAAGGGCGCCGCCGGAATGTAGTAGTGGAGTAAGTTGGAAGGTTGAGTGACAACGAGGGACACAGCCAATCCACGTGAGGAATTGCGATTGAGGACCTGCTCGGAGCAGATACGTCAGACATTGGCGAAGACGGCACTTGGCTGACCTCGGAATCCATGCGTATCTGGGCGGTGAACTTCAACGGTTGGGTGTTCGGGGCGGGCTGGCGCAATGACGGGCCGGGGAGCTAGAGCGTAGCGAGGGCCGCCGTTTAGGGCGTTACGACGCCAACGCAATAGCTCCTAGACATAGACACTCATCCGGCCTGAAACGCAAGAGGGCTGCACACATGGACCAACAGGACGGTCTCCCAGCCCACGGCACATCACGAACCGGTCTCCCTCAAAAGGGCGTCGGTAAGCCTGCGATACTCCTCCGCCTCGTCCTGCAGGCCGTCGTCCTCCAGGTCCCGGCCGGTCTTCACCGCGAAGGGCGCCGCCCGGGACTTGCACCCCTCGCAGACGGCGCCGACCGGATCGCCGTACAAGCGGTCCTCCAGGTAGCCGTTCACGCCCCTCAGGTCGTCGGCCGAGGCGTCGGCCCCGCAGAGAGCCCACTCGCAGGCCGCGTTCTCGTCAAACAGGTGCATCTCCGTCACCTCACACCTCCTGCCGGTTTCTGTTCCCACGGTAATTAACTCGTCTCTTCGGGCTTTCATTCCCGCTCTCCTTTCTCTAGCTGTGCCTGAAATGCAAGAAGACCCCACACATGGACGCGCAAACGGCCTCAAACGCAAAAAGGGCCGCATACATGGATGGGCGAGGGAGACCGTCGCCCTGCGACGACCTCCCCCGTATCTCTGCGGTCTAGCGCCCCGCGCCGACCGGCCCTCTAGAACAGCCTCAGCGTCTGCTGTTGTGCCTGCGACTCCTCTGCCAAGCCGGTTGCGTCCTGCGCCGTCCCCTGCACGCGCCGGCGCCGGCGTCCGACGGGTGGATCGGGTCTCACGTGGGCCGGGTGCCTGGGGTTGTCTTCCCACCTGGCCCTCGCCCTCTCAACCACCGCCAGGGTCTCCTGCGTCAGGCCGGTCAGGTCACCCTCGTCGAACGTCTCGATGTGCGGGTCCGACGAGGGCTGCTGCACCCCTATGGTGGCCGTGCCGGCCTTGATGGACACGACGATCCTGAGGTCCTCCGGCGGAGCGTCATGCTCTCCGGAGTAGTCGGAACCTTGTCCGTTCTGCTCGGCCTCCCTGTTGGCGTCCTGCCCGCCGGCAGCCGCGTCGTTGGAATCTCCGTCCTCCACGACAGTCGCAGGAGCCGTGTCGTCCGCCCTGTCGCCGGAGAGACTGTCGTCTGCGCCGGGCGCATCCGATCGGGTTGCTTCCGTTCCCTTCTCGTCAGCCATGGTCTTCTCCTTTTTTTGCTTCTTCGTTTCTTCACCCCTTTGCTATGCTGCGAGTCTCGACTGTCCCCTTATCTCGCCGAGGGTCGTCGGCTTCCAGTGGAGGTCGCGCTCGACGGCGGGGACCCTGCCGAACACGGTCGCCTCCGCCAGTTCCGTGAGGTCGAAGTAGCCGAGTTCGGTCTCGAACCCCTCGACGAGGCCGAAGCATGTTCCGGTCTCGGCGTCCCACTCGGTGATGTACCAGCGCCAGCCGGTGTAGGGGCTGAACAGCTTCGCCCTGGCGACCACGGCGTCGGGGTCGTCCGCGCCGTCATTGGCGTACAGGGGCGGGATGGTGTCGGCGAGCTCCTTCGTCATCAGCTTGTGCCTGCGACGCCCGCTGTGGTTGTCCTGCCAGAGCCTGCCCCGCACTTGATGCGGGGTCGTGGTGGTTCCCTTTTCGTCAGGCATGGTTTTCTCCTTATTTCCGTCTTTGAATGCGTCTGTTGAGCGTTGGTCACTAGGACGCTATCCCCGGCTCGGAGCCGGACGGCGCCACCCGCGCCACCGTCTCCGGTGTGGCATACGTGGGGGTGACCGTTCCCTGCTCCATGTCCAGGTAGAGGCCCATGAAGGGGCAGGTTCCCGCCGCCATGCGGCGGACCACCTGTAGCGCCAGCGACGCCATCATCTGGTTGATGGTCGGGTCCTGGTCGGTGAGGTCGAGGGCTGCCGCGCAGTCCACGTCGGGAGGCGTGGTCGACACGGCGGTCAGCAGGTCGGGCCGCTGCACCGTAGGCGCGGGGAGCAGGTAGCAGGTCTGGTCGACGAAGGCTTGTTCGTCCCCAAAGTCCCGGTCGGCGACGTTGCCTATAAGTACCTGCCCCCAGTTGGTGTCGTTGCCCGCGTCGATGAGCCACCGGCGCGGGTCGCCCGGCAGGCACTTCGCCATGGCCCTGCGTGCGGCGGCATTGTCGGCGCAGCCGATGAGCAGGGAGTTCCCGTAAGAGGGAAGGCCGGGGTAGCGTCCTCCATCGGGCTGGGAGTAATCCTCCCGGAAGGCGTAGACCGAGTAGCCGACGGGACGCCGGTAGGCCCTGGCCAGCCGGTCGGCGAGGGCCTGGCTCTTGAACTTCCCGACGTCCTCGGCGTAGAAGTTCTGGCGCAACAGGTTGTGGGGCTCGACCCGGTCGTGGTCGACCAGGACGATGGTGGCGTCCCGGCCCTGGAAGAGGCGGCAGAGGCCCTCGGCCACGAAGCCGCCGGTGCCGCCGCAGCCCACCACTGTGATCCAGGGGCAGTCCAGCAGAAACGCGTTGTCAAGGTAGTAGGGCATTTTTTCTTTACCTCCTTGTAGGTTCGTTAGCTTCCGCCGTTGGCTCTGGCTCCCCGCCCATCAGCCGGAGGCCCGGAGCCGGGCCGGAGAATACTTGCGACCATTCCACCGGGGCGAAGTGTCCGTAGACCCCGACCCGGAGGCTCAGCCCCGGCTCAGGGTCATCGAGACGTCCGACGACCCCGTAGATGCGGAACCCCTGCTCGTCCCGGTCGTCGGTGGCCGAGAAGAAGGCGCGGGAGCTTCCATGAGAGTGGAACTCGGCGATCACCCCTGCGGGCGGCACGTAGGCGAGGGTCGTGGCCGTCCCGGCCTGCGGCGGCACCATCAGCCGGTAGGCGCGCCCGTCCCATCGAACGGCGAAGAGCCGCTCGGTGTCCGGGTCGTCCCGGAACCAGCGCAGACCCAGCTCGAACAGTCCTGCCGGGATGGGGCCGTGGGCGAGCTCCACCTTGTCCGCAACGGGAGCGAGACCCCGCACCGTGCAGGATGCGACCGGCACCCGAGCCGTCAGGTGTGCGCCCTCGGACTGGACGTAGAGGCCGCCCAAACCGAGAACGTAGTCGTAGCCGATCCCCTGGACACCGGCGAGTCCGCCGGGGTGGCTGACCAGGTAGCCTACCGGCCCCGGTCCGGGGCGTCGCTAGCCGTAGCGGTAGCCAAGTCTCCCCTCGGAGACCGCCATGGCCTGGGCCACCGTGCACTGGGGAACCAGGTCCTCCATCGGGTATTCAGTCTCTCCATCTATCTCCTCCCATAGCGCTTGCAGGTTGTCGGGGTGCTTCTTCGAACGGTTGTGGGTGTCTCCGGTAAGGGAGAAGAAGGACTGGAAGAAGGACTCCGGTATCAGCCCCACCACCTCGGGGAACCGGTGGCTTCCGGGACAGACCCTCCCGTCTCTGAAGACGTTGAAGGCGGGGGCCCGGAAGAGCTGCTGCTCGGCGTCGGTCGGTCGTTCCAAGGCCGCGTAGACCCAGGGCGCACGGCCCGGCGAGCAGACGAAGACCAGCCCCGGCATGGGAAGCCGGAGCCGTGTGGGAGGCTTGAACGCCTCCCGTTGCAGAGCCACGGACCAGACCCCCGGTGGCCGCCAGAGGGCCACCACGTGTCCGGTCTCGCCCTGGTTCCACCAGAGGGCGTCTTGGAGCAGCAGCCCCGAGGAGAACCCGAGGTGCCGGGTGAACACGCTGGCGATCTCGTCCGCCGAGACGGTCCGTACCCAGGTCGAGTCGCTCTCGAAGCCCCGCAGCAGGATGGTCTCCCCGTACACCTCAAGCTGCAATTTGAGATTGTCCCTGGGCGCGTCCGCCGGGCCCGGCAGGGACCACTCCGTCTTTTCGGCATCGTTGCTCATGTTCGTTTTCCTCCTCTACTTGTTTGGGGAGCCGGGGCAGGATGAAGTCCAGCATCTCGGCGAAGCGGCCGGGGAGGTCCTCCTCCATCCAGTCGGTCAATTTCCCCACCGAGTCCATGAGGGCGCTGGCCCTGCGCCACTCCTTCGCGCCCTCCTCGATGATCTCGTCCTCCCAGGGGTCGACGAACCCGTCGTACACCCCGTCGTCGTAGCAATGGTCCAGGAAGAAGTTCCCTGTCTCGGCGAAGACCCACGAAGCGGCCTGAGCGGCGCCCTCGAACTTCGTCTCATTGACCGCCTCGATGAGGTCGTCCAGGGGTATGCCTTTTCGGGGGATGCGGAGCAGGGTGTCTTGCGGAATGCCGGTAGCGGCCGACTCCAGCCAGGCCACCCTTATCCCGTCGTCTGCCATGCAGGAGGAATCGGGAGGCCGGGCCAGCAGAACGAGGGCCGAGAGACCCTCGCGGTAGCCGTGCCACATCTCGTGGAGGCCGTCGTAGCCGAAGCCCAACAGGTCGAAGGGGATCCCCCTCCTCAGGCAGGTCCAGGGAGGGTCTTCCTCCCCCTCGTCCAGCCAGTACTCGATGAACGGAGCGTAGAGGGGGAAGTGCCGTTCCCCGAAGAGCCGGGCGAAGCGCTCCACCCTCGTGCGTACGTCGGGGGCCGAAAGCGCCGCCTCCGCCTCATCGGGGAAGAGACGGCGCACCAGCCCCGCGAACCATGCGTAGTCGTCGGCGTACCCGATAAGCGTGACCAGCTCCCGCAGCGACGGCGGACGCCGCAGGAGCAGCTCGGCCAGGCCGCTCATCAACGCCGGTGCAACAGCTTCCATTTCATCGCCTCCAGCAGGCGGCCCGTGGCCGCTGCGTAGTCCTGCGCCTGGGCGCAGGCCATCTCCACCTCGCCCTGCCGTGCGGCCGCGGCGTCCGGGTCGAACCCACCGTCGGGCCGTGTGAACTCCGCCGTGAGCTCGATGATCTTCAGGTCCGCAGGCGGGGTCGCCTCCAGCAGACCTGTAAAGGTCCGGTTGTCCATCGGACTCCCTCCTCTAGCTCCGCGCGGAGGGGAAGGCGCCCTTGGTGCCCACCCGCCGCTGGAACTCGTAGATGGTGTCGTCGCCGCGCCTGGTCTCCTTCACCGAGGCGTTGGCTATCTCCCCGTAGAAGTCGCTCAGGGTTCCCCTCACCTGGTCGACGCTCATCTCGGGATCGGGGTCGGGGAACTCGCGGTCGTCGTAGACAAAAATGCGTGCCATTGGTCATCTCCTTTGTGATCGCTTCTGATTCGCTGTGGTGCCGCGTGCGGCGAGGCCGTCGCTCCATCTGCGCCGACCTCCCACGCGGTTCTGCGGTCAACGTCCCGCGCCGACCGGCTCGTTCTCACGCTCCTTCTCAAGGCTCAGCGCCCACTCGAACAGGGACGCGCTTGCGGGCTGCGGCCTGCGGCTGCGGCCCCTGGGTTTCGCCGATTCCTCGGCCATGAACTCGGCCCAGGAGAACCGCGTCTGCTGCGGCTCCGGGGTCTCGTCGCTGTGACCGTTCCCGTTGACAGGGACAGCCGCGTGGCCATTCCCGCTTCCGTTGGCGGGTACGTGGCCATTGCCATGGACCAACTCGACCGTCGGTCCGATGTCCATGGCGTCGTGACCGTTGGTGTGGTGATGCCCGTTTCCGTTGACCCCAATGGCCTCGGGTTCGACCCCGTGTCCAGCACGGGGCAGGCTCTCCACCAACTTCCAGTCGTCGTCCACCAGGTACTCCTCGGCGCTGGCCTCGGCGTCTCTGGCCTGTGCGAAGACCGCCTCCACCGTCTCCGTCTCGTCTTCCTCGTCGCCGCTGACGACCCTGCGGGCCAGGGCCATCATCAGGTCGTCTCCGTCGTCGCCGTAGGCGGCCAGCCCGTCGTCCGGCAGCTCGCCCTCGACGGCGAGGGAGCTCTGTAGCTTCTTCGCCACCAGCTTCAGGGCGTCGGCCTGGAGGGTGTTCCTGTAGGACATGAACACCACCCTGACGGGCCGGGTCTGCCCGATGCGCCACGACCTTCTCGACGCCTGCCGCATGACGTAGACCGAGTAGTCGGTCTCGTACCAGCAGATGGTCGGGAAGTCGATCAGGTCGAGTCCCGTCTGCACCAGCCTGGGGTGACAGATCATCACGTCGATGCCCTGCTTGACCCTGTCTGCGACCCAGGCCTCCCTGCGGTCGGGGGCCACGGCGTCGGCCTTCATCACCGCCACCCGGAACCCGTGCCGGGTCAGGATGTCGTCCATCCGCCCGGTGATGTCCCTGGTCCCGGTGTGGGTCGCGTAGACCAGCACCCTGCGGCCCTCCAGCCGCTCGGCGGCCACCAGGTCGACCAGCGCCTTCTCCTTCGGGTAGAGCCTCTCTTCGGACAGCGGCGGCACCTGGACGATGATGTCCTCGGTCCTTGGATCGAAGACCGTCTCGCCCCTGGTGCATCCGTCGGGGTAGGCCAGCAGCGTTTGGAGGTATGTCGCCAGCAGCCGCTTGGAACCGGCCTTGAGGGCCACCGCCAGCCTCTTGCGCAACTCGTCGAACACGGTGTTGTAGGCGCTCCGTTGCGAGTAGCCCGTCGAGTCCTCCTCCGAGTCCATCGACGAGAGCATCACCTGCTCCTCGTAGGGCGGCAGCCCGGAGGCCACGTCCGCCAGGCGCAGGAAGACGGTGTTGCCGATGATGTGGAAGAGGGCCGAGGGCACGAGTCCCGGCCTCTCCCTGATCACCTTCCGGAACTTGCGGCGCCTGCTGTTGCGCCCGTCCTCGATGGCGTCGTCGTCGGGCTTTCCGACGGTGTACTCCTCGAAGCCGTAGCGGGTGATCCATCGGCGCTCCTCGGAGCGTCCGAACTCCGTCCTGATCTCGGGGGAGAACCTGTAGAGCAGGTGGAACAGCGTCGAGCTGTAGCCTCCCATCAGGGTTCCGGACAGGCTGAGGGACTTGCCGCACACGTCGGCGAGGACACCGGCGGCGATGCCCTGCGCCGAGCCGCGCCCCTTGTACTCGTGGACCTCGTCACCGATCAGCAGATCGAAGAAACCGTTCATCCGGTGCTTCACGTAGTCCGAGAGCGGGTAGCGTTTGGGACCGGACCTGTCGGCCTGCCAGAGGGGCGAGCCGCAGTGGGCGCAGGTACGCTTTCTGCGGTTCAGGTCGGCATACGTCAGGGGGACTCCGTCCTTGTCCACGATCTGCGCTGTGCAGTCGGGGCAGCATGGCACCTGGAACGGCTCCCCGGTCTCCTCGTTCCTCACCAGCCAGCCCTTCGACGTGGCCCACCGCCGGGTGACGGCGGGCGCCCATCGATAGGACAGCTTGGCGCGCTCCCTGGACATCACGACGAAAAGGGGGCCGGAACCCGCGGAGATGCGCAGCCGTTCCAGGTCGGTGATGGAGGTGACGATGGCGGCGCGGGCGCCGGGCACCGTCTCCTCCACCTCCCGCTTCCATTTCTTCGTGAGGTGGGGCGGGCAGAGGATGAGGATCCTCCGGAAGCCCGCCATGTGCGCCGCGGCCGCGCCGATAAAGGTCTTGCCGGTGCCCATCTCGCCGACGACGGTGGTTCCCCGGTGTGCTTCGAGGGAGAGGACCGCGCCCCTGATGGCGTCCTCCTGCGCCCCCAGGGGAGTGCGGAGCAGGCGAGGGAGTCTGCGGCCGTTCTCCGAGGGCCTGTAGAGGGGCGGGTATGACTCGACCACCCGACGCGCGATGGCGTCCTTGAACTTGTCGATGAACTCTCCGAGGTTCATGGGGTGTCTCCTTTCTTCAGGGAACCCCACGGAACCTCTGGCGCCCGGCTGCTGCGCGAGGCCGCGTCAGGCGGTCCTGGCGCAGAGCGCGCCTCGCCCACCACCGGATGGGTGTGTGCGTGAGGGCGCCATGAGGCGGGGTGCAGGGGTGCGCCGTGAAGCGCCCTCTCGTTCGGTGTCTGGTGTTTTCGTGTTCCTCGGTCTGCGGGCGCCGCCGGTCGAAGGGATCGGTGGAACCTCGTGCGGGCCGCCTACGCGGCGGTCAGGGCCTTCCTGCGGGCGGCTCGCGCGGCCTTCGCGTCTTCGTAGCAGCGCCCGCTGAGGTGGTACGCCGTCACCGGCGACGAGACGGCCCGTCCCTCGACGATGTCCACGGATGCCGTGTGCATGGCCGGTGCGCCGGGTGCGATGGGCTGCCCGCACCGGCAGCAGGCTTCAAGTGTCATTGTGCTCTGCATTTTTTGCTTTCCTTCCTTGTATAGGGGGAGTGTCCGGATATAGGGGGAGTGTCCGGAATCGTCCCGATGATGCGAAGTCCCGATCGTCCCGGTAAGAGGATGAATGGGGCCTCGTGCTGCGGCTCGAAATGAGCCGTCTGAGCTAGGCGGCGATGTCGGTGATCTCGCCGTCGTCGAGGTCGAGGGCCACCACGGTTGTCCTGAGCCTCTCGCGGTGGACCTCCCTCTCGGGGCTGTCCTCCACCAGCTCCATCTCCTTGGAGGTGCGTCCCTTGACCAGGATGCGCCTGTCGTCGGCCTCGAGGCAGAGGTTGTCGAGGAATCCGGCCGCCACCAGCATCGCCATGTGCCCCCTTCGCAGTGGCATGAGCGGGCGGGTCCGGTTGTCGCGGGCGGGCCAGAGGGTGTCGGTTATCTCCGTGTTGGTCCACAGTCCCGACCGCCGCGCCTCGGCGGCGGCGGCAACGGGATCGACGGAGCGCGTGGCGAACAGGATGTCTCCGCCCGGCGCGGTGGGAGCGCTGAACTCCGGGTATGCGCGGGAGGGCAGCGTCGGCGGCTCCCCCTGGGCCCACCGGAGGATCCGGTCCTCGGCGTATGCGTCGGGGACAGGGTCGGGCTTACGGTAGCCCATCAGGACCACCTGGTCGAAGACCTCCCGTTCAGGTTCGGGGAAGGCCCAGCAGCGCAGCCGCCCGTAATGGGTTGACAGGTAGCGGGCCGAGACGGCGAGCCTGGGCCTGGGCACGATGAACACCAGCAGCCCGTGCTCGGCGAGGTACCGCGTGCAGTGGATGAGGAAGGCGTGTTCGACCCGCCTGTCCTCCCGGTCCCAGTCGTATGGAGGGTTGAGGTAGAGCAGGCCGAAGGCCCCGTTCGCCATGGAGGTGGCGAACAGGTCCGCGGCCAGTACGCGGTCGAGCCGGACCTCGGCCTCCGCGGCCCTGTCCCGGTGAAGCTCGACGCCGTGGGTCTCGATGGGAATCGCATTGGGCCCGTCGAGGCATCCGGCCAGCTGCGCCGCCGCCTCTCCGGCCCCGCAGCAGGGATCGAGGATGCGCAGCGTCTTGGGGTTCCGTTGGTCGTACCTGGCGGGTGGCTGGATCTGTTCTGCGATCAGGTCGACGACCCTCGGCGGGGTGGGGTAGAACCCTCCCTTCGCCTGTGCTGCCAGTCTCATATTTCTTCTCCTTTCCTGTTTCTTTTACGCGCCGCTTCAGGCGGCCAACGCATGGGGGCGCTCCTCACTGGGCAGGGCGAGCCGTCCGGAGGCGACGGCCTGCGAGAGGTCTTCTCTCAGCCCGTCGGCCTTCGGGGAGCATCGGTAGGCCGAGACGCCTGACGACTGGAGCGGGACTATCTCCTCCTGGGCGAGTCCCCGTTCCCAGAGCCAGTCCGCCCAGGAGCCGTGCAACGGCAATGGGCTTCTCCTGTCGAGGAAGCGGTGGTGCAGCGCGGGGGCCTCGTCCTCGCTCTGCGCCAGCAGGAGGAAGGAATCCCTCTCGAATGCGTACTCAGCCGTTTTGGTGTAGACCAGGGCATGCCAGCCGCCCGAGACCGGCAGCCTGGCGATCTTCGTCGTCCATGTGCCGATCGTTTCGTGGGGAACTACGCACCTCTGGTATCCGCCCGAGAGCGCCATCCCGTCCGCGCCCCTGATGATGTGGGCGACGTCGGGCGGCTGCTTGAGCAGCGAGGCCCAGATCGCCTTCAGGGCGGTCTGTGAGCCGACCATCGAGACGAACCAGAGGCCGTCTGTACTGTCGTCGCGGGCGAATGCGTCGGCGGTTGCCGAGAAGCCCCCGGCGCTTATGGTGAAGAGATCCTCGGGGTCTACGGTGTGGGTCGCGAGCATTGGACTGTCTCCTTCCTTGCTTGGTGTGTCCGGTTGATGCGCGGGGAACCAATTCCCCGCGTGGGCGCCTGTCCGAAGGCGGGTGGCGTCTATCGAGTCCTCTTATTGGGCACGAGGCCGCGTTCCCTCAGGCTGACGAACCTGTTCCCGCCGATGACCACGTGGTCCATCAGCTCGATCCCGAGCAACCTGGCCGCCCCGGCGATCTCCTTCGTGGCATCGATGTCCTCGGGACTGGGTTCCGGATCGCCCGACGGGTGGTTGTGGACGACGACGATGTTCGGGACCGCAGCGACGACCGCCGGCCGCAGCACCTCTGCCGGTCTGACTTCTGCCGAGTTCACGTTTCCCTGGTAGATCACCCGCTGGCCCACGACGTTGTTCTTGATGTCCAGCAGGAGGACCCGCAGCTGCTCCTGTGCGAGGGGCGACATCTCCGGTCCCAGCAACGATCTCACGTCGTCGGGACGGTAGATGGTGGGAGGGTCCGCGGGGCGCTCCGGTTTGGTCTCGACGTCGTAGCGCATCGCGAGCTCGCCCAGCAGGTTAAGGTTGCTGCGAAGGGCGTCGAGAAGAGCCTGCTCCGGGCCGGTTGTGCGGCCGCTTGAAACGGTTTCTTCAGTGTTGTCGGTTTTCATAGAAGTCGGTCTCCGCTCGTGTGCATGTCTGTAAAAGAAGCGGGGCCGCCTCCCTCGTGAGAGAAGCGGCCCCGTGTTGCGTCCGGTAGAGGACGTCGGTTTACAGGTGTTGGACTAGAAGGGCCGGGCGTTGGCCGGCTGTCCACCGCCGGTGCTGCGGCCGTCCTCTTTCGAGGCGCTCTCGCCGTTGCGGGAGTCGAGGAAGACGACCTCTGAGGCGTGAATCTCGGTGCGGTGGCGGCGCTGCCCGTCCTCTCCGTCCCAGCTGTTCTGCGCCAGCCTGCCGGTAAGGTAGAGCCGGTCGCCTTTGCCCACGTGCTCGTTCACGATCTCTGCGAGTTGTGCCCAGCAGGTGACCGAGTGCCAGTCGGTCTCGACCTCCCCGTTCCGGCGGGGTCGGTCGGTCGCCAGTCTGAACTGCGTGACGGCGGTCCCGGCGGGCGTGTAGCGCATCTCGGGGTCGGTCCCGACCCGTCCCAGTAGATCGACTCTGTTGATGGTCTTCGACATCTTTTCGTTCTCCTCTGTGAGTGATTCGATGCGGTATTGCCGCAACTGTTTGAAAAGCAGCGGGGCCGTCTCCCTTAGGAAGGCGGCCCCGTCGTGCGCTCCGGCTTCGGAGCGTCTACTTGAACGCGATGTGCGAAATCAGGACCGCAGCCTGCGCGACCCTGGCAACCGCTTCGCCGAGCGTTCGGGAGTCCTGAGCGATCACCGTTATCCGGCCCTGCACCCTCGCCACGTTCAGGCTCCGGCACACCCGGGTTATCTTCCTGTTCTGGCCACTGGTGAGGCCCCTGGCGGACTGCGTTCGGAGCCAGCCGATGGTGTCGCCGTAGTCGGTGACCACGACGGCTCCATCATCCCTGGGGATGAGGAAGAGATCGACCAGGTCGCCGTCGGGGTGGGTGAGCAGCGTCCGCACGCGTACCGAGCCGTTCGGCGTTTCGGAGCACTCGAAGATGCCCGACAGGCTGTCCTGCAGCCCAAGGGCCAATGTTTCAGCGTTCATCAGAACCCTCCTGTTCTTGTGGAATCGGGCGGGGCGTGGCCCCGTTCTGCGCTCCTTGGGAGAGCGTCTAGGTCACCCGGACGTACTCAGACTCGCTCTCGGTGACTATTTCGGCCCGGGTCTCAGGGTCGAGCGCCTCGTTGAGCTTCCGGTAGTTCACCGAATAGCGCTTCGATTTCACGAGGCTGACCGTTCGCCCGTTGATGGTCGCTTTCACGTCGCCCTGCCGGCGTATCCACGCCTTCAGGGTGCCCAGGGCGGTTCTCTTGGCTTTCTCGGGCTCCCTGGTGGCCTGTTGAGCTTCCGTGTAGGCCACCACCGCGTCCAGTGCGTCCCCGTCGCCCACCTCTTCCTCCTCGGTCTCCGTCTCCTCGCCTCCTTCCTCCGCCCCGGGCAGACAGACGTCGAGGAACGGACATGACCTGCATTGCCAGCTTTTGGCTGAGAAGTCGCGTTCCGGCAGGGCGTCGGGGTCCGGCCCGTTGAGGCGGTGGTGCTCGGCAAGCTCGCCGAGCCACTCGCAGGCGTCCTGCAGGGCTCGTTCCAGCCGTCCGGCGGGAATGACCTCGTAGTCCCAGGTGCGGCTGCCGGTGTCCATCGTGGCGATCACCGTGTCCCGTAAGTCGCCGAAGAAGCCCAGCGTGTATAGGGCGGCCTGGGCCACCGACGCCGGGTGGCTGCGCTCGGCGCCCAGCGTGCGCCAGCGCTTGAACGCCTCCGGTCCCCGCGTCTTGACCTCGACGACCACGGGGTCGCCGTGGCCCGGAGCAGGGGACTCCCCCTCATCCCCGAAGAGGAACGCCTCGATCCCCGTCGCGTCCGCGTCCGTTTCGCCACCGTCCAGCGGCATCCGTCCCGTGGCGTCGGGGTGCCCTATCGCCAGCATGTTGGGACCTATTCGCACCGTCACTTGCTGCGGGTCCTCGGGGTCGGCGGGATCGATCTTCCACCCGGCCCGTTCCATCGCCCGAATCACCACCGGCTCAAGCGCATTGCCCGCCTCCATCGCCGTCAGCGATTTCTCGCTCGGCGGATTGGTCGGCTCGTATCCGGTCGCCGAGTACCACAGGGCGCGGCGGCAGTTGCCGGCGGCCGACGCCCGTATCTCCAGGTTGCCGTCCTCGTCGAACTGCGCCGCGGGACGGGAGAGGACCTCCGCCCGGTCGATGTCTGTCGTCATGTCTTTTTCTCCTTTTTCGTTTTTGATTTGAATCGGAAACGGGGCGTCTTGGAGTGGCATCCCGGCTCGAATGGTTGCTCTGTCGCATTGACCGTTCATGCGGCCGCTTTCTCAAACGTCGCTCGCGCCGCCTCTCGTTCTTCTCTCGCCTTTAAGTGAGCCCTGAGGACGTGGGCGATGGCGTCACCCAGGCCCATGATCGCCACGCTTCTGCCACCCGGCACGGGGTTGAAGAAGGGCTGCATCTCCTGGATTCCGCCGATCTGGTCGATGATTTCGTCCACCGGCGTTCCTCTTCGCAGGTGCAGCGAGATGAGACGGCACGCCACCTCGGTGACGCCTTGTTGAAAGCTACCTCCCTTGCCGAACCATCCGAACACTTCGAAGGGTTCTCCGTTCTCGTCAAGGCACACCGTTACGAACAGGCTGCCCATCCCGGTGTTGATCCTTGTCGTGGTACTGGGAAGGCTTGGGGGTCTGGGCCGTGTCGTCATGGTCGCCTCCCCTCATGCAGACAGAGCGGGCGCATCTGCTCGCACTCGATGGCTTCCATCCTCCCGTACCACCTAACCTTTTCCGGATCGTTGGCGAACGCCCGGGCCTGTTCTCCGTTATCGAATCGCTCGAAGGGGTCCGATCCATATCCTCCCCAGTAGAAGAAGACGTGATGGTGGAGTCCCGGCCGGTAGATGCGGACGAAGGGGAGCGCGGGAGCGTACCGCTCGAAGTAATCCGCCACCCTGACCGCCATCTCCCTCTCTTGTTCGTCGGCCAGGCCCAGGAGCGTCCTGACGATGGGCTCCTCGCAGTCCTCCTCGGCGAAGGTGGGTGTGAACATGGCGTCCCGGATTTCGACGGGTATTTCGGCCCACCGCTCGCGGCTGAGCTTCAGCCCGCCGTGGCTCGACGTCCAGACTCTCCAGACGCCCTCGGCAAGCCACTCGATGTCCTGTGTCCAACCCCAGGGTGTGTACATTGGATTCGTCGTCATCGGTCGTGTCCTCCTTTCCTGTAGATGGAGAGCGGGACCGCTACGAAGGGACGATCCCGCTCGATTCCGTGTCCATGGGCGAGCTAGGCGGCCCCGTATCACGTACGGGGCAGGCTCTGGGCCTGCTGCGCCTGGTACGCCTTCTGGGTCGCCGACTCGACGAGGGGCGTCAGTTCAGCCGCAGTCAGGTCGTCGAGGTTCTTGCCCAGTCTTTCCGTGACGGCGGCTCGTACCTGGTCCTCGTCGAAGCCCTGTTCAATGCCCAGCTCGACGAGCCGCCGGCGCAGGTACTGCACGTGGTTCTTGTCCCAGTGGTTCCCTGGAACGCCGGCTCCCGGCACGCGGTTCGCGCCCCTCCGAGATGAGGAGGCTCCCCATCCCCGGTCGCTCCGAACGTCCGCCTGAACCGGTACGCGTTCGGGGCGCGTCGCGGCGCCCGCAGCCTGCCGGTCCCCGGAGAGGCCGTTGCCGAAGCGGTCCCCGAAGCTGCGCAGGGCGCGCTTCAGGCCGTCCGTGACGGCGCCCTTCAGCGCCGTCTCGTGTCCGTCGGCCGTCTCCTCAGTCACGGCGTGGAAGCCGACGTCGGTGCGGGGTGGAGCGCCGGGCACGGTGACCCGCACCGGGGCGCTGTAGGCGCGGAAGCGCTTAACCTCTCCGGTATGGGGATCGACGTTCTCGATCTCCCTGAGCGTCACGTCGGCGACCAGCTCGTAGCCCCATCCGCCGAAGCCGAACACCCGGTTGGCCTCGGAGATGGCGACGTGGCCCTCGATGTACGAGAAGGTGCGCCCGGCGCGACCCTTGCGCTGCGAGACGAGGGCGGGATCGAGGGG
This sequence comes from Dehalococcoidia bacterium, assembly GCA_965219065.1. Classification (GTDB taxonomy): domain Bacteria; phylum Chloroflexota; class Dehalococcoidia; order Lucifugimonadales; family Lucifugimonadaceae. The sequence continues at coordinate 16,111 of OZ244715.1, forward strand.
CTGCCCCAGCGCGCCGGTGACGGCGGGAGGAAGCCCGTCCCAGAGGAGATCGTGCTCGCTGACTATCGCGGCTTCAGGCCTGTGCCCGTTGCCATTGACCCCGTATCCAGTACGGGGCGGGCTGTGGACGAGGCCGTTGCCGGTCCCGTTGCGGTGATGTCCGTTGTTGTTGCCGTTGGCCATGGTGGTTCTCCTTGTCGTTCCTGTAGCGAATGGCCGGTGCGGGTTCCCCAACGGGAATCCGTGCGCGGGCTTGGGCCCGTCGTGAATTGGGCATGGGTGTTCCCCGGTGGTAGACGGGGTCAAGCCCTGGGTGGTGAAAGTGGGGTTGGGAGTGCAAGCCCGCGGGGGAGTGGGCTGGGGGAGGAAGCGGGCCGTAGACCTGCGAGCGGGCTGCTACGGGGTGGGGCGCGCCGCCTGTGCCAGAAGGCGCAGGAAGACGGCGCGCCCGCGGGGGTGCGCGGCAAGTTCGGCCACGTCGCCGACACCATCGGGGAGGGTGACGGCGGCGGCCCTGCGTCCGAGCAGGGTCCTGAGCCGCTCCGTCGCCTCGCGTCCCGCGTCGTCGTTGTCGAAAGCGAGGAAGACACGGGGGCAGCCCCGAAGGGCGGAGGCGATGCGCTCAACGCCCCGGGTGCCCAGGGCAGCGCAGGCGGGGAGGCCCCATCCGGCGAGCGTTAGCCAGTCGAACAGTCCCTCGGCGACGACCGCCCACGGCGGCGCGGGGCCGAGTTTGCCGAGTCCAAGCACCGGCTTGGGCCCCGGAAGGGCCTGGAAGCGGGGCGTTGTGTTGGTGTCGACGGCGCGTCCCGCAAGCCAGCGGACCAGACTGCCGGAGGCGTCGGGAACAACGACCATGCCGGCGAACCGCTCCTCGCCCCGCTCCATGAACAGCCCGGAGTCACTGAGCCTCTTTTCGGTGAAGCCCGCCGACCCGAGGGCCTGCCGCAGGCCGTTCCCCGGCGCAAAGCCGAGACCCAGTTGCGAAGCCGCATCGGGCCTTATTCCCCTTGCGGCGAGGTACTCCCGCGCTTCTGCGTGACGCCGGATCTCACCGGCGTAGAAGCGCGCCGCGGCGGTCAGAAGGGTGGGGTCGCGTGGTGGCAACGCGGTGGACCTCGGCCGCCGCGTCCGGGCTGGACGATTGGCGGACCTGGGCGCAAGCCCGGGGCTGCCGTCCAGCCGCGCGATGGCCTCGGGCAGGGTCAGGTTATCGACCCGTTGGACGAAGTCCAGAACGTCGCCGCCGAGACCGCAGCCGAAGCAGTACCACCGTTCCGAGTCGGCGTACACCGTGAAGCTTCCCTCGGCCTCGTCGTGAAAGGGGCAGAAGCCCTGGCGGACCCTGCCCATTCCCCTCAGCCTGACGCCCGATGCCTCCACCGTGTCGCCAAGGGGGTGCCGCTCCTTCAGCGCGGGGATGTCGACAGTGGCTACGACCATCACGCGCCTCCTGTCAGCGGCCTCAGACCCCGGAGGCTGCGCCGCGAGACGACCTTTCCGGGCAGCCAGCGCATCCCCATGGCCGCCACCACCTCCAGCGCGCCGTCGTCTCGGGTAACCAGGGCTGCGGCCCTTCCCGTTCCCTGGCTGTAGACCAGAGCCTCCCGGTCGCCGTAGCGCCGTTTCACCACCTGCTTCCACTCGGTGAATGCCCACCGCGCTTCCCTCGTCTCCGCCTTCGCCGTGTCCACGCCTGCGAACATCGCCAGCGCGCCGTCGAGGTCGCCCGACTTACGCATTCGCCGTGCGTCGTGGACGGTTCGTGCGACGCTCTGCGTCGCCGTAGTTGCCGGGGCCTGCGGCTCCGATTCCTCTTTGAACAGCGCCGCCATCACCCGGTCGACCAGCTCTTCGAGGCTGGGCCGGGGCTGCGTTGCCATCGTCCGACTGCTCTGTACCATAGTTGCCGTCGTCATCCTGAACCTCCCTGGTTCCTGTGCTTTGTTGCCCTGTTGTTTGCGCCCGTTTCGGGCAAAGAAGAAGGGCCGGCTCCGAAGAGACGGCCCTTTGTTGATTGGTGTGAACTGTTAGGTCCGAAGCCGTCACGGGCGGCGTCGGACCTTCCGCTTGGAACGGCCTGCGACGAACCGCATGAGCAGCAGCCCGCCGATGCCCAGACCGACCAGGTTCAGCAGGGCCGCCTCGGCGCCCAGGCCGAGCAGCAGCGGGGCCGCCACGACCAGCGCAGCCGCGCCGGCCAGCGCGAGCTTCCATCTGGGCCACAGTCTTTGCTTCGGGGCCTCCTCACTGGCGTCGCTCACCGGCTCGAAGGCCGACCAGATGGTCAGGCCGATGAGTGCCTCCAACTCGGTTATGACCGTCACGTGGGAGCAGCCATTGCTGTGACACCGCGTGTCGATGCCGTTGCCGTCGGGCCTCTGCCTGAATGCCAGATCGTCCGACTCGCCGCCGTGACAGATGGCCGTCGTCGTCCTGAACCAGCCCCTTTCGAAGCTGACCCTGTGCGGTATGAGGTTCGCTATCTGCGCCGCGCTCGGACCCACGTACTGTTCCGTTACTACTTCTCCCACTTCCCCGGTTGCCTGTGCCGGTGATTCGTGCATTGCCTTGTTGACCTCCGTGCTTGATTCCATGTCGTTTACCTCCGTGATTTCCTGTTGCCGTTCCGATGAGTCCCACAACACGACAACGAGTCGGACGTGGGGTGTCTGGGTGAAAAAAGACGCAGCTCGGCCGAGGGGCTGAAAGGGCTCCTGGAATGCTGCGAAGTTGTTAAGCGGCCAGTCCGAGTTGGGATTGCAGACCGGCGCGTGTCGAAGCTGCGGTTGAGCCGTGCATCGCGTGCATCGTCTGTACCGCAGGCATAACTAACCCGTCAGAGCGCAGGACGCACTCCGATCAGGGTGTCCGAGTGGTCGAATCGCAGAATGCGTTTCAACCGCTATGAATGTGTCCCTGTTGGGGCGAACCTTCGGGAGAGCAGAGCTCAATCCTTCCTGTTCGTTCCCCTGGGTGGCTGTTCTGAGAGCAAGGCTCGATCCTGCGCAGCCGGTCCCGGATTCGTGGGACGTGAATCCTCCAGGTTTCTATGGCTTGAAACTCTGGAAAAGCCGGAAACTGCGTCAATTGTCGCCCAAACATCCGACCGGATGGAAGGGTCACGGGAGGATCTTCGGACTTCTGGGGGCGTATTGCTCGCTGATACGTAGCTCCGATGTAGCAACCAACAGAAACCGTACCCTGCGCCGGCGTCGGTCCCTACTTCCACCACAGCCCCAGGGTGAGAATCCTGCGCGCCCAGCGCAGCTGTTGCCGCCTGAGCAGCGCCTTCTTCGTGTCCCCCAGCGCGGTCCTGCGCCAGTTGGTCTGGCCCTTGCGCCCGAAGCCCCGCAGAGGCTGCTTCTCCGGAGGCAGCGTCAGCCCGTGCTCCTCCAGCATCGCCAGTTCCAGGGTCAGCAGCCGTTCCTCCGTCGTCAGCCAGGACAGGCTGCGTCCCTGGTCAGGGTGACCGGCCCGCAGCCTGCGCCACTCCTCCACCAGCGGCCACGCTGCGCCGTAGACCTCGGCGTCGTCCCCGGCGGTCTCTTCGGTGACGATCTCCGGGTCCAGCCGACGCTCCGTGAAAGGCATCATAGGGTGAAGCCCCGCAACCGGCGGGGCGTCCACGGTCTCCGACAGGTCCGCCCCTTCTCCATCCTGAGCCTGGAGTCGCCCGTCATCGACTTCCTCGGCCACGGCCTTTCCTGCCACCGCATCCCGAATCTCTCCGAGGCCGTCCCTCAGCTCCTGCGCCAGTGTCTTGAAGCCGCCCTCCAGTCGCTCCATGCGCGCCTCCATCTCCCCGATCCGCTCACCCTGGCGTCGGACCTCTCCGTCGCTGTTCACAGATCCCAGAAAACTCTCCAGCGCATCGTTCATGCGGGCCGTGATCCGGCCCGACTCGATGGCCCTGGTCACCGTCTTGTAGTTGACCCCCAGCAACTCTGCCGCCTCCAGACGGCCCTCCTGGCGCACCAGGTCCCGCAGCAGCTCGTTCATCCGCAACCTCCGCAGCCGCTCCGCGTCCCTGTCTTCTTCGGCGCTTCGCCGTCTCTGATTCATGCCTCTGCCTCGCTCCATGTCCTGTAGGGGGTCCGTCCGCGGACCGTTACCCATATCGCTTGCTCCGATGTGGCAGAAATTCGCCGTCCCGCTACGGCATCCGGCTTCCCTTTTGGGAACCATCGCCCCAAAAACGGGGAACCTGCCCTTACGAAACATCACTTGCAACAGGGGCGTCCAATTCCCTCTTTTTAACCCGTTTCCAGTTGCCCGCGTCTCCGGAATTCCCATATGGGAACCGTGTCGAATCCCTGTACACGGGTATGACATCACATCCGGCCCCTCGGTTCCCATGCCCCATAAAGGGGGACGCGCGCGTCCTCCCCTATGGGACGTGGTATCGGCTCTGCACGCTCCACAGACTCGCTGGCAGGCATACGACCCCATCGATGACGAGGAGGCGAATCGTTGGAACCTCAACCCCCAGGCGGACCCCGCCGGGCCAGGCGTCTGGTCCCGCTGGCCGCGGCGCTGCTTGTCGCAGCGTTGCTGGCCGTAACCACCGGAGACACGGCCCTGGCTCAGGACCCGCCCGAAGACCCGGTGCTCGTCAACGCCGGCGAGAAATTCATCGAGCGCAAGGACGACGGGAGCTTCATCGCGAGACCCGTCTTCGACCGCCAAATCGCAGACCTCTACTACGGGATAAGACACCCCGACACCGGGGAGTGGATCGGCGCCGTCTACAAGCTGCACGGGGGAGAGAAGAGGCTCCGCGAGGGCTGGGAGTACACGTTCGAGTACCCCGTCATCGACAGGCAGCCCGAGCTCGATCCCGAGAGCGCCTACCTGATCACGCTGCTGGTCTCGGAGTTTGCCGGCGGAGCCCGTACGAGCTTCCACGCCGTCATCCCGGTGCACCAGCCCGGCGGGCTATGGGAGCGGGTGCTCGGAGCGCTCGATCCCGGCCGCTGGGCCAGGGCATTCGCCGGCTGGATCGTCGAGGGAGTCCACGGGACCCTGTGCGGCGTCATCGAGAGGGCCGGCGGCGAGACCGCAGGCGACTGCGACGAGGCCTGAGCCGTATGGGCGACATCCTCACCGGCACTCCCCCGGAGCTCACCTACCTGCATCCACTGGTGCGGGAGGCCTGGGCCGTCGTCTGGGCCATCGTCTCCGGAGCGCTCGTCGTCATCCTGGGCTGGCTCGGCCTGAATCTCATAGTCGGCGAGCACCTGGGCAGGCCGCAGGCTGGCTGGAGGGAGATCGTCCCCCGGCTGGTGCTCGGTCTCGTCGCCGCGGCCACTTCGCTGTGGTGGTGCGCCCTGGTGATCGACGTCGCCGACGCCGTGTCCGGTTTTATCGCGGTCTCGCTCAGCGTCACCCCCGGCGACCTCGTGAGGGCGCCGCTCGGAACGCTGCTGGCGGCCGTCCAGACGGGGAGCGTCGGCATGGCCATCCTGCTGGCCCTGCTCTACCTGGTCTACGGCTTCTTCGTCCTCTACGTGGTGGTGCAGATGATCCTGCGCCTCGCCATGCTGGATGTCCTGTTGGCTCTGGCCCCCGTGGCCCTGGGCCTCTGGATATTGCCGCACACGGCGGGCTGGGGCAGGCACTGGCTGAAGCTCTTCATGATCACCGCATTCCAGCAGTCGGTGCAGCTCATAGCCCTGGCGCTGGCCTTCGGCTTCCTCAATGAGTACGCGGCCTTCGTCGAGCTCGAACCGGTGCGCGACGCCGTTTGGAAGCTGCTGCTGTCTCTGGCCTTCGTCTACCTCGCCACGAAGGTCCCCTCGATGCTCGGCGCAACGGGGGCCTTCGACTCCTGGCTGAGCACCCTCCACTTCGGGATGTCGCTGCCCGGATCGACGCTCCGCGCCGCCGGATCCCTGGGCCGCCTGTGGGGAGGAGCGACAGGAGGCGGAGCGGGGGCAGCGGCGACGGCGGCCGTCGGGGGCGCTGCGGTAGCGGCCGCCGGCATTGCGACGGCCGGCGCGGGCCTGCTCACCGGCGCGGCGAGGTCCGCCGCCGACATCGCCACTCCCTCAAGCGGGGGATCGAGCGGTGGAGTTCCGAGGAGCGATGGCGAGTAGCCGTAGCGCGCAGACAGGCCAACGGCCCGCGGCGCAAAGGAGCGAAAGAGATGTGCAGGTAACTCACCAGGAAACAGAAAGAAGACGGAAGAACTGAACACCGGACGGTAAAAGCCGCCCGGCAGCAAAAAAAAGGAAAAAACAAATGGAACAGCTAACGCAGACGATATCGAACATCGTCGGGATCATGATGGGCCTGGTCGGCGCGGTGGGCGTCGGATTCTTCATCTACGGGGCCTACCTGTATCTCACGGCCAGCGGCGCGCCCAACCAGATGGAGCGCGGCAAGAGCGCAATGATGACCGCCCTGGCGGGAATCGTGCTCGCCATGGTGGCCTACGGCGTGGTCGAACTGGTGATGAACTCCGTCGTCAGCCCGGTGGTGGACGTCGAACTGCCAAACCCAGCCACTCCGGTACCCACAAAAACCGGCTAGTCGGAGATGGGAAGGAGGAAAAGACAATGAGAGAGCACGAAGTTCCGACCCACGTGCAGGCCGAGGACCGGGTTCTGCTGTGGTTCACGTTCCCGCAGATCGTGGCCCTCACAGCGGTGTGCGCCATCGCCTACGGCGCATACCGCTACGCACCCGTCGGCCCCTCGGGGGTGAGGATGGCCCTTGCGGTCGTCGTCGGCCTGGCGGGGATCGCCGCCGTCGTCGGGCAGATTGGGGGAAGGCGGCTGCCGCTGGTGATCGCCGACCTGCTGAGGTTCCGGCTGGGGCCGAGGCTCTACGCTGGGACCCCGGCCCAGCTCCTGCGGAGCGAACCCCCTGCGCCCCCGCCGGCCTCGCCCGGCCCGCTCACACTGCTGGCCGGACGAGCAAGACGCCGGATTCGCAGGCTGCGCAGAGGCCGGGAACGGCGCAACGGGCGCAGACGCCTTTCGCTGCCGGGCCGTACCGGAAGGCTGGCCGGATGGAAGAAGAGATTGAAGGACGCCGTCACGAGAAGGGCGGCGCGAGAGAACAGGCGCAGGAAACGCTGGTTCGCCGTCCTGACCGTCGCCTCGCTGGCCCTCCTGGTGCTGGCGAGCCACCAGGCGGTACTGGCCGACGAGGGCCTGATCGAAGAGGGGTGGAACATCGAGGAGATCGAGTACGAGATCCCCGAGCCCATCCCCGGGCGAAGGCTGTACATGGAGCGGCTGGAGGTGTCGGGGAACAGAGCCCGGGTATCGCTGAGGGCGGCCACAGATCTCGAGACGTTGGCCCTGGCGTTCGGCGGAGAGGATGACCGCCCGCTGCGCATGTGGTGGCCCGCCAGCCTGGGCCGGGGAGAGAGCAACGACTACGACCTTCCCCTATCCGGCGAGTCGCCCTCCCTCGACTTCTCCTGGGAGGACTCGCTGGGCCAGGCCGGGGCCATCTCCCTGGAGGGCCGTCAACTGCCGTACCCGCTTCCGTCGTTCGAGGGGGAGCTGTGCGACCTGAGGGTGGTCTCCGTGGAATGGGTTCCCGGAACCGTCAGCGGCGCCGTCTCCTCGGAGTGTGCGGCCACGGTCGAGGAGAGGATCGTAATCGATGTCGCGGCCGGTCATCACAGCCAGACGGTGACCGCCGTAATCGACGGCAGTGTTATCGCCATCGAGGGAACGCTGCGTGTCGACTCGGGAGGCGCGACCGCCATCTTTCCGCTCGTCCCCAACGGAGAGACCCGTTTCTCCGTGCAGGTCGGAAGGGGAGAGATGCTCCACACCGTGGCCATCGAGGCCGCCATTGAGGCGACGCTGGAGGTGGATATTCCACCGCTCGTGCGGCTCACCCACCATCCCGAGAAGACCGAGGAGCTCTCGGGGACTGTGACGGTCGAGCGCCCCGGTGTGGGCAGATGGGTCAGCGATACGGTCGTCGTGAACCACGACAACGGGACGACCACGGAGCACGAGGTCTCCGCCTACCTTACAGTACCGCGCAGAACGGTCCGGGCGAACTTCACGTACGACTACCTCCACGAGGAACGGGTGGAGGCCGAGGTCGTGGATCGTCCTCCCACTGAGCGGAGCAGGAGCGAAGCCGCGCACCTGGCGTTCAGCCTGTGGGCCGACTCGGCTTTCAGGACCCTCAACCTGCCCGAGCCCGAGGAGACGGTCACGGCCGATCAGACGTCACTGACCGGCGAGGAGACCGAGAGCCTGCTGTCCGGACTGGAGTGGTGGGAGAGGCCGGGATGAGGAAGTTTTTTTGGCTGGCTACTTCAGCATGCGCCGTCCTGGTCCTGGTCGGGGCGGCGCAGGACCCGGAGGAACTGGAGATGCTCCGGGCCTTCGACGCGGCGCTCACGGCGATGGCCTACGCAGCAGCAGGACTGTGCCTCTTCTCGATCGTTTGGGCGGGCTTCGTCCTGATGGCGGAGGGCAGCGACCAGCAGGGCGCCGGCCGGGCCAGGAGGGCCGTGGCAGGGGCGGTCCTGGGACTGGTCCTCGTCCTGTCTGCCAAGGGGGTGGCCCTGGCCCTGCGCAGCGGAATCGTCCACATCCCTTAGCGACGGCGCTCGACGCATCTGCCCCGGCGGCCCACTGGAGACCCCAATCCCCGCCGGGGCCTTTCTTCAAGGAGATCCACGAATTGAGAAACTTTTTGCAGCTTGTAAAGCGCGTATCCGGCCGCATTTCGAAGAGGGCCGAGCCTCCGGAGAAGCGGGCGCCCGAGCCCAGGCCGCCGCCACCACTGCCTCACTGCTTTTTGCTCTCGCACCTGGAGGAGGACGGCCCGGTGCGCATCGACGGGGTGAAGCTCGGAGTATCCGAGGTGTTGGGCCTGGAACTCGACGAGTCGAAGCTGGGCGCGTTCGCGGGCGCACTGAACGCCCTGGACTTCCCGGCCCAGCTGCTCGTGAGACAGCACCCGCCGCGCCTGGAGAGGCTGCGGTCCAGCCTGTCTGAGTCACAGCCGAAAGATCTCCCAGGGAAAGTAAAAAAAGCTGCCGACTCGCTGAATCGGCTGCTGACCGGTCTTGAGGCACGGGACGGCATTCTCGACCGGCGCTTCTATGCGGTCTGCGAGTTCGGGCGGGCGGGCGACCTGCGCGGGCTGCTGGCGCGGGCTGGACTTTCCGTCCACCCGCTCAGGGGCAGGGCTCTTCGCATGTTCCTCGTGTCCGCCTTCCGGGGCGGGTCTCCCGGCGAGTTCGACGGGAACGCTCCCTTATCGATCGAGGTCAACCGCAGGGACATGCGCATCGGCGACAGCCTCGTGCGTTCCCTCCACCTCGGCAAATGGCCGCGGTCACTCTCACCGGGATTTCTGCAGGGCCTGATGGCCGCGGGCGCGCCGATGGACCTCTCGATACACCTCGACGCCATACCGGCGGAGCAGGCGGCCCGCACCCTGGAGTGGCAGAAGGTGCGTTTCGAGTCGGCGCAGAGCCTGTCGCTCAGGCGGGGGCGAACGATGTCCTCCGAGGCGGAGATCGCCCTGGAGGACGTGACGAGGCTGCGCGACGAGGTGCAGCGCGGAAGGGAGAGGCTCTTTCACTCCTCCCTGTCCGTCACGCTGCATGCGAAGGACGAGGCCTCCCTCAAGGAGGCGACCCAGCGGGCCAGGGCCCACTTCGCGGCGACGCTGGGTAAGCTCGACTCGCTCTCCTTTCGCCAGAGGGAGGGACTCCTATCGAGCCTGCCGTTGGGTCTCAATCCCGTGGCGACGTGGCGCACTCTGGACACTTCGAGCCTGGCGAGGCTCTTCCCGTTCTCGCCGCCCGACCTCGACACCAGGAGCGGCACGCTCTACGGCATAGACCTCAGGGCCTGCTCGCCCGTGGTGTACGACCCCTTCGACGGAACCCATCTCAACGCCAACACCGCAGTGCTGGCCCGCTCCGGCAGCGGGAAGTCATTCTCCACGAAGCTCGGAATGCTGCGCGGCCTCACCCGCGGCGTCGCCGCATACGTGATCGACCCGGAGGGCGAGTACGCCGACATGGCGCGGTCGGCCGGTGGAAGGGTGCTCTCACCCGGTGTGCCCGGCCAGGGTATGAACCCGTTCGTCATCGACGGGAGGGACAGCGAGGAGCTTCTCCAGCGCATAGGCAGCCTGCGGCGCCTGATCGAGGTGATGGTCGGAGAGCGGCTAAGCGCAGAGCGAAGAGCCTCGCTCGACCACTCCCTTGCCGGCTACTACGCCCAGCCCAGGGAACGCACGGGCTTTCGCGATTTCTATCAATACCTGCGGGAAGACGAAACGGGCGGGCCCGATCTGGCCCGGCTGCTGAGGCCCTTCGCCACCGGCAGCCTGCGGCACCTGCTCTCCGACGAGGGTGACGATCTTCTTTCGAACGAGGCGCTGATCACTGTTTTCGATCTCCGGCTGCTTGAGCCGGAACTGCGGCCCGCCGCGGCGATGGTGTGCACCGAGACGGTATGGGCGGCCGCCGCGCAGGACCCCAAACCCAGGCTCCTCGTGGTGGACGAGGTTTGGTCGATCATGCAGCACCCCGAGGGCGCGGCCTTCATGGTCTCGATGGCCAAGCGCGCCCGCAAGCACCGTCTGGGACTCCAGTTCATCACCCAGGACGTCCAGGACCTTCTGTCCGAGGACACGTCCCGCGCCATCACCGGCCACTCCGGCAGGGCGCTCCTCCAGAACGCCGCCTTCAAGCTGCTTCTCCAGCAGGACGCCGCGGCCATAGGCGCGGTGGGAGACGCCTTCGACCTGCCCCCGGAGCTACAGCGGTGGCTGCTTTCCTGCCCGCGCGGCGACGGCCTTCTTCTCGCGAGGGGAGGGCGGTTCCCCGTACGTATCGAGGCCACCCCGGAGGAGACCGAGGTCATCGAGTGGAGGCCCGGACGCCACCCCAAATCGAAAAAAGGAAAGGAAAATAATGAAACTTAACTTGAAGAGAGCGCTGTCCGGAAAAGGTGCGAGGGAGAGCAATCCGGTCCTGCTGGCTGTGACGCCGCCCAGGACCGGGGAACGGACACTGTTGGGAGTGGAGAACCTGCTCCAGTCCATCGCCGTGCCCGAGCCCTTCTCGCTGGAACTCGCCGGGGACATGGACGGCGTTGCGCTGATGGCGCGTTGTCTCGACGACGCGGTGGTGCGCTGCCAGTTATCGGCCCACTATCCCCAGGCCCGAATACAGGAGGTGCAGCCGGACGACGATCCCCTGAGACTGGACGAGGGCGAACAGGCGTGGAGCATGACCCTGTTGGCCGACGGCCCCGAGTATGTACCCCTGCGCACATTCCGTGACGACGACCTGCTGGATCCCGGCTCGGACCCCATCATCGCCCTCCTTGGGGCTCTTTCCGACCTGAACGAGGGGGAGCGCGTCGTGGCGCGGCTGCTGCTGCGCTCCCTGGGTCCCGACTGGTCGGCGCCCCACATGAGGGAGACGGTCCGGGGGACGGGGGCGGAGAGGTCGGACGCCATGCCCGCCCGACAGACGGAGGGGAGCCATGCGAACGGGACCGCCATGGCCGTCCTTGGCCTCGGGGCCCTGGCGATCATGAGGGGCTATATGTGGGTGCGGGCAGGGGAGACCTGGAAGGCGGTCCTCCTGGGGATTGGAGTCGTCTCCGGCCTGGCCCTCGCGGGCTGGGCCTGGCAGCGGTGGAAGGGATCGCGCTCGCGCGTCTACGACCCGCTGCTCGTGCGGGAGAAGGTGTCCCGCGTAGCCTTCGACGCGGAGATCCACGTGGTCGCCGTCCTGCCCCGCCACACCAGGCCCCAACGGGCCCGGGAACTGCTCGCGCCGGTCGCGGCAGCCTACCACCACTACGACAACCCGGCCGGAGCTCGCTTCAGAGTGGGAAGCGTGCGGCCCGTCGTGCCCGACCCATCGACGCTGCATCCGGCAGGCCCCGGACTTTTCGGCAAGCGCAGCGTCGTTGGCGTACGGGAGGCCGCCTGCCTGTGGCACCCGCCCGGAGAGCATGACGAGACGCCGTTGGTGGCCCGCGCCGGGGCGAAGATGCTTCTCCCCTCGGCGCGCAACGTCAGGGGCGGCGCCCACGTCGGCGACACCGCCACCGGAACGCCCCGGAAGATTCACTTCCCGGACGACCTGCTGCGCCGCCACCACCTCTACGTTGCCCGCACGCGCATGGGCAAGTCCACGCTGATGGGCCACATCGTCGGCCACAAAATGAGGGAAAAGGCCGAGGGCAGGGACGGCGACGCCATCGTTGTGGTCGATCCCCACGCCGACCTGGTGGGCGGTCTCCTTGAACAGGTTCCCCGTTCCCTCGTCGACCGGGTGCGGCTCATAGATCTGGCCGACGAGCGAGGCGCCCCCGGCATCAATCTACTGGACACCCGCATCTTCTCGGACCGCGACCGTACCGCCGACTCGGTGGTTCGCGTCGCCAGGGGCCTGTGGGACCAGTGGGGGCCGAGGATGCAGTCCATTCTCGAACAGACCGTAAAGAGCCTCCACGAGGCCAACGAGCAGATGGACGAGGACGAGCAATACACAATCCTCGACGGGCTGAAATTGCTCTCCGACGACGACTTCCGCAGCGATGTGCTGGAGAAGGTCACCGATCCCTACCTGCTCGAGTGGTGGGCCAGGGACTTCGGCGGTTGGCGTAGGGAGTACAAGTCCGAGGCCCTTGCCCCAGTGCAGACCCGCCTCTCCTACTACGCATCCTCAAAGCGGGCGAGGGCCATACTCGGCCAGTCCCGCTCCACCATCGACATGCGGCAAACCATCCAGGAGGGCGGCGTGCTCCTCGTGTCAACGTCCCAGGGAACGGCGGGAAGGGACGTGGCCGCCCTTGTGGGTGCGTCCCTTCTCAACCTGGTGGACGCCGTGATACGCGAACAGGGCGGCCTGCCCTTCGAGCAGAGGCGCGGCGCGCTGGTCGTGGTGGACGAGATGCAGTCGATGCCCGGCGTGGACTACGAGTCGATGCTCAGCGAGCTGGGTAAGTTCGGGGCCTCGTTCATCTTGGCCACCCAGAGCCTGGCCAAGCTGGATGACCTATCGCGCACCATGCGGGACACCCTGCTCGCCAATGTCGGGTGTCTCGCCGTCTTCCAGGTTGCCGGGTCTGACGCCCGTCAACTCGTGTGGGAGCTGGGCAGGGACCGGGTGAGCGAGGACGACATCACGTCGCTGCCGGTGCACCACTGTTACGTCCGCGCAACCGTCGGCAGGGAGCGGATGCCCGCCTTCTCCATGATGGTCAGAAAGCCGGAGGAGGGCGCCGCCGGCGTCGCCGAGCGTATTCGAGCCGACGCCGAGAGCTACCTCACGGCGGCCCGGGACATGGACGAAAGGGACGCCGGGCTGCGCGACCTGGTGGATAAGTACCGGCGCGAGCTTGCGAATCTCAGGGACGGTCAGGACCCCGCGCCACCGGCAGGGGAGAGCGGCGGCGAACCCCGGCAATGGGACCGGCGCAAGCAGCGCACCAAGCGCGGCCGGATTGCCGGGGGCGCCGCGCCGGGGCCTGCGGAACGGGAGCGTGACGCGTGAGGCCCGTCGATAATGAGCTGCTGGAACTCCTGGCCGATATGCCCTTTCTTGACAGGCTGGAGGCGGTCGCCGTCTCCGGCTGGTCGAGAGGAGCGATCTACAAGGCGGTCCGCAGGCTGGAGGACGCCGGGCTGATCGCCTCCGTCCCCCACGCTACTGATCTAATTCCGCCCTCCCGAAGGTTCTACCTCACTTCCGACGGCCTGTGTCGCCTGGCGGGAGAAACGGAGGTGCCAATGAGCGGTCTTCTACGCGACCGCCCGGTTTCGGCCAGGTGGAGGCGGGTTCTGATGGAGCGGCTCGATGTCCTGGCCGTCGTCTACCGCCTCGCCTCCACCGTATCCAACCTTGCCCATCCGATCCGCTTCCGTTGGTACCGCGCCATGCCGGTTGACGCCATCATGACCCTTCCCGGAGGGAGGACAGTCGGCATCGTCCGGCAGGGACTCACCACGGATAGGATGGGCTTCTCCAAGAGGCTGTGGCGGCTCACCGGGGGGCCGCTGCCCGGAGCCGTACTCATGCTCATGCCCGATGAGGTACGGCTGCGGTACGCTCGCAGGTTGCTCAGCCGCACACGCGTCCCGGCGCTCCTGGCGCTGGAGCGAGAGGCGGCCGCGGCGGCCCCGGACGACCCGGTGTGGCGACTGCCGTCGGTCAACGCCACCATCGGCCTTGCTACCGCCATCGACCGGACGGTTCCGGGCGGCCGGCTCCCGACCGAGCGGCCACTGGCACGGGTTTCCGTACCTCCGGACATCGACCGGCACGGTCCGGGAAGGAGAATTCCCGACTATCTGCTGCCCGCGCTGCTCAAGCCCTCCGAGAAGCGCTCCCTCGATCTGATCTCCGACTGGCCCTGGATTTCTCAGGGCGACCTGGCCGGTGTGTTGGAGGTCTCCCGCCCTCGGGCGTCTGGGATCATGACAGCGCTGGAGGGCTTCGGCCTCGTCTTACGCGTCCCCGCCGGGGGGGACCGGCTTGCTCTCACCGACCTGGGGCTGGCGGTCCTGTCCCGCAGGGACCGCGCCTCCGTGGGCGGGGCGAGGAAGCGATGGAGCGCCTCTTCCACCGATGCCGGCGACTGGCGAAGCGTCTCCGGCAGGCGGAGCCGTCAGCTCCTTCGCGATATGGGGCACACCGCGGCCGTTCACGGATTCATATCGGCCCTCGTCCGCCATTCCCGCACCCTGGGTTGGGAGATCGACCAGATCGACCCGCCGCGCCGCGCGTCGCGCTACTTTCACCACTTCGGCGGGATGTGGTCCGTTCACCCCGACGCCTTCGGAGCGCTGCGCCGCGGCGCAGCGGTCTGGCGTTTCTTCCTGGAGTGGGAGCGCCGCGCCGTACGCCCCGTGGCGATGGAGGCGCGGCTCGCTCCCTATCTTCGCTACTACTCCTCGCACCGCCCCATCGACGACCACGGCGCGAGACCCATGGTCCTGGTGGTCTACCACGAGGACCTGGCCGCCACCCAATTCCTGCGCGTTGCCGCCGAGGAGATGGTCCGTACGGGGACCGTCCTTCCCCTGCTTGTCTCCCATCGGAAATTGCTCGAACGCGAGGGACCGCTCGGACGCGCCTGGTTTGTCCCCGGTGGTGGCTGGGAAGCGGACTTCCCTCTCCCACAGGTTTCCTCACCCCTATCCAACACCGGAGAGCGAGCGCCATGAGGCTTTACTACATAAGTGGAGCAGAGGGGCACCGCTGCTATGTCCGCTCCGCCCTTGGCGTGGACGCCGAAATATGGAACGACCTGTTCCGCCGGGTCCAAAATTGGAGGCTCTACTTGCAGTTCCGCTACGCCGTCCCAATCGATCGGGAACTGCACGCCTGCGACCTGTTGGCCGGACCCTGGAGTCTGGCATGCGGGTGCGGGACCGGTCAGCGGCTCTCCCTGAAGCAGGGAGCAGAGGTTTTCTTAGACGGGCTGCGCGTCATTGAGAGAGCCGCCCGGATCATCGGCAGCGTCGAGGTCATAAACGTCTGCCTCCGCAAGTCGAAATGCAAGAATTACGAGCGTGTAAGCCTCGACCGACTTCTCAACCGCATCAATACGTCTGTCGAATCGGACGGCCGCCATGCCTTTCTGGTCTTCAACGAGCGTATTGAGGAGTTGGTCCGGCGCCTCTATCACAGACTCAGAAACCGCAACCACGTGCCCAGCAGGTACGACGTCTGGGCGGATGGTCAGCTAACGAGGGATATCCCGATAGAGAGGGTGATCGGAGGTCCAGCCTTCCGGGACCCCCACTCGGACCATCTGCTTCAGATGGCAGACCTCATCGCCCACGCGCTGCTCATGCAGGAGGAGGAATCCTCTCCCGGAGCGTCGCGTCTGGGCGTACGACGGCCGTTCCGCATCCTCGACCGCGCCCTCAATCGGAGGGCGTCAGGGCAGGATCCTCAGGGGATCGTCAGGCGGTAGGAGATCGGCTCAGTTCCCGTTTATGGCTGGTCCCTGTTCTTCCATTGGGAATCAATGGAATCCCTGACGGCCGGGTGGCGCCAAGCACTTGGCACAGGCAATCTTCCGGGACGCTGACCCCAAACTGGGGAAGAAGCTGGCGCGAAAGCCGCCTGGGGACTCTTTTACCACTGGCGACTGACGGAAGCCCACCCACTGCATGTTGTTTGGAATTCGAACATCTGTTTAGCTGGCTGAGTTCCAACTGTTCGAATGCAATATGTCACGTTAGCGGCAGGGGTGTTATGCATATTCCAGAGGGCATAGGCCCGGTGGAACAGCACGAACCCGAGCTGATCGTCGCTAGACGAAGTTTGTCGACGGCGAACCTTCGGGCAAGAATCCAGGAGTTTCATTAGATATGAAAGAACGATGGATCACGCGATCCCGGATCAACCTTGTAGCGATAGCCCTATTCATATACTTGATCTACGGGGGGATCGTCTTGCTGATTTATCAAGTGCTACCCCAAGCCGAGAACAATCAGTTAGTTGTCGGCGCGCCGATAGGCCTGCTTTGGGCAGGACATACGGGATTGGCGGGATTGGGAACGACTCTGGTCAACGAAGGCGATTCAAGGGAACCGTCTGACCCCAATGCTGCCGGCCCATCACAAGGAAAACGGTTGTAACCGCCGCCACGGGAGATGCCAGCAGCGCGGCAAAACCAGTCGCGACTTAGGAAACGTTGCGACCTACCGGAAAATGATGCCAGCTTGGGCCGTCAGATCCTGCGAGCGCATCTATTAGCCGACCATGGTCATGCCTGGGGCGTAATGGTACCGGAAAACCGCGTTATTCGTGGGCAGTGAGACGGGACAACTGAGGACAGAGAGTAAGGATTTCTCACGCCGAGACCAACGGGTAGGACGTAGGTGTTACAAAGTCGTCACGCATCCGGTACGCAGCCGATGAACCTGCGTCGACGAGATTGTCTAGGATGGCGAGGACCGCCCTGCGCAAATTAGGGTCCGATCTTAAAAGCAGCGGCTGGCCGTAAACATACCGCCGGAGCAGGGACTCCAGATAGAACATGGTGTTCCCATCGCTAAGCAAGACTGTCGCGTCGCCAACGTCTATACGGTTTGCCAAGACAATGAAGGCCTTTGGCAGGGCTCCGCCCCCAATCTTGTATAGGTAGTGGCAATATGCCAGGAGAATTGGAGTAGCGGCTGGGAGTCGAGTCATGAAATCGTCAACTTCTTGCTCATGGCCGCCCAAGCGATGCCATCGGCGAACGCCCTCATTCCAATGCAGTCGGAACAGCATCTTGTCTACCAATTCCGTACCTCTGGAGTATTCGGAATCGATGTCGGGCAACCACGGAGCATCAACGACGCACTCTGCAAAGTCTTCCCAGATATCCCAAAAACTAGTCCCGTGGGAAGAGGAGAGGTCTTCCTGCGCAACAAGCATTTCTACGAAAGTCGCCACTTCTTCGGGAAGGTCGTCAATGGCTTCTAGGAACGGCTTAAAGCACACTTGTGCTTCGTCCGCGGGAAGTTTCAACGCGATGTTTGCCAACCTCCTCATCACATCGTGCTCAAATTCATAGTCTCGGCCGCCGTCCACTTCTCGGCGCTCAGCAGTCCAAGAAGCGACTACGGCCCGTGCGGCACGCATGAAGAATTCTTCGGAATGAGGCAAATCGGGCATCTTGCCTAAAATCGATAGAATCCTTGCAGTCGAACGTCTACCTTGCCATGACGCAAGTTCGAGAGACGTTAACTCTTTACCGGTGTCGATAGTTCCCGCGACGAATGAGTCCCTGATCTGGGATTGCGCGCGCTGGATTTCAGATTTGTCAATTGATGACCTTCGCCTTCCATCGGTATGCGCTTGTTTCTGATACTCCTCAAGTACGTTGGCCTTCATGGCAATAGCGCCGACGCATTGGATCGCAAGATCGTTTTTTTGAGGAGCCAGATACTCGCCTGCACCTTGGGCTGCCGATAGCGAGACTTGGAAAACAGGATGAGTTAGTGCACTTGCAAACGCCTGGCGGATCTTCGCGTTTTCGGGATCACGTGCTAGGAATTTCGCAAGTACGTAGGCACCATGCCTGTCCGCGCTCATCGAGTCTTTCGAAACCTGCGTTACATAGTCGTAATTATCACTGTCCCGTTCAACCGCGGAGGTGAGCGTGTCGAAGCACCATTGCCGGTCACCGACACTCAATTCTTCCCAGTGATCCCTCACACACACGGCTGCCACTATCCCGGGGCCGCTGTCGGTCAGACCAACATGAACTGCGGCAGGTGCCCTTTTCTGCGATTCAATTGCATGGTCGAATACGGTCCGCCAAGAACTTGCGTCTCCTCCATCGGCAGATCTCTCCCATTGCTGGACCCCCCAATTCATAACTGACACGGCGGCCAAAAACTGCTGCCTCTCTTTGGCTCCGGCGCCAACAAATGATTGGAGGTCTTCATCAAGCCTCTTGCTCTCGAAAGAAATGTCCTTGCCTGCTTCGGCCTCGTGCCCAGCCGTGCTGCCCTCCAAGTTGGACGTCGCCGGTTTGGCTTCGAAGTTCCTAACGTCCATCCTGTGCAGTGCCAACAACCGAGCCCTGTCCTCGTCCGTTCTTTCGCCTTCGTCCGGAATCTGGGCAAGGTGTGCATCGATGATGTCCCAGACCTGCCGCGCCCTACCCGCGAATTGCAAATTCCAGGCTAGTGCCTCCAGATCGAGACGGCGATGTTCTAATGCATTCGACTGCTTGCGTTCGTCATCGCAAAACTTCTGCAGTGGATCTGGTCCCGGAAGGTCCATAAAGGAGTTGTTGGGTAGTTCCTTGACCGTCCTCGCACGGTCCATCTCAATGACCTTGGGGGATGTCAAGAGAGCAAGTGACGCCATACCCCCTTGTTCAGGGTGAGCGTTGCATACGCTCGCCACTACTGCCGTAGTCATCACGTTGTTGCTGCCGAGGAGTACCTTGATGAGCCACGCCTCAATATCGTCGGTACCTTCGCAAAGCTCCAGCAACCAAGACTCAAGTGCCATTAGAGCGCACTCAATGACGTGGGGAGTCACGGATAATCCGCGGTAAGCCGCCCAGAGCCGGTCATTCGACCACTGCGTTACTTCCCCATAACCCGACGCTGAGATGGTGATTCGGTTCGCAGCCTCTAGTTGAGGGGTATGCCATTTCCGCGTTCCATACCAGTGTCCAGCGTGGTTCACAAGATCCAGCACCAACCGGACTCCGACGGCAGGATGGGTTCTGAGCAACGGGAGAAACGGACCCCGAATTGCGCTTGCCGGGAAGAACTCGAAATTGAGATGACTGAAGAGACCAAACTCAGGTTCGATGTCGGGAAAGTTCCAGGGAGCACCTCCCATCAATGCGAGATCATCCTCCGTTAGACAACACCAAGACCGGGTCAGGCGTGCCACTTGTTCAGGGAAGTCCCGGCACGCGAACGCTCCGTCGATTCCATACAGCAGGATTTCGGCAAAGTCTCTCGGCAGGGGATCAGATCGATTTGCTCTGTCCAAGGCGCGCCCGGCCAACTCGTTGAATCCCTTTTCGTCCGCTTTGGGCACGCGTGCGATTATCTTCAGTACTCGCTTCCGAAAGTCTTCGTTCCGGTGATCGCCCAAGACCTCAAGCAAAGTGAACGCTATCTTGCCTGCCGCAGCAGCACCGTCCGGAAGCGGTGAACACAGATTCGCGCCGCGTGCCCAGTCCTCAAGCAATCCGACGACCGCTCCGGTATGTGCGGGCGAGAGCTGATCGAGTCCGTCGGCGACTTCCTGTAACACTACTGGCCAGGCTTCGCCCTCCGGCTCCAACAACACGGAAGGGGGGGTATCTTGGCTTACACGCCATTGCGGAACCGTCATGCAGGCGACACGCGTCAGGTGTATCAACCTGACTAGAAGAGCCGCCTCATCGGCCAGCAGTTTGTCTCGTTGCCTCGAGACGAAGTCTCTGGCCGAGCGCGAAAGCAGCACAGAGGTGATTACGTCGTCCCGGAAGTGTGGCGCCAGCGACGAATCGTTGGAGGCGGACAGGACGAACTGATCGGTCCTGTAGGTGTCCTTTAAGAATGCTTCCTTCAGCCACTCGCGGAACCCACGGCGAAGGGCGGGGTGTCCGCCGACGGAATCAGCTATTGGAGTAACTTCCCAGTCATGTTTTGCACTGAGTGTTTCGATCCAGTGGACTATCGCCCAATCCTCAATCACGTCGTGGGCCGGAGCGGCAAGCCCATGCGCTTCCTTCGATATGATCCCGTCCCCATATAAGGCCAGTAACGCCTCAGCATCAACCCCGTCGATCGACACCGAGGGACGCAATTCACGAGCGCGACGTACGGCGAGATCGACCAGCGCTCGCTCGCGCCGGTCGGGTAGTCCCCCTGCAACCAGATCATCCCTACGAACAACCCCACTCCAGCAGCTTTGGCGGAAGGCCCTCACATCGGACGGTAAGTCTTGCTCGCCGGTCCAATCCATACGCGCAGCCATATCCAGAAAATATGGAATCCTTAGAAGCTGCCTGAGTCTGGGATTGGAAAAAGGGATCGAGAGTTGCGGAAGAGAGTTCGCGATCTCTTTCAGTTCCAAATCATCGAGAGGCGGAACTTCGACAATTTCGCGGGACAAGGTGCTCTGGCCAAAGAACGAATTTATGGCCGTGGCCAGTGAGTAGTCTCTACAGGTCAGCAGTAGCCGGACGTTGTGGCATCGCTCTGCCATCCGAACGAGGTCGGAGAACGCATCACGCGTGGGGTGTTCGAGCAGGCGTTCGAGGCTTTCCACATGTAAAAGGACACGCTCCTGAGCGGCCAATTGCGATTCAAGCTTTTGACCGGTTGGTCGGCCCTGAAACACGTTGTCGATGTGGCTTTCCGCAAACTCCTCCGCCCTGAAAGAGAGGCACACGAAGTCCTTTGCCTGCCGATCAACGACGGCTCGGGCCACGACAGACTTGCCAGATCCCGGTGGCCCTGCAATTGCCACCACCCTAGTCTCCGCGAAAGCTTCGTGTACCCGAGTGACAATCCGGTTCCGTGGGAGATTCACCGTTCCAGAGATGGTAGTCCGAATCCCTTGCAACGTAACGTTTGAGCGTTCTCGCAGAACTCGGAACGCGGACGCGGGTGACTCAATAGTGCTGTGGCTGGCCTGCAATGATTCCGGCAGGTCCGGACGGTTTACGGTTCGGGCTCCCGATGCGCTGGCTGCCGCGATGCGTATGAGTTCATTCCAAGTGTTCTCGGCTGCCTTCACCGCATCCGCACCTGTGGCCGCCTGAGCCAGCATGTTCTTGACCGATGCCTCCTGTTGAGCAGCCGACGTGGTGAAATCACAGACAAAAAGATGGATCGATCTGAGGAAGCGCCAGAAGTCGCTATCCGTGACCGGGTGCGACGAATCAATTTCGTCCAAGATGGACCTGATCACCTTTGCATGGTTTTTGGCTTTGGCAGAAATAAACCCAGGCGTCTTTAGCCTGGTCTGGAAATCCTCTTCATCCGATGAGGTGCGGGCACATTCCAAGAGACTGCCAAAGCCGTCCGTCAGATTTTTGGTGCCAGGTAAAGTCGCCAATACCAACGCGTCGTAGTCAGGATCAAACAATTCGGCATTTATGAAATCCTTCCAAAACCGCCGGAAGAGTTCCGTGCAGTGGGGAGAACTGGACCTGACAGCAAATTTGCGTCTGGCTTGAATTGCAAGCAACCGCCGATCACCAATTTCCGCGGAGCAGCGAACCAGGAGGTCATCTGTCTCCCACCCGAGATAACGTGTCTGGAAACTAACCTCTTCCACCTGGCAGTCCTTGAAGACCACAGGTACTCCGCGCACCAGCAGCAGGGCGAGAAACATGGCCCCGACGTGATACTCGAACTCGGTTCCTGCACCGCCAGTAGCCAAGGCGCTGGGGACGTTGTTGTGTTCTGTCATTCTCTGCTCGATCGGGTCGAGCCGATGCATAGATGGTGCTGTCGTTTGGGGAGGGTGAACTCAGTCAGATGGGAATCCGTAGTGTTCTAATCCCTTTATGCCTGTTGTAGGCATTCTCAAGGTGAGTTCAGAAACTACTGAACAAATTTCGACCGTGCCAAGTTTGATCCATCAGACCATAATACAAGCCGTGGAATCGCCCGTGAGCGCAGAGTTCGATCCAGTGAGGGCTGCTTGACCTCGGATCCAGAACCGTGTCGCAACTGGCCATGTCACGCGTGAGACGGGCCGCGTATGTGGTCAGGGTCCGACAACGCATTTGACGACAGCCGCCACCCCCGGCAATTGCCATGGTGCAAGCGACGAATTCGGTGCTTTGAAGTAAGGACGTGGTCCCTCGATGCGGCATGCGCGCCCGGACTCAGCGAAACGGCATATGAGTTGTCCAACCTCCTCACAATTCAACCTTGGTCTCGTATCGAAGCTAGTCAGGAAGAAAGTGAAGGAACTCCACGCCCTGGTCGGCAGTTGGTCGTGCCCGACCCGCCCGCCAGTAAAGTCGTCCGTCATTCTGCCCGTGTGGGTTTTGGCAAGCAATTGATCGCACGCTCTCGATCCAATGGTGTCTTGGGAGCGTCGGTAACAATCACGTCGGTGAGATCGTGAATTGGCGAACCGCCGAGCGAGAGTGCCCGTGCGACCGACTGGTAGTACCACAGCCTTACAAAGTTGGCCAAAATGATTTGGCGCCAAGATAGGATAGAACCGTGGTTGAGCGATGACCCCCGAAGAACAGGCACGCGTAAACATAGACCGGCAACTGGAACAGGCCGGATGGGCAGTCCAGGACGCCGACTCTCTCAACCTGTACGCCGCCAGCGGAGTGGCGGTGCGCGAGTTTACCCTGAAGCCCGGGCATGGCCGCGCCGACTACCTGTTGTATGTGAACAAGAAGGCAGCGGGCGTGGTCGAAGCGAAACCGGAAGGGTCCACGCTCGCCGGAGTCGAGGTCCAGTCCGAAAAGTACGGCGCGGGCCTGCCGGACAATCTCCCCGCACATATGCGTCCACTCCCGTTCCTGTACGAGAGCACCGGCGCGGAAACCCAGTTCACGAACGGCCTGGATCCGGAACCCCGTAGCAGGCAGGTCTTTTCGTTCCACACACCCGCGACACTCGCCGAGTGGATAGGCGACGGTGGCGATCGCTCCGAGACCGGTCTGACCCTCGTAGGGGAACAAAGAGCCAGGCTCCTGATCGCAAACAACCTGCGCCGGCGACTGAAGGAAATGCCGCCCCTGAACGTCGCGGGCCTGTGGCCGGTGCAGCAAAGGGCCATCGGGAACCTCGAAGAGTCACTGGCGGCGGGCCGCCCTCGTTCGCTCGTGCAGATGGCCACCGGCAGCGGCAAGACCTTCATGGCCTGCAACCAGGTCTACCGGCTCATCAAGCACGCCGGCGCCCAACGAGTGCTCTTCCTGGTCGACCGCAGCAACCTGGGACGGCAGACCCTGCGCGAGTTCCAGGGCTTCACGACACCGGATGAAGGCCGCAAGTTCACAGAGCTTTACAACGTCCAGCTCCTTAAGTCGGGACACGTGGACCTTGTGAGCAAGGTGTGCATCGCCACCATCCAGCGCGTCTACTCGGTCCTGAAGGGCGAGGAACTCGATCCGGAGATGGAGGAGCTTTCCGGTTTCGACGCGGCCGCGTTCCAACGCGAGCCTGTCCCGGTCGAATACAACCCCTCCGTACCCATCGAGACATTCGACGTCATCATCACGGACGAGTGTCACCGCTCCATCTACAACCTGTGGCGGCAGGTGCTGGAGTACTTCGACGGCTTCCTCATCGGTCTGACGGCGACACCCTCGAAGCAGACGATAGGTTTCTTCCGGCAGAACCTCGTCATGGAATACAACCATGAGCAGGCGGTAGCCGACGGTGTCAACGTGGACTTCGACACCTACAGGATTCGCACGGAGATCACCGAGCAGGGGTCCACCGTGGAGGCCGATTTCTACGTGGGCCGACGGGACCGCCAAACTCGAAAGAAACGCTGGGAACAACTGGACGAAGATCTGACCTACGCACCCAACCAGTTGGACCGGGACGTGGTGGCCGAAGACCAGATTCGCACGGTCATTCAGACCTTCAGGGACAAGTTATTCACGGAGATATTCCCCGGCCGGAAGGACGTACCCAAGACGATCATATTTGCCAAGGACGACAGCCACGCCGAGGACATCGTGCGCACCGTTCGAGAGCAGTTCGACAAGGGCAACGACTTCTGTCAGAAGATCACCTACAAGACCACCGGGGTGGCTCCGGAAGACCTTCTTGTCTCCTTCCGCAACAGCTACAACCCGCGCATTGCAGTGACCGTGGACATGATCGCCACCGGCACCGACATCAAGCCGGTGGAGGTGGTCTTCTTCATGCGCAACGTGCGCAGCCGCAGCTTCTTCGAGCAGATGAAGGGCCGCGGTGTGCGCGTCATCTCCCCCACCGACTTCAACGCTGTTACCCCTGACGCCCGGAACAAAGAACGTTTCGTCATCGTCGACGCCGTGGGAGTTACCGAAAGCGATCTGTCCGATTCCTACTCGCTGGACAGAAAACGCACATTCTCATTTGAAAAGCTGTTGGACCTGGTGGGCGAAGGCAACCGCGAGCCGGAGGCGCTCTCCTCACTAGCCAGCCGCCTGACCCGTCTCGACCGCAAGCTGACCTCCAAGGACCGGCAGGCCATCGAGACCGCAGCGGGCGGCACGTCGCTCCAAGAAATGGTCTCCGGCCTGGTCTCCGCTACGGACCCGGACGCCGCCCTGGAGAGGGCCCAGCAGACCACTGGACAGGATGAGCCGCTGGAATCGGCCGTCGAGCAGGCGAGAAAACAACTGCTGGAGGATGCGGCGAAGCCCCTGGCTTCCAATCCGCAGCTGCGTCAACTGCTTGCTGACACCCGTCGCAGGTATGAACAGACCATCGACACCGTGAGTGTCGACTCCGTGTTGGAAGCTGGCTTCTCCGACGACCAGGCCAACACCATTATCCGGTCTTTCCGGCAATTCATAGAGGAGAATAGGGATGAGATCACGGCCCTGCAGGTCCTGTATCAGCGGCCCTACCGCCAGCGGCTAAGATACGCCGACATTAAGGCGCTGGCAGATGCCATGCAGCTACCACCCCGGTCATGGACCACCGACCGGCTGTGGGAGGCCTACCGGCAACTGGACATTTCGAAGGTGCGCGGCTCGGGCCAGCGGACCCTTGCCGACATCGTCTCCGTAGTGCGCTACGCCATAGGTGGCTCGGAGGAGTTGGCGCCCTTCGCCGACGGCGTCCACGAGCGGTTCGAGGGCTGGCTGACGATGCAGGAGACGGCCGGTCGCGCCTTCAACCCTGAGCAGCGCCGTTGGCTTGAAGCCATCCGCGACCACATCGCCGGCAGCGTCAGCATGGAGATGGGCGACTTCCAGTACGCCCCATTCAACCAGCAGGGCGGCTTGGGCAAGGCGTACGAACTGTTTGGGGATGGGCTGAACGGAATTCTTGAGGAATTGAACGGTGCCTTGGTAGGGTAGCGTTAGCCAAATCGAATATCCGAAACACACGAAATGGAGGGGAAATGACGACTGTAACTGAGATTCAGCAGGCCATCATGAGTCTTTCCGAGTCTGAGTATGCACAGTTGGTTCGCTGGCTCCAGGACCAAGACTGGGAGCGATGGGAGCGGGAGTTCGAGGAGGACGTGCGGGCCGGCCGGCTGGACGCTCTGGCGTCTGAGGCATTGGAGGCAAAGGCCAGGGGCGATCTAAAGGACCTGCAGGACCTTTAGGTGCACAGGACGGCTCCACATTTCTGGCGGCGCTTCGAAGATCTGCCCGCTTCGGTGCAACAAACGGCCCGCCGGAACTTCGAATTCTTGCAAGCAAACCCCAGACATCCTTCGGTGCGATTCAAAAATGTTGGGCGCTATTGGTCTGCCAGGGTGGGGGCTTCCTACAGGGCAGTGGCAATCCAGGACGGCGCAGACTTCCTCTGGTTCTGGATTGGCGACCACGACGAATACCTGCGGGTCATAGGCCGGTAGAGGTTAATCTTGGGTCGCGTTGATGAAACAGGCGGGAAGTGAGAGAAGACGCAACCGGTGAAATTCACTGTCATAATCGAAAGAGGGCCCACCAGCTACGGGGCCTATGTCCCTGACCTGCCGGGCTGCATAGCGGCGGGTGATACGAGGGAGGAAGTCATTTCCCTTATCAGGGAAGCCATCGCAGATCACGTCGAATTGATGGCCAAACATGGAGAGACCATTCCCGAACCTGCTAGCACTGCCCTGGAGGTGAAGGTGGAGCGACGTGAAGTTGCCGAGGCTGGCAGGTGATCGGCTTTGAATAACCTGGCCTACCTGCTGAACAAACAAAACCTTGGCCTAGTGGGGTGGGATCCAACAAATATGGAACTCGGCGAAATCCTAATCATTGCGTTCACCGGAGTTGTCGCGATTTCTACGGGTGTCTACGTGCTGCTGACTTGGCGGCTTGTGTCAGAAACTCGACGGCTGCGGGAGGTTCAAACGGAGCCCAGAGTCAGTGTCCGTTTAGAGGCGAGCCAAGGTGGACACCGCGGATACGAGTTGGTGATTCGGAACGAGGGTCAGGGCCCCGCCAAAAATGTGCGGTTTGAATTCAAAGGGGATCCAACCTATT
The DNA here is from genome assembly GCA_965219065.1 of Dehalococcoidia bacterium. Lineage (GTDB taxonomy): Bacteria > Chloroflexota > Dehalococcoidia > Lucifugimonadales > Lucifugimonadaceae. The sequence continues at coordinate 42,729 of OZ244715.1, forward strand.
TTCGCAAGACTTGGATTAGACGCTCGCCACCATCTGTTGACCAGATTCCCGCTATCAAAGATGGTCTGGATAATCTAGAGCCGGGGCAGACCTTCAGATTTTTTCTAGGCACAGTCACCAAGGAAGAATTCGATCGGGCTATTTTGGAGCCTTGGACTTTCCTCGCCGTATATGGAAACTTATCTGGCAAACAAAAGAAGGATACGTACACATTAGACTTTTCTCAATTTACGGGTACTCTATTCGCTGAAGACTGGCTAAAGGAAATATCTAACAACATGCGTTCCATTGAGTCAAACATAAGTAGGTTAGTGGGAGGACCGGCAAAGGTTTTTGCTGTAACACAAACTAAAGCCAAATACTTAAAGGAAATTCAAGCAGACAGAGAGATATTTGAAGATCAAATTACTATAAGTACCGAAAACGAACCAAATGAAAACTCCTAGAGCCCAGTATTGTGATAATGACGACTTTCCGTCAGGGTGGCTGGTTTCAATGGTTGGGGAAGTATGTGCAGTTATTCAGGGCCAGTCTCCGCCTAGTTCGACTTACAACTCAAATAATTGCGGTCTTCCTTTTCTCCAGGGGAAAGCAGATTTCGGGGCCACGTACCCTACTCCGGTCAAATGGTGCGCAGCCCCTTCCAAAGTGGCCGAAGCGGGCGATGTGCTCATATCTGTACGTGCACCGGTGGGTCCAACGAATCTTTGTGCAACCAAGTCATGCATCGGTCGGGGGTTGGCCGCGATTCGGATGCAAGGAGACATGCCTGCCAAGTACATCCTCTATGCGATGCGGGCTACAGAGGAAGAACTACGGGCCAAGTCAACTGGCACAACGTTTGAAGCTGTACGTGGTAATCATCTGCGGTCTCACTCACTACACCTCCCACCCCTCCCCGAACAACACCGCATCGTTGCCGAGATCGAGAAGCAGTTCACCCGGCTGGACGCTTCAGTCGATGCGCTTAAACGGGCTCAGGCCAACCTGAAGCGCTACCGGGCCAGTGTTCTAAAGGCTGCCTGCGAGGGCAAGCTGGTCCCCACGGAGGCCGACCTTGCCCGATCCGAGGGCCGCGACTACGAGCCCGCCGACCGGCTACTGGAGCGCATCCTCATCGAACGGCGCGCCAAATGGGAGTCGCAAAAGAAGCGGCGAGGCAAGTACAAGGAGCCCGTCGCGCCGCACACCTCAGACCTGCCGGAGTTGCCGGAAGGGTGGGTGTGGGCGAGCTTGTCCTCAATTGGCGAAGTACGTCTGGGGCGACAGCGTTCACCAAAGAGGGCCGTAGGGCCAAACATGCGGCCCTATCTGCGGGCAGCAAACATCACATGGGATGGACTCAATCTTACTGACGTCAAAGAGATGGACTTTAACCCCGCTGAGTACGATACGTATCGGCTGCGTCGTGGGGACATCCTGTTGGCCGAGGCGTCCGGTAGTGCAGATGAGGTTGGCAAGCCAGCGGTATGGGATGGCCAAATTGATGGCTGCTGCTTTCAAAACACGCTGATTCGTGTCAGGGCGTTCCCCGAGATCATTCCATATCTCTTCCATCACCTTCTTTCTGACGCTCGCTCCGGCGCTCTTGGGCGAGCAGCAAGGGGAGTAGGAATTCACCATCTAGGCGCTCAACGGACAGGAGTATGGATGGTAGCCCTTCCACCCCTCGCCGAACAACGCCGCATCGTCGCTGAAGTGGAGTGGCGGCTGTCGGTTATCCAACAGGCCGATGCCGCGGTCGAAGCCAATCTGACACGGGCCGAACGGCTGCGCCAAAGCATCCTCAAGGAGGCGTTTTCCGGCAAGCTCGTCCCGCAGGACCCTAACGACGAGCCGGCATCGGTGCTGCTGGAGCGCATTCGGGCCGAACGTGAGGCGGCCCAGGCCGCCGCCAAAAACAGTCGCAAGCCCAGGCGCCGCCGGACCAAATCGGCCCGGCAATTACAACCCCCTCTTCCGGAACTGACCCAATGACCACCTCCTCCACTGTCGGCCAAAAGCTATGGAACTACTGCAACGTCCTGCGGGACGCCGGTCTCTCCTATGGCGACTACCTGGAGCAACTGACGTACCTCATCTTCCTGAAGATGATGCACGAGCGGAGCCAGCCACCCTACACCTTCCTGCCTGACTACCAGCCGCCGCCCATTCCCGCGGGTTACGACTGGCCCAGCCTGCTGGAACGGGACGGATTCGAACTGGAGACACACTACCGCCGCAACCTGGAAGTGCTGGGAAGGCAGCCGGGGACCCTGGGAGTCATCTTCGCCAAGGCGCAGAACAGGATCCAGGAACCGGCCATGCTGACGCGGCTCATCAAGGAGTTGATCGACGGCGAGCAATGGCTTTCCCTTAGCGCCGACGTCAAAGGCGACGCGTACGAGTCCCTCCTGGAGCGCAACGCCCAGGACGTGAAGACCGGCGCCGGGCAGTACTTCACGCCCCGACCTTTGATCCAGGCCATCGTGGACGTCATGCGTCCTGAACCCGATACATTGATCTGCGATCCGGCGTGCGGGACAGGAGGGTTTCTCCTGGCGGCCCACGACTACATCGTCGACAAAAATCCGAACATGGACCAAGGGCAGCGGGAGGGGCTCAGAGACCATGCCCTATTCGGTTGGGAGATCGTCGACAGCACTGCGCGGCTCGGCGTGATGAACCTGTATCTGCACGGCATCGGCGGGGACGAGACCAACATCTTGGTTGACGACAGCCTGCGCAATCATCCGGGCGTCAACTACGACATGGTGCTGACCAATCCACCGTTCGGACGAAAATCGAGCCTGACATTCGTGAACTCAGAGGGCGAGTCGGAGAAGGAGACCCTGGTGGTCGAACGCCCCGACTTCTGGGCCAACACAAGCAACAAGCAACTGAACTTTCTGCAACATGTGCGTACCCTGCTTAGGAATAACGGCAGGGCGGCAATCGTTGTGCCGGACAACGTCCTGTTCGAGGGCGGGGCCGGTGAGACCGTGCGGCGCCACCTGCTCCAGGAGTGCGACGTGCACACCCTGCTGCGGCTGCCCACCGGCGTTTTCTATGCGCAGGGAGTCAAGGCCAACGTCTTGTTCTTCGATCGCAAACCGGCGAGCGAGACCCCTTGGACGAAGGACCTGTGGATCTACGATCTGCGCACAAACCAGCGATTTACTCTAAAGACCAACCCGCTGACCCGGTCGCACCTAGACGAGTTCGTGGAGTGTTACAACCCTGACAACCGTCACGAGCGCCAGGAGTCGGAGCGGTTTCACCGTTTCAGTTACGACGAGCTGATGAAGCGGGACAAGGTGAACCTGGACATATTCTGGCTGCGCGACGAGAGCATGGAAGACTCGGCCAACCTGCCGCCGCCCGATGAGATCGCCGAAGAGATTGTGGAAGACCTGCGCGCCGCGCTGGAACAGCTTGAGGAGATTGCTGCGGACCTGGCTCCGAAGACGCCTTCAGAACCCCGGGTTGACTGACTCAAGGACAGAACGTTTTCTTATCATCCAGATCAGACATGGACAGTTTCTGATACGTGTTTCCCTAAAGGTCGAGGGCATCCATTAATGGCTTGATAAGTTTACTTACAATTGCCCCTGCAATGGCTGCCACCAGTACTCCAATCACGACGCCGGGCGCGTGATCTGCAATAAAGGAGGTCGCTGACTGGATTAGCGAAGCTGTCCGATTGTTCAAGCCCTCTTCAGTTGTACTACCAGTGGATGAATATATGGGCAAAGCGAACATCGGCACGATCATAACAACCATGAATCCGATTAGTAGTTTTGCTTCCTGGACAATGGCCATAACGTCGTATCTTACGATCCTTGCAATGACGTAGCCCGTGACAGCTATCGCAACGGGAACGGCCAAAAGTTCCATGGTCTCCTCCAACTTGACTCCATGATTAATTTTCGGCAGTTGTACTCAATCCTCGCCGGGAATCTGAGTCAGATTCGGTGCAGGATGCCTCTTCTTGGCATCCCCGTATTCTATCTTGAAATTGCCAACCGTATCAAACAAAAAGTCGCAAGCATCTCCAATTAGCTGGGCCATTACTCGGGCCTTGACCAGCGACGTTGCAACGAGCCGATTTACAACGTTAGGCGGTGTGATTTAGCCTCTTGCTGTCGACGTTATCCGCGGTTCAATTCCCGCTGGTCCCACCGAATCCAGGTCAGGTCGGCGGAGGTGTCAGACTGAATGACGATTATTCGGTAACGGAGGAGCTACAGTGGGGCAGGGTTTGGGTCCGACGCTCGCTCCACTGGTGGAGACGCCCACCGGCCACTCTCCGAATTCCACGATTACTTATGCCCAGGTTGAAGATGCGTCGTGCCCATTGCAAACGTGCTCCCTTGACGCGCTGCCTCCGTGTGTCGCAGGGAGCCTTCTCACGCCAGTTAAAGTGCCCCGATCTGGATGACACCTCTGGGCGCCGCTCTTTCGGGGGTATTGTGAAACCATGGTATTGCCACAAGGCCACCTCCACCTCCATCAGACGCCCCTCAGCAATAAGCCATGATAGCCCCCTCCCTAGGCCTGAATGGCTGGCCCAGATTATCCGGCAATCGACAATCACCGGCGACCCGGATCCGGCAATCAAGGCGGGTCTATTCCCCACTCCCGACTAGGATCCCTACAGCGCGGGTAAGATAGCGCTACTTCACATCCGGGGATTGACTCTATCGCGCTGTTGTACAACGATTTTGGTACTGGCTCCCATACACACGCAGGTTTAAAACAGTTCGACGTTGTGCGGTCGCTACATAGACGAGCGGCTCCACCGCCGCGCACGCGGGGGTGAACTCTGACGGTCTGGGCTGCGTCTGGCTGACCGTCAACGGCCGTCCGTTATGGGCTTTCTTGGCCTGGAAGGGTCGGTGGTGGGAACTGCCGAGGTCGCAAGGAACAAGGGACAACTTACTTAAGGACAAGGACCGTGAAAACAAACAGACGTGTGGACCGTATGGTGCGCTGCAGATGGTGGCTGCTACTTGGGTCCTTGCCCGCGTCGCTATCGTGGCCTTCGTGGCGACGGTCGGATTTACGCTGGCCTTTGGAAGAGGCGTGGACGCGTTAATGGCAGCGACGGGGCCGGGCCTGTTACTGGGCATCGGTACGTTTGTTTCGTGCATCGTGCTGGCCTGTTTAGGTTTCCGTCGCGAAGACAAGATGAATGATGACTAACCAGTGTCAGAATGCTCCTGCGGTGGCTCTAACCAAACGCGTGGCGTGCGGAAATTGATCTTGGCGCAGCCCCCGCCCCCGCACACGCGGGGGGGATAGACCTTGCCCGAACCGGATTCAGAAACATTCGCATCCCGGAGCGGCGCATCCGGGCGACAGACGGCATGCCAGATTTTCGACCGCGCCCTCAACCGGAAGGCGTCAGGGCTGGGTCCTTTGGGGATCGTCAGGCGGCAGGGGAATGGCTCAGCTTTCGTTCGGGGCCGATTCCCCTTGCTCATCCATTTCCATCTGCCACACGGACGGGTCGCAGACCGGTTCCAAAGCGCTGACGCCAACGCTGTACCGCCTCCCTTCCACCTCGATGGTCGCGCTGTTGTATCTCAACAACGTGCCGGTCTTGCCCCAGAGGTGATGCCGGAGGGTGTTTTCGCCGATCCGGACCTTCCCGCCCTCCTCCAACTCCCTGACTGCGGCCTTCGGCTCCATTTGAATCACCCCGCCAACGTACGCCAGCACATACAGACCCGCGACCCTGCCCTCCGGCGTCTCGACGGGCGCCAGCATTGCCCGGACGCGGCGCACGTGGCCCGGTTCCAGCAGCCTGGCGATCTCATCGTGGCACACCGTCACGTCCATGTGCACCGGGGCCTCGCCGTTCAGCCAGACCCAGCAGCGCCCCCTCCATTCGACCCCGACGCGCCCGTCCGCATCGAACCGCGTTTTGGGCTCGATAGGACCCTCGGCCACTAGGTCCAGTATCAGTCCTAACGTCTCCTCGATCTCGGTCATCTTTACCCTCCTATGCAGATTTTCCTCGGATCGAACTAAAGAGGGCCGGGCGCTATATACGGCCCGGTACCCATTCGTCCAACGCTCATCAGTCGCTAGTACCCATGACCTTCAACCCCGCTCGACGGTTGCGTACGCGGTGATCAACGACAATTACTTTTGCCGGTAGACGGCAACAGAATATGCAGCAGGCCCATCCTGGCGGCGAGGTTGAGCAGGGAGATGAGGTGGCCGGAGCCGGGTTTTGTACCAGCCTTCCATCGGCGCACGCTGCGGGTGTTCACCTTCAGGAGACGGGCTAGCCCGCGCCAGGTTAGCCCGGCAGACTGCCGGAAGCGGTCCAGTCGCTCCGGGAAGTCCTTGGGGAAGTCCTCTGGTTCGACGTGGTAGACCCACTGCTGCCTACGGCCCATGCCAGCCCTATCCCGCCACCGCCAGTTTTGGACCGAAACCCTCAACTTTGCCGGGAAGCCGCCGAGTAACCGGCGGGCCGACCGCGTCACTGCCCGCATCTCGTCGGCGGTGGGCAGCGCCGTTCCATGGCCCCATCCTCCGGCAGAAACAGGTGCCTGGCGAACTGTTCCGGATAAAAAATCGACAGACCATCAGTCAGTCCCCACCTCACGGAAAAACCTTGGGCAAAGTGCGGCGCGCATGCGTTTGAGATGGACTCCACACGTTCCCTAGTCGTAGCCCCGTCTCCTTGGTCTATGGATTACGATCAGGTCCTCGTTCAATAGCTGCCCCAACCCCTCCGGCGCCCTTATTGCCAGTCGCACCAGCGAGAGCATCGCTCCGCCGTTGGGGGCTCCGCCCCGACGCCAGCGCAACACTTGGCGCGGGTCCACGCCCATGCCCGCGGCCATCCCCTCCCAGGTGAGGCCGAACAGGTCCCTCAGCGCGGTGAGCCGGTCGGGGAAGTCGTCCGGAATCAATGCGACTCCCGGGGGAATGAACAGTGGGGTGGAGGACGCGTGTCGATCGCTATTCATCGGCTTTCTCCAGGATGAACAGGTCTTCGAATCGGGTGACGCCCTGGGCTTCCATGAGCCGCTTGCGAAGCCCTGCTGAGGGGCAGCGTGTCCCGGTCATGAGTTGGGACAGGTAACCGGAGGTGATACCGGCCAGCCGCGCCAGTTCGTTCTGGGTCATATTGAGACGGTTGAGGCGTTCCCACACCGCATGCGGGTTCAGCTTCACCCGGGATGCGGGCCGACGTCGCTTCACGCCGCGTCCTCCTGTTGGGCAGGTTTACCGTCAACGATGAGAGTGGTCTTCCCATGCCCAACGGGATCCCTGGTGTACGCCTCAGGGTTGGCGAGGCAGTGGCGCGCGATGATGCGGGCCAGTATCCGCAGACCCTGGCGACGCAGTCGCTCCTGCTCCTTGGTAAGCCTTCGCTTCCTACTCACGCTCTGCTTCTCATGGGTACTGGGCGCGCCGCCGGACGTGGCCTCGGCATGCGCCATTGCGTAAATCTATCCGGGTATCCGAACATCTGTCCTGTTGAATGTCAATGTAGCAATACAATATACGAATGTGCAATGGGCCAAAGGCGATCTGACACGTTGCTTTGACATAATGCTTGCTGCGATGTAACAATACATGTGTATCTCTAAGTATTACGGGAACGGTGCGGAGATTACGAAGGGAGAACATCTTGGACGAACGTGACGGCCAACTCGACCTCGACGGGGGGGAGGAGCTTGGGCCGCTGCTCAGACGCCTGAGGGGAGGCCTCAGCCTGCGGGACGTGAATCGCCTCGTTGGAGTTTCCAGCTCCTACCTCTCCCTGGTGGAACGGGGAGACCGGAAGCCCGGCCCCAACCTCATCAACAAGTTGGCGACCGTCTACAACGTGGACGCCAACGCCCTGCAGCGGCGGGCCGGTCATCTTGGAGGGCCGGACCCGAGAAACGACGAGGCTCTGGAGGTGGAGCGGGCCTACCGGTACGTTCTGGCCGACCCCCAGTTCCGGGTGGGCACCAGGCCCGACGGCCCACTCTCCCTCAGCGCCAAACGTTTCATCGTCGAGATGTACGAGCGCTTCACCGGCAAGAGGCTGTTGTGATGACGGAGACCCTGTACGGCTTCTGTCGCGAGCTGCTGGATGTCGAATCCTTCCGGCAGACCCTGGACCCTGAGCGTCTGGCCGCACGTTTCGTGCGTTTCTTTAACCTTCCTGCACGGCCCACCCTCGACGAACTGGCCGACCTGATGCGCCGGGCCAGATTCGGAGAGGTATCGGGCAGACGACTGGATAGTCTGAAGGGCATCCACTTCAGCGTGCCGGGTGGCGGCTACGACATCTACTACCGGCAGGACATGTGGGATGGCGCCAGGGAACACACCGTGCTCCACGAAGCCTACGAGATCATTCACGAGACACTATGCGACCTTCATTCCGACTCGCCGCCGGAGCGAAGGGTGTGCCGTGCTGCCGACCGCTTCGCGGCGGCGGTCCTGATGCAACCGGAGGGGTTTTCACTCGTGGCCGACAAGTCGGGTCTGGATGTGCTCGCACTACAGCGGACATACCGCTGCTCCTACGCCTCAGTGACGTTGCGGCTGACCGAGGCGGTGAGGGATCGTCCACTGATGGCTGTCCTGTACGAGCGCAGGGAGAGCGGCGATCCCATTGGCTGGACCGAACCCCCGGCGTTACAGGCGACAGTGGTGCGGCGTTCACAGAGTTTCGGGACACCGGCCTCGCCCCCCATCTGCGGCACGCGGGGTGGTGTTCCACGACGGGGCGGGCCACCCTCACCCGGCTCTCTGGCGGAGCGGGTAGTCTGCGACGGCAGGGCGGCGTACTCTGAAAGCGCCAGCTTCGCCGTCCTTGCCCGGCCGGTCTTCTGGAAAGAGCGGCTGGCAAAGGTGGTCGTCGTTGCCGTGCCCCACCGGGACCGCGAAGTTCTCGGCCCGCAACTGGCCGCCTCCGACTTGAGGTGGGTAGCCGGGAACTTGAGGAACGGCGACGGTCCAGCCGAATCGACCGGAAAGAGACGAGGAGGACAGACCCATGAGTGAACCAGTAGATCTAATTCCTGCGGCCCTCTACGCAAGGGTGTCCAGCAACCGCCAGGACGTGGACTTGTCGGTGTCCGCCCAGTTGAGGGCGCTCCGGGACTACGCCGGCAAGAACGGATACGCCGTGGCCCGTGAGTACATCGACGAGGCCGAGAGCGGCCGCATCGCCGACAGGCCGCAGTTCCGAAAGATGCTGGACGCCGCGAGCAGACCCAGCGCGCCATTCCAGGTGATCCTGGTCTGGAAGTTCTCCCGCTTCACCCGAAAGCGTGAGCACGCCATCGCATTCAAGTCCATGCTGAGGAGAAAGGGAGTCAAGGTGGTCTCCATCACCGAACACGCCGACGACTCCCCAACGGGCAAGCTCATGGAGGCGATCATCGAGAGCGTGGACGAGTTCTACTCGGAGAATCTGGCCCAGGAGGTCACCAGGGGGATGAGAGAGGCCGCGTCCCGCGGCTTCTGGGTGGCCACCTACGCTCCATACGGCTACAACAAGGTCCGGGTGCAGGACGGAGCCAAGAAACGCCCTAAGCTGGAGCCGGACCCGCCCGCCGCCGCAGTGGTTAAACGCATCTTCAAGATGGCTCTGCAGGGCAGAAGCGTCCTGGACATAACCAAGACTCTCAACGCAGAGGGCAACACCAGCCCCAATGGACATACCTGGCAGAAGACCTCTGTCCACCGCATCCTCGCCAACGAGGCATACACCGGAACATTGGTCTGGGGAAACAACGCCAAGGATGGAGCTCCGCCGGTGCGGGTTGAAAAGGCCTTCCAGGCGCTCGTCTCAAAGCGAGAATTTCGCCGCGTATCGAAGTTGCTGAGCTTGAAGGCGCCGGCTCAGGTCCACCCCCGTCGCGCAGCAAGCCCCTATCTGCTCAGCGGGCTGGTCAAGTGCGAGAAATGCGGCAAGTCCCTCACGGCGCAGGAGGCCAAGGGCGGTAAGTACACCTACTACGTCTGTCAAACCCTGATCAAGAATGGCAGGGGAGCGTGCAAGACTCCGAGGCTCAACTCCAAGCGCTTCGAGGGGCTGATCGTCAGCAATATCCGCGAGAACATTCTCACCGAGAGCAACATCCGGGACCTGGTGAGAACAGTGGACGAGGAGATGGACGGTCTGGCTCGTGAGCAACGGCGCAGGCTGAGGTCCATTGAGGAGGAACTTGAGGATGTGAAGCGTCGCCTGGGCCGGGTCTGGCACGCCATCGAGACCACAGATATCGAGATGTCCGACGCCTCGGATCGCATCAGAGAACATCGGGAACGGAAGGAGCGGCTCGAGGTCGCTGCTGAAGAAGCACGGGCGATGCTCGCGAAACGCCGGGTGACCCTCGACAAGGTGGAGACGATTATGGCCTTCGCCGAAGACATGAGCGAATTCCTTGGGACCAGTGAACTAACCGAATCGCGTTCCTTCATCCGGTCTTTCGTGAAGGGGGTCTCGGTCAGGCCTGGCAGGGCTACGATCCGCTACACGATACCCACACCGGAAGACAATTCGATTGGTGGAGCGGACGCCGCAGAAGTCGCTCTAAGTGATCCAGTTATGAGTACAGTACACGTTGGTGGGCCGGACTTGACGAAATCAAGAACCGAGGCCGATTCCGACATCGCACCGTCGCTGGGCATGGGGACCGTGTACGTTAGCGTCGCCTCGTCTCCCGCCACCTCGATGCCCTCAACGAAGTTGCGGATGAGCGCCTTGCGTTCGGGGATCGTCCCTTCCTTCAGGAAGTCCCGGAAGTCTGCCACGTACCGCGCTATCTCCTCGGTGTCGGGAAGCTCCACTCTCCTCTGCTCAAGCTGGGTCTCGGCGTCCTCCCTCGCAGCCTCCAGCTGCTCCTCACGGTGCCTCAGAGACATGATGCGGGGCGACAGGACCTCAATGGTCAACTCGCTCGTCTCAATGGCCTCGTAGAGCTTCTCAAGGCGCTTCCTCACGTCGGATAGCTCCGCCTCGATGACATCCAGCCTGCCGGACAGCTCCCCGGCCATGGCGTCGATCTCCTCGGCCACAAGCTGCACCAGGGCCACGATGGTCTCCTCGTTCAGAATCCGCTCCCTGATCTTCTCCACCACGAACGTCTCCAGCTTCGGGGCGTTCAGGTAGCGGGCGCTGCACGTCCCCGCTCCTTCCCGGAACAGGGTGCCGCAGATGTAGTAGGCGAACTGGCCGCTCTTGGCTCCCTGGGCCGAGTAGGGCCTGCCGCACACCCCGCACTTGAGTAGCCCGCTCAGGAGATACTGGCTTCCCACCCTACCGGGCTTCTGCACCTTCGGGGCGCGCTCGCTCATCGCCTGCTGCACCTCCTCGAACAGCTCCCTCGATACCAGGGCGGGCCACGCTCCCTCCACCCTCACCGGGTCCGGTGCCTCGCCGCCCTTGCTGGTCTTGCCCCAAACGGCGGTACCAGTGTACGCCTCGTTCCTCAGCACGTAGTGCAGCGTTCCCTTGTACCAGCGCTTGCCCCTGTTGGTGATGCCCCGGTCGTTCAGCTCCTTGCACAACTCCTTGAGGCCGCTTCCCCGCAGGGACTTCTCGAATAGCTCCCTCACCACCGGGGCCGTGGCCGGGTCAACCTCAAGGGTGGGGCGCTCCTTCGCCCCGTCGCTGACCTTCACCCGCTTGTAGCCGAAGGGGGCGTTCGAGCCTAGGAAGAAGCCCCGTGACGCGGCCTCCCTCATCCCCCGGACGACCTCCTGGGCAAGATTTTCGCTGTAATATTCGTCCACGCTCTCGATGATTCCCTCAAGCAGCCTACCGGTGGCGTTGTCCTCGGCCTGCTCCGTGATGGACACCACGCGGATGCCCTTGCGCCGCAGCTGGGATTTGAATGCCACGGCGTGCTCGCGCTTCCTGGTAAAGCGGCTGAATTTCCATACCAAGATGACCTCGAAGGGGGCTTTGGGCTTGCTGCCCTCCTCGATCATCTCCCTGAACTGGGGCCGGTCGGCGACTCGGCCGCTCTCGGCCTCGTCCACGTACTCGCGGGCTACAAAGTAGCCGTTGGCCTTCGCGTACTCCTTGAGCGCCCTCAACTGGGCGGACACGGACAGGTCCACGTCCTGCCGGTCGCTGGACACCCTGGCGTAGAGCGCCGCCGGCGTGAGGGGCTGTAGGTGCTTCTTCTTCATGCTGTCCTCCTCCTCTGATGTTACCGAGTCTTACTCTGTATCTTCGGCCATCCGAAAGCCCGCTGTCAAGGAGCAATTGTCAGTGTCAGTCCTTATGCTCTAGTGTTTCCTTATAGGCAACAGATGCCGCCGATCGGCTCATTCGCGTCAGGGCAACAGATTCTCCCTAAGCACCTTCGAGTACTCACTCTCGGGTTCCCCCCTGTTCACATAAATGCTCCCTTCCTTCGCCGCGTGTATCCCAAAGTTGTGCTCCGGGTTATCCGCGAAGTCCAAGGCGGCAACCTGCTGATACAAGCGTTTCAGGCCAGGGCCGTCTTCCTCAACTGCGTGTTCGTCAACTATGTCGACGATCCACCACTCGCCATGCACGTGCAAGCAGTGGAACCTAGGCACTCGCCAATCTCCCCTATTGAGACCACTCTCCCAATACTTCCAACGGCAATGTCGCGGTTCAGGGTTGCAGTTGAGAGGTCTAGCGCTGGCAGGGTCAATCCTGCCCGTGGAGTAATCCCCTTCGACGGGGTTGAGGATAGGCCCACACATGGCCGTATAGGTCCCGCCTTGCGGGGGGGAAACCACCAATTTGCGGTTCGGCGCCGGTTCCGTGGGAACCATGCGGATGATGTACTCCATGGGGTCCCATGTTCCTTCAGTGTTGATGTTGGCTGAGGCCGATGCCTTACACAGGTAGATGCCGATTAGGTCTGGGACGTTTGAGTCTGGACTCCCCTGCGGGATGACCTCGGCGATAAATTCATGTACCCCGTCCCGGTCTTCTTGACCACAGAACGGGTGAGGAGACCTGCACGCGGCGTGTCTGTCCATCAGCGCGCCGCAGAGAGCGCGGATGGCATGATGCCGGAGCACCGTGAAGTCCTCAAGGTCGCCGCCGAACGAAGCGGCTCTTTCAATTTCTGGCTTCGGTTTCCTCCAAGGGAGTCTCACAGCAATTCTCCAAATGTAGTGTCAAGCTCCGACGACGTTAGGGTCGGTCTCCTCTATCACTCCACGGCAACCGCAAGATACTGAAATCTGCCGTAGGGTTTCCCTGGAAAGTTGGAATACTGCTGCCAGCGAAGACGATAGGAACCTCGTAGCTGTATCGGCGCCTCTCGACCCCTCACCGTTCCCACACCGGTATGGGCCGCCCACGCCAGATCTCCCGAAATCGGCCGCCCTTCGTGGATGCGGAAGTCGGAATCGACAGCATCCTGACTCCTTGGTTCGCTCCAGTACGACGAGTCGTTGGTCAGCAGAACAGCGTATCCAGCCCCAAACTGCTCCACCTTGGAGTGCATGAGTTCAAGTCTCTGAATATCCCGCAGGAAGTCATACCGCCCCTGGTCTTGCGCACGTTGGTCGCGGAGGGCAAAGGACTCGTCGTCTTGCTCCAGTGCCAATCCCCGAGTCTTGTACTTCAATTCGATGGCGATCCCTTCCAACGGAAGCCAGATGTCCAGGAACCTCCTCTGGCGCTCTACCTGCATGACATCGACCTCCAATCGGACCTGGCTTTTCGGCATGGCGTGGTGGATATGCCATGCCAGAGCGTGCTGGAAGTCTGCTTCTGAATGAAACACCTTCCGCGTGCCCGCCAAGCTCCGCATAAGACCGTCCATGTCAAGCATGTCAACTCGCCCCTCGACGTTGGTCGAACCATTCCTGAAGCTCCGCCCATTGGCGCTTCTCTTGTTCGTGCTGCTCTTGCCGTTCCCGTTGCTGTTGCTTGCGACGCTCTTGGTCTATCCGCTGCTGCTGTTCCGCCTGCTCTAGCTGCTCCCGTCTCTGTTGTTCCCGGTTCAGGAAGTAGCACCCGCCCTGTTCGCACCTGTGAGCGTAGAAGCATTCTCTGTTCGGGTTGTTAGAGCACATGACCCTTTCCGCTTCTTCCAGGCAGGACGGGCATTGGCTGCCGCACCTATAATCCATGTACTCCCCATGACTCATGCAGTAGCGGGTGGCGCACCGGTCGCAGGGTCCGTATAGCCGTCGCTCCGCCTTGTGTAGATTGAACCTGTCGTGAAACGGGTCCATGTAGAGGAACCAGTTCCCTTGGATTTGATCGCACCCGGTGCAGACGTTGGCCAGGTACTTCCCTCCAACGGTGGAACTGAATCTGCGTTCCAGAGTTACGCCGTTCTCCCGAGCGAATTCGATCTCCTCCGTGGTGAAATGGTCTTGGTCAAGGCTCTCACCGTCTTTGGCTCCCGTAGCGACGTTCACGTTCTGGCCGCACTTCCAGCAGTCCTTTGTGCTGATCGTCACTGTCCTCAGTGGTAGCGGTGTGCCACACTCCCTGCACTTGGGCCGGCGGCAAAGAAGGTTGTGGGCGTCCAGAACGATCCGTCCGGCGGCGAGCTCCTCTAATCTCGTTTTGGCTGTCAGGGACGCGTCCAGAGCCTTGTTCCTTCTTCTCCCTGTGAACTCTCTTTCGGCCCTTAGATGGATTTCTACCACCTCAGTGCCGTCTTGCAGGGCCTGCTCATGGACCGTCCCCTCAGGAGCATGGCTGTCCACCACTTCAATGAACCTGACAGGCTCGCCATTCTCATCGAACAGGCTGATGTCGGGGCGCACCGTTCCCACGAGCTTCTCTCGACTGACGCTGGAGGCTCCCGCTACGAGGTTTATCGTGATCTCTTCGCTGCACTGGTTACATGACGCCGTGGTTTCCAGGTTTCCTCCCAGGTTCTTTATCACGAGCTGCTCGATGATTGCTACCGCTTCGTCATGCGGAGTGCGATTTGATGACTTTCGCGACTTCAATACACCTCCTTGCCAATTTCATCAGCGAAGCCGGCCAGATACAGTCCGGATTCATCCTTCTCCCAGGAACGACAGGAAGCGGGGAGCATTGAGGATTCTTGCGCCTTGATGCTCTTCAAGTGGCAACAGATGCCGCCGGTCACCGGTTACCAAGTAGTCGGCGGAAGCCCCCACAGCGCATTCCAGGATGCGATTGTCGGCGTGGCCGCCCTCGATCTCCTCTGAGAGCCGCGGGGGTTCAATGACGGTGGCGGCATCTCCCAGCGCCCTGAGAGCCTGGGACGAGCGTTCCTCGGTCCAATCGAACTTACGCACAAGCACCCCGGCAACCTCATCCAGGATGAAGGGAGACAGGCATAGCTCAAACCTCCCCCTGAGAGCCAGTTCGAGAACGAGGCGCTCGTTGCCTGGGAAGTTCAGACCGGAGACGATGACGTTGGTATCGAGGACGACTCTCATGTACGGGAGGAGCTGATCTCGGCCCGGTACTCTTCCACCAGAAAGGTCACGTCCTCGGGGCCGATGCCCTTCTCCCTCGCCCGTTCCTCTCCGTACTGGAGCAACTGCCTCCACTCGCACTCCTCGATGTAGCGGAGCACTGCCTCACGAAGAAACTCGCTCCTTGACCTTCCCTGCTGCTTCATCACCTCGTCCACCCGGTCCGCCATCTCCGGCGGCAAGGAGAAGGTGATGGTCTTGGTCGTTCGTGGCATGTTCACCTCTTATTATCGAGTCTTACCAAGATAGTGCGACATGGGCTCGGCTCCTGTCAACAGTCTTCTACCATCCACAGGGGCAACTGTCAGAATCTGGTGAATGTTCGTCATCCTGTCAGTCCGAGAACCTGACTCTTGGTTATAACTATTGGCATGGAGGGGCTCCCTTGGATGTGTCTACACCTGAACCGTTGAACCGCAGTTTGCGCTTGCATTTCTTATTGGATTTAGCTGCGCTTGAGTCCCTGTGTCGCACCGATTCTCAGGTTCGTTTGGAAACCGCGACCGAGTCGTTGAACCCTCGCGACAAGCGGAATTTCCTTCGCGGATACCGTCTGGCCGTGGCTACCACTTTGAACAGCGTGCTGGATTTCGTGGCTCGGAATGCAGACTCATTGGGTCTGGAGCACGACGACAGGCTCAGCCACTGGTTGAGCTATGGTTCCCCTAGAAGTGAGGTATCTATTCTAGCTGCTGTCACCGATCTGGAGTCCGATCTGGCCCTCTTGTGCTCCGGCTTCGATAACCTCTTCGGTACGTTGCGAAGCTCAGATCAGGGCTTGGGGGAAACGCTCACAGCCATCAAGAGGTGCGGCAAATTTGGTTCCATCCTCCGTGCCGCTCTTGGAAGATGCGAGATCGTCTCGCGAAGTGATGGAAGCAGGATGGCCGATGGCGACTCCTTGCTTCCCGTACTGATAGCGGAGCGGGTCGTGGACTATACCTGGATGCCAAGTCATTTCATACCATTAGCATTTCAGTTGGTATGGGGTGGAGAGGAGAAATCTCGTCCTCTGAACGATGAGTCCACTTTGGATGCGCAGACGCACCTAGATGATGTTTCCTCCTGGTCCTTCGGTAGACCCATTCCAGAGAGGTGGTGGGATGGCCTTTACTTCGGCTTTGACTCCGTTGTCAGGATGGAGGGCGTTTCCTTGCCCTCTCAGGCCAATTCGGACACGGAACCCTTCGTTGGTTCCAAGTGGTTCGAGGAACTTCAGCATTTTGTCAACCCAACGCATCCTGGAGGAAGCTGGCCTAGTATGGAGTACGGATTGGCAGAGTTCGCTGAGTTTTCCAAGCACGGGCTGCTGAAGTACTTGTCGGCAAATTATCCGGTAGACATGGAGAGTGTCCCTGCCAAGGATAGATTGACCGCAATCCTGGGTCCAGACACGGTGCGTCTCTTCACGCCCGGAAATTTCACCGACTTCATGGACTTGGAGCTTCTAGTTGCCGGCGCAGTTTCCACCTATCCTGATACTCCTGTGGAAATGCTTCTTGTCACGCATTCTGTGGAGTCTGACGGTCGTGATTGGGTATCCATCGCGGTCAGATCCCGGAGGGAAACGTTGATCGCAAATCACTCCAAGTGGTACTTGTTCTACAAGATGTTCCACGAAGGGCACGTGATCGATAGCGATGTCGGTCGTGCCATAAGAGAAGTTGAGGGGCTGCTGATCCGATTCAAGGACAAGCTACATGTTGTCGAAAGGATCGACAGGGTTTCTGACCGGGACCTCTTGTCGCATTGTGAGCTCCCCGCTTTTCAAGCGATGCGGAAACTGAGCAAAAGAGCGGTTGATGTCAACTCCAAACTGCGCGCAGGACTTTCGGAGCTCCTGGCCACCTATTGGTTGCAAGCTAATGGGTACAGCAACGTCAAAGTCTCGCTAAAGCGAGCTTCGTTGGGCAATTACGAGTATGACGCGCTGGGAGTGAAGGACGGAGAGTGCTTAGTCGTCGAAGTCAAGAGCGGTGATGTTCTCGACAAGGAACTTCAGGAGCAAATTGCAAGGCTTGGCCACAAGGTCGAATACCTGCGCACTCGATTGCCAGCTCTGGCCAAGGCTCTCGGTTATGGAGGCCATTTAGAACGAGTCGAAGGCTTGTTCATTTCTTTGGCCGATTTGAGGGGTTTTGAGTCTGCCGGCGATTCTGTGACTCTGTGGGATTACAATGGGTTCTTGAGAAGACTGAGACGAGTGGGGCTGAATTCTCGCCTTGTCGATCTCCTAGATAGAAGTCTCATCGTCCACTCCATATCTGACTTTGATCTCATCAATGAGCCTCCCGAAGTGATTGCGCAGACCTAAACGTGGAACCCCAAGCGGTGGCTTGTTGCTCATGGAGACCGACAATCAGGCGTTAGCTACCTTCCAGAAGATGAGCTCAGTAGGTGCCCTCAATTGGCGAGAACGGTCGGTTGGCTCCGAATTCCAGCGCGACATAGCACTTACTGATTTCTAGGTAAACAGACGCCACGCAGCCAACCTCAGCACGAACCACCACACGAGAACGCTGGCGATCAGCAGCGCCAACAGCACGAAGGCGGTCAGGCGGGCTGCGATGAACAGTTCCATCGTCTTCTCGTGTGCGGCGCGCTCCTTCCAGTACGCCTCCTCCATCTCCTCATACGCCCGTCCGCTGCCGGAGGCGGACTCCCAAGCCTCATCCCGTTCCCTCTCCAACTCCGATGCTCGCCCATCCAAATCCAACACCGTGCGCTGAAGCTTGTCCTCCCGAACAAGGGACCGGCGCAGCAACTCCTCGTCGCTCAGATACTCCGGCCCGTGCATCCGCACCTAGGCACGGCGGCTTTCCCTGACAACCTCGACATCTCCCTTCCACCAGGATCGAGAGGGATATCTCCAACTCCTCAGCGGCCTCCACTTTCGTGACCCAGCGGACAGGCTCATCCATCGGTTTTCACTCCCTATCTGCTGACACGTCAGATGATGCGTCAACTCCGTTTCGTAGCTAAAACACGGGTGATTTGGCCGTCGACGGACCTCTAAAATCGCCCCGCCGATGGCTACTTGCAACCCCCAGATAGCATGATGGGCAGATAGCGCCGATACGTCGCTATCTAACCCCCCTCAACTGGACGGTGACGCATCCAGTGTTGGAGTGAGTCCCACCGTTAGCCGCTCAGGCCGGACAGCGCCAGTCTCGTGGAATCCGGCTCCCAGAGTGGACGCCAGGAATGTCCCAGCATCCCTGCGTTGGACAGGTCGGGCCAGCAGGACACGAGGATGGGCAGCGACATCCGGTTCATCCGGACAGCGGTGCTGACGCAGGTGGTCTCGGTCTCCCCACTATCAACGACAAAAGGTGTGGTGGGGAAGACGGCTTGTCGTCTGTAGGCTCGGCGGATCGAGTTGCACGGTTGGACAATCGCTTAGGCGAATTCTAGGTGAGCGGTGCGGTCTACCAATTCCCAGCAGGGGAACTGACCTCATGGCTCCGTCGACCCCCGGCAAGACTGTTTTGGCTTTGTCGATTAAAGAAGTTCGATCGGAAAATCCGGGTCGCGGTGGACCGCTAGAACATTTGAAACCCCATTAGCAAAAGCGGACAGTTGGGATGAGACAGACGCGGGGCGCATCCGGAATCGACGTCGATGAGCCGCTCAGTTTCCGCCATCTTTCTCAGCAACCTGCTCGGTCGCATCTGCGAAATTGGACGCTTGGCGCCGGACATGGGCGCGGGCGATCATGCGGGCCAAAATGCGTAGCCCGCGATGCAGCGACTGCCGTTGCTCCGGCGTGTAAGGCGAAGACGGCTGGCGTTCTGCGGTTGGATTACGTCGGTTGACGCGTTTCATCCCGGTTTTCGCTGTGGTACCCAATGCTGACCTTGCGATCCATGTCTGACAGGCGTGCCGCGCTCGCGAACCGGCCCTCGGAACGGTGGCGAATTGGATTGATTCCAGGCGGGAATCGACGAGTAGCAGTCGTCGACTGTCCAGCCTCCACTGTCCATCGTGGACCTTCAGAAAGCTGGGCGTAATCCCCTATAGGGGAGTTCAAGCATGAACCCGCCTATAGGTCCCGTAGCAGTAGGTCGCACCTGCGCTCGCCAAACGCCACCCGGCAGAAGGTCATCGGTCCACTGCGCCAGAGTGGGAATGTGAGCGGTACGGTCGTTCTACTACTCAAAGGCATAGGTAGGTTCCAAGTGGTCGTGGTTGCGCCACACCGGTCCCAGCGGTCCCTTCTCCTCCAGCACCTTGCTGTGGGACACCCATAGCGGCAATTTGACCATCGTTCGCCGGACTTCCCTTCGAGCGACTCCGAGAAACCGCGATTCCACGAGCTTGTCGTCGAAGACGATGAGAACGATTGGCCTTGCTCCGTGGTCGTCCAGTGGATCGTGACCCGAGTAGTAGCGCAGGTAGGGCCCGAGCCGTGCAGCCATTGTGCCGGGTCGAACTGCTCTTCGCTCCCACTCCAGGAAGAATGGAATCGTCCTATTCCCCTTTCGCAGGATGCCGAAGGCGTCGGGATGGATGGAACGCATGTTGAAATTGTGTTTGAAGAACCTGGAACCCCGGTGGGGCGGGTCTAGTTGAACCACTTGGAAGCCGCTTTCTTTGGCTTGCCTCGAGAGTTGAGCGAGAAAGCCGTGTACCGCTTCGGTGTGCTCCATGTTGCGTGCTAACAACCTGCTCCGGGTCCCCAAGACGTTGCGCCAGTTGAAGTCTGTGTCGGCACCCACTTCCTCGCCGCTCCAGAGCTTGCGAAGCCTTCCAACCGAGGTTCGGTCCCGGCGCGCCAGGACCGCAATCCCCCAGTCGGTTAGGGTCAGCCGCTCTCGTCCTCCCACCTTCACGCGACGGACCAGGTCTGCGCCGACCAGAGGTACTGTGATTTGAGAGGTCCTCTGGGCAGATACTCCGAGTAGGGCTCCCAGGTTCTTCGCAGTAATCCAGGGCCAGTCGAACAGGATGTCCATCGTGCGCTTGAAGGCTGGCTTTATGACGGCAGGCAGAAGGAAGTCATCCACGTCGAATCCGCCATCCGAACCTGAAAGGTCGTCTGGTAGGAGCGGTTTCGTCAACGGTGATTCCACAGGCAGCCGGCCGCCTGGAGTTACGCGGGCCAGCCCGGAAGGTAGATCCAGCACATTGACCGAGGAAGGCTGCCTCCAAACTTCCCACGAGGGCGTGGCCCAGGCGGCGTTGTTCTCAGAAGTCAGTAACGCCTTCCCTCTGAATCGTCTTACTAGTCCTTTTGCCTGCCGAAGGCGAATCTCATCAGGCGAAATGACCAGCAGGGCGTCGGGTTGAACATCTTCGAGCAGTCTCCAGATGCGCTTGGAGAAGCCTGTTCTGTCAGACGTAAGGCCCTGCCTAACAATTCCCAGGGTCCTGCCGTCCTTCAATATGATGCCGGCGTCCAGGGGCGATCTGCGGTACCACCTGAAGCGAATGGGGCCTCCCACCTCGGCGACGGACGAGGCCAAACGGTAGATGGAGGCGACGGCGTCCAGCCGCCCCAGCAGGATACGTCGCCAGTGACCGGATACGGGGTGACGCCGCAACAGTTCGTGCAGACCCACTCCATCCCTGTCAGCAAGATAGCGAAGGCCTTCTTTGGTGACGTAGAGTCGCCGCGTCGAGGCGGTCAGGTCCGTAGCATGTCGGATCGAGGCCACCAAGTCTCTTCGTACGAGGCCTGTCACAGCGTCGTGCACGGTGCGGTCGGGAGTGTTGGAGACGGCGGCCAATTCCAACCGGTCAAGAAAGGGCATGTAGACCAGACGCCAAAGAGTTCCTATGTCTCGTTCCAACGGACTCATTCGCTGACCCTGGCCGCCCCGTAATCTCTGGCAATGGTGACGCCTTGGTACCCAATCTCCTAATCCGCTGTCAGCAATTCCTCCACCCTGAGTTAGGATCGGAATCGCAAGACCAGTGTGAATGGTCCTGGCGATGAGCGTGATCCCTTGTAAGGGGGTGCGCGGGCGAACGATCTTGTAAGGCCGGAATGGCGAAAGCCGGCTGGGGACGTTTCGGGGTAGTACAGGAAACGCGGTTTTTGCAAGAGTCGCTAAAAGGGAAGTGAGCGAGATTGGAACAGGGGAATAAGTGCCCCTACAGGACGGTTACAAGAATCGAATTGGGTAAAGGGTCGGCGGCAGAATGAGTTGCGTGGCTCCAGTTGGTACTTGCAATAGTGCAAGTCGGAAATACCGGTTGGCGTGGAGAGCGTTGAACTGGAGAAGTAGCGGTTTATGCGCGATGGGTTGAAGTGGGGGGCCGAACTGCGAATGAGGGCCGTAGAGGGTGTTGTCGAGTTGGTAGCGGTCATGAAGCGTGGCCTGTCCTGAGAGCTGCAGACGTGGTCGTGGAAAGCGTGGATCAGCAGATCAATAGGTCCGATGACCACATGGCAGCAAGCGTGTTGCATCTGGACGGCCCAGTGGTATGTCGATGCCCGCTGGGCTGGATAGCTGCACGGTGCGGTGGACACCGGTTGATTTCAGACGTCTGACGCTGGCGTCACAGCGGCAACGTTCGCCCGGCCTCCCGCAGGCTTCTACGCCTGTGCTGAGCATCGGGCATGGCTTTGGAGACCAGACCCCAGAAGTCGGATGAGTGATTCTTGACCGTCAGGTGCGCCAACTCGTGGACGATGACGTACTCGATCAGCGCAGGTGGGAGCATCATTGCCCGCCAGTTGAATCGCAACGTGCCATCCGAGGCGCAACTTCCCCATCGTTGCCTTTGATCGCGGATGAGTATCCGAGGTTGGTCTCCCCTGCCCAATTGTGGCCACCAGCGGCGCACGCTTGAGTCAAGCCGCAGTTCGGCCCTGGTTATGTACCAGTTGATGAAAGCGCGGCGGACTCGTTCGTAGCGTACTTCTGCATCGAGGTCCTGCGGTACGGCGAAATGAAACCGCCAGTGGTTGAACCGGACCTTCGGCGAACGCACATCGGCAGGCTCGAAGATCATCCGCACGTTGCGGCCCAGGTATGGCAACGTCTCGCCGCTTACGAAACGCTTCGGCGCAGCCTCCAACAACTCTCCCGTCGCGTGGCTGAGGATCCACGGCGCCCGCTTGCGAACGATGGCGCGTAGTTCGCTGTCCGGCGTTTCCGATGGCGCAGCGACCTGCACTCCACCGCCATCCACTGAGATTTGGACCGTCTTCTTACGACGCTCGCTCCGCCGCAAGTCGTACTCGATGGTCGTATTCCCGAAACGTACGCTGTCTCGCTCGGTCACCGACCAATCCTCCGGCGCGCCAATTCGACGGTCTGGTTCGCCAGTTCATCCAGCCGCTCTTCCGTGTATTCCCCGGTGCGCCTGAGCGCGCGCTTGATGTCCCGGCGCATCAGACGCTGGACATCCTCGTTCGACTGCCAATCGACCACGCCGGTGTGACGTTCGACGGCGGATTCGATCTTCATGGCGATTTCCTTGGTCTCATCGTCGAAATTAAGCTCATACGCTGCCAGCGCCTCACGTACGACACCACCCGCGGCCGGCTTTGGATGGCCGTCTATTAACTGGTAGATGGCGAAGGACACGGGCGACAGGCCGTGCTGGGCCGCGATGTCGGCCTCGCTCTGGATCTCATTCCGTATCGCGGCAAAGTGTTTGCACGCCTCGGCCGAATCGATGACCCGTTTGCGGAGGTCTTCGATAACCTTTGCAAGCTGCGCTGAAAGCCTTTCGAAGAACACCGGGTTACTCGCCAGGCGCTCGTGTATCTGCGCGCGTATTGCATGTTCCATGATGGAGGCCCGCGCGTCGTCATGGGGCAGGGCAGCGATCTTCTGCTCGAATTCCTGGTCGAGTATCGAGACCGGTTTCATCAACTCCCGCACCTCGGCGCTTATTCGCTCGTCCACCAGTTTTTTCACCTTGGCGCCAATCTCGGTCCAGTTCACGGCGGCGTCCTCACCGAGGAAATGGGCCCGCACGTAGGCGCGTATCTCCGTCAGCTGCGAAGACGGTCGACATAGTGAAGCGCGCCCGGATCCGGCAGGAATCTGTCCATGAGAGTGGCCCACGTGCCGTCTGCGGCCCTGTTTGTCTGTGGTTAGGGCGGTGCTCCATATGCCCTGCGTGGTGGGTAGCTGGGCGCGGTCCCGGTGGGCGACGAAGCGAATCCCCTCGGCGGACAGCGTGTAGCGGGTGTCGCCCCGTTTGCCGTGTCGCTCGACTAGGCCCCAGTCGTTGAACAGGCTGCGCATCATCTGGCTGACACGCCCTTCGGAAACGCCGAGCCAGAGGGCAAGGTTCCCTCGGGGGATCATCGGGTGGTCGGTGATGAGGTCCAGCGTCCGCTTTTCGGCAGGGCTCACGCCGAAGGCCGGCGCAGCCTGCGCCATCCGTTCGGGACGGGGCAGCGATGCCCGCTCCGCTCCGGCGACTGGGTGCCAGGCCCTCCGCCGCGGCTGGCGTAGGAGATCACCGTCTCCAAGGTGTAGTACATGAGTCCGAACAGCCCCGTGGGTTGAAACCAGAGGCGAAGGTCCCGTCTTTCCAAGGCGTCACTGGACTCCACGGCAACGTAGCAGTCACGCAGATCGTTGTTGATGCAGAACCTCGCCGTCCGCCGCAGCTCCCATGCGCTGGGCACAAGTATCAGGACGGTGCCGGGACGACGCCCGTAGCCGTACTGCGCTATGGCCCTCAGCCGGTCGTACAGAGACCGGCGCCGCAGGGCCAGACCCTGGCGCACCACGCCGAAGCTGCGGCCGTCGTGGAGCGTGATGGCGGCGTCGAAGCGCCCCCTGCGGTGGAACTCCACGCGGGACCGAAGCCCGTCGATGCCGGGGGACATCGAGGCGGCTAGTCGGTAGATGGAAGCCACCGCGTCCATCCTGCGCATGAGCGGCGTCAGCCATTCCCTGGACGCGGGGTAGGCTCGCACGAAGTCCGAGGGCGTGTCGAGGCCCAGGGTCCGGGCGGCCTCCCTGATTCCGTTGGCCGTCAGGTGGTATCTCTGGCTCGACGGCAGGTTGGCGGTGCCGTGGCTCACCCTCCCGACGATGCCCTCGGCCGGCAGGTCGGCCAGGACTCGGTGGAACGTGGCGTGAGGCTCGCCGAGGATGCCTGCCAGCTCTGCGGAGTCCATGAAGGGCAACCTGCTGCGGAAATGGAATAGCTGTCGTTCGGAAAGGGCCATATATCGAATCTACCAAAGTTGGATGTGTGTCCGACAGCACCCGTTGTCGGACACACGAGAACGCATCGGACAACTGGAAGGGCATTGATGTGGAGGCAAGCGCTGTAGCTGAGATGTGGGGCAGTATTGTCGCTCGCCGTCACACTCTCTTTGGGTGCCAGCCTGGATAGGAATCCTCCGACATCGGGACTAGATTCCTGACCAGTCAGGATCACATGGAGTCGTCGATGACTGGCGACAAGGAAGAGGTTGGTCAATCACCTTAGGCGATAGACTTCGCTACGATGCCTTACGAAGTGAATGACCATTCTGCGCTCTAGGCGGTCAAGGCTGTAGATTGCCCGGTAGTCACCAATCCGCAAGCTGAATGCCCTCTGCCATTGCCCGGTCAGTGCCTTGTGCCGGACTGACTCCGCATTGTCAGCTAGCCAACGGAGCTTGTCGAGCACCTCCTGCGCTATAGCCCTGTCCAGGCGAGAGAGGTCGTCTTCCGCAGTATCGGTGAACTCAACCCTATACATCACCAGGACAATTCTTGTCTCCGGGCTACCTGTTCGGCAGCATGGGTTGTACTGCCGACGGCCACTGCTTCTATTGAAGCACGCAATTCGGCGGAGAAATCTTGGCGCAACTCCAGACCAGCATCTGGATCATCCATAGGTCTGATGCCGACTTGATTAGGATTGTCAGAATCGCCCAGCCATAACACAATACTCTTAGGGAGTGCAACTGATATTTCGCGGAGGTTATTCATCATTGAATCGTGACAAGCAATATCCCCTCCTCCGTCCAGCTTCAGCAATGTGTCAATTGCCATGGCCTCATAGGACTCCGGAGTGCTTTGATGATCGGGCGATGGTTCGAAAATCCACTGAGCGAATAAGCAACCGGGTCCACTAGGTCGTAGTTGTAAGCCTTCTGGGCTGTGAATCCATTTGGACGACTCTTGGTCGTCTCCTATCTGATAGCCACCAAGGTATCTGACTATAGAGCCCAAGGTATACGCGACACCCCTTAGTACTTCACCGGCACCCAGTTCTTCGACTAAGCGCTTGACCGGCACGCCAGCTCCGTCAACTCTGATTCCGTCCAGTGTTACAAGCAATTGGCTGGCCATCATGCTCCCTTCAGTTCCTTTGCCAGAGATTGAAATTTCCGGTGTTTCTGGACGTTTGCCAAGGTGTCATCTGACACACTGCACTCCCTCAGTAAGCACAAAATCACCAGAAAGTAAAGGGAATCAGCATACAAACGCAGGGGTGGACGTTTGCCTTCCCGTAACCCACGATGCACCAAGTTATCTCTCCGTGCATTCCATACGAGATCAGTCCATTGTTCGACATCACCGACTAAGGTCTTAAATTCAGCACCGGCGTCGTGGGCTAGCTGTTTGAGCTTATAGCGGTTGATGTGCTCTTCTTGTCGTCGTATGCGCGCCAAGGTCTCTGCCGCCGTTATGGCGTCAAAGAAACGATGCTCTGTATACCACGGCGGTCTGTATTGGAGACTGAGCAGTGCATCAATCACTAGTTGATATTTGTCAGCAACATCAAGCCACTTTGCGAGTCCTTCCAATCCACCAATGCCCTCAAAAGTAAACAGCATCTCCCGGGGATGGGGAGACTTGTTACTTTCCTGGCTGGTTGCACCAATCAATTGGGCGACGAAATCGATTTTACTATCTGTATCAGGACGCATAAGAGAGATGCTGTCGATGCATACAGGCACATCAATCCCAATTGTCACTAGGCTTTGCAATGAAGTGCACAGTCTGAGAGTATCTTCAAGAGTTTGAGATTCTGGAAATCGAAGTTTGAGAGCACGCTTCTGTCTAATAGTGCTCTCCATGCTGTGATCACCCACAAGTACGGATTCAAAGGACAGGTCAAGTTCTGCCAGACTCGTTTTGGCTGTTATCTTCTCCCGCGGTTTGTCGATTATTCGGACCTGCGCGATTTCCTTCGTGGTCTCATCATAGTCTAGATCGATGCTAACTGTGGAGAGACCGATCCAATGCTCTAGGTTTTGGATGCTCAAAGTGACGCGGTCGAAGACAAGCGGCTCGCCTTCTTCGAAGTTCGCACCGAGTAAAGCCACGTCACTGTGATATACCTCTTGTGGTACCCGTGGCATTCCAATCAATGGGAATTTTCCGGACTTGCGTAAGCAATTGTCCAGCGTAACAGCCCCATTAGTAGTTTCCCCTAGAATACGAACCGGTTCACTATTCAAGCCGTACAACTCATCCAACGGGACATTGATGACAGGTCCTGTCTGTTGAGCTAGGACCTCCTCGGGGTCATGAAGCGAACCAATGAGGTTGAGTTCCAGACCGTCCGTGTCATTGAAGGTAAGACGTCCTGCGACCTTGCGTCCAGGCTTACGTGCCAGCCAAAAATTCCCTACAACATCCACGTTTTTCATATTCTGATACGCCCGCTTCCTGTCGGCGCGACTCTATGCCTCAATGGATCTATCCTACCATGTTCCCAGGTGATCCTACTTTACCTTGCCGAGAGCTAGCCTGAGTTGGTGAGGCTAGCTGCAACTTTAGACACTAGGAGCGGCTGTCAGTTCTCTTGTCCCTGTATCCGACGTCATTCATTTACCACAACCTCAATCGAGCTTAGCTCTGATTGACAAAGGCTGGAAAAGCAGAAGATTTGGACATCTTCCCCGTTGCCGTTAGCTTACAGGCTCGGTAGCCTTTGGGCGCGCCTTCCCGCCGTGCACCGACGGCTCGGCGCACCATTTGGCCGACAGCCTGCGAACTCCCTCGTACACACCTTTGTCGAAGCCCAAGAGCTCACAGACCACTCGTCGGTCCAGAAAAGCACGGTTGGAGTCGATGTCCGCAAGGTAGACGGGCTTCAACTCCACTTCCCTGAGTTTGTCGAAAATGGCCTCGGAGGCGCTCAACTGCTCCTCACTGAAGGCGCGGAGGTCGAGGACGGGCAGTGATTCAACGTTCCGAATAGTAGTGGTGCCTCGGCCACTGTGCTGCCGGTTTGAGTGCCACCAATACAGCAGCAGCCCGAGAGTAGAGTTAGACCAAAGTGTGAAGGCGTAATCGAACCGGCTGTCTGGGAATCTTACGTTGGGCCATGCCCTGCCACCCATGCTCTCCCGCTCAGTGAACGCTGCCGTCAACGGCTGCGAGTTGAACCTGAAATCAAGGTTGATATGAGCGCGGCTAGCGGTAGCCCAAGCAGCGGCGGACTTTTGCTCCATTCCCGACCTGACCCGGAGCTGGGAGTCTGGCTGGCAGACCATCCGGGTTTCGTTTTTTGCATCGTGGTTCCAAAGGGAAGGGTACGTGGCCGTAGGGGTTGGCGATATCTTATCGAAGGGGCCACGAGGTCGAGGACCCGTGATATCGCGGTGAACCATGCCCAGTGTGGCGATATTGTCCAGTGGAGCCAATTTCACGTCCAACGTCGAGTGGCTGCCGGGAAGCCATAGTCTTGATTGGGCCAATGCGAAAGCAGTCTGAGCCAGTGACAGGTCTGACAGACGGACCGCACCCCAGGATTCTCCGTCCGTCTGGACCGGGGCGGTCATGCTTTCGCCGGACAGTTCGTCACCGATCATCAATGCGGTACCGCCATAAGGGCCATCCTCAACCCGTCTCGCCCGTTCGGGGTTGGAGACATTCATTGCCAGTGAACCGGCATGGGCGAACCCTTGGGCGCGGCGGCCCAGGGATACAAAGTGCCCGCGTCCTATCCCTGTCGCTACCCCGGACCGCTTGAGCCTACGGGCTATGACTAGACACTCAGCCATGCCCGTATCGGCCGAGAACGAAAGATGGTCGTTGTCCGAAGCAGCTATGCTCAACACGGTGAGGTCGGTATAGTCCTTGGCCAGCGTCTCCCTGAATCCTCGCCAGGATAGGCCCGCAGCTGCCGACAGGGGCAAGACCAGGGCAAGGACTCCGCCGGCGTTGAGCTTCTTGTGGGCCAGCGCAGCGAATGCCGAAGCGATTCCAGCGTTGCCGTGGTAGCAGGAGGCCTTCCCTAACTGGTTGGTCCGGTCTCCCATCTTCGTTTGGTCAGCGGGAGTGGCGTCGAATGCAGCGAAAGCGGGGTTGGTGATGTCGGCGTGTGCGCCTTCATGGTTGGTTGCCCTGGTGAATGGCGGGTTCATGATCACGAGGTCAAAGCTCGCGTCCGGGATGTCCACGTTGATCTGGGCGGCAGTCTCCTCGCCCGCGCTGCCGGTGCGCAGAGCTGGGTCGCTGGTGTTGAACAGGGTGAGGGCTGTAGAGGCTTGGAGTAACTCCAGGGAACCTATCTTCACCGTGCTGTCCTTCTGCTTTCCGTAGGGCATGGTGTAGAGACGGGACTGCTTGAATCCCACGTTGGGCCGCATACCTGACAGGGTGGAGCCGGTGATGTGGATTGCCGAGGGCATGACGTCGCAGCCGTACAGAACCTCCTCTATCATCACCGGGTGCAGGGTTGTGGAATCGCCACCGGCGCGCTCGTGATGGGATGCGACCTGCTCGTACACCGCCGACAGCAACGCCCCTGTCCCACAAGCGAAGTCGCCGATCCGCAATGTGCCGATGGCCTCGGCGTCGGACCAGTCCACGGAATCCATCTTGTCCACGGCCAGACGCGCCAGCAGCGCAGCCGACGCGGGCAGGGTGTAGAAGGTGGCCAGATACTTCCGGTCAGCGATAAGCCGTTGGAAGATGCGGCCGGTCAGGTCGTGGGCGTTGTCGACGCCGGTAGCTTCAACTTCCTGGGAAGTCTCCAACAACTCTCGCAAGATGCTAGTCGCAACGTCTCCGGGAAGCTGCTCCAAGATGTCCTTGGCTATGGCAAAGATGGGCCAGTAGTTGATCTTCAGAATGTCTTCCCAGGCCGTCAGCGTCTCGCTTTGGGGGTTTGCAACGTTGGGGCCGCACACTAATCGCAGAGGTTTCACCCCCTGGTGCATCCCAGCGATGCGCTGGTGAAAGACCATGGCGTTGGCAATGATGGCACAGGCCATGCGACGGGTCTGAGGAACGTCGCTCATTCCCAGCAACCGGGCAATAACAGGGGTGACGTTGGGGCGTAGCTTCGCCATTTCCTCCAAACGTGTGGAGGACTGCCCAATACCTTGCTCAAGCATGTCAGCCGCCTGCTCCACTGCCTTATGTGGGACGGACACCAAGCGGGCTATGTCAGCCAGATCGCTCACTGAGCCGCCCAGCCATCCCGATTCGGGAAATCGGCTGCCGTCCTGATGAAGGACGCAGTAGGATAGGCGTGTCTCGACTAGAGCCAAGCACAGGTCATAGGCGTCTTCCACAGTCTTGGGATAACGCAGGGCTATGGCAGCCTCGACGGTGCGCGGGGCACCCTTCACGCGAAGCCCCAGCCGTTCGGAGGCGTCCTTCTCAACTTCGGCAGCCGGCTCATACTCAGCCTCGACGACCACCGGGGAACGGCCCGGCGCGACGATCAGCACGTCGGCATGGCGGCCCGGATGGTCGATGAAAGTCTGGGTGTTCTCAGAGCGGATTTCACAGCCCGGCATCATGCCTCGCAGCATGTCGCCCAGTGCGTTGTTCACGTTCGGTTCTGTCTGTCGCGGCATTGTAAGAATTGGCCTGTTAGCCTGTGGTCTGGTTAGTTCTTCTCCACTATTGGACTGACGGTTTGCCCGACACGGCCGCGAATGTCTGGTCAAAGGTCTTGACCTCTCGGACTCCACGCCTTCGACAGCTGGCTAGGTGGCAGAGGTCCCGGGCCTGCAACGAGGGATATTGCTCATGGAGTTGCCGGGCCAGAGCCACGTCCGCCTCCTCTAGTGGCCAAACCTCAACTCCGGCGCTTGCTATCAAACCTAGCGTTGCATCGAAGGTTTGCAGCCTTCCGATGGGCAGATAAACATGGGCCAGTTCCTGCATGACCTCTGCTGAAGTGCACAGCGGTGCGCCACTTCGGTTAGCTTCGATGAAGAACTCCTGGGCATTCGCCTGGAGAGCGTGGGGGCGTCCCACCGCGTACATGAAGACGTTAGTGTCTACGAAGATCACGTTGCGGTCACCCCTCTTGACCGCGACTCGCTCATGGTGCGCAAGTGCTCATCCCAGTCTGGTTCCGTCTCTGGACCATCCAGCGCTGCGCAAGACCGGAAGAACTCCTTCACGTCCTCCGGGGACTCGAACAGCTTGACGCGCTGGCGTGCTTCAAGGCGCTCACGGGCGGCCACCCGCAGCCATGCGCTAAGGGATATTCCCTCCCGCCGTGCCTGATCGACGAAGCGATCTCGGTCTGCATCTGGCATTACCAACTGAACTCTGGCCATGTCGCTCTCCAGTCGGGCTAATGTGAGTGTGTAATGATGTTACACATATCCCTATTGGGAGTCAAAGGACAACCCAAGTGAGTGAAGTAGATTCCGGCATACTCAGTGCCGGCAACTGGGATCACTGGTCACCACAGTCTTTGACGTGCTGGGCTGGATTGGCTTGAGGCCTTTTCGCTGCCTTGATGTTTGCTTGTCTCAACTCTTAACATTGGTTGTAAACTTGACCGTTGTTTACGGTTGAGGCTTTCTCCCTGCCCGACTCCATCTAGAGGAGTGTGGAACATTGAGACGTGAGATCAGCGACGCTGAGACATGGAACGGGATCGTTCAGGAGTCGGGCGTGGGATTCATACCCTCGACCCAAATCCATCAGGCTCTGAAGGACATATACCGACTCCAAGACATCTTTTCCGACGAGGCCAGTCCCACTTGCCTCTACCCCGTCAGGCACAGTGATGATAACTTGGCCTATCCTGTGGAGTGCCGGAAGCCAGCCGAACGGAGGAGCCACTCCATCCAGAAAGCTAAGTCACTGGAGGAAATAGCGTGCCATGACGGGCAAGTTCTAGGAGGGGGGCTTTACGTTTACCAGTTCTTTCCTGACATTCATGACACGGTAAAGCAGACCTCAGCAGCGACTCCCGGCGGTGGACGCCCGACGCTGGCTCAGCAGTGGCCCTGGGAGATTAAGGAGTTACCTCCGCACCCCGTTACCATAGAAGAAGCCAGTGTGAGGCATTTTGCCTGCAACGACCATGATCAGGGCACCAGTGCCCTGGCTCGGGCTGACAACTTGGTTGTGCCAGACTTGCACGGACGAACCATCCTATATGACCGTAGTCCTCCCCCGGGGTTGGAGGCATTCATGGAGTCTCTCTTTTTCCTGGCTTACCGGACGCTGCTGTTTCGCATCAGCCAGTTGAGGGGTGTCGAACAAGCGGCGTCTCAGGTTCATCGGGAGAGGTCCACAGAAGGTAACCGGTTTGCGGTAAAGCTGATGCTTGGAGTTTTGGCTGACCTTTCAGATAGAATCACGGAACTCTACAGGTTAAAGCGGCGTTACGATCTGCGCATCTTAGGTGATTCAGAGGCCATCCACTTGGTCCACCACGTTGCCAGTTTCCGCCCAATCATTCGCTACGCCTGCGCGGAGTATACCATTGTCGAGGTGCGCCGTGGCAAGAAGACAAGGAAATTCTTGATATCTCTCAACGTGCTGCCCCTACAAGGCGTCACGTGGCTCATCGCCTCCCACCTATGTGAGCGGAACTCTGTGAATATGGAGATTAGAAAGGTGATATCCAGGGTGCTCAGCACGGTTCCTAGACAACGTCGACGCGAGGACCTGCGGATGATGTGCAGCAGCACTAACCTGTACGCTTCTCCAGAGGAATATAGGTCTATGCCCGAGAAGGACAAGGCAAAGGTTTCCTCGTCCATGGCAACTACGATATTTGGTGAGACCCTGTCGCAAGGACTAACAATCCTTCGTTCCTCCGAGGGTGGACAGCGTGTCATCCGTCGTGTGGAGGCAAAGGTGCGCGCCGGTCAGTGAACGGCGATGAGTTTAGGCAGGGTCCGTCAGACTCCGGCTGTTCTCGAAACCGGGGGCATTTGTATGGGAATTATATACTTGACCCCACTTTTTTGACCTGAAAAAATGCCCCGTGCTATCGTCATCGGCCATTGTATGGCCGCCAGGTTCGTCCGTGAGGACGCGGTTCCACGCACCCCCTTGCTGGCGAACTTGGACGTGTCGGCGATAGCAGAACCGATTAGTCCTTCAGTGAGGGGGCCTTTCATGGCTCAGTGGTTATCAGAACGCATTGAAGGACCTTTCTGGTTCTTGGCCATGTGGCTGCTGGCCCTGGCGGCTTGCGCCTCTCCGGCGCCATCACCCACACCGACGCCCACGCCCGCGCTCCCGCCGACCGCAACGGCTCAAGAACTTGCGGAGATCAGAGACTTCGCGGAAGCGTGCGCCGACATACCGAATAGGATGCCACTGTCGACGTGGGCACGTGACCGTGGGTTCTTCATAAACCAATTCGCTATCGAGTGGAGCAAGTTGGTGCCCCCTCCGCGGCTTGAGGCGTACCATGAGGCAACCGCAGCGTTGTACGAAGAGTTGAAGGTCCTGGAGAACGATGAGCAGTTCGATGAGGAAAGTCCGGCTACCCTACGTGCCGTTGAGGAGGCCCTAAGTCTCGATCCGGACATCATCGACATACTGGAACAGTCCGGCTGCGTAGGCCAAGGGAGCGAAGCGCTGGGAGGCGGTTGACTCGCCTATTTGTCCAGAAGGATCAACACGCCTAGCGTAAGCGCGACACCGAACGCAGCCCAGAAGAAACCGACCAGTGATGCAGCCCAGAGTCGGGGATTCTTGTCCGATAGCCAATACTCGAAGCTGTCCAGCCAGTAGCGGATCGACATAACCGTCCCTCTTTAAGGGATTCAGTCCGCCGAAAATTGACAACGCTACCACTAGGCGCGCAAATTCAGAGTTCTTGACGCTCTATATTTTCACGCCATTGGTCCCGTCTCTCCGGCGGGACTATTTGATTTTAGGCGGATATTCTAGCAGTCGGCTAGAGCCCTTCCTTCAACACGGTGATGATGATGGGCGCAGCCACGGCGAAGATTAAAGCGTAGATGACAACATACCGAATTATGTAGGCCATTAACCGTTACTCCTGTAACTCCTAGACGGTGGTTTCTCCGGTGGTTCCGGCTTGTCTTTGGACGGCTTGCACGGAGGCTTGTAGTCCAGGATCAACTTGACGGCCGCATCGAGTTCTTTGGGCGTCTCGCTCATGCCGTCAGCTGCCTGTAGGTGATCCGGTGCTGGAACGCGTTGCGGACGAGCGAGTCCATGCGGTCCAGGGTGTGAATGGCGCAATTCCCCTCGTTCAGCCGGAACGCAACCTCGTCCACGTACCTGGGCAGGTGCTTAGTGGACACATGGTGCCAGGTCCCGTAGATGCTGCGCTTCAGGACCGCCCCGACGCTTTCGACGCCGTTCGTGTGGGCGTCCCCCACCACGTACTCGCGCGCGGTGTGGTTGATGGCCTCGTGGTCGTAATCGCCGCGCAAAAACCGGTAGCCTGAATGTTCGTCCGTGTAGACCGTCGATCCGGCCTCAACAGTCCCGGTGACGAATCCGTGAAGGGTGGGGGTGTCCGTCCGGTCCAACTTCTCAGCCTTGAACTTCCCGTGGCGCTCCTTGGCGGCAGCGATCGGAGTCTTGCTCGCAGTCCCGCGCCCCGAGCGCAGCCTCTTCGAGGGGTGCTTGTTGCGCTCCCTACCCCCGATGAATGTCTCATCGACCTCGACGACACCGCTGAGCTTCCCCAGGTCTCCGCTGCAAGCCTCACGGAGACGGCCAAGCATGAACCAGGCCGTCTTTTGCGTGACGCTCAGTTCCTTCGACAGTCGCAGGGACGATATGCCCTTGCGGGCCGTGACGACCAGGTAGATCGCATAGAGCCACTTGTTGAGAGGCACGAGGGACCGCTCGAAGATCGTCCATGTGCGGACCGTGAATTCGTCCTTGCAGATCCGGCAGCGGTAGTAGCCGAGGCGCTTACCCTTGCGGGTGGTAATCTTGTCGCCGGACTCGCAAAATGGGCATACCACGTTCCCGTTCCACCGCTGTGTTTCCAGTTAGTTTCGGGCCTGTTCCGCGTCGGGAAACAGGTCAATGAATTGGAAGGTGCTTATAGTGATTCCGTCGTTCATTCTCAACCTCTACTACAAATATCTCGACTAAAAGCGGTGGGGTCAAGTATATAAGTCCCATTTGTATGCCCCTCGAGGCTTGAGCCCGGCTAAGTGGGACCGGGGCACGATGTCAAAGTACCAGTGAGATTGTCAACCTGAAGGTTCTTGATTTTATCAAGTCTGGTGGTCGGTGATGAGGTCCAGCGTCCGCTTCTCCGACGGGCTGACGCCGAAGGCCGGCGCAGCCTGCGCCATGCGCCCAGAACGTGGCAGCGACGCTCGCTTGCGCTCCGGCTACTGGGTGCTAGGCCCTCCGCCGCGGCTGCCGTGGGCGTTGACGGCCTCCAGCGTGGAGTACGAGAGTCCGAACAGCCCCGTGGGTTCGCACCAGACGCGAAGGTCCCGTCTTTCGAGCGCGTTCCTCGACTCCACGGCAACGTAGCAATCGTCGAGGTTCAGTCGCTCGCAGACCTCGTCGTCAATCTCTCCTCCCAGACGCCGGGGGTCAGGATCAGGACGGCGCTGGGACGGCGGGTGTAGTCGTACCCCCCGATGGCCCTCAGCCAGTCGTAGAGAGACCGGCGCCGTAGGGCCAGACCCTGGCGCACCACGCCGAAGCTGCGGCCGTCGTGGAGGGTGATGATGGCGTCGAAGCGCCCCCTGCGGTGGAACTCCACCTGAGACTGGAGGCCGTCGATGCCGGGGGACATCGAGGCGGCGAGTCGGTAGACATTGGCCACCGCGTCCATCCTGCGGATGAGCAGGGTGACCCACTCCCCTGACATGGGATAGGCGCGCACGAAGTCCGAGGGCGTGGCGAAGCCGAGCACCCAGGCAGCTTCGCCGACGCCCTGGGCCGTCAGGTGGTATCGCTGGCTGGAGGCTAGGTGGGCGGTGCCGTGGCTCGCCCTCCCGACGATGCCTTTGGCCAGCAGGCCGACCACGGCGCGGTGACCGTGGCGTGTGGCTCGCCGAGAATGAGCGCCAGCTCCGCCGAGTCTACGAACGGCATCCGGCTGAGGGCGTCGAGCAGCTTTCGGTGGCGGTTCAGGGCGAAGCGGTTAGTTCGTGCCTGATGGATTCGGGCACCTCTATATCTACGCCAAGGCGTCCGTCTGTCGCCACTTCCTTGTATGTGAGGCATGGGCCGAAGTACACGTCGGGGTTCCTGTGCAGTTCCCACGTGTAGCCCACCAACGCGAATGTCATGTTGTCCACGACGAGGGTGAGGTCCAAAGACTTGTCGATAGGTCCCCACTCCCACAGATTGACATAGGACTCGTCCAGCGTGACATGTATACGCAGGTTCCCGTCAAGGGTCTCGTCTACGCTTATGTCCTCTGGAAGTCCGTCGTTGAGGACGGAGAGAATGCCTCGGTGGAGCTTGCCGTTCCACAGCCAATACGAACTGGCATCTACGACTGTCTCCCTTTCGACTTTCTCCCAGGTCGCTCCAGATATGGGCCGCCAATGGGTCCACTCCCCATCTTCTTGGGAATAGACGATATAGAATTGATCCGTGTGAAAGTCAAGGAATATCAGGGCGGGATCGTCCTTGAATACCGTGAAGTCCCCGATCGCCATATCTATCGGGCCTCTCCTGATACCGAAGGTCTGATTGCAGGCTCTATCGATCCACCCGCCGCTCAGTCGGAAGCTCGCGGATCCCGCCTGTTCCAGTGCAACGTAGGTCCGCCATACGAGACCGAGCGGATCGTCAAGCGTTCCGTCCGATTCGATCTCCGGGTCATCCAGAAGGTCATCTACATCGACTCCGAGGCGTCCGTCGGTCGCCACTTCCCTGTAGGTGAGACACGCGTCTGGGTTTGCGCCCGGAGTCTCGTGCAACTCCCATCTGTACCCCACCAGCGCATATGTATTGGGATCCAGAACGAGTGCCAGATCCAGAGAATCTCTCCCTGTCCAGTCCCACATATTCACGTAGGAGTCGTCTAGGGTAACCCGGAGAAGAAGGTTCCCGTCAGGGGCCTCGTCTACGCTTATGTCCTCGGGAGACCCGTCCATGAGCACGCTGCGAATCGCTCGATGAATCTTGCCGTTCCACAGCCACCACGGGCTGGCGCCCGAGACGGTGGCTCTGGCGACCTTCTCCCATGTTCCCTGCGGGGAGAGTCTCCAATGGGTCCACTCTTCGTCTTCTCGTGAATAGGCTACGTAGAACTGGCGCGGATGGATGTTCAGGTAAAGCAGGGCGGGCTCAGCCTTGAACACGCCGAAGTCCCCGATCGACATCTCTATCGGACCTCTCCTTACTCCGAAAGTGCGGCCACACTCTCCCCCACTCAGGCGGAAGCTCACGGATCCTGCCTCTTCGAGGGCGACGTAGGTCCGCCATACGAGGTCGAGGGGGTCGTCATGCGAAGCATACGAATCGACCTCACGGTAATCCAGGAGTTCGTCCGTGAGCACCATTAACTCCCGAACGTCATCCATCGACATTCCTGGCCGTATCAGCGGGTGGGAGTTGAGCTCGATCAACTGCTTGTCCCGGGGACTCCATGTATTTAGTCCCGATTCCCCCATGATGCTCACCGGCCGAGTGCTGTGACTCACGAGAGTCAGGGCGTGCAGGGCCTCGTGTATGGTCACCGACCTTATCGAATCTATTGGTGACCTGAAGGTGGCTTCGTCCAGATGCCATATGACGATATACCCCGAAGTGGCTTCACCTCGGTTCACAGCCGCGTTTGCGAAGCCCCAGTAGTGGACCAGTTTGGGGTCGTCGTCAAAGCCGAGCCCCGAGGCTTGAGAACGAGGCACACCGACAAACGCCTTGAAATCCGCTTCTTCCTCCGAATCGACCCACTCGAACTCCATGTTCAATATCGGAGCTAGATCCACCAGAACCGTTTTGAGGACTGCGATGTGAGTCGG
This sequence comes from Dehalococcoidia bacterium, assembly GCA_965219065.1. GTDB lineage: Bacteria > Chloroflexota > Dehalococcoidia > Lucifugimonadales > Lucifugimonadaceae. The sequence continues at coordinate 80,212 of OZ244715.1, forward strand.
GTCTCCGGTTGCCCACACCTTCACAGGCACGTCGTTGAGCCACTTCTCAACAGTCTTGGTACCCCACCCGCCGCAACCCGCCAGGGAGTCCTGGACCGGGGGACGGTCCGAGTAGCACTCCCAGAGGTCGCGGTCTACGCCAAGGATGCGTTCGGGCACCTCTACTTTCGAGATCAGCGGTTCATCCCCACCGTAGTCGAATGCCAGGCTGGACACACCCATCGGGAGCCGCAGAGTGAAGCTCTCGGAGCTCGGCGCGTATCCGTCCGGCAGGGACAGACTCAACTCCTCGCGGCAGTCCCCGCGCTCATCGTCGTCGGCGATGCAAGTTGCCGTGATCTCTTGGGCACCTTCGAGCTTGAGCGTGCCCTCATTGCGCAGTGTCGCAATGACTTTGACATCAGCCGTGCCGTCAGACCAATACCCGAGAACCGTCGATTCGGCGTCAAAGACAAGCATGACAACGGGCGTGGGCGTGTTGGTGGGCATCGGTGTGAATGTGCTGGTCGGCAGCGGTGTCGGCGTGTTAGTGGGCGTAGATGTGCTGGTCGGCAGCGGTGTCGGCGTGTTAGTGGGCGTAGATGTGCTGGTCGGCAGCGGTGTCGGCGTGTTGGTGGGCATCGGCGTAGATGTGCTGGTCGGCAGCGGCCTCGGCGTGTTGGTGGGCATCGGCGTAGATGTGCTGGTCGGCAGCGGCCTCGGCGTGTTAGTGGGCACGCGTGTATCGGTTGACAGCGGTACCGGCGTCTCTGACGGCGGGGGAGTAGGTGTGTTGGACGACACGGGAATGCCAGTGGGTGGTGATCCCGGTGTAGTGGTGGGTATAGGGACACGCACTTGCAGTGTCTGCGGTTCGTTGGTCGGCGTAATTGCGCTGGTCGGCAGCGGTGTCGCCGTGTTGGTGAGCGATGGCGCACCGGCCACTAGCGGAGTCGCCGTCACCACTACTATCACCGGCTCCGGCTCATTGCAGGCTGCCACGAGCATAGCCAAAATTGCCACTACGACTATCCACGGTCTATTCGGCACACCCCTATTCCGCTTCCTAAGTGTTCGGCTTGGATCAGTTCGACGGATCCTCCACCGGAGTCTCGGCGAGAGCATCTTCCTAGGTAGGCCACCCCATCTGCGTAAGAATGTCTAAGACATGCTTTTCAACGCGGATTTTCTGCTTCCCATCCCACCAGATATACCTAATGAGTTCACCATCCTTTAGACGTACTTGTCCGGTCGGAGTGGCCCGGAATACTCTGTGACGTTGCACTCTGCCCTTGTAGTGGAACTGCCACTCGATCATTGAGCAGTTTAGCCCCGTTTCTTCGTAGAGTTCCCGAGCTGCTGCGGCTATGGACGGTTCTCCTCTATTCACACCCCCGCCGGGCAGGGAGAATCTATTTCGTCCCCTGTCCATTACCAAGAGTACCTTCTCATCCCGTATCACAACTATTGTCGCCCGGAGTCTGCTCATCTTGATCTACGTCTCCGATGGATATGTAGTATAGGACCACCTTGGCCACTAAACGACAATCTATAGCGGTATGTCTTCCCTTTGAGATAGTAGGTTTGCAGCCCTAGCGAAGAACCAGGCCCGTGACGGTAAATATGAGCTATTTGCTTTTTTACCCAGGGAGGAACATTCCCCATGTCCTCATTCCCGTAGTTCTTTTCCCCAATCAACTCCCAGTTCCGGTGGAGCCTCCTCCTCTTGGGCTTAGGCCCTAAGGCTCTCAAGATTCGACCTATCATCAGCTACTACCTCTTGCTCAAGTGTCATGCGCGCCGGTTACGCTTGGGCCAGAGCAATGCCGGCTTTGAAGATCGACTGGCCGGTCACCAACTCGCAGTCGTCGGAGGCCGGGGACACCAAGGGACCGGCGAGCTTCATCGAGGTCCCTGATGCCGGGGAAGGCAGCCTCCTGTTGGCCTATTGAGCGGGACGGGCCATCCTCTGCACATGGTCGCGGAGCGCTCCGTTGATGTCAGTCTGGTATCCGCGACCATCGGGAGCGTGGGCCTTGAACCAGGCAACGATGTCTGCGTCCAGCCTCAGCGTGATCTGCTGCTTCACAGGACGGTAGAAGACCCCACGCCTAGCGTCGGACCAATCGAGAATCTCCGGTGCGTCGGTAGTGTCGATCTGGTCCTCCGGCAAAGCCTCTAACGCCCGTATCTGCTCCTGAACGTCTGACGGCAACTCAGTAATGTCCTTCTTCATATGCTTCCTTTTCACGCCTCGTCGCCTTACGTGCGGAGATGATGCGTCCGATCTCCTCGCCGGTCTCGGTGTCGAAATTCGGCCAAGTATGGGCTACCATCACGACTTGAGTGCCCACCATGCCAATGGTTCGCCACCGTTGTTCGTATGGGTATGGGTCTTCCCGGGTCGCAGACAAAGGGTCGGCGAACACGAAGGCTGCGGCCTCAAAACTGAGGCCGTGGGCTCGAAAATTCGCCCCGTTCTTTGTCTGATCCCAAATCCAACGCAAGCGCAGTCGCCCTTCACCATACTACGCAATCGTAGTTACAAACAGCAATGAGGTCAATACCTCGTCCGGTCGTGCGCAGTGGGCCAACGCCGAGTGGAGTGGGGAGCGGGGTCTAACTACAGCTCTAGAACGAGCCTAAGTGCGAATAGACTCGATTGTGGACTGTGGAATGCCGGGCTGCGACACTGACTCGGCATTGAGATCAAGAGGAGAGGATAATGGCAATCAGGAATCTTAACTTCGGCCCAATGCACTTGCTGAGATGGGCACCGACAGTAGTCGTTGCAGCATTGCTTGGGACCATAATGGCATTGGTCTACGTCGGCGTCTTCATCTGGAATCTATCAGTCATCGCAGATCCCATCCGGGATAACCCATACGCAACCGGATCACCGTTCACACTTGCCCAGGTGATGGCGATCTTCGGTGCATTTGGCCTGGCGGCCGGCTTCTCAGACCGGGTGGAGCAGAAACTCAGGCGCGACATGCGTCGTGTGGCAATTTGGCACTTCGTATCTGCATTTTGCTTCTGTCTGCTAGGTCTTCTGCTACCGGCGATACCGTACGCAGAGGAAGGAACCGCCGCGTACTGGATTATCGTAGCCGGTATCCTCGCAGCCATCGGCGGAGCGGCGGTTTCTTTTACTTGCGGTACGGCTGACTGGGTCTCCAACATTCCTAGAATCCTCAAGAACAAGTAACCTGTTGGATCGGGAAGTTGTCAGTCACCTCACTGCAATTGAGCTTCCCACTAACTCGCAACTGGCGTGGCATTGGCTCGATCAACTAGGCGAAGGCCTCCTTCAGGTCCAGAACGCCCTATAGGTGCCTCCCAAAAGTGGGTCGTCTGCCCGAGCCTTGACACCGTCCCGCCCATCACCGCGTATCGGCCATCCCTTCCTGAATAGGCACTATGTCACCGGAAGGCACAGGGCGACCAGCACGACGGCGACTATGCTGAAGCGATGTTGGGGCATCCGGCGCTAGAGCACACGCACGTTCTTGCTCACGACAGACGAGGCGACTACACCGCCAACCTGAAGCGCAACGAGAAAGTTCTTGATTTCGTCAAGTCTGGTGGGCCCGGCAGGATTCGAACCTGCGACCAATCGGTTATGAGCCGACCGCTCTTACCCCTGAGCTACGGGCCCGTGTCCACTTCTTACAGTATGCCTTGAAGTTGCCCCGAATTCACGCACCGGTCGTCGCCCGATCCGACAGCTCGACCGGCCGCCGGGTGGGATTGCGCATCGGAAGCTATCCGTCTGTTCGCGCTTCTGGAGATCGGTCGACGTCTGTCAGCCGGGCAAACACCATACTCCGATACGGCGCCCCGGGCGTCCGAAACGATTACATTCCTGCCTGTCCGACGGTATTATCCTGTCATCTAAACGACAGCGGGCGAGACGAATCGGCCCGCGATGCAACGATGGAGCAAACGTCTTGAAGATTACCGACGTCCGAACAGAAGTGTTCCGCTGGCCGCGGGCTGTGCCGATCACCAATGGCCTCTATACGTACACCCACAGTGGGCTCAACGTTATTCACATAGACACCGATGAAGGCCTGTCTGGCCTGGGAATCGGTGCGTCGATCCAGGACGCGCCGGACGTCGGCGTCGCCATGGTTGAACACCTCAAACAGGTGCTTATCGGGCGCGATCCGCTGGACAACGAACGCCATTGGTACGAGATGTGGCGGCCGAAACTCGTCGGCAGGCGCGGTATTTCGACCCGTGTCATTTCGGGAATCGACATCGCTCTCTGGGACCTCAAGGGCAAGATCGCCGGGCTTCCCGTTTACAAGTTGCTAGGCGGCTTTTCGAACAAGATCGACACCTACATCGCGGGAGGCTACTACGAGGAGGGCAAGGGACTAAAGGAACTTGCCGAGGAGATGGAAGTCAACATGGAGCTCGGCGCGCGAGCGGTGAAGATGAAGATCGGCGCGGTACCGATAAACGAGGACGTCGAGCGAGTGCGCGTGGTCCGCGAGACCGTCGGACCCGACGTGAAAGTGATGGTCGACGCCAACAACGCATACCGTCACTACCAGGCGATCGAGTTCGCGCGCAAGGCGGAGCAGTATGACCTCTTCTGGTTCGAGGAGCCGGTGGAACCGGACGACTACATCGGCCAGCGGGAGATAACGCAATCGACTTCGATTCCCGTTGCGGCCGGCGAGAACGAGTACACCCGATACGGGTTCAGGGACATGATCAATCACCGCGCCGTGGACATTTTGCAGCCCGACGCGCTGATCATGGGAGGCGTGACTGAGTTCATGAAGGTCGCGGCCCTGGCGCAGGCAAACGATCTCGACATCGCGCCCCACGGCGCACAAGAAGTGCACATCCACCTGGTGACGGCGATTTCGAATGGGTTGATTCTCGAGTACTACCGTGACTCAGTCGATCCGATGCACGGGAATATGTACAAGGAGACGCTCGCCATCAAGGACGGGTACGTATACGCGCCGGACCGGCCTGGGCTTGGTATCGAGTTGAATTACGAGGCGCTGGAGCCGCACAGGCTTCGCTAGTTATCCTGGCGCAAACGGCGCGTCTTGACTGAAGCCGGGTGCCGTTCGATTGTCGGTGATGGCATCGGGCGAACCGGGGCTTGCGATATGTAATCTCGGCAGGGGTTTCGTGTTGCTATGCTATTCTGGATTCATTACAGATCAGACCGGGATTGATGCCGCATCCGTGCGGCCTGATGGCGTACCACAACGGCGTTTCGGCCCACGAATCTCCCAGGAAGGAGCGCACGCTCCATGGAACCAGTATTCCGGGCAGCAGTCGAAGAACTCAAACAGGGCAGCCCCGTTGCCGTTGCGACGGTAGTTCGTACTTCGGGGTCCACTCCGCAGAAGCCGGGCGCAAAACTGCTAGTGAGATCTGACGGTTCGGGGGTCGGGACCCTTGGGGGCGGGTGCGTGGAAGGCGACATTTGGTTCGCCGCGCAGGAGCTCATGAAGAGGGGCGGCGCGGCCGAGATGCGGGACTACCAGCTAAACGAGGACCTGGCGGCGCAAGACGGCCTTGTGTGTGGCGGGACCATGTACTTTCTGATCGATCCGATTCGGCAGGCGCCGGACTATCTCGACTACGCAGAAGAAGTTGTTTCAGCATACGAGGGCGGCAAGCCGGTTGCCATCGCCAACCTGATGGTGGCCCCTCAGGGCTCATCGCTTCGTGTGGGCGACAAGATGCTTGTCAGGGAGAATGGAAATAACGTCGGCACGTTGGGGGACGAAGGGCTCGACAGGCAGGCAAGCAGGCGCGCCAGGGAACTGATGGCGCTTGGCAAGAACGACTACGTTGTCGCAGACAACGGCGTCGAATACTTCATAGAGGCGTTTACCACACCTCCAACCCTTGTCGTGGTGGGCGGCGGCCACGTCAGCAAGGCTCTGGCGCCAATTGCAAAGAGCGTTGGATTTCGCCTGTACGTTGTCGACGACCGTGAGTATTTCGCCAACGCCGAGAGATTTCCGGAGGCAGACATCGTGAGGGCGGGGGAGTATGCCGCTACCATTCGCGGTCTGCCAATCAACGCAAACACGTTCATTGTGGTTGCAACCCGCGGACATCAATACGACGACGCGGCGCTGGCAGCCGCGATGGAGACGCCGGCAAGCTATGTTGGCCTGCTCGGCAGCCGCCGCAAGACGATCCTCATTTATGAGGAGTTGCTCCAGCGCGGGTGGCCAATCGAACGGGTCAAGGCGGTTCACGCTCCTATTGGCCTCGACATCGGCGGCCGCACTCCTGAAGAGATAGCTATCAGCATCATGGGTGAAATCCTGGCATTCCGCCTCGGCGGCAGCGGTGGTTCGATGAAGCTTGAGGACAGGTATATGGAGCGGATTCAGCAAAACCTGAAGCGTCGCTCCGGTAACGAGCCCCGGGTACCGGTAGCGGTCGGCGAATAGGATCCGGGCGGTTGCCGTCACCGGGTCTTGTGCCCAACGCTTGCCCGTCAGTCGCCCGGGGCGATCCCGAGCCACGACCCCGCGTCAGCGCAGTCTTGCTGGCCGCCGGCGAGTCGGTTCGCATGGGACGGCCCAAACCGTTGTTGCGCTGGGAGGGAACGACTCTCGTCCAGTACCAGGTTGCATCGTTGCTCAAAGGGGGCGTCGATGAAGTGTGCGTGGTTATCGGCGCTGGAGGAGAGGCCGTATCACAGCTCTTTCTAGACGCGTACGGGGTCCAGGTGGTCCCAAATCCAGACTTCAGAAACGGTAAAACGACGTCGGTTCGCGCCGGAGTTCGAGCGGTTAGCGCCACGGCCGCGGCGATCGTCATACTCGCTGTAGACCAACCGCGTCCTGATTGGGTCATCAGACGGGTGGTCGGCAGCCACCGTTTGTCGGGCGCTCCGGTAACCTCGCCGCGGTACCGTGGTAGGGGAGGCCATCCGCTCGTGTTCAGCGCGAGGCTTAGGCAGGAACTGCTGGATATTACTGAAGCAAACCAGGGTATTAGGGAAGTGGTAAGACGCCACGCATCCCGGATGAACCTGATCGACTTCGATAGCCGGGTGGTGCGTCTCGACCTCAACACGCCGGATTCTTACGAGGCCGCGCTCCGTGATTACGGCGAGTTGTCTGCGGAGCGTGACGACTAGCTGGTTATCATCACCAGGAGCGCCAGTTCTGTGGTGTTGGGGCCGGGGCATGCAGGATTCGCGGGCTCAACCAGGGATCATGCGCCGTTCACGCTCAGGTTCACCCGTATAAACTTTGCCCGACGTCGAACGGTGCAGACCAATACCAGTTGAACGCCAATCACGTCCAACAACCAATCGAACGAAGGAACCTCGCTCAATGGCCATCCAGACCTTCACCGGCAACCCGTCGCAAATCATCGTTGAGCAACTTGTGCGTTCGGGGATCAAGCACCTGTTTTACAACTCCGGTTCCCGGGAGGCGCGGTTTTTCGATGCCCTGTACGCGAATGACCGAATTCACGGCATCCTTGCTTTGCACGAGGGTTCCGTCACCGCAATGGCAGGTGGATATTCCCAGGCGCGGGGTGAACCGGCCGTTATCTCGGTCCATCTCGGTTCGGGTTTGGCTCAATGCCTCGGGCAGTTGATCAACGTGTGGAACGGTGGGCTGCCGGTGGTGGTCCTGACGTTTCACGGCGATACCGGGAGCTTTGCAGACCGCGTCGCGTTGGACATCAGCCATAACGCCGGCCCCACCTTGATCTCGGCGCCATTCACCAAAGCTAACTGGACGGTCATCGAGCCCGAGGGACTGCCCTCGGCCATAGAACGAGCGATCATGGTTGCTACCACGCCGCCGATGGGGCCGGTCCACCTGGCCGTCTACGATCGCATGCTGGGCAACGAGGAAGTGACTACCGGGCTTATCGACGGCGCGACCAGGGACGTCAGGGCAGGGTACCCCTCGGACGATGACCTGGAAGCGTTAGCGCGCGGGCTTCACGAGGCTGAAAGGCCATTGATTTACATCGGCGACGGTGTTTGGAAAAGCGGCGGGGAGCGCGCCGTGACTGCTTTGGCGGAACACTTTGGAGCGTCGGTGGCGACGATGTGGGGGGACCTCCGAGGCGTCTCCCCCGCCCATCCACTCCACTGCGGATACCTTCGCGGCCCGGTCGTCGATCTCGAACCCGATCACATCGTTTGCATTGGCGTAAGGCACGGCGGCAGCGGCGGCGCGGCAGATTTCGATCAATTCAAGAGCGCCAAGAGCGTAGTTGCGATTGGGTCTGACGTAGAGGTCTTCAAGAACATCCCTCAATTGGACCTCGCCGTGTATGCCGATGAAAGAAGAACGGTGGAGCGGCTTAACGAACTGGTGCGGAGCGAGTTCGATCTCGCCCGCTACGACGAACGCCGCGCACTGGCAAGGGCTCGGGCTGCCGCGCTAAAGGCAGCCAACAGGACCCGTTTACAACCGAACGCGCTCGATACGGGCAAGGTTGGCCCCATCGCACTACTGGACGCTATCGACGCAGCGCTCGAACAGGCTGGCGGCGGAATAATCACAACCGAGCAGTTCGCGGTGCCGTTGGAGTGCGTCAACGTCAAAGAAGACGGCGGTTCGGTCATGTACGCACGGCCTGCGGGAGGATCCGAGGGCTACGGTATGGGCGCACCACTCGGCGCAAAGTTGGCGGCCCCCGACTTGCCCGTCATAGGTCTTGTCGGAGATGGTTCTGTGTACTACTCCGACTCGGCCTTTTGGTCGGCGGCGCATCACCGCATTCCGGTGTTGTACGTCATCGCCAACAATGGGTCTTACGGCATCGTCGCGGGCGCGTTTGACGGGGCCGGAGGTGAGATGAACAAAAGAGGCCTTTACGAAGGGGTGGTGTTGGACGGTATCGACGTGGTGGGTCTAGCGGAGTCTTTCGGGGTCGAGGCAAAATTGGTCGATGACGAAGCACGCGTTGGCGCTGCGGTATCCGAGGGTCTGGACACTGTAGAAAGAGAGGGCCGGCCGCTGGTTCTGGACGTCAGGATGCCTTTGGGGTTGCCGGCCGGAGGACAGGCGTCGGATCAGTACAAGTTGGTAGGAGGATGACAAGGTGCCCATCTCGTCTTCACCTTTAACGGCGGACATCTATGCGATCCAGACTATTTACCTACGTCTCACTGGCGGACGACTACAAAATAGCCACCCTCGCCGTCGATTGCCGGACCGGAGTCTTCGAAGTAGTTCGAGAGACAAAATTGTCCGGCGGCCCCGGGCCCCTCGCTATTTCACCGGACGGGCGGCGGCTTTACGCAGCTATACGATCTACCTACGAGATGTCGAGCTTTGGCGTCGATCCCGCCAACGGCCAGATCGAACACCTTGGGACGATCAAGCTGCACTCCGACCCCTGCTCCATTTCAACGGACAGGACAGGGCGGTTCCTCCTGTCTGCCTACTACGGAGCGGGAGGTGTTGCTGTGCACGCAATTGACGAAAACGGCGCGACATTGCCCGATCCCGTCATGTGGAGACGCACGCTGCCCAAGGCCCACTGCGTTCAGGTGGACGCGACGAATAAATACACGTTCTTGCCTCACGTGGGCGAATCGAACACGATCTTTCAGTTTTTGTTTGATCCCGAATCTGGCCGGCTGTCGGACAACGAACCGTTGCTGGTCGAGCAGCCGGAGGGTTTCGGCCCCCGGCACTACTGTTACCACCCCAACGGGAGATTCGTCTATTTCGACAATGAGCAGGGTTCAAGCGTCACGGCATACCATTTCGATCGCGCCGCGGGGACTTTGACGCCGTTCCAGACCGTTTCCACGCTTCCCGGTGATTTTGACGACCACAATACTTGCGCTCAGATCCGGATCACCCCGTCAGGCCAGAACTTGTATGCGTCGAACCGCGGCCACGACAGCATTGCCATGTACGCGGTGGACGGCGAAACCGGATCGTTGACTTTCCTTGGCGCCGAACCCACCCTTCCGACGCCCAGGGCATTTGGCGTAGATCCTTCAGGCGCGTGCATGCTTGTGGGCGGCCTTGATTCGGGCGAGCTTGCTTCGTACCGCATTGATCGGGCGTCTGGCCGCCTTACGCACTTGGCGACGACATATGTTGGTCACCAACCGATGTGGGTACTGATCACGGACGTATCGGTCTAGTTGAGTCGGACCGTCGTACGGGTTTGGTTCGTCGGTCGCGGTAGAAGATTGATGGGCAGTCCCTCCGCGATAACGCGATCAGAGGGGGTTGCGCCACCGCAGGCCGGGGAACCGCCCAAAGTCGCGATCGTTGGAGTGCACCTCTGCCTGGTACTCCATCGCAAGCGCTGCGATGTGCGCATCGGTCGTCAGATTACCGCCGACACCCGCGGCGACCAGGAATCGCCGGACGTGAGTGAGGTGGTCGGCGCCCGGGTTGATGGGCGTGACGTGGGGGAACTGGAACCATTCCATAACGTAGTCGATCGCTTGCGAAGGCGTTGCCGGGCGGTTGAGCACCCTTGGGTGAGTCAGCAGTCTTATGAAGCCGATCGTTACGACCCACGGAAGGCCGATGCTGATTGGGCCATTGACCTGGTCTTCCCACCATCGCCTGGCGGAGTCATGTTGTTCAGCGCCGGCGTTGTGGGCGTAAAGCAACAGGTTGATGTCGGGTACTATCAACTGCCGTCGGTCCGGAGGAAGTCCTCGACCTCCAGCTCGTCGTTCAGCTGATTCAGCTTTTCTGGATCGACGCCGGGGGCGAATCCGCTGCGGTGCGGTCTTACCCGGTACGGGGCCCGCGTTTCCCCGACTGCGGGTGACATTCCGCGGCGCAGCGTGTCATTCACCACCTGCTTGAACGGCTTGTTAAGAAGCCTTGCTTGTTCTCTCAGGGAGTGCGCTATGTCATCATCGAGCGTAAGTGTGGTTCTCATTTAGGCATCATGATGCATTGTTCCGCTGATGTCAAGATGTGTTACCCGTAATTTTGGGGCATCAATACGATGTCTCGGACCGTGAATACGGCTGCATCCGGGCGTAAGCACGCTGTAACAATCGCTCTAAAGGATGCCGGAGGTGTACCCGGGTAGAGCCGGAAAACATCCCATCGAGGCCGACTGAGTCGCGGATCTTGAGCGCCATATTGCCAGAGCATGCGATCAGGTCCGCGCCAGGTGGCCGCCATCCACAACAAGGGTTGCGCCGGTAATCCATTCAGCGTCGTCCGATGCCAGGAACACTGCCGCTCGAGCTATGTCTTTTGGTATTCCCAGCCGTGGAAGAGGGACTGAATCCCGGTACGCGGCAATGTCATCCGGAGTGAGATAGTCCTGAATTGCAGTTTCGATATAGCCGGGCCAGATCGTGTTGGCGGTAATGCCGTACTGTCCGAGTTCGACCGCTGCATCGCGGACCATGTTGGTCACGCCGGCCTTTGTGGCCGGGTACGCGGGACCGAGGCCGCCGCCGGATCCGTGGATCGAACCGATCTGGATGATCCGGCCGCCGGTGGATCGTTTCAGATGGGGCGCTGCGGTCCTGATAGCGATGTAAGCCGCTCGAAGATTGACCGCAATGATCCTGTCCCACGCCTCGACAGCCATATCTTCAAATCCACCGGGAAAGTGAATACCGGCGTTATTGACGAGGATGTCTAAAGAGCCGAATCTTTCGGCAGTGGCATCTATTGCGCGGCTCAGTTCTTCTGCGTCTGCCACGTCGACCTCATGGAATTGTGCTTTGCCGCCGACGAGTTCGACCTCGTGGGCGGTCGTGGTAGTCACGTCCTGCTCGTGGTACTTGCCGCGTTTGGGCAACTCTTGAACGTCGACGATCGACACGTTGGCGCCCTCGCGGGCGAATTCGATGGCGATGGATCGGCCGATTCCCGAGCTGGCGCCGGTCACCAGTGCTGTTCTTCCTGCGAGTAGCATGTTCCCCTCCGAATTGTGTCGGCCAAGTTTAGGCGTGCGTGCTGTCGCGCATAATCGGCACAGATAATAGTTCGGATAGAGTCTAAGGCGTGCGGTCCGTGCTCAGGTTCGACTCTGGACGGCGCTCGCACGCACAAAACAAGCGGCCCGTTGTCGATCGCCTGCGTTGACCTGAGGATCACCCGCAACTATGCTGAAACTCAGGCCCCAGTCATGCGGGCACAATTCTGGCGCAGGCAACGAAACTGCGTGAAGTTGTCGTCATACGGCGCGGTGGTAGCTCAGCTGGCAGAGCGCCTGCCTTCCAAGCAGGGGGTCGCGGGTTCGAATCCCGTCCGCCGCTCCAGACAACACACCCGGTCTGTCTGCGCGCCCGCGCTTGGTGCGAGCTACACGGCTCTTGCTCCGGCCCGCGCCTGTCCGACGATGTCCACTCCAACCGATTCGCCCCATGCCGCCAGCAGTTGACTGGTAATCGGGCCCGGTCGGCCGTCGCCAATCTGCCTGTGGTCCGCTTTCGTGACCGGCAACACGCAAGGTGACGTTCCGGTGAAAAAGGCTTCGTCTGCGTTGTAAAGGTCGTAAGGCTGTAAGTCCTCCTCGACGGCTTCGAGGTCGAGTTGTTCTGCCAGATCAAGGACCATGCCCCGGGATATGCCCTGGAGGATCGCCCTGTCCTGCGGGGTCTTGATCACGCCGTTCGAGACCAGGAACATGTTGTACCCCGTGCCCTCGGTCAGATACCCGTCCATGTCCATGAGAACCGGCCAGCCGTCAGGATCCACGTCCGCCACTTCGAGTTCGGCGAGGTTGAAATTTAGTCGGCTGTAGTGCTTCAGCTTGGGGTCGATCGTCTCAGCCGGGTGGCTCCTGGTACGGGCTATGACTCCGTGTGCTCCAGTTTCGTACAGATGAGCGAACCCGCTGAATTGGACGTGCTGGACGATCACGCCGACTGTCGGCGATCCTGCCCGATGCCGCCGTCCAGCGCCCACGCCGCGGGTGACGAACTGCCTGACCGTCAGGTCTTCAGCTTCACCCCGAAGATGTTCGTTGCGCCGAAGGGCTTCTTCGCTCAGATCGATCATGTCGTCCAACGACATGCCGGGATCTATGCGCACGAACTTGAGGGAGCGCCACAGCCGGTCGACATGATCCTTGAGGCGGAAACTCTTTCCGTTGAAGGTCCGTCCAAGATCGAACACAACGTCACCAACCGTGAATCCCGAGTCCAGCGGGTGGATACTGACCTCGCTCAGTGGCATCCATTCGCCATTGAAGTAAGCCGTGTAATCACTGTCTGCCCTGTTCATTTATTGCCTCCAGGCCCTTACGCCGGGTTCTTTCGAAGAGACCGACGCGGCTTTGTTGCCGTTAGTTGAGACCGTCCGATCGATAAACCGCTTCCGGGAGCCGACGCCAAAGTTCATTCTGCGTGATTGACGGCATCAATGCGCCAACCAGCGGGCGGGGTTGGCTACCCTGATTTTGTGAATCTGCTCATCCGTCACTCCTGAATTCCGTAGCCGCGGTTCGATGTGCTTCGAGATGTGGGCGAAACCCCATCCGCCGTACTCCACAAGCAGCATCTTCCAGCAAATATCGTGCGAAATGAGTATGTGATCGACGTATCCTCGCTCTATCGTGTCGACGACCAGCTTGATCCGCTCAAGGTCGCGCGGCATCTGGCTGAAACTCCCGTCGTTGTGTTGTTCCATGCCGAACGTGTCGAATTCGACGAACGCGCCGCGATCCGCCACCGAGGCGACGTAGTCGGCGTCGGGCCTCGTGTCGAGGTGGCAGATGGTCGCGCGTTCAAGATCGGCCCCCTCCGATTCGAGTATGTCCAGAGCGTGATGGGCCATCCGATTCGGCCGGTAGTTGTAGATGTGGACGGAAATGGGCGCGCCGGTCTCATTGTGGGCCCGTGCGGACGCGCGCAATACCTTTTCCTCGTTGGGTACCATGTCTGTGTGGCCGGTCAAGTCCCACACGTCCATCGGAACGTCGTACAAGGGGGCCCCTGTGGCGATTTCACCTATAACGCCGGCACGAACACCGGTTTCGCCGATACCCACCTCCAGCTCCCGCACCAGTTCTGCCGCCACGTCATCTACGGTCCGCTCGGACATGTTGGGCGGGTGGCCAGCGGCCTTGTAGTACCCGCATCCGGCGATGATGTTCACGCCGGTGATTTCGGCGATCTGCTTCAGCCCGGCGGCGTCACGGCCGAGCCCCCTCGAAGACACATCGACTACCGTACCCCCACCCGATTGCTTGAACAGTTCGACCTCTCTCGCAGCCAGGTATGGGTCGTAGTTGCGGCCGTTGTCGGCTATCAACGCCGCCCGGCGACGCAGTGCGCCAAGCTGATTCATCCGGACGGTTTCACCGGCGTGCTTGCCTGTTTCGACATCCTCCGGCCCGCGCACGTAGGTTATCTGGTCGTAAAGCAGGTGTTCGTGGGTAAGAGTTACGCCTAGCGCGTCGGCATCCACGGGCCCCAACACGGTAGTAGCCTGTTTCTCGCTCACTGATCCTCCCTCGCCAAGGTCGGTTTCGCCCAACCGTAAAGCACGTGTGCCATCATCGCCCGTTCGTCAAGTTTCGTCCATTGCAGCAGCCGGACAATTGATGACCAAATGCTAATCAAACCCAGCCGGGCGAGACCGAATATGTTTCTGACTGCTCCGACCGTGGCATTATGCGTCACAATGCGACCGCGAAGTTGGTCCATTGGAGACCAGGGAGCCCTGCATTGATCCATCCGAACATAGACCTACTCATCACCGGGGGGCGGGTGTTCGACCCCGGCCGGCAACTGGACACCATCATGGATGTCGCCGTCAGTGATGGCGTGGTCGCTCAGATTGGCCGCGGCATCGATCTGCGCCGTGCCGATAACGTCGTCGATGCGTCAGGCGCTTTGGTGGTGCCGGGGTTGATCGACCTTCATACGCACGTCGCCGGACCGCTGCGCAAGATCGGAGATGACGATCTCTACCTGGAACCGGACATCGCTGGAGTATTGGGAGGAGTGACCACGGTCGTCGATGCGGGCTCGGTCGGTGCCTACAACCTGGGAGGATTTGCCCGTTTCGTCGTACCGGCGTGTGAGACTCGGGTCATCTCCTTTCTCCATGCCGCCACGCTCGGAATCTTCCACGCACCGGAGATCGAAAGCCGAGATGACATCGACGTTGAAGCCGGGGTAGAAGCAATTCTTGGTAGTGGAGGACTTGTACGCGGCGTCAAGGTCCGAATGGTGGGCCCGGCCGTCGCGGTGCTTGGCGCGGAGTTGCCCAAACTGGCAAAGGAGATTGCCAACGGTGGCGGTGTGCCGCTGATGGTGCACGTTGGCGACTACATTACGCACGACGAAGTTGCGCGGAAACTGGTGTCGGTCCTGCTCGACGACGTGCTCGAACCCGGCGACATCGTTACTCACGCCACCAGCCATCAGATCGGCTCGCTGTTGGACGAAGACGGCAATGTACTGGCCGCGGCGAGGCGCGCCCGGGAACGCGGCGTTATCTTCGATGCCGGTGTCGGCATTCGGAACTTTACGTTCAAAAGCGCCAGGATGATTTTGGATCAGGACTTTGTGCCGGACACCATCAGCTCAGACCTGACCGTACCGGGCCGCCAATCGCCTATTCACAGCCTGACGGAATGCATGAACAAGTTCATGGCGTTGGGCCTTTCGCTTGAAGACGTAGTTTGGCGGACCACCGCCAGGCCAGCCGAGGTCCTCGGAATGTCCGAACAGCTTGGATCGATTTCGCAGGGCAGAGAAGCCGATTTGTCGATTCTGGAGATTGTCGATGGCGACTGGATATACCGCGACAACTTTGGAGGCGTCCTGCGGGCCCAGCACGCTGCTCTGTCCCCGCGGCTCACGGTGCGAGCAGGTCGGATATTCAAGCCGGCCGTTGGACCGCGGCCGTGGGGATGGATGCCCGAACGGGCGGGATAGCGACTAAGCGACCTTGTTCGCAGATGCAAATGCGTGAACCAGATGCATAGGAGACCGATTGAAATGCGCCCCGACAATGACCTGCCAGATCCACAAGACATCAAGCCGCACCCGGTCGTGGCCAACATCACTTTTCCGGAAGGCCCTGCATTCGACGACCGCGGCAATCTCTACTTTGTGAACTATCTCGTGGACGGCGCAATAGGGCGCATGACTCCTGACGGTACGGTGAGTTTGTGGGTCCATACGGGCGGCAGCGCCGGCGCTATCAAATACGACGGCCGCGGGCACATCGTGGCCACGGACAATGGCGGACGCCGCATCCTCCGTTTCGACACGAGAACCCGCGAGGCGGAGACGCTGGCGGACAACTATCTCGGGCGCTCTTTCAAGGGCCCCAACGATCTCTACCTGGACCGTAAAGGGAACGTTTACTTCACCGACCCCGGCCCGATGGCGCTGGGGATTCTGGGTGAGGTCTATAGAGTCGAGATTGGTCCAAACGGAGTTCCCGGCCCTGTCACGATGCTGGACGAAGGTCTCGACTTTCCGAACGGGATTGCGATTCACCCTGACGGCGTCCGCCTGTACGTAGCGGTGTCCCGAGAAAACGCCATCTATGCCTATGACCTTCACAAGGGCGCTGTGTCGAACCGGCGGGTCGTATTCCGTTTCGACAATCCCACAGTGGACGGCATTGCCTTTGATGAACACGCCCGGCTTTGGATCGCACGCTTCTCCAACGGCACGGTGGATGCGGTAGACGTAGACGGCGGCGAACTGCTCGCAAGTTATCCCATGGGCGGAACGGACGTTACAAACCTCTGCTGGTGGAACACGAGTCTGTATGTGACCGTGCGCAGCCGCCGCAGCATCGAACGACTCGACCTCGGCATCAGGGGCGCCAGGATCATTCCTGATTAGGATGATCGGCAGAATCGCGAATCGGCTGTCGACCCTTGAATCACCCTGGGCGCCGATGACCTTTTGGCGTTCTTCCTGAATTCGTTACTGGACCGGCCCGGCAGTTTCGACAGACGAGCTCATAAGTCTGCTCAAATCGCCTTCTTCAAGCGTCGGTGTCTCGGCGTACAGGAAGCACGATGCCGCTCTACGTTGGTCCACGAGGAATTTTGGCGGTGATTGGTCCCGGCAGATTTCCATCGCGTGGGGACACCGGTCCACAAATAGGCACTGCTCTCGACCGCCGCCTGAATTCCCGGTCGTCCCGACAACTTCTTCCTCATCCCACGTTTTGCCGGGGTCGGGATGAGGTATTGAGCTGACAAGTAGCTGCGTGTACGGGTGCTTTGGGTTCTTGATGACGAGTTCCACGTCGCCAGCCTCGACCATTGCCCCCTGGTAGAGGACGATGATGTTTTCGCCTACTTGGTAGGCCGTGGTGAGGTCATGCGTGATGTAAATAATCGAGATTCCGAACTCAGTATTCAGCGTGAGCAGGTTCTCGAGGATTGTGGCGCGCAACGACGCGTCCACCATCGAGACCGCCTCGTCCGCCACAATGATCCTCGGTCTTAAAAGGAGGGCGCGCGCCACCATCACCCGCTGTCTCTGCCCCCCGCTCAGTTGGTGCGGATACCTCCCAAGGGTTTCATCGGGCCGCAGCCCGACCATCTCCAGGGCCTCTTCCACCAGTTTGCGCCGACCTGCGCTTGTCTTGGCGAGAGCGAACTTGGATGCCGGCGCCGTCATTACGTGGTCGACCTTGTAGAAAGGGTTATAGGCTTCGAACGGGTCCTGAAAGACTGCCTGGATTTCCCGACGGAAGTTCTTTCGTTCAGCGCGTCGCAACTTTCCGATGTCCTGTCCGTTGTAGAGAACTTCTCCCGAGGTCGGCCGAATGATGCCAAGCAGCAGACGCGCGAGGGTGGTCTTGCCGCTCCCGCTTTCGCCCGCGACAACGGTTACGGTCGGCGCATCGCCGGCAAGTTCCAGCGAGATGTTGTCGACCGCCACGGTCTGGTTTCGTCTGAACATCCCTCCGCCAAAGACCTTCGTTACGTTTCGAGCTTCCAGTAACGCGGTCATTGGCCGTTTCCATACAGGTGGCAGGAGACCCAGTGATCTGTTTCATCCTGGAGCAGCTCGGGAACCAGGCTGGGGCAATGGTCCAACATCTTTGGGCAACGGGGATGGAAGGCGCACCCCGGGGGAGGCTGCAACAGCGACGGTGGCATGCCGGGGATTCCCTTGAGAACACCCTTCGCGTCCAAATTGGGAAGGCTGCCTATCAGGAGTTGCGTGTAGGGGTGTTTGGGTTGACCGAACAACTCTTTGACCGGTCCGATTTCCACCAGTTTACCGGCGTACATTACGCCAATGCGGTCCACGAACTGCGCCATCAAGCCCATGTCGTGACCCACGAAGATGATCGAAGCCCCCAACTCTTCCTGAACGCGTCTCAGTGTCTGCAACACCTGGCGTTGCACCACAACGTCCAAAGCGCTGGTCGGTTCGTCGGCGAGAATTACACTGGGGCGGAGGGAGATGGCCATCGCGATGCAAGCCCTCTGCTTCATCCCACCGCTCAACTCGTGCGGGTACATTTGGGCGACGTCCGCCGATAGCCCGACCGATGCCAGGAGCCCATCGATGCGATCGTCGAGTCCCTTTTCACGCGACCCCGAATCGTGCGCCTTGATCGTGTCTGCCAACTGGTGTCCGATGCGCATGACCGGGTTGAGCGAGTTCATTGCCCCCTGGGGGATGAGGGCGATTTGGGCGAACCGCGCCTGGCGCATCTCTTCGTCGGACAGTTTCAGCAAATCCACGCCGCCCAGAAGAGCCCTTCCGCCGGTGATTTCCCCCGGAGGTTCGATTAGCCGCATTAACGCGAACGCCGTTGTGGTCTTGCCCGACCCTGATTCTCCAACAAGTCCGAATCGCTCCCCCGGCCTTAACGTAAATGTGACGCCATCCACGGCTTTGACCGGGCCGCTGGGAGTGCCGTATTGCACTCGCAAGTCCTCGACTTGCAGGACGCCCCTGACATCAACGGCCTCCGTCTGCGCGCCCGCAGGCGGATGGATGGATGCGGCCGCCGCCGATGTGTCGTTTTGGGTACGCGCGGTCATAATGTCAATTGCGCTGCAATCTCGGATTGGCGTATCGGTCCAGACCGATCGATAGCATGTAGAGGGCTATGAAAATTGCGGCGATCGAGGCGATCGGGGGTCCCCACCACCACCACATGTTGCGCAAAATCGCCGAAGAGAACCTGGCCCAGTAGACGGTCATACCCAGGGTCACGTCGTTCTTTGGGCCGAGTCCCAGCGCTTCGAGGCCCACCGTGGCGAGAACGGCCACGGAGAAAGCCCACACAAACTGGGTTGCGAGGAACGGAAGCAGGTTGGGCATGATCTCCCTGAATATCAATTCAGGTCCTTCCATGCCGTTGAGCCTCGCGATGTGAATGTAGGCCCGCTCCCTCAATGTGAGCACCTGTGACCGGATTGTCCTCGTGGGCTGCGTCCAGGTAAGAAACGCCACGATAAGGGCCATCAACTCGACGGTCATCTCACGGACTACGACCCCCACAAGGACGAGGATGGCGATGGCCGGGATGGTGATTGCAACGTCGCTGACGGTCCGGATAAACGAGTCCAGCAGCCCTCCGAAGTACCCGGCCATCAGGCCGAGCATTAGTCCCGCGCTCGTGCCCAAAAACCCGGCGATAAACGCCACCTTGAGGGTCTGGCCCATTCCAAGGACCCACCACGTCCATAAGTCTCTGCCCTGCACGTCCGTGCCGAAAAAGTGGGCGGCGCTGGGAGGCTGACGCGGCGTCGCCGCGCCCAGGCGGGCATTGTCGTGGTCCACGAGAAACGGACCCACGTTTCCGACGAACAAGAGTATTGCCGCCATCAGGAGCCCTGTGGCGAGCACACGGTTGGAGTTGATCCAACCTGCTGTAGACCGAATCCTCAACATGGGTTGAATTCGGACCGAGTAGTATGAGACCTGCTGGAACATTGCCTGCGTTACGCTTGGCCGGACCCGATTCTTGGATCGATTAACGGGTATAGAAGGTCCATGAACAACAGTGACACCGCGGTCGCAAGGATAAGAATGACAGCAATGCCCTGGATCATGAAGAAGTCGTTCGTTCGGATGGACTCGAAGAGCAGATTACCGACTCCCGGGTAAGCAAACACGGTTTCGACAAGAATCGAACCGGTCACCACGTGGCCGATCGACAGGGCCAGGGCCGTCGCCTGGGGCAACAGGGCGGTGCGCAGCGCGTACCACAGGAATATGCGGGCGCCCTTCAGACCCTTGGCCTTCGCCAGCGTGATGTAGTCCTCTCCCATCACGGTAACCATCATCCCGCGCATGGTGAGAGCGTAGAGTCCAGCCGTCGCCAATACCATCGACATGGCTGGCAAAAAGGCGTGATCGATCATGCTGGATATCGATTTCCAGCCAAATCCCACTTCTACCCCGACCGCAATCCCTCTGCCCGGAGGGAAGAAATTCCAGATGATCACGAAGAAGAAGACGAGCACTATCCCGATCAGGAAGGACGGTATCGCCGCGGCGACCATCATCAACGGCACCGTGCTCGTCAAACTCCCGCGAAACGCCTTCGGCAAAGCCGGCCACGCTAACAAGGCCCCCAGGAGAGTTCCGATTGCGAAGGATATTGCAGTAGCGGTAACAAGCAGACCGATCGACCAGGGCAGGGTAATCCTGAGCAGGGTGGTCACTTCGGCCGGGAAGTGCGAAGCCGACTGGCCCAGATCTCCGCGCAGCACGTCGCCCCAATACCTCAGGTACTGCTTCCACAGCGGCTGATCAAATCCGAATTTCTTGTCATATATAGCGATTAGTTCTTCAACATCCGCCTTGAACTGGCCGCCATATCCCTGGAGCGTGGTAAACCTCTCCCGAATGGGGTCCCCGGGCAGAATGTGGGGGATCATGAAGTTGAGACTGAACGCCGCCACTGCAATGATGCAGAACAGTCCGAGTCGTCTTCCTACGTATCCGAGAGTCATTGTCTTTGTTGAGTCATTCGGACCGGGGCCTGGCGGGAGCGCCGGCAAGCAGGGTCAATTGCATTGCACCGCGCGCCTGGGCGATGCGAACAGGCTAAACGTGGGCGCGCCAGTTGTCGATCCGATACTCGTCGAAGAATCCGTTCTACCCGCGATTCCAGACCGTTGGCTATCGGGGCGCATCGGACGACAAGGATGTTCGAGGACGAGTTGTCAAAGTACCGGCAAGGCGGCGCGGGGTCGAACCCCTCGCCGCCCGGTTTGCCAAAGTTTGTTCAATTACGCGTTGTCAAACGCTTCGTCAGGGCTGGACGGCTTCCAACTCCAAAATGATCAAGTACGGAGACGACCAGCAACAGAAGAACGGACCTGCGATCGGGTTCTCATCAGTCGCCCACCCTGTCCAGTAAGTTTCGTTGAATGTCACCGCGTGACGTTCTTCGCCCCAGACGATTTCCGGTACGTCTCTCAGGAAGATTTCGACTGCCGCACGTACAAGTTCGATGTATGCGGGGTCGTCCGGAGACGGTTCCATCGCCTCCATCCTGTCGATGATGTCATCGTACTCAGGATTCGAGTACCGGCTCGTGGCGTGCCTGTAAGGCTGAGGTTCGCCCTCAGGCCGGGACCACTTCGAGTGGAAGTCGTTCAGGGTTTCGAACGGATCGGTCAGGCTGCCGCAATGGACCTCGTTGTAGATGTCCCATTCGCCGGAGAGCAGGGACTCCATCGCGCTGTCCCCGTCCCACGACTTCGACGTTACGTCGAACCCGGCGTCTCTCCACTGCTGCACAGCGGGAGGCAGGTGGTGGTCGCGCCAAGCGGCCGAGTTGACGATGAATGACAGTCTTTCGCCGTCTTTCGCCCAGTATCCGTCGGAGTCCTTTGCATAACCCTTGGACTCCATGATTTCAGCAGTCTTGTCAGGGTTGTATTCGCCAGGATTGTACTGGTCGACCAGGTCCTGCACGTGCTCGATGTATCGCTGTACGCCTCCATATTCGGCAAACGGCAGCACTGCTATGTTGACCGAGCCCTCCATGGCCAGTTCCACGATCTGTTCGCGGTTGGTGGCGTACTGCAATGCGCGCCGAATGTCCGGGTCGCTCCAGGGCTCTTTCTGGCTATTCGGCGTGTAACGGAACACGCAGCCGTCCGGCGGTCCCCAGATCGGGCCGTCCTGGAACCATGACCTGAGATTCGGGTTTCGGGCCTTTGCAGCCAGGAAGTCGCCGACGTTCAGGATGCTGGTTTCAGCCTCGTCGTTGATGAGCATCTGTGTGGTTGCCTGGTTGTCGCCGCTTGGGACGAATATCATTCGTTCCACTTCGCGAGCCTCTGTCCAGAAACCCGTTTCTTCACCCCACCAGTTGTCGCGTCTGTCGAAGATGATCTGTTGTGGGCTTGTGCTGAACAGGTCGAATGCGCCGGTGTTGACTGGCCAGCCCTGATCCGGGTCGTAGAACGTAAAGTTTTCGAGGTCCTTCCCTTCCCAGATGTGCTTGGGCAACATCGGCACGTGGTTTTCGTGGGCGATGCCGAAGTTCTTCCAGAACCATCGGGGATTGGGCTTCGCCTGTACCAATTCGACCGTCGAGGCGTCTATCGCTGTAATCGACTCTACGGCCCCTGTCTCGAATGGAACGTTAACCAGGTTCCCCTGGCTCGATCCGCCACCATTGATCTCGTTTATCGTGAAAACCACGTCGTCGGCGCTGAAAGGCGTCCCGTCGCTCCACACGACACCGTCCCGGATCTTGATCGTGACGGTCTTGTTGTCCGACGCCAACGACCACGACTCCGCCTGCCACGGGAACTGTTCTCCGGTGTTCAGGTTCCCGTAGAACATCATCTCGTTGAAGCCCTTGGACAGTACAAACCGCTCCATCTGGTTCCCGAGAGCGTAGGGATTGAAGTTTTCGTTGTTGGCGATAACCGAACCGCCCATGGGCAGGACCAGCGTCCGGTTCCTCGCAACCGGTTCGTCTTTATCGGGCATCGCGGTGGGCGCGGCCGTGGTCGCCGTAGGCGCCGGCGCCGAAGTTGGAGCAGGGGCCGTAGTGGGCGCAGGCGCCGCCGTGGGTGCTGGCGCCGAAGTGGGCGCTGCGGGTTCGTCTCCTCCATCGCAGGCCACGATCACCAACGCCAATGCGCCTATCAATGAGAGGAATAACAACTGCCATTTACGGTTCATGATGATCTCTTTCCGGATTGCCAGATTTCGGCCGCAGCCTGGAGCGGTGCGCATTTGCCGAATTCGTCACTGAAACGAATTGGCAGGTCCGAACTCCCCTGAAGTCCACCTAATTGTTGGCGAACCCATATCGTTTTGCGGCGCCAGCGTATCAGTTCGTCGATTATTGATGCAACTTGCGAGGCAGGTCGCCGTCGCTGACACGTCGCGCAAGGACGGTGTTGTGGCGTCGATGGAACCGCGAATGAACGTTCGAATGGCGGCTGGCTGAGGTCTTGTTGAGGGTCTCCGTATGCGATGATGAGGCGGCTATGACCGACGTTGAATTTCACTACTTTTGCGGCCACGAGCAGTTTCAGCCTGAAGTCCTCGTAGATCACGCCGTGCTTGCCGAGAAGGCCGGATTCGACGGCGTGTTCGTTTCTGAACATTTCCATCCTTGGGTCGACGACGTGGGGGCAGCCGGCTACGCATTTTCGACGTTGGCGGCGATGGCGCAGGCTACAGAACGGGTCCGCCTTATCACCGGCGTCATTGCGCCGATATTCAGGCATCACCCGGCGATAGTGGCACAGGCCGCGGCGACGATAGACCGCATTTCCGGCGGGCGATTCGAACTTGGAATAGGCACCGGAGAGAACATCAACGAAGGGCCGTTGGGGTTCTCGTTCGGGAGCTTTTCGGAGCGGATCGGGCGGATAAGGGAAGCGATACACATAATCAGGGCGCTGTTCGCGGGCGAAAAGATTACGTTCGAGGGCCGTTACTACAGCACCGAGGCCGCCCGCTTGTACAGCCCGCCGCTTCATCCGATACCGATCTGGATGGCCGCCGGGCGACCGCGATCTTCCCGCAACGCCGCCCGCCATGCCGACGGCATCATTACGAGCGTGAAGGACCCCGCGGACACACTTCGGTTGGTCATCGAACCGGCGAATACGACCGCGGCCGAGGCCGGCCGCCCGCCGCCTGTCATCATCGCTACACGCTGGTGCGCCTACGCGGGTGACGAAGATGAAGCGTGGGAAGCGTTGCGACCGTGGCGGGGTCTCCGCGTCGAAGGGCGGTTGTCGGCCGTCGACCCTGCCGTACTCAGGAGCCGCGCCGATGCCATGTCACGCCAGGAGATCATCGGCATGTTTCAGGTTGCCGCGAGTCCTGATGAACTGGTTGACAGATACGCGCCGCTAATTACGGATTTGGACGCCAAAGCCGTCGTTATGCAGATAACGTCGACCAATCAGCCTGACACGATCCGAATGCTCGGCGAGGAAGTGCTCCCACGCTTGCGTGCGCTCGCAGCAGAAAAGGCGTGATCGACCGGCCGCGTTTATCAGATCTGCCGCAACGTGATGGTGGGCGAGAGGCCGAGGTTCAGAACCAGTTTTCCTTGTCTACGACGTTGCGGAGTGACTCCCCGTTAATCAGGCGGCGAACATTATCGGCAACGATCTCGTAGCGTCGCTCTTCAAGATGCGGTCCATAGGCAGCGACGTGCGGCGTAAGGATCGTGTTTGGTGCGTCCCACAAGGGATGGTCGGCTGGCAACGGCTCTATTTCGTAGACGTCGAGGGCGGCCCCGCCGATCTGACCGCTGCGCAGCGCGTGATTCAGATCGTCAAGCTTCGTGGTCATGCCCCGGCCGATATTGATGAAGTAGGCGCTGCTTTTCATCAGGCTGAATTTTTCGGCGTCGAATAGACCCTCGGTGTGGGGCGTGTGCGGGATAGTGGCGACAACAAAGTCCGCCTCCGGCAAGAGCCTGTCGAGTTGATCCGGCCGATGAAGTTCGGCCACTCCATCGGGCACGTCCTCTCGCCTGGCGTCGACACCGATCACCCTCATTCCAAAGGCGTCGCAAAGCCGCGCGGTCTCCCCACCGATGCCTCCCACGCCGACTATGAGCGCGGTGGTCTCCGGCAGGAACAGAGCGTGGTCGCGGCTTTCGTTCAGCGGATTCCAATTGCGGTTCGCCTGTTGCCGGTAGTAGTCGGGCAGCCGTTTTGTGAATGCCAGGAGCACCGCCATGATGTGGATCGAGATGTGGTCGTTGTAGATCTCACGGAAGTTCGTGACCGTAACCGGGTGGTTGATCAGTTCCGGGTAGTAGTAACCCGCCGGAGGGGCCGCGGCCGGCGCCTGAAGCCACTGCAGTTTGCCGGCCGCCGCAAGCACGTCGGGGGGGATAGTTCCGAACGCCGCGTCGGCATCGGCGATCTCCCGTCGCGCTTCGTCCATGGATTCCGGGGCGACGAACGAAACATCCGGTACTGAATCGAGAAGCCGCGGCAGCCACGACTTGACGGCATCTGATTGCGGAGGGACAAAAACCATTTTCAATGTCATTGCAGTATTACCTTGTGGTCCTCAAAGTGGTCCTCAAAAACGTCAATCGGGCACAGGCTGGTACTCGCGCCTGCCAGTCTCGGCGATGAGACTTACGAGGGTAGATCAGTGCGGCGAATCATGGCCTTGGCGTCGAAATATTACACTCGGGCCGTGAAGGGCGCACAATACAGGATGAATCGAGGTGTGCGACCATACGCCTCAAATCTGAATACACTAACGCCGAGGCCGGAAGCGACGTACAGGAGCGGGAAGTCATCGTCATCACGGACAAAGGATTCGTGCGTACCGCCCGCCTGGCGCCGGCCCACTGGTCGAACTACGAGCCAGCGGCTCGCGTATTGACACATTCACGAATTGCGTATCGTTGACAGTCCCAGGACCCCTGATCGGGAGTTACACAGCTGTTGATCGGCGACTTTGAAATAGACCGGCCCGACCCGCCGTTACGCAACCCGCATTGCATCGTCATGTTGCGCCCCTGGGTGAACGTAGGCAACGTCGGCGCGATCGTGCTCGGCCGCCTGGCCCGCCTCACGTTTGCTCGCGAGATCGGCCGCCTGGCCCGTCCCAGCCGGTTTTACGACTACACGCGCTACCGGCCGGAGATGAAATTCGTCAAGAACCGGCGAGTGGTCAAGGTGCCAAACACCACGATCTTGGCAGGGCGCAGGCCCGATGAACCAGATTTCCTGCTCCTTCAGATGATGGAGCCGCACATGAACGCCGAGGACTTCAACGACAGCGTATTGAAATTAATCAAGGAGTTGGGAGTCTCCCGGTACGTGCTGGTGGGCGGTATGTACGACTCGGTGCCCCACACGCGGCCACTTCGAGTAACCGGCTCCGCAAGAGGTTGGACCCCTCCGGATGACTTCAGCGGGGTACGCATCGGAGGCAGCAACTATCAGGGTCCGACCAGCCTTACGAGCCAGTTGACCGACAGGGCGCGGCTGGAGGTCGGCGTCGAAACACTTAGCCTGATTGTGCACCTGCCGCTCTATCTGAAGCTTGATGACGACTATGCCGGAGCGGCGCAACTCTTGAGGGTCTTGAGTTCTCAATATGGATTTGGGAGGGGTTTGCCTGAGATCGCCATGGGAGACCGGCAATATGGCCAGGTCGGCAGCGCGATGTCGAGCAACACTCAACTTCAGGAACTGGTAAAGCGATTCGAAGGCGAGTACGACCAGGAGTCGAAGACGCCAGCGGGGCAAAGTGGGAATGAAAAGGTGGAGCTGCCGCCGGAAATCGAGAAATTCCTCGAAGATGTCTCAAGAGACCCCGATGCCGGTGAGTCTCCGGGTCCTCAGCAGGGCGGAGTGTGAGCCCCTTCAGGGGCGGCAAGCGCGTTGGCAACGCCCCGTCTGTTCGAAGGGCAACCTGCAACCCCGTCGAGTTTGGCGTCTGGTTCAGACCTACATGGCTATACGATGCAGTCGGCCTTCTTACGCCCTAGCGGCCGTCGCAACACATGAAAACCCTTGCAATTCGGCCTGTCCCCGTTATGAGGTCTACATTGCCGATTCAGTCGGTGGCTGAATGTGCGACGAGTGTGAAACGTCGGACTATGACGCAGCACGAGGTAACGCACATGCCTGCCCCGGCAAGCCAATCGTTGTATCAACCATACGGTTACGGCGAACCAAAACGACATGTCTGCCGATAGCGACAGTGTTCGGTCTATTGGTAGCGAGAACGCACGGCCGTCGCGCCCGAGGGCTGTAAGCGACCCATTTGCCGGGCGGTGGCGCATCTTCTGGGTCCTCGCCGGAGCCAATTTCATCGCGGCCGTGGATACTACGTTTTCCAACATTGCCTTGCCCACAATTGCCGGCGATTTTGGGTTGTCCCTTGCGGCGGCCGCATGGATCCCCCTGGCCGGCGCCCTCACCATCAGCGGAATGCTGCTCCCGATGGGAAGGCTGGCCGATCTGACGGGCCGTAAGCGCATGCAACTTGCGGGGATAGCGATGTTGGCAGGGGGTTCAATCCTGGCGTGGGCTGCGCCGTCCGTCCCGTTCCTCATCGCGTCAAGGATGATTTCTTCGATGGGTGTGGCCATAGTATTTACCCAGATGTTGTCGATCTGTGCTGCGGTGTTCCCCGAAAATGAACGGAGCAGGGCATTGGGGGGAGCGATGGCGGCATCAACAGTCGGCATGTTGGTCGGCCCGCTCGTTGGCGGGTTATTGATCGACGCCGCGGGGTGGCGCGCTGTCTACTCGGTGATGGCCGTACTTGCGGTACCCTGCTACGTCAGTTCCCAGATCGTCTTGGAAGAGTCGCGAATTGGTCTTGCGCAACGACCGACGCGTATCAACTTCGACTGGATTGGGTCGCTATTGGCCGCTTGCGGGATATGCCTGGGGATATTTGCGTTGAACGAAGGTAGTCGCGTCGGCTGGAATTCACCCGTGATACTTGGGACGGCCGGACTCAGTATTTTCAGCCTGGCGGCGTTCGTGTGGTGGGAACTGCGGTGCGATGATCCCCTGTTCGATTTAAGCCACTTCAGGAGTCGAGTGTTTTCGTTGGCGATTGTGGCCCGCGGCTTTGGATTTGTTGGCGTATCGGCAATGTTCTTCCTGGTGCCGTTCTTTGTGAAGGATGTTCAAGGACGTTCGTCTGTCGAGATAGGCCTGGTCTTCTTTACAGGCGCCATCGGGGCGGCGCTCGCCGCGACATTGCTGGGCGGTCTGTTCGACCGGAGCCGCGTCCGCTTCGCAGTGCTGGGGCTCGCGCTGGGAGCAGTTTCCAGCGTCATGTTCGCGTTGTTCTCCAGTGATACCCCGCTGGCGCTGATCGCCTTGGCAAGCACGGTTGGAGGGCTGGGAATGGGGATATGGGTCACTCCAATCTCAGCCATTACGTTGTCGGCCGTGGACAGCGCCTCCTACAGTTCGGCTGCCGCATTTCTGAACGTGATCAGAAACTCGACCCAGGTCGCGGCCATCGCGGCGACAACGGCTATCGTCACGGCCGTGATGCTCTCTCGCGGTGTTATTGGGGACCTGGCCGGAATCTCGGAAGACTCCAGCGGAGCTACGACGGAGGCATTCGTTTCCGGAGCGCGAATCGTGTTCATCTTTGGCGCCGCGATGTCCGGCGTGGCCGCGGTCGCCGTAGCGACCCTTTGGAGACGGGAAGGGCCCTTAACGCCGCCGACCGCCGACCGCTGAGTGACGGACGGTTCTCTGTATGTGACACGCGAAAGACCCGGCGAGACGATCCGCCGGGTCTTTGACAAGGGTTATTGCGGTTGCCGTACTACGGCCGCTTCACCTCTACCGCTGCCGCCGCCTCGACATACTTCAGGATGCCGGCGTGGTCGTTTGTCCCGTTTCCGTTTATCACCAACGAACCAAGCACCTGCTGGAGGTTGGCGGTGACCGGCAAAGGAATATTCAGTTCCCTTGCGGTCTGCATTGCGTTGTTGATGTCCTTGTAATGGAGCTCGATGCGGAAACCCGGCTGGAAATTTCGCTCGATCATCATTGGAGCCTTGGCGTTCATTACGTTGCTGCCGGCCAGGCCGCCCCTGATGGCTTCGAACACCGTCTGAGGGTCGACGCCCGCTTTGGTGGCCAGCGCCAACGCTTCTGCGAGGCCGTGAATGTTTGCGCCGACGCAGATCTGATTCGCCAATTTGGTGACGTTGCCTGCGCCGAAACCGCCGCACAGCACGGACGACTTGCCCACCACGTCGAAGAGCGGCTTGGCCGTTTCGAAGTCCTCTGCTCTGCCGCCGACCATGATGGCGAGATCGCCGGAGATTGCGAACGGCTCACCCCCTGAAACGGGGGCGTCGAGAAAATTGATGCCGGCTTCGTTCAATGCGGGTCCGATTTTTTGTGACACGCCGGGCGCTATCGAACTCATGTCGACGACGAGATGGCCCGGAGACGCGCCCTGCGCGATGCCGTTCTCGCCGAGGCAGGCGACCTCCGACTGTGGCCCATCCTGGACCATCACGACAGTTATTTCGGTGTTGTTTGCCGCATCGGCCGGTGAGGCCGCGGCGGACGCGCCGTCGGCAACCAGTTCGTCCACCGGCCCCGGGAACAGGTCGTAGACGTGTAACTCGTACCCGGCGTTCATCAGGTTGCGGGCCATCGGCTTGCCCATGATGCCGAGTCCTACGAATCCGATTTTTCCAGCCATATTGATTTCTCCCTGGGGGCGCCGGAGGGCGCCCGTTCCATACGTATTCCTGGCAACGGTAGCGGGTGTCACCTGATTATGGGACCGCGTTTGGGCGGGCCGCGTCGAATGTTACCGGCTTTCACGGTCGGTGACACAAGACGGCCGCGGCTAGCGAGGCGGCTGGGTAAGTAGTCCCGAACTACAACGGAAAACGAATTTGCCCGGGGCTTCCGGCGGGGCGGCGACATCACGCTTGTCTGAGCGCTACGTTTGAAACGTCTAGTCGTCCTCTTTCCAGAAACGTTCTTCCTCTACGTGGAAGCCAGCTTTCTGGGCTCGCGCCTTGACATCTTCGATCATCTGAGGATGACCGCACGCGTAGACGCAGGTGTTTGATGGGTCGAGGTTGAACTGCTCGACGTACTTTTCGAGCAACGTGTTGATACGGCCGCGTTCTCCCTGCCATCCGTCGTTACGGTCCTCGTCCGGCCGGGAGCACGACGGCACGAACTCAACGTTCTTGTACCTGGCCGCGAAGTCCGACAACTCTTCGTCGTAACCGAACTCGTCCATGTAACTAGCGCCTTCGAGCACGTAGTAGTTGTAATCGTCGATGATCTCCTCTTCCTCGTGGTTTCGGAGCATGCTGACGTAGGGGACCGTGCCGGTGACTGTGCCGATCATGAGGTGATTTCTGTATTCGGGTTTGAATACGAAGATGCCCTTGGCCCGCGGTCGCAGCGTCAGCGTGGCGCCCGCGCCCAATTTGTGCAGGACCGGCGTGAGATTGCCGTCCGGCAATGGGACCAGTTCAACGAATAGTTCGATCTGGGGCTCATTGGGAGATGAAACGATCGAGTAAGGCCGTTCGATGTCCTCGGCGCCGATGGTGCAGTACTGCCCCGGCTTGAACTTGAAGGGTTGGGATGGCTCAAGCCAGATTTTCCACAGATCTTCGGTCAGGTCTTCCCGGCGAGTTATCTCGCAGGAGATGATCCTGCCCCTCAACTTCTTTGGACTGGTCGGACTGGCCTGCTGGACCATTTAGTTCCCCCTGAATGTTGTCTCTCTGGCTTGTTGCCCGCACCGAGTTTACATTTTCCTGAGGCTCCCCTTGTTACCAGTCCGTAACCTGTTCATTTCCCACTCGTGAAAAATTTTGGCTCGTTGCGGCGGCTAGTGCGGCAACTCCAGTCAGCGCGTTCCAGCGTGGGTCGATCATGGGTTAGGGTGAATCGGCTTGCGGCTGGTGAAGTAGATGTGCGCCAGTGGTAATATCGCGCTGCTGCGACCGCCGGAATCAGATCATTTCGGTGCCGACCCGGCAGCGCGAAGGGGGTTTTAATGGCCGGTCCAGGTCCAGGCGTTGCCTACAGCCTCACCGTTCGGTGTGAGTATCCGAACCACCCGGGCATGCTTGGAAAAATCACTTCCGCCATTGGGGAAGCGGGCGGCGACGTGTCGGCGGTGGACGTCGTCTCTACGTCGGGCGGCAACATGGTCCGGGATTTCACCATCAATACAAAGGGTCTGGATCACGGGCAAACCGTCATCGATCACGTCAAGGCCGTTCCCGACGTAACGATTGGGGCCGTTTCGGACCCCACATTCCTCCTCCACATCGGCGGCAAAATCGAGATGCGTTCCAAGACCCCGGTGACGACCCGCGACGAAATGTCAAAGGCCTATACCCCCGGAGTCGGCAGGGTTTGCATGCGCATTCATGAGGACCCAGAGGCAGTGTGGTCTCTCACGGCCAAGGCGCACACGGTAGCTGTCGTGACGGACGGGAGCGCGGTGCTTGGGCTAGGGGATATTGGGCCGGAAGCCTCCCTGCCGGTGATGGAAGGCAAGGCTCTCCTCTTCAAGGAATTCGGCGGAGTAGATGCCTGGCCGCTGGCTCTGGACACCAGAGACCCCGACCAGATAGTGGAAATCGTCAAGGCGATAGCACCGGGCTTTGGCGGGATAAACCTCGAGGACATCTCCGCTCCAAGGTGCTTCGAGATCGAGGAGCGCCTGATAAACGAGCTGGATATTCCGGTTTTCCATGATGACCAGCACGGGACTGCGGTGGTCGTGTTGGCAGGACTGATCAACGCGCTCAAGATCGTGAAGAAGAAACCGGAGGACCTTAAGGTGGCCCTCTTCGGCGTGGGCGCCAGCGGGACCGCCTGCGCCAAGATACTGATGAACTACGGTGTCAAGAACATCATCGGCTTCGACAGGCAGGGCTCGTTGTCACGGAACAGGGACTACGGTTCGAACGTGATGAAGCGGTGGTTCGCGGACAACACCAATCCGGACAATCTGGATTGCGACATGGCCGATGGGTTAGAGGGCGCAGACTTCATGCTGGGTCTCGCCGGCCCGGGCCTTGCTACATCGGATCAGGTGGCGAGAATGACGGACGACGCCATCGTGTTCGCACTTTCCAACCCCGACCCTGAAATATGGCCCGAGGAAATCCCGGGCAACGTCCGGATCATGGCGACCGGCAGGACGGACTACCCCAACCAGATCAACAACTCCCTTTGCTTTCCCGGTCTGTTCAGAGGTGTGCTCGACGTAAGGGCGCGGGAAATCAACGATGAAATGAAGGTCGCCGCGGCTTCCGCCATAGCATCGGTTATCCCCGAGAGGCATCTGTCGGAAGACTTCATCATCCCGAGTGTTTTCGACCGGTCGGTGGCCAGGAATGTCGCCAGGGACGTTGCGAAGGCAGCGCAGGCTTCCGGCGCGGCTCGGCGCAGGTTGCGTCGGGGCAACCAGGTTTACGCAGCATTCCGGACCAGGTGAAATTTGGCCGAAAGTTTCGACGTAATTGTGATTGGCGGCGGCGTGGTCGGATGCTCCGCCGCGTACTACCTCGCACGTGATGGCGCATCTGTTGCCCTGTTTGAACGAGATTCCGTAGCGGGCCACGCGTCCGGATTCGCTTTCGGCGGAGTGGTAAGGGCCGTGGGTGGCCACGCCGATGATCCGTTCGATCGTCTTTTCGAGTATTCGGAAGGTCTTCATGTAGAACTTGGAGCGTCGCTTAACGAAGAGTCGGGGATGGACACAGGGTATCGCCGCAACCCCCGTGTCTCGCTGGCTCGAACAGAACGCGAGGCCGATTTTTACCGCAATGAATATCGCCGGCTTGCCCATGACCACTCAACAGACGTGCGATGGCTGACTCATGGCGAAATTGCTCACATCGAGCCTCGCGTTTCAGCAGACCTTCTCGGCGGCCTCTACGTCGGGGAGTCGTATGACGTAGAGCCGTATCGCTTTACTTTGGCCCTGTGGCAGGCGGCCGAACGACGAGGCGGAAAACTCCAAAATCGTGAAGTTTCGTCCCTCGTCCGGTCTGGTGGTCGCGTTACGGGTGTGCGCTCAGGCGGGGACGAATATACAGCCGGATCGACAATCATCGCGGCCGGGCCCTGGTCGGGCAGTGATTCGGGCGGCGCGTTGACATCGCTGCCGATCGCGCCTCTGAAGGGCCAGATCATCAGGTTGAGAGCCCCCGGACCGCCAATTCTTGTGTCGCTCTCGTGGGGCGCCGACTATGCCACGACCAAGCAGGACGGGCTGGTTTGGACCGGATCGACCGAAGAGCGTGTGGGATTTGACGACAGGCCGACTCCGGAAGGACGCGACACCGTCCTGGAATCCGTCTTACAGGTGTTGCCCTACCTGGAAGACGCGGAACTGGTCCAGCAAACCGCCTGCCTCCGTCCCATTGCGCCGGACGGTCTTCCGATTCTCGGCGCATTGCCGGGAGCTGAAGGCGCAGTTGTTGCGACGGGCGCGGGCCGTAACGGCATCCAGCTTGGCCCAGCCATGGGCAGGTCTGCGGCGGACCTGGCGCTAGGCAGCGACCCGGTCGTGGACCTGAGCTTTGCCGACCCCCAGCGTTTTACACCCGCTTCGACGTGACGCCCAACTGATATGAGCCCGCGGGCGCGGCAGGGTGCGCTGTTCGGACCGGACGCCCCGCCAGAAACGGACCTGGAATCCCTCTGGTACGCGGTTGAGCAGGTCTTGGCAGCATACGCGTCGGGGCTAACCCTTTCGAGGATACGCATTTCAAATCGAATGCAGCGGACTTTGGGCAGCTACTCGCCGTCCAAACGGGAAATAGCGCTCAGCAGCGAGCTTTTCCTCAGCGGCGGTAAGAAATCGATCTGGCGGGTGCTGTTGCATGAAATCGCTCATGCGATCACCCTGCATCGTCATCCCGGATCAAGGCCGCACGGCAGGGAATTCCGCGGAGTGTGCGATGAGATCGGCGCCGACCCCTCCCGTTTCATAGATGTCGGGCTTGTGTCCCCGAGCGAACCCATCAGGTATTCGATTAAGTGCCCGTCGTGCGGGGGACTGAACAAGCGGAAACGACTGACGCGCTTCGTGCGATGTATGTGCGGGGCGCGTCTTCGCATACGTCGAAACTAATGGGCAAATGCGGATCTGGGCCGCGGGGAGCCTACATCCCCACGGTGAGGGAAAACTGTAACCGGCGTTTCAAGTTTCTGCCGGCCTGCGCCGGAGCAACGGCGGAAGGATGGCGACCACTCCCGTCGTCCCCAACCCCGATCGGGGATCCACCGGGCGAGGGAGGAAACCGTACTACCCAGCCCCTGGACTCCGGCCTGCGCCGGAGCGAAGATCGAAAGACGGCCGCCTTTTCATCACCTCGTGCGGCCTTCGCAATGGCGTTGAAGGCCCTTGGAATGGCGTTGAAGGCCCTTGGAATGGCGCCGACTTAATTAAAAAGGTCCCAGCCAACTTGTAGGCAGCTTTTTCAATCCGGGCCTTTCCCCGATTAACCAGGGAACGGGAATCATCCTCGCCCGTTTCAGGCCGGAGCTTTGCCCTAATCATGGGGTAGTGCTACGCTTGATTTGTAGGAATTTACGAGTTTCCTGCACACCTTTAATCCAGTCCCGTGAGGCTGGCAAGGACGCTTTCAAACTGCTGTACGCATCACCGCGTGGCCCAGTTGCCTACTTCGGAGCAGCTGGGTGCCCCATAGTTCCCGATGTCAACGACCTTGCCTTTGTCGGCGAGGTCTTTTTTTATCTCTGGATATCAAAAACCTGTTCGAGTCCGCCCCCGACGGCTAGTTGCCACGGGCCGATCTCTGGCCGGTCCCGCGTCGCAGGGATGCAGTCATGACCGAGCGGGTAGTCATGACTTCAGATGAGATGCGTCGGGCGCTGACGCGCATCGCTCACGAGGTCCTGGAGCGGAACAAGGGCGCTGAAGACCTGGTTTTGGTTGGGATCGAGACGCGGGGAGCGTGCATGGCGAAGCGCCTGGCAGCCAACATCGAGCGCTTCGAAAACCTGCCGGTGGCGGTTGGGACCATCGATCCCGCAGGCTATCGTGACGATGTCCGCAGGAATGGGGAGAGGCCGGTTTGCGCGTCCGAAATCCCGGTGGACATACAGTGCAGGCCCGTGATCCTGGTGGACGACGTTCTCTACACCGGCAGGACGGTCAGAGCGGCCCTTGACGCGCTGATGGACATTGGCCGACCGGCGCGGATTCAGCTTGCCGCGTTAGTCGATCGCGGTCACCGCGAGCTGCCAATAAGGCCCGACTATGTGGGAAAGAACATCCCGACCGCCTCTGAAGAGAGGGTCAGCGTGAGGTTCAGGGAGGTTGATGGGGAAGACTCAACGATCATCGTGCGCGCCGACAACGCGGGCCGTACTGTTGCGAGGCTGGTTCAGGGCGAAAGGCAGGCGAGTTGACGGGCGCGACAAGGGCAGCCGCACACGGCGCTGCCTCTCTCCATTGCATCAGGGCGGGTAAGGCCAATGCATGAATCGAGTTTCACTTCGATCCATGACCTGACCGACAGCCAGATCATGGACGTGCTCCAACTGGCCGAAGAATTCGAGCAGGACCGTTCCAGGTATTCGGACCTTGGAAGAGGCCTGATCATGGGTTCGTTGTTCATGGAACCGAGTACCCGTACAAGGGGATCGTTTGAGTCGGCCATGCTTCGGCTGGGCGGCGACGTCATAACCGTGGCGGATGCGGCTACTTCCTCGATCAAAAAAGGCGAGACCCTCGCCGACACGGCGCGAATCTGGAGTAGCTACTGTGACCTGATCGTTCTTCGACATCCCTGGGAGGGCTCGGCTGCGGCGGTCGCGGAGTTTGCCGGTGTGCCGGTCATCAACGCGGGCGACGGCGGCAACGAACACCCCACTCAGACGCTAGTGGACCTGTTCACCCTGATGAAGGAATACGGCCGGATAGATGGCCTGAGCATGGCCATTTGTGGCGATCTGCGCAAGAACCGGAGCGTTCATTCGCTCATATATGCGCTCCTGCGATTCGGGGTTAACTCTTACTTGATTTCGCCGCGGGGATTTGGACTTCCCGACCACGTGCGCAGCAAAATTCGCCGCACGTATGGGGTCGATATTCAGAGCGAAGCCATCGGTCCATTCGCCAGCCTGTTCGAATCGGATTCCCTGGCCGACGAAGGGGGGACGGCAGCGAACCCAGAGGAAATCGGACTGGACGCCCTCTACGTGACCAACACCGAACCCCATCAACTCACGATGGTGGGCAGGAAGGGAGGTCGCAGGCGCGGGGTACTACCTCGCAGCAGCCGGTTGTCGTTATATCTAACTCGAAGACAACGGGAGCGTGAACGACCGGGTGAAGGCGTCACAGCGCGGTATCCGCGGGTGACAAAGAGTGTGCTGAGGAGACCGGCATTTCAGCAGGCGATCGTGATGCACCCGCTGCCGCGCGTCGACGAGATAGCCAGCGAGGTTGACGAGGACCACCGCAGCCGTTACTTCCAGCAGGCCTCATACGGAGTTCCGGTGCGCCAGGCGTTGATTGCGCTCGTAAGTGGCAGAAAAAAGTGGTCAAAGCCATACGAGACAGGCCATTCGAGGCGCGTCGCCACCGGATTGGCGGGAATGACCTGCGCCAGCGATGTGTGCGTGTCCGTTCGCGAGCCTGCGAGCGCGCCGCCGAAGTTCGCAGTTGACATGGTGGCGAAAGAGTCGTCGGTCTCTTGCTACTACTGCGGGACGGGCTCCCGGCCCGGCTGCTTCCGACGCGGCGAATACGGGGTCGTATATCACGACATATCGCGATTGACTAAAGCCGATATCGCCGGCGATCGGGAGTTGTTTGTTTACCCCACGATTCAAGCCGCTGCTGACCACGGCTTGGCCCCAAGCGCGTTGTTCGACGCGAACGGCGCCCAATCGGAAAGTTCGAACTAGGGGCAGTGGAAGCACGTATGAATTCGAAATCGATGATTATCACCGGGGGTAGGGTGATCGACCCGGCGCAGAATATCGACCGTCTAGCCGACGTGCTGATATCCGACGGCCGTATCGTTGACGTAACCGATCGCCCCATGGTCGAGCCGCCGGACGGGTATGACGTTGTCGATGCGACCGGGCTTGTGGTGTCGCCCGGGTTTGTCGACCTCCATACACACCTGCGAGAACCCGGGTTCGAACACAAGGAGACCATCGAGACCGGTGGCCGTGCGGCAGCGACGGGCGGATTCACCACAATTTGTGCCATGCCGAACACCGAACCGGCCCTCGACAGCCCCGATTCCGTCGCTGCAATGATGAGCCGGGCCGAGCGTGTCGCCACCGTCCGGGTGCTTCCAATTGGCGCGATCACGATCGGCAGGGCAGGGTGGACCCTTTCGCCTATGGAGGAACTTGCCGAGGCCGGGTGCATCGGATTCAGTGATGACGGCGACCCGTTGTCTGACCATGTGTTAATGCTCATGGCGCAGGAGCGCGCCGGCGTGCTTGGTCTCCCGATCATCAACCACGCCGAGGTCCACTCGTTGGTGCAAGACGGCGTAATGAACGACGGAAACGTTGCGAAACGGCTCGGACTACCGGGAGTTCCGTCCGAGGCAGAGTCATTGATGGTCCAACGCGACTTGGAGATGGCCAAATCTACCGGCGGGCGGGTGCATGTGCCTCACTTGTCGGTGAATCAATCGATCGAACACGTTTTCAGGGCCAAGGACGCAGGCCTAAGGGTGACTGCTGAAGTGACCCCGCATCATCTGACGCTTACGGAGGATTGGGTTTACGGACTGCATGGCGCGTCGCCCCTTCCCGGCTCGGAAGCGGGGTACGACACCAACACGCGGGTCAATCCACCGCTTCGAAGCGAAGAGGACCGGCAGGCCGTCATAGAGGCTCTGCGCGATGGCGTGATCGACGTGATCGCAACGGACCACGCGCCTCACTCGCCGTCGGAAAAAGGTCCCTGCTACGAAAGCGCTGCGAACGGCATTAACGTGCTCGAGACCGCGTTTGGGTCGCTGCATTCCCTCGTCGATGAGGGCGCGCTTGCCCTTCCGATACTGATCGAACGCCTCACGTCCGGACCCGCCAAAATCCTCGGACGCAAACTTGGTTCCCTGCGTCGAGGTTGGCCTGCAGATGTGGTACTGATCGACCCCAAATCAGAATGGATCGTCGAACCCGACGAATTCGCATCGTTGTCTCGTAACACCCCCCTTGCCGGCGTGAGGCTGCGGGGGCGCGTAGTCACCACCATATTCATGGGCCAGGTCGTTCACGACCTGCGCGGTGGACGTGCGTCTTGATGATTCAGTTCCGCCATAAATTCTTTGCACAAAGTGGCCCAGGCGCCTTGAATTCAAAATACGTGTGGGTCGCGCAATGACCGAAGTCCGCGGCCCTATGCGCCTAGTGCTGGAAGACGGCTCGTCCTATCTGGGTGTCCGCCTTGGAGCGGAGGTTGAGGCGGTAGGAGAGGCCGTGTTCAACACCTCGATGACCGGCTACCAGGAGATGTTGACCGACCCTTCCTACGGCGGCCAAATCCTCGTGCCAACGTATCCGATGATCGGTAACTACGGAGTGAACGCCGGCGACATCGAATCGAACCGCATACAGGTCGAGGGCTTCGTGGTGCGGCAAGATTGCGATGAGCCGAGTCACACCCTCTCTACCGGAACGATTCACGACTATCTACAGAAAAACGGCGTGCCAGGCGTGGCCGGCGTCGACACCCGGGCGATTACACGTAAATTGCGCTCTCGCGGCGTCATGATGGGCATCGTCACTCCGAGGGAAGATGTAACAGCCGCGCTCGAAATCTTGCAATCATCACCGCGCTACGGCGAGGTCGACGTGGTCGGGAAGGTAAGTACCGACGTCGTCTACGAATGGGGAGGCGGCTCGGGCACGCATGAACAGGCGCCTCAGCAGACTCGTGATTCAGGACAGCGACTCCGAATCGTTGTCTCGGACTACGGCGTGAAACTCAACATTTTGAGATGCCTGTCGAAACGCGGCTGCGACATTGTCGTGACGCCAGACAACGCCTCGGCCGAACAAATCCTATCGTTCGAGCCTGATGGCGTCGTCCTTTCCCCCGGGCCCGGCGACCCCCTGTTGCTCGACGATGCAACCGAGACCGCTGCGGGACTGCTCAGATCAGCGACGCCTGTGATGGGCAT
Source organism: Dehalococcoidia bacterium (assembly GCA_965219065.1). GTDB lineage: Bacteria > Chloroflexota > Dehalococcoidia > Lucifugimonadales > Lucifugimonadaceae. The sequence goes on from OZ244715.1 coordinate 119,253, forward strand.
ATGTCTCGGACACCAGGTAATCGCTAGGGCTCTGGGCGCGTCTACCTTCAAGCTGAAGTTCGGGCACAGGGGCGGAAACCAGCCGGTGAAGGACGTGGAGACAGGCAACATATACGTGACTGCCCAAAACCACGGCTACGCGGTCGACCCGGCCGGACTGCCGCAAGACGTCGTTGTGTCACACGTAAATCTCAACGACGGTACAGTCGAAGGGCTGTCTCACACTCGGCTGCCGGTCTTGACCATCCAGTACCACTCGGAAGCCTCACCCGGCCCCCACGACTCCGAGTACCTGTTTGACCGCTTCCTGCACAAAGTCAGGGAACGCGCGTGCGTACCTGCCGGCGCGTCGCCAGGGCATGCCCGGTAATGATCCAATCGAACGCCTCGTGACCACAGACGGGATATCAAAAGTACTCGTAATCGGATCGGGTCCAATAATCATTGGGCAGGCCGCCGAGTTCGACTACGCCGGAACGCAGGCCTGCAAGGCGTTGCGTGAAGAGGGTGTCGAGGTTGTCCTGGTCAACTCGAACCCGGCGACCATCATGACCGACGAGGACGTGGCGGACCATATATATATCGAGCCGCTGACCGTTCCGGTCCTCGAACGCATCATCGAACGGGAACGGCCGGACGGAATCCTGGCAACGTTAGGCGGACAGACGGGCCTCAACCTTGCGGTGGAACTGGCGGATGCAGGCGTCCTTGAGCGTTTTGGCGTGCGCGTGCTTGGTACCGCAATAGAGTCCATCCGGATGGCTGAGGACAGAGATCGATTCCGCGCATTCTTGACAGATATTTCTGAACCCGTACCTCAGAGTGAGGCGGTCGAGTCGATCGATGCGGCCATCGATGCGGCGGCCAGGATCGGCTATCCCGTGGTGGTGCGCCCCGCATACACGTTGGGCGGCACTGGCGGGGGAGTTGCCCACGACGAAGCGGAACTCCGAACCATCGCGGCGGGTGGTCTGGCGGCGTCACTCACTGGCCAAGTGCTCATAGAGAAGTCGCTGCTTGGCTGGAAGGAAATCGAGTACGAGGTAATGCGAGATGGCGCCGGTAACGTCATCACCATTTGCAACATGGAAAACCTCGACCCAATGGGCGTCCACACCGGCGATTCCATCGTCGTGGCACCGAGTCAAACGTTGTCTGACAAGGACTATCAGCGGCTGCGTTCATCGGCGCTCAACATCATCAGCGGCCTGGGGATCGAGGGCGGTTGCAACGTGCAGTTCGCCTACAGGCCGGGCCCGGTGGTAGAACAGGCGCTGGGAGAGATTGGCGACGATCTGCCGATGTACTACGTCATCGAGGTGAATCCGCGGGTAAGCCGAAGCTCGGCTCTCGCCAGCAAGGCGACCGGCTATCCGATCGCCAGGGTTGCCGCGAAGATCGCTCTTGCACTCACACTCGATCAGATCCCGAACGCAGTAACGAGAAAAACCACGGCGGCATTCGAACCTGCGCTCGATTACTGCGTCGTCAAGATTCCGCGGTGGCCGTTCGACAAGTTCGCCACTGGCGACCGGGTCCTGGGCACCCAGATGAAGGCCACCGGTGAAGTCATGGCGATCGACCGCACCTTTGAGGCGGCCCTTCAGAAAGCAGTGCGGTCGCTCGAAAACAATCGCGGTTCGTTGTTGTGGGAAGAGCCGTCATGGGCAGGTGAGGAAAACATCGAACTTACGGCGGATGACGACCGCATTTGGCGGCTGGCCGCGGCCTTAAGGCGGCATGCTTCGGCCGAAGATCTGTCGCGGCGGACGGGCATCGATCCATGGTTTACGCGGGCAATCGGACGAATCGTCAACATGGAGCGGCGCTTGCTGTCTGAACCGTTGTCGGCCGGGCTGTTGCTGCAAACGAAGCGCATGGGCTTTTCCGATGCCCAGATCGCGACCCTCTCCGACCTTCTGCCGGAGCAGGTGCGCAGCCTTCGACGGGGGTTGGGGATTTCGCCTGTATACAAGATGGTGGATACGTGCGCGGGTGAATTCGAGGCCGTCACGCCTTACTACTACAGCACCTATGAAGAGGAGAACGAAGCCCCGCCGGTTGACGGCGAGACCGCGATCGTCCTTGGCTCAGGCCCGATCCGAATCGGACAGGGAATCGAGTTCGACTACTGCTCCGTCCATGCCGCGTGGGCCCTTCAGTCTGCCGGCGTGCGAAGTGTGATGGTCAATTCGAATCCAGAGACAGTTTCGACCGACTACGACACCTCAGATCGCCTGTACTTCGAACCTCTCGACGAGGAGAGCGTGCGAGATGTCATCGAAAACGAGGGCGCTAGTCACGGTTCGAACGGCGACTCCACTGACACTGTACTGCCTCCGGCCATGGTGCAATTCGGCGGACAGACGGCGATAAACCTGTCCCAAACACTCGACATCGCCGGGCTGCCGATCATGGGATCGTCTGCATCAGCGATCGATATGGCAACCGACCGGGGGCGCTTCGAAGAGTTGGCGGCGCGCAACGGCATCCCGCAGCCGCCGGGTGGAACAGCCCGGACCGCTGAACAGGCCCTCCAGGTGGCCGGCAACATCGGCTATCCGGTCTTGGTGAGACCGAGCTACGTATTGGGCGGGCGGGCCATGGAAATCATCCAGACCCCGGCCGAATTGGTCCGGTATTTCGAAGGTTCCGAGGCCGCATCTCGGCAACAGGCCATCCTCGTTGACCGCTATCTCCAGGGAGTGGAAGTGGAAGTGGACGCCGTGTGCGACGGTGAGGACGTGATCATTCCCGGCATCATGCAGCACGTGGAACGGGCCGGTGTGCACAGCGGCGACTCCCTCGCCGTCTATCCGGCTCTTTCGCTCAGCAAAGATGAAATCGAGACGCTCGTCGACTACACCGGCCGCATCGGTAGGGCGCTGGGCCTGCGCGGCCTGATGAATATTCAGTTCGTGATAACGGGAGGCGGCGGTTACAGGAACCTGGTCTCAGGCCCGAGCGGCCGCACCGGCACTGAATCATCCCCCCAAAACGGCCAAACCTCACGGGTATACGTTCTGGAGGTAAACCCGCGGTCCAGTCGTACGATTCCCTTCATTTCGAAAGTGACGCGCGTGCCGATGGTGAAACTGGCGGTCGAGGTGATGCGCGGGCGGTCGATTAGAGAACAGGGGTACGAGCCGGGACTTGCGCCGAGGCGGGATCTGGTGGCGGTCAAAGCGCCGGTGTTTTCCATGTCGAAGCTGGCTGGCGTCGACACATTCCTGGGTCCGGAAATGAAATCGACCGGCGAGGTCATGGGGATCGATCGAAACTACGAGAGCGCGGTGGTCAAAGCCCTGATGGCCTCTGGCTTGTCCCTCAATCCCGGCGCAAGCGTCTTGCTCAGTGTGGCGGACGGCGACAAGGCCGATGCCATCCCGTTGGTGCGTGAACTCGCCCGGAGCGGGTCCAGGATGTACGCGACGGCCGGTACCGCCGCCATGATCCGGACTTTGGGCTATGAAGTTACCGAGGTCGACCGCCGCCTTTCAGGAAAACACCCCACGGTCGTCGACTTGATACAAGATGGCTCGGTGTCCTCGGTTGTCAACACGATTACCGGCGACCGCCAGACATTGCAGGACGGATTCCACATACGGAGGGCCGCCACTGAGCGCCGCATTCCGTGTTTCACGTCGCTCGACACCGCCCGTTGCGCGGTCGAATCGGCGCGGCGCAACGGCGACGGGTTCAACGTTTTAAGCATTGCCGAGTACCTTGACGGTTCCGAGCGGAAATTGCCCGCGCATTAGAGTCAGATCATGACACACCCACTGTTCGATCTCGATGGCCGCGTTGCATTGGTAACGGGCGCCGCCAGCGGCATGGGTAAACAGATGGCCATTGGGTTTGCCGAATCGGGCGCCGACCTCTTTTTGGCTGACCTCAACTTGCCGGGCGCCGAAGAGACGGCTGCCGAAATTCATTCGATGGGCAGGCGTGCCTTGCCCGTCCATTGCGACGTGTCTCGGCCCGAGCAAGTCACGAGCATGTTCGAGACACTGGACGCTGAGTTTGGCCGGATCGATATCTTGGGTAACGTCGCAGGCGAAGGGATCATGGGACCGCCCGAAGATATGGATGTGTCCGTGGTAATGCAGGTCGCGCAAAACCTCGTATTTGGCCGGTTCGTCGCATGCAGGGAAGCTGGCGCGCGCATGCTCGCTCGCGGGAAGGGCAGCATCATTAACACCGGATCGATCGGCGGGTGGAATTCACTGGGCCGCGGTCACACGGCCTACGGAATGGCGATGGCTTCCGTGATACAGATGACGCGCGAGCTGAGCACCGAGTGGTCTGGCCGGGGTGTTCGGGTGAATGCGATCCTGCCTGCCCAGGTGCTTAACGCCGGGCTCGCGGAGAGATTGGCGAGTATTCCGGAGTTGAGCAACGTATTCGTTGGCGGCATTCCCATGGGTAGATTGGGTCGTCCGGAAGAAATTAAGGGCGTGGCCATTTTCCTGGCGTCGGATGCGGCTTCGTTCGTTTCTGGGGTGATTCTGCCCATGGACGGCGGCAATCTTGCCATGAACGCCGGAGGTTCGTACCCCGGCGGACCGCGGGTTCAGGGCTGAAAAGGCCCCGCCGATTTATGCCGACTCGTGGGCGCTCCGCGCGCCCTGTGCTCGCGGCCGAGACGACTTCGTCACAAGGTAAATGAGGCGCAACATGGCCCAGGGGCCTTTTTCTGAATCCAGGGTCAAACAGTTCGGCGACAGGCTGGTCGATATGATGAACGGCGCTTCGCTCGCGCTCATGACGTCGATCGGTCACCGGACCGGCCTGTTCGACACCATGTCGGATATGCCGCCCGCGACGAGTCAGGCAATCGCCGAAATGGGAGTCCTTGACGAACGATATGTGCGGGAGTGGCTGGCGGCCATGGTGACGGGCGGTTTCATCGAATACGATCCGGCACACGCCAAGTACTTCCTGCCACCGGAACACGCGGCGTTGCTGACACGAAAATCCGAACGAGAGAACGCAGCGGTCGGTGCACAGTACGTAAGCATATTTGGCAGTGTCGAAGACCGAATCATCGAGTGCTTCAGGAACGGCGGTGGAGTTTCATACGATGAGTTTCCGAGGGTCCACGAGGTGGTTGCAGAGGACAGCGCCCAGTCTGTTCTGCCTGACCTCGTGGACAGGATTCTCCCGATCGCGCCCGGCATAGTCCAACGGCTGGAACATGGCATCGACGTGCTCGAAGTGGGCTGCGGCAGTGGTCGCGCGCTCAACCTGCTTTCACAACGATTCCCTGAAAGCCGATTTACCGGGTACGACATTTCGCTCGAAGCCATTGCAGCCGGACGCCGCCTGGCTGAAGCGGATGGCAATGTGAACGTGCGATTTGAAGTTCAAGACGCCGCTCGTATTGCCGAAGTAGATGCGTACGATCTGGCCCTGACATTCGACGCAATCCACGATCAGGCCGACCCACAGACGGTCCTGACGCGCGTCGCTGCGTCGCTCCGGCAGGACGGCCTCTACCTGATGCAGGACATAGCGGGTTCGAGCGAACTACACAACAACCTCGACCGGCCGCTCGCCCCTACTCTCTACACGTACTCAACCCTGCACTGCATGACGGTTTCATTGGCACAGGGCGGTCTGGGCCTGGGGACGATGTGGGGGAGGGAAACGGCGGTCAGGATGTTGAAGGCTGCCGGGTTCGCACACGTTGAGGTGCGCGAGCTGGAGCACAACGATCAGAAACTCTTCTACCTGGCCACAAAATAAGACCTGCGAACCGGCCGCCATCCGTCATTCCCGGCCCCGATCGGGGAACTACTGTGGCGCCGGTGGCCGGCCCGTGTTTGTTCAGACTTCCCGGAACTTGCCCTCTACCGTGTCGTCCCCGTCTTCGCCGTCAGATGTTCCGTTATCGGGGCCTTCACCGGCGGCGCCCTCGGTCGTGGCTTGCTGCTCGGCGGCATAAACGGCCTGCCCGACGTTCTGCAGCGACGTCTGCAATGCTGTCACCGCACTGGCGATGGCGCTCGTTTCGGCATTTTCGTCGCTGAGGAGGTCGCGGACCGCTTTGATGTTGGTCTCGATATCGGTCTTGAGCTCTGCGGGAATCTTGTCTTCGTTGTCCTTGACCAGTTTCTCGGCCTGGTAGGCGGCGCTTTCGGCGCCGTTACGCGTTTCGATACTTTCGCGCCTGGCCCTGTCGTCCTGGGAGTGCTCCTCCGCCTCACGAACTAGCCGATCGACTTCATGCTGGTCCATACCGGAGCGGCCGGTGATGGTGATGTGTTGTTCCTTGTCCGTAGCTTTGTCCCGGGCGGAAACGGTGAGGATGCCGTCTGCGTCGATGTCGAATGTCACCTCGATCTGTGGCATGCCGCGGGGCGCCGGTAGTATGCCGTCGAGCATGAATCGGCCGATGGACACGTTGTCGGCGGCCATCTCTCTTTCGCCCTGCGCGACATGGATCTCAACGCTGTTCTGGTTGTCGGCCGCGGTAGTAAACGTCTCGGTCTTCGAGGTCGGGATCGTTGTATTGCGCGGAATGAGCACGGTCCGAACTCCGCCAAGAGTTTCGATGCCCAGGGTGAGGGGCGTAACGTCCAGGAGCAAGACGTCTTTGACCTCGCCCTGCAGGACGCCGGCCTGTATGGCGGCGCCTACTGCGACTACCTCGTCCGGATTGATTGTGGTGTTGGGCTCCTTGCCGAAAATGGCTGCTACCTTTTCGCCCACGGATGGCATGCGGGTCATGCCCCCGACGAGGACGATTTCATCGATTTCGGCGGGCCGCAGGCCTGAATCCCTGATCGCCTGTTGACAAGGTCCTACCGTCTTGTTCACGAGATCGGCCGTCAGTTCTTCGAGTTTCGCCCTCGTCAGGTTCATCTGAAGGTGTTTGGGGCCGCTCGCGTCGGCTGTGATGAACGGCAGATTGATCTCCGTCTGAGCCACCGATGAAAGCTCGATTTTTGCGCGCTCCGCCTCGACGCGCAGCCGCTGATGCGCAGCCGAGTCCGTGCGCAGGTCTATGAGGTTTTCCCTTTTGAAAACGTCGGCGAGGTAGTCGACGATCCGCAGGTCGAAGTCATCGCCGCCGAGGTGGGTGTCCCCATTGGTCGACTTGACCTCAAAGACGCCCTCTCCCAATTGCAGGATGGTGATGTCAAAGGTGCCGCCGCCGAGGTCATACACTGCGATCGCGCTGTCGCCCTTCTTGTCGAGGCCATAAGCGAGAGCAGCTGCGGTCGGCTCGTTGATAATGCGCAGCACGTCCAGACCGGCGATCTGACCGGCTATCTTCGTAGCCTCGCGCTGGCCGTCATTGAAGTACGCCGGAACGGTTATCACGGCTTGAGAGACGGTATCGCCGAGTTTGGCCTCGGCGTCGTCCTTGAGTTTCCTGAGCACCATCGAAGAAATTTCGGCGGGCTTATGCCTTTTGTCGGAAAGTTCAATGGCTACGCCGCCGTCGTCGTGAGAGCCGATCTTGAACGAAACCCGTTTGACGTCCTCCTGCACCGACGCCTCGTCGAACCTGCGGCCGATGAAGCGCTTGGTCGAATAGACGGTGTTGTCTGGATTGGTAATCGCCTGGCGCCGCGCCAGTTCTCCTACAAACCGCTCATTTGTCTTCGGGTTCACTCCAACCACGCTGGGAGTGGTCCGTCGGCCCTCCTGGTTCTCGATGATGCGCGGTTCACCGGCCTCCATGACGGCCATGGCCGAATTCGTTGTGCCAAGATCGATTCCGATAACTTTCGCCATCTCTGTTCAGATTCTCCCGGACGGCCGTTCGTAACGGCCGGCTATCTATTGCCTGGTGGTTGTTTGTTCTAGGTTTGGTCTACCGCAGACGCGGCGATTTCCACTTGTGCCGGTCTCACAACATCTCCGTTGTGTGTGTATCCGACCCTTAACACTTTGATGATCTGTCCGGTCTCCATGTCGGCAGTGGGCGTGCTTAAGAGCGCCTCGTGTCGCCTGGGATCGAAATGTTCGCCATGACTCTCAAAGGGTTCGAAGCCCTGTGAGGCCAACGCAGAAATCAGGTTGCGCCGGATTCCGTCGACTCCTTCGAGCCACTTGGATTCAACTCCCGCAGTGGCTTTATCCGACAGGGCGGCGTCGAACAGGTCCGTCACGTCCATGATCCTGTTGGCGAACCGCCTGATGGCGCGCTGTTCGGATTCTTGCCGCTCGGCCGAGGCGCGCTGCCTGTAGTTGATCAGGTCGGCCTGGGCGCGCTGCGCCAGCCTCTTGAACTGTTCTTTTTCGCGCAAGGCTTCTTCGAGAATTTCATCTCTGTTTTCATCCTCTGTGTAACCGGATGTCTCGGTGTGATGGCCGGAATCCGCCGGACCGCTTGGTCCGTTTTCACCCTGGGTTTCGTCGAGGCGTTCGCCTTCCGTGATCACGCTGACTGCCTTATTCCTTTCGGGCTGCCTGATCATCATCAGTGCCAACGTAGTTAAATATCGTTCTCAACTCTGCAGCTGCCAGGCGGGCAGCCCGCGAGTCGGTCAGGTCAGGGCTGCCTTCGAGGACATCCATGACGTCTTGCAAGCGCCGAACTATCTCCAGGACAACGCCTACACCCGCCACGTTGAGACCCAACTCCCCCACTAGCCGCCGGATTATTCGTAGTCGCCTTACGTCGCTGTCAGAATACAGGCGCAGGGCCCCTCCGGTCCTCGACGGGCTGACAAGGCCGGCTCTTTCGTACTTCCGCAACGTTTGGGGGTGCATGTTGGCCATGCGGGCGGCCACGCTGATTATGTACACGCCGGAGATGCGCGTGGGGCGACGCTCTGCAGGCGGATGCCCAGACGATGCGTAATGCGTCGGGACTGGCGACATATTGCTACGAATATCGGCTTCTTTGCTACTTAGGATGAGTATATCTCGTAATAGACGATTGAATGCGTCCGACCTCATCCACCGTTTTCCGGCGGCGTGTTGCCCTGGGGAGATGCGGGATTGGAGGTCCTGCTTGTCCCGATTCAAATCCAATTCGATTCCACGTGCGTAAGTAAATTAAGGGCGAGACAATGGCTTATACGAAGAGTATAGTCACATTGATACGAGTCGTGTCAACTCAAATTACGGATTCGTGCTTTTGGGCCAGCCACTTACGAGAACGTAACCAAGACTTCTACGAATTCGTGGCAAAACCCGTGACAAGCTTCTGAAATCGTTGTATTATGACCCCATCAACAGAACGCCGGGCACCGAACGAACGGTTTCGGCAATCGCCAAGACACTGGTGTGCGGCAATCGAAAGGATGAAATAGCCCCAAAAGGCTAACTGGACGAGGAAATGAAGATGATATACCTCAAGGCCTGCATCAAGTGCAGCGGTGACGTAGCCCTGGTAAACGGGATCGGTGGCGTATACCTGCAATGCCTACAGTGCGCCAACACGATTGAGACGCCCGAAGAAGCAAAGCGAGTGTTGGCTCTGAAAGATCAGTATTCGACTGCGGCCTAAAGGCCACGAAAAGCGGAACTGCGACCCCGGAGCCAACAGCTCCGGGGTTTTTTGTTTGCCGCCGCGATTCGCTGCGGCATTCACACCGCTACCTGATCAGATGATGAGCACGGTCGGCCGAGATGGGTCTTGGCTCTCACGCGGCCACGAGATCGACGAGAACAATTGGGACCAGCGTCCGGTCAGTAGTCGAAGAGATCGTCCTCGCGACTCGTGACAACGGCTTCCATCAATGTGGACTCGGCAAACTCTACGGCCCTGTCCATCAGTTCGGCCGCCGTCGTGGCGCTCCCGCTCACGGCGCACAGGCCGATCTCTGCGACCTGCCAGGTGTCCTGACCGCCAACTTCGGCCACGGTCACGCCGAATCTGCGCCGTAGTCGGTCGCACAGTGAGTGAACTACTCGCCGCTTTTCCTTCAGGGAATGCGAGTGGTTCATGTGCAGGGTGAGCCTGCAGACGGCTACGTGCATGCCTGGCTGTTTCGGTTGCGCGGGCCGGTTCGCTGACGACGCGGCTCGGCATGACCGGATCCCGCACGAACCCTGACCGGCTCACCTGACGAGCCGATCGCGCAGGAAGGGTAGGGGCCGACAGGAGCAGTTGCCGCGATTCGTCGCCGGACTTCGAATCGCGCTTGGTCTCGCGACGGCTTGAATTTGGATCGACTGTCGTTCACGTCTCGGTTTCGAACGACATGCCGTCGTAGGCAAGCTCTATGTCGAGACCAGCCGACGCCTTCAGCGAGCGCAACTGCCGGTTGACCGGGTCGTGATCGACGTCGTGGGCCATGTCGGTAAACACCGCTCTTCGCGGTCTGAGTCTTTTTACTTCGTCGATGGCCTGCTCGATGGTCAGGTGCGATCCGTGGGTTGCTTCCGGTCGCAGCGCGTCGAGAATCAGCAGGTCGCAGCCCGCTATGAGCCGGGCGGTTTCGTCGGGGATCAAGGACGTGTCGGGCACGTAGCAAACGTCTCCGAATCGAAATCCTGAAGTTGTAAACCCCTTGCCGTGCTCGACGGGCAGCGGCGTTATGTTCAGCCCATCGACCTTGAACGGCGTTTGGTCGAATATTTGGAATTCCAGTTTTGCGACTGATCCCGCGCTGTCGACGCCTTTCCCCGGCACGAGATAGTAATGAGTCCGGGACAGGACCCGCATGTCGACCTCCCGCACGAAAACCTGCACGGGGTGTCTGCGGTAGTTTGTCCAATCCCGGAGGTCGTCGAGACCGCCCGCCGCATCGGCGTGGGCGTGAGTCAGCACGACCGCGTCGAGATCCAGCGCTTCGAATCTCGGAAACAACTGAATGGCCGACTCGTAGAAAAACTTCCCCACGTCGATGACGATGTTTCGGATGACGCCGTCTTCGGCAGGGCGCTGAATCAGCAGAGACGTGTTGCGCCGCCGGTTTTTCGACCCGGGTCTCACCGAGTCCATGCACACGACACAGCTTTTGTCCGGATCCGTCAGACACGTGACGCGCGGCACGCCTTCCGACGTGCCGGACCCGAGGAATACGACTCTGGTTGTAACCATCATCAAGCAGAATAGCTGAACGCCACTGCTGTTAACCTCCCGACCGGTCCACGATTTGATCGACTAAACTGGCCGACGCGGCGTTGTACTGGACTTCATCGCCGCATCGGAATTCACGCTGGGCGCGAACCTGCGCAAGTGAGGGACATATGCCTGACAGAGGCAGACTAAAGTCGCGACTGAGAGCGGGCGACACGGTTGTTGGGCCGTTCGTCATCGTTCCCTCGATGACCCTTGTGGACACACTCGGATACGCGGGAATGGACTTTTGCATCATCGATACCGAGCACGGTCCGATCGACATGCAATCGTCCATCGACCTGGTCATAGCCGCCGATGGGGCCGGGGTGTCCCCCATCATCAGGGTTGGCGACAACGACGAAAGGCTGATCCTGAGAGCCCTGGACATAGGGTCCGCTGGTGTACAGGTGCCGCAGATCAACAACGTGGACGATGCCCGGAGAGTTATCCACTCGGCAAAGTATTCGCCTATCGGCGAACGTGGCCTGTCGATTTTCACGCGGGCCGGCGACTACTTCAAGCACGCCGGGGAGAGGCATACCGATCGCCAGAACGAGGAAACCACCGTGGTCGTGCACATCGAGGGCCGCCGGGGTCTGGACAACCTCGACGAGATCATGACCGTGGACGGGATCGACGTGCTGTTTCTCGGGCCGTACGACATTTCCCAGTCCCTGGGCGTGCCGGGCGACGTGCGGAATCCAATAGTCGAAACGGCGCTGAAGGACGCGGCGACCAGAGCCCGCGATCGCGGCAGGGCAGTGGGTTCGTACGCCAAGGACGTTGAGATGGGCAAGTGGCTGATCGACATGGGTGTCCAATACCTGGCGATCAATGTGGATGCCACCATATACATGCAGGCGTGCGAACGGATAGTCAAAGAGTTGGACGTGGGGAACTAAGGCTGTTGAGCGCCAGTCTAGCCCGCGCCGGGCACTGCGCATTAACCGAAATGCGACGGCCGATCGATCGGGCGAAAGGGACCCAAGCGAACATGAAGCACAGTACTGGCTCGGCCATCTTCGACCGGCTCGGATTAGGACGAGTCATCAACGGCCGCGGGTGGATAACGGTTGTCGGTGGCAGCATCATGCCGCCCGAAGTCATCGACGCCATGACGGATGCCGTCAACACATACGTGGACCTGGACGAGTTGAACCTGGCCGCGGGGAGGGAGATAGCCCGTTACACAGGCGCAGAATCGGGATTGGTCGTTGCCGGAGCCGCTGCGGGACTGTTACTTCAGGCTGCGGCGTGCATCGCAGGCGACGATCCCGTACTGATCGACCAACTGCCTGACTCCACAGGTCTTCGTAACGAGGTCTTGCTCTACGAAAAGCACCGTACCAATTACGACAGGTGCTACCGCGCCGCCGGCGCCAAGCTGGTGATCTGGGGAGGCGACGACCGACCGGCTGAAGACCAGTTGATAGAGGCGATTGGCGAAAACACCGCAGCGATGGCGTACGTGTTTCATCCCTGGAACTCTTGCCCGATCTCACTTGAAAAGGCCGTCTCGTTGGCTCACGACCGGGATATCCCCGTCATATTGGACGCAGCCGTGACACTCCCTCCGGCCATCAACCTGACCGCGTACATCGATCAGGGCGCCGACATGGTCACCTATTCGGGCGGGAAGGGCCTTCGAGGCCCGCAGTCGACCGGCATTCTCTGCGGCCGTGCGGACCTGATCGAGGCGGCGAGACTGAACAACTCGCCGTTCAAAGGGGTGGGCAGGTCCGCCAAGGTTTGTAAAGAGGAGATTGCCGGGCTCCTCGCCGCGCTCGACTTGTTCGTTCGGACCGACCATGAAGCTGTGTGGGCCGAATGGCGCAACAGGTCTTCCGTTATTGCCTCTGCCGTCGAAGATATTACCGGTCTGGAAGTCCGCATCGAAGACGGTGACCTCAACCGCCAAGGTCCTCAGGCGGTCGTCTACTTTCGAGACGGATGGTCGGGCCCCGATTCAGACACCATCGTCGCCCGCCTGGCGGCGCGAGAACCTTCGATCCGTATCGGTAACGGCGGTTACGAAGACGAGTTGTTTATCAACCCGGGCACGCTGGAAGAAGGCGAAGAGGAGATCGTCGCGGGGGCATTGCGTGAGGAACTCCTCTCCCCTCAGTAGCTCCCGCGCAGTGCCCGACAATCGATGCGGATCCGGTGAGGTGACGTACTAGTTCGTGGCGTTGGCACAACCCGGCTAACGCGTATCAGGCGAAGCTGGGTATCACATCGTCTACAAACAGCTTCATCTCGGTCAAGTCCTGAAAGTCGTTGAAGTAGGTCATGACCATGTCAAAACCCAGCTCCCGAAGTTCAGCGTATTGCTCACGTACAGATACGGGGTCACCAGCGACGACTACCGAATCCGACGAACGTCTCGTGGCGGCCCGTTCCAAAGCCCTCGAATGTTTTCGGTCGATGAACGTCCCGATTGAGATCGACTTGCGGATCGAGTGAAAATCGCGGCCGGTTTCATCGCAGTGCTTTTTTAGAACGTTCAGCTTGTGTTGCAGTTCCGCGACCGGCCGGGCTACATCGTTCCACCAATCGGCGTGTTTGGCGACCACCCGCAGCGTCTTCCTTTCTCCTGCGCCACCGATCATTATCGGCGGCATCGGATTTGGCAGGGGTTCGGCGTGGGCGTTGTTCACCGAGTAGTAGCGTCCCGTAAAACTGGCCGGAGACTCCGACCAGAGCGTCTTTATCACCTTGATCGCCTCTTCCATGCGGTCGATTCGTTCGCCGGGTCTAAACAGTTCGAGTCCGAAGGCACTGTGCTCTCCCTCATGCCAGCCCGCTCCGTACCCGAGCGCGAACCTGCCACCGCTCAGTTCTTGCAACGTGGCGCCCATCTTTGCGACAACCGACGGGTGCCGGAACGTGTTGCTCATCACCAGCGTGCTTAGACCCACGTCCGGGTAGCGGGCCGCGATCCAAGTAAGCAAAGTCCAGCACTCCAGCCGCCATTCCGACGAGTAGTTCAGATGGTCGGCCACCCAGATTGACTTGAAACCCTGCGTAGCCACGTCGAGGGCCGACTTCAAGTCGGACATGTACTCCTGCGGCCGGATCGTCTCTCGCCCACGATCTCCCGAAGGGGGGTTGTATCCGAATTCGATTTGCCGGGACGTTGCCATGTGACTGTCTCCAGAGACTGATGTAGCGGGCATGGTAACCCGTAGATCAGTCACCGCGGGTCGTCTACCATGCCGGTGGATTGCGGTACGCTGAACCGAATGACGGATTGAGAAAGTACTTCCCGGTCCTGATGATGAATACGCTAGTCGCAGCCGTCTTTCGTTAAAGGAGAAACCGACTTGATTTTCGATGCACACGCCTACTGTTTCCCGCCGCTGGGCGGCGACGGCGGATTTGACGACCCAGAAGAATTTCGAAGTCATCTTCAGTTCGCGACGGCGCATCATCTACAACCGGCCTGGAGGTCAAGTGACAGAAAGCCAGGTGATTCGAACGCACTGTTCAGATCAGAGAACTGGCCATCCCTGGATTCACTTAAGGACGCAGGTTTTCACGCGGCGGGCCACGGACGATTCGAGTGGAAAGATGGCGAAGACACCTACGTCAAGCAGTGGTTGCCACCGTCGGTTACCGATATGTCGTATCCGGCCGACCGGCTGGTCGCCGAGATGGACTACGCAAACGTGGACATGGCGCTGCTGCACCGTACTCCGTACCTCGGTATGGGCAACGAGTTCCTTGCCGAATGCGTGAGGCAATACCCCGACCGGCTTCGGGCATTGGCCCACGCGCCGGAGTGGCTAGTCCCCGCCGACCCCCTGACTGAGGCGTCCAGGATAATTTCTGCTGTCAACGAACATGGCATGTCGGGGATTCAGTTCTTGCCGCCGCAGATGGACCTCTACAACGACGCGGGCACGTGGGACAGGGACGAATTTCTCCCATTTTGGGACGCTTTGGTCGACGCCGGCGTACCTATTTTTTTCTCGTTGAAGGCGAGGCGGACGCCTCTCGTGGATAGCTACATGGCTGAACACGCCACCCTGCGGCGATGGTTGAAGCGCTATTCCGATGCCACAGTCGTGTTGACGCATGGACTTTTCTGGGGGGCGTGGGCGCATCCGGACTCGCTGCAAGTGCCGGAAGAGTTGTGGACCACGTTCGAGGGCAACGACATGGGATTCCAGATAATGTTTCCCATTGGGCTCGGGGCGACCTACGATTACCCGATACCGCAATCTCACCAAGTACTCAAGACCAGCGTCGAAAGAGTCGGAATCGAACGCCTCATGTGGGGCACCGATATGCCGATGGTTATGCGGCACTTGTCCTACCGGCAGAATATCTCACACATAAGGGACTACTGCGACTTCCTGAGCCCGAGCGATATGGAGATGCTGTTCGGCGGTACGGTCCAAAGGTATTTGAAACGGAGCTAGCCCTCGTCTGGCCGCCAGGACTCCGAAGCCGCGTTGCGCATCGTCTGTCGGAGACAATGACCGCGACGCCCGGAGGTCAGATCCGCGCAATGCCGGCAATCGGCTAAAAAGACTTTGGCGGCGACCGTATCCGCGCCGGCTCCGCCCGGAAGGTTGATCGTTACTCCATGCAAGCAGGAATCAAACTCCCTCAATTTGGCGCCAACGCCAACGCAGACGAGATGAGCCGGTGGGCCGTGTTCGCCGAAACGGTCGGCTACCACTTCGTCCTGACCGGCGACCACATAGCCCTGACACCGGAGGTCCAACAGGACTACCCGGCGCCATACTACGAACCCTTCACCACTATGGCCTGGCTGGCCGGTCAGACGACGACCATTCGCCTCGGATTTACCGTCATCGTCGTGCCTTACCGCCATCCAGCCCAACTGGCGCATATGGGAGCGACGCTCGATGACCTTAGCGGCGGCCGGTTGATATTTGGCGTGGGTTCAGGGTGGGCCGGTTCGGAATTCGATGCGCTTGGTATTCCGTTCGAAGCGCGTGGGCGCATGACCGACGAATACCTGGCGGCCATGATCGAACTCTGGACGAACGAAAATGCGTCCTTTGACGGCGAGTTTGTCTCGTTCAAGGATGTAACCACGTCACCCGGCCCTGTTCAGAAGCCCTACCCTCCGATCTGGGTCGGAGGCAGTAGCACGGCCGCCATGAGAAGAGCGGTGAAGTTCGGAGATGCGTGGCACCCGATAGGTGCACGTGTCGACTGGCTACGGGATCGAGGACTACCCCGCTTGACGCGCATCGCAGAAGAGGCGGGTAGGGCGACGCCATCACTTGCGCCTCGAATCTACTGCCGCCTCACCGACAGCCCGATTCCCGACGACCAACGGGTCGCCGGTGAAGGGACTCTCGATCAGGTGAAGCGAGATATCCACGAACTCCAGGAACTCGGCGCCACCCACGTCCATCTCGATACCAAGCGCAACAGCCTGACCGCCGACTCGACGCGCCATCGCGACGAAGCGTTCACTGCCCTGTCTGTCTTGGCCGAAAAGGTGTTCGATCTGGAGTCGGAGGGCCTCAGATGAGACCAACCTGCCAATTGCCGAACATGGTCGTGATCGTCGATTTCGCATAGGCGGTCTTCGCTCCGTGTAGACTGCCGGTCAGTTCAGACTGGCAATTCGGAGGACCAAATGCGTTTCGCATTCATTGATGACTACCGACCCGCGGTGGTGACAGACCGCGGCGTCGTTGACGTGTCTCACGTTCTCGATTCGATCCCAAAGCTTGAAGCGCAGGACCTGCTCGAAGGGCTCGTGCAGCGGTTTGATGAGTTCCGGACATTGCTTGAAGAAGCGGCCGCCACCGGTGAGGCGACTCCTGTCGATCAGGTTCGATTCCGGCCGCCCGTTCCGCGACCAGGGAAGATGGTGTGCATGGCGGGCAACTACCTGGAAGGCGGGACCATCCCGCGAGCGTACGACGTAGATGCGTTCCTCAAGGCGCCCAGTTCTGTCGTTGGCGATGGCGACACCGTTGTCTTGCCAAACGTGCCAGCCACGGTTTTTAACCATGAAGCTGAACTCGGTGTGGTTATCGGCAAGGAGATGAAGAACGTCGATGCGACGATGGCGTTGGACCACGTTTTCGGCTACCTGAACTTCATGGATGTCTCAGCGAGGGGTATCACACCCAACGGGAATAACAGTTTTTGGTGGCAGAAATCGTGGGACACGTTCGGCCCCATCGGGCCCTGGATAGTGACCGCCGACGAGATCGCGAACACCCAGAAACTACAGATACGCCTCTGGAACGACGGAGACCTCAGGCACGACTTCAATACTTCCGACATGGCGAGGTCGGTCGCCGAAGTTCTCGAGTGGGTGTCGACCGAATCGACTTTGTACCCCGGCGACATTGTTGCTACGGGGACCAACCACCTCGGCCTGGGACCGATGCAAGACGGCGAAACGGTGGTCCTGGAGGTTGAGGGGCTCGGACGCTTGAGCGTCAAGGTGAGTGACGCCTACGGCAGAACGTGGGTGCGTGAGACGGTGGCCGAGCAGGAAGCCCGTGAGGGTGGGCATTGACCGGGGTGTTCTGAAATGGCGATGAAGCTGTCCCTGTCGACCCGGGTCGCCGAATCGCCAGGTCAAAAAGAGATCGCGCTGGTCGGCTTGCCGGATTTGGTTGGCATGGCCCGCAATGCCGGATATCACGCGCTTTGCATGCGGGCGTCGCAGGTCGGAGTACAACACAGTTCGGCTGAGCAAACGGCGGCCAGACAAACAGCGGCGGATCTGGTCGTTTCGATGGTCACGGGGGATTTCGATATTCCCGTGAACAACGATCGCGCCCAAATGGCCCTTCGCAACATCACACCGCACCTCGACCTCGCTGAAAATTTGGGATCTGACCTTATCCGCATCGGCATGAAAGCAGCGACGGACATCGAATGGGCAAAATCGGCGTCGGACGAAGCGGCCGAAAGGAGGATCAGGCTGGCGCACCAGTGCCACACATGCACCCTTTTCGAGACGGTCAGCTTGTCTGTCGAGATTTTGCGGCAAGTCGACCGGCCTAACTTCGGCGTGATCTATGAGCCCGCGAATCTACTTGTATGCGGCCAGGACTACGGTAGGGCGACGCTGGAGGCTCTCCAACCCTGGCTCATGAACGTGTATCTCCAGAACATGCGCGTTCATGGCGAAGGCCGGCAGGTGATCGAAACGTGGATCAACGGTCCGGTGAAGTTCGATCTCGTGCCGTTTGGCCACCCAAAGGGGATCGACTTCCGGCCCATCCTCGAGGATTTGTCGGAACTCGGGTACGCGGAGTACGTGACGGTACACCACAACGTCGCCGACGGGATGGACGTCGAGGAGGGCGTCCGTTCATTTGCGACGTACCTGCGGGAGCGGGGGGACTTCGAACCGGGCCCCGGACACTGATTAACCGACGACCGATCGAACGAGCTTCCATGGAACCCCTTTTCGCGGCCTGTTCACGGGGGGTGGACCGACCGTCGGCTACTTGTAAAAGTTACGCGGCAGTGGTTAGATTCTTGTATTCCACATAAGCGGTGCCATATGAATACGAAAGTCGTCTTGTTTGAGCGTGGATTTACGACAAGGGTTACGCGGGCCGCGGCCCATGTGAGAAAGCGAAAGAAGGTCTCAATGAAAAAAACGACACGAAAACGGTCGCTGGCCCTATTGGGTCTGATCGCCCTCGCCCTTGGGGCGCTGATTATTTCGGCCTGCGGTGGGGAGGCTGAGGCGCCCCAGGCGCCGAAACAGCCCGCCGAGCCGCAGCAACCCGCCCCTGCCGCAACAGCCATGCCTGCTGCAACGGCTATGCCGGCTGCGACCGCTGCCCCTGCGTTGATTCCGACGCTGGTTCCCACGCCTACGGTGTCAGCCGCCCCCACGGCGGTTGCCGCGACAGCAGTGATGAGGACGGCAGAAGGTCCCTCAGGGACATTGACCGTGGCATTGCCCTCAGTGGGGGCGCCCATTTTCGTCAATTCCCTTGCGCCTTATCCTCGCGGAATATTCCGGGCGGACTGGGGTATGTGCGAGAGCCTCGCCTCAGTGGCGGTTGACGATGCGCAGCAAGTTGTATCCCAATTGGCGAAGTCCTGGGAGATAGCGTCCGACGCGAGTTCCATGACCTTCCATCTGACGGAAGGCGTTGAATTCCACAAGGGCTGGGGCGAGATGACGGCCGATGACGTGGTCTTCAGCTACAACAATGCCGGTGTAGACAATCCGGAAAGCACCGCCGGCGGAGGCGCGGGCCTTTTGACGACATGGGATCCATGGGTTGTCGCAAGCAAATATGAAGTCTTTGCACCGTTCGATACGCCGGAGCCGTTGCCGACGCGATGGGGCTGGATCCACGGCGGCGAAAGTTCGGGTCAGTGCATCCTCAGCAAAGACGTTTACGACTTTAACGGCGAGGAAGCAGCGGTAACTACGTTGGTGGCCACCGGCCCCTGGGACCCCCAAGTGTGGACGGCGGGTGTCGAGCTTCGGGCCGACGCTGTTCTTGACCACTGGCGGGTCACTCCTGGATTTGCTGAACTGCGCATGTTGGAGGTTCCGGAAGAACAGACGCGCGTGGCGATGATGGAGACCGGACAGGCCGACATCGTCGAAGCATCGCTCAAGAACGTGAAGATTCTGAACGAAAAAGGCTTTGAGGTTAACGACACTCTCAACAACTTCTTCCACGCCGCAGTGTTCGTTGGCGGTAACTTCTGGTACGACCCGGAAGTCCACACACTCGGCGGCGAGGCTGTGAATCTGCGGCCAGGATTCAAGCCGGACGATGAACACCCATGGATCGGCAATCCCCGGGACGCCGAGCGGCACGAACGCGCCCGAAAAGTCCGCGTGGCGATGTCGATGGCCCTGGATCGCGAGGCTATTGCGGAGACGATCCTCGGTGGCCTGGCGCCTGTTTCGTACATTCCGGGAATCCCGATTACGGCGCCCGAGTGGGACGACCGGTGGGTTGTGCCGTTCGACCCCGACGGCGCAAAGGCCCTGCTTGCGGAAGCGGGCTATGCGGACGGTTTCGAATTCGACTTCTGGATTCCGAACGACTTCCCAAGCGTGGACGTCGAGGTAGCTCTGGCTATAGTCGCCATGTGGGAAAACATCGGCATCCGTGCCAATCCCAACACGATCGCCTATACCGCAGGGCGACCTAACCTGATGACCAAGGAGCAGGACGCGCCCTGGATGTGGTTCATGGTCGGTGACGGCATCAACTACGCCAGCGGTCACATTCGGACCGCTACGTACCTTTCCCACGGTGTGGGCTGGAACGGCGCGGTAGAGATTCCGGAACTAGAGAACTTCCAAAACCGCTGGGCAACCCTTACAGGCGACCGTGCGGCACAACTTGAGATCTGGTACGAACGCGCCGATTGGCTGAAAGAATGGATGCCGTTCATTACGGTCGCCGACATACCCAAGCTGTGGGTCACGAACCCCGACACGATTACCGGTTGGAAAATGTTCGAGCACATCGAGCCGGGAACCGTCAACAACCTCGAGACCGCACAGCCGGTGAAGTAACTCATGATTTGACTGGCGGAGAAGCGTAACCCCTTTCCTCCAGTCAACATACAAAGAAGGGCCGGAGGAGTGTTTCCAGACTCTTTCGGCCCCTTTGTTATGTTCATGTTGTAGCCTATCCAACCAGTTGCAGATCGGCGGCGCCAAGAGTCGCTGAACAATGTAAGCGTGGTTTTGCAGGTTTAGTTCATGACCAAATTCCTGCTTGGAAGAGCGTTGGCGGCGCTCTTCGCCCTGTTTGCGGCAACGATCCTCGTGTTCGGCATGTCCCGGTTGACCGGGGACCCGCGTGAGCAGTTCCTGACGGTCGAGACCACTCAGGAGAACTGGGATGCCTGGGGGGAGAAGTTCGGCCTTAACAAGCCGTTGATCCTCCAGTACTTCATCTGGGTCGGCAAGTCGTTCACTCTGGACATGGGCACGTCGTTGAACCAGGCGCAGCCGGTCTGGGACTTGGTGAAGGGGCGACTGTGGGCCACCAGCGAACTTGCGCTTACGGGATGGGGTCTGTCAGTGGCGATTGGGGTCCCGTTGGGCGCGTTATCTGCGGTCAAGCGAGGCTCGATTTACGACTACGTGGCCCGTGGATTCGCACTATTCGGCCAGGCGCTTCCGCCGTTTTGGCTCGGTGTGGTGTTGATCCTGGTATTCGCCGTCTTTCTCGAGTGGCTGCCGGCCGGCACGCGGAATACTCCGTTGAATCTGATCATGCCGGCTCTTACCTTGGCCCTGATCAATGCTTCGAGCAATTTGCGCATCACGCGATCAGCAATGCTTGAGGTTCTGGATTCGGAGTTCGTAAAGATGGCGCGGGCCAAGGGTGTGGGCGGGCGTATGGTCATTTGGAAACACGCCTTCAGAAACGCCCTGATAGCGCCGCTGACGAACGCGGGGTTGTTGTTGGCCGGTTTTCTGGCCGGCACAGTGGTCACGGAGACCGTGTTCGCCTGGCCGGGACTGGGGAGGCTGGCGGTCGACGCAGTACGCACCAACGACTTTCCGGTCATCTCCGGCCTCACGCTGGTCTTCACCGTGTTTTACGTGTGCGCCAATCTGATCATCGACATGATTTACGGTCTTGTCGATCCGCGGATCAGGATTTCCTGAGCAGATTCCATGGTCGAGTTGACGGATACGGCAATGCGGGAAACCGATGACCTCAATCCCTCGCGGTCGAGGGTCATGTACGCCCTTCGCCGCTGGCCGATCTTTCCGATGGCGGTACTGGTAGTGCTGCTCGTTACCGGTGTTTTCGCTCCCTGGATCGCTCCACAGGATCCGAATTTCACCGCTCTACGGGATCGCAACGCGCCTCCGTTCTGGATGGAAGGGGGCAGCCTGGATCACATCCTCGGCGCCGATCCGCTTGGCAGGGATCTGCTGAGCCGCGTTATCTACGGCGCAAGAATCTCCCTGTTGGTGGCGGTGGTTTCTATAGGGGCCGGACTGCTGGTCGGTGTGTCGTCAGGGCTCGTGTCCGGCTACTTCGGCGGCCTGATGGACGAATTCATCATGCGGATGGCCGACGTTTCACGCGCCGTGCCATACATATTGATTGCTCTCGTTGTGGCGATCGTTTTTGGCAGACGAATCGAAGTGATCCTCGGGATCCTCGCTTTCGCGACCTGGCCGGTCTTCGCCCGCCAGGTCCGTGGAGAAGTACTCGTCCTGAAGGAGACGGACTACGTCGCGATGGCCAAGGTCGCGGGAGGGTCGTCCGCCCGCATAATTGTCCGGCACATCTTTCCCGGCGTCATAAACATCGTTACGGTCATCGCAACGTTGCAAGTCGGAGCGTTGATACTCACCGAGGCGATTCTCAGTTTTCTGGGCGCCGGCATAGCGCCTCCCACCCCGGCATGGGGAGTGATGATCGCCGACGGCCAGGACTATCTCAGGGAGGCGTGGTGGGTGTCTTTCTTCCCCGGTATGGCTATCGTGCTGACGGTTCTGGGCCTCAACTTCATGGGTGATTGGCTGAGGGACTACCTTGACCCAAGGCTGCGGCAACTGGAGTGACCCGACTGGGTCCTGTCACTTACACCCGCCGCCGATTTATTCGAAGCTTTAGAGGGTGTCCAAAAAGGGCCACCGGAGCAAGGTGTAAAAAATGTCATTCTGAGCAAAGTCGAAGAATCTACGTCCGCCTGGCAGTAACGCCGTGTCCCCCAACCCCCAGACCCTTCGCCTTTGCTCAGGGTTACAAACTGACCTCTTAGACACCCTCTTAGAGTCGAGATCGGCTTGATTTTGCGATCAAGGTTCACCGCGGACAGGCGCGGCGTGCTACCGGGTGTCGATGGGCAGTTTTCGACTTGTACAGGAGCGTCCAAATGTTCAACAAGCGTCCTTTGGGTCAAACGGGACTTGAGGTCTCAGAGATCGGGTTCGGCGCTGGAATCGTCGCCGGACTGTTCGTACGTGGTGACCCCGAGTCTCAGAGCCGCGCGTTCAAGCGGGCGGTCGAGCTGGGCGTGAACCACTTCGACACCGCACCACTCTATGGGGACGGCAAATCCGAACTCAACCTGGGTTATGTCCTCGGTCGTACTACCGGTGACTTTGTTGTGGGCACCAAGATCGAATACTTCGACGAACACTTCGTCGACATCAGATCGAGAACTTTTGAGTCAGTCGAAGGCTCGCTGAAGCGACTGGGCCGGGACGCGGTAGAAATCCTGTATCTCCACAATAACGTCCGATACGACGGACAGGGTCCGCATGACGGTTACGCAGCGGTTTCGCCGGACGAGGTGCTGCGGCCGGGTGGAATTGCGGACGCCCTCGACGAAGTACGGGCCAGGGGTTTGGCCAGCCACATTGGATTTACCGGGACTGGGGACGCCGCGGCCGTCCTTGAACTGATCGACAGCGGCCGTTTTGAGGTGATGCAGACGTTTTACAGCCTGCTTAATCCAAGCGGATCGATTCGCCTTCCCGCGTCATCCCCGTTGCATGACTTCGAGTTAGCGATTAGCCGGGCCACTCGTAGAGGCATGGGCGTCGTCGCCATCCGCGTGATGGGCGGGGGCGTGTTGGCTGGAGATGCCGCCGCCGAGGGTTTCGCAGGCACGACCAGTTCGGAATCTGTCCTCGGCCGCAGTAGGGAGGAGGAATTGAAACAGGCGAAGGTGTTGTCGTTTTTGGAGTCCGAATCCGATGTGGGAGGCGGCGTGAGGATGGCCGCAATTCGATTCGCCCTGGACAACGTCGACATTTGCAGTTCGCTGATGGGTTTTTCTACCGTGAGCCACATAGAGACGGCCGCTGAGGCGGCAGGGCAGGGCCCGCTTGACTCAGGCTCGATGAGACGGCTGGAAGACCTCTGGGCTAACGGATTTCGACCGGAGTGACTCCGATGACATCGAATCTCAGTAGATGCCCAGATAGGATATTGCCCAACAACGCGAACCCCAGGCAATTGCCCGGTTAGTAGGGCGAAACCAGCCCGAGGCCGCCGTCGACGATAAGTATCTGCGCGGTCACCATCGAGGACGCGTCAGACGCGAGATAGACCGCGGCGCCGGCTAAATCGTCGTATTCAAGTCGGCGGTTATACAGAAACTTCCCGTGCGGCGGCCGAGTTGGTGAATCGCCTGAGACTGATTCCCGATCACGGGGGATGGACCCCGGACCCAATGCGTTCACACGAATTCCGTACGGTTTGAGTTCCAGAGCCATGACGCGGGTCATGTGGATGACTGCCGCCTTGGCGACACCGTAGCCTAGGTTATGGGGCTGGACCTGTACGCCGACTCTCGAGGCTATGTTGACTATCGATCCGTGCGTCTCCATTACGACCATGTGACGAGCCACCGCCTGCGACATGAGGAACGTGCCCCTGACCATGATTTCGTAGTGATCGTCGAGAACGTTAGAGCCATAGTCGAGGGCGCTTGTGGGGACATCGTCGGTCTTGCCGGCATTGTTGATGAGAGTTGCGACAGGTCCCATTTCGGACACGACCTGCTCGACACACGCCGGGATGTCCTTGGGTGATCTGAGGTCAAGGGGTGCAAAAACCGCGCGTCGGCCGCGGGTTTCGACTTCCCGCGCCACATCGACTGCTGCGTCAGCCTGTTGCGGCAGGTCGACAATCGCCACGTTGGCGCCGGCGTCGGCGAGGGCCAAAGAAAACACCCGGCCCATGTTCCTGGACCCACCGGTAACGATTGCGGTCGTGTCGTCGAGCCTGAAGCGGTCGAGCATCACGCGGCGGGTGTCGGGATTTCGACGGGCCTGCCTGTTGCGGCTGACTCGTACCCGGCCATGATTACCTCGATGTGGTGTACTGCGTCGCGTACGGTTATCTCAGGCCGTACCCCGTTTTCGAGGCAATCGACGAATGCGGTGACGTCCCTGCCTTGTCCTCCACCGTCAAGCGGCAGCACGCGATCCTTGTCCCGCGGCTGAGTTTCGCGCTGGGTAGACCCCCACATCGACATTGGATCGAAGGGGTGCACCAGGGGCATTTCGAACGGTGGTTGATCGTTGTAGATCTCGACGTGCGGATCTGACTCGCCGAAAGTTGCAATGCCTTTTTCGCCGATCAGCGTTATGCGTTGTTGCCCACCGCGGGGATGACTTGTCACGCCGATTCTGCCGCTCGTTATGCTCGCCACGCGGCCGTCCGCGAGGGTGAGGGCGAGGGCCCCGTAGTCCTCGATGTCCAGCGCAGCGTGCTCCTTGAAGAAGTAGTTACCGGTCATGCCGTATACGGTCTTCACCCGTTGGCCACTAAGCCAATGCACAAGTGAGATCGGATACACGCCCATGTCGAACAATTCTCGCTTGGCCTGCACGTGCGTGAACACGCCGCTGCTGGGCTGCTCGCGCCTAACCGTTCCCGGCGGGACCGTTCCCGGCATGCCTTTGGCCATAAGCATGTCGCAGTGGAGCGCCAGCAACTTGCCGATGCGTCCGGAGTCGACAGTCGCTTTTGCCGCCTTTGCCCAGCCCGTCGTCACCTGGGTGAACATCTGCGCCAGAACGCCGGCCCGATCGACTGCGTCCGCCATCACGTGGGCGTCTTCGACAGATGCGGCCAGCGGCTTGTCCATGTACAGGTGCTTACCGGCCTCTACCGCCTTTAAGGCAACTCTTGCCCTCCGCTCCACGTCGGCGCAGTTGTCGACAATGTGAACGTCGTCCCGCGCCAGAGCGTCATCGAGCGACAGGTAAGGTACGCCCAATTCGCTTGCGAGCAGCCGGTTTAGCCCTTCGCGATACTCGGGCAGGTTCGATTCGTCTGCTACTGCGATCAGTTCGCAACGCGGGTCCGCCGCGAACTCGCGTGCGTAGCCTTCCTGGTGGGTCCTGTTGCCGCCAATGGCGACGACTCCGTACTTGCCCATCTACGCATCCCCTTCCGCATCCATGCGAACTTCGTGGTACAGCGTACCGTTGGAACCCATCAGCATTAGATTGCCGCCGGTGCGGCCGGCGCCGGCGCTCACTGCAATCATTGCCGACTGTCCGTCGTTCCATTTGAGCGCTGTCAAGGCAGGGGTTCCTTCGCCGCCGATCGTGTACTCAGACTCGCCGGGATCGCCAAACCACGATTCTGCGAGGCAGCGCAGGGCAGATGCCAGTTCTTTCTGTTCGGCCGGGCCGCCCCCGGCGTGTACCGTCATCCGAAGTGCAGCGGGCCTGCCGATCTGGCCGCGATCGATAGCCCCCTGGACGGTGTTCTTAAGTGGGTCCCAGTCGTATGCGGACATTTAATGCTCCACGATGTTGTGACTTTAGTTCTACGCGATGACATGCCAGTTCGACCACACAGGGAGAATGTACTAGACACCGCCGTTCCAGTCCAAGAAGTCACGGCCATCTGCCGCCGAGTGTCGGGCGGCCGACGTGGCGGAGTCGCGCAAAGTATGGCGGGTGTTTGGCTGGAAACATTGCTAGTGTAAGAGGGTCGGCCCCTAGGAGCGGTGGGAGTAATAGCTTCTGCGTTGAAGGAGTTAGAAAACTATTCTGGAACTTGACGGTAAAGCTGCATTGCTCGCCGGTACGCGGAGAATTGGTGAATGTGTCGCGCAGCGGCTCTCGAAGGAGGGCGTAAATCTGGCGATCGCTTACAGGTCCTCACGGGCGGAGGCAGAACGTCTGGAATCGTCAGTTTCCGGGCGGGTACGCAAGACCTGCGTTGTTCAGGGCGATTTGACGAGCGAAGAGGATGTCAACCGGCTGGTCAACGAAGCGGCAGACGCTCTCGGCGGCCTGAATTTCGTCATCAATCTGGCGTCGGACTACCCCAGCGCCACGCTGGACGACATGAGCGGCGCCACCTGGGATCGCGCGATGGGCAATGCCAAGGGCAGTTATCTGCTTTGCGCCAGCGCGGCGCGCATCATGCGACACAATGGGCTCCCCACCAACGGGCACCTCATCATGTTCAGTGACTGGGCGGCCGGCGCAACCCCATACACCGGCTACCTGCCGTATCTCACCGCAAAGGCGGCCGTGGCATTCATGACCAGGGCGTTTGCTGCGGAGTTGGCCCCGCATCGCATCCTGGTTAACTCGATCGCGCCGGGTCCCACAATGCGGCCTCCCGAAATCAGTGAAGAGAGTTGGGACAGAGACGTGCTGGCGAAGGCGCCGCTCAGGAGGGAGTCCTCGGCTGACGAGATCGCGGAAGTAGTCGCCATGCTCCTGAAGAGCGAAACGATAACCGGCGAGACGATAAGGGTGGATTCCGGCCGCCACATCGCGGGGCCGGGGGTGGTCGACGATGGCAGGTAGTCGCCCAGGCCGCAGCCGGAAGCACTCTGTAACCAAGATCATCGATTTTGCGTATGGTCATCGGCTTATCAACTACGATGGCAAGTGCCGGTTTCTCCACGGGCACAACGGTATTTTGGAAGTCGATATAGCCTCCGACGAGCTTGACGATTGCGGCATGGTGGTCGATTTCGTGGAAGTGAGAAATCTGGTAAAGGGATGGATCGACGAAAACCTCGACCATCGTATGATCCTTTGCCGGGACGACCCGATGGCGGAGGCGTTGCAGGGGCTGAATGAACCCGTTTACCTGATGGACGCCAACCCGACCGCGGAGAACATAACGCAGCATATTTTCGCCGTGGCCAAGAATATGGGCCTCAACATCGTCGAGGCGCGATTGTGGGAGACGCCGTCCAGTTACGCCACGTACCGGGAGGGCGGCTGAAGTGACCGCAACCGCGGTGCTTGCAAGCGGCGGTTTGGATAGCGCGGCCCTCCTCGCTGAAACGGCCTCCACCGGAGTGGCCTATCCGATCTACGTCGAGGCCGGGATGGTCTGGGAATCGGGTGAGAAGGCTTCCCTGGAAAGATTCATTGCGGCTCTCGATAGTCCCAATGTTCGGTCCGTGACTTACCTGTCCTTACAGGTGGCCCCCCTTCTGGCAGGACACTGGAGCGTGACGGGGCAGGGGATTCCCGATGCGGATGCGCCGGATGAAGAGATGTACATCCCCGGTAGGAACATTCTGCTCATCGGGCTGGCAGCGGTATGGTGCAGCACTCACGATGTGAACCGGGTGGTCATCGGTTCGCTGGGTTCCAATCCTTTTCCGGATGCGACTCCAGCCTTCTTCACTTCGTTCTCAGAGGTGCTGAGCAGCGGACTGAATCACGAGATCGTCGTCGAGGCGCCGTTTCGCGGTATGCACAAGGAAGACCTGATCCGCAGGTATCAGCATTTGCCGATTGACGTGACGCTAACTTGTGCAGATCCCGATGGGGAGGTCCACTGCGGCGCGTGCAACAAGTGCTTCGAACGGCAGACCGCATTTTCGGAGGCCGGAGTGGATGATAAGTCTCGGTACGCGACCGCGACGCCATAGAATCCGCGCGAGCCGCCGCCTCGACCGAGCCGGAAAGATTAAATTTTGAGCACCAACAAACCCCCTTGGTACGTGGAGTTTTTCGGCGACGACTACCGAGCCGCATACCGCTCGACACTGACCGACGAACGAAGCGACGCGGAGACGGCTTTCGCGGCGTGGACCCTTGGCCTGTCAGCCGGTCAGGAAGTCCTCGATCTTTGCTGCGGGCACGGCCGGCACGCGCTCAGGCTGGCCGAGGCCGGGATGAAAGTCACTGGTCTCGACTTGAGTGAGAAGTATCTCGCAGAGGCACGTAACGCTGCCGAGGAACGGGGAATTCCGCTGGAACTGGTCCGGGGCGACATGCGGCACATCCCTTTTGTGCGACGGTTCGACGCGGTGATTAACATGTTCTCGGCCTTCGGATATCTCGAGTCGGAAGCCGACGACCAGCAGGTGCTTGAGGCCGTTCACGACGCGCTCAAACCGGGCGGATCGGCCCTTATCGACATGCTCAACCGGGAGTGGGTTGTAGCAAACAACATCGAGAACGAGTGGCGGGTGGACGAAGACGGCACGACCATCCTGGAACACCGCGAGTTGGACCTGTTGGCCAGCAGGAACCACGTCAGCTTTTCGATCATCGGAGCGGACGGAGTCCGGCGCGAGTCGATTGGACACAAGATCAGGCTCTACACGCTCACGGAGATCGTGAACATGTTGGGCCGCGCCGGTCTCGCGATCGACAGGGTGTTCGGAGGGTACGACGCGGTCGACTACTCCAGCCAATCACGCCGCATGATTGTCGTCGCCAAAAGGCCAAAGTAGAACGCGGGGTCTGAGTGGCGCGGCTGGGGCTATTGAAGAGGCAATGGAGGTTGCCGCCACTTGGACGTGTCGTTGACCGTCATTGAGTTGACCCACTTGACCCACTCGTATCCCCTGCGGCCCGGCGCGACGAGGCGGACCGGAGCTCCGTGCCCGTGCGAAATTCGTTCGTCGCCCACGTGAGTCGCCAGCAGGTAGTTTCGGGACTCTTCCAACGAGGCGCGGCGGTAGTATCCGGTTACCGATCCGAAAGTGACGCTGCGGGCGCCCTCTTTGAGATTCGCCATCTCCAGCAGGTCGGACACACGCACACCCCGCCAACTGCGGTTGGCGTACCACCCACCCGTGCAGTCGAGGGTAGCGGTTATCGACCCGGACGGGAGTTTTGCTATGTCTTCGATATCGAGATCGAACGGATGAGACACGGTCCCCTCGACCCGCAACTTCCAGGAGTCGAGGTCGACGGGCCCGGGGCGGTCGTTCAGCCAGGACGTTGTCGGAAATGCGTTGGCGCCGCCGCCGCTGTACTCATGCGAACCGGTAAACCTGCGGGACGCGCCCGCAAGGTCGAACTGCTTTAGCAACCCTTCATAGACCAGCCAAATTCCGGCGCCCGCCGCGGCCGCCCCACCGAGCTTTATGACCGCGCGCCGGTCTGCGTTGACCCCTACTCGCCACCTCTTCGTGTATTTCAACGCGTGCCATGCGGCGATCGGCAGGGCGGCGACGCCGGCGAACATGTGCCAGGTAAGACCTGTGATCCCGGCCAGGCGGAAGAAACCGTTCAGCGACCATGCAAGGCCCAGACCGAAGGCAGCCAGCACAAGAAACGACAGGGTGATGGACGCGAGTCTCGCCGCGCCGCCGCTGCGCCGCCGCAGCGAACCTGCCACGATCGCCACCTTCCATCCAGCGATGGCCACGATGGCGAACGCGCCGATGTTGTGCAGGACCAGTACAAACCCTCTGTCCGCACCGCCCGAAACCAGACCAAAGAGACCGGTGGCTAACTCAAACGCGAGTAGCACCGCCAACAAGACATTGGTCCAATTGTTCTTCACTGCCCCCTCCGGGCCTACTTCACATAGTTACGAAGATTCACTCCCGGCGGGTTGCCTTAACTGAACTGGTGGTCCCTGGCGGCGGCCGTTCTGCGCCGCGGTTGACGTTAATTAATCCCGGCGCAGGCGCCCGGCTTCGGCTACATGTACTTGCCGGCCCACCCGAGACCGTCCTCGGTCCTGCCTGCCGGCTTGTACTCGCAGCCAACCCAACCCTCGTAGCCGAGGCCGTCAATGTGGGGCAGGATGTAGTCGTAGTTGATCTCGCCGGTGCCGGGTTCGTTTCGGCCCGGGTTGTCCGCCAACTGGAAGTGATGGATGACGTCCATGTTGGCGTCTATCGTTGGCGCCAGGTCGCCTTCCATGATCTGCATGTGGTAGATGTCGTATTGCAACTTGACAATCGGCGAGTCGGCCGCCTCTACGAGAGACCTGCCGTGTTTTGAGGTGTACACGTACGTGCCGGCCACGTCCCGCGTGTTCAGGGGTTCGACCAGTACCGTCACGCCGGCGCCGTCCGCCGCGCTGGCGGCGAACTTAAGGTTGTCGACCATCGTTTGTTCGACCGCGGCAGGATCGGCGGAGTCAGGGGCGATGCCGGCGAGACAAGTAAGGCGGGTGCAGCCAAGAGCTTTGGCGTAGTCGAGAGCCAGTCCGACGGAGTCCTGAAATTCTCCGACGCGGTCGGGGATGCACCCCAGGCCGCGGTCCCCGCCATCCCAATCGCCGGCGGGAAAATCGAACAGGACCTGCTCGAGTCCATGCTTGTCCAGTTGCTCAGCGATGGATTCGGCCGGATAGTCGTACGGGAAGAGGTATTCAACGCCCTTAAACCCGGCAGCGGCGGCGGCGCCAAACCGGTCGAGGAAATCGACTTCGTTAAACATCAATGTCAAATTTGCGGCAAGCCTTACCATTTGTAGTACCTTTTTCTCCCGTGGGATATGAAATTACCGGGCTGTCGAGCGCGATGAGAGTATCGTACGGGCGCGAGGTATGCGGCTCAAGTCGCGTTTCTCGGGAATCCCATTAGCCCACGATCTACCGCCACATATGAAATCTGACAGGAGCCTGAATAATGAAATTGATGCTGGTTACGAATCCGCCGGGGACCGGCGGATCCCACAAGTGGGAAGAGACGACGCCGTCTCTCGAAGGAATCCTGCAAGAGGCCGGTCACACCGTGAATGTCACGAGTACAGGCGAGGAGCTGGCCCGGCCGGACATGGCAAGCTACGACGCTATCTTGCTGAACATGTGGCGTAACCCAAGATTCGGAGTCGACCTCGAGGAGGCTGAACGGGACGGTCTGCACGCGTTCGTATCGAAGGGCGGAGGTCTGATTTCGATCCACGTCTCCCCTGACTCGTGCCCATATTGGCCGGCGATGCAGGAAATGACCGCCGGCGGCTGGGTTACCGGCAAGAGCACACATCCTCCGCTCATGACGTTCACTGTCAGAGTCACGGACCCAGACAACCCGTGTGCCGCGGGCGTGGAAGACTTCGAGACCTGGGACGAACTCTATATCCAGCTAAACGTGTCGCCTCGGGCCAACGTGTTTCTGCACTCCGAGTACGAGGGAACGGACTGGCCGCTCGGCTGGACGGCGACCTACGGCAAGGGCCGCGTATTCAACACGGCGCTGGGTCACGCCGCCGCCAGCCACAACGCCGGATTCAGGCAGTTACTGATGAACGGTTTGGCGTGGGTAACCCATACCGGGCCTGGATAGAGATACAGGTTGACGATCCTGGGCAGTGAAGACGGTATGGGGTGAGGTTCCCCCTGCCTTCATGTCACCCTGAGCAACGCCGCAGGGTCTGGCGGGGCGTGGAACCGCACGCAACCCTCGTCGTCCCCGACCCCTCCAACCGTCTTTCCGGCGGAGGCCGGCACGACGGTGGAAGTGTGTGGGTTTGCCTGCCGGTTTAGCGCGGTGCGGGTTCGGGGTGACAGCGATTGGCACCGCGGGTCCGCGTTGGAAGGGTTGTAATCGCGGTTTGCGCGTAGCCCTGCGCCCCCAGGTTCCGGATCAGGTCCGGAATGACGGAGAGGGGGCGGCGCGGTCACAGGGGGCCGACTGACACTGACAGCAAGTTGCGGAGCGGTATTCTGATTTCGCCGGGGTCTCTGCGGTCGCGCGGGGTGTCGTCCGGCGGGTCTTCGTCGGGTGGGCCGAGGTGGATTTTCCTTGGTTTTTTCCTAGGCGGCGGCGTAGGCGCGGGAGGTCCTTCGGCTTCGCTCAGGATGACATGGGAGGGCTCGGAATCACGCTCGGTTGAGGGGTGTGTGAGTCCGCGGGCTGGTTTGAAACCAGCCCCTACAGGGGGGTCATGGGCGCGTTCGGGAGTGATCGACGAGGGAGGGTCCGGGTCATCAGGGGGTTTGTCGTCGTCATTGGCCAGTAGGTGGCGGCTGCGTTCCAGGTACTGGAGGGCACGGGGATCGAGAGACGCCGTGTCCGCCGGGGCGGCAAGACTGCCATCTTCGTTTATGAAGTGTTTGAATTTTCGCCTGTGGTATTCCGCCACGGCCTTGTTGATTGCTCTGATTGCATTGTTGTTCTGGAATCCGATGCGCAAGACTTTGTACCCGTAGCAACCTTTGCCATAGGGGTCGTCCTCTGGGTTTTCGATCGGGGAGTAATCGTAGTCGCCGATGTGTCCTGCGGCGCGTGACTCGCGCGCCAATTCGCGGGCTGTGTTGAGAGCGACTTCCCGGGCTTCTTCGCCGCCGAAGATGTGGAGTTCGGCCCTGTGTCCCATCCTGTCTCGTATGTAATCCTCACGGTCGTAGTTGTCGAAGTCGAACGGGTCGCCGTCATCGTTGTACTGTTTGGCGTTGTGGCGCGTCTGGTTTTCAATCCGTTCCTGAGATATGGGATCGTCGTCCCTGTCCTGGTCGTCGTCGTCGGTGTCCACGTGGGTGTTGTAGAAACCGCACCGGAGGAGTTCTTTGGCGGATGCGACACGGTGGCAGGGCTTGAAGCCGTCGAGGTTGCCGTGCATGACATCGACGAGGAAGCGGACGATGTCTCTGCCGTCGGAGGTTTCCTGCATGACGATGTCTGCGAGGTCGTCGTTTCGAGGGGAGTTGCCGGAGGCGCGTGACGGCGCGCGGCCGTTATCCGATTGGGTGACGGCTTTTAAGAATTCTTCTGCTTCTTTGGATCCGAGTTTGGCGAGTTGGACTGCGGCTGCGATACGGTGGCACATCTTGGCGTCTTCGACGCGGTTGAGCATGACATCGTGGAGGAAGTTGATGATGGTCCGGCCGTTGTCGGTCACCTCGCGTACGATTTCGGCGAGGGTTGGCGGCTGGTCTTCGGTCTGGGTTTGGGGTTCGGTGGCGAACATGTGTTCTAAGATAACGGGTGTGGGGGTTGGGGTCAACGGGGGGATGGCGGGGTTGGGAGGAGGTGCCGTGTGTGTACGGTTTAGCCGCGCCCCTCCTCTCCCAACGGGCGCCCACGATAGACGCCCCTACATAGGGTGTTGGGGTGCGAGGGTGTTTGTTGGATTCGCGTGTTTCGGATGTAGCCGCGCCCCCCATGGGTACCGGATCGGGGCCCGGCAATACGGGGGAGGGGTGGGTGCGCCTGGCGGTATTAGGTGGTGGGAGTTCGGGTGTGGCCGCGCCCCGCCGACCCCCACCATGGGTACCGGTTTTCACCGGCACGACGATAGTGTGTGTATGCCGGACAGGTTTGGAATTACGGTTGGAGGTGGCCTATAACCGATTCCGCCCGCCCAAGAGTTGGTTGTAGGGCGCGGCTAAGGTCCACAACTGAAAGCTACAAGGGGCCAGAGCGAGCACCTGGGGACGATGTATGATCGTCTTGGCAGCCTGGCTACTAAGAAGGAGAGAGCAATGGACACGTATGAGTACATCGTGGATCGAGGGGACGATGCCAGCAAAATGGAAGATGCTTTGAATCTAGCGGGGCAGGGTGGATTCAAGCTTGTGTGGATGAAGTTAACAGGAGTAGCAGACACATCCTACATTGCTGTTCTTGAGCGCAAGAAAGCTAGCAACAAGAACATTGTCGTTTAGGAAAGACGATGGAATTGTTGAGCCCTCACCCCGGCCCTCTGCCACGAGGAGAGGGGGTGACGCGGAGGCCGATGATCGACTTCGGTGGCGACCAATCTTATGAACCGACGACCCGATTTACTGACGATCAGGATATGCACGGCCACATAGAGGACTCTGCCGATGTCAAAACCGACGTTCACATCGCCGCGGAAGAGATGGCAAAGGCGTGCCATTGCCCGAATATGATGATCCTGGGCGCAATGAGATGAGCACCCTCAGTTCCGATCATCGCGCAAGGGCCAAAACGACTAACGAAACTGCCGTGCGCTATTAGCACTGTCAACGGGTACTAGACAGCACGTAATCAGGATGCCTGACGCAACTTCAGAGACGGACTCATCACAGTACACTCATACATAATATGGTGCGTCACAGTTTGACGTTCCAGTGAAGGACGGACTGCATTGTTCCTAAAGTTATTACTAGCAGGCTTCGTTGCTATCTTTATAGCGTTTGTTATTACCCTTGATTTTACGGACCCAATTATCCCAAGTTGGAATACATTTCATCAGGACGAATTACCTTCTACCACCGAAATGAACGGCGCGAAGGCCGCGATACTGGCCATGGTGGGAGCCGCTACTTTGTTCATAGGGTTCATACCATCCAGACGCAGCACTGATAGAAGAATCGATATGCTTTTGCGAGTAGTTGGCGCTGCCGCGGTTGGAGCGACTGGGTGGTTTTGGTTGTTGAGCGCGACGGATGGAAAATTCGGCCCTTACCTAATTGCCGTAGTGCCATCAATGGCACTAGTCACGTGTGTGCTCATACTCAATGTTAGTCTCAGTCTTGCATATAACCAAGACGAGAAACAGATCAAGAATACAGGTAAGGCAAAGCTGACTTGGCATACCGTAATTTTGGGAATAATCATGATACTCGCGTTAACATTAATATTTTCCGCCATGATTTTCCTACCACGATGGATTTTTTGAACCTGGATTACAGAACGACTAAGAAACAAACAAGTCCTTAGGCCCCCTAGACTCATAGCCGCCCTCCCCCCAACAACCGCCCGACCACATCCTCCACGGCCTGCCCATCGTCCGACTCCCGTAGCCACTTGCGTAACTCCCGTCGGGCGATGGTGACCGTGACCCGATCGCGTTCTTTCCGCAGCAGTTTCAATTGTTCCGCCGTGCCCGCCGCCGCCGCTTCGCCGGCCTCGGAAATCTCAACGTGGAGTGGATCATCTGCGTCGAACCCCGGGATCGGCAGCTTCCACAAGTGCTTTTGCAAATGGCGCGCGCCGAATTGACCTTTAGCCATTAACGGAGTTACTGCCCCATAAAGCGTGTCGCTGTTGATGATGGCGAGGAGATAGTGGGCCTCTTGCGTATCCTCGCAGGCAATCCAGAATAGATTGAAGTCAACAATAGCTTTATCGTCGTGAAGCAGAGCCGCCGTCGGTGCGCCTGAACCACCGTACACGACTCGGACGGGCCTATTTCTAGGAGACTTCCTCCACTCCAATTGAGCTGATAACTTCTTGTAGTGGTCCAAGTTTGCCAGCAGGTCGAGTTTGTTGTGTCGTAGCTTATTCTCCTCCCACAGTCGACTAACGGTCTGCCAACGGGCGCGCATTCTTTGGCTCAATGCTCCTAGATTTACACCTCCCACTCCTTCCGTATCGGCGGGGAGACCGGCGGCACTCTGCTTGAGGGGCAGGACTGCCTTGAGTGGGGCGAGAGTCGCATAGGGGATTAAAGTCTCTCCCAAATGGACATCGAAGACGTGTTGACACTCAATGGTTTGTTCGGTAATGGAGGTAAGATTGAGGCCGCGCCAAGGCTTTTTATCCTGAGAGCCGCGGCGAGGGTTTACAGTGATGGTCTGACCTGCCCATACTGCAGCCGGGTTGACAGTCTGTTCTACAAAGAACAAGCAACGAGGATAGATGTCTGCTCCCTTCCGGGAATGGCTATCGTAAGGCGAAATAGTGTTAGCCGACGTGTCGGTCATGGGAATTGGAACCCGTCGGACATTGGACGCGCCCGCCTTTCCCAGCCACCGTTCCACCTCACATACCAGCTGCGTCGCTTTTCCATATTCGCCAGTTCGCCCCGCAAATATCACCGACGCAGGGACCGGGAAGAATGTGTTGGGTTCCAGCTTTTCCAAGTCCCACGGCGTCTTATAACCGAAGTCCATCGTCAAGGTGCGCCCACTGCGTCCCGCTTGCCATGTACCAGTGCGCCATTTCGCGTATTGACCGGTCTGAAGCGCACTGTGGGGCATTACCATGCCAATGCGTCCACCATCTTTCAGGTATAAATCGGTACAACGAGCATAGAACAGACCTGCTATATCCTGAACCGCAGCATATTTGCCGCCAGTCCAAATGCCATAAAGGTCCTTACTCTGCCTTTCCAGTTCGTCCCGCAGGGTACTGGCGGTGTAGCGATAGATCAACCATGGCGGGTTGCCGATTATCACGTCCACCTTGCTGCGGGACAGGGCGACTGGGCGGACAAGGTTTCGTGTGTAGTAGGCCCAGATGTGATTGCGGCCCTCACCGTGCAGCATTTGCAGGGACTTGATCGTCTGCTCGAGGGTTTGCCGCTCGCCGGGTTCGTTGATGTGGTGGTCATCGAGGGCGAAGTGCGGGTCCTGGCCGTTCTCGATCGCTTCGGCGACGTCGCCCATCAGTGCGTCGAAGGTCTCGGCGCGCTCCACGAGGCTGACGGGAAAGACGAGTTCTGTGTTTTTTTCGTCTTCCACCTGGACCGTGACGTTGTGCCGGGCGAACATGTCCCCGGTGCGGAAACGGAGTTGTAGGGCGTCTCCGAGATAGATGGGTGCGGTGATGTTGGCGGCAAGGCCGTAGTCGACCGCGGCCTGGATCGTCGGTTGGGCGGCAAGGACCCACGCGGCGCGGGCAAGGTGCACCGCCACCGGGTGGACGTCGATGCCCGAGACGGAGAAGCGGAGCTTGTCCAGCGTCTCCTTGGGGTCGAGGGAAGACTTGGCGGCGGCCTTATTGAAGTGCGCGACCGCCTCGGCGACGAATGTCCCCGAGCCACACGCTGGGTCCAGGACGTGTTGGTCCAGCGGGTCGGTCACCACCTCGCGCACCATGGTCCTGGCCAGCCAGTCCGGGGTGTAGTACTCGCCCAGTTGGCGGCGCTCGTCGGGCGGTATTACCGTCTCGTACAGGATGGCCGCGATGTCGTTGGGGGCCTGCTGCCAGTCGAACCTGGCGACTCGACGGGCCAGGGTCTTGAGCATGGGCAGGCCGCCCACCTCAGTTGGCCAGGCGAAGAAGTCGGATTCCACGACCCCCTGCAACCCTGTCTTGTTGCGGAAGTCACGGCCGTACAGCAGGTCGCCTGGGTCGGCCTCAGCCAAGTGGCGGATGTCGGTTCCGAAACGCGCCTGGACGACCATTCCGATGACTGCGGTCAGGTAGGTGTGGCGGACGAACAGATCGTCCATCTGGCCGGGGCTGCCTGCTATTTCGCCGAGTGCGGCGGTTAGCAGGTTCTGCCACAACTGCCTCTTGACCTTGATGGTGTTGAAGTCCGCGAATTCGTCGTAGAGGGCTTTGAGCGTGGCGATGTCGCGCTGGTACGCCGGGCTGTTGGGACCGAAGCTTTCCTTGACTGTGTCTCGTGACGGCGGCTTGTTCGGGTCCACAGAGAGGGCATGGTCGCGCAGCCATTCGTACAGGATGAACCAGCGGTCGGGATCCTCCAGTGTGAAGGCGTACGGCGGTACCGTCCTGGCCGGTCCGGCGTTGGGCCAGCGCAGAAGCCAGTACTTGCCGTCGGTGAGGATGCCCATGCGGACGCGGCCATCTTTTTCGGACTGCGCCAGGTAGTCGTCAATTTGGTCGACGTTCCTGGGTTCGGGGGTGAAGCCGCCTGTGGTGCCGATCCTGCGCTTGAACTCGATGAACGTGTCGAGGGCGGTGAGGTCCACGGCGCGGCGCGAACCTTCGGCGGGTGGGTTTTCCTCGTCTATCTCCTCGTGTTTCACGAGGCCGGTGACGGTCAGGAAGTTGCGGACCGCGGTGGTGATGTTGGCTTCGGGCGCGCCGATGTCGTGGCGCCGCAGGATCTCGGCGGCGGCGTTCTTGTACCTGGGATCGTTTGGGTTGATGTGCGGGGACATTGGGTTATCTATCCCGGATTGGCGGACGGGTGGGGGTTAATGGAGTCAGGGGCCAACAATATTGGTTGACCATTATGGTCGCGCATTCGCTGTGGTGAGTGGGAAGGGGATGGCGGGTGAGTTTGTGATGG
Organism: Dehalococcoidia bacterium; assembly: GCA_965219065.1. Classification (GTDB taxonomy): domain Bacteria; phylum Chloroflexota; class Dehalococcoidia; order Lucifugimonadales; family Lucifugimonadaceae. The sequence continues at coordinate 157,847 of OZ244715.1, forward strand.
TGTATGAGCGGCGATTCCCGCGCCTCGCCCCGGCGGGCGGCCACATCCCGCCGCCCCTACACACGTTTTTGGCCGGGACCGGGGGACGCGGTTTGTGTCGTATTCGCGTTGTCCGACCCGAACCTCTGGGTTGCGGCCCTTTATCGGGGTACAGGGTGACGCCGGCACGACGGTGTTTGCCGGGGGATGGCACGTGTACGTTGATGTGGAGGGTTGAGGGGGTAGCCGCGCCCGTCCCCTGGGTACCGGCCTACGCCGGTACGACGGTGTTCGCCGGTACGACGGTGGGGGTGTTCTAAATGCCCAACTCTTCGGCAAGTTCACCTAGCGATTCGTCGACCGCCTTTACGATCTCGTCGATCTCGCTGCGCGTGACGCAGAGAGGCGGTCCGATCGCCATGCCGCTGATGGAGCCGCGGCAGATCATCGATCGGGCGGCCATCTTGTCGCCGATGCGGGCAGCGATGTTGTCGTCCTGCCCGAACTGTTCTTTGGTTTCGCGGTTCCTGACCAGGTCGACTCCAACAAACAGACCGAGCCCGCGGACGTCCCCGACGATCCGGTGTTTCTCCTTGAGTTCTCGCAACGATTCGAGGAGGTACTTCCCCGTTTCGGCCGAATTGGCAACGAGGTCTTCGGACTCGATGACCTCGATGTTCTTGAGCGCCGCGGCCGCCGCAACGGGGTGTCCCGAGAACGTCAGGGTGTGGTTCAGTTGCCGGTTCTGGCTGTTGGGTCCACCGGCGAACGCGTCGGCAATCTGTTCCGTGGCAATGGCCGCTCCGATCGGCAGGTAGCTGCTCACGATGCCCTTTGCGACGGTCATTACGTCCGGCGTCACTCCCCAATGCTCCGACGCAAACATCTTCCCGGTCCTGCCGAATCCGGTAACAACCTCGTCTGCGATAAGCACAACGCCGTACCTGGTGCATATTTCACGCAACATGGGCCAGTACTCGTCTCCAGGCACGGCTACGCTCAACGGCGACGCTATCGGCTCGGCAATGACGGCGCATACGCTTTCCGGGCCGTGAAATTCGATCAGGCGCTGAATGGCAGTTGCACAGCGGATGGCGCACTCCGAAGGGGTACTTCCGCCGTACTCGCAGCGATACGGCAGTGGTTGCGGTCCGTAGACCATGCCCGGGTAGGCCGGCCCTAAATCCTCGCGATGGGAGCCTTCCATTCCTCCGAGCCACACAGTCTGTCCGAGCGCTCCGTGGTACGAACCGCGACGGCTGATAACTATGTGCCTGCCCGGAGCGCCCACCCGTTGTTGATAGGCGCGGGCGATTTTGAGAGCGCTCTCGTTGGCTTCGGAGCCGCCGGAGACGAAGTAACTACGGCTCAGACTTCCGGGGGTAATCTCGGCGAGTTTCCCTGCAAGCCGGGCTGTAGGCTCAATTGCTGTCCCACTGGCCATGTAGGGGAGGCGCCGCATCTGCTCGTAGGCAGCATCGGCTATCTCGGTCCTCCCGTAACCGGCGTGCACCGACATGTAACCGCCATTCACGTCCAGCCACCACTTCCCTTTAACATCACGGACCCTGACGCCGTCCCCCTCGACCAGGAAATTCGGCTCCCCCTGTTCAGCCATCTCGGTCCAACTGCGGCTGTTCATCCACAGATGGTCGAGCGCGAGTTGCCTCAACTCTTCGTGTCCTGACGGCGATTCTTTGACGGTGACCATTTGGGGTCCTCCCCGGCGAGTGATATCCGTTCTGCCATGCTGACGTTCAAAGACGCACCTGTCAACGCAATGCGGGCAAAAAGGCATAGAATTTGGCGGTCTACGAACCCAATGAACGATGGAGCGTACAAATCATGAAAGTCGCAACCTGGCGGGGCGGTAACGAATTCACAGTTGATGACGCACCGGATCCGTTACCCGGACCCGGCGAGGTTTTGCTGAAGGTCGATACCTGCGGCATTTGCGGTACCGACGTCCACATTACGCAAGGCCTCTTCCCCGGGGAACCTCCAAGGGTATTGGGCCACGAGTGGAGCGGCACGATCGTCGACGTCGGACCGGGTGTCGACAGTTCCCGACTAGAGATGGACGTTGCGCCGGAACCGACCCCTTACTGCCGTCAATGCTGGAACTGCCGGAATGGCCGTCACTCCCGCTGCGAGCGCGTCGGCAATTTTCAGTCGACCGGCGGTTACGCTGAGTACGCCGTTTTGCCCAACTCGGTAGTGCACGATCTTCCGGATGGACTTTCGTTGGCCGACGCGGCGATGGGCGAACCGGCGGCAGTATGCCTGGTGGGCCTCGAACGCTGTATGACGCCGGGCGGGTCCAGCATGGTCGTGATCGGCGGCGGTCTGATCGGCCAGCTCACGCTGGCGTTTGCCAAGGCTCGCGGGATAGGCGTCTCGATACTGTCCGACCCCGTTGAGGCAAGACGTGAGCAGGCTCTTCGCATGGGGGCCGACTTTGTACATGACCCGGCGGCCGGCCCGTTGAGGGAGGTCGTCGACGAGGTGACTGCGGGCAGGGGAATCGACCTGGCGGCCGAGGCCGTGGGCAAGCCGGAGTTGGTGGATCTGGCCATCCAGGTGGCGAGACCGCGCGGCGAGGTGCTGATTCTGGGAGTCAGCCCCAAAGGGACCACCATCCCGAGCGATCTGTTCGAGACCCATTACAAGGAATTGATCATCGTCAACTCGTTTGGCCGGGGCGACGGGTACATCAGGGCTATCAATTTGCTGGCGGAGATCGACCTGACAGGAGTGATGGGAGACCGATATCCGCTGCATCAGGCGGCGGACGCGATGATGGCCGCGGCCACGGGGACATCGAAGTCGGTAAAGACTGCCATAGCGCCCCATATGCGCTAATCTTTCTGCTGCCGCCCCGGCGCGGTCTTTTACGCACCGGCCGAGGCCAACCGGAACATAAAGGAGCCAGACATTGACTGTTCACAGCGCGCTAGTTGGATGCGGAGGCATGGGTCTCAGACATGCCCACGGTTACCTGGAACTTCGAAAACACTCTGACGAGGTGAAGATGGTCGCAGTTTGCGACCTGTATGAGTCCTCCGCCAATCACGTAGCTTCGGCCGTTGAAGAAGCCACCGGTGACCGTCCGAAGGTTTACACCGACTTTGACCGCATGCTGGCGGAACAGAAGCCGCTCGACGCCATTGACATCGTCACGGACACGCGCATGCACCACGTGTTCGCCGTCAAGGCGCTGGACGCAGGTGTAAATGTCATGACTGAAAAGCCGATGGGCATCACGATTCGCGCCTGTCAGATCATGCGGGCCGCAGCCGAGAGATCAGGCAAGGTTTTGTCGGTCGCGGAAAATTACCGACGCGACCCTATGAACAGGCTTGCCAAGGCGCTGATCGACGGCGGCGCGATAGGGGAGCCGTACTTCATATACAAGGCCGGCCTTGGCGGCGGTTCGGCGCTCATGCACGACACAGCGTGGCGCGGCCTGAAGACCCGGGGCGGGTATCTGATCGATGGGGGCGTTCATGATGGCGACTTGCTGATCTACTTCATGGGAGACGTTGAGACCATCTACGCCCAGACCGGACTCTTCACGCCGTTGAGAACTCGGATACCACTGGGCGGAGACATTGGAACGTTCTACAGGCACCGGACGGAGGACCTGTTCGCAGGCGCTGAGACGGTCGAGATCGATCAAGAGGACACTGCTTTTGCCACGCTCAGGTTCACTTCGGGGGCCATAGGCAACTACTCGAGCAGCAACGCGTCGCACGGTTTCTCAGTGGGCGTAAACACCGTCCACGGCAGCATAGGCACCATACAACTGCCGCCAAGCCGCAGCGGCATAGGGCCGGTGGTCCATATCGAGGGAAGAGACGATCCGATCAAGGGCGATGATCTTCTCGAGCTGGTTCCCGACTGGGAACTGGACGACATTACTGCCCCATTCTGGGACGGCGCCCGCCGGATTACGTCATACGAACGGGACTTCAGACAGACCGACCGCAAGATCCTAGGCCTTGAATACCTGGAGTTGGCCCGCGCTATCGAAACGGGCTTGCCTATCGAAGTTGGACCCGAATTGGGGATGAAGGCGCTGGCGGTCAGCTACGGGACGCTTGAGTCGGGCGTCTCCGGGGAACCCGTGAGGATGTCCCAACTGCTTGAGGGCGAGGTCGAGGAGTACCAGGCCGAGATCAACGAAGCGGCGGGTCTTTAGGGCGCGAATTGCAGGCGCAGGCGTTGATTTCGACTGTCCTCTCGCGGGCGGTCGAAATCGAGCGTTGCGTTCAGCCGAGGTAGTCGAGTGCGCTGCGGACCATCACTTCAGCGCCGATCGGCAGGCAGGACTCGTCGAAGTCGAACCGGGGGTTGTGATGCGGTTCGGCGCCTTGTTTCGCCCCGCCCAGCAAGAAGTAGCAGCCGGGCGCACGCAACAGGAACTCTGACATGTCGTCGCCGAGGGATACCGGCGGGGCCTCCCCCACGCCGTCTTCGCCGACAACCTGCATGGCGCAACGCGCCACTTGATCGGCAACTTCGGGATTGTTGACGACCGGCGGCGCTCCGAATAGGACCTCGAACTTCGCCTTGGCTCGCAGCGATTCGGCCACGCCTGACGTGATGCGGGTCAATGCGGAATGTATGGCTTCCCGGGTCTCGGGCCGGTATGAGCGGCTGGTCCCCTCGATTGTCACACTGTCGGCAATAACGTTCGGCGCCGTGCCGCCATCGATCCGGCCGAAGGTGACGACGCCCATTTCGTTGGGCTGAATCTCCCGGCTGACGATGGTCTGGGCCGTGGTAATGATCTGGGCCGCGGCCATTACCGGGTCGACGGCGAGGTGAGGCAACGCACCGTGCCCGCCTTTGCCGGTTACCGTCACCCTGAACATGTCTGCGCTGGCGAAGACCGTTCCCCGATTTACGGTGACGCTACCGGCCGGTGCCTGGTTCCATACGTGAAGGCCGATCACGCGATCGGGGCGGACATGGTCGAAAAGACCGTCTTCCAGCATGGCGAGGGCGCCGGAAGCTATCTCTTCCGCAGGCTGGAATACGAAGACCACGCGACCTCGGAGACGGTCTTTCATGGCCGCCAGGACCCTTGCAGTTCCAAGGGCGATGGCTATGTGGCTGTCGTGGCCGCACGCGTGCATGGCTCCGTTGGTGGAGGCAAAGGCGAGACCGGTGGCTTCGTCGAGGGGCAGGCCGTCGATGTCGGCCCTGATCATCAGCGTCGGGCCGTCGGCCGCGCCCTGGAGGGTGGCGGTGAGCCCGGTCTTGCCGATGCCGGTTTGTACCTCCAGCCCGATGGCCCTCAACTCGGCGGCGATGGCCGCTGCGGTGGCGGTTTCCTGAAACGAAAGCTCCGGCATGGAGTGGAACTTGCGCCTTGTGGTGACTAGGTACGGTGTCAGTTCGGTTATCGACTGGGAGATGAATTCGTTCACTTTTGCCTGCCCGGCTTATGCCGAAAATTCACGTTTCTTTGGGCCGTTCAGGATAGCATCGCGTGGAACTCCATGCCTTCGACGCGATAGCAACCAACATCTGGGTTGTTTGTGGACGGTGGGCCTGAAATTCCCTCGATCACGTGATTTTGCCTGAAGTTAGGGGAGGCAGCGTGCCATTGGCCCGGGGCTGGCAACGCTTCGTCGCTAGTGCTGGTGCGGGTGACGGCTCCCGCCGGGAGCCTCAGGCGCTTCCACTCAACATCCTGGTTGCCCGGGATTTCCACAGCATAGGCCCCTGCGGGGAATTTTGATCAGCATGTTTCGGAGAAACAACCACAGACGAACGCGCCATAGCCCGGGGGGCCGACTGGATTATCCTCAGGGTTCTTCGCGGTCCGGGGAACATGTTGCGCAGATTATCAGGGCTTATGGGGAGATTAGCGGGGGATCCTTGGCCGGGGGCCTTCCTGGAGAAAGCGGGATTGCCACCGAGCAAGCACGACGGGGATTCGGTCAGCGTAGCCGGGACCGTATGTGGCGTACTGCTCCCAGGTCAACGTGAGAAGTAGAGCTTGATGACGGCGATTGTTTCGTCTCTGGATATGCGACTGGTGAAGTAATCTTTGATGGCTTCGATGACCTCATCCCTGTCGATGGAACCATCATCGTTGGCGTCATACTGGATGCCCAGGTCGGTGACTGTGTAGGAGTGGTTAGCCAGACCATCCTCGGAGACCACGATGATCTTGATGGCGGGTACCAATGGGCTGAAATCAACCTGAAATCCTGGCATGTCGTCGTCGGCGTCCTCCAACACCCTTTCTACTATGACCCCTGCGACGTTTTTCACGTCGAGAAATATGAATGAGGCGTTGTGATCATTGGTAGGGACGACTGTTACTCGCGATGGGCCAACTGCCACTGTGTATTCGGCGCGATAGGGATCGAACGACTGGATAAGCCCTCCCGGGCTGATGGTCAGGCCGCTGAGGGCCACGTCGCAGAACGGGAGGTCAATTGAGCCGAAATCGTGGCGTTGCACTGAGAGGCTGTGAATAAATCATTTATGCTCCTATGGTATTGAGAGGCTGATTGCTGGACAACGATATTGGGCAGCCATATCGGCGAGGTGAACACATGAGTGAAGAGACGCTGTTTGAACTGCCGGCCATTGAGGAGAAGCGAGCGCCTGCGCCAACGAGTCCGGGTGAGGCCCGGGTGCTGCGGCCGGTGCGGAATCAGCCTGAGTGGGCGGTATTGGACCTGGAATCGCGGTTGCCTCAAGAGCATCGGGCCCGTGTTATATGGAGCTTTTTGGAGAGGTTGGACCTGTCGGCGTTTTATGCGCCGGTCAAGGCGGTGGAGAACCGGCCAGGCCGCCCAACGACAGACCCCAAAGTGCTGCTGGCGTTGTGGCTGCTGGCCACGGTTGACGGTATAGGAAGCGCCCGCCGGCTGGCGCGTTTGTGCGAGGAGCACGATGCCTACCGCTGGATGAGGGGGAACGTACCTATCAACTATCACATGCTCTCTGACTTCCGGGTAGCCCACCAAGAGGCGCTGGACGGCCTTTTGACCCAGATCATAGGTTCCCTGATGGCCGCAGGGGCGGTCCGGCTGGAGCGTGTGGCTCAAGACGGGATGCGGGTGCGGGCGAGCGCAGGCGCTGCGTCCTTTCGTGGTGAGGGGGGATTGAAGAAGTGCATGGAGGAGGCGAGGGCACAGGTGGAGCGGCTGGCGCAGGAGCGGGAGCGTCCCGATCCTGGCGTGACGCGGCGTGAACGTGCGGCGCGGGAGCGTGCGGCGCGAGAGCGGGAGGAACGGGTCCGGGAGGCGCTGTCGTACTTACCCCGGGCACAAGCGAAGAAGGAACGCCAACTGCACACCAAGGCGACGGATCAGCGTCCCAAGGTTACGAAGGCGCGGGTATCCACCACAGACCCCCAGGCAACGGTGATGAAGATGCCGGATGGCGGCTTCCGGCCAGCCTGCAATATCGAACTGGCCACCGATAGCGCCAACGGAATCATCGTCGGAGTAGGGGTCACGTCGTCGGGTACGGATGCAGGGCAAGCGGCGCCTATGGAGGAGCAACTGGTCAGGCGGACGGGCCGGCGCCCTGAGTCCTACCTGATGGACGGGGGCTTCGCTACCCGGGAGGACATCACTGCTCTGGAGCAACGAGGAGTGAGTGTGTATGCGCCGGTGAGGTTGCCCCGGAACAAGCCCGAACGGGAGCGTTACGATCCCCGCTACGGGGACGGGCCGGATGTGGCAAGGTGGCGTCAACGGATGGCCACCGACGAGGCCAAAGCCATATACAGGCAGCGGGGGTCAGTGGCGGAGTGGACGAACGCCCAGGTTCGTCTTCACGGAGTGAGCCAATTCAACGTACGGGGACTTACCAAAATCACCAGCGTCATGCTCCTAGTCGCCGTGGCCCACAACCTCCTGCGCTGGGAGGCGTTGATGGGCTAAGTAGACACAGAGGGCAAGCTCCTGACTCCCGGGGCGGTTTCGACCGGAAAATGGCCAAAACTCTATCGCAAAGTTCCCTGCCTAAACAAATACTCGACCCGGTGAAAGTTCCAAAAGGCGCTTTCAACCAACAACACGCCGGTCAACAGCAACGGAACCTCAAAACACTCACAGCCTCTGAGCGTAGAGCGGGTGGCAGGCACCCGCTCAGTTTGTTGCCAGCCAGATAGACGATTCGAAGATCGGTGAGGTTGCCCAGCTCTGTTGGTACTTGTCCGGTCAACGCGTTGTTGTTTAACGATAGGTTGCGTAGGTTTGAAAGTCCTCCAATTTGGGCCGGGATCTCACCGGTAAGCTGATTGTCGGATAGGTGAAGCTGCTCCAGGGTGGCGAGGTTTCCTAACTCCGCCGGAATCTCCCCGGTTAACCGATTGCCCTGGAGAGCAAGTTCCCGGAGTTTGGGGAGTTGTCCCAATTGCGGCGGTATTCTGCTGCTCAATTGGTTCAGGCTTAAGTACAGGTTTTCCAAATTGTTGAGTCTTGCCAATTCCGGCGGGATGTCCCCGGTCAACTGGTTCCTTCCGAGACTGAGGAGCCGGAGTCGATCCAGTCCCCCCAACTCGCTCGGAATCTCCCCGGTCAACTGGTTACCGCCTAGCGCCAGACTATCGAGTCTTGTAAGCCCTCCAAGTTCCGCCGGAATCTGACCGGTGAGCTGGTTTCGCGAAAGGTCAAGCTCTCGCAGTAATGGTAGTTCTGCAAGCTTCGACGGGATCTCGCCAGTGAAGTCGTTGCCACTTAAATTCAGCGACAGTAACTCGCCCAGGTTGCCCAGTTCTTCCGGTATGTTCCCAGTCAACTGGTTAGCACCAAGGGACAAGCGTTCTAGTTCGGAAAGGCTTGCAAATTCCTCAGGGATCTCTCCTGTCAATTCATTAGAGGCCATTTCCAATCTCTTGAGATTGACCAGTTCTCCCAATCCAACCGGAATCGGCCCGGTCAATTGGTTGTTTGCAAGGGACAGACTTTCGAGAGCGGTCAAGTCTGCCAGATCGCCTGGTATTTCTCCGGTTAGTTGGTTAAACGATAGCGACAAAGATTTTAGATTGGATAGTTTTCCCAACTCAGCCGGTATCTCGCCCGTAAAATTGTTACCCCACAAGACCAGCGAGGTCAGGTTAGTCAGACCCGCCAACTGGGCCGGTATATCCCCCGAAAGGCCATTCAGGTTTAGACTGAGCACGGTCAGGTTAGACAGGCCTGCCAATGCATCCGGTACTTCTCCTGTCAGCTGATTGCGTGACAGGATCAGGATTTCCAAATTGGCAAGATCGCCCAAATTGTCCGGTATTTCTCCCGTTAAGTCGTTATTCACAAGAAAAAGGTCAATTAGGCTGGCGAGTTGGCCCACGTCAGCGGGGATCTGCCCGGACAGCCCGTTTGACCGCAGGTACAGTCCAGTAACCCGTCCGCTCGCATCATTGGTGACACCGTGCCAGTCCCTTAATGGGCGGTTGCTCAGCCAGTTGGATTTGTTCCCCCAGTTCGCTCCGCCAAGCGAGTTGTACAACTTGATCAAGGCGGCCTTATCTTCTGCCGAGTCCGTGAGAGAGCAGCTGCTGCCGCGTGCGTGTGAGATGCCCGAGAGCCATGTCTGGAATGTGTCATCAACGGGCGCGCAAAGTCCTGGGTTTTCGTAGAAGACGAACGTTTCCAGCGCTGACATTCCTGACAGTCCCAGCGGCATCTCCCCTGTCAACTGGTTCCCAGGTATTGATAACTCCTCCAGGTCGGTCAGGTTCCCAAGAGTGTGTGGTATCCCCCCAGTCAATTGGTTGTAAGAGAGGACCAGTATTCCCAAGTTGGAAATGTCGCCAAACTCTTCCGGGATTTGCCCGGTTAGCAGGTTGCCGGACAGATCTAACGTCCTCAGGCTGGTTAGTTCACCCAAATCTCCCGGTAGCTCGCCAGGCAGGAACAACCCCGATAGATCCAAGCCGGTGACGCGCTGCGGCGTTCCGGTGAGGGCGACACCAAGCCATTGTCCGATTGGGGTATCCGATGACCAGTTCAGCGTCTCCGCTCCCGCCAAGGTGTCTCGAGCAGCCAGGAGGGCTTCGCAGTCGGATACCAAGCCGGGGTTGTTGGCGGCATCGTCGACGGCACTTCCGCTGGCACAAGGGCCGGCGTCGCTTTGGGCGTAGGCCGGCTGGGCGAGAACAAACAGAACTGACGCCAGGGCCAAACCCACCAATGGGACCACAGGGAACTCGCGCAGACTTTTAGCCTGATATAGCTTGACTAATCTTCTGATCACGTCACCTAAAACCAACTTCTACCACGATGCCGGCACATACGGCCATAAATTACATCAGAACCGGTACTCGTGTCCAAGACGGCGGGTGACCATTCGAGACTCGGCGACCGGCGACGGCGTTTTCAGAGGCCGCATGTCAAAGGGACGTTAGTTGTTTTCGCAACACGATCAACTGGGAAGGGTTGCTACACTCTGACAGATGTCACGCAGATTGCCACTTTTTCCACTGGGAACAGTCCTCTTCCCGGGCGCCTCGCTGCCGCTCAGGATATTCGAGGACCGTTACAAGGAGATGCTCAGGTATTGCCTCGACAACGACCGGCGGTTTGGGGTTGTGCTGATCCGGGAGGGGGTAGAAGCGGGCGGTGAAGCCACGCCGTTCGACATCGGGACCGTTGCCCGCATCAATCAACTTGGCGCTCCTTCAAGAGGATCGTTACCGATTACGGTCGTTGGCGAACAACGATTTCGCATATCGAAGCTGGATCGGTCGCAGAGCTACCTGATGGGTGAGATCGACGTGCTTAAAGAAGATGACGGGTCGGCTGTGGACAAGGCCGTATTGGGGCAGGCCGCGTCAGAAGCGCAACGGTTTCTTTCGACGATGCTTGCGGCCCAGGGGGCGTGGCATTCGGCCATGCGTATCCCCGACGACGCTTTGGTCCTTTCCTACTTCATAGGGATTCTTGCGAGTTCCGCGCCGGAACGATCCCGTCAACGGGTGTTGGCAGCCGACACGACCGAAGCGCGTCTTCAGGCGGGGATCGCTTTGTTGGAAGAAGAAACCAAGCGAATTCGGGCCTTGATCATGCGGGCCGGACCTGGCAGCGACGAGAGCCGGTTCAGCATGAATTGACGGTCGCGGGTCTTGCGTTCTGAGTCAACCGCCGATTCAGTTAGAGGCGGCAGCTTCCATGACCCCGAGATCGTCGAATAGCTCGGCCAGCCGTGCAATACCCTTGCGGTTCTTCTCGGGGGTCTCGAACGCGAAGCACAACCGCGCGCAATGGTCGCCGTCGTTGTTCGGGGCGAAGGCGGGTCCGGCAACGTAGCCAACCCCGCCCTCCATGCAGGCCGGTTGCACGGCGCCAAGATCTGCGCCAGTCGGCATGGTCAGCCATACGTAGCAGCCCCCTTGTGGGTGTGACCACGTGGCGCCGGTCCCCCCGAAATTAGATTCAAGGGAGGCAACCATCGCGTCCCGTTTTTCCTTAAGCACCGGATTGAACCTGGCCCTGTGCTGATCGAGGTTGTCTCGCAAGAATCCTTCGACGGCATACGCAGAAAGCTGGCTGGGACCGCCGCCAACCCTGAAGTTGGCTGCTCGTCTCATGACGTCGCCCTGTGCCGTGAAGTAGCCGAGCCGGAGGCCGGGCGCAACGAGTTTCGAGTAAGACGCCACGTGGATAACGATTCCGCTGTCGTCCAACATCCTGAATGCAGGTTGGGTCTCCCCCTCAAACCGGAGATCGACGTAGCACTCGTCCTCCAGGATGGGCATGCCGTGGCGGTGTGCGATTTCCAGTATGTCTCGCCTGCGTGACTCCGGAAGCGTCGAGCCGGTCGGGTTCTGATGTTCAGCAATGGTGTACAGATACTTGGGTCGTCTGCCGGCCGCGGTCAGATCGTCTATGAGTTCGGAGAGCGCCTCGGGGATAATCCCGTCGTCGTCAGTAGGTACGCCTACAACGTCTGCGTCGAATCTCTGCAACTGGCCCAAAGTACCCGCGTAGACGTACCGTTCGGTAAGTACCGTGTCCCCGGGGTCGGTAAGGGCCTGAATCAACAGGCCTATCGCCTCAGAGGAACCGGCGGTCAGCATGATTTCGTCAGGTGAAACCGAAATGCCTCGGTCTTCCATGAGCTTGTGGGACGTATACTCCCTCAGTTCGGGCGAACCCAGCGCCTGTGGGTAGTAGGCGAGATTCCTGGCCATTTCGTCGGCTCGAGCGTCCAACATGACCTGGAGGGAAGTGGTCAACCCGTCGACCGGCAGGGTCTCAGGGGCCGGATAGGCCACCGCGAAGTCGTACTCGGCGTGGGTGACAGTCCTGATGGGGATGTCACTCGATTTCTCTGAGTACAGGTCGTCGTAGTTAAATGTACCGGGCATTTGATGGGGCTCCAGACGTATAGAGTGTGTGCGCATTGGGCCGCCCAAGTGTATTCTGCGGCTTTGACGGCTGCAATTTGCAGTAGGACAATATGTGATCGGTAATTGGCAAAGTGACGAATCTCGCGCTTTGCCGCATTCTAACGAGGGGGAACTCGATGCGAGGGGTACGATTCCTGGGCAACCGAAAATGTGAAGTAATCGACTATCCGGATGTGCCGCCGGGCCAAAACGAGGTGCTTATCAAACTTCGCTCGTCAGGTATGTGCGGAAGCGATCTGCACGGGTACCGGTCTGACCCGTCCGAAGGCCGGCTTTGGAAGAATCGGCCGGGCCACGAGCCATGCGGCGAAGTCGTGGAGTTGGGCCCCGGGGTTACGAAGGTCGGCGTGGGCGCGCGCATCATGCAGCACCACTACCTGGGCTGCGGCGAGTGCAGCTACTGCACCATCGGCTGGACGCAACTATGCCCGGTAACCGACAAGCGGCTCTATTACGGTGGGAGCGCACACGGCGGGCACGGCGAATATATGGTGGCACATGAGAGCACGTGCATACCGCTTTCGAACGACCTTACGTTTGACGAAGGCGCTTACCTTGCATGCGGCGCGACAACAGCATTCCAGGCTCTCAAGAAACTGCAAGTTTCCGGGCGTGACGTGCTTGCCGTGTTCGGGGCCGGGCCAGTCGGCCTTGCGGCTACCGTATTGGGCACAGCCATGGGCGCGCAGGTGATAGCGGTCGATATAGACAGTGAACGTCTGAAGCTGGCAGCGGAAGCCGGCGCGTGGCGCACGGTGGACAACTCCGATGGCTCGGCGGTCGAGCAGATCAAGGAGTTGACCGGGGGCGAAGGCGCGGAGACGAGTCTCGAAGCGGTCGGACGGCCTGAAACGCGGGTGGCTGCGGTGGAATCCACGAGACTTTTTGGCAGATCATGCCTTGTCGGGGAGGGTGGAACGGTGACGTTCGAGGCAACCCCGCACATCATTCACCGGCACCTCACGCTACTTGGTTCCTGGACCTTCAGCACGTTTGGTCTGGCGGAAGCGGCGGAATTCGTAGTACGACGTGAAATCGACCTGGACAGTCTGGTTAGTGAGCGGGTAGAGATCGAGGACGTGCCGGGGGCGTATGAGCGGTTTGACGGGGGAAAACCGGGCAAGCTGGTTATTTCGTTTAACTGAACGGGTGCACTACCAGCAGCAGACACGGTTTCGCGAAATCCGGCTGTCTTTTCTGCATTGCGAAATCCGCTTTGCTGGCCGCTGATATCGTCGCCATGTCAGGATGGGGCTAAGAAAATCGTCACACCCCCTTTTAATTTGGGGACGACTGGAATAAAATAACTACCCACTCACGGGGCCGGATAATTTCGGGTGTTCCCAGCACCTGTTTTCAGCTTCCGGCGTCTAATCAAGTAGAAGAAGGCGATGGTGAGCCGCGTCTTACCCGGACGTGGGGCGCAGGGGTGGTGGAGGACAAATCGCTGCGGCAATTTGGGGATTCCCCTGATGCCGGCGGGCTGAAAGGACTGGATGGTTGGTCCAAAAATCAACAATTGAAGAAGAAATCCTTGGCGAGATCCCTGGCCGTGCCGATGGCGGTCTTCGGGCCAAATTCGACTCCTTTGGGGGCGAATCTGACGACGAAGCCAATGGGCACGGTGGGGATGCAAGGGCTTTCACAAGGTCGGAACTGGCGTTGTGGGAGACGGCACGCGCCGCCGACGAGTCGGCCGCCATTGCCGGGCAACTAGCCGAGGAGGCTGCAGACACAGAGCTGACCGAAGATACGGTCCGCATGTATCTGCGCGAGATCAGCCGCGTAGCGCTGCTCACCGCAGCTGACGAGGTCGTGCTGGCACGCGCAGTTGAGATTGCGCAGTGGCTCGAAAAAATCGAAACAGAACTTACGATCGACGAGCTCGCGCCGCCTGATTCCGTTGTCTTGAGCGAGGCGCTTACGAGGCTGAGTTCCTTCGCTCCGACTTTGGACGCGTTGGCCAGGTACCTTGGACTGACGGCGCCAGTGACGTTGCAGACAGCAGTTGCCGAACCGTCGATTCGCGCCGCACTCGACGGGCGAAGAGATGACGAGGTGGTCAACTTCATTGCGGACGTATTGAGCCTTGAGCCCAACGACGCCCACAAGGAATTGACTGCGCTTTCGGTTCTCACGCGGCTAGCGCCGCCCGAATTTGCTGCACGAATGCCGGAAGATACGCGGGTGGATTCTCTGCCTGCCCTGATTTCTTCGAACAGCTTCGAAGACTCGGATTTGCTGGCGGCCGCGTTCGTCTCGTTGCACCTGGCAAGGATCCGGGCAGAGGGGGCGCAGGCTCGCCGGCACCTTGGAGAGGCAAATTTGCGTCTCGTGGTCAGTGTGGCCAAGAAGCACCTCAATCGCGGACTGTCGATGCTCGATCTGATCCAGGAAGGCAACATCGGCCTGATGCGGGCGATCGAGAAGTTCGACTTTAGGCGCGGGTTCAAGTTCAGCACGTACGCGACCTGGTGGATTCGTCAAGGCATCACAAGGGCCATCGCCGACCAGGCCAGGACCATTCGGATACCTGTCCACGTCGTCGAGACGCTCAACAAGATCATGCGCGCCCGCCGCGAGCTTAGCCAGGTGCTGGATCGCGAACCGAAGGTGGAAGAGCTTGCCGTCAAGGTAGACCTGCCTGTCGAGCGGGTCGACGAGATCATGCGGATTTCTCAGCAGCCCGTCTCGCTGGAGACGCCAATAGGGGAAGACGCAGAGAACGAGCTTGGCGACCTGATCCCAGACATCTCCGCGCCTGCGCCAGCCGACGTCGCCGCGCAGGCTTCGATGCGCGACCAGGTCGATCGGGCGCTGAGTCATCTGTCCGTCCGGGAACGAAGAGTGCTCGAACTCCGTTTCGGACTGACTGACGGACGCCCGCGTACTCTCGAGGAGATCGGCGGCGAGCTAAGTCTCACGAGAGAGCGAATTCGCCAGATCGAACGAAAGGCGCTTGGCACGCTGAGGGGCGACTCTTACGTCGCCGAACTCCGCGAATTGCTAGGGTGACGCCCGGGCCATCCGCCGAATAGACTGACGGGTAACGGGCGCGTCGCCGCAAAACCTCGGGACGACGCCCGTTACGTCTGCCCGGAATCAATACAAGTCAGATCGCAAACTCACTATGGCCAGTTCAAACAGTATCGAATACGCCCCGGTGGATGGCGCTGAGCAAGCTTTTCCTGAAGACTTTCTGGCGCTGGTTTCCCACCTGCATGGAAGATTCGCAGATCGCGTTCGAGATGCGCGTGAGGCCCGGCTTGAGTCGATTGACGCCGCGTTGCGGCGCGGCCGCATGCCGGGGCATCCGGATCCGGGTCCGGCGAACGATGCCCAGTGGAACGTCCCCGAGGTTCCCGCCGAACTCCGCAAGCCAGGCATCGAAATATCCGGCCCCGCGTCGATCACCCCGATGTTCATCAACGCGCTGAATCCGGGACCCGAGGGCGAACGCGCGGAAGGCTACCTGGACGATGACGAGGATTCGGCCGGGCACCGCCTGTCCGACACAGTAAGAGCCGCTCTGAATCGGCTTGGAGCGGTTGATCACTCGCTAACTTACTTCGATTCTGCAAGGCAGCGAAAGTACGAAATCCAGCCCGGCGAATTGCCGTTCTTCATGCACCGAGAACGGGGTCTACATCTGGACGAGCCGGACTTCCGCATCGATGGCCAGCCGGTCTCCGCTGCGATTCTGGGCACGGCAATGACCCTGTATCACGCAGGAATATCCCAGACCGAACACGACCAGGGTGTGTACTTCTACGTGCCAAAGCTGGAGTCGGCCACCGAGGCCGCCCTCTACCGCGACATGATCGATGAGATCCGCAACCAGGTCAGCGGACTGAACGATTCAACCGTTCGCGTCATCGCACTGGTTGAATCGCTCCCGGCAGTGTGGCAGATGGAGGAAATTCTCCATGCCCTGGGCCCATACGCGGCAGGACTCAACGCAGCGCGTTGGGACCTCAAGGCCAGCATCCTCGAATACGTGATGGCGCAGCCCGCATCCGTATGGCCGGACCGCTTTGGCGTAGACATCAAGACGACAGAGTTCATCTCGAACATCTTCAGGCGGCTTGTTGCGGTCTGCCTGAAGCACGATGCCGTGCCGATCGGCGGTATGGCGACCGCGCTACCGTCCCGCGACGAGAAGGTAAACCTGGAGGCGGCGGCGTCGATCAGGGCCGACAAGGAGTGGGAGGCGCAGCAGGGTTTCCTGCGAGCTTGGGTGGCGCACATCTACCACATGGGACCGGCGGCGGCGCCGTTCAAGGACCTGGCCGCAACGGGTTGGAAGCCCGGACCGGAGATGGCCGACCCCGACCGCTACCCGGTCAGCATCGACACACCGGAAGGACCGCTCACCGAAGAGGGCACTCGCCAGAACGTCAGGACACTGATCGAGTACGTCGAGGGCTGGCTTTCCGGACGAGGCGCCAAGGGCATCGACAGACTGGCCGGCCGCGAGGGAACAAGACCTGCGCTTATGGAGGACCTGGCTACGGCGCGAATTTCAGTGGCCCAGATCGCCCAGCGAGTCGTACATTCGTCCGTGGGCGAAGATACGGAACGTGTGCACGATCTGGGTCTCCTAAGGCGCATGGTCAGAGCCGAGGGTGAGGACATTGTCAGGATGCTCGGTACCGGCGCGTCTCAGGCGCAGGTCAAGAGGTACCAGAACTCGGTGAAGATCGCCCTGCGCTGGATAAAGAACTACACGGAGTTCGACTTCCGAAGTCTGGGTTCATATTCGCGGCCGGAGTTGGAGGCCGTTGCGGCCGAGGCGGACGCGTTCTAAGAGGGTCTCTAATAGGTCCCTCTGTCCGATGCAATGGCGAACGGTCAGGGCTCTACGGGATGGGCCAGTCCGCCTCGTTGACGGTAGATTCTTCGGCTTCGCTCAGAATGACAATCGTTGTTGGACACCTCTAAGGCCCGCGACCAGTAATCAGGCCTGGGCAGATCGGCTGTCGGTGCGCGGGTAGACCTGCGCCAACCGTACCCGCCCGAGCACCAGCCGTTGCAGTAGCACGGGGGCGTTTTCCAGGGCTTTGAGTGGCGGTGGCCCCAGGGAGATTTCGTCAGAGTAGAAGCGGCTTGCGGCTTTTCGCGTCTTGAGGTATTTGGCTACGTCTACAATCTCAGTTGCATCCGGGGCATTCGCCAAAGCGCACGCCAGGTCGAACTCGCCGTTTGGACCCATTCGGGTGATGTCGCGACCCGCGAGCCGCATCAACCTGAGGTTGAGACCAACCAACCGGCGGGGCCAGTCGAGGCAGTACAACCGGGTGGTCTGGGTATTCGCCTCAGCTACTGCGCGAATGGTAGCGGCACACACCGCGGCGTGATCAACGTGCCCGTAGTCGCCGTACGTGGAATGTGTGATGACGGTGTCCGGTCCAAACGTGGCGATGTGCCCGGCGATTCGGGCGGCGATATCGTCAATGTGCGCGTCCGCCAGCCTCAGACTTGATTGGGGCTCGCGGCGCGTTTCCTGCCACATAGGGCTGCCGTGGTAGCGCAACGTGGCGACGTTTCCAATGCCCAGGACGCGGCAGGCATCAGTCAGTTTTTGTTTTGACTTGTCGTCACCCGGAGCGGCGCAGAGCACACCGGTATCAACGTCTGCGGCCGTATAGCGGGCAAACAGGGCGCCCGCGAGTAGGGTCTCGTCGTCGGGGTGGGCGAACACACCGAGTATTCGACGGGCATTCAAGCCGCTCTTCGCTCTGCTTCGGTTTTGAGGTCATCCAGCCACGACTCGGTCATATTGCGGATGACCCACCGCGGATAGAACAACCAGAGCGGAAGTAGGGGACTGCTGAATCGCTTCGCATCTGTAACCTCGGTACGGGCGCCGACTCCAACGAACTGAAGCGTTCGTGTTGCCGTAATCGAGAACTTGGTCGACTCCCAGGTTACCCGGTGAGGAGCGTCCGATTCAGTGACAATCACCGAGAAGGGCACACCGACGTTTGCCATCCGCAGCCGAAACGAAAGTTTCGAACCCGGTCTCCAAAGGTCGTCGGACACGTCCCGTACGTCGATGCACACGCGACACCAATTCGGCCAGGACCTGGCGTCGGCGAATGTGTCCCAAACTACGGCTATCGGGGAGTCGACGTTCACAGACGACTTCATTGAGAGATTGAATAGCTTCACTAATCAGCTCGAAGTGATTTCACCCGTTGGCAGCCTCTGGGTGAAGCACGCCAAATGACCTATGTATTTGAGCGCGTCCTTGCTGCGAGGAGGACTAGGGCTTGTTCACACAAGAGTGTACGTATTTCCACCCCCTCGACTGTCATTCCGAACGTAGTGAGGAATCTAAGCCGGTGTTTGGTAGTGGCGGCGCTAATGATGCAACATGGCCACGGATTCAGGCGGTTGCTCCTCGACAGCCTGGTTTCAGGAGAACGTTTTGAGATTCCTCGGCTTCGCTCGGAATGACAGCCGAGATGGGAGCGATACGTACATTATTGTGTGCAATTGTGTGAAGAGGCCCTAAACCCGCTGGGCAGTGCGTGCCCGCTACACCTTGGCCATTTCTCGTTGCATTTGGTCCAGGCCCATTGGTCCGAGACGCAATGCCTTGTTGTGCCATTCCTTGAGGTTGAAGGCGGGGCCCAGTGTTTCTTTTGCGCTACGGCGCGCTTCCAGCCACACTCGTTCGCCGACCTTGTAACTGATTGCCTGGCCGGGCAGACCAAGGTAGCGATCGATTTCGCTATCGGTAAATTCTTTTGGAAAGTGCACGTAGTCGTTCATCATTTCGTTGCCGAGGTCGGGGCTCCACGGCTCGCCGGGGTGAAATTCCGAGTCGGAGGGAATTGCCAGTCCCAGGTGCATTCCAATGTCGATTATTACCCGAACGGACCGGAGCGCCTGCGCGTCCAGCATGCCCATGTAGTAGTCGGGGTTGTCGAGGTATCCGAGTTCGCCCATGAGCCGTTCGGCGTATAGCGCCCATCCCTCGACGTACCCGGACGTGCCTGCGATCAACCGCTGGTAGCGTGACAACTCATCGGAGAGGGATTTGGTGGTGGCGATCTGAAAATGATGGCCCGGCACGCCTTCGTGATAGGCGATAGACACCTCTCTCCATAGCGGGAACCGGTTCTTGCCACCGGTCGGGTACCAGGTGCGGCCGGGACGGGAAAAGTCCTCTGATGGCCCGGTGTAGTACATGGCGAGGGCTCCGCCCGGTGGGGCGATCAACGCCTCGATGCGCCTTACGGGATCAGCAAGGTCGAAGTGGGTCCCGTCCAGTTCTGAGATCGTGCGGTCTTGCAGGTCCTGCATCCATTGCCGGAACTCTTCCTCACCTTCGATGGACCGTGAAGGGTCGGAATCGAGAAGTTCGATCGCCTCGTCGATAGTAGCGCCGGGATCGATGGCGGCAGCGGCCTTCTGCATCTCCGACCTGACCCACGCAAGTTGTTCCCAGCCCCAGTTGTACGTTTCTTCCAGGTCGAGTTCGGAACCGTTGTATGAACGAGCGTGCAACGCATACCTGTCGTGCCCGACTCCGTCTTTGTCGGCCGCCGACTTCATGTAGTCGGCGCGCAAGTAACGGGCGAGGTCGGCATAGGCCTCATTGGCAGAATGCGCCGCGCGCTCGAGATCGGACTTTAGAGTCGTGCTGTCGAGGCCGGACTTCCCGAATTCGTCTGCGATGCCGCCGAAGAACGAATTTCCATCGGACTGTCCGGACCAAATATGGGCCTGGTCTGCGCAGCCGGCGGTCTGTCTTTTGGATGCTGTCAACCCGCGCGACACGCCCGTTTGGAGGGTCTCGCGGTAGCTCTTCACCGTGTCCGGCACTTGTTCCATGCGACGGACGATGTTTGCCCAGTGATCGACGGTTGCCCGAGGCATCATGTCGAACACCATCCTGATGCTTTGAACGGGGCTGTGGAGTATGTTCAGTCCCCTGAGATGTTCGCCTTCGTCGTGCAACGCCAGGCCGCATTCCATTTCGTCGATGACCGTGTCGCGGCACAACCTTTCGCGTTCATTCTGCGGCGACACCGCCCGGATGGTCGCCAGAGTCTGCCGCTCGATCCGGGCCATCTCTTCGGCAGAGTCCGGCGAGTAGTCGGACATCCGATCGTCGTGGCCTGCCACCCCGATAAACGTCGCTGAGATGGGGTCGTGATTGACCAACGCGTCTACGAAACCGTCTGCGATATCGAATACTTCGCTCATTGCTTACCTGCTTGTTTTGTTCCTACCTGGTCAGTCGTGGTCGGCGGGTTGCCTGGTGTGCCGCGGGGGCCGTCGACACCATTGCGTTTTAACCAATTCGTGTTGCCGACGGTTCATCCTGTTTTCTTGTATAAGAAGCCGCCGAGTACGAACTCGGTTACTGAATCGTCAGGACCAAATTGAAAATCCAGTTTTTCGCCCGCGCCCCGGCCATCTACGATCCTGATTTCGAGCCCCTCGCCGGCGGATCTGACTGCGAGGTCGCAGGGAGCGTGTAGCCGCATCGTGTCGGGGCTTCCTGGTTCGAGCCTCAGGATGTTTCCGCGCTGGGTCAGGTCAGCAGCGACGTACGGCTCCGCAAAATACGATCCAAGGAATTTGCCGACGTCCGGGGGCAGTTCGGTCCCGGCCGATTCTGCAGGCGTCTCGACCTCGGCCACACTCAGGGTGTCTACGGCCGCGTCGAGTAGTTCGACCGCGATGCTGTCACGAGGGGGAGGAGGCCAGACGTTTGCGAGGGTAATTGCGCCCATTTTGGCCGGTTTGTTGAAAACAACTTGCGAGGAGTAGCCGTGAATACCCCCACCGTGTTCCAGGTAAACCATCTCGCCTCGCCTGTGGGCACGCCACCCCAGGGCCTGGCCCCAGGACCAATCGGGTGAAATGTATACGGGGCGGTGCATCTCATCCAGGGACTGCCTGCTCAGGACGGGCGAGTCGTAAGCGGCGGTGTGGAAGCCGATCCATTTGGCCAGGTCATGCACGTTCGAGTGGAGCTGGCCTGCCGAGGTGAGCCCTTCCAAATGGGCGTATGGCGCTTTTCGCAGGCTTGAGCCCGGTTCCAATCCTGGAATATAGCCCGTGGCCATGCATTGGGGACCGACTTCGTCTCGATTGAAGGTCGTGTGTTTCAGGTCTAGCGGCTTGATGATTTCCGACTCCACGTAGTCGGTGTAGTTCTTGCCGGTGAGCCTGTGGACGACCTCTCCAAGAAGCCCGAACCCGAAGTTCGAGTATTTCCACTGGCTGTCTTGCGGTATGACGATTTCGGCTTCCGATATCGCGTCGATTATCCGGTCCATCTCTGGGAACTCGGGTTTCGCCCAGGTCGGCAGCGGGGGTTCGGTCGACAGTCCGGAATGATGGGTCAGCAGCCGTTTTATCGTTACCCCTTCGACCGTCCCGGCCAAGGCTCGCGCCGCTGCAAATTCTGGGATGTGGAGGACCAGCGGGTCTTCAAGCTCGAGCATGCCTGCGTCCCGCAATCTCATGATGGCGGTGGCGGTGAAGGTCTTGGTGATCGAGGCCACCCGCGAAGTGGTCAACTGATCGGGCTGACGCTGCGATTCGAGGTCAGCGTAACCGGCGCTTGTGAACCAGACGATTTCCCCGTTATCTACGATCGCCGCGGCCAGCCCGGCGTCTCGTACATCGCCAAAGTTTTTGTCTACGATCTGATCGAGTCGAGATGCGAATTCCGGGGAGACTTTGTTCATTCGATTTGGGGCCTTTTTAACGACGACTACGTGATTTACAACTGCTAGTCGAGATTATCAGCAGCAGACCCACTGCACACACCGCGGTCTGCCGAACAGAATTGGTTGGTCGATGCCATCACATCGACCGGGCAACCCAGCATAATTCAGGCTTGGTTGGGATTCGGCTGTACGAGAGCAAGGAGGCGATGCGATGAGACTGGAAAACAAGGTTGCGATCATTACCGGCGCGGGGAGCGGGATTGGCAGAGCCAGCGCGCTGCGATTTGCCGCGGAAGGCGCATATGTATTGGCCGTCGACGTGAATGAGGAGGGCCTGGATGAAACCGGACAATTGATCGCCAACGCGGGCCTGGCGGTGCCGTCAACTTACGCGGCAGATGTCAGCCAGTCCGCCGAAGTGAAAGCGGCGGTTGAAAAGTGCTTCTCGGACTACGGTCGAATCGACGTAGTGTTTTCGAACGCTGCGGTCATGCTGGAGGGTTCGGCGGTCGACCTACCGGAGGAGGACTGGGACACCATGTTCCGTGTCAATGTGAAGGGCGCATTCCTGTTTGCAAAGTACGCCATCCCGGTGATGGCCAGCGGCCGCGGGGGCTCGTTCATCATTACGGCCTCGGCGAATAGCTACTACGCCGAGTCGGATATAGCAGGCTACTGCGCCACCAAGGGCGCAGCGATGCAGTTGACCCGCGCCATGGCCATCGACCACGGTCCTGACGGGGTACGGGTCAACTGTATCTGCCCCGGCTGGATCGAAACTCCTATGTCGTTGCCGTTCCTGACAGAGGTGCCGGACGGGCGTGATTTCGCGAACAGGATCGCGCCCATGGGAAGGGTCGGACAACCTGAGGACGTCGCGGCGGTGGCGGTCTTCCTCGCTTCGGATGAGTCTTCGTTCGTCACGGGTTCGGCGTACGTGGTCGACGGCGGCTGGACATCGGGCATGACCAAGGCGGTCGCCCTGATCTGAATATTCCAGGACGAATGAGACGACGCCGTCGGCCCGCCAGCGCTACGCGCGCAAGGGTCGGTACTCCATCGATAACGCGTAACGGTGCGTAGTCGTGACTTGATTCTGAATCGGGATTTGGTGTGTAAGATTTTCAGGAACGTATTTGAAGCGATCCGGACCGGCCTGGTCGAAAGGCGGGACCGGAGGTTTAGGGCGGGCGACGCCAGGAACGAACTATGACGAAGAGCATTGCAGAAGAACTTGGGGTAGTCCCGATAATCAACGCCGGAGGGCCAAACACGAAACATTCCGGATCGCGCCCCCGTCAGGAAACGCTTGAAGCCATGCGGGAAGTTTCGTCCAGTTTCGTCCAGATGGAGGAGATGCTGATCGCTGCAGGCGAGGAGATAGCCCGACTGGTCGGCGTGGAAGCCGCAACCGTGACCAGCGGGGCATCCGGCGGACTTGTCGTTCAGGCTGCTGCCGCCATTGCTCGCGACGATCCGGAGTTGATCTCCAGGCTCCCGATGGCGGACGATATTCCCAACGAACTGATAATCCAGCGTCGCCAAAGGTTTGTATACGACCACCTGTACCTGGGCGCCGGAGCAAGGTTAGTCGAGGTCGGGAACTCCGAAGGGTGCGATCTTGACGAACTGATCGGGGCGATCTCGGAGAAAACGGCTGGCGTTATCCACCTGGAGTCCCCGTTCAAAAACCGCGGCGGTGTTCCGTTGCCTGACCTTGTCGAGGCTGCTCACGAGCGCGATCTTCCGGTCCTGTGCGATGCCGCGTCGATGCTCCCGCCGCGGGCCAATCTCACCAAATTTGTGAATCAGGGCGCCGACCTCGTCAGCTTTTCCGGCGGCAAGGGAATTCGAGGCCCCCAAAGTACGGGCATCCTGCTCGGGAATGCGACATGGGTCGAATACGCCCGGCTCAACAACGCCCCATACGCCACCGCGGCCAGGGGTCAGAAGGTTTCGCGAGAGGAGATCGCCGGGATATTGGCGGCGTTGCGCGTGTTTATCGACGAAGACGAAGAAGCGGAGACACAGAACTACAGAAGGCAGATGGAGTTTGTCGTCGACCTGGTGGCCGAGGTTCCGGGCGTGAGGGCCGTGGTCGAGCATGACTACGACCACTACATTCCACACGCGGTCATCTACTTCACGCCGAGATGGAAGGGACCGGACATGGAGACGGTTCGCGATATCCTGATGGCGGGGAACCCGCGCGTGTACGTGTCGCCAACGTTCGGGCCGGATCCGGGTATCCAGTTCGACGCCCTGAACATTCAGGACGGCGAGTTGAAGATCGCCGCAGAGTGCGTTCGCAGGACTCTCATTGAACATTCGGCAGGATGAAGCGGGCAGGGTAGCGATGCGGCGAGAGGAATTGCGTAGTTGTAGTTGCCGCCCTCGCCAGATCGATCCATGAGTGCGGTGTTGGTCCAATGACTGAGCCACGCGGGCCTTCAGGAGCTAACGACCCGGTTAGCGAACGGCGCCGGCTGGAATCCCTGCTGGCAGATGTCCTACGGTCCGCTTACTTGCTCCGCGTCCTGGCGTCGACCGACTCCAACAAAAGACGAGCCGCCGTATTCGAGCGTATCGCGGAGGACGACCTGAATCATGCCAGTTTTATCGCGCAGCGCCTGGGTGTAAGCGCTCCGCCCCTTAGGCCCCGCCCGTTCGGACCATTTGGTGTGTTCTTGTACGTCGCTGCCAAGGTTTTTGGGGCAAAACGGATCGCGTCGATAGTCGGTAGAACGCACCGTGACATCTCATCATCCTTCGCACAGATATCCGATGGCCAAATTCATTCTGCCGAGGAGCGGTTGCACGGTGAAGTAATTCAACGAATCGTAGACGGAGAGCATGACGACGGGGGTGTCGGCACACCTTTGATCGGCTTCTTGTCGTGGAGAGGTGGAGTTCTCCGCGCCGCCATCCTAGGCGTCAACGATGGGCTGGTTTCCAACTTCGGCCTGGTCATGGGAGTGGCTGGAGGGACGAATGACTCTGGCCTGGTTGCCCTTGCGGGAATAGCCGGATTGTTGGCGGGCGCGATTTCGATGGGCGTCGGAGAGTACGTATCGATTCGTTCGCAAAGAGACTTTTTCGAGTACATGATCGGGCGGGAGAAGGCGGCGTTACAGGTGCGGCCGGAACAAGCGGTCGACGATATTGCCCGTCTGTACGAAGACAGGGGACTGACGCGGGACGAAGCCCTGATCGTAGCTCAACGCCTGATGACACACCCGGAAATGGCGCTGGAGACCAAGATTCGTGAGGAAATCGGGTTGAACCCCGAAGACCTGGGTTCACCGTGGGCCGCCGCCGTTAGTTCCTTATCGGCGTTCAGCCTGGGTGCGGCCGTTCCGGTGATTCCGTTCCTCATAGCGTCGGGCAACGGCGCCATCATTGGAAGCGCGCTCGCCGCAGGCAGTGCGCTGGTTACGGTGGGCGCCGGACTGGCATGGATGTCGGGCATAAGCCCCGTCCGGGGCGGTATGAGGATGTTGTTGTTGGGCGCAGCCGCAGCGGCGATAACCTTTGGAATAGGTTCCGCAGTCGGGCTGTCCCTGTGATGGGCGCGACGGCGAGCCTAAGCCGTCGCACGCGTCCCGCCCGACCGGCGAGCGGGACTTTTCCGGAGTCGTTACGGACGCCGCATGGCCGTAATGGGGCTTAGCTCTTTGGGGCTGATCGTCTTCGTCGAGCCGGCCGATTGCTCAAGGCAAAGAGAACACGATCATCGGTGATGCCGATTTGCAAACGCTTGCCCGCAATTCGGGCGGCGTAGGATAAGCGGGAACGCAGCTTCCTGGCCGTGTCGCCCGCATCGAGAATTATGGCCCTCGCGTCACTAGACTTGAGGTTACTGATTACCTCAACCAGCTGTTCGGTCACCTCAGAACGTTCGCGCACGCGTCGCGTCGCCTTGGAAAGGTCTCGAATGTCTACATCGACTATTTTCAAAGTTGCCTCCTGCCGAGTGTCACAATAATGCCGAAACATTCTAACACGGTCAGTCACCGTCGAATCCGGCGGGGCGCAAGTTTGCTATGAAGTCGCATCGGTTGTCGACGATCTACGGACGGGCGAACGGATAACGAACGATGCGTGTGATGAAGACAGTTGGAAAAACCTGGGATGATGCATTGTTCAACGTCTTAGTTTCGATCGGTACAGGCAGGGCGCGTAAAGTTCTCAGTTTGGGGTTTGCGTTGGCGCTACTACTCGCTTTGTCCTGTGCCGATGGAACTAACGAAACACCGGGAAGTACGGGCGTAGTTGTCCCTACTATGACGGCGCCTCCCTCGCCTCCGGCCAAAGAGTCGGCAGTCAGCGCGGGTACTGCCACCCCGACTATGACACCGCTCCCCACGGGGCCGACCACAGGATCGCCAGGCGGAGCGGGCGTTGGCGACCCTCTTTACGCGGGTCTTGGCAATGGCGGTTACGACGTTTCACACTACACGGTGAAGCTAAACGTTGACTTCGACGAGAACTTTATTTCTGGCAGCACAGGTATTGAGGCCTTCGCTACTCAGGATCTTTCCTCATTTAATCTCGATTTTCGAGATCTTACGGTGCTTGGAGTAAGTGTCGACGACCGGCCGGCTGCGTTCGTCCGCGACGGGTACGAGATGACTGTAACGCCTGCCCGGGCGATTCTGAAAGGAAGTCCTTTCGAGGTCATCGTCGATTACGAAGGCACTCCGTCGGCGGATATCTTTCCCGGCACGGATTTTACGGGCGGATGGGTGAAATACGAGACGGGCATATACGCCGCAGGGGAGCCGTGGGGATCATCAACCTGGTACCCAGTCAACGAACATCCATCAGACAAGGCAACTTACTCTTTTGAAATTACCGTGCCCGAGGCATAT
Organism: Dehalococcoidia bacterium; assembly: GCA_965219065.1. Taxonomy (GTDB): domain Bacteria; phylum Chloroflexota; class Dehalococcoidia; order Lucifugimonadales; family Lucifugimonadaceae. The sequence continues at coordinate 184,780 of OZ244715.1, forward strand.
GAAGTCGCGGCAAGTGGGGACTTGATCGAAGTTCTGGATAACGGGAACACAGAAACCTATCGTTGGGAATCGTCACACGAGATGGCCAGCTATCTCGCGACCTTAGTGATTTCCATGTTTGACGAAGTTAAAACTGAGAGCCAGGGCGGCATTCCGATAACCGACTATATCGAGGAATCGGTCGACGAATCCGCGAGAGACTATTTGCGAGCAGCGGGACCAATAGTCGACTACTTCGGTGAGATATTCGGGCCATATCCGTTCAGTTCGACCGGCGCGATTGTCATCGACACACCGTTCCTCGCCCTGGAAACCCAACCAAGGCCCTTGTACGGCGTAGACATGTTCTATTTCCTTGGGGAGCGCGTGGTGGCCCACGAACTTGCCCATCAGTGGTTCGGGAACTGGGTGACACCGGCGACGTGGGAAGACATTTGGCTAAACGAGGGTTTCGCTACATACGCGGAGTGGCTGTGGGAAGAACACACAGCAGGTACTGATCTGTCCGATACATTTTGGTCGACGGTCTGGAGTCCCGACTACGGCCCGCCCGGGAAGCCCCGCGCCAGCGACCCATTTGCCGCGACGGTCTATATTCGGGGAGCGATGACTCTCGCCGCCTTACGGTTCGAAATCGGGGACGCCGCATTTTTTAAGGTATTGCGGGAATACGTCGAGCGGCACGGCGGCGGCAATGTGTCGACCGCCGACTTCGTTGCGGTCGCCGAGGAAATCGCCGGCAAAGACCTTAGCGAACTCTTTGATGCCTGGCTTTATGCCGAAGAGATACCTCCGCCCCCTGAATAAGATCAAGGTCCCTTGATCAGGCCATGAACGCGACTGGGCTGGGCGTCCCGGGCGGAGGCCAGATGGGTTTGAAGAGGGTGTTTCACTAACTCGAATCCTACGGGGCCCCCTGCCTCCAGATTCCCGTTTTCACGGGAATGACGGGATTTGGGAACGTATACCGTAGTGATAGGAGGGCTGATGTCGTAAATCGTCTCGTCATGCACGGCCTGATTCTTGAGAGGAGACTTTTGAAACAGTCTCTTGAAACCCACCACTACGGGGAATGGTAGATACCTTCGCCGCCCGAATAAGATCGAGAATCTTTGATCCAGCCATGACCACGGCTGGGCTGGGCGTCCCGGGCGGAGGCCAGGTGGGTTTGAAGAGCCTGTTTCTTAAACTCGAATCCTACGGGGACCTCTGCCTCTAGATTCCCGTTTTCACGGGAATGACGGGATTTGGGAACGTGTACCGTAGTAATGGGAGGGTTGATGTCGTAAATCGTCGCGCCATGTACGGCCCGGTTCTTGAGAGGAGACTTTTGAAACAGGTTCTTGAAACCCACCACTACGGGGATGGGCAGATGCCTGCGCATCCTGAATAGGATCGAGATTCCTTGATCGAGCCACAAACACGACTGGGCTGAGCGTCCCGGGCGGAGGTTAGGTGGGTTTGAAACCCACCACTATGGGAAAAGCAGGTTCCGGTGTAGCTAAACGATTGGTATGAGTGCGAATCCCTTAGCGCATTCTTCCGGGGTATCGCCACATGTCGGGGTCGGCGCCGAGTCGCTTCTTGATTTCGGCGGTAGCGTCCGCCAGCGCGTTGGCCGCGTCGTCCGGCAAGTCGAACTCGAACGCTTCGAGATTCATCTGCACTTCATCGGCATTTCGCGCGCCGATCAGGAGAGATGTAACGGCGGTCTCCCTGCGCAACCATGCCAGCGATACGGCGGCTGGACTACGCCCGACATCACTTGCAATCTTTTTCACCGCCCGGACTGCCTCGAACAACTCGTCTTCCATGCCCACGTCGCCATGTTCGGACATAGGCCTGTCTGGGGAGAAATGCCGCGACCGGGCAATACCTTCTGGCACGTCGTCGGCGGTGGGGTACCGGCCGGTGAGGATCCCTTGCATCAACGGGGAGTAGACCATCAGGCCAATCCCGTTTTGCCGGCAAAACGGCAGGATTTCGTACTCGACCGGACGCCAGACCAAGTTGTACGGCAACTGGTCTATTTCAATGCTCGTTAACTCCAGTATGTCGGACAGGTCCTTGACTCCGAAATTGGAGACTCCAAAATACCGGATTTTGCCCTCTCGTTTGAGCCGTTCGAGCGTGCCAACCGTGTCGGCAAGTGGGACTTCCCGATTCGGCCAGTGGATCAGATAAAGATCTATGTAGTCAGTGCCAAGTTTCGACAGGCTGCCTTCACACGCCGTTAGAACCTGTTCGGGCTGCAGGTGTGCGTCGGCTACTTTGCTTGTGATGACCACGTCGGCCCGCCGGCCCGCCAGGACCCGCCCGAGCACACGCTCCGAACGACCGGCCCCGTATCCTTCAGCCGTGTCTATGAAATTGATGCCGTTGTCTAGCGCGGCGTGAACGGCGGCAATCGAGTCTTCATCACGCTGATCTCCCCAGACGTGATCCCCAGCGAATGGCCAGGTACCCAGGGCGAATTCCGAGACTTCGATGCCCGTAGTTCCGAGTTTTCTGTATTTCACGATGCTGCTCCGACAGAGATTCTTGACAGATGAAGCATGTTATAGGGTTTGGGCGGAATACACCGGGTAGTTCCGGGCTTGGATCCGGGTCCAAGTGGTCGAGATTCGAGGGTCCGGTGGAATGGCGTGCGCAATCATTGTCCGTCGCACATCCTGGGTGTGCGTATTGGGAGATAATTCATCATCAGCCACTTTGGATGGCGCGGCATGGAGACTGCCAATGACCAATCGGATTTCCACTATCAGGGATGAACTACAGCGGCGAGGGTTGAGTGAGGCGGATGCGCCGGGCGAACCCACCGAACTGCTTGCTTCGTGGCGAGCTCAGGCGGAAGACGCGGGACTGCATCTGCCCAACGCGATGATCCTTGCGACCGCCGACTCAAACGGCAAGCCGTCGTGTCGTGCCGTAAACCTCAGGAAAGCGGATGAGGCTGGCCTGGTGTTCTACACGAATTACGAAAGCCGCAAGGGACAGGAACTCGCAGATAATCCCCGCGCGGCATGCCTATTGATCTGGTACGAGTTGTCACGCCAAATCCGGGTGGAGGGGCCGGTTCGCCGCCTGTCAGCCGATGAGTCCGACGCATACTTTGCAACACGGGAGCGCGGGGCTACTTTAGAGGCGTGGGCATCCAGACAATCCGAGGTGATCCCCGACAGGGCATGGCTCGAAGGCCGTTTCCTAAAGTACGAAGAGCGATTCGGAGACGGCGCCGTGCCGCGGCCGTCGCACTGGGGCGGCTATATCGTGGTCCCGGAGACCTTTGAGTTCTGGCAAGGCCGGCCGAATCGAATGCACGATCGGTTGTTGTATGAACGTCAAACGGATGAGGCAACGTGGAAAATCTCCCGCCTTTCGCCGTGACGCCGCCTGCAGAAATTCGGTCCGTCCAACCCCCGCGTGCTGCCGTTTGCTAACCTCTACGTGAAAATGTCATGGCCGAAATAACTGTCTACTCGTCGAACATGTGTGGGGCCTGCGAAATGGTCAAGGAGTTCCTGCGTCTGAGGGGCAAGGAGTTCGTCGAACGCAACGTGTCTGTCGACCTGCAGGGCCGGAAGGAACTGCTTGAGCTTGGATTCGACGCCACGCCGGTCACAGTGATCGGCGAGTCCGTGGTCGAAGGGTTCGACGTCGACAAAATCGACGCGGCCCTCGCTTTAGCAGGCTGATAGCCGCGCTCAGGGAACCTTGGTGAGGTCCGTATTGGACCGCTCTTGCTGAAGCATTATGATCGCTTCAGCCTTCAATTTGCCCCATCCTCGATTCAACGCCTCGATCATTCGTTGCTCCACGATGTTCGCAAGTTCCATTGGCACACCATGGTCCCGCCCGATCTGGTTCGCCAGCCGGACATCTTTAGCGGCCAATTCCAGGTAGAACGTCCTCTCGTCCGCCTCGAATTCGGTTGGGGGACGCTGCCAGTTCTTGAAAGGGGGGTTTTTGGCAGCGGCGCTCTGTGAAATGGCTTTTACCAGGGTTTCCAGAGGTACCCCGGCCGCCGCGCCCGCTATCAGCACTTCCTGCATTCCCTGCCTCATGATGGACCCGAATAGCTGGTGACTAAGTTTGCAGATCGTCCCGTTGCCGATTGGGCCGCAGTACATCACTTTGTCGCCCATCGCATCGAGCACAGGCTTGATTTTCTGGTAGCTGGCTTCATCCCCACCCGCCATTACGCACAGGTCCCGAGTCTCCGCGCCGATCACCCCTCCGCTTACCGGCACGTCGAGGAACTGAATTCCCTGGGCTGCGTATTCTGAGTGAAGTTGCTTGACCATGTCGAGGGAATTCGTTGAGGAGTCGACGACGACAGTCCCGGACTCGACGCCGTCCTTGATGCCATCGTCGCCCATGCCGACCGTGTACACATGGTGTGGCATGGGCAGGCAGGTGAATACGACGTCGCTACCGATGGCCGCTTCCCGCGGCGAATCAGCCCATTCAGCGCCGGCTTCGAGGAGGTCCGTGGCGGCATTTCGATTCAGATCGTGGACCTTCATGTCGAATCCGGCGGCTTGCACGTTCATCGCCATAGGCTTGCCCATGTGTCCGACGCCTATCCAGCCTACTTTCATTGTTGGTCTCCTTTTGGGACGCGCGGTTTTTGCAGGAAGCGCCCGCTCGATGGTGCTGTCCGAATAAATGAAGAGGACCGATTCCGGCCCTCATATTTGTGCCGATGGGATAATGGACGAGCACGCCGAAAGGTACGACTAGCTGACCTCGAATCGTTCGATTTGGGGCGCGTGAATGCCGAGAGAGACCTTCATGAATGTGCGCACCTGGTCGTGTGTCGGCACGCACTCGGGGCATTCTTCATTTACGCCAGGCACGTACTTGACCATAAACGAAGTTTCGTCGGAGGAAACGAGCTCCAGGGTCCCTCCTTCGCTGGCGACCATGGTCTCTATTTGGGCAAGCACGAAGTCCACCTTGCCGTCGGAAGTATTGGCGACCATTCGAATTCCTTTCTTAAGTCACGGATGAACGCCGACAGTACCACGCCGGCCAGTTCTCGGGTGACATCTTACGAAATCCCGCACCTCTGTGGTCGAAGCCAACGCGACGAGGGATCTGTCCAAGTTGTCCCGGATTGGATCACTGCGGCAGGGCCGGTTTAGTACCATGCCGCCTTGTTGACGATGTTTTTTAGAGGTTCTCCGGCTGAGAATCTTCTCGCGTTTTCCAGGAGTATCTGGAACCGGCGTTCCGGTATGTTCTCCGCATTTAGTGTCGCCACGTGCGGGGTCAACAAGACGTTTGGCAAAGTCCAAAGGAGATGTTCCGAGGGCAGCGGTTCGATTTCGTACACGTCCAGTCCACAACCCGCGATTTCACCTTCTTCTATGGCTTCAGTGAGGTCGTCGATCCTGGTCGTACGGCCCCGGCCGACGTTGATGAAGTAGGCGGTGTTCTTCATCGCCCGGAACCTGGTCTTGTTCCACATGCCTTCCGTGTCCGGGGTGTGCGGTGTCGTCGTGATAACGAAATCCGCCCGCGGAAGAAGCGAGTCGAGGTGACGCGGCCCGTACAACTCCACGAATGGCAGGGCGTATTCGGGCCGGGAATCTACTCCGAGCACCTCCATGCCAAACTGGTGGCAAAGTCTAGCCGTTTCATGCCCGATCCCACCCACTCCGACGATCAGTGCGGTCGAGTCCGGCAAATTGACGTAATGGCTCTTGCGTGCCTCTTTATCCCACCGGCGCTCCCTCTGGGCATCGGCGTAGTACGGCAGTCCGCGCGACAGCGCCAATACGAACATCATGACGTGGTGGGAGATGTGGTCAAAGTAGATCCCCCGCGGATTGCACACAATCACCGGGTGATCGATCAAATCGGGGTAAAAGTAACCGGCAAACGGTCCTGCGTCTGGATTTTGCAACCACCTGAGGTGGTGCGCTTTCTTGAGAGCTTCCAGCGGAATCCACCCAAACGCGGCGTCCGCTTCGGCCAACTCACATCGTGCGGCAGCATCCGTCTCAGGCGCAACCACTTCGTACTCTGGGAGCGTGTCGGCAAGCCGTCGCGCCCACTCACGTCGCTGTTCGTCGAGCGGCGGCATCATCACGAACTTAGGCATATGTTGCTTGACTCCTGTAATCGTCGATTTGACATCTGAACTCTAAGCCCGGCATGGGGGAGTTGTCATGGCATGCCAATAGCCGAAATTGGCCTCCGTCGGTTTATTGGTCCGCTGTTTTTCGTTGATTCGTCATGAAGGCCGCGGCCAACGCGGCAATTGCAAAGCCCACGACGGTTAAGTAGGCGATACGCCAACCCGCGAGGAATGCCGTGTCAGCGCCCTCCGTCGTCGCGACTTCCCCAAGTCCTATGTCGAACCCTCGCGCCACCATGATGGATGTAATGATGGTTGCGATAACCGCTTGTCCCGTGGTATTTCCTACGTTTCGAGTCAGGTTTACGAAGGCGCCGACAACGCCGTATGAAGACCGCGGAACGGAACCCATGGTCGCGCTCATATTGGGAGCGGACCACAGTCCCATGCCTATGCCGTTGAGGAACAACACGGGAACTATGATCCATAACGGAGTGGAACCATTGACGAAAGAGAAAGTCAATGACGTGGCGATGAGGACCGAAAACCCCATCAAGGTGAACCGTCGAAAGCCGAATCGATCAGATAGACGGCCGCTCGTTTGAGCTGCGATTCCCATTCCGAGGGCACTGAAGAACATGATGCCGCCAGTCATACCTACGGACACTCCGCGCAAACTTTGCAGGTAAATCGGCATCATGAATAGCGTCGCGGCCGTCCCCATGAACGCAAGATATCTCGTGGCGATGGCGTATCTGAAGATCGTGTTTTTGAACATCCTCAGATTGACCATCGGCTGGTCTGTTTTCAACTCCCACCAGACAAACCCGGAGAACAGGACCACGGCCAGCGCACCGCCCCCGATGATTAGTGGCGAGCCCCAACCAAAGCCGAACGGGTTATTGATGGTCAGGACGAGGGCGACCATCCCCCCAGCCGACACAATGGCGCCCAGCCAGTCGAAGCGCTGCCGTTCCCCGACCCCGAACGAGCCTATTTTGCGGTCGTCGAGTATGTATAGTCCCCAAAGGAACGCGACTGAGGCGGGTATCGCCATGAACAGGAATAAGCCCTCCCAGCCCCAAACCTGTAGCAACAGGCCACCGATTACCGGCCCCGAAGCGGCGCCGATGGCCACGGCGGTTGTCTGAGAACCGAGGCCCTTGCCGCGCTCGTTCGCAGGAAATACCGATGCGATGATGGCGGTGCCGACCGATTGCCCCATCGCAGATCCAATGGCGATGACCACCATCGCAGACACCAGCATCCCCAGGGACGTTGAAAACGATGCGAAGACGGCGCCGCCGACAAACATGACCAGCCCCGCGAGGATGAATCCCTTTCTTCCGGTGATGTCCGCAACTCTGCCTAAAGGGAGCATCACCGAGCTGATGGTCAGCGATTGCGCGATCACAACCCATGAGACGGCCCTGAGGGTGACACCGAAGTCCGCGGCGATACTCGACAGAGCCAGGAAGACGATGCTGAAGCTCATCACCATCGTCACCGTCGAAAGACCGACGGCGGCAAAGGTCTTCCACTTGTAGTTAGGGTCTTCCCGCTGGGTTGTTTCGAGGACCGTTTCTACTGAGCTGCCTTCAGGTGAGGACATATTGGCTCAGGATTCCTTTGACCTGAGGACCCGGCCTGGTGTGGTGCCCGTCGGTTTGCCGTCCCTCAGCGAGAATCGGCCGTTTACGAATACATGATCCATACCGGTCGAGTAGGAGTGTGGGTTGGCAAACGTGTTGTTTTGCTTGATTTGGGCCGGGTCGAACACAAGTACGTCTGCGATGAATCCGGGAGCGAGGCGCCCGCGTCGTGTGAGCCCGAGCCGTTGAGCGGGGAGGACCGTCATTTTTCTCACTGCTTCCTCGAGGGAAACCACATTCTTTTCGAACACCATGTGTTCAATGAATCTCGAGTTTGTCGAATAGCTGCGGGGATGAGGCTTGCCGCTTGAGAGAGGGCCTTCGTCCCTCATAGAACTGCCGTCCGACGCGACGGCGATGTGCGGGTTGGCAGCGATCATGTATACGTCTTCATCCTCCATCGTGTGTTGGACGTAAGACCCTTCCGACTGTTCGTAGAGTCTCAGCGCCGCCTCCGCAGGTTCACAGCCCATATCCGCGCCAACCTCTGCAACCGTCATACCTTCGACCGCCTGGTCCGGGGGGAAGCTGGCCACGATGGAGCCTTCGGCGCCGTGGGCGCGGCCTATGTAGTAGCGGACGCTCTCCTTGATGCGCTCGCGGACATCTGAGTCGGCCAGGCGTTCCAGAGTGACGGACCGGCCGCCCACCAACGCCCACCGGGGAAATATCGCGCCGGCGAAACCCGTGCTGGACCACGCGTACGGGTACTGGTCTCCGGTGACATCGAGTCCCTCCTGCCGCGCCCGCTCCATTCCTGCGAGCAATTCGCCGCCTCGACCCCAAAATTTCGGGCCGACGGTCTTGAAGTGTGAGATCTGCACGCGAATCCCTGTCCGCCTGCCGACCTCGATGGCTTCGGCGTGCGCCGGGAATACTCCGCACAGATCGTCTGACTCCGAACGCACGTGAGACGAGTACAGAAGGTCGCGGTCAGCCGCCGGTTGTGTTACAGCGACGACCTCGTCGGTCAGGGAGTAGGCGCCGGGCGCGTACCAAAGCCCCGTCGAAATCCCGAGCGCGCCTGCGTCAAGACTTTCGGCGACAAGCGACACCATTCGGTCCAACTCTTCGGGACCAGGCATTCGCGGATCCATATCCATGACAGCCGCGCGAATGGTGTTGTGACCCACTTGGGTGACCACGTTAATTGTTGAGCCTGAGTCCTCGAGAGCGTCAAGATACCCGGCGAAATCGGTCCAGGTAGGTGTAAGGTCATCTCCGGATCGTCCCACCCGCTCCTCGAACTGCTTTCGGGCACCGCCGATCAGAGGTGCGCAGAAACTCATCCCGCAGTTGCCGATCAGTTCCAAAGTGACGCCCTGAGTCAACTTGCTGTCGGCGAGGTTGTCGATGAGAAACGAGGAATCCGAGTGGGTGTGCAGGTCGATGAATCCAGGGGTAACTACCTTCCCTGTGGCATCGACGACCGTTTCTGCGGTACTGCCGATCTCTCCGATTGCCGCAATAGCATCGCCCGTTATTCCGATGTCGGCTTGTACACCGGACGCGCCTGTACCGTCGATAATCGTGCCGTTCTTGATAATGACGTCGAACATGTTGCTCCCCGCGTGCAGTTTTGAAACGACTGCCAAGGTCCTCTTGTGATTGTTGGAGATTACCACTCAGTGGCGAGTCAGAATGTCGGCGGGTAAGTGCTTGAGCAACGGTCCGCCTATTCATTCGTCGAGATTAGGCGTTCGGGCGCCAGTCGTCCCGGCCGAATGGCTGACCGTTCGAACTATGCAGCTACAGGTGCCTGATGCGCGGATTCACGATATACGCCAATGCGACGACGCCCAGGATGCCCGCGCCTAGCAGAAGGAAGCCCGCTCCCACTCCCCACTCGTCGGAGGCGAGCCCCGCCAGAATCCCCGCGGCGGGTGAAAGTGAATGATCGATCAGCGTCATTGAAATCACTCTGCCTCTGAGGCGCGCCGGTGTCATCTCCATCAGCGTCATGGTGTTGGCTGAACGGAATATTGTCTGGGACATCGCACCCGTGATGTAGAGCGGCATGATCAACCACAGTACAGTCGCACCTCCGATTGCCAACAGGGCGAGGCCGTAGATGGCGGTGGCCCCCAGCAGTATGTAGCCGCGGTTGGCGATGCGGTCCCTGGAACCGAGATACAGGGCGGCCACCACGGCGCCTGCGGCGCCTGCGGACTGGAGAATCCCGAGCATCTCCACATCCTGACCAAGGACGTCCGATACGAGTCCGGGCAGCAATGCCCTGTGTGCGATGCCGATTGCCAGAGGTCCCAGGCCGAGTAGAACGAGGGTCAGCAGCAACCGGTTTCCGGCCAAGTAGCGGAATCCCTCGAATAGCTGGGCGACCATGTTGCCTGTTCCGGCCAGCGGCTTGACGACATCCAGGCGGATGCGGAGCGTCGCCATGACCACCAACATGTACATGCCCGTCGACACTATGTAGGCGGCTCCGACGCCTTGCCAGCCGATTAGGAACGCAACGGCCGCCGGTCCAATGAAGCGCGTTCCGTTTATCGCCATCGAGTTGAGCGTGATGGCGTTCAGCATCCGGTCCTTTCCGACAAGCTCCGGAATAATCGAGGTGCGGACCGGCTGGTTCATCGACATGCTGATGCCGAGGAGGGCAGCGAGGGCGTAGACATGCCACAGTTCCACGTTGCCGCTGATGACCAGGGCCGCCATGACGGCGTGCATGAGCATGGTCCAGGTCTGAGTAACAAGAAGGACCTTTTGGCGGTTGAACCGGTCTGCGATCACCCCGCCAAACAGGCCGAAGGCCAGCATGGGTACGCCCCGGGCGACGTTGACTCCGGCGACTGCTGTGAACGAGCCGGTCAGTTCCCAGACGAGCCAACTTCGTGCCAGCATGTCGGCATGCATTCCGGTGGCGGAACCCAACTGGCCCATCCACAGATAGCGGAAGTTCTTGACTGCGAGCGACGCGAATGGGGAACCCAGCCTACCGCCGTAGAATCGGCGGCCAGGCCCTGGATTCGCAGTTGGCGTTCGTTCTGCTATGACTTGCTCGCTATGTGGCTGTGATTCGCCCGCGATGGTGCGCAACCCAGTGGGTTGTAGGGCGACGATGCGTCGATATTACACGCGGCCGCGAACAGGCACTTCCCGTAGCGCTAAAACGAACTGCGATGCAAGGGGTCTCGGTTCGAAATGTCGGACTACTGCACCTCCAGAAAACGGGGCGAATCGCGTAATTCATCAGGTCACCGCGGTTCGGCAATGAACCAAGCGTCAAATACACGCTCGCGAGCGATTTGGTGACAGAATGATCGATCTACGTCTTTGGACGGTGTCATATACGCCGAGGACTTAATTCGCGCCTGATTGCAGGCGGGGTGGGCATGTTGCGCTACCGGCATCTTGGCAGTTCCGGTCTCGAAGTCTCTGAGTCCGGTCTCGGAACGAACAGCTTTGGGATCCGGTGGGACGCGGCGGAGTCCGCTGCCATCGTACGTGCCGCCGCCGGTTGCGGCGTGACCTTCATCGACACGTCCCGCGTGTACGCCGAGGGCTTGGCCGAAGAGTACATAGGTTTGGCGCTTGACGGCGGACTTCGCCAGGAAATGGTTGTTTGCACGAAGTTCGGCTCGATGAGGGAGTATGGCCCGAACAAGTTCGGTGGTGGAAGAAAGCACGTCATCGAGTCGGTTGAAGGCAGCCTTCGGCGTCTCCGCACGGACTATATCGACGTCTACATGATGCACCGGCCCGATCCTAGATTGCCGACCGAAGAAGTGCTCCGCACGATGGACGATCTTGTTCGTCAAGGGAAGGTCCGCTACATCGGGGCTTGCAATACTCCGGCGTGGTGGATTGCCGAGATGGTGTGGACGTGCCGTGCGAACGGTCTGGAGCCGATGGTCTCTACGTCTTTCGAATACTCGCTCGCGCACCGCGCCGCCGAGGAGGAGATGATTCCTGCGTGCCGAAAACTAGGCGTGGGAGTCATTCCGTATTGGCCGCTGGCTCAGGGCCTGCTAACAGGCAAATACGTTGGTTGTCGAGATGCGCCGTCCGGCAGCCGGTTCGAGGCGGAGCCTGGCACCGCCTATAAGAGAATGACCAGCGAAAACCTCGACCTCGTCGAGGAACTCAGGGCCTTTGCCGAGGGGCAGGGCAGGGCGGTACGCGAGCTCGCCTTTGCGTGGCTACTGTCGAAAGAGGTGACTGCGACCGTAATAGCCGGCGCAAGCTCGCCCGATCAGGCCCGTCAGAACGCCGAGGCGTCGGAGTGGGTGTTGACGCCGGACGAGATCGGAGAGGTGGAGCGTATTCTCTCCGCCTACCCGCCGAAAGCAGGGCAAGGCTATTACTCCGTCGCGGACTACTTCGACAGAGCGGTTGAGCTGAAGACCTCTTGAGAAACCGTTAGCCGGCCGTGTCCCGAATCACGCGTCCGGGTGTCTCTCCGGTCGCGACGCCTTCCGCCACGACGTGCGACCCGTTAACAAAGACATCGTCGATCCCCACCGAATAGCTGTGGGGCTTCGCAAATGTCGCTGTATCGCGCACGTTTTGGGGCGTCAGGATAACGAGGTCGGCAAAGAACCCGGGGGCCACCCTGCCGCGTTTTTGAAGACGTAGCCGTTCGGCGGGCAGCGTCGTCATCTTGCGCACTGCCTCTTCGAGGGACACGTTACTGCCCTTGTTTACGTACTCGGCAAAAAACCGTGGAAATGTTCCGTAGCTACGTGGGTGCGGGTGCCCGGCCGACAGTGGACCGGTTGTTCTGAGGGATACGCCGTCCGATGCCACGGCTGTCATAGGCGCTGTGGCGATCATGTCGACGTCCGGCTGCGCCATCCCGCTCAGGATCAGTTGGGTGTCGTACTGCTCGTACAGCTTGGCGAGAGCTTCTGGGTACTCGACGTCCATGCGGTTTGCGACCTCGTCGAGGCCGGTCCCCTCGAGGCTGCGGTCGGGAACGTACGACGCGATCATAATCCGGTCGGGTCCCCCTATTAGTTCGACGGCTTGTCTCAGCCCGTCGCGGATCTCCGCCCTAAGGTCGTCATCCTGCAATCGTTCGAGAGCGTTTTGGCGACCGCCGTCAAGAGCCCAACGGGGGTATACGTTCCCACTCATGGGCCCGCTCGCCGCCGCGTACGGGTACTGGTCCGCCACAAGGTCTATTCCGCTGCTCCTTGCTGCTTCGAGCCGTGCAAGCAGTTCGTCCGCCTGGCCGCGGTGGTTTCCGTTTGCCTTGAGGTGGGAATACTGAACGCGGCAACCTGTACGTCTTCCGGCCTCGATCAACTCTTCCGTCGCGACGAACAGACCACATCCTTCGCCACCCGAGTCGCGCACGTGGCTCGAATAGAGCTTGTCACGGTCGGCTGCCATCTGGACCAGCGAGTATACCTCGGCACTTAGCGAGTATGAGCCGGGGGCCATCGACAGACCGGTGGAAAATCCCAAGGCACCAGCGTCGAGCGACTCTGCGACGAGGGCCTGCATCCTTTTGATCTGACCGATGTCGGGGGCGTGGGAGTCCATTCCCATGACCGCCTTACGGACCGTTCCGTGGCCTACCTGAGCTGAGATGTTTAACGCGGCGCCGTTTTTTTCGAGCGCGTCAAGGTATTCGCCGAAATTGGCCCACCCTGGGGTTTCGCCGCCGCCCGGGTACCACGCGTACCTTATTTCGATGTCCTCTTTGGCGTCGCCCAGTAGCGGCGCGCAAAAACTGATGCCGCAGTTACCGACGTATTCGAGGGTTACACCCTGTGTGATCTTGGAATCTGCGCCGACGTCGACAAAGAAGTTGAAGTCCGCGTGTGAGTGGAGGTCTACGAAGCCGGGTGTAACCGCTCGACCGGTCGCGTCGAGCGTACGTGCGGATTCTCCGTCGATCTGTCCTATTGCCGCGATCGAATCGCCATTGATGGCCACGTCGGCGGGGTAGCCAGGCGATCCGGTGCCGTCGATTACAGTTCCGCCCTTGATGAGAAGATCAAACATTATCTGAGATTCCTCTTAAAGGGTGTCTAATAAGCCCCTCTGTCCTGAGCAATACCGGGCGGTCTGGGGTCAACGGTATGGGCCGGTCCGCCTCGTTGAAGGTAGATTCTTCGGCTTCGCTCAGAATGACAATTGTTTTTGGACACCCTCTTAGACGTGTCGTGGCGGCGTACGACAGGGCAGGTCTTACCCGTAACTGCCGTAGCCCTCTGTCTTGATGCAGGCGACAAGATGACCTGGAGTGATCTCACGAAGTTCGGGTACGTAGCCGGAGCAATCTTCGCCGGCGATGGGGCATCGAGTGTGAAATACGCATCCGCTCGGCGGGTTTTCCGGGCTGGGTATGTCCCCCTGCAGGACGATGCGTTGACGTTCGCGTTCGAGGCGAGGGTCGGGGGTTGGTACGGCAGAGAGCAGGGCTTGCGTGTACGGGTGCAGGGGGTTGTTGTACAACTCGTCCCGAGTTGCGACCTCGACCACCTTGCCCAGGTACATTACTGCTACCCGGTGGCTAGTGTGGCGAACGACGGACAGGTCGTGGGCGATGAACAGGTAGGCAAGACCGAACTGTTCCTGTAGTTCTTTGAGCAGGTTGATGACCTGCGCCTGAATCGAAACGTCGAGCGCAGACACCGGTTCGTCGAGAACAATCAGCCTGGGTCGGGCCGCAAGTGCCCTGGCCACACCCAGGCGTTGCCGCTGGCCCCCGGAGAATTCGTGGGGATAGCGGGTCGCCATCGACGGGTTAAGGCCGACGATATGAAATAGTTCGGCTATGCGCTCTTGATACTCCCTCTTTTTCCGGAACATCTTGTGGATGACCAGCGGCTCGCCCACGATGCTGCCAGCCGACATACGGGGATTTAGCGAACCGTAAGGGTCCTGGAACACCATCCCCATCTTGCGCCGAACCCGTTGCAGGTTGGCGCCCTTGGCCGCAGTGATGTCTTCACCCTCCAGGAGCACCTGACCTTCTGTGGCCTCCTGCAAACGGACGATGGCCCGCCCTGCGGTGGTCTTTCCGGAGCCGCTCTCTCCAACGAGGCCGAGGGTCTCGCCCTGCATGACGGAAAGACTTACACCGTCGACAGCTTTCACTTCGCCGACGCGGCGTTGAAGTATCAGGCCCTTTGTGACCGGGAAGTGAACTTTCAGGTCCCGGACCTCCAGGAGAGGCTGTTGGGCATCCTGGCCAGGTGAGTCTTGCAGTCCAGCGGTCTGCGTGGCGGTCGTCACTAGGCCGTCTCCACCGCGTGCACTCCCACTCTTTCCCGTTCCCAGCACGCCGAGCCATGACCCGGGTAGACTTCTTCGATCGGTGGGTCTTCTATTCCGCACTGCTCGACGGCCCAGTCGCACCTGTCTCGGAAGGCACATCCCTCAGGCAACGCCATCAGGTTGGGCACGTCGCCCGGGATGGGTTCGAGTTTCCTATCGGCGGGAACATCCAGCCGGGGAACGGAATTCAGCAAACCGACTGTGTAGGGGTGTTTCGGGTTTTCGTATATGTCGTCGGAGCGCCCCGTCTCGCGAATTTTTCCCGCGTACATGACGTTGACGCGATTCGCGTAGCGTGCAACCACCCCGAGGTTGTGGGTGATTATGATTACGGCTGTGCCGATCTGCTCGGTCAGGTCCTTCATCAATTCAAGGATCTGCGCTTGAATCGTCACGTCCAGGGCAGTGGTCGCCTCATCGGCAATGAGCAACTTTGGGTTGCAACTCAGGGCGATAGCGATCATCACGCGCTGGCGTTGGCCTCCGGAGAGCTGATGGGGGTAGTCGTTTATCCGTCTGGCCGAATTGGGGATGCCCACCATCTCGAGCAATTCCACGGCACGCTGGTTGGCCTGCTGCTTTGTCATGTTCAAATGGAGTTCGAGCGATTCCCTCAACTGCCGGCCGATCGACAATACCGGCGTTAGCGACGTCATCGGCTCCTGGAAGATCATGCTGATCTGGCTGCCGCGAACCTGTCGCATCTGGGATTCGCTCAGGGAAAAGAGGTCCCGCCCCTCAAAAAACGCTTGACCGCCCATGATTCTGCCGGGCGGGTCGGGGATGAGCCTCATCAACGACAGGGCAGAGACGCTTTTCCCGCATCCGCTTTCGCCCACCAGGCCAAGCACCTCGCCTTCATCGAGATGAAACGACACACCGTCGACCGCCTTAACGATTCCTTCGTTCGTTGCGAATTGGGTCCGAAGGTCTCGAACGTCGAGCAGGTGAGAACCGGGGCCTTGCGTCATCGGCCTGCCGCCTCGCGGCTCCGGCGCAGTGCGGGGGTGTTTCCGTATATGGCTCTAAACTCGATCAAGTTCACTAGAAACCAAGCACCACGCGGCAATTTTCGACTTCGAGTAGGCGGGTTTCCGGATCCCAGGCAGCTATTGTGCCGGTCACCGCGTTGGTTCCGTCAGGTGTAAATCTTCTTAACTCAGGGTCTGAGATGATCTCGAAATCGCAGGTAACTTTCCCTCGGCCTGCCTTGAACTCGACGAACGCCACGCCGTCGTCGCGCCGGTCAGCGACAATTACTTCACCCTGAATCAGGAACGACTTCCCGATATTTGCCTCTGCGTACCCTTCCTCACGGCGGAAACTGCGTTCCAGGACGCGTGCGTTTGTCCGTGGGAACTCATCGGCGGAGATGTTGTCCACCAGTTTGCCTGTAACTTCTTCGTCAATGGTGCGCAATGGTGGTGTGGGAGTAGCGGTCGGCGGGACAATCGCTGTGGGAGTAGGCGTTGAGGGCGGCGCTATTTCCGTTCCGCTCGCGGGGATGAGCATGGCGACGGGCGTCGGCGTGATCACCTGCCCCAAACCCTTGGGCGCATCGCCCGTTCCGCTTGCGCCGTCCCCGCCTCCGCACGCTACCAATGCCAGCAAGAGTGTCCCCAACGCCGCCAGGGCCAGGTAAAGCGCCGGGTGCCTTACATCAATTACTGATTGTCGTTTCATATGTATTCCGTCCGATGCGTTTTCAAAATCCGAAGTGCTTAGCGCGATCCTCTCAGTCTCGGGTCGAGCACGTCCCTTAGTCCATCGCCGACCAGGTTAGTAGCGAGCACAGTCAACGCCAGGAATACCCCGGGGAAGAACGCTATCCAGAATCCTATCTGTATAAATATACGGCCGCTGGCAATTATATTCCCCCAACTGGGGATGAACTCCGGAGTTCCGACGCCCAAGAATCCCAGCGCCGCTTCGGTCAGGATAGCGCCGGCGAAGAACACCGACGTCTGAATTATCACGGGCGCCAGCGTATTTGGAGCGATGTGGACCGCCAGAATTCTCGGGAGACTTGCGCCGGACATTCTGGCAGCGTCGACATAGGGCCTTTCCCTAATACTCAATACGACGCCCCTGACGATGCGGGTCATGCCTGGCGTGTCGACAATCGTAATGACTAGAATCACGTTTAATAGGCTAGAGCCAAGAGTAGCAACGAGGGCCAGCGCAAGTACGAGTGTCGGGAAGGACATCATGCCGTCCATGATGCGCATCACTATGTTGTCGGCGATGCGGCTGTATCCAACGGTTACGCCCAGGGCCACACCCACAACCGTAACGGTCAAGGCAACGGATGACGCGACTATCAGGGACGTTTTGGCGCCGTGCATGGTCCGCGAGTAGACGTCTCGCCCGAGACCGTCAGTGCCGAACCAGTGAGAGCTGCTCGGGCCGTCGACTCGTTCTCGTACCGACAGTTCGGTGGGCTCATAGCGCGCCAGTTTGATGGCCCACGGGGTGGCAGTGAAGATCGCTATTAAACTCATCACGATCAGGACCGCCAGGCCGGCGGCCAGATTTGGGTTGGCCCGCAATATGCGGAACAAAGAGCGACGCCAAACAGACACGCGCTCGTTAAACGTGGGCGTCGGGAACAGGGGGGTAGCCGTCGTATCCTGTGCGGTGGCCATCTAGAGCCTCACCCTCGGGTCTACAACGACGTAGGAAATATCGACGATCAGGTTTACGAATACGTATACCGAGGCGAGGAGCATCAGGAGCGACTGAACGATCGGAAAGTCCCTCGTCTGCACCGCTTCGGCGACGAGTCGTCCGAGCCCGGGTATCGTGAAGACCGTCTCGGTTACCACGGTCCCGGTAATGAGGGCCGCCGCGAGGAATCCTATTACCGTGAGGATTGGGATGGCCCCGGAACGCAACGCGTGCCTGAAGAGAATGGCGGCTTCGGCGAGACCTTTCGAGCGCGCAGTTCTGATGTAGTCCTCCCTGAATACTTCCAGCAAAGAGGCGCGTGTCATGCGGATGATAATTGCGGCACTTGAAAAGCCCAGAAGTAAGGAGGGCAGGGTTATGTGCCGGATCCATTCGTAGATGCTCTCCGTGGGAGGTACGTAGCCGATCACGGGGAATATCCGCAGGTTTACCGAAAAGGCCCATATCATGATGAAGCCGAGCCAGAAACCAGGGATCGAGATACCCGCCGCCGCCCAAATCTGGATTATTCGGTCGGTGAGCGTACCCGACTTCCAGGCGGCTAATATGCCGGTCGGGACACCTAGCAGGACTGCGAGGATCCCGCCTGTGACCGCAAGGCTGAGCGTGGCGCCGATTTTTAGCCGGACGAGTTCAACCACTGGGATCCCGGAGAAGATCGACCTGCCCAGGTCGCCCCTCGCCGTCCTTCCGACCCATTCGACGAACTGCTGCATAACGGGCTTGTCCAAGCCCAACTCGGCGCGAATGATCTTTACGTCATCGGGCCCGGCGTAGTCGCCGGCCATGATGTTGGCGGCGTCCCCGGGCGCGATGTGAACAAGCGAAAACGTCAACACCCCGACAAATATCAGTATCGGGATTACGGCGAGTACGCGTTTGATGATGTAGGCGGTCAAATGGCCTCTATAGCCGGACGCGGCACGGGATGCTCACTGGTTCGCGCCGGTCTCACTCTTGGCCGTTTTAACGGGTTTATGTGGCCGCTGCCCCATGACGGCGAAACACGTCAGTCGCCCTGCGGGGCGGGCGGCAAAGGCGGCCGGTCGGCGCTAAACGCACCGGCCGACCGCCTATTAGCGCTTGTGGGATGTTGTCCCTACTACTACGGACGCCAGGAGTTGAACACGTTAAAGGGCAGTCCTCGGAACTTGTTCACTCCCTCGAGGTCGGCCCTGTGGGCGGCCGCCTGGTAAGTGTCACCAAACGAAACGTAGGGGATGTCGTTCCAGTACACCTCTTGCATGTCCTTGACGATCCGGAGTTGCTGCTCCGCCGACGTGGCTCGCGCCAGTTCCTGTGTGAGCGCAGTCATTCGGCCGGACTCGTCCTGGTACTTGTTCCAGTACTTGTTCTTGGCCAGCGAGCTGTTCAGCAGCGGGTTCGTACCCCATGCGCCGCCGCCAGCGGTGTGGAACACATCCCACAACTCCGGCTTCTCACGCCAGTTGGTCTGCGTCGCCCAGTCGGTCACCTTGAACTCAACATCGAAGCCGAGTTCTTCCAGCGTCTGGCGGGAAATCTCCGCCGGTCCGCCGAACCGCGGCCGGTCTGCGGCCTGCATCACGATGATAGGCGTACCAACGAGGCCCTTTTCCTCGACGATCTTCTTGGCTCGTTCGAGGCCGGTCAGGCCGTCCGAGCCGGTCTTGTCGCGGGCGTTGTAGATGTCTTCGGAGAAGTCATCGAATCCGCCCCACTTGTTGCCTCCGCACACCATCATGGAGGGGCAAAGGTCCCAGAACCGCTCGTCACCTACAGCCGCTCGGAGAGCGTCTTCGACCGGATAGGCCATGGCGAACGCTCGCCGTATTGCTGCGTCGGCGAACGGCCCGTCGACATTGTCGATCCAGGCGCCGTCACGGGTCGAGTTGTTGGAGAAGATCTGTACTGTCAAGTTCGGGTCTTCGGCCAAAGTGTCTACGAAGTCGCCGGGGATCTCTCCTTCGACAACGTCGATCTCACCGGTCCTCAGCGCCGCTATGCGGGCGTTGGTATCAGGGACGACCACGTAGTTGACGGTGTCGAAGTACGCGATCTTCTTCCCGCTCATGAACGAGAACGGGCCATCGACCGGCTTGTAGTCGTCATACCGGGATACCAACAGGTGGTCTCCAGGTATCCACTCCTCGTACTTGTACGGACCGGTCCCGATCAATACGCTTGCGCCGTCGGCTGCCGGAACGTTGTACATCTCGGGCGACATGATGGACGGGGGGTACCCGCCGATTCGCGCCATGCCCTCAAGCACCAGGGCTGTGGGTTCGACCATGTCGATCTGGAATGTCAGGTTGCCGGTCGGGAAGATGTCGTCGATGAAACCGAAGATGAGCGAGCCGTAGTTGTCTCGTTCTGCCCACCTGGTCCAGGACTTCACAGCGTCTTCGGCCGTCAAAGGCCTGTCGTTGTGGAACTTGATCCCGTCACGCAGTGTGAAAGTCCACGTCAGGCCATCCGAGCTGGTCTTCCAGCTTTCGATCAGGAGAGGCTGGGCCTGAAGCTGTTCGTTGTACGCGAAGAGGTTCTCCAGCACCGTGTAGGCGACTGTGCCGGCCGTGGTGCCGGTGGTCCTGTGAACGTCCAGCGTGGAGATCGCGGCGCCAAGTGACACGGTCAAATTGCCGCCGTATCTTTCGGGATTCTCCAGCTCCATCATCGCCATCGCGGTCGGAGTTGCCTGGGCAGGCATTGCCGTGGGATCGGGCGCGGCCGTCGCGGCCGGTGCTGCCGTCGCGGCCGGTGCTGCTGTCGCGGCAGGCATGGCAGTTGCGGCAGGCATGGCCGTCGCAGCCATAGCGGCTGTCGGCGCGGGCTCGGCCGGCGCAGGAGCCTTGGGCGCGGCGACTGGTTCGTCGTCTCCTCCACAGGCAACGGCGATGGCCAGAGCGGCAGCGATTAACACGCTGATCAACGCGCTGTTCCGCCTTGTAAATATATTCATTTCAGGAGAGCCTCCTCGGTGGTGGACTGTCATCCGCAGCCCCAAACAAAGGGAAATAATATCATGCCGCGTCAACTACAGGAATAGACCATTTCGGAGAGAGGCGCCGCCATTTGTTTCAATTGCGTTTCGTTTTGGCGGTCCGGGGTAGTTCCTGTGGGAAGGCGAATCGCTTAGCAATCGGATGAGTCATCACGATGTATAGACCGACTGAACCACGGCCGTGGACGATCCTCCGAGGCGTCGAATCGCGCGGGGAATTCTTTAGACGGACCGGCGTTCATGAGAACGAATACTCCGGTCTCGAGGAACGATATCTCGAGTCGAAGTTACCCGAAAGAGTCTTGGGTTCGACGGGACAAATTGAAAAGGGCGCCAGAGTAGTCCGCGACAAGTACGGGGTTCCTCATATTTTCGCCCTTGACGTTCGCGAATTGGATTTCGCGACCGGCCTCGTGCAGGCACAAGACCGCCTGTGGCAACTCGACTACCGGAGGCGGCTCGCCCGCGGCAGGTTGGCTGAAGTACTTGGAGAAAGCGCACTCCGGTCGGACATGGAGTTGCGCACGATCGGCTTGCTCCAAGCCGCAACGTTGGAATTGGCATCCCTGGACGATTCGACGTTGGGTTCTCTGAATGCCTACGCGGCGGGGGTCAACAGATGGATCGAATTGGCATTGGACAATCTGCCGGTCGAATTCGACATTCTGGGATATGAGCCGGAACCGTGGACGCCGCTCGATTCGATAGTGATCCTGCGGTACTTCTGGTGGACACTCACCGGCCGATTGCAGCAAATCGTGGCCGCCGAACGCCTGACACGGTATGCCGACCCGGAAGTTGCAGCCATCATGCTCAGCCCGGAATCAGGGGAGTTGATCGTCCCCGAGGAGATAGGCGGCCACTCGCGTTTTGACGGTGGCGGGGACGATGGCACGGGCTCCAACAACTGGGTGGCCGGTCCGTCTATTACCACGTCGGGTAAGCCGGCGCTTGCTTCGGACCCGCATTGGCCGGTCTCGTTCCCAGGCATGTGGTACGAGCAGCACCTGTCGGCCCCCGGGATCGACTGCATCGGAGCAGCTTATCCGGGCGCGCCGCCGGTCGTGTTCGGGCGCACTCGCGGCGCGGCGTGGGGCAGGACCAACAACGTTACTTCGACCCGCGATCTGTACCACGAGGAAATAGCGCCAGCGGAGCCGGATCTTTACCGGGACCGTGATCAGTGGTCGCGTTTCGAAACGCGCCGTGAACGCATCGACGTGCGCGGAAGCGACCCCGTCGAGTTGACCGTGCGTCTCACGCGGAGAGGTCCTGTCGTAAACGATTTCATCCCCGGGGTAGATCCCGAGGGAGACGGGCCGATTACTCTTCGCTGGGTAGGGCACGAGACGATAGGCGACGTCCGGGTCTTGATGGCGTTGAATCGCGCTGAATCGGCTGAACAAATCCGGGAGATATTCGACGACTGGCGACTGTCGGTCTGGAACGGGGTCTACGCCGACTCCAATGGCCAGTTCGGTTACCAGATGTGCGGATCAATCCCCGTTCGGCAAGCGGTAACACGCGGCACACGCGGGATCGGTCCGGAAGATGAATGGACGGGGTACGTTGGTACACGCTCCCTGCCGGGCTTGCACGATCCCCGGCGCGGCTGGGTGGCGAGCGCGAATAACACACCCGCCTCGCCTGACCTCCTCGAGGGCATGACCGGCGCGTATGCGGACGGATACAGAATGCAGCGTATCGCCGAACTGCTCACCGGCGACATCCCCGTGGATCCCGAAGTCGTGCGCGATATTCAGTCAGACTCACTGGACATGCGGGCACGTTGTCTGAAAGATGCTGTCGCCCACCAACTTTCTGAATCGGATGACCCCCGTTTGATATCGCTTGCCGGCATTCTCCGGGATTGGAACTGTCGATTCGACCCCGACCAGAACGGCGCCGCCGTGTGGGCGGCTTTGTGGCCGAGATTTGCAAGCCGCGTAACTCTGGCTTTGGCCGGAGATTACGCGGGCCGGCTATCCGCAGAAAGTCCCGGCGACCTTGCCCGCGCCGTGTTAGTGGGCGACGCAATGCCGGATTTTCGAGAAGAGTCGCGCCGGATGCTGGAGGCCGCCGCAGAGGGTGCGTACGAATACCTGGCGGGCGCGCTTGGTCCCGACCCAGGCAACTGGAAGTGGGCGCAGGCGCATACAGTCCTGTACGAACATCCCCTGGCGACCAACGACGAATCCAAAAGAGTGTTCAACCTCGGCCCATTCTCCTGCCCTGGGGGTGGCGGCGCGGTGAACAATCGTCGTCCCTCTGAAACTGCCACGGGGTTCAGGAACACTTCAGGCGTGAGCTATCGACTGTTCGTCGACTTCTCGGAACCGGCGACGGCCTGGGGGGCTACGCTAACGGGACAGTCAGGGCAACCCGGGAGCCCACATTACGCAGACCGCGTAGAAGAAACACTGACCGGGGAGTACCATCCGCTTTTGATGGACATCCATGACATTGAAGAAGTAGCCGAGTTCGAATTCGAGACAACCTCGCAGGCGCCGTCCGAGGGTCCTTTAGGGTGAACCGCACACTGAGTTGCTCCGTTCGGCGCGAATACGGCGCATGACCGGCAAGAACGAAAAAAGAGGAGAATCTTGACGATTGATTTTGGAGCCGCCGACCGCTGGATCATGGGAGAGGCGTGGATCGGGTCGTCTATACCCGCACACATACAAAAGCTTTGCGACGATATCGGAGTTCGTTGGGCGAGTTCGGATGGGGACCTGCGAGCAGCGCGGTATATCTCCGGACGGTTCGAGGCATATGGGCTCAAAAACGTCGACTTGGAGCCTTTCCCGCTCAAGACATGGCGTAGCGACTCAGTTGCAATCACTGTAGCCGGAGAAGAGAGTTGGGATATAGACGCCCGTCCCACTTTGTTTTGTCCTGCGACTTCTGTAACGGGGCCGCTGGTTGACGCGGGATACGGAATGCCACACGAGATCGAACGTTTGGGCGGTAGCCCTCAGGGCGCAATAGCCGTGATGGACACCGGGTTCGAGCCATTTTCGCCGCCCCGACTGTTCACGACTCGTCTAACCGACCTCGCTGCCGCGGGAGCGCGTGTCGTCATAACTCCGAGCCCTCACGGAGGCCGCCGCACTAATCACACGTCGGCCAACGACTGGCGGGACGGGGAAATAAACGGCGGCCCCCTGCCAACGATTCAGACCTCACGGGAAGACGGCGCGAGACTCCGCAATCGCGCTGCGCGTAACGCCACGGCGACCGTCGAGGTGGATGCGACATACATAGACACCACGTCGCGGAACGTCGTTAGTGAATTGGCCGGTGAAAAGTGGCCGGAAGAGCACCTGCTACTTGGCGCTCACTTCGACACGACGCCGGACTCCTTTGGTGGGAACGACAACGGATCGGGATCTTCGGTGTTAATGGAGACCGCCCGAATTTTGTCCGGATTGGCGAGAGAAAAAGGCATTAGACCGGGAATGTCGATTCGGTTTGTGACGTTCGGAGCTGAGGAACAGGTACTTCAGGGTTCGGCCGCCTACGTGGCTCGACATCACGGATCGGAAACAGTTCCGAAGTTGGCGCTACACCTCGACGAGTTGGCCACCGGAAACGTAAAAGGGGTGGCCCTTCAATTCCCGGACC
Source organism: Dehalococcoidia bacterium (assembly GCA_965219065.1). Classification (GTDB taxonomy): domain Bacteria; phylum Chloroflexota; class Dehalococcoidia; order Lucifugimonadales; family Lucifugimonadaceae. The sequence goes on from OZ244715.1 coordinate 209,063, forward strand.
TGCGCAACTTTGTCCAGACCCAGCTCGATTCAATTAACGAAGGATTCAGGTGCCACGTCTTCGCCCAGTATGACGCGTCAGGTGATACGTATTCATTCGCGCGGGCCGGAATTCACTCAGGCGGGTTGTGGCGCTGGAGATTCGTCGGGAGGCACCCCGACGTAGAGTTCGGGCACAGCAGCAGCGACACCCCGGACAAGGTCAGGGTGCGGGAACTAAAGGAGTATGCCGGGTTTCTCGCCCGGCTGCTGCTGCGGCTGTCCGATGTCCCGCCTGTAGACTGGCCTGCAAACAATCTGGACGTTCGGCAGATCGCCAAACAGATCGAAGCGCAACACGGCACGGTAGTCAGGACCATGTGATCGGCCGGAGGCCCCATTAATGTCATCAAATTCAAACGAACTGTTGGCCCAACTCGGCGCCGGCGAATCAATCGGGATGGTGTGTGAATCTGCTGGGATGTCACGCGCCGAGTTCGACAAGTGGTGGGACGAAGAGACGCGGCGGAGAGTGCCGGACCCCGGCGGGACCATTGACGCGGGGGTATCGGGGGATGCGCGGGTAACGAGAAACCGCTGGGGGGTTCCGCACATTAGCGCCTCCAACGACGCAGACCTTTTCTTCGCTTTCGGCTTTGCCATGGCCCAGGACCGGCTGTTTCAACTCGACTACCTGCGTCGAAAAGGCCACGGAAGGCTATCGGAAGTGTTGGGCGAGGACGGTCTGCAACTGGACATAGTCGCTCGTACGGTCGGCCTGAATCGTATTGCCAGGGCGGAGTGGGAGACCCTTCCGGACGAGACCCGTTCGCTGCTCAACAGCTTCTCCGATGGCGTAAATGCATTCATGGAAAAGTCACGCGATTGCCTGCCGGTTGAATTCGCTCTGCTGGACTACAAGCCGGAGCCGTGGTCTCCGGTCGACTGTCTGGCGATAGCGACCGAGTTTCGTTACTACCTGACTGTTCGTTACCCCGTGATAGTCGGCCCAGAATTGGCGAAACGCGCGTTGGGCAACGATGAACTATTTGAGGCGTTTTTGACCGGTGAGGCGGAGGATGAAAGCATCCTTCCGGCCGGTTCATACCCTCCTGCCCAAGGGGGGCTGCAGCCCGTCGGGGACGTTATAGGGGATCCGGACGAGGGCCTCGGCAGCAACAACTGGGTGGTGAGCGGCGCACGGACGGAGTCGGGAAAACCGATGGTCGCAAGCGACCCTCACATCGCGTTCGCCGCGGTGTCGTGCTGGTACGAAGTGCAGTTGTCCGGCGGCTCGTTCGACGTTACCGGCATGGCGTACGCGGGCATGCCAGCGATCATGTTCGGCCGCAACCGGCGTATTGGGTGGGCCATAACCAACAATATTTGCGCGCAACGTGATCTGTATGAGGAACGAACCGACCCTGAAAACCCCGGCGCCTTTCTCTTCGACGGCAAGTGGGAGCCTGAGCGCAAACTGGTCGAGACTATCCACGTGCGAGGCGGGGAAACCGTCGAAAAGACGATCCGGTTTTCACGCAACGGTCCGATCGTCGATGAACTGCTGCAGGCTGAAGCCGACGGCACCGGCCCCGTGTCTCTCAAATGGCTTGGCGCCACGGAATGCGGGTGGCTGACTTCGTTGTTGGGAGTCGATCGCGCCCGCTCAGTCGAGGAATTTAGGGAAGCGATTCGGCCTTGGAGAGTCCCCACGTGGAGCATGATGGCCGCCGACGTGGACGGGCATTTCGGATACCAGGCCGTCGGTGGAATCCCGGTGCGCAAGATGAGGCGCCTCGGCTACCGGCCGGGCTGGGATCCTGAGCATCAGTGGAAAGGGTTGATCCCCCACGAGCACATGCCGCGCCTCGTAGACCCCGAACGAGGTTGGGCGGCAAGCGCCAATAACCGGACCGCTCCAGATGACTTTCCTTATCCGCTGGCTGGCGCTTGGTCGAGTGGCCACCGGGCCCGACGTATCAGGCAGATGATCGAGGAACGAGATACGTTCAACAAGGACGCGTTCGGGCAGATGCACCAGGACACGCGTGCACTCCGCGCCGACGAGGCGATGCCCGCGTTGTCGCCGATATTGGGCGGTAGCGACGACCCGCGTATTCGCGAGGCGTTAAGGCGGCTGGAGGAGTGGGACCACCGGATGGATCCGGAATCGGTTGGCGCATCGATATTTGAGGTGTTTTTCAACAGATGGTCGAGGCGAGTTTCGGAGGAGCGGTTCGACGGTGCCCTTGCAACGGCACTTGAGGGAAACTGCGGTGGAATAGCGGCGTCCCTGCTGCACGCGGATGCCGCCAACTGGTTCGCAGGAAATAACCGCGAGCAGGCCATCGTTGATGCGATGATTTCAGCGTTGGACGAAATAGAGGGGCGGCTTGGGCCGGACATGGACACCTGGAAATGGGGAACCCTCCACAAAATTCACCTTCGGCACGTATTGACGGGCCGGGGCGACCTGGGGGAACTGCTGGACCGGGGTGGATTGCCCGTCGGCGGAAACGGTGTAACCGTTTGCAATACCGGGTTCGATCCGAACTGGGGAGCCCTGATGGGCGCGAACTACCGTTTGATCAGCGACTTGGGTCAGGATGGAATGTGGGCGGTCGAGTCCCAGGGCCAGTCAGGCCATCCGGGCTCGGAACACTATTGCGACCAGCTTCCGGAGTGGCTTGCCGGCCGTTATCACTTCCTGCCGTTCGGCGACGTGAGATCGGCGGAAGATTCGAATTCGGTGCTTACGCTAGTTCCTTAGCATGCTTGAAAGCACGAACGAGCCCAAGCGCGCGTTCGTGCGAGCTACCCAGGAATTTCGTTAAGGCATACGTTCGTCGGGCGGCGGCGTGTGGGACCAGTCGTCCCGGGTCCGTCCGTTGGCGTCCCAGGCCACGTTTCCTTTTGCGATCGTAATTTCGGCCGTGAGCCGCTGACGGGCTTTCATGACCCGGTTACCTGTAGGGCCGTTGTCGGTGAAACCGAAGTCGCCCTCGTTCAATGCCAAGACCGCTACGTCGGCGTCTGATCCGATGCCCAACGCCCCGAGTTCGGTGTGTTTTAGCTGAGCGGCCGGCGCTGCGGTAGATGCCCGGATGACGTCCACCAGCGGCATACCGCAGGCGAGCAACTTGGACATGGTCTCCGGCATATTGGCGTTGCAAGTCAGCAGGCTGGATGTGTGCATATCCGTACTAATGGTGTCCGGCGGGAAGCCGCCAGCCAACGCGGCCGTTGCCATGCGGAAAGAGAAACTACCGGCGCCGTGGCCCACGTCGAATTGGATGCCGCGTTCACGCGCCTCCCGAACAAATCCCTTGACGTTGCCTTTACCGTCTACTACCGGTTTGCCGTATCCGAAGCAGTGGGTCGTCACATCCCCAGGTTCAAGGTGCTCCAGCAGCATTTCATCGGCGGTTCTCGTGGGGAGAGCATTCTGGTCCACCATCACGAACGTGCCGGTGGCCTGCGCCGCTTCCACACCTCTGTCGAGCGGCTCCCAGCCGGGCCCCGCGTAGTGCGCCACTTTGATGCCGACGATCAGATCCGGTCGCTGACGGATCTTGGCCGCCGTCGCTTCCGGGTCCATTCCTTCGAGGTCTTGCTCCGGGTCACCTACCATCCCCTCTCCGGCGATGTTGAGGAGGGCGAAGATTCGTGTTGTCGATTTGGAAATGACCTGTTCATTGAACGCGTCGAAAGTACGCCAACCCGGTCCGCCAACGTCAAGCGCGGCGGTAACGCCGGTTGGCAGGCAGTGGGCGTCAGGCAACACAAAGCCATTGAAGCCAGAAAAGTGGGCGTGGAGATCGATCAGCCCGGGCACGACAAGAAGCCCCGATACGTCCACGACTCGGCGGGCAGACGATGCCGGAATCTCCGCTTCAACAACTGACACCTTCGAACGCGCAATGGCAACGTCGAACTGGCCGTCGACGCCATTTGCTGGGTCGATCACCCTTCCACCCTTGAGTAACAGGTCTGTGTACGGCTGATTCGACTGGGTCACGATGTTCTCCTGAATAGGTTCGCCCGAATAGGTTTTGGGTGCGATAGTTGATCGTTATAGATTTGCTTCTGCTTCGGCAACCCATTCCTTTACCAGGCGGGTGGCGTCCTTTTCAAGATCGTCGCCTTCATGGCGAGGTTGGCCGAGGTGCTCGGGGTGGAGAAAACCGGAGTATCCCGCGTCGATCAAGGCGCGAAGAATGGCCCGAAAGTCCAGGTTGCCGGTTCCGGGAAACACCTCCCGGGCTGCCGGCCATCGGTCGTCGAGGTCCCTGATCTGGACGTAGTTGATCCGTCCGGCGAATCGGGCGACTTCCGTCGCAGGATCGGCGCCGGTTATGTACATGCCGGTGCACAACGCCGCTCCGTTGGACTCGCTCGGTACTGAATCGATGATGCGGCCTATGTGGTCCGCGGTCCGAACGAGGTATGGCCCGGCCCAGCCTTCCGGACGGTATTGCCGGTAATCGGTTTCGGTCACCCCGTCTTCAAGCGCATCGTCGCGCAGATCGAGCGGGAGACACCGCCATATGGCGTGATTGGCCAGCTTCACGCCCGATGACTCGGCCTGAGAGATGAGTTCGCGGTAGATGCCCAACATTCCTTCCCACATGGCCTCGTCGTCTGCCGAATCCTCGGGTTCGGGGAGATCTACGTAGTGGAGTTGTCGGCCGATACCGTATTCGCCTTGCAGTTCCAGCGTCTTCAGGGCGCCATCTATGTGCTTGCGGTGGGAGTCGGGGTCGAGGGCCAACTCGGCAAAATCGCCGATCCATTGGCTCATCGCCGCTACGGTGATCCCCGCCTCGGCAAGCTTGCCGAACAACTCGCGAAATGCTGCCGGATCCGGGTGGCCCAGTTCCGCATGTCCTGGCATCGACGCCACTCTCAATGTGACCGTATCGACGTCCAGATCCCTGCACCGGCTTACGATCGCGCCGGCGTCGGTCATTGAAGTGGTCAGTCCGACCTTCAGGCTCATGCCTGGATCCCCAATACCCGTGCCATATTGCCGCCAAGGATCGCGGCGCGTTGAGAATTCGACAGAAATGGCATGTGGACATCGAACATTGGAACTGCAAGTTCCAGTGGTGAGTAGGGCGAGTTGCTGCCCATGAGCACCCGATCGGCGCCTATCTCTTCCACCGCCCGCCGTATCACCACGCGCCTGAATACCGATGCCGATTCGGTCACGGTGTTCGACGCTCGCCGCATCGCGTTCGCCAGTTCGTGGTCTGAATTCGGATACCCCATGTGGCCGATTATGAACGTCGTATTCGGGAAGTCGGCGGCGATGTCTGCAACCATCGAGGGCGTGCATGTTGACGCTTCCGCGTCGCCGGTGTGAAACAGGACCGGCACGCCGAGTTCGCTGATGGCCTCGAGGACCGGATCGAGCAGCGCCCTGTCATCAAAGCGATAGTCGTCGTCGAGTGTATTCATCTTGACGGCGTGGAGCCCGCGATCCTCGATCCAGTAACGCAGGTCGTCTATAGCTGCTTTACCCCTTCTGGGTTTTACGCGTGCGTATCCGAAAATTCGATCTGGGTGCTGTTTGACCGCATCGGCGACGCGTTCGAGGTCGGGGCGAAAGTCTTCAGCGGCCCCAACGCCGGGCGGAGCGACCAGTGCCCCTGTCACCCCGCAACTGTCCATCGTCTTTACCCACCAGTCGCCGCCGAGCAGTTCCGGCAGGCCGTACGACGCAAACTCCGGATTAACGCCGAGGTACCCGTGCGCGTCGTAAACGTTCTCCGTGGCCATCGTCACCTTCCCGTGATTCTGTGACACTCGCGCCGTCAGTGTAGCCCCGGTATCGGTTTGGCGGACAATACCGCGGCGCCTGTCAGTCCAGGCCGAATATTCTGGCGAAGTTGCCGCCTAGAATCAGGGACTTCTCGTCATCGGTGAGCTTGTTCATGTGTTTGCCGATCATCACCTTCGGCAGTTCGATCGGCGAGTTAGGACCGTTCGAACCCATCAGGACTCGTTCGGCCCCCACCTGGTCCACCACGTCCTGTATGAATTCGGCTTTGAACACTCCGGCCGTTTCGGTCACCGTGTTAGGCGCACGCTCCATCGACGGGACCAATTGATCGATGTCGCCGGGGAAGCCGTTGACACCGCCAAAGCCCATATGCCCGATGATGAACGTCGTATCCGGGTAGTCCACGGCGATGTCTGCGACCATCGAGGGCGTGCACGTTTCGTGTTGGGAGTCGCCAGTGTGAAAAAAAACAACGATGCCCAGTTCCGACGCCGCGTCGATTACGGGGTTGATAAGCGCCCGGTCGTCGAGGCGGTAGTCGTCGTCCATAGTGTTCATTTTCAGGGCGCGAAATCCCTGTTCCTGAACGCGTAGTTTTAGTTCATCGATGGCGCTTTGGCCGCTGTGGGGCTTTACGCGGCAGAACCCGAATAGCCTGTCTGGATAGTTTCGGACCCCGACGGCGATCCGGTCCATGTCCGGCCTGAACTCGTCGCCGGCGCCAACGCCCGGCGGCGCAACGAGCGCGCCGTCGATCCCGGCGGTGTCCAGCATCTCAATCCAGCCGTCCGCTTCGAGCGGGACCGGCAGCCCCATCTGGCCCCAAATGGGGTTATCGCCGAGGTAGGCGTGCGCGTCGTAAATCTTTGCCATTGTTATCGGGCCTGGGTAGGGGTCAGCTTGTGTGTCATCAAGGGTCGCCTGGCACGTTCGGACGGGATCGGCTTCGAGCTTCAGTCAAGTCCCAGAATGCGCTCGAAGTTGCCCCCGGTGATCAGAGACTTCTCATCACTGGAGAGTTTGTTCATGTATTTGTTGACCATCAGGGCCGGGAGCTCGATCGGGGTGTTCGGTCCGTTGCTGCCGATCAGGACGCGATCTGCGCCGACTTCGTCCACGATGCCCTGGATCAAGGCTGGGTTGAGCACACCGGCGGTTTCGGCGACCGTGTTGGGCGCCCGCTTTAGTGAAGGGACCGTCTGATCCTGGAATCCGATGTAGCCGCAATGGCCGATTATGAACGTCGTATCCGGAAAATCGACCGCGAAGTCGGCAACCATGCTCGGCTGGCATGTCTCGCCGTGAGTGTCGCCCGTGTGAAAGAACATCACAATGCCCAGGTCGTTGGCTGCGCGAACAACCGGATCCAGTAGCTGTCGGTCATCCAGCCGGTAATTATCATCCAGGGTGTTCATCTTGACCGCGCGGAACCCCTGCTCTTCGACTCGCATCTTGAGCTCGTCGATGGCGATCTGGCCGCGGCGGGGTTTCACGCGACAGAACCCGAACAGCCTGTCCGGGTAGTCGCGCATCCCCTGGGCGATGCGGTCCATGTCCGGCTTGAAGTCCTGACCAGCGCCCACGCCGGGCGGCGCCACCAGGGCGCGATCGACTCCCGACCGGTCCATCATCTCCACCCACCCGTGGGCGTCGAGCGGCACGGGCAGTCCCATTTGTGCCCATCCGGGGCTATTGCCTAGGTAGGCATGCGCGTCGCAGATCATTGCATCGCCGGCTCCCGTTCCGGCATGGTCGCTTTATGCACGGAGCCCGAGGGTTTTATCCCACGGGCTCCGCTTTCACTCCTCGTCGGGATTACGGCCGGAAGTAGCCAGCCGAATCCGCTACGGATTACCTGTTTACCGGCTGACCGGCACGATGAATTCTGGCCCCTGGATGGGTGGCGACTCAAAGCCGTCAAGCATCTGCCATGATTCGATCGACTTGGGGTTGATTATCATGCCGTTGGGCACCACCGCGATTCCGGACTGAGGCATCCAGAAGTGCATCTGTTCTGCGACCTCGGTGTTGACCCTGATCCGCTCTGCCACGTCATCGTGGGTATTCGCTTCCACGAACCCCTCGGCGATGAAAGGCATTTCGATTCCGCAGCCAAACCCGCCTCGCGTCAGGCTGGTGTTCTGCGGGCCGCGCGGCCAGTCAAACGGCAGGCCGTTGTGGTGTCGGCATCCCTGTGCGTACACCGAGTAGTTGGAACGGTCGACGACGGTGGGTCTGAATACGCCGCTGTAGTCGACGATCTGTATCTCGGTTGTGATTCCGATGTTCTCCCAGTAACCGGCAATCGCCTGCTGGACCTCCTCAGCGAATCCGGCGATGGCCAGGAACGTGTGTTCGAATCCATCCGGGAAACCCGCCATGGCAAGGTACTCTTTCGACTTCTCGGGGTCGAACGGGACCTTCCACTCGTCTTTGAACTCGGGAAGGCTCGGGATGAACATGGAGATGTGGTCGGGCTGCGCCTGTCCAGCGAACAATGTGTCGTTGATCAGATCGCGGTCATACGCCATCGCCATCGCCCAGCGGACCAGTCGGGCCTGTTCCATGTCGTCCATGCCATCGGGGTTGTTAGTGTCCTCGTAGGGGCACATGTCCTCCCAGGGACAGCCGATCCAGGGCAGGTCCGTCTGGTAGCCGGCAAGGTTCCACGGCTCCAACTGTTCTTTGGTGTCGATTCGTTCGGTTTCCCAGTAGTTACCGCCGAATATGACCACCTGTTCTTTACCGGAGTTTGCCGGGACCCAGATGAACCCGCGTTCTGCGAGGTCTTTCCGGTCGGGCAAAATCAGGTCGGCGCCGTCTACTTCACCGGTCAGCATCATTGCCTTGCGGGTGGCAGCTTCCGGTACCTCGATGTAGATGATCTGGTCGATCATCGCCGTCTGGCGGTGGTGATTCTCCACTGCGTCAGCAATGATGCGTTCGTCATCCCGGTACTCGATTGCCTGGAACGGACCGGTGCCGATGATGTTTTCGAGCATCCAGTCGCGGCCCTTTTCGTCAAAGGCTTTCTTGGAGAAGATCTCCATCGTCTGGCCCTGGCTGTTTAGCTGGTTCGCCGCCCAGCGGACGTCCCACTGATTGACCTCGATCTCAACCGTGTTGTCATCGATTGCCGTGTGGGAATTGAACAGCGCCCCGTAGTCTCCCGCGTTCCACGAAATTGACTCGGGGTTGGTGGTGGCGTTGGTGTCGGTCAAATTCCAGGCCAGGTCCTCGGCAGTGAACGGTCCCCAACCATCGTGGAACTCAACCCCATCCTTAACTGTGAGGAACAATTTCTGTCCGTCGGCGCTCCGCTCCCAATCTGAAATGACCATTCCGACTACTTCGCCGGGGAACACGGTCATGAAGGGAGCTTCAGTGATGCCCCAACGGTAGTTCGATGACTGGGCGCTGTTCATGCCAGTGCCCTTGCCAACGTCCAACATCGCAAACGTGATCGTTCCCGGCCGACCGCGGGGGGTAGGCACGTCGTCCCTGACAGCAGGGATCGGAGTGGCCGTGTGCACAATCACCCTTTCTTCGACCTTGGTAATCGTCTGGGTAACGGGCTTTTCGACAACGACGGTTTCGACGACCTTCTCGATAACGGTGACGGGCCTCTCGACAATTACGGTCTGGACCTCCATTACCGTCTTGCCCTCAACGACTTTTTCGACGATGACAGTCTCGACGACCTTCTCGGTGACGGTGACGGGTTTTTCGACAACGACGGTTTGGACCTCCGTAACCGTTTTGCCTTCGACAACTTTTTCGACAACGACGGTCTGGATCTCAGTTACCGTCTTGCCTTCGACTACTTTTTCGACAACGACGGTCTGGATGACCTGCTCGGTGACGGTGACGGGTTTTTCCACCTCTACTGTGACGACTTTCTCAACCACTTCGGCTTCGCCGCCACAAGCGACGGCAGCAATGGCGGCTACCAGTAGCCCGGCAATCACTACCGATCCAAATTTAAACAAGCGCATGCGTTCCTCCTTCGGCAACGTGTAAGAACCGGGGCCCTATAACCCCCATTTGGCGCATCGCGCCCGGCTGTAAACACCCTTCCAACACACTGGCGAACAGCCGCGAATCTTACTTTGCCCGTCCAATTTCGTCAATGTTCGGGCGACGAATGTGTTGCTTTGCGGAGGCGGGTTAAATCTGCCGCAATCGCGGGTCGAGCCGGTCCCTGAGCCAGTCACCCAGGAAGTTGAATGACATGACCGTAAGCAAAATCGCGATTCCGGGGAACGTCGATACCCACCACGCGCTGTCGAGATAGTTTCGGCCGTCGCTAACCATTACTCCCCAGGCCGGCGTTGGCGCCGGGATTCCGGCGCCCAGAAAGCTGAGCGAAGACTCAGCCAGAATCAGTTGTCCCACTCTTAGCGAGGCGATGACCATCATCGTGTTGACGATTCCCGGGAAAAGGTGGCGAATCATCAACCTCAAGGTTGAGGCGCCGGCAACCCTTGCAGACGAGACGTAGTCGGTTGTCTTGATTACAAGGACCTCGGCACGAATGTTTCTGACGAAAACGCTCCAGGCGAGGATGGCCAACAGGATCAGGACCACCCGCAAAGTGGGCTCAAACGCGATGCTCACGACGAGAGCAAACAGCAGGAATGGTATCGAAAACCAGATGTCCACCAGCCGCATGAGAATTTCATCGATGATGCCGCCGTAGTAGCCCGCCACCACGCCGATTACGGTGCCGAGTATGGCGCCAGCGAACAGCGAGATGGTGGCAACCATCAACTCGACGCGCGCTCCGTGAATCAGGCGGCTGAGGATGTCGCGGCCCACCGCGTCACCACCCAGGATTCTGTCCCAGGTGCCGCCCTGCATCCAGACCGGCGGCGTGTTCCGATACAGGAGGTCGGTCTCTCGAAAGCTGTGCGGAGCGAGCTGGCTGGCGAAGATCGAGCACGTTATCAGGGTCAGCAAAATTACACCGGGTATGACCGGCCACCTCCGGATGAAGTGCCATCCGGCCAACGCAATTCGCACTGGCCAAAGGGATGTGAGTGCGATGCCGGAAAATCTTTTGTCGATCGTCAGGTCCAACTGAGACTTCCTACGAGTACCTGATCCGAGGATCAACCAACGCGTAAAGCGTGTCGGCGAAGAAACTGACGAACGCGAACATTGCCGAGAAGAAAAGTACCGACGTGCTCAGGGTGTTGAAGTCGTTTTGAAACACGGACTCCGTGGCCAGCCGACCGAGGCCGGGCCATCCAAACACGACCTCCACCACAACCTGGCCGCTGAGGAAAAACGCTATCAGCAATGCCGAAAAGGTAATGGGCGGGATCATCGCGTTCCGGAACGCGTGCTTCCATATAACTCTTTGGCCGGTTACGCCCTTCGCGCGCGCCATCTTGACGAACTCAGAATCAAGCACCTCAAGCATGGCCGACCGCGTCAGCCGGGCGTAGCTTGCGGCCCCACTCCATCCCAGGACTGTCGCCGGCAGGACAAAGTGTTTGACTTGTTCCCAAAAACTTGCGTCGATCGGGCCCTTGGTGCCAGAAGGGAGCCAGCCCAGGATGACTGAAAATATCAAAATGGCCATTATTCCCAGCCAGAACACCGGAATCGCCTGGCCGAACAGCGCAAACGCCCTTCCCAGGTAATCGAATATCCCTCCGCGGTTCACTGCGGAGACCACCCCGACCGGCACGCCTATCAACGTCGCAAGAATCCAGGCGACTCCGGCCAGTTGAACGGTTGGCGGGGCCTTCTCAAGAAAAATGTCTATTACCGGCTTTTCGGTCAAAAGAGACTTGCCAAAATCACCTCGTAACACGCCGCCGATCCAAATCAGGTACTGCATGGCGAGCGGCCTGTCGAGTCCGATCTTCTTGCTGATCGCCGCCAAAGCTTCGGGCGATACGCCGTAGCCTTCCGGCCTTATCATGAATTGAAGCGGATCGCCTACGAGCCTGGAGACAGTGAAGACGATCAGCGTGGCGGCGAAGACCGTGATGACGGCGAACAAGGCGCGACGGGCCAGGAATGTTCCCATGGGGCCTTGTCCTCCTGTAGTTTCGTTCTACGCGGCAGGTCGACTTGATTAACGACTGCGGGTGCCCGATTAAACGCTAGGGGGCAATGTTAACCGGCTTGGCCTGAGTGTCAAAACCAAGACGGGTGCGGGGCATTCGCGTGACGCCCCGGTGTATCCGAGCCTAATGGAAACGTCTCCACGCCCATCACGTCTCACCGGTCACGCCTACCCCAGCAACTCCGACAGTCTCGTCCCGATAGCCTTGATTTCGTCGTCTTCCAGCAGGCGCACGTCGAGACGAATTGTGTTCGGATCGGTTGGGTGAGTCATTCCGGCGATTGGCGGATCGCCGCTCCGCAACGCCGCCAGCAGTTCCGCGCCGGTCATGCCGGAATCGGGCAGGGGACTTACGTGGACGGTCGGGTACGGCCGTTGGCTGTGATCGGGGAACACCACCTCGGTCTTTGCTCCACCCAGGTTCTCCACCATCCTATTGAGGAGCCCGCTCTTGCGATGGTGTTCAATCATGCGTTCTTCTTCGTCCTGATCGGCCCACCAGATCAGTGACGCAACCTGCCCGACGACCTCCTCTTTGCTGACTTTGCATACGCGACCGATGCCGTGATTAGGCGCCGACTGCATGACTACAGCGTCGATCAGGTCCTGGCGGCCCGCAATGATGCCGGCGCCTTGCGGCCCCTGCAGCCCCTTGCCGCCTGAAAAGCAGACGAGGTCGGCGCCGAGGTCGATGAAGTGATGGAGGTTTTCACGCGGGGGCAGGGAATTGGATGCGTCCACCATCACCGGCACGCCGTGGGAGTGGGCGATGCCGATCACGTCTGCGAGCGGTATGTCCCCAATCGGCGCGTAGCCGACCCAGTAAACCATCGCCACGTCGTGGTCGAACGCTGCGTCGTATTCCTCCGGCGTTGCGACGTCGTTTTCGCCGATCTCGACGAAGCTCACTCCGGCAGTCTGTACGGCGATCGCGTAACCGCGGTTAACGTACTCCTGACCCTCCGGGGTGTGGGCACGCGGGAAACGTTTTGCGATGCACTTGGTCTTCATCCCAGTGAGGTCGGGCAATTGCTCGGCCTTGACGCGGTCAGTCCCGGTGAGGATTCCAGCGGTCCCTACGAGCATCGCTGCTGCGCATCCAGACACTATGAAGCCGTCATCGGCGTGCGTGTAGCCTGCAATGACCCGGCCCGCAGCCTTCTGAAGTTCCATCAGGTCCACTGCGTGGGCGGCCGCCGACCGCATGGCTTTGAGCGACGTCTCGGGTATTAGCGTGCCCCCAAGAATTGTGTGGTGGCATGTTGCGTTGATGAATTTTCGAACGCCGAGCGCGGCGTAGGGATCCAGTTCCAGTTCCTGAAGAGTGACCATCGTTGTTCTCCGTATGGGATTCGCGGGTTTCGAGACTTAGCCCGTTCCGGCCGTGCGTATTAAACCACCGCGGCAATTATTTTGGGGTATTGTCGCCCCGCAATCCCCGCCCGGATGGGCGGGAACTGTCGAAAATGCGCCTCGTATGACACTATGTCAGCGGCTAACGAAGGTGGTTGCCCAGGTGTTCCGTTTCCCGTCGTAAACGTGGCGCCGACAGGGCCGGATCGCCGGTTTGTGCCAGATTGAATCCGAGAGAAACGGGAGAATTCGCAATGCGACTGATCAGACTTGAGCACATGGACCTTTTTGTCAACGACATCGAGAAATCGGTGGACTTCTACCGAAAGTTGGGATTTTGCCCGGACGGGACCAACGACGGGGGCGACGCCGTTTACATGTCCACCCACGGCGGCGGGACACCGATAGGAGTGGAACTCCACCAGGCGAAGGACGGGCAGGCCACAGGCATTGACCACATTTCTCTCGAAGTGGAAAACGTCGAGGCGGCCTACAGGGAAGCAAAGTACCTTGGAGTCCGGTTCCACGTCAGTCCGCAGGAGGGCACGAGGTCCGGAAGGACAATCGCCAGTTTCTACGACCCTGATGGCGTACATCTGCAGTTCTCCAGGAAAACTCGACGGGCGGAATACGAAGACTGGGGTTAACCGACAGGATTGGCAAACAGGACTGCGTTTGGGTAGCAAAAAATGGTCGACGCATTGCAGGGCAGGGCGGGCGCTTGCACCGTGAATATCACGCCGCCGCGCTCCGATAGCTGGGGCGGGCGCCCCCTTGTACGCAACGAATCCGAGGATAGCGACCTCCTGGCCCACGCCGTCGTTTTCACCGACGGTGTGGCGGTGGGGGCGCTCGTTTCCGCTGACGTAACGATGATCGACCGGAGTCATTTTTTGGACTTCAGGCGAAGGATCGCCGATCAGAGCGGAATTCCGCCCACTCACATCAGCATCGCGGCCACTCACACTCATGTTGCGCCCGGACTCGCCCGCGCCTGGATGGCGACCGGCGACACCGACCCCGATCCGGCTTACTCGGAGTGGGTGGGGCAACGTTTGGCCGAAGCCGTCACAAAAGCTGCCGGGCGTCTCCGCCCAGCGGTTCTCGTGGCCGGCAATGCCCCAACCCAGTCTCTTACGTTCAATCGTAGGTATCTCCGCCCGGATGGCGGGATCGACATGGTGTTTTCGGAGGACAGGGATCCTTCAAATCCACCCGCGGGTCCAGCCGATCCCGAACTCGGATACTGGTTTTTTGAAGAGCCGGACGGCGCCCCAATAGCCCTCGTCACATCGTTCTCCGTCCACAACCATGTGGTTGGAGGCAGCCCGGTGGCAGGGCGACCGCCACCTGAGGTGTTTCACCGCGATCTCGGGGGCAGGCTGGGAGACGTCGTACGCAGCAGACTCGGTGCGGATATACCCACCGTTTACCTGGCAGGCGCGTCCGGCGATACGTCCTGGCAGGACCCGAACATCCCGCCGCCATTCGACGGTGCGGCGGCGGCCTGGAAAATCGGATCGGCTCTAGCTGATGCCGTGATCCAGCATGCCGGCGACGGGGAGCGCCGCCCAATCGAGGACCTTCGATTTGCGAATCGGGTGATGGACATACCGGATCGACCGTTGTCCGAGTCGCGGTTTTGTGATGACTACTGTCGGGGCCGCGGAGAGGGAATGCAGGAATTCGATCAAGTCCGTTGGCGGGCAGAGGAGAAGGCGATAAGGGAACTCGGCGCCACGTCCTGTGAGGTGGAGGTGGGCGCGATCTCGATGTCAGGGACGGCGATATCCACCAACCCCGCCGAATTATTCGTGGAGTTCGGCCTCGAAATCAAAAAAAGGTCACCTTTCGAGGTGACGTTGATTTCGGAACTTGCGAACGGGTGGTGCGGTTACGTGCCCACCGAGAAAGCGTTTACGGAGGGCGGTTACGAGACGCACAGGTCGGTGCGGGTCAGCAGGCTCGACACCCAGGCCGGCCGGACCATCACCGACGCTTGCGTAGAGACGTTGGGAGACTGTCGGTCTTAGGTAGGCAAAACGGCAGGCACGACGGGTAGAATCAGCCGGGACGGTCGAACCTCATCGTGATAGACGGTCTGCTCAGCAACGCGCCACTCCGACTCGTACCCGATGCGGCCGCCGGTATTGAGATTGCGGTCGTAGCGAGGAAAGTTGCTGCTCGACACCTCGATCCTGATCCGGTGGCCCGCCTTGAACAGGTTGCTCGTGTCCCACATGTCTATGTGGAATTCGAAAGTCCGGCCCGGTTCGATCAACTCCGGCCTGTCGGTACCCCTGCGAAACCGGGCGCGGCATATTCCTTCGCACAGGATGATCGCCCGCCCGTCGGGGTAAACGTCCACGAGCGCCGCCGTGAAGTCGGTGTCGGGCGCAGTCGATGACGCGTAGATGGTGGCGGTGACGGGCCCCGTTACCTCAACGTCTCGCGTGAGGGTTTCAGATGTGTACGTGAGCACGTCTTGACGGGACTCGATTTCGGAGCGGTCGCGGGGCCCGCTAAGCTCCTGCGTCTGGTATTGGGCGCCCCACGACGGCACGGGATCCGCTGGATCGTACGTAAATTTGTCCGGCTTCTCTCCGGTGGGCGGCTCGGTCATCAACCGGCCTCCATCATCGCCCGTTCCGTCGCCGCCCAGGTAAAAGCGGGCCTCAACCGCGCGTTTCAACGGCCATTCATTTTCGAATCGCCATTTGTTCGCTCCCATCACGAACAACCTGATCGGGGGCTCCGAATCGATTCCCGTGTCGTGGCCCTTGAGGCGAGCGTCGTACCATCGCAGATGTGTTTCGACGATGTCTTCAGCGGCCTGCGGGCCGAATTCGAGCTCTTCGAAACGACCGCCCGGATCGAACGTCTCTCTTCCCCAAGGCGCAGTCTGATGACTCCATGGCCCCACGACCAGCTTGGTCAACCTGCGTGCGTCGTCCGTCCGTGCGGACCTCGTCCACCCGTTGAACACCTTCAGGGTTTCGTGAAGCAGGGAATCGAACCAACCAGTTATGAACAGGGAGGGGGTTTCTACCTGGTCGTAGCGGTCCCGAAGACTGTAGCGGTCCCACCATTCGCCGTACTGCTCATGTTCGATAATGCCGCGGTAATAAGAATTCTCACCCAGGTCGTCGAGCGCCGATATAAGGGGCAACGCCCGATACATTTGGTCCTGGTCCAGTTCGCCAAGGGCGTTACGCTGCATCGTTTTGCCCATCATGTTTGCGAAGAAGAGACTAACGGCGTGGTGAATCACCCCGTCGACCCTGTGATGGCCGTAGTTGTCCTGCTGGGAAGCGATGGGTACCAGGGCCTTCAGGTATCGGCTGCGCAGGGTCGCCGGAAGGGTTTGGGTGAAGCCGGGATACGAAAGTCCGAAAGTCCCTATCTGCCCGTCACACCATTCCTGGCGGCCGATCCACTCGTGCGTGTCGAACCCGTCTTCGAGTTCGCACATGTAGGGGTCCCACTGGCCTTCTGAATCGTGCCGGCCCCGGCAGTCCTGCAGAACCACCGCATAGCCCGCTTCGACGAAGCGCCGTGTCCAGCGGATGTAGCGCGGTTCCTGGTTATCGTAGATCGTTCTCAGCAGCAACGCCGGAAACGGTCCTCCAGTGGACGGCAGATAGACGTCCGAGGAAAGCCGCACCCCGTCGCGCATCGGCACAGCGTGATCGATAAGAAGGCGAAACGGCTTTCTGACAAAAGGCGCGGTCATTTGGGCTCCTCTGCAACGAGTTGGGCCGGTTAATTCACGCGACTGGCGTGGGAATTACGATCGCGTGAGAATTAGATTTCCGTGGTCGTCCACATCGGCTAGCCAGCCCGCCGGCACTACGGTCGAGGAATCGGCCTCCTCGATCATTGCCGGTCCCTTCGCCTGATCACCCGCGGTCATGGCGTACCTGTCGTAGACCGCGGTGTCGGTCCAGCCGCCCAAATCAGCAAAGAAGACCCGACGGTGGCCTTTAACACCCGATGACTCGCCACCGGAACCTTTCGCCATAGGCCGGGTGGCCGGCTTCGTGATCGGTTGTACGGCTACCAATCGAAGATTGACAAACTCGACCGGTTCGTCAGGAACTTTGAACCCGTATGCGCGCTCGTGTTCATCGTGGAACGCGGCGAGCAGAGACGATAGCCTTGATTCGTCAAACGTTCCAGCCGGCGCCGGGATGTTCAACTCGAAACTTTGCCCAAAATAGCGCATCTCGACCGAGCGGCGGAAATACATGTCAATTCCGTCGGAAGTGTTCACCCTCAGCGCCGATATGCACCCTTCTTCGAGAGTCAGAAACTTTTTGTCCAATTCGGCTGGGTCGACGTTGTTGGCGAGTTCCAGGTGAGTCACGCTGCGATCGAGCCGAAGGTCGGTCGCCAACAGGCCCAACGCAGACGCCGTACCTGGGCTCGGTGGAATCAATACTCCCGCCATCCCGCTGTCCTGTGCGATTCGCGCGGCGTGCGCGGGTCCGGCGCCTCCGAACGCAACCAACAGGAAGTCCCGCGGGTCATGGCCGCGCTGGACCGAGACCAGCCTTAGCGCGCCGACCATCATTGCGTTGGCGATCTCTATGATCCCGTCCGCCGCCGCCTCGACTCCCATTCCCAACGGTCCGGCGCAATGTTCACTGATAGCCGCCGCGGAAAGTTCTGGTTCGAGTCGCATGGATCCGCCGGCAAAGTACTCCGGATTCAGCCTGCCGAGCACGAGATTGGCGTCCGTGATGGTGGGCTGTGTTCCCCCCAGTCCGTAACATGCCGGTCCGGGCTCGGCGCCCGAACTCTTCGGCCCGACTCGCAGCGCGCCGCCCGAATCTACCCAGGCGATCGAGCCGCCCCCCGCGCCGATTTCTACCAGGTCGATCACGGGAGTCCTGACGGGGTACCCGTCTGCGCCGCCGAAAGCGCCAGCGCCGCTTTGCGCCTCGGCCCCCACCGTGTAGTCCTTGGTCACCCGCGGCTCGCCGCCTAGGATCATGCACACCTTGGCGGTTGTGCCGCCCATATCGAACGAAATCAGGTTTGTGTGCCCTGCGGCGGCGCCGATATGCGTGGCGGCGACCGCGCCTGCGGCGGGGCCCGACTCCACCATGAACACGGGTCGTTCGACCGCTGCTTCAGCCGAATACACACCGCCACTGCTCTGCATGACCAACAGATCGCCGGTAATACCGCGATCTTCCAGACGGCGCCCGATGTTAGACAGGTAGCGGCCTACGAGCGGACCGATCACGGCGTTGATTACAGTGGTGCTCGCCCGGAAGTACTCACGGAATTCCGGCGCCACCTCGGAGGACAACGAGACGGGCATGTCCTTCAGCCTTGATCGAAGAATCTCCCCGACCCGCGCCTCGTGATCGGGGTTGCGGTAGGCGTGCAGCAGGCAAACAGCCACCGACTCGACGTTCGCCTGGGCGATGAGTTCGGCGATTGCCTCTACACTCGATTCGTCGAGTGGGGTGATGACGTCTCCAACAGCATCGAGTCTTTCGGGGACGCCGAAACACAGTCTGCGAGGCACCAACGGGGGCGGCTTCTTAAAGTTGAGGTCATATAGCGTGGGCCGGATCTGCCGGGCAATCTCCAGCATGTCCGAAAAGCCCGCTGTCGTTACAAACGCGGCGCGCGCCGTTGAGCCTTCGATGATGGCGTTCGTCGCCACCGTAGTCGCGTGGACCACGTGCTCGATTTCGCCCGGTTCAATGCCACTGCCGGCTATCAGTTGTTGGAGGGCTTCCATGAAACCCAACGACGGATCGCCTGGCGTCGAAAGCACTTTGGAGTTCGTCACGTCCCCTGACGACGTATCGATGAGCACTCCGTCGGTGAAGGTGCCGCCAATATCCACGCCCAGTCTGAATCTGGTGCTATTCAAGTTGCCGGGCTCGTGCCCTCCGTTTTTTGACGTCATGCGCCGGTTTCACCACTCATACGGCCGCGAGACAGCTTTGTAGCTGCCAGATCCACCGATGCACCGTCCGCGCTCAGTTCCACGCCGTACACGCTGCTCGCCCGCTCGATAGACACCTTGCCGTCGAGAACATCGGACAGCACGAGTTCGGGGTCGCGCAGCAGTGGGTTTTTGAAACCGCCTCCACCGGACGTGCGGTACGAAATTATGTCGCCGGGTTCGAGTTGAACGGTCGTCTTGGACGAGAGATGCACCTCCTCGCCGTCTCTCGTTAATGCATAGACCGATATCGAACCGGGTTGGCCCCCGAAAAGGCCGTGCGGCCCGGCCTTATCCCTGTCGGCCAGAATCGTGAAGGTAGTAGGCGACGGGAACAGGTAGTCGCGGCGAAGGCCGAGACCCCCACGGTACTTCCCCGGCCCTTCCGAGTCGGTGATCAGTCCGTATCGTTCGATTCGCAGCGGATAGTTAATCTCCACCTCTTCGACAGGGGCGTTTTCCGTGTTCTGGCCGTGAGACTGAACCGCGTCCGGCCCATCCGACGTAGATCGGGCGCCGTAACCGCCAGCCAGGGTTTCGAGGTAGCAGTAGTACTCGCCGGTTCCCGGGTGGTCGCCACCGAAACCGGAGTGGCACTGCATCGCCTTCGTACCGGCGGGGACATCGTCGGGCATGACTTCGGAGAGCGCCTTGAAAATCATGTCGTTGAGTCTGACGTGTGTTTCCCAGCCTCCCACAACGGGCGCTGGATGCACACAGTTCGTGACGGTGCCCAAGGGCGCATTGATGCGCACGTACTGATAGAAACCGTGGTTGACCGGCAGGTCCTTGTCCATGAGCGCCCGCAGTGCGTAGGCGCACGCTGAAAAGGTCTGCGCGAACGTAGAGTTCACTGGCGCACGGCGTTGTGGGTCCGACCCGGTGGTGTCGAAATGGACGCCGGTGTCGTCGATCGTGACCTTGACCTTTAGCTGAACGGGCTTGTCGGTGAATCCATCGTTGTCGACAGAGCCGGTTGCCCTGAACACGCCCTTTGGGAGTTTTGCGACTTCGGCACGTGTCCGCCGGGAGGTGTATTCGACGATCTCATCTACGTATCGTCGAAACTCATCCAGCCCGAACCGGTCTACGATCTCCTGCACTCTGCGGGCGCCCGTCAGGTTTGACGCGACCTGCGCGCGGAAATCGCCCGCGGTCTCACGTTTCGACCGGATCTGGGCGAGGACGAGCCTGAAGATGTCGTCGACGATTTGGCCGCCCTTGACGAGCTTCACCGCCGGGATGATCACGCCTTCCTGAAAAACCTCCTGGAACGCGCCCACCGATGCAGGCGCCCCGCCTCCAACGTCCACGTGGTGTGCAAGGCATGCCGTGTATCCGGCGAGCTGGCCATTCCAGTGAACCGGCCCGATCAGGCTGATGTCGTTGAGGTGAACACCGCCGCCGTACGGGTCGTTGGAGAGGATCATGTCCCCCGGGCCGAGGTTGTCCACACCCTGACGCCTGATTGCCTGAGGGACGTGCTCGACGAAAGACCCCAGGTGCACGGGTTGGGTGAATGCCTGGGCGATGACACGCATTTCGGGGTCGAAGTACGCGCACGAAAAGTCCTGGCGGGTCTTAACGTTGGTGGAGTACGCGCTTCGCCGCAGCGCTGCGGCCATCTCTTCCGTGGCCTGCGTAAGCGCGTTGCGTATTACTTCGAACCTGATCGGATCGATTTGGTTTTGCCGGGATTTGTCTGACATCTGAAAGGGAGCTAACTGGCGCAAAGCGAGATTCTACCTTTCATTCGCGGCGCCCGGTATATCCGGTGGGCCGACTACGCTTTCAATCTGCCTCGCGTCGTATACTTTCGCCCAGTGTGACGCGCCGCCAAAGCGGCTTCCTGAAACGGCCAATTTTGGGGAGGACGAAAAATGGTCTCACGAAGAGATATTTCACTTATAGCCCATCTGACGAGGCGTGCAGGATTCGGCGCCACGCGCCCCGAACTCGAAGTCCTTGCCGCGCAGGGATACGAAAACGTCGTGGACGATCTCCTGAATCCCGACCGATTTCCCAGGCTGGAAGAGGATGTCCTGGAACGGCATCACGCCGAGCATGCGGACGAGGAATCACCGGGCTGGGCGACGATGAAGTGGATGTTCAGGATGGTCAACTCTCCGCGTCCCCTGGAGGAGAAGATCGCGCTGTTTTGGCACGGGGTGTTTGCCACGGGATGGGCAAAGGTGACCAACGCCCCGATGATGACCCGGCACTATTCGATGTTGCGTGACTACGGACTCGGCGACTTCGGGATCCTGTTGCAGCAACTGTCCAGAGACCCGGCCATGATCTACTGGCTCGACCAGCAGACCAACCACGGTGACGCTGTCAACGAAAACTACGGTCGCGAGTTGCTGGAACTCTTCAGCATGGGGCGCGGCAATTATTCCGAAGAGGATGTGAGGAATTGCGCTCGGGCGTTCACCGGCTGGACGATGACGCAGGTCCTTCCTCGATATCCGACCGGATACTGGCCCGCCGATTTCGTCTACCGCGACGAGGACCACGACCACGGCGAAAAGGAGTTCCTGGGTGAAACCGGGCACTTCAACGGCGACGACGTTATCGAAATCATCGCCCGGCAGCCTGCCACCGCGACGTTTATCGGCCAGGAAATCCATTCCTTCTTCGTCTCGGACGAACCGGATGACGACGAAATCCAGCTGATCGCACAGGCGTATGAGTCCAGCGGACACGAGATACGCGAGGTGCTGCGATTCGTGTTCAACAGCGACTTCTTCAAGAATTCGCAGTTCAGGAAAGTGAAGAGTCCCGCCGAATTTGTTGCGAACACAGTGCGCTTGTCCGGCCGGCATACGGACGGCTACGAGCACGGTCTGGTGAACTTACCGCTGGCAACCATTGCCATGGGCCAGGGGCTGCTGAACCCGCCAACGGTGGAGGGATGGCACACCGGGCGGGAGTGGATCGACTCGTCGTTCCTCGTGTCCCGAGTGAATTTCGCAGCCGAACGGCTGAGCGACACCAATGCCCCGGGCGTGGCCGCAATGGCCGAGCGCGCATGCTCTGGGGAAGGACCCGTCTCGGCGGAGGAGCTGCTCAACACCTGCCTATACGAGATGGGCTCGCTCAGGCTTGGAAGTCCGTCAAGGCAAATAATCCTGAACGAACTCGGGTACGAAGGGCCAATTCCACGGGAAACCCAGGATCAAAAAGAGGCCGCGCGACGCATAGCGGGGCAACTTGTCGCAATGATCGCTACCTCGCGAGAGTACCAATTCGCCTGATACCGGCGACGATCCACGACTCGGTCTGCTTATGACGGATTTGGAGAAAACCATTATGACCAGCGAAACAAACGGGCGAGCAAACGCCAAAGCTCCCGTGCTTGTGGTCCTGCAACTGTCCGGCGGCAACGATTTCATGAGCACCGTCGTGCCTTACGGCGATCCGCTGTACTACGACTTTCGGCAGACGGTCGGCATTCCCGAATCCGACTTGCTGCACATAGACCAGAAGTTGGGATTTCACCCGGCCCTGACTGAAATCAAGGACATGTGGGACGGCGGGAACGTAGCCGTGATGAACGGGACGGGGTATCCCCAGCCGGACAGGTCCCACTTTCGTTCGATGGACATCTGGCACACCGCTAACCCGTTCGAGTACGTGTCTGAGGGGTGGCTCGGCCGTACCATCCGCGAGCTCGATCCGGAAAAGGAGAACGTCGTGACAGGCGTCAGCTTTGGCCCCGGCCTGCCCCGTGCGATGTACCTGTCGGGCACGCCGGCTGTGTCGGTCACGCAACTCGAGGGTTACGGCCTGCTCACCAATCTCGATGGCCAGACCCAGCGCTCCGCGCTCAACGTCTTTACCCGCATGTACGCGCCGATCGAGTTCGACGAGCAACAGATGATCATGGACCACATCGGCCAGACGGGGAGAGACGCGCTTGAGGCGGTCGATCTTCTCAGGGCCGCGCCGCGGCAATACTCATCGACCGTCGAGTACGAGGCGAACCCGCTGGCCCAAAACCTTCGGGACATCGCCCAGGTGCACACGGCCGGCCTCGGCACGCGTATTTTCTACGCGCAGCATGGCGGGTACGACGTGCACGGCAACCAGGTGCAGACCCAGCAAAAACTGTGGCGGCAGGTTTCCCGAGCGGTGAAGGACTTTTTCGACGATCTTCGATACCACGATGCGGCAGATGAAGTGGTGATGTTGATCTTCTCGGAGTTCGGCCGACGCGTCAGGGACAACGGCAATGGCACCGACCACGGCTCGGGCGGCGGCGCCTTCCTGATAGGGGACCGCGTAGCGGGCGGCACCTACGGCGAGTACCCGTCGCTCGAACCTTCGAAGCAAGTGAGCGGCGACCTACAGTACAACAACGATTTCAGGTCGATCTACTCCACCATATTGGACCGGCATTTCGGGATAGCGCCGGACGAAATCGTGAACGGCCACTTCGAACAGTTCGATCTTTTGGAGACCGCAAAGACTTAGCGGCGACGGAAGGCAACAACCGCGCCCTCAACGGGCCGGAAGGTACACAGGATGGTTAGCACTCCAGGCACAAGAGCAATCCAGGCCCCGGTTTACGACGGCGTAACGGGCTATCCGTACATGCTGCGGGGCGGGCACAAGTATGAGATCGCCCTTGGTCAGCGGCTGGCGCTGGGCGGATTCAAAGGTCCAATGGACCTGGCCATCGGACCCGACGAACTGTACGTGGTCAATCGTTTTTCCGATGCCGCCGGAAACGTGGCCACAAACCGTTTCGTCAGGGTAAACGTGGAGGATGACGGATACGAGGACAATGACATCTACGTACCGGGACCGGACGGGGGATTCGAGCCCGCGGGCAAAGAGTCGTGGGTGATGTGCGAGATGGACCAGGACGAAATCCTCTACGTCACGGACGAGCATGCCAACAAGGTTGCGCGTTTTACCATCGAAGGCGACTTTCTGGGCACATGGGGCGAGGCCGGTGAAGGGCAGGGCAAACTGAACGCGCCGTCGGGGATCACAGTCGATAGCGATGGGACGATCTGGGTCGTAAGTACCAGAAACCACCGTGTCGAGCATTTCACGAACGATGGCGAGTACCTCGGCGGGTTCGGCAGCTACGGCGACGCGCCGGGCGAGTTGGACTACCCGTGGGGTATGGGTATCGACCCGTTGAACGGAACAATTCTCGTCGCCGACTGGCGAAATGACCGCGTCCAGCGGTTTTCGTCGGGCGGAGAAGTACTCCAGGTACTTGGCGAATCCGGATCGGGTCCGGGCCAGATGAACAGGCCCAGCGACGTGGCAGTCGACCAGTACGGCGACATCTACGTTGTGGACCGGGGGAATCATCGAGGGCTGATGCTCAACCCGCGCGGCGGTTTTCTCGAATCGTTCATTGGAGACGCGACTCTGAATGAGCGCGGGCTGCGTAAGCTGATGACTAACCTCGACATGCTGCGGATGCGTGAGAACGTCGTGAATCTCGACGCCGAAAAGCGGTTCTTCAACCCGACGGCGGTCAAGGTGGACAATGAAAACCGGGTTTATTGGGCGGATACAGGGCGGTACCGCATCCAGATCTACCGGAAGATCTGCAAAGTCCTCGGGCCGGATGACATCGACCCTCCCACCATGTTCAAGGACCCGGCGCTTACGTAGTTCGCCGGGCGATACCCGTTCTGCACGAGAGCACAATCGCGGAAGACCTGCGAAAGCGCTCGTCGTACCATGTTGCCGGAGAGAATGAACGGCGACGTGCCACCTAATTGAAAAGATAATCGTGCCCGCGGCTCGCGGGAAATAAGGACCACCGAATGCCAGTACTGAGCAGCCAACAAATATCCGACATGTCGACTCGCATCCTCGTTGCGGCTGGAGCGACCGAGGCCAACGGCCGAACCGTGGGCGACCACCTGGCCGATGCCAATCTCACGGGCCACGACTCGCATGGCTTTATACGGGTCCCGCAGTACGTGGATGACATACGGACCGGCGTCCGCAAGCCGGACGCAGAGCCGGAGATCGTGGCGGAGAGCGGCGGAATTCTGAGGGTCGACGGACATCACTCGTTCGGCCAGGTCGTGGGAAAGTTCGCGACAGAGGCGGCCATCGAAAAGGCAAAGGTCCACGGCATCAGTCTCGCAACCATGTCCAGTCTCGGCCACGTCGGGCGGATCGGCAGCTACTCGGAAATGGCGGCGCGTAACAATATGGCTGCCATCATGTTCACGGGGCTATTGGGCGAGGGGTCGAACATTGTGCCGCCGTATGGAGGCGCCGCCCGCCGTTTCAGCACGAACCCAATCAGCATCGGATTCCCATACAGGGAGGAGAACCCTGTACTGCTCGATTTCGCGACATCGATCGGGGCGGAAGGCAAACTGCGTGTCTACCGGGCGCGCGGGCATGACCTGCCCGACGAATGGGTGATCGATCCGGACGGCAATCCAAGTCGGGACCCCAACGATTTCTACGCCGGCGGCGCCATACTTCCACTCGGCGGAACGCAGGTAGGCCACAAGGGGTATGCGCTCGCGTTCATGGCTGCCATCTTGGGAGGGCTAGTCGGCGAGTACGGCAAGCCGGATCCGACAGGGGCAGCATATTCGAGCGGTTCTACCATCATCGTCATCGATGTCTCGCGCCTCGCGCCGCTGGACGGAATCCGGGAGCGGGTCGACTGGTTGGCAGGATACGCCAAAGACACGCCATTGATGCCCGGATTCGACGAAATCCTCTATCCTGGCGAAAAGGAAGCCACGACCCGGCGGGCCCGCAAGGAGTCCGGTGTGGAGATCGAAGAGGCGACGTGGGGCCAGATCAACGGGCTGATGGAAGAGTACGGGTTGAGCTAGGCCCGTTCACACCAAAGTGTGTGGTTTGCCGTCCCTCGACCGTCATTCCGAGCGCAGTGAGGAATCTCAAAATCTTGTCTTAAGACGAGGCTGTTGATGAGCAACGCGTCGTAAATCGAGGCCTGATTGCTTGAATTGCGACGTGACTGCCAACGGGCGGCTTAGATTCCTCGGCTTCGCTCGGAATGACATTTGTGCGCTCGGGGCAACGTCCTGGGCGGCCCGGTTAGGTTGATAAAGGGCTAAATGGCTCCAATCAGCACCTGATCGCGCGACGCAAGCAGGCGTTTCGGCACCTGCTAACGGTGTTGGTGGGCGGCCGGAGGAATTGGCGTGTCAGGCCAGGGCGGGTTCTGCTACCCGGCTGTAAATCTGGACCCGGTGGCGACAACTGTCCGCGATTACCACGAGGCCCTCTGGGGACGTGGCGATACCCGCCGGCCGCCAGAAGAGCTTCTCGCGTTCGGCCATCCCTGAGTTTTCCCGCCAACTCGCCTGTTCCGGATTTACGTCGACGAACTCCTGGCACCACTTTGAAAGCGTGGCGTCGCCATTCAGCGTTTCCCGGTGCGTGCCGTCTTTTTCAAACACCTGCACGCGGTCGTTCCACCAGTCGGAGACGTAGATCAGGCCGTCCAGGCCGACGTGGATACTCGACGGACGGTTGAATTCGCCGTCGCCGTCGCCCCGTGAACCGAATGCAGCCACGAACTCGCCGTCAGGCCCGAAGCGCTGAATGCGGTCGTTGCGCCAGTCCGCTATCCAGATCCCGTCCTCCGGGTCAATCGAGATGCCCCACGGGAAATTGAACTCGCCTTGTCCCGTTCCGAATGTGCCAAATGACGAGATGTAATGTCCGTCCGGCGAGTACTTTTGAATACGGGCGTTCAGGTGGTCCACTACGCGCAGGTTGCCGTCGGAGTCGACCGCGATACCGGAAGGCCTGTTGAACTGTCCTGGGCCGTCGCCCTGTTCACCCCAACGGTCAACGAAAGTCCCGTCCTTCTCGAATACCGTGACGGTATTGATGAACTCGTCTGCGAGGTAGACGCGATCATCCGGTCCAAATACGAAACTTGTAGGTTGCGTTGCCTTACCCGGCTCGCCGCCCCAGTTCGCGAACTCGAACAAGAACTCTGAGTCGAGCGTCACGACGCTGATACGGACGTTCTTGTTGCCTGCGTTCGACCTGCTCAAGACGTAGAGATTGCCGTTACGGGCGAACCCTACATCTACGGGGTTCATGAACCCCCGACCCTCGAAAGAGGCGATCCCTATTGTGTGGCTGTATGAGTAATCGTTCATCGGATTCCGTTAGTCGCTGGCTCGGCCGTTCCGGCGCCCCGGGCGAGCCGGGCAACAATGCCCGCCGCGCCGCCTGTGCGCCTTAAGCGTTAACGAGCTCAGTTATCGGGTCAAACTTCCTGTTCATAACCCACTCTGAATCTACGTGAAGGACATCGTCGAGGATCGAGGCGTAAGCGGTACGATAGTCCGTGTTGTAGTGCACGTCCCCCTCGAGTTGGTCCTGTGGATTCAGGCTCGGGTATTCGCCGTAAAGTCCGCCGTTGACCGGGTTACCGATCATGAACGCCACACCCCCTGAGCCGTGGTCGGTCCCGGCGCCGTTGTCCTCGATGCGGCGGCCGAACTCCGAGAACATCCAGATGACGGTGTTGTCCGCCTGTCCCTGCTCAATCAGATCTGCCCAGAAGCACTCCACCGCCTCGGACACTTCATCCCACAGCTTTGCGTGGTTCACAAGTTCGTTCGTGTGGGTGTCGAAACTGCCGTGCTGCGTGTAGTAGATCCGGGTTCCCAGCCCGGCCGACATGACCTGGGCCACGCCTTTGAGGCTCTGGGCGATGGGATTCTCCGCGTTGTATTCGACACTCGACGTGTATCCGTCGGGCGCTGCGCGCAGCAGATCGGCGCCGTCCAACATTCCCCGGCCGGTCTGCATCAATCGCAGGGACGGGTATCCCTCCTCGGACATCGGCTGGTAGATCCGGCTAACGGTGTCGAGCAGCGCGTCGCGGTTCGATGCGCCTGCCAGCCCGGTGTACAGGCCGTAGGTTTCGAGCGCGCCGACGGAGGCCACGGAAACCCCCGGGAATGCAAGCGCTCTCGGAAGCCCCCGGCCAAAGTTGACCGTGGTCACCGGGTTCTTGCCTTCAGGGTCGAGGGCCAGTGTCGTTTTTCCGAGCCACCCTTCCGATGACGAAATCGCTGGTTCGGCCGTGTGCCATATGTCCATCGACCGGAAGTGGGAGCGGTTGGGTTCCGGGTATCCGATACCCATGATTACCGCCATCTTGTTGTCGTCATACAGCCGTTTGAACGCGCCCATATGGGAGTTGAACGCGACGCGGTCGTCAAGCGGGATGACCTTATCTCCGCCAAGTCCCATGACCGGTCTGTTGTCGTAGTACAGTCCGTCCTGGTAGGGAACGACGGTATTCAGATAGTCGTTTCCTCCGGAAAGCTGGATTACAACCAGGTTCTTGGCCCTGCCGTTGCTCCCGTGACCGTTTGTGGCCATCTCTTGACTCCTGGGTTCCTGACCTTTCGGCCGCTCGTTTAGCAATACTGGAAATCGGGTGTGGATGCGATCAACTGGAACATCTCGACGGCGCGGCTGACCTCGTCCGCCGGGCTCGAAGGCTGCGGTTGACCCGAAGCGTGTTCCGCGAGCAGCGCCAGGGTGCGTTCGGACGAGTCGATTGCGCCCATGGCATCAAGGCACGCCTCAACATACGCTCTGCCTGACAGGCCGTTGCCCGCAGCCCGCACGCGGGACACCATTCTGGCGATACCGGGCGTGTCGGTCTTTTCAAGTTCACCCGACGCGAAGTTGATTCGTTCAACCAGTGCGCCGCTGTCGACCCACTCCTCGCCCTCGTGCCAGCCTTCTACGCTGGGCGGGTTCAATAGATGCTGTCCCATGAACATGGCGTTGTTTGCCAACATCGAGGCGTCCATGTCCGGAAGGCTATAGCGGTCTGTAAGGCGCGTCGTTCCGTAAACCATTTCGGCGGGGCTTTTCACCTTTCGGTATCGCACGGCCTCCGACTTGAAATGATCGGACAGGAAAATCGCTCTCAGTACCGCCCTGATCTCTCCGTCGCTGTCTTCGAACACGTCTGACAGGCGCTGAACTTCCGCCTCATCGGCTTCGTCGGCGACGAAGAACTGGTACAGGCGGCGGCAAACGAATTCTGCCGTGGGGCGTTGGCGAACTATGATCGCCACCGCGTCTTCACCGTTCCAGTCGCCGGCCTCGCCCAAAAACACTTTTTCGCTGTGATCGTGGTCGTCTGGGTCGTACTGGAACTCCATGGGAAATGGCCCCAGGAAAAACGGCGGCATTGTGGGCCGCGACTTCCAACCGGTGAACGCCCTGGCCGCGGCCTTGACGTCGTTCTCTGAGTACGCGCCTTCGCCGTGTTCGTCGATGCCCATGGAGAACAGTTCGAGCAGCTCGCGTCCGTAGTTTTCGTTTGGAGCGTCTTTGTGGCTGTTCTGGTTATCTAGCCAAAACATCATTCCCGGGTTTCGGGAAATCTCCAACAGGATGGTCCGGAATTTCCCCAGGCCAACCCTTCGGAAAAGATCGATCTCGGCCAGCATCTCCAGACCGTGGTCCAACTTGACGCCACCGACCGCCAGAAGGCCGTGCCAGAACAGGGCGATCTTCTCTTCGAGTTGTTTGGGGCTGGTAACCATCCGCCACGACCACTGCGGATCGGCATGCCCGGGAGCGCGGGCCTCCGTGGCGGCGATGAAATAACGTTCAAGAAGGTCCTGATCCGGAAGGTCGCCATACTCGGGATTGAGAAGTTCCTCCACCGTCTCTTCGTAGCCTTTGGCGACGTATTGGTCGAGCTGGTCTCGAGTGGCGCCGAAGCCGGCTCGGCGGAGCAGGTGCGCCATTAGGGCGACATCTGTGTCTTTACGTGTGGCTGTAGTCATGGCATGCCTCATCGGGGCCAACGTGCCCCGGGATGAAAGTTAGCAAATGTAGTTCAGTCGATTGTAGGATTCACGAGCCGCGCGGTCAACTGCTATACGTATACGTGTATACGTGCGTGAACGTGTTCGCGCGATCCCCGGGTGCATTTGACGACGTTTTGCGAAAGCCCTTAAGCAGCGGTTTACGAAAGCCGTCAGGCACCGGTCGATCTACCTATCGGCCTGGCGCGCACGCCGGATCGTTCCTCTTGAAGGGTCATAGCGATCGACGCGTCTAGGTTGCTGAACCCGCGTTCTACCGCTTCGCGCAGTTCTGACAGGGCGAGGGGAGTAATTCGCAAAGGCACGTTCAGGCTGTCTGCCAGTTCCAACGCCAGTGAGAGGTCCTTATGCGCGCCGGCCAACGTGAAGCGGGGCTCGAAGTCACTCCGCATGAACGTTTCCACCAGCCGAACGTTTATATTCCCGCCTTTGCCCAGGGCGCTGCCTTTCAGGGCGTCGAACAAGCGTTGTGGGTCCGCCCCGGCCTTTACGCCGATGGTCAGGCACTCCGCGATGACCTGGTCAAGCGTGAAACAGGCCAGATTGTTCATCAACTTGGCGACCGTCCCGCTTCCAACTGGACCAAGATGAAAAACAGACGAACACATTGCGTCGATATAGAGGCGCACCCGGTCAACATCGGTTTCTCTACCGCCCACCAACGCCGTCAGATCACCAATTCGGGCGCCCTCGACGCCCCCGCTGACAGGGGCGTCTATCAACGAAACGCCGCGGTCTTCAAGTCGTGCGGCCGCTGACGAGATGACCTCTGGGGAATTCGTGGTGTGGTCTACGAGTATCGAACCTGGCCGCAATGCCTCTGTAAGCGCGTCATCCCCGAAAAGCAGATCATTGAATTCACTCGGGCCCGGAAGGCATGTGAATATCACATCGCAGGGTTCGGCCGCGGCCGCGGCTGATTCAGCAACCTCTACGTTGCTGCCGGCCATGCGTTCGGCCGCACCCTGACTCTTGTCATAGACGACGAGTTCGTGACCGGCTGCGATCAACCGCGCCGCCATCGGCGTGCCGATTTTGCCGACGCCGATGAAGGCGACCGGTCGATCAACTTGTGGTCCCACGATGCCTCCTAACGGGCCGCCTGTCTCCGCACGGTGCGGGCAGTAAGTGTTCTGGAGACGATCCGAGGCGCCTGTGCTCAGGCCGTGAACGCCTTACACGCCTCGGACCAACGCCTCTACCCGCAATCGTCAATCGTCCCGACTCGTGGGCATATCCAGTCAGGTCCGGCAGCTTGCCGAGTTCACACGACCGGTGAAACGCCACCGTCGACGTTCACGGACGTTCCGGTTACGTATGAAGCCCTGTCCGACACCAGGAAGCAGATGACGTCTCCCGCCTCGTGCGACTCGCCGACTCGACCGAGAGGTATGTCGTTGCCGCGTTGACGCCAGTGATCTTCGAGCGTGTACGAGGGGTCTGTTGCGTGAATCCGCTCCCACCCGCGCTCGTTCTGCCGGCTCTTGATCGTTCCGATGCACACCGTGTTCACCCGGACGTTGAACTCCGCGAACTCTTTCGACAGCGACTTTGTCATGGAGATGCCAGCCGCGCGCGCCATGGAAGTAGGGTTCGTTCCCCCGGCCGAAGCTTTGCCGCCCGGGGTCGTGATGTTGAGAATCGCCCCGCCAGCCGACTTTTGCAGGTGTGGTAGCGCTGCCCTGATGCAGTACATGGCACCGTAGACCTTAAGGCGAAAATCCTCGGTGAATATCTCGTCTGTCAGGTCGGAAAACGTGTGTGCGGCGCTGGTGCCTGCGTTGTTGACGAGGATGTCGACGCCGCCCCATTCGCTGGCTACCCGATCGACCATGGCCTTTACCTGCGCCTCATCGCGGATGTCCGTTGAAACCCCTATGACAGGGTTTCCCGTCGATGCCTCGATCTCTTGAGCAGCCGCGTCCAGATCGGCCTGGTTGCGCGCCGCGATGGCGACCCGCGCCCCCTCCGCCGACAGTGAGGCCGCTGCCGCCTTGCCGATGCCGAAGCTGCCCCCGGTCACAATTGCGACTTTGTCTTGTAGTCCCAGGTCCATTAACTGAATTCCTCTCCCAGAAGTGGATCATCCAGGGTGGATGAGCCTTATTGCCAGCCCGATTATAGATGCCAGGGAACCCCGGCCATCCAGGCGGAAAGCGGTCCGGAACTAATCGCCAGTTGATGAGGTCCCGTACGCCTCATCCAACAGGTCCACGACGTACTTGACCTGCGCAGGTGAGCCGACGCGGCGCAATGCGTTTTCGATCTGCATTGCGCAGCCCGGATTGCCTGTCGCGACGACCTCCGCACCGGTGGAAGTAACGTTGTTGGCTTTCCTCGTGCCTAGCCGGAGCGACATCTCTTTCTGTGTGATCGAGTAGGTGCCTGCCGAACCGCAGCAGATTCCCGACTCGGGCAACTCGACCAATTCCAGTCCGGGTATGGCCCGCAACAGTTCCCGCGGCGCTTCGGTGATCCGCTGCGCGTTGGCGAGATGGCAGGCGTCCTGATAAGTAACCCGCCGTTCGACTTTGGTTGTAGGGGGCGTCAACGGCAGGCCGACAAGGTATTCGTGGATGTCCCTGGTAATAGAAGCTGCTCGTTCGGCCTTGGCAGCGTACTTGTCGTCGTGATGAAGCAGTTCGCCGTACTCCTTCATCGTCGAACCGCATCCGGCCGACAGGGTGACGATGGCATCCGGATCGGCCGACAGGAAGGAATCTATGTTCCGGCGGGCCATGGCCCGCGCAGATTCACGTTCGCCGGAATGCGCGTTAAGTGCTCCGCAACACCCTTGGGCCGCGGTAACGACAACCTCAATGCCGTTATGGGTGAGAACCCGGGTGGCGGCTTCCATGGTGTTTGCGTGACTCAGCGGCATGACGCAGCCAGCCAGTAGGGCGACTTTCCCTCGTGGAACGCCGCGCGGCCGGATGACCTGGCCCTTCGCGGAAAAGAACTGGTCGCTCATGCTCGGCAGGCTGTCGTCAAGGTGTTCAAAATCTCCGGGTAACAGCCCCAGGAGTCCGCTCTTGCGCGCAAATTTACGAATGCCGGTCTTCATGTAGAGCTTCAACGCCGCGCCCGCCGCCTTCGTCAGAGCAGGGCTGGTGAGTATGCCGCGGTATCCGATCGCCCGGCCAATCCGTTCTGACCTCGGCCGCTTGAACGACTGTTCCACAGATGTACGTGTAGCTTCCATCAGGCGCCCGTATGGGACCCCTGACGGGCACGCCACCTCGCACGCCCTGCATTGCAGGCACAGGTCCCAGTGACCGACAACCTGCGGGGTGATGTCGAGCCGTCCTTCATTGACTGCCTTCATCAGGGCCAGACGTCCGCGGGGAGACTCGGCTTCAAGTCCGGTTTCGATGTAGGTGGGGCAGGCGTTCAGACAGAATCCGCAGTGCACGCACTTGTACAGGTCGTCGTGCGGGAAGTCCTTGTCGACGAAGCCCGGAAATGTGCCCGGCGGGCCGACGCTGGGTGTGGTCATGGTGTATTCGCCCGGCCTCTCGGCGGCACGTAATTCAGCGCCGCCGCGCCACTGGTCATGGTACGGAGGTCGTTTGTAGAAGTGATCTTTTTTGCCATTTGCTAGATTCGGCCTGCGAACCTCCCCGGGTTTAGCACGCGTCCGGGGTCGTATTGCCGCTTGATGCGTTTCATTATCTCGATTGAGGCGCCAACGTCTCCGAAAACGTCAAAGTCTAATTTCACCGCTGCCGGACTGCGTTCGATTATCGCTATTCCTCCGTGACGCTCGGCTAACGAAAACGCGAACGCGGCCAGTTTTTGTCCTTCGAATTTTGCCCCTCTGGGCCAATTGACCATGAAGACGCCGAATCCCAATTGGCCTGTGATTGACGGATTCGGTCCCCGATAACGTAATCGATGTCGTTCCAGGTCGACCAGGACGCTTTCCATGGCGACCGGTCTGACCACAATGCGCGTTGTCAGGCCCGCCGGATCGAAGCGGTCGCCCTGGGCCATCCCCCAAAGTGGCGCAGCATCGTCCTGGTCAAAGACCTCGTAACCATCTGCCGCCGTTGCTCCGGCCGCTCCGGTCACCATGTCCACCTGCCTCGTAACAGCCGCCATGCCGCCGGTGACTCTTGCCAGGAGCAGGTAACTCTCGCTGTCGTCCGGTGTCGGGTTTGACGGTAGTCCGGCAAATGCGTTGGCGAGGTGCGGCCCGGCAACTACGGACAACGCCTCAGGCAGGATCGGACTGTCCAGCACGGTCTGGGCAGTGGTCGTCGCTCCTTCCGGCGATGAAAACCATGCCGCCACGGTCCGCGTGTTTGCCGGTACAGGTATGAGTTTGAACGCCACTTCCGCGATCACGCCGAGCGAGCCGTAAGCCCCGGTGTGGAGCCTGTGCAAGTCATAGCCCTGCACGTTTTTGACGACCCGCCCGCCGGTACGCGTGTCTGTGCCGTCTCCGAGCACAATTCTCATTCCTATAACCCAGTCGCGAATGCCTCCGAACGATACCCCGGTCAGGCTTGTTGGATTCGAAGCCACTGCGCCACCGACAGTCGCTGCGCGTGGCTGGGGCGTCTCAAACGGGAGGCGTTGTGCCGACTGAGCAAGGTGGTCCTGTAGGGTCCCAATGCGAACTCCGGCCGCCGCAACCACGGTAAGGTCGCCGGGGACGTGGTCGACTTCAGCGTTCAGGCCGCCTAGGTCGAGCGCCGTATCGTAGCGTTCCGGTACGTTGCCGACGCACATGCGTGTGCTTCCGCCAAAAGGGATAATTGCCTGGCCCCGGGCGTGGGAGTCGGCCAGCAATCGCGCGAGGTCATCGACGGTGCCGGGCTTTTCGACGCGTGACGGTGACATTCCGTCTACTGAGTAGTCGAATTTGGCTTGGTCAGGCAATGTGGATTGCATCCCAACGCGATCGATCGGTAGCACCCGGGTTCAGGCGCCTGCATTTAAGTATCAAGATTCGATGTCCGACAACCTATTT
This sequence comes from Dehalococcoidia bacterium, assembly GCA_965219065.1. Lineage (GTDB taxonomy): Bacteria > Chloroflexota > Dehalococcoidia > Lucifugimonadales > Lucifugimonadaceae. The sequence goes on from OZ244715.1 coordinate 244,051, forward strand.
CTGAAATCCGGCCATTTTGCGGCAGGGGATATGGAGTGTGAGTTCCGGGTTTCTGCCGCTTGCTTTCTAACAGGCTAAAGGTCGATCCAGCGATCTTCGCGGGCGGAAAGGAACGCGGCATCGGCAATTTCGGCCGCCTTTACTCCGTCGAGGAAGCTGGTTTCTACCGGTTCCCCGGTCTGAATCGCGTTGACGAAAAGATCGTAAGGTTGAGGATAAGGATCGCCCGGGTCCAATTCACTCAGTTGACCCAATTCCATGTTCGCCCCGACGATCCCGTAACGGCCGTTGGACATGATCCGCCCCTTGGGACCGGTCACTTCGATTTGGACGACCGATCGGCCGTCGGGCGACGTCCCCCTGCTGACCCAACTGGTGTGGATTACTGCGTACGCGCCGCCCTGTAGTTCCAGAAGAAATGCCGAAGAGTCAGGGGCGTTCACGTTCATTCCCTTGGGGGCATCCGCGAATTTCCTATGCGGTATTGAGGTGCGCAACAGGGCGCAAATACGACTGATCTCGCCACCAAGGAATCGGACAGCGTCGAACACGTGGATGAGTTCGTAGACGGTGCCGCCACCCATGTTCGTCAAGCCCCTCCACGACAAAAGTTCTGGCTTGACGTCATCGAACATCGATTGTCCCCACCGGATGTGGATGTGGATCAATTCGCCTACGTACCCCGAGTCGACATACCGCTTGATTCGGCCGAGGGGAGTATTGCCGCGCTGATTAAAGTTCGTGGAATGAATGACCCCGGCCTTTTCCGCCGCATCCAACATCTCTTTGGCATCGGCTGCCGTAAGTGCAAGGGGCTTGTCGCAAAGGACGTGTAAATTCGCCGAGATGGCGTCAAGTGCGATGCGGCGGTGACTTGATGTCGGTGTGACTATGGAAACCGCATCGATGCCGCCCGCGTTCAGCATATCCCGGTAGTCGGTATACCCCAACGGGATGCCAAAACGCCGCTGCATTTCGCGGAGCGCGTCTTCGTTCCTGCGGCAAACGCCGACGACCTCTGCGCCATCGACGCGGGCGAATTGGTCCAGGTGCGTTTCCGCGAATCTGCCCGCGCCGATAATGCCGATGCGGACAGTAGAATCTACTGGCATTACTTACGCTTTCTTTTGTCGGCTCGGCGGCCGTTCGCGGTGATCGGATTCGTTGGGATTAGCCGGGGTGAGCAGCGGTTTCGGGTTGGACTGCCTTTGGTCATACATCCCTGCATGGTGGCCTCTGGGACTAGACGACATCGGCGGTGCCTGTCCGACCGACGGTAATTGCTTCTACGCCAAAGGTTTCACCGTGCACCGCGCCTCCGGGGAACACCTTGCCAGGATTGAACGAATCGCCAGCGCCAAACGCGGGGCGCAGACGTGCCATTGCCTCCATGTCGGCGTCGCTGAATACCAGGGGCATGTAGGCCTGTTTTTCTATGCCGATGCCGTGTTCGCCGGACAACGCCCCGCCTGCCTCGACGCAGAGTTCCAGTATCCGGTGGCCGCACTCGATGACCCGCCGCACCTGATCGCGATCGCGTTCGTCGAACAGAATGCACGGGTGCAGGTTGCCGTCTCCCGCGTGAAACACGTTGGCGATCTTGAGTTCCATTTCCGCGCCGATGTCCATCACCTTGCCCAGCACCTCACTGAGGCGGGTCCGGGGAACAACCCCGTCTACCAGATAGTAGTTCGGCGCGAGCGTACCCATCGCGCCAATGGCCCCTTTGCGGGTGGCCCACAACTCGGCGCGTCTGTCCGGATCGTCGGCGCTTCGTAACTCGGACGCTCCGCAAGCGTTACAGATTGTCTCCACCTTATGGGCTTCGTCGTCGACCGTTTCCATGAGCCCGTCCAGTTCGACGATCAGGACCGCCTGTGCGTCGGCCGGGTACCCCGGGTTAAAAACCGGTTCGCAGGCGTCTATCGTGTTTCGGTCCATCATTTCCAGAGCCGCGGGTACGATCCCGGAGGCGATGATGTCAGACACGGCCTGCGACGCGCTGTCGATGCTCGGAAACGCGGCGAGCAGGGTGTGAATGGTTTCTGGAGTCTTGAGCAGGCGCACTGAGATTTTGGTCGCGATCCCCAACGTCCCTTCAGAACCGATGAACGCGCCTCGCAAGTCGAACCCGGCGCTCTCGCGCAGATCGCTTCCGAGCCAGGTGATTTCGCCGTCCGGCAGGACCACTTCGGTGCCCAACACGTGGTTCGTGGTGACGCCGTAGGCGAGGCAGTGAGGTCCGCCGGCGTTCTCGGCCACGTTACCGCCGATGGTGCAGGCTCGTTGGCTCGATGGGTCCGGCGCGTAGTACAACCCATACTTTGCGGCCGCTTGGGAGAGTTCGATGTTGACGACCCCAGGCTCGACCAACGCGGTTCGATTTCCAGCGTCGATTTCGATGATCCGGTTCATGCGGGTGAGAGCGATGACTACCGAACCCCTGAGAGGTATGGCGCCACCCGAAAGCCCTGTTCCTGCGCCGCGCGGAACGATATTGGCCCCATGCCGGTTCGCGATCCGAACGGCAGCCATGACTTCCTCAGCGGAGCCCGGCACAACCACAGCGCCGGGCATCGCCTTATCTATCGAGCCGTCGTATTCGTAGACCAGCAGATCTTCCGGCCGCCAAATCACAAACTGCGTGCCGATGGCGTCCTCGAGATCGCTTATGAGAGGCCGTTTGGTTTCGTCCTGGTTAGCCATGCGGCCATATTAACTGCCCCTGCGCAGTTCGGGGAGTTGGCTAGCCTAACGAGAATCTATGGGCGAATACCGCGGGCCGGGCCGACGCCGGGAGCATGCCTGATCGTCTTCGGTCATGGTCCCTGCTACACATCGAAGGACGTGATTTCCTCCGGGTAAACGACACTTCCCCCATATATCTCGCGAATGTCGCCCAGCCCCTTTTTCAACGGCCCCGGGGACGAAATATTCGATCCCATGTGAACCAGCGCCAGCTGTTTTACACCGGCTTCTTGCGCCATGCGCGCAGCCCCGGTGGTGCCACACTGGCCGCCACCCTCGCCGTCCTTGTCCATCTCCTCCTGGTCGTCCCAGCACATGCATACCATCAGGTCGGCGCCCCTGGCGAGTTCTACCACCGACTGGCACGGCTGAGTGTCGCCTGTGAAAACGACCGATGTACCTCCTATGGAGTCGAGCCGGTACGCGAGCGAGTCCAGGTACGGCTGCACATGCTCGGCCGGGGCCGCAGTCACCTCCCACTTGTCAGATGTGCGCACGGTCCCCGGGCCGATGTCGCGGGCTAGGACGTCCGGAGGTCGACGTGGAAGCCGGCCGCCGCGGTTGACGTAAACCTGCTGGCTTAGTGGGTGATACACACGGGCTTTCCAGTCATGGGCGAACACGCCTCGTTCGCCAATTACGCCCTCCGTGATGCTTTCGGTGAGGGTGGGTCCAAATACCCTGAGTTTGTTCTCCTTGCCTATGCTTTGGTCCCAGCGGCACAGCAGAAAACACGGGTAGTCGATGTCGTGGTCAAAGTGGTGGTGTGTAAAGAACAGATAGTCGATCTCGGTAGGCCACAGCCCAGCCTTAACCAACTTGTGTGTGGCTGCCGGGCCGCAGTCGAACATCACTTTTTCGCCGTCAACGTCCAACACATATGCGGATCCGAACCGCGTCGGGGTGGGGGTTGGTGTACCAGCCCCCAGTATGTGGATTTTCATATACGTGCCCTTCGTGGCCCGCCTTTAGGAATACAATGCGCGCCTGCGAGCGGGTGAAATGATCGCCGCCGAATCGGCATCCCAGGTTCTAAATCCACCAAGCGTGAGTCCTTTTATTTCCCAAATCCAATTGCATGAGTCGGTGAAACCATAGCAGTAAGCGGTTTGATCAAAGCCTTCACACGACCATTCTCGAGGCGGAGAGGAAGACCGTTCTATGGGTGGTGGATCGTGGGGGCTGGATCGGTCACCACCGGCTACACCTCCGGGACCTTTTGGCAAGGCTTCGGCGCCTTCTTCGACCCGATAATCGAGCAATTCGGATGGAGCCGCGCCATCACCTCCGCGGCCATCTCGCTCCAGCGCACCGAGTCGGGCATGGTCTCGCCGTTTGTGGGTTACTTCATCGACCGGTTCGGCCCCCGGAACGTTATGTTGGCTGGCATCCTCATGACCGGCGCCGGCTTCATCCTGCTCGGACGTATCAACTCTCTATGGCAGTTCTATGCCGCGTTCACACTGATAACGGTCGGCATGTCACTCGGCACGTGGATGGTCGTCACGATCGCAGTAGCGAATTGGTTCGTGGCTCTGCGGACTCGCGCGCTGGCCCTGACCTCCGCTGGCTCTGCGCTGGGCGGACTGCTGGTACCGGTCGTGATATGGCTCATCGCCACCACCGACTGGCGGACGGCGCTGATGCTGATAGGTGTCGGATTCTGGGTCGTGGGCATCCCGGCAGCCATGGTGATGCGGCGCCGACCGGAGGACCATGGTCTCCTGCCGGACGGACGGTCCGATGAGCCTTCCGACAAGGGCGGAGTCGAGGCTCCGGCAGACTCGGACCGGATGCCGGCCCGGGCGCGCGCTGAGGTCAGCCTAACGGTCAGACAGGCGCTTGTGACTCGCTCGTTCTGGCAGATGGCCCTGGCGATGGGGTCCGGCCAGCTCATAATGTCGGCAGCGGTTCACCAGATTCCGGCGATCACCAGCTTCGGATTCAGCAGAGAGACGGCCGGGGTGGTTATGCTGGCGGTGTCGCTTATGAGTCTGGTCGGCAGAGTCGTGAGCGGCTTCGTTGGAGACCGGGTCGACAAACGGAAGGTGATCGCTGCCGCGTTCGCATTTCAACTCGTCGGGACCCTGATCTTCGCAAACACAAGTAGTACGCTCCACCTGGTGGGGTTCGCCGTATGCTGGGGTATAGGTTTCGGAGCCTCGATTCCGGTCAGGTATGCCCTTCTGGCCGACTACTTCGGACGGAGGCACTTCGGCTCGGTGATGGGAATCATGATGACCGTAAGTGCTGTGTTTGGAATTACCGGTCCTGTTTTCGTGGGCTGGATGTACGACGTGCGCGGCAACTACCGGGATCCATACATCGTCATGGCGCTAACCGTCCTGATTGCTATTCCGCTGATCTTGAGTGTGACGAGGCCGGTTCTTGGGAAGGGTCGCCCGGTCTAATCCGGTCTCCGATGGTACGGAGGCATGTGCAAGGTGAGGAAGTCGGCGATGACTGGGCAGGCCATCAGACGATTGGCCCGCTCGATGAAGCCGTGCCCCTCGTCCTCGATGCGGATGTACTCGACGACCATCTCAAGTTCACGCAGCGGTTCGACCATCCGCTCCGTCTCGGCTGTCGGAACACGCGGATCGGTCGCTCCGTGCAGCACCATAAGCGGAGCTCGAATCCAGTCAGAGCCGGTGACGTTGCTCCGAGGGAGCCGGGGGGCGCCTTTGCCGTGACGGTCAAAACTGGCAAGCGCCGATTGTGAGCAGGATTCGCAATAACAGGTTATGGAATTGAATGGCCCTCGCGCCTACTCCCTGCTTAAAGTCGCACGAAACGCTTTCCACTCCATAACTTATACGGAGCGCCGATATGCTCTACTTCCGATCTTGCCCAAGATGCCGGCTTGGCACCGTCGAACTCACTGCTGATTTTGACGGCCCTAGCCTTACCTGCCTGAACTGCGGATACACGATAGTGGGCAGGGATCATGCGTATTCCCACGAACCACGTGAACAGGTCGTTCGCGACCAGTCGCTTCCCAGGTTGATGTTCGGCGTCGCCGCACACGGAGAAGCCGCATCACCTGAACCGTTGATCGCGTTGGAACACGAAGGCCCGGCCGCCGCGGCCGTATAAATACGAGGCCGCGCCCGCGTAGTCTGCCTCCGCCACTGCGTTATGCTGAGTAGCTCTTAAGCGACTCTCATCGACTGGTGTGCCTACGAGGAAACGCGCATGGCTGGAGCGGAACGTAAAGCAAGAATCGGGTTCATCGGCGCCGGCTGGTGGGCGACGGCCAATCACATGCCCACGCTTGCGGCCAGGGACGACGTCGAAATGGCCGCCGTGTGCCGTCTGGGCGCGGATGAGTTGCAGCAGGTCAGGCAGCAGTTCGGATTCGAATACGCGACTGAAGACTACCGGGAGTTGCTCGACAACGTTGAGCTCGACGGTGTCGTAGTTGCCTCTCCCCACACGCTCCACTACGAGCATGCCCTGGCCGCGCTTGAACGCGGCCTGCACGTGATGTGCGAAAAACCGTTGACTACATCTGGCGCTCACGCCCGGAAGTTGGTGGAGGTCGCAGCAGAGCAAGGGGTCGAGATCGTGATCCCGTACGGCTGGCACTACAAGCCTTACGTACAGGAGGCGCGGAACCGGCTGAACGCAGGCGCGGTTGGGACCATCGAGTTCGTGATGTGCCACATGGCGTCGCCTGTGCGGGGTCTGCTGGAAGGCGGTTTATTCGATGCCTCGGCCGGAGGCACGATGGATCTCCTGTTTGAGCCGGAGAGTGACACATGGGCCGACCCGGAACGCGCCGGAGGCGGATACGCGCTGGCGCAGATGTCCCACTCTGCCGGAATGGCGTTTTGGCTGACCGGGCTGCGGGCGGAAACGGTGACCGCGATGACGTCCGGCCCGACCAGCAAGGTCGAGTTGTACGACGCCTTTGCAGTCCGATTCGAGGGTGGGGCGATCGGAACATTTTCCGGCGCCGGTGCCGTGCCGGACGACAAGGGATTCCAACTTGACGTACGGGTGTATGGAAGCGAAGGCCTGCTGATTCTCGACATAGACCGCGCACGGCTCGAGGTCCAGCGTTACGACGGCAACCACTTCGCCATGGACTTGCCCGGCGACGCAGGCACATACGAATGTTCGGGCCCGCCGAACAACTTCGCGGATATCGTGCTTGGGAAAACTACTGTCAATCACGCGCCGGGCGTCGCGGGCATGCGTGCAACTGAAATGATCGATGCCGCATACCGGTCCGCGGCTTCAGGGCGACCAGAGCCTGTCTAGCCTCCCACGTTCAATATCGTGGTGTGTTGAGCGACTTCTCAACCACTATCGTGCACTGACCGGAACACCCGCGGATGATGGCGTGTGACTTGGCCAGCAGGGGAGTAGTTCGAGCGGGCGCTGGCGGCAAACCAGATTTATTCGCCCTCGCCGCTGCCGGTTTTAACGAAGAATTAAGATCGTGTCCGTAGTCGGGCATATACTTCCGGCAGACTCTCCCTCAGGGGTCCTTGCGCACTTGATTTAGTCGCGCGATGTAAGTACTTGCCACCCCGGAGTTCGGCATGCAGGGCGCACTGGACCGAAAGCTGATCCTCGTAGTCGAGGATGACCGAAACTTGCTCGCTGCGCTGCGCTACAACCTTGTCGCGGAGGGCTACGAAGTAGCGACCGCGGCCGACGGCAGCGAGGCGGTAAACCTTACCCGCGAAAGGCGGCCGGACCTGATCCTGCTCGACTTGATGCTGCCTGTTATGAACGGGGTCGAAGTGTGCCGAACACTCAGGCGCACCGGTGACATCTCGCCGATCATCATGCTGACGGCACGGGATGGCGAGAACGAACGGGTCGAGGGTCTGAATGTCGGGGCTGACGACTACGTTACAAAGCCTTTCAGCACGCGCGAACTGATCGCGAGAATCGGGGCGCATCTGCGCCGGGTCGAGATATCGCGAACCCAGAGTTCTGAGCAGGAGAGGCACATAATCCGGTCGGACGGTCTGGAGATCGACCCGGCGGGCCGCACCGTGCGTCTGGATGGCGCGCCGCTCGATCTGCGCCCCAAGGAATTCGATCTGCTCCACTACATGGCATCGCGGCCGGGGCGTGTCGTAACCCGAGACCAACTCCTGCGAGAAGTATGGGGTTATCGATATTCAGACGAGTTCCCGGCTGAGGGTCGGACGGTTGACGTGCACGTCCGTTGGCTGCGGACCAAGATCGAGACGGACTCTTCGAAGCCCCGGCGGATAGAGACGGTTAGGGGAGTCGGTTACCGATTTGCCGCGAACTTCTCAAGGAATTCCCCGACGGGCGAACCGAACCGTGAACTCCTGGCCGGTTAGGCACTACATCGCAATCGGCGTCGTCGTGTCGGCCGCTGCGGCCGGCGCGCTGGCCCTGGTTTTCGGAGTGCCCGGCGTCATAATCGGTACTCTGGGCGCGGCGTTCGCGGGAATCTTTCTAAGTCGTAGGCTGACCGGGCACGTCGACCGGTTGGTGAACGATCTTTTGCGCATGGGACCGGGAGGCGGCGACCATCGTCCGCATCTTGGCGGCCCCGAAGACATCGGCCGACTGGCGCGCGCGGCCATCCGGCTGGAAGAGCGTTACGCAGCGCTTCTCGAATCGGAGACCGTGGAGAGGCGGCGTGTAGAGTCGATTCTCGGATCGATGCAGCAAGGCGTTATCGTCGTGGACAGTAGCGGCTCGGTCGAATCCGCCAATCCAGCGGCCGTCGAAACATTCGGCGGGGGGAGCTACTGGCAGCCGGGCATGCAGCTCGCATCCATCACGAGGGAGCATCGCGTTAACGCACTTGTCGGACAGGCGGCGGACGGCGGCGAGGCCCGTCGCGATCGCATCCACCTGAGAGACCAAAACCGCGTCGTGGATGTATTTGCCGCGCCCATACCTCCCGGCGACTCCGGGGCTAGGCGGGCGCTGCTACTCGTCAACGACGTTACGGACATGGTGCGGGCAGAAAACACGAGGCGGGAGTTTGTCAGCAACGCATCCCACGAGCTTCGAACACCTATATCCGCTATCCAGGCGGCCGCGGAGGCCTTGCAACGGGGCGCTCTTGAAGATTCAGAAATTGCTGGTGACTTCCTGAGGCGCATCCTTGAGGATGTTGCCAGAATGGACGCTCTTGTGGCCGAGATGCTTGAACTTTCAAGACTTGAGACCGGTCAGACACCCCTCCACCTTGGCCCCCTGGACCCGCGCGCGCTGGTGCGCTCCACTGTAGACAGGTTTCGACCGATGGCGGCTGCGACCGGTGTTGAACTAACAGGCCGCGTCGCCGCCGCCGTGCCGTTCGTCAACGCCGACTACTCGAAAATTGAGATTGTGTTGGGAAATTTGCTAAGCAACTCTCTTCGCTCCACACAATCCGGCGGCTCTGTTCAAATTGGTGTCTCGCGTACGAACGGCCACGTTGCGCTCACCGTGACAGACACGGGGCCAGGGATCTCGCCGGAACACCTTCCGCACATATTCGAACGGTTCTACAAGGCCGATCCGTCGCGCCAGGACGGCGGGACGGGGTTGGGATTGGCGATCTCCAAACACATTGTGCAAGCCCACGGGGGAGTCATAGAAGCCGAAAGCAGCCCGGGCCAGGGGACGACCATCAGATTCACCCTTCCGGCAATACGTGATGCTTCATAGAGCCCCAACCCGGACCTTTCCGCTGCGCCCTCGCAAGGCGCGTTGGGACCCGGCTGTCAGTTAACCATGTGTTAACCCCACCCGTTCAAAATCGAGTCCGCCCCTGCGACTCGGGCGAGAGAATTTGACCTAGTTGGCCGATACCACAGCCAAAATAACGCCCGATAGAGCGGTTCGATCGGGGCGTCTAGTTTCCGAAGCTGCCCGTAGCAGTTTTACCAGGCGCCGTCGCCTTCGAAACCTCGAGGAGTGGGTGGTCGTCTGGTCCCTGCGCGCTGCGGCTGCCATATCGATTGTCACGACTGTCGGCATCGTAGTAGTTCTTCTCAGGCAAAGCCTCGGTTTCTTTGGCGAAATACCGATCTGGGAGTTCCTTGGCGGCACAGTCTGGACCCCCCTGTTCAAGCCTCAAAACTTCGGCGTGCTCCCGCTCGTTGGCGGAACTTTGCTTGTCGCCGGCGTCGCCGGGATCGTTGCCCTGGGACTGGGGCTTGGCGCGGCGATTTTCTTGTCCGAGTACGCGCCTGAGCGACTGCGCCGAATTCTTAAACCGATCCTCGAAATCCTCGCCGGAATACCGACGGTCGTATACGGCTATTTTGCGCTGACGTTCGTGACCCCGACCCTGCAGCGGATCTTTCCCGATGTAATCATCTTCAACGCTTTGAGCGCGGGGCTCGTGATGGGACTGATGATCATGCCGATGGTTTCTACGCTCAGCGAGGACGCCATGGTTTCGGTACCCCGGTCCTTGCGCAACGCCGCATATGCCCTGGGTTCGACCAGGTTTGAAGTGGCCACTAAGGTCGTAGTGCCGGCAGCCCTTTCCGGAATCGTCGCGTCCTTCATCCTGGCGATCTCAAGGGCGGTGGGTGAAACGATGATTGTCACCATCGCGGCCGGGCACACACCGAACCTGACGTGGAACCCCCTCCATAGCGTTCAGGCCATGACGGCCTTTATCGTGCAGGTCGCGCAGGGAGAAACCCCGCAGGGCAGCCTCGAGTTCAAGACGATATTTGCGGTCGGACTGCTTCTTTTTGTCATGACCCTGATCATGAACATCTTCGGCCGATGGTTTGTGGGCCGCTATCGGCAGGTTTACGAGTGAAAAGCATCGGCGAAGTGGTCCAGGACCACACTCGGACTGCGCGTCGGAGCCAAATGCGCAGTAGGCGGTGGCGAGACCGGCTATTCTTCGGGTTATTCATCGCCGCGATTGTGATCGGCGTAGCGGGGCTGTTAACGCTTCTCATCGACACCCTGATAGACGGCTTGCCGTGGCTGAACTGGCATTTTATTTCCAGCTACGCGTCCAGAAAACCGGAAGAGGCTGGCATTCTGGCGCCTCTTGCGGGAACCGCATGGATCATGGTGATGACGGCTTTGTTCACGATTCCGGTCGGCGTAGCCACGGCAGTATTTCTCGAGGAGTTCGCGGGCCGGAATTGGTACACCCGCCTTATTCAACTCAACATCTCAAACCTGGCGGGCGTCCCGTCGATCATCTACGGGCTTCTCGGCCTTTCTCTATTTGTCTACAGCCTCCACATGGGTAGAAGCGTCGCGGCGGGCGCGCTGACATTGACATTGCTTGTTCTGCCGATCGTAATCATCGCCTCACAAGAGGCCATCAAGGCGGTTCCAAGCGGATACAGGGACGCAGCCCTGGCCATCGGAGCCACACGTTGGCAGGTCGTAAAGTCTGTCGTTTTGCCGGAGGCGATTCCAAGCATCATGAGCGGCGTGATACTTGCGCTTTCCAGGGCCATTGGGGAGTCCGCCCCCATCCTGATGATCAGCGCCATCGTGTTTCTCACATTCGTCCCGAATGGGCCCGGCGCCAGGTTTACGGTGTTGCCCCTGCAGATCTACACATGGATCGCACAGCCCCAGGCCGGGTTCAGAGGCATCGCCGCCGCTGCAATCATCGTTCTTCTGGTAATGCTGCTGGCCATGAACGCACTCGCCATATTCATCCGCATCAAATATCAGCGGCAGAGCGAAGAGTAGCGACCGCCGCGGTATCCCTATTCCGAGGGCGGCGAGATAGCGAGCCCGTCGACGACGCTGGCCTGCGACATCCTGTCGAACACCGACGGCGATATCTTGATCTTCGTAGACCTGTCGCCGCCGCCCAATATCACGAATTCTGGTTCCATTACCTTGGCATCGACGTATAACGGGATGTCGGCCGGTAGGGCGAACACGGTAACGCCGCCAAGTTCCATGCCAGTGATTTTGACGGTGTCGTCCGCGCTTGCGAAGGACAGTCGGCGCGTCCCCATCAGTCGCCTGACGGCGTGATTGACGTCGAGCCTGGAATTAGCCAGCACGACGCAGGCGCAGAACTTGCGCGGTTCTCGTCTTGAACCGATGACGATGGTGTTCGCTGACACCCCGGGTTCGTAGCCGTACTTCTCGCAGAAAGCCGCGGTATCGGCGAATGCAGGGTCGATGTCCAACACTTCATAGGGGGTTTCAAGAGCGGCCAGTTCCGCCGCCACCTTCGCCTGAATGTCCGCGGTTTGTTCTCTCATTTCGTCTCCGTGCATAGTTTTAGGTTCGCAAGACTAGCAGCGCGAGCCGCATGCTGACGTTGCTCGCCAATCCTTGGCCGATTACCTGTTCTGTATCATGAAACCGACTCGCGGAGCTTCGAAGCGCATTGACCGCTACAACGCCAGACTTGAGGACCGTCATGGGCAAGACCTACTGGATGTTGGCCATCAGCCAGGAAAATTTTGAAATAACGCGCGACCGCGGTTTCGACGTACAGGGCATTGACTCCAAGAACCGTCGCAAAGCGGTAAGGATGGCGAAGGACGACCGGATCATCTACTACATCAAGGACCGGCGTGAATTTACTGCGACCGCGACTGTTACCTCTGGGCATTTTCGCGACGACAAGCGGATATGGAATCACTTTCGGCAAAGGGAGACGTTTCCTCATCGGGTGAACATCACTCCCGACGTGGTCCTGGAAGGGGATCAACGCATCTGCGCCTACGAAATAGGGCCGTCCCTCGACTACGTAAAAAAGTGGGTGCCGGAGCAGTGGGAACTGGCCTTCTTCGGAATGCTTCACATTATTCCCCAGCGAGATTTCAACCTGCTCGAAGAGGAGATGCGGAGACTACAGGGCCGGTCCGTTCAGGGAAAGGATGCCGCATAGCCATCGGCAATTGGCGGTCTCCCTCCACTGTAGTTGCGGTTCGAAAACGGGATTCTCAGGGACCGTAGAGTCGGTCTCGTCAGGACGAAAGCGCTTCCTTAATTCTTGCCGTCTGTGCATTGAAGCGCCTGTCGTTGATGACGGGCGTCGTCACGCCGATCGGGTATTCCTCGATGAATTTCACCCATGAAGTGCAACCGCGGTATTCATCCATCACCGGGGCGGCCTGCGGCTGTTGCAGCAAATGGCAACGAAGGATCAACACGGTCAGGGGTTGGCGCGGCTTCCAACGCAACCGCTTCTCCATGTATTCGTTGGTCCAGACGTGAAACGCGTCGAGTTGCCGTAGCGAACGTTCGTCTTTTAACTCGATCGTATCGATCACTTCCGCAAACACGCCCAGGCTGACGATCGGATCGTCCGGATCATCGTAGTCGGCATCCAGTAGATGCCGTGCGTCGGGCTTAAGCATGTCGGCGCCCTGGTGAAACTGCGTCGGGTACAGGAAAAACTCGTCGTGAGCGACGGTAAATCGTCTCGTGGCCTCGCTGATACCCCCCTTGCGCAGGAGGATGATCTGATCGCCGCGCCCGAGGGCCTCGATGATCACAGACCATTCCTTCAGCCCAATGTCCGAATAAGCTGGAACCATGTGTGAGTCAGTCTCTCTTTCGAGTCTCGCGCCCGTCGCTAGTTGTATTTCGCCGGCCGCCACGACATTTTATGGGCCATGCCCGCAAAAAGCCTCATTGACGAACCCCCACCATCGGCCAAAATTACGGCAAGTCGCCAAGCGCCTCCGCCACGGCAGCGGCGCGCTCACCGAACATCGCCAGCGCGTTGGCGGTAGTGAGCCGTTCGACCTCGTCGACATCGATTCCCTTTAGCTTGGCGACCATCGCCGCTACCAGCGGCAGATCCCTCGGCTCCGTCCACTTTTCCCGCTTGCCCTTGAACGGCTGTGGGTACGAGTCGGTTTCCAGGACTATGCGGTCCATCGGCAGCCATCTGGCAACGTCCTGGAGTTCGGACAGCCGCAGCAGGGGCTTGGCCAGCGAAATGTGGAATCCAAGGTCGAGGATCTTACGAGCATACGCACGGTCCCCCTGAAAATAGTGCGCAGCGCCTCCGAGTTCGCCAGCACGTTCGTCCGCCAGCAGTTGAACGGCGTCCTCGGCCGACTCTCGTACGTGAAATACGACCGGAAGCCGGTGTCGCCTTGCGATGTCCAGTTGGGCTCGCAGGTTGGCCTTCTGCAATTCGTGATCGGGGCTACTCGGCAAATAGTCGAGGCCGACCTCGCTCATCACCACCACCTGATCGGATGACGCCATGCGGTCAAGTCTTCCCAGATCGCCGGTCGTCAACTCCCGATCGATGTCGGTAGGGTGTACCCCAACTCCAGCAAACGCGCGGCGATACGCTTTGGCCAGGTCGATGCAGCCTTGCGAACTCTGGACCGTGGTGCCGGCAATTACGACTGCGTTCACGCCAGCGGCAAGCGCCCGACCCAGCAGTCCGGGTAGTTCGGCCCGGTTGTGTTGGTCCACGTGGGTATGTATGTCAATCAGCAAGGTTCGACGTATCCAGTGTCCGCCCCTGGTTGCCCATGATTACGGGTGTCATCAAGAGGCGTCCCAGCCCATCATGTAGATTATCCGCTGACAAAGCTTGAGGCGAACTAGGTAGCGCCATCGTCACCCGAAACTCGTTCAAGACCCTGCAGGTGGAATCGTGGGGCAACCCTGTCGCCCCGGGGCGACGGTTCATAACGATGACCGAATTCATAGCGAAGAGGAGTTCACGACATGAGACACGGATATGGCCAATTCAAAGAGGCGACTCCCGAATTCCTGCGGTTCGCTAAGCAGTTCGGCGCGACCGACGTACTGCTCAACACGCCGAATCTCCCCGCTCCTGGCGGGAAGTGGCAACTCAAAGACCTGATCAAGCTCAGGCTCAGCGTAGAGCAGGAAGGCTTGAAACTATCGGCGCTCGAAAACGTGCCCACGGAGTTCTACGACCACATCATGTTGAACGGTCCGCGGCGAGACGAACAGATCGAAAACATGATCGAGACGGTGCGCAACATAGCCCGGGCCGGCATCCCGATATTCGGCTACAACTGGATGCCGTCCCACGTATGGCGTTCCCCGATGGCGGTCATCCGCGGCGGCGCCATGGCCACAGCGTTCGACTACGAACATGCGCAGTCCATGCCGCTCACCCACGGCCGCCGGTATTCCGAAGAGGAGATGTGGGAGAACCTGGAGCACTGGATAAAGATCATCACCCCGATAGCCGAAGAGGAGGGCATTCGGCTGGGAATCCACCCGTGCGACCCGCCTGTCGAGGAGCTCGGAGGGATACCCCAACTGCTGAGGAGTTTCGGCGCGTACAAGCGGCTGACCGAACTAGTCGACAGTCCGTCTAACGGCATCGAATTTTGCCAGGGCACGTTCTCGGAGATGGCGGACGCGGCCAATGGCGGGATTTACGACATGATCCGCTACTTCGGCGAACGGAAGAAAATCCTGTACGTCCACTTCCGGAATGTTTCCGGGACCGTGCCGAAGTTTCACGAGGAGTTCATCAACACCGGCCACGTAGACATGTACCACGCGATGACGATCTACAACGAGGTGGGATTCGACAGCTTCTTCATCGACGATCATGTCCCACAGACGTATCAGGACACTTCCTGGGGCCATCGAGGACGGGCCCACGCCGGCGGTTACATCCAGGCGATGATAGAGGCGGTGACGCGGCAGTCGGCGAGTAGGTGAGCCATTGAATCCTCGGGAAGCCCGCGCTCGTAGAAAACGCAGCCCCTTCGTGATTAACGCGCCCGTGTGACAGAACGCGGCCGGTTATTCCACCCTCGCCGTAAAATTACTGGCCGATGGACGAATCGTGCCGCGGTTGCATCTTCTTAGGCCGGCGGCCATCAAACCTTTCGGCCGGACCGGACATCAAGGATGTACGGGATCTTAGTCTGTCGCGATCCATGAGCTCGCGATGTCACACCCAGGAGTAAAAAGAATGCCAATAGTATCCAGTTCACCCCAAGGCACACCCTCGTGGCTAGACCTTTCAACCTCTGACGAGGCGGCCGCGATTGAGTTTTACGGCAGCCTGTTCGGCTGGACCAACGAACCGAATGACGCTGGCGGCGGCATGATGTACAACATGCAAAAGCAAGGCGACGCCTATGTCGGCGGCATCTACAAGCAACGCGACGAAGAGGCTGCCCAGGGCATTCCGCCGCACTGGACCACTTACATCTCGGTCGACAACGTCGATGAAGCCGTTACCAGGGTCGCCGGAGCCGGCGGACAGGTGTATATGGAGCCGTACGACGTGATGGAAGCCGGCCGGATGGCGATCTTTGCCGAACCCACGGGTGCTGTTGCGGCGTTGTGGCAGAACAGGCGCGGTACGGGCGGTACGCTGACGGGCGAGCCAAACTCCCTCTGCTGGGCCGAGTTGATCACCGACGATCCGGATAAGGCGACGAAATTCTTCAAGGACGTGTTGGGGGTCGAGTCCGGCTCTGTGCCAGGTCCCGGAGGAAACCCTTACTTAATGCTGAAGGCTGGCGGAAGAGAGGTCGCCGGCATATTCAAGAAGCCCTCGGAAATGCCTGCCGAAGTTCCGTCGTTTTGGTTGAACTACTTTGCGGTCGCGGATTGCGACGCAACGGTGGAGAAGGCAAAGTCGCTGGGAGGAGCCGTGCTTGCTGAGCCAATGGAACCGATGCCAGGTCTGCGACTCGCCGTGTTGATGGACCCCCAGGGCGCATCCTTTGGAGTGATGAATATGGACGCTCCCGCCTGATCCCTGGTAAGACTTTCGGAGCGCCGGACCAATCAAACACGATTGGTCCGGCGCTTTACTTATGGGCGAGTCCATTACAATGCCGACGCCGCAAACGGCTATTATTTTTGAGTGGCAGGTTCGCTCTTTTGAGAGGCGCCTGTCGCCATACTTGACGCTCTTACCTGACGAAACGTTTGCCTGAGAGAAGATTCATGAAGATAGAAAAAGTCGAAACCTGGCTCGCCTGGAAGTGGGTCGCCGTCCGCGTGACGTGCGACGACGGCACGTACGGCGTCGGGGAGGCGCAGTTCTGGAGTTATGCGGAAGCCAGCGAGGCGATAATCAAACGAATCGGCGACGATCTGAAGGGACGAGACCCGAAACACATAGACGACATCTGGAACGCCGCATACCGCAAGTACTCGTTCAGGTCGCCGGCCATCACTGCTGCGCTGAGCGCCATCGACATGGCGCTGTGGGACATCAAGGGCAAACGGCTTGAGGTACCTGTCTGGGACCTGCTTGGCGGAAAGGTGCGCGACAAAGTCCGGGTGATGGTGTTGATGGGCGGCGACGGGCCCATGCGAACCCCTGACGACTTCGCAGCCTCAGCGCGTAGGGCAAAGGCCGACGGATATACGGCCGTGAAGATGACTCCGTTTCCGTCTGGCTGGCAGGAGTTGCCGTATCCGCAACTGATAAGGACCAACACCGATATCGTGGCTGCTGTACGGGAAGAACTGGGCTGGGACATCGACATCGGAATCGAGATACACCGAAACATGGTGCCGTCAGAGGCCGTCGTGTTCGCCGAGCGCATCGGAAAGTTCCTCCCGTACTTCTACGAAGACCCGATTGCGCCCGAAAGCGTCGTTTCGATGGGCGAAGTTGCGGATCGTTTGCGCCTCCCTCTGGCCGTCGGCGAGAGAAACGCCACGATCTGGGAGTTCCGTGAATATTCGATGTTGCCCGGCGTGCACTTTGTCAGGCCCGACGTCGGTCTCGCTGGCGGAATAACGCAGGTCAAGAAGATTGCGGCGATCGCCGAGTCCCTGCACCAGCGAGTGATTCCTCACAATTTCCTCGGTCCGGTCACAACCATGGCGTGCGTGCAACTAGCCGCGTCGACCCCTAATTGGGACCTGCAGGAGTACTTCCGGGAAGAGGGGAATCCGCGGGGCGAGGCAGCCACGAACACCGTGGAGATAGAAGACGGCTACATGAAGATCCCGGAGGTACCCGGCCTTGGGATCGATCTGGACATCGAAGGCATCAAGCGACACCCGTACGACGCCGGAGCGGGCGGGGAGGGCAGGCGCCCCGATGGTTCCGTTACCCTGCGTTAGCGCCAGCCACAACCCAACTCGACGAAGGACCCTATTCCGCGAACGGCTGACGAGTCGCACCGAAATACGGGCAGGAGACAATCTATGAGGATGGCAGATAGATCGGTGATCGTTACGGGGGGTGCGGGTTCGATGGGCAGTGCCCAGGCGAGGCTGTTTTCGAAAGAAGGGGCCTCCGTTTGCGTCGCAGACTTCAACCTGAAAGGAGCCCAGGCAGTCGCCAGCGAGATCGGGGAAGGCGGGGGCGATGCGATCGCCGTGGAACTTGACGTGCGGGACTCCGTAGCCTGGGGAGACGCCGTTTCCAACACTGAGCGGGAGTTCGGCAAGGTGGACACGCTCTGCAACATCGCCGGCGCCAATTTCCGGGTCAGTTTTGACGATCAGACAGAGGAGATGTGGCGGACGATCATCGATACGAATCTCTCGGCCTATTTCCTTGGCACGAAGGCCGTAATTCCTGCGATGCGACGGGCAGGGAAGGGGGTCATCATCAACATCGGTTCGCTCGGTTCGATCCGGCAGGGCGCGGGAAGTCCGGCCTACGGGGTCAGCAAGATCGGACTGGTCGGACTGACGCGAAGCACCGCGTCGGCGTATGCGAAGGACAACATCCGGTGCGTTCTGATCTCGCCCGGCCATGTGGACACCAACTTCCTGCGGGGAAACAGCGCGCACAGCCCCAACGATGAGACGACGGACATCGACATCCCCGAGAACTACCAGAGGAGATTGGACTCTACGCCGCTGGGAAGACTGTGCACGCCGGACGACATTGCCAAGGCATTTCTGTTTGCGGCTTCCGACGACGCGTCGATGATCACCGGATCAATGATCACGGTAGACGGAGGCGCGGCTCTTTAGTTGGGCCGAGAACCGTCGAGAGCTTACCCGTAGGCACTGGCCACTCGGCGATGTCGAATTCGGCCTGCCGCTAAATTAGGGTTAGTTACCGGGCGGCTCGGACTCCAGCGCCGCCATTGCGTTGCGCATCTGCCGCGGCATCTTGGCGTTGGACTCCCAGGTCTGGTCCACACCGTGGCTGGCAGGTTCAGGCGTGGTCTTGAGACTGACCAGCACGGGCCCCGGTTCCGCCATTATGCGGGTCAGTTCCGTGGCGAGGGTTTCGACATCCCCGAATTCGTACGCCGCCGCGTAACCGGACGCGAGCGCCAGCCCCCGAAAGTCGGTCCGGTTCATGTTGGGCACCGGCTGGCCGCCGGTCACTGCGTACATGCCGTTGTCGAAAACGAAGTGGTAGAAATTCTCGGGCGCCATGCCGGCTACCGTTACCAGACTGCCCAGGTTCATCAACAGGCTCCCGTCGCCGTCAAGGACGAGCACCTGCCTGTCGGGGCGGCCCAATGCCACGCCCAACCCCAGGGAAGACGCCTTGCTCATGCCGTTCGAGACGCCCACGTCGAGGTCGGGACGGCGGGACATTCTAGACCAGGCGCCTCCCTGCGTCATCGTGGAGACGACCACTGCGTCGCCGCGCAGATCGTTGATCAGGGGCAATGACTCTTCGTACTTGATCATCTGTTGCTGTGCCTGTCCCCCGGGAAATTCCTAGCCGGGTGAGTACTCGGTGCCGATAAGGATTCCGACGGGCTGGCCCTCTCTTTGCGCCCGTTCGAATGCCATGGGCACTCGGTCGAGGTCGTCTTCGCCCTCGACGACGTAGTAACCGACTCGCCACAGGTGCAAATATGGCTCGAGGAACTGGGCGGCCGTATCCGGTGTATCGCCTCGCCGCGTATATCCACGGTAGCCGATAAACATAACGAGCGGCTGATTCACTCCGATGCCCATACCCCGCAGTGCGTCGCCGGATTCAAACAGGCCTGCGTTCTGAATCATCACGATGGGCTTCTGGCCCGCGATCCACAGGCCGGCCGCGATACATATCGCCTCGCCTTCGCGCGTGATGGGGATCATGTCGATCGACGGCTCGTCTACCAGCGCGTCGTACATGTGACGGGTTTCAGAGTCGGGCAGCGCGATGACGTGAGTCACGCCCTGGGATTTGAGTGACTGAACTACCTTGCTGGATCGCAGTCTTCCGATTTCCACTGACCTGATCTCCTGAGCGCCCGTAAGTCAGGAAAGCTTACCCGATGCGAATTCAAACCACCAATGAGGTATGAATTTGCGCAGGGATTGTTGGACGTGCGACTGCTAAAGTTGAGACGATTTTCATCGGCCAACTGGCAATGAACCCGGCGTGATCAAAACAAGTTGAGGCAAGGCAGCGTTATCAGATGACAGGCAAGGATTCTTTCGGAGCATTCGCCAAACTGGACACCTCGTCAGGGCCGGTTGGCTACTACTCCCTTCACGCGCTTCAGAAAGCGGGCCTCATTGACCTCGACAGGACCCCATTTTCGATTCGGGTCCTCGTCGAGAATGCCCTCCGTCAGTCGGACGGTGGACCAGCAACGCCGGGAGACGTGGAACGAGTAGCCGGGTGGCGGCCAGCCGGAAGGCCGGACAGGGAATTCCCTTACATGCCCGGCCGTGTAGCCCTTCAGGACTTTACCGGCGTTCCCTGCATAGTGGACCTTGCCGCAATGCGAGACGCGGTAGCCAAGTGGGGTGTCGACCCTTCGATCATCAACCCGGTTGTGCGTTCCGACCTGGTTATCGACCACTCGGTTCAGGTCGACTACTTCAACTCGGCGGGCGCGCTGGCGGCCAACATCGAGCGGGAATTCGAGAGAAATACCGAACGCTATCAACTGCTAAAGTGGTCGCAGACCGCGTTCGACAACTTGAAGATCGTTCCGCCGGGCACAGGCATCGTGCACCAGGTGAACCTGGAGTTCCTGGCCGAGGGAGTGCTGACCTCCCAAGCAAACGGCCAAACTATTGCGTACCCGGACACGTGTATCGGCACCGACTCCCATACGACGATGATCAATGGTCTCGGAGTTTTGGGTTGGGGCGTCGGTGGGATTGAAGCCGAGGCGGTGATGTTGGGTCAGCCGTACTACATGGTTCTTCCGGAAGTGGTCGGCGTGAAATTGGCCGGGGAGTTGCCGGAAGGCGCAACGGCCACCGATCTCGTGCTATCGATTACGGAGTTGCTTCGGGGCCTTGGTGTAGTCGAGAAATTCGTTGAGTTTTTTGGGCCGGGTTTGCATTCCCTGCCCGTTGCAGACCGGGCGACCATCAGCAACATGTCTCCCGAGTACGGCGCCACCTGTGGTTATTTCCCGATTGACGATCAGGTCCTCAGGTATCTTGTCGACACCGGTAGACCGCAGTCCACGGTCGATCTCGTCGAGCGTTACTCAAAGGCCCAGAGCCTGTTTCACGAACCCGGCGTCGAACCGGACTACACGACGAACGTCGAGTTCGACCTGTCGTCCGTAGTTCCAAGCATGGCAGGGCCGAAACGCCCGCAAGACCGTGTTGCTCTTGGTGAAGTTCGCAATAATTTCAGAAGATTTTTCCCTGCTGAGCAAAACGGCGACAACCCTTCAGGGAATGGGTCATCGAAGGCGGATGTCCAAATAGAGGTCGAAGGAGAATCGGCCAGCCTGAGCGATGGCTCGGTTGTGATTTCAGCGATCACGAGCTGCACAAACACGTCGAATCCGTCCGTGATGGTCGGCGCTGGACTATTGGCGCGAAACGCACGCCGCCGCGGCCTTCAGCGAAAGCCCTGGGTCAAGACCAGCATGGCCCCCGGTTCTACTGTAGTAACCCGATACCTCGAGGCGGCGGGCTTAAATGAAGACCTGGACGCTCTCGGATTTCAGACGGTCGGTTACGGTTGCACAACGTGCATCGGGAACTCGGGTCCGCTGCCGCAGCCTGTGGCCGAGGCTATCGAGGACCACGAACTGGTGGCTGCGGCCGTGCTGAGCGGAAACCGCAACTTTGAGGGCAGGGTGCACCCGCAGGTAAAGGCGAACTACCTGGCGTCACCAGTCTTGGTCGTGGCCTACGCGTTGGCGGGCCACGTCGATCTCAATATCCAGGACGATCCTATCGGTACCGATCCGGAAGGCCGGGCCGTCTATTTACGCGATATATGGCCGAGCCAAAGCGAGATCGCCGAGACGATAGCCGGTGCTCTTGAACCGGACATGTTCAGGGAGCAGTACAGCGGTGCATTCGACGGTCCCAAGGAGTGGCGGGATCTTCCAGCCCCAACGGGCGTTCAGTTCAACTGGGACCCCGGTTCGACCTACATTCAACGGCCGGCGTTCCTTGAGGATGTCCCAGCCGCCCCCGGCCCTCGTGACCCGGTCGTCGACGCGCGCGTGCTCGTGATGCTGGGCGATTCGGTCACAACAGACCACATCTCGCCTGCGGGAAGCATCCCTCCCAGCGCCCCTTCGGGTCAGTTTCTGATCGGCGGTGATGTGCCGAGGCGAGAATTCAACTCTTACGGTTCCCGCCGCGGCAACCACAACGTGATGGTGCGCGGTACGTTTGGGAACATCCGGCTCCGAAACCTCCTGACGCCGGATGAAGAAGGGGATTGGACCATCCACCTACCGGACGGGGAGTTGATGCGCGTCTTCAACGCGTCTGAACGCTACGCGGCCGAAGGGACGCCGCTCATGGTCCTGGCAGGGAAGGAGTACGGGACGGGTAGCTCACGGGACTGGGCGGCTAAGGGGCCCATGCTCCTGGGCGTTCGAGCCGTCATAGCGGAGAGTTTCGAGCGCATTCACCGCGCCAATCTGGTTGGGATGGGCGTGGCGCCGATGCAGTACGCGTCGGGCCAGAATGCCGCCTCGCTGGGGCTCACGGGCAGGGAGATGTACACCATCGACGGCCTTGACGCGACAGTCGAGCCGGGGTCGAGCCTAAAGGTGACTGCCGTCGCAGATGACGGCAGGCGGACCGAGTTTGAGGCCATTGTCAGGATAGACACGGCGATCGAGTACGAGTACTACAGGCACGGCGGGCTGCTGCCGTACGTTTTGCGCCAGATGATGGCAGCCGCGACCTAGCCAGCCATCGCCAGGTGGCCCACTGCGTTACTCAGCCTAATTCCTGTTTCAGGCACGATTTCAGGTCGGGGTATTTGAACTCGAAACCGGCGCGCAAAAGCCGCTCCGGCGTCGCCCGCGCGCTCGCAACCGCGAGTTCCTGCACGTATTGCCCGAACATGAGCCTGCCTACGACGGCCGGCATCCACGCCAGCGTTGGCCTGCCCAGGACTTCGCCGATGGATTTCGTCAGTTCTGAGTTCCGGACGACCCCGGGGGCCGCCACTATGACAGGTCCGGAAAGGTCGTCCCGCTCTGCCATGAAGATCAGTGCGCTGATTGCGTCGTCGGCGTGGATCCAGGGGGTCCATTGGCGGCCGTTGCCAATACGCCCACCCACGCCGAACCGAAAAGGGAGCGCCATCGTGGGGAGCGAACCGCCCGAGCCGCTCATCACCAGGCCGAACCTTGCGTTCAGGGCGCGGCAACCGTGGATGGACGCCGCTGCCGCCGTCTCCTCCCACGGGACCGCAACGCTTGCCAAGAACCCCGTGCCCGGCGGGCTGTCCTCAGTAAGATCCTCTTCGCCCCGGTCACCGAAAATGCCCATTCCCGAAGCCGTGATGAAGGCCCGAGGCGGCTCGCTCAAACCGCCAATAATCTGAACAAGGGTGCGGGTCGTGTTGATCCGACTGTCGGCGATGAGGCGCTTGTAACGTTTTGTCCAACGCTTGACCACGTTAACGCCGGAAAAGTTGAACACGGCGTCCACTGGTCCGATGGCGCCCGGATCGACTGAAACGGGATCATCCGGGTCCCAACGTATCTCACGGACGGGCGCACCGGGATCGGGGTCCCTGCGCACGAGTTGGACCAGGTTGTCGCCGCGTCCGGTCAGGTGCCGAATTAGTTCCTGCCCGAGGAATCCACTGCCTCCGGTTATCAACGCTCGCATATTCCAAGTTTAAGTCAGCCAACATCCGCAGGTATGCTCGCCGGTTCAAATAAGCGCCGCGGGGCAGGTGGGTACGCGATATTCTCGCGGCCAACCCGAGACAAATCGTGCAACGACACCAAAATACGCCGTAGGGACCGAAATGACAGACGCGATCAAGATCGACATTGATGGCCCGGTGGCCACGATCACCATAAACCGCCCGGAGCGCCTCAACGCCATCGATCTGTCGGCATGGCGGGCTCTTTCAGACGCTGCCAGCGGTCTGGCCCGGGATCCTGGTGTGAGGTGCGTCGTACTGCGTGGCGCAGGGGAGCGGGCGTTCTCGTCAGGCGCAGACATCAAGGACTTCGAGTCGCATCGTTTCGATTCCAAAAGCGCCGCCAATTACGCGGAAGTGTTCGAAGGCGCGCTCCTTGGTATCGAGGAGTTGCCGCAACCGACGATATCGATGATCAGGGGGGTGTGCGTCGGCGGTGGACTCGAACTTGCCGCAGCTACTGACATCCGTATTAGCGCCGAAGGTTCGCGCTTCGGAGTGCCGGTGGCGCGAATCGGAATCGTGGCCGGGTGGAATGAATTGCGAAGGATGATCGCCGTAGCGGGGCAGGCCGCGGTCAGTTACCTCGTGTTGAGCGGTCGCATCATCGGGCATGAAGAAGCGCTACGCATGGGCCTTGTCACAGCAGTGGTGACTCCGGGTGACCTGGAATCGGAGGTCTACGGATTGGCGAACGAAATCGCCGCTGGGGCCCCGATCTCTCACGCAGATCACAAGGCGATGATCCGCCGCATCGCGAGTGAACCGGGCATTAGCACGCTGACCGCCGAAGAGCGAGCGCTACAGTTCCGCGTGTTCGATACGGCCGATTTCAACGAAGGCAGGCGCGCGTTCGTCGCCAAACGCGCGCCTGAATTCACTGGCCGTTAGTCTTGCCCGGCTAAGCCGCGCCGCCGCCGGGGCGCTGCCGCGCATGCGGGGTTAAGCAGAGCGGGCGTTGCTCACCTTGTCCAACATCGACGGGGGAAGTGGGAAAACCCAGCCGCGATTGGCGATGATGTCCCTTGCCAGCGCTTCCGGAATTGCCACGATAATTTCCGGCTCCAGGGAGAAACGGCCGGTGAATCCGCCAATCGCGCTTCGGGCGTGAACGCCGGCGTATCCGCCCGAGTCCTCTCCGTCGCTGGCAAAGTCGCCCATTCCTCCGCCGTAAACCGACTGCCATCGGAATGAGAAGCCGTTGACCACCGCCGGTCCCGAATTGAACTCGACATCGGTGGAGACGACCATGCCCAGAGCTTTGACCGTGTAGAGGACGTCGTTCAGATCGCCTCCCTCGCCGCCGCACGTTAACGCCCAATGCAGTCGAGCAAGCATACTGTCGGCGATGTTCGACGCCGCTTGTTGGCCGTGCTTGACGCGCTCCGGGTCGTCGTTCATCTGGCGTTCGCCGCCTCCTGCACCGGACAGATAGACGATGCCGGTGCTGTGAAAAACAACGCCGGCGATGCCTGCACCCTTGAGAGACGTTACGTTGTCCTCGAACGATCCGAGGTCGATGCCGAGTTCCTGGATGCGGTCATAGACGTCGTAGTTGCGCCTCAGGGAGTCCGGTATTGCAGCTTCGTTATAGTAGTTGCCCAATTGAGCCCTCCAAAAGGGGACACGTCCATGCCCCTCAGATTTGATGTCGTCTAAGCATATTCCTAAGGAACCCGGCTGCGAGCGGGACAGCGGTCTCTTCATCCAGGTCGTCCTGGCCTTCGTACACCACGGACATCCAGCCATTGAAGGCGTTTTGCTTCAGGATGCCCATGATGCGGTCGTAGTCTAGCCACTCTTCCTCGCCGGACCGGATCCGGCAGATCTTAGCCCGCACCTGAACCGCTCTCGGCGCAGACAGTTCGATCGATCCGTAGAAGTCCTCAGCAGGGTCGACCACACCCCGCTCCCCGAATGAAGCGCCGGGCGACCCGCGGTATTGCCCGGTATCGAGGATGTGTGAGTAGTACGGGTCGTCTATCTCATCCAACATATTCAGTACCTGCCGGCCGGTGGCGGGGATGCACCCGTGATTGTGGTTATGTAGGCCGAGCACGACGCCCCTGGAACGGGCATACGCGGTCACTTCCCGGGTGGCGTCGATGAGTCGCGGCCAGACTGACTCCTCCTCTTCGTCATCAGGCACCCAGCCGCCGAATACCCGCACCATCGGGACTCCCATGGCCTGCGCGACATCGACCCAGGACTTGACCCGCTCGATCTGTCCCCTCAACTCCGCCCCGAGGGTACCGAAGTTGTTGGATGCGCCGATGTAACACATGTGCAACCCGCCGCGGTTCGCAGCGCGTTTGATCTCTTCAAGATAGCCGGGTTCGGTCGATTCAAACTGGCCGCCATGCAGATCGATTCCGTCGAGCCGCAATTCAGCGGCGCGGGCGATAATGCCGAGCAGATCGATCTTGCCGGCGAGCGCGGTGTCTCGATACGAAAGTGACTGGAGGCTTAGCTTGATCAAGTCAGTTACCCGGTGAGAAGCGGACGCTAATTGCTCCGGTTACGTGGATCCTCGGCGAGAATGTAACACGACACGGTTTCAGGCCTGGCGCAAGGCGAACACCGCGCGCTGCTTCGAATCAAATCGTCAATGACTCGCAACAAGGGGAGAATAGAGATAACCTCCCGATGCAACAAGCATCAACACCGTCCGCTATGGGCGGCTAAGTAGATGGAAATCGCCATGTCACAATCTCCTGCCATAAAGCGAATGACCGAAGCCAGCCGGGCCTTTTTGGAATCTCTCACCCCTGAACAAGCGGCGAAAACGTCGTTTCCGTTCGAAGGTGACGAACGCTACGTGTGGAACTACACGCCAGTGGACCGCAACGGCCTGATCCTGACCGAGATGAGCGAGACGCAGCGGGGATTGGCTCTGGCTTTGATGGAAACGGCCCTCAGCAAACGCGGCGTGATCCAGGCAAACGAGATCATCGACCTGGAGTTGATTCTGGGGGAGTGGGAGTCGATGCAGGGCGGCCCTTCAACCTGGATGAGGGACCCGAGGCGATACTGGTTCAGCGTGTTCGGAATGCCGGGCGGAGACGCACCGTGGGGCTGGCGGGCCGGCGGCCATCATATCGGCATCCACGCAACCGTGGTCCGCGGGGAGTACGTCTCGGCCCTGCCGTTTTTCTTCGGCGCCAACCCGGCCGAGGTCAAACACGGGCCGGAAACCGGTAAGCGCATTCTCGAGATCGAAGAGGAACTCCCGCGGGAATTCGTTCGTTCTATGGACACTGAGCAGGCGAAGATTGCGGTGGTCGATGAAATTGCGCCGGCCGACATCCTCACAAAGTCGTACCGGGTGGCCGAGCCCGGAGCTGCGCCGACCGGTCTGGCTTACGCAGCCATGAACGGCGGACAGCGAGAGCAACTGGTCAAATTGATTCGTCACTACGTCGACCGAATGTCTGATGATCTGTCAGCCGCCTACTGGAAACGGGTCGAGACGGCCGGATTGGACACCATTTCCTTCGCATGGGCGGGTCCGCTGGAGCGATGGCAAGGTCACTACTACTCGATCGTCGCGCCGGAGTTCCTGATCGAGTACGACAACACCCAGAACGGCGCCAACCACATCCACTCAGTTCTGCGTGACTACCAACACGATTGGGGAGAGGACCTGCTTGCCGCTCACTACGCCGTCGCTCACTCGTAGAGGCGTTGATCAGGAAATTCGGTTGACGCTTTCGAGATCGATGAACGTGTCCCCGCACATCAAGAAAATTCGCAAAGGGTCAGCACATTTCAAGTTGTTCGCGGAGACGGTGCTTTCGGATTGACCCGCCGATAGGCTGCTTCTAGTATCTGTTCGACCTGATCCGCCCCCCCAACCGCCGCGCTCAAGAGAAAGGCCGTCCGTATGACTCAAACAGCATTGCTGCCGCAGACCGGCAGGGAATTCAGAGAGGCCGTCCGCTCAGGCCGCTTCACTAATCCGACCTCGGGTGTTGCACCGAATTATGTGCAGACAAACGTGGCGATCCTTCCCAAGAAGGACGCATTCGAATTCCTGCTTTTCTGTCAACGAAACCCCAAGCCGTGCCCGCTAGTCGAAGTGATGGAGGCCGGTCAAACGGAGCCGGTCCTTTCGGCGCCAGGTTCCGACATTCGGACCGACGTTCCCCTCTACCGCGTATACAGGCACGGCGAGTTGGTCGACGAACCTTCAGACCTGCTGTCGGTCTGGCGCGACGACCTGGTGACCTTTCTCCTTGGATGCAGCTTTACGTTCGAGCACTCCCTGTTGGCTAACGGCATACCCTTGCCCCACTTCGGCACGGACAAGGGAGTGGCCATGTTCGTCACCAACATCCAGACGAACCCGGCAGGGCCATTCCATGGTCCGATGGTCGTCTCCCAGCGATGGG
This sequence comes from Dehalococcoidia bacterium, assembly GCA_965219065.1. Lineage (GTDB taxonomy): Bacteria > Chloroflexota > Dehalococcoidia > Lucifugimonadales > Lucifugimonadaceae. The sequence continues at coordinate 272,131 of OZ244715.1, forward strand.
TCCCTTCAGCCAAGGTGGTTCGTGCCGTGCAGGCGACCTCACGTTTTCCGGCCGTCCACGGCGCGCCGGTGCACGTTGGAGACCCGTCCACAATCGGCATAGCCGACGTACATACGCCGGACTTCGGAGACGGCTGGGAACCTGGATCGCCGGACGACGTGCCAGTGTTCTGGGCGTGCGGCGTGACACCGCAGGTGGTGGCGATGGAGTCCAAGCCTGAGCTGATCATCACTCACTCGCCGGGGTACATGTTCGTCACCGATTTGCGTGACGAGGACCTGGCGGTGATCTAGTAGACAACCGTCGCCTTAATCATCGTGAAGGCGCGTTCGGCGCCGGCCGAAGCTTGACCATACGGGTAGCGAACTCTTACTTACCAGCGAACTACGGGAACTTGAACATGGCCAGTCCAACAATCGAAGACATAATCCTCCAAAACGACATGCGCAACATGACATCGTTGAGGCCCCATCTGCCGGCCGATTTTGCAACGGAGGCAGCTCAGTTGCTCCTTGACCATCCTGGCAAGGTGCTCATCGTCACTGGGTTTTACATTCTGGCCGCCGCTGCCCCTGAAACCGACGGTCCTCCGGGGGCGGCCGGAATTGGCGAGGCCCTTTCGCAAATCGGGTACGAAGTCGCCTACGTCACCGACAAATTCTCCAAAGACGCCATGGAGTCGAATGCCTGCGGCAAGGAAGTCATTGAATTTCCGCTGGGGACGCACAACGAATCATCGCGATTCGCCAACGAATTGATACAGAGTTGGGCCCCGACTTGCCTTGTATCCATCGAACGGGCGAGCCTCGTCGGCGACGGGACCTACCGCAACTGGAAGGGACTCGACTTCTCTCCATACAACGCCAAGATCGACCACCTTTTCGATCAGCATCCTTATTCGGTCGGTATTGGTGACGGCGGCAACGAGATAGGTATGGGCAATCTGCGGCACATTATCCCCGATCAGGAAGGGTTGCCCGACGATCCCTCCGTCACGACCACGACCAAGCTCATGATCGCAAGTTGCTCCAACTGGGGCGGGTACGGGCTGGCTGCGGCCCTCTCGTTGATCAAAGGCAAGAACCTGCTGCCGTCGGTGGAACAGGGTCACCAGTGGGTGAAGGACACAGTCGCGGCCGGCGCTGTCGAAGGTATGTCGGCCGAGCCAAGAGACTGGGTCGACGGCCGTTCGCCGGAAGAAGACTCGGTCTGCCTGCGCGACCTGCACGAACTACTCGCGTCAAAGGGCCTGTAGCAACCGAGATGCCCCGGGGCAGGCCGCATTCGCGCTGTCTTCCCCTGTGATCCATATGGGCTAAGGCATGAGATTGAACGCCTGAGGGAGGCCAGACCACGTGGCCAGGAGTTGGGACTACTCCACAGGTGAAAAGCCGCGTCCGGCGCGAGACGTCGACATACGTTACGGCCATGGCCTGTTGAAACAGGAAAGCGCGCGATGGCCGCGTTACGTAGCCGTGTCGACGCAAACCGCGTGGCGGGTGGCGCAGCCGTTTCTGTCACAGCCGCCAGCGGGTGTGGGCATCGTCGAATACCTCGACTGGGGCCACCTGGAAGAGGTAAGCAATGGTCTGCCTGACGATGCCGAGTTGGTGGTGGGTATCGGGGGTGGAGTGCCGCTGGACGCGTCCAAGTACGCCGCGCTCCGGAAAGACCTTCCTTTAGTCCTTGTTCCTTCAATAGTTTCGACCGGCGCCATAATCCACGGAGTGTTCTCAAAATGGGAGGGCCGCGTATTCTTTCCCGCCCAGACGCCGTTCTGCGACTGCGAACACGTGCTCGTCGACTATGACTATGTATTACAGGCGCCGGATTACTTGAATACCGCCGGCCTCGGGGACGTCTTATGCGGTTTCGCCGGAATTGCAGAGTGGCGATACAGCGCGGCCCGGGGTACTGCTTCACCGCTCGATAACGAAGCGATGGAAGCGACGCTGGACCACCACCGGGAAATTGCCGGGAAGTTTCCGACTACCCTCGACGAAGGGAACCTCACGTCCGAAAGCGTCAGACTCATCATGAAGGCCGTGCAGGAGAGGGACGACCGGCTGTTGGTCAATCCCAACGCGCCCATCTCAGATCACGCGTTTCCGGTCGTAATCGAGATGGTTGCTGACCGGCGTCTTGTCCACGGCGAGATGACCGCGCTCGGTTCGGTAATAGTGGCGTGGGCGACGGATCAACGGGATGGACTGGTTGAAAGGCTGGAGCGAAGCAAGGTCCGTTTCAGACCCGGCGACATTGGACTAACGCGAGATGAATTGCGGCAGGTTATGAAAGATATTGTCCCTTACCTGGAAAACGGGGGTGTCAAGTCCGTCGTCGGCAGCGAACCGATTGTAGGCGCCAGGTTCGACTCTCTATGGGAGTATCTTGAAGGCAAGCCAACTGAATCAAGATCGGCGTGACGGCCATCTTCGCCTAGACTCTTGACGTTGAGCGTTCGCGGGCGAACGAAGCCAATTTGACACCCGCAATACTGCTACGGTGTTCACAACGAACCCGCGCGGGTGGGGTTCTCGTATAAAAAGATATGAATAGACTGGCGAGACAACGTAGACGCGTCCTCACGATACTGACGGTTCTTTGCGCCGGTCTCCTTGTCGCGGCGTTAGCCTGCAACAGGGGCTCTGCCGAACTCGCGACATCAACGCCGCCCCAGGCACAACCATTGCAGACTCCGACTGCCACAGCGCAGCCGATACCGCCGACAGCGCCTCCCACGGCAACTGCCGACCTCTCGGCCGCTGCCGCTTCAACCCCTGACCCAACTACGCCGGCAAAACCGTCGGACACTCCCACACTAAACCCGACTCCCACCCAGGTTGAGAAGGCTGAACGCGTAATGTGGTCGATGCTTCAACCTGGAAATCGAGTTAACGAATCGGCAGTTGTATCGGCCGGCGCCGTTGGCCACCTGGGCCTTGTGCCGGTCCTCATAGAAGCCGCTGCAGCAACATACGACACAATGGTGGCGCTGGAAATCGCCAACGCTTTGGAACGGATCACCGGCGAACGCGTCGGCGGGGACTTTGTGCTGACCGGACCATGGATTGAGTGGATGGGGCAGCAAGACGACATCCCGGAGCTCCCGGGATATGCAGCATGGAGGGGCGAAATCTACAGCCGCATCGATCCTACATTCAAGGATTTCTTCTATGAAGGCGTGCCGCACACCGTCCCGCTTTGGTCGCCGATGTGGGGCGGCGTGCGCAGGGATGGCATACCGCCTCTCGAAAACCCGAAAGTAATACCTGCGTCCGAGGCCATTTACCTGGAGCCGGATGAGCCCGTGTTCGGTGTGGTGGTCAATGGTGAAGCCAGGGCCTACCCCTGGCGGATTATGGCGTGGCACGAGTTATCGAACGACATAGTGGGAGGCAGACACATATCCGTCGTGTTCTGAACTCTCTGCGGACTGGGCATCGTGTACGATGCCGAATTCGACGACAAAATCTGGTCGTTTGGCACATCGGGATGGCTCTGGCAGAGCAACAAGCTGATGTACGACAGATTCACGAACACCATGTGGCACTCGCTGACGGGCGAGCCGGTTATCGGCGAACTGGTGGGTTCCGGATTGAGACCCCCAACACTGCCGGTGACGGTCTTGACCTGGGAGCAGTGGCTGGAAGAGTTTCCCGACTCAACGGTCTTGTCGCTGGACACGGGACACCGCCGTAACTACTTCAAGCCGGGTGTGCCCGGGTCCGCTTACTACGAGTACTTCCGAGACCCGGGACAGATGTTCCCGACGTTTGAAGACGATGACCGAATGGAACTCAAGGGCAGGGTGTTGGGCCTGTCTTACGACGGCCAGGAAAGAGCCTATCCTGTTGGGCTGGTTACCGAACGACGGGTCATCAATGACCGCCTGGGTGATCAATCCGTAGTACTGGTGGGCATCCCCGACGCGGGGGCCGTGCGGGCATACGATCCGCAGGACAACGTTTTCACTCCAGGCGATAATCTTGACGAGGTCGTCGATCAGGACGGCGGTGTCTGGCTGGTCAGGGAAGACGGTCTGTTTAACGCAGAAAACGATTCAACCCTGTCCAGGCTTCACGGCCGCGAGCTGTTCTGGTTCGCCTGGACCGCGTTCTTCCCCTCGACTGATCTTTACGAGTGAGCCCGGGGCGGCGCAACAAACGCCCCAGCCGAAGTAACGCCAAGTGGCAGTGACGCGGCATATGTGCGTGACTGGATGCCGTCCCGGCGCGGAAACCGGACGGGTCTGAAGAGCCTGTATCACTAACTCGAATCCTACGGGGACCCCCGACTCTAGATTCCCGTTTCCACGGGAATGACGGGATTTACGGCCATATTACGTACTGATAGGAGGGTTGATGTCGTAATTCGTCGCGCCGTGTCCGGCGCGATTCTTGAGAGGAGACTTTTGAAACAGGCTCCTGAAACCCGTCCCTACAGCGACGTAGTTCGATGGGTTGGCGAACGAAATCGACCGGTCAACCCGGCATGCGTCGGCAATGGCCTGCTGCTAGTCAATGACCGGAAGCACCAAACGGGAAGCGTGATCTGTGTTGTGCAAAACCGTTTGGTGAGCCAATTCGAGGGCTGACTCCCTCCAGTCGTCGCCGCCGGTGTTGTGGTTGCGGTCGAAGTTCGGGAAGTCGCTGCTCGTTACGTCCAGCCGAATCCGGTGGCCCGGCTTGAACAATGCGGAGGTCGGCAGCATGGCGATTTCGAATTCGGTCGGGACGCCCGGTGACAGGGGTTCAAGGCGTTCAAACCCGTTTCGCCAACGCGCCCGGACTATTCCGTATGCGATGTTCTGTGCGAAACCGTCAGGATGCACGTCGATAAGCCTGACAATGAAGTCCGTGTCGACCGCCGACGAAGCCGCCCACAGCGAGACCTTCGGGTAGCCGCATATTTCTACCCCGCGCTCCAGCGGGTCGGTCTGATACACGAGAATGTCCCGGCGACGTTTCAATAGCCGGTGGTCTCGCGGCGCGTCGTGCCCGTTTGCGTCGTACAGGGTCATGACCGGATCCCGCGGGTCGTACGTGAAGCCATCGCTCGGTTCTGCCGTCGGGCGAGCGCGAGAAAGCGAGCCATCCCCCGACGGGGCATTTGCCGATCCTCCGCTGTGGAGGAAGAACTCTGTGTCCGACGCGTTGGCAGGCGGCCACTCATCCGCCGTTCGCCATCTGTCGGCGCCAATCACGTAGAGTCGGGCAGGGGGCCGGTCCATAGCGCCATTCTCAGCGCCCTTCAGCCAGTGGTCGAACCACTCAATAACCAGGTCCATGTGAGGCACTTCGGCATTGGGACCAAAGTCGACGTCGCCAAGCGTCCGGAAATTTTCAGTCTGGTGGCCCCAGGGACCCACGATCAATCGCTGCGCTGAGCGCGCCTTTTCGGAGCGAGCGGACGTTCTCAGCCCGGCGAACATAGCGACGGTACCGACCAACCGGTCGTACCATCCCGTTCGGTGGAAGACCGGCATGTCGATTTTGCTGAAATCGGAAGAAAAGTCGAAGATGAGCTTGTGGTGGTTCGCCAGCCAGTTGTGGAGTTGCGGGCCGAGGCCGCCGACTGCCTCCTCAGGCAGGTCTTCCCATGGCAAGAACCAGAGCCACTTGTATCGATTTTCCACATGGTGCAGTTCCCATTCTTCGACGCTCTCAGGCCCCGCGGGCGTCGGCAGGCTGCGTTGCGTGTCGGGCCCGATCGTACCGGTTAGCCAATGCAAGGCGCGGCCCGGCCGGAACACACCGCCAACCTCCCAATCGTGGTGAGTCGGACCCATGCCCGACGCCCACATCGCCACAAGGTGAGGCGGGCGGGTGGGCGCCAACCTCCATTGTGTCCAGGCGTTGTAGGAGTTGCCGAGCGTGCCTACTTTGCTGTTAGACCATGGCTGAGCAGCGGCCCATTCGACGCTGTCATATCCATCCGGAGCTTCAAAAGTGACCGGCATGAACTGGGGTATAAACTCACCGTCGGATTCGAACCTTCCCCTGATGTCCTGGAGCACCACGGCGTATCCGTTGCGCGCCAGGGTTTCGGCCTCCTCGATCAGAATGTCCCGGCTCTTGTTGTAGGGTGTCCTGACCAGAATCGTCGGATAAGGACCTGACCTGTCAGGCCGATACACGTCAGCACGAAGGATCGTTCCGTCCCGCATCGTCGATTCGACGTTTTTTTCGGTCTTTATGCCTGTCGTCATCGTGCGGGTCCCCCTGGGTTACACCAAATTGGCAGGATGTGAATTGTAATGGTCGCGGCGAAAGCTCCTTCACCATTGGTTAAGGACTATCCCGATTGGCTGCGTAGCGTGCCACGCCGGACCCGCGTCAGAAAAACGCGTAGCCGCATTGAGGGGATCGCGTAGGCCATCGACCGTAATTCCGTCCGCCACACTTCTAGAATGGTCTATATGGATAAGTCCTTCATACGCAATTTCTGCATCATCGCCCATATCGACCACGGCAAATCGACCCTGGCCGACAGGCTGATGCAGATCACCGGGGCGGTCGAGTCGCGCGATCTGACAGAGCAGCACCTCGACACGATGGACCTGGAGCGAGAGCGCGGGATCACGATCAAGGCACAGGCAGTCAGGCTCTCCTACACCGCCAACGACGGCAATCAATACGAACTCAACCTGATCGATACGCCCGGGCACGTGGATTTCACATACGAGGTCTCTCGATCTCTTGCCGCGTGCGAGGGAGCGCTGTTGCTCGTGGACGCGGCGCAGGGTATTCAAGCGCAGACGATGGCCAACGTCTACCTGGCGATGGAACATGATCTCACGATCATCCCGGTGATAAACAAGCTCGACCTACCTGCGGCCGAGCCGGAACTTGTATCCACTGAGATCGAGCAGTCGTTCGGATTTCAGGAAAGCGACATCTACCGCGTTTCGGCCAAGACCGGCGAAGGAGTAGCTGACATTCTGGAGGCCATCGTCACGCAGGTCGAACCGCCGAGAGGTGAGCCGGAAGCCCCGCTCCGGGCCCTGATCTTCGATTCCCGCTATGACCCCTACAAGGGTGTGGTGGCGTACGTACGTGTGATGGACGGCGAGTTGAAAGCAGACGAACCCGCGCAGTTGATGGGCACCGGAGTTACGGCAGACGTTCTCGAAACAGGGTATTTCTCGCCCTCACCGCAGAAGTCCGGGGGCCTTTCGACGGGTCAAGTCGGATACACGGCCACCGGCCTGAAGAACGTTCGCGACTGTCGGGTAGGGGACACCCTGACGGCGCGGCGGCGGCCGGCGACAGCGCCGCTGGACGGATACCGGCCGTTGAAGTCGATGGTGTTCTCGGGACTCTATCCGTCCGACGGGGAGTCGTACCCTGAGTTGCGGGATGCGTTGGAAAAGTTGCAACTAAACGACCCTGCGCTTGTCTTCGAGCCAGAGTCCTCCGCCGCCCTGGGGTTTGGCTTCAGGTGCGGATTCCTCGGACTTCTGCACATGGACGTAATCCAGGAGCGACTCGAACGGGAGTACGGTCAAAACCTTATCGCCACGGCGCCGAGCGTGAATTACCAGGTAACGCTTACTGACAATTCGGAGGCGGAAGTGGACAACCCGTCTCGCATGCCACCTGCCCAAAACATCTCCGATGTGCGAGAGCCGTGGGTAGAGGTCTCGATAATCGCCCCGTCGCGATACATAGGGCCGATCATGGAGTTGGTGACCGGCAGGCGCGGGGAATTCCAAAATATGGAGTACTTGCAGGCGTCTGCGTCTGCCATCGGATCCGACGGTCCATCCGAAGCGCATGCCCGGGACGCAAGGGTCCATCTTGAGTATGAGGCGCCGCTTGCGGAGATACTCGTGGACTTTCACGACCAGTTGAAGGCCCGGACGCAAGGCTATGCGTCGATGGACTACTCGCTGATCGGTTACCGCTCGGCCGAACTGGTGAAGCTCGACGTGATGGTGAACCAGGCGCCGGTGGATGCGTTGTCGCTCATAACTCACAGGGGTGAAGCGCTGCCGCAGGGCCGCAAACTGGCACGGAAGCTGAAAGAGTTGATCCCTCGCCAGATGTTCGAAGTGCCCATTCAGGCTGCCATCGGCAACAGGGTTATCGCCCGCGAGACCGTCAAGGCCCTGCGCAAGAATGTTCTCGCCAAATGCTACGGCGGTGACGTGACTCGAAAACGCAAGTTGCTCGAGCAGCAGGCCGAAGGGAAGAAACGCCTCAAGAAGATCGGCAGGGTTGAAGTGCCGCAAGAGGCGTTCATGGCCGTGCTGAGGCTCGACAGGGAGTAGCCCTCTCTCCGGCAGCTCACGCCGTATCTGCAGAGGAGGCCGATTGCCCCCGCACTGTCGGCGCGGTTATTTCCCCAAGAGTTGTGTGGTGTCGTGCCGGATGGCTGAGAGAACCGCGTCGGTCTAACTAGGGGCGCGGGTGCAAGGACGCGTTACCCTTGCCTGATGGATGAGCGAAACGGGCCGAGGCCTTCGGGTATTCGCAGGGTCATGGCAAAAGCCTCGAACCCGTTCGGCCCCTTGTCAAATCCGGCCTATCGCACCGTTTGGATAGCCGCCAGTCTCATCGCTTTTGGCACGTGGGCGGAACGGATAGCCGTCGGCTGGCTAGTGCTGGTCGAAACCAACTCGGTTCTCCTTTCCGCGGCCACGTTCGGGATCCGAAGTGCTCCCAGCCTGATCGCTGCGCCTATCGGCGGCGCCGTCTCGGACAGGTTTCCGCGAAACAGGGTGTTGCAGGTCACGGCGTTGATGAGGGCGGCGGCGATCCTGGCAATGGCCCTCGTGGCGATCGACGGAGTTTCCAGTCCATGGCCGATCTTCCTCCTCGTAGCGATCGGAGGGGTGGTCAACTCGTTTGAAATGCCGGCGATGCAGGGATTGATCACCGACATCGTGCCCCGAACGGCGCGTATGAACGCCATTTCGATCAACTCGCTTGGGACGCGAGCAGTGGGGGCAGGGGGGGCATTTGCCGCCGGCGCGATAGCAGAAATTTGGGGAGTCCCCGCTGCGTTGTTTGCCGCCATGGCTTCGATCCTGGTAGGCGGATCGGTGCTCCTCTTCGTTCCGACTATGCGAACCGTGCTGGTACGAGCTCGGGAACCGGTCAGCAGAATCTTTCGCGACGCTGTGATGGGCATCCGTTCCATGGTCGGAATGCCGACGGTTTCGACCCTGTTGTGGATGGCGGTCGTCGTCGAGATATTCGGATTCGCTTACGAGGCGGTCATGCCGGCGATGGCCAGGGACGAGTTGCATGTTACCGAGTCGGGTCTTGGCACGTTGAGATTCGCCACGGGAGTCGGGGCAGTTGGAGGCACGATCGTACTTTCCCTGCTCGGCGAGTTCAGGCGCAAGGGTCCGTTATTGCTCGGAATTGCGTTTGGATATGGACTCGGCCTGCTTGGTCTTTCGATAAGTCCCAGCTTTGCCATGGCAATTGTTCTTGTGACGATGGTGGGCGCCATGGCGGCGATGTTCGACGCCATGGAGTGGACCCTGCTACAGGCCAATGTGCCGGACAACATGCGAGGCCGTGTGATCGGAGGATGGGTATTCGCAATCGGGTTTGGCTGGCTGGGCCACATGGCAATGGGCGCAGTCGGGGAAGCGGTGGGTGTGAGATGGGCGATCGGGGGCGCGGGTCTAGTGGTTATTACGGCCAGCCTCGCGGCGGTGGCATTCGCACCAATCCTCAGGCGGGCTTAATTACAACCCTCCTGCTACCAACCTGAGACGGCGTCGAGAACATTCGCCCTCATGTCCGGGTCTGACCGGGCTTCATGGAGGGCGGCGAGTAGCAGGCCTTTGGGCTCTCCAGCGTCGTGGTGGTCGCCCTCGAACTCGCAGGCGAATACGTCGTCTTCGCCAATCGTCGCCGCAATGGCATCCGTCAATTGGACCTCACCGCCTGCGCCGGCCGTCCCGCGGGCCAAATGGTCGAACACCCCGGGACCGAGAATGTATCGGCCGATTATCGAGAGATTCCCCGGCGCATCTTCCAGCGATGGCTTTTCTACTAAACCCCGCACGCGGTGAACGCGCTTTCCCAGACGTTCGGCGTCGATGATGCCCTTCGTGGGCACAACCTCGTCAGGTACCGCACGCGCCGCCAGAACGCTGCCTCCCCGCTCATCATGGACTTCCAGCAGTTGTGCGAGGGCCGATGCGCGGCCCTTGATGAAATCGTCCGGCAGTACGACGGCAAAATGCTCTGAACCGATTTCCTGGTGCGCGAGGTATACGGCATGTCCAAGTCCGCGGGGTGCGGATTGAGTCACCATCACGACGTTGGCCATATCTGCTATTTGCCGCTGCCGTTCCAACAGTGCGCGGCGGCCGCCGCCTTCCAGCGCCGCTTCCAGGTCGGGACGGGCATCGAAATACGCGCCCACACTTTCCATGCCGGGTGAAATGACCAGTACGACCTTCTCTATTCCGCATTGCGCTGCTTCGGCCACGGCGTGGTGGATAAGGGGGGTGCCGAGGACAGGCAATAGTGCCTTTGGTACGGAACGAGTTACCGGCAGGAATCTGGTCCCAAGCCCGGCAACCGGGATAACGGCTGTTCGGATTTTCCCGGATCGATCAGTCATTGCCATAGGTTTGCATATTTTCCGGATCGAGGCCGCCGTCTCGGTCGTCAGGTTTGATTAGATCGCAACATTCATCCCATGTCGTTGTACGATTGAAGTGGTCGTGCTAGGCGGGGAGCTAGCGGTGCCCTTTTCCCGCAATCCGCTTTAGCGGGGCTTAATTCCCCCCGGAGGAACTGTCACCAGGGTCACTGTAAGCCGTCGAGCGGCGTTGAGAATCTGGTCCCGCGCGGCGAGACCTCGCGAACCCCGTCAGGTCCGGAAGGAAGCAGCGGTAAGGGAGCTACCTCGGGTGCCGCGGGCCAGCCGGATTCGAGCTGATCCAGCCGATCAAACCTTGGTGCAGAACCGAAACGGGGGTGCACGGCCATTTTTATATGACGAGTTCAGGAACGGCAGGCGATGGAAACACGTTGTTCAAGACCATCGTTTGCCTGGTTATACGAATCGAATGAGCCGCATCGTTTCGGCGAAATGCGAGCAAACGTGAACACGCCGCTTCCGCACGCCGATTCGGCTTCCACGATCTGATGCCGCCCAGGCGACTCGGCCAGCACTTCCTGACGGACGACGCCGTCGTTGCACGAATCGTCGCGGCCGCCGCCATTAAGCGCGGCGAACCGGTTGTTGAGATCGGCCCGGGGCATGGGGCCCTAACGGGCGCCCTTGCGGGAGAGGCTGAACGGCTGATTCTCCTCGAGTTGGACCCGAAGTTGGCGTCCAGCCTTGAGCGGCGTTACGACTCGGTCGACACGGTAACCGTTCTACAGGCCGATGCGCGGCATGTAGAAGTCGGAGACATACCCGGTCTCGACGGGCGCCCTTACGCGGTCGTTGGGAATCTCCCGTACTATGCGGCGTCACCCATCATCCGCAATTTCATCGAAGCGGCGAAACCTCCCGTCAGAATGGTGGCGATGGTGCAACGCGAGATAGCGCTGAAGATGTGTGCTCCGGCGGGGCAGAAGAGCCTCTTGTCCGTGGCGGTGCAACTCTATGCCGACGTCTCGATGTTGTTTGACGTTGCGCCGGGTTCCTTTCGACCTCCCCCCAAGGTCACTTCAACTGTGATCGAAATCCGCCCACTCGGCAGGACGCGCGTGCCGCTTGTATCGGTCACCGTGTTTTTTGATGTTGTCAAAGCCGGCTTCAGCCGGCCGCGGAAACAGCTGCACAACTCGATGGCGACTGGACTGAATGCGCCCAGCGCATCTTTGACGCCTCTATGGGAACGAGCCAACATCGATCCCGTTCGACGGCCTGCGACACTTTCTCTGGAGGAGTGGGCGAGGTTGTACCAGGCGGGGCGAGGTATGCGTATCGGCGAAACGGAAATTTCGTGATGGACGGCCCCGACACCTATTCAGACGTTTCCGGCGTTCGAGGGGCGATACGTGAAGAGGCGCACGCCAAGGTCAATCTGACACTCGAGGTCATAGGCAAACGCGGCGACGGGTATCACAACATCGTCTCCATCATCCAGACGATAGAAATGCACGACGTTCTGACAGTACAGAGCGCGCCGGAACTGTCGGTGACGTGTGACGATCCGGAGTTGCCTGGTGAATCCAATCTGGCCCTGTTGGCCGCCGAGGCGTTATGCAGATACTTAGGCGAACGCCGCGGCGCGCATATCCACGTATCCAAGAACATCCCCGTGGCGGCGGGACTCGGAGGAGGTTCAGCCGATGCGGCTGCGGCGTTGCGGGCTCTAAACCGGCTTTGGGTAACCGGTCTGTCTGACAGTCAGCTCCAGGAGATCGCTGCCGGGGTCGGATCAGACGTTCCGTTTCTGGTCAACGGCGGCACGGCCCTTGTGCAGGGCAGGGGAGAGGATGTAAAGCTGCTGCCAAACGCAAACCTCGACTGGCTGCTGTTGGCGTCACCGAAAAGCACCATTGAAGGCAAAACGGCATTGATGTTCTCCCGCATGGACCCGTTTATGTACACGCGCGGCGTGTTGTCCCACAAACTTGCCGGTCGAATCATCGGCGGCGGTGACGTACCGGAGGAGTTTTTCTTCAACGTATTCCGGCCCATTGTGCGCGATGTGTTCCCGGGCTGGTCGGAGCCTCACGACCGGCTCGTGTCGTTTGGCGCGAGGGAGGTATTCGTCAGCGGCGCCGGACCCACCATGTTCGCCCTGCCTCCAAGCAGAGAGATCGGCGTGGCGTGGCAGCTGTTGCTCGAACAACGGGGGATCAGGGCTTTCCTGACCCGGCCATGGTGGCCGGACTCAACCGCTGCACAGGGTTCCGGTGCCTGAACTCATTACGCTGGCGGCTGGCGCCATCACCGGCGCCATCATGGGGCTCGTGTTCATAACCCACGCCGCGTTATTGCTCGTCTGGGACCCGCCGCCCCGGCTTGCCCAGCGCGCCAGTACCTCGGGCGCCGCCGGTCTGCTCATGATGGCGAGCTTCGGCGCGTTCGTTGTTTGGCAAATTATCGGTATAGCCGCGGCTGTCTTTTTCGAGTTCACTTACAAACAGTATCCGAACTCGATTCCGGCAATTCCCAGTGTTTTGTACCTACTCGCTGTCCTGTTTCTCTCTGCGATGCTTGTTATGCCGGCAGTCGTCATCTTGCGGGGCCGTACCAGGCACGTCGCCTTCGAGTACGTCCTGTTTGTCGGCCTGTTCGGATTTTTGGTTCCCTTCCTGGTCAGTTCCGCCTGAATCCAAGTATCGGGACAAAGGGTCTGGATTCATGGAACAATGCACCACACCGCCGGAGACGGCGGCGGGCAGCCAGAAGTGCGCCGGACGATGACGCGTCTGCAAGAAGATTAGGACTCAGAATCGACATGCGACTTGAAGGAAAAGTGGCGGTGATCACCGGGGCGGCCGTGGGCATCAAGGGCGAACTGATGAACTTCGGCGGCGGCTCAGGATGGCGTTTCGTCGAAGAGGGCGCCCGGGTTGTTCTGACGGACATTGACGACGAACGGGGTGAGAAGACTGCTGCCGATATCAGCGAAGCCGGCGGCGACGCGATCTACATGCACCACGACGTCTCCTGCGAACAGGACTGGGATCGTGTCATTGCGGCCACATTGACCCGCCACGGGAAGCTCGACGTTTTGATAAACAACGCAGGCGGTGGCGGCGGTGGATACGAGATCACCTCTGATGCGCCGGTTGATATTTTCAAGCGGTGGATGGACGTCAACTCCACTGGAACTTTCCTGGGCATTCGCGCTGCGGTAGATCCGATGAAGGCGGCAGGCGGTGGATCGATCATCAACATGTCGTCGATTTACGGCCTCATAGGGGGGCCGTCGCCACCCGCATATCTGGCATCCAAGGGAGCGATTCGTAATCTGACCAAGGGAACCGCTGTTCAATTGGCGCCTTACGGGATCCGCGTCAACTCCGTACACCCCGGATTTGCCATTACGGCGCGCACCAGCGAACATTTTTCAAAGGAAGATGCAGCGGCGGTTCGATTGGCTCGCGTGCCAATGGGCCGGTTCGGCACTGTGGACGAGATTGTCTACGCCATGGTCTACCTCGCGTCCGATGAATCGGCATGGGTTACAGGCGCCGAATTGGTGATCGATGGCGGGCTGACCGCCGCGTAGCTGACGTGTTGGCGCAGTGGCGGTTGAGTCCCGAACCGAGTTTCTAGACCGCGGTCGTTGGCGTATCGTAATTCGGCGTGCAAATGAGCAGTTTGGCTGGAGATCAGGACATGGGCAGATTCGACGGAAAAGTGTTGCTGCTGACAGGCTCGGCGGCCGCAGTGAAGGGCGACCAGTTGGGCTTCGGCGGTGAGACGGCGTGGCGTTTTCTGGAGGAAGGCGGCCACGCAGTGATGCTCACCGACGTTCAGGATGCAAAGGGCGAGCGCGCCGCCGAGCAGATGCGGGACGAAGGTTACAACGCGTCCTACATGCATCTCGACGTGACGAGCGAGGAAGAGTGGATTTCGGTTGTTTCCCAGACCGTCGATCAATTCGGCAGGCTGGACGGCCTCGTAAACATAGCGGGCACAATAGACCGCGGAACCATCGAAGACACGTCGGCGGACCACTGGCAGCTGGTCATCGACGTTTCGCTTCGCCAGGTGTTCCTGGGCACGCGGACCTCGATCGAGCCGATGCGAAAAGCAGGCGGCGGGTCCATCGTGAACATCGCCTCGATGGTCGGCCGGTCCTCCTCTCTTTACGCGGCCGGATACTCGACTTCACGCGCTGGCATGGTCCAGTTTGCGAAAGCGGCGGCAATCCAATTGGGGAAGTACAACATAAGGGTCAATGCCATACTGCCCGGCTGGACCAGAACCCCCTTCACCGAAACGATCTATCTGGACCCAGCGCAGCGCAAGATGCGCGACGTGCGCGTCCCGCTGGGACGCTGGGCCGACCCTCGAGAGATTGCCGCGGCGATCCTGTTCCTGCTTTCAGACGATGCCAGCTACGTTTCCGGCGCCGATTTGCTGGTCGACGGTGGGACCACTGCCGGCATGGCGGACCTGGGCCTTACGGCCGATCATCTCAACGTCTGAACACACCTCGTCTTCATGCCGTTCAGTGCGGATGGCCGAGGGCCGCCTGCTTCCCTCGTACGTCGGCGATGGCATCGTGGAAAACCTGCTTGATACGTGCTTGACGCTCCGGCGTGTCGCGAGTCGCCAGCGTGTCCAGCCACTCCAGCCCGCCCTGCATCGTCGTGATCAGATACTCGCCGAGGTCGTTGGAGAAAACGTCGCTGCCCTTGGCGACAACGTAGACGGGCGACGTGTGTGCGCCGAAGTTGACCGGCCACACGTGCCAGGCCCGGTGCTCACTTATGGCCCTGGCCGCAATCCACCCGCTGCCCGGCACCTGAACCTCGGTACTTAATCGGATGGTTGTTGCGCCGCCGGGCGCGCGTTCCTGTGCAACGACCCGGCCGTTGAAGACGATCTCCAGGGCGTGCACGGGCATCGTAGACGTTGAGCTTGCCTCGACGTGCAACGTGCCGCCTCCGGCCGGCATGGTGATTTCATCCCCGGGCATTGCGCCCTCTACTTTCAGGTCCAGCAGGGGGCCGGTCGATGTGACTGTCCTACCCGCTCGCACCGCTCGCCCCCAGGCTTCGTAGGAGAACTCTTCGTCTCCGATGTGGGCGTAGGTGCGGGACCCTCCGACCGGCATGCCGGCCGACATCTTGTCGGTCCCCCCCACCACGGCGATGCGGTAGCCGCAGTTGAGCATCCGGTACCACTCGTGGATCCCGAAAGTGTCCATCGACGCCGACCAGAAATCACGAATCTCGAGCCCGTCGACCTTGCCCAATACGACCTCCGCGATCACCTCGGAGTGCGGGTGCGGGAAGTGAGGAACTATCGCTATTCCGCCCTTCGCCCGCACTCTGTCCGCCCATTCGCTCATGGCCAGTTCGGTGCCATCGCCGATGTAGCCTTCGGTCGGTCCGCTCGTGCTCATCGGATAGATCGGACCACCTCTTGCGCCAAGCAGGCTGATGTGGCCGAGGAAGTGCTGCCGGTTTTCCGACCCGACCCATACGAGCACGTCGTCACTGCTGGAACCCGATAGTTCGCCCGTGTGGTCTGCCACGTTGGTGAAAAGGTCCCCCCACTGGGCGGCCAGCAGATTGATGACGTTCAGGTCTTCCGCCGCGCTCTCGAGCCTTGCTGTTTCGGTGCTTATGAAATGGACGTGGGTGTCAGCGGTCATCCACCCTTCCGATCGCTTGTTGGCGATGCGGTCCAGGCGTATTTCCAACTTTCGTTGGCCGGGTTTGATTTCCAGCTTCTGCCTGACAGGTTGGTACTCGAAGCCCTTGGAAACCTCGGCGTAGACCTCGCCGACCGGCAGTTCGCCCTGAAACGTGCCGTCGACGTAGGCGTAGGGGGTTTGACCCAACTTGAGGTCGGCGCCGTAGTCCTCAAACCAGTTGTCGTTTACCTCGTGGCGATGGCCGTAGGGCGGGAAGTACCGGCCGTCGGGCGATCGGAAATGCACGCGGGCGGGGGTCGGTTTGCCGGTTGACGCGTCGATGATTCGCCCGTGGACCCATTGGCGCGCCGGCGTCAGGAGTCTTACGGCGGCCTTACCGTCTCCGCTCCGGGCAGATCCCGTTCGCAGAGCCTCTCCCAGTTCGATATCGTGCCCCGCAACCTTCAGCGTCGTGTTCGGCGTGGCCGATATGTCCATCCCCACCCTGTAGTCGGTATTCGGATTGAATTCGCCCCAACCGTGAACCGGATTTTCCAGCCACGACTGTGGATCGAACTTCTCTACAAAGTAATTGCGGGCAATCACACCAAGTTCGATTTCGGCCGACACTCCGCCTTGAGGACTCACTTCTCCGTCGCCCAATTCGACGTCGTAGGACTCCAGCCGTCCCTGCCTCAGCGGATGACCCTCGCCGGAAAACAACGTCAGGCCTCCGATGCCTATAGCGGTGGCGCCGGTTGGCTCGATGCGCACGGTCTTGATCGGCTTGTCAGGGTGTGGGTTCGGCATGGCGTAAACCGACCATGACGCGACAGAAGGCATCATCGTGGGCATGGCGGATCGCGGCGGGCTTGGTATGGGCGCGATGGGTCCAACCGTGACTCCGGTCTGGAAACGGCCCCACATGTTTTCAGGGTACGGCCCGCGCATCTCGAGTGGGGTGAGGTCCTGGTGCTGACGAGACACGAACCCGCTCTGGGACCGCACGTTGACCTGGTTGACTTCGAACCTGCGGCGAACCGGGATTCTTGCCTCGCTGCCGTCGGCGTATACGATCACGTAGCCGGCGAGGTGTTCGCCCGGAGCGGTCACCGCCGGATTCGGGTAGTCGGATGACTGACCCGCAACGGTCGTATGGGCCCGCGAGTCACAGATGTGCGCGAAAATTAGGTGAGTTGCTGTCCCTTCGACCGACATGACGATCGCATCTTGCGAGCCCGCTTCTCCGGCTATGAGAAGATCCGGGCCATTCGAGCCGTCCGAACCAAGATCGAACGGCACTCCCCAGAACTTCTGGGATCCGCCGGGCAGCGCTGCGATCGCCTTTCCTGCCAATTCCTCCCAGGGAGTGGCATCCGATCGAGAGTGGGTGTAACTGTCATTCAGCGAGATCCTGGTGAAACTGGCCATGATTGCCTCCTGTTGAAGTGTGGAATTGCGAACCTACGTATAGCGGGACAAGTGTTATTGCTGCTCGATCAATACCCGGGAGAGTCTTCGTGATCCGGCATCAGATCTGGGACATCCGCCGGGCCATCGCTTGCTCTGGCCCATTCATTGGAAACCACCCCTTGCTGACAGCGCGGAATCTCGCTCCGATAGATGAGCCACGGCCATTTAACTTCCGATTGTCAGCAATGTAACGGACTTCTACTGGCGTCGCCGCCGCGGGTCGTTAAACGGGGAGTGATCCGGGGGTATCCGCTGCAGTGACGGAACGCGACGGACGGGTCGTGAAATGACCCGTGATATGCTTCGCCGCATAGTGAGCCCGACAGGGCGGGCACGTTGCTTTGTCATCTGCGCGGGCGGGTTTTTGGGAGGTAATCGTGACTTCTGGGCAGATGGGGTCTTATCCCATTTCATATAACGTGGCGTATCCGGAAGATGGCCTGAGCCGGATCAGCACGCTATTTCGAATCATTCTCGCGATTCCCGCGTTATTGGTCTCCACCATATTGGCTGGAACGACCACGTTACCCTTGGTCCTGCTGATCCTGTTTCGGCGGAAGTACCCGCGCTGGTGGTTCGATTTCAATCTCGAACGTGCGCGGTATGCGGCTCGTGTCAACGTTTACCTTTCGCTGATGACCGACCGTTATCCATCGACCGACGAGGCTCAAAGCGTGTCGCTCGATATGGAGTATCCCGATGCCGATGGACTCAACCGCTTCTTGCCGTTGATCAAGTGGCTGTTGGCTATCCCGCATTACGTGATCCTCTACATACTTTGGATTATCTCGTTGATTTTGACGGTGATCGCCTGGCTGGCAATCATCTTCACTGGGAAATACCCGCGTGGGCTGTTTGACTTCGTAGTTGGCGTACATCGATGGAGTTTGAGAGTAAGCGCGTACACCTCGCTGCTCATCACCGACCGCTATCCGCCGTTCAGCATGTCCTGATTCGATCTGTACTGAATGGCTCGATACGTCGAGCCATTCGGCGGGTCGTCGCCACAGCCCTCCTACATACCCTCTTGCCTTTCCGGAAGGGTAGTGGGGAAACCACCCTCGACGCCACGACTGGGAAATCCGTCGTCGGCCGTTCGACTTCGTATTTGGGTTTGATTACGGATCCGCGGAGTATTCGCGCGCACTTCGCTGCCGATCATCGACCGCGATGCACCGACTAGCGTGTCCAGATTCGATTCGTCCGCTACTCCACGCTAGGCGCTTGGTCCCCGGCTAACAAAACGGCGGCCTCTTGTGGGCGGCGCGGATGGCTTTCTGGCAAACACCATGAACACCGCGCCGACGATCAGCACCACCATGAACGTGTTGAACGCGACCGCGTAGTGGCCCGTGGTGTCGAATATCCAACCTGCGAAAACGGGGCCGATGAACGTAACGGGTACCAGGCAAAACTGCACAAGGCCGTGGATCGTCGCGTACCGCCGCCTGCCAAAGTAGTCGCCGATGATCGCCATCGACACAGGTATCGTCGCCCCATAGCCCACCCCGTACACGACTGCGAAGATCCAGACCATGCCGATTGTGTCGGCCATGGACAGAATCCAGATCCCCAGCGCCTGCAGGAGGAATCCGGCGGCAAGCGCGTAGTTCTTTGGAACGAAGTCGCCTGCGAGGCCGAAGGTCAGCCGTCCCGCCATGCTGATCGTCACCACGGCACCGAGGATGCCGCTTGCCACGATGAGTGAGAAGTCCCGCACGTCCGTCAGGTATTTGACCTGGTGTATGACGATCGATGTCGACGCCACGTTGCGCGCTGCAAAACCCAGGATCATTAGCCAGAATGAAGTCGCGACGATTACCTGCCGAATCGTCATGTCGGGTTCCCGCGCGGCAATGGTCACGCGGGCGGAGCGCATCGATTGTCCGGGCTCGCTTTGTGCCGCGGGGTCGGCGCCGTCGGGCAGGTAACCGTAGTCCTCCGGCCGTCTCCTGAGGAACATCGACAACGGCACCGACAGGACGAGCACGCCGATCCCCGCGGCAAGCGCCGCGGTCCGCCACCCGTAGTCGTTTGCCAACCAACCGAGCAACACGACCGTACCGCCGGAGGCCCCTGCACCAAGGGTGTACAGGGCAAACGCCCGGCCTCGTTTCGACACGAACCAGGCGTTTACCGCCGTGCTGCGGGAGGTGGAGCCGGCGCTGTAGCCAATCGACATCCAGCCGACGTAAAGAATCAGAAACGCCGCAAAGGCGGTTGCATGTAAGGGGCCAACATTGAAGCTGTCCAGCCGGCTCATCGCAAGGAACCCGACTCCGACCATGGCGGCGCCGGACATTCCCATGAGCCGCGGGCCAAACCGGTCCACCATCGATCCGATGACCGGCCCGAATATCCCGCCCTCGAGCCGCGAGAGGGAGACCACCAGCGCGCCGCCTGCGGCCGACCAACCGTACTCGTCGAGTAGCGCGGCATAGAAGATCGGGAAGCCGTAAAACCACACGCCCGATCCGTAGAAATTCTGGGCGGCGGCAGCGGCGACTA
Source organism: Dehalococcoidia bacterium (assembly GCA_965219065.1). GTDB lineage: Bacteria > Chloroflexota > Dehalococcoidia > Lucifugimonadales > Lucifugimonadaceae. Next base: position 292,370 of record OZ244715.1, read on the forward strand.
CCCACCAGCCGAAGAAGATCTTCGGCTTACGGATCGGTATTGCTGTTATGAAGCGTATAGGTACCTGCGAGTCTTATCGGCGTACCCGGGACGCGTCGGGCTTCCCCGTTTGAAGAACCTCGCCAGCGAAGCGCTACGCGTTGGTTCCCCTCCAGTGACACGGCCACCGGGCAAGAGACCCGAATTCCAGTGAAAACCGGTCGGCCGAACTCCGGGGCAGACCGGATGTCGAATTGCCTAGCCGAGCGCAGCTACCTGGGATTTGACCTCGTCGTACGGCGGCTCTACCGGCGGGGCCTCAGCGACCCAATTCCAGCGCACTGTACCGTCCTTGCCGATTACAAACACGGATCTGACAGCCGCGTCGTAACCCGCCATGCCGGCGAAGTTTTCCATGACGACGTCGTAGTCACGTATCGCCTGGCGGCTGTAGTCGCTCAGGACAGGAAACGTCAGTCCGTACTTGGATACGAACTCACCAATCGCCCAGCGCGGGTCCACGGAAATGCCGATGACTTCGGCGTCGGCGTTGTTGAGCTCGGACAGCGAGTCGCGGAAGGTGCACATCTCGTTATCGCAAACGCCCGAAAACACCGCGGGGAAAAAGGCGACGATCACGTTTTTGCCGCAAAAGTCAGAGAGGCTCACCTCGTCGCCCGCTCCGTTTAACAGCGTGAATCCTGGCGCTTGTTGGCCTACGTCTACTGCCATTGGATACTCCTTGTTCGTTCCGAACGAACTCTTTTATTCAGAATTGTCCGCATTATGCCACCAGATTAGAGAACGCGCGTTTTACTCTGGCTAACCTCACACTCCCCAAAGCGTGGCTAGAATAGCGTCTGTGATGTTAGTGAGAAGGTTTGCTGTGGCATCGAATCTGGTATCGAAAGAGGACGCGTTATGACCACGGGAACTGTGATTGCCTGCTGCGCGAGGCAGGAGCGGGGAATGCCCAAATTCCCCAGGGACGAGATCGACGTCGGTACTTTCGGCGTCGATGGCGATTACCACGCCGGCCCGATATGCAAGCACGGTTCCAAAGCGGGGAAGCCGAACGACAGGCCGGTGAGCATCGTGTCCAAAGAGGTCTACGATCTCCTCACGTCCTCACTTGACGTGGATGTCGAGCCGGGCGCGTTCGGCGAAAATCTGCTCGTCGAAGGACTTGGCGACCTCTCCGAACTTGCCGGCGGAGATGTGCTCAGGGTCGGTGATACGGCGGCCATACGAGTCACCGAGCAGAATAAGCCGTGTTCCAACCTCGACTATATCGACAAGAGCGTGCTGAAGGCGTGCGTGGGCCGGCGGGGCGTAGTCGGGACCGTGATTTCTACTGGCAAAGTACGGCCGGGTGACTCTGTGTCGATCGAGCCCGGAGCAATGAGCGAGGCATGACCGTGCGCATTCTGGTGGTCGGCGCAGGCGCCGTCGGCAGCTATATTTCGGGGTGGCTATCCCATGAAGGCCACGAAGTCACCGTTCTGGACCCGTGGAGCGAACACGTGGCGGCGGTCAACGAACGCGGGCTCAGCGTTTCCGGCCCTCACGAACGGTTCACTGCTTCGTTGGACATGCTCAATATTCACGAGGCCCAGCGATTGGCACGCCGCCCGGCCTTCGACATCGGTTTCATCTGCGTCAAGTCGTTCGATACGTCGTGGGCAGCGACACTTGCAGCGCGTTTCATTGGCAGCGACGGGTACCTGGTTTCGGCCCAAAACTGCTGGAATGATCCCACGGTCGCCGCAGTCGTCGGTGCAGGTCGGGCGGTCGGGCTGGTGATGTCATCGATACAAGTGGCCCTGTGGGAGCCCGGTATCGTTGCGCGGGGTGGCAAAGCACGTCGGCGCGACTCCGGCTACGACGTGTTTCGGGCGGGAGAGCACGACGGACGCGTCTCCAGGCGCCTGCGCGAACTGGTCGACATGCTCGAGGTCATCGACGGCGCACGGGTCACCGACAACCTGTGGGGGGAGCGGTGGGCAAAGCTGTGCCAAAACTGTATGGGCAACCCCGTCACCGCCATTTCGGGCATGGGTACATCGGTCCTTGCCAACGACGCCCGCGGGCGCGAACTACAGATCAGGTTGGCGTCCGAGTCAGCCAGCGTCGGCTTGTCCCTCGGTTACCGCGTGCCGCCGTTCGGCGGATTCGATGCCGAAACATGGGCGAACGCGTCGGACGGGAGCATCTACGAAGAGATCGACGACTCTATTTCCAGCAGGGTCGGTGGAGATGATTGGAAACCTTCCATGGCGCAGGACGCGCACAAAGGCCGCCCAACCGAAATCGATGAAATGAACGGGTACGTGCATGCAAGGGCCGGGGAAGCAGGTGAGCGTGTGCCTGTTACGGCAGCGACTATCGATGCTGTCCACCGGTTCGAGCGCGGAGAGATCGGTCAGGACGCTGCTCACCCGGGCCGCATACTCGAAACAGCGGGATTCTGATAGTCGCCTTGTCGCGGCCTGCGACTCGGCGAATGCAGACCGTTCCGTCGATTGGAAAATGCCGGCCGGTAATGGTCACTGACGGCTCAGTCATTGCCGCGACTCAAGTACAGTCTCCTGCATGAACCCGAACAGCACAGCGCGGTCCGGCCCGGACGGGGAAACCTTCGTTGCGATCGACCTGGAGACCACCGGCCTCGACCCAAAGAAGGACAAGATCATCGAGGTTGGGGCTGTCAAGTTCAGGGGCGTTCTGGAACTTGACCGCTTTTCCAGCCTCGTAAACCCGGGAAGACGGCTCTCCCAGTTCATCAAGTTCCTTACGGGCATAAGTCAGGGCGACGTCGACGCTGCGCCCAAGTGGGATCGGGTGGCGCCGGACCTGACGCGTTTCCTGGGGGACTCGCCTATCGTTGGGCACAACGCAGAATTCGACACCGGGTTCTTGCGCGCCAACGGCGTCTATCCAAGAGGGCTTGTATTCGACACTCTCGACTTCGCACGGGTGGTCCTGCCTTCAGAACCTTCATACGGGCTCGCGCGCCTCGCCCAGAAAATCGACGCGTCCCACAATTCCCCACATCGTGCGCTTTCCGACGCGTTGGTAACCCGCGATCTGTTCCTGGAACTCAACCGGCTTTTGAATGAAATGAGTATGCCCGTCCTGGCGCAATTGCAACGAATGAGCGAACAAAGCGGCTGGCCGGTTGGCGTCCTGGCGAGTCTGGCCATTGCCGGGAAGCCGCGCAGGCCGAGCGACCAAGTAATCGTTCCAACCGGTTTGGACCCGCGTGACCTGATGGAAAGGCTCCAGTTCCCCAGAAGGCAACGTACGAGCGAGCTGCAGATTTGTCGTGACGAATACCTTGCCGAAGTGGAAAAGATATTCGCCCCGGACGGCCCGCTGAAGTCGGCTCTGCCGTCGTTCGAGGAGCGGAGCGAGCAGCTGACCATGGCCACGTCGGTGGGCGCGGCAATAGTTGATGGCGAAAACCTGGTCGTAGAGGCGGGAACGGGCGTCGGCAAGTCCATCGCGTATCTGGCAGGCGCGGCGTTGCACGCGTCGCAAGGCGGTGGGCCGATCATCGTCTCCACGAACACGATCAACCTTCAGGCTCAACTTCTGAACAAGGACGCGCCGTTAGTGGAGCAGACGCTATCGACTGCGGGCCACCTTGAAGAGTCGGGACTCGAAATAAGCGAGTTGAAGGGGCGCGGCAACTACTTGTGTTACCGCCGCTGGGCACACGCCATTCAGTCGGGTCGGTCATCTGAGCAGGAAACGAGCCTGCTTGGGAAGTGCCTGGTCTGGCTTCAGACGACTGAAACGGGTGATCGTTCGGAGCTGGGATTGGGTAGACAGACCCCGGCATTCGGACGGCTTTCTGCCCAGGGTGCGGCAGAGTGTCCGCCCGGACGGGGTCCGTGCTTTCTGAGGAAAGCGCGAAACCAGGCCCATAGCGCCGACATTCTCATTATCAATCATTCACTTCTAATGTCCAACGCTGCCATGGGCGGCGGGCTGCTGCCACCTCACGACGCCCTTATCGTGGATGAAGCCCAGCACCTGGTAACCGCTGCCACAAATCACCTTGGCTTTTCCCTCTCGCAGCAGCAATTCCAGATCGAATTGGCAGAATTGACCGGCGAACGCGGCCTGATTGCCGCGCTGGCGAACGCAATCCAGGCGGAGCGCGGAGAAGTTGAAGCATTGAACCCTGTACCGGTACAGGCGGGGAACGCCGGAGAGGCGGCCGGGCGTGTATCGACAATATCCGCGGCGTTCTTTGACGTTCTGCAGTCCACGTACAGAGCGTTCGCATCGGACGAGCAGAACCAAAGACTTCGGATCACCGCGGGCCTTCGGGCCCAACCGAATTGGGCAGGGCTTGAAGTCGCCTGGGAAAACCTCGACGTGGCGCTTTCGGTGCTAATCGAAAGATTCTCTGTACTGGCGCGGAGAGGTAGCCAGGCCGCGTCTGGCAGCGAAGACCTTTCAGCGATCATGCTCGACGTTACCGCCGCGTTGGACAATCTTGCCGCCGCGCGTGACAGGTTAAGGCAGAGCATCCCTCATCCCGATGATGGGATGGTCTACTGGATTTCCGCGAGGCCTCGAGACGAGACGTTCTTTCTGAACGGTGCACCGCTGGATGTCGGGCCGATTCTGCGGGAGAAATTATTTGAGCATGAACGTTCGGTGATCCTGACGGGCGCCACCCTGGGATATGACGGGAAAGCCGACAGATTCCGGGAAATGGTGGGAATGGACGGCGGCCAGGACCTCTTTATGGGTTCGCCGTTCGACTACAAGCGGGCGGCATTGGTGGCCGTTCCCGAAGACATGCCGGAGCCCGGTAGGCGGGGCTATGCGACGACGGTGGCGGACGCGGTCGAAGACATCGCAACGAAACTACGTGACCGCGTGCTTGTGCTGTTCACGTCGAATTCGGCTCTTGAGTCGGCCCGCCGCTCGCTCAGCACCCGGCTCGAGGCTGCGGGCATCCGGTTGATTGCGCAAGGCGCCGACGGGCCGCCCCATCGTGTAATGCGCGAACTCGCTCGCGACAGCAAGGCCGTGGCGTTGGGCACAAGCAGCCTGTGGGAAGGAGTCGACCTCGAAGGAGCGTCAATAAAGGCCCTTGTGATGACCCGGCTGCCATTCCCCGTTCCGACAGACCCGGTGGTCGAGGCGCGCTCGGAGCTCTATGAGGACGGCTTCGACGAGTACATGGTGCCGGAAGCTGTAATGCGTTTCCGACAGGGGTTCGGCAGGTTGATTCGCTCAGGTACCGACCGCGGAGCATTCGTCATTCTGGACCGGCGCATCATCTCCCGCGGTTATGGAACCAAGTTTCAGAGGGCGTTGCCGCGGTGCACAGTGCGAAGGACATCTCTGTCGAGGCTTGGCGAGATCGTCGCCGCGTGGAATGAGAACGGGACCGCATGACCCAGGCTGTCGCAGCAACGACGCAAGCACCTGACCGTCCGTCCGGTGCCACCCTTGAAATCGCTGGCGAACCAGTCGCGCTTGCCGCGACTCTGGACGGAGGTCAGGCGTTCCGTTGGTGGCAAGTAGAGTCAGAAGAAGAGTCCGCATTCCGGGGGGTGATCGAAGACCGCCTGTTGTGCCTATCGGAATGCAACGGGGGTGTGGAAGTCACCGCGCTTGATGATGGGCCGGAGTCGGACGCATTGGAGAAAACGGCTAGCTACCTCAACGCGAACATGAACCTCGAAGAGTTCAGACAGGTGTTCGCCGACGACCCTTGCATCGGTCCTGCGGTTCGCGGGTACGCCGGTCTGCGTCTGCTGCGCCAGGTCCCTTGGGAGTGCCTGGTCTCTTTCATCTGCTCATCGACCTCCAACGTGCCGAGAATCAAACTGAATGTCGGCGCGGTCGCGACCGCAATTGGTCGGAGAATCGGTCCCTTAGAGGCCGATTTCGAATTTCCGCCCGCATCGGCCATAGCGGGCGTCGGAGAGCGGAAACTCCGTGAACTTGGCCTCGGATTTCGAGCCAAATATGTGACCGCAGCTTCAGAGCTCGCGGCCCGCGGGGACCTCGATCTGATGGCGCTGAGAGGACAGTCATACGACGACGCGAAGGAGTGCCTGATGGGGATCAACGGGGTTGGGGAGAAGATCGCCGACTGCGTTCTCGCATTTTCATTGGACAAGCCGCAGGCGTTCCCTGTGGACCGCTGGACCCGAAGGGCGCTCGAAAAGTGGTACGGATTACCGCCTCGGCTAAATAACGCCGCGGCAGGGGAGTGGGCGAGGAACCACTTTGGCCAGTACGGCGCGATAGCGCAACAGTACATGTTCCACCGCGAGCGACTGGCAGGCCGCGCGGCTTCATGGGGGGGCGCCCACACAGCCCGCGCCCTGCCGGAAGACGTTTAGCGATTGAGAAGGTGGCGTGCCGGAGACAACATTCGCCGGTCGACAAACGCCAGTTCTTCCTCTTTCGTCTTGACCCTGCCGTCCATGCGCGCACGGAGGACCTCGTCCAGCATGATGCCGATTTCCGGTCCCTGCGGAACTCCCGCTCCCAGCAGGTCGACACCGGTTATCTCCGGCCTGACGTGTCGAAGGGTACCCAGGTATTGATCGAGCCGCGACTTTTGGTAGGTGGAACCAGTCAGCGCTCGTTGCGCCTCGAGGAGCGGCAGCGGGAATTCACCCAGCACTGCGACCACTTCGCTGGGCGACAAGTTTTCATTCCTCAGAATGCTGGACATTCCGCGGTACCTCGGTGACGACAATATGATCTCCCGCCACTCCTGGGGCGGTTCCAGCCGGGTCACGAGCGAGAGGGCCTCGTTTTCGGTGAGGGAGGCGGTCGCGAGCGCAAGATAAAACAGTATGTCCCGATCCGGGTTCCGGCGCATCGCCTGCAACGCGGCGCGGCTCACCCTGAAGGAAATGTCTATCCCTGCCAGTACGTCGCGATCTTCGGCGGCGGCCAGAATGTCTGCCCGCAGAGGGTCGGCAAGGATTTTTTCCAATTCGCCCCTGACCCTTGCGGCGCTTACTAGGTCCATGTAGTCCCAGTCGCGCGTCATGAGCGACAGAGCGCCTGGGTCCAGGTTGAATCCGAGCCGTTGTTCGTACCGGATAGCGCGGAAGATTCGCGTGGGGTCGTCCCTGAAACTTCCGGGATGCAGGATCTGGATCCGGCGCCTCGCCGTATCTGAAAACCCTCCATGCGGGTCCACTAAATCACCCCAATTCGATGGGGAAAGATCGACCGCCATCGCATTAATAGTGAAGTCGCGCCGGGACAGGTCTTCCTGGATTCCCGAGCTTTTGACGGTCGGCAAGGCCCCCGGCGTGGCGTACGTTTCGGTCCGCGACATCGCCAGGTCAAATCTCCCTGCCGGCAGCCCAACCCTGGCGGTACCGAACTGCGACACAGCTTCAACTACGCCGCCGCCTTTGTCCGCGAATGACGCGGCGAACTGGGGCGCGTCTCCTACGATGGACAGGTCCATATCGCCAGGGGTGAGGCCGAGCAGGGCGTCGCGTACTGATCCACCGACCAGGTAGGCTGCCTCCGCCTCGCTGTCACCTTCGGCCGCAAGAATTCCAGCCAGCCGAAGTCCTTCCAGCGCGCCGCTGGGCAGGGTACTTTCTAGAAGAGTTGCGATGTTAGGCAATGGGAAATCGTGATAACCGTGCTCCCTTAATATTTTACGTCCAGCCGGGCCACAATTTCCGCCAAACCTGGCACGGGGTGAGCAGGGTTCTTTCGTACATGCAGAATATTCCGGTAAGTCATAGACTTATCAAATAGTCCAACCAGCACTGAATGAGAGGAACCCATGGCTGCTGAAACACCTCTGAGATTTGAAGTCTTCATCGATTACACCTGACCATGGGTCCGCCAGGCGGCCGTTTGGCTGTCAAGAGTCAAGTCTGAACTCGGAGACGACCTCATAATTGACTACCGTAGTTTTGCCCTGGAGCAGGCCAATTCAAAAAATGGACCCGAGTGGAAGGCCTGGGAACAGACCGGCGACTACGTCAGCCGAGGCCTGAATCCTTTGCGAGGCGGCATGGCCGCCGCCCGGCAGGGCTCGCAGGCCCACCACGACTACGTGATGGAGATGCTCGATGCCAAACACCTCCGTCGTGAGGATATCCGCAGCGTCGAAGCCGTCACGGCGTGCGCTCGGAAAATCGGGCTCGACATGACCACGTTCAAGACAGACTTGGAGGATCCGTCGACGCTCGAAGAAATTGGACGGGACCATGAATTCGCTGTCGAGCACGGTGTGTTCGGCACCCCGACATTCCGCTTCGTGGACGGTTCGTGGGCCTTTTTGAAATTGTTCACTCCACCCGAATCCGAAACCATGCGAGCCTTTGATCATTTCATGGGCATCGCAAGCGACAGCAAGTATTTCGGAGAATTGAAACGGCCCCAACCGCCGTGGCCTCGCGGCGCTACTGATTAAATTTGCCTATCGATCCACATGATGACCAGGACCTGGAGTCGATCCAGCAGCGGTTGGGCATCGAATTCCGGGACCGGCGGCTGTTGGCGGTTGCGCTGACACACAAGTCATTCCTGAACGAGCAGCCCGAGGCCTGCGCCGAATCGAACGAGAGGCTCGAGTTCCTCGGCGACGGGGTCGTCAACTTCGTCGTCGCCAGGACTATGTACGAACGCGCGCGGGAAGCGCCGGAAGGTGAGTTGACGACCAGGCGTTCACACGCTGTGAGACGTGAGGCTTTGGCGACCGCGGCTGCGCGCATGGGGCTTGGTGAACACCTCGTAATGGGCCGAGGGGAGTTCGAGTCCGGTGGCCCAGACCGTCTGACCAATCTGGCCAACGCTTTCGAGGCTCTTGCGGGCGCCGTGTTTCTGGACCGGGGATTCGACGGGTGCGAGCGGATCCTGCTCGACTGGCTTGGGCCTGAGATCGACCAAGCCCTGCGCGAAAAGAACCCCAAGGACCCGAAATCGGTACTACAAGAGATAGTGCAACAAATGGGGGAACCGTCACCTAGTTACCGGATAGCGCCGACGGACGCCGCATGCTCAGAAGCCCGGTTCAACGTCGAAGTGCTTTTGAGCGGAGAAGTGGCCGGCTCAGGAAGCGGCGACCGCAAGGTGGAGGCGGAGCGGGCCGCAGCCGTTGAAGCTATGAGCCGAATGTCCCGCGAAACGACTGACGGTGACGGCGCCTGACGACATGTTCGAGGCTGGTTTGGTATTGCTGTGTTAAGACTCGGCAGAAAACGGGATAAGACCTTCGAAACGACGGCGAAGACCGGCGCCGTATGGCGCCGCGTCCTCGGCCAGGTCTTGGGCCGGAACACTGTCGGCCCTGAGGTGTGGGACGAACTCGAAGAGGTTCTTATTACCTCCGACGTTGGGGTCAGCACAGCAATTGAACTGATCGAACGCGTCAAGGCCCACGCTTCCACGGGCGGCGCGGTGTCTGCACAGGGCATCACGAAACAACTGAGAATAGCGATGGTGGAGACGCTTTCGCGGCCGCCTGCCAACGATCCCATACCGTCGGGCCAGCCGGTGGTTGTGCTGGTGGTTGGGGTAAACGGTTCCGGCAAGACGACCAGCATCGCCAAGCTGGCCCGGGCCGCGGTCCGGGACGGCAGAAAAGTAATGCTCGGCGCCGCTGACACCTTTCGCGCCGGCGCCATCGAGCAGTTGAGAGTGTGGGGCGACCGACTCGACCTGCCGGTCGTATATCAACAGGCGGGCAGCGATCCGGGCGCAGTGGCGTTCGACACTCTGAGTTCGGCCAGGGCGCGAGGCGCCGACGTTGTGCTTATCGACACCGCAGGACGTCTCCACACCCGCCATAACCTGATGGAAGAGTTGAAAAAGATGAGGTCGATCGTCGATAGGCAGGCCGACGGCTACGTTCAGCGCGTGCTCCTGGTGATAGACGGCGCATCGGGCCAAAACGCCATCGTGCAGGCGCGGTCATTTACCGAAGCGGTGCGCTGTGACGGGGTCATGATTACCAAACTGGACGGCTCGGCCAAGGGTGGGGTTGCGCTGGCCATCGCCGGAGACCTTGGGTTGCCCATATGGTTTATCGGTACAGGAGAATCCCTGGACGATCTTTCCGAATTCGATCCCACGGGGTTCACCGACGCTCTTTTGCCCGACTCCAGGGTCGCCTGACTACCAATTCGTATCTTTTGGCCAAGAGACTGAGCCATGCTTGATGTCATCAGCTGGCTGATCGTCGCAGAGGCCATCGGCCTCGCCGCCTTTCCGTTTGCCTACGCGGCATTTCCCAATCTGCCGGACCGGGCGTGGGGATTTGCCAAGCCAGTCGGCCTGATCGTTATCGGTACGGCCGTATGGGGGCTGAGTCAACTCGGAGTCCTGCCAAACACGCCATGGGCGTGGTGGGTCGCGATTTCGGCATTGGCTATTGCAAGCGGACTCTTCGCTTACCGACGCCGCGACGAGATGCTTGGCTTCTTCCGTCGAAATTGGACCGCGGTCGCCATTGGCGAAACGGTTTTCATCGCCTTCTTTGTCGCATGGACATTATTCCGCCTGTTCGATCCCAACATCGCGGGCACCGAAAAGCCGATGGACTTCATGTTCCTGAACGCATCCGTCGTTACGGAGTCGGCCCCTCCGGAGGACCCCTGGTTGAGCGGCGAACCGGTCGCCTACTACTACTTCGGGTACTGGATGTTTGGCGGATTGGCCAAGGCCAGCGGCGTGGCGCCGGGGATTGCCTACAACCTCGCCTTGTCTCTTTCGGCGGCAATGGCCGCGGGGGCGATATTCACGCTTGTCTTCTCGTTGGTGCGTCGTGACAGCGGTTCCAGGCTCACAGCCGTCTGGGTGGGCATAGCCGGATCGGCCTTATTGCTCGTGGTTTCCAGCCTTGCGGGCTGGTGGGAACTGTTAGCCAATTTCGGGGTGGGGACCGACGGCTTCTACAACTGGCTGGCGATCGATGGTCTCGAGCGCAATGCGGATTCAGAATCGTGGCGGCCAACCAGTTTTTGGTGGTGGTGGAGGGCCTCTCGGGTCATAAACACATTCAACGAATCAGGCGCGGGACTGGACTTCACCATTCAGGAATTCCCTCTGTTCAGCTTCTTGCTCGGCGACCTTCATCCACACGTCATGTCGATTCCGTTTGTCCTGGTGGGGTTGGGCGCGGTCTACAACATCTTCGCGTCCAAGGACGCGTGGGGATTTGGCTGGTTGCGCCGTAATCCCGCATCGGCGGTCAGTCTCGTCATATTGACCGGGGCCGCCGGGTTTATTAGCGCATGGGACGCGGCGTTCCTTGCAGCGGCGCTTATAGCTGCCGTGACCCTCAAAACTTACGGTGAGAAAGAAAGATCGGTTGAGATGGCCGTCGGGACGGGGGCATGTCTTACTATCGCGTTGACCGTCGTGTTGGCGTGGTGGGTGGCGGTGGCTGTGGTGTCGATGTATGCGATTGGACTGCTCGCCACGTACCGCGCCCGGCCCGTATCAGTGGTGTGGTCCGCCGCAACCGCCGGTTTTCCGCTCGCTGCCATCGCCGCTTTTGGCCTGTTTGTCTTTTCGCCGTTCTACTTCGGCACCTTGGCGACGCAGGTGCAGATGCCGCCGATTGCTCCCGCCGATTACGGCACCAGGCCGATTCATTTCCTGACCGTCTGGGGTCTGTTCCTTCTCCTGGCTACCGCCTTCTTGTTCGTAACCCTCTATTCGACATTTCAGTACCGGATATCTCGCCTGTGGGGGGCGCTGTTGGGAAGAGTGCGCTGGTTCGGCGGACCTGAAATCGAGGCCTGGTTGCTCGGCATTATCGGGGTGGTCTTACCGTACCTGCTCTGGGCGTTCGCCCACCTCGAGTTCACGGAGGGAGCGCGACCGGCGGACTTGCTGCTGCGGCTATGGACCGCGGTCCCGCTGGGTCTGATCGTCGTTTTGCTGTTCGTCGTGCTCGTGTCGCGCGCCAGGGCAGGGATATTCGATGCCGTGCAGTTCGCGCTCATGCTGGTACTGATGGCGATGTACCTTCTGTACGGTGCCGAACTGCTGCACGTCAACGACTTTTTCGGCAACCGGATGAACACGGTGTTCAAGTTCTACTACCAGTCTTGGATACTGCTCTCGGTCGTATGCGCGTTTGGGGTGTGGCGGTGGCGGTTATACCACCTAAAATTGTCAAGTTGGCGCCATGCAGCCAGTGGAATTGGGGCAAGCGTTGCGATTATTCTGCTTGCTGGCGCGCTGTACTACAGCGTGGCGGCAACATTCACCAAGGCCAAAGAGTCGGGAGCATCCACAATCGACGGCATCTCGTATCTGGAAAAGACGGCCCCAGCGGATCTGGCGGCGATAGAGTTTATTAAAGGCGCCGCTGAACCTGGTGACCGGCTGGTCGAGGCAGTCGGTGGGTCGTACACAGAATTCGGGCGAATATCGGGTTCAACCGGGGTTCCCACGGTGCTTGGGTGGCCCGGTCACGAGCGGCAATGGAGAGGTTCCGGCGATCTCGTCGCTCCCCGCGAGGACGACGTTCGGGAACTGTACGAAACCGAAGACCAGGAGACCGCGTCTGGGTTGATAGCCGCGTATGGGCTCGATTACATCGTTGTGGGCGCGCGGGAAAGGTCCCAATATCCGTTACTACGCGAAGGGAAGTTCGATACGCTTGGAAGTCGCGTTTTCGAGGTCGATGATCTCGTGATCTACTGTGTTAAGGAAAACTGCCCCTGATGTCTCAAACTATCTCGGAGCCAGATGCAGAAACGGCCGGCCGTTGGGAAGACGGGCGGTGGGTCGAACCCGAAAGACCGGCCGAAGAACCTGACGAGCCTGTCGTCGAACCCGTTGCCGAGGAGACCGGCGACAAGGTACTGATTCCCGTTGTTTGGGAGCGCTCGGCCTACGCGGCGCTCTTTGTCGGCGCGCTGATCATGCGCCTGTGGGACCTGGGCGCCCGGGCTGTCCATCACGATGAGAGCCTGCACGGATTCTTCGCGTGGCAGATATCCACCGGGAGTGGGTACGAACATAACCCGCTGATGCACGGCATGTTCCTGTTCCACAGCGTGGCAGGTTCGTTCTTTCTCTTCGGCGACAACGACTTCACTCTTCGCTTGCCGATGGCCATTTTCGGCAGTGTACTGGTGTTGATGCCGTTACTGCTGAGATCCCGGTTGGGGCAAGTGGGCGCATTGGCCGCGGCAGTTATGCTGACCTTTTCGCCGGCGATGCTGTACTTCAGCCGTTTCGCTCGCAACGACATATTCATGGCCGTGTTCGTGCTGGGCCTGTTCGCCATGATCTGGCGCTACATGGACGAACGAAAGAACCGGTATCTGTACCTGGCCGCGGCGTTCCTTGCACTGGGATTCACGTCAAAGGAGACGATGTACTTATCAGCCCTGATACTTGTCGTTGGTCTCCTATTCCTGGCCCGAACGCAAGTTGGCAATTGGCTGTGGGGCAGGGCGTCTTTCAAGGACTTCGACCCTGCAGGCCGCATGTTGATCCTTCTGACCGCCCTGACCGTCCCACTCGCCGCGGCACTTGTGGCGATTTTGCAGGAGCCTTTGGGTATCACGCTGGCCGCAAAAGCTGGCAACGTCGCAGACATTCCCGTCGGTTCGCCGGACGGTGGAGGCTGGGTGATAGCGATTGCGGTAACCGTAATACTGGTAGTTGTCGCCATGGTGGTCGGGCTGGCCTGGAACCGGCGTGTATGGCTCATATGCTGGGTCATTTTTGCCGCCATATTCCTGACGATGTTCACGAATTTCTTCACCCATCCCGGGGGAGTCGGCAGCGGGATTTGGCAGTCGCTCGGTTATTGGTTGGCTCAACATGAGGTGGCCCGGGCCGAACAGCCGATGTTCTACTACTTCATGATCCTGTTCGTCTACGAATTTCTCCCGTGGCTGATCGCCCTGGCGGCCGCCGGTTACTACGTATACAGGGGAGACCGTTTCACCCGTTTCCTGGTTTTCTGGGCGGCCGCCACGTTGATCGCCTACACCCTCGCCGGTGAGAAAATGCCGTGGCTCCTCGTCAACATCTCGCTACCGCTAATCATTCTCGCCGGGCGCGCCATCAACGACCTGGCTTCTACCGTGCCGTGGCGCACCGTGACGCGAACCAAATTACCCTACCTGCTTCTAGGCGTTCCTCTGTTTGTGATCCTGATCTGGCGCCTGGCATTCTTCGAGTTCGATAACGGCACTCTGTCATTCTTTACGCTGTGGGCACTGTTTGGATCGGTTGGTGTGGTGATCGTCAGTCTCACGTGGCTGGCGCGCCAGGTAACTTGGAAGACTGCCCTGTCCGCGTCGGCGTTGGTCATGTGCGGGATACTGTTCGTTCTGACGGTCCGCACGGGATGGGTGGCAACGTACGTTCACTCCGACGTGCCGCGGGAGATGCTGATCTACACTCAAACTTCGCCGGACATCCACAATCTTGTGAGAGAAATAGAAACTGCCGGCGATCTTACTGGCGACCGGAACGAGATCAGGCTGTCCATCGACTCCGCGGACGGTTTTACATGGCCGTGGGCCTGGTATTTGCGGGGATACGCCAACGTCACCTATCCGGACCAGTCTGAAAGCGTGTCGGCGCCGGGTGACGGAACGGCCATCGCCGTGATTAACGCCAAGAACAACACCAAGGTCGAACCGGAGCTCGGCGACGCCTACACCGAGGGCCGCCGGATCGTGCATCGATGGTGGTTCCCCGAAAACGAGACATACAAGCACCACGAGTTGAGTCTGACGAAGTTCTTCGATGCTGTGGTCGATCGTGATGCCTGGCGTACGTCTCTCGACTTTTTCCTCTATCGCAAGTTGTCGTCGCCCATCGGGTCTGTCGATTCGTATGTCTACTTCGATCGGGACATCCCGCTTGCGGCCATCGACTGAGCGCGTCGCCGGTTCCATGGTCCGCTACCTGAAAGCCCTCGGTTGACAAGGCAACGCGCCTTTTGGCTTGGGTTGGCCGGAAGCGCCGGCTTCCTGGCTATCTTTTTGGTGTTCTTTGTCGACACACGCACGATTGGCGACGTGCTGAGGAATGCCAACTACGCCTACGTGGCGCCGTCCCTGGTCTTCTACTTCATTGCTCTTTACTTGCGGGCCCACCGGTGGCGATTCCTGCTGAGGCCGATAATCGGCGAATCGCGGCGGCCGATATTTCCGGTGGTAGTGGTCGGGTATATGGCCAACAACCTCATACCGGTGAGGATTGGCGAGGTGGTCCGTTCCTACTACCTGAGCCTGCGCGAGAACATATCGACGGCCGGGGCGTTTGGCACCGTGGCGGTTGAGAGGGCGTCGGACGTAGTCGCGCTTCTCTTTTTTATCGCGCTGGCGTGGATATTGGTCCCTGTGTCCGGGGCGTTTGGCGAGGTGGCGGACAACGTGCCCGGGGGCGCAACAACGTTGGCCGCCGCCGCATTGTTGCCTTTCCTGCTGGTCGCGGGCGTGGTAGTGGTGGTATCGGTCATGTCTAAGGCAAGAGCGCTGGGGTTGGCAGCCCGGATCTTGGCGCCGTTACCGTCCAATCTCCGAGATACGGCTCTTGGACTGGTAGGGCACTTGCTGCAAGGGCTCACAGTTGCTTCGTCGCCCAGGGCTATGCTTTATCTGTTCCTGCTTTCATTGCCGATATGGCTGATGGAGGCGGCGATGTACGGCACGATCGCGCTGGGATTCGATTTGAATTCCATGTTCGACGGTAATCTAGAGTTCGTTGCAGTGATCCTTGTGTTCACCGCTGCCGCAAATCTGGCCGGCATATTTCCATCGAGCGCAGGGAGTTGGGGGCCATTCGACTTCTTCGGCGCTCTGGCGCTGGTGGCGCTCGGCGTTTCCGAGGGGCTTGCGTCCGGGTATGCGCTAACGGTGCACGTTGCACTGTGGGTCCCGCCGACGCTGCTTGGCGCCGTATTACTGCTGCTGGACGGTAGTTCGCTTGCACGGCTTTACGGCGGCGCCGCTAGGGCGCGTACCGTTCACCCAGAGCCCGAAACTTCCACGGAGATGAGTCCTTGAATATCGGTGTGATAGGCGCCGGAGCGGCAGGGCTGGCAGCCGGATATGACCTGGCCAACGCGGGGCACAAGGTAACCGTATTCGAGTCGGCGCCGTTCATCGGAGGCCAGGCGTCAACTATCGAAGTCGGCGGCGGCAGGCTCGAGCGCGGCTACCACCATCTGTTCACAAATGATCACGCCATCATTGAACTGATAGAAGAGATCGGGCTGTCCGATGAGTTGAAATGGTTTCCTTCCCGCGTCGGCACCTACGCCAGTGGGCGTGTCTACCGAACTACCACTCCCCTTGACCTGTTGCGATTCGGCGCGTTGCCGCTCTACGACAGGATCAAGCTCGGCCTTTTTGCGCTGAGACTCCAGAGATTGGGGGACTGGCGTTCGCTGGAATCATTCACCGCCGATGAGTGGCTCCGTGAACGCCTTGGCGGCAAAGCTTATGAAGTGGTGTGGAATCCGCTATTGCGAGGCAAGTTCGGAGATAGCTACGATCAAGTAGGAATGCCGTGGTTTTGGTCGAAGATCCAGACGAGGTTCGCGTCGCGGAAAACTGTCGGAGGCGAACAGCTCGGGTATCCCATAGGCAGCTTCGATTCCGTGTTTGACGAGGTCGCCCGCCGAATCGGTTTGGCCGGAGGTCAGATCCTGCTTGAGACGCCGGTCGAACGCGTCGAGGTAGGTGATGATGGGGTTACCGGACTGACAGCGAGGAGACCGGACGGTACCAAACACGAAGAGAAGTTCGACGCGGTCGTGTCGACCGTGCCGTCCTACCACTTCCCGGAGCTGGTGGACCTGCCCGCGGCCTACAAGTCGAAGCTCGACGCGGTGCACTATCTCGCCGCAGTGGTGATAATTCTTGAACTGGACAGGCCGTTAACGAACATCTACTGGATGAACATCGCCGACCACAACGTGCCGTTTTTGGGGATCATCGAGCACACCAATCTAATTCCTCGGGAGCTCTACGGCGGAAGCCACGTCGCCTACCTGACGAACTACCTCGATCGGCACGATGAGATGTTCGGGTTGACGCCCGATGAACTGCTGGGCCGATACTTGCCGCACCTGGGCAAATTCAACCCTGAGTTCGAGCGAAGCTGGATCAAGCGCGTGCACTACAACAGCGTGAGCGCCGCGCAGCCCATAATAGGCGCCAACTATTCGTCCCGCATGCCGGATCACCGGACTCCATTCAAACGTCTTTATCTCGCAAACACCACCCAGATCTACCCTGAGGACCGGGGCACGAACTACAGTGTCCGTATGGGACGTGAGGTCGCCGGGATGGTACTGGATGACGAAAAAGGACACTGGCGAGGATGGCCTGCCAATGGCGGCAAGTAGCTCCACCGGCGTGGGCGGCTGCAGTCTGCCCGCGTGTCTTTCGAAAATCACAAGCGCGCAGGCGTCGGTCTCTTGATGTAACGTCTTTCTTTATGCCACATGTCATCCGATAACAAGCGACAGTAAGCAAAAAAGGAACTAAATATGGGCAGGCTCGAAAACAAGATTGCGATCATCACCGGAGGAAGCAGCGGGATAGGGCGCGAGGCAGCCCTGCTGATGGCAGGGGAGGGCGCAACCGTCATTGCCGTTGGAAGGCGACAGGGGCCGTTGGACGAGGTCGTAGACGAGATCGAAGCCGCTGGCGGGAAGTGCGTTTCGCGTTCGGTCGATCTGCTCGACGGCGACGCCGCGGCCGAGCTTGGCGCCTGGGCTGAGGCCAAATTCGGCAGAGTCGACATTTTGGTCAACAACGCCGGGTATTCCAGCACGGTCCGGTCAATACGCTACGTGCAGCCTGGAGAGTGGGATGAGGTGTTCACCATCAACGTGGAAGCCGTCTACCGGCTGACCCAGTCGCTCCTTCAGGGGATGACCGAACGGGGCGAGGGCACCATCATCACGGTCTCCAGCATGGCAGCCCTGAATCCTGGTCCATTGGGTGGGGCCCCGTACTCTGCTGCGAAGGCGGCCGCGCTGACCATTATGAAATACATCAACAGCGAACTGCGCAACACGGGTGTCAGGGCGAGCACCATCATCCCGGCCGAGGTAAACACTCCGCTTCTCGACAAGCGGGCGGTAAGGCCTCCGATGGAAGATCGGGACTCAATGATGGGGCCGAGGGACGTTGCCGAGGCGATCCTGTTGTGCGCGACTCTGCCTCAGAGGACGGTCATCGAGCAGATAGTCATGACGCCGTCGTACATCCGCGACCAGTCACACGATGTCGCTGCGCTGGCGCGCGTAGGCGCACCGTAGCCACCTAGTACTCTGAGGGCGGCGGCGGCCTAGCCCGCCGCCCTCGCAAATGCGGTTTCGAGCGCTCGACCCGTGAACACCTTTGCCATCTCGGCCCGGTATTCGGCGGAGGCGTGAACGTCCTCGTTGAACTGGCCTTCGAGTTCCACTCCGCCCCTCTGCGCAGCCTGGCGGATAACGGATGCGCTGGGCGTCTTGCCAACGAGTATGCGTTCTGCCCTCCGGGACCTCACTGGAAAAGGACCTGCGCCCGTAATGCCGATTCTGGCTGCCGTACATACACCGTCGCTGACCGTCACGGTCGCCGCCACGCCCACAACGGCGTAATGGGAGGCCTTGTTCGCCAGCTTTGTGTATGCCGAACCTGTTCCGTCGCCCTCTCCTGCGAAATGAATTTCCGTGAGGACCTCGTTAGAGCGCAGCGCCGTGGTCATGAAGTCCCGGAAGAAGCGATCGGCGTCGATAGTGCGCGACGCGCGAGCGGATTGGGTCTGTAACTGCGCTCCCAGGGCGATCACTACTGCCGGAAGATCGCCGGCGGGATCCGCATGGGCGATGCTGCCGCCGATAGTGCCGGCGTTTCTGACCGGTGTGTCGGCTACTTGCGCCGCGGCCTCGGCGAGCGCAGGGGCCCTCTCGTTGACCAGGTCAGACCTGACTATCTCGTTATAGTTGGTCATGGCCCCTATGGCCACACCGTCTCCGGACTCCCGAATGAAGGACAGACCGTCGACGAGCCGCAGGTCGATAAGCGCCTCCGGAGACGCAAGCCTGAGCTTCATCAGTGGCAAGAGACTGTGCCCGCCCGCCAGGAGTCGAGCGTTGCCTCCATACCGGCTCAGAAGCCGGGAGGCCTCTTCGACCGTACTCGGCGTGTGGTAAGAAAAGGGCGCTGCGATACTGGTAGTCAATTGCTCGTCCTCCCGGCGGCGCGGGCCCGGCGGACAGCCGTTTGGGCTACCCGGGCGTCGCGGATGGTTCGCCATACTTTTTCGGAAGTTAGCGGCATGTCCATGTGCCTGACCCCGAGGTGGGACAGGGCATCTACGGCCGCGTTGACAATGGCTGGCGAGCAAGCGATGGTGCCAGTCTCACCCGCGCCCTTGACCCCGAGGGGGTTGACGTTGGTCGGCGTGACCGTGCGATCGGTCTCGTAACTCGGGAGGTCCTCAGCCGTTGGTACCGCGTAGTCCATCATCGAGCCGCTTAGCAACTGGCCGTTGTCGCTGTAGATGGCCTGTTCTTGCAACGCCTGTCCGATGCCTTGGGCAACACCTCCGTGGACCATGCCGTCGACGATCATCGGGTTGATGACATTTCCGACGTCGTCCACCGCGATGTACCGAAGCACCTTGGATTCGCCTGTGTCGGGATCGATTTCGATGACGGCGATGTGGGTGCCGAACGGCCAGGTGAAGTTCTGCGGATCGAAGAACGTGACCGCTTCAAGGCCCGGCTCCATGCGCGGCGGCAGGTTCTTGGCCGCGTAGGCCTCACCTACAACTTCGCCCCAGCTCATCTGACGTTCTCGAATGTCCTCGACGTAGAAAGTCCCGTTTTCGAACGAGACCTGGCGAGGCGGGACACCCATCTGGTGGGCCGCCAACTTCGTCGCCTTGTCAATGATCTTTTGGAGGCTCATGTAGAGAGCCGTCCCGCCGACCGCCACGCTACGGCTGCCGAACGTTCCGGTGCCCATCTGCTGCTTGTCGGTGTCGCCGTGGAACACCTCTATGTCTTCGATCGGCACGCCCAACTCGGACGAAGTGATCTGCATGAAACTGGTCTGATGGCCCTGTCCGTGCGGGGAAGTGCCGGTGTAGACCGCGATTTTGCCGGTGGGATGGACCCGAACTGTGCTCGACTCCCAGAGGCCGGCGCCCGCGCCGAGCGATGCGGCGACAGCCGATGGGGCTATACCGCAGATTTCGACGTAGCTCGAAAAGCCGACTCCGATCAGCTTGCCCTCCCTGCGCGCCTGCCGTTGTTCCGCTCGGAAACCGCGGTAGTCCAGCATTTCGAGCGCACGATTTAACGCGAGGCGATAGTTCCCTGAGTCGTACGAGACACCCGTGGAAACCCCATGTCCATTCCTGAATGGAGGTATGAAGTTCTTCCGCCTGACGGCGACAGGGTCGCGGCCGATTTCCCGCGAGAATAGGTCGACGAGCCGCTCGATCACGTACGTGCATTCGGGCCTGCCTGCGCCCCGGTACGCATCGACTGGAGTCGTGTTGGTGAACACTCCGTAAACCTTGCAGGATACGTTCGGCATGCGATAGGGCCCGCCGAGCGTGAACCCGAACAGGACGGTCGGAATGCCTGGCGCAAACGTCGAGAGATATGCGCCGAGATTTGCATGCACCGTCGCCTTGATGCCCGTAATCGTGCCGTCGCGGCTGCCGCACATCTCCACGTCCGCGATGTGGTCTCGGCCGTGAGTCGTCGCGATGTAGCCTTCCTGCCTCCCCGAGATCCACTTGACCGGCCGCGCCAGTATCTTCGACACGACACCGCAGATGACCTCTTCGGCGTAGAGGTATAGCTTGCACCCGAACGCGCCGCCCACTTCGGGAGCGATCACTCTCACCAGCTGCTCCGGATGGCCGGTTACAGCAGAGAACAGGAGTCTCACCAAGTGTGGAATCTGGGTCGATGTCCAGAGGGTGATTTGGTTCGTCGCCCGGTTGTAGTCTGCGACGACCCCCCTCTCTTCGATCGGGTTGGGGATCAATCTCTGATTGATCATCCGTTGCTTTACGACAACCTCTGCTTCCGACGCAGCAGCATCGTAGTCTCCGCCGCCTACTTCCCACTCGAAAGCGAGGTTGTCCGGGGCGTCGTCGTGTAGCTGGGGCGCCCCGGCCTTGGTCGCCATTTCTGCGTCGACGATGGCGTCCAATTCGCCGTATTCGACTTCCACGCTGGATACCGCGTCAGCCGCCGCCTGGGGGCTTTCCGCCACTACCACAGCCACTGCGTCTCCCACGTAGCGGACCCGCTCGAACGCGATTGGCGGGTGATTCGGCGCCTTCATATCCGGCAAGACCCAGCCGGCGGGAAGCGAACCGAGTTGTTCCTGTATGTCTGCGCCGGTGAACGCAGCTACGATACCGGGCATGTTGGCTGCCTCGGTGACGTCTATTTTCCCGATCGTGGCGTGCGCGTGCGGACTACGGACTATTGCCAAATGCAGCACGCCGGGCGGTCTGACGTCATCAACATAGGTCGCGTTGCCGGTAATGAGGCGCGGGTCTTCCCTGCGCTTTATCGAGGATCCGATCATCGATGAAGTAGTCATTCCCGCCTCCCTTAACTTGCCATCTCGGCTGCTGCGGCCTGAACTGCCTTGACGATGTTGTGATAGCCGGTGCAGCGGCAAAGATTGCCGCGCAGGCCGGTCCTGATTTCCGCCTCGGTCGGCTGCGGATTGTTGCTCAGGATGTCTATGGCCGTGACCATCATTCCGGGGGTGCAGAATCCGCACTGCAGGCCATGCTCATCCCAGAACGCCTTTTGGATCGGGTGATACTCATCATCGCCCGCCAGTCCCTCAACCGTGGTGACCTCTGCGCCGTCGACCTGCACCGCCAGGACGTTGCAGGACTTGACCGCACTGCCGTTGAGCAGGACGGAGCAGGCGCCGCAACTAGTGGTATCGCATCCGACGTGGGTTCCTGTAAGGTTCAACACGTCCCTGAGATACTGGGAGAGCAATAATCTCGGGTCGACGGCGCTTGTGTAACTACGCCCATTGACTGTTACGTTGATTTCATGGCCCATTGGCTATGCCTCCAGCGCTTATCGTGGCTGCGATCATTCGTTGGACTTAGTTAACACTTGGTAAGTCGCGACCGCAACCCCTGAGACCGTCCCGGAGTAGGTGAAGCAGTGAAAGTAAGTGGCAATTTCAAACTGAAATTGAGCCAGCAGGATACCTGGGACGCACTAACGGACATCGACGTGCTCCAAAAGGCCATTCCCGGCGTCGAATCCATAGAGGAAATAGGCCCCGACGAGTACAAAGCCCAGATGACCGTTGGTATTGGCATTGTACGAGGGCGATTTTCAGGCCGGGTTAAGCTGTCCGACTTCGACGAACCCCGTTCCTATCGCATGGCGGTCACCGGTGACGGTCCGGGTGGGTGGATAAAGGGCAGCGGGGTATTGAGTCTTGAAGAGGATGCGCCCGGCGTTACGAAGGTTTCGGTTGACGGAGATACCCAGGTAGGGGGGCTCCTCGCGCGGGTAGGGCAAAGGATGATCGGCAATGCGTCGAACACCTTGATGAAGCAGTTCTTCGCAGGGATCGAAAAGGCCGCGTCCTCGCGCGCTAGTCGGTAGTTCGGGCCGATTTACACTAGCGATCTTCGACGGTAGGATTCGCGTATGGAAATCGACATTGTCGGCAATCCCGACTACGGGCAGTTGCGGGTGCGTCTGCGCCCCGGCGAGCGATTCATCGCCGAGGGCGGCTCCATGGCGTGGATGGACTCCGACATCCAGTCGAAGGCGCGGTTGCTAGGCGGTTTCCTAAGCGCCCTGATCCGAAAGGTGACTGGCGGGGAGTCGCTATTTGTCGGCGAGTACTCTACCGACCGGGGCGGTGAAGCCGCCTTCTCGCCGGCGCAGCCCGGCACGGTGATGCAAAAGACGCTTAACGGCGATTCGATCATGCTCACCGCCGGATCGTTCATGGCGTGCACTCCGGGCGTGGAACTAAGCACGAAGTTCGGTGGTATGCGTGCCCTGTTCTCCGGCGAGGGGTTGTTCCTGATGCAGTGCAGCGGCAGAGGAGAGTTGTTCTTCAACGCCTACGGATCGATCATCGAAAAGAAGATCGACGGGTCGTTCATCGTCGACACGGGCCACGTGGTCGCGTGGGACCCTTCGTTGAGCTACTCGATTCAAGGCATGGGCGGTATCAAGAGCACGCTGCTTTCAGGTGAGGGCCTTGTGATGAGATTTTCCGGGTACGGCACGATATATCTGCAGACGAGAACCATGACGGGAATCGCCTCGTGGCTGAGCCCCTTCGTAGCATAGGAAGCGCTCCGGTAATGGCAGGACACACCTAAAATGCGCGTAGAGGTCGCCAACAACGGCGCGTTCGGCTCGGCCCTTGTTCGGCTCGACCCGCGTGACCAGTTCGTATCCGAGGCGGGTGCGATGTTCCGCGCGTCGAGCAACGTGGATATCGACGTGACGACGCGCAGCCGGAGCGCGGGCGGGATCATGTCGGGCGTCAGGAGAATGATTGCCGGTGAGAGCTTCTTCTTCTCGCAGTACAGAGTCACGGACCATCGGGAGGCCGAGGTAGGCCTGGCTCCCAAATTGCAAGGGCAGGTGGCCCTGATCGAGTGCGACGGCAGGACGCGCTGGGTCTGCGCAGGCGGCAGCTACCTCGGTTCCTCCGTCGACCTCAACATCGACACGCAGTTCCAGGGCCTGCGCGGCATGCTCTCGGGCGAGTCGCTGTCGTTTATGACGGTTGAGGGCCGCGGACCGCTCCTGGTGAACGCCTTTGGCACAATCACGCCATTGGATGTACGGGGCGCCCTGACAATCGACACCGGACACGTAGTGGCGTTCGAGGAGTCGTTGGAGTACTCGATCGGCAAGGCGGGCGGAAGCTGGGTCTCGTCGTTCCTGACCAGCGAGGGACTCGTCCTTGACTTTCGCGGACACGGGCGCATCTACGTTCAAAGCCACAATCCCGGCGAGTTCGGCAAGTCGCTTGGCCCGCTGCTGCCTGATAAATAGGAGGTAGCAATGGACTACGTCGTACACTCGCAGCCGAGCTACAGCCTCGTGGAGATCACCCTCGATCCCGGTGAACAGTTGGTCACCGAGTCGGGCGCCATGGCCTGGATGACGCAGAACATGAAGGCCGAAACGTCCACCAGGGGCGGCATCATGTCGGGCCTCAGCCGCTCCGTTCTCGGCGGCGAGAGCTTTTTTCAGAACACCTACGAGGCGGAAGGCGGTCAGGGAACCATCGGCCTCGCGCCCGGGCAACCCGGCGATATCCTGGCATACGAGATGCGCGGCAGGGAACTGTTGTTGGAGAGGGGCGCGTACCTGGCGTCGACGCCAGGCGTCAAGACGAACTCGGACTTCCAGGGTCTACGCGGCCTCTTCAACGAGGGAATGTTCATCCTCCGCGCATCGGGAACCGGGACGCTGTTCTTCAACGCCTACGGCGATATCCGGGAAATCGACGTCGACGGCACGTACGTCGTCGACAACGGCCATGCGGTTGCGTGGGAGCCGACGCTCAATTACCGGTTGACTCGCGCCGCGAAGATCCGGTCGTTCCTCTTCTCGGACCAGATCATCATGGAATTCTCTGGCAGGGGCAGGCTTTGGGTCCAATCGAGGAATCCCCGCTCCCTGGCCGATTGGGTCCACCCTTTCCGCGGCACCAAGTCGTCCCAGGGCGACTAGCCGGAATCGCGGGACGCAGAATGCCCCGCTGCCTAAGCGTGGGTGAAATTCCAATGCGTTGATCCCTGCCCGGGGCTGAGGTCCAGGTTGTCACCGCGGCAAAGTGTTGACTGCCGCCCGCCTCAGGCAGCAGCGATGATCCTTACGCCGGTCGCGTATAGCCCCACTCGTCGGCAACCCGGTTGACCGGTTTGTTGCCGCCTGCGGTAACGAATTCCACCCGATTCCCGTCCGGGTCCAGGACGAAGAAATACCGCTGGCCGCCGTGGCGTTCCCCCGGGCCGTCAACGTGGTACCCAGCCTCTTGCAGAGCCTTTAAGGCCTGATCGAAGTCGTCCACTTCATAGGCGGTGTGTGGCGCGGCCATACGGACGCTGGTCGGTTCCACAATGTGGACCATCGTCCCATCGGCCGCCTGTAGCCACGCGATATTTTCGTTGTCCACCATGCTCGGGATGACTTCGAGGCCAAGCAGGTCACGGTAGAACGCGAATGCGCGCTTCCGGTCTTTCACCGGAACGCCCACGTGGTTAACAGTTTTTACTTTGATGACGGCCACAGAAACCCACCCCTCGGTTTAACGATTGCCCGCGCTCGCGAGCCTCACTCGACCTCGACTATAAGCTCTACTTCAACCGAAATGCCCATGGGCAGGCTGCCCATTCCCACCGCTGATCTCGCGTGCTTTCCGCGGTCGCCGAATATGTCGACGAGCAGGTCTGACGCGCCGTTTACTACGGCCGGCTGATCCGTGAAGTCCGTGGTCCCGTTAACCATGCCGAGGAGTTTGACGACCCGCGTCACCCGGTCGAGGCTGCCTATTTCCGCCCTGAGCGCCGACAAAAGGCCGATGGCGACCAGACGCGCAGCCGCATAACCTTCTTCAATCGAGATGTCCCGTCCTAGCTTGCCGGTGACCATTCCACCCTCCGGCTTTGTCGGGCCCTGTCCGGACAGGAATACCAGGTTTCCGGTCCTGACCGACGGTACGTAGTTGGCGATGGGGGTGGGGACCTTCGAAAGATCTAAGCCAAGTTCGGCTACGCGTTTCTCAGCGCTCATGCTTGTTTCTCCTTTGTAAGTTACGGCGCCGCGAGGCATGCGGCGTGATTCGCGAATGTTAGTCGATATAAGCGCCGGACCTTCAATCCCAGGCTCCCAGAAGCCGCCAGGCGTTCTGGCCGGCAGTGCCGAAGTAAGGCTTTAACTCCTGCCTGATTCGTAAAGCTATCCTCCAGCCGAAATATCCGCGCCCGGCTCGGTCATCGTCATCGGGTCCAGTATTCGGTCCAATTCGTCGGAAGACAGGTCGGTTTCTCGTAGCGCCACCTGCTTGATGGTCTCACCCGACTCCGATGCCAGGTGAGCTATGGCGGCGGCCGAATCGTAACCGATTTTGGGAGCGAGGGCCGTGCAAATTGCCAGTCCGTGCTCCACCATGGCGGGTCCTCGCGCGGTTGCGTTAATGCCCGTAACGCACTGTCGGGAAAGGTTTCGGCATGAGGCCGCGAGAAGGTCGATCGACTCCAGTAGACAGTAAGCCGCTACCGGCATCATCACGTTGAGCTCAAAGTTACCGGACTGGCCTGCAATATTGATCGTCACGTCATTGCCCATGACCTTCGCACAGGCCATCGTCGCGGACTCGGCGATCACCGGATTGACCTTTCCGGGCATGATCGAGCTGCCGGGCTGGACTTCCGGCAGTTCGATTTCACCGATGCCGGCCCGCGGCCCCGATCCAAGCCAGCGGAGATCGTTGCATATCTTGAGCAGGCTGGCGGACACTGTCTTGAGCGAACCGGAGGCGGCGACCACTCCGTCGATAGTGCTCTGGGCCTGGAAATGATTGGCAGTTTCGCTGAGGTCCAGACCAGTCAATTGCCTAAGCCGCTCGATCATGCGCCCGGCGAACTCAGGGTGCATGCCGATTCCGGTGCCGACCGCTGTGCCGCCCAGGGCCAGAATGCTCATTTCCGAAAGGGCGTTCTCGACCCGAACTCTGCCGTACGACATTTGCCCGGCATATCCGAGGAACTCCTGTCCGAGCCTTATAGGGGTCGCGTCTTGAAGGTGAGTCCTGCCGGTCTTGATCACGTCCCAGAATTCGACCGACTTGTCCCGCAGGGCGCCCTCCAACTCATCCATCGCCGGGAGCAGGTTTTCCTTGATCGATCCGGCCGCAGCGAGATGAATACACGTCGGGATTACGTCGTTGGAAGACTGCCCCTTATTGACGTGGTCGTTTGGATGGACCGGCGATCGCGAACCCAACGGGCTGCCCATCGCCTGGTTGGCAACGTTCGAGATCACTTCGTTAGCGTTCATGTTTGTCGAAGTGCCTGACCCGGTCTGAAAGATATCGACAACAAACGCGTCGTCGTACTTTCCGTCGATGACCTTTTGCGCCGCAACGACGATCGCTCGCGACAAATCGGGCTCAAGTTGCCCCAATTCCTCATTCACCACCGCCGCCGACTGTTTGACCTGGCCAATGGCGCGAATGAAGGACCGGTTGAACCGCAGGTCGCTGATCGGGAAGTTCAGCGCCGCCCGCTGAGTATTGGCGCCGTACAGGGCATCCGCTGGAACTTCGAGTTCTCCCATCGAGTCGCGTTCAACGCGCACGGCGCCTGTCATTTGATGTCTCCCTGCATATCTGCTTCTAAATTTGAGTCAATTGGCGGGTCGTCTGAGCGCGGCAATGATATCCAACAATACGCGATACGCCGCAAACCATTTATGCACGAAAACGAAATTACCCGGCAACCCACCGTCCTTCCACTCGCCGCGCCGCGTATGACTAAAACGAATGTCCGTACCGGTCACGGCGCCACGTTGCCGCCAGCTAGCTTTCCGTTTGAGGCTCTTGGCCGGCGTGTCGTTCGTCGTATGCTTCGAATGCCTTGCCAGCCGCGTTCAGGGCATTCACCGCGGCAGGGTAGCCCCCGTAGAACAGCATCTGGGTGATCAGTTCCACGATCTGTTCCTTCGTCCAACCGTAGTTGAGCGCGCCGGTTATGTGGCCCGGCAATTGGTTGGGCTTGTCCAGCGCGACGAGGGCCGCCACCGTGCAGAGGCTGCGAATGCGCGGTTCGAGGGCAGGGCGTTGGTAGATGTGCCCGAACAACGTGGCGTTGATCAGCGCAAACGCGTCCTTCACCGGCTCGGCAGTCGGATTCAGGCCCGGGTCGCCGTCGTAGTACCACTCCCGCCACTCGGCGGATGTCTTGGCTAGCTCATCGTAGTTGTGCAATTTCCGTACTCCTTTGCCTTCAACATAGACCTCGTCGCAGTGCCGCACCGTAGCGGCGGGTTTCAAGAGGGTGTTTCACTAACTCGAATCCTACGGGGACCCCCGCCTCTAGATTCCCGTTTTCACGGGAATGACGGGATTTACGGCCGTATTACGTATTGACAGGAGGGTTGATGTCGTAAATCGTCGCGCCGTGTACGGCCCGATTCTTGAGAGGAGACTTTTGAAACACCCTCTTCAAACCCGCTTTTAGCGCAGCCTTGGGACGCCGCCCCGTTTTCATCAACTCGTGTGGCCTTTGACAGGCCATATGGATTTCTGTGAATGGAGAACGTGTCGTCGTGAAGTGCCATACGGCGGGTCTCAGGAGCCTGTTTCAGAAGTCCTTTGCGTATATTCGTGTCGACCGCCATGCGACGAGATTCCCGTTTTCACGGGAATGACGAGATTGGAATACGGTGCCATTTCTCTTAATGCCGTCGAATACCGGAATCCAAACAATTGTGACCGCAGAGGTCCAAGGATTCTGAAACAGGCTCCTGAGACCCGCCGCTACGACGCGGTTCGGTGGCAGAAGCTGTGTTCATACTGCTGTCATGAGAGCGTTCGGGGCGACTTGGAGTGTCCGGTTGTAGCCTGACCGGCTGGGAATCCCGGCTGGCCAGGACTACGGCTCGGCGTCTAACGTCCGTGCATTCGTTCCCAATCCGGGTCGGGATGCGCGGCAATGAAGTCATGGTCCAGTTCGTAGCCGAGTCCGGGTCTGTCCGGCAGCACGAGGTGCCCGTCCTGGATGTCCAGCGGCTCGGTCAGGACGGAGTTGTAGGCTGGCACGGTGTTGTCGTTCATTTCGAGCCGGTAGAAGTTCGGCACGGTGATCATCACCTGCGCGCCGGCGATCACGTTGAAGGCGCCGCTCGCGTCATGTGGCGAGATCGGGATGTAGAAGGACTCGGCGAGGATGGCCATTTTCTTCATTTCGGAAATGCCGCCGCTCCAGCAGATGTCGGGCATGATGAAGTTGACAAGGCCCTCGGTGAGGAACGGCACGAAGTCCCAGCGGTTGAACTTGCGTTCGCCGATGCAGAGGGGCATGTCCGTGTTCGATTTCAGTTGCCTGTGCGCCTCGACACTTTCCGGCTGCAGAGGCTCCTCGAACCACGTGATGTCGTAGGGCATCATCTTGTTGCAAAGGTCGGTCGCAGTGGCGACGTCGAAATTCCCGTGGGCGTCGATCAGCAACTCGATATCGGGACCGACCGCCTCTCGCAATGCGGCCATCACGTCGAGTGCGTACGCGCGGCCCGAGGCGGAGATCTTTCCGTCGATGTAGCGGCGGTGATGCGCGCTCATTTCGGCAGAAAACGGGTCGGTCTTCAGCGCCTTGTATCCGGCGGCGACCTGTCGCTTGGCGTCTGCCACACACGCATCTATGTCCTCCGGACTGGCCGGATGGCTGTATAGCCTGACATCGTCGCGCACCGGCCCGCCTAGCAGGTCGTACACCGGCCTGCCCAGCGCCTTGCCTTTGATGTCCCACAGCGCCATGTCGAGACCGGCGCAAAGCGTGGTGGCGAATCCGCGGCTGCCCAACGTGCCGAACCGCCGGTAGACCTTGTTCCAGATCATCTCTATGTGGTTCGGATCGTCCCCCATGATTCCGTCGGCGAAGTCCGAATAGTCCAGGTCCTCCTTGATCAACTCGTATCCGCGCCCGACGATGTGAGCGCCGCCGCCGCCGGAGTTGGTGGACTCTCCCACCCCCGTTATCCCTTCGTCGGTGTCGACCTCGACGAACACCCATGTCCTGTTTTCGTTTGCCCTGGTCAGGTATACCCGTAGGTCGGTGATCTTCATGTTCATCAGTCCTTGAAGTTATTTGTGGTTGATCAATTGACTCGCATGCGGAATCGTACACGCCCTCATGGCGGGATATATGCCTGATTTGGCTGCTACACTCCGATGCGCCGCGTCAACGTGGGCATGACGAGCCACACCGGCGCAGGTTGTCACAAACTGCCAGGATACTTGGGCGAGGAAACTTCAAGTTATGAGGTACTGCTACGCGCACCGACGATTCACCCTTTACCCGAATAGCCTGGACACGTGGGACCTCTCCACAGATGCCTACACGGATGAATTCCTTGGCCGGGTGCGCGCCATGGGCTTCGACTCGATTGAAGTCGGCTCTGACGTAATCGACAGCATCGGGCAGGACGAAGCGGCGATCGCCGATTTTGGCAAGCGCCTGGCTGATGCCGGTGTTCCGATCGGGGCCATACGGAGCGGGGGTTCCCTGACGAACGCCCGGTATGCCCAGGCCAATCTGGAAAGAATGCTGCGCATGGTGCGAGCGGCCGGGATCACCGGGGCGGAAGTGGTCAATGGGGCGTTGAGTACGCCAAACCGCTACCCGACCATCACGCCGATGCACAATACGGGATTGAGGCGGTCCCAGGACGGTTCCCGAGAGGGCACGATGAAGGACTACGAGACGCTGGCGGATGCACTGCAGGCCGGATGCGACGTGGCAGCCGACTCAGGCGTGGTCATCACCATCGAGGTGCACCAAAACTCGCTCGTGGACAATTCGTGGTCGGCGCTGCTTACTCACGATATGGTGGACCGCCCAAACTTCGGAATCAACCCGGACCTGGGGAACATCTACTGGTGTTATGACGAACCCGAAGAGACCATGGAGGACGCCATAGTGGCGCTCGCGCCGGTTTCGAAGTATTGGCACTGCAAAAGCATGTACCGCGTCAATCACCCCGAAAATCACCGTACCGTGTTCGTCAGGACCAACCTGATCGCTGGAGAGATCGATTACCGGTTCGCGATTTCAGCCATGGCCAACGCAGGGTACTCCGGATTCATGGCGATCGAAGGTGTGCAGACCGGCGACCAGTTCTACCATGACGGCCAGAGCATCGACTACGCCAAGTCGATCTGGGCGGAATTCGAGTAGTCGCGGGTTCCCGGGGCGTCTGGGCGATGGCCGGCGAACGCTCAGCCGCCGCGTGGCTTGACGGAACTGGTCTCAGGTGGTCTTTTGGGATCGTCCAGGTTGTGGACCGGCATTCGCTCCGGTTGTTTCGACGCCAGGAGCGCCACAATGCCGAGCACGAAGATCCCGATGATTATGGCGAACGGGATGTGATAACTGTCCGTAGCGTCGAATAGCACGCCGGTAAGCAGGGGGCCGGCTGCCATGGACGTGATCATCGCCAGGTTCACCATGCCCATGATGGCGCCGAACGCGTAGAGACCGAATGCCTCGCTGATCGACAGGACCATCAACGCGCCGAGACCGCCGAATCCCAGCCCGAAAACGAATACGCCGGCCCATAGCGCCGGGCTGCCTCCGGGCGCAATCATCAGTCCGACCCCGATGGCCTGAAACGCCACAGAGAGTACCGCGGCCCGGCGTGCGCTTATCGATTCGCTGAGGCGACCGAAGGCTACTTTCGAGCCGATTCCCATGGCGGCTACGAGGGTAAGAGCGGCCGCGGCGGTAGCCGGGGTAAACCCCTCGTTTTCCAGGTGCGGGACGATCTGCGTAAGGATGCCCTGGTACGTGAAGCTCGCAGCCGTCAATCCAATCGTCATCAGGTAAAAAGACCGCGTCCTCAGGGCCTGTTTCAGGCTCAGTCCGGTCCGGGCGGCCGCTCTTGCGGCGCCTGTGAGCATGTGCAACCTGCCGGTGCGTCGCGCCTCGGACTCGAGGTCTTCCTGCCGATCTCGAATAATCAGCAGGGCGGCGACGGCGATGATTGCCATGATGATCCCGAAACAGGTGAAGGCCCACTCCCACCCGGCGATTGCGAGAATAAGCGTGGCCAACGGGACCATCGTGAGGCCGCCGAAGTTGTTGCCCGCAGTTACGACGCCCATCATTCGCCCTCGTGAGGCCGGAAACCACATGCCCACGACTTTGCCGCTGGCGAGGACCGTTGCCCCCGGCATTCCGGCGAACACGAGGCCGTGAAATAAGTACCAGTGCCATAGTTCACTGATAAGCGGACGCAGCAGAAAACCTGCGGAGATCGACGCTACTGACACGACGATTATGGGACGGACACCGTATTTGTCCATCAGGCGGCCAACCACAGGTGAGAGCAGGCCGGAAATGAACCCGAACGACAGAGCGGCGTTGAATTCGGTCCGACTCCAGCCAAATCGGGACTCCATGGGCTCCGCGAACACGCCAAAGGAGTACTGAGTCATGCCAATGGTCAGCCCGCCCGAAAGAAACACGATCCAGGCGATGTGCCATCCAAGATAGATACGGTTGGGGCCGAAGAGCCGGGGCATTCGCAATTGAGGCAAAAAAAGACCTGGCTACGCCATCAGAACGCGAGGGTATCCACTGGGTTCCGCAATGAATTCAGGAGTGGGGCGCGCCCGCAGGCAATCGGGAGTCTCTTGGCGAAACGCTTTCGGTCCTGCGAACGGTGGTTCGTATCGGAATTACGGTATATCGGGTCCGCGGGTACGGTACTGGGTGACTAGTCGTCAAAGACCAACTCTATCAGCGGACTGCCTTCGACCCATGCATCGAGATCTGACCCCAGAAACGTTTCCGCCCCTTCCCGAAACCTGTCGAATCCAGAGATGACAGTCCTTCTATCGTCGATGTCTTTGATCGGAATAGCGGTGGCGTCCAGAGTCAGGGACATGGATTCCTTTAGATGGAATTTCATCCTCGGATTGGCAATGAGATTCGCCTGCCAGTCCCGCTTACCCGGTGACCCGCTTAAAAAGTACCTGTCACGCGATCTGTAGAACCAGGTCTCGATCCGGACTGAACGCCCAGACCTTCGCCCCGTGGTCGTGATGTCGACGGTCTTGTCGCTTTCGAGCGCTGCTTTGACGGCGGCGTCCATCGCCATGCCTCGTGCTGGGCCGGGAGGGCCCCGGGTCGCGGCCGGTGTATACTCGCCCGGCCTCGCGAAACATTACCACGAGCCGCCGGCGCACAGACCATTTGTCAGCAACGATCGAGGGGCAAGAGACGCGCCGGTTGCCCTGTCCACGGAGTCCTGAATGACCACCGCATCTCCACCATCTATGGCGCCGGTTACCACCGCCACTAAATTCGAGCCAGTTGCCTATTGGGCCAAGTTGCCCATGGGCGTAACGTTCAGGGGCGACGCAACGTCCGTCGCTACCGATTCTGACGACAACGTCTACGTGTTCAATCGGGGCAGTCACCCTGTCGCCGTGTTCGACAGCGACGGCAACTTCATCGAAGGATGGGGTCAGGGCGAGTTCGACCGGCCGCACGGGATCGCCGTGGATGGCGACGACAACCTGTATTTCGTCGATGACGACGGCCACTTCGTACAAAAACGTACTCGTGAAGGCCAGGTGATATTCACGTTAGGGGACCGCGGCAACCCCGCCCCCTGGCAGGGCGGCGGCATGTTCAACCGTCCGACCGGGGTATGTATCAACCCCGCCAACGGCGACTTTTTCGTATCGGACGGTTACGGAAATTCGCGTGTGCACAAGTTTGACGCGGACGGTAGCCACGTAAAGTCGTGGGGCGAGCCCGGCACCGGACCGGGACAGTTCAGTCTGCCTCACAATATCGCGATGTCCGGTACCGACCGCGTCGTTGTGGCCGACCGCGAAAACTTCAGGGTCCAGGTATTCACCACGGACGGGGAGTTCGTCGATCAGTGGCACGTTCATCACCCGATGTCGGTGTGCGAAGGCAAGGGGGATGACAACAGCCTGTACGTGGGTGAGATGGGCCCGCCGCCGGTGCAGGACGGAGTCCCCGGGCTTGGCCTAAGGGTTTCGATCTATAACCCCGATGGCGACATGATCAATCAATTCGGCAAGGGAACCCTCGGAGAGGCGGCGGACCAGTTCGTCGCACCACACGGAATATCGATCGACTCAGAGGGGAGCCTCTACGTTGCAGAGGTGTCATGGACAGCCCATTTTTCAAAGACGGGAGAGCCTGTTCCCGGCGAGGTCGTAAGTTTGCGCAAATGGCGGCGCGCCGACGCCTGACAACGCGACTGTGTCGACAATCGTTACGCCAGTTGAACCCTGATCGTCTACCAAATACCGGAGGTTAGCGTGGCGGACTCCGCACGAGGCCTGACAGCAGCAGAGATCGACGACTTGCTAGGGAAGGCCATCGTGTCCAGATTGGCGACCGTTCAGCCGAACGGCGCGCCATATGTCGTACCTATCTGGCATTTCTGGGACGGTGCTGCCCTGTGGGTAATACCGAGGGCGCGATCCGCGTTCGTGGAGCACATCCGGCACGAGCCGCGAGTGTTCTTGTCGTGCGCTGACGACGGACCCGGCCACGCACGAGTGAGCATTGCGGGGACTGCCCACATAGTGGACGGCCCGTCAAAGATGACTGGTCGCGCACTCGAAATTGCTCGTGAAATGGGTAGCCGCTACCTCGGACCTGTTGGGGCGAAATACATTGGCCTCACGCTGGACAGGCCGCGCTATCTGGTCAGAATAGATCCGGTCAAGATCACGTCGTGGCAGGGCGGAGAGTGGCATCCACGGTACATTTCTCAGGACCGCGGATAGCCTTCAACCTTTCGGGTTTGCGGGGGCCGCCCCGGGACGCCTGCGGCGATTTATCAGCCACGAACGAATGTGAACATCGTGTTCCTGATAGTGCAGGACTGTTGAGTCGTCGATTCGCCGCCGCATGGGCGACCCGTATTCGAAACTCGATTTCGGCACCTTGGCCAGGGCTTCTTTAAGCGACCTGTGAGTCTGCTCAAACTCGGCCATGATCTCGCGGACCGGTGTGTCGGCCTTGTCTTCCACCTGCCGACGGTTTAGCTCGTCCGTATCGGCGATTTCGGCCTCCTTTTCGGTCGCGACTTCGAACAACAACATCGCCTCACGCGAGGTCAGGTGACCGATGATGTCTTTGATCGACCAATCGCCGCATACGCCGGGAGTCTCCATCTCCCGCGCCGTAAGCGAAGAGAGCGTGCGTTGCAGGTCCCGCCACGAGTCGTCGACGGCCGCCAGTACCAGCGTCATGACGTCGGGCGGATCGGTTTTCTGCAATTGGCGCCCCGCAAT
This sequence comes from Dehalococcoidia bacterium, assembly GCA_965219065.1. Lineage (GTDB taxonomy): Bacteria > Chloroflexota > Dehalococcoidia > Lucifugimonadales > Lucifugimonadaceae. Next base: position 327,406 of record OZ244715.1, read on the forward strand.
TCTCTGGTGGCTCGATTTGACAGTCAGGATCGGCAAGTCTAGCGTTTCTTTGCCCCGCATGCGAAATCCAGGCTCGTGCTTTTACGCGTTCTGTGTTGCACCGTACATGGGGAACGTATAGGTGAAAAATCAGGCGGCCGCCTGAAGACTTAATACGCTAACTTCCCGGACAGTCACGCTATGCCCAAGAATACAAATTTCTGGCTGAAATGCCTTGAGTGCGGCGAACCTCACCCGGCCACGGTGCGCGTCCTGACTTGTCCGGAGTGCGGTGGACTGTTCGATGTCCAGTACGCAGCCCCTCCCGTCGGATCGGCGCAAAGACTGCCCCTCAACAATCCTGACGCGATGGTCACGCTTGGCGAAGGGTCTACTCCCCTCATCGAGCTGCGCCGGACAGGCGATCGGCTCGGGCTCGGAGGACTTTACGCCAAGCTGGAATTTGTCTCTGCCACCGGCTCTTTCAAGGACAGGGGCAGTGCGGTGCTCGTATCGGCGGCGTCGGAAGAGAACATTACCGAATTCGTGGAGGACTCTTCGGGAAACGCAGGGGCGTCGCTATCGGCTTACGCCGCTGCCGCGGGCATCAAGGCGCACGTCTTCGCGCCTGCTAGCGCTGCACAGGGCAAATTGGACCAGATCGCAATATTCGGCTCAGACCTGCGGACGGTTGCTGGCCCTCGTCAGGCGGCAACAGACACCGCGAAGAAATTCCTCGATGACCATAACCTCGTTTACCTCTCTCACAACTACTCCGCCTACTTTGCGGAGGGCATGAAGGCGGTCAGCTACGAACTAGTGTCCGATCTAGGCGACGAAATTGATCATGTCGTGCTGCCGGTCGGCAATGGTTCTCTGTTGATCGGCTTGAAAAAGGGCTACGACGAATTGCTCAGCGCCGGCCGAATAGGTGCCGTGCCGCGTCTAACTGCCATTCAGGCTGCGGCAATCCGCCCCGTCGTGGCAGCGGTCAACGGTGAGCGCTGGGACCCTGAAACTGCGACACAGACAGTGGCGTCCGGCATATCCGTCGCCCAGCCGCCCCGCCTGGCTGAGCAGGTATCCGCCGTGCGGGAAACAGGCGGATTCGCAGTCGCAGTCCGGGAGGGTGCAATCATCGACTGGCGGGACCGGCTCGCAAGGGATGAGGGGTTGTATTGCGAGGCCACCTCTGCCGTGGCGTTCGCCGGGGTGGAAAACCTCATTGATTCCGGGCGAATAAAGCCCGGCGACACAGTCGTCGTGCCGGTGACCGGCTCAGGTCTCAAAGAACCGGCCGGAGGCGCGTAACAGCGGACCCGAAGGACCTAAGGCTGCCGCTGCTCGAAACGGCCGCGACCGGATTGCAAGTATGCAGCTATGGCGTCGAGGTGGCCTCGCGGAGAGTTTCTTCGAACCCTGGCAGTGATCCCTCGAGTGTGCGGTCATCCACGCAGTACGACGCCCTGAAGTAGCCCGGCGTGCCGAACCCGATGCCCGGCACGGTCAGCACGAGCCTGGATTGCAGCAGACGCACGAATTCCGTGTCGTCGGGAATCGGCGACTTCGGAAACATGTAAAAGGCGCCCTGAGGCTCGACGCACTCGTAGCCCATGCGGGTCAACTCCGAATACATGAAGTCTCGTTTCTTCCGGTACGCGTCCACGTCGACCTGCGCTCCCTGTAATCGAGCGACGATTCGTTGCATGATGGCCGGAGCGTTGACGAATCCGAGTGTTCGGATCGCGAAGGACGCAGCGTCCATAAAATCGCTTCGTCCCGGGTCCGAAGGGTTGGCTGCGATGTAACCGATCCGCTCCCCGGCGAGCCCGAGATCCTTGGAATGGGACGTGGCCACCAACGACCGTTGATGGTGCGGGTAGATGAACGCGTAGGGGGAGTCAGAGTAGATCAGTTTCCTGTACGGCTCATCGGCCACGAGATAAATCTCGGTACCGTAGCGACTTTCCGCATCACGTATTACCTCTCCCAGCTCGGCGATGCGCTCCTCGGGATATATGACCCCGGTTGGGTTGTTGGGGGAGTTGATGATCACCGCTCTCGTCCGCGGGGTGATTGCCGCGGCCAGCGATTCCGGGACGGGTAGAAAGTCATCGTCGCAATCTGCGACCTTTGTTCGTCCGCCCTGATGAGAGATGTAGAACACGTACTCCGCAAAGTAAGGAGCGAAAAGCACCACCTCATCGTCCTGGTCCAGTAGCGAGCGCAGGATCACGTTCAGGGCGCCCGCTGCGCCGACGGTCATCATCACGTCGTCGCCGGTGAAGGGCAGGCCAGTCTCATCTGACAGTTCAGCAGCCACGGCGGCCCGGGTCTCTGGCAACCCATTGTTGGGCATGTAGCGGTGCGTACCCAGAGTTTCATCCTGGGCAATGCGCATTAGTTCGGTCCGAAACTCAGGCGGCGGTTCCAGGATGGGGTTGCCGAGCGAGAGATCGAATACGTTGTCTGCGCCGTGGATTTGCCGCAGTTCGATCCCTTCCTCGAACATTCGCCTGATCCAGGAACTTTCCTGTAATTGTGCGCGAACTTTTGAAGATATGGCCACTTGGTATGTCCCGTTCCGGCTCTGCCAGAGGATGCTTTGACCCGTTACTTTAGCTTGCGCCAGATTCTGCCCAGGATCGGCGCCCCCGCGCCCGAGTCATGCACAACGTATGTGCCGGCAATACTGTCATGCCAGCCGCGGCGTTTCGCGTCGAACAGGATCCATGCGAAGCCGAAGCCGAGGGCGGCGTACGACACCACCTTGCCGACAATCTCCCGCGGGATGGCCACGGCAACGCCCGGAATTCGGCCGTCTTGGTCCACTACGACGATACCAGCCACCCACTTGCCAATCGTCCGACCCCAAATACCGGTAGGGACTATGAAGTAGGCGAGGAATATGAGGATTTTCTGTGGAACGGCGTTATCCGAGAACACCCGGTCGCCGGTCGCCGTGTCGTATGTCATTACAGTGAGGAAGATCAGGCCAAAGTCGACGATCCACGCATAAAGACGCTTGATTCGCCCAGCAGGATTTATCGGGTAGACCCCTGGCTCCGGTCTGCCGGGTTGGGGGACGGAGTCGTGTGGCGCCGGAGTGGCGGGTACGGAATCAGCCTCCGGCCCGCGCCGCCGTCTTTTCTTCTTTTTCGTTTCTCGGCCTTTAGCGGGCGTCGACACGCCAGCCTCCCAACTCGGTAATAGCGAATATCACAATCTTAACGCGCCAGTCGGAGAGAGCGTTTGACCCTTCGGAGGCCCTGCAACTACGATGCTTCGACAGACATCCGGCGGAAGCCAACTAACAGGAGATGATTCATGGGACGACTCGACGGTAAGGTCGCGCTCATTACCGGCGCAGGCTCGGGCATTGGAGAGTCAACAGCGGAGATATTTGCTGCGGAAGGTGCGCGGATTGTTGCTCAGGACATCGACGCCGCATCGGTTGAAAGGGTGGCGTCGAAGATCGGCGAGTCGGGCGGGCAGGGGATCGCGGTGGCGGGCGACGTGTCCAACAAACTGGATGCCGAACGCATCGTCGCAGAAACGGTGGAGCGCTTCGGTCGAGTGGACATACTCGTCAATAGCGCAGGGGTTACCCCCCGTTACGCGCGACCCGAATGGGACTTCGAGCAGACGTGGGACTGGGTCATAAGCATCAATCTCAAGGGCACCTATTTGATGTCATGGTTTGCCGTAAATGAGATGAAAAAACAGGGATCGGGAGCAATCGTCAACCTCGCGTCGATAATCGGACTCGTCGGTTACCCCTCCGGCTTTAGCGACGGTTTTAACGCATACCCCCACAGCAAGGGAGGCGTAGTCCAGATGACCAGGGAGATGGGCGTCGGGCTCGCCAAGACCGGCATCAGGGTAAACGCTATTTGCCCAGGGTTCTTGTTCACACCCCTGACCCGTTCGTTGACAGAAGACTCGGAGATGTTGGCCAAACTCGAGTCCGTTCACCCGATGGGCAGGCTGGGCCAACCGGAGGAAATCGCCCGGGCGGCGGTGTTCCTCGCGTCGGACGAGGCCTCGTTCGTTACAGGGACCAGCCTCACCGTCGACGGAGGCTACACGGCCCAGTGAACTGTCCGGCCGGCGTTCTTAGTGGGCCAGACCAGGACTTACGGATGGACGAGCGAGAGAAGCGGTCGGTCCTGCGACAAGCGCACGCACTGATCGACGGAAAACTTTAGCGACCTTTCGCTGCCTTCACGGGTGCCGCCCGCCCAGTGGGGCGTAACGATCACGTTGTCCATCGATAGCAAGGGGTTGTCCGGCGGAGTGGGCTCCTCGATCAGAACATCGAGACCTGCGCCCGCAATCTCGCCGGACCGTAGCGCATCGATGAGATCATCTTCGTCAACGACGGGTCCCCTGCACGCGTTTATCAGGATCGCGCTTCTTTTCATGAGCTCGAACTCGCGTCTTGAGATCAGCCCGGTCGTTTCGGCAGTATGCGGCACGTGAAGGGTGACGATATCGGATTGCCTGAGTAGTTCGTCCATCGGAGTGAACCGGGCGCCGAATTCCAACTCGCGGCCGGGCGTCTCATCGATGAAGTCGAAATAGAGAATCCGGCAGTCGAAACCCGTAAGTCGTCTCGCTACCTGGCGACCGATATTTCCGAATCCCACTATGCCGACCGTCTTGCCTGTAATCTCGGACCGGAATGGCAGGTGGGCGATGCCGTCGGCCCATTTACCGGCCTTGGTGTTCTGCCAGGCGTCCATCAATCGACGATATAGGGCCAGCATGAGGCCCAGGCAGTGTTCGGAGACGCTGACGGCGTTTGAACCCCCGTTATTGGCCACGGCGATGCCGAGGCGGCGCATTGCGGCAACGTCGATGTCCTCGTATCCGGCTGCCAGCGCCTGGATGAATTTCAGGTCGGGGCACTGTTCCGCCACGGCGGTGGAGAATTTCGGAGGGAAGGCGATGACTGCCTCGACTCCCGCCAAAGCCTCGATCATCTCGCCGTCGCTTAAGTCCGGGTCTACTTGCCTTAGCTCCACACTGTCCGGAGCGAGCTGTTGGAGCATTTCCCAACGGCCGGCGAAAACTCCGGGAACTGTACTGCCAACATATGCGACTTGAGTCATGGTTTCGGCCCCATTGGTTCGAGTGCGTCGTCTGCCGGGCGACCGTATCGCTCGCACCGCCCGGACGGGATTCTACTCCCGGCGCCAGCTTGACGCGTCTGTCTTTTAGCGGAAAGCAGGGTGGGAATTACAGGCCGAACCGAATGGGCAATAGGGGAGGGGGAATCGTTGCGCCATTTGACGAACCCGTGATCGCGTCGGCGACCATCTCGGCGAGCGCCAGACTCAGCAGTACGCCCTTTTTACCCGCGCCCGCCAACGCCCAAAGTCCCTCGGCCTCCTCCAACGGTCCGACGATGGGAAGTCCGTCGTCCGTCACTGGTCTCAGGCAAGCCGTGTGTGTGACGATTTCCCCGCTACGTATTACCGGAGCGAAACTGGACGCGCCGTCCAGGATGTTCTTTCGTCCTGACTCGGAAGGGCGGTCGTCATAGCCCATATCCCACTCAGTGGTCCCGACCCACACCAGCCCGTCCGGTTTTCGACCGAGGTTGTATCCGCCGTGCCCAACCCGGTATTGGAATTCGCGACTTGGCATTCGAAGTCTGAGGATCTCACCCTTGACAGGTTTCATCGGAAACTTCGGAACGCCCTCGAGTTCAGATCGACCGGCCCATGGACCTGTCGCCACGACAACTGAACTGGCGGCAATCGTTTCTCCAGAATCCATGACCAATCTGTCGACGCGGCCGTTCGACGATTTGACCGACTTCGCGTTACCCGTGACGAATCTTGTCCCCATGCGGCGTGCGGACTCTGCCAACGCACGAGTGAAATCGCTGGAGTCAAGTTCCTGCTGCGTACCCTGAAGCAAGCCCCCAGTGATCTCCGATGTCACATGCGGCTCGAGTTGTCTAACACGTTCGGCACTGAGGATTTCGGCCTCGAACCCGGACTCACGAATCCTGACTGCTTCCGATTCAAGAGTCGCCAATTCCGATTCGTCTCTCGCCAATGTGATCGACTCGACCGGCCGAAGCTGGTAGTCGATCTCCGACTGGTCTTTCAGAACGCCGTAGATTTCCCCATGTAGTTCGGCTGCGCGTTTGGCGGGTTCGGCAAGCGGGCCGGGTATGCCTGCGCCCGACGACGGATACAGGCCTCCCCATGATTTTCCCGAGGCGTGAGCGGCAACGGTGTCGCGCTCGACGACCGTCACCCGTACGTCTCTGGTCGCCAACTCCCTCGCCAGCGCGCAACCGCACACCCCACCCCCAACAATGACAACGTCGTCAATTCTCGTCATGGTCAGTTCCCCACCGGCTCGCGTGTCATGCCTGCGAGTATCGAAGCGCAGGGTAGTGTCCCGCCCGCCAGGGCCTTTCCCCGAAAACGAATCCGCTTACGGTAGATAGCGGTTCTGGTGGCAAAGTGGAGGGTTCAAGATCGGTAGACATGACTTGGTTTCAGACTATCCGCGGCCATGCCATCGCACAATGGGAAACTGTGATGCAGTTGCCGCGGATTGGGGGAACGAGGTTGAGAGGGTCAGGCGGCCGGCAGGGTGACCACGAATTTGGCGCCTTCGCCGGGTTTGCTTTCCACTCGTACCGTGCCGCCATGGGCTTCAACGAGTTTCCGCACGATCGTCAGGCCGATTCCCGCGCCTCCAGTGGACCGGCTGCGCGATTTATCGAGGCGGTAAAACTGGTCGAACACTCGCGGCAGCATGTCGGCTGGTATTCCGCGGCCGGTGTCCTTGACGGCCAACTGGACCGAGCCGGCGGCGGACTGTCCTGCCGAAACGGTCACCGTTCCACCCTTTGGGGTGTGCGTGAGCGCGTTTTCGACCAGGTTTGCGATCACCTGGCCAATGCGCGTGCGGTCGGCGTTTACCTTCGGTAGACCGTCTACCGAGTCGAATTCAATCGCTATGCCAAACTCGGCTGCCCGCGGCTTGAATGAATTCACCGTGTCCCTGGCAATGGTTGAAACGTCTTCTGGTTGTAGATCGAGGCGCAGGGCGGCAGCCTCAGCGATTGACAGAATTCGAAGGTCTTCCACGAGTCGAGACAAGTGGATTGTCTGTTGGTGCAACGTTTCGATCGTGGAAGCGTCGGGCGCCAGAACACCGTCGCGAATTGCCTCGATGTAGCCGCGGATGTTCGTCAGCGGTGTCCGGAGTTCGTGCGCGATGTCCGCTGTCATGGTCCGGCGATTGGCCTCGGCTCGCTCGAGGGCGGTCGCCATCTCGTTAAACGTTCTGGCCAGTTCGCCAACTTCGTCCTTACGGTTGGAAGGCACACGGTACGAAAGATCACCTCCTCCGAGTTGCCGAGCCGCTCCGGTCAGGCTGCGAATCGGGCTCAGTGCTTCCCGCGTAAACAGGGTTACGATCAGCAGTCCCGCAATGCCGGCGCCCACACCGGCGACGATGAGGGATCTTTGAAACGACGATTCGAGCCGGGACAGTGACGGCTCGGCGATCTGCGAGATGACATCGGTTGTTGGGGCTGTCGCCGCCAGCGGGGAAGACGTTCGCGCCGCTGGCGTATCGACGCCCGGGTCAGGACGGGTGGATTCAACCGGGGTCTCCCCGGACTGCAGCCGGCCGTGCCGACGGTTCGTAATTGCCACCCATACCTGCTCGGCTGGTGGCGGCCTCGTGGATGACGATTGATCGACAAGCATGACGCCAATCTCACGACCCTGGAACCAAAGAGGGCGCCTGATGTACGGCCCGGCAAAGACGGAAACATCATCCACATGCCTATCCGCCTGTGTTACGACGTTATGCGAGTCGGCAACGATATATCCCTTGTGGTTGGCGATGATGACTCGCCAGCCGAAGAGGGCTCCCACCTGGTGGACCGCGTACTGGACGCGGACCCAATCCTCATCCAGACCGTAAGCGTTGTTGACAAGCTGCTCGGCCCGCACCGAACGGGCGAATTCGACTTCCTCAGCGAATTTCTTGGTTTCCTGCCGCGTGGCATAGGCCGAGTACGAACTGACGCCGGCAAGAGTCAGGGCTAAAACTGCAGCGAAGCCCAGCGTCAACTTGAATTGCAGGCCTTGAGTGACTTTACGCAGGCTCAAACCTGTATCCGATTCCGTAAACCGTCCTGATGTACTGGTCGGCGCCCTGAGAGGACTTTAATTTCCGCCTGAGATTCGATACGTGGGTGTCCACAGTTCGGTCGAACCCGTCGAAGTCGTATCCGAGAGCACTGTTGATCAACTGGTCCCGAGTGACCGTCCTGCCTGCGGCGCCCATGAAGTACTCCAGCAATGAGTATTCGGTCGGCGTCAATTTGACAGGTTTGTTGCCGACGGTCACCGTGCGTGTATCGAGGTCCATGGCGATATCGCCCATGGCGAGGCGACCTTGGTCTGATGTGGACTCCTGTGAACCCGGTTTACTCCGACGCAGTACGGCATTCACCCTGGCAACGAGTTCGCGGGGGCTAAACGGCTTGGTTACGTAGTCATCGGCACCGATATTGAGCCCGCTGAGCCGGTCCTCTTCTTCCACACGGGCGGTAACCATGATTATCGAGATGTCTGACTCGGTCCGAAGTCTCTTGCATACCTCGATCCATCCATGCCCGGGAGGTTAAGGTCAAGAACTACCAACGATGGACGCCGTTCCAACGCAAGGCTCAGCCCCTGGGCGCCGTCTTCGGCGACCAACACCTCGTACCCTGCACGGGCCAGGTAGAGCCGGATCAGCCGGGCAACGGAGGGGTCGTCTTCGACAATGAGGACGGACTTGCTTTGGGCAAGGGGGTTCACGACCCTGCCTGCCTGGCCGCGCTCCTCGAGAATTTGAGTATGTGACATTTACGGGACATCCTCGTCAGGCGGTTTCAGAACAATTAGTCGGTTCGTTGCGAAATACCATTCCGTAGCTAATTGTGTACCCAATTATTGTCAAGATATTTTCAAGAATAGTCGGCGATCGATCACGTACCCCCTCCGTTGGGACCGTCCCGGCTCTGTCCGTGTTGAGACTCCGACCCGCCCCTGAAACGTATCAGGGACCGTTGGAAAGCCGACCAACCGGATTTGACCGTCTCGGTCACCAAAAGTCGTAAGAACACGAACGCAGTCAAGCCAAACACGCCGGCGATCAGCTGCCACCTAACGTCAAGGAGGAAGGCCGCGACGACTATGATCATCAGGCCGACTGCCGAACTATGTCCCGTACTCCGCAATACGGAGAGAATGACAAGACCGCATGCCAGACCGATGGCCCCTGGAACAGGGACAACCGCCACGATCGCCCCGATAGCGGCGGCCAGTGCGGCGCCCCCTCTGAACCGGAGGAAGACCGGGTACATGTGTCCGGCAATCGCCGCCGCTCCTGCAACGGCGCGAAAGTCCTCATCCACGCCCAACGCGGCCGCGACGAGGACCGCTGCTACTCCTTTGCCGACGTCTCCGATTAACACCAATGTGCCCAGTTTCCTGGAGACCGCCCGGAATGTGTTCGCAGCGCCCGGGTTACCGGTGCCCACCTCGAAAATGTTGACGCCAACCGCACGCGCGGCAAGGTAGGCCAGCGGCAGGGATCCGAACAGATATCCGGCAACTGTCGCGATGGCAAGGCGCGCTACTTCGACACTATCCATTTGTATTAATCCTCTTCACAAGGGCGAATTCCGGGTGATGGCCGATGACACCGGTTCGTTACGCTGGCGACACGATCGCCAAGTCGCCTCGGCGACCGTCGCGGTCCTTCGATTCAGACCAGATGCTCGTAGCGTCAAATGCAATTACCCAATTGGAGTGAAGAGCCACGGGGTGGATTGCCCAGCCAGAGCGAACGGAACCTCGAGCAGGCGATCACACCCGACGCCGGGGTTGAAAGGGATCGCAACGGCCGGTCAACTGCGCGGGTAAACCCAACCGGAATCAACGACAAAACGAAATCGCGCTCCGGTCCAAGTGAAGCCTTCGGCAGATTATCTGGGCCAACCGGTCTGGGCGGTACGCGTGGGTCTGCCGGCAGGTGGGCCCGATTCTGTCCTGAATGCCGAGTCCGGATCCTGCCTGGAATTTGTTTCACTCGTGAATGCGAGCCAGGTACCTTCGCACTCGCCGCACTGTCTCGCAGAGTACGTCTCAGCAGTCGCGCCACAACTTGGGCAACTTACGTTGGAACGGCGAGCCGGCGCGTCGTCTTTGGATACAGTTCTCTCGCCGCACGCGGGGCAACTCGGCTCTGTCGGAGGCGGATACCTCACCTCGACGCCGGTCGTACAGTTCGGGCACTCGAAATGCCGGGAATAGGCGGTGTTCATCCGTTAAGCTCCCAAAAGCCCGGTAATCCGGCCCGTTGATTCGTCAAGGTCGATGTCCAATGCGTTTGGCGAGCCGGGCAGACCCGGGAGAGTCATTATGTCCCCCGCCAGAGTAACGATCTGCCTGGCGCCCGCGAGGATACGTACCTCTCTGATTGGCAGTGTGTGGCCGGTTGGCGCACCGCGTAGCCTGCGGTCCGCCGATACGGATAGATGGGTCTTGGCCATGCACACGGGGTAGTTCCAGCCGTTGTCGTCGAATCTTCGAGAGGTCGTGCGGGTCATCGGTCCCCAGTCGACCCGACCAGCCTTGTAGACCTCCGAGGCCAGCGTTTCGACTTTCTGGATAATTGTTGCGTCGTCGTCGTACAGTAGTTTTATCGAAGCGCCCGAATCTGCCACTTCAGCGGCTGCGTCCGCCAGTTCGGTCATTCCCGATCCACCTCTTGCAAAGCCGTCGGCCTCGGCCACGCCTGCTGCGCCCCCCTCCTCAGCCGCCGATTTGACCGCCGCCAACTCGGCAGGGGAATCGTCGGGAAACCGGTTGATCGCCACTACCGCGGGCAACCCGAACATCCCAACTATGCGTAGCGCATTTTCCAAGTTGACTGCGCCGCGGGCTACCGTTGCCGGATCCGGCCTGGATAGTTCGTTCAGCTTGGCGCCGCCGTGCCACTTCAGCCCCCTCACGGTGCACACGATGACTGCCGCGTCAGGCTCTGGACCGCCCTGGCGCACCTTGATGTCCATGAACTTCTCGAAACCCAGATCGGCGCCGAATCCCGCCTCCGTGACGGTGTAGTCGGCGACCGAGGTCGCCAGGTTGTCGGCGATGATCGAACTGCAACCGTGGGCGATGTTGCCGAACGGTCCCATGTGGACCAGCGCGGGTTGCCCTTCGACGGTCTGCGCTAGATTCGGTTTCATGGCGTCCCGCAAAAGGGCCATCAGCGATCCGATGCCGCCTATCTCGCCGGCAGTTACCGGTTTTCGGTCGGCTGTCCATCCGACCACGATGTCCGAAAGTCTCGTCCTGAGGTCGGAGTAGTCGCTTGCCAGTGCAAGGATCGCCATGATTTCCGATGCGGCCGAAATATCGAATCCCGATTCATTCATCGGGGCATTGGATCGCCCCCCGATTCCCGTCACGACGCGGCGGAGTCCGCGGTCTTCTGCGTCCGTTACCCGCCGCCATGTAATACCGGCGGGGCTGAAACCCCGGATCTTACTTCTGTAGACCGCGTTATCGGTCATCGCCGCCAACAGGTTGTGGGCAGATTCGACGGCGTGGAAGTCCCCGGTGAAGTGAAGGTTTATGTCTCCGGACGGTTCGACGGTCGCTTTTCCGCCCCCAGTCCCGCCGCCTTTGTGGCCGAACACCGGGCCGAGTGACGGCTGCCGGATAGTGAGGACCGCGTGCCTGCCGGTTTTTGCCAATCCCTGGATCAGTCCGGTTGCGGTAGTGGACTTTCCTTCGCCGGCCGGTGTCGGGGTGATGGCCGTAACAATGATCAACTTGCCTTTTCGGCCGTCCGCGGGAAACGACTCGAACGGGATTTTGGCTTTATCGCGGCCATACGGTTCGTAGTCGTCGGGCCCCAGGCCTATGTCAGCCGCAATTTCGGCGATCGGCCGCATATGGTTACCTCCGCTTGTTTAGCGAGCGACGTTCGCCCCCCCGGTATGGCTTACCCGTCAACGAGGCGCGGGATGGCCCGTCGCATGGCCGAAATTGTAGCGCACGCATGCCTACAAGCTGACGCGTGTCGCCGCACCAAGCCGGTGCGCGGTACGGCCAATGGGTGACGTAATTAGCGCTGATACGGGCCCCGCCGCCAGATCGTCCGGTACCCCTGGACCGTCAGACTGTTGCTCCGATCTTCGCGGGCGGCTCAGGTCTTGTTGCCAATAACATCAAAATGGCACCCAACACGCATGCTCCCGTTAGTCCGAGGAATGCCCAACGGTACGTGTCCTGGATGTCGAATATGACCCCGACGGCCACAGGCGCGGCCATCATGCCTATGGACATCGGAATCGAATAGAAACCCAGAATAACTCCGTAATGGCGCGTACCGAAATATTCGCCGCGCATGGCGTGCAGCATGGGAGTTCGGCCGCCGAATCCCAGGCTCCATACGAATGCGAATACGATCGCGCTTGCGTAACTCCCCACGAAGGCCAGCAGCGCCATTCCGCCTGCCTGGCAGATCATGAGGACCGAGATAGGTATCCGCTTGTCGAGGCGGTCTCCGACCAGGCCGCCACCAATTTGGAAAACCAGAGCGAAACCAGCCGTGAGCGTGATGATCGACGCGGCGCTCAAATCGCCCAGGCCAACTTCAGGACCGGTCAGGTGTTGATATATGTGTGCGGCCACGGCGGCCAAAGATAGATTTACCAGTCCGTGCGCGAGCGCCATTGCCCAAAAAGCGCGCGTTCTCAGGGCCTCTGACCCTGTGAAGTCCCGCGAGGGACCGGCTCTTAACAGGTCGGACTTGCTGAAAGCCGTTCGAGGCCGGTCCGTCGGCGGCGGCCGCCTGGACACGACCCGGAACAGGGCCGGCCCAATGAACATTGCCACGACGCCAATGAAGAACATTGAGGGGCGCCATCCGTACGAGGAGATTCCCCAAACCAGGAGAGGCACCGCGAATCCGGCCGCGCTGCTGCCCCCCACCACTATCGCTCCGGCTATGGCCCGGCGAGTCGGCATCCACGCGTTTACCGCCGCCATAGACGGGGTGAACCCGCCAATGCTGAAGCCAGTCGCCAGAAGTAGATACGCGAGGTAGTAAGTGACCGGACCGGTGATCTGCGAGAACAGAATCAGGCCGCCACCGCCGATCAGAAAGCCGACGAGGATCATTCGGGCCGCGCCGAACCGGTCCGTTAAGAAGCCCTCAAGCGGACCCAGCAGGGTGCCGCCGAACCTGCCGAACGAAGCGACCCCGGTCGTCAGACCTCGACTCCATCCGAACTCCTCTTCGACGGCGGCGAATATCGTGCTGGAGGCCTGAAATGTCGGGCCGGAGCTTACGAACATGTTGACAGCGCCGGCCGCGGCGATGCGCCACCCGTAATACACGCCGCCGATTCGCCGCTTCAGCCCGGTCACTTTGTTCAATGCCGTTTGTTCCCTCGCGAGACCCTCGCCATCTGACGGTTCAGACGGTTGGCGGAAAGTCGTGGGATATTGTGCTCGTTCGGCGAAAGAATCGCCCGTGGAATCCTACCCGCACCGGGCCTGTTTGAGACGCCAAAATTAACGACATCCCGATTTGTCATATACGGCTCATGTGACATCATTCACGTGCAACGTTTTGTGCTTAGTTCGCGTGTTTCGGTAGATCAAACACCGTGCAGCTGGGGGAGGCGAACCCATTTCATCGGCAAGAGGTGACACTTCCTGGTCATCTTCGACTCCAGTCATCGTGGTGGAAGATGTCAAAAAGTCCTATGGAGACGTTCAAGCCCTTGATGGAGTAAGCCTCCAGGTCCCGCAGGGAACGGTGACAGGGCTGCTTGGCCCGAACGGTGCCGGCAAAACCACGTTAGTCAGGATCCTGACGACCTTGCTGAGCCCCGACAGCGGGCGCGCCAAGGTGATGAATCTCGACGTTGTTGAAGATGCCCAGAAGCTGCGGTCCCTTATCGGTCTGGCCGGTCAAAGCACCGCCGTCGACGAATACCTCACCGGCCGCGAGAGTCTTGAACTAGTCGGAAGGCTCTACCACATGGGAGCGAAGGAAAGTCGTAGCCGGGCCCGGGAACTGCTGGACCAATTCGATCTACAAGAGGCCGCCGACAGAAGATCGTCTACCTATTCGGGTGGGATGCGAAGACGACTCGACCTCGCCGCGAGCCTGGTGGCCAATCCTCCGGTGTTGTTTTTAGACGAGCCTACTACTGGCCTCGATCCTCGCAGCCGGATAGACCTCTGGAATGTGATTCTGGACCTCGTAAAGGAGGGGACGACGGTCCTCCTGACAACGCAGTACATGGAGGAGGCAGACCGCCTCGCCGACAACATCGTCGTCCTGGACCGCGGCGGCATCATCGCAGAAGGAACTGCGACCGAATTGAAGACTACGGCCGGGAGCGAGAACCTGACGATCCAGTTGGCTGATCGGTCGCAAGTGAGCGATGCGATCGATGCGATCGGGAGGGCCGGTTGTGAAAATCCACAGACCGAAGAAGAGATAGGCCGTATTACCGTCATGGTCAGAGACGGTTCGGCGATTCTGGGCGCCGTGGTACGCGAGCTTGACTCGGCGAGCATCCAGTTCTCGGATCTGTCGCTGGGCGAGCCGACACTCGACGATGTATTCCTGGCGCTCACCGGGAAAACCGCAGAAAACATCGAAGCCGGCAATGCCGGCGAGAACGTCCCCGCCTGATGGGTCAGGAGTAGCAGGTTGATTAACTTGAGAACGATATCGAGTGAATTGCGATGGTCGCCCATCGACACTCTGCATATGACCTGGCGAAACGTACTGCGTTACAGACGCTCGCCGGACCTGCTCGTCTTTTCGACGATCCAACCTGTCATGTTCGTACTCTTGTTCGTGTATGTCTTCGGTGGAGCCATCCGTTCCGGAGGACTGGACTACGTCGACTATCTGCTGCCCGGGATACTTGTCCAGACCACGCTCTTTGGATCGACGCAGACCGGGGTGGGACTTGCCGATGACCTTCAGAAAGGGATGATTGACCGCTACAAGTCTCTGCCTATGGCTCGCTCCGCGGTAATTGCCGGCCGAATCGCTGCGGACATAATCAGAAACAGCTTTGTCGTGTCCCTGATGATCGGGGTTGGTCTGGCCGTGGGATTTCGTTTCCACGGCGGCGTGGCCGGTTTCGCATTGCCCGCAGTGGTGATCATGTTCGGGTTGGGATTTTCCTGGGTGATGGCGGTGGTAGGCGTAAGCGTCAAGTCGACCGAGGCTGCCCAAGTGTTCAGCTTCATGTCGATATTCCCGCTAACGTTTCTGAGTTCGACGTTCGTACCGATCGAGACGATGCCCGGCTGGTTGCAACCTTTTGCCGAATACAACCCTGTGACATCGGCTGTAAACACCGCCCGCGCCCTGGCCCAGGGAGGTGAAATCTGGCATTGGCTTTGGCGGACTATGGCCTGGACGGCAGGGATTTTGATGGTCTTCGTTCCTCTTGCTGTTTATCGGTACCGGAAGATCTAGAGCTGAAGACAGCAGACTTGGCTCGCGCTCGCCCTACAATGTCTGTCATATGCCCTTGAACCCACTGGCGCGCTTCAGGCAGCCGAAACCGCCGATGCTGATCACCGGATCGGCTGAGTTGGAATCGCTGTGCCGCAAGTTTGCCGGGCGTGATTTTGTAGGTGTCGACACTGAATTTCTCCGGCGTAGTACCTACAGGGCGAAACTGTGCCTCGTGCAACTGGCAAGTGGAAATGACGCCGCGGCGATCGACGTACTTGCGCCGGGAATTGACTTGGCGCCGCTGTACGAATTGATGCTGAATCGACGAGTAACCAAGGTGTTCCATTCGGCATCGCAAGACCTCGAACTGTTTCACCTCACCATCGGCGAAGTCCCGCAACCGGTATTCGACACCCAGATCGCGGCGATGGTCTGCGGATATGGGGAACAGCCGTCTTACGCACACATGGTTGAAGAGGTCGAGGGCGTCGTGCTAGCTAAGTCAGCCCAGAGGTCCGACTGGTCCCGGAGGCCGCTTACCGCTTCACAGATCGACTACGCCGTTCAGGACGTCGCCTATCTCGGACCGATCTACCGCGTGTTGAGTAAACGTCTCAAGAAATCGGGACGGGAAGAGTGGGTTGCAAGCGAGATGGCCCTCCTGACCGATAAGGACACTTACAAGAGCGAACCGCGCGATGCATGGCTCCGGATTTCCCTCAGGCGTCCATCGCGTCAGGCCCTCGCCGTTTTGAGAGAGGTGGCCACCTGGCGCGAAATGTCCGCCGACCGCCTGGACTTGCCGAGAACCTGGATCATGAAAGACAGCGTCCTCACGGAAATCGCGCTGAAGGCGCCGCGTACCAAGGCTGAATTGGGACATGTGCGAGGCGTACCTGAAAAATTCGTCAATCGTCGTGGGGGAAGAGAGTTGCTGCGGGCAGTAAATCACGCCCTGGATTCGGATCCCGCCGAATGGCCCAAAGTGCCGGAAGGGTCCAGCCGGCCAAGGGCCCGCGCCAAAGACGTGACACGACTGCAAGCGCTGCTGAAGGAGTGTTGTCAAGAGCACGAAGTTGCGCCCGGGTTCGTCGCCAACCGCGACGAACTGACGCGAATGGCGGTCGGCGACTATTCCGGGATCAGGGCTCTTGGCGGCTGGCGGAAGGTGGTCTTCGGGGATGCAGCGTTGTCGCTAATTCATGGGGATACCGGCGCTGACGGGGTTCAACTGGCGTCCTCGGGTGTAATATCGGCATCCGTTGCGGAATAAGGCCGAGCGGGAAGAGTTCACATGGCACAACCTACACGAACCGGCAGGGTAGCCGGCAAAACGGCAATAGTGACCGGTGGCGCGTCAGGCATTGGCGAGGCCGCGTGCGTGTTGTTGTCCGAACACGGATCGGGCGTGGTCATCGCCGATATAGACGAGTCGAAGGGTAAAGCCCTCGAAGCGCGAATAGTCGAAAACGGTGGCGAGGCTGTGTTTCAGCGGTTGGACGTCACGAGCGAGGCAGACTGGGACCGAGTAATTCAATACACACTGGGCTGGCGTGGAGGGCTCGATATCGTGGTCAACAACGCCGGTCTTTCAGGCGCGCAGGGCAGGGCGGCGGTACTGGAGACCACGCTCGAGAACTGGAACACCGTGATGAACGTGAACTCCACCGGTGTGTTTCTCGGTACCAGGGCCGCAATCGAGCCCATGCGGCGCAGTGGCGGCGGATCGATCATCAACGTATCGTCGATCTATGGCATCGTAGGCAGTAAGACGAGCGCCGTGTACCACGCCTCCAAAGGCGCGGTGAGAACGCTAACGAAGGCCGCGGCGGTCTCGTACGCGACTGACGGAATTCGGGTTAACTCCGTCCATCCCGGCTTCGCAGACACCCCTATGACCCTTGAATTGCACGGCCGACCCGGTGTGCGTGAGGAACGCGAATCTCTTACCCCGCTGGGACGGCTGGGGACGCCTGAAGATATCGCCTGGGGTATTCTCTACCTGGCATCGGACGAATCGTCGTTCATGACAGGCGCAGAGTTGGTAATCGACGGCGGGATGATTGCCCGCTGATTCCCTGCCTGCCGGTGTGGCGAACCTCCCCGGCGCCAAGCAGGGCGTTACTTGACGAGTGAAGCGCCGATATTTTCCTTCTGATATCGGCCGTCATCCAGTCCTTCGAATACGGCTGCCACTTGAGGGTCTGAGCCGAGCAGCCGCGCGATAGTCCACGCTATGTCAAACAACCGGGCCTGATACCTCGGCCGCGCTGAATACTCGAATTTTCCGGTTGGCGGAACGATCGTTGTGAGTACGTCGTTCGCCGAATGCGCAGGTCCGTCCGCTTCAATGTTTCCGTGATCGGCGGTCAGGACTACCGACCAGCCATTCCGTCTCGCGGCCTCCATCATCGTTCCCACGGCCGAGTCTGTCGACTCGAACGCGCTGATGGCCTCTTCGAATCTTTGAGGCAAGATGTGACCGAGCATGTCCGTCGCAGATAGATTGCAGCAAATGAGCCTGTAGCGGTCGCTATTGAGGTTTTCGACCACTGTTGCCGCCACTTCTGGATTACGCATCTGCGGCATCATGTAAAAGTCGGTATCAGACCGAATTCCCTCGGCTTCTCCGGCGGACGGGACTATGATTCTTTCCTCGATACCGCTGGCTACCGGCCTTTCTCTTCTCCCTCGCAGGAAGTACCCCATGTGGGGCGCTTTGATGCTTTCTGCCACCAGCAGATACTTCTCGCGGGGCATCATCTTGTCCCATAGTCCAAGCAAGTTTTCGCGGTGGGGTCCGACCGGAAACGCGACCGTAACTCCGTACTCCGTTGCGAAATCCGGGTGGTACTCGGCTATTCCGCAAACGTGCAGTCCGGGCAACGGCTTGAGCCAGTCCAGTTTCCAGTCCCTGCCTCGGCGCTTGCCCTCGGCGCGCAGAAACCCGGTCGCGCCGGCCAGCGACGCGATCTTGGAGCGCTGCCGGTCTGAACGGAAGTTTAAATTTACGAATGCCTGGCCCGATTCGACCTTCCGCACGCATCCTCCCGGCCCCCTGACAACTATCGGCGGTACGTCCTGGTCCGTAAGACCGCGGCGGTGCGCTTCGGCAACAGCTCTTCGAACGCCGTCGAAGCCATCCACGTGCTCCCCTTCACCGGCGGTCAGGAGCAGGTAGTCGGCCCGCGCGTTGCCTTCCCTGTAGTCGCGGTCCATCCCGGTTGATCGGCCAACCACCCAGGCCAGGCTCCCGGTCGCCGAGTATCCGTCCAGCAGATCCTCCAACCTGTCGAAATACCCGCCAACGCCGTCGCGCCGTTCGAGGGATGCCCGCGGCGGCGAGTCCCTGCCGTCCAGAATGGCCTGGATACGCACCTGATTCGGGCTCAGTCCGGTTCTCGCGAACACCAACTCCAGGAACGCTTCGAGGTGATTCCATGCGCTGTGTACCCGCCCGTCACGTCCGCCGGTGCCGGAAAGCATGAAAAATACATTCAAAGCGCTGCCGGGCTTTGCGCCATGTTCGACGGCTGCGCGCAGCACGTGGTTGTCAAAAAATGCGCCGGAGTCGATTGCGTTCGAGATTTGCAGCGGCAGCTGCGGCGCCAGGACTAGATTCCCGATCTGCTGGTGTCCTGTCTCCGAGTTGCCTTGCACCGGCGGGTCCAGCGGCTCGAATCCAGCCCATTCGCCTGCGGCGCTCGTGGGTACCGTGACGTGACGGTTCCTGATCCCTGCGGCGTACCGTGAATTTGCAGCCAACGGCACGTACCGCATCTCTCGGGCCACCCGCAAGAGGGATTGTCGAGCGCGGAGAAGAGGCGTCTGCGTTTCAAGTCTTTCTGCAATGTCGCCAATCGCAGAAAGCAACGCCTTGGCGTGTTGCGTCTGCATTCCCCCGTCGAGGGCTTCCGCTCTTGTCGGGTACAGCGCGAGTCTGGCTAACGTCCCTGGATCGACCGGGCAGTCCGGCGATGAACCGGCGACCTGATTCGCAGCTTCCGAAATTACCCGTCGGTCGGGTCCTGCGAGTTCGTCCCAGGTCGCGTCGGCGATCTGGCGGGCGCGTGTCCTGTCTACTCCCGAACCGTCGATGACGATAAGCAGGGCCTTGCCATTCATTGCCACGTGACGATCATCTCATCAGCCAGGTCTGGGCCAATCCCGACTTGTGCTAGCCAGCCGGCCGGCAGTTCGAGCGCGGAGGTGTATCCACCAAGCGAGGTGTCCGGTCGGCTGGTCCTGACGCCACAACGGTTGCGCCAGGCATTGTCGGACTCAGACATTTGCCTTATGCAAGGTTCCATGGTGTCGTGCCAAATGACGTTACCCGCACGGTCGATATAGAGAATGTCGAGCGGCACATATGTATTGAACATCCAAAACCCGCCGTCGCGGGGTTGGTCGAATAGAAACAACATGCCTGACCCGTGCGGCACGTCCCCTCGGCACATCAACCCCTGGGAACGTTGGGCCGAAGACGCAGCAACCTCCGAATTGACAGTCTGTTCAACATCTCGCCATGAGAGCTTAACCGGGATTGTACTCAGAGGGCTCTTGCTTACCGATTCGCAGTCCGGGTTGTCCACCCATGTAATCTCGCCGGGGGGTTCGGGTCCGGCCTCGACCGGAGTGGGAGTTGGCTCGACCGTAGCGGTCGGGGTGGGTTCAACCGTCATGGTATGGGTGGGGTGAGCGGTAGGAGCAGGAGTCGCCTGCATTGTGGGAAACGGCGAAGGAGTCGCGGTCGCGGGTGGCTGTTCTTCGTTACTCTCCACGTCATCAGATTTACTTTGGACCGAAGTGGAATCGCCGCGTCCGGTTTTCCCAACCGCACTGGCCGTTGCCGTAGGTTTGACAAGAATCGTCGGCGTCACCCGAACTGTGGGAGCCGACTCGGGTTCGGGGGTGACCTGGTCAGGGCAATCCGGATGACCGTTGGCGCATGCAGTAGGTACCGGCGTATTGGCGTTGGCGGATACGATGGTCGGCGCGGGCGTAGAGTCGATTCCGCGCGAACATGCAACGATGGCGACAGCAACTAACAGGGCGAGCACTGCGCCGAGTTGGGACCTCATTTGAGTGAGATGGTAATCGAACCGTGTGACCAACGTGGCACCTGACAGGGTTAAGCGGAGTCGGTCGAAAATCCCCCGCCGGACATCCGGCGGGTGGCGCGTCGTCGAAGCGTTTTCCATCCGGAGTTTCAGGTTCCAGTGGACGGCAGACGCCGGTTCCACCTGGGCAGCCGAGATGGAAACCCTGATTCTCGGTTGGTACCTGCTCGTGGAGACCAACTCTCCGTTATTGGTCGGCTTACTTGGCGCGCTCCGTTTTGGCGGAACTCTCCTTTCACCAATCTACGGGGTGTTGGCCGACAGGGTAGACCGGCGGGCCATGCTGATCGCTATTCGGATAATTTTCTTTGCGACCGCCGCGACCATCATGATCCTGGGGCTGGCCCGGGTACTCGAACCGCTGCATATTCTCCTGCTGGCGGCGGTTGTGGGACTTACGAGGACGGCGGAACACGTTGTACGCCAATCACTGATCGCCGACGTTGTTCCTGGACCGATGCTCGTTAACGCCATCGGTCTATCCCGCACGACGCAGGATACGGCGAGGATAGCCGGCGCACTGGCCGGGGCATGGCTGCTTACTCTCCTGGGGATCGGCTCCGCCTACGTAGTGGTGGTTTGTTTTTACGGAGCGAGTGTTCTGCTGGCATTGGGCATTACGGCGCCGGCCCGCCGGTCTCAGCGTGAAGAATCGCCGCTGCAGAATCTCAAGTCCGGAATTGGCTACGTGCGCGGGGAACCTGTGATATTGGCTGTGATGTTCCTGGCGTTTATCGTGAATTTCACTGCGTTTCCCGTCATGAACGGACTCATGCCTGTAGTCGCCAGGGACATCTTTCACCTCGAGGCGATCGGTCTCGCCCGCTTTGTGGCCATCTCGGCCGTCGGCGCATTCATAGGTTCGGTCGCCGTAGCATCTTTCGTGAGGGTGCGTTCGCCTGAACGGATGATGGTGGTGGCGATAGTTGCCTGGCACCTCGTCCTGTTGGTGTTCGCGCGTACGGAGTCCACCCCGTTTGCGATGTTGGTGCTCGCCGGTTACGGCCTGTCGATGAGTGTGGCCATGGTGACCATGTCGATCGTGCTGCTCAGCAGAACGCCGCAGGAGTTTCGCGGCCGCGTAATGGGAGTCCGCTCCCTGGCCGTGTACGGGTTACCTGTGGGGCTGCTGGTCGGCGGCTTTCTTTTCGAACGGCTTGGCGTTCAGGCCACGCTGACCATCAACTCGATAGCGGGTCTCGTGTTGACGGCGGTGATCGTTATCATTTGGCCGGTCATAATCCGGGGCCGACCTCGCGAGTCGCGTCCTGATGACGACCGTTAGACCGAAAGTATTGCCTGAGAGATTATTCTGCGGCCGCCGGCGCGACTTCCCGCAACTCTTTGGGCAAGGTGAAGGTGATGTTCTCTTCGCCTTCACCGATGTGGATAACCCGATCGGGGTTCAACGCCTCGATAACCGCCAGCACCATCTTTTCAGGCGTCGAGGCGCCTGACGTGATTCCTACCCTGGACACGCCTGCAAACCAATCGAGATCCATCTCCCGCGGCCCGTTGATCAGGTAAGCCGGGACGCCTTCGGCCTCGGCCACTTCCTTTAGCCGGGCGCAATTGGAACTGTTCTGGGCGCCGATAACCAAAACCAAGTCGGTCAATTGCGCGAGTTCAGTTGCAGCTTCTTGACGGTTGGTGGTGGCGTAGCAAATGTCGTTCCGCACCAATGCGTCGGGAAACTGCTCCCGTATCTTGTTGATAGCTTTGGCCGTGTCTCTCACCGAAAGCGTCGTCTGAGTCAGCACCGCCACTTCCTGTCCGTCGGGCCATTCCGTCGTATCGAACTGTTCTCTTTCGTCCACCAGGGTCATTTCTGTTTGCCCGGTAGTTCCGATCACTTCCTGGTGGCCGCGGTGACCGACCAGCATGATGTGTTTGCCTTCACGCGAGTACTTTTTGGCCTCGTTATGCACGCGGGTTACGAGAGGGCAAGTAGCGTCGATCGTCTCAAGGTCAAGCGCTTTGGCGCTGGCGTAGTCTTCCGGCGGTGATCCGTGCGCTGAGAAGACGACCACGGAGCCTCTGGGAATCTCGTCAACAGTCTCGACCGTAACGGCCCCTTTTGCCTCAAGATCGGCTACGACGTGAGGATTGTGGACGATCTGATGCTTGACGTAGACGGGGGGGCCGAAGCGCTCAAGTGCTAGCTCGACGATGTCTACTGCACGCACGACGCCGGCGCAGAAGCCGCGCGGGCTTGCGAGATATACCTCCATCGAGCACCTCCGGTTCCAATGTAATTTCCGGGCCCATTATATCCCTCGCCATCGTGATCCGCGATGCTGATGATGCCCGTGCTGGCGCACCTAGAAAGTTCTTTGAGGTCTCCCCGGAGACTTGTTGGCGACTACCGCGAGCATGATGGCCGCGACGATGAAAGCGATGCATATCGAGATCAGCATCACCTCGTACCCAAGCCCCTCGGACCGGTGGTTCAGCGCATCAATTCCCAGGCCCGCCAACCTCGCGAGGGCGGACCCGGCCAGGATCGCTATGCCGGTCAGTCCCAGGTCACGCGCAGCTCGTCGGCCGGACACCATGTCGTTAGCCACGGCCCATGTCACGCTGAGCATGATCCCGACCGAGCAACCGATTAACAACCCGTCCAACAGTATGGCCCCGAACGAATCGACAAAGAGCAGGATCGCCGACCCCGTGGCGCCCAAACCGCCGCCAAGGATCAGTATCCATGAACGGCCGATCCGGTCTGCAATATACCCCGCTGGCAGGACGGTGGCCGCGGTCGAAAGGCCTACCGCAACCACGAGCCAGGAGGCTTCTTCGGCGGGATTGTCAAGTCCTACTACGTCCTGCAGGAAGAAGAGGGCGTAAACCTGCATCGAAGACATGGCCGCGATCACGAACATAAGGGAAAACAGGAACCAGCCGTACGTCACTTTGTCGAAATTGAGAGGCCTTGCGTCCTGCTCGTGGCGCACGGCGGGCTCGACGTGCAAGGGTTCATCCTTCGGTCGAGGACGGTTCCTTAACGAAAAAACTGTCCACATAGACGAGATGATCAGGACCGTAGACAGCATGGCGAGGGCGTACCACATCCACTGGCTAGCATCCTTCGAATCGTAGTGTTCCATGAACTTCAGGACGACGTAGGTAAAAGTACCGGCGCCCAAAACCTTGAACAGGTTGAGGGCGCCTGCCGCCCGTCCCAACCGCTGCCGGTCGATGTGGTCTACGAGCAATGCGTTGGCCGGACCCTGGCTCAGGTTTCCGGAAAGCTGGATCAGAATGGTCGCAAGGAGAACCGAAAGAAACGTGTTGGCCGCGCCAAAGTAGTACGCTGAGATAGCCATCAAAACCGCGCCTGCGGCGATGAAGGGCAACCGTTTCCCAGTCGATTTCACCGAGCGGTCGCTCATCACACCCGATGCCGGCTGCATGAGCGCGGCACAGGCCAGTCCAATTAACGAGATCAGGCCCAGGGTTCCGTTCTTGTCCAGATCGTTTCCGAATACGGTCACCGCGCCTGTGTCGAGGATGTCCAATACCTTGAAGGGCAGAATACCGGCCCCGATGCCCGTCGCCATCGCCGACAACCCGAACGAGTATGCGCTCAGGTTGAACAGGCTGGCAGGACCGCGCCGATAGGTGTGCACGATCCCTGCAAAGCCGAGAGGCGAGCCCGCTGATGGTTCGGGTATGGGATATCCGGCTTCTTCAACACGATTCACGTCAGGAGTCGAATTCAATTGGTAGTCTGGCACAATGATGGGGCTGTTTTTTGGTTACGAGGACTGCCGTATGGCTGACGAAACACTATTCTTTCACTGGCGCCGTTGAAACACTTGTAAAAAGGCGAGAGATTTTCTCTCGCAAGCTGGCGTGGCGACCTCTGAACGGGACTTCTTCAAGGATCAGTTCACTGAGCAAGAACTGCGCTCACTCGCCGAGGCTGTGCCTCCGGATGAACTTTTCTCGTGGGCCAGCCCAAGCGCCAAGCCTTATCGTAGTCGGCGCGGGACCATACCTGACAATGACCTTATCCAACTGATGTTGGAGGAACCCCGCCTGATTCGCAGACCGATCCTGATCAAGGGTGGCGTCCCCGTGCTCGGTTTTCGCAAGGCCGAGTACGAACGCCTGGTTTAGCGAAACCCAAAATTGCAGGGACCGACTAACATCGACTTAACTCGGGCGCATTTGAGAGACGATAGTCTGCGAGGCCTCGTTTCGATGGCCCGTCGTGCGCCAGACAGGCAGGGACTGATTCTGTGATCAATTGTAGAATTTCGCCACGCCTCCGGAAGAGAATTGCGCGGTCAAAAATAGCCGTCGATCGGTCGACTTGCTCCCGGAGGCGCGAGAATAAACGTTCCTGATTGCGGCGGGACACTCCGTTGCGATAAAAATGGCGGAGACTTTGACCCGAATCGCAATACAAACGCATTTCAAGGGCGTTGTTGAGCCCGCCGCCGGAGAGATCGCCCTGGTGTCCTCCACAGATCACCTCATAGGCCTGGATACGGTACGCGCCGGTCTCAGGCCTGAACTCAGGGGGCTTTAGTGGTCTACGCAATAGGAGAACTGGTCATATTCAGCGGGAACGCTCATCCCGGGTTGACCCGAAAGATCTGCGATTACCTGAACGTGCCGGTCGGCCGGGCTGAGGTATTCAAATTCGCTAACGACAACACGTTCGTGCGAATTTTGCAAAACGTCAGGCAGAGGGACGTCTTTATCGTCCAGCCGACTACCGAGCCGGTCAACGACCACATAATGGAGATGCTCATCATGATCGATGCCGCCCAGAGGGCATCGGCCGGACGCATCACCGCGGTGATCCCCTACTACTCGTATGCCCGCACCGACAAGAAGGACCAGCCGAGGGTACCGATAACGGCGCGGCTGATCGCCGATCTTGTGGAAACAGCCGGGGCGGACAGGGTCATCATGGTCGATCTGCACGCGGCGCAGGTCCAGGGATTCTTCGGGGTACCCGTGGACGAACTTACCGCCTTGCCCAAACAGGTTGAGTACTTCCTGGAGAAGGGTCTAGACGATGTAGTGGTGGTAGCCGCGGATATCGGCATATCAAAACGGGCCAGAGACTTCGCCGATCGGCTCAACGCTCCGTTGGCGATTATCGAGAAGCGCCGTACCAACAATCACGATGACGTGGAAAGCCTGAATGTCATAGGTGAAGTGGGCGGCAGGTCCGCGATCCTGTTTGACGATGAGATCAGCACCGGTAGCACGGTTATAACCGCGGCGGAGGTCCTGGCGCGATTCGGCGCTACGAGCATCTACGCTTGCGCCACGCATGGCGTTTTGCCCGGGGAAGCATCCATGCGGCTTCTGGAGGTCCCTGAGATCAAGGAGATCGTGGTCACCGACACCGTGCCGGTCAATGGCGGAAAGTTGACACCGCAGATAACCGTACTCTCGATAGCCGATCTTCTGGGCGAGGCGATCTCCCGCATCCACCAGGGCGAATCGGTAGGCGCCCTTTTTACGTAAAATCAATTAGACGGCGCCAGCACGCCGCGGCCCCAGTCCGAAGCTGGACGCAACATAACAAGCCGCCTGAAACAGAGAATTCCGGGAAGCGCAAAGCGCGACCTGAGAAGTCCCGCCACTCCGTTCAGGCCTGAAGTCTGTCGTATCCTGTATCCATGTTAGGTCTACTTAACAAACTGATCGGCGACTCTAACGAACAGGCGATCAAAAAGATCCGCCCGGTCGTGGAGAAGATCAACGACCTCGAGCCGTCGTTCGCTTCGCTGTCCGACTTTGAATTGAGCGACAAGACGCATGAGTTCAGATCGCGTATTAAGGACGGGGAAGAACTCGACGACATCCTTCTAGAGGCCTTTGCCGCGGTGCGGGAGGCGGCGTGGCGAACACTGGGTATGCGCCACTTCGATGTTCAGTTGATTGGCGGGGTCGTCCTGCATGAAGGCAAGATCGCAGAGATGCGCACGGGGGAGGGCAAGACCCTTGTGGCCACCTTGCCGGCCTATCTGAATTCGCTCACGCGACGCGGGGTCCACGTGGTCACCGTCAACGACTACCTCGCACAGCGGGACGCTTCGTGGATGGGCGCCGTCTACAACGCACTCGACGTGTCTGTGGGCTGTCTGCAGAACCAGAACTCGTTCGTCTACGACCCGAACGCGGCAGAAAAACAAAGCAACGCAGATGATAAGGGCGACTCAGGTTCGGCAAGTTTCGCGGCGGTCGCCGGTGAGTACATGCGCAAGGCCTCAAGGCGTGAGGCGTACGAAGCGGACATCACCTACGGAACAAACAACGAGTTCGGATTCGACTACCTCCGGGACAACATGGTTGATGACAGTCCCAGCATGGTGCAGAGGGACCCTGCTTTTGCAATCGTGGACGAGGTTGACAACATCCTGATCGATGAGGCCAGGACCCCCCTTATCATCTCTGGTCCCGCACGCGAGTCAGGCCAGGAATATAAGAGGTTTTCTCAGTTAGCGTCGCGTCTCGATCTGGGCATCCACTACGACGTCGACGAAAAGCTCAAGTCGATATCGCTGACTCCGGAAGGCATCGCCAGACTCGAAAACGTGCTGAACGTCGAAAATCTGTATGACCCCCAGCACGATGCCCTCACACACTTCGTAGAAAACGCCGTCAGGGCGAAAGCGCTGTACCAGAGGGACCGCGAATACGTGGTCCGCGGAAACGAAGTGCTTATCGTCGACGAATTCACCGGCAGATTGATGGAGGGCCGCCGTTATTCAGACGGCCTGCACCAGGCGATCGAGGCCAAGGAAAACGTTCAGGTAAGGCGAGAGTCCGTTACATACGCCACCATCACGCTCCAGAACTACTTTCGCCTCTACGGCAAGCTGTCAGGCATGACCGGTACGGCCGTCACCGAAGCTGAAGAATTCTTCAAGATCTACAAGCTTGAGGTAGTGGAAATACCAACCAACCAGGAGATGATCCGGGACGATATGCCCGACCTCATCTTCAAGACTGAAGACGCAAAATGGAACGCGGTGGCCGAAAAGATCGCCGAGTTCCATCGCGGCCAACGTCCGGTATTGGTCGGTACCACGAGCATCGAAAAGTCGGAGCACCTCGCTGCCTTGCTGCGCAAGCGAAAGGTCCCGCACCAGGTGCTCAACGCCAAGCAGCACGAGAAGGAAGCGACGATTGTGGCCCAGGCAGGAAGACCTGGCGCCGTGACCGTCGCCACAAACATGGCCGGACGCGGTACGGACATCATCCTGGGCGGCAATCCGGACACTATCGATGTACCGCGAGACGAGTGGCAACGGGACCAGGACCTTGTCCTCGCGAACGGCGGCCTTTTTGTCCTGGGTACCGAACGCCACGAAGCCCGCCGGATCGACAACCAGTTGCGCGGACGTTCAGGTCGCCAGGGAGACCCGGGCGCCACGCAGTTCCTGGTCTCGACCGAAGACGACCTGATCAGGCGCTTCGGAGGCGACCGCATGCGCGGGGCAATGAACCTCTTCGGCTGGGAAGAAGACATGCCCCTGGAAAACAAGATGATTACGCGGACGGTGGAGAGCGCTCAGAACAAGGTTGAGGGGCACCACTTCGAGATTCGAAAACACCTGGTGGACTACGACGATGTCATAAATACACATCGCGACGTGGTCTACAACCTCAGGCACCGGGTCCTGAAAGGCGAGGGACTGCGACCCACGATTCTGGATTACGTCAACAAAGAACTTTCGGCAATTGCAGGGGCCCACCTGCAGGAAGACGTGTCGAATTGGGACATCGAAGGGTTCCAACTGGCGATTCAGACCGTCATGCCGATACCGGAAAAATTGGAAGACCCCGACGCCGTCGCGGAGATGGAACTTGTCGAAATCGAATCGATTCTTCGTGAAGAGGCAGACTCCCTCTACGATCTCCGAACGCAGGAGTTTGGCGAAGAGACGATGGGGACGCTGGAACGGGCCATCATGCTGCGGAACATCGACAGCGAATGGGTAGAGCATCTGACGTCGATGGACAACATGCGCCAGGGAATCGGCCTGCAGGCGGCCGGCCAACGTGACCCCCTGGTCCAGTACAAGCGCCAGTCCTACGAAATGTTCACCGGGCTGCTCGCCCGAATCGAGACGAAAATTGCCCGCACCATTTTCCGCGTGGCCCTCGCCCCGCCCGCGGTCCGACCGGAAAGCTCGCCAAGTCGCGGCCGCACTCGTGCGCCCCAGTCCAGGAATGGACGGGCAGCCGGGCAAAAGTCGATCATGTCCGCCGTTAACCAGGGTCACGGCGCAGCTACCGGATCGGGCAAGAAAAAGATCGGTCGCAATCAGAAGTGCCCTTGCGGTTCCGGCCAAAAGTACAAGCGGTGCCACGGTCGCGCCTGACCAATTCCGGCTTTAGCAGGGAATATCGCTGGCCGTAGCCGCTCCTGATGTCGCCTTGGCCCAGTTCGGCAGCACTCACGCTACCGCGGCCAGGCATACTTTTCAGACGTTCGGGTGGAATATCCGGCGGATTTCGAACGCGATTACGGACGCGGTATGGAGATCAATCGATCGCAGACTCAATTCATCTCCGAGGCGCCAGCACGCCAGTCGGTCGGCCCTACAGGGTGTAGTCTTTGACTCAATTGCCTGTGGGCGCGAACGATTCGAGAAAACTGAACGAAATGCCTGACCCCGGAAATGCGGTACATACGGCCTTTCCGCCGGCTGATGCCAGCGATGACGCGCCAGGTCCACAAACTATGGTTAGCGTGGACCAGGTCCTCGACTGCCTGGAAAACGCGCTGCGCCAATCATCGACCGATTGGCGCACGGCCGTATTGAAAGCGATAGGCCAATGGCCTATCGCGAGTGAAGTTGTAGACGGAGAACGGTACGAATATCTGCTCGCGGGCGAGGCCTTTGATTGGAAACTTCTCGCACAGCGAATTTGGACTCGCCTCCCAAACTCGATCCCGCAGGACGAATGGGGATCGTGGATAAGCAGCCCAGTCCCGTTCGGTGGATTGGAAGAGTCGGAATTCACGCTCATTCTCGGAGTGGATAAACACCGGGCGCATCTGAGCTATTTCTACGGGGTGACTGTAGAGCAGGCCCTCGTGACGGCAGTGGGCGAGGAGATCGCAAAGGGGCGCGTAGCCGGCGGCAGGGCGCCTAATCAAGAAAGCCGTGACGACGCGTACCTACGGCTCTACGGGTCGTCGCAAAAGGTCTTGTGGTACGACTTTATTGCCTCCAAAGAAGCCGACAAGCCCGGAGAGTCCACTGCTCTCGGCAAAGACGTGTCGCTCAATGTGATGGACGATTTCACGTATTGGCTGTTCAAGAAACGTATGGGGCGTGCAGACCCCGCACGCGTCGCCAGCGACACCAGAAAAGGTCTGGCCCAACTTGAACGAATGCGGCAGGCGGACGAACGGCGGATGCACATGCGCCGCATCCGTGGTTAAGGAATCATAGGTCGCGACCATGACGGAACCGGAGTACTTCACGAAGTGGTTGACAGGTGTCCGCGAAAACCACGTGGGTATGGCGCGCCTGTTGCGGTCCCTCGTACTGGACGCTGAACCGGGTGTCGGTGAATCGCTGAAGTGGGGCAATCCGGCCTTTGTCAAAGACGGTGGCATGAGGATCTATGTCGCCGACCAGCGCAACTACATGCACCTCGGTTTCTATAACGGCGCAAAATTGACCAACGCCGATGGACTCGTCGAAGGCACAGGCAAAAACATGAGACACATCAAGGTTCGAGCAGTCGGTGACCCACCGGTCGACAATCTTCGTGTGCATGTAGCCGAATCCCTGTCCCTTGA
The DNA here is from genome assembly GCA_965219065.1 of Dehalococcoidia bacterium. Taxonomy (GTDB): domain Bacteria; phylum Chloroflexota; class Dehalococcoidia; order Lucifugimonadales; family Lucifugimonadaceae. Next base: position 357,838 of record OZ244715.1, read on the forward strand.
GCCATACAAAGTCCCTTGATGTACATCCGTGACGGTCGAACCGGCCAGCCAACGCTATAACTTACCGACGGTGATCCGTCTGAGGTCTGCGGCTATCCGATCCGCTTAACCAACGCGCTGATAAACTCCGTTGGCGCTTTCAGGTAATCAAACGGTGGAGGGCCTAATGGTCGACCAGGGATTCAAAGTTATCGATTTTCACTGTCATTTCCCAGTTGCGACAAACTGGGGTGGCATGGGCGGAGGTCGCGTCAGCAGCGGGCGACCCGAATCTGCGATAACCGGCGGCGGCGCGTACAAGTCGTCAGAAGAGTCGCAGAAGGCCGTCAGAGACTACGCAGTTTCATTACGAGCCGAGTGGCGGCTGGCCCACTGTTTCGAAGCGCCGGATACCGAAGAACGCACCGAACGGGAACAGGCCGATCGTTGGGCAGCTGAGATCGACAAGTACGGTTTGGAGCGCGCGGTCTTCGTGACCGGCGGAGGCAACGACAAGCTTGCCGAGATCGTAAGTTGGTACCCCGACAAGTTCATCGGATTCGCGCACCACAATCCATTCGCGGACGACGCTGCCGACGAGTTACGCCGGGCAGTGAATGAGAAGGGCCTGAAGGGTTACAAGCTCATCGCCCCGGCCCTCGACCGGCCGATAGACGACCCCTCCGGCTATCCGACCTGGGAAGCGGCGGAAGAGTTGGGCATCCCTATTCTGGTTCACTTCGGGGTCCTGGGTGGCGGCGGCGGTATCTCGCACCACGTCAACATGAGCCCGCTTATGCTCCACAATGTAGCGCGCGACTTCGCGACGATTCCATTCGTCATACCCCACCTCGGATGCGGCTACGTAAGGGAACTCCTGCATCTCATGTGGTCTTGCGGGAATGTGCATGTCGACACGTCGGGGTCCAACCAGTGGATGCGATGGATGCCTGAGGAGTTGAGCACCAAGATCCTGATACGCAAATACGTCGAAACAGCCGGTGCGGAACGGGTCGTATACGGCAGCGACTCGAGTTGGTTTCCCCGCGGATTTTCGGTCCGCTACTACGAAGACCAGATTCGCGATTGCCGCGAGTTGGGTCTCAGCCAGGACCAGATGGTGGCGATTTTCGGGGGGAATGCCCGGCGGCTGCTCAGGATGGCCTGACCCCGGCGCATTTGCTTTCAGGCGGGTCGGGCTGCTGGCTGAACGAATTCCGTTCTACAGGTGCGCGCCGCTTTCCCATATTGGCGTCTTGCCGTCTATGCCGTGCTGGCGAACATGAAGTTGGGGCATCCGGCTTCCACGATGCGTGAATACGACCATGCTGTGGATCCAGTAGCAGGCCTCGTCGCCGTCCGGTTCGTGGTTGAACTGCCTGTGGTAGACGTGTGAGGGCTTGTAGCCGACACCTCGAGGAGGGACAACCAGTTCGCGGGTCGTCTCGTTGTTAGGGTCGGCGATCAACATAGAGCCAGGTCCCGATACCACGTAAAAGGCCTCGACCCGATTGTCATGCTGGTGAATCTGATTGCCTTTGCCCGGCTCGAAAATGGCGGGGTAGTGGTGGGGATACGCCGGGAACGCCTCGTGGGAAATTGTCACGACTGCAACCATCGGTTCGGTTCCGGTGTTCACCCACTGGTGGCGTGTGTTCTCGGTAATTATCACCTCCAGGCCGGGATGAAGGGGGACCTCCATTGCGCGGCCGGCAACCCAGTCCAGCCACACCCGCAAGGTCCCCTCGCCTTCGAGTATATGCACGGCCTCTGAATCCGACTTCCTTGGCTCAGTCTCCGTTCCCGGATTGTGTATGCGTTCCCCGACGGTGAATCGCTCGTCCCCGGTGGTCTCTTCGCACAGCATACGGATGAATTGGCCGTAGGAAGTCTGCTCGACTATCCCTTCTTCCCTGGCGACCACGATCTTGCCGCCGTACCTCGGCTCACGAGGCGGAGGTGGTATGTATGGGACTCTGCCTTCTCCGGGAAGTGACGGGATCATATTTTCGTCTCCATGAAGTGCTCGTGCGGGCGTCGTGTCGCTGTCGTGCGTGTTTGTGTCCAAATAACGGGGACAGACCTGTGTTTAGTCGCTTTGCCAAAACATCCCTGCGCTTCGACGCGTGCGACATTCGTATGGCTGATGGATTCTACCAGTCGCCCCGACGAAAAGAATAAGTTAATCAGCGTTGAATCGTCAGGATGCGGCTGATTGCGTAAATGCGTGACGCGCACTGGCATCTGCCAGGAAACTCGTGGCGGATTTTTCTTGTTGCCCCGTTGACGTCAAGCGTTTAACCGATTCGCAAGCTCAACAAAGCCATCAGCGACTATGTCGAATTTGCCAATCGACTCAGGTGGCTTGAAGGCTTTGTCGGGCCCGTATTCATCGGGACGGGGTACGAATATGGTCCGCAGTCCAGCCGACTGTGCGCCGAGAAGGTCGTGGCCGTGCGCCGCTGCCATGCCCACTTCGCCCGGCGCCATTCCCAGAAGCCTGGCAGCCCCGGCATAGACCCTGGGGTCTGGCTTGTATCGTCCGAACATCTCCGCCGACAAGACACAATCCCAGGGCAAACCGCCAAACTTCGCCATGTTGACGAGCAGACCAACGCCGCCGTTCGACAACGTCGACACGATGTAGCGGGCCTTTAGCCTTGTCAGCCCCTCGACCGATTCGGGCCACGGATGCAGCCTGTGCCAGATTCGATTGAGATGGTCGAGCTCGTGTTCCTTGAGCCCGGGAACTTCGAACTGCCGCAGAAGTTGGTCCAACTTTCGGCGATGAATGACATCCACGGTGACCCAACTGTCCGTGCCGTCGTTGATTCTCCGCATGCCGTCGCCGTAGCCCTGCCGCCAAAGGTCCGCGAATTCAGCCCAATTGCGGGAGAGATTTCTCGTCTGCCCGAGGTCTTCCAGTTCCGCGATTACGGACGAACGCCAGTCGACGACAGTGCCAAATACGTCGAAGACCAGAGCTCGTACGCCCTCCAGTGATTTCGTCATTTGTGGGTTCCCTTGAATCCGGCGGTGCATTTACATCACCACGCGCTCGTGGTCGCGCCGGTATTCTAGTCGTGTAGATTATCGGCGAACGACGGCCGTATGCGCAGGAGCCAGGCACACGTGGCACTAGTTGACCAACTCAGGAAAAATTCGGGCCGGCTATGGATCAATGCGACGGACCATCCGTTTATCACGGAGTTGGGGGACGGCTCTCTCCCGGACTACAAGTTCCGGCGGTACTTCGTACAGGACTACGTTTTCGTCAACCAACTGGCCAAAGTGGCGGGACTGGCGGTCGCCAAGGCGCCGGACCTGAACGCCGCCCGGCCGTTCGGCGAATTCCTGTCGATGCTCCTCGGCGCTGAGGATTCCCTGTTTCTGGGAGCCTTCGACATCATGAAAGTTCCGGAGCACGAATTCCGGAATGCAACACCGTTGCCAACCACGGACGCGTTTTCGAACTATCTCGTCGGGCTCGCCAGCGCAGGGACGTTCGCCGACATTTGCTGCGCGATGTACGTAGTAGAGGGCGTGTATCTCGATTGGGCAGACCGCCTCGACGGAGAGAATACGCGGCCAGGCGATTCCGGCAACCCCCTCGGCGGAATCTATCAGCAGTGGGTGGACATTCACACAGACTCGAGTCTTGGTCCCTTCGTGAGGTTCCTGGCATCGCAAGTGAATGTGGGATATCTGGCCGATCTCCCGGGGCGCCAGGCCATCTTCAACCAGGTGGCCCGATTCGAAGTAGCGTTTTGGGAAATGTCCTACTCAGGGGAGGACTGGCCGTGAGAGGGGACACTCCAACGAGGGTGCTGACAATTGCCGGTTCTGATTCAGGAGGCGGCGCCGGTATACAGGCCGACCTGAAAACGTTCGCCGCGCTCGGCGTTTACGGCATGTCGGCGGTCACTGCCATAACCGCGCAAAATACTCTCGGAGTTTCGGCAGTTCAGGACATATCCCTGGATGTCATAGAGGCCCAGATTGACGCGGTCGTGGACGACATCGGCGTTGACGCAGTGAAAACTGGGATGCTCTCGAGCCCGGAGATAGTGCGTCTTGTGGCCCGTAAGGCTGAGCAGCACCAGTTCGACCGGCTGGTCGTGGACCCGGTGATGGTTGCCGCTACGGGCGCACGCCTGCTGAGAGAGAACGCCGTCGACGCGGTAAAGCAGGAGCTGATCCCTGCGGCGACCGTGGTTACGCCCAATACGTTCGAGGCCGAAGTCCTTACCGGCCGATCTGTAACCACCGAGTCCGAGATGAAAGAGGCGGCGAAGGCTATCCACTCGCTCGGCCCGCGGTACGTTGTCGTCAAGGGCGGCCACCTGCAGGGGTCTGCACAGAGCACGGACCTGCTATTCGACGGCAGGGACTTTACTGAATACCCGGTGCCGCGAATCGACACCAAGAGCACGCATGGCACCGGCTGCACCTTTGCTTCAGCCATTGCCGCCGGACTTGGCCGCGGTCTTGGAGTGCCCGATGCTGTCGGCGAGGCAAAGGACTACGTAACCCGGGCCATAGCGACGGCGTTTCCGGTCGGGCAGGGCAGGGGACCGCTCAACCACTTCCATGCCACCTGGCAAACGAGCTAGAGCATTATGGGCGAGGTCGTTTGGCGGGGAGTCGCCTGTCAGATTCGGCGCGATTGTTTCTATATCAGGTCCGTGAAGGACGAACGGCAACGGCGCCGATCAGGCAAATACCGTCCTGCCGTAGGCCGATTGGAGCAAGTCGTCTTCAGCGAACCTGTTGAACCGCAGTTTTGATATGTCGATCGACGTGGACTCACCATTCACGATCATTTCTGCTAAGGCTCGACCGATGGCAGGCGACAGTTTGAATCCGTGCCCGGAAAAGCCGGCAGCCACGTAAACGTTGTCATAGCCCGGCACGCGGTCGATGACCGGATGCCAGTCGGGCGTGACCGTGAACAAGCCGGCCCATCCGCCGTCCCAGCCGGCCTCTTCCATCGCCGGGACCCGCGCCGCGAGGCGGGTGAGCGACTCAACGACAACTTCACCGTCAGGAGTCTGCGTGTACGAATCGCGGTGGACTGGATCCTCCCGAGCGCCGATCAACGTGGTGTCGCCGGAGTCAGGGCGGAACGACAAGCCGTTGGCCGAATCGCCAACGGTAGGGTGTGTCGGGATCAGGTTAAGGGGTCTATGTATCCGGATTACCTGGTGCCTGGCCCAGGAAAGTGGGAGAGGCGCGCCCAGACTTTCAAGGAACTCAGGGATCCACGGTCCGGCCGCAATGAGTACGGCCCCACAGGAAATCGTCTCGCCGTTCAATTCGACTGAGGTCGCCCGCCCGCCGCGGGTATTGATGGCCGTTACTTCAGCGCCGAGCCGCACCTGTGCTCCCTCTGAGCGCGCCCGTCGTGCAAACCCCGACGTGATTGCCGAGGAGTCCGCGTAACCCGAAAGCGGTTCGTGCGCCACGGCGCCAACGCCTTCGAAGCGAATGTCCGGCCAGCGATGTTGAGCCTCATCGGGCGTCAGGTATTCAGTTTCTACCCCGTGCTGTCGGCCCAACTCCACATTTCGACGCAGCGCTTCTTCGTGACCCGGCCTGACGAGGAATAGGTACCCGGTATTCACGAATCCACCGGGGTGGCCGGTTTCCTGTTCAAATTCTGCGATTACGCCCCGGCTCCACCAGGCCATCTGGGTCGTCACCACGTTCGAGTAGTGCATTCGCAGGATCGCCATCGAACGCCCGGTCGAACCTTCCGCGAGGCCGTCGCGTTCCAGAAGGACGGTGTTGGAAACACCGAGCTTGGAGAGGTAGTGCAGGGCGGAGCATCCCATTACGCCCCCGCCTATTACTGCAACGTCATAGCTGGACGGCATGTTGTCCACGCCTCCATATATTGCCGGGGCCTATGAAAGCTCTGCCGGGCTCAGTGTTCACGACACGGGTGGTCGACGATTCATCCACGGGCGTGCCTCTTCGAATGCCGCGCAGGCTCTGAGGACAGTGGCGTCGTCGTCCAGATCACCGACGACATGAAGCCCGATAGGCATGCCTTCGGAGTCGAAACCGCATGGAATAGAAGCTGCGGGGTTCCAACCGATGTTGAACGCCATAGTGAACGGAATGGCGCCATAGCTGATGCCGGCAAGTTGTCCGTCTGCGCGTTGGTTGCCGACAGTTGCGGGCGGATTACGATGCGGCCAGGCCGTGGCGGCTGTTGTAGGCGAGATCAGGAGGTCAAAATCTCCAAAATACTGGGCCATTTGCAGCCTGAGCATGTCGGCTTGGCGGAGGGCCTGCGAATACTGGGCGCCTGTCACGGTCGTGCCGTGGTCGATCATGGCAAGGGTGTAGTCCATAAGGTCTTCGCGATGTTCATCTGCCAGATGTCCGTACATCGCCTTTTGGTTGCCGGTCCAAACGGTCCACCAATAGTCCTTCGGCGGCGGGTCGAGGACGAGGTCCGCGTCGACAACTGTCGCGCCAAGCTCCGCGAAGGCCTCGGCTGCCGACCGCACTGATTCCTCGACCTCTTCGTCGACCGGCGCGAAACCCATCGTGATGCTCACGCCCACTTTCATACCCTCTACCCCTGCGTCGAGGTTTGCCAGGTAGTCGGGTGTAGGACTCCTGAGGGATCCCGGGTCCCGCGGGTCATGTCCGCACAGCGCCTGCATCATGAGCGCCGAGTCGCGAACCGTGTGGGTCATGGGGCCGGACGTTGAGGTCGGGTTATAGGCCGGTTTCGAAACACCGCCGAATCTTGGCATGCGACCTTGCGTGGGCTTGTGGCCGAATATTCCGCAGAACGCTGCGGGAAGGCGGACCGATCCGCCGCCATCCGTTCCCGTCGCCAGCGCGCACATTCCGGAAGCGACACTCGCCCCTGCGCCCCCGCTCGATCCACCTGTGGTGCGTCCCGGGTTCCACGGGTTGTTGGCGGCCGGGAAAATCTTTGTAAAGGTCTCTTCCCTGTTACCGAACTCCGGCGTATTCGTCTTGCCCAGGATGACGGCGCCGGACTTGCGGACTCGCTCGGCGACAACCGAGTCGAAATCAGGAATCCAGTCCTGGTAAAGCGCGCATCCCAAAGTGGTTTTCAGGCCCTTGGTGGTTTCGAGGTCTTTCAACGAGATCGGAACACCGTGCAGGATGCCGGGCTCATCACCCCTCGCCAATGCCTCGTCGGCGGCGGTCGCCGCGGCCAGTGCGCCCTCTTCGTCGACCGTGATAAAAGCGTTCAACTGGCTGTCGAGGGCCTCGATGCGCCTGAGGGCCGCCTGGGTGAACTCGACCGACGAGATTTCCTTATTGACCACCATTTCCCGCTGTTTCCAGCCGGGGAGGTACATCAGTTCCCGATCATTCATGATTTCGCTTTTCCATTTTCCGGTCTGAGGGGTGATTTGCTGACTACTTCGCGAGGACGGAGAAGCATCTTGATAGACCGCCCTCGCTCGGGTCGATCTAACGCTCAGCAGTTAGCTCATGATTCCGCCGCCGTTGACGTTCAACGCCTGTCCATTGATTTCCGAAGCGTCATCAGACGCGAAGAATGCCACGGCCCGGCCGATGTCCTCGGGGGTTTGCGGCCTGGGAATGGGCTGCCTCGCCCTTACAGAATCCATGAAGAGGTCGTATGGATCCATGGCGGCAAGTTCAGGATTGCTCTCCTGTAGGCTGGAAGCGATCTTTTGCCACATGGGAGTCCACAATGTGCCGGGGCAGACGGCGTTTACGGTGACGTTGTATGGGCCCATCTGCTGAGCAAGCATGTGTGTCCATTGAATCGCCGCAGACTTTGACACCCAATAGGGGACCAGAGGCTCGCCTATCCCAAGCCTCGGCCCGCGCGGCGCCCGGCCGCCCTGCGAAGCGATGTTGATGATCCGGCCCCTCCGCCGCTCCCGCATGTGCTCACATACTGCGTCTGCGGTATTTGCTAGGCCCTTGACGTTTACCTGGTAGGTCGCTTCCCAGTCCTCGTCGACGTAGTGATCTCTGTTTTCTAACCCGGCCGATCCGATGACGCCGGCGTTGGCGACACAGATGTCGATTTTTCCAAGTTCCGAGATCGCTTTTTGCACTGCTTCCGCGATGGACGCCTTGTCGGTAACGTCCGAAGGAACGCTCCCACTTTCTCTGCCAGTCCCGCGTATCTCAGCCGCGACTTTGCTAACCGAATCGCCGTCCAGATCGGTGACGAATACGTCTGCGCCGCGTTCGGCCAGAATCAGGGCGATGCCGCGGCCGATGCCCCGACCCGCGCCGGTAACGAATGCGCTCTTGCCAGCGAGTTGTGTTGATAGTCGGTGTGCCATTCGGTTATCCCGCCCAAGAAACGCGCCCTTAGGCGCCTCCAATTGCAGCTTTCATTCTCTCCGCGTTCTTCCTCAGCAGACCCCTCGTGGGGTATTTGAGCAAGAATCCGAGCAATGCGAACATGCAGCCGGTGATAAAGCCGTCCGACCGCGCGTCCTGAAAGTATGTGAACAGCGTGCCTCGGCCATCCGCCGACAGAGTGTACGTCACACGAATCGGATAGGGTCCCTTGACCGTCATGAAGGCGAATCGCGCCGGAGGGTTGAACTCGGTGACTTCCATGGTTATGTCGCTAACCTTGGCGCCGTAGGTGTACTCGAGATCGAAAGTTGCCCCGACCCGCGGCTCGGCGTCCTCGGTATACCCAGACTCCTCGACATACCTGACCCACAGCGGCATTTTTGCCGGGTCCGAAACGAAATCGAAGACCTCGTCGACCGGCCTATCGACATAAATGGTTACTTCCGCGGCCAAACTGGCCATGCGTACGGATCCTTACGTGGTCGTCTTGAGGCTCAGCCAGCGCACGGGCTGCATCAATTCATCCTGGTCCCACCGTTGACGTTGAGCGCCTGCCCCGTGATCTCCGAGGCGTCTTCCGAAGCGAAAAACGCAACGGCGTGACCGATATCTGTGGGAGTCTGGGACCGCCCGAGCGGAACGGTGCGCGCAATTTGGCGGTCGAAATACTCACGCGGCGAGATATTGGCCGCGTCCGGCTGGTGGCGATGTGCCTGAAACGCAATCGTCTGCCACATCGGGGTCCACAGCGTTCCGGGGCATACCACGTTGACCGTAATGTTCAATTCGCCCAACTTTATGGCTAGCGCGTGCGTCCATTGAATCGCCGCAGCCTTGGATACCGAATACGGCATGCCCACCGTGCCGGAGCCCGGGCGGCCGAACCCACCCGGCGATCGCCCGCCGTGGGAGGAAATATTTATGATCCGGCCGGACCTGCGTTCCGACATGTGCGGGATGATCGCCTCTGCGGTATTAACGAGACCGCGTACGTTAATCCCGTACGTTGCGTCCCAATCGGCGTCCGTGTAATCACGCCGGTCGGCGAACCCCGGCGCCCCAATTACGCCGGCGTTTCCGACGGAAATGTCGATCGCGCCGAACTCCGAGATGGCACGGTCAGTGAAGTCGCCGATCGACTTCATCGAGGTCACGTCGGCGTAACCGCTGATCGCTTTGCCCCCGGCGGAGTTGATTTCATCGGCCACCGATTCAGCGTCCGATTCGTTCACGTCGCATACCCCTATCGCCGCGCCTCGACTACCGAGTACGAGGGCGATTCCGCGGCCGATGCCCCGGCCGGAGCCCGTGACGATGGCGGCTTTGCCTTCAAGCTGTGTGGCCATGGGATGGGACATGTTGTTCCCCTTGAAGATGCGCTTCTGTTTGACAGACGAAGGATAACCCACGCCGCGGGCCATAGTATGCGTTGGCGCCGGCCATGAAGCAGATTGTCGGCGTCCTCGGCTGTAAACTGAGATGAGAAGCCCGTCGCTGCGGGCACAGTCAGTTTGATTCCTGTCCGGAGGCCCCAACAACTTGGTAACGCGGAACCTGCACAATGTCGATCTTGAAACGCTTGTATCTCTCTCCAAGCGGCGGGGATTCGTGTTTCAGAGCAGCGAGATTTATGGTGGCGTCGGAAGTGTGTGGGACTACGGAGCGGTGGGTGTAGAGCTCAAACGAAACGTCAAGGACGCCTGGTGGCGGTCGATGGTCCGCGAACGGGAAGACATCGTCGGAATCGACGCTTCGATCCTGATGCACCCCGAAGTCTGGCGCGCCAGCGGCCACGTCGATTCGTTTTCGGATCCCTTGGTCGAGTGCGGCGACTGCCATCGCCGGTTCCGGGCCGACGATTTTGAGTCCGCGGCGTGCCCCGAATGCGGCGGCGCGCTGACCGACCCGCGCCAATTCAATCTTATGTTCGAGACCAGAATGGGTCCGGTCAGGGACGAGTCGTCTGTCACGTACCTCCGTCCCGAGACGGCCCAGGGCATATTTGTCAATTTTTCGAATATCCAGACAACGACTCGTAAGAAACTCCCGTTCGGGATAGCCCAGATCGGGAAGTCGTTTCGTAACGAGATCACCCCAGGCAACTTCACTTACCGCACGAGGGAGTTCGAGCAGATGGAGATGGAGTACTTCTGCCGGGAAGGGGAAGACGAAGACCTGCACCGCTACTGGATCGATTTCAGCATGGACTGGTACCGCGGTCTCGGCCTCCGGGGAGAAAAACTGCGAGTGCGGGAACACTCGGCTGAGGAGTTGCCTCACTACTCGAAGGCCAGCGCGGATGTCGAGTTCGAGTTTCCCTGGGGATGGGGTGAATTGGAGACGATCTCGAATCGCACGGACTACGACCTGAAAGCGCACGCCAGCCGGGCAGGCAAGGACCTCACCTACTTCGATAATGATCGAAACGAACGCTATGTGCCTTTCGTCGTCGAACCCTCCATGGGGGCGGACCGTTCGGCGCTTGCTTTTCTGTCCGACGCGTACGATTCGGAGGGCGAAGGTAAGGACCAGCGGGTCGTCCTGCGATTCCATCCAGACATTGCGCCATTCGAGGTCGCCGTCCTGCCGTTGTCGCGCAACCCCAAACTCACCCCATGCGCCCGACGCGTTCATGATGTCCTGCGGCCAGGCTTCCGCACTCAGTACGACGATACGCAGAGCATCGGCCGGCGATATCGAAGGCAGGATGAGATCGGCACCGCGTTGTGCGTCACGGTCGATTTCGACACAGTAGAGAGTGACGACTCGGTGACCATACGCAACCGGGACACGATGGCGCAGGTCAGAGTGCCGATCGACGCCCTACACGGCGCCGTCAATGATCAACTCTCAATAATGCGCACGGAGTGCCAGGGATGATCCGCCGCTCCGCAGCCCCCGTCATCTGCCCGAGGAGCATTCGCATTGACCAATGCAGCTAAACATTTCCACGTTGGTCAGACCGCGGAAATCACGCGGACGATTAGCGAGCAGGATGTCCTCGATTTCGCTCGACTGAGCGGAGACGTCCAGCCGCTGCACACCGACAGTGAGTACGGGCCGCGTACTCGCTTCAACGGCCAGATTGCTCACGGTGTCATCTTGATCGGGTTCATTTCGGCCGTTTTGGGTGTCGAGATGGCTACGTCCAAAATCACCATGATTTTCCTTGGCATGAACGCATCGTTCACGAATCCGGTCTACTTTGGCGACACCATAACTACTCGTTGCGAGGTCAAAAAGATCAGAGAAGACAAGCCAATTCTCACCGTTGAATGCCGATGCTTGAACCAGACCGGTGATGAGGTGCTGACAGGCGAGGCGGTGGTGTACGTGGACCCGTACCCGATCGTTCAGGGGTAGGGGACCCTGCTTTAGACGCCTCTCCGGCGCATTTGGCCAATTAACCCGACAGGAAAAGGAATGACTAACGACGCGACGGTCCTGTACGAGTTGACCGATCATACGGCGCGCATCACTCTCAATCGTCCCGACAAACTCAACGCAATCAACACCGAGATGCGGGAAGGTCTCGCAGTGGCCCTTCGGCGATTCGAAAGTGAAGAAGATGCCTGGATCGGAGTCTTCGCAGGCGCAGGCGGAAACTTCTCCGTGGGACTCGACCTCTCAGAAGCAGACCCGGAAAGTCTCGATGATGAGGCGTCGAAGTCGATCGAAAACCTGTACGTTGCCCTTTCCGGCATCTGGAAGCCCACTATCGCGCTTGTGGACGGGTACTGCCTCGCACAGGGAGGCGGCATAGCGTTGGCGTGCGATATTCGGATCGCAACGAGCAGGGCGGTCTTTGGATGGCCCCAGGCAAGGCGGGGTCTCAGTTCGATAAGCGGCCCAGCCATGCTGTCGGCCAAGGCGCCGCTTAATTTCGCGTTGGAGTTCCTCTTCACCGGTGACTTCGTACAGGCGGAAACGGCGCGAGAGTTGAACCTCGTCAATCGCGTTGTCGATGCCGCCGACCTCGAAAGCGAAGCCGACAGTCTCCTGGCCCGCATAGGAGCCGGAGCGCCGTTGGCGATGCGCACAATGAAAAGGGCGGCGGTAGAGGGCCAGCGCATGCCGCTTGACCAGCGAGTACGCATGGCAGGGCAGTACTTCACCCAGAACATGGCGACAGCCGACGCACGGGAAGGCATGAGCGCCTTCGTGGAGAAACGGACGCCACGGTTCAGGGGAGAGTGACCGACAGGCCGTTTGGCGGACGCTGGACAACGCACATGGCCACCAAAGACCATCCGCAGGCCCTGTCTCAGGACCTGCGACTGCAAAACATGATCCGGCTGTGCGCCGCCGCCCATCCGTACTACCGAAAGTTGTTCAACCAACTTGGCCTCACCGCCTCGAACTTCCGGACGGTCGATGATCTCCAAAAATTGGGGATACTTCACAAAGAAACGTACACGGCGGACCCCGAGTCGTTTCGCCTCAACCTCGATGGGATCGATGGCCTGTCCCTGGAAGAGACGGCTTTGGCAGACGTTATCTACACCTCAGGGAGCACCAGCCAGGCAACCCCGTTCTACGACACGGTGCACGACAGGCTTGCCCGAATCGAACACATTCGTCGCGGCGCAGAGATCGCCGGAGTTAGAGAATCGGACGTTGTCGCCAACCTGTTTCCCCTCGGAGCTGTGCCGCACCAGGGATTCCTCAGCGCAACATGGGGCGCGCAGGCGATCGGTGCCAAATTGATTTCCACGTTAACCGGCCGGGGGTATGACGACTTCGACGTGCGCCGTACCCTGGACAACGCGTTGCGGCTGGTTGAGCGTCACCGGGCGACGATCATCTGGGGCATCACCACCTTTGTTCGCCGCTTTGTCATCAGAGCGCAGGAACTTGGGTGCGACCTCGGCAGTGTGCGCATGGCGATGGTGATGGGAGAGCCGTGTCCGCCGGGGATGCGCGAAGACATCAGGAGCCGGCTTGAATCGCTGGGGTCGTCAAACCCGGCAATCAGCAACGGCTACGGATTTACCGAGATGCAGGCCCCGGCCATGGAGTGCGTCGAACTGGGCCCCAGGCATATCGCCGCGCCCGAACAGTTCCACTTTGAGGTAGTCGATATCGAATCCGGTAAGCCGTCCCTTGATGGAACGCCCGGCCTGCTTCTTATGAGCCACCTCAACCGGAGAGGCACGGTTCTGTTGCGCTACAGGGTTGGAGATATCGTTGCCATCGAAAACGGCGAATGCGACCACTGTGGACGCACCGGCCCCCGTTTTACTAGCGACCCCTATCGGGCTGACGGCCTCGTAAAGATCAAGGGCACGCTGGTCGATCCACAGGCTCTGCACGGGAGCCTTTCACCGCTGCTGAGCGTCGACGGCGTTTCGGACTATCAACTGAGGATCGGCCACGCGGTCGAATCCGACCGCTATTCGGGAGACCGCCTGGCCGTTCGCATAGCGTGCTCGCCGGAGGCGCGAGAGGTTGCTGCCGAACGCGTTCGTTCGTTAGCAAGTCTTGCGATCGAGGTGACACCTGAAGTGGAATTCTTGTCCCGGGACGGATTCGAAGAAACCTCGCAGGACTATAAGTTCCGGCGCTTCGTGGACGACAGATAGCCCGCCGAGTTCATTTCATGCAAACCGAAATCACAACTGACATGCTCCGCCCGGGCGACAGGCTTGCGCCGCTCGAACTCGAACTGACCGGGGAATTCAACGAAAGTATTGTCCAGTCGGTTGGAGCGGACCTGTCCCGTTACAGCGGTAGTGGTGAGCAACCGGGCATCGTGCATCCGGCGTTGCTCATAGTGTTCAGCAATCTGACCCGTAGCCCTTCTTTCAGGTTGCCGGCGAACTGCGCGGCCATTCAGACACACGACGACGTTCAACTTGAACGTCTTGCCCGCCCCGGTGACACCGTCAATATTTCGTGGCAGGTTGTCGATACGTACACCCGGCGGGACCGCCATTATCAAGTCATGGAGACCCGCGTTGCAGACGCCGAAGGCCGGACTGTTCTGACCCGAAAGACCACGAACACGTTCATGGGCGCAGGGTATCCCGGCGTCTCCTGAAGACCGAGTTGACATCGTGACCACGGCCGAAACGTTAAAAACTGGTGATTGGATCGACGGCAACGCCACGATTGTTACGTCCTACAGGACATGGCAGTTCTCGGGCGGTTGGCCTCCCGGCGCGGGCTGGCCTTCGAAAAACGTCCACACGGACGACGAATTCGCCAGGTTGTCCGGCATTCCCGGTAGGGCGGCGTCCGGCGCAATGGTGCAGGGATACGTAGTCGATCTCATGGCCGATATTTTCGGCATCGAATGGTTGGGAAGCGGCTCGTTCAATCTCAAGTTCGTCGCGCCCGTTCAGATATGGGACACGATTATTCCCAGAGCCCGTTGCCTCAACGCCAAGGTTGAAGGCGAACGGTCGAGATACGACGTAGAACTGTTATGCGAAAACCAAAGAGGCGACCCGGTCGCAGTCGGAACGGCCGTCGGATGGGTATGAACCCGGTTGACCAACAAGTCTGGAATCGCCGAGACAAGCCGGATCATCTAATTACTAAACGAATCCCTATTGGATATCGAAGATGACGCGGGTTAAATTCCCGACGCAGGAGCATGAGGAATAGCGATGAGATTGACCGAATTTGCTGGTGTACGTATTCCCCTGGGGCTTAGGGGTGTCCTGGTAGCTGGAGTGGTGCTGGTGTTTGTGGCGTTAGCGTGTGGAGGCTCTTCTTCTACGGATACGGTTGGCTCAGGGTCGACCGGCGCTACTCCACCGACAGCGTCATCCGGAGAGACTAAAGTCGCGTCTGCTGGTGACGCGCCCCAAATTTCGGCCGAAACCTTCGATCACGGCAATTTCGACCTCGCAGAGTTAGCGGGACAGCCCGTAGTCGTCAATTTCTGGTTTCCGTCGTGCCCCCCATGCCGGGCGGAGATGCCGGATCTGCAGGAGGCGTACACCGAATTTAAGGACCAGGGGGTCCAATTTGTTGGGATCCAACAGCTCGGCATCGATTCCAAAGCCGCCGCAATTTCATTCCTGGAAGAGGTTGGGGTCGAATACCCGAATATCCCAGACGAAAACGCGGCAATTCAACTTGAGTACAAGATCCTTTCGTATCCCACGACGTTATTTCTCGACCGGAACCACGACATCGCCAAGAAGTGGAATGGCCTTATTACGAAGGAAGATCTCCGGGAACAGATCGAGAACATCGCCGGATCCTGATCCGTTACAGGAATCGTCCGGCGGTCATGCCTCCGGAAACCTGGGTAGGCAGCAGCCGACAGGCGTAGACGTAGCAGGAATCGTTTTGGGGCCGTACGCGATAATCGCCGCATGATCGGTGACATTGCGGCGATCGACTGGCTGATGTGGCTGGTCCGCTGGACCCACGCCGTCAGCGCAGTCGCGTGGGTCGGTGGCTCCATATTCTTTGCGGTCGTCTTGCGGCCCGTCGTCGCTGCCAATCCGGGGTTGGGGCGCCAGTTGATGGGCCCGATCGCCAGCTTGTACAAGGAGCTGGTGGACGCAGCGGTCCTGGCCCTCGTCGTGAGCGGAATTGTGCTCATGTTCGACCGCCTCACTGGCAGTGAGGTCAGCCCCACGTGGTTCATTGTCCTGGGCGTAAAGCTGGCCTTGGCCCTATGGATGTTCTACCTGGTGTGGCGGTTCAGGCGATCCGCGTATCGGGCGACGCCCGGACCGGGCATTTTGCGCCGCGCGTCATGGCTACTCGGCTACAACGCCATCGTGGCAATTGGACTGGCGATATATCTGCTCGCAGGCCTGCTCAGCACGTTGCTTGCAGCGACCCCGGCCGGGTAGTCGTCCGGCTCAACCGCGGTGCCAGAGTCGTACGCCTCTGTGGTCAACCCTGGCGTTGAGGGCGCTGATCGAAAGGCCGTTTACCGGGTGTACCGCGTCGGGCGCGATTTCGGCCAACGGCTCGAGGACAAACGCCCGCTCGCCCATGCGCGGGTGTGGCAGGGTGAGTCCCGGCCCGTCAGCCACCTCATCGCCGTACAGCAACAGGTCGAGGTCGATTAACCTGGGGTCGCCGGGAGCTGCGCGGACGCGCCCCAGGTCACGCTCGATACCCAATAGTTTTTCGAGCAAGTCGGCGGGCGGCAGGGGAGTAATCAGCGACACGACCTGATTGAGGTAATTAGGCTGGCCCGGGTCGACCCCCCAAGGATCGGTTTCGTAAATCGAGGACCCGGCGACTATTCGCCCTGATTCATTGAGTCGCCGCCGCGCCGCAGCAAGATTGGCAGCTCTGTCACCCAGATTGCTCCCCAAACCGACGTAGCAGACCAGTGTTCCAGGCATATCAGTCCACTCGCCAAGTCAATTTATGCCTGGAGTGGAGCGCCCCAGCGCTCAGACCCGCGGACCACAGCGTCCGCCATTCGGGCAACCCGCACCATCTCCGGCACGTCGTGGACTCTGACGATGTCGGCCATGTGCGCGATAGTCAGCGCCACCGTTGCGGCCGTGCCCTCCAGCCTTTCTTCTACCGGCAGGTCGAGGACCTCTCCGATGAACGACTTGCGGGATGTGCCCACAATCACAGGCAGTCGCAGGACTCGTATATCCCCGAGCCGGTTCAACACTTCCAGGCTGTGTCGGGCCTTCTTGCCGAAACCGATCCCCGGGTCGATGAAAAGTTTGTACCGCGGGATTCCGGCATTGGTCGCCTGTTCGACGGCAAATCGAAGATCGGCGATCACTTCGGTGGTTACGTCTTTGTAAATCGCTCTGGAGCGGATGTGGCCGATTGCCAGCGGCACTCCCAGTTCCGCCGCGGTTTTTGCCATATTTGGGTCAGACAACATCGAAACGTCGTTAATCATCGCGGCGCCGGCTTCGACCGCGGCGCGGGCCACGTTAGCCTTTCGCGTGTCGATGCTGATCGGGACGGACAGTTTCGATTGAAGAGCGTCGATCACGGGGATAATTCGACGTAGTTCCTCCGCTTCATCGACCGGTTTTGCCCCCTCGTACCGCGATGGTGGACGAGTAGATTCGCCGCCAACGTCGATAATGTCCGCTCCTGCCGCCTCCATCCGCAGCGCCTGGTCCACACAACGCTCCACCCAGCCATCGGCGGCGCTCGACGATAGCAGCCCGTCGCCCGAAAACGAGTCCGGCGTGACGTTAAGCACGCCCATCACGTAAGTGCGGTCGCCCCACTCGAAACACCGTTTACCTATCTGCATGGCCGTGATTTCAAGGGTCATTGGACCGCACCGCGGCGGATATAGAACTCGCTGGCGGACTATCTAAGGGAAGATTACCAACGGCGGGACCGGCTTCCCAGGATTCGGCCCATAGGCACGAGTCCCCGGCCTATCAAGGCCTGAAAAACGCGTAGAATTAGCCGTCGCCCTCAGTTTAACGAATGTTGCACAAATGACCGGACTGACGATCAAGTCGGCCGGGGAGGCATCTACCATACCCCCAGACAATGACGTTTCGCTGGAGACGTCCGCGCAAGACCCGCCGCCTGACCCTCGCTCTGATTTACGGAAACGGAGGGAGGAAGCGCAACTCGGGGGTGGCCAGCGCAGAATCGAGGCTCAGCGCAAGCGCGGGAAGATGACTGCCCGCGAGCGGTTGAACGAACTCTTCGATCAGGGGACGTTCGCAGAGATCGACACCTTTGCAACTCATCGTGCAACCGACCTGGGTCTGGACCGTCAGAGGTTCCCGGGTGACTCGGTGGTCACCGGCAGCGGTCTTGTGAACGGGCGGCAGGTTTTTGCTTATGCGCAGGACTTTACGGTCTTGGGCGGATCCCTGTCCGAAGTGGCGGCTCAGAAGATCTGCAAGGTCATGGATCACGCGGTGCGGACAGGTTGCCCGATCGTCGGGATAAACGACTCCGGCGGAGCGCGCATTCAGGAAGGGGTCGATTCCCTCCACGGCTACGCTGAAATATTCAAGCGGAACACGCTCGCATCGGGAGTGGTGCCCCAGATAACGGTGATCGCCGGACCTGCCGCCGGAGGAGCGGTCTACTCACCCGCAATCACGGACTTCATCTTCATGGTGGAGTCGATCGGCCAGATGTACATAACCGGTCCTGACGTAGTCAGGGCGGTGACCGGCGAAGAGGTGAGCCACGAGGAACTGGGGGGCGCCATGTCGCACGCCTCCCGTAGCGGCGTCGCTCACTTTACGGCATCTGACGAGACCGATTGCTATGAACAGGTCCGGTTGCTTCTTTCGTACCTGCCTTCGAACAACACCGAGTCTCCGCCCATGGCCGATTCGGCCGACCCCGCCGACAGGGTCGAAGAGGCCCTCGCCGGGGTAGTTCCGGGGGACTCGTCCCAGTCCTACGACGTTCACGACGTGATTTCACACATAGTCGATGACGGCGAATTCCTTCCGGTCCATCACGCTTTCGCGCCCAACATCGTTGTGGGATTCGCCCGAATGGGCGGAGGAACGGTTGGGATCGTCGCCAATCAGGCTGCTCACATGGCAGGGGTCCTGGACATAGACGCGTCGGACAAGGCTGCGCGATTCGTAAGGTTCTGCGACGCGTTCAATGTTCCGCTCGTGACCCTGGTAGACGTCCCGGGCTTCATGCCGGGCACGGCGCAGGAGTACGGGGGCATCATCCGCCACGGCGCGAAGCTGATCTATGCCTACTCCGAGGCGACCGTCCCCAAAATTGCCCTTATTCTTCGCAAGGCGTATGGCGGCGCCTACATCGTGATGAGCAGCAAGGAGTTGCGCTCGGACGTGAACCTCGCATGGCCAAACGCGGAGATCGCAGTTATGGGCCCGGACGGCGCAGTGAACATAGTCAGTCGCAGGGAGATCGCCGGGGCGGACGATCCCGAAGCGAAGAGGGCAGAGCTGATAGCCGATTACCGTGAACGATTCGCCAATCCGTATGTGGCGGCGAACCGGGGATACCTGGACGATGTGATCGATCCGGCGGAGACACGCTCCACAATCATCAGGGCGCTGCGCATGCTCGCCAACAAGGTCGACAGTTCGCCGCCAAAGAAACACGGGAACATACCGCTATAGGCTGAGGGCGGCTGATTGAACCGCATTCCAACGAGTAACAAGCGGTACTCAGTCGACGAATATTTAGGGGGGCATCATTGGCGCAAGCCAGATCTGAAACACATTCCCGATCGCAAATTCAATCGGGCGAAAATCCCTCTTCAACGTCCGATGGTGGGCGAGACCAATTCGTGAACGCGGTTGCCGATATGGCCGCCGAAGTTTGGGACTTTCACGACAGGTTCGGCTTTGGTAGAGGCAACAATGCGACGCGGGCCTGTCACGAGGTCATAATTGAACGAGCGCCAATGTTGCGAGAAGAGTTCGAGGAGATGCTCGAAGCGGCCAATTCAAAAGACGAGTCTGAGACCTGCCATGAGGCAGCCGACGTTCTGTTCGTGGCAATCGGAAACATGGTGAGCCTCGGGATCGCAGGGTTTGAAGGCGTTCGGACCGTCACGGCCAAGAATGTGGCGAAGACACACGAGACGCATGCAATTCGGCCGGACACCGGCAAACTTCTCCCGATCCACGGCAAGCCGCACAAGTGGCTGTAGGCGCGATTAACCTGACCCACCGCTGGCCGGCGATGCCTCACAAATGCGACGCCATCGGCAGGATATGACCGCCTTCGAGAGTAGGAATGACGGGCCAATCGGCAATCAATAACGTCAAACAACTTCCGAAGCATCATCACCTGCGACATCATCGTAAAGATATGAATTCCTTAAGGAGCCGGAATGATAAGCCAATCGGCAATTGACAACGCCAAAAACCACTTCGAAACGATCATCAACGAACAGGTCGCCCGGGTCGACGCGGTAAAGAACGAGGGCGCACCCGTGGACTACGGATCGATCAGTCCCGTGGTGATCGGCATCATCGGTGGTGACGGCATCGGACCGGCGATCACAGAAGTTGGCCGCCAGGTTCTCGAAGAATTACTGTCCGACGAAGTGGCCGCAGGAAAAGTCGAATTCCGGAATATCGAAGGACTGACGATCGAGAATCGCGCTGCCCACATGCAATCGATCCCCGACGACGTGCTAGAGGACATCAAGTCCTGCCACGTCACGCTCAAGGGACCTACGACAACCCCTGAAAAAGGCGACGAGTGGCCGAACCTCGAGTCAGCAAACGTGGGCATGAGAAAGGCTCTCGATCTGTTCGCAAACGTGCGGCCTGTGCGAGTGCCGTCGGAGGGCATTGACTGGACATTCTTCCGTGAAAACACCGAAGACCTCTATGCCCTCGGAAGCCAGGGCATCGACGTAACGGACGATATCTCCATCGACTTTCGAATCATCTCGACCCCCGGGTCCGAACGAATAATCCGAGCCGCTTTCGACCACGCCCAGCGAACCGGCAAGGACCGGGTCACGGTGGTCACCAAGGCGAACATCGTCAAGGCAGGCGACGGCCGTTTTCTACAGGTGGCCGAACGGGTATCCGAAGACTACCCGGGCATTTCGTGGGATGGCTGGTACATAGACATCATGACAGCCAAGTTGCTGGACAAGGCTCGCCGTTCCGATTTCCAGGTTCTCGTAATGCCCAACCTGTATGGCGACATCCTTACCGACGAGGCGGCCGAAATCCAGGGTGGTGTGGGAACGGCGGGGAGCGCCAATATCGGCACGCGTTACGCAATGTTCGAGGCGATTCACGGTTCCGCACCTCGAATGGTCGCGGAGGGTAGGGACAAGTTTGCCGATCCAAGTTCAGTGCTCAAGGCCGCTGGACTGATGCTCTCGCATCTCGGGTACGGCGACCTGGGCAAACGGGTCGACATGGCGCTCGAGGTGTGCGGTCAGTACGAAAGACGGATGCAAATCACCGGGCGAAGTACCGGCGTAACGGCCGAGGAGTTCGGGAAGTACATACTCGAAACCGTCCGCGACCCGGAACTGGAACAACGATGGTCCGGGTACGTGGCTGCGGAATGAGCGGGCTCCGACCCAACTAGAAGACGCCAAGGGGAGTTGTGGACTTGAGCCAAGCCGACTTGCCTGCGTCACCCGAATAACAACACCAATGCCAGGAAGAGCGATTCGATGAAGCAAAAAGTGACGGTGGTAGGCGCTGGAAACGTTGGAGCAACCACGGCCCAGCGAATATTCGAACGCGGCTACGCGGATGTGGTTCTTGTGGACATAGTGCCCGACATGCCGCAGGGCAAGGCCCTCGACATTCTCGAAAGCGGGCCGGTCCTCGGGACGGACGCCCTCATCACCGGCTCGAACGGCTATGAAGCCACAGCCGGTTCGGACGTGGTCGTTGTGACCGCCGGCATAGCACGCAAGCCGGGTATGAGCCGTGACGACCTGCTGCTGACTAACATGAAGATCGTCGGCGCCGTAACTGAAGAGGTTGCAAAGTACTCGCCGGATTGCGTTCTCGTAGTGGTCTCCAATCCACTCGACGCCATGGTCCAGCACGCCCATAACGTGTGCGGATTTCCGAGCAAACGGGTTGTCGGGATGGCCGGCATCCTCGACACCGCAAGGTTTCGCACGTTCCTGGCCCGCGAACTGAACGTGTCCGTCACAAACGTTTCGGCGTACGTCCTCGGTGGGCATGGGGACACCATGGTCCCGTTGATTGGGTCCACGACCATAGGCGGGCAGCCCGTCGCGCAACTCATCGAGGCATCAAGGCTCGAGGAGATCGTCCAGCGCACCAGGGACGGTGGGGCAGAGATCGTAAGCCTGCTCAAGACCGGTAGCGCCTATTACGCGCCATCGGCCGCGGTGGCCCAGATGGTGGACGCCATTCTCCTCGACAAGAAAGAAATCCTACCGTGCGCGGCCCTCTTGAATGGCCAATACGGCATTAACGGTCTTTACGTAGGAGTGCCGGTGAAACTAGGCGCCGGTGGCGTGGAAGAAATAATAGAGATCAAGCTGACTGACGAAGAAAACGCCGCTTTACGCAGGTCAGCCGATGCGGTCCAGGAACTGCTGGAAGTGATGTCAAACGCGGGCTAACGTGCCAAAGACAGCCGCCATTGGCAGGTGATGCTGTATCGCTCCCGGCCGCCCGGAGTGATACCAACGCGACGGGTCCCGAAATGCTGCCTACCCGGCGGCTTCGGAACTTAGCTGGCGTACCAGGTCTTTTGTCGACACCACGTGTTTTTGCATGCCCAGCTTCTTGTGGTCCATGCCCATGGCCAGACCAAGTAGCTGTGGCAGGTGAATGATCGGCAGGTCCGCCGAGTCTCCCCGATTATTCTTGCGAGCCCTCGGCTGATAGCCATCGAGGTTCAGGTGACAGAGCGGGCAGGGCGTGACCATGGCGTCCGCTCCGGCGTCACTCGCGGCGCCAGTATGATTCGATACCATCTTGAGCGAATTCTCCTGGTTGATGAGGAGAATCGGGAACCCGCAGCAAGCCGTCTTGCCAGGGAAGTCCGCTACGTTTGCGCCGGTCGCCTCGATCACGATTTCCAGTGACGTCCGCCGCTGGGGATTGTCGCCCAGGCCCAGCGCATCGCTCGGCCTGACGATGTAACACCCGTAGAACGGCGCGAGGTTAGTACCCGACAGCTCCTTTACGAACGTGTCTTTCAGCCTTTCGATGCCGACGTCTTCCAAGAGGACCCAGAGCAGGTGTTTGACCACCGTCGTGCCCTGATATTTGATGCCCTCGTCAGCCAACTCCGCGTTGATCTCTTCGAGATAGGCCGACCTTGTCTGGACCGCGTGGTTGGCCTGGGAAATCACCCCTTGGCAGGTTGAACAGATCGTCATGATCGGCAGTCCGAGCTGTTCCGCCATTGCGAGCGTGCGTACGTTGAGGATGTCGCCGAGCTTGCGGTTCTTCTCCTGAAGCACCCCTGCGCCTGTGCACGACGCTCGAGTCAGTTCGACCGTCTCGATGCCTAGGCGGTCCAGAACGGCCATCGCGGACTCGTAGAGCTCAGGCGCGCCGCCTCGAGCGACACAGCCTGGATAAAACGCGTACTTCACTGGGACTTTCCTTCGGCCTTCTCGACTATCTTCTTGATCGCCTTGTGGTCCTCGGCTTTGTGTGGGATCGGAGATGGCAATTTGCCCTTTAGGAGGGCGTTGACGGCTACCGGCGCCTCTTTCAGCAGGCCCGGCACGTTGGTCCAGCCGATGCTGTCCACCGCAAGCCGCGTCTCGTCAACCCTGCCGTGTCGGCGCACCGACCCTACAAACGACTCCGTGTGCCGATAGCCGGACGTGTTGCGATTGCCAGCCTCGATCGCCATGTCCCGCAGTTCCATGATGCGTTCCATTGGCGCAACGTCCTTCGGGCAGACCTCCACGCACTGTAAGCAGCGGGTGCAGTCCCAAATGCCGCCGTGTTCGTCGTTCAGCATCTTGAGCCGGTCGCCGGTTTGGTCGTCCCTGGGGTCGCCGGCGAACCGATACGCCTTGGCCAACGCTGCCGGTCCGATGAACCGGTCATCGACTTCGAGGACGGTGCAGTCCGACACACAGGCCCCACACATGATGCAGTTCATCACGCCCAGCAAGTTGGACATCGAATCGCTGGAGGCGATGAACTCTCCCTGTTCGGGTATCGAATCAGGTTTCAGATACGGCTCGACCCGCCTGATCTGGTTGAAGAAAGTGTCGATGTCTACGACCAGGTCCTTGATAACCCCATGGTTGCCCATTGGTTCGATGAGCAGCCGCTCGCCCTGCGGCGCCAACTCCGCTATGCGCGTCTTGCATGCAAGCCTTGCCCGGCCGTTCACGCGCATGCCGCACGAGCCGCATATCGAGGCGCGACAAGCGCAGCGCAGCGCCAGTGTGCCGTCTATCTCTTCCCGTATCTGTATCAGGGCGTCCAGGACTGTGAAGGTGTCCTGGACCTCCAGCACATAGTCCTGGTCCCAGGTGCGGGGCGGCGAATCGTCGGGGTTGTACCGCCTGACCGTCAAGTTTGCCTGCATCAATAGACCCTCTTCTCCGGCTCCCAACTGGTGATGGTGACCGGCAAAGTCTCGACGCGCGGCCCATCTGCTGATTTGTACACCAGCGTGTGTTTCAACCAGTTTTCGTCGTCTCGTTCGGTGATGTCTGTGCGGAAGTGCGCGCCCCGGCTCTCTTTTCGGGCGAGGGCGCCGGCGCAAACGGCCGCAGCGCAGTCGATCATGTAGTCGAGTTCCAACGCGAACATCAAGTCCGTGTTGAAGGTCTTTCCCTTGTCTTGGACGCTTACTTTGTCGAACTGGTCCCGGCTCCGTCTTACGGCGGCCTCAGCGCGTTCCATAGAGTCCTGATCTCTGAACACACCGATGCCTTCGGTCATCGCCTCCGCCATCTCGTGTCGGACCGCGGCCGATCGGAGCCCGGGGGGCCTGTCCAATAGACCCTGGAGCCTCTTCTTTTCAGCATCCAGGTGCGATTCGTTTCGCGAGGCGCTACCGACCGGCTTGATATATTCCATAGCGTGCTCTGCAGCCCGCCTGCCGAACACGATCGTGTCGAGGAGTGAGTTTGCGCCGAGCCGGTTGGCGCCGTGGACGCTTACATTTGCGCACTCCCCGGCTGCGTACAGGCCTGGGACCTCGGTGCGGCCGTCCACGTCCGTCTTTACCCCGCCCATGATGTAATGCATGCCCGGCCGGATCGGAACCGGATCGTTCGCCAGGTCCATTCCCAGGAATTCGACCGCCACTTCCTGGAGATATCCGAGGCGTTCTTCGATGAACTCCCGGCCCAGGTGCCTCATGTCCAGCATCACATTGCCGTCGATGCCGCGCCCTTCGTTTATCTCGGTCTGTTCGGAGCGCGATACGACGTCTCTCGATGCCAACTCGAGGTAATCGGGCGCGTACTTCTCCATGAAACGGTCGCCGTCCTTATTCAGCAGATACGCGCCCTCTCCGCGCGCCGCTTCCGACATCAATATGCCGGTTCTCGCCAGCGTGGTGGGGTGATACTGGATCATCTCCATGTCCATCATGGGAGCCCCGGCCCGCCATGCCAACGCCATGCCATCCCCGGTGCAGATGATTGCGTTGGTGGACGGTTCGAACACGCGTCCCGCGCCCCCGGCCGCGATGATCACCGCCTTGGCGCGGATCGTGTGCATTTCGCCGGACTTGATGTCCAGTACGACTGCGCCCCGGACTTCACCGTCCTCCTTGATGAGGGATGTGACGAACCACTCTTCGTACACGCGCAGGCCGTACTTGATCGCCTGCTCGTAGAGCACGTGCAACAACGCGGAGCCGGTAATTGCTCCCACGAAGAAGGTCCGTGCTATTTTTTGGCCTCCGAACCGCCGTGTGCCGAGCTTCCCTTCGTCGTCGCGGCTGAAGATCACGCCCATGTGTTCGAGTTCGATTACGGCCCTTCCGGCTTCCCGGGACATTAATTCGACTGCGTCCTGGTCGGCCAGGTAGTCGGAGCCCTTGATCGTGTCCAGTGCGTGGCCTTCCCAATCGTCTCCCCGATCGGTGAGCGGGGCGTTAATGCCTCCCTGGGCCGCGTTCGAATGACTGCGGACAGGGTGCACCTTGGTGATCACAGCAACGTCGGCGCCGCCGCGCACCCCTTCCACCGCGGCGCGCAGTCCGGCCAATCCAGCGCCGATTATCAACAGATCGTGTTCAAACATTGTTCGAAACCTGCCTGAAG
Source organism: Dehalococcoidia bacterium (assembly GCA_965219065.1). GTDB lineage: Bacteria > Chloroflexota > Dehalococcoidia > Lucifugimonadales > Lucifugimonadaceae. The sequence continues at coordinate 383,798 of OZ244715.1, forward strand.
GCTTTCTGGCTGTGGAGTCCCCTTGTCGTCAATTCCGGGATCCCCTTCTTGTTGTGAATGACGCGGCGCCCCTTTGGGTTCATCCGGCATCGATAATCGACTTGTGAAAATCGAGCGTTAGCAGAAGCGCGGCTATCGACTTGGAGTCGGCGATGCGACCGCTTTGCAACAGGCCAGGGACCTCAGCCAACGGCGTTTCGACCACTCGAACGTCCTCGTCCACGTCCTGCGGCAGAGGATCAAGAGTCAGTTCGGTAGCCACATAGGCGTGCATGTATTCGTCGCACCATCCCGGCGCGATCCAGAACTCGCCGATTTTGCGAATACTTGCCGCCCGATGGCCCGTCTCTTCCCGGAGTTCCCGTTGCGCCGTTTCAGCAGGATCCTCGCCGGGATCGAGAGTTCCCGCGGGGGCTTCGAGCAGGACTCGCCGTGCCGGATGGCGCCACTGTTCGACCAATAGCACAGAGCCCCGGCTCGTGACAGGGACGACAACTATGGAACCTGGGTGTTCGACGATCTCACGCTCAACAGGCTCACGGTCGCCCATTTGAACGGTGTCGACGCGCAGGGACAAGATCTTTCCGTCGTATTCCCTGCGTGAGCTGAGTGTGTTCGCCGTTTGGACGCTCAATGCGGTCATATTGTATTCGACTCCCCTGGGTCCTGTTCGGTTCCGGGGAGCGCTCCTTTTCTGATGCCCAGGCGCATGGATAGCGAGCCCCAGAATGCCGAGGGACGCTGGCTCCTGAGAAATCGGGCGCGATGCGGCGAGTGGGACACGCGGACGGTCTGGCCGCTGGCGAGATCGACGTCCATGAAGCCATCGGCGTTCAACGTTGCCGGCGTCCTGGCAGTCACGGTGAATTCGAGAGTGGAGGTCGACTTGATGACCACTCCGCCGAACTGGCTCATGTGGGTCGCAATCGGTTTTACGAGATAGTCCCGGGACATCGGATCCATGACTGGACCGCCCAATGAAAGGGCGTAACCGGTGGATCCGGTTGCGGTAGCGACCACCACTCCGTCGCCGCGAAACGTTGCGAAGTGGACGCCGTCCACCACTGTCGATACGTCGATGACCCTCAACTGGTGTCCGCGGGCAATTGTTATGTCGTTTAACGCGTCGAGCGGCGGCAATCCCGACCCCACCACTTCGGCTCGCACCATTTCCCGCTCTTCGACTCGTGCGTGGCCGTCCAGGTACCAATCGATCCTGGCCAACGCGTCGCCGGAGTCGATATCGCTCATGAAACCGACACGGCCCATGTTTACGCCAAGTACTGGCAAGCCGCGGGGCGCGGCGACGTGGACCCCCCTCAAAATAGTCCCGTCACCCCCGATTGTGATGACAAGGTCCGACCCGGACAGCGCATCCGGATTAATGTCCAGCTCATCCTGGTTTGCGGTCGCTACTGTGTGGTCAGGACCGATCCGGCCCGCGATTGCTCGTGCCAGGTCCCCGGCCTCGGGGTTCAAGCCGTGGTAGCAGATCCCTATGTTTTCGTAGATCATCGCCGGATCGCGTTCGGGTCAATTCCGAAATCAACTGTGTGCATAATCGCCTGTAGGTCAAGGGATTGATCGTCGGAGCCGTTCCCCTGACGAGACCGCCTAGAGAATGGTAAGGGACGATTCTGCGAACCTGAGCAGCAACCACGGCCCAACGCCGAATACCGCAACACCCGCAGCCCCCACCGCAGCGGCCAAAAGCGCCGGTGCGTCAGGCTGCACGGGGGTGTCCGACTGCGGCTCCTCGAAGTAAATGGCTCGCACCACCCGCAGGTAGTAGTAAGCGGAAACGACTGTGTTGATCATTCCGAGTATGGCCAGCCAGAGGAGGCCGGAATTTGCAGCGGCGCTGAAGACGAAAGCCTTCGACATGAAACCAACCGTCGGAGGCACGCCGAGCAATGACAACAGCCCGACGGTAAGCAACATCGCCAATAGCGGCGATCGGCGGCCCATCCCGTTGAAGCCGCTGATCAACTCGCTGCCGGTCCGGTTTGTAATCACGATCACGGCGATAAACACCGCCAGATTTGTGAATGCGTAGCCCATCAGATAGTACAAAGTGCCCTGCGGCCCGGCAATGGAATCGGCGGTTTCAGAGTTGACTGCGACCGCGGCAACTCCGACAAGGATGTAGCCGGCTTGCGCGACGGTGCTGTAGCCCAACAGCCGTTTGATGTTGGTCTGAGACAGGGCGAGCAGGTTGCCGGCTGTCATTGTGGCTGCAGCGAGGACCGCAATGTAGCCGGACCAGTCCTGAACTAGGGTGTCATGGCCGAACGCGGTGTACAGCACCCGCATGACTACCGCAAATGCCGACGCTTTCGACGCAACCGACAGAAAGGCGGCCAGTGGAGTGGGGGAGCCTTCGTAAACGTCCGGAACCCACATGTGCCAGGGGACGACCGCCATTTTGAAGGCGAAACCGGCCACTATGAGCGCCAGCGCCAGCAGCACCCCGTAGGAACCGAATGGCTGGCCGGACTCACTTGGAATCTCGGCAAGCCTTTGCCATATGACCTCCAGGTTTGTACTGCCTGTGAACCCGTAGATGAAGACCATTCCGTAGAGCAGCAGGGCCGAGGCGATCGCAGAAAGGACGAGAAACTTCAGACCCGCCTCAACCGACCGCGCCCGCTTGTGGAATGCAGCCAGGGCGGCTACAGGGAGGGCGGTCAACTCCAGCGAAACGTAGATGGACACCAATTCGTGTGCCGAAACCAGGAACATCATCCCCGTGACGGAAAACAGCATGAGAGCCAGGAACTCGCCCCGCAGGCTGGGCATGCTCTCGACGTACTTGACCGAAGCGAGGGCTACGGCCGCGGTGACCCCGATCAGAAGGAAGTGGAAAAAGAGAGCGAATCGGTCCGCGACGATCGTGCCGAACAACGCCGGCTGGGGATCGACGCCGACGCCGCCGAACCAGGTGAACCAAAGATTGAGCGAAAAGAACAGCGGAACGGCGAGACCCGCCACCGCAATTCCGACAAGCAGTCTCTTGTCCCGTAACACCAGGTCAAGGAGGACCACCGCGATGGCCAGTCCCGCCACGGCAAGTTCCGGGGATATTACCCACCAGTCGTGCGCAGTCATCAGCGAATTGTCGCCTCTATACCTATCTTGAATACGTTAGTAAGGAACTGGGGCCAGATACCCACAACCAGGATTGCCACGGACAACGCCACTACCGGCACCAGGTCAACACGACTCGCGTCTTCCAGCTTTTCGTACATTTCCACCGACATACCGCCCTCGGCCGGGGCTGGACCGAAGAACGTTCTCTGGACCATCCACAGGATGTATCCGGCAGCGAGGACCACGCCGAATGCCGCAAATCCCGTGGCGTATGCCCAGACCTCGAACGTACTCAGGAACACCATGATTTCGGCCACGAACCCGCTCGTGCCCGGAAGTCCGAGGGAGGCGAATCCGGCGATTAGGAAGAAGACCCCTATCGCCGGCATCTTCCGCCATAATCCGCCAAGATGCGGGATGTACCGTGTGTGGGCACGGTCGTATACAAGGCCCACCACAAGGAACGCCAGCCCGGTGATGGTGCCGTGCGTGAACATCTGCATGGCAGCCCCGTTCAATCCGCCGGCAGCCGCCGTCGACGAGCCGGCTATCGCAGACACGCCCAACACCACAAAACCCATATGGCTGATGCTGCTGAACGCAATCAGCCGCTTCATGTCCGTCTGGCGGATGGTGACGATTGCGCCGTACAACGTACTTACCGCCGCAAGTGCGGCGAGTATCCCTGCAGTTTCGTGAATGGTGAACCCTTTAGTTTCCTGAAAGAATCCGACGTTGATTCTCAGAAGGCCGTATCCGGCCATCTTCAGCAAAACCCCTGCAAGCAGTACGCTCACCGCGGTAGGCGCGTCCGTATGGGCGTCCGGCAGCCAGTTGTGCAGGGGCCATAGCGGCAGTTTCACCGCAAATGCGATCAGGAAGAAAGCGAAAAACATCGCAGCCGGGGCGATCAGGCCGACTCCGGCAATTCGTTCGGGAATTCCGCTGATGATCTGGCCTGTCTCTGTTGGAATGGCGACCATCTGAAATGTGCCGATCGACACATAAATTCCGATTATCGCTACCAGCAAGAACGCACCGCCGAAAAGGGTGAACAGAACGAACTTCATAGCGGAGTAACGCGCCCGTCCGGTACCCCAAATCGAGATGAGCATGAACATCGGAATCAGCTCAAATTCGAAGAACACGAAGAAGAGCAGCAAGTCCAGTGAGGCGAACACACCCATTACCGCGGATATCAACGCCAACAGCCAGAAGTAGTACTCGCGCACCCGATGCTGGATGCGCCAGGACGCCCACGCTGCCACTGCGCCCAATAGGCCGGTCAGCATGATCAGCGGCGCGCTGAGGCCGTCGATGCCGAGCAAATACTGTGAACGGAGGCCTTCGATAGGTATCCAGTTCTCGAACCGGTCGATGAACTGCACGCCGCCCGGGTCTGCGTAGTAGCTGGCGAAAGCGAATACCGACAGGGCGAAGGTCACCACCGAGACCGCGATCGATGCCCAACGGACCTGTTGGTCCGTCCTGGCGACGAGCGCCACGACCGCGCCAGCCGCGACCGGCAAGAAGACGATGGTTGTCAGGAGTCCCGTGAACATCTAATCAGCGTACGAATTCGGCGTATTCATAAGGTGGCAGATCGCACGATGTCGAATACATGACCTCAAAACCACATCAAGCCCAGATGAGGATGGCGGCGACCGCCACCACCGCGCCGAGGGCCATTACGAGAACGTAGGTCTGTGTCTGGCCGTTTTGTGTCAGCGCCAGGCCGCGACCGAATCGGCTGGTCCACACCGAGAGTTGCACGTTGGCGTTGTCCATCCAGTTACGGTCGATCCATCCCGCCGATCTGACCAGACCGCGATAGAACACGCCTTTAACAATTTGGTCTTCATACAATTCGTCGACGTAATACTTCCGGAAGAGCACTCGGTGGACTATCGGCAGACGTCGTCCCACTGATTCCGGTGAAATCCGGCCGGCAGCGTACATGGCGAACGCCAATGCTATTCCGACCAGCGCCAATGCCGTCGACGCCAATGCTACCGGCCAGTTGAAATGCGGTTCGGCACCGGCGTGCTCGGCGGCGGCCTCGGTGTGGAAGACGGCTTCGTTGTGGGTCAGGAACTCTCCGAGGCCGTGTTTGCTGTTAATTCCGACGTCCACCGGGGGATTGGCAAACAGGCCGGCGCCGACGGCCATGACCGCCATGATGGCAATTGGAGCGACCATTATCCAGGGAGATTCGGCCAAATGTGTGTGACCCTGTCCGGGCGGTACGGGTTCTCCGGCTTTCTTCAGGTCCGCCTCTTCTGCTTCAGCCCCCCCGCGGTACTCGCCGTGGAACGTCATGTAGATCATCCGGAACGTATAGAAGGCTGTGAGCACGGCGGCCAGTAGACCCAGACCTAGAACCAAATAGCCGACTCCGGACTCGGCGCCCAGCGCGTGGGCAAGTATTTCGTCCTTGCTCCAGAAACCTGAAAACGGGAATAAGCCGACGAGGCTGAGTCCGGCGATGACCGTGCACCAATACGTCCAGGGCATGTATTTTCTGAGTCCGCCCATATAACGCATGTTGAAAGTGCCAGAGGCGTGATTGACGGAGCCCGAAGCGAGGAACAGGCCGGCCTTGAACCAGGCGTGTGTAAACAGGTGGAACATCGCGGGCACGTACGCGCCGATGCCGAGGGCGAACATCATGTATCCGAGCTGGCTGACGGTGGAATAGGCCAGGACTCGTTTGATGTCGTTTGCGACCAATCCCATGGTCGCTGCAAAAACGGCCGTGAATCCGCCGATAAGCGCCACGAACGTCATGGCGTCCGACGATTCGAACAACGGGAAGAAGCGGGCCACGAGGAATACGCCTGCCGTCACCATGGTGGCGGAGTGGATCAGGGCCGAAACCGGCGTAGGTCCCTCCATGGCGTCGGGCAGCCAGGAGTGCAGCGGAAACTGGGCAGATTTACCCGCCGCGCCCATGAAGAACCCCAAAGATATCCACGTCGCGGCCGTCACTGCCACCGCTCCGGCAGCCACCGCGTCGTACAGGGCCGGAATGTCCAGCCATGCTGGATTCTGGGTGTACAGATAGAGGATGCCCAGCAGGAATCCAAAGTCTGCGAAGCGGGTCATGATGAACGCCTTCTTTGCCGCCGCCGCGGCGGAGGGGCGATCCATCCAGAATCCGATCAGTAGGTACGATGAGATGCCGACCAGTTCCCAAAATACGAACAACTGGACGACGTTTCGCGCGGTGACAAGCCCCAACATCGACGCCGTGAACAACGACATGAAGATGAAGTAACGGGTGTAGCTGCGGTCACCGTGGATGTAGGCCTGGGAGTAGATCTGGATCAGCAGGCTAACCCCGCTTATCGTGACCAGCATGATTGCCGTGAGGGGGTCGAGCATCAGCCCGAACGCCACGGTGAATCCACCTACGCTGATCCAGTCGCGGGAAGCGAAGTGGACGGTCCCGTCGGTCATCACCGACGCCAGGGCGACTACCGAAAGCACGAACGAACCGCCAACCGCCGCAATGGTCAGCCAGCCCGCGTATTTCGACTGAGGGCCGATCCAAGGTCTCAACAACCCGAGGATGGCGAACGATCCAACAGGCAGTGCCAGTATCAGCCAGAGTAACGTTTCGTTAATCAAATCGATCTTGCTCTCGCCGGCTATAGCTTGCGGAGAATCTCATCGGCGACATGCTCGCGGCCCTTGGGTACCAGAATGCGAAACGGGACCCGCTCGCCCCAATCGAGAATATCGCCCTCGGGAATTATCTTGGACGGCAGTCCCTCGCCTTCCAACAGGTTTTTCCACATCTCGGCCACCATCAGACTCGGGGCCGTTTTGTAGTCAATCCACATGGTTAGTTACAGGGACCTTCATTACTCTGCATCAGTTTTTCATCGTCGCAGCGTCGGTTATCTCCGTCGTTTCGCGGGCCCTGTACAGAGCAAAGAAAATCGCAAGGCCGAGCGCGACTTCGGCCGCTGCAACGGCGATGACAAAAATTGCGAACGCGTGACCGGTGAGGGCCATTCTGACGGACGCTGTGTTCACCGGGGATGATCCGTCGGCCAACGTGGCGGGAATGGTGAACCGGGAAAACGCGATTGCCGCAAGTACCGTCGCGTTGAACATGATCTCGATCGACATGAGCACCGTGATGATGCTCCGTCTCGACATCACCCCGTAAACGCCGATAGCGAACAGGATCGCGGAAACCAGCAATACGTTTTCGAGATTCACTGGTCTTCAGTCCTGCCTTCACGCATCAAGGCGAGACCGCCGATAAGAGCGGCAACAAGGAGGAGGCCGAGAATCTCAAGGGGCAGCACAAATTCGCGTACCAAAAGGACGCCAATGGTCCCCGTGCTGTCGATCATCACTCCGGATCGGGCGCCTTCCGTCGAACCGTCGACCGCAACGATGTTTCGTTCCTGTTCGCCACTGGCTCCGGAAGCCAATTCTTCTTCCTGGTAGGTCCCAACCAGGCCCGCCACGGTGTCCTCATCGTTGATGTCGCTTATGTCGCTCCACGACGTGTTGTAGACAGTGAAGACGACGGCTGCGAGGACCAGGGCCGCTATGGTCGCTGCCGCGATCCTGCCCCTGGCCGGCCGACTACCCTCGGATACGTTACTGATAATCATGACGGCGAACGCGATGAGGATAGAAACGGCGCCGACATAGACGAGGATCTGGACAACTCCGATGAACTCGGCTTGCAGCAAGAAGTAGATTGCGGCGACAGCGAGGAACGAACCGGCGAGACAAACGGCGGCCTTGAAAACGTCCCGCACCGTCACCACGAGCAATGACCCTCCTATAGCGAGGGCGGCAAACAGCCAGAACGCAGCGTCGGCCAGGCGTGAAACTTCGAACTCGCCGCTCAACGCTCAGTCACCCATCTTTCCCGCAGTTCTTCCGGGGTAGGCTGTTCGTGGCGGCCCGCGTCGTGGTGGTCTTCTACCTGGTCTTCGTAAGGGTTAAACCCGCGCTCTTCGAACTGCGGCCGGAACCAGGACGAAGGTGTCTTTACCGTTGCCTTTAGCTCTTCCATTGGAATGACCAGTCCGGCACGCGTGTACTTGCCGTGTTCGAATGTCGTGCCCATGTGCAGGGCGTCGTACGGGCACGCCTCGACGCAAAGGCCGCAAAACATGCATCGGCCGATATCGATATCGAACACGTCGATTCCGTAGCTCTCACCCTCTTGTACGTCTATGCCGCCCGGGTGCGTAACGATTTCGATGATTCCCAGCGGGCAGTACTTGGCACAGCTTGCGCAGCCTGTGCAGCGGGTCTCCAGCCAGGTGAATTCGTTTCCGCGAAATCGACTGTGCTGCGAAGATTTGGCGGGCACGGTGGCCCGCATAGTCATCGCCCGGAAGGCCAGCCCAGGATTCTTTCGCATCAGCCCGAGCGGGCTCGTACCCGTCTCCTTGGCCATGCCGAGTAGACCGACCTGGCGGTCTGGATATTGGACCGTGAAAGGCACGCGAACGAAGTTCTTCATCGTCACTAGCAGGGCCTTGAGCAAATTCAGACCGGTCATTTCGCCTCCGCCTCGGCTGGCCGTTTGGGCTCGTCGGTCGCGACAGGGTAGGGCAGACCTGCCGCGGGCCTTTCGATACGGTGCGGTTTCACGCCGAGCACCTTGCTGATCACGAATACGGACACAAAGAATACCGGCCAATTGATCGCAGCCATTATCCACAGCTGATTAGTCGTCGGTTCGGGCCAAATGGCTATCAGGATTGCCGCCAGGACCAAATTCACCAGAGTGAGTTCGAAAAGCCCCTTCCATGCGAACGCCAGCATCTGGTCGATTCGCAGTCGAGGCCACGTGAATCTTATCCAGATGATCAGGAACAGGACGCCGCCCATCTTCAGGAAAAACCAAATATGCGACGGAATGGGTTCGAAACCGCGCCAGCCGGACAGGAACAGTGTCGTGATCACGGCGGCGCCGGCGAGCGCGGCCATGAACTCAGCAAGGAAGAACAGGCCGAATTTCATGCTCGAGTAGTCATTGAGATAACCCGCCGCCAACTCGGATTCCGCTTCGGTCAGGTCAAACGGCGTCCGATTCATTTCGGCGAGCGACGCAAGGAAGAAGACGAAGAAGCCCATCGGCTGTACCAGGATGAAAGGCACATTCTGCGCGTCGACGATCCGGCCGAGAGACAGGGATCCGGCAATCATCAACACACCGATAAGGGATAACGCCATCGGGATCTCATAGCTAATCAGCAACGCAACGGCCCGCAGACCGGAGAATATAGACAACCTGTTGCCTGATGCCCAGGCGCCCATCACGATCGCCAAGCCGCTCATCGTGGTGATGGCGAGGATGAACAGGATTCCCACGTTCAGGTCGACGACGAACGTGCCGATGCCTACCGGTATCAACGCAAATACCACCAGCAGGGGAACCGCCATCAGGACGGGCGCAAGGTTGTAAAGGAGACGGTCGGAGTCTTCAGGGGCCACGTCTTCCTTGAACATGGTCTTGATGGCGTCCGCAACGGGAGTGAGCAGCCCGAACGGCCCCCACCTGTTAGGCCCGACCCGGTTCTGGAAGCGGGCGAAGACGCGGCGCTCGAACCAGATGAATCCCAGGACGCCCATCAATACCCCGTTAATGACCACGGCAATGATCGCAATGCTTGTCACCAGGAAAGCGAGCCACTGCAATCCGTCCGGCAAAAATCCGTCCGAGTACCCCCGCGCCGCGCAGTTGTCACTTACGGACGCGACATTGCAGTAAATGATCCGGAAGAGGCTGCTGTCCAGGAAGGTATCCACTACCTGTCGACCTCACCCATGTTGATGTCCACAGAACCAAATGTTACGAACATGTCGGCCACCATACCCCCAACCAACATCTCCCGGAGCAATGTCAGGTTAATGAGCGATGGCGCCCGTACGTGGCACCTGTACGGCGCGATTCCGCCGTCGCTGACCAGATAGAAGCCCAACTCGCCCTTGGGCGCTTCCACCACGGCGTAAGCGTCTCCTGCGGGCGGCCTCACCAGGAACGGAACTTCGGGCGGACGCACCGGTCCGGGTTCGATCTGTTCGACGCACTGATGGACGATCTTGATCGACTCCCGCATCTCTTGTAGGCGGACCCAGTAGCGGGCATTGTTGTCGCTGGCAGTGTGGAGCGGGCGATCGAATTTTACGCGGCTGTAGTAGTCGTATGGGTCCCTGTGTCTCAGGTCCCAGTCGACTCCGCCTGCCCTCAGCATCGGGCCGGTAAACGAGGCGTTGACCATGGTCGCCGGTTCGACGACCGCAACGTTAACGGTTCGCGCCACAATGATCTCGTTGTTCGTGAGCAGTTCGTCCAGCTCGTCTATGCGATCCGGTAGTTCAGCCAGCAGCGTATCGAGAGCGGGCCAGAAATCGTCCGGGGCGTCCATGAACACCCCTCCCGGCCTCAGGTAGCTGTTGGTGATGCGGGCCCCGCACAGCATCTCGAACAGGTCAAGTATCTTTTCGCGCTCCCTCATGGCATATATGAGCGGCGTGCCCCATGCGCCGAGGTCCTGGATCAGAAACCCCACAGCCACCAGGTGGCTTGCGACACGTTGGAGTTCGGCGGCGATCATCCGCAGCCAAACGCCCCGCGGCGACGGTTCGATGCCCGCCAGCTTTTCAACGGCGAGAATGTACCCCTGGTTGTTGGTCATCGACGCCACGTAGTCCATCCGGTCGGTCAACGTCACGACCTGGGTGTAGGTGCGCTCCTCCGCGAGTTTTTCCGAGCCGCGGTGCAGGTAGCCGAACACAGGCTCCATGTCGACAACTTTTTCGCCGTCGAACGTCGCGCGCATCCTGAACACCCCGTGTGTGCTGGGGTGTTGGGGACCGATGTTTATCGTTATCGGTTCAGTCTTGAGAGTCATCGTTCAGGAGACTTACCGCGCCAATTCGGCACGTCTTCGCTCACCCGTCAGGTTGTTGTTCCAGATCGATCACCGATTGCGAGTATGTGACGTAGTCTTTGCGCAACGGATGGCCGGGGAACCCTTCCCACAACATGATTCGCTTGTGGTTTGGGTGGCCCTCGAACCGGATGCCCATCAGGTCCCAGGCCTCCCTTTCCTGCAACTCCGCGCCCCGCCATATCCCGGTAACGCTGGGCACCGCCGGGTCATTGCGCCCGTGGCCACATTTGACTTTGACAATGGATTTCATATTTCGCGGCAGGGAAGTGAGGTGGTAAACCACCTCGAAATGATCGATGTAGTCCACTGCGGTGAGGGAACTCAGCAGGTCGAATCTGAACTCGCGCCGATCTTTCAGGCCGCCAGCAACTTCCATGAGTGAGGACGGGGACAACCACACGTCCGTCTCGTTGTGGCCCGTAACCGAGCCGGCGGCAAACGCCTCGATGGCGTCTGCCAGGTCCTTCCCCCGCCAGGCGACCGTCATGCCTGTCCCGCCGGTGTGTGGGTCAACGTGTAGCGCTTGACCTTTTCGTGAAGTTGCATGATCCCGTACAGCAATGCGTCTGGGCGGGGCGGGCACCCCGGCACGTAGACGTCGACCGGCACAATGTGATTCACGCCGGGTACCACCGAATAGCTCTCGTAGTAAGGTCCTCCGCTAGTGGCGCATACCCCCATCGAAATGACCCACTTCGGCTCGGACATCTGGTCGAACAGCCTGCGGAGAGGAACCGCCATTTTCCAGGTGACGGTACCTGCGACGATCATCAAGTCGGCTTGGCGTGGTGTCGCGCGAAATGCTTCCATGCCGAATCTGGAAATATCGAATCGGGACATGGCCGTCGCGATCATTTCGAAGACGCAACAGGCCAGTCCGAACTGCAGGGGAAACACGGACGACTTACGCGCCCAATTGAGCAACGTGTCCACGGAGGTCACCATTGCGCTGCGTTTGAGGTCGTCCGGTATTTCAACCAGGGGTTCGGGATACTGTTCGGTGCGGGTGGCCTTCATCAGATTGACGGCCTGACCCTCTTCTCGATCCATATCCCATGTGACGTTAAACAGCGGGTTCTCGGGGTCGAGGCCCGCTGGAACACCGTATGCGCCGATCAAAGATTGATGTTCAGGGACCATATTGTCAGACCCACTCAAGCGCTTTCTTTCGCCACGCGTAGACGTAGGCGACTGTGACGACCGCAAGGAACACCAGGACGGCCCCCAATGCGAATAGTCCAAACTGCTTAGTCAGAACGCCGTACCGCACGGCCCACGGATAGAGGAAGACCGTTTCAACGTCGAAGACGACGAACAGCAAGGCGTAGTAGTAGTAACGGAAGTTGAATCGGGCCGGTTTGGGGCCGAATGGCCGCATTCCCCCTTCGTAGGCCGTCTGCTTGACCGCGGTTGGCCGCGTCGGGCGGATCTTTACGAAAGAGGCAGCGTACGACAGCGCCAGCATCCCCATCGGCACTGTGACCGCAATCGCAGCGAAAAGAAAGAGGAGCCCGTACTGCCGAAAATAGTCGTCGAGCATGGACTGTGTTTCTGGCCTTGCTAGAACGTGAAAGGGCCCGTTGGACTATAGCATCAGGCAAATACGGCAACAAGTTAACGAGTCCGCGTTCGAACTCTGGCCACTCGTTAGCCGTAGAGGATCACGCCCCGACCGTCCTCTCCTCGTGCAAGGGCATCAAATCCCTCGTTGATTTCATCTAGCTCGTACCGGCGGACGATCAACGAGTCGACGTCGATCTGTCCCTTGAGGTAGAACTCGATGAGCTTGCCAAAGGTCAAATGTGGGCTGACCGAGCCGTAGTAGCTCCCGGTCAGCGCCTTCTGATTCCGGACAAGGTCGACCATATTGATCCCGGCCCGTTCTCCGTCCGGCGCAAGGCCGACGAGTACGGCGGTGCCTGCTTTGCGGATTGAGTCGACCATTTGGCTCGTTGTCGTCTTCGAGCCAAAACTGTCGAAGGCGTAGTCGACGCCCCCATCGGTCATTTCTGCGATGGCCTTCACCGGGTCCTGGGCGCGGGCATTTATCACGTCGGTCGCCCCGAATTTGTAGGTGAATTCCAGTTTATGGTCGTAGATGTCTACTGCGATGATCCGGGAAGCATTCATCAACCGCGCGCCCTGTATCACGTTGAGGCCAACCCCTCCGGCGCCGAACACCGCAATGGTCATTCCGGACTTCAGCCCCGGTTGGTTGATCACGGCCCCGACCCCGGTGGTCACCGAGCAGCCTATCAAGGCTGCCACGTCGAACGGCACCTCATCCGGGATGGGGAAACAGGCCTGTTGCGGAATTACGACACTTTCCCCAAACACACCCAGTTTCGAGTACTGGTGGACACCGCGGCCATCTGCGGTGTGGAGTCTTAGCGTGCCGTCGAACTGCCTCGTGCCCGTCTCCCTGTGGGTGTCGCAAAGGTTAGGCAGCCCGGACCGGCATGACCGGCAGTGCCCACAGTCCGGGACGAACGAAAGAATGCAACGTTGTCCAGGTGAAACGGAAGTCACACCATCACCCAGCTCGTCTACCCATCCTGCTCCCTCATGGCCCAGAACTATGGGTGTTGGGAAGTTGGCGGTCCCAATCATGACGTGGTGGTCGCTTGCGCAGATGCCCGCTGCGCCCATCTGCACCTTGACTTCGCCAACCTTGGGAGCGCTTTGTTCAAGGTCGATAACCGGCATGCGAGTCTTTGGCTCGTAGAGTACCGCCGCCTTCATGATTTCGCTTCCTCAGGAATGATCGAATTCGGTCCTTCCAACATTCGTCGGACTCCTATCTTATAGATTGGAAGTCGGCAGGGCATGACGCATGGAAACGGGCCGGACGCGGAGAGCCCCCGCCAAACGTCGGGGGCCCTTCCAGGTGCGTAGTCAGATCTCGGAAAACTGATCAAAAAGCCAGGGTGACCATGGCTTCGAGTTTGTTGCGAACGGCCGCCTTGATTTCCTTGGCCTGATTCAGGTTGGGAGTATCGCCAGTGACGGACTTGTCAAAGACCATCTCGCCATCGACCGTTACGGTGAATACACCGTTAACTCCGGGGACTACTGAGACGCCCACGGCTCCCTCGCCAGCTGCAAAAATTTCGCTTACCATCCAGGAAGCTACGTTGTGGTAGCCTCAGGGCACGCAGTAAGTGATCTCCGCGTCGATTTTCCAATCTTTCGCCATTGTGCCGTCCTCCGATGACAACGTGTGAATGATGTCGGCATAATATCACCACTTTGTTAGTACGGCGAGGCGCCGGCGACCCGATCAAAGATCCGGGACCGCGTGGAAGTCGCGCAAGTTGTCAAAGCCTCGCATTGCCGGCCATCCAACGGCGAACCGTAACTTAGGCAGGAGCGACGATGGCAGTTCAGGTTCAACTGGTACCCGTCACGAGGGAAGACGTGGTCCGCGTCGCATCCTGGCTGGACGACCAGGACGTCGCCGAATCGTGGTTTGGACGGTATACCTACGGCGACCCCGCCCACCTGGGATACGAACCCCTGGAGATGATCAAAGCCACGGAGGCCGAGTGGGACGAAGTCTTCCACGACCCCCATCACGAGCCGCACCGGGATATCTTTTCGATTTACACATTGTCAGGGGAGCATGTCGGGGAAGGGCAATTGTCGATCGACGAGCCTCTCGGCGACGCCCAACTCTCTGTCCTCATAGGGCGTAAAGACCTGTGGAACCACGGCTACGGCACCGCGGCTACCTTGGCGATGTTGGAGCACGTGTTCGAGCACCTGGGTCTCTACAGGGCGTGGGTAGATGTGCCCGAATACAACACGGCAGCCCGGGCAATGTTCGAGCACTTGGGATTTCAGCACGAAGGCACGTTACGAAAAAGCCGGCCGCACCATGGCGCAAGGTTCGATTCCGTTATCCTCGGCATGCTTCTGGATGAGTACCACCGGAACTACCCGGAAGGCGTCGCAAGCCACGTTGTTTCCTGGGACTCGCCCAGGGTCTGAGATTCCGGCGGCGCAGCCGAGGGTTTCACTCGCCCGCAGGAGCGCCTGACGTCAGCACGTCGATGTACTTGAGCGCGGAGCCGGTGTTTAACAACAGGACGCGCTCATCGCGACCTACAGCTCCCGACGCCAGCAATTTTTCAAGCGCTGCCAGAGTTGCGCCGCCTTCGGGCGCCGCGTAGATGCCAGCCTTTTCGGCCAGCTTGTACACCCCGCCAATCATCTCTTCATCGGTGACGGTGATAGCCGTCCCGCCACTTTCCCGGACCGCATCGAGCACGAGATAGTCCCCGATAGCAGCAGGCACACGCAGTCCGGCCGCCATCGTCGAAGGATCGGGAAACGGAGAGGCAAATCGTTCGCCTTTCAGGAAGGCGTTCACCATGGGAGAACATCCAGCGGCCTGCACGCAAATCATTTTGGGCGGCTTGCACGTTATCCAACCCATCTCCTGCATTTCCGCCACGGCTTTCCAAATACCGACTATCCCCGTGCCGCCGCCGGTTGGGTAGACAATTACATCGGGCATATCCCAACCCATCTGTTCGGCGATCTCGTAGCCCATCGTCTTCTTGCCTTCAGCGCGATACGGCTCGCGGAGAGTCGAGACGTCGAACAAGTCAAGTTTGGAGGCGGCAACGGCCGACATCTTTCCTGCGTCGGTGATGAATCCATCCACCAACGTGAGGCGGGCGCCGTAGGCTTCGCACTCGACGCGGTTGGCAACGGGCGCATCGGATGGCATGAATACGTGGGCCTCCATGCCACCGGCAGCCGTGTACGCCGCGAGGGCTCCGGCCGCGTTGCCTGCCGACGGCATGGTGAAGCGGGACACTCCCAGTTCTGCTGCTTTCGAAACGGCTGCCGAGAGTCCCCGGGCCTTGAACGAACCAGTGGGGTTGCCTCCCTCATCCTTTACCAGGAGTTGGGCGACGCCGATATCACGCGCCAATCGTTCTGTGTTCAGGAGCGGTGTGAACCCCTCACCAAGGGACACGATGTTCGCCGGATCCAATACCGGCATCACCTCGCCGTACCGCCACATCGTCGACGGTCTCGACGCCAGTCGTTCCCTGGGCAAGGCCTTTGCGGCCGATTCCAGATCGTACCGAGCGAACAGCACTTTGCCGTCTTCAGGACATGTGCGAATGAGCCGATCTGCGTCATAAACGGCGAAGCAGTATGTGCATTCCAGGTGTGTCAGGTAACTTTTCATTCAACGACCTCTGTGCGGTCAAAGTGGGTGTGCGCGGGGCTAGGAGTAGCGCCGCCCAATAATTTGCTGTCGGCGCGGTCCACGGCCGCTGCCAAACAAATCGTACTCGCCTTTGCCGCGCAAAACGGCATTGTCACAGTCCCGGGGGACTTGCACACAATGCAATCCCGGTTGACCCTTGCAGGGCGAAAAATGGACTGCTGTCGCTCCTCCCGAATTTGGAAGGGTTGGTCTGGTGGTAGCCGGGGTCAAAGCCGGTGATCAACCAAAACCCACTGGTTGACCAACGGGCATTTGTTGGAATCTCGGCTAGTTGGCAGACGCTGACAGGCTGACGGTCAAGTCGATGGTTCGATCGGAATGGGTCGCCACGCACTACCCCCCGGCGATGCCTCTCCGCGAATCACCTGGCGAAGCCCCGTGCCATCAGCATCGGATATCCACAAAGCTCCTTCACCGGAGTCGATCAGGACCACCTCAGACTGGTCTGGCGACCAATAAGCCTCCGTCACCGTAAATGGCAGGTCTATCGTTGTATGCCTATGGTCACCGGGCAGGTCAGCGGTAATCAACGCCAGGCCCGAGTCGTCGGATTCAATTCCCAACAACAGACCGCTGCCGTCATTGAGCCAGCCAAATGCCAGTTCGTCTGTAACGCCGCCGGCAACGCTTTGTTCATTGGCGCCGTCCCGGTCCACCGTGACTACAGTCGCCGAGCCGTCCTCGTGGATCGACGACATTACCAGCGACCGGCCGTCAGGCGACCAATAAGGCAGGACATATCGCAACGAATCATCATTCGAGACGCGTCTCGCCGCGTCCCGCTGGATCGGTTCTATTTCGGATAACGGAGACTGAGGAAAATCGGCAGTGTAGACCTGCCAAATGTTTCCGATTCGAGCGACATAGGCAAACTCCGTACCGGTCGGCGACACCGCAGGCATGGTCGCCCCGTCCGGATCATCCGTTAGTCTGGCCACCGCGCCGGATGACGGATCGATGGCATATATCTGATCTGCGCCAGTCAGGTCTGAACTGTACAGAAGCAACGATCCATCAGGAGTCCAGGCCGGTCCTGATTCCCTCGATCCGTTTTCGACGAGTTCTTCGGAGAGTGGTAGAAGAGAGGCTTCTTCAAGATCCAACAGGTAGATTGCCCCTCCATCCGGATCTTGCACTTCGAACGCCAACAGGTCGCTGCTCCGCTGCCTGACGATCAACGAAATTGTTGCTTCTAATTCCACCGCGTTTTCCGTGGCGTTTGGCGCTATAACGGCGCGCACCGCGTCAGGAAATTCGCCAGTCTCGAATCCCGCGATGAACACCCCGCGGTCCGTAACTCGCCCTGCGCCGGAAACTGTCCAGTCGATTGGGGCATCCTCGATTTGATTTCCGTGACTATCTTCGACGTAGATTTGCAGCGGCAAAGAAGCGCCCGATGGAACGGAATCTCCATCCGGTCCCAGGCGCAGCACAACCGCCGGCCCGGGTTCGATCACAACAGAGACTTTGGCGTAGGAAATGACACCATCTTTTGTGACTTGGACAGTCAGCACGTCGTCATCTAATTTCCCAGCCACCGTTCCTGCGGTAAACGTCCCTGATCGATCGATATTTCCCAACTCCTCGTCATCGAGAATCCACTCGATCGAGTCCGGCGTGACCGCATTTCCAAACCGGTCGAACGCCTTGGCCTCCAGTTTCACCGTCCCTTCCAGCTTCACTGTGACTTCGGGGGGAGTCACTTCTACGCGATCGATGATGCCCGGGGAGATCGCGCCGGTCACTTCAGTGTTCAGTTCCACGTCTTCTATCGAAGCGACCAGCCTGACCAACTCTCTGGTCCCGTTGCTGACGGCGGTTCCGGCGGTGAACACCCCTTCACCGGTAATGCGGTCTTCTCTTCTGACCGCCAGCCATTCGAAATTGACTTCGCTGATGACGTTCCCGTACACGTCCTCGGCAACTGCCTCGAGCTGGACCGATCGTCCTACCGAAATCTCAAAGCCATCATTCACAACTTCCACCGACGCCAAAGGCCCGATGGCGAGTTTCACCGAGGCGTTGCCTGCTCCGGACTTGCCCAGCCTTTCGAATTCTGCCTCCACGGCCGCCTCGTATTCACCTTCAGGTCCCGATGCCGCCAGAACTCCGTTTTCGTCGATTGCGCCCACGGCGGGAGCGACTTTCCAGGTGATCTCAGCGTCCGGAACGGGGTTTCCATGTTCGTCATAGGCGGTGGCTTTGAATGCTTTCGTTTCGCCGTTTTCCAGGTCGGCGATCGCAGGCTCAATTGCGATCCATCCGGCTGGCCCAGGCTGGACCGAAACTATCGACTCGCCGGTTGAGGACCGGTCTTCGCTAGTCACCGACAACCGGACAGTGAACTGACCCACGTCGAAGTACGTGTGTGATGGCGTTCGCACGTTACTCACGGCGCCATCCCCGAATTCCCACGCGAATTCTGCGTCCTCGGATTCTTCAGTGGGCGAAAACTTGACCGTCAGCGGTGCAGGACCGACGACGATATCCGCGGAAAAATCGCTCGAAGGGGGCGCAGGTGATGCGCATGCCGCGGCTACCAACGCGATCAGCAGTCCGGCCGGTGCGAAGACCAGGACCCTGATTAAGAGAGGGGCGGAAGTCGTGAATATTCCTTGCACGGGCAATGTGTTCCTCAAAGGGCGGTTCGTGCTGGATCACTCCTGCTAAACGTACCCAAATGTACAGTCCAACGGTGGCAGGCGGTTACTCAGTTATACGTGCAATGTGAGATTCGGACTTTCAATCGAATCACGTGAGTTCACTATGCGGTACGGCAGCCGGTCCGGCGTTTCGGGAGTCGGACTGTGCCCGTACATGTCCAGTTGCGCGACCTGCACTTACGGTTGGCCTGCGACAGCAGAACGCCCCGTCGGCATTTCACTGGCCAGCGTTACCCCGGTGCGGGCAAGGCGTCGGCGTCGAGGCAGGCTCCAGGTGTGGTGCGTTCTATGTGTGCGCCCAAAAACCTTGCGAAGTTTTCGGCGGCCCTGAAACCAACCTCCTGCATACCCGGATTTTTGCCGGTCAATGTCTCGATCGAGGCCACCGCAAGATCGGGCATACCGCAAGGCACGATGTGCGTGTAGTAGTTGAGGTCCGTCGAGACGTTCAATGCGAATCCGTGCTTTGTAATGCCGGAAGACACCCGTACGCCAATAGCAGCGATCTTTGCTCCAGCCGGATTCTTGCCCTTATCCGGTTTGGCCCCGGGTTCGCCTCCTACCCAAACCCCCGTCTTTCCTACAACTCGATGGCCATCGACTCCGAAGTGTCGCAACGTGTCGATCACCGATTGTTCGAGCAGACGGACGTACGCAACGGGGCCGATTCGCGCGGCTCGGATGCTGATAATCGGGTAAACGACCAACTGCCCGGGGCCGTGGTACGTGGCTTCGCCGCCGCGGTCGGTGTGGTGGACCTCGACATCGTGTCCTGCCAGCCATTCCGGACCGGCCAAAAGGTCTGCGTCTGCGCCCCTCCGGCCGAGCGTGACCACGTGGGGGTGTTCCAGCAACAGCATCGTGTCCGGTATCGATCCGGCTTTCCGAGCCTCGACAAGCCGGTCCTGGATCGCTGCGGCATCGCTATACGGAACGCGCCCCAGCCATGACGCCCTGATTGCCGGGCCGGTGCGGGTCATTCGACCGGCGTATCGGCTGATACGGACTCTAGTTGGGCCTTGAATTCCCGGAGGAATGGCGCCGCCTCGGCGCCGTCGATCACCCGGTGATCGAACGACAAGCAAGCGTTCATTATCGAACGGACCGCGACCTTCTCACCTCGATCCGAATCAACCACCATGGGTCTCTTGACTATGGCTTCCGTGGTCAGGATTGCGACCTGGGGATGGTTGATGATCGCGCCTCCAAGGATCGAGCCGAGCGCGCCGGTGTTGTTAAGTGTGAACGTTCCGCCTTGCACGTCGCCGAGTTCAAGAGCGCCGTTCCTGGCCTTCGCCACGAGTTTCGAAGTTCGCTTCGCAATGCCTGTCAGGGTCTCCTGGTCGGCATCGTGCAGTACAGGCACGTAGAGTCCGTCCTTGCCTGCTACCGCGATCCCAATATTGATCCGGTTCCGGGTATAGGCCGCGTTTCCTTCCCACGTTGAATTGAGCAGCCGATTGGCCGCCAAAGCCCGTGCCGCGGCCCTGATGGTGAACGGGAGATACGTCAGATCGACCCCAAACCGGGCATTCACCGTCTCGCGATTGGCGTTCCGGCAATCCACCATGCCTGTGACATCTATTTCGACTGCGGACCAGGCATGAGGTACCTCGCGCCAGCTCCGCAACATGTGAGACGCGGTCAGCTTCTTGGCAGGTGATTGAACGATTAGCCGGTCCCCGGAGTCACCCCCTTCTTTGCCTGGCGAGGCCGGTCTCGAGGCTCTACCGCGAACTGCCTTGAGGATGTCGTTCCTGGTGATCCGTCCTCCGAAACCGGTCCCACTTACCGAGGCAAGATCGATTCCATTCTCGGCCGCCAAACGGGCTACAACCGGCGAAATGCCGGTGCGGGTCCCGCGAGCTTGCTCAGGCGGGTCATCAGGTTCGGTTCTCTCCGGTTCGGGGGCGCTTGTGTCCTTGACCACGCTACCCATCGAAACGACGTTGACGCCCTGCACAAGTGTTCCGATTCGATCCGGTTGGACAAGATCGGAATCGAGATCGTCGAATGGGTCGGAAGACGAGTCTTCGTTCGGCGCTTCGTCGGCGTCCATTTCGGCTATCGCGACGCCCATGGAAACGGTATCCCCTGAACCCACCAGTATTTTCGTTATTGTCCCGGCGGCAGGGGAGGGCAGTTCCATCGCGACCTTGTCTGTCACGATTTCAACCAACGGGTCGAACTTTTCCACGGCCTGGCCGGGTTTGACCAGCCATTCGCCGATTACTGCCTCGACGACCGACTCGCCCACGTGGGGCAATTTGATCTGGTAGTCCATTTCAGATTGCGGCCAGCTGCCGGATGGCGTGCGCTATGTTGCTGGGCGAAGGCATGAACTCCGCCTCCTGAAGCGGGCTGTATGGCATGGGGGGAAGGTCCGGCGGGGTGACCCTTCGCACCGGCCCGTCGAGTTCGAAAAACGCCTTGTCGGCTATTACCGCTGCCACCTCGGACGCCACGCTTACGACCGGCGTGTCCTCCTGCACAATCAGAGCCTTGCTCGTCTTGCGGACCGATTCCAGAATCATCTCGGTGTCCAGCGGTCGTAAAGTGCGCAGGTCTACGACCTCGGCTTCAATTCCGTCTTGTTCTGACACTTGCGCAGCAGCCTGAAGCGTGTAGTGCAACATCATGCCGTACGTCACCACCGTCAGATCATCGCCTCTGCGCTTGATCTCCGCCCGGCCTATCGGCTCCGTGTATTCGCCGGCGGGCGCCTCGCCTCTCACGAGCCTGTAGGTGCGTTTGTGTTCCAGGAACACCACAGGATCGTCATCGCGAATAGCAGATATCAGCAACCCCTTGGCATCGTAGGGCGTCGCAGGCGCCACCACTTTCAGGCCGGGCGTGTGGACCAGCAACGCCTCGACGCTCTGCGAGTGGTAAAGGCCACCCCTTATACCGCCACCGTGCGCCACACGCACCACCATTGGGGCATGGCGTTGGCCGGCCGTGCCAAACCGGACCTTGGCCGCCTCACCGACAAGCTGGTTTATGCCCGGCCAGATGAAGTCCCCGAACTGGATTTCGGCGATGGGCCGCATCCCGTTGACCGCCGCTCCCAAGGCGATGCCGATTATCGACGACTCTGCGAGGGGGGTGTCTATTACCCGATCTTCACCGAACTCTTCCAACAGTCCGTCAGTGGCGAGAAACACGCCGCCCCTGGCGCCGATGTCCTCCCCCAGGACAAACACGGAAGGGTCCCTGCGCATTTCGAGACGCATCGCATCCCGCACAGCCTCCAAGACGTTCATCGTAGGCATTAATCACCCTGCCGCGGATCAGCGTAAAGATGGTCGTACATGTTTTCGATGCCCGGATACGGCAAAGCTTCTGCCTTGTCCGTCGCCTCGATCACCGCCCGGCGCGCGTCCTGGCGGATCTTCCTGTCCTCGTCATCGTCCAACATCCCCATATTCTTCAGGGTTCGAAACGTCAGATCGACAGGATCCCGACTCTGCATCTCGAGGATTTCAACAGGCGGCCGGTAACGGGTGTGGTCGTCGTCCGACGTATGCGGCAAAAGCCTGTCTACCACGACCTCCAACAACACCGGGCCGCCTCCTGCCCGGATGGACGCTGCCGCCTCACTCGTTGCTTCGTGGACGGCGAATATATCTCTGCCGTCCACCGAGACCCCAGGAAAACCGTATGCTGCCGCCCGCGCGGCTTCGCTTTCGATACCCATCTGCAGCCGTAGCGGGACAGACAGGGCGTAGCCGTTGTTTTCACAAAGAAACAGCACCGGCAATTTGTGGATACCGGCGAAGTTCATGGCCTCGTGGCAGTCACCCTGACTCGCCCCGCCGTCCCCGAAGAAAACTACAGTGATGCGGTCATTTTCGCCGCGGAGCCTGTCTGCCAACGCGACCCCTACGGCCTGTGACATCTGCGTGCCAATGACGTTTGAAAATGAAAACAGGTCCACTCGAGGGTGCGAACCGTGAAGTGGAAACTGCCTGGCTGCGCTCATCGGTTCGCCCGACTTGGCCAGAAACCCGCAAAGTAGTTCCAATGGCGTGCTGCCTAGCGCCAACATTGCCGTGAACTGCCTGTAGTAGATGAGGAAGTGATCCCTCGACGGGTCCAGCGCGTTTACTACGGCTACCTGCGCCGCCTCATGACCCTGGGCCGATGCGGCGATTCCGACTTTGCCTTGACGGTTCAACAACCACACGCGCTCGTCCAGCAGGCGGCTGAGTACCATGGTCCGGTACATCGCCACCGCTCCCGACGCGTCAAGTCCTGATGGGAGGGCGGGCGACCCCGCTACAGAACTCTGGTTGGGTGGAATCTCGGATGAAGCCATCTCAGCACCATTATAGAATCGAAAGCGGGACTTGCCGGTCCGGATTTTAACTACATCGTCGTAAGGGTCCGCGCCACAGTCCGCGTATACTTACTTCCCGGCTCACTTTGGCCGACCGGGTACACATCTTGATTTTGCAAGGGGTTTCAATGAGGCGCTTCAAGGTCTTAATGCTGTTGACGGCGACGGTCGCCATGGCGATCGCAGTGTTGGCCTGCGACTCCGAAGCGGCCCCAACCCAATCAAGCGAGGCTGCGCAGCCCGCATCGGCGTTGTCGGCCAGCGATTCCGAAGCAGCCCCAACACCTACCAGCGCGCCGGCCGCGGCGACCAGGACTCCAATGAACACACCACAACCACCCACAGGGCCGCCCGACGGCCCCCCTATAGGCGATCTCGACACTTCCAAGACCTACACTGCGACGTTCAAGATCGAAAGCGGCGAATTCAAGATCGAGTTGTTCGACGACGACGCGCCGCTCACGGTAGAAAACTTCGTGAAACTCGCCCGGTCCGGTTATTACGACGGCACCATGTTCCACCGTGTCCTACAGGGCTTTATGGCGCAGGGCGGAGACCCGACCGGCACCGGCACAGGCGGCCCGGGTTATCGGTTTACGGACGAGTTCAGCGACCGGAAGCACGATTCACCGGGTGTCCTGTCGATGGCCAACAGCGGCCCCGGCACAAATGGCAGCCAGTTTTTCATCACGTTCGTGCCCACGCCCCACCTTGACGGCGCACACACTGTTTTCGGCAAAGTGGTAGAGGGCCTCGACGTGGCGCTGAACATCAAGTTGAGAGAACCGGGCGTCGATGTTCAACCGGGCGAGAAAATCCTGACCATCGAAATCGACGAAAGTTAACGAGCAGGACCTCAACCCGCTCGGCTTTGTCGGGACTAATTTCCTCGTATGAATGCGGCGATACGTTCGCCGATCATCATCGTCGTTAGATTCGTATTGGCGCGAATGCAATCGGGCATGATCGAGGCATCGGCCACCCGGAGGTTTTCCAGCCCGTGAACCTTGCCAGTATCGTCGACGACCGCGTGCGGATCGGAAGCCGGGCCCATTTTGCAAGTGCTCGATATGTGATGGCTCGTGGCCGCGTTGCGGTCCAGCCACGCGTTCAGCCTTTCGTTTGAACTCAAGTCATCGTCGGTCGGGTCGGTGCGCTCCTCGATGATGTCTGCGAAGGCCGGGTTATTCCCCATACGGACGCACAGCCTGACGGCGTCTCTCATACGCCTCCGGTCTTCTTCATCGGTCAGATAGTTGTAGTCGAGCACGGGCTGGACGTGCGGGTCAATCGAGTCGAGTGTGATCCTTCCCCTGCCTTTTGCCAGGTACAGGGCGATGATCATCCCGACTCCGTGCGCGGCGGAACTTCCTCTTTCAAAAATGCTCTCCCTGGTGGCGTGAGACAGTTGGTGGATTAGCATGTCGTTCCGCAGATCGGACCCCGTAGCGGTGTAGCGCAGCACCACTTGAATTCTGGGCGCCAGGGGATCTTGTTCGAATTCGGGTTTCGATCGCCATTTGATCCCAACCTGGGGGTGATCGCGCAGATTGCGTCCCACCCCCGGCAAATCGTGCAACACATTGCCGCCGACCTTTTGGATCGTATCCGCCGGACCTACGCCGGACATCATCAGGATGTGTGGAGAACCAATCGAACCGGCTGACAGGATCACCTCCTCTGCCTGCACTTCAAAAAGTTCGCCTCCGCTTTCAACCAGGACGCCGGTCGCCTTGCCTCTTTCGATCAGAACACGGTGAACCAGGCAGTCCGGCTTGATGGTGAGATTCAGCCGATGGCGGGCCTGGGATATGTAGCCGATTGCCGTGCTCCACCTGACGCCGCCGGGGTTGTTCATTGGAACCGGCCCCACACCGGTTGAATCCGGATGGTTTTGGTCGGCGCTGTGATCAAACCCCTCGGCACGGCAGGACTCGTAAAACGCTCTCTGATCCGGATGCCATTCGTCTTCGGCAAAACGGCGCACGATTATCGGACCGTCCTTGCTGTGGAAGTCGTCGCCAAAGTCGCGGTCTGATTCGACCTCTAGGAAAAATGGCATGACGTCTTTGGACGACCACCCTTGATTACCTTCTGCCTCCCACATATCAAAGTCTTCGGGCAGGCCGCGCAAGAAAATCTGCGCGTTCACCGCCGAAGACCCTCCGACAAGTCGCCCTCGAGGCACCATCATCGGAGGGGCGGTGTCCGTAGCGCGCGCTTCGAATTCCCAGTTATGCGGACTGTTGTGGCCGAATGCCCGGGCCCAGATGTTCCGGTCGATGCCGTAGCCGTACTTGATTTCGTCGGGCATGTTGTCTATATCGGGGTAGTCGGACCCTGCCTCAAGGAGCAAGACCGACCTGTTTGGGTCCTCAGAGAGGCGTGTTGCTAAAACGCCGCCAGCCGACCCTGCGCCGACGATGATCGTGTCGTATTTCATTTCTCGCACCTTGTTTTGTGCTTTTTTGGTCGCACACGCGACGATTGCCGAAGGGTAGGATAGCTACCGAGTACAATCACGATGACCGTTCCTAGCCATAGTTCTACACAATTTGGGTGACTTAATCATGATCCTGGCGACTGACCTCAAAAATCCGGAAGCGCCGGTGCTCCTGCCGGATGGCACGTGGGCTCTTACCGAGATGCACCTCGATAGAGGGTGGATAATCAGGATCAGCGGCGATGGCAGTAACCGTCACGTGATAGCCAAAACCGGCCGGCCAAACGGGATGACACTTGTCCGGACCGGCGAGCTGTGGGTGGCAGAATCCCTCAACCCGCCTTCTCTCCTTACGGTTACCTTGGACGGCTCGGTCGAAACGATTCTCACCGGCTGTGACGGGGAGCCGTTCCTGTTTCCCAACGATCTTCGTTTCGGACCCGACGGGGCCTTGTACATGACCGATTCCGGAATTCCAGTCCTGGAGTGGCACGATCTTCCCGAGGAAGAACGTGCATCCGTGCACACGGATGGCCGGCTATACAGGATCGACATCGCGGACGCGTCCATACGTAAACTCGACTCGGGAATACCGTTCGCAAACGGCATTGCGTTCGGGCCTGACGATGACATCTACGTGTCGGCCACGCAGGACGGCTGTATCTACAAATACAACTGGTCCCACGATGGCAGAGTGTCTGAACGGACGGAGTTCGGCAACGTCCTCGATCCATCGAAGTCCGGTTTCCGGGGTGGAGACGGCATCGCATTCGGGCGGGACAGGCTCCTATACGCGACCGTATCGAGGCAGGGAGACGTGGCGGTTATGAATCAAGACGGGGACGTCGTCGATCGGATAGTTCTCGATGGGCCGTCTCCCACGAACCTGTCATTTGGGCCGGTTGGGCAGCGCAAAATCTACGTAACCGAGCAGGGCGTCGGTCAGTTCGAAGTACACGACGTTCCGACAGCGGGGATGCCACTCCACAGGGGCCCGTAGGCCGCGGGCCGATCCGGTCAGACAGGGCAAGACCGACCGCTGCCCCCGTCGCTTAAGGCGTCGGACCGGATTCGCCGCCAGCGTCCTCTTATTCGTTCGGGTCGGGACTGGCGGGCGACTCCAACCGTTCAGGGACGAATCTGATCAGCCGTCCGCTCACGCCGAGCCAGGTGATTTCGCGGAGGGCTGTCACCCGTCCCGCCGGCCTGCCATCGACCCGCAGCGACGAGTCTCTTGGCGCCGGCGAGTAGTGCAAGGCCACACTATTATTTCGGGCAAATCGGAAAACACCGCCGTCAAAGGGCAAGTCCGGTATTTCTACGGCCCCGACTGCATCGGGAGTGAGTAAACGCCTTAGCTCGCTTCGTTTCATGTTGGAGAAATCAACGATGAGCCTGTCCGAATCGTCGTAAAGGTAACCGAACGGTCGTCTCAACGTTGAGTGCCATACCGTAAAGATAATGGCGACGGCGGCGGCGGCACCCAATCCCACGACAATCCATATCCAGGACGGGAAACCTCCACCATCAGTCGCCGGAGGGGGCGCTGGCTCACTTGGCAACACAGGAGGTGTTGGCGTTGGCGTTGACGTTGGCGGAGGTAGTGGCGTCGAGGTTGGTACCGGCGTCGAGGTTGGTACCGGCGTCGAGGTTGGCGGAGGTGGTGGCGTTGGTGTTGGTACCGGCGTTGGGGTAACGGGAACGGGAAGTACACCGTAGAGAGGGATTTCAAGGGCAGATTCAAACGGCCTTTTCAAATGGACCGAGTCAAGGGTGATGACAATCGAGTAGGCTCCGGTGTGAGTAAATTCGGCGAATGCGTCAAATTGCCACGCCAGTCCATCCTCCACGTGGCTTATAGCCTCAAAATTGAGAGGGACGCTTCCACCAGGTCCTTCGGCAGTCCCATTCAGGTCTGACACGCCGACCAAGTGTGGGAATCCACTGACTGTCACCTCTATCGTGGCGACGTGGTTCTCTTCGTCTACCTGTACTTCCGGTTCGTAATGCAGCAACGACAACTTGGGGAAAAACTCCGTCTGAAATGAACCGGTGGCGCGCACTACGGCCTCATAGTTTGCCCACGAAAGTTCAAGCTCTGTGTCGTTTACTCCCTGAGCCATGGGCGCCGGTATCCGCACCGAGAAGACCCCGTCATCGGCGACCGCGTCTCCTCCTAACCCCTTGTCCTCCAACTGGTAAATCCGGTTCACTCCGTCGGGGTGCCGGATAGCCGCCTCCACAACGGCAGAGACAAGAGGTTGCGCCTGACCGTCGATTGTCACCATGGCCGTGATCAACCCCGGTTCCCCGATCGGCAAAGGCTCTTGAGGCAGGAGTTCAAGGACAAGCGGGTTTCTTATCTCTACGCCCGCCAGCAACTTTTCGCCGACGCCGACCGCACGCAAACGCCATGTGCCCGGAATCGGTTCACTTACGGTGTAGACCACCGTGTTCGGCAATTCGTCGACTCGAATGTTTTCGAAGTTCTCGTCTACAGACGCGCCGTTCGGGCGGAAAAGAGATACCTCCGTGTCTGAACGCAGCCGGATGAACGCGACGATTAAAGACCTCGTATGAGGCGCAATGTCGACAGTGGTTATCGTCGGCGCGCCCGGATTCAACTCTGCGTCTTTCACGGTCTCCAGGTCGAGCCCTTCAAAATCGTGCAGAAGAGCCATTACACCGGTCCCGATACCGAGATCGTAGTATCTCCCACTGGAGTTAGTGGACACTTTGGACAATAGTTCACGCAAGGGCAGGGCGGTGGACGGCAAAGTGAGCACATCGACTTCCCACTCGTGATCGCTGAACAGTCTGCCCGATATCTGGAGTTGGGCTTCGGTTGCCTCCGACTCACCATGAATGCGGCCAGGGGTGATCAGGTACGTCTTCGAACCTGCAGGGGCGTTCTTACTCGCCATGAGCGTAAAGACATGCGTCAAGGCAAGGACCTGCCCGGAACGGGCAGGTCCGGTCTCTTGCCGGAAGCGTCGGACCAAGTCTTCTGTCGCCGTCCGTGCTTCATCTACCGTCAGAATCGTTGACACGCTAGCTTCCGACTCTCCGTAGGTCACAAGTGCGACGTTCCCCCCGGTGATGCTGTTAATCACCGCGTCCAGGGCCGTTTCCAGCATGCCTACGTCGTTCTCGTTGCCCGCCGTACCTTCATCCACCGCGATGACTGTCAGAACGGGGCTTTGCACCTGCGCACTGACCATTGAAGCGGCCGGTACGAGAAGTATGAGGGCGATCGCAACTGCGACGACCGGGATCGAGCGCGGCATTTACCCTCCCAGGGTGTCGGTTGCCCAAAAGGCCGGTGGGCTGAACGAAATTCTTGCTCTAAGGATTGTTCAGCTTATGGCCTGTGATTTCCAGTTGCAAAGACCGCGGAAATAAACGCATTGCCGAGCCGAGATTCCGAGGCGACGCCGCATGCGTCTCCAGTTATGGCCGTTTGTCAGTCTGGTCGGGACTGGAAGTCAAGCGGTCATCAGTCATAGTTTGACCCCTTGAATTGTGGTGTAATTGGCTCCCAGCGGGTCGGCGCTCAACGGAGCCGCGCCGGCATTCACTTGTACGGAGGCCCATCATGAAGGTAACTCAGATCAGGACGTTTTCAGTCAGGGACGAAGAAGGCCGGGGCTACTTTATTGTCAGAGTGGAAACAGATGCGGGGATATACGGTCTTGGCGAGGTGGGCATCAGGAACTGGGGCGTTGCAATTGCCAACGCAGTCGACCACCTTAGCGACCTCGTCGTAGGTCAAGACCCCTGGGAAACTGAACGGCTTTGGCAATTGATGTTCAGGGCCGGATTTTTCCCAGCCGACAAGGTCTATTGCAGCGCAATCAGCGCCGTAGACATCGCTCTATGGGACATCAAGGGCAAGTCTGTTGAAATGCCCGTCTACAAGTTGCTGGGCGGACCAGTGCGGCCAAAGGTCGTGTGCTATCCGCACGCCCAGGGCCCCACGATCGAAGCGCTGGTTGAGAACGCCCGCCGGCACGTCGACGAAGGTTGGCGTTTCGTGCGGTGGGGTCAGCCCGAGACCTCAGGTGGATTTGAGGCGGTCGGTACCGCGATTCTGGAACCGCGAAAGTCGATGGCGATTGCCGTCGAGCAGATGCGGGCCGTTCGGGAAGCAGTTGGGCCGGAAATTGAAATGTGCTTCGACGTGCACACGCGCCTCGATCCGGCCCACGTAATCCAGATGTGCAAGTGGCTAGAGGAGTTTCGGCCGTTCTTCATCGAGGACCCGATAAGGTCTGAAAACCCCGGCAGTTACCGAAACCTTGCGCGCCACATCTCGTTGCCCATAGCCGCTGGGGAACAGTGGGCGTCGAAATGGTCTTTCCGTGAGGTCATCGAAGAAGAGTTGATCAACTACGCCCGTATCGATCTATGCATCGTCGGAGGCCTGACCGAGGCGCTGAAAATCACACATTGGGCGGAGACCCACTACATCGACATAGTTCCCCACAATCCGCTCGGCCCAGTCAGCGCGGCGGCCTGCGTGTCGCTTTGCATGGCGACCACAAACGTGGGAGTTCAGGAGATGCCGCGGCAGCCCGGCACGTTTGCCAATGATCTATTTCCGAAGCAGATCGAATGGGCGGACGGCTTTGCGTGGTGTCCGGATGAGCCGGGTCTTGGCGTGGACTTCGACATCGAAGCGGCAGAAAGCGCTCGCTGTGATCCGCAGGGCTGGCCGACCATCCTCTCCCGGGAGGACGGGGCGTTCACCAACTGGTAGGGAGTTCCTGTAGCCGAGGTAGGCGAGGTCAATCGATCGTTGCGCCGCCGTCTATCACGATGTGAGCGCCGGTCATGAACGAGGCCTCATCGGACGCGAGGAACAGCACCCCGTTGGCGATCTCTTCCGGTCGGCCCATTCGCTTCATCAGCGAGTCCTGTGCGAAATCCACATATGCCTGTTCACGGTCGAGACCGAGCGAATCAATGTGCCCGTCGGTAGCTCGCGTCTTTATGGTTCCAGGGCAAATTCCGTTGACCCTGATGTTGTCAGACGCAAGATCCATGGCAAGGCACCGGGTCAATTGCGCTACGGCGCCTTTCGAGGCGTTGTAGGGGACGAACTCCGGTTGGGCGATGAATGCACTGACTGAGGCGATGTTGACGATGGCGCCGCCGCCTTGCGATCTCATGTGAGGCAGCACCGCGTTCACGCAGTTCGCATAGCCGACCACGTTGACTCCGAATACTTTTGCCCAAGCGTCGTCCGTCAGATCTTCGACCTTCCCGAAAACGAACGCGGCGGCGTTGTTGACCAGGGTGTTCACCGGTCCAAACGCGCCGACAACTTTCGCGACGCCTGCTTCAACGCTTACGCGGTTTGAAGTGTCCATGTGCACGAACAAGGCCTCGCCGCCCGCCTCGTTGACTATCGACAGCGTCTCTTGACCCGCATCGTCCTCAATGTCGGCTATCGCTACACGGGCGCCTTCCCTGGCGAACCGTTCAGCTATGGCTCGGCCGATTCCGTTGCCTGAGCCTGTAACTATGGCGACCCTGTTTTCAAGTCTCATGTTTCGGTTCCTTCGCGCGTCGACGTGCCGTTTTCTACGGTTTCGTACCGACTATACCCGCAGGGACGATTCATGGCGAAACGATAAAATACGGCGGTCGTTCCGGCTGCGCCCGCTTCAAAGCGAATCGCGGTGACCGCCGCCATCGTATTAAGTGTCAGTAACCAACCATCAGAACCGTAGGTGAAACCTGGATGCTAACCAGAGGATTTTTTGGTCGAAAACGACAGGCCCCCAGCAGACCGTTGCCGCCGGGCCAGTATCTTGAAAACGGATTCCCGGTGTTGTCTGCGGGACCCACACCCCGCGTCGACCTGGGACTCTGGACCTTTTCGATCGAGAGCGAAGGCCGGCAAGAGGCGTCCTGGACCTGGCAGCAGTTGACGGAATTGCCGCAGACCGAGATCACGGTCGACCTGCACTGCGTAACCAAGTGGTCGAAGCTCGACACCATTTGGAAGGGTGTGGCCATAAGCACGTTGCTGGAAGCTGCCGATATCGAACCCGCCGACGACTACGTGATGGCCTTCTGCGATGGCGGCTACACGACCAACTTGCCGGTCGAGGATCTTCTGGACGGGAGGGCAATGGTTGCGCACGAATATGATGGCGCGCCCCTTCCGCCTGAGCACGGCGGTCCGGCCCGTCTCCTGGTGCCCCACCTCTACCTGTGGAAGTCCGCCAAGTGGGTCCGCGGCCTGAGATTCATGGAGGACGACGCGCCGGGGTTCTGGGAGGCGTATGGCTATCACATGTACGGTGACCCCTGGAAGGAACAGCGTTACACGTACGACTAGTACGGTAGCGCCCGATTGGCCGCATTCGCTCCCGAATTCCGTTGAGGGCCCCGGACGCTTGCATGGGCGTGTCCGCACTTTCGCAAGGCGTCCAGGGCATCATGCTGCGACCAGCCGTAACATGAACTAGTGGGAAACAGATTATTCGCAGCCGGCCGTTGGCAATTCGCGGCTGTTTTGAACATATGCAACGAAAGCTACAGGGCAAAAACTTACACACTGCAACTTTCGGACAGGAGGCCATTCGTAGCTGGCCAGCACTACGATGTACGGCTCACTGCGCCGGACGGCTATCAGGCTCAACGCAGCTACTCGATAGCATCGGGACCCGAGCGGCCAGGCGAGATCGACCTTACCATTGAGCTGATTCCTGACGGGGAAGTTTCCCCATTCTTCCACGAGGTTGTCAGGATCGGCGATGAACTCGAGGTACGGGGCCCGGTGGGCGGACCGTTCACGTGGCAGTCTTCGATGGGTGGTCCTCTGCTGTTAATCGCAGGCGGCTCCGGGATCGTGCCGATTATGTCCATGTTGCGGCATCGCATCGCGGCCGCCCCGGATCTGCCGACGGTACTTTTGTACTCTTCGCGGTCGCTGGATGACGTTATCTATCGTTCCGAAATAGAAAAGATGGCCAGGAACGATCCGAATTTGACCGTATCTCTGACTCTGACCAGGTCGCGACCCGCCAAATGGCGAGGTTACGACCGGCGGGTTGACGGTGAAATGTTGGACGAAATAATCAACATCCTGCCAGGCAGCGGTTGGACGTACATCTGCGGGCCAACACCGTTCGTCGAAAGCGTCTCAAACATGTTGGTTGATCGCAACCAAGACCCAGAAAAGATCCGAACCGAACGCTTCGGACCCTCAGGGTAGTTCGGCTTAGTCGCCAAGGCAGCAACGCCGTAGATGCACAGGCCTCGATGACCGTTCCCCATCAGAACGGCGACGTCGCCCAATTGCGCCCGGCAGCCAGCGCATCAACGACGCGCCGGCTGCCCAGTTTTTAGCGAGGCAGGAACGGGCCGGGGCTTTGCGGCACCCCCGTGGAATTCGACAGCCAGTCCTCTTGCGCCTTGTGATCGATAAAGCCGTAACCGGTGTTTTGATAGATCGTCGAAGCGCCCGGTATGGCTCTGGATATCCCGCTGGCCGCCGGTATTTCCGCAGCCGAACAGGAGATCATCGTGTCCGCCTTAATGTTGCCCGCCAGTGGCGCAGGGTCGAACAACCCGAGTGTGGCTACGGCCTCTTCCCACTGGGACGGATAGGTGCGTCTGAAGTCGTTGATCTCTTGCAGGGGGTAGGCGTTCGTACCGCCGGCGCGACTGCTCACACCCGTGAATAGCAACGGCGTCACTACGAGGAGCGAAGCTATATCTTCCCGAAGCCCGGCGACCAATGCCGCCGCGTCGTGTCCAGTGACAGCGAGGCGCGAATGGTCGACGTCAGGCTGCGCGAGGAGCACGTCCAGGGCGCGCAGGTAGTCAGCCACTACAGCTCGCCACACGTATGTATCGGCGCAGGGCAGCCCGTCGGTAAGCAGTCCCGGGTAGGCAGCCTGATAGTCCGAATCGGATCGGCGTTGACCCCTGTGGCAAAGGCCCATTACTGCGTACCTGGTCCTGCGCTCGACGGATGGCACGACTACGACGCTGCCGTACCCCGGCACCTGGAGGAGCGGCACGAACGGTCCGCCTGTTCGGGGCCTCGAGAAGTAGGCGAACAGTGGATAGTCACCGATCCCTCTGAAGCGAAGCTCAGTCGTCACGGTCGTATCGTCCGAACTCAGATCGTGGGGCACCGATTCGACTGCGGAGCCTTTCAGGGCTGCGACTTCGCCGATAACGGAATCCCAATAGTCCCGTTGCGAAGTTGAGGCGTCGTTGTTGTTCAAGATCCATCTCCCACAGGTACCGGGGCCAGGTGACTGGCAGTGAACTCGTTGATCACGTTCCCGTGGCCCACGGCCGATCCGGAATCATGCGCGCAGTTCTCGTAGGCGTAGATCTTCTTGTTTGAAGTGCCTATCTGGTTAAAGACCGCATACCCCGTTTCCGGAGGGCATACGTCGTCCCTCAACCCAACGTTGACGATGATCGGACAGGAGATGCGGTCAACAAAATTGTGAATGTCGTAGTAGTCCAGGGTCTGCCTGATGACCTGCTCCTTGCCTGGATTCGCACGCAGGGCTTCATTGATCTCCTCGTATGGGTAAGACCGGGTTAGCGACGCCGAATCCATCATGGAACAGAGGTACGGCGCGCCTGCCGAGGCGACTGCGGTCTCTTCGGCCCGTAGAGAGGCGACGAGCAGCGTCAACGCCCCGCCCTGGCTGGAACCCTGAACACCCATGCGGGACTCGTCAACTTCATCCAGTCCGGCCAGGAAATCGAACGCTCTCGCGGCATCCATGTAGAAGCCTCGATATCCGTAGGTGTCGCGGTCCAGGATGTTGTGGACGAGCAGACCCGGGTAACCGGGATTGAACACCGAGTTGCTGCGCAACTTCCCTCTCGGAGCAGCCGAAAATGCAGCGTATCCCTGCAGGGCCAGATCAGTTGGGAACCTGGGTTCACCGGCGTAACCAGGTACACACAACATGCCCGGCAGCTTTCCCTCGAAATTGCGCGGCCTGATGTACCAACCATGTATCTCCAACCCGCCATAGCTGTCATAGGCCGCATCGAACACTTCGATGTCGTCGGTCGACCGCATCGGATCAGGGACGAGTCGCGGGTTAAGCGGGGTCTTTATGGTTTCCTGCCAGGTTTCTTCCCAGAATTGGTCGAAATCGGCTGGCTTGACAGCGCTTGATTGAAAGGTCTTTGGGTCGGCAATGGTCATGATGTGGCTCCCGATGGTGTTGTACTCGCCTCAGGGGTGGGCGTCAACCTTGAGGATAGGTGGAAAAGGGCAGGGGAGGGATACTCGGCTAGATTTGGCCCTGTCGGGCCGGTCCACCGCCGTTAGTCCAAATCTGTCGACACACCGTGTTCAGACCCCATGCGGTATCTGGAAGTCATGGCGATTGCGGGGACTAGCGCCACAACAGACATGACCGCGGCTGCAATGAAGAATCCCTGGAAGACTGTCATCGCCGCGGCAAACGACGCATCGGTGAACTGTTTTTGAACTTCCGGGTCCGCAGAATACGCCGACAGGCCTGAAATCAAGTTGGCGAACCTGATGGTTCCCCAACCTGTAATGGCGGCCAGTCCCGCGGTCATTCCCGCCATACGGGCCACGGTGATCAAGGCTGAAGCCGCTCCGAACACATTGGGCCTCACGTTATGCAACGCGCTCTCGGTAACCGGCGCAACCAGCAACCCGAATCCCAGTCCGGTGACGGCAAGATGCACGGTCATCCACGGATCGTGAACATCCAGTGTCCATCTGGACATCAGAGCGAATCCGATGGCCGTGAGAACAAGGCCCGCGATGGCCGGTAAACGCGGCCCATTCCGTTGCGTCGCGAGGCCTCCGACAAGAGCCCCAACCCCTATGGCCACGGTCATGCGGAGCAGCCGCAATCCGCCTTCCAATGGCGAATCTCCAAGAACCGTGTTGGCCATCAACGGCACCGTCACCATGCCGATGATCAGCGCTGCGCCGATCAGGACATGAGCCGCGCTCGCCGCGCTGAAATTGACGCGGGACAGTATTCCTCGCGGGATGAGCGGTTCAGGCGTCCGATGGTGACGCCAGACGAGGAGCGCGGCCGATGCAGCCGCGGCGGCGGCGAATATGGCCATGAGACCATCAGGCCTGCCGACCCTGATGAGAGCGAGAGTGCCAAGACTGAGGAGGGCTGCAAACAGGAAACCCCCGATTAGGTCGATGCTGGCGCGGTAGCTCTGACCGCGGGGTGTGCGCGCCACGAATGCGGCCACGATCAGGACGGGTGGGATGTTAAGCCAAAAAACCCACTCCCAGGACATGAGATGGGTGATGGCCCCTCCCCATAAAGGACCGACTACGGCACCCGCTTCGGCGCTCGCTCCGATGAGCCCAAAAGCGATGGCGCGACTTGAAGGAGTCATCAGGACACCAGCGCTTGCGATGGCGATCGGAATTAACGCTCCGCCGCCGATTGCCTGGACCACGCGGGCGCCGACCAACGCGAAATACTGCGGGTCCATATCAAGCCATCTTGGGATATCCGAACTCAGGGGGACCGCGATCGATCCGACCGTAAATATCCCCAGTGCGGCAATAAAGCCGGTTCGTAACCCGATCCGGTCTGCGACCTTGCCCATGAGCGGCATTGCCGCCGTGAAACCGATGAGATACCCAGTGACGGCCCAGGAGGCCAAGTCAAGCTCACCGGGCCCGATCTTCATGTCCGCAATGATTTCGGGCAGCACCGTGACGATCACGGTCTGATCGTCAGCAGCGACAAATACCCCCGCCAGGAACGGCAATAGAAGCAAGTAACGGGAGTTGATCTTGAGTGAGATGCCCTTGAACATCGTCGTCGTTAGTCCTGGCCTCCCGGTCCCTGAATCATGGCCCTTTTTTTCATAGCCTTGCCAGGCGATGGTCCAATGAAACTACCGGCCGCATCCGGCGACCGGCATCGGACCTGTGACCGCGGGCCAAGCCGGACTACTGAATTGGTGGCACGATCTCGATCTCGGAATTGAAGTCAGTCAATTCCACCAATCGGACCGCGTCCGGTTCGTCGGGCTCCTGGAGCAAGCCGCTGATCCGCGCGCTCTTCAACACAAACGAAGCTGGATCAAAAGTCAACACCAGATCAATGTCGACGCCTTCGATCACGTCGCCTACGAGAGGGGACAGCGCGTAAGAACTGATGACGGCTTCGATAACCAGGTCCTCGCCCGGTTTGGGCAGCGTAGCGTAATCGGCCTCTCGAACCAGGCCAAGTATGTTCGCAATCAGGCCCGCAGGGTTCAGGAAGGACAGCGGGCTGTCTTCGGGTGAGACTTCGGACCACTCGCCGGAGAGCGGATTGGTGATGAAATGCTGATCGCCTATGACGACCCCTTCAACGCCAACGAAAAGGGTGCCGAGGTATGCGTCGGCCTCGACTGAAAGTTGGTCGGGCGTAACGACGGCGCCATCGGCTCGTTCGAGGGCAAGTCCGCCTAATAATTCGGTCGATCCGGCGGGGTGGGTCAGCCGGAATCGAAAACTCGACACCTGGCCCATCGCACTTGCAGCGTTCGCAATCACCTCAGGCGCCCGGATAGGCTCCGGCGTCGGGGTGGGCACCAACGTCGGGGTGGGTACTACCGTCGGCGTTGAAGGCGGGTCCTGGGCGCACGCAACGAGCCCGCCGACCGCCAGAATTCCGGCGACCAGCAGCGTACGTAGGATTCGCGGCTGCAATCTGTTCGTTGGGGGTCGCAATCTTCGCATCAGGAAGATGGTAGAGGACGCGAACAATCACGCAAGTCCCCGCGGTGCCGGGAGGTTATCTGGATTATTCGGTGAACAGTACGTGGTGGGCGCTGGGAGACGGTACGTTTCTTCCGGTTTCGACTGTCACTGCGGCCCCATCGTAGTCATATATGTTTCGATTGAACGTGAACGGAACCCGCGCAGTGCCTGCCTGATCCACCAGGAAGCTTGCCATCGGGGCCATTTCCCCGTCAGCCGTAAACCAAAGTTGATAATTTTCCCCGGGCCGCAGTTGATCAAGTCCGCCGACAAGTAGCACGGCCTCTTGAGTGCCGCGCTTGACCACTATTGTGGCGTGTGCTCTGGGCGCGGTGGATCCTCCGGTCAACCACTCGGAGGCGTCCCAGGACTGGTTGTTCGACACGTATGTCAACCACATCTGGTCGCGAAGGGCCTCCTGCAGCGCGTTGTTCGTTTCCCTCAGTCTGGAAACCTCATCGTTGGAGACCATCTCTGTGCGTGAATCTTTCTCCTGGACAAGTTCAGATTCCAAGACATGGATTTCGTCCATGAGTCGCTGTGTTTCCTGCCTGAGATCCGATGTCTGACGACCAAACGTTCCGGCGAGGATGGCGGCGACTATCAGGGCTGCTGCCGAGGTCGCCATCGCCAGTCGTGCGGGTTTGAAAATGCCTGACATCCACGTCAGTACGTCGGCTGGGCTAAGTCCTCGCGCCGGCTGGGCTTCAGACAGTGTGGCGTCCGCAGCCAGCGACCTCTCTGGTTCGGCCGCGGCGAGGAGCCGTTCCTTCATGCCGGGGGGAGTTTGAATGGCGGGCAGAGACCTGCCCAAGACCTCTGCGCCCTCGAGCAATTCACGCAGTTCGGCCCTTGCCTCGGGCGATTCTGAGAGTAACGCGAGGACCCGGTCGTTCTCGTCATCCTCAAGAGCGCCAAGCGCGTGCGCCGCGAGGTCTTCAAACGCGGGGTTTGGTTTTTCTCCGGCCGTCATTACGTTTGAGCGCCTATTTTGGGGTCAAGTGCGGTACGCAATTTCTTGAGGCCCAGTCGCATTCTCGTCTTCACTGTGCCAAGCGGCTGGTCCAACTTCTCGGCAATTTCAACTTGCGTAAGTCCGTGGAAGTATGAAAGAACGATCACCGTGCGCTGCGGTGGCGGCAAAGTTTCCAGAACCTCCCTGACCAAGGCGTATTCGCTTTGTACTACGGCAGAATCGTCTGGAGAGATGCTACTTGCCGCGATATCCAGGTGATCATCGATGTCATCGCTGTACCGGCTCTTGTCGCGTCGGCGCTTCCGGAGTTCGTCAATCGTGCGATTGTGGGCTATGCCAAACATCCATGTGGTGAACTTGCCTTTGGCTGCGTTGTAGCTAGCGCCCCTGCGCCAAATGCTCAGAAAAACATCCTGGGTGATTTCCTCGGATGAGATCGGGTCGTTCAGTATCCGTGCGGCAAGGGCGAACACCCGCCGGCCGTACCGGTCGTACAACGCGGAAAGTGCATCGGTATCCGAATCCGTGATCCGGTCGAGCAGATCGAGGTCGGATAATTCCGTGTAGTTCATCTGGCCCCTCTGGGCCCTGGCGGGTCAGCCAATGGTGCAACCTGGCCGCCGTCGCGAGCAAACTGAGAAGCCATGTCAACCAAAGGTACGGCCCAACCTACATACCGCGTAAATGGCGGTGCGTTTAGCCTCCAAGGTCCCGTCCCGGCTATCAAGATCCGCGCTTCATGGCCTTAAGCTGTTTCAACGCATGCTCAGCATGGCTCGTGTCGGTGTTCGCCGGGGCGCGCTCCAGGAACGTATTAAACGACTCGACGGCCCTCGAATACTGGCCGACTTCAGCTTGCAGTCGGGCCAGTTCACTCAGATTCCGCCAATCCCGAGGGTCGAGCAACTGAATCCTCTCCGCACATTTCAAGGCGCTGTCTGACTCATTTCGCTTGATGTGCATAAATTTGAGGTTGACAAGCAGCCGTTTCAGGGTCGAACGCTTGTCGCTCGTCGGGAGTAGACGGCTTGCAAGGGCCGCGAGTCTGCCCTTTGGCACACGATTGCCGCGCAACGCGAGACCGAGACACTCTTTACGCGATAGAAGCCCGCCGTTGTTGAACGGGTCGATAAAGACCTCGGACGCGCCTCGCCCGGCAGCCAGGAGGTAGTGGCCGGGCATTCCAACCCCCCTGAGATTGTGACCGAGGCGACGGGCGATCTCTGAATAAATGATCGCCAGGGTGATGGGAATCCCGCGCTTGTCGTCAATCACGTAGTTGAGGAGGCAGTTCTTTGGGTCGTAGTAGTTTTCCCTGTTGCCTTTGAACCCTTCGACCTTGTACATCAACTCATTGATGGTGTGAATCGCGTCGTAGACCGAGTGCCGGCCTGGCAGCATTTTTCGCGCTGCGCCGGCCAACAACGCAATGTGGCCGAGGTATGCCACGACGTCGAGATCCGGCTCTTGTTCCGCGGCGACATAGAGCGCAGCCCGGGCCAAATTGATATCGCGGTTCTGAGGGGCAATCGCAGTTATGAAATTCTCACGAGGTGAGGTAACTGAATCGACCAAGATTCCTCCCCGGTGTTGGTGGACTTCGCTACCGCGGTCGCTTCTCCGTCAGACGGAGTAAGGATGTTCGGCATTCTAGCCCCGCACAACCCGCCGGGCAAACACGATGATGATCTGGGCCGCGAACTTGACACGATTACGACCCGCTGCAAGACTCAGGCCGATATCGGGCGGCGCGGTTTGGCTCATCAGGCCAGACGCCAGCCCGATTGCGATTGTGCGGGGGAGCTTGGAGAGCCGGGCTGAGAGGGCAGCGTCATTTGCTGCCGACCCCTGAACCTGATCTGGGTAATGCCAGCGGAGGGAAACTTTTGATCGCCTTCTACCTTTCAGGCAAGACTTCGTTGCCGACGATTGAGACTTGTAACCACTTTGCGTGGAGTATCCGGACGCGTCCCAATGACCCATCGGTCATGTCTTCACGAACGCGTGGCTTAACAAGCATGGGCGGACATCAGATCGGCGGGGAGCGCTGATTCGTGAATTCGCGCGCCTTCCTTGAGGATGAATCCGTCGACCTGGATACCAACTACCTGGTAGAGGTCAGGGGACTGGCAAAATATTATCCGCCTCGCCGCCGGGGAGAGTCAGCGCTCCATGTGCTGCGAAACGTGAGTTTTGGTGTGCGCCCCGGCGAATTTGTCGTTGTGATTGGCCCGAGTGGTTCCGGCAAGAGCACTCTGCTCAACCTCATCGCGGGCCTTGAACCCGCATCTCACGGCTACGTCACTTTGGCAGGTGATTCGACGGGGAACACGCTGGGTAAAGTGGGCTATATGCACCAGCGGGATCTGCTGTTGCCGTGGCGCTCCGTTCTGGAAAACGGAAGAATCGGACTTGAACTGCGAGGAATGGATAAAACTGAGGCCAATCTGAAAACCACGAACCTGGCGGTCAGATTCGGTCTTGCCGACGTACTCGATCAACACCCGTGGCAACTCTCCGGCGGCATGCGTCAGCGCGTGGCGCTCCTCAGGGCCGCTTTGCCCGACATGAAGGTCTTGCTTCTTGACGAGCCCTTTGGCGCTCTCGATGCAATCACCCGTTCTCACTTGCAAACGTGGCTGGCCGATGTCCTGGACCGACAAAACAAGGCCGTGATCCTGGTAACGCACGATGTCGAAGAGGCAATTCTGCTTGGTGACCGGATTGTGGTCCTGAATGGCCAGCCCGGAGAGATCGTTGGCGAGTATGACGTGGAAATCGCCCGTCCGCGTGGAATTGCGTCCACGACCGAACCGGGGTTCGTTGCGCTCAAGCGAAGTCTGATCGACGCCCTGGCGGGAGGGCTGCAGTGATGCCTGCGGGGCCCGGTATTCTCGCCATCATCGGCCGCTTTTACCAAGGCCCCTTGCGAGAATGGGCGCCGGCCGTATTGCTCGCCGCGGGCGCGATCGCCGCGTGGGAAGGGCTGGTGCACGCGTTCGAAGTTCAGCGCTGGTTGTTGCCTGCACCCAGCGTGATTGCCCACGAGTTGTATTTGTCCCGCGGCCTGCTGTT
This sequence comes from Dehalococcoidia bacterium, assembly GCA_965219065.1. GTDB lineage: Bacteria > Chloroflexota > Dehalococcoidia > Lucifugimonadales > Lucifugimonadaceae. The sequence goes on from OZ244715.1 coordinate 425,330, forward strand.
GGACCATGCAGCCACGACGTTTACAGAGGTGATTCTCGGCTTCGGATTATCGGCAACGGCTGGAATCCTCCTGGCAGCGGCTATCGCCTATTCGCGGCTACTTGAACGTTCGATCTATCCGTTCATAATCGCTTCCCAAACCATCCCTTATATCGCGATTGCGCCCCTGCTGCTTGTCTGGGTCGGGCCCGAAATTACGTCCAAGGTGATTGTCGTGGCCCTGATCTCATTCTTCCCGATCGTGGTGAATCTGGTCGACGGCCTCCGCTCTACCGACCGCGATATGGTGAACGTCCTTCGCACGCTGGGCGCGAGCCCGTTGCAGTTGTTCCTCAAGCTCCACGTCCACGCTGCCGTGCCGTACCTGACTTCCGGTCTAAAAGTCGCGGCCGTCGTGTCGGTTATCGGGGCTGTGGTGGGCGAATGGGTTGGCGCTCAAGGCGGACTGGGCTGGCTGATGAAGGTATCCGGCCCGCAATTCCAGACACCCCGGGTCTTCGCCTCGATCGTGGTGTTGTCCGCAATGGCGATCTTGCTTTTTGCGTTGATCACCGGGATCGAAAAGTGGCTGCTGCGGAACTACCGGCGCGTGAGTGACTGAACGGTGAACGGAGTTTGAGACTCGGCCTGCTTCGACGGGATCCTAGAGTTCCTTCACTTCGCTGACCATAGCCTGGACCGACTGCTTCGCGTCGCCGAACAGCATCATCGTCTTTTCAAGGTGAAACAGGTCGTTCTCTACTCCTGCGAACCCGGTCGCCATCGAACGTTTCAAGACCAGAACTGACTGGGCGCGATCCACGTTCAGTATGGGCATGCCGTATATGGGACTGGATTGGTCGTTCCTGGCGGCAGGGTTGACCACGTCATTCGCCCCCACCACAACCGCGACATCGGCCCGGTCGAATTCGCTGTTTACCTGGTCGAGGTCATAAAGCTCGTCGTACGGGACGTTTGCCTCGGCCAACAGTACATTCATGTGGCCTGGCATTCGGCCTGCGACCGGATGGATCGCGTACTTTACCTCGACGTTTCGAGACTTCAGGAGGTCCGCCAGTTCCCTGACGTTGTGCTGCGCCTGGGCCACGGCGAGGCCGTAACCCGGTACGAAGATGACGCTCCGTGCGTATCCGAGCACGGTAGCGGCGTCGGCGGCGATCACCGACCGGACTGGCTTCTGTTCGCCTGAAGCGGTTGAAGTCGAGTCCGCGACGCCGAAACCGCCAAGCATGACGTTGGCAAGCGAACGATTCATCGCTTTCGTCATTATGCGTGTGAGGATCAACCCCGACGCGCCCACCAACGAACCGGCGATGATCAGCATGTTGTTGTCGAGTACAAAGCCAGCCGACGCCGCGGCCAGACCGGAGTATGAATTGAGGAGGGCGACCACGACCGGCATGTCCGCGCCTCCGATCGGGATTACGATCAACACCCCGAGGATGAGTGCCAGTGCGATCATCACCACGAAAATCAATTCGGCGCTGTCGAGTCCGCCGATAGTTGCGTTCGCAGACGCGGAAGTTAAGTCAAAGATCAGATAACCGGCAACGCCCACGGCGCCCAACAGAATGACGGCGTTGAAAGCGTTGCGCATAGGAACAAGCACGGGTCGAGACGCAACCAGCCCCTGCAACTTGCCAAAGGCAATGAAACTGCCGGTAAGAGTGACCGAGCCCACAATCGTCGAGGCCATGATCGTGACGACTGTGACCGAGTTCTCTATGGGTGGGTCAGCGTTGAGTCGTAGCAACTCGGCTGCAGCAACCAACGCGGAGGCGCCGCCTCCAAATCCGTTGAAAACCGCCACCATCTGAGGCATGGCGGTCATCTGCACAGTCCGAGCCATGTAAACGCCAACCACGGAGCCAACGACCAGACCGATGATCATCCACTCCGGTTCGACGATGTCGGCGTTCACGAGGGTGAACACGACGGCCAGGAGCATGCCGACGGCCGAAAGCATGTTGCCCGATCGGGCAGTCGCGGGTGAGCGCAGTCGAATCAGCCCGAGGATGAACAACGCCCCGGCAATTATGTAAACGCCCTGTGTCAGGTTAGAGATGAGGCCGGAATCGCTCATCGGCGCCGGTCCTCATCGCTTCGGCGGAACATCCTCAGCATTCGATCCGTCACCAGGTATCCGCCAACAACGTTGATGGTCGCAAGGATGACCGAAAGCAGACCAAGAACGATGCCCACTGTCCCACCTTCGCGGACCGCCACCACAAGGGCGCCAACGATCACTATGCCCGATATGGCGTTGCTGCCCGACATCAGGGGTGTGTGGAGCGTGGGGGGCACCTTCGTAATTACGGAGTAGCCCACGAACATGGCCAGAACGAAAACCGTCAGGGAAATCAGGAGTTGTTCAATCATCGCCACTGACCATATGCTGTCGGTTGCCTGAGGTCCCCAATTCGGGACAGGCGTGTGTCTGACTCCGCTAGCAATTTGCCTGACCTCATGAGGATCTCATCGGATCCCGCAATTCGCCGCCGTGAGTTACGCACATGGCGTCTATGATCTCGTCTCCGAAATCGAGGTTCAAATTGCCGTCCCGGTCGATGATCAAGTCCAGCAGCGTCTGCACGTTTCGGGAGTAAAGCGTGCTCGCATGCCAAGCCATCAGCGCAGGAATGTTGACCGGGCCGTGAATGAGTACCCCGCCATGCTCTACGACATCCCCGGGCTTGGTTGCCTCGACATTTCCCCCCGATTCGGCCGCAACATCGACTATCACGCTGCCAGGCCGCATCGATTCCACCATGTCGTTGGTAACGATACGGGGCGCGGGCCTGCCGGGCACGGCGGCCGTCGTGATGAGGGCGTCGGCAGCAGCGACATGCTCCTTGAGGAATTGGCGTTGCCGTTCCTGCTCGCCCGCGGTTTGCTCCCGTGCATAGCCGCCCGCAGTCTCCGAATCCTGGGCCGCGGGCGCCTCTATGAACACTGCGCCGAGGCTCTCCACCTGCTCACGCGCGGCTGCACGCACGTCGTAGGCCTCGACTACGGATCCCAGTCTTCGGGCCGTAGCTATGGCCTGTAGGCCTGCTACTCCGGCGCCCAGGACGAGGACCTTCGCAGGGGGGACCGTCCCCGCCGCGGTCATCAACATTGGGAAGTACTTACCCAGGGATGTCGCGGCTATCAGGACAGCCTTGTAGCCGGCAATCGAGGCTTGCGATGACAAGACGTCCATGCTCTGCGCCCTGGCGATGCGCGGGACGAGTTCCATGCTGAGGACTGTCACGTCTTGCGCCGCAAGGGATTCGACCAGGAGCGGATTGCTGCGCGCCTGTAAGAGCGCGATAAGGATCGTGCCCGGCTGCAGCGAGGACACCAGTTTTTTATCCGGCCGTTGGACCGAGACAACAACGTCGGACTCCGCGACGGCAGAGTTCTCGCGAACAATGTCGGCGCCGGCCAATTCGTAGTCCTTGTCCGAAAAGTTCGCCAGGTCCCCGGCGCTTGCTTCTATGGTGAACCGGCGGCCGACACGTCCCAGACGTCCTACGGTCTCAGGCACCAAGGCGACCCGGGTTTCTCCAGGGACAGATTCTTTTGCAACTCCGATCTTCAACGATCTGAGTTCCGAGTCAAGTTACGTCGCAATTAACACCGTGAGCCTTGGGTCTTGCCGAAACACCAGCGTGCGGCCAACGACTGGTTATTCTACGGGTACCGCGCCGACTCGCTGTGAAGGGGGCGCCGGTCGGGTACGATTGCCGATCTGACGAAGTTTGGATACAGACCGGGAGGAACGATATGTACGTGGTCCGACGAGTTTGGAAGGTCAATCCGGGAACACCGAGGAGAGTAGCGACTCTGTTGGCAAAGATTGGGGAAGCATACAAAGAGGCGGGCCAGCGCGGCGAACCGCGGATCTATTTTAATGGGAGCACATGCCCGGGGGAGGTTAACCGTGTTTATATGGAGTGGACCGCCGATAGCCTTGAATCACCTTACAGGGCTTCGAACAACATTCCGGAATCAGTGTTGAAGTGGGGCAGGGAGGTACGGGAAATGGCTGTGGAAGAAAGCCGTATCGAATTTTATGAATTGATGACTCCGGAAAAATTCGAGGAGTGAATTCGGGCCGCCACAACGGGACGAGGGAACTTAACCTTGCGTGGCGGATCAGATCCTCTCCAGTGACACGAGAATAGTCCGAATGGCCAATTACACGCGCGTCGCCGTGACGAAGAGGCCGAAATGAAAACGAGGCCTGACCTCCCTTACGTCCTGGCGATCGACATCGGAACATCGGCCGTGAAGGCCGGAATGTTCGACAGAAGCGCACGCGCGGTCGGCGAAACGGTCGTGACGGTACCCCACCAGCAGCGTTTGGGAGCGGACGGCACATCCGAGGAACCGGCCGAAGCGATCCTGCTGGCGACGGAACAGGCCGTGGACGGAGTGTTGGCTGCCGCAGGCAGTTTAGGGTTGGAAGTCGCAGCCGTCGCCTCAGACAGCATGGCCGGGACGATGTTGGGTATCGACGACGCGGGCCTCCCCGTCACACCCGTCTACACATATGCGGATACGCGCAGCGCATCCGACGTTCAGAGGTTACTAAACGATCTCGACGTACCCGCTGTCTATCAACGGACAGGATGCCCTCAGCACACCGCTTACGGGCCGGCGAGGGTGTTGTGGCTGCGGCGTACCGACCCGATCAGGGCTTCTCGAGTCAGGCGCTGGTCGGACGTGTCCACCTGGATTTACTCAAGATGGTTCGACAAAAGAGATGTCCCGGCCAGCTACTCGGTTTCATCCTGGAGCGGGATGCTAAACAGGCATGAATTGAATTGGGATCGAGTTCTGCTTGATTACCTTGGACTAGACGAAGACGACCTGCCGCCGCTCGCCGAGTATCGTGAGGGGATTCAAGGATTGTCGCCTGGTTACCGGCGGCGATGGCCAGACCTCCATGACAAGCCGTTTTACCTGGCAGTCGGTGACGGGGCCGCGGTGAATGTCGGCGCCGGATGCGTTGGGCCGAAACGGGTGGCCCTTACAGTGGGCACGACGGGCGCGATGCGCGTGCTCCTTGGGGAACCCGGTCCGAAGGTCCCGGAAGGCCTTTGGGCATACAGATTAGGGCGCGAGCTCACGCTTCTGGGCGGTTCCTTTTCTGAGGGCGGCAATGTCATCAGGTGGGCGATGGACACGCTTCGCCTGCCGGACTTCGAATCACTTGACAAAGAACTGACCAAACTTGCGCCGGACGAACACGGCCTTACCATCTTGCCGTTCCTCTCGGGTGAGCGGAGCACGGGTTGGGACCCGACGGCCAGGGGCGTGATTCATGGCCTTAGTCTCGGCACGTCCCCTCTGAATATCCTCCAGGCGTGTATGGAATCGATCGCACTTCGCTTCGCGTTGGTTTGGGGCCTGATTGAGAATTCAACCGGACGCGATCCGGTGTTCGTAGCCAGCGGAGGGGCATTAAAAGGGGACTTATATACGGTGTTACCCGTGCGACCTACCGCATGAGGTTCTGGCAGGTCTCGATATAGGCGTCGAAGCCGTCGATCATTCTATCTAGGTTAGCCGCGGTCGCATTCTCCGAAAACGTTGTCATCGCGTCCGCGGTGAGCGCGCCAGTCAGGTTGAGTATCTGATCGTCGGTTGTAACCATCGCAGTCATCAATTGCGGCCCCATCCGATCAAGTCCGTCAATGTCCATTTCAACCGTCATGGTCTTTAGGACTGCGGAGGCTACGCACCCTTCTTTGACGGACTCCGACGCTGGCTCAGGCGTGGCCGTAGGAACCGGTGTAGGCGTGGGCGGCGGTGCTCCGAGACAAGCCGATAGCGACACCGCGACGAGTAAGATGACAGCAGCGACCAGGCGTGACAATGGAACCCTCCTTGCCGTAAGGATCGGCGCTTGTCACAGCCGCTGGTCCCATGCATAACCGGCAAGGAGGGCGCGAGGCCAAACCTTGTGGTTATGCAAATGTGAGGCGGGCAATTTACCCTGCGGCTGTGACACTCGGACGGTACCACGGCGGCAAGGCGCTAAGCAATGCCAGCGTGATATCATGGCTACTCGATACAAAGAGAGGAGATGCGATGACTACGGATAAGCCGAAGGGCAAGCGTCCGGTCGGACGCCCACCCGCTCCCTACCCCAGAATCAACGCCACGTTCGAACAAGTCATCAAGGCGCTGGTCAAGCCGGTGAAGTCGAAATGACTACGACTGAAGAAGTCCGCAAGGATATCGACGCGAATTGGGAAGGCGTCTACGCTGCCCTCAAGACCGTTGTTCGGCTTGAAAAACGCGTCACTAACATCGAAGCTGACGTAGCGGAACTCAAGTCAGATATGAAGACGGTTCTGAGTATCCTGCGCAGCCGCTAAGCTACCAAGTCCTGATACCGCAGCCGCTTCCCGTCCATGCCTTGGATAATCCCGGCGATCTGGTCTTTCGTGTCTTTCGGGCGGCTGTTGTGGCGACCGGAGAACTCCGCTACGTAGCGGTCCAGATGCTTCGGGCTGACGTGGTGGTACGTACCGTGGTATCCCCGTTTCAGCGTTGCCCAAAACGACTCTATGCCGTTCGTGTGCGCCATGCCGTTTACGTACTCGCTGACGCTGTGCTTTACCGCCTTGTGGGGATGCGGGATGCCCCGGTACGAGGCGTGGTCGTCCGTGTAGACCGTCGCGCCGTCCGCTGCCCGGTCCGTCACGAATCCCTGCAACGTCTCCCTGTCCGTGCCGTGGACTACAGCGGCTGAGACTCGGTTCGTGTCCCGGTCTTTGGCCCCGACCACAATGGCCTTGCCTACGCCGCCCCGTCCGGACTTAAGCCGCTTGCTGGCGTGCTTGTTGGTTTCCTTGCCCCCGACGTAGGTCTCGTCCACTTCCACCGGTCCGGCGAAGGGGTCGTTGCCGTTCTCCATCGCCTTGCGGATGCGGTGTGTAAGGTGCCAAGCGGTCTTTTGTGTGACGTCAAGGTCGCGGTGCAGCTTCATGCTGGATACGCCCTTGAGATTCGTGGTCATCAGGTAGGACGCCAAAGCCCACTTGCTCAGCGGGATGTTGGATCCCTGCATTACCGTTCCGGTCTTGACGCTGAAGTCTTTCCGGCAGTCACGGCAGCGGTAGGGCTGAGGCTTGCGGGTGGCGCGTTCCTGGACGTTGACGCTGCCGCACTTTGGGCAGGCTACGCCGTTCGGCCAGCGATTCCGGACGAACATACTCTCGACTCGCTGCTCGTCGGAGAATTCCGTTACGGCATCGATGAGGGACATTCCCGTTCGGTAGTGTTTGCCTGGTGCTCGCTGCGTCATTTCATCTTACCTCTTGGGTAAGATGGTACTACAAATTAGGCGATGCCGTCAAGGGTTTTGGGTAACATTCGATATAATTCCCTTAAAAGCATCGAAGTATTGGCTCCAGGTGATGGCCGACGTTCTCCAGCGCCCTATAGCCACGTCTCCAGAATCGGAGGACACGATCCGCGGTACGGCGATTTTGGCCCTTCACGCGCTCGGAGCGTGGAGTTCGTTGACCGACGTTTCAGCCGAAATCGAAGGCGTAGTCGAGCCCGACGCGACTAAGGCCGCTGTATACAGGGCTGCGCTGGAGCGGCAAAACGACTTGTACGCGCGCTTGGTTTCAGGCTAGCGACGGGAGTGCCGGCTTCCGTTAGCCTCCGCGGGGTGCGGGTTCGTCGCTGTGACGATCGCGGCGTTCCTGAGTGATCTCAACCATTTTGGCTTCAACCGCCTCGACGATTTCGTCGTCCGGCGCGTCGGCGAGAGGCGTCATCTGCGCTTCCTCCAGCCATTCCCACAAGTTCTCGAGGGCAACGCGTAGTTCGCCTGCGCTCATAGACGCAGGATCCATCGAATTGAAGTCAGGCGGATCGGGTAGTGCCGGCATTTCAGGCGTCTTGGTTCTCCGTACGGTCATTCAATCCGGTCGCGGCAAGGGTAGGGCAGAAGCCTGTTATGACTTTGGCCATCGTGCGAACGTCCCTCCGGGCATTTCCATGATGCCCCACAGCAGGCTCAGTTGGCTGCCGGTCAGTCTATCTGCCGCCTGACCGCGTGCCCGCCGAACTGCTGCCTCAGCGCAGCAAGCATGCGACCTGCGAACGGGTTTTCCTGGCGCGATCGGAACCGGTACTGCAACGCTGCAGTGATCACCGGGGTCGGCACGGCCAGTTCGATCGAGGCGTCGACCGTCCATCGTCCCTCGCCGGAGTCGTCAACATACGAACTGAGAGATGACAAGTCCGGATCGTCGGCAAGGGCCGATGCGCTCAAGTCGAGCAGCCACGACTTTATTACGCTGCCGTACCTCCAGTTTTCTGAAATCGACGCGAGGTCCAGCTCAAAGTCCGTCTTGGCTGCCAACAACTCGAACCCCTCTCCCAACGCCTGCATCATGCCGTACTCGATGCCGTTGTGGACCATCTTCACGAAATGGCCCGAACCGCTCGGTCCTACCCACATCTGACCTTTTTGAGGCTCTGGGGCCAGCGCTTCGAAGATCGGCAGATTGCGCTCGTAGGCCTGTTTGTTTCCGCCGACGGTTATGCAGTAGCCGTTTTCGAGACCCCAGACTCCACCGCTCGTGCCCGAATCCAGCAGGTCTATTCCGGCAGCCGCGGCATGTGAGGCCCTGGCCTGCGTTTCCTTGTAGTTCGAGTTTCCGCCGTCGATTATCGTGTCGCCCGGTGTCATCATGTCTACCAGGGCACGCACGGCAGATTCGGTCGCCTCACCGGCCGGCACCATTACCCAGATGGTTCGCGGTCCGCTAAGTTGCCTAACCACGTCTTCCAGCGACACCGCACGGTCGGCGCCTGCAGTTACGACGGGGTCGACCGCCTGGGAGCTCCGGTCGTAAGCCACGATCTGATGGCCGACCGACATCAGGCGTTGCGCCATAGCGCCGCCCATCCGGCCGAGTCCGATCATTCCGAGTTTCATGGCCGTCCGCCAGGTCGAACGCTGCCGCCCAATCTAATTGCCTTTCGACTTACCGGACTTCAGAGGTCTGAATGGCCGATTCAAATGAATGCCAGACCCTGCCCAATGATCCAGCTATCGAGGTGACCGCGGTCGCGCGGTCCAGCGAGCGATTCGTGTGGCGTCTCAGTTCGGAGACAAAGGCACCTGGTCCAACCATGATTCCGTCTATTCCGGACGACCGCGCAGCCAATCTGGTAGTCCGGAGATCGGTGAGGTCGGCCGTCACCCGGCTATCGGTCGATCTAGCATCGCTCGAAACCCTGAACATGACCGACACGTCTGCCCTGTCGTCGACCCGGGCCTGCCCTGCAATGACGGCGGCGGCTTTAGGATCGAGTGGCGGTTCGACCACCCACCCAGAGACGTCCACGCTGGCATCCTGGAGCTGCCGCATTCCCTCCACCAGGTACCTCGTAGCGTGTTCATCCGGCGTCTCGAATCGGGTCTCGGCGCGACGCGATCGCGTCAGGCCTGGCATAGGTTCTACGAACAGGCGGATCTCCGACTTGGCGCATCGCCCGGCGATCCTGCGCAGCAGTTTTTGCCGGACCTTCCGGAATTTGATATCGGCTTCCGGGTTGTAGGTAGTTGCAACCAAGACCGCACCCGCGCCGAGGCGTCCGGCCGACTTGATGGTGTCATCCACATAACCGAGCATCGACGGTGACATGATTGGAGGCCGGATCACTGCTCCGGATGACAGTGACATGGCCCGTGCTCTCAAGTGGACTCCTTCTCCCAGATCGACATCCGCCCACACCCAGGAGCGCGACTTTGGAATGCCGGCTTCAATGGCTTTGACCAACCCGTCAAAGACGATGCCCTTTAGCGACGCAGCATGTTCTCGCTGCGCTGCGGAGGCGTGGTTGGCGCTTCCAACAAGATCGCGGCAAAAATCAAGGCGGTCGTCTATGGCGACCCCGAACATCGGCGCCTCGATCTGATTATGCGAAGTCATTTGGACCTGTCGAGAACTGTCAGCCTTCGTCATCACCGATGGCCGCTGCCACCGCATCGACCGTTTTCGCGTAGTCGCCGCTAACTATAGCGCGGGATGCAAGCCTGCCCCGTTCCCTCATCACCGCTACGTCGGCGGCGGCCTGCGCCCTTGACAGTTCCCCAAGTGTGTAGGCCGCGTCCGGGACGGCAATGTCGGAAGCATCATCGCTTGTGACGACGAGTAGCCGGCCGTTGGCGGGTCCGCCCTTATGGAGTTGTCCGGTCGAATGTAGATACCGCGGCCCGTACCCGAACATTGTGGCCATCTTTGTTCGTTGGGATATCGCCTTGCGCAGCCGCGAAAATGCCGCGGTCAGTTCATCAGTCTCCGGCAAGTACCCTCCCAACCCAAGGTAAGAACCGGGTGAGGATTGAACTCTGAGGATTTCCTCGATGGCAGATTCCAGAGTCGATCCGGTGAAGACGACGCTATCGCCGGCGATCATGCCCCGCGCCTTTTGTTTGGCTTCTTCCACGTCCGGTTGATCGAACGGATTGACCGCCAAATGGGCCGCAGCCACGGCGGTAGCAAACTCCCATCTGAAGAATTCAGCCGAGATCGAATCAAGATCAGACACGTTTATCCGGACCACAGGTTGGCCGCCCGATTCGAGTTCGGAGGCGAATGCGTCTGTGGCCGTGTTTTCGCCGCCGTTCAGGCGTACGTAGACGAATTGGCGGTCTGCGCCGTAGTCGTCCAGTCGCAACCTTGGCTCCGATACGATCGGGACAAGTCCCTTGCCGTCTTTTCCGGTCGACTCGGCCAGTAGTTGCTCAACCCACAGGCCAAATCGTTCCAGCCCGGGAGACGTGATGAGGGTGACGAGGTTTCGGCCCTCAGTTGCCAATTGGCCCATCAATGCGCCAAGCCACACACCCGGGTTTCCGCTGTCTGTCCTGCGGCACTCCTCGGCCATTGCCAACGCGGGCGGCTCTAACGATTCGAGGTCGATGCCCATGAGCGCCGCAGGAAGAAGCCCGAAGGCGCTGAGAGCCGAATACCGACCGCCGACATCGGGCTGCCCAAGAACATGCCACGCGAACTCACCTGCGGCCGCCCGGCTAGACAGCGGCGTATCCGGATCGGAGATCGCTACAAAGTGTTTCGAGATTTCAGCAACGCCCGCGGCGGATAACTCGTTCCTGAAGTGTTTTTCCAACAACAGGGGTTCGATGGTCGTACCGGACTTGCTTGCAACTATGAAAACCGTCTTGCCCAGGTCGATGTCTTTTCTTACGGCAGCAACGGTTTCGGGATTTGTCGTGTCCAATACGCGTAGGCGCAGCCAGCCGGGTTTGGGGTCGAATAACGCTGAAAACACGCTTGCCGTGAGACTGCTGCCGCCCATTCCCAGTACCACAGCGTCAGTAAAGCCGTGGCGGCGGATCTCGGCCGCCAGGGGAGCGATCTCCCGGCGTAACTCGGACATTCCTGCTGGGAGTCCCAGCCATCCGAGGGGTAGTTCAGGCGTGTCGCCGTCCACCTGCGCCTCGATCCAAACCTTGGGGTCATGCTTCCAAATACGTGCTGCGATTTCGCCGCGTCGCAGTTCATCGTGGGCGTCGGCAACTGTACTGACATGCGAACCCAGCGACGCTCTTCCCCTTGCGCCGGCGAACATATCGAGCTTTGCGTCGATCCGGTCGAGCAGCCCTGAGTAGGAGTCGGCGAACGCATCGACGCCCGCCGCGAGCAAATTCCCGGTGATCGATTCGAGCGAAATCCCAAGTCCTTCCAGCGATTCGACCAACTCGCGAGCTTGCTCAGCTGTGCCCGATAGTCTGTCCTCCAGGTCACCGTGCTCCAGCATCGAGGTAAGCGTCGATTCCGGCAACGTGTTGACTGTGTGAGGACCCATAAGGCCGTCCACGTACATCGTGTCGGAATAGTTCGGGTTCTTCACGGACGTGGATGCCCACAGAGGGCGTTGGAACTGAGCGCCGTGAGTAAGGAGGTCACCGAACTCAGCATCGCCAAACAGCCGCTGGAATTCCCCGTAAGCCATCCTGGCGTTGGCGATGCCGATGTTGCCATATATGTCATCCAGAGCCGCCGACGGGTGCCCGGTCGCAACCTCGTCGAGTTGACCGTCCACGCTGGTGTCCACCCGGCTTACAAAGAACGAAGCGACCGAAGCGATGCGGTCAGTCGCGTCGCCGCCGGCGGCGACGTAGTCGCGGAGACCGTTGATATACGCCTGCGCAGCCGACATGTAGGCGTCCAGAGAAAACAGGAGCGTGACGTTCACGTTGATGCCGTTGCCGATGAGAGTCCTGACGGCGGGCATCCCTTCGGGGGTGCCGGGCACCTTGATCATCACGTTCGGCCGCCCGATCGACTCAAATAGCCGCCTCGCTTCATCCACAGTTCCGTCGGTATCGCGGGCGAGCAACGGGTTCACTTCGATGCTGACGTATCCGTCTTTGCTTGCGGTCGACTCATAGACACCATGAAGCAGGTCGGCAGTGTCGCGAATATCCTCAACGGCCAACTCCTCGAACACCGCGCCGGCGCCTCCGCCTGATTCCGCGTGTATAAGAAGGGCGTCGTCGTAACTTGCGCCTTCCGAGACCGCCTTTTCGAAAATCGTTGGATTGGACGTAACTCCGGACACCCCGAGTCGAAAGAGCCTGGCCAACTCTCCGGATCGGATCAGTTCCCTGCTTATCGAATCGAGCCATACCGACTGGCCGATTTCGTTGGCAAGTCGAATGGCGTTAGCTGGCGCCTGCGTCATATTGAGGTGGTCCTTAGGTAGCGGAACGAGTCAGATTGCGTTGCGGCATCAAATTGTCGCGGGCATCTGCTCGTCCTCGATCCTGGAAAGCTTATCCAGTCGGCGTCTGAACCGCGGGTGATGGTCCAACTTTGCGCCGAGGAATGCCGTCACAATCTGTTGAGCCGGCGCAATGCCTATTACCCTGGCCCCCAGGCACAGCACGTTCATGTCGTCGTGTTCGACCCCCTGGGCGGCAGAATACGTGTCGTGGCATACGGATCCGCGAACGCCCCTGAATTTGCTTGCCACTATCGCGGCGCCTACTCCACTGCCGCAGATAATGATGCCGCGGTCGGCCTCGCCGCTTTGAACCGACCTCGCGACCGGCGCGGCGAGATCAGGATAGTCGTCGTCGGAATCCAGTTCGTGGGCGCCTAGGTCGGCTACCTGGTGACCGAGTGAACCCACCAACTGTGCGATCTCGGCCTTTAATGCGTAGCCGCCGTGGTCTGCCCCGATTGCCACTCTCATTTCAGCTGCGGTCCCGTAAGACGCGACGGCTGGTTTCCGCCACGTTCTCCGCGGTGAAGCCGAATTCCTTCATGTTGGTCGCGCCGGGCGCCGACGCGCCGTATCCGTCCATGCCGATGATTGCCCCGTCGAGGCCCGTGTATCGCTCCCATCCAATCCTGGCGCCAGCTTCGATCGCGACTCTGGCCCGAACTGAAGACGGAAGGACCGACTCACGGTAGTCGTCCGGTTGCGATTCAAACAACTCCCATGACGGCATTGAAACGACTCGAACCGCCACCCCATCATGCTCCAACATCTGCGCGCCGGTGAGAGCGTGCTGAACTTCGGATCCGGTGCCCATGATAATCAGATCGGGGGTTGATTCCGAATCCCTCACTATGTAAGCCCCGCGGGCGAAGTTGTCCCCGGCCGCAACCGTTGCGCCAATACTTGGCAGTTGCGGAAGGGCCTGCCGGGACAGTATGAGGGCCACTGGCCCATGCCGATGATTCATCGCTGTCCGCCAAGCCTCGATGGTCTCATCGGCGTCCGCCGGCCTGAGCACGGTCAGATTGGGGATCATTCGCAGGCCCATGAGTTGAGAAATCGGTTCGTGCGTCGGTCCGTCTTCGCCTACTCCTACCGAATCGTGGGTGTAGACCCAGATGACACGACAGTGGCTGAGGGCGCCCAGCCTGATCGATGCCCGCATGTAGTCCGAAAAGATCAGAAATGTCGCTGCGAAAGGTATGAACCCGCGGTGCAGAGCGATGCCATTCGCTACCGCTCCCATTGCATGTTCTCTGACCCCGAAGTGAAGAGTCCGGCCGGATGGGTTTTCAGGCGAAAAGTCGCCGCGGCCTGCCACGGTGGAGTTGTTTGACGGCGCGAGGTCGGCCGAACCGCCTACCAATGACGGGACCTGGGCTGTTATCGCAGCCAGCGACTTGCCTGAAACCGCGCGTGTGGCCACCGGTTCGTCGTATGTGCCGATCAGTTCATCAAGGTCGCGGTCCCAGCCGTCTGGGAACTCTCCTGCCAGATCGCGTCTGAGGGCCGCGGCCATTTCGGGATATTCCGACTCGTACTTACGCAGCGATTCTTGCCACGAGGCCTCCATCGATTCCCCCCGCTTCCGCGCGGTTCCCATGCATTCCGACACGTCGTCCGGCACGACGAACGGGCCGTAGTCCCATCCCAACGCCTCTCTCGCACCAGCGACCTCGGCCTCGCCCAGGGGTTCACCGTGCGCCGAGGCGGTCCCGGCCTTGTTCGGACTTCCGTAGCCGATCACGGTCTTGACGACGACGAGGGATGGTCTGTCTTTTTCGTTGACGCCTTCGGCAATGGCTTGTTCTATGGCGTCAGGGTCATTGCCGTCCACCGGCCCGACGACGTGCCACCCGTAGGAACGAAAACGCTCTGGAACTCTCTCTCTGAACGCAAGGTCTGTCTCTCCCTCGATGCTTATTTCGTTGTCATCGTAGAGGTACGTGATCTTACCGAGCCGCAATGTGCCGGCAAGTGAAGCGGCCTCGGACGCGATGCCTTCCATCAGGTCGCCGTCGGAACACAGCGCGAAGGTGCGATGGTCGATTATTTCGTGGCCAGGCCGGTTGTAAGACGATGCCAACATCCGTTCCGCAATTGCCATGCCCACACCGTTGGCGAATCCCTGTCCGAGCGGTCCGGTCGTGGCCTCGACGCCTGGCGTCAGTCCGTGTTCGGGGTGGCCCGGCGTGATGCTTCCCCACTGGCGGAACTGCTTCAACTCCTCCAGTGGCACGTCGTAGCCGGTCAGGTGCAAAAGGGCGTAAAGCAACATCGACGCGTGACCCGCAGAAAGCAGGAACCGGTCCCTGTTGGCCCAGTCGGGAATTGACGGGTTGTGCCTCAGGAACCGGGTCCACAACACGTATGCGGCGGGCGCCGCGCCCATCGGCGCTCCCGGGTGGCCTGAGGCCGCTCGTTGCACGGCATCAACCGCCAAGAACCGGATGGCGTTGATGCTCCTCCAGTGGATATCCGTTCCTGTCCCCTTACCGATCCCCAAGGTCAAAACAGCACCTTCCAGTAGCGACCGTTAACGTTCGGCGCGACCAACGCCGCGGCTAGCCGCCCATTCGAATGAAATTATCGCAGGACTTTGCAAGGGCGGCATTCCCTAAATTCCGTTACGCAGAAACGGCGCCCCTGGTAGACGTTTCGATTGCGTATAGCGCGGTGGACGCGGTGATGAACAGGGTCGAATTGTCATCCCCGCCAAAGGCGCAGTTGGCCGTAGCCCGTTCCGGGACCAGGATCTTCCCCAACAGCTTCCCGGCAGGCGAGTACACCTGTATCCCGTCGAATGCGCTCGTGAACACGTTTCCGGCCTCATCGACCCTGAATCCATCCGCGAAGCCCGGGCTCACCTCGGCGAAAACACGACTGTTCGACAATTGGGAACTTGCCGAGACGTCGAACGCCCTTATGTGGTGGGGTCCGTTCGGAGTGTGGGTGCCGCCGGTGTCCGCTACGTAGAGTACCGACTCATCCGGAGAGAAGGCCAGACCGTTGGGTTTGTCGAAGTCGTCTGCCACGATTGACAAGTCGCCGGTGGCCGGATCGAACCGGTAGACAAAGTTGCCGCCCACTTCGCTCTCTTGCTGAACGCCTTCGTAGTTGCTCAAAATGCCGTATGGCGGATCGGTGAACCAGATACTGTCATCTGACTTCACCACGAGGTCGTTCGGCGAATTGAACCTCTTACCGCGGTAGTTGTCGACAAGCGGCACAATCGTTCCGTCCTGTTCGGTGCGCGAGATGCGGTGGGTAAGGTGCTCGCACGTTACCAGGCGGCCTGACCGATCGACCGTGTTGCCGTTCGAATAGTTGGACGGCGACCGAAACACGGATCCGCCGTGTTCAGGAGTCCAGCGGTACATGCGGTTGTTCGGGACATCGCTCCACACGAGGGCGTTGTCGCTCTTCACGTAAGCGGGTCCTTCTGCCCACGCCGTGCCGGAGAACAACCTCTTTAGCTGCGCTCCGGGCGCGATCAGTCGGTCGAAGCGGTCGTCATATGATTCGAGTTGAGTCCTCATGGTGTGTTTTCCATCCGCGTCTCGAATTCTGTCTACCTCTGTACTGCGCCGGCGGCGTCCAGGCGGAGCTTCCAAACGCACTCCGTGGCCGCGATGAAAAGCGTTTGGTAGTCGGGCATGCCGAATGCGCAGTTGGTGACCACATCGGGTGTGAGAATCTTCCCCAGCAGGTCCCCACTGGGCGAAAAGACCTGTACGCCGTCGCCCGCCGCGACATACAGGTTGCCGTCGGCATCCACCCGCATGCCGTCCGGGACCCCCGGATCGACCACGGCCAATACGGCGGGATTTTCAATGCTGGCGCCTCCGTGGGACACGTCGAATCTCATCACGAGGTGGTTGCGGAATTCGCCGTGGGTTCGCCCGCTGTCCGCAATGTACAGCAGGCTTTCGTCGGGAGAGAAGGCCAGTCCGTTTGGTTTGTCGAAATCCTCGCACACCGAGTCCACCTGCCCGGTCTCTGGGTCGACGCGATATACCCGGTCCCGATCCTGCTCCGGCATTTCGCCGTCGCCGATGCCGGGCACCAGGATTCCGTAGGAGGGATCCGTGAACCAAATTGAACCGTCGGACTTGACCGCGACGTCGTTCGGCGAGGTAAAGCGGCCGCCCTCGTAGCGGTCGGCCACGGTTGTGATCGTGCCGTCCGGCTCCTCGCGCACGACCTTCCTGCCGGAGGTCTCGCACGAAACGACCCGGCCTTCCAGATCGATCGCGTTGCCGTTGACCTGATTGGACGGCTGCCGGAATACATCGACGCCTCCCGACTCCGACCATTGCATCATCCGGTTGTTGAAGAAGTCGCTCCAGATGACCATTTCACGGTCCGGGACCCATGTCGTCCCTTCCGTGAATATCATCCCGTCGGCGACGAGTTCGATGCCTCCGGCATGACGGACGATGCGTTGAAACTCATCGGAGAGAATCTCGAATTGTGGCGGCATTTGCTACAACCTCCCAAGGCGTGGATCCCAAAACACCGGTCCGATTTCATTACCGACTGACGGACCGAAAGGCCGGGTTCGCAGGGAGACTAACACTTGCATAGGCCGATTCAAGACCCGCGGGCGGACCAACGCCACCCCGGGGGGCGGCTTATCCGCGGTGACGGCGATGTTTTGAGCCGGTTCGGACGCGGTCCGATTTCCCGACACGTGGAACAGAACACCGTCGGCCGGCGCGAAGCTAGCCCCCCTGAGCCTTTTCCATGCGGTAGCCAACGCGCGGCTCGGTGAAAATGTACCTCGGATCGTTGGCGTCGTCCCCCAATTTGCGGCGCAGGTTCTTGATGGTGCTCCGAAGCAACTCGCTCTCCCCCGAGTATTCCGAACCCCAGACCCGTTTAAGGATTTGATCGCGCGTCAAAACACGTCCGGCGTTTGTCGAAAGCTCGAAGAGAAGATTGTACTCAGTCGGCGATAACTTCACCGGACGTCCGGACACGGTCACGCCGCGATCTTCGTAGTTGACGGTCAGGTCTCCCACACGATAGGGGTGGCGCCGCGTCGCCGCACCAACAGTTCTTCGCTTCCGTAGGGATGACGCGATCCTCGCCAGCAACTCGGTAGACGAGAAGGGTTTTATGACGTAGTCGTCCGCGCCCATTTCGAGGGCCCTCACCGTATTCTCCTGCTGGTCGTTCGCGGACACGAAGATGATCGGTACGTCTGACACCTTGCGGATGCGGCTCATCAGTTCGAATCCGCTGGTTCCAGGCATCATCAAGTCCAACAGGACGAGGTGGGGTTTGTCCGTTTCCAACAGGCGCATCACCTCATCCGGGTTACCCGTCCCGATCAACTTGAATCCCCGATCGGACAGGATGTTCCTGAGCAGCCACAGCACCTGAGGTTCATCGTCTACAGCGAGAATCCGATATTGGTCACTCGAAGTTACCTCTGCGGCATCGCCATGGAGCTCGCGAACGGACTCGTTTGCCGCCGGGACCGTAAAGGTTATCCGCGTGCCCGGTCCCTCAACCCTGTTCTCGGCCCAGATGCGCCCTCCATGCGCCTCGATTATCCCCTTGCAGATCGCGAGCCCCAGGCCCTCGCCCGCAACTCTCAAATCGCTTCCTACGTCATCTATCCGGGAAAATTTCCTGAACAGCCTGGTTAGTTGTTCAGAAGGTATTCCCTCGCCTTCGTCCGCTATCGAGACGACCACGAAGAAGCCATCCCGTGATCCGGTCACGCTGATCCTGGAGAACTCAGGCGAATACTTGGAGGCGTTGGACAGCAGATTGTCCAGCACTTAAGTAATGCGCCGTCCGTCTGCTGAGATGGGTGGCAGGTCAGCGGCGAGGTCCACCTCAACGGTATTCCGCGCCCCGCGGCGGAGGAAAGCAGACATCGCCTGATCGACCAGGTCCTTCACGTCCGTCGGTTCGGGAATTACGGACAAGGCGCCCGCTTCAATCCGCGTCAGATCGAGGAGGTTGTTCACGAGGCCGCGCAGATGATCGGACTGCTCGTCTATCATCCGGAAGTACTGGAGTATCTCTGACATGTCGAGCGGGTCAGAGCTGCCCAACACGATGCCCGTGCAGCCCTTGATGGTGGTAAGAGGCGTACGTAACTCATGGCTCACCATGGCCAGGAATTCATTGCGCAGTCGTTCGATCTCCTCCAGGGGCGTCATGTCCTGGATCACTGCGACAGCAGACACGATTTCACCTTCATCCGAGTAGATCGGGGTCGCATTGACGAGCGTCGTCACGGTGCGCCGGTCCGGGAGTCCGATCAGGATTTCCTCTGCCCGCACGACCTCACCGCGGTCCAGCGCCCTCGCCAACGGACGTTGGCTGTCTTTGTATCTTTTCCCATCGGTCCGCCGGTAGATCGCCACCTCGTGGTATCTCACGAGCGTGGAGCCGGGTTCGGGAGACATGCCCAGTATGCGCTCCGCCTCTTGATTGGCTGACGCAAATGTCCTGGTGGCGGCGTCTACGACCAGGACACCCACGGGAGATGACTCCAGCAGCGCCTCCAATCGACGCCTCCCGGTCTCCAGTTCGTCCCTGGCTTGCCGCTCACTTTCATATCGCAGGGCGTTGCCGACGGCGACCGCAGCCTGTGACGCGAACATGACCAGCGTCTCTTCGTCTTCTTCCGAAAACTCCCCACCGCCTGCTTTATCAGTGAGGTAGATGTTGCCGACAGGCTCTCCGAGATGTCGGACTGGCGCGCCGAGGGACGGCCTCATCAAGGGGTGGTTAGCAGGGAAACCGTTTGATTGGGAATACCGGGCGAAATCGGGCAGTCGCCGTGGTTCCCGAACATCGTTGAGGTAGGCAAGAAGCGTCGACTCCGCGGGCGAGTTACCAGGGTGTGGGGGTACGTGAGATGTGATGAACTGCCGAACCCGCCCTGTGTCGTCGAATACTCCTACTGCGCCGTACCGGGCGCCGATCAGCGAGCAGGCGCCGTCCACGACTTCCTGAAGCACGGTATCGAGGTCTCAGCTCTGGTGGATGCGACGGCTGGCTTCGCTCATCCTGGCCAGGCGAGCCCGCGCCCGGCCGGTTTTCCGTGATTTCGAGTCTTCCAGGCTCAGTATCTGCCCCCTGCCAGGCTGCTCATCCCCCACGGCCCGGTAGCTGATGAATTGGGGTATCCGGCATTGTAACGCGGCCATGCCCGTGAACGTTTTTTCACGGAAATCCGGCGAATTTCACGGATTCTTTCACAGAAACAGGGTTGTTTTTCACGGCAGATTCACAAGACCCGCCTATGGTGACGACAGTTGATCCATCAAATGGGGGGAGGCGTTTCATGCACACATTACCAGTCCATCACCAAAACCAATTTCGTTAGGAGAATACGATGAAGAATCGAGCAAAAATAATTGGAATTTTGTTCCTCGCGGTAGCAGCCGTCGTGCTGAGTTCCGCAACTAGCCACGCCGACGCGGCGCAACCCGGATCCCTGGTACAGGGGCTCGAGGTTGCGGCGGACCCGAATCAGGCGTTCGTCCAGTTGACACCCGAGCAGCAGACAGGCGTCATCGACTACCTGACCGTGGCGACGGTCGAGACCGAGACCGAGACCGAAGTCGACAGCACCGGGGACTTACTCATGTCGTCCGGTGGCTGTGGGATTCACACGAAGACCAAGATCGGCAAGAACGGTATCGGGGCCACTCTCTACAGGTTCAGGACGAGGACCGCGTGGTGCTGGGACGGGACGTACATCACGGACGACCCGACCTTCAACGTTTATGGGAGCGTTCACAGCGTCTTGTGGGAGTACGTGGGAGTCACCTACTCCAGCGAGTCGGGAGGCGATGGTTACACTTACCACACTGACTTTGCCCAGGGACATTTCAGGTTGTGCCTGCCGGGGTTAGGGTGTGTCCAAAACCGATATCCGGCCATCAGCAAGGCGCAGTACGGCGACGGTGATACGTCCTAATTGGTGCTACACGGGGTCGCCGTTTAGGCGGCCCCGATTTTGTGCGCACGCGCTAATGAATCTGTCGTGATGACTCAGGAGGTATCGACATGTTCTCTCTAATTTTTTGGATCTTGTCTTTGGTTCTACCAACTCTGGCGCTGTTAATTTGTGGCGCCTGGTTGGTAAGACGAGCGACCCGCAAGCCCGAGGACGATAGTGTGTTGCTCCTCGGAGGCATCGTGTTCCTCTTCCTGGGGACCGGGATGTTGTGCATGTCGGTAGTGGTGGGGTTCAGCCTTGCAGGCACGACCGAAACCATCACGATCGTCGAACAGGTGGTCATTGAATCCCCGCCGCCGACAGTCGCGTCGGGAGAATGAACCTGCTTGGCCCATACCTTCAGCGAACCACACCTCACGACTGTGCCAGGTAGTGTAACGAGGCCACGGCGGTCGGCAACTTCGTGGCCTCGTCTTATGGGTGATGTAAGTTCACAAATCGGCAGACCACGCTCACCCTCTGTACTACGTGTTCCACGGTGTTTCAGGGTCCAGATCCGCTGCTATAGGCCCAGTGTAAATCGTGGCTTCCGGAATCAGTGGAGCGACCGGGATGGCGGGATATTCAGACGGGCCCGGCGAGGTGTCGCCGGGCCCGACTGATTGCGCTTTTTCGATGGCTCAGGAGCGGTGGACGATCACCATCTTGAGTTCGGTCATTTCTTCGACAGCGTAGGGCGGGCCTTCCTTGCCCATGCCGCTGTCCTTCAGCCCTCCGTAGGGCATGAGGTCGGCCCTGAATTGGGTGCCGCCGTTGATGTTCAGGTTGCCGGAATCCACGTTCAGCGCGAATTTGAGCGCGTTGTCGATGTTTTCCGTGAATATCGCCGCAGACAGCCCGAAACGGGTGTCGTTCGCGTATTCAATCGCCTGATCGATGTCCGCAGCGGGGGTAACACCCACAGCGGGTCCGAACAGTTCATCCCGCGAGAAGCGCATCTCCGGCCTGACGTCTGCCAGGATGGCCGGCGCAACCAAAGAGTTGTCACGCCCTCCGCCGGCTATCAGACGTGCGCCGGCGCCGACCGCTTCGCCGATCCAGCTTTGCACCCGTTCGGCGTCATTTTGGCGGATCATCGGTCCCACCTTGATGGCCTCGTCTTCAGGATTTCCTACAGACAATGCCTCGACCTTGGGGGCCAGCGCGTCGAGGAAATCGCCGTATATCGATCGGTCGACGATGACCCGTTGGGTCGAAATGCAGACCTGACCGGCGTTCGCGTAACCGCTCTGGACCGTGGCGTCGGTGACCTTGTCCATGTCGGCGTCCGGCAGGACGATCAGTGGGGAGTTGGATCCCAACTCCATCGTCACCTTCTTGAGACCTGCGGTGTGCATTATGTGTTCGCCCACCTCTTGGCTACCGGTAAACGTCACTTTCCTCACGGCAGGGTGGGACACGAGCGCGTCACCGATGGAGGCTCCGGATCCGGTGACACACTGAATGGCCTCCGGTGGCAGGCCCGCTTCCAGGAAGGCCTCAGTCAACTTGAGCGACGAAAGAGGCGTGTCGCTGGCCGGCTTGATGACGACCGAGTTGCCGGCCGCGATCGCCGGTCCGACCTTGTGGGCTACGAGGTTCAGCGGGAAGTTGAATGGCGCAATGGCGGCAACGACTCCCACCGGTACCCGTATGGTGAAGCCGAACTTCATCTCATTGCCTGGGGCAGCGTCCAGCGGTATCACCTCGCCATAAAGTCGCTTGGCCTCCTCGGCGGACCAGGTCATGGTCTGAATGGCTCGATCGGCCTCCATCAGGCCCTCGCCGATGATCTTGCCCTCTTCCCTGGTTATCGTTCGCCCAAAGTCATCCTTGCGGGCTTTCATGATCTCGACGACACGCATAAGAAGTTCGTACCGGTCGTACGCCGTCAACGCACGCATGGCCTTTGCGCCTCGCTCGGCGCTCCTGACAGCCATCTCGATATCTTCGACTGTGCCCATCGGCACGGTGTCAAACGCCTCGCCTGTGAACGGGTTAATGACCTCCATATGGCGCGAGCCTTCGATCCATGACCCGGCTACGTACATCTTCATAACTAGACTCCCCCGCTGCCACTCGTATTGGGTGGCTTGTGGCAACTTGATCGCATTGTTCGTTGGTTGGGGCGATTGTAACCGCAATTGCTCGGCGAAATTTCAGAACACCGTTCGGGTTCTCAATCAGCGCCCATACGCCGCCGTTGGGTAGGGTTGTGTTTGAGACCAGAAGTTATGACCAATCACAAGACCATGTTGGCCGCACAGGCATTCTCTCAAGGGGATATCCGGTGCGTAGAGGTAGCTGTCCCTAAACCCGGTCCCGGCGAGTTGCTCGTTCGGACGGAGTCGGCGTCTATCTGCGGAAGCGATTTGCACATGGCGCTGCTTGGCTGGGGCATTCCCAGTTGGCCAGCGCCTCCGGGTCACCCCGGCCACGAGGCAGCCGGGACCGTCGTTGAATCACGCGGACGTCGCTTCAAGCCTGGCGACCGCGTCTTGACGGCGCCACGCATCTGGGACTCGCGGTGTTTCGCCGAATTTCAGAACATCGACGAAGCCTACGTTACTTCGCTGCCGGACGATGTCGCGTTCGAGTACGCCACGATGGCCCAGCAACTGGGGACGGTGATTTACGCCGCCAGGCGGTTGACCGACGTAGAGGGTGCAGTGTGCGTGGTTGTGGGACAGGGTTCGGCCGGGCTGTTCTGGAACTACGTCCTCAAGAGAAACGGCGCCGCCAGAGTGATCTCCGTCGAACCGGTCGAGCATCGCAGATCGGCGGGATCGTCTTATGGTTCGGACGAGGCGATAGACTCCGGAGTCGCCGGATGGTCCGAAACCGTCCTGGAGGCTACTGGCGGCGTTGGAGCGGACATCGTGGTGGAGGCAGTGGGCAAAGCGGGCACGCTGAGCTCTTCGTTCGATCTCGTGAGAGATGAAGGGTTGGTTATGTTGTTTGGCCTACCCGAGACGGACGCCGGAGTCCCCTTCCCATACGGCACATTTTTTAGAAAGAGAGCTACCGCGTTCTCGACGTATGGATCCCAGGACGAACCTGGGCAACCGTGTTACGTCGAGGCCCTCGAGTGGATCGCGCGAGGCGAGATTGACGCCGGGCCAATCGTGTCCCACATTCTCCCCATCGAACGGGTGGGGCGTGCCTTAGAGCTGGCCGATGCTAGAGAAGACGGTGTGATAAAGGTCTCGCTGTCGTTCTGATCTGCAAATCCGTAACTACTTACTGGTTTACCAGTCGGCTACGCTGCCATCCTCGAAGTACTGTTCACCGCCCAGTTCGCGGTGGTAACCGTATTCGGCTCCTGAGTATTCGGCCGTTGCAACTAGTTCGTCCACTTCAACGCCCAGGCCGGACTCTTCCCACAGTTCGATGTGACCGTCCACAACTTGCCAGGGTCGCTTCAGCAGACCTTCGCCCAACGACGCATCCACCTGTTCCTGTACGAGGAAATTGGGCACGACCGCGTCGACCGTCATGCAGGCGGCGAGGGCCAGTGGGCCTATTGCCGAGTGGGGCATGATGTGTTGGTAGTACACCTCGGCGTAGTTTGCGATCTTCTTAAGCTCGGTCGGTCCGCCGCAGTGCGCGACATCAGGCTGCAACAGCGAGACGCACTGCTTTTCGATTACGTTCCTGAATTCCCAACGGGACAAAAGCCGCTCACCCGTGGCGATGGGGAATGGCACGTGGTCCGACACCAGCTTCAGGGCGTCGGGGTTTTCCTGCGGGACGGGTTCCTCGACGAACATTGGCCGCATGCCCTTGATCTCGTTGCAAACCTCTATGGCCATCCCCGGCGTCATCTTGCCGTGGAAGTCGAAGCACAACTCCACGTCGGGGCCTACCCACTCGCGCATCTTGAAGGCGCACTCGACGAAGCGGTCGATAGTCGACGGCGGCTCGTGGGCCCTAAATATCTGCCTTCCAGTTCCGGACTTGTAGGCCGTATAGCCGGACTTGGATAGGACATCCAGGCGAGACCGGGAATGCTCCAAGCCTTCGTCAGTCAGGTCATCGATCCCCCAGTGGGCGTAGACGCGTATGCGGTCGCGTACCTTGCCGCCCATCAACGCGTAGCTCGGAACACCGTAGTGTTTGCCTGCTACGTCCCACAGGGCGGCGTCGAGGGCGGCGATGGCTGTCATATTGTGTGCGCCGCCGCGGAAGAACGCCGAACGGTACATCTGTTGCCAGTGATGTTCGATGAGCAATGGGTCTTTGCCCACGAGGTACTCGGCGTACTCACTTACGGCGGCTGGAACCGAGAACGGCTTACCCTCGAGCGTGCTTTCAGACCACCCTTCGATGCCCGTGTCGGTTGCGATTCTGACCAACCGGGTGCGCGGCGCCGGGGCGAACTGGTCGATTCTAGTGATCTTCATAGTCGTTTCCTGACTGCGCAATACTTACTCGCCCGGCCAGGCGAAATCAGTCTCGAACTCCGGTTTGCCAGTGGCGTCTACCCTGACCCTGTACAGTTCGCCGCCGCGGTGGGCGTTGAAATCGTACCCCTCAGGTTCAAGGCCGCTGGGGGGTTCACCCTCGCCGGACCGCGCCGTAGTCACATATAGGTCGTTCAATTCTGTACCGCCGAAAATGGCGGACGATGTCTGGGTCGCAGGAAAGTTGATCCGTCCCAGTTCGCTGCCGTCCGGAGCGTACTTGATCATGCAACCGCTGCCCCAGACCGCGCCCCAGATGTTTCCGTCAGCGTCGACCGTCATGCCGTCGGGAACGCCCATATCGGTCCCCAGTTGCACGAATGTGCTCTTGTTGCTAAGGGTGTGAGTCGCGGGATCGTAGTCATACCTGTAGATGGTCCGCGGGCCGCAGTCCGTGTGGTAGAAGGTCTTGAGGTCAGGCGAGAAGCCCATACCGTTCGAGATGGCGAGCCCCGTGACTACCTCCTCGACCTCGCCATCCGGCAAGAACCGGTACAAGACGCCGTTGTTCTCGCCGTCGAACATGGTGCCGGCGTAGAAACTGCCATCGGGCCCGGCAATCACGTCGTTGAACCGGTACTTGTCGTCGTGGTGGAGCCAGACCCAGTCGGAGTCGGAGCGCCAGAGCATCACGCCTTCCCACGTGCCAAGTGTGAGGCCGCCCTGTTTGTTGACCGCCAGGCCGCCAACGAAGACGCCATCGTGGATCGTGCGGTGTTCCCCGGTGCCGGGAACATACTCGAACAATCTGCCGGTGCGGATGTCCGTCCAGTACAGTTTTTGTGTGTGCGGGTCCCAGACCGGTCCTTCGCCCACCACGGCTTTTTCATCCTGAATAAGTTCAATTTCGTAGTTCACTTTTCGCCTCCAGCCAGAGGTTATCTCGATACAAGCGACCCGATTCTATGCCCTCTGCTCGCCGAATCCACCTTGCGGAGATCGGATCGTGTCGAACGAGCGGGTTTTCGGGACGCTAAACTCGAATGACCGGCAGCAGTGGGGGAGTGGCGGAATGGTAGACGCGCATGCCTTAGGAGTATGTGCCTTCGGGCGTGTGGGTTCGAATCCCACCTCCCCCACCAGGCCCTGTTTCCTCGTCCCCAATCGACTTTTGGCGGCCTCGGCATTGGCAACGTACGACTATCCGGCCGTGGTAGTTGCTGGCTGTTGGTGATTTCCCCCTTGCGGGCAATACTGATCTCGCATTGCTCCAATGGTCGGGCGATGGCTTCGAGATTCAGTCACGGCGTCCAAACGTCATCAATGGAGCATGACGAAATTGCCGGGAGACCTAGTGTGCTAGATTGGCCTCGAACGCGATTTCAGTTTGAGCGGCCAAGTCTGGTCGACTAAACGATACTCGTTGATAAACCGCTGCTCAATCGCCTGTTTCGTTGTATTGGGGACACCGGCAGCCCATTTGAACATTGTGGCCGGGCGGTAATCCGCGTTGAGAGACATAAGGCCGGTTGTTGGACACAGGCGATGTTAAGGCGGATTGAGTTTTGGTTGCCCCTGGCCGTAGGTCTGTTGGCCGCCCTGACCTGGTTCGGAGTGCGTGATTTTTCTGATTCGACCGGCACGGTCATGGCACAAAACCTTGTGACGCCGGTGCCAGTGGAGCCGGTACGCGGAGTTTCCGGGGACCTTTGGGCGGATGTCATTCTCGGTCAACCGGACTTTTCTGAGGCTACTCCGTTTGAAGTAGTGCCGTTCAAGGTGTTCAACCCGGGCGGTGTCGTCGTGGACCGATCAACCGATCCGGGACGAGCGTACATCTGGGACGCAGGCAACAGCCGTATCCTGGGGATCGATCTGGCCAAGTGTTACGCCAATCCCAGTCCATGTTCGGCCGAAATTGTGATAGGTCAGCCCTCTTTATCCGATCACTCGGCGTGTAACGGAGACAGTGGGGCCCAACTGTTTCCGTTCCGGGCGTTGGCAACCGAATCTTCTCTTTGCGGTGTGCCTGACATTTCGATCAGCGTGACCGAAGAGCATTCGTTCGTAACGATGGCTGTCGATGATGAAGGCGCCTTGTTCGTGCCGGATTCGTTCAACAACAGGGTCCTGAAGTTCGATAGCCCGTTTGAGACGGACTCAGTTGCCGACGCCGTCTGGGGGCAGACAAACTACAACAACATACTGTGCAATAAAGGATTCGCGCGCCCTACATCCAAATCGTTGTGCTTACATTCGCACAGCAACAGATTTCAAGTGACATATTATGGAAATGGCGTCACATTAAATGATGCAGGAAATATGTGGGTTGCAGATGGCGGGAATAATCGGGTGCTACGATTTCCTGTAGATCCTGCGACTGGAGACATCGACGTTGCCGCGGACGTGGTACTGGGCCAAATTGATATGGTACGTTCATCCAAAGGGGATAAACCTGGAGAACTCCACGCGCCTTCCGCAGTCGCGTTCGACTCAAGCGGATGGCTATACATTACCGACACCGGCAATAATCGACTCCTGGTGTTCGAGCCGCCGTTCAAGTCAGGCATGCCGGCGAGCAGAGTCATTGAGTCCGAATTCAGTCTCCCAGTTTCTGTTTTGGCAGACCCATTCGATCGGGGTATGTGGATAAACGATTTTGGAGAATCGTCGATAACACTTTGGCAATGGGCTGGACCAGATTTGACTCAAGTTGAGGTTGCTGAGTCATTTCGGCCGTACGATCGTTGTCCGGCATGGATAGGCGACTGGTGTTTGAGCGGAGGCGGCATTGGGATCGACGGATCTCGCCACATCCTGATTGCGGGGGCCGGCCCCTCTCAGGACGTCATTGTGTATGCCGCCTCGGATTTGAGTGATGGCAGTGCGTTTAGTCTTGATCGTGAAAGGTCATTGTTTTCTCCCCCCGGCGGATTCAATTTCGTAGGTTTGAAGGGTTTGCGGGCAGGTCGCGGTATTGCTGTACACGGCGACCAATTGATCGTGGCGGACTTCAAACGACTCTTGTATTGGAACGGCTTGGGTGAGTTGTCAGATGGGCAACCGGCGGACGGCGCGCTAGGCGAGGAACATTGGCAAAATACTTGGCATTCCTGTTGTGGCAAGATAAAGGCCAGCGGCTCTGGCCATTTGTGGGTTCTCGGGTTTGAAGGCAATGACTACATCGACGTATATGACTTGCCACTTCACGACCGATCGGTTGCTTTCCACACGATTTGGACGCGACGGGCTGATTTTCCGGTCTTGGGCACCGATTCAAGAGTCAGCCTCGGCCACCGGTTATTCGGGATTGCTCCTACCGACGATGGCCGGTTTCTTTGGTTGAGCGATACCGACAATCATCGTGTGTTGAGAATACGGGAGCCGATAACTAATCCTGTTGTGGACGTGATCCTGGGACAGGAGGAGCCCTCTGGCACCAAGTGCAACAGGAGGGCCCAGATCGGTCCCCATTCGGAACGGGATCCCGAAGTATATGACGACCCTCTCGACAATATGCTCTGTTTCCCGGGGGCTTTGTCGATCGATAACTTGGGCAATCTTTATGTTGCAGATCATTCCTTGGAAGCGGAGGGCAATTGGAGATTGCTAATATTTGCGCCTGAACTTACTCCTACCACCAATACGTCCACTATTTTTGCGCCCGACGCATCCAAAAATGTCAGGGTATCCGGGGTGGGAGGAGCTCGAGTCGTGTCCGGTGGCTTTGAACTTGGCGTGTTGGTACGTAACGTTGGCGCATATCTTGGCGTGCCCAGCACTGCAGTATGGGAGCCTGCGTTTGATAGCCAAAACAGAATGGCTGTGGGTTACAACTCCTACGTTGGGCCGAGATTCGTTGGATATTTCGAGGATCCGCTCGGACCCAGCAACTACCCCACCAATTACTTATACGACTTTACGTCCATGCCATACTCAGCGACATTCGATGACAACGACAATTTGTACATCGGAAACCTTAATCGCGGGGCCGTCTTCGTGTATTGGAACCCGTTTAATAATCCAGGTTCATCGCCCACCGCTGCCGAACCGAAGGAAACGAGGACTGCTGTCAGCTACGAAAACGAGGAATTCATTTCGGTTAGATCAGTTGATCCTTTCCCTCCATTTTGTGGTGTCCGGGAGTCAGCTCACTCATATGAACGCACCCTCGAGATCGTTGGTCAAGGATTCAGCACCCGAAACACCGGCGTGATTGAAGCGCGCAAAGTAGGTTTTCCCAACATTTCCAGGATATCGTCCTGGGAGCCTGGAATAGTTGTGAATAGCGAAGGGATTTCAATAGATATTAGCCGAATTCCGCCCTGGTTGTTATGGCCTGATCATGACAAAATTAACATCACCCTGAGAATTCTCGATGGGGACGGGCAACCAATTACGGAGTGGTTGCCCGCGATCACGATAGCTGAAGATGTCGAAACGTGTGGGATCGCACTACCCACACCCACACCTATCCCATCCCCCACGCCATCCCCCACACCAACTCCGTCCCCCACGCCCACGCCTACCTTTACCCCTAGTCCGACGCCGACTTCTTCGCCCACGCCGATACCGACGTTTTCCCCTACACCGTCGCCCACCTCGACCTCCACTTCGACCCCTGCGCCGTTACCTACCCCTACGCCTACGCTGGCTCCGACTTCCACGCCCACACCGGTCCCTACAGTGGTGGTCGTGTTATCTCCTGCGCCCAGTCCCACCTTTACCAACACCCCGACGCCTACCGCAACGCCTGAACCAACCAGCACGGCAACCGAAACGGCCGTTGCGACCAAGACTCCTTCGCCCACTCCGACTTTTATGCCCGTGCCGACCGCGACGCCAACACCACCCATGCCATCCCCGGTTCCCACGCCTACGCAAGGGCTCCAGGTTCGGGAAACGCCCGCTCCGGTCCTTTCCCCAACATCAGAACCGCCGTCCGACGGTTCTGGCGGAAGGTGCAACGCCCAAGCGGGGCAACGGAGCTCGGGCGTCGGGTTGGGAGTGCTTATGCTGCTGCTGTCGCCGGTGACGCTCTTCCTACGGAGCAGAAAACGCAGTCGTTGACATTAGTCACACACGGCATGCCGATATCCTCCGTTGGAACAGGGTTTCCGAATGCCGTGGGATCTAAGAGGGTGTCTAAAAAGTCCGTTTGTAACCCTGAGCAAAGGCGAAGGGTCTGGGTGTCGGGGGACACGGCGTTACTGCCAGGCGGACGTAGATTCTTCGACTTCGCTCAGAATGACATGGGGGTGCGCTCAGAATGACATTTTTCCTGCTTCGGTGGCCCTTTTTGGACACCCTCTTTGACCCTCTTTGGACACCCTCTAAGGGCGCCTGTTTGCCGTCAGGGGCGTCTGCCGCAGATAACCGGCGCGTGGGCCGGTCAGCTCCCACATCGATCTGTCGCACCCATAAACGGGCCGCGTGCCCGACGGTGTGTAGAATTTCGGGCGCGACCGCCTCGACCGCGGGGCTCGGCGCAAAATAACTTTGGCCGGAGATGATTTTGACCAATTCTTATGTTGACGTTCAAAACGTGCGCCGGACTTACGGGGATGACGTAGCGGTCGATGACGTGTCGTTCCAGATTGCCCGCGGCGAGGTGTTTGGCCTGCTTGGGCCCAACGGGGCAGGCAAGACCACTCTACTTCGAATCCTGAATACGGTCCTGCCAGCCGATGAGGGCGACGTGACGATCGACGGTCTGTCCGTTCGCCGCGATCCTGACGGTGTGCGGGCCCGGATCGGCGTGTGTCCGCAGAGCCTTGCGATCTATGAAGACCTGACCGGCAGGGAGAACCTGGTGTTTTTCGGCAGACTGGCGGGCCTTTCCCGTTCTGACGCCAACTCCAGCGCAGACGAGTTCCTGGGTCTGGTTGGCCTGACGGACCGAGGCGGTGACCGCGCAAGTAAGTACTCAGGCGGCATGAAGAGGCGGCTGAACTTCGCGATCGCACTCGTTGCCAGGCCGGACCTCGTGCTGCTAGACGAACCGACCGTCGGCGTGGACCCTCAATCTCGCAATCACATTTTCGAGACCGTAGGTGCGCTGAATGAGCAGGGCATGACGGTGATCTATACGACGCACTACATGGAAGAAGCCGACCGGCTGTGCGACCGCATTCTGATCATGGACCGCGGTCGCGTGGTTACCGAGGGCACGTCGGAGGAACTCAAGACGCCGCTGGGCGATCCGGAGACGACGTCTCTGGAAGACGTTTTTCTGCACCTGACCGGCCGTACCCTGCGCGAGTGATAGCCGCTTTTCCTGTGTATTTCTACCTGGCGTATATCGAGGTCAAGCGGTATTTCAGGGATCCCGGCGCCCTTGGGCTTTCACTAGCCCTGCCGATTGCGCTGCTGGCGCTCATGCTGGGAGCGTTTGGCAGCGAACCTTCGTTTAACGGCAAGGCTTCGATTGTCGACCTCGATCAATCACCTGGATCGGCTCGGCTCATCGAACTGATGTCAGCCGTCCCGGGGGTGGACGTGGAGATGCTGGAAGAGGAGAGGGCGGACCGGCTCCTCGACGGGTCAGCCCGATTGCTAGTGACGGTGATCCACGAAGGATACGGAGATGAGGTTGCGCGCGGCGGTTCATCTCCGCTACTGGAGTTCCGCCAACGCGGCAGCGGCGGCGATGAGGGGAGCATCGTGGCGTCGATCATCCGGGGCGCCGCGGCGAAACATGCGGCGGAGCAACAAGCTTTGCGGGTCGTCACATCCGAGGCGGCGCGCCTTGGTCTAAACCCAAGCGAAGTGGAGATCGACGGCGCGGTCGCTTCGGCCATCGAACGACAACGCGATGCGCCTTTCGTCTCGGTAGAGGTGGAAAGGACGGGCGAAACAACGGCCCCGTTCAACATTTTCTTCCCGGGCATACTGACGATGATGGTCATGTTCGCTGTCACGTTGAACGCCATTTCGATCGTCGAAGAGCGGCTCGACGGCCGGCTCGAACGACTGCTCACGACCGGTCCCGGCCTGAACGGCATCTTTGGGGGCAAATTCCTCGCCGGCTTGGTCCGGGGCTTCATGCAGGCGTTCATATTGGCCACGCTCGGTTGGGCTGTTTTCCGGTCATTCGGACCGGCCGACTACGGCGCAATGCTGGTAGTGACCGCTGTTTTGGCCGCCTTCACCTCCGCTGTGGGCATGGCCATCGCCTCGTTCGCCCGGACACGAGAACAGGCGAACTGGTCGGCGGTGATCCTCACCATGGTGATGGCGACGATCGGCGGATCGTTCTTCGAACCTGCCAAGGGTGGGATTCTCGACGCCATCGGCCGGGCCTCGCCGCTCAGGTACGGAAACGACGCCCTTCGTACGATCCTCTCGGACACGGGGCAATTGGGCGATGTGTGGCTTGAAATCGCGGTCCTCGGTGGTTTGGCCATCGTGCTGTTGGTCGTTTCCAGGCAGTTGTTTTCGGCGCTCCAAGGACGGGACGGCTGATGTACTGGCTGCGGCAGGCCGTCCTCATTTCGTTCAAGGACACCACACAGTGGCGGCGCGACATCTGGGGATTCGTGCTGACGCTGGGGTTCCCCATGGCGTTCGCGACGGCGTTCTTCTTTTTTCTCACGCCGGTGTTCGAGGAGGTTGCCCAGGATTCGGGACCGCCGACAGTTACGATCACAACTCAGGAAACGGCGGAAACGGCCCTTAGCCGCCTGATAATCGCGTGGATGTCCTCGGACCAGGACCCCGAGAGACCCGCGGTCGAATACGTCGATTTCGACGATGCTTCGCAGAGAATGGCCGACGGCGAATTGCCCGGGTTCATAGCCTTCCCGGAGGACTTCACGGACGGCGTGACGACGGGCCGCGGAAGTGAGATAAACGTCCACACAACCGGGGACCCAGAAGCTGATGCGTTGCTCGTTGCCGTTGCAGGATCAGTGGCAAACGAACTTGGGCAACAGGCGGCTGTACTCTCAGCTCTGAATGAACTCTCTGGCGGCGCCTCCATGCAGGCCGTCGACCTGGACGAAACCGGGAATACCGGGCCGCAGTTCTTTGTTACCAACGTCGGAAATGTCAAGCCGACGAATCCGGCCAACGTGACTGTGCCCGGCTATCTCGTCATGTTCGTTTTCATGTCCGCTGCATTCACCGCGCTGACACTGGCCGTGGAGCGTGAGTCGGGAACTCTCGAAAGGCTGGCAACGTCGGGCGCGGGCACGTTGGCGATGGTCTCCGGAAAATTTCTCGCATCCGTCTACCGAGGCGTCATACAGGTGGTCATACTCGGCCTGTTCGGCACGCTCATATTTGGCATGACCCTTGGCGAAACGCCCGGAGCAACCGTGGCAGTCGCATTATTGATGGTCCTGGCATCCTCCGCCTTTGGCGTGATGCTTGCTTCAATATTCCGCACCGTACGGGCGGCGCCGCCCGCAGCGGTCCTGGTATCGCTGGTCGCCGCGCCGTTGGGCGGTTCCTGGTGGCCGTTGTTCATACTGAGCGACTGGATGCGCGCCCTGGCGCTGCTGACCCCGCACGGTTGGGCGAATACCGCGTTCAACCGGCTCATGCTGTTTGGCGGGGACCTGGAATCGGTCGCGTTCGAACTGCTGGCGCTTGCGGGATTCGCGGTTGGATTCATCGCCGTCGCCGTATGGAGATTTCGAGTCTCCGTACAGTGAAGTGGGCTGATACGGCTCCCACCCTGGCCTGGGATGCAGTGACCAGTCCCCGGCTGGGGTTTAGGGTTGATTCCGGCCAGGACGAACACTCCATCGTAGCGGCGGGTTTCAAGAGGGTGTTTCACTAACTCGAATCCTACGGGGACACCGGCCTCTAGATTCCCGTTTTCAGAGACCTTTGCGTAACCTCGAAAAATGTCATTCTGAGCGCAGCGAAGAATCCAGGCCATCCAAACGGCATGCCTCGCCCCTCTTACCCAGACCCTTCGGCTTCGCTCAGGGTGACATGGCGGCGCACAGGGTGACATGGGGGCGCTTAGGGTGACATGGAGTGAGGAATCACTGGCTGGGGAGCTAGTTACGCAATGGTCTCTTTTCACGGGAATGACGGGATTTAAGACCGTATTACGTATTGATAGGAGGGGCGATGTCGTAAATCGTCGCGAGATGTACGGCCTGATTCTTGAGAGGAGACTTTTGAAACAGGCTCTTCAAACCCGCCGTTGCAAAGTTAGCGGCGTGATCCACGAGATGCCCGCGTAGCCAGGCAAACTTGTGCGGCACGCGGGTTACGGGACTAAGGAATCCTGCCCAGGGTTAACCGGATAACGTCCGCACATATAGCATGGGCAGTCCGTGGAATTGGTCTAACGACGCCGACACCCTTGCCGATTGGCGGAGCCGAATGCGGGTTTGAAACTCGCCCCTACAATATGGATGGCATGGCGGCGAAACCAAAACGAATCGGAATCAGCAACATCGAAAGCAGAGACCAGGAAGCGGTGGACGCTTATGACAGATAACAGACCCCAAATCGGCCTTGCGTGCAATGTCGAAAGCAGAGATGACGATGCCGTTCCCGCCGAGGTGGAGCGTCTTACTGAGTTCGCTGACTTTCACTACTGCGAATTCAATGAACCCTCCGATTGGTACGCCCCTCCCCCTGCCGACTCCCCGGCCGTGGCCGACCTGATCGAGTTCGCTTCAACTCTTGACGGACTTATCGTGTGCCATGGCTCGCCACGCGTTACCGGGGCCATCCTTGACGCCGCGCCAAGCGTCAGGATCGTAGGCGAACTGGAAGGGGACAGGTTCGCCCAGCGCATAGACGTTGAGGCTGCATCGATGCGCGGCGTCAAGGCCGTCGACACGACAAACGGCTCGTCGTACGGCGTCGCGGAATGGGCCTTGGCTATGAGCATGATCGGCCTGCGCAACGCCGGTTCGCATTTCAGGCGCCTCATTGCCGGCGAAGTCCTTTTTGAGGACCATTCCGAGCGTAATACCGACCCCGGGTACATAAAAGGGGAGTTGACCGGCCGAACCGTGGGACTGATTGGCGCGGGTCACATCGGACGCCGGCTGCTTGGGCTGCTAGCCCCGTTCCGGGTCACGGCGTACGTACACGACCCGTACGTGCCGCGAGAACTGGCAGACATCTACGACGTCACCTTCACATCGCTGGACAACGTGCTGTCGCTGTCCGAGGTGGTGTATTGCCTTGCGCCGCACACCCCGGCCACCGAGGGCATGATCGGCAAACGCGAGATCGAACTGATGCAACCGGGAACGGTTTTCGTGAACGTTTCGCGGGGCGTAATTGTCGATTCGGACGCGCTGATCGAGCGACTCAGGCGCCAGGACATGATCGCTTCGCTGGATGTCTTCGATCCGGAGCCTATACCCGCCGACTCGCCGATTCGCCAACTCCCAAACGTTTTTCTCACACCCCACATCGCGGGCGTGAACGCGCGAGGCGGACCGCGGTTTTTCCGCCTGATGGTGGATGAAATGCGCCGGTTCTTCGCAGGACACGAGACGCGATACGATCTATTGCCTCGAACGCTTGCCAACCGCCGCGGTCTACCGCCTGGCGATCTGACCGGAACCGGTTAGTCGATTGTTTAATGACAACGGGCTCAAATGAGCGGGCCGGATCGCGGCAACGCATTAGTGGAGACTGAACAATGCCGAAGTTGAGCGGGGGCGAGGCCCTCGTAAAGTCACTCGTCAGAGAGGGTGTCGAAGTAGTTTTTGGGCTCCCCGGCGTGCAGATGTACGGGATTATCGCCGCTCTCAGGGATGAGCCCGGCATACGCATGATCACGACTCGCCACGAACAGGCGACGACTTATATGGCCGACGGGTACTCGCGCGTCAGCGGGAAGCCGGGGATCGCGCTGGTTGTGCCGGGCGAGGGACTGTACAACGCCGGATCGGGTCTCGCGACCGCCTACGCGAGGTCTTCGCCAGTGCTGGTGATCGCCGGACAAATCCCGCGTTCGCAGATCGGCAAAGACCTGGGCGGCCTGCATGAAGTTGCGGACCAGATGGACGTGATCCGGCCGGTGACCAAGTGGCGCCGCCAGGTGCTGACCCCGCACGAGGTGCCGGGGTGCGTTACGGAAGCCTTTTCGCAGATGCGCAACGGCCGTCCGCGCCCGGTTGAGATCGAAATGCCGCCGGAGACGATGGTGGAGCGTGAAGAGGTTGAGTTGGAGGAGCCGGCTCCGCTGGTGCGCGAAGTACCGGGCGAGGACCGGCTGAGGGAAGCAGCCAAGGTTATCGCCGAAGCACGAAATCTAGTCATCTACGCCGGTGGGGGCGTGGCCAGATCGAACGCCGAGGAGGCGCTCGTACGGTTTTCTGAGGCGGTGAACATTCCGGTTATCACGTCGGCCGGGGGCAAAGGGACAATTTCCGACCGCCATCCGCACTCGTACGGCTCTTCGTTGGGACCGCGCGGCGCGTTGTACGAGGTCATGGAGTCGGCCGACGTCATCATCGGCATCGGCACCCGCTTTGCGCTTCGCAGCCCGTCGGGCGGTTCGGCCAAGCTCGTACATATCAATTCGGACGCAACGGAGTTCGGCAAGACTCACACGAACACGCTCGCCCTGCACGGCGACGCGCGGGCGACCATCGAGGCGCTGATACCGCGCCTGAAAGAAGCCGGGGCAGGGGACCGCCCTTCACCCGCCAACGCGGTTGCCGAGGCGCGGCGGCGCATCGCGACCGATCCCTTTGAGCGAAATGAGCCCCAGCACTCCGTCCTACAGGCGCTGCAAGCAGGCATACCGGAAGAGGCTTACGTGATCTGGGGAATGACGCAACTTGGCTATTACTCCCGCGGCCACTACCAGGTTTTCGAACCAAAGGCCTACGTCGATTCCGGCTACGCGGGCAACCTCGGGTATTCGTTTCCGACCTCGCTCGGCGTGAAAACCGGGGCGCCGGACCGTCCTGTGGTCTGCGTTGTCGGGGACGGCGGGTTCATGTACAACTCCTCCGAACTCTCTACGGCCGTCAAGTACGGGATCAACACGGTAACGGTGATCTTCAACGACGGCGCTTACGGCAACGTGGCCCGAGACCTCGACGAGGATTTCGGCGGCCAGTACGAAGCCGACTTTGTGAATCCCGACTTTGTGAAGTTCGCCGAGTCGTTTGGCGCCACGGGGTTGAGGACACGGGAACCTGCGGACCTCGCGCACGTGATCCCCGACGCCCTTGAACGCGGCGGTCCTGTGTTGATCGACGTGCCGGTCGAAAGAATGCCGCGGCCTGGAGTCTGGGTGAAACGCGCCCCTTGGACAACACCCCAGGAGGGGTTGATCGATGGCTGACCCGGTTTGTACGGGATTCATCAGGCGTTCGCGACGGTATGCCGTTGAAAGCTGGTTCGACGTGAATTCGATGGAGAAAGCCCGTGATTGACCTACTGATTAAGAACGCCCGGATTATCGACGGGTCCGGCAGTCCGTGGTATGGCGGTTCGGTCCTTGTAACGGGGGACACGCTGGGGGTCCGGCGCGGCGACCTGGACGGCGTCGACGCAGTTCGTACGATCGACGCCGCCGGCAGGGTGGTCTGCCCGGGATTTGTCGACCTTCACTCCCACGCCGGGCTGACGATACTTGGCGAGCCTCATCACGACCCCAAGGTCAGGCAGGGCGTTACAACCGAACTCGTCGGGATAGACGGTATTTCTCACGTCCCGTTCAAGTCCCGCGATGAACTTGAACGCTACATCTGGCTGGACGCGGGGTTGAACTGGTACCCGCCCGATGCAGACTGGCTGACCGCCGCCGGTCTATTGTCGAAGTACGACAACAGTGTCGCCATCAACATGGCGGTCATCGTCGGCAACTCCCCGCTCCGCATCTGGGGCGTCGGCTGGAACGACGTACCAGCTACGGCGGACCAGATCGCAGACATGCAAGCTGTTCTTCGCGAGGCGATGGAAGAAGGCGCATGGGGCCTCTCGACCGGACTCGACTATCCGCCTGGCGGCTTCGCAGACACGGACGAGCTTGTTGCGCTGTCGGAAACGGCGGCATCTCTCGGTGGCTTCTACCACACGCACACACGCGCTTCGTTATTGCAGAAGCACCACCTTGCGCCATGGCACGAGGCCGTCGAAATCGGCCGGCGTTCGGGGATACCCATCCACCTGACCCACTACCGGCAGAGCAAGCAGGGTCTCGGCAGCCACCTCGACTACCTCGGACTCGTGGAGGATTCGCGGGCGGCGGGTATGGATGTCACGTTCGACTGCTACACATACCCCTATTCGGGAACCACCATCGTGATAATGCTGCCGTTTTGGGCCAAGGACGGTGGACCGGAGAGGACGATCGCCGCGCTGAAGGATCCGGCCGATCGCGCTCGCATGGCGCAAGAGATCAATTCGCGTTCGGACTTCCCTGCGATCTGGGGCCAGAACTGGTTGAACAATTTCCGCAAGGCCGAAAACAAGCAGTACGATGGAAAGTCGATCGCCCAGATCGCCGAGATGCGGGAGCAGGAACCGGCCGAGGCACTGTTCGATCTTCTGCTTTCCGAGAATCTTGGGATATCTACCGTGGGTCTTGGCACCAACCCCCAGACTCTGCCGGCGTTCGTTTCACATCCTTACGGGATGATTGCCTCCGACGCCATCTTGTTCGGAGAGTACCCGAACCCGAGGACATACGGCTGCTTCCCCGTGGTCCTTGCCGAATTCGTAAGGGCAGAGCGCCATCTCAGATTGTCGGAGGCCATCCGCAAGATGACGTCGTTCCCGGCGCAGAGGCTGGGGTTGCCCGACCGGGGACTCCTGCGGAACGGCTACAAGGCCGACATCGTCGTTTTCGACCCGGACACCGTCAAGACGTTCGCCGTCAAGGACGATCCGAAGCACTACCCGGTGGGCATCGACTATGTGATCGTGAACGGCAAGATCGTAATCGACGAGGGCGAGAACACAGGAGCGTTGCCGGGCAGAGGTCTAAGGCGGGGCAGGGGAGCGACCTAGGCGGGGCATTTCAGGGTGGCTTCGGCAATTGTCCGTTAATTGGGGCTCTGCTAGGATTGTGACTGCTTTCTCAAAGTCCCCGGAGTGTGCTTTTGGCCACCACGAACTTGGCGTCAGGCGTCGATATCCGCATGCTTGTGCGCCAGGCCCTTAAACAGCAACCACAACCGACGGTCACTATGTTGTCGTCGTTGCTGGCAGTGCAGGACGCGGTCCACTACCTTCCGGACGAAGCCATCGAAGAGACCGCCGGTTTTTGCGGTACAACGGTGAATGAAGTGTGGAGCGTGGCTTCTTTCTACACGAACTTTCGTTTCACGCCGCCCGCGGCCCATACGTTGGAAGTGTGTTGGGGGCCTACCTGCCATCTTGCAGGGGCGCAGGAACTTCTGTCGATCGTCCAGGAGGAGTTCGGCATAGATCGCGAAGGGGAGACCGAAGACCGGAGCGCGACACTTCGCTACAACACGTGCCTCGGGGCGTGCGCGCAGGCGCCGGTCGTATCCCTCGATCATCACCTCAAGGGCCGCATGACTCCACAATCCGTCAGAGACCTTGCCCGTTCACTTCGATCCGGACCTCAGCAGTAGCAGGGCGCCTTTACCGATGAGTGAAAACAACCCGGGCGTCTTCGAAGACCTGGATCGCCGCGCGTCCGACAGGTGGCACGCGCTTAACAGCAACCCCCGTGGGTGGATTCGAGTAGGCGGAGGCGTATCGGGACAGGCGGCAGGAGCGGACGAAGTACTTGCGACGGTCAGAGAATCTCTGGCGCGCCATGACGCGGGCTCCGACTTGTCGCAGGTCGGCGCCCTCGGCCTCATGTACCTCGAGCCGATAGTGGATGTCACACTACCTGGCGGTCGGCGGGTCTACTACGGCAACGTGACACCGGACGACGTGGACCAGATCGTTGAAGATCACGTCATTGGCGGGCGCCCGGTAGCAAGCCGGGCCTTTGCCTACGAGGGCGACGAAAACGGCGGACTCGAGGGCGTCCCGAAACTCAGCGAACTCCCGGCGTACCAGCACCAGGTCAAGGTCGCAACTCGCAATTGCGGCAACGTCGACCCCGGCGACATACTCCAGTACATCGCCAACGGCGGCTATTCGGCGCTAAACATGGCGCTGTTCGAAATGACGCCACCGGAGGTTGTCAACGAGGTCAAGACGTCCGGCCTGCGCGGCCGCGGCGGCGCGGCTTTTCCTACGGCCGTCAAATGGGGTTTCCTCGCGCCGAGCAAGGCGCCGGAAAAGTACATCCTGTGCAACTGTGAAGAAGGCGACCCAGGCGCCTTCAACGACAAAGGCATCCTGGAAGGCGATCCGCACACGCTCATCGAGGGCCTGATTCTCAACGGATACGCCACAAATTCGAACTACGGCTACGTCTTCATCCGACACGGCCACGACATCCCGATCGACGCGACGCGTCAGGCCATCCAGAAGGCCTACGATCACAAACTCCTCGGTAAGAACATCCTCGGTTCTTCATTCAGCTTCGACATGGAGGTTTCCCTGACAGGGGACTCATACGTGGCTGGCGAAGAGACGGCCCTGATGGAAGCCATCGAAGGAAAACGGGCCCTGCCCCGATTCAAGCCGCCGTTTCCCGCCGCCGCCGGTGTTTGGCAGAAGCCCAGCAACATCAACAACGTCAAGACACTGGCCTACGTGCCCCAGATAGTGAGGAACGGCGGGGAGTGGTTTAAGGGAATCGGCACACCGTCCAGCAGCGGGACCGCCATCGTTTGCCTGACCGGGCACATTAAACGGCCCGGCATGTACGAGATTCCGATGGGCCTGTCCATCAGGGACGTGCTCGAAAAGATCGGCGGAGGCGTATCCCCCGGGGAACGCATCAAGGTCCTGCAGACTGGGGGCCCGTTGGGCGGTGTGCTCGGGGATGAGGCGTTCGACGTCAAGATCGACTTCGACGAGATGTCCAAGGCGGGCGCCATCCTCGGCTCCGGTGGGATCATTGTCGGCAACGAGACGGTCGACGTCGTCGACCTGATTCGGGCGTTGATAGCCTTCAACCAGTACGAGTCGTGCGGCAAGTGCTTCCCGTGCCGGTTGGGCAACACCCACATGCTGGAAACACTTGAACGGCTGTGCCAGTACTCGGCAATGCCTGCCGATCTCGAACTAATGGACCGGATCGGCAACAGCATGAAGCTGGGTTCGCTGTGCGGCCACGGGCAGTTGGGCTACAACCCGGTGTCCTCGGCCCTGAAATACTTTGAAGACGAATTCAACGAACGCCTCGGCAGCGCCCCCCAAAACGGCAAATCCACGAACGGTTCGATGATCCTGCCGACCAGGACAAGGCCCTGAGCGGTTTGTTGATTGACTCAAACCTGAAGTTCGTTACATGAAACTGATGAGCATATGTCTCCAGGCGTCACCCTCACCCCCGTATCGAGTACGGGGCAGGTTCTGACCTTCTTCCATCAAGGGAGAGGGGAGTTTCACAGGCTGACTCTTTCGGCGCATTGCTGAGGCGGGATACTAGTGGCAGACAACATTTCGTTTACGATCGACGGCGAGCTGGTGGAGGCAAAGCCGGGCCAGACTGTCTTGCAGGCGGCCATGGACGCAGGCGTCTACATCCCGTACCTGTGCTATTTCCCGAAGATGAAGCCGTACGGGGCGTGCAGGGCGTGCGTCGTCGAAACCGAAATGGGCGGCAGGAAGGCGGTTGTCGCCTCTTGCACCGCTCCGGCCGCGCCGGGGCTGGTCGTCAGTTCGAAAACCGAACAGATCAAGGACCTGCGCAGGGACGTGATCGAACTCCTGATGGCCGAGCACCCGCATGGATGCCTCACCTGCCACAGGATCGAACTGTGCGGTCCGCAGGACATCTGCCAACGCCACGTCGGCGTTACCGACCGTTGCACGATCTGTCCGAAGAACGAACGCTGCGAGTTGAAAGACACTGTGCGGATGGTCGAACTCGATCTGCGCACGCCTCTCAACTATCACCGCCGCAATCTCCCGATCCACACCGACGACCCGTTTTACGATCGCGACTACAACCTTTGCATCGTGTGCGCACGATGCGTGCGCGTCTGTGAAGAGGTCCGATTCGATACCGCCCTCACGCTCACCAGCAGATCGGGTGTCGCTCTCGTTGGGACCGCCCGCGGGGAGTCGCTGCTCGAATCGGGCTGCGAGTTCTGCGGCGCCTGTATAGACGTCTGTCCCACCGGGGCCCTCGTGGAACGGGACTACAAGTGGGAAAAGGCTGCGAAGCAGGTGACCACCGTATGCACCAACTGCCCGGTTGGATGCCAGATGGTGGCGGAGGTCAACCGGTTCGACAAGGTGATCCGGTTCAAGGGCGACCTGGCAGGGGAGGCCAACCAGGGACAGGCGTGCTTCAAGGGCAAGTTCGGCTACGACTACCCGAACCACAAGTCCCGCCTGAAGTACCCGTACGTCCGTGAAGACGGAATCCTGAAACGCGTCACATGGGAAGAGGCCCTGGACCGAGTCGCAGAGGGTCTGGCAGGCAGAAACCCGTCCCGGGTCGCGGTCGTCGCATCGCCCCGCGGCACGAACGAAGACAACTATGTCGCCCAGAAGTTCGCCAGGGACGTCCTTCGGACCGATAACGTAGACACCTCCCTGAATCTGATTCCGGAAGTCGCGGCAACACTCGAATCCCGGCTGGGATCCGCCGGCGCCACGAACCCCGTCTGGGAGTTGGAAGGCGCCAAGTGCATCATGGTTGTGTCCGGCAACCCGACCGAAGAACAGAACGTCTTGGCGGTGCCTGTCAAAAAGGCTGCAAGGGCAGGGGCCCAGATAATCGTCATCGACGCCCGGGAAACCGAGATGACCCGGTACGCCACCGAATGGCTCCGGCCCCACCCTGGCACGGAGCCCGTGTTACTTGCGGGGATGGCCAGGACCATCATGGATGAGGCTCTCGAAGACCAGGAATATGTCATCAGAAATTGTTCCGGTACGGATGAGCTAAAGCGCTCGCTTTGGGGATTCGACCTCGCAGTAGTTTCCCGTGTGACCGGCGTGGGCGAGACCCAGATTTGCCGGGCAGCGCGAATTCTTGCCCGGAACGCTCCGGCGTCGATTCTGTTCGGGGTAGATACTATTCCGATCGAAGCCCAGAGCGTTCTCACGCACGCGATCGTCAACCTGTCCCTGATCACGGGAAACATCGGCCGCACGTCGGGCGGAATCTATCCGCTTTACCAGGGCGC
Organism: Dehalococcoidia bacterium; assembly: GCA_965219065.1. Lineage (GTDB taxonomy): Bacteria > Chloroflexota > Dehalococcoidia > Lucifugimonadales > Lucifugimonadaceae. The sequence goes on from OZ244715.1 coordinate 468,658, forward strand.
CAATACCCTCGGCGCGAGGGACATCGGCTGCACCCCGGAAGGCTTTCCCGCCCTTGTCGGGTCATCGAATGGGAGATCCGGGCAGCATGGACATGCCGCCGGAGTAACCGAGATTTTCGAACTCATGCGCGCCGGGAACGTCGATGCGGCGATTGTGATGGCCGACGGCATGAACCCCGGAGCGCCGCAGCTTGGGGATGTCCCGGCTGCGTTGCGCAAACTCGATTTTCTCGCGGTATCAGCTGTGTTCGATGATGAAGTTACCGCGGCCGCAGACGTCGTTCTTCCAGCGGCTACCTATACCGAACAGACGGGCACCGTCACAAACCTCGAGCGACGCGTCCAGTTGGTACGCGCGGCCTGGAATCCCAAGAACGAAGAGCGTTGCGGATGGCGTACTTTCGCTTCCATTGCCCAGCGCATGGGCAAATCCGGATTCGACTACGGCTCGCCGTCTGAGGTATTCGACGAGTTGAAGGGGGCAGTGCCCGATTACGCGGGACTTGACCATGACCGGCTTCAGGCGGGCGGTATTCAGACACCGTGCCCGTCATCCGATCATCCCGGCACACCTATGCTCCTCGATCGCAGCGAGGATGAAACAAAGATCATTCTGGTCCCGCTGCCGTTTGCCGAGCCGAAAGTTTCGCAAAACGGGCTTGTATTGGCGCACGGCAGGGTGCTGAACCAGCCTGACCGGCCGGTTGGCGTGTTACGACAAGGGGAGATGAACTATCTCGACCGCGTGGAAGAGGTCGAAGTACATCGAGACGACGCACGGGCGCTCTCGATCTCCAGGGGCGACAGTGTAGAGGTCAAGGATGAGAGCGGCTCGACCGTCGCATCGGGCGTTGCCGCATTAAGTTCGCCCCAACCGGGCCTCGTTTCGATCACGACCCTGTTCGGTGAGGTGGCTTCAGAGATGCAGGACTCGGAGAACCCTGATCCCTCGCCGCGCATCCCTGGCTTGCCGTTAAGGCCGGTCCGCGTAGTGAAGTCGCCTGCACGGGTAGCGGCCCGGGCCGACTGAGTTCGTCGACAACTGCCGAGCAATTTATATGGGAAGAGGGTCAATGATCGACCTCCTCGAGGGTGTTGCTGCGCACGCTCTGAACGTCGGCTTCGGCGTATTGGCCGGGTTGATAGTGATTGCCTCCGCCGTCCTGTTGGGACACGGCACTATGTTTTCTGTGATGCTTGGCCTTGCCGCTGGTTTGGCAGCCCCCGTGGGCGGCGTCGTGTACGCTTGCACCCATATGGAATGAGGCCTTTCGTTATCTAAGGAATTGGCCCCCTGAGTTTCGTACAAACCCGGGCCAAGAGAGGAGATGATCAGATGCCTTTTCCTCTGGTACCTGTTGCAATTGTAGTCGGCAGTGTCGCCGTAATCGGTGCTCTTAACGCGAATATCAAGAAGGATGTCAAGCGATACAAAGTTCGTCGTGAGGCATGCGTTCGCCGTCATAAGTCCTACCGAGAGTTCTTCCAAGAAGTAAACCGCAATGTTGACGATCTCAATCATCAGCGTATGGCCGCACTAGATACACTCCGCGAAGCTGCCAATTTCCTAGTACGAGCGAACGTCAAAGACCGAAATTTTGATGAATCTTTCGAAATCTCGTTCCAAGAATTCGAAGAACTGAAACGAAAGATAGAAATCAGCATGATTGACCTCGCCGCGAGCCTCGGCGGGGGCGCCGTGGGTGGCGCTGTTGTGGGAGCGGCCGCTTCCGCCGCGGCGTACAGAATAGCCGGATCCTTCGCCTCGGCTTCCACCGGGATTGCAATTCGCAGTTTGTCTGGAATCGCAGCTCGAAACGCCACGTTAGCGTGGTTGGGCGGTGGATCGTTAGCATCGGGTGGAGGTGGTGTTGCCGCAGGGGCTGCGCTCTTGAGCAGGATCGTATGGGTCCCTTTGGCGGCCGTGCCCATTGTCGTAACTTGGGCAAAGGCAAAAAAGGTCCGCAAGCAGGTGGAAGACGAAATTGCGAAAATGAAACAGTCTGAGGCCGAGATCGACAGACACAAGTCCGAGTTGAACGCGGTCCTGGAACGAGTACGCGAGATGTCTGAGGCCATCCACGAGGTTGAGCAGGCACTCAAAGAGACTTTACGGACTGCTTCCATAGATGTGATTCAGGATGTGTACCGTGTGGCGAGCCTGGCCAAGGCACTCGCGGAATTATTGGACCTCAAAACTTTGCCTTACACTGATGATGGAGACGACTTAGGTACCGCAGGTGCCGGATTATCGAATTAGGCAGAAGAGGCTAGCATGGTTCAATACGCTTTGGCACGCGAACTCGGGTTCGAGATCATCAAGGCGGCTCTTGAATTCCTAAGAGAACAAGACGCGAATGAAACCGAGAGGGAGTACATCCGAGCACATCGGGAATTATTAGTGACCGCTCTCAACAACGAGCGCGACTTGATTCTGGATTACTTCGACAAGCGCTTTACCGAACGTAGAGTTGCACTAGAGCAGTTTTTCGAGTTGATGCATAAGGCAGTGGAAAGCAAGAACACCGAGGAGTTACAAGTGGCGTTGGCGGGCGTCCTGGGAATCCTCAAGGACAACCCGCTGGGCGACCTATCCGAGTTCCGGATGAACTGGCAAAACCCCAACTACTCGATTGACCTTTAGCTGATTTGCCCTTAATAGAGACCTCCGACCTGTCCAGTTTCGTTCACGACCCTGTTCGGGCAGGTGGCGTCGGACATGCAGGACTCGGAGAACCCCGATCCCTCGCCGCGCATTCCGGGCCTGCCGCTAAGGCCGGTCCGCGTAGTCAAGTCGCCTGCACGGGTAGCGGCCCGGGCCGAGTGAATTCGGGGCTGACTGTTCCCCCGCGCGGCTTTTGCCCGGCTGCAGTGATTCCGGTCGAGTAAGGTCGGCGGTACGAAAACTGCCCGGTCAGGCGGCCGCACTCGGACTCGTCGTACCGGGGAAAACCGGTACCCAAGTGGCGCAGGCGGTGGGTCTTATTCGACCGCGGAACGGCCCATAGATGCCGTGCCCACCTACGCCCCTCACCATGGATTCCTGCCCCGCATCGTGGTGCGGGGTGACGTTCTTTCGCCGGTAAGACGAAAGGGGACGTGGATGCCGCGTCGCTTTCGCCGGTTTGACGAAGGGGGGCCACTTGGATTCCGGGTCTGTACTACCACCTCGTCGTGCCGCACCCCGATGCGGTACCCATGGTGGGGACGGGGTGGGGATCCCTTCGGCTATGGAACGGATCGACGTAGGGGCGTTCCCCCCGCCTGTCACCCCACCATGGATACCGGTTTTCACCGGTAAGACGAAGGTGGGCCGGGGATGACGAATAGAGGGGAGGATGGCGGTCCTGGATCGGGGTACGGGTGGGGCGTTCTTTTGCCGGTAAGACGATGTGAAGGAGGGGAATGGGCGTAAATCCCCGGTTTCATTGACAGTTGCGCCGTTGCCTCGCTACCGTTCTGGCGCGAATGACACGCTGCAAGTTGGGGATAAACACGTTATGCAACGAATAGCGAGCTACGGAGAGGCGGTCAGCCACGTCCCGCCGATCTCGATCATCGGACCGGCGAATCCGTCGTTGATGGATGCCTTGTTACCGTCCGTCAACAACCTCCAAAGAGTAGGCGTGTCCCTGTTCTTCGTCGGGCTGTTGGTTGCGTTCGGACGGCTGACCTTCTATCTGCCTGACAACCCCGTTCCGATAACGTTCCAGACCACGGGTGTGTTGCTGATGGGCGGCGTGCTGGGACTGCGGTGGGGACTCTTCGCGATCATCATTTACTACCTGCTTGGAATGGCGGGCGTGCCGATGTTCAAGGACGGAGGCAACGGCTGGCATTACCTCTCGGCGTCGGCAACCGCCGGCTACCTCATTGGATTCGTCGCGGCGGTCCCGCTGGTGGGCTATCTGTCCGAGCGGGGATGGACCCGAGGCAAGGCTCTGTGGCCGATGCTACTCGGCAACCTGTTCATCTATGTTCCCGGGTTGCTTTGGCTGCATTTCAAAGACCTGGGCTGGCCGGCTGAGGGCGAGTTGTTCGCCAGTGGAATGTACCCGTTTCTGCCCGGGGACTTCGTGAAACTGATGATCGCCGCACTCATAGTCGGCGCCGGCTGGGCGATCGTCGACCATCGGGCGAAGAAGAAGGAAAAGGGCTAACCGACCCAGGTTCTCCAGCATGACCAGTTGGGGCGCCGGTGGACGACACTAAGGATGCGTTCGACGCCAACTCCGGGTGATACGCGGCCAGTCCGGTGCATCCCTTCCGGTGTACATTGAATCTAATTTAGTAACTCGACGCCGCGAGTACTCGGCGCAGGGATGGCCAGGCAGATTGGCCATCGACAGAATTCGAAAGGTAATCGAAGAATGGCCAAGCCAAGCGATGTAAGCGACGCAGAATTCAAGTCGATAGTTCTGGAATCAGACACACCGGTCCTTGTCGACTTTTGGGCAGAGTGGTGCGGACCGTGCAAGATGGTGGCGCCGGTAGTCGAGGAGCTTGCAGGCGAGTACGACGGCCGGGTCAAGTTCACCAAGCTCAACGTTGACCTCAATCCACAGACATCGGCAAGCTACGGGATTCGAAGCATCCCGACGATGTTGATCTTCAAGGGCGGAAGCCCGGTCGGGCAGATCGTCGGCGCAGTACCCAAAAAGGTCCTGCAAGAGAAGATCGACTCGGCAATAGCCTAGTTCCGAGAGCGGCCGGCTGACGATTCACCGCGTCAGCCGGCGTGATTACGCGATGGACGGTCCGGCACCGGCAAATGGGGTCGCCCTGAAACCGTTCTCAGCGTCTGTTACCAGCCCATGTTGGGCAATAAAGACGCTAATATTGCCGTAACCACCGTGTGTGTGACCGAAACGCGGGAGTGGATGGGTCCCGGTGGGCTTCACGGACTTCAAATCCGCTGGCAGGCTGCCTTCGCCGTCTGCGGAGGGTTCGACTCCCTCGCACTCCCGCCAACTAAACGATCCGACCCCGCCGGAAAACAGAGTTTCCCTACTGTCAAGGCGTCTCTAGGTGTCCGTAATTGTCCGTGTTTGACCGTTTTAATCCAAAGTTAAAGGTACACAGTAGACGTGGGCGGGCCACGCGCTGAGGTCAACGTGGCGAATGTCAGACGCCATCAGCTCACCGATCAACGGGTTCGGACCGCACCACCCGGCGTCTATACGGACGTTGGCGGTCTGCAGCTGCGCGTCATGGATCATGACTCTAAGTGCTTGCCCAACGTCACCTCTAGACGAATTCTGTACTCTTTTTAGACACCCCGTTAGAGAATTCCTGCTCCGCAAGGTTGACCCTGCGTCATTACTCGTAACGGACGGATGCAGGGCATACCGGACGATTCGTCAGGACATGCGCCACGCGACCATCGAACACGGTAAACAGCGTTCGGACGGTCCAACTCACAAAAACACGATTGGGAATTCTGGTCGTTGCTCAGACATTCGCAATTCACGACAGAAACGCAAGACTTAGATACTCATGGTCGGTGGCGCTAAAGCCAACACGTGCCCGGAAGTGATCGTACGCGGCAAGGGTCACTAACGAGTACTCGACACTATCGTCCTTGGCACGGGGATCCCACACGAACGCAATGGGCGCACCGATCTACCGGATGCGGTTCGAATCCTCGTTGGTGGGCCTACGTGTACTGTACTGCGAACGTTTCGGTACGCAGTCTCAATATGAATGGGTCGCAGCTACTTGGGTATAGGACACCCCAAGCCGCAACCTGGTTCAAACGCAACTGGGAGAGGTCGGCAGCAGGGCGTCCTTCAGTCAAAACGTCGGCGTAACCAAGACACCCCGGTCACCTGAAATTCTGTTGGGCGGTCAAACCGCCGTCCAGGAGCGTTTCTCTATACTCCAACTCCCGTGCCGTATTGTGGAGAGCCAATGTAGATTGGCAAGAAGGGAGCCGGGCCAATATGCGGAAAAGCCGGTGGCTTGCGCAATAGTCAAGCGGAGATCATCTTTTGACGGTCGTCCGGGCACTGCCGTAGACTGCCCTCACCATATAGGTAAGGAATATTCGCATGTACGTCGGCACGCAACACGGGCCCCTTTCGGATGATCAGTACAAGGCCTTGGCGCAACTCGGGGTTGAGCACGTATTGGTTCGACCCCCGGGTCACTGTGCGGAATGGACAACCGAGCACCTGATCAGGCACAGGGAGAAGATCGAATCTTTCGGCCTCACCCTTGACATGATTTACTTCACTCACATTGGGATTGAAGAGGGGTGTGAGTACCGGAACATAATGCTAGGAAAGAGCCCGGAGCGAGACCGGGAGATAGAGCGCATCTGCGAAAACATTCGATCGGCGTCGGAGGCAGGCATCCCGGCGATGACCTACTACATGAGCTACCTTGGGGTATTCCGCACCGAGGACCGCGCGGGACGGGGCGGCTCCAGCAACAGTTCCTTCGTGTTCGCGGAGGCGGACCAGAACGCTCCGTTGACCGAAGCGGGGGCGATTGACGCAGATACGGCGTGGGAACGCATCAGCTACTGCCTCGAGAGGATAATGCCGGTCGCCGAGGAATACCGGGTCAGGATGGCGTGTCATCCCCACGATCCAGCCGTGCCAAGGCCCCAGGGTTTTCGGGGCATCGACAGAGTGATGGGCAGCGTAGAAGGGATGAAACGTTTCGTCGAAATCGCGCCCAGTGACTATCATGGATTGAACTTCTGCCAGGGCACCGTGTCCGAGATGTTGGAGAGACCGGGTGAGGAAATCTACGACGTCATCCGCTACTTTGGCAGTCGCAACAAGATTTTCAACGTCCACTTTCGCAACATCAGGGGAGGTTTCCTGGATTTTATGGAGACCTTCCCCGATGAAGGCGATGTAGACATGTATGAAGCAGCGCGCGTCTACAAAGAGGTGGGCTACAAGTACATGCTAATGCCCGATCACGTGCCGCAGATCTCGGGCCCGGCTCCCCAGGACGTGGCGATGAGCTACTCCTTCGGATACATCCAGGCGCTCATACAAGCAGTGAATCACCTGCCCTGAGCACGGGTCGTGGCCGCGGCATAGCTGGCTGCTCCTGTGTCGGCACTTCGACGTCCGACGAACCTGCCAACCAGCATTGAATCGGCCCCGTGACCGGAGGGAAGTACTTGGCCACTGCACAGAAAATCAACTTGGGCATAGTCGGGGTGGGCGGCCGCGGTGGCGGATTCAATCGGGCAACCGGTCCAATAGACTCGATACGCATCCATGCCGTGTGCGACACCGACGCCGAGAGACTCGAGGAGGCCGCCAGCAGCCTGGGCGCGTCCGAGGCGTTCGCGGACTACGGCGAGATGCTGGCCAGCCAGGACCTCGAAGCGGTCCTTATCGGGACTCCCATGCACTATCACGCCGCCCAGGCGATCGCCGCGCTGGAGCGCGGGCTCCATGTGCTCAGCGAGGTCCCAGCGGCGGTCTCCGTAGAGGAGTGCCGCCGGATCGTGGAGGCCTCCAAGCGGAGTTCGGCGATCTACATGATGGCCGAGAACTACTGCTACATGCGCCCGAACCAGATCGTAAGACAGATGGTCAGCGAGGGCGTGTTCGGCAAACCCTACTACGCCGAGGGCGAGTACATTCACGAGTTGAAGCCGCTCAACGAGGTGACGAAGTGGCGCCGCCGCTGGCAGACGGGAATCGACGGCATAACCTATGGGACACACAGCCTCGGGCCAATCCTGCAGTGGATGCCCGGTGACCGGGTGATCAGCGTCTGCTGCGCCGGCAGTGGCTACAACCACGTCGACCCGCGGGGAGACCCGTACGAGAACCAGGCCTCGTGCGTGATGCTGTGCAAGATGGCGTCCGGCGGCCTGGTGAAGATAAGAGTGGACATGATCTCCGACCGGCCTCTCGCGTCGACGAACTACCAACTCCAGGGCGTAGACGGCTGCTACGAATCGGCCCGCGCCCAGGGAGAGAAGAACAGGGTCTGGTTGCGGTCATACGACCCGGATTCGAACTCCTGGATGGACCTGGAGGACCTGGCCGAGAGATTCACGCCTCCACTGTGGCAGGAGTACGGACAGATGGCCGAGGGCGTGGGACACGGAGGGGGCGACATGATGCAGATGATGGACTTCGTCGCGGCAATTCGCGGCGGGTCCGAGCCACCGGTCGGGGTTCACGAGGCGATGGACATGACCCTTCCCGGGCTGGTGAGCCAGCAGTCGATACGCGAAGGCGGCCGTTGGCTGGACGTCCCCGATTCGAGGGAGTGGTAGGCGGCCTTTGGGCTTGCCGACCGGATTCCTGGCCTGGACAGGCCTTGCATGTCAGGTCGGTTCGCCCGTCCCAGCAGGCGGTGGGGATCATCTTTTGACGGTCGCGAGGGCTCTCACATAGACTGCCCGCACCATATAAGGAAAGAGATTCACATGTACGTCGGCACTCAACACGGGCCCCTTTCAGGTGATCAGTACAGGGCCCTGGTGCAACTCGGGGTAGAGCACATATTGGTTCGTCCTCCTGGTCTATCTGTGGACTGGACAACCGAGGACATGATCAGGCACAGGGAGAGGATGGAGTCATTCGGCCTTACCCTTGACTTGATTCACATGACATCGATTGGGATTGATGAAATGTGCGAATACCCGAACATACTGCTCGGCAAGAGTCCGGAGCGCGACCGGGAGATAGAGCGCATCTGCGAAGTTATACGGTCGGCGGCGGCGGCGGGCATCCCGGGGATGACGTACTACATGACCTACCTTGGGGGCCTGCGAACCGAGGACCGCAAGGGACGGGGCGGCTCCAGCAACAGTTCCTACGTATTCGCGGAGATGGACCAGAACGCCCCGTTGACTGAGGCGGGGGTGGTCGACGTAGAAACGATTTGGGAACGCATCGGCTATTTCCTGGAGAGGGTGATTCCGGTAGCCGAGGAATACCGGGTCAGGTTGGGGTGTCATCCCCACGACCCACCCGTGCCATGGCCCCAGGGTTATCGCGGCATCTACAGGGTAATGGGCAGCGTCGAGGGGATGAAACGTTTCGTCGAAATCGCGCCCAGCGACTATCACGGATTGAACTTCTGCCAGGGCACCGTGTCCGAAATGTTGGAGAAGCCGGGTGAGGAAATCTACGACGTTATCCGCTACTTTGGGAGCCGCAACAAGATATTCAACGTTCACTTTCGCAACATAAGCGGAGGTTTCCTGGATTTCATGGAGACATTCCCCGATGAGGGCGATGTAGACATGTATGAAGCCATGCGCGTCTACAAAGAGGTGGGCTACAAGTACATGCTGATGCCCGATCATGTGCCGTATATCTCGGGCCCTGCGCCCCAGGACGTGGCGATGAGCTACTCCTTCGGATACATCCAGGCGCTCATACAAGCGGTGAATCACCTGCCCTGAACGGGCCCGTGGCTAAAGGCCGGCCCGCCGCTCCCGGCAGGCGAAGGCGATCATCTTTTGACGGTCGCGCGGGCGCTCACATAAACTGCCCGGGCAATAGAAGATGAAGATAAGGAGATTCGCATGCACGTCGGCACGCAACACGACCCTCGTTCGGACGATCAGTATAGGGCCCTGGCGCAACTCGGACTGGAGCACGTATGTGCTGACCCCGGGGGTCCATCTGCGGAATGGACAACCGAGGGCCTGATTCAGCACCGGGAGAAGATCGAGTCATTCGGCCTCGCCCTTGACATGATACCCCTGTGTCACATTGGGATCGCCCCAAGGGATGAGTACCCGAACATAATGCTCGGCAAGAGTCCGGAGCGCGACCGGGAGATAGAGCGCATCTGTGAAGTTATCCGGTCGACCGCGGCAGCCGGCATCCCGGCCATGAAGTACTACATGAGCTACCTCGGGGTGTTCCGCACCGAGGACCGCAAGGGACGGGGCGGTTCCAGCAACAGTTCCTTCGTTTTCGCGGAGGCGGACCAGAATGCCCCGTTGACCGAGGCGGGGATGGTCGACGCAGACACGACCTGGGAACGCATCAGCTATTTCCTGGAGAGGGTGATTCCGGTCGCCGAGGAATACCGCGTCAGGTTGGCGTGTCATCCCCACGACCCAGGCGTGCCAAGCCCCCAGGGTTATCGAGGCATCGACAGGGTAATGGGCAACGTCGAAGGGATAAAGCGTTTCGTCGAAATCGCGCCCAGCGATTATCACGGATTGAACTTCTGCCAGGGCACGGTATCCGAGATGCTGGAGAAACCGGGCGAGGAGATCTACGACGTCATCCGCTACTTTGGTAGCCGCGACAAGATATTCAACGTTCACTTTCGCAACATCAAGGGAGGCTTCCTGGATTTTGTGGAGACCTTCCCTGATGAAGGCGATGTAGACATGTATGAAGCAGCGCGCGTCTATAAAGAGGTGGGCTACAAGTACATGCTAATGCCCGATCACGTGCCCCAGATCTCGGGCCCGGCGCCTCAGGACGTGGCGATGAGCTACTCCTTCGGATACATCCAGGCGCTCATACAATCAGTGAATCACCTGCCCTGAGCACAGGTCCCGGGCGCGGCATCGCTGGGTCGTCGGCCTTCGGCAACGCGCCGCCGCGCCTGCGCTAGCGTGCTTTGGAGGAGAGCGGTATGACCCTGCCTGCATTCGTCGCCTATTCGAAAGAGAGCGCCTACAAGCGGATCGATCACAGGAAGCAGCTGTTTCTCGACAACGACGTCATCGGGGTAGTCAAGAACGTCAAGCGCAGCGTCCGGGAGCCAGCCAAATTCGAGGGCAATCCTGTGATAGAGCAGGACCGGCCGTGGGAGAAGTTCGCCTACTTCCGCACCTCCAGCTACACAGTGCTCTACGACGAGCAAGACAGGTTGTTCAAGTGCTGGTACGAAGATCTGCCCGAAGGCCACTCCAACTTTGCGCGGTTTCTATACGCGGTCTCTCAGGACGGCGTTAACTGGGTAAAACCCGAGGTCGGGATCGTCGAAGACGGCCGCAAGACAAACATCGTCTGGCGAGCCCGGGATGGAGGCATCCATTCAGCCTCGTTTCTGATAGACGCCAACGAGCCCGACCCGGCGCGCCGCTTCAAGTCCGTCTTTTGTTACGAGAGGCCCAACCTGAACGTGCCCAAGCGCACGACGATGGCGACGACTTTCAGCGATGGTCTGTCGCTGGCCTTCTCAGCCGACGGGATAAACTGGACTCCCTACGAGGACAACCCCATCATCTCCGAATACGGCAGCGACGTGGAGATCCTCACCTGGGACCCCATCGATGGGCAGTACGTAATGAACTGCCGCGCCATACATGTCGCCGATAGCCCCAACCCCGCTACTGACAGTTGGTTCCTGCCCTACGCCCCCGACCAGCCCCAAGGCGTCTACAGTCCCAGGCGCAAGGTGACGCGGGTGGTCAGTGACGACTGCATTCACTGGTCGGCCCCGGTGATAGTCTCCGAGCCCGGTCCGGACGACGATATTCAGGAGAGCCACTATGGCCTGACGTCCTGGCGGGTGGACGAGTACCATCTGGGGTTTCTAATGGTGTTCCACCAAGTGGACAACACCCTGCACTTTGAGCTGGTCCACAGTCTCGACGGCTTGAGCTGGAAACGGCTGACGCCTGGCCGCTCCCTGATTCCCCGCGGCGAGCCCGGCAGCTACGACTCGCTGATGATCGAGTGTCCAAGCCCCTTCGTGACAGTTGGAGACGAGCACTGGATCTACTACGGCGGCGCCTCAATGCACCACGACTACTACGGTAATACGGAGGTGCGCGGCGTTCCCGAGACGAGCCGGCATCCGAAGGCCAGGACCCACCTGGGTCTGGCCAGGATCCGAGTGGATGGGTGGGTTGCCCTGGAGGCCGGGTTGCGGGAGGGCTACGTCGAAACCAAGCCCGTCTACTCAGAGGGCTCGAAGCTCATCATCAACGCCAAGTGCAACGCCGACGGGTACGTCGCCGTCGAGGTTATGGACAACTGGAACAACGTCTGGCCCGGGTTCACCAGCCAGGAATGCGATGTCTTTGACGGGGACAGCGTAGACCATGTGGTGTCATGGGGCGGCCGGACGGAGGTGAACGTGGTCCCGTGGTGCGTTAAGCTGCGCTTCCGGATGAGGAATGCGGAGCTTTACTCGTTCCGCATCGCCGACGACTAGCTCAGGAAACTCCCGCCAGGGAGCCCGTCTCACAAATCGCGTGGTTAAACTACTTCCTCTCCCCGTGGGAGAGGATTGAGGTGAGGGCGCCACGTCGTACAACCGTAATCGTCGTGTCGATTGAAGATTCTTACGATTTCACCCTACACCCTCACCCTAACCCTCTCCCGCAAAACGGGAGAGGGGACTATTGAGACAGGCTCCAGAGTTGCGGGCCTGCACCGGCGCCTCACGAACCCAAAAAACTCCCCCCTCGCCGGAGGAGGCCTGTCGCAGCCTTCCCGCGAGGGGGGAGTTTTTATTCGCTCGAAACGGCTCAAGCGACCGTCACCTGGTTACTTGTGCAGTTGGATGTACTCGGGGTACTGCCAGGGTCTTTCTCCAACGCTCCGCGGCATCGGCCACGCGGCGAAGGAGTTCGGGTTGTAGGTGATGTTGTTGGGGACCGCTAGCGTCCCGATCACCAGGGCCTCGTAGTGCAAGTAGTCGGCAATCTGGCTCTTGATTTCGATGCGTCTGGGTATGTCGAACTCCTTGGCCATTTCGACGTAAAGCTCTCCGAGGGGACGGGCCTCAACGCCATGGTTATAGCCGCCGATTCCCACCGAGGACACGTAGGGACCAACCAGGGGCTGGTAGAACGGGGTCTGTGGGCCACCGCCTCCCGCTGAGTGGATCCACGGGGTTGTAGCGGTCCGGCCGATAATGTTCGGCCGGAACGTGCTGTAGTTGGCCTTCCACGACTGGACCGTTATACCTATGTCCTCCCACATGCCTGCTACCGCTTCGCCAATCTCCTCGTCACCGGCGCCGATGCGGATGAAGAAGGGCATTTCGAACCCCTCTGGGTATCCCGCCTTTTCTAGCAATTGCCTCGCGAAGACGGGATCATACGGGTACTCCCAGTCCGACTTCCAGTGGGGGCTGGCTGAGGAGAAGCCGTAAATGAAGTAAGGCCAGCCCGCGTTCTCAACCAGGGCTGAGTTAAGCAGGTCCCGGTCTATAGCCCGCGCCAAGGCCTGACGTACCAGTCTGGCCTGCTCCAGGTCATCCATGCCCGGCGGGTTGTTCCCGTCATCCGGTTTCCAGGGGTTGCCTATCCACGGCAAGTCGTGCACGAAGGTCCCGCGCCTGGGCACGGGATCGCCTGAAGTAAGTTCGGTGTCCTCCCAGTAGTTTCCGGCGAAGGTTATGTGGTGGAAGGAACCGGCCCCGGCCCCTGTGAGGAGGAACCCCTTCTTTGCCATGATCGGGTTCTGGCGTGGACTCAGGGTAGCAACGTCAGCCTCACCGGTCTCCAGCAGGGCAATCCGGACAGCTTGGTCGGGTACTGCCTGCACTGTAATGGACTCGACCTCGGGAGTTATCCGCCAGTGGTCTTCTACACTCTCTATGGTCATGAAGTCCGCCGCCGCCCAGTCTCGCAGCTTGAAGGCACCGGTGCCAACAATGTGTTGCCGGTTCCATTCGGGCCCCATGGTGTCAAAGGCCTTCTTGCTGACAATGATGTATGCCCCCCGGTCACTACCACCGACGTTGAAGATCTCAGCATCGTAGAGGGTGTCGAAATTGGAGATTGTGAATAGGGCAGTGTACTTGTCCACAACCTGGACCGGATTTGGCCCCAAGAAGGAAACTATGGTAGACCCGCCGCCTACTATGCTCTCCGGGGTGATGGCAGGGTTGGCGTCGTTGTAGCTCCAGGCAACGTCCTCGGCCGTGAGCTCTCCCCAGTCCTGGTCTACGAAGTGGAATGGGATGCCCTGCTTGATCGTCACCGTGAAGGTGCTGAGGTCGGGCGCAAGCTCCCAGGAGTCGGCCAACATAGGCACTGCAAGATCTTCCTGAGTGGCCATGAACAGGTTTTCGGTTGTCTCGCGGTTCATCAGGCTGCCGCCTATGGAGTTATACCCCCCTCCGGATTGGGTAACGGCAGGTTCGGCGAAGGTAAGGACCCCGCGGGGATTATTAGGAATGGGCGCGTCTTTCTCAACCGCCACGGGAACGGCGGTGGGAAACGCTATGGGGGCTTGCGTCGCCACCACCACGATCGTCTCGCCGGGCACCTCCACCGTCACCACCACCTCCTTCGTCACCGTCTGGCCGGGGACCTCCACCGTCTCCACCACCGTCTTAACCACTTCCTTCGTCACCGTCTGGCCGGGGACCTCTACCGTCTCTACCACCGTCTTCACCACCGGCTCCCCCTGCACCACCACAGTCACCACCTTCTCCACCACCACTTCCTTCTCCACAACCTCCGTCTCACCCCCACCGCAGGCAGCGACCACGGCAAAAAGAGCAAATGTGGACAGTACGTATAATATCGCTTTTCTCATCGAAATCCCTCCCGAGGTGCGATCCTCGGCGCGTTCACCGAACTTTAAGCGAATGCGACGCCAATGGCCAGTTTCAAACGTCAGCCGTGTGAACACTAGACCATTGTTGTGACTTCAGTCAATGTCCGCGTCGATATCCAACGTATGTGGACGCCATAGTGCCGAATTACCGCTTCTTCCAGTATCTCTAAATCGTTCCACGGCGGCACGATTGTCTCCAGGGCCGTGCCTTGGGACTGTCCCACCGACATCGGGACGGCATCAGGAGAGTCAGGAGGCCCCATCTGCTCCAGAGGGGGAGAGGCGCCATACAGACCGCTGTCCATCCGCCCGTGGTGATGTCCCTCGAATTTGAAGAACCGATTTCGGCCGGTACGTGCCCGAGCCAGACGAAGAGTGGCCTGCACCGCCTCGGCCCCGGAGCTGCTGTAGTGGACCGGCGCCGCGCAGGGCGCCACCTTCGGCACCGTCCTGGAGACTGCGATCCCCAGGGGACGCCGGCCTCTGAACATCCGGCCTAGTTGCATCGCCCTGCCAGAGGGTGTTTCAAAAGTCCTTCGCACATTTTCGTGTCGGACGCCATGCGACGAGATTCCCGTTTTCACGGGAATGACGGAATTGGAATACGGCGCTTACCTCATAAGTCCGGCGAAAACCGTAATCCATTGGATCGTGATTCAAGTGGTCTCAACGTTATGAAACACGCTCTGCCAACCGCCCTCGCGTCCGAGGGGCTATAGGTGTTCCGGTACGACAATGTCCAAGTTTCAAAGGAGATCGAGCGATGGAAGTGATATTCCGGGCGTTGGTCAGGATTTCCTATGCCGCGCGACGCGATACAGGTTCGCGATCAAGGGGAGGATGTTGGCCCCAATTACAGCGCCGAGCACCGTTCTCAGAGTGCCTGATTGGGTGGCTGATATGGGGCCCTGTATCCCCTCAGTGGCAGTGAGCCCGTACAACCGGCCTCCGAACGCTCCTCCTACAGCTCCCAACAGCGCCAACGAGAGGAACAGGAAGACAGTGGGCTTTTCCTGTTCGAGGTCCAGCCAACCCAAAAACCCACCAATGCCTGCTCCGATGCCAAGACCGAAAATGCGCAAATAAAAAAGGTAATCCGCGCCCGCGGGAGGAGGCCAGACCATCCAACCCAGGACGAGGCCGATCGCGCCAAACAGGGAGCCCGCAGCGATTCCTACGATTGTACGAAGAGAGGAAGGCGCCAGCGCCAGGCAGAGGCCTCTGCACTTGGCCTTGTCCGGACTCCAAGCCTCTTCCGCTATTGGCTTCATGACTGTTTCGAAGTCACCCAGGGGGGGCGCCCCTAGATTTGCCTTAGCCGCGGGTCAAGACGATCCCTCAACCAGTCTCCAATGAAGTTCATGGACATCACCGTAAGGAAGAGGCCCACCCCCGGGAAAACGGATGTCCACCAGGCGGTGGAAAGGTACTCACGGCCATCGGAGATCATCCGGCCCCAACTGGGTACGCTGGCGGGGATACCGGCCCCCAGGTAGCTCAGGCCCGACTCTGCCAGGATCAGTCCACCCACCCGAAGGGTCGCCAGAACGACGACAGTACTTAACACCCCGGGCAGGATGTGCCACAGCATTATTCTCCAGTCAGAGGCTCCGGCAACCCTGGCCAGGTCCACGTAATCCCGGGTCTTCAGGGAGAGCACGTCGGCACGGATATTGCGGACCATGCCCACCCAGGTGGCGAAGGCCAGCAGCCACATTATGGTGGCCACCGATGTGCCGATGGTAATGGCCACCACAAGCGCAATGAGTAGGAAAGGCACCGCAAACCATATGTCTACGATGCGCATCGCAATCTCGTCCAGCACGCCGCCGTAGTACCCGGAAGCCAGCCCCGTTAGAGTCCCGAGTGTCACGCCGGCGAGGGTGGCGATGGACGCGATCATAAGGGACATGCGGGCGCCGTATATGACGCGGCTCAAGACATCGCGACCCAGATAATCGGCCCCCAGGACATGCCTGGAAATGGTGGGGTGCTCCTCATACCACCGGGTCTCCCATATCGGCGGGGCATTCCTTATCCGCAGGTCCTGCTTGTTGGGGTCTTTTGGCGAGACGAAAGGGGCGAATACGGCGAAGATGGCCAGAATCGTCATGACGACGCCGGGTATGATCGGCCACCGCCTCATTAGATACCAGGCGGTGGAGACTGCGCCAAGCATCCCTCTGGGACGTTGCAGGGCTAGTATTTCTGCCGCCTGGCTCATCTACCTGTAACGTATCCTGGGGTCTATGAGGGCATAGGTGACATCTGCCAACACGTTCATGAAAAGGAATATCGCGGCAAAGAACAGCACCGCTCCCGACAGCACCGGGAAGTCAGTCGTACTCACGGCCTGAACGGCCAGTTGGCCCAGGCCCGGCCAGGCGAAGACAGTCTCCACAAGCACTGACCCGTCAAGAAACCCGGCCAGGAGCAGAGCAGCCACCGTGAGGGGCTGGATCAGGGCATTTCTGAGGGCGTGCTTCCAGACCACCATACTGCTGCCGACGCCTTTCGCCTTGGCGAGCTTAATATACTCAGAGTCCAGGACCTCCAGCATGGAGGAGCGGGTGATGCGCAGGTAACCCGCCAAAGGCGCGCTGCCCAAAACAAGGGTGGGCAGGATAAAGTGCCTTAACTGGGTGATGAAAGGCTCCCCCGATCCTCTTGTGGCGGCGGGCAGGAGCCCTAACCACACGGCGAAGATCAGGATGCCCACTATGGCCACCCAGAAAGAGGGCAGGGCTTGGCCAAATAGGGCCAATCCTCGTCCCAGATAGTCCCAGACGGTCCCCCGCTTCACAGCCGAGAGGATACCGAGGGGGATGCCAACGACCGTGCCGAATATCCAGGCGGCTGCCGCAAGCTGAAATGTGGCGCCTACCCTTTCCAGCAGGAGGTCCGCGACCGGCGCTGAAGTCGCAATGCTGCGACCCAAATCTCCGGTGGCAACTCGTCGTAACCAGATCCCGTACTGTATTGCAAGGGGGCGGTCGAGGCCCCACTTCTTCTTCTGGAACTCTATCTGCTCTTTGGTGACCCCATAGCTTTCGGGCCCGAAGAATAGGTTCGACGGGTCTTCCTTGAGGTGGGACAAGCCGAATACCATCATTGTGGCGCCCAACAGAGAGATCAGCGAGAAGAACAGCCTGCGGACCAGAAAACGCGCCACTCCGGCACTTCCTTATTTGATGCCCACCGGCTGATGGCGCCGACGAGTTCCTCGGCCGTGAACACGAGGCGAGGATGGGTCAAATACTCGAAGGTCGCCTCGTCCAGTTCCAGGAAACGTGTTGATTAGGTGAAGTGAGGATTGAGACCGCTATGCCCGGCGCCCGTCACGATGGCGTTAATGGGATCGGTCGCCCCCGCTTCGCTGAACATGTCATCGCCGATATTTGCCGGATGAAACCGTCTGCGCCTGAATTGACAATGCTCCGATACTTGGCGGAACACTAGCACCGTCTCCTGATACGGTCAACTTCCGTCAACCGCTCCCAAACCGCCCATCGCCTCGATTTGTCACCCATCTGTCGCCTAGAAGGGCGTAGCAGATGATTTAGTCAGGTAGCGCCCGTTGAGGCACATCTTTCCCTGTGTTCAACCCGGAAAGACTTTGAAACGACCCTGCGGGCTATATTCTGCAGCTCTTCAAGGTACCGGTTGCTTCAAATCGGTGGGAGACTTCAGTCCAACATAATATTTACGGTGGACGGGCCGGAACGTCCGGTTTCATGGTGTCATCAATACGTTCGAAACGGGGCTCGTGATCGCCCGGCCCCCGCTTGGCCTCAGCGACGAATCGGAACTACTCGCCGCCCTGTTGCCGGACGGAATCCGGCGATACACCCCACCACGTGGCGAAAGTGCCTACGTTGCCCGGCCGTCACGAACTCGCTGCGCCGAGAGATGGTGTAGTGAACTCGATTAGCAGATTGACGGTATTAGTAATTGATTCTACTATGGCTCTCGTCGAGCAAGATTCGTTGATTGCGTCCACGCAGCGTGATATGAGAAATCCCGGCTGGATCCTGTGTTCTCTTTGATCTCAATGGTGAATCCTGGGAGGCAGCATGCCTGACCAGAAGCGAATCATGGCCGTGAGCGGGCATCCAGCCGACTTCTGTTCCAGGAGCGGCGGCACGCTTATCAAACACGCCAATGCCGGCGCCGTGGTCAAGGTACTGTGGATGACCCAGGGCGAGACGGAGGAGAGCATCTACCTCTACGAGCAGCAGCCCGGTATCACCCTGGACGAGGTGCGCAAGATTCGCGAGGCCGAGGGTTTCGCCGCCGCCGAGGTCGTGGGCGCAACGGGCAAGATGTTCGCCTTCGGCGACGGCCCCCTGCACATGACCGACGAGCGCATCGATATGCTGGCCCGGGAGATAGCCGAATTCGACCCGCACATCATCTACACCCACTGGCTCAACGAGCGCACCCACCCCTCCCACCACGTCACGTCCCTGGCCACCCTGAAGGCCGCGCGCCTGGCGCAAGCGTCCAAGATGGACGTGCGCTTCTTCGAGCCCCACCTGGGAAGCGCCGGCCGCTCCGGCTTCGTCCCCGACCACTATGTCAACATCTCCGATGTTATCGAGCAGAAGATCGAGGCCATGCGCAAGCTGGCGGCCCAGCCCGCGTTGGCGCCTTCCTACACCATCTGCGCCCAGTGGCGCGGCCTTGAGTGCGGCGGCGAGGCCCTTGGCGTCGAATACGCTGAGGGCTTCGTGCGGTATATGCCGGAGGTGGTGGTTCTGGAGGAAATGTCTTGACTGGACGGAGAGCTCGGTACCTCCAAGGTTAATCGTCAATCGCCGGTAGCCACGGTATCAGGGACTGGCGGCGGGCGTTTCAACGGCGTGGGGTGAAGGCCACATCCACGCCTCTTCTTCGGAGCTCAGGAATATGTGTATCTATCGAGTGCTGGTAGTTGCACCGGCAAGATACTGGGAGATCCGAGCGTGTTCCAAACGGTCTTAGAGGGTGTCTAAAAAGTCCGTTTGTAACCCTGAGCAAAGGCGAAGGGTCTGGGTGTCGGGGGACACGGCGTTACTGCCAGGCGGACGTAGATTCTTCGACTTCGCTCAGAATGACATGGGGGTGCGCTCAGGTGGGTAAGAACATTCTCCATAAGCTGGCCGGAGACGCCGTCGTTTGGCGCGACAACCCAGGCTACTCGTTTCCGTCGAAAGGGTCCGACGCCGGCGAACGCGGCCCGGGCAGCGTTCAACATTGGGCGCAATTGGGGTCGTTCAATCCGTGGCTGAGCGGTCCCAGCTTCTTTAGCATCACCACGTCCGCCTCGGAGACGATATTGCGGTCGAGGTGAGCAGGGTTCTGGATGTCGAAAATCAGAGTGTATCGGCCATGCCTTGACAAAATGTTCCCTGATGTAACCTGCTTCGTTCGACGCGAAATTCAGGAATCCCCTTTGGCAGGCATCGCTCCGCGAGGACGGTGGGATCCCGGAGCCCCCGTTTCCGAAAGGTACACAGCCGCCAAAAATAACGCTCAAACCACGTGTTTTATAGGGAACTTTCAGACGAGTAAGACTCTCTCGCATCCCGCCAACATCCGCGCCCTGGCCGCTCCAGGCCGACGAGTCCAGCCATCTCGCCATTCGCGCGACCGCGCGTCCAATCCATTTCCCAGATTTGATGATCAACCAGCGGCAGAGGTTGTATCATCGGGGCCCGGCACTCACTAGCACCCCGCACACTCTCCGCCATGGCAAAGACCGATCGCGACCTTGCAGCACACCTGATGCGCCGAGCCGGGTTTGGCGCAACGATCGACGAGCTGGATGAGCTTGTACGCGTGCCGTACGAGCAGCTTGTCGACGATCTCCTGCACCCCGAGCGCTTTCCGGAAGTCGACGACACTCTGCTCAGGCGTTACTACCTCGAGTTGAACAACCCTGACACGCACGGGACGTGGCAGGCGCACTGGATCTACCGCATGGTCAACACCAAGCGGCCATTGCAGGAAAAGATCGCCCTTTTTTGGCACCACGTCTTCGCCACGTCGATAGGCAAGAGCGAACACACGCCATCGGGCGTGGCCCAGATCGAGACGTTCAGGCGCAACGGATTGTCGGACCTTCGGACGATCTATCTCGACCTGGCACGCGATCCTGCGATGCTGTTCTGGCTGGACAACTGCGAAAACCACTCCGGTGAGCCCAACGAGAACTGGGGCAGGGAACTGCTGGAACTGTTCTCCATGGGCGTCGGCAACTACACGGAGCAGGACATCAAGGAGGCGTCGAGGGCGTTTACCGGATGGACCTTCGTGCAGCCTCTCCCTCTCGATCCGTACTCCCGGTATCCGTCTGAGTTCCTTTACATGCCGGAGGACCACGACGATGGCGAGAAGACGTTTCTTGGCCATACCGGCCGGTTCAATGGCGAAGACATAATCGACATCATCGTCGCCCAGCCGGCGACGGGCAAATTCATATCCCGGCACTTGTACAACTTCTTCGTCGCAGACGAACCGCAGATACCTGCGTGGAGTATCGTCCCGCCGCGGGATCAGGCTGCGATCGACACGCTCGTCAAAACGTGCCGCGAATCAGGCGGAAGCGTGAGGGAAATGCTGCGCACGCTGTTCCTGTCCGACTTCTTCAAGTCGGCCCGTTTCAAAAAGGTCAAGAACCCGTCGGAACTCGTTACAGGCGCCATTAAATTGGCCGGGACCTATAGAGAGCCGGATCCCGGCCTGACCGCCCTGTCGTCCGCAACGACCGTCATGGGTCAGGCGCTGCTTACGCCACCCACGGTGGAGGGCTGGCACACCGGCAAAGAGTGGATAGACGCCGGAACGCTCAACGAGCGAGTCAACTTCGCAGTCGACCGCCTTGCCGACCCCGATCTGCCCGGCCTCCGAAGCATTGTTCACCGGATTGCGGACAATCGACGTCATCTATCGCCGCGGGAATTTGTAGATTCATGTATTGAACTTGCCGGCCCGGTCGGTGTCAGCGACGCCACTCGGTCGGAGTTGCTACAGGCCGCCGAACGGGAAGGCGATCTGGATTTCGACACCGAATCCGGCCGCAAACGCAGTTCAGAGCGCACCGTGCGAATGATCCAGGCAATCGTGTCATCAGTCGAGTACCAGTTCGCCTAGTCGCAAGGAACCAACCGCGAGGATTCATCCATGGCAACTAACGGAACCGAGCCCACTCTGGTCATTGTGCAGCTGTCCGGCGGCAACGACTTCATGAACACGGTGATCCCCTACGGGAACAGCTTGTACTACGACTTCCGGCCGGTGGTCGGCATCCCCGAAGACAAGGTGCTGCCGATAGACGGCGATCTCGGCTTCAATCCGAATTTCGCTCCTGTTCAGGACCTGTACGACCGTGGAGACGTCGCCATCATTCAGGGTGTCGGATACCCCGACTCCAGCAGGTCGCACTTCCGCAGCATGGACATCTGGCACACGTGCGAGCCGAACACGGTTGCGACCGAGGGCTGGCTCGGCAAGGCGGTGAGGGAACTGGACCCCGATAAGAGCAACCCGCTCACCGCGGTAAGTTTCGGCAGAGGCTTGCCCAGAGCGCTCGTGGCCGAGGAGGTGACGGTCACGTCGGTGGGCGACCTCGACACGTACGGCCTGATGAGCGGGATCGAGGCCCAAAATCAACGCGAGGACGCGCTCGATCTATTCAAGCGCATATATACGCCGGCAATAGGGTCCGGACCGGTGACGGACTACCTCGCCCGTACCGGTATTGACGTACTGAGAGGCGCCGACCAGTTAAAACGGGCGCCTGAGTTATACGAGTCCACGGTCGAGTACGCGTCTAACCCCATCGCCACCAGCCTGCGCGACGTGGCCCGCGTCCATCTGGCCGATCTCGGCACCCGGGTTTTCTATACCCAGCAGGGCGGATACGACACCCACGCTAACGAGGTCCCGACACATCCCAAGCTACTGACCGACCTTTCAGGAGCGCTCGGAGATTTCTTCGACGATCTGCGGGAGCACGATGCAGACAGTAACGTGGTGGTGATGGTGTTCACCGAATTCGGGCGGCGCGTAAGGGACAACAACAGCGGCACCGATCACGGGGCAGGGGGCGGCGCCTTCGTGCTCGGCACACCGGTAAGCGGCGGCCTGCACGGAGAGTACCCGTCGCTCGATCCCGCAGACCACGATACCGGCGACCTACGACACACCAACGACTTCCGGGGGCTGTATGCCACGGTCCTGGAAGACTGGATGGGAATGCCTGCGCCGGAGATCGTCGGCGGCAACTTCGAGAAACTGCCTCTGTTCGCAGGTTCGACAGGCTAACCAAGGTTACTGACATGGTCGCGAGCAAACAAAAACAACAAAAGAGGCCATTCGGCCTACTCCGCGTCGGGTTCAAGTATGAAAAGACCCTCGGCATGCGGCGGCTGACCAACACGCCGATCGCCGTTGTCTTATGGGAAGAAGGCGATCTCCTCATACTGTGCCGGGGAGAGGGCCTGTGTTTTGTGCGCAGACTGTCGTTCGACGACGAGGACAAGGGCGCTTTCAACTTGACCGGCGGCGGTGGACCCGTGGGAGGCGGTTTCAACGTCGACGTCCCGTTCGTATGGCCCGCCGCGATGATCAAAGACTCACAGGGCCGTTTGTGGATCTCGGACGAGGGACGGGACACGATCAGCGCGATCACCTCGGAGGGCGAGGTCAAAATACAGTGGGGCGTCTCCGGATCGAAGCCGGGGGAACTCAACCGCCCGTCGGGTATTGCAATTGACGCCGAGGGCAGTTTGGTCGTTGCCGACGCGTGGAATCACCGGGTCCAGAAATTTACCGAAGACGGGACCTTCATCGCGGAGTGGGGCGGCTACGGACAGGGCCCTGGCGAATTCGACATGCCCTGGGGAATCTGCGTAGATGAAGAGGGGTTCACGTACGTCTGCGATTGGCGAAACGACCGTGTGCAGAAACTCGACCCCGATGGCGGCCACGTGATGACCATCGGCGAGTCCGGTTCAGAGGACGGGCAGTTCAACCGGCCGACGGGGGTTACGGTGGACCGGGACGGAGACGTTTACGTCGCCGATTGGGGAAATCACCGGGTGCAGATGTTCAACTCCTCCGGTCTGTTTGTCGAGAAGTTCATCGGCGACGCGACGTTGTCGGACCAGGCACGCGGCTACATGATCACGAACATGATGGCGATGAGATTGCGCGAGATGACGGCGATCGAACCGCAGAAACGCTTCAGATGGCCTGTGTCCGTGACAGTGGCAGACGATGGACGCATGTACGTGCCGGACTATGGATCGCAGCGCATACAGATTTACCGGAAAGACGTGATCAGGCTCGGTCCCGGCGAGATTGCCCCGATACCCCGGTCTCATTCGCTGTACACGCAGTTTTAGGGCGAGTCGAGCGGGCTGCGGTTTCACGACAAGTCGTTTTGACCGCGCGTCCGACCCATAAGGGCGGGTTTGAAGAGGGTGTTTCACTAACTCGAATCCTACGGGACCCCCGCCTCTAGATTCCCGTTTTCACGGGAATGACGGGAATGACGGGATTTACGGCCATATTACGTGCTGATAGGAGGGTTGATGTCGTAAATCGTCGCGCCATGTACGGCCTGATTCTTGAGAGGGGACTTTTGAAACAGGCTGTTGAAACCCGCCCCTACGTGGTGGGATGGCCCGGTGTTTTACAGGTCATAGCGAAAAAGCTTTGGTGGCCATGTCGCCAATGTAGCGGCCGATAACCAATGATGAAGTGGCGCCAGGCGACGGTGCGTTCAGCACGTGTATGGCGTTTTCCGACCTCTCGATGCGAAAGTCGTCCAGCAGGTTGCCTTTTCGGTCCACGGCCTGCGCCCTGACTCCCGACCCACCTGCCCCCAGGTCCTCACTGCGAACCTCCGGGATCATCCGCTGAAGGTCCTTCACGAAAACACCCTTCCGCAGCGACCGATTGATCTCCATCACACCTGTCTTCCAGTCTCGTATCGACAGGCTCCAGAAGCCGGGGAATGTGATGGTCCTCAGGAATTCGCGCAGGTTGAAGTCGCGTTTGCGGTATCCCTCCCTGGCCATGGCGAGCACCGCATTGGGGCCGGCTTCAGTGAACCCCTTCATCGTCTTCGTGAAGTGCACGCCCAGGAAAGGCATTTCAGGGTTCGGGACGGGATAGATCAGGCCCTTCACCAGATGTTCACGGCTTTTGATCAGCGTGTAGTACTCGCCCCGGAAGGGGATTATGCGCAACCCCGGCCGCACGCCCATCATCTCCGCCACCAAGTCGGCGTGCAGGCCGGCGCAGTTGATGACGCGGGTCGCAACGAACTCGCCGCCGTCGGTTTGCAGGACTGTTTCGTTGCGCCGCCTCAGCACATTTCGAAGCCTCGAACTGAACTTGATCGTCCCGCCCAGATCGTTAAACCGCCTGGCGTAGGCGTCTGAAACCTTCCGATAGTCGACTATGCCTGTGTTGGGCGCCCACAGGGCTTCGATCACGCTTACGTGCGGCTCGATCTCCGCACGTACGCGCTCGCCGGGTACAAGCTGAAGGCCCTCGACCTGGTTTTCAGTCCCTCGTTCGTGGAGCGCTCGCAACCTCGGCAGTTCGTTCTCCTGATTGGCGATTATGACCTTTCCGCATCGGTCGAACGGGATTTCATTGTCTTCGCAGAAGCGGACCATCGAGGCCCGACCTTCCACGCAAAACCGTGCCTTGAATGAACCGGGCTTGTAGTAGATCCCCGAGTGGATCACGCCGGAGTTGTGGCCAGACTGTTGGGATGCCACGGTCGCACTTTTTTCAATGACCGCGATTCGCAACCGGGGGAATCTTTGGTTCAGGGTCATCGCGGTTGAAAGCCCAATGATGCCCGCCCCGATCACCGCAATATCGAATGTGCCGTCCGGCATGGATCACCCTTCAGTTGACGCTCCCCGTCGGGCACGTTGTTGCCCGCGGATGCAAACTCAAAGAATACAGCTTGACCCCGGCTGCATCACGGTCACCGGCCACCAATTGCCATCTTGCACAACCCGCCAGTTCTGATAGTTTGGCCCTCATGCCTGAACCCACATCGCCAATAACACAGCCGAAGCTCGTATCGCTGTTTGCGACGTGTCTCGTCGATCAGTTCTATCCGGAGGTTGCCGAGAGCGTGGTCACCGTCCTGGAACGCCTCGGGGTGGAGGTCGACGTTCCGAAAAAGCAGACCTGCTGCGGCCAGCCGGCATTCAACAGCGGATACTGGCCCGACGCGAGGTCGGTTGCTATCCGGTTCCTGGATGTCTTCGATGGTGACGGACCGATTGTCGTGCCTTCGGGATCATGCGGCGCCATGGTGCGACACTACTACGCGGCGCTATTCAGGGACGACCCGGTCCAACTGGAACGGACCCGCAAGTTGGGAAACAGGCTTTTTGAGTTTTCGGAGTTCGTCGTGGACGTCCTTGGCCGCTCCGACGCGATGGGGCGGCACCACGGCGCCATCACCTACCATCCGTGTTGCCACCTCCTCAGGGAACTCGGCATAGACAAACAGCCGAGGGCCCTGCTGGAGAGAGTTGACGGCCCGGAGTTAAGGCCGTTGGAACGGGCGGATGTGTGTTGCGGCTTCGGCGGAACTTTTGCGGTCAAGATGGCGGATATCTCGAGCGCAATGCTTGACGAAAAACTCGACAACGTAGAAGCCACCGGAGCCAAGACGCTGGTCGCTGGTGACGCCGGTTGCATCATGCACATGGCGGGCGGGCTTCGGAGGCGCGGATCGGCGATTCGTGTCGCTCATCTCGCCCAGTTCGTCGACGAGTCCATGTCGAATACCGACGCGGCGTCGAACGCAGGGTCCTGACACATGCGTACGAACACCAGGGAATTCCGGTCACGAGCGGCCGCCACGATGGCCGATCCGAGGCTCAAGTCAGCCCTGGAGGGCGTGTACGAGGGTTTTCACAAGGGCCGTATCGCGGCCGCGGCGGCTACCGACGAGTGGGAGATGCAGAGGGACCGGGGCCGGGCGATCAAGGAACACACCATCGCCAACCTCGACTACTACCTCGAAATGCTGGCCGAAAACGTCGAAAAGAACGGTGGGCACGTATTTTTCGCCCGAGATGCCGGCGAAGCCAATCGATATGTGCTTGAGATCGTCAAGAAAAGAAACGTGCGGACCGTCATCAAGTCCAAGTCGATGGTCTCAGAAGAGATGGGACTTAATCACGCGCTGGAGGGAGTCGGAGTCGAGGCGGTTGAGACCGACCTTGGCGAGTACATCATTCAGCTTGCCGGGGAGACCCCGTACCACATCATCGCCCCGGCGATACACAAGTCGAAGGACGAGGTATCGGAACTGCTTGCCGCCAGGTCCGGGGGCCAGCGGCTGGACCGCCCCACCGACCTGACCATGCAGGCGAGAGAGCAGCTTCGCGATGTATTCCAGCGGGCCGACATGTCGGTGACCGGAGCAAACTTCGCCGTTGCAGAGTCCGGCAGCATCGTGCTCGTCACCAACGAAGGCAACGGCCGCATGGCGACATCGGCGCCTCGTATCCACGTAGCCGCGATGGGGATGGAGAAGGTGGTGCCTTCCATTGCCGATCTCAGCACGTTCTTGCGGATCCTCATACGCTCGGCGACCGGCCAACGAATCTCCTCATACGTGACGATGGTCAACGGACCGCGCCGGACTGACGATGAGGACGGCCCCGAAGAATTTCATCTGGTCATCATCGACAACAACCGGAGCAAGCTGCTGGCTGACCCGTCATTACGGGAGGCCCTCTACTGCATCCGCTGCGGCGCGTGCATGAATTCGTGTCCGGTGTACCGAAAGGTTGGAGGACACAGTTACGGGTGGGTGTACCCGGGGCCGATCGGTGCAGTGATCACGCCGGTCCTGACCGGACTCGACGCGGGGAAGGACCTCCCCTTTGCATCAACGTTGTGCGGAGCGTGCAAGGAGGCGTGTCCGGTCAAGATCGATCTGCCTCGCATGTTGCTTGAATTGCGGGCACAAGCCGTGGAGTCTTCTGGAAGCAAGTCCGCACGGTTGATGTGGTGGGGATGGCGGGCCGGAACCACGCGACGAACAGTTTTTGACGCTGCCTCGCGGGTTGGGAGATGGGTGCTGCGGCCGTTCACGCGAAAGGGGTGGATCAAGAGAATGCCGCCTCCATTTGCCCCGTGGACAAGCAGCAGGGATTTTCTCGCGCCGGCTTCCACGTCGTTTGTGTCCCGTTTCAATCGCCTGAAAAGAGACAAAAACCGATGACGGACCGGCGGAACTTCCTGGCTTCGGTACGAGCGTCACTGGGCCGATCACCCGGCGATATGTTCACGGCCACGCCGCCGGGATTCGAGGCCATTAAGTCGATTGACGAGCGGAGACGGCGCGCCGAACAGGTGCGAGCCGTGATGGCCGAGCGGGCAGGGGACTTGCTCGAAGAGTTGGAAAGCAGCGCAGATGGGGCCGGATGGCGCGTGCATCGGGTAGCTGAGGACGCCGGGATAGCGGACACGATTACCCGTATATGTATTGACGTAAAGGCTCGAAAGGTCTTGAAGAGCGGCGAACAGATGATTGCCGCACTCGAGGGCCTCGACGAGTCACTCGAATCGGCGGGCATCGAAATCGAGACCGCTGTACAGCCGCGGACCGACGACGCCGAAACAGCCGAAAGAAACGAGGCTGAACACAGGACGAAACTGTTCGAGGCAGACGTGGGTATAACCGGATCGGACTACGCGATCGCCGAGACAGGGACGGTCGTGGTCCATCCCCGTAGCGGGCTCTCCCGCCTGGTCTCATTGGCGCCGCCGCGCCATATAGCCGTTGTACGGCGGGGAACCATCCTGCCTTCGCTCGACGAGCTATTTCTACTGGAGAGCGAAGCCCACGCGAACGGAACGCTTGCCAGTTCGATGAACCTGATCACGGGACCCAGTCGTACCGGCGACATCGAGGGCGTGATAGTGGAAGGAATCCACGGCCCGATCGAGGTTCACATGGTGCTGGTCGGGTAGGAGATCAGCGCGGTCTTGCTCCGGCGGCAAAAGCCCTGGTTGCTTCCTCCGCCAACGAAGAGACGAGCCTTTCGGTGTCTTCCAAGGCTTCGTCCAGGGTCATCGGACGGTCGACCAAGGTAAACACGGCGTCGATCCCCAGATCGTGGACCTCTTCGTAGCCTTTGCCGAGCGAACCGGCCAGGCCGAACACCGGTATGCCGCGCTGACGGGCCAACCGGGCCACCCCAACGGGTGCCTTGTTGAAAACAGTCGAGGCGTCGATCTGCCCCTCGCCGGTGATCACAAGGTCTGCGCCGTCTAGTCGTTCGTCCAGCCCCACCGCGTCGAGCACGATGTCGACGCCGGCTTTCAGTTCGGCATCAAGTAACGCCATCAGTCCAGCGCCCAGGCCACCCGCAGCGCCGGCGCCAGGTCGATCCCGGACGTCCGCGCCCAGGTCCCGTTCGATAATGTCCGCAAAGTGACTTAAAGCGGCGTCCAGTTCGGTGACTATCTCGGGCGTCGCTCCTTTTTGGGGACCGAACACGGCCGATGCGCCGGTGGGGCCGCACAGCGGGTTATTGACGTCGCAGGCAACCACCACGCTGGCGGACCGGACGCGGGGGTCGACGTTCGATATGTCAATCCGTTCGAGCCTCGCAAGGGCAGCGCCGCCCGGTCCGAGTTGGCGTCCCGCGCTGTCCAGCAATGAAGCGCCGAGCGCTTGCATCATTCCGGCGCCTCCGTCGTTCGTCGCGCTGCCTCCGATTCCGATGATGAACCTGGAGTGGCCAGTGTCGAGGGCCGCGGCAATCAATTCTCCGACGCCCTTTGTCGTAGCCATACGAGGGTCGCGGTCGTCGAGATCCAACAGGGCGAGCCCCGAGGACCTCGCCATTTCGATGACTGCCGTCTCACCGTCCCCGAGCGCTCCCCACTCGGCTACTAACACTTCCCCCAGCGGTCCTGTCACAGCGGCGGACTCTATGCGGCCGCCAGACGAATCCACCAACGACTGCAGGGTGCCGTCTCCGCCATCAGCCACAGGGGCAAGTACCGTTTCTGCATGAGGAATGGCGCGTAAAACGCCGACTTCGATCGCCCGCGCGATTTCGATGGCGCTGAGGCTACCTTTGAACTCCTGCGGAGCGATTACGATCTTTGTCATAGCGGTCGGTTATGGGAAATCACAAGCATCATTCGAGCGGCGATTTGGGTTTTGCAACGGCGTACGGCTGATGCAGGTCAAGTCCGAGCGCCGGTACCCGTAGTCGTAGTTGGAACAGGCTAACCCGTACGGCAAAACCTCAGAACTCACGATGGGGTAAACGTTAGATCAGCGAGTGGCTCTGACCGCCGTCGACCAGGATGCATGCCCCGGTTATGAGGTCGGCACGGTTCGAGGCGAGGAAGGCGCACGTGTCGCCGATCGGCTCCGGCCACCCGAATTTCCCCATCGGCATGGTAGAAATGAACGCGTCGACAACTTCCTTGCTCTGTTCCCGCTGGAATCGTTCCCAACTGCCGCCGGGATGCAGGATCGATCCGGGCGCTATGGAGTTGACGGTCACGCCTGATCCGGCAAGTGAAAGCCCCGCGTGCTTTGAGGCGGCGATTACACAGGCCTTGGCCGACATGTATGCGATGTTTCCGCCGTGCTCTCGCCCGTAGATTGATGCAATGTTGACAATTCGGCCCCAGCCCTGTTCCTGCATGTGCGGCAGCACGAGGCGCGACAGTTCGTAACCGTTGAACAGATTGAAATCGAAGACGGCGCGATAGTTTTCGAGGGGGGTATCCGGGAGGTCGTTAGCGCCCATCGATCCTCCGGCGTTGTTCACGAGAATATCGATGGGACCGAGTCCTTCGACCGCATCGCCGTGGAGGCGCGCCAGGTCGTCGATTTGGGTAACGTCGGCGACAATTCCAACGGCCCTGACCCCAAGCCCGGTCAATTCATCAACGGTAGCGTTTATGGTGCTCTCGGTGCGTCCGCATATCGCGACATTGACGCCTTCACCGCCCAGAGAGATGGCGCACTGTCTGCCAAGTCCCCGGCTACCGCCCGTTATTAGTGCATTCCTGCCTGCGATTCCCAAGTCCATTGGGGTGTTCCTCCATTCGGTTATTTCGGCCGCGCAAGCCTACCACGGTCCTGTCAATGGGCTAAGCCAAAGGCGGGTTTGAACACGTTGTTCCGAATTGTCATCTTCAGCCAGGAACCTGCACAATCGCGCCGGAAGAAGCCCTTCCCGTTCACGTCCTGTCGAGGCTTGGTCGTCCTCCATTTCAAAGCTAAATGTACCTGTTTGCCCCGCTGCCAACAAAGTCCCAATCCATGTACACGCCAGGCACAGCCCGACGGCCCTCGATTCTTGCGGATCCCACGAGCGGGCGCATAGGTGCGACCGCTCATGGGAGGTTACGAACGGCGCTCTGACCGCTCACACTGGAAGGCGGGCGTTCAGACGTACCGGACGGCTCCGCGGCCGGCCCTGACCCGGGAATACGCCCGAACGCAGTTGGGGGAGCGGGATGAGAAGCTACGACGGCAGGAATCCCTCGGCTCACCGGGCGACGGCGAAGCGGGGACCGCCGTCCTACTCCGCCGAGCGGCGGGAGACGTTGCGGCGCGCGGGCTGCGCATCCTGGCCCACATCATCGTCCGCGCCCACCTGTGGCGTCAGGCGTCCCGGTCCGACGCCGGGGCGGAGCGGTCTGCGGAGGGGTTGGGCAGAAGCCTGGAGACCCGCCGCGCAAGAACCCGGTCGAGTAGTCCGTCCCGACTCATGCTGATGGGCATTCCACAAT
Organism: Dehalococcoidia bacterium; assembly: GCA_965219065.1. Lineage (GTDB taxonomy): Bacteria > Chloroflexota > Dehalococcoidia > Lucifugimonadales > Lucifugimonadaceae. Next base: position 499,941 of record OZ244715.1, read on the forward strand.
CCTGGTCTTGCCGAATGATCTCAATCCGATGCCAACGGCAGCGCCCCAGGCGCTTACTACGAGAACGACACCCGCCACCGGGTGAATTCCATGCAACGGATGTCCGACCAGGGGCGTCACGAGTCCATGAAACAGCTTTGGGGCGTCAATGGACACCAAGGAGATCGCACCGTGAGTGGGAAGCAAATTGGGAATCGTGAATGGAAGGGGAATCTTGTCCTGGAAGATGTCAACGAGGGAGCCGATCGAAATCTCTCCCACCACTATTGCGATGCCCACTGCGAATGCTATAGGCACCGAACGGATGAATGCCCCCAGGCTTACGCCGATGGCTGACCACATGAATCCCGCCAGCAACATGCCCAGCACGGCAACCGACAGGTTCCACTTCGAATTCTCCACGACAGGACCTTCGAGGGTCAGGGCTGACGATATGATGAGGCCCGCGAGCAGGGCCAGCCCCACCGAGGCGGCGGTCAACAGGCTCCACAGAAACATGGGCGCCGCGAAGTATGGAGCCAGCGTCCACCACCGGCGCGAAAGTGCATCGCGGCCTGTTCCTTGAGGCGCCGGTGATCGCGCAGCCCTGCCACTGATGACCCCAAGACTGACTGCGAAAAAGGCGCCTACCGTCACCATCATCTGTGCGACCAATTGGATGGAATTCGGCGCGTGAAGGATGGAATACAACCTGAAAGTCTGCAGCCTGTACTCCTCATACCATTCCCTATCTTGCCTGGCCTCCTCCGGAGTAAACCCGAATGCTGCCGCCCGCTCCGCTACGATTGCATCCAGGTTGCGACCGCCCTGGAGCATGCCTCCCTCGTAGCTGTAGTTGGCCTCGCGGTGGAAACCCGAAAGCCCAAACCCCATAAGTGCAAGCAGCGCCAATAGGACGGCCAGATATGACCACCTTCTACGTGGCTCCAGGAGCGTCCTGAGCGTGGTTATGAGCATCGCCTGCATCTCGACTCTCTCCATCCGTTCCGTGAACGCTGAGCGCACAAGGTCTGTGAGTGTCTGAGCCCAGACGACCGGCGTTCGGAATCCACCGCCCTCGCAACGCATCCTGTCCCTGAACAGTTGAACCATCGGCTCTTCATATTCACGCCGGTGTTCACTCGGATAGGCTGCAAGCAACGCCCTGTACACCTTTTCAGAGAGCATCTCAGAAACCCTCCCCAGCAATCCCTCGCGCAGTGAGCATCTTCTTCACGCGGGCGGTGGCGACGAGTTGCTCCATCCGCGCAATCTCGGCGTCGAGGACGCTCGCCCCGAGGCCGGTGAGCCTGTAGTAACGGCGGCGTTCGTCGTCGAGTTCGGGGTCCGGCCGTTCGGCAGCCTCCTCGATCAGACCCGCCCTCAGCATTCGCTTGACCGTCCCGTACAACGTCCCCGGCCCCATCGTGACCGCCCCGTTAGTCAAGACCCTGACCTCGCTCATGATCGCGTAGCCATGCTTGTACCCCGTAGCCAGGGCCAACAGGATGTGCAGCTGCGCAACAGGGAGGGGTAGCCGGTTCCGGAAGGTTGGAATGGTCATATCTGTCGTGGAACTCTCTCCCTTATCGAGCCGGCTCAACTATATCCGCCTCGGATATAGTCGTCAACTCAGCAGTTCAGGAGGCGAGAGCGCTCACTGCCGGTCGGTCTAGGAGGAAGCGTCTGAACCGGGCTGCCTCCCCGCGCTGCGCTACGACATCGGTCTCGACACGACGTTAAACTGGCCCGCACCGCAGACGCGCAGACTGAGAAGCTGCGGGAGGCCATCTACGAGCCGACCGGCGCGACGGTGTATCTCCTCGCGGAGCGGCCCCCGGCAACGGCCATCCCCGGCAAGACGCCGGGGCCGCTGACCGCAGACGACATCGCATTCCTGCATGACCCCCGCCCCGCGCCCACCCTCTTCGACAGCGTGCTGTACGCCTCTGACGACCCCGCCGCCTACAACACGCTCCTCATCACGGCAGCGGCAACGGCCTCCTGAAATCCGCCCCCTGCAATCTGGTTTAACGGCATGACCGAAGCGAATCGGTGCTACCACCCGTCGTGATGAAGATGCGATTCGACGGGGTCCCGTCGAGGCGGGCCGTAGCGCACATTGTCTGGGAACCCTATCGGCAGCAACGCCGCGGCTCGGTAATTCGAGGGTATGCCCAGTACGGCTCTAAGTTCGGGTTCGTACTTTGCCCACCCGTTCGTGAGCACACTTGCCAGGCCCAGGCCCCTGGCCGCGAGCAGCATGTTCTGGATGGCCGGGTAGATGCTGGATCCTTCATACAGGCCCGGTTCATGACCATCGACACGCAAGCAGGCCACGATCATGACCGGAGCGTCCTCCATGTGCTCCATCAGGTGGCGGGCTGAACGATGGCTTCTAGTGTCGGGCGGAGGAGGTTGGCCTTGTTCGGCATCGGTCCACGCTCGCCTGTAGAGCTCGGCCAGGGACTTCTTCAAGCCGGCGTTTTGTACTACCACGAACTCCCAGGGTTGGGAATTTCCTCCGCTCGGCGCCTTGATGGCCGCGTCGAGGACTCGCTTCAGGTATTCCGGCGGGACCGGGTCGGGCTTTATGTAGCGGAGAGTTCGCTGCGAATCGATCGCTTCGAACAGACCGATGGGTTCTGGCAAATTCAAATCTTCACTCTGCGGGGCGGGCATCGCATGGATTCTCGCCGGATTATCTCCCTCACCTGGACCACAGCCTCATCCTGCCTGTCGTCCTCATTCACTACGACGTGGTCAAACATCGATGCTTCCCGGATTTCCACGTCCGCCGCTCGAAGCCTCGTATCCATATCCTCAGCCGAGTTTACTCCACGCTCCTGCAATCTGACCCGGAGCGACTCCGTGGAAGGTGGCGCTACGAAGATGAACACGGCTTCCGGCACAATCGTCCTCAGCCTGCGCGCGCCCTGAACATCGACCCTGATCAGCACGTGCGTGCCCTTGGCCAGGGCCTGCCGGACCTGTTCTTTCGGGACCCCGTAGAAGTTGCCGAACACCCTTGCCCATTCGAGCAACTCCGAGTTGTCCACCATCTCCAGGAAGCGGTCGCGGGTCAGAAAAAAATGATTGACACCGCATATTTCGCCCGGACGAGGCGCTCTTGTGGTTGCCGTCACGGTGAAGTGGTAGTCGAAACCCATTTCCGACATGCGTTCGAGCAGCGTGTCTTTGCCCACGCCGGAAGGTCCCGATATGACCACGACGAGTGGATTGGGGTCGCCGTTCAACTGTTCCATCACGGGCTTATCCGACAATTCCGCCCAAGCGGTCGATCTCCCCCCAAAAGCCCGGATAAGAGATACCTGCGACCTCGGCGTCGGAAATGGCAATCGGTTGATCGCTGACCAGACCGGCCACACCCAAACTCATCGCCAACCGGTGATCATCGCTTGAATCGAAGGATCCTCCTGCAATCCGACCGGCGCCCTCAATCGACATCCCGTCCGGGTGTCCTTCGCACTGAATGCCCGCGCCGCGCAGCCACCCGATGGTCGCTTCGATTCGATCGGTCTCTTTCACCCTAAGTTCTTCGGCGTCACGAATTGTGGTAGTGCCCTCGGCCATGGCAGCCGCAACGGCGATGACGGGGACCTCGTCCATCAGCAAGGGCATGATGCTGCCGCTGATCTCGATTCCCTGAAGACGGCTCGATCTGACCACGATGTCGGCCACGGGCTCGCCGGCAACCTCTTTCACGTTCTCCAGCGCGATATTTGCTCCCATCGACTCCAGCGCGTCCAGCACGCCGGCGCGGGTCGGGTTGATCCCGACGTCGGTAATACACAACTCGGCATCCGGGTGCACGGCGGCGGCCACCATCCAGAACGCGGCGGAACTGATGTCGCCGGGGATCTGCACGTCAGTAGCGGCCAGTGGGCTCGGTAATATCGATATTGACAGACCATCTACTTCGATCTGCGCGCCCATGGCGGTCAGCATCCGTTCGGTGTGGTCCCTGGATTGGGCGATTTCGTACAACTGTGTTTGGCCGGCAGCACGAAGCGCGGCAAGTATCAAAGTCGACTTGAGTTGGGCGCTTGCGACAGGGAGCCGGTACTCGATACCGGTCAAATTCCCGCCGTCGAATACGAGCGGCGCCAGCGTGTCGTTTCGCCGGCCCCTGATCACTGCGCCCATTTGGCTCAGCGGCTCGACGACCCTTCCCATTGGCCTCGAATTTAGCGAACTGTCGCCTGTGAGGACCGCCATCATCTCCCGGCCGCCTAGGACCCCTGACATTAGCCGCATCGTCGTGCCGCTGTTGCCGGCGTCGAGAATGACTGCGGGTTCAGCCAGATCGTCTGCAGCACCCTTGATGCGGAGAGAGTCCCCTGAATCGTCGGCTGAGGGAGTGCGGTCCACGTGCACGCCAAGGGCCCTCATGATGTTGACCGTGGACGTGCAATCTTCTCCAGGCGAGAAATTGGTCACGAGGGCATCGCCTCTTGCGAGGCTGTTGAAGATGACTGACCGGTGCGAAATCGACTTGTCGCCGGGCGCCTTGATGACGCCCCGCAAAGTCGACGGCTGACTGACTGTTATGGCCATGTGGCGGTAGTGGTTAAAGCAGGCGGGAGCGGTCGTATCTGGTCGGATCCCGGCTTTTGTCGCCGGTCCTGCCGAGCAGCCTGGCGCCGGCGCCGCCCAGGAACATCTGCATGATCCCTTCGCTAGCCGTAGGTAACGCATCGTGCAACGATGTTTCGGATCCGGGCTCGATTCCCGCCACGACGCGCACTCGCGCTTCCCAGGAATGGACGAATGAGTCCATTAGCTGACCGTTGGGGTCTTCTCGTTCTTCATCGCTCTGGATCAACGCCTTCATGTCGTTCAGGCGGCCAGACACCTGGTCGATCCAGTGGACCAACATGTCGGAGTTGGTGTTGCACATGGCGTAGTTCGCTGCCGGATCTACCTCCGCCAACTCCGTCATGCTGTTGAATTCGCTGCTTGCAAAGCGGCTGATCTCCCGCCAGGAAGGGCTGGAAGCCGCCGTGGACATGAGCGCAGCCGACACGAGCGTGGGAAGCCCATTTACTGCGGCCATGTAGCTGTCGTGTTCGTGCGCATCGACAAAAAAGGCCTTGGCGCCGAGGGATTCGACCATTTTTGTAACTTCCGAAACCGAACCCTGCGGCGCGCTCGGACTGGCAACGATGGCCCATCTTGAACCTGCAAAAATGGCGCCGGAAGCGTTGTCTTGGCCCGCCAGGCCACCGCCAACAAGGGGATTGCCGCCTACAAATCCGACGCCCGACGGAAGGATCTCATCTGCCACTTCCAGTATGGCGCGCTTGGTGTTGGCGGTATCTGTGACGGTGGCGTCTCTCTTTAGATGAGGCCCAATGGCTTCGAGCACCTCCGGCATAGCGTAGGCAGGTATGGCGAGAACGATCACGTCCGAATCACGGACCGCTTCGTCGAGATTCCACTCGGACCGGTCGGCGGCCCCTATTTTTGTGGCCTGGTTGTGGACCTTCCGTTCGCCGTCGTATCCGACCACCTCAATTTTGTTCCCGTGCACGCTCTTTAACGCCATTCCAAGGGAGGAGCCTATGTAGCCCAGCCCGATGATGGTAATGCGGTCCATCGTTTTCCTCTCTTCTTATACCAAGTTGTCATGATGCGGCCATGTCCAATACCGGGTTGGGCGTCCCGGGCAGGGACATGGTGGGTTTGAAACCCACCCCTACAGGTATGGTAGTTCGCGGGGTGACTTAAACGAATTGTTTTTGTGTCCAGGTGACCCACGCCCGGAATTCCGGGCTGCACCATGCGGAAGATTCCCTCCGGGGACATTTGCGTTCAGGCTTTTGCGCCCGGTACTACTCAAAGTTATCAAACTGACCGCGCGCGCGGCCGTAGTTCACGCGGGGCAGGGGAGGTCGGCCGGTCCGGGGTTTAGTCATCTTCCCAGTCGTCCCCCTCGTAATCAGGCTGGGTTGCGATGGTCCCGCGGTCCAGTGTCATCGGCAATGTGGGCAGTCGTTTTCCGCGGTCCTCGCGTTGCTCAAGTTTTGCAATAGCTTCACGCAGTTGGGTCAACTCCTGGGCATCGACGTTGTCGGCATCGAAGAGCACCGCCGATACCGGGAGGTCGCGCAGGGCTTCCAGGGTTTCTACAGGCGGCAACTGCGAGACCTCGAGGAAAACGTGCATGTTGAACAGAGACACGGTCTCCTGCATGGATATTACGTCCGCAACTGTCGCGAGGTTTGAACCGCTGTCCTGACGAACGACGATAAATTCGAACGGCATGTCTTCGATGGCCTGGGCGCGCCTGTCTGACATTTCGTCGGGCGCAACTATGCCGCGGTCCATGCCGTCGTCTCTCAGAATCAGCGAACTCGCCTCCCCGGACCGTATAAGCACAAATTGACAGCCGGCCTCCTTGAGGGCATCCAACGCCGCCGAATCGGAAGACGCCAGGGCTACTCCCCAAAGGCCTTTCCAATCGCTGGGCGGTTTCGGCGTCCCGGTAATTTCTCCGTCGAACATGAGCAGGTCCAGCACACCTACTACGTCTTGGGGTGGTTCGTTCCGGCTGGTCTTGGCCGCCATCAGAATCAGCGGCGTCTTAGTTCGATTTTGCGGCTGGCCAAACCCGATCCGCGCAGGATCCATCTGGCCAAGCCGTGAAAGAGTATCGGCTAGCTTGCTCAATCGGTGGCAAACCCTTCCGGATCCGACGATCCTCTCTGGCGACGGAGGTAGTCTTCCAGTTCCTGGAGGATCTGCCCCGGTTCCGGGTGACGCGACGCCTCCTCTTCGGTGTCGTAGCGCTCTTCCAGTCGCTGGACGTATCCGGCGATCTCTTTTTCGCCTTCGAGCGCCCGGGTCAAATTGGCGGCGTACTCTTCGGACTCTATCCTTAGCTCGTCCATTTCCATTTCACGGGGCAGGAACTGTTGCAATTCACGGAGGATGGCGTGGGCCAACGAGGGGTTGTGGGCAACCTGCACATAGTGCGGCGCGTGGCCCCACAGGCTCACCCAGGGCACTCCGTGGCTGGCGTATCGTTCGGTCACGACCGACGTGATTCCGGACGGCCCTTCGTAGGTGGGGCGAGGGAAGCTCAACCCCTCGTAGCCGAGCCCCAGGTCGTCCTGGCCCGCCGAAACGGTCACGCGGGGCGATCTTGTATGGGGTACTGAGTCGAGCAGGGCGCCGACTGTTATTAACAGATCGACGTTTGCAGGGTCTGCAACCTCGAGCAACTGGTCGGCGTATCGCCGCCACTGAAGATGGGGTTCAACACCAAGAAAGACGATTAAGTCTCGTTGCCGTTCTATGGGCGCATTTTCGGGTTGCCAGTAAAAGAACTCGTTGGTCGGCCAATTGAGCATCCTGACTCCGTCGTCCAGATAACTTACCGTTGGCCGTTGCTGCGAAAAATCGTAGAAATATTCGGGGTCGATGGACGCGAACTTTTGTGCCGGCAACCGCCGGTTGACCTCGCGTACCGTCCGGCTGGCAGCTTCTGCCGCGTCAGGCCACCCAGCCCAGGCGGCAATCAGAATCGTCCGCCTGAACTTGGGTCGTTCGAGGTATGTCAGAGTTGGCAAGTCGCCAGGACGCGATTCGACCGGATAACCGGACTTTCGACAGCTTGTGTTGCTTAGGGCCACAGTTTAGCACCGGCCCGCCTTCGTGGCACATATTGCCTGAGTATTCACGGGGGTCGGATAAGACGCGTGGGAGGGCGAGAATAAAGTACTCTTCTACGTTAGGAGCTACCCAGTCATGTACTTGATCAGGGACCTGTCATAGGGCAGGCTGGAGCAGTCGAATCGCGGAAAACGCGGGACGGATTCGACGCCCATCGGCGTACCGGCTGAATGCTCCAGTAAAGCCATTTCCGCCAACAAAGGCAGTGACGCCACGTCTTCCGCGTTGTACCTAATGAGTGTTTCCAACGCCTCGTCCTCGCCCTGCTGGGCCATTTCCCAAAGCACGACCGCGTGCCTGCCGTCCAGATCGGCCAATCCGCCTTGACGGTCCAGCCCAGTCGAACGCTCGATCTTTTTGAGTCCTCCTCGATAACCCAGGCGGGCAAGGACCCAACGCAGGTCCATGTGGGCGAATCCATCCGGTAGCTTCCCAAACTCGCCGCGAAGGAATGGGAGGTCGAACGATGCTCCGTTGAACGTGACGACCAGCTTGTACCGGCGCAGAGAGCACAGAAACTCGTCGAGATCGTCGCCCCTGACAAAAGCGTGGTACCCCGAATTATCCAGGACCCCCACCATCGTCGTGTAGGAATACTCCGAAGACAGTCCCGTCGTCTCTATATCAAGAAACGCGACGTCATCGAGAAAATCTGCGTACAGCCGCCACCGCTCTGCGGCTGGAAGACGCCGCTCGAACCAGGCTGAGTCCCGCTGATTCAATCGGACGATAGATTCTTTGAGGTCTGACAATTGCTGCGCGTCGGCGTGCCCGGACTGGGCAAGATCGTCCCAGTCGTCGATGCCCTGATCCCACCATGACTCTTCAGTGGCTCGTCCGACGCCGGTGAGGTGCAAAAACGAATGGGTGAGCAGGGCAGAATTCCCATAGCGCCGCCACGACTCTTTAAGGGACGGCGCACACTACTCACCTACGAAATCGATGCCGCGCGTGGTATCAGGGCCTGCTGTACGTGCCGGTCAGTTTCCCGACGGCGACGACTTTGCCTTGAAGAGTGGAAATGACGTCTTCGCTCTTTGCGCCGGAAGGCAACGCCAGGGGTTCGCTGAGCGCGTAGACCCAGAAACGGTATTCGTGCGTGCTGCCTGAAGGCGGGCACGGACCTCCATATCCGTCATTGCCGAACCCGTTCTGGCCGTGAAGCGCTCCCTCCGGTAACGAAGGCGCATTTCCGACCCTTTCCCCAAGACCACGGATCTCTGCCGGCAGATCAAGGACAGTCCAGTGAATGAACGTGCCTCCAGGGGCGTCGGGATCGTCGAATATAACCGCAATCGAACGGCTGCCTGCAGGGGGCGTGTTCCATTTCAGGTCGGGTGATATGTCTTCACCGTCACAGGTGTATTTCTGGGGAATCCGCCCGCCTTCGTCGAAAGCGTCGCTCGTGACCGTCAGATCGGCGACGGTCACATCAGCCGGTAACGCCTCCTCCGGGTCTGGTGCGTCACCACCGCACGAAATAAATACCAAGACCGCAACTGACGAAAGGGCCATTGCGGCCAGTGCGCGTCCTGGATGCAATTCAGTCAGCATTTGCCGGGTCGTTGTAGGGCAGGCGTTCGTTGACGAAGGATCTAACATCGCCGGCCACCTCGAGGGCTCGCTCTGAATCAAGACCTTCGTAGGTCTCTGCCGGCACTCCACCCGGCAAGCCGGAGGGGTAACGCGCACCGAGATAGTGTTTGTCGAGCAACATGGCGATAGACCGGATGAAGTCGAAAGACGGGTCGAGGGCCATGGCGTCCTGGCACAGGTCGGACAAGGAATGCCCCCAGACACTTTCCGCGCCTCTTGAGTAAAGGTACCCGGCGACCGCCTTCTCGGCAGACTGATGGCACATGAAGCATGCCAACGCGTGGCGCCCCGATTCGGCCGCCATCCGGGCGTCGTTCAAGTCGTGTTCGGACTGCGCGAGCCATCGTCTGGCCTGTGTCTCTGCCGTTCCACTACCCACCAAAAATCACCTCTCCGTATGCCTGTGTCTCGACCAGCAGGGGATCGGAGTCGGCGAGCTCTTCGAATTCGTCAGGCGTATAGACGAGGAACCGCGTTCCGACCGACGGCCGCAAATGGGTAACCCAAAAGTCGGCCCTCCGGTGGAACGGTTCGTTTGTGTCCTGGACGAGGACCAGGTCCAACTCGGTGTCGGGCTGGATGTTTCCCTTTGCTACGTCCCCGATCAGGTATGCGCGGTATGCGCCAAACGGCGGCATTTCGGAGGTGAAACGTTCCAGTTCCGCTTCGAGCAGTTGCCGCCGCTGACGGGCGAACCCGAACATCATGGGCACGGGATCGTGGTCCGCTGTCCGTTGAGGGTCATGTCGGGTGTTGAGGCGCCAGTAATTTGAGCCAAGACCTCATAAAGCCAGGCGTCAAACCGTGTAAAGCGTCGGAGACTTCCTCGGCGGGGCAATTTCGCCCTCAGCCAACCGGTACGCCTCTTTTTTGTATACCTGCACCCGGTGCCTGCCGAAATCAGGCACGTACATCAGGCCGTCAGGACCGATTCGCGCCGACGTGGGCGACACAAATTTCTTTTCCGGCTCCGTGCTGACGGTTTCCCTGGCCCTCAACGCCGACACGTTGTTCTGGATGTAGATCCTGCCGATCTTCGACAACGTCGCCTCGCCCCTGAACTGCCGCACGTATCGGCCGTTCGGGTCGAACAACTGGATGCGGTTGTTTCCGCGATCCGCCACGTAGATGTCACCGTGGAAGTCCACTTCGATGCCGGCCGGCCGGTTCAGCTCCCCGTTTCCGCTTCCGGAACTGCCGAAGCTCATCAGGTGGTCCCCATCCGGGGTAAACCGTTGGATGCGATCGTTTCGCCAGTCGGAAACGAGGATCATGCCCTCGTCATCGACTGCCACACCCCAGGGCATGTTCAATTGCCCGTCGGCATCTCCCAATGACCCGAACGCGGACTCAAACCGGCCGTCCTTGGAGAACTTCTGGATGCGGTGATTGAGAGTGTCCGACACGTAAATATTTTCGTCCGCGTCGAACGCCATTCCGGACGGCCTATTCAGTTCGCCGGGCTCTGAACCATGCGTTCCCCAGGCTTTGATAAGTTCGCCCTTCGGGTCGAGCATGATCACCTGGTGCTTCGCCTCATCGCTTATGAAGAACGTCCCGTCGCTGTCCCTCAAGAGGGTCACCGGCCATTCGAAATTGCCGCCGCCGATGGTGCCCAGGTCTTCATCTTCCCAGTTGATGCGTCGAAGGTTGTTTCCGATGCCGCGCTGTCTGCACAACACGTACAGAATCCCTTCGTCGTCGAAGGCGATGTCCACCGGGTTTTGGGTGACCCTGCGCATGCCCAAAGTTGCGTAGTAGGGGTAGCCAGCCCTAAGCAGGGCATAGGGACGGCTACCGTTTGAGGTCTTTTGTGCCTGCATAGCCCTGAATCTCCATTATTTATTGATTTCCCGTTGCTGCTGGCCTCAAACGCCGACCAGCGTCTTTTTGAATGGCTGAATCTGTTCGAACTCGCCGTTGACGAAGTCTTTTGGCTCTATACCCATCCATTGTTCAAGCATCGTGCCGTAGATGCCGCGGAAGTCGATGCTGTGGCGCATGTCTTCGTCGTTGAGCCAGTCCTTGCGTTCGATCGACGGATATTCGGAGTAGAGACCGCCGTCCACGTTCTCACCAACGATGAATGCGCCTCCGCCCGAGCCGTGGTCTGTGCCGCTGCCGTTGTCCTGAATCCTGCGGCCGAATTCGGTGAACACGAGGATGGCCACCTCTTCGGATGCATCGTGCTCGCGGAGGTCGGTCAGGAAGTCGGCGATAGCGGTCGACAGTTCGGCAAGCAGCTTGGCGTGTACTGGCAGTTCCTGCGCGTGGTGATCGTAGCCACCGTGCTGCGTGTAGAAGATGCGTGTGCCGAGGCCCGCCGTATGCACCCTGGCGACGTCCCTCAGCCCCTGCGCAATCTGGTTGTCGGCGTACTCGACGGTCGAAGTGTATCGTTGCGGCGCCACCGAGATCAGGTCGGCGCCGCGCAAGACGTCGTGACCAGTCTGACCGAGGTAGTCCATCACGACTCCGGAACCAACGGCAGGCGTGTAGACCCGCTTGAACGTTTCGAGCCGTCGTTCCCGTTCCTGGTGAATCTCTATGCCGGTCATCAACCCATAGTTGTCGAGATTACCGACCGACGTGGCCGTTACCCCGGGGGCGGCCATGGCGCGGGGGAGGCCGCGACCGAAACTGACACCCGTGAGCGGGTTTTTGCCCTCGGGGTCGATCTCCCTGATCACCTTGGCCAGCCAACCTTCCGTAGCAATTTCGTTCGGCTCGCACGTGTGCCAGATGTCCATCGACCTGAAATGAGACCGGCTTGAGTTCTCGTAACCTATGCCCTGGACAATCGCCACGTTGCCGTCGCTATACAGGTCCCTCAGCACGCTTGCGGATGGGTGGAACGCCAGTTCCCCGTTGATAGGGAGGGCCTTGTCTTCAGGAATTCCCACCAACGGCCGGCTGTCGTGGTAGATCCCGTTGGTGAACGGGATCAACGTGTTCATGAAGTCGTTGCCGCCCGAAAGCTGGATGATCACCAGTACGGGTTCTTTTTTCTTTCCGTTTCGGCCGTTTTCCATGCCGGGACGCCTCCTGTCAATCAAACGAACTGATACTCCCTTGTCGCCACGACAAGGGTCAGCATCTCCCTGATTCGCTCTTCGCTACGCGTGCGTTCTGATTCGTTGCCGAAGGTAAGGTCGCCCTCTTCTTCAGCCATATCGATCAACTCCTGCCTGGTTTCGCGGGTCAGCCCGACAAAGCCTGACAGCTCTTCGACTGTGTCTACAAACCGCTCAGCAGAGACCGGCGCCCCGTGTGACGCCAGCGTTTCGACGATCCGACGCATACCCGGTTTTTCCAGGTCGCTGACCATGTCGACTGCGTAGTTGATTCGTTCGGTGAGGGTCCCGCCGTCGATCCACTCTTTCCCTGTGTGCCATCCCTCAACGGTAGGTGGGTCCATGAGTCGTTGGCCCATCGTTCCGAGAATGCCCTCTATGTTCTCCAGTTCCGGTTCCGGCGTTCGGAATTCGCCGGAGAGCTTGATGACGCCGGCCACGTATTCGGTGGGCGACTTGACCCTGCTGTAAGTGGCAGTCTTGAAGAAGTCCGAATTGAACAGCGTCTGCATAACCGAGCGCATGTCGGCGTCGGAGTCCTGATAGGCGGCAACCAGTTCATCGATTGCGGCCGGGTCCCTGGGAGGTTCGATGCTCCACGCCGGCACCTGGGCCTCATCGGCGACGAAGAAGTTGTAGAGGTGCCTGGAGATAAATCGTGCGGTGGCTTCCTGGCTCACGATGATTTCGATGATGTCTTCGCCGTTGAAATTCCCGGTGTGACCCAAGAACGTCTTCTCGCCGTCATCGTGATCGTCCGGCCGGTATTCAAACTTGCTGTCGAAGTGGCCGTATGGGTAGAGCGGCAGGGGTTGCTCGAAGGTCCAGCCTGTAAAGGCACGTGCGACGTTCTTGATGTCGGTCTCGGTGTAGTTTCCGATCCCCATAGAGAACAGTTCGAGAAGTTCCCGGCCGTAGTTTTCGTTGATCGCTCCAGAGTGATTTTCGCAGTTGTCCAGCCAATAGATCATGGCCGGGTCTTGCGACAGGCGCAGGAGGATGGTCCGCAGATTCGACAAACCCGTTTCGCGGAACATCTGGATCTGGTCGATCATCGTCGGGGTATGTTCGCTCTTGGTCCAGCCCGTTGCGAAGACCTGGTGCCAGAAGAGGGCCATCTTTTCTTCGAGCGGCCGGTGCGAATTGGTCATCCGGAACATCCACCTGGCATTCCAGTCGCCTTGACCGTCTTTGCTGGTGGTGTGCGGCATGTATCGGGAGATGATGTCGTTATCCACTCCAGGCACGCGCTCAGGATGGACCAACTCCTCGACGATGTCTTCGTAAGGCCGTCCGGCTAGCCTGTCGAGGTCTTCTGTCGAAGCCCCGAAGCCGGCCCTGCGAAGGAGGTGGGCCGTTAACTGGCGGTCAGCGTCTGTCATTTATCACCCTCCCGTTACTGCTCCAGACGGGTTAAGCCATTCGTAATTCTACAATTTGCCACGGCCAAAACATGGGCTGAAGCCAGAAAACGCCCTCACGCGCGCTACGCGTAAATAGTCAGTGGCGCGGTTATTTTGCACACTTTACCGCATATTCGGGGCGCTGGGATCACGATTTGTTGGCCCCGGAAGGCAGCCTGGGCGCCCTTCGCCTGATGCGCTATTCCCTGGCTGAGTTGAGCTTGGCCATCTCAAGGGCGAACCACATAGCCATCGCTCCGCCCCGGTCGTCGAGCCCCGATACCGCGGGGCGGTCGAGATACTCCCTGACCGACGTCTGGGGGCCGGTGCCTGCACAGACGTCTACAAGACCGCCATCGTCGCCTATGCTCTCAGACGCGGCGTTCCAACACCGTTTTAGTCCCTGAGCATGCGATTCGTCCAGCCAGCCGAGCCGCCCGCCGCGGGCGAGGGCGATCCCGACCATGCAGGTGGCGCTCAACTCTTCGTACGAACCGGGAAAGTCCGTCAACTGCCGCTGTTTTCCCGATGGCGCGGTGTGAGAGAGCAATGCTGTGAGATGGATTCGGTGCGCATCTACGAGGCCTGAACGCACCGGTGAATCATCCGGCAGGTACGTCAGCGCCTCGGCGTACCCGAGCGCTGCGAATCCGTTCCCCCGTCCCCATAGGAACCTCGCTCCCTGACTGTGATCGAACAACCCGTCCGCTCTCTGTACGCCCGATCCCAGGCAACTCCGCATGTACTTTTCCAGCAGGGCGTTGTAGCGGCTGTTACCGGTCAGTACATACGCCTGCCCGATTACGGTGGCAATGAAAAACATGTCTTCTACACGAAAATCTACGTCGGCAGGAGGAGGCGGTACGGACTTGCCTCCGTCCTCGAATTGGTCGGCAGCCGCGATAAACAGGTTTTTGGCCTGTTCATCGCCAGTTATGCGGGCCATGTCGCACGCCCAGGTCAGGCCGGCGAGCGAGGCGCCGTCTGGGCCTGACTCGAGAAACGGACCCGGATCGGCGAGCAGCGATTCCGCGATCTGACGAATATTCCCCGTAGGGTCATTCTGCGTGATGCCCGTTTCCCAGGCCACCAGACGTCCGCCGATCGAGACACCTTGCGTGTAGACGACCGGATCGAGGGTGTACCCATAAGTCCCGATCAATATCCGCACCACGTCAGAAGGGCAGCGTTTTTGTCGAGCTACTAGGGAACGACGGGCGCCTGAAGGCTCAACCCCTGTTTTGTTCACGATCGCCAGCAGTCGCCCGATTTCTACTCCAAGCTCTCCATCGGGCACAGTGATCCTCAATCCGGGAATGGCCCCCGGAGCATCGCCCGCACCATTGCCCAAGGCCCCCAACAGGGATTCATCCTCGAATCCGAAACCGGACGAGGCGAATCGTTCGGCCGTAATAAGATCGGTCGCCCGCCACTCCGTTGTATCGCCGCTTCGTACCTCAACTACAAGGTCAGGCGCCAGGTAACCGATCCACCGCCACAGATAGCGAGCTACGGGGTCTGACTGGTGGTCGAAAAACCCCTCAATGGGCGGGTAGGGCGTGGCGTTGCCCGTCAAGCCCGGCGCCGGTACGACCGAGATGACCGGAACAGAATCGGAATCGTTCCGCATTTGCCTGGCGACGTCCACCAGCGCGTCGACAACCACATCCCCCGGAGTTCGGCCGGTCATGTCTCCGATGACCAAAATGCTCCCTCGCTCACTGTCGCGATCGTAAGCATCCCTGTGGACCAGGGCGTCGATGGCCTGTCCGTCCCGATCCACACCGCACGCGTCGCGAACCCAGGTGTCAGGGGCCGCTGAAAGGAGTTTTTCAATCATCGTTCAAATGTCTTTCAGGTGCGGGGCGTTGCCAACGAAGGTGAAACGCGAGGTCATCTCAGCCTGAGCGCAGTTGACTGTCATTGCTGTGAAAACGAAATGCAGTGGCCCAATTCCTTCAGTCCGGCCTTGAGTAAGAAACCAGGCCCCGGCCCCTGGACTCCGGCCTGCGCCGGAGCGACGGTGGAGAGGCGGCCGCATTTTCATTGTCTTGCGCGGCCTTCGCAAGGCTATAGTGATTCTGAGCGAAGCCGAAGAATCTACTCGCGTCATAGAGCACCGCCTGGACACAAAGCCCCTAGACCCTTCGACTTCGCTCCGGGTGACATTGGGGGCGCTCATGGTGACATTGAGTGCGCGCTTGGTGACAGAAGGGCGCACGGGCCAACGGTACGAGGGTTCAGGCTGAGAAATGGGTTTTAATTCAGCCGGTTCCGCCCACGCAGTTCGGTACCGCATTCGACAAATTACTCGCTGAACACCCTCCCGATCATGGTGATTGCACAGCCGCGAGCGCTTTGGCGGCTTCTCCCGCCCACTTCGAGCCGGGGTTCGCCTTGAGCAATATGTCCAGGCTGTAGATGGCGTCTTCATCGCTATTTCGGGCCTTGGCGATGGCGTCCATGACGCCGTTGTCCGCGAAGCTGTCGTCCCACGGCGCTATCCTGAGTTCGGATTCGTCCCAGTAGTAGGCGAGCTCGTCATCCTTGGGCCAGTCCCCGTAGATCGAATCCCAGTCCCACCTCGTACCGGCTCCACTCAGGTGAGGTTGCAGCTGCTTGTCATTGATCACGTCCTTGGCGGACTGATACCGGTTGTCGAGGGACAGGCGAATATGTTCGTCCGATTCGTTCGGCAACGCTTTGTGGACCGTGAGGCTGTGGAATATCAACGCGTCCCCAACTTCGTAGTCGGTGGTGTGCCAATTGCCGTTCAATGTGGGCCGTTGGGTTGGGATTCACCGGCGCAAAGCTCGCCTGAGCATATGGACCGTTGGATGGCATGGACGGCCTCAATGAGAACATCGAGTTGGTTTCCGAGACGCATGCGACCCCGACGACGCACGCACGCCAAGCATCTTTCGTCTTCAGGTCTGCCGAACAGGTCCCAGGTCGCGGGGGCGACGCCTACCATCTCGCTCCCGTGCATGTCGTGGTCGAAGCGGAGACTCTGTCAATCCAGTTCGAGAGCTTTTCACTGTTGAGAGAGTCCCCACGCACACCGCTCGTGCCACCGGCTTTTTTGTTACGGGCCGGGCCCACAACTGCCCCCTGTTGCCACAGCTTTCGATACACCAATTCCTTCGAAATCGCTTTTGAGAGTTGTTTCTGCGCCTGGCTCAAGCTCAGACCCGAGGATTTCTACTTTCGTAACGAGCGACTCGTTTCTCCGGACCAGATCGAGATTGATCCTCACCTCGTTACACAGCGTGTCGCCGGAGTTTAATACGATGGCTTCTACTACGCCGCCGGACTTGCCCGGTTCCAGTACGATTTTAGTTCTCCTGACGACCAAACCGGAGTCGCCGAACTGATCTGAGCTCACCGCTGAGTCCGCCTCCCCTGCTTGTGAGGATTGGTCTTCTCCTCGCTGCGCGGGGCCGGCCCCGGAAAACCCGGGTTTAGCCTCGCCCCCGGATTTGCCACCACGGCTGCGAATATCTTCTGTATCAGCACCGAACCCCGGAGGTTCATCGCCACCGCACCCCGCGCCAAGCAGAGCTACCGCGACCAGCGTGGACAGTACTATCCCTTTCGCGACATGGCTTACTCTCAGCATGCCGGCGCCTCCCCTCAGTTATCTTCAATGACTAGCGTTTCGCGCGCGCCCGTTCCAGATTCCAAATGCTCGGAAATCGCAAGCGCGGACCTGCCGGTGGGCGAACCTATTTGAATCCGTGACACCGCTGCCATTCCGTGGCGGCCGTTATATCGTGTCACACCAGCGCAAACAATTCGGTCAGGCGCCTATATGACGCCAGGTAGGGGTTGTCAGGTCCGCTGCCCAAGTGCCCAAGCGTGCGCGCGGGTTTTGCGAGTGGCCTGGCGCCGACGGACTCCACGGGCGGCATGTGTATTGTGACACGCGAGAACGGGCAGCGGCAATTGCGCCATTCCCGCACCGGAGTTGGGTAATCCCCATCCTTGGCCCAATATTCGGGTCTTCCGTGTTATCCGGTCACTCCTTGAAAAACTGGCAGCGACCCCGTTCTCTTGTTGCGCGGTTCAATGAGACTCGCCGCCGAGCGGTCGACTGCCGCTCAGTCAGACAGGTTGACGACAATAGTGTGTTCCTGTACCGTCGCTGGCGCGAGGATTACGAATTAAGTAAGTGACGGGAGCGCCATTGATGGTGCTCTTCCGCCTGTCGCGGGTAGGCGGGGGCAATTCCGGTACGTATACGAGGGAATACTGATGCAAATGAGAAAGTTAGCGCTTACGGCTCTGGTCATGCTTGCGGCTGGGGCCGCCCTGGCCGTCGCTTGTGGCGGCGAGGAGATCGTCGAGGTCGAGAAGGTCGTGGTGCAGACGGTCATCGTGGAGAAGCAAGTCGAGAAGAAGATAGTTGAGACGGTCATCGTCGAGAAGCAGGTCGAGAAGCTCGTCATCGTGACAGCCGAACCAGCGAAGGTCGTTGCTGCGGAGAAAGCGGCGCCCACGCCCACGCCGGCGACAGAGGCCGCCCCGGTAACTGCGTCGGGCCACGTGAGGGTGTCGACAAAGACGGAACCGCCCATATTCAGGGTCTCTCTTAGTGGCCGGGGCTGGTCCGACGCACTTCTCACGAGGTACGGGGTGTACGAATCCCTTATAAGGGCGGATCACTCGCCGCCGCCGGACTTCGGACTTCTTGGCGGCACGGGCATCGCCACTGACTGGGAGATCGCCGCTGACCAGAGCACGATCACTTTCACGATCCGTGAGGGAGTCCAATTCCACAACGATTGGGGTGAGCTAACCGCAGAGGACGTGGCATTTAGCTTCAACGACGCGATCCGCGAGGGCTCCATATTCACCCGGGCCGCTCCGTTCAGCGAGTGGCAGGACCGCTGGGAGGCCATCGACGACCGAACGGTGATTCTGCACCTGAGCGAGTGGAACGGCACGTGGGGGCTCAGGCTTTCGAATGCGGGTGACACAACCGTCCCCATTGTCAGCAAGAAGGCGTTCGAGGAACTCGGGTCCGATGATTTCAACGTGACGGACATGGGGACCGGTCCTTTCACCGTGCAGACATGGGAAACGAACAACAAGATCGAGTTGGACCGCTTCGCTGACTATTTCAGGGAAGATGGCAGGGCCATGGTCGAGAGTCTTACCTACATCACCATGCCGGAGGTAGGTACGCAGCAGGCCGCCATGGAAGCAGGTGAGTTGGACATTGCGACCGGCTCCGGAGGCGGCATAGATCCGGCGCTGGTCAAGCCGTGGGTCAAGAGCGCGGGCGCCTCCGTTACTAACATTGGTCCTCCGTTCGGCGCAACGTTGAACATGTCCGGTAATTACTGGTCGGCAGTCTTCAGGGATACCGGCGAGAAGTGGGGTCCGTTCCCCGGATTCCAGCCAGACAAGGACCACCCGTGGATCGGCAACCCGGACGCGACCGGCTGCGACCGCGCGGTGATTTTCTCGTCGGTGCCGCCGCCGGAGGGCTCGGTATGCGAACAGATGGAGAATGCGCGAAAGGTCCGCTGGGCCATGGCTATGGCCATTGATCGGGACCTTCTTGTCGAGACAGTGATGGACGGGTTGGGCAGACCGGCTTTCACCGACGGATTGCCCGATTCCGAGTTCTCGAAGGACCAACCGGGCGGTCTCTGGCACATCCCGTACGACCCTGAACTTGCCAAACAGTATCTGGCGGAGGCGGGATACCCGGACGGCTTCGACATGCATATGTGGGACGGCGTCGATTACAACAAGTACCTGGCAGAGCCGGTCGCGCAGATGTTGGAAGACATCGGAATACGCGTGACTATCGACACGACGGCCTACGACGCTTACCGGCCGCGTTTTGTAGATCGTTCCATCGATTTTCCGTACTTCCACGGCGGCGACATAAGGCTGATTGATGCGGTTGCGCCGGGTGGAAGATTCCCGTCACTCGGCGGAGTTCAGGGCATCGAAATACCCGACCAACTCGTCGAGTACGTCTACGCAAACAAGACAGAGCCGGACAGGGACAAGCGGATTCAGAACAACATCTACTTGCAAGACTTCAAGAGCTATTGGATGATGACGATTCCCACGGTGTATCCCCTGGGCTTGTTGTACCTGGTGGCGGGCAACATCGAATGGGATCCCCATCAGTCTGTCTTCGGGTTTTTCAACTCCCCTGAAAGGATCAGGATCAAGTAGCGCGATGCGATGGTTGCGTCCGATCACCCCGTGTAAGTGCGAAGGAAGGGACGCGCGCTTTACGAATCCACACAGCGCCATGCCCGCCGAAATTCCCGGCGGGCATGACGCGGAGTTGTCTCCGCAGTTACCGGTCCCCAGCACTGCCGAGTCCGGTCGACGGGACATGGGATAATACGTGACCAGATTTGTCGTGCGGCGGATCGGATACCTGGCCCTGATGCTATTAGCGTCCAGCATATTCGTGTTCGCATTGACGCGAGCGCGAGGGGATCCACGGATACTCTTCCTGGGCGATCAGATATACACGACCCAGGAGAATTGGGACGCCTGGGGACGAGAAATGGGGTTGGACAAGCCCCTCCCCGTCCAGTACCTGGTCTGGGCTGCCAA
Source organism: Dehalococcoidia bacterium (assembly GCA_965219065.1). Taxonomy (GTDB): domain Bacteria; phylum Chloroflexota; class Dehalococcoidia; order Lucifugimonadales; family Lucifugimonadaceae. The sequence continues at coordinate 520,282 of OZ244715.1, forward strand.
GGCAGTTACAGGTGATTTCGGCCATTCGCTTGTAGAGAAGCGAGCCGCGTGGACGATGATCCGCCAGAGGATCCCGGCCACCCTCGAGTTAGGTGCGGTCGCGTTTGCCGGAGCCCTCATTGTCGCGATACCACTCGGCGTGTTGTCGGCGGTGAAGCGAGGCAGTGTCTGGGACCTGTTGGGCCGAATGTTCGCCTTGTTCGGGCAGGCCCTCCCGGCTTTCTGGGTGGGCCTCATGCTGATTCTCATCTTTGCGGTGATTCTCGATTGGTTCCCCACTTCCACCAGGGGTAGCTTTAGCCACATCGTCTTGCCTGCGGTAACGCTCGGCTGGTCGGCGTCGGCATCCTCGTTGCGTCTGGTGCGTTCTTCGATGCTGGAGGTGCTGGACTCCGAATACGTGAAGTTCGCCAGAGCCAAGGGGGTGAGTGGGGACTGGGTGGTATGGAAACATGCCGTGCGGAACTCGATGATCCCGCCACTGACACACTTCGGGTTGCTTGCGGCGGCCTTCATCTCGGGGCAAGTAGTCGTCGAGCAGGTCTTTGCCTGGCCTGGTATTGGTCGGCTCGCGATCGACTCGGTTTTCGCGGCAGATTTTCCAGTGGTCGCGGCCGTGGTCATACTTTTCACAGTGGCCTACGTCGGGATGAACCTTCTTGTGGACGTGCTGTATGCAGTGATCGATCCGAGAATCCGGTTCACATAGAGACTGAGAATGGCTCAAGGCAAATCTGAATTCGAGCATGGGGCCGCATTTCGCCAGACACGGTGGGGTAAGACCCTCTACGTGCTCCGTCGCTGGCCGCTAATCCCGTTGCTGGTAATCGGTATCGTGGTCTTCATGGCGATTTTTGCGCCCCTATTGACCGGACACGACCCGCGTCGCGGAGACCTCCGCGACCGGCTCACTCCCCCGATGTGGTTAGAAGGCGGTACCAGCGAATACCCGCTGGGTACCGACGATAATGGCCGCGACATCCTGACCCGGATCATGTACGGCAGCAGGATCTCCTTGATGGTCGCGGGCATCGTGTTGAGTGTGGGGATGGTCCTAGGTACTTCGGTGGGTCTTATAGCGGGCTACGTCGGCGGCAATGGTGACGAGGTTATGATGCGCTTTGTTGACTTCACGCTCGCGATCCCGTTTGTGTTGGTCGCCATCGTACTTGTGGTACTGTTCGGCTCAAGCCTGACTCTGATCTTGATCCTGCTTGTCGTGTTTACCTGGGGCGGGTACGCGCGCCAGGCGCGCGGTATGACGCTGGGTCTGAGGACGCAGGACTACGTGGCACTGGCCAGGATTGCAGGCGCCTCTCCTCCAAGGATTATATTTCGTCATATCTTGCCCGGTGTACTCAGCACGATCATGGTGGTAGCAAGTGTGGCCGTGGGTTCTTTGATCCTGACTGAGGCGACCCTTAGCTTTCTGGGTGTCGGGATTCCGAAGCCCAATCCGGCGTGGGGACTCATGGTTGCGGATGGGCGAAAATGGTTGAGAGCCGCATGGTGGGTTTCGATGATGCCCGGCATCGCCATATTCGCGACTGTCTTCTCCGTGAACTTCCTGGGTGACTGGATGCGAGACAGGTTTGACCCGCGCCTGCGCCAGTTATGAACGCTGCTGCAAGCCGCAGCCCAACTCAACCAGGAGGCCGGTGCCACGGCGTCACGGCTGATCAGGGACCATCGTGCGATCCCGCGTAGTTGGGCGAAGCGGCCTGAGAATGTCGTTCTCGGTACGGTACCGGCCAGCCGGGGCAACTCCGGGCGATTCGCCGGGCCGAATACCGGCAATCGTGCGCCGGATCCGCGTCGCCCATCTTCGGTCATTGTGCGCCCCTACACCATGCGGTATGGTCGGCCACGCCTGCGGAGCGGAAATTAAGTGATATTACCGAGGAGGTACGGAGAATGGCTGTCGGACCGGTTGTGACCAGCGTAGAGCTGCGAAAATTCACCTACGTAATGAACGACGTCGGGGTTGATGAGTCGATAAACATCCCCGTCTACAAACGCGGCAGCAAGCACACGGCCAGCGAGATGGTGCTCCGAATGTTTACGGACGTGGGCATCGTGGGCGAGTACCTGGGCGGCGCGCCGACTGAGTACGCCGGGATCCCACTGCTGATTCACAAGGTGCTCGGGCAGAACGCTCTGGAGCGCGAGGGGATATACAACCAGACAAAGCACCAGATGCGGCAACACGCCCGCATGGGCATCTCACAGATCGACATGGCGTTGTGGGACATCGCCGGCAAGTTCCATGAAGTGCCCGTGTACGCCCTCCTCGGCGGATACCGAAAGAACCTCCCTTGCTATGCAAGCACGTTCGTCGCAGACAACGAGCCGGACGGGCTCAGCAGCCCTGAGGCGTACGCCGATTTTGCCGAGCAGTGCCTGGAGATGGGTTATCCCGCCTTCAAGATCCACATGTGGCAGGACTCGAATATAGACAGGCAGATCGCGACGGTCGAGGCGGTCGGCAAGAGAGTCGGTGACAAGATGGATCTGATGCTCGACCCTGGCTGCATTTATGACACCTTTGCGGACGCCTGGAAGGTAGGGCGGGCCCTGGACGATTGGGGGTACTACTGGTACGAGGACCCATTTAGAGACGGAGGCGTGTCTGCCTTCGCACACCGCCGGCTAAGGCAGATGCTGCGGACCCCGATTCTCCAGATGGAGATGGTTCGAGGTCTCGAGCCGCACGTCGATTTCATCGTCGCAGATGGCACCGACTTCGTCCGCATCGACCTTAACTACGACGGTGGCATCACAGGTGTGATGAAGATCGCTCACGCCGCCGAAGGTTTCGGCCTGGATGTTGAGCCACACGGGCCCGGACCCGGCGCGCGCCACTGCATGGCGTCAATGCGCAACTCCAACTACTACGAGATGGGCCTTGTGCACCCGAAGGTGCCGTCCCACGCGGCGCAGGTATATCTCGACGGGTATTCGGACCGGCTCGATTCGATCGATGAGAACGGCTGTGTGCATCCTCCCGAAAAGCCTGGGCTCGGTGTCGAGCTGGACTGGGAATTCATCGAGAAGAACACGGTGGACAAGGTCGTGCTTGACTGACGGACTCCCACTTCACGCGTGATCGCGGCGCTGGGCGCCCGAGCAACTGAGAACCTGTAAGCCGGGTCACCCAAGGTCGCGCATTTACTCCCGTGACGCCTAGATGACGGCGCGTGCTGATAAAATTTCCGTGCTTCCGCTTTGGTCTAGTAGCCGGCCGCCTTGGCCACCTGATTCCTGAACGGTTCTCCACGCACATATCGATCCAAATGGTCCATGAAGATGTCCATTGCACGGGCTGAGTTTCCTGTACCGCCAGCGGCTGAGTGTGGCGTAATGATGGTGTTGGGCGCGCTCCAGAACGGACTATCGGCCGGCAATGGTTCCGTGGTGTGAGCATCCAGGCTAGCGCCGGCGATCCACCCCTGGTTGAGCGCCTCCAACAACGCCCCATCCTGTGCAATTCCGCCCCGAGAAGTAACTATGAGGTAGGCAGTCGGTTTCATCGCCCGGAACTCAGCTTCGCCCAGCATTCCCAACGTTTCGGCCGTCCGTGGAGCGGTGATGCACACGAAGTCCGCCTTACCGAGGAACTCGTGCAGTCGGTCGCGAGTGAACATCTCGTCGACGTAATCGCACGGCGCGGTCGTGCGGCGCAGGCCGAGAACCCGCATGTGGGCCGCCTTGCATTTGCGCGCAAGGTCGGCACCCGAATTCCCGAGGCCGATTATGCCGACCGTCTTGTTGATGAGTTCGCCATGGCCGCCGGTGATCCACTCCTTGCGCTCATGCGCCGCCAGGTAGTGCAGGAGTTTCTTGGTCCACATGTAGATATGCATCATGGCGAACTCGGCCATCGGGACGCCGGCGTTGCCCTTGATGCAGGTGATCACGACTGGACTGCTGATCAGTTCCGGATAAATCGTGTGCTCGACCCCTGCGCTCCAGATATGCAGCCACTTCAACCGTTTCGCCACGGCGAGGGCATCGGGGCCTAAGCCTATCGTAGCGATGACTTCGGCATCCCCGATCGAACTCTCAAGCAAGCTGGGCGGCTCATCGAAATACTTGATCTCGAACCCGGGCGCCGCAGCCCTTATCTCGTCGAGCCGGTCTCTTACGTCGGTACTCTTTTGAGACTCGGACAGGAAGTAGGGGAGAGTACCGATAGTCTGTGGCCTATCCATCAGAACCATTTTTCTCTTCGAGTTCACGTTAGGCACCTCTCACCGTCGGGTCTCAGGGGGTAGGTCTGGTTGCAGAAAGTCAAGCAGCTGTCCGGAGGATGGCGGATTGATCCTGACACCAGGCAACAACGCTTCCCCGATGGGCAGCCGCTCGCCTATTCTAGAAGACTCATCCCTTTCGGGGGAGGGCAAAGCTGCTCCTCAGCTATTCGGGAATGGGACAGCTTAAGGATCTGTATGTCTTCGAATCCGCTTCCGAATGGGACGCCGGCAAGCGATTAGTCGCGAATCCAACCTCCCCACACGGCCCGGCGCGACATATTAACGCGCCGGGCCAAGGGAACCGTGGACGCTTTCCGCGGCGGCCTGATCCTAAGACGAGCTTGCCAAAGGGGCTACGGAAAATAGCACGTGGAACGCCTTGCAGTAGATCACCGCGGACCGAAAATCTGAGACCGCCACATCCCCGGGGATCTCGTAGTTCTGATTCCCGATGTTGCCCTTGAGCCGGTCCAACTCCACGTAGTCGTATTGCTGGAATTCACCCCGGTCACGGATATCCGGCGCTTTACTCAACAGGACGCGGAGATCAGGGCCGTTGGTCACGCGAAAATCCTCGAGTCTCAAGACGTGTGAGCCGTCCTCGAGCTGGTAGATGGTGGCGACGCCCGACCCCTTGTGGAAATTGTCTGCGTCCTCGAAGTTGCCCATGGACAGCACTTGCGACGAACTCATTTCGGACATCATGGGCTCTGTCATCGTGTTGTCCATTTTGGCCATCGTGGCCATCGTTTCTTCGACTTCCTGCCTTGTGAAGCCCTCCGGAACATCGGCCGACACTGACAACGGGAATTGTTCGTCCACGGTCTTGTCTATGAATAGGGGAGACCCTAGCCACCACGCCAAAGCAATCGCCGGGATCGCAGCGATGACGGCCGCCGCGGTCAGAATCTTCCGTATGCGGGTCATAATGAAAAAATTGAGTATCTTCATGGTGCTCCTTGCCCATCAAGTTTAAATTGCTACTCGGTAATTGTGTTTGGTACGGCCTGTGTGACCTGCGCTGTCCGGCGGCCGAGCAATTTGCAAAATGGCCCGGAGGCGCGGCGGTGCGGCAGTGATAAATGGAAGGGGGATGGAGCCAACGCCCGGATTCGAACCGGGGACCTGCTGTTTACGAAACAGCTGCTCTGCCTCTGAGCTACGCTGGCCCTGCTGATTTGCGTAAGCACGGCGGCGCTCGTGCCTGTTCGCTGACCGCCCGTCAGTTTCGTTGGATCGGCCGTCGATAAGGACCGCTTGATTGGCGACTCCAGGCGACGCCCAGCGTTAAATTCAATCGGACCGGCGCCTCGCCGATCCCTCAACATCAACGTTTTCATTTGCCTCTGGTATCAATCATATCCGGCCGAGGCAAAAAAGTTGGTTTTTGCAGCCTGTAATCCCAAAGGGAAACGCGATACCATTCCAGGCATGGGGATGCGCAACGACTACATCTACTCATGCACCATCGTGGTGCTGCTCACCGCGGCCGGCCTTGCCGGCGCCTACGTTGGCGGGGCTGTCGGCCTCGTGGTCTTTCTTGTAATCGCCGGTATCGGGTTTTTCGGGATCTCGCGTCTTGCCGACTCGCGACCCGCCAAACAAGACGCCGAGCAAGCCGGCGAATAGCGAACGCCTTCCATTCTGCTAGACGGTGTTCGCCGCCGCTCGGGGCAGGGCAGTACTCCTACTACCAAGTATTGTCGGAGTAGTTCGTGCTGGCCGGACTTCGCCTCAGCCGCAATCGGGTTATATGCCGACCCTAGAGCGGCCAGAGACCTCCGGATTGATGAAGTTCTCAGGCCGTTCGCCGTTCAACACCCTCACCACTTCCTGGGCGGTGCGCCGTTCCAGTTCCAGGGTAGACGCCTGGGAAAAGAACGCCGTGTGAGGGGTGATGATGACGTTGTCGAATGCGAGTAGCGGGTGATCTTCAGCAGGCGGGGAGGGCTCGAGCACGTCTAGACCGGCGCCGCCTATGCGACCATCTGCCAGGGCCTGCGCCAGGGCCGCTTCGTCGATCAGTCCGCCGCGGGCACAGTTAACGACGATGGCATCATCTTTCATCATGTCCAGTTCGGCAGCGCCGATTAACCCCTCGGTTGACGACATGAGCGGTACGTGGACCGTCATGAAGTCGCTTTCCCGGACCAAGTCGTCGAACGACACGCACTCAACACCGTCGGCGCTCGTACCTGCTTCAAGGAGTGGGTCGAAGGCGATGACTCTGCCGCAGAACACTGAGCCGCGGACCGCCACGGCGCGACCGATCCTGCCAAACCCGATGATGCCCAGAGTGGCGTCTTTCATACGCCGCATCGACTGATTGAGTTTAAGGTCGGCCCAACCCCCGCTTTTGACAAGTTGGTCGTGCTGGCCCAATCGCCGGTTCAGCGCGAGGATCATCCCGATGGCGTGATCGGCCACCTCGTCGATGCAGTAGTCAGGAACGTTCGTGACGACGACGCCCAGTTCCGTGGCCGTCGCTATGTCGATGTTGTCCACACCGATGCCGTATCGCGACGCGACAACACATTTTGACGCCGATCGCAGGACCTCGCCGGTCACACTTGCGAAGCAGAACATGATGGCGTCGACGTCGGCTGCCAGGGCCGCCAGGGTCGTCTCCGACCCGTCAGGCGCCACCACAAGTTCGACGCCCGCCGCTTCGAGCACCTCCCGTTCCGCATCGAGATCGGGCCACACGTAGTCGGTTATCAATACTTTCTTGTCCATGGCAGTACAGGATATCCGCGAGCGACCTTAACGAGCCACCGCGAGGGCGAAATTTCCGGTGCACGTTTCACGTTGATTAGGGCCTGTTCACACAAAAGCGTACGTATCGCCACCCCTCGGCTGTCATTCCGAACGTAGTGAGGAATCTCAAAATCTTGTCTTGAAGCCAGGCTGTCGCGGAGCAACGCGCCTCAATGCGAAGCCTGGTTGAGTGAATGGCGCCGCGACTGCCAACCGCCGGCTTAGATTCCTCGGCTTCGCTCGGAATGACATTTAAGCGCTCAGGACAACATCCGGGGCTGCCGTAATGACATTTTGGACCGCCCCATGGGGTGGATTTAGTGTAAACAGGCCCTAGGCGCGGGCCGTTACTGCGACTGTCGACGAGGCGTTTCGCTACACCGGAGATGTAAGCGGTTTGAAGTGGCAGCCCTCGACGAAAAAATCGAAAAAGTCCGGTTCGGTCTCCAGTTCGACATGCTCTACCGTCTTGACGAGTTCCTCGATCTTGCTACGCATGGGTCCTGACATCAGCATTATGGTCGCGCCTTCGAGCGACGCGTTGCCGACCTTCTCGATGCGATCCTCCGGAACACCTGCAATGAACCCGATCGCGATCGCATTTTCGGCGTTGACGTAGTTGGCGAACCCGCCAGCCAGATAGAGCTTCCTATAATCGTTCATGGGCAGTCCATAACGGCGAAGGACTATCGATTGCCCACAGTAGTTCGCAGCTTTCGCTTGCGCCAATGCCGAAATATCGGATCGAGACAGGGTCAGGTTTTTTTCAGGAACAAAGGCAAATTCGGACATCCCTTCATCAAGCTGGCCCAGTTCGGTCATGATGCCGTTGCGGCGCAACTCGGCGAGCAGGTCGATGAGACCGGAACCGCAAATCCCTTGCGGTTCAGCATCTCCGATAGTCCTGCACGCCGCGCGGCCATTGTTGATGCTCACCGCTTCGACAGCGCCCTCGTAGCCCGGCATTCCGTATTTGACCTCGCCCCCTTCGAAGGCGGGACCTGCCGGGCACGAAGCTGCCAGCAATCGATCCTTTGTGCCGACGACCACCTCGGTGTTCGTACCTACGTCTACCAGCATGACCGGCTCGGTCTGTTCGTCTATACCAACGGCCAGCATGTCGGCGGCAACATCCGCTCCCACGTGCGACCCGACTAATGGGCCGCCGTAGACGACCGCGTTTGGGTGGATTCTCACCCCCAAGTTCGACGCTGCCGCATAGATGGCCGTGGTGTCACGCCGGTTTTCCAGCATTTCGATCTCGGTCGAAGACCGGTAGGGCTTCAACCCGATCGGTTGAACGTCGAGACCGAAAAACAGGTCTCTCATCGTGGAGTTCCCGGCAACGACCAACTCGTAGATTTGCCTGCGGCGAATACGTTCGGTCCTGCACATCTCTCCGATTTCGAAGTTGATGGAGGACAACATCACGGCCTGAAGTTCTCCGGGGAACTTGCTTCCGTCGTAGGAGATTCGGTTCATGATGTCGCTGCCGCCGAAGCGCTGCGGGTTTTCGAAGGACGCCGTCCTCACGACCGAGGCGGTCTCCATGTCGACCAGATTCATCACGACCGTCGTTGTTCCAAGATCGACCGCCAGCCCGAATATCGATCCCCTGTACTTGTCGATTACCCGAGGGCCGCCCGGACCTTTGAATACGACCTTGTCGTTCTCCTTCACGGTGAAAGGATCAGGCCTGACCTCCCTGGCGATACCCCGCGTGAGAATGCGCGGTTGGCGGCGCAGCACGGCGAATTCCACGTTGGCCGACGAGTCCACGACACGCGCCTGGCAGGCGAGCCGGTAGTCGCCTCGCAGGAATGACTCGGGCTCGGTCGCGGGGCTAAGCGCGTCCCATCCCTGCTTGATCTCGACTATGCACTCATGGCACTCGCCTGTCCGTCCGCACGACGTGGGTACGCGGACGTGCAGAGAGTCTGCGTGATCGAACAGAGTCTGGCCGGTTTCGAGTTCCAGCCTTGTATTGCCGTGTATGAGGGGGGTCATCGAAGGAATGCCAGTTCGTATTGACCAGGCCGCCATTTCAGATCGACACCGGTGGGTTCGTTATCAATGATAGTCACGCCGGGCTAGTTCCAGACCGCGGCCGCTAGTTAGATGGGTTGTAAACCAGTGTGCACGTTCGGCCGTGTGTGGGCTGCAGTCGCGGGAGGGTGGGTTTGAAACCATCTGTTCCAACTAATTCACTTTTAGTGGGTTGGCGGTAGGTCTGTAACACTTGCGATTGGCGTATCGCGGTGTTCGAATGAGCGCCAGTCCGGGTGGCGCTGGCAGGATTGCCTCGACGGGTATGCCCGGGGCGCGGATGCGGATTCTGCGGGAGGGCCGGATGAAGCCCAGTCTACGCCCTCGCTCCACGAAGATTTTCACTGGGTCCCTGCCCTCATAGGCATACTGGGGCGCATACTGCACCAGCAGACCAATGGACACCTCGAACGGGTCAACGCCTGCCTTGTGGGCTATCTCAAGCCTCATCGACTGGAGGACCTGCGAGATTATCAACGTCGCCCATATCTGTTGCAGAATCACCACCCTCTTGGCAGACCACAGAAGACGCAGCTTGAGGTGCTGCTTGACCAGCGCCAGCGCCATCTCAATGTCCCACCTGCGAGCGTAGACTTCGGCCATGGATGCGATCGGGAATGTACGGGGCTCCAGAACGTTGGTGATGTAACGCCGCAGGGTTTTGCCCTGTCTGAAGGTCACCAGCCGGACGGCGTGTTTGGCCTGGTCAGCACGGTGCGCTCCCAGCCACACGATGCCATCGAAGACATCGCCCCGCTTGTAGAAGACATGTATGACCTTGTAGCTGGTCTTTGCTCTCAGCCTGCTCAGCCAGTGGCAACCCCTGTCCGTGAGCCAGTCAAACCAGGCGAAGCCGAAGTATCCCAGGTCTGCCACCACCAGTGTTCCGGCCGGCAACTCTGCCACCAAATCTCGCGCTAACACCTTTTCGTTCTGGCGTGGGTTCGGCTGAAACCTGACGGTCCTCCACTGCTGGCGTCTCACATCAAACGCGCCGGCCAGCTTGCCGGGGAGCAGACGGCTGTCGCCTTCAGGGATCTTTCTCAGAGTGGGCAGGGTTCTCGACACGGCGTCCAGTGTGCTCTCGTCTATGCACACAACGTCCCCGGCGAAGGGCGCCAGCTTCTCCGGGACCACACCCTGCAATCGTTCTGCCAACACACTGCTGATCTGCTCAAAGAGCCTCTCCAGCGGCTTGGTTCCCGCGGTATGGAGCCGCTTGTAAACCGCCTGATCCGTAACCTCAAAGCGGGGGAAGAACCACAGCTGGCGTTCCGAGATAAGACGCCACACCGCCAGTTGGCTGCCAAAGCCTCTCAGGACGCAGACCAGCAGTCCCGCCCACAGAGCCATTGCGGGCAGAATGCGCGGCCTGCCGACGCCTTTGACTGTGGGATCTGGCTCCATCCCTTCCAGACACTGCTGAAGGAACTTCTCCATGTTCCCTACCGTGTCTGCATCGTCACCGGTTGCAATGGACATCTCTCGCTTTTCCTCCTCTGAATAGTCATGTCCTTCTACTACCCGGAGGAGTCCTGCCCAAAGGGAAGAACGGTTCTGATATCAATTAGTTGGAACAGATGGGGTTTGAAACCCACCCCTACGGCGTTGGTTTTGCCCGGGGATCGCGAGAGCGATCGGCACATCACCGAAGACGCGTCTTGTTTCGCCAATCCGTTGGCGTGCGTCGTCAATGGCCTGTCGATCCAGCGGCTCTACGGCCGCTGAGGGGGCAGAATAGATCCAGTTGCCGCAGACTGGCTGAATTAGTCGGAACAGATTCTCCTGTGGATGCCCTTACAGGCCGATTGTGTGAATGTGGTCTCCGGTCATATCGAGGGTTGAGTCGGTATCCATGCCCTGCCCCTGGGCCCCGGCCTTCGCCGGGGCGACGATGGAAAGGCGGGCATGGGGGGCAGGTTTCCGTTTTAGTTGGAACGACCGAGGGGGGTGAACCCGTCGTCCCCAACCGCGATCGGGGACCCAAGGGGGATCCGCGCCGATCGGCGATCACATTTCCCAGGCGTCGCGGTAGTCCAGCTTGTCGCTGCCGGTACAGACCGGGCGGGCGCCGGGGTCTTTAGTGAAGTACTGATGCCTGCACCCAAACAGGGCGGTGCAGCGCGAACTAGCGTCCTTGTATGGGCAACGGGTGCGGGAGACCTCTTCGGCCTTCAGTGCTATGTCGCGATAGATTTCGGACAGGCGCTCTATGCTCGCCTTGAACCTATCGGCATCGACGGCCGGCGCGGTGTTGCCACTCACTGTTTCGATTGGATCGTTAGCCACTTCGGAGCTCTTCGAGCAAGACGATTAGTTCGTTCGCCTGGTCCACACACTCGACTGCGTTGTCACCGTACCCGTCGGCGCCCATTTCATCGGCGAACTCTTGCGTTACCGGCGCGCCGCCTACCATGATGCGAACCTCGTCCCGCAGTCCAGCCTCTTCGATGGCGTTAATTGTACGGCCCATGTTGGGCATGGTCGTGGTCAGCAGGGCGGACATGCCGACCAGTTCGGCCTCATATTCCTCGATTGCGTCCACGAATTCGTCCGCCGACGTATCGACACCAAGGTCGTGCACCGTGTAGCCGGCGCCTCGGAGCATCATGATGCACAGGTTCTTGCCGATGTCGTGCAAATCGCCCTTCACCGTGCCCATTATGATCGTGCCCTTTGGCTCGACGCCTGCGGCAGAAAGAATCGGCTCGACGTGGGCCATTCCGGCCTTCATCGCCCTGGCCGCAACAAGCACCTCCGGCACGAAAATTATGTTGTCCCGGAACTTGACACCGACGATGGCCATGCCGGCGAGCAACCCGTAGTCGAGTACGTGGTTCGCCGAATAGCCGCGATCCAGAGCCTCTTTCGTGAGCCGGTCTATCTCGAGGTGCTTGCCCGTAATCAGGGCGAGGGCCATCTCCTGCATGAACTCATCGGCCTGATCGAACGTTTCACCTATGTGTTTCCGTTCGCCCGGCCGGGTGACGTATTCGAATTCTTTCTTCAGACCTTCGTTACTTATGGGCATGGTTTTATTCGGTCTCTAAAAGTGGTCCCAGGCCACCAGCATCTTGCAACGGCTCTTGTTTCGCGGACAACGCAAGCGCCCGCAATTCATTGTGAACGAACGACGAGTGTCGGGTGAGCAGAATCACTGACGAGTATCAATTCTGGTCTATCAGCGCAAGAGCGGCCAGCGGCAAATTGTTCGTGTCCGGCCCAAGTTTGAATCGACTAAACGCGCCTATGCCGGCATCCTCTCCGCAGCCCAATCTTCGACCGCGGCCGGTATTTCGAGCAGGTTTTCCAGCCTGGTCTTGAGAGGGATGGCGCATTCGGGCGCGATCATCTGGACACCTGCGTCGAGAGCCCGATTCACTTCCTGACGCACTTCGGCAGGCCCCCTTGCGTAGAGAGTCTCAGGGTTGTTGATGTTTCCAACGAGCCTGATTCCGTCCCCCACCGCGTCCATGGCTTCCGCTGGATCGTTCCTGGAGTCGAAGTGAAAAGCGGCCATGCCTGACTGGGCGATGTAGGGCATCCGGTCCACCGTCTTGCCGCAAATGTGCAGAATGAGCGGCACGTCGAGCCGCTCGACCATCTCCTGGTGAATCTCCAGCAGGAATCGCCTGTAGTACTCGCCGCTCACCAGGTCCCCGGTAGCGTGATCGGGGAACGTAAGGGCGTCGACGCCGGCGTCGATCTGCGCCTGGCCGAACAACACGGATATCTCCTTGAGTTTGTGCATTGAACTCAGGACTTCATCGGGGTCGTCGATCGTCGCCAGCAGAAACGGCTCGACTCCGAATACGTGATAGGCGAGTGTCCACGGACCCATCGTCTTGCCAATGATGGCCACGTCGTCGCCCACTTCCTGTCGAATGATACGGATGGACTCGGTGACCGCCCGGTTGTCGGGATGTTCCAGAAACCCCGGCGGTATTCGCACATCGCCAGGACCCTTCCAGATCGGATTGGCCATGCGGACGGTCGGCCAATTGTCCTTTTGCTCCCATTGCATATCGCAGCCAAGTGCGGAGGACTCCTGGATGATCGAAAAGTAGGGTTGAACCGAATCAAAGCCCAGTTCGGTGTGACCTGTAACGGCGAGCCGCGCATTCAATTCAGGGTCGCGGCAGGCATCGGGGAAGGGCGCATCCACGAGATCCATCAACTCCACCGTTGCCACGCTGGTGGGATTGGACACGGGGGGCCGATCGACAGGTTTTCCTGCGAGCGCGTTAAGGACCCGTTCTTTTGGGGTCATTTTCTGAGTTACTACCATCGCAAATGCTCCAGCCTGTTCGGTTGCAAAACGGGGTCGGTCCGCTCCTGGCGTTCAAGTCTGGGAGAATCCCAGCGTCTGGGTAGTCATCTGCCCGGCAAGTTCTGTGGCAGCAAGCATATTCTCTATTGCGCTGACGTTCCGGGCAAAGGGCAAGAGAACCCTCGCCATTTCATCGTGGCGGGCATTGTCCGGAAAAACGAAACTGTCGGGAGTGACGCGCTCGCACTCGCCGTAGCGCATATACCCGCCAACTACGGCCCGAATGCGCGATTGCGGTCGCGGGGCCTCGCCTTCGGCCGTGACGGTGTAGACGTACTTGTCGTCGCTTTGAGAACCGGTCACCGTGAAGGTGAGCCTGGATTTTGTGTCCGGCGACGTGATCGGTCCGTCCGGCGGTGCAATCGAGGGGTCCTTTTCCACGGTCTCGGTGAACAGAAAACGCAACGGTTTCTCGAATATCGACTCGGACGGGAACACTGCCTTGTCGTGCGTGCCCTCGACCGGTATCAGGCCACCCAAAGCGACCAGCCGATCTCGTATCTGCTCGATGCGGCCTTCGATTCCGGGGACCCTGCTGAACGACCAGACGGTAGTCACGTTACCGGTGTAGTAAAGGCCAACTGTCACGTCGTGGAAATGGGGGTCCATAGACACCAGTTCCAGACAGCGGCCCAGTCGCTTAATGACGTCTTTGACGGTCGGCGGCGCCTTCGTTTGTGTCATCTGCTAACCCCCTCGCGTGTGTCCCTGGTCAATCATCCGCGGGATCCTGTACGTCCCGCACGTTTTTGACGAGCAGCTCGATGTGCTCCGGGCCGGTCCCGCAGCAACCCCCCAGGACGTTAATCGGAATCTCCGCCAACTTCGTATAATTTTCAGCCATGAATTCAGGCGACTCCGGATAACAGATTTCGCCCTTCACGATGGACGGGATACCGGCGTTCGACTGGATGATCAGGTAATCGTCCGTCACGGCGCGCATTATGGTCCCGAGCTCGATCATTTTTTCGATGCCGCTGCCACAGTTCGTACCAACGACGTGTGCGCCGGCTTCGCTTAACTCTACGACTGCCCGTTCAGGCGTCACTCCCATCATCGTGAAATAGCCGCGCGGCCCCTTGTCGAAGACCATCGTCGACATGACAATCAGGTCGGTGTTCTCGCGTGCCGCCCGCACCGCGGTGACCGCCTCCTCGATGGCCATCTGCGTCTCGATTACCACGGCGTCGGCACCGCCTTCCGCAAGACTGGCAATCTGCGTGGCGAAAGCGTCGTACATCTCCTGTTCCGACACTTCGCCCAACGGCTCCATGAACTCGCCGGTCGGGCCTACCGAACCGACAACGTACTTGCCCTGCGGGGCTGCCGACTTTGCGTGTTCGGCCGCGAGGCGGTTGAGCTCCTGTACGCGATCGCCGACTCCGTACTTCTTGAGCATGAATTTCGAACCGCCGAACGAGTTGGTCAGGACCATGTCGGCTCCTGCCTCGAAGTACTCCGCGGCCATTCGGCGGACGGTATCGGGGGATTCGGCGTTCATGAGTTCCGGGGATGCCCCCGGTTCGAGACCTCGATCTTGCAGGTAGGTGCCCGTGGCGCCGTCAAGCAAGAGGATTTCACCGGCGTCGAGCCGGTCAAGGATTCCCTGGTTGTTTTCGCCATTTGATTCCGTATTGTTCAGTCGGCCCATGGGCCCTCCTCAGTCGTCGAACCAGTGATCTATGGCGCCCGGAGCGCATTCACGACCGCCTGTTCGATGAAGGTCTCTTAGTCTCGCCACAAAATCGGCTGGCAACCCGGAGTTATAACGGTCCGCTGTCGAACGCGCCGCCTCATTTGCTCCCCCATCTACTTCCTTGTACTGACTCCAGTCCCAACCGTCGAGATACTCATCGCTCCCGGCGCTGCCATCGAACATCGCGATGCTGTCCACGGCTTCCTGAAACCCAGGGTCGAGCGGCATCGAAACGGAGTCGTCCCCGTCCTGGGCCTGTACCTGCACCGGAATTTCTTTCCAGTACATAACTCTAACTTGGGCCACCGCGTACTACCCCTCCAGCCAAAAAATAGCGCGGTATCAGCCTCAATCGTAGCATCCGATGGAAACCGCCATAGCGAAGGGGCGCCGTTTCACCGGTCGGGCTGGGTTATCTGGAGGCTGAGGCCCAGTCGGCGATCGCTATTCGAGAACGGATCAGCGACGTCAGAGGTGACGGCAGATCGGACTTGATCTCGATGGCAAGGGGGCCGTCATAGTTTGAGGCGTCGAGCGCGTCGAGAAAGCTGAACAAGGTCCGTTCGGACAATACGCCTTCGAGCAGACCGTAGTGCACGTCTGACTGACCGTCGTTATCGTCTACGTGCACATACCCAAGTCGGTCTCCAAGCATTCGAACAGTTTCGGCTGGGTCCTCTCCCGTAAGAAGCAGGTGGCCGAGGTCCAGTAGCGCGTACAGGCCGTCCGAATTCGCGGCATCCAACAACCTCATCGTCTCGGTGTAATCGCCGAGGGCGAAGCCGGGCGACGGTTCGACGCACAGATTCACCCCCAGTTGTGCGGCTTCATCGCCCAATCTGGACATCGACCGAACATACGTCTCCGTATCACCGACCCGCGAGGGCGGAGTCACCATGTAGGCCGTACTTACGCCCAACGACGCGACGCGTTCGAGCGAGCCGACCAGGCAGGGCAGGGCGGACTCGGCATCGGCGGTCGCCAACGAGTCCAGAGTGAGACCGTTTGGCAGAGGCGCGGGAGTGATGCCAACGCACGGCACCGTCAACCCCGCGTTACGAAGGTCATCTAAACCAATACCATCCCAGCAGTCGGTGCGCAGATCGACCATGTCGAATCCCAGGCCGCGCAATCTGCGTAACGACTCGTCGGGCGGCCGGGTCAGGCACCACGCGCACGCAGACATTTCAGGTACTGTTCGCATTCAATTCGTCCAACAAATGAGGGCCGTGAAGTAAGGATTTAACGCGTCGATATCGTACCAGCGATTCTCGGCACACAATTTGGTTGACGCCGGCTCCGGGGGCCATTTCGCACATTCATCCGCATATAATCGGCCAGCCCAGTTGGTCAAATCTCAGTATCGCGGAATCTGGAAATGGCTTCCTTCCGTCAAATTAACACGCAAAAAATAGGGTAACTCACATGAAAGCAGGATTCATTGGGCTCGGGAACATGGGCCAGGGTATGGCGGACAACCTTCTCAAAAACGGCGCTGACCTGGTCGTGTATACGAGGACCCGCGCCAAGGTAGACGCGATGGTGGCCAAGGGCGCCGACGGCGCCGACTCGCCCGCCGAAGTGGCCCAGCGTTGCGACATCGTGATGGCGTGCCTCGACAGCGTGGACACCACCCGGGACATCTTCATGGGTCCGGACGGGCTGTCCGAAAACGCCAGGCCTGGAGCGGTGCTCGTCGACCACGGCACGGTTGACTTGTCCACATCTCGGGAATGCGCTGCCGCGGCTGAGAAGGCCGGAGCACATTTTCTCGACGCGCCCATCAGCGGAGGCCCTCTCAAAGCGGCCGACGGCACCATGTCGATTATGGTCGGTGGCGACGATGCGGCTTTCGAAACGGCAAGACCCTTCTTCGAAATGATGGGCGCGAACGTGAGGCACATGGGACAGACCGGGGCCGGTACAGCCATGAAGTTGATCAACCAGACCCTTGTCGCCATCCACTGTGTGGCGGCGGCGGAAGCGTTCGCATTGGCAAACGCAGCCGGTGTGAACATCGCTGCGGCGGTCGACATACTCAGTGTGAGTTGGGGCCAAAGTACGATGTTGGAACGGAACGGGCCGATAACTGCGGCGCGGGACTTCGATAACTCCGCCGCGCCGGCTCGCAACCTGGTCAAGGACATCGGCATCATCGAAAAACTGGCGGACGATTTGAAACTTGAAATGCCGACCACACGAGAATCTGCGAGAGTGTTTTACGACCTAGTCGCGGACGGCTACCCTGAAGGTGACCCATCTGCGGCATTGCTTGTACTCGAAAAAAGAGCCGCTGAAGCTGCCGACGGATAAGCGAGGATCGGGGCGATAAGACGTAAGAAATTTACGTCATAACACAGTGGACGAGGTCTCGGGCGGGTTTGAAACCCGCCCCTACAAATCGAATTGGCCGGGTAGTCAAAACGAGTCTATATACGGAAAGGAGAGAGGCGCAAAGCTCGCCTCAAACAGACAGCGAAATGAGCAATTACGACATCGCCGTCATCAGGGGCGACGGGATCGGCAAGGAAGTGGTGGAAGAAGGCCTCAAAGTACTCGACGCGGTCGGCGCAACTGAAGGCATCTCGTGGAACTTCACCGAGTTCCCGTGGGGCTCCGACTACTACCTCGAACATGGCACGATGCTCCCGCATGACGGGGTGGACCAGCTTGCGAACTTCGACGCCATCTTTCTCGGCGCCGTCGGCCACCCCGACATCCAGGACCACATCACCCTGAACGGCCTGCTCCTGCCCATACGCAGGACGTTTGACCAGTACGTCTGCGAAAGGCCGTCAGTGCTTTACCCGGGAGTGGAGTCTCCGCTGGCCGGAAAGAAGCCTTTCGACATCGACCTCGTCGTGGTCAGGGAGAATACCGAGGGTGAATACGCCAATGTTGGCGGGTTTCAGTACGAGGGATTTCCCGAGGAAGTGGCGGTGCAAACCGCCGTATTCACGCGCCGGGGCACTGAACGGGTCGTGGACTACGCGTTCCAACTGGCCCGGCAGCGCGGCAAGGAGAACCGGGTCACGTCGATCACGAAATCGAATGCGCTCGGATACGGAATGGTGTTGTGGGACCGCACTTTTGACATGGTCAAGGAACGATACCCTGACGTCGAAACAGACTCCATGTTGATCGATCGGGCGTGCATGGAGATGATCCGCGCGCCGGAACAGTTCGACGTGATCGTCGCCTCAAACCTGTTCGGCGACATTCTTACCGACATCGGGGCGATGGTTACCGGCAGTATGGGTCTAGCCCAGAGCGCCAACCTGAACCCCGTTGGAAATGTACCGTCGATGTTCGAACCGACGCACGGCACGGCGCCCGACATCGAAGGTAAAGGCCTCGCAAACCCGATGGCCCAGATCCTGACCGGGGCCATGATGCTCCGGCACGTTGGGGAAAAACGGGCCGGAGACCTGGTCGAACAATCGGTCCTGCGGGTTCTGGCCGAAGGCGAGATTCTCACGGCGGATTTGGGAGGCAATTCAAGCACATCCAGCGTCGGGGATGCCATAGCCGACGGCATAAGGTCCGCGGCAACATAGTGGAGAGATTGGTGGAACATCCATGAACCCGTTCGAACGAATTCCTATAGGGGACACCGGCGTAACTGTTACAAGGCTCGGCCTTGGCTCAGCGCCGCTCGGAGGGAACACAGCCGCAGAAGGTTTATATGGCGGGGCGAACTTCGATCAATCGCAACGCGTCGTGAGTACGGCATTTGAAAGCGGAGTGCGCTATTTCGACACCGCGCCTTTGTATGGGTGGGGACGAAGTGAGGCCAGGCTCGGCATGGCGCTGGGCGGCCGGGACCGCGAGTCGCTGACCATATCTACGAAGGCCGGGCGCGTGCTGAATCCAGTCAGCAAAGAGCCCCGCGGTCCGGAGAACCTGCCAGAACTGGAAGCGGTGTTCGACTACACACGCGACGGGATCCGGCGATCGCTGGACGAAAGCCTGGTCCGAATGAACACCGACCGGGTAGAAATCCTCTACCTGCACGATGCCGACCAGGGCGGTCTCGAACGTGAAGGGTTCGAGACGGCGTTGCCGGCGTTGGTGGAGCTCAGGGAGGAAGGGGTTGTCAAGGCGATCGGGTGCGGGATGAATGAGTGGGAGATGACAGCCAGATTCGTTCGGGCATTCGACCTCGACATGATCCTGCTCGCCGGGCGCTACACGCTCCTCGAACAGGGCGCGCTCGATGAGTTTCTGCCGCTCTGCGTCGAACGAGGCGTGAAAATCGCAGTCGGCGGTCCGTATAACTCCGGCATCCTGGCCAGAAACCTGGACGGGCCGGTCTCGTACAACTACGAACTGGCGCCGGAACACCTCGTAAAACGTGCCCGGGCATTGAACGTGGTTTGCGAGCGAAACGGAGTGAATCTCAAGGCGGCCGCACTCCAGTTCGTCCTGGCGCATCCCGCCATCGCGTCGGTGATACCCGGCGCGACGACCCTGGGCGAGTTGGAACAGAACCTCCGCATGGCCCAGGCGTCCATACCCTCAGCGCTTTGGGACGACCTGCGATCGGAAAAATTGATCCCACCGGATGCGCCAACGCCCTGATCGCGTTCGCCTGGTGGACTGCCGCCTCACTCTCGTGACCGACGGGCGCCTCTGCTACGTTTTCAGGCCGGCTGTCTGCCCGGCAGAGTAACGGCCTCCTCGAAAAGGCGTCGCAGGATGGGAATCCCCGGCCTGAAGGCCGTCATCTTCGATCTCGACGACACTCTGACTGTTCATCAGGCCGCGTACGACGAATCATATTTGGCCGTCGCGAAGATAATCGCGCGGTGCCATGACATCGATCCGACCGCGGTGGTGTCCAGCATGCCGAATATTTTTCTGCACGCCGGTGAAATGACGCCTCAGTCAGAATTCCTGCGCCGCATCGGAATCGGCGGACGCGACCTGCTCTGGGGAGTCGCCGGGAACAATCGACCGGAACTGGCCGACATATCAACGTGGCTCAACGACTTTCGCGTTTCCGCATGGAACATCGTCCTCCAGACCCACGGCGTCTGTGATCGACCTCTCGCCGCCAGGCTGGCTGAGCAGTTCCCCTACGAGATGTGGCGCCGGATAAAACCGTTCCCGGAGGTCCAAACCGTCGTGCGTTGTCTAGCCGACAGTTTCAATTTGGGAATCCTCACGAACGGGATGCCGCCTCACCAACACCGAAAATTGGCCGAGTCGGGCGTAGCCGACGAGTTCGAAACCACGATCACGTCGGGCGATATTGGAGTGGGAAAGCCCGACTCAGAGGTATTCGACGCTGTGCTCGAAGAGCTGGGCGTATCACCACACGAGGCGCTGATGGTCGGCGACACGTTGGAACGAGACATCGATGGAGCGGTCGCAGCAGGCATCCACGCGGTCTGGATAGACCGCAACACGGACGGCGAGGTGCCGGCCGGCCGGCCTTACGCACGGATCAGTTCGCTGACTGAACTTTTGGAGATGCTCTAGGGCGACGGTTGGGGCTACCTGCATCGAGCGGGTCTTGCGCCCGCGGAAGTGGTCATACGTGCGTTTCTACGGGCGTCTGGCCGCGGAGGAAGTCGAAGTCGCAGCCGTCTTGGGCCTGCATGACGTGCTGCTCGTACATTCGTCCGTATCCCCGGCTGAACGCCGGATGAGGCTCGCGGGGCAGGGCTTCCCACTCCGCACGCCTTTGAGCCAACTCCGAGTCGTCTACGAGGAGGTCGAGCCGCCGCTCGGGCAAGTCGATCTCGATCAGGTCGCCCGTTTGCACCAGCGCCAGGGGCCCGCCTACCGCCGACTCCGGCGAAACGTGCAGAATGATCGTCCCGAACGCCGTGCCGCTCATGCGGGCATCGCTGATGCGCACCATGTCGCGGATCCCGCGTTCCAGTAATTTGCGAGGAAGTGGCAGGAAACCCCACTCCGGCATGCCGGGCCCCCCGACCGGACCGGCGTTGCGCATCACGAGAATGTCTTCCGGCTCAACATCGAGATCCGGGTCGTCAATCCGCGCCCTTAGGTCGTAGTAGCTTTCGAATACGACGGCCCGGCCCCGGTGCTGCAGAAGTGTGGGGGACGCTGCGACATGTTTTATGACAGCTCCATCCGGAGCTAGCGAACCGCGCAGGCAGGCCAGGCCACCCTCTGGCGAAAGGGCCGTTGTCACGTCCCGAATCACGTCGTCGTTAAAGCACTCGGTATTGGCGATGTCCTCCCCCAAATTGTTACCTGACACCGTCAAGCACTCCAGGTCCAGCAAATCTTGCATTCGCCGGAGGACTGCGCCTACCCCACCGGCGTAAAAGAGGTCCTCCATCAAGTACTTACCGGTGGGTTTCAGATTCACGATCATTGGAGTTTGCCGCGAAAGCTCGTCGAACCGGGCGAGAGGCAAGTCGATGCCGACCCGACCCGCAATCGCGGTCATGTGGACAATGGCGTTCGTCGATCCACCAGCGGCCGCGAGGAATTTCAGAGCGTTATCGAATGAAGCGGCGGTCATGATCGTCGAAGGGCGGGTCCCTTCCTCTATCAGAGCGACGGCCCGGCGGCCGGTGTTCTCGGCAAGGACGCTTCGCCGCGAATCCGCGCCCGGAATAGCCGCGCCGCCCGGCAACATCATGCCCAGGGCTTCTGTAATCCCCGCCATCGTTGACGCAGTCCCCATCACCATGCAGTGACCGGGGGACCTGTAAATGGCCTCCTCCATGGAGTCGTACTCGGCCTGGGTGATAGTCCCAGCACGCAGCTCGGACCAATACCGGCGGCAGTCGGTACAGGAACCCAACTCCTCGCCCCGCCAATTGCCCTTGAGCTGCGGACCGCCCGTCAGCATAATGGCGGGCAGATCGGCCGACGCCGCGCCCATCAACATCGCCGGTGTCGTCTTGTCGCAGCCGGCCATGAGCACTACGCCGTCGATGGGCAGCCCGCGGATCATCTCCTCGACATCCATCGACATCAGGTTCCGGCAGTACATGGAAGTGGGCGAAAGAAAGAACTCGCCCAGCGAAATTGTGGGAAACTCCAACGGGAAGCCGCCAGCCGCCAGCACGCCCCGCTTCACGTGAACAGCCAGATCCCGGAGGTGCGCGTTGCAGTGCGTGGCCTCGCTCCAGGAGTTGGCGATACCGATGACTGGCCTGCCCGCGAAGCTTTCCTCCGACCAACCCTGGGACTTA
Source organism: Dehalococcoidia bacterium (assembly GCA_965219065.1). Classification (GTDB taxonomy): domain Bacteria; phylum Chloroflexota; class Dehalococcoidia; order Lucifugimonadales; family Lucifugimonadaceae. Next base: position 542,545 of record OZ244715.1, read on the forward strand.
AGGCCCGACCGGTGCAGGAAGCCTTCGAGGTCCCGCGTACCGAACCACTCGGCGCTTCGCAGGACGCGTTCAGTTTTTTTCTTTTTTGGGCTCATGAACCGCTCCGCAACGCTCGCAAGTTATCAAGGGAGCCGAGTTTAGCAGCGGGCAATCGGCGGGAGAATGCTTCAACTCGCACTTGCAGCTACGTTGTACAAGGTCTTGTAGTGCGGGAGTGGGACGTTAAACTCGTCCGTACGATCTAACGCGTATCCGGAGACCATGTCGTGAACATATCTGCTCCTGTAGCTGTATCCCGTTTCCCGATGATCGAGGTGGCAGGAAGTCACCGCGAGATGGGAAGGCAGATCGGAGAGGCGACCCGCGAATCGCTCCGCGAACTCGTCGAGGTGGTGACCGACCGTATAAATCTCGGCAGGGCAGGGCATCGAGCTATTTCCAATGAGCAGGCTCTGGAAGTTGCACGCACGTCCACCGCATACGCTGCCGAGTACGCTCCCGAACTGATGACTGAGGTCGAAGGCGTTGCAGAGGGCGCCGGACTCACCGTCGAACAAGTGATGCTGGTGAACGTACGGAACCAGGTGCCAGCGGCCATCGACGGGGCGTGCACCGGGGTGGTTGTCGAACCCGAACGCGCGGAATCGGGAACAGGTATAGCCGGACAGAACTGGGATAACGACCCCGCGATGGATCCGTTCTCCATCGTCTTGATCCGGCGGCCTACAGGGGCGCCGGCGCACATGAATTTCACGCAGCCCGGCGTAATCGGCTACATGGGCCTCAATGAAGCAGGGCTTGGAGTGGTCATGAACACCCTGCCCGCGCCGGCCCGCGGAGTGGGTGTGCCCTGGTACTTCCTCGTACGCCGCATGTATCTGCACGCGTCGTTAAAGGATGTTACTGAGGAAGTCCGGCGAGCCAGGCGAGCCATTCCGGCCAACGTCGCTCTGCTTACGGCTGAGGGCGCGGCTGACATCGAAGTGACGGTCGACGACGTCCACGTGCTGAGGGCGAACGGAACTGGAGTCCTGGTGCACACCAACCACTGCGTGCATCCCGAGCTTGCGTACGTCAACGAGCAGTTTCCACAGTTGATCCAGTCGGTACCGAGAATGTCGCGGGCAGAATCGCTACTTGGGAATCAAGCCGGCGGCGTTGGGCTGGACCACGTCAAATCGCTGTTGTCCGACCACCTGGACTACCCAACCTCTATTTGCCGCCATGAAAACGATCACCCCGGGGATGGACACTGGACCAGCGTTGTTTCAATGATCGTGGAACCCTCGCAGGGCAGGATGCACCTGACACGCGGCAACCCTTGTTCGAATCCCTACGAGGTTTATTCCCTTAACTAGGTATGGTCTCAGGACGCCAGCCAACCATGCCGTTTGGCGGATCGAAGGCGGGTTCAAGTCCCTTCGCGTCTATTTGCAGAGGATGAATCAGCCTTGAGGCTCAGTAAAAACATGCTTGCGGGCGCGGGCCTTGGCGCGATCGTGGGCGTTGCGGCGACGGTTATCTCCCTGTTCAGGATCGATCCAGCGCAGACGGGCATCGGTGAGGCGCTTGCGGTCGGCCTGCTTATCGGCTTGCCGGTTGCCGTAGTGGGCGGAGTACTCGCCGGTTGGATATGGGACCTGATTACGCGGCCGAGAACATAGGCATCCACCTCGGCATCGAGCGAACAAAATCCGAACGGCTCTACTTTCGTCCGAGTAGGCGCGCGATCCAGTCCAGCACGGCGCGAATTGGTCCCAATGACATGAACCACCATCCGGTCCGCCGCCGGGCATGTGCCCCATGCCGTGTGCATTGCACGCAGGTGCAGTAGGGCGGGTGGGCCTGCCGTTTGTATGTCCTGTCGTCCATGATGCAAAGTGTAAATCAACCGGGGTGAACCATCGAGGCGGGCGGCGATCAACGCCCAAAGGCATGATCGACCGGCCGGAACCGGGCGATCATCGGTCAGACCACAGGAGACGGCAGTGTGAAATTATCCAACGTCAACTCAACCGACATAAAGGCGGCCATCGAACTTGGCTGCCGGACGATGTCGAATGTGTTCAACGCCGACGACAACGATATTCCGTTCTTCGGATCCGAGGTCCTGCCCAATCCCAGGCTCAGTTTCAGCAACATCCACTCCGAGTCACACGTGCCGGGCCGCCACCTGAACGCCTTGTTGACGGCCGAAGACACGGCTGGCGTCTCTATTTCGGAAGAGGCAGTCGAAAAACACGCCGCGGCGGCCTTTTTCTCATACTCCGGCCCCGTGCCTCTGCCCATGAATCGCGACCGCGTGGACGGGCCAATTGAGAATTTCAACGATCACAACGTGCGGGAGGGACTTCACGCCCTGTACGCCCTGGTCCGATACAGAGACTCGGACAGGGCGAGGGAACTGGCCGAATCCAGCATCGAGTTCATCCTGAAGGTCTGGGACCCCGAAAACGGATGGAACAGGACCGCATTGGAGTCTGATCACCGTATCCGGTGGACCAGGGAGAACACGTTCATCACCGGTATCGCCCGCGCCATCGGTCCGCTGGTCAAGTACTACCGGGCTACCGGCTACGCCAAGGCTCTCGAACTCGCATCGCTCCTGGCCGGGAAGGCCACATCCGAGTTCTTTTTGCCGGACGGCTCATACGACCGCAAGAAGTTTGGAACTCACACCCACTCCACGACCTGCGTCATGTCTTCACTGGCCCAACTAGCGGACCTGACCGGTGACGCCTCGCTACTCGAGCGAGTCAGAGCGTTCAGCAGCAACGGTCTGTGGAAGATTCGAGACGAACTCGGATGGGTGATCGAGAGCAGCGCCGATGACAGCCCACCCGACATGGGAGAGGGCAACAACACCGGCGACATCGTAGAGACAGCCCTGATACTCGGCCGGCACGGGTATCCCGGGTACTTTCAGGATGCCGAGCGGATTCTCCGGGGCCACCTGTTGCCGTCCCAACTGCGGGATGTGCGGTTCATCCCCGAGCCCGAGAATCCTTCAAACGAAGACGGACTGCGAGACGTACGGGACCGCCATCTCGGGGCGTTCGGATTTCCCGCGCCGTACGGGCACCATCCAATAGGACGCGACAGGATCAGTTTCAACATGGACATCGTCGGAGGGGTCGTCGGAACCCTCTGCGAGGCGCTGAGAGAGGGTGTGGTGAAAGGGGCCGACGGTGTGCGCGTTAATCTGCTTTTGGACCAGGACACGCCCGATGCGCTAATAGTTGCCGGGGAAGCCGGAACCGGGGTACGCGTAACCATCCGTCACCCAATTCCACTCTGGATCAGGTTGCCGCAATGGGCGGATAGAACGAAGCTGCGGGTCAGGGGAACGGATGACTATCGGGTGCTGGGCGACTACGTGTTCGTAGCCCAACCGGAACCGGATAAACCCGTTGGAGTCGAGTATCCGGCGCGGAAGCAGGAAATTACCCTGTCCCACCGCACCAGGGACATCAGGGCCGTTCTTGAGGGAGACGCCGTGATTGCCATGGACAACTTCGGCGCCGACCTGACATTTTTCGATTCACTCGACTGACTGTGACACGTTGACTTCGCGGTAGGGGTAACGCGCGCATACGATCTAGCCGGCGGAACAAATGTTCCAATCATGCCGAACACGGCAGTATCCGCCATTTTGGGGGCAATTTGCTTGCGAAGACTAAATCGTGCGCCGTAGTGGGTCTCAATGGATTCCTGGTCGAGGTAGAAGTCGACATCTCACCGGGTTTGCCCGCTTTCAACATCGTGGGGCTGCCCGACGCTGCTGTTCAGGAATCGAGGGAACGAGTAAGGGCGGCCATCCGCAACTCCGGCGCCGAATTCCCGATGCGGCGAATCACGGTCAGCCTGGCCCCTGCCGACGTTAGAAAGTCCGGTCCGTCGTACGACCTGCCGATAGCGGTTGGCATTCTTCTCTCATCGGGTCAAGTGCCGGACAGCATTAACGGCTCTCTCCTGTTGGGCGAATTGGCCCTCGACGGGGCGCTTAGACCGACCCAGGGGATTCTGCCCATGGTTGCCGTCGGCAGGGAACGAGGCATCAAGAATGTATTCGTGCCCACGCCAAATGCCGCCGAAGCTGCCCTCGTCGAGGGGGTAAACGTGACAGGGGTGGATGCCCTCGCCCAATTGGCGGGTCACCTGCGGTCTGAACTTTCCATTCCCCTGTACCAGGCCGTCCATACGGGCGTTAAAGAGCCGCGCGAGGGAATTGGCCGAAACGCGCCTGACCTGGCCGAGGTTCGGGGACAAGAGCACGCAAAACGCGCGCTTGAGGTTGCGGCGGCCGGCGGCCATAACATGCTGATGACCGGTCCACCCGGATCCGGCAAGACCCTGTTGGCCAGAAGCCTTCCTTCGATTCTGCCGCCAATGACACCGGCTGAGTCGTTGGACGTGACGAAAATCTACAGCGTGTCCGGCCTGTTGCCGTCGGGCAGCGGATTGATTGAGGCGCGCCCCTACCGCTCGCCCCACTACACAATTTCCAGCGCCGGTCTCGTAGGCGGGGGCGCAATCCCCCGGCCGGGCGAGATCACGCTCAGTCACCGAGGTGTGCTGTTCCTCGACGAACTGCCGGAGTTCGGCCACTCTTCGCTGGAGGTGCTACGCCAGCCGATCGAGGACAAGGTCGTTACGATCAGCAGGGCGCAGGGGACCGTCACGTTCCCGGCCAACTTCATGCTCGTCGGCGCAATGAACCCGTGCCCATGCGGTTACTACGGCGACACGGCACAGAATTGCTCGTGCTCTCTGACAACGATCTCCCGTTACCAACGGCGGATTTCAGGACCGCTGATGGACCGGATAGACATCTTCGTGGACGTTCCAAGGGTTGAATACGAAAAGTTGGTGAAGCCGCCCGGGTCCGAAACGTCTGAGATCGTGCGGCGGAGGATTACAGCGGCCCGTAAGTTACAGCATGCCCGATTCGAAAAGGGCGGACCGGTGGCGAACGCCGAGATGGGGCCGGTCGAGGTCTGGGAACACTGCGCCGTCGAGGACTCGGCCCGTTCGTTGCTTCAGATGGCGATGAACCAGTTGAGACTCTCCGCACGCGGGTTCCACAGGGTGCTGAAGGTCGCCAGGACTATCGCCGATCTCGGCGAAGAGGAACGCATCCTGACGGCGCACATGGCTGAGGCGTTGCAGTACCGGCCGCGTTCACCCATGTAAGGATCGCCTCCAATGCCGGCGCGGATATACTCGGACCGATACACGCTCATCCAGGATTCCGGGGTTCGGCAGACAATGAAAACATCTCTTAAGCGCGACGTTGTGATTGCCGGCGCGGCCAGGACGCCGGTCGGCAAATTCGGCGGCGGTCTATCGTCCACGCCCGCCACCCAGCTCGGCGCCACCGCGCTCACGGGCGCTATCGAACGTTCCGGGATCGACCCGGGAGAGATCGATTACGTGGTGATGGGCAACATGCTCTCCGCTGGCCTGGGGCAGACCCCGGCCCGCCAAGCCGCAATATCGGCGGGGATCCCCGAAACGACCTCCGCCATCACATTCAACAAGGCCTGCGCATCCGGGATGGCGGCGGTCATCGCCGGTTCACAAATGATCCAACTCGGCGAGGCGGAGACTGTCGCTGCCGGTGGCATGGAGAACATGAGCGCAGCGCCGCATTTGCTGGTAAACAGCAGGACCGGTCAGCGTCTCGGAGACGCGAAATTGACCGACTCCATGGTCCACGACGGACTGTGGTGCCCATTCGAAAACCGGCACATGGCCGGCTCCGCCGAGGTCATCGCGGCTGAGTACGACGTAAGCCGCCGCGAACAAGACGAATTCGCGGCGCGATCACACCAACTGGCCGGCGTCGCATCGGGAGAAGGCTGGTTTGACCTTGAAATTGTTCCCGTCTTCACCAAGGGGCGGAAAGGGAAGACCAACATCATTTCGGTCGACGAAGGTCCCAGGCCGGACTCCACTCCGGAATCGCTCGGCAAACTAAGGCCCGCGTTCCCTCCCGGCGAATCGGTAACCGCGGGCAACGCGTCGCAGATAAGCGACGGAGCGGGGGCGTTCATCATCATGTCGGCCGACAGGGCCACCGACCTGGGCGCCGACCCCTATGCTCGCATAACCGGGTACGCACATTCTGCCAATAACCCGGGGATGTTATTTGACGCTCCCAGGACCGCGGTCGGCAAACTGCTCGAACGGACGGGTATGGAGCTTGGCGACTTCGACCTGATCGAGGTAAACGAAGCGTTCGCAGCGCAGGTGTTGGCAAACGGCAAGGCTCTCGATTGGGACTGGAGCCGGGTGAACGTCAGGGGAGGGGCCATCGCCCTGGGTCATCCGCTTGGAGCGAGCGGCGCTCGCATCCTGGTTTCGCTGCTACACAGCCTGCGCCAGTCGAACCTTGAGAAAGGCCTTGCCGTGATATGTCACGCCGGGGGCGGGGCAGTGGCGATAAGTGTGGAAGCGCTCTAGTCCTGTGGGCGGACTGCACCAGTAGTCGATAAACGCGCGAAACCAGGCAACGGGACTGGTAACTAATGGATAAGCCGAGGTCAGATCAAGAGCCAACGCCCGTCGAGGAGCGATTGGGCGTTCTCGACCGCAGACGAATCGAGGCGATGGTCCTCGGGCCGTTGATTCGGGCGTACCAGGAAGAGATCGGGCGGGAGCGGGCCACTGATGTCGCACGTCGCGTTATCACCAACATCGCCCGGGAACAGGGCGCGGCGATGGCCAAAAAGCTCGGCGCCAACGGCCTGAGAGACTTCGCCGACAACAAGGAGCCGTGGACGCGAAATGGCGCGCTTGAAATCGACGTGATCGAAAAGTCCGAATCGGAGTATTCGTTCAACGTTACGAGGTGCCGTTACGCCGAAATGTACCGCGAGCTAGGATTCGCCGACCTCGGCGACGTTTTTTCCTGCACCCGAGATTTCGAATTCTCACGCGGCTTCAACCCCGACATCCACCTCACGCGCACGCAGACGATCATGAAGGGCGCCACTCACTGTAACTTCCGTTACAAGGTCGAGCCCGACAAATAAGACCGGCCGGCGCGTTTGTCTTTCCGGCCGAGATCGCCGAGGCCTGAATATGGTCGGTAACGCCTGGGGCGAATCTGAGGGCGAAGAGAAGTCGTCGTTCCCGGAGCCGGGAGACAATGTGTTAGGAAAGGTGCGGTACTCGCCGCCGCCGGACGCAGTGAAGGGAAGGGTGTATATCAACCGTGACCGGTACTTCGATGGGGCGTCGCCGGCGACGTGGGAGTTTACGATCGGCGGCTACCAGCCGGAGGCGAAGTGGCAGAAGGACCGGAGGCGGCGCACGTTAACGTTCGACGACATAGCTCACTATCAGCGGATGTGCGCGGCGCTGTCGGTGACGCCGTGAGTGATGGCGCGGATCGATGAGGCGATTGCGGCGCATGGCTGGTGGCCGCTGGGGTGGGCGGCTAAGAGTCCCTTCCGGATTTGGAGTGGGCGCGAGGTCCCATTAGGCGCAATCTGTAGCCAGCACGATTGGGCCGACAACCTCGGCCGTCTTACGTGCACGAATCACTCGAACCTTCGGGGGTAGCGGGCGTTCGGGCCTTCGAGGATGGCGCGCTGCGATTCGGTCAGGTCTGCATAGTCATTGGGGTTCAGGAAGCTGGCCGACCAGGAGAGCGGGTGCGGGCTGTACTTTAAGAAGATGGTGCGGCGCTCGTCAGCGCCGTTCCAGGGAAGGGTGCCGTGGGTAAGCGCCTCGGTGAAGATGATGGCGGTGCCGGCAGGTCCCGTTACCCGCTCCACGAAGGGGCCCGGCTCGTCCATCTCCCTCCACTCATCGGGGAACTTGTAGTTGCTCTTGTGCGAGCCTGGCACGCAGCCGAAGCCGCCGTCCAAGGGGCCAACATCCTTCAGATTGTAGGCAACCACGGAAAGGCCGTTGTGCATCATCCCGTCCTGGAAGCGGAAGTAGTGCGTGGGGTTGTAAGGGACAGCGCCGCCGTGGAGGCTAGTCCCGATCGGGCCCTTGCCTGACCTGATGACATCGAGATAGACGTGGTCGAGGCGGAACTGATCGCCCAGCAGTTCTTTCAAGTGACTACTAACTGTGGGATTGTCCATGAGGTCACGGTAGTCCTGGGACCAGTCGAGCAGGGGCACGAACCGGTGTGCGCGCATGTCCGTCGGGCACTCGGCGGCGATGTGCTCATCCAGGACGCTGTTGAGGCTAGCGATCTGTTCCGGGGTTAGCGCCTCCGGCACGACGAGGTAGCCATTGAGATCGAATAGGTAGCGCTCTTGGTCGTTCATGAGTTGTCTCCTAGTTGCCGGTGATTTGGGTTACAGCCGCGCCTACTCAGTGGATTGATACCAGGGCCATATTGTAGCCGCGTGCGGCCTCTGGTCTTGGGTGGGTCTTTCTCCAGGATGATAGGCTCGATGCGTTCCCAAAACTCCTCCGTTACATCCCAGATGGTTCCTAGCGTCTCCTGATTCCGCATACGATCCCTCCCTATGCTTTTGGAGAAACCATACGAATCGTCCTCGAAACTGGCCAATGCCTTAGTGGGTCAGTATTTTGAGATAGTTTCTTAGCCGGTGGCATCACGAATTCGCTGCGTCGAATTCGTTTGAGCCCGTTGGCGTTGACGACGAAACCACGCACTCCTTGACTTCATGAAGCGACCCGTTCACCGGGTTTCCTCAGATGCATCAATTAGTACGACGTTGCGCCGATAACTGGTCCGTACTAACATGCCGGTGGGTTGGGAGGACGATGTTGATGGCTTGGAACGGTCCGAAATTAGTGGCTGCGAGACCAATTCCGATCAGGAGGAAACTATGAATTCAATCAAGTCGAGGTGGACGCGGCGCCTGACGCTGGCGTTGCTTGCCATTGGCGGCGCGCTCGGCGCGCTTGCTGTCGCGTGCGGCGGCGGCGACCCGGAGGTCGTCACTGAGATCCAGACGGTTGTTGTGGAGAAGCAGGTCACCCAGGTAGAGAAGGTGATCGAAACGGTCGTCGTTGACAGGGAGGTCACCCGCACCGAAAAGGTGATCGAGACGGTCGTCGTCGAGAAAATAGTCGAAGGCCAGACCGTTAAAGTGGTCGAGACGGTCGTTGTTGAGAGGCCGGTCACCCGCACCGAGAAGGTCGTCCAGACGGTCGTAGTCGTCGCTACCGCGATGCCGGCAATGGAAGTGCCGGCCGAACAGAAGGGGACCCTGCGAGTGGCTGTAGCGAGTATCACTCCTCCTGTCTTCAGGCCCAGCCTCCTGAAATGGCCCGTCAACCTCGACAAGGTGGCCTGGGGCGTAGCAGACCCGCTCACTTATCACCCTCACACCGCACCGGTCCTTGGCGACACGGTCCCTGAGGCTCTCGCCGTTTCATGGGAAGCCGCATCGGACGGCACGTCCGTCACATTCCAACTTCGACAGGGCGTGCAGTTCCACGACGGATGGGGTGAGCTAACGGCCGATGACGTGGTCTACACGTTGGACGATGCGCTGTTCGCCGAAGGCACGATCGCCAAGATCGCTGAATCCAGGATATGGATGGACAAGTGGGTCAAGGAAGACGACTACACAGTCACGATGACCACAGTGGATGGAGAATTCATTCCTCCGCAGTGGGATCGCTCGTTGTCTAACAACAGTTCGCTGGGAGGGATCTGGAGCAAGAAGGTGTTTGACGACCTTGGTCCCGACGGCGCCGCGGAGACACCGATCGGCACCGGTCCGTTCACCGTCAACAAGTGGGTAGCCAACGAGGAAGTCATCCTCGACGCGCAGGAAAGCCACTACCGAGCCACGCCAAGCGTCGAGCAGGTGGTAATCCGGGAAATTCCGGAAGAAGCGACTCGTTTGGCGGCTTTCCGAGCCGGAGAAGTCGATATCTCACCGGTATCGCTCAGGTTCCTTGGATCGATTCTGGGAGAAACCGGGGCTCACGCAGTTGAAACGAACTCGTCCGCGCGAGTCACTGTCTGGTACGCCGGCAATCACTGGATCAAGACGGACCTTCTGACCGGCGATCCTGTGGAGCCGCGGCCGGCCTTCCAGCCCACTGACGAATATCCGTGGATTGGGGACCCGGACGACCCGGCCCGGATGGAACGGTCGACCAAGGTCCGCCACGCCATGTCCATGGCCATAGACAGGGATGCGATAAACCTCGCGATTCTTAATGGGCTGGGCCAGGTCGGACCAAACACCTGGTACAACTTCTCGCCTGACGATGCCCATTGGAAGGAAGAGTGGCGGGATGAATTCAAATTCGATCCGGACGGCGCGAAGGCCTTGCTGGACGAGTCCGGATTCGGCCCGTTCTCGATAGATTTCTTCGTGACTCCTGATCTGCCCACAATCGTCAACCCGCAGACGGGCGAGGCGATTGCGCAGATGTGGCAGGACAACCTGGGCATCACGGTGAACATCGATTCGACGGCGTACTCGGCAAAGAGGCCCAGCCTGGTAGATAGGTCGTTCATTGGCGCATACCTCTGGACTTACGGTTCACCTTCCCCGGACACGCCGCAAACTTATGCCCAACGGCCTTCGGTAGGAGGATGGAACCCCGGCGTTGAGATCGGCTGCGTCGACGATACGTGGTTCAGCATCAGGGCGGAACTTGATCTCCAAAAGAGGCTGGACGCCAATGCGTCTGCCCAGGACTGCCTGCACAAGTATCGATGGGCCGCGCTGGTCGTGAAGGTCCCGATCTTTGCGGTCGTCGCCAAACATGTCGACTGGCAGCCGACGACCTTGCCCGGCGTCGAAGCGGGTGACTTCGAAAGGGCAGTCATCCGATAGCCAATAAAGACTAGCCCCGGCCGGTCCGCGCGTACAAATGCATCGACTGCCGGCTGGGGCATGAACGACTCGGGTTGCGTTAACTGCGTAGCCCGCAGTCCGCCCATGCCGCGGCGAGGGCACGCGGCAGGGGCGCCCGGTGAAGACCATTGCGCCGATTCATACTGACGCGCATCCTGTATGCGACGTTCGTCGCTTTTGCGACGAGTGTCTTCGTGTTCGCCCTTGTTCATAAAACGGGTGATCCCAGAGACGTCCTACTCACGACATATACGAGCCAGGAACAGTACGATGCCTGGGGTGAGCGTTGGGGACTGGACAAGCCGCTTGTCGTCCAGTACGGCATTTGGCTCGGCAATGCGCTAAAAGGGGATTTTGGCGAGTCGTTGCGGGAACTGCGTCCGGTGCGAAAAGTCATCCTGGAGCGGATTCCGGCCACACTGCAACTCGCGGCGGGGGCCATGATTTTTTCACTGGTTGTCGGGGTCCCACTGGGCATATTGTCCGCAGTGAAAAGAAGCACCGGTTGGGACTACGTCGGCCGCACTTTCGCGCTATTCGGCCAGGCGCTGCCGCCGTTCTGGTTAGGCATTATGCTGATACTGCTTTTTGCAGTACAGATTTCGTGGTTACCCACATCCGGCAGGGGCGGAATAAATCACTACATCCTTCCCTCGATAACGCTGGGCTGGCTCACCGCGTCGGGCATTCTCAGAATCGTGCGTTCGGCCATGTTGGAAGTGCTCGGGTCCGAATACATCAAGCTGGCGAGGGCAAAAGGGGTCAGTTCGAGGTCCATTGTGTGGAAGCACGCACTGCGCAATGCCATGCTGGCGCCTCTCACTTTCGGCGGTCTGATTCTGGCTGCATTCTTCACAGGGGCCGTGGTGACCGAAACCGTGTTCGGCTGGCCCGGGCTTGGGCGACTGGCGGTGCAATCGGTCCACAACAACGACTTCCCCACTATGACCGGTGTTGTTTTGGTGTTTACGGTGATCTACCTCGGCATTAACACGTTGTTGGACATTCTCTATGCATACGTCGACCCGCGGATTCGATATTGAGGGGCCCGCGTGACTGAATCGATCACAGTCCCTGATCCACAAATGCGCGGAGCAAGCCCGAGCTTGCTGGCGGTCGGCTGGCGGTTTTTCAGGGAGTGGCCGGTAATACCCGGTGTGCTCGTCGGATTACTGATCATTGCCGCGATTGGCGCGCCCTGGATTTCGCCTCACGATCCGTTGAGAGGCGATTTGTTCAAGAGCGGACAGCCGCCTGTTTGGGACAAACGGGGCGACTCCTCTCATTTGCTGGGGACCGATATTAATGGGCGAGACATCCTCAGTCGCGTTATCTTTGGCGCCCGGATTTCACTGATCGTGGCGGCTGTCGTACTGACCACGGGCGGTATCGTGGGGACGGTGGTCGGCATAGTTGCCGGGTACTACGGCGGCCAGATCGACGAGGTGTTGATGCGGATCGTCGACTTCACTCTGGCGGTGCCGTTCTTGCTGATCGCACTGGTGGTCGTGATTATTTTCGAGCAGAGCCTGACGGTGCTCATAACGCTTTTGGCGATATTCAGCTGGGGCGGCTTTGCGCGCCAGATCCGGGCAGAGACGCTATCGCTTAAGACCCGGGACTACGTAGCCCAGGCCCAGGTGATGGGCGCGACGACTATCAGAGTCATGTTCAGGCACATCTTTCCCGGCGTTGTGAACACTCTCATAGTCGTTTCAACCCTAAGAGTAGGATCGCTGATATTGTCCCTGTCGATCTTGAGCTACCTGGGCGCCGGCATCCGGCCGCCGACGGCCGAGTGGGGCCTGATGGTGGCGCAGGGGAGGTCATACATCAGCGTCGAGTGGTGGATTACATTCTTCCCCGGGATGGCGATATTCCTGACGGTCTTCGCGATGAATTTCCTGGGTGATTGGCTACGGGACCGCTTCGATCCCCATCTGAGGCAGCTCTAGGCGCCTGTCTCAAAACTACTCCGGAGCAGGAATTCTTCGGATCGCAATGCACTTGGGCTCCCTCGCGTGCGACGAACGCGCAGTATTATTCACATAACTCTTTCGCCCTGAGCGTCAACCCGCAATCAACGCAAACGCCATGAAAACACTCAATTGCCCCATCGACGATTCCACCCTCGCGGACTCGAAACTTGGCGGCCAGTCGTCAATGAAATGTCCGGAGTGCGACGGGTCCTGGATCTCGTTTGAAGCGCTTGAATCGCTGGAGGACAAACACTTCAGGGAGGACATGGTCAAAGGACAGAGGCGATACGGCGAGCACGCTGTGGATCACAATTGCCCACACTGCGGCGGACACATGACCCGTTTCCGCTACCGCGGATATAACGTCGAACTTGAAGCGTGCCCGTCCGACGCCGGATTCTGGCTCGACCAGGGCGAAGACTCACTCATCAAGAACGTAATGAAAAAGCGAGTCTCAAACCTGTCGCGCTCAGGTTCGGCCCAGAAGGATTGGGCCCGATTCCGCAGGGGCGGGGGCCGGTCGTTCTTCGACAAGCTAAAGGACTTGTTCTCAGGCTAGCCGCCGCCCAACCGGCGCGGGCTGAACCCGTTGACCGCACCACAATGTTTAATCAGTCGTCAAACAAGAACACCGAGATCACCTTGGTCGTGTTCCCAAATTTGAACGAGTTCGTAGCGGTGGACACCCGGTCGCAGTTGCGGGCGCGGCCAATTGTCCACTCGTTGGATCTTGCCGATATCGCCGGCTCAGACTTCGCAAACTCGCTCGAGGAAGAGTTCAGCAACATTGTTCGGCGACGGGAGACGGGTTTCCTTGGACTAATGGGGATTCCCAGGAAAGTCGAGAACCTGGTAAGGACCCGTGCGATCAGAAACTTGCTGGAATTGATCAGTCAAGACACGGATGAACAAGTGCCGGGTGAAGCCGCCAGCGTCGGCATCCTGTTCTTCACCGGCCCTCTCTTGCGTATCGACCGCCCACAGGTCAGGGAACTCGCCGACGAACTATTCGGGGAACGTCTGTCCGTTAGTCTGTTGAACGACCTGTCTGAAATGATCGTCGGCCTGATGGAACGGCAAATCGCGGCCGAGCAGGAGACCACCAAGTCATTCCTCGGCGGGCTTATCAGTGGTCGTGGCGGGCCGTATGCCACGTTGTGGGAAAAACGTGAAGACTGAATTCGCTCCGATTGCGAATCACGTGCGCCACCGTTTCTACCTCGGACCCCGTGAACCGGCATGCCCACTGGCAACTCCCCAACCGTGAGAAGAAACCCCGCCGCTGAGTTCGGGCGACCGTCATCGTGAACCAAATGCTTCGTGAACTGTTCGGCAATCCCGCCGATGGCACATTCCTCGCCTGGCTGACCGACAAGGGCATATGGGCGATTTTGATCGCCCTGGGGGCAATCGTCCTCTGGTACCTGTTGCGGCGAGCCATCCGGCGGCGATTTGGTTTGGAAGACGACCTCCTCGAAGAGTTCGAATCGCCGTCCGAGACGGGTCTAACGATCAGATCGGCCAGTTTCCTTCTGTCCGATGTCACCACAGGCGGGATTTTGGCCTTGGCGGCAATACTCGGAATCCTGCATGTCCTCGGCCAGGACATCGACCCGGCAATCGAGGTTCTGAAGAAAATAGGGAGCGCGGCGGGTTCATGGTTCCTTACCGACGGCGCCCGAATCGCATTGATCATCTTCATGGGATGGGTGGTATCGAGGCTTCTGAAGCGGTGGCTGCCGCGCGTCGCAAATGCTGCGAATTTCGGTCAACAGACTGCCGACGATCACGAGGAGTTGGCGAAACGATCAGAAACTCTGTCGGCCGTATTCGTTGGCACGGCGAATGTCCTGGTCTTTCTTATAGTCGTATTCATGATCCTGACCGAACTGTCGGTACCGATCGGTCCGATCCTTGGGGGGTTTGGCATCGCTGGAATCGCGGTGGGGTTCGGCGCCCAGTACCTCGTTCGAGATCTCATCAATGGCATTTTCATTCTCTGGGAGAACCAGTACCGGCAAGGTGACGTGGTCGAAATCGCGGGCACCGCTGGGCTCGTCGAATCCATAAACATGCGTCGGACCGTGCTGCGAGACCTTGACGGCAAGGTCCACGTCATTCCGCACGGCGACGTGTCCACCACAACCAACTTCACCAAGTACTGGTCCCGGGTAAACATAGACGTCGGCGTCGCGTACAAGGAAAACCTGGAGCGGGTCATAACAGTGCTGAACCGCATCGGCGACGAACTATCGCAGGACCCCTACTTCGGCCTGCTCATCATCACCCCGCCACAGGTACTTCGAGTCAACTCATTCGACGATTCGGCGATAACCATCAAGATGATGGGCGAATGCAAACCTCTCAAACAGTGGGAGATCGCCGGCGAACTTCGCTTACGGATCAAGCGGGAGTTCGACGATGCTGGCATCGAGATTCCCTTCCCGCACCAGACCCTATATTGGGGTGTCGATCAGGCCCGTTTGCCCTGGGACTCCGAAGTGCCAAAGGTGGAGGCCGCCCCGACGGCCGACGAGTTCATTCGGCCGGAAATGATGTCACCCGAAGATCGGGAAATCGCCCTTGCCGAGCTGGCCCTGGCGGCGAATACGGCAGGGGATGGCGATCAAGGCCGGCGCGTACAGGAAACTGCGGTCGAATAAGGGGACGACAAGCGGGCCGCGTATTCTCTTTTTGGCGATCTCAAGACCGGCATATTCGCTTTCGACTTTGACACGTCGGTTCCACGGTTCCTAAACTGAAATTGAACCCAGAATCAGATCCGGTAAGGCCGGGCGCGTGCAACGCGCCCAACTTCGGCCGCCGACAGCAAACATTGGCAGTGACCGCGGCTGTTGCGCCGCGTGACGACCAGGAATAAACACACGTGATAACCGCACAAGATTTGCGAGAGACGTTTCTCCGGTTCTTCGAGGACCGCGGCCATCTCCGCCTCCCGTCGGCATCTCTCATCCCCGCCGCCGACCCGACACTCCTGCTAACAAACGCCGGCATGGCGCCGTTCAAAGCGTACTTTTCCGGCGAACTCGAACCGCCCAGGAAACGCATCACAACGGTCCAAAAAAGCTTTCGAACCACCGACATAGAAGAGGTCGGCGACGCCACACATATGACCCTCTTCGAGATGCTGGGCAACTTCAGCTTCGGGGATTACTTCAAGGAAGAGGCCTGCGAGTGGGGACTGGAGTTGATGACCGATGCGCTAGGTTTCGACCCGGAACGGCTGTACATAACGATTTACACTGATGATGACGTCGCTGAACAGATCTGGCTGAAGCTGGGCGTACCGGCGAGCCGAATCTACCGGTTCGGCGCCTCCGAGAACTGGTGGGGGCCTGCCGGAACTGAAGGACCATGCGGACCCTGTAGCGAAATCCACCTCTATCGGGGTGACATGGCGGCGGTGCCGGCTGACGGAGACCCCGCACTTGGCACCACGTGGGGACCAAACCTGCACGACGACTTCATCGAGCTCTACAACCTCGTGTTCACGCAGTACTACCGTGACCCGCAAGGCAACGATACCCCGCTGCCCAACAACAATATCGACACCGGAATGGGACTCGAACGGACCATCTGCGCCATACAGGGAGTTGATTCGCCGTATGAGTCCGATGTTTTCCTGCCGATCGTAAAGCGCGTCGAAGAGCTATCCGGCTGTTCGATGGGGCAGGGCGGCGAGGTGCAAAGAGCGATCCGAGTGGTCGCAGAACACGCCCGATCCGCATCCTTCCTGATCGGTGACGGCGTTGTTCCGGGCAACACTGGCCGGGGTTACGTTTTGCGCCGCCTCATCCGGCGGGGAATGCTTTTCGGCAGATCGATTGAACTCGAATCGCCTGTGCTCGCAGTTGTGGCCGACGTCGTGGCGGACACCCTTGGCGACACTTACCCGGAACTCAAGAGCAACTTCCCGTTTATCAAACGCACGCTCGAGTTCGAAGAGAACAACTTCGCAAGAACACTCGAGTTCGGCACAGCCGTATTGGGCAGCATGATCCGGTACAGGGCAGACAACGCCGCGAAAGTGGAGCGCTTTATAGACACCATGGAACGCGAGTCCGGCGACTGCAGCGATAGCCGTTCTGACCAGCTTTCACGCCAATTGGGCGCAGGTTCGGGGCAGGATGCGGCATCGGTAGGATCGACGGCGGCCATCGATGCAGCGAATTCGCGCATTGCCGTTTTCCAAAGCGCCATTCGAAACACCAGTGGGGCAGGGGAACAGGCGGGACCAATCGCGGCCGCCAAAGATTCCCTGATGAACTGGTCCCGTGAAATCACCGGTCGTGAAGCATTCCTTCTCTACGACACGTACGGGTTCCCGCTGGAAGTGACCACGGAGTTGCTGGCCGAACGCGACATGGTCGTGGATCATGCGGGATTCGATGCTGAGATGGACCGGCAGCGGCAGAGGGCACGGGCCGCTTCAGCCGGTTTCAGCGGCGATGCCGAGCAGAGGCGAATCTACGAGCAACTGGGAGTCGACCACACGGAATTCCTCGGATACGAGGGGACCACCGCCGAATCGGTCGTGATCGGCATGATCAAAGACGGTGCGTTGATCGATTCGGCGGAGGAGGGCGAGGACGTGGAAGTCGTATTGCGCAAGACCCCTTTCTACGCCGAAAAGGGAGGTCAAATAGGAGACACCGGAAGGCTAACCAACGGCAACGCGAACGTCAGCGTTACCAACACGCAAAATCCCTACGCGCGTTTGACCGTCCACACCGCCCATATAGACGAGGGGCAGTTAAGGGTCGGCGATGCGGTGACAGCCGAGGTAGATTTCGAACGGCGTGAGCAGATCCGGCGAAACCACACAGCAACACACTTGCTCCACGCCGCGCTTAGGGAGATCATCGGCCCGCACGTTCGTCAATCCGGTTCACTCGTTGCGCCCGATCGCCTGCGGTTCGATTTCACCCACATGAGCCCGCTCGCCAAGGACGAAATCAGGGCGGTGCAAGACCGGGTCAACGAAAAAATCCGGTCAAACGCAGACGTCCACATCCACCACACTACCTACAGCAAGGCCATCGACGACGGCGCATTGGCCTTCTTTGGCGACACGTACGACAACGAAGTCCGCACGGTACGGATCGATCATCCCTGGAGTTTTGAACTGTGCGGTGGAACCCACATGGACCATACGGGTGGCATCGGCGCCTTCATGATCACGTCCGAGTCCGGAATCGGGGCAGGCGTCCGGCGGATGGAAGCCCTCACCGGGATCGGCGCCGAGCAGGCGATATCGGAGTTTTCTGACGTTCTGGATAGCCTGTCAGCTTCACTCAGCACACCGACTGACCAACTTGTAAGCCGCACTCAGACACTGTTGGAAGAGGTAGACAGCTATCGCCAACGCGTGGCCGCCCTCGAAGACCAAGTACTGGCTGCCAGTCTGGGCGGGGGATCATCGGACCCTTCAGGCCAACAGTTCAACGTGACATGCGGCGGTGTTGACGTGCCGGTCAAAGTGCGCAGGATTCCAGCCTCCAACTCGGCGGCGCTTCGGCGCGCGTCGGACAGCATGCGCACCCAAATGGGCACAGGGATAGCCGTCCTCGGGGCGGATTTCGACGGCCGACCGTTAATCATGGTCATGGTGACGAAGGACCTTGTTGAGAAGGGGTTGCACGCCGGTCAGATAGTGCGCCAGTTGGGGCAGATCATGGGCGGAGGTGGAGGCGGTGGCCCTCACCTGGCCCAGGCGGGTGGACGCGATCCCTCAAAACTCGATGCTGCGTTCGAGGCGGCGCGCGGCGTGATCGAGGAAGCGGCGAACTCGGCGGGAGAACCGACATAGATAGTCTCTGCGGCCGAGTGTTGGCGGTCGATCTCGGCGACGCTCGCATGGGCTTGGCCGTTTCCGACCCATCCGGAACGGTCGTGACCCCGATAGAGGCATTAGTTAGGGTCGGCGGACCCGACGACGTGTCGGCTATCGCGACAGCAGCCGAAGAATGGGATGTTTCGGCAATCGTTATCGGCCTGCCGCTGGGCATGGATGGCCGCCGCGGCGAACAGGCCCGCAAAGCACTCGAGTTCTGCGATCAACTCAAGAGAGTCACTTCAGCGCCGGTATCGACTTGGGATGAACGCCTGTCGACCGTAGAAGCGGCGGCCAGGTTGAGGGATGCGGGGGTTCGCGCCAGCAGAAATCGTGGCCGCCTCGACTCGGCATCCGCGGCCGTGATCCTGGAGGCTTACCTCTCCAGCCGACGCCGATAGCATCGCGATATATTCGATCCCCGCGTCCGCATACCGCGGGACAACCAATCGGCCTTAAATTTGCCGATGCCATCATGCCGAACTGGTATTGTTAACGGATAATGACGGCAACGCCGGTAGTCAACTTGCTATCGCAGTCGGCACTAAGTCAACTCGCCGGACAACCCGGGAAATCGACCGCACCATGACCATCGGCGGTATGAAGTCATTGAAACGACCCGACGGCAATAAGAGGCGCTCATGACCAAGTCAATGGGAATCATCGGATACCCCCTGGGGCACACGCTGTCGCCAGTGTTTCAGCAGGCCGGCCTCGACCACCTTGGCATCGACGCAACGTTCAGCGCATGGCCGACACCACCATCCGAGTTGGAGGCGACCATCTATTCCTGGCGGGAGGAATCATTCCTGGCAGGCTGCGTGACGCTACCGCATAAGCAGGCAGTTATGGCCCTTGTCGATGAGATCGACGAAACTGCAAAGTTGATCGGCGCAGTCAACTGGATCATGAATCGGAATGGGAAATTGGTCGGCTATAACACCGACTCGCCGGGTTTTCTTCGGGCGTTAAGGCAAATGGCCAATTTCGATCCGGCTGGCAAGTCGGCCGTGGTGTTCGGCGCAGGCGGCGCGGCTCGGGCAATCGTCCACGGACTGCGGACGGGTGGTGTCACAAAACTGACCATCGCCAATCGCACATTGGGCCGCGCCCGCCAACTCGCCGCGGACCTGGCCGACGGCCGATTCAAGCCGAATCCCATCGGGCTGGGCCGGGATGAACTCGCCGATGTCGTTCCCTATGCCGATCTCCTCGTCAACGCAAGTTCCATGGGGATGGCGGGCGGCGACGCTGCCAGTCAGAGCCCCGTTGATGCAGATTTGGTTTCGGCGGACTCGCTGGCCTACGATGCCGTTTACGCACCGCCCATGACACCGTTCCTGCGGGAGGTCGAGCGGGCCGGCGGGACAACGGCCGGTGGCCAGTCGATGCTCGTATTCCAGGGTGTCGAGGGTTTCGAACTGGCGACCGGGCGAGATGCGCCAGTCGACGTGATGTTCGAGGCGATAGCCAAAGCCACAAGAGGGACCTGAACGCCGGACAAGGGCGAACACAACAGCGTTTCGACGGCTTGCGTGCGGTGTACTACCCATCCGACATCTCAACTAAGCGGCGCCCGCAAGTCAAACAGCTACGGCCTGATTACCAATGCTCAGATTCCTGACTGCCGGTGAGTCCCATGGACGAGGGTTGACCCTCGTCGTCGAAGGTGTGCCCGCGGGACTGACGATTACCGAGGATTACATCGCAGCGCACCTGGCTCGCCGCCAACGCGGATACGGCAGCGGCGGCCGTATGAAAATCGAGAAAGACAGGGCGGAAATTCTTGGCGGCGTCCGGCACGGGGTCACGCTCGGCTCGCCGATCTCGATGTGGATCGAAAACCGGGATTTCGTCAATTGGACCGACGCGATGTCCACCGGGCCTGTAAGTGACGACGTTGACCGAATGGTGCACACCCGGGTAGTACCCGGACACGCCGATTTCCCAGGAGCGTTGAAGTACGGTCATCACGACCTGCGAAACGTGCTCGAAAGGGCTAGCGCAAGGGAGACCACCGCCCGCGTCGCCGCCTCGACAGTCGCCAGGAAACTATGTGAAGAATTCGGCATTGAGATCCGCGCCCACACCGTGTCCATCGGCAGCGCCGAGCTCGACTCACCCGCAGGCCAAATACCGGATTGGGACGTGGTCGAACGCTCCGAAGTGCGAGCCGCAAATGAGTCGGCCGACGCGGCGTTCAAGGAACAGGTCGACCGAGCCAAGGCGGCCCGAACCACGATCGGGGGCGTAATAGAGGTGATCGCGACGGGCGTCCCGGTAGGGCTGGGCAGCCACGTGCACTGGGACCGCAAGCTCGATGGGAGACTCGCCCAGGCGATGATGAGCATCAACGCGGTGAAGGGGGTGGAGATCGGCGCCGGTTTTGCCAACACGCGCCGGCCCGGCAGGGAAGTGCAGGACGTGTTGATCCCCGATCCCGGGGACCCGCGGCGTTTCAGCCACCTTTCGAATCACGCCGGGGGGACTGAGGGCGGCATGTCAAACGGCGAACCGATCGTCGTCAGAGTCGCTATCAAACCGATTGCCACGATGACTGCTCCACTGCCGTCCGTCGACATCAACACAGGCGAAGTTATCGAAGCCGCCTATCACCGAAGCGACATTTGCCAGGTCCCGCGGGCTTGCCCAATCGGAGAAGCGATGATGGCCCTCGTCCTCGCAGACGCTTTCCTGGAGAAGTTCGGCGGCGACAGCCTCGTCGAGATCGGCAGGAACTACCGCGCCTACGTCGAGTCGCTGAGCGCCTTTGGCAACCCCGACAGCCCGGTGCATCCTTGATCGTTCAGAATAACGATCGGGCTGGTCCGAACGCGAGACTTCCAGACATCCCCCAACCGCATATTCCTGAAGAACTTCGATGCCTGCAAAAGCGAACATCTACCTGACAGGCTTTTCAGGCGCCGGGAAGTCGGTTTCCGGACGGATGGCGTCCAATCGACTTGGTTGGGCCTTTGTGGACACCGACGATTTGATCGAACAGCGGGCGGGCAAACAGATCCCGCAAGTATTTGCAGACGACGGCGAGGAGCGATTCCGGGATATCGAGAGAGGGGTGCTGCTAGACATTTCCGGAGGTTCCCGGCAGGTCATTGCCACGGGTGGCGGCGTGCCGGTCGACCCATCCAACCGGAAACTCATGCAGGAGACAGGGATCATCGTTCGGCTAAATGCCAGCCCTGAAATGATTCACGAGCGTCTATCAGGCGGCAAGAGACGTACAAGGACCCTGAGGCCCCTTCTGGGCGATGACGCGCCCGTGGAACGGGTCCGTAAGCTGCTGCACCAACGCGAGAGCGCTTATTCACAGGCGGATTTCACTATCAACACCGACGCCAGAGCCCACGCCGACGTGGCGCAAGACATCGTCAACGCCTGGCGCACGTATGAGGGAGCCCAGACCGGTGAATGACCCTGACGACCGAAACCTGGCCGCCGTAGTTACAACGTCACAGGGTGACTACCGCGTGGTTGTGGGTCGCGGAGTTGTGCAGACGTTCGGCGCTGAACTGAAACAGGCGGGTCTCCAGGGCAGGGCGTTCCTCATGGTGGACCGCGTCCTGTTCCCCGACGCGGCCAGGCAGGCCCAGGAGGCCATGGAGACCGGCGGTTTCGAAACCCACATGCTTGCTATCCCGTCGGGAGAATCGGAAAAGAATCTCGACAGCGCGGCCCGTATGTACGGTTGGCTCGCCGACATGCACGCAGAGCGGGGAGACATCGTGGTGGCGATGGGTGGCGGAGTAATGGGGGACCTCGCAGGATATGTGGCAGCCACCTGGCTGCGGGGTGTGGCGGTCGTCCAGGTCCCGACAACCCTTGCGGCGATGGTCGACTCGTCGATAGGTGGCAAGGTTGCCGTAAACCTGCCGGCCGGCAAGAACCTCGTAGGCGCTTTCCACCAGCCGCGGCTCGTTCTTGCCGACATCGACCATCTCGACACTCTGCCGAGGCGTGTCCTGGCATCGGGTTGGGCGGAAGCGATCAAGGCCGGGTTCATACTGGACGAACAGCTACTACAGTGTCTGGAAGACAGCCCCGGCGACATGATGGCCCTGAGGGGTGAAGACGCCGTCGCCGCAATACGGCGCAGCGTTGCGATCAAGGGAGAGGTTGTGGCGGCCGACGAGTTCGAAACAGGTGACGATCGCGTGTTGCTGAACTACGGCCACACCGTCGGTCACGCGCTCGAAGCGGTTACAGAATACGGCCACTTCTTGCATGGCGAGGCGGTCAGCGTTGGAATGATGGCGGCCGCGGGCATCGCCCACCGGCTGGACATGATCGACAGCGACCTCGTCGAACGCCACCGTGCGGTGCTGGCCAGCTACGGCCTGCCGGTTACTGCGCCCGGGGTTCCCGCGGACGACGTTATCGAAGCTACACGCTCGGACAAGAAGTCCCGAGGCGGTTCGATCCGATGGGTGCTGTTGGAAGGGCCGGGCAAGGCCACCACGAGGCGAGACGTACCCGACTCAGAGGTCCGCGATGCGGTTGAAGAGGTCCTCGCTAGGTAGGGTCGACGTGTCGGCCGCAGCCGCGCCAGACCATCGTTTTACCCCAACGTAGCGCGGACCCAACAGACAGGCGGAGCCTAGCGGCCGCCAGCCACCGCGGGAACGATGCTTACCTCGTCGCCTTCGGTCACCTTGCTTTCGAGTCCATCCAGGTACCGGACGTCCTCGCCATTTACGTAGATGTTCACAAAGTGGCGCAACTCCCCCGATTCCTCACAGAGCCGATCTTTTATCCCGGGAAACTCGCCGTCCAGCGAATCGATCATCGAATTAACCGTTTCACCTTCAGCGCTTACGTTCGACTGGTTGCCGGTGAGCCGCCTGAGGGGTGTGGGAATTTTTACCTTGACTGCCATAAAAGAAAGCCCTTTCAACTGCAGGACCGATAGCCGGTCGTGCAAATCGCGGTCCGGTGGCCATAATTCATCGCGAACATGATAACGCGCCGACCGGCGCAGGTACTGCCCAATCTGGCCGACGCCTCTGCAAGTGGGGCAGGGCGGGCCCCAAACCCCCTCAAGCCGGGGTGCGCTGCTTCATCCGGCCCTCGATATTGGAGTCGAAAGATTCGACCGTGGCGTCTATGGTCACCGGCGATAGATAGGGTTCCATCAGCTCGAGGGTCTTCAGTCCGTTGCCGGTGATTAGCGCAACTACGGACTCATCCGGCTTTATAACGCCGTCCCGGGCCAGTTTGCGGAGTGCCGATACGGTGACACCGCCAGCCGTCTCTGTGAATAGCCCTTCGGTATCGGCGAGAAGCTTCATCCCCTCCACAACTTCCGGTTCGGGCACGATTACCGCCGTTCCGCCGGACTCATTGGCGATGGCGATCGAGTAAAACCCATCCGCAGGGTCGCCAATGGCGAGGGACTTCGCCACGGTGTCGGGCACGACCGGACTCGTGTGAGTCCTGCCGTCCAAAAAGGCCTGCGACACGGGCGCGCAACCTGCCGCCTGCGCAATGTGCATCTTGGTATTGAGGCCATCGATCAGCCCGAGCTTCGCGAACTCTTGCAAGCCTTTCCAGACCTTGGTCAGCATCGAACCGGAGGCGACCGGGACGACGATGTGGTCCGGGGCCTTCCAGCCGAGTTGCTCGGCGATCTCATATCCAAGGGTCTTACTGCCTTCAGAGTAGTAGGGCCGCATGTTGATGTTGACGAAAGCCCAACGGCGGTCATCGCCCAATTCGCTGCACAGCCGGTTGGCCTGGTCGTAGTTACCGTTCACTGCGACCAGAGTCGGGCCGTACACGGCGGCGCCGATTATCTTGCCGGGCTCCAGGTCGCCGGGGATGAACACAAGTGTCTCCATTCCGGCCTTGGCCCCATGAGCGGCGGTAGCTCCCGCGAGGTTGCCTGTAGACACGCACGCAAGAACGTCATATTCGAACTCCAGCGCCTTGGTCGAGGCCACCGAAACCACCCGGTCTTTGAAAGACCAGGTGGGGTTCGCGGCGTCGTTCTTTAGCCAAACGTTGTTCAGACCCAATTGGCGCGCGAAGTTCGTCGAGCGAATCAACGGAGTCATGCCAGCCCCGATGTCAACGGCGTGGCGCCTGCTAACCGGGAGGAGGTCGTCATATCGCCATATGGTCTGCGGACCGCTCTCTATGCTCTCGCGGCTGATGGCCTTGCCGATGGCGTCGTAGTCGTAGGCAACTTCAAGGGGGCCGAAGCAAAAGTCGCAGACGTAACTCGGTTCGACGGGGTATTCACGGCCGCATGCGCGACAGCGCAGGGAGGTTACGTAGGGCACTGGTTGGGACCTCTCGGCAGCGGCTAACACTTCCGGAGGTCTGCCGGGAGTGACAGCAGCAGCTTTTGACTAAAGCTCGCTGATTCACCGACTTCGGTAGCGCCCTAAAAGGTTAAGTCAAGGGCGATAGCGAAAGTTGAACCTAGGGCCCAATGCTAGCAACGGGCAGGTTAATGGTCAATCCACCCAGATTTTCCCGACTATTCGATATGACCAACCGCGAGGACCGGCCCGGGGACACTCCCGAAAACGGTGAAAGCGGACGCATCCACCAAGGGCCCCGGCATAGTCGAGCGAACTAGAATGACGCTATGTGCGGAAGATTCGTTCTGATACAGGTGGGCCAACTCGGCGTGCGTTTCACGGCCGTTGAACGATACCCAAGCGAATATCGGCCCGATCTCACAAAACTGCCGGACGCCTTGGAAGGGCCCCGGTACAACATCGCACCGACGCAGCAAATACTGACGGTCACGAACGAAGACGGCGATCGGGTGATCGAGCCAATGCGCTGGGGGCTTATTCCATCGTGGGCCAAAGACGGCCAGACTCTGCCGCTTAACATCAACGCCAGGGACGACCGGATGGCAACGGGCGGATTCTGGCGCCGACCGCTCAGAAATCAACGGTGCCTGGTACCCGCCGATGGCTACTACGAATGGACGGGTCCCAAGTCAAACCGCACGCCGGTGTTCATCCGCCGAAAGGACGAACGGCTTTTCGCGTTTGCGGGGCTTTATGACACATGGCGCCATCCTGTTACAGGCGAACTGACCAGGTCCTGCGCGATTGTGACGACAGATCCGAATCCGTCTCTGAAGCGGATTCACCCCCGCATGCCGGCCATTCTCGGGACCGAGGCTGAAGCTCTTTGGCTCGATCCCCTCACCCACGAGCCCGAACCGCTCAGGTCCCTCGTCCACCCCTACCCGGAAGAGGAACTCGAGAGTTACCAGGTAGAAAAAACGGTTAACAGGGCGAAGTCCCAGGGTCCGGACCTGATCGGACGCGCGCCCTCCCAACCCGGCATGGCAGGCCTCACCCAGGATCCTTCCTGACCATGAATCCGAACGACCAGAACCCGACCAAGGCAAGTGCTGCCATGCGGAAACCTGGGCCGGACATGCCCTGCAGGGCACAGTAGTGCGAAATGAACCAGCCGGAAGACCCGCAGGATGCTCGACCTCCGCGGAAAGATGAGGGGCCGAGTCAACAGGATATTGACCGATCATGGTCGGACGTATCCGGCGGCGGGCAATCCGGCGGTTGGACCACCCGATGGTGGCAGATCCTCATCACTGTGGTCGGTATCGTCATCATCACGTCGCTGGTCATCACCGTATTGCCGTTCCGGTCCAGAAGCGCCAAGGTCGAACCACTACCGGAAGTGGAAACCGGAACGGTGGTCCGCGTCATCGACGGCCGCACGATATTCGTACGCGTCGGCAAGACTGAAGTGGAAGTCCGCTACATAGGAGTCGCCACGCCGGAATACGGGCACCCGTGGTACGACCTGGTTACCGAAGTGAACAGGAACTGGGTGGTAGGCAAGGACGTGGAGATGGAAAGGGACAGGGTCGACTCCGACACGCAGGGCAGGCTGCTCAGATACGTATACGTGGATGGGGCCATGGTCAACGCGGCTCTCATCGCCGTCGGATTGGGGAGCAGAACGACAGGTCAGAACGTGCGCTATTCAGAAGGTTTCCGCCGCCTCGAGGCCGAAGCCCGAAGCGAGCAACTTGGCATTTGGGCGATTGAGGGAGAGGAAAGCCCAACGCCATCAAGTCAATCATCGGACCGCTCCACCTGATGCGTTACGAATGGCATCTACGTTGACGTCCAGGAATCCATCGAGGGCCTCAGGGTCCTCTCGACGAGAAACGGTGTGGAGCGCGCTGTTCGGCGACCCCACGTTCCGGCGTCTGTGGGCGATGGGCGCCACCACGAACATCATGCGGTGGCTTGAGACAGTTGCCCTGGGTTTCTTTGTTTACGAGTTGACCGAATCGCCGTTTTGGGTGGCGTTCGTCGGGCTCGTCAGGATGCTGCCCATGTTTGTCCTGGGCGCGTTCGTCGGAGTCATTGCGGATCGAATCGACCGTCGCCTGCTTCTGATGGCCGGCACGGCCCTCCTGACCATCACCTACGCCATATTGGCAGCCCTTGCGATTACCGACCACATACAGTTCTGGCACGTAGCGACTGGCGCGTTTCTGGCTGGTCTCGTGTGGGCGATCGACTTCCCGGCGCGGCGTTCGATGATCGCTGACGTGGTACAACCGCAGCGCGTCAGCACGGCGATGGGCCTCGAGTCGGCGACGAGCAATTTTTCGAGGATGTTGGGACCCCTGGCAGCAGGGGGATTCCTGGCCACGGTAGGGATTTCCGGCGCGTACACTGCCGGCGTGGGGCTGTATATATGCGCATTCCTGATGGCAGCCACTCTCAATTACCGCGCGCCGACCGTTACCCGTAGCACACAGCAGCCACTGCGAAATCTCGTAGAAGGCATCCGATACATTCGTTCCGACGCCGTGGTGGTAATGACGTTGGCGATTACGGTTGCGATGAACGCATTTGCGTTTCCGTACACCCACATGGTGCCAGTGATTGCCGACGAGAAGCTTGGCGCGGGGGCCATTGGGCTGGGCATCCTGTTTAGCGTAGAAGGGGCTGGCGCGACCCTGGGTTCGCTGCTCATCGCCGCCCGCGCGAAAGCAGAACACTACACACGGGCATACGTGTACGGCTCGCTCTTATTCTTGCTGGCCGTTTTGATGTTTGCTCTAGCGCCGTGGTACGCGTTGGCCCTGGTGTTGCTCTTCGTCGGGGGATTCGGCATGGCCGCATTCGGTTCGATGCAGAGCATTATCATCATCACGTCGACCCCGCCCGAGGTGCGCGGTCGGGTCCTGGGGGTCCTGGCCGTGGCGATCGGGACCGGACCTATTGGCGCGTTACAGGTGGGACTGTTGGCGGTCTGGCTAGGGGCGCCCGCGGCGGTGATGATTACGGCAGCGGCGGGAATTGCCGCCCTGGCTGCCGCTGCGATGTTGTACCCGGGATATTTGAAGATCAACAGTTTCGACGGGATCGCCGATATGCGGACAAAACAAGCTCAGCTGCGGTCCCGCAAGGCCAACGTGAAAATATAGAGGGCGACGGCCAGAAAGATGGCCCAAAACACAAAACGAGGGTTGATCCGATTCAATACGTGCTATTCCTCAATATGAGACCCTTCGAAACGTAATCGAACTCAACACGCGTTCAGCCGGAGATTCGGCTGGCCGGCCCGACCTACCCATGATGCGACACCCCATTCCCAAGCCGCAACACCATGTTCTGTAGCATTCCTAAACGACTGCCGCGCCAACATCGCATCCTGCTTGCGGAACGCAAGGTGGACAATGGCCAGTAGAGACAAGTACTCGGCCGTCGTCCTCGACATCGACGGCACGATGGTAGGGCCGGACCGCGTAGTTCCAGACCGACTCAAAGTCGCTGCCATGGCGGCGGAGCGGGCAGGCGCTGTGGTGCTGATAGCCACCGGCCGAATGCTGAGCAGTTCGCTCCATTTCGCGAGGGAATTGGGGACCAGAGGCCCGGTCATCTGCTACCAGGGAGCGTTGACGGTCGACTCCGACCGGAAAACAGTGCTGCGTCACGTTAGACTCGACCAGGATGACGCGAATCTCGCCATCGACACGTTCAGCCAACTCGGAGCGCACGTCAACGTCTATGTAGACGACGAGGTCTACATCGAGCGGTCATCGCCGTGGTCTGAAGGCTACGCCGAACGAATGAAAGTGGAACCCACGGTTGTCGATAGCCTCGCCCCGCACGCAGCTCGCCGGCCGACTCTGGTTCTCGGCGTAATGGAGCCCGACGCCACAGAGCTGGTTGCAGCGACTCGTTCCGCAGTTTCCGGTCGAGCGATCGTGACACATTCTTTGCCGCACTTTTGCGAAGTCGGCCACAAGGATGCGGGCAAGGAGAAGGCCCTTCAACACCTGGCAGACACGTGGGAAATCCCACCGGGGCGCTTCGCGGCGTTTGGAGATGGTGCGGGCGATGCTGGAATGCTGCGATGGGCCGGCCTGGGAGTAGCCATGGAAAGTGGCCACTCCGACGCCATCCGTTCGTCGGATATGCGGGCCGTCGGGCCACCTGGCATTGCCGTTGCGAAAATCCTCGAAGAACTGCTGGAAAGCGACAGCATAGGGTCATGATCAATCGCGATAAGAACAAGATCGTGGTCTTCGGCGCGCTCAACATGGACCTTATCGTCGAAACCCCGCGCACGGCCGGGCCCGGGGAAACGGCCGAGGGTACCCGTTTCTACACCGCGCCGGGCGGCAAGGGCGGCAATCAGGCAGTGGCGGCATCATGCCTCGCGGAAGGGGTCGATAGGGTTCTGATGGTCGGCCGTATCGGTAACGATGTCTTTGGCGCAGAACTCCGTTCATACCTCGAGAAGCAGCGCGTCAACACCAAGTACGTCCAGACAGACCTCGGCCAATCGTCCGGAGTCGCAGTGATCTTCGTCGAACCGAACGGCCAGAACTACGTGAACCCGGTGTACGGCGCCAACGCGCGATGCGACGCTTGGCAGTCCGACGACGCCATCGAAGCTATGAAAAAAGCCGCCATCCTTCTTGTTCAGCAGGAAATTCCGCTGACGCCCACACTGGATGCCATGCAGGCTGCCCGGGAGATGGGCGTTACGGTGATCCTCGACCCCGCGCCGGCACGTGGTCTGCCGCATGGGTTCCTGGAGCACGCCGACATACTCACCCCGAACCAGTTGGAAGCGGAAGCGTTGGCGGGGCTTCCGGTTACTGGCCCGGGGGAGGCGGCAATTGCGGCAAGGCGAATCAGGGACCTGGGCATCCCTAATGTCATTGTCACTCTGGGCGAACTAGGCGCCTACGTCGAGTCGGACGAGTATTCAGGCCATGTCCCCGCGTTCGACACGCCGGTCGTGGCTTCCGTTGCAGCAGGCGATGCGTTCAACGGCGCGTTGGGATTCGCGTTGTGCGAAGGCATGCTGTTGCGCGACGCGGTCACATTTGCCTCCGCCGCGGCGGCGGTCAGCGTCTCGCGACCCGGGTCTCAGGAATCAATGGCCACCAGGGAAGAAGTCGACGCTCAAATGACCGGCAAGCGGCCGTAAGCTGGCGGGGCTTAAACTTGGAACTCCCGCCCTAGTCGGGCGGAGGGCCCTCGATTTCCTTGACGGACCTGCACCCAGCTCGCTCCATCAGGCGAACCAGATTGCGGTTGATCGACCCCGGTAGGCCGGGACCCTCGTACACGAGGGCCGTATAGAGTTGTACGGCTTCGGCTCCGACGGCCAACAAGCGCCAGACCTGCCTGGCGTCGACAATGCCTCCGCAGGCGATGATCGCGCCCCGATTACCCAGGCTTGCACGCACCTCCGCAGTCATGCGCAGGGTGTCGTCGAACAACGGAGCGCCGCTTAACCCGCCCCGGCCCACCTTCAGCCCACCGTGTTCCACCGGGCGAGTATTTGCGATAATCACCCCGTCTGCGCCGGCGTCGATAGCCGTTTCAGCAAGCGAAAGCCCATTTTCGCGAGACTGACGACTACGCTCCCACGGCGGTAGTTTGACGAATAGCGGCCTCTTCATTTCGCTCGCAACGGCCTGAACCAGGACCCTCAATCGACCGGGGTCGTGGAACGCCCGCAAGCCGCTCGTGTTGGGACTCGATATATTGATTTCAACCGCTGCGCAGTTCCGTTCTATGTTCCGATGGCACTGCACAACCTCGTCCTCGAACGTTCCGGAAATGCTGACGAACAATCTTGACCGGATGCGCGAAGACTCAATGCGATGGCTTATCACGTCGAGGCCCGGACCGGGAAATCCCATCGCATTTACGAGGGCCTTGCGCTCGACCTGCCGCAACAACCTGGGCCGCGGATTGCCCGGCCGGGGATTGAGGGTCACCGTCCCGCCGCTGACGAATCCAAAGCCCAGGTTCAGAAGTGAACCCAGGAACCTGAATTCCTTGTCCAGACCGGCGGCGGCCCCGACCGGCGACGGTAATTCCAGCCCCGCAACCGTCGTGCGCAGCCGGTCGTCAAAGCCTGCCATAACAGGCCTCGCTACGGACCACATCCAGCCCAGACGCAATATCGCCTCGGCCATCCGCTGACTGCGTTCAGGGGGTAGTCTGAATATCGCCGGTCGTATGAGAGACTTGTAGATGATCTTGACGCCTCTGGCACATTCTGCGAGACGCCGCCTCCAGACCCGTTCAGGGTCGACTCGAGCGGGCGCCCCTTGGACTCTCGGTCACAATTAGAATATAGGCAGCCGGACGCATCCTGTCGGGCTGTAGGCGCGAGGATCGGCGGAACACAACATGGCGCTGGAATTCAGAAGAGGAAATCCCGACAACCCTGTCGGCCATGCGATCGTCTACTTCAGCGACTCATCCGATCCTGGGAAAACTGGCGCCACCTACATTATGGTCCTGCCAATTTCCGTGGACGTGGCGAAGTACGTGCCCCCATTCTTGTCAGGCCACCTGGAAGGCATGGGATCGTCCGACGTGTCGGGATTCGCATTTCCTCCCGCTCCCGAACCGGTCGAAGACGCAGCATTCATAGAGCAAATAGCGGAACTGAGAGGCGACGACCTCATCTTCGGGGGCAGCGGCAACCTTGAGGACACGCCGGAACTCATGAGCAGAGTCGGCGAGATGGTTGCCGAATACCACCGCGCCTACCAGGAATCCGTCTCAAAGCGGCAGGCAGTGCCGCAGGAGCCGGATTCGGCCGCGGTGTCGGAAATCGACGAGGTCATGTACGACTTGATGGGCGAGGCTGACCTGCTCGGCGAGATGTCCACACTCGTTGGCAGGTTGCGTTACGCGTCTGAAGGCCAGGACAAGGCGACCATCGACGAGTCACTGGCAAGATTGTTGGCCATCGGCAGGCGGCTCCCCGATAACCGGAGAGTCGACCGCATAGTTGCCGCCGCCACCGCGCTAGACGACAGGTCGGCCGACCTGATCAGGCTTTACGTAGACCGGGCTTACGCACTGCTGCGGGAAGACTACCGGCGAGTAGGCACGCTTGACGGGCAGATTGCGGACTTCGGCGAGGGCGCTCCGGGTGATGGAGCCGACTGACCGCTCAAGTCAATTTAGCGGATGGCCGCCAGCGAATCGGCTAGTTGCTGCATAGAGGCGTTGGCCCCGCTGGCTATGAGAACGACCTTCTTGCCCTTGAGGGTCTCTTTCATCTCCATCGCAGCGCCAAGGGAAGCGGCGCCGGCGTATTCGATCAGGCTCCGCGTGCCCTCTATGAAACGGCCGGCAGCTTCTTTGATTCGCTGATCGCTCACCAATATGAAATCGTGCAGGCTCTTCCGAAGAATCGCCTGTGGAAGTTCGTACGAACTCGAAGTCGCCAGCCCCTCCGCTTCCGTTTCCATCTGCGCGTTCACCAGGTCCCCGCGCTTCCACGATAAGTACGCTGACGGCGCGCCGGATGATTGCGCCGCTATCACCTTCGTCGAGGGCGACACGGCGTCCGACACTACGCATGCCCCCGATACTCCACTGCCGGCGCCCAGCGGAACGATCATGTAGTCGATCTCTCCAATGTCCTCGTAAACTTCCAGCGTGTACGTAGCGACTCCCGCGATTAACAATGGCTCGTTCGCCGGGTGGACGTAACGTAGTTCATCCTCGATCGCCATTTGTTCGGCGTGTTCCCGTGCGCTGTCAAAAACAGGTCCGTGGTGAAGGACGCGTGCGCCAAGCGCTCGCATTGCGGACACCTTGATGGGGTTCGCTCCCTCCGGAACGACAACGGTCGCCTTCGACCCGTACACCCCTGCGGCAAAGGCTACCGACTGCCCATGATTGCCCGTTGAGGCCGTAATGAACCCCCTGGCCCGCTCCGCCTCGGTGGTTCTCGCCACCAGGTTCAGCCCGCCTCGAACCTTGAATGACCCTGCAACCTGGAAATTCTCGTGCTTTACCCAGACTTCGGCTCCGATCAGGTCGGAAAGGGCAGGGTAGCGCCTCAGGGGAGTCCGATAGATGTGCGGCTGAATCACCCTGCGGGCGTCCAGCACGTCCTGAAACACAGGTTCTTTCAAGGTCATGCGGAGTATCCTTTGTGGTCTGGTCGAATTTTACGCTCGACGCGGCCGATACGGGCCGACGTATCGCTGGCCCTTCAGTCCAACCGGGCCGCGTTCCGAATTCCTGCCATGAAAGAAGCGGCAAATAAACCGGCGAACCCGTCACCGGTTAGCGGACCCGACCTTGCGGCGAGAACGCCGGTCAGCGTTGATTCCCGCTTTTCCAGGACGTTCGAAGCTCTTGGAAACCGGAATTTCCGCATGTTGTGGATCGGGCTTGTGCTCGCCATGGGCGGCGTGCAGATGCAGATGGCCGCTCGCGGGATACTGGTCTACGACCTGACGGGAGAGGCCGTACTGACCGGCGTAGTAACACTTGGATTCGCCCCCTCCATGCTCATCCTGTCCCTCTTTGGCGGCGCGGTCGGCGACCGGTTCGAACGGCGGACGATAGTTCAGGGGACACAAGCAGGCGGCGCCATTCTGGCCGCGGTCCTGGCGGTACTGATCACCATCGGAATGATCAACTGGGTACACCTGCTGATCGCATCCATACTCCAGGGGGCAATGTTCGCATTTCAGATGCCCGCAAGACAGGCGATGATCCCGCGCATGGTGGGAAAAGCGCAGACGACCAACGCCGTATCGCTCAACGCCGTCGGCATGAGCCTCATGACGATGGGCGCGCCTGCCGTTGGCGGCCTCCTGTACGGCTTTGTGGGGCCGGCAGCGGTGTACTACGCGATCGCAGCCCTTTACGGGTCCGCCGTGGTAGTCACCGGCATGATTCCCAAGTTCCATCCCGACCCCCGGGCAGTCAAGAAATCAGTTTTTTCCGACATCAAGAGTGGGTTGGTGTACGTGAATTCGCGGCCATTGGTTAAGACGATGCTGATTTACGCAGTGGCCGTTGTCTTGCTCAGCATGCCGTTTCGCATGTTGACCCCGGTGTTTGCCAAAGACGTCTACGGGGCGGGGCCGGTTCAGGTGGGCATTCTGATCGGAGTGGCGGGCGTCGGAGGGCTCATAGGCTCGCTCGGCGTGGCGGGATTGCGCAGAGGACAGAAAAGAGGCCTTGTGTTGGTGGGGTCAGCCGCCGTGTCCGGCCTGGTCATGTTCATGATTGCGACGGTGCCCATATACGCGGTCGGGGTCATGTTGATGATTGGAATCGGGTTTGGCGAATCAATTCGGTGGGCCCTTTCCCAGTCGCTCGCCATTGAAGAGACGGGGGACGAATTCAGGGCCAGGGTGATGAGCCTGCTCATGATGACCTACGGCCTGATGCCTATAGGCATACTCCCGGTCAGCTACTCGTTCGACCGCTTCGGCGCCGAAAAGACCGTCGCTGGCCTGGGGATTGTTTTACTTGCGGTCACGTTCTTCTATATCGTTATCAGGCCGACGCTCAGGAGGATGCCGTGACGGCAGCCCGCGCAATTCGCCGTCACGGTTCCCAACTCCCAGCCGCTCTCCGCACTAACACAATCCCCCAAAGTCATTGAAGAATCCCGCATCCGGTAGAAGCAGGGCCATGGCCCCGCAACCCCCGGCCCGCGGGTACTTTGGCACCACCTTCGCCTCCCTCCGGGAGAAGAACTACCGGCACTACTGGTTCGGGCTGATCGCGCTCATGGCCGCGGTCAACATGCAGATGGTGGCCCGTGCCCAACTGGCGTGGGACCTGACCGATTCGATCAGGATGGTTGGCCTGGCGGGCGCAGCGTTCGCTCCCCCGATCCTGATCTTTTCTCTCTTTGGCGGGGTGATCGCCGACCGGGTCGAGCGTAAACGCGTAATTCAGTACGGCCAGTTCGGGATCTCGATCATGTCGCTGTTCGTCGGGTTCTCGATCCTGACCGAAACCGTGACAATCTGGCACCTGATCGGCTCGGCGGTTTTCCAGGGATGTATCTGGGCATTTCTCATGCCTGCCAGGCAGGCCGTGGTTCCCCAGCTTGTCGGCCGCGAGAACATGACGAACGCCATCGCCATGAACGCCAGCGGCATGTCACTGATGACTCTCGCCGCTCCGGGAGTCGGCGGTGTGCTCTATGCATTTGCCGGGCCGGACGTCGCCTACTTCACCATCGCAGGCCTTGCCTTGCTGGCATTTGTCCTGACCAGCCAGATGCCTCGTTTGCCCGCTAGCACGTCGAACGCGCGCAATCGCATGGCCTCTGACATCGCCGATGGACTCCGCTATATGGCCAACAACCGGACCGTGATGTTCCTTTTGTTGCTGGCCTTGTCAAGCACTCTGTTCGGGATGCCGTTCCGAAACCTCCTCCCCGCGTTCGTGGAAGAGGCTTTTGGTCGGGGGGCGGCGTCAGTCGGATTGCTCATGAGCATGATAGGGCTGGGGTCGTTGGTCGGTTCGCTCTTCATTGCCGGCCTTCGTCGCGGCAGCAAGAAGGGACCGGTCCTTATCGG
Source organism: Dehalococcoidia bacterium (assembly GCA_965219065.1). Taxonomy (GTDB): domain Bacteria; phylum Chloroflexota; class Dehalococcoidia; order Lucifugimonadales; family Lucifugimonadaceae. Next base: position 578,053 of record OZ244715.1, read on the forward strand.
CACTACGGCCATGTCCGGCGGCGCGATAGTAATGGCGGCGTTCGCTCCGTCCTACGCGATGGTGGTGGCAATCATGGTGTTGCTGGGCATCGGTGACTCGGGGCGACGATCCCTGAACTCCTCCCTCATCCTGGAAAACACCGACGAGGAACATCGCGGGAGGGTGATGGGGATGTACATGATGAATTTCGGGCTCATCCCGCTGGGCGTCATCCCGATCGCCGAAGTGGCCGAAAACGCGGGAATTGTAGTTGCATTTGCGGGCGCAGGGTCGTTGCTGATTACGGCCGCGGCTCTTTCCGGGCTACTCACGCGGCGCATTTGGCGGTTGTAGCGTAGGCGACGCCTACCGAGCTTCCTGTTGAGCGGTGCGATCACACCGTGTCGGTCTGTCAGGACCATGACCGGCACGGTGTCCCCGACTAGGCAGAGAAATTCCTTCGCCTCGGGACACTACGAGCCGAATTCGGTGAGCGTCGGGCTATACTCGCAGGCATCGTGAAATCCTATTGGACCAGCCCAAAATCATGGCTATAGGCGTCCTGAGCCCAAATCTGGCGTCGCGAATTGCGGCCGGCGAAGTGATAGAGCGGCCTGCCTCCGTGGTTAAGGAGTTGGTCGAAAACTCGCTCGACGCCGGAGCTAACAGAATAAGGCTTGAAGTCGCGGACGGCGGCGCCAAATCGATCTCTGTCACCGATAACGGCGATGGAATACCCGCAGACGAGATCTCGCTCGCGTTCAAACGTTTCGCCACCAGCAAGATCGACGAAACCTCGGACCTTTCCGGCATAGCGACGCTTGGATTCAGGGGAGAGGCGTTGCCGTCGATAGCTTCGGTGGCGCGCGTCGAGGCTGTTAGCCGGGTCGATGGATCCGACTCGGGAGCGCGGCTTGTAATCGACAACGGCCAACGGGTCGCGCAGGAACCCGCGGCCGGTCCAACCGGTACACGCATCGAGGTCAAAGGGTTATTTGAGAAGGTGCCCGCCCGCCGCAAGTTCATGGGGTCGGCGGGAAGAGAACTCACACGCATCCGGCAACTCGTCAGCACGTACGCGATCGTCTATCCGTCGGTGGCCTTCACCTTTGCGGCAGACGGCAAGACCCGATTTGCGACGCCTGGCTCCGGCGATAGCAGGGCGGCGATAGCGGCCGCGTACGGCGCCCGGCTGGCCGACTCGATGTTGGAGATCGATGACGACAGCTCCGGGGCTTTCGGAGTAGGCGGACTTATAAGCGACCCGGGCACGTCAAGGGGAACGCGGCGTTACGTGACCCTGGCGGTCAACGCACGGTGGATTGAAAACCGCAGGTTGGCTTTCGCGGTCGAACAGGGATACCACGGGTATTTGCCCGAACGCCGCTTTCCCGTCGCCGTCCTGTCGATCAGGACCCCGCTGGACGACGTCGACGTCAACGTCCATCCGGCGAAACTCGAGGTCCGCCTTCTCCGCGAAGACCTTGTGTTCAGGGAGATACAGCGAGCGATTCGCCTGGCCCTTGGCGATTTCGCACCTGTCCGAACGCTCAGCGTTCCCGGGAGATCAACTGGGCCGGGCCCGGGGATGCCGATCCCCAATGCCAACAATCCGTTCGGCGCCGTCGCCATGTGGCCGAGCCGGTCGATCGCGCCTCCGACACAGCCGGAACCGAGCCCGGCACACGTACCCCAAGACCAGCAGACGCCGCCGGAAACGGCTGTCGAACCGCCGCAGGCTCCAACATCTCAGCGGTCTGTGCTGCCCATTCTTCGGGTTATCGGGCAGGCCCGGGAGACCTACATCCTTGCGGAAGGGCCCGATGGCCTGTACCTGGTAGACCAGCACGCCGCTCACGAGCGAGTCCTGTACGAAGAGATCAGTCAGCGGATCGGTTCGCAAGTCGCCGAATCCCAACCGCTGCTCATGCCTGAGTCTGTCGAGCTCGATCCGCGCCAGATGGAAGCGATAGAACTGCATGGCCAGGAGTTGAAGAACGCCGGATTTCACGCTGAGCCTTTCGGCGAAACGTCCGTAGTCCTAAGAGCGGTTCCCGCCATGATGGCCAACAGCAATCTCAGTCAAACGCCCGGTACAGTTTTTGGCGCCATTCTCGATGAAATCAACGAGGGGCGAGGGAGCGATTCGTGGCAGGACAGGTTACTCTACACGATGGCGTGCCACGCCTCCGTCAAGGCCGGAATGTCCCTGACCACCGATGAAAGCCGCGAGTTGATTCGCCGGCTCGAACAGGCCGAACAACCGCACACCTGCCCACATGGCCGGCCGACCATGATTCACCTCGAAGCCGGGGCGTTAGAGTACCAGTTCGGCCGACGCTGACAATCGCGCGGCGCTTTTTTGGCAAAGACCGACGCAGTCCTGCTTCACGCGACTACTTCAAATTTTCAGACGGTGTCTAGATTTTGCCGGTTAGGAAGTTGATCGACATCATGACCACCTCCTGGCGACCCCCGATCGGAGTCGGGGAAGACAGATAACGCGCTGTACCAATCAAGCGGATCGGGCCTTTTGGACGGGCTCTCAGAACAGGGCAGCGCCGGGCACGTCGTGTTGGAAAGCGACGATCGAGGCGTTTGCAACGTCGGTCACGTAAACCGTCCGCCTGTCAGGACCGCCGAACGCGAGGTTTGAAGGTCGCCAGCCCTGGACGTAGTACAACTCCTCCAGCTTCCCGTCCGCGGACACGATCGACAATGCGCCGATGCCCCGCAGAGCCCCCAATATTCGCCCCTTCGTGTCTATCGCCAACCCGTCCGGGTGCGCCGGTTCGCGGAACCTCCGGACCATCCTGTACTGGGCCAACTGCTCGAACTCCGTTATCTCGAATGCGAGCAGGCGATTGGCGCGCATCTCCGACACATAGAGCTCCTTGCCGTCGGGAGAAAATGCCACGCCGTTCGGATATGCCAGGTCCACGGCAAAGGGAGACACCACGCCGTCCGGAGTGGCTCTGTAGACGGGGCTGATCGACGGATCTGGGGGTGGCTTGCGGCCGGGGTCGGTGAAAAACAGGTTTCCGGAAGGGCCGAAAGCCAAATCGTTCGGCCCGGTGAATTCTTGACCGTCGTATTCAGAAGCGAACACGCTGAGTTCACCCGACGGGGTGACTCTCAGAATCTGCCGACGCCCGGCATCAGCGACAAACAGGTCGCCTCCAGAACCAAACGCCAGGCCGTTCGGCCGGCCCCCGGTCGAAACGAATTCAGACACCTCGCCCGATTCGCTTATGCGGCAGACTGTACCGGTCCCGGCGTCTACGACGTAAAGCTCGCCGTCGGGGCCAACGCATGGGCCCTCTGGTAGAACCAGGCCGGTTGCCAACACTCTGTATGACGGGGGTGGGTGAACGAGCGAATTCAATTTCTGCATCCAACACGAGAAACCGGTGCGGTGGGTGAGTCTAGCACGGCATTTGATTCGATCCGTTGACGAAGATAAGAACGATCATATAGGCTCTGACATACCGACCGGTCGGTCGGTTATTAATCCCGGGATTCTTGCCTGTGGTCGTCAGTACCACCTCGGACAAAACCCGGCATCGCATTCTCGACGCCGCTGAGGACGTCTTTGCCCTAAAGGGTTACCACGACGCGCCGGTCGAGGAGATCGGCCGTGTCACCTCCCTGTCGAAAGGCGGAATTTACTTCCACTTTCCCAGCAAGGAAGACCTGTTCTTCGCCGTACTGGACCGTCTGGCCAAGCGATTGGAATCGCGGGTCAATCGGGCGACGGCGATTGCCCCCACTCACCTGGCCGGCGCCGAAGCCGCCATCGAGGCGGTGGTCAACGCACTTGCAGGAAAACGAAAACTTGCCCGCCTGCTGTTGCTCCAGGGATACAGCATGGGCAACTCGTTTCAGGAAACTCGCGCCAGGATATTCAACCGCTTTGCAGGGATGATCGAACGCCAGCTCAGTCTTGCGGTCGAAAACGGTGAGTTGCCTCCGGTCGATTGCAAAGTCGCTGCCCGCATCTGGCTCGGCGCCATAAGCGAGATACTGATCCACTGGCTCTATTCGGAAGGCCCTTCTCCGGAAGACACGTTGCCGACCCTGCTAACAATGTTTGTAAACAGCCTGATTCCCGCGCAGTCTCGACAGCCAGGCGACGGATGAGCGGCGGCGGTACGACTATGGACAGCGACCGGATGATCCTTCGGCCGTGGCGACGCATCATGGTCTTCTCCGAGGCCATCAAGTTCGAGCACAGCGTGTTCGCTCTGCCTTTCGCCGTCGTATCCGCCCTTATGGCGATGGAGATACGCCAGGATTGGGCGAGCCTCGGTTGGGTGGTGTTCGCCATGGTCGCCATGCGGACATTCGGAATGGGATCGAACCGCGTCATCGACGCCCAAATCGACGCGCGTAATCCCCGCACTTCTGGCAGGGCGTTACCAGCCGGCCTGCTTTCCCACCGGGAAATGTGGGCCTACATGGCAGTTTCAATCGTCGTATTTGGACTGGCGGTATCCCAACTCGAACCCCTTGCGTGGAAGCTTGCGGCAGTCCCGGTATTGGTAATGCTTGGGTACCCGTACCTGAAGCGATTCACGTGGCTCAGCCACTTCGGCCTGGGCGTGATCTATCTGATTGTTCCGCCGGCCGCCTGGATAGCGGTCACAGGCGAATTGCCCGCAGGAATCATCTGGATGGGCGCGGCGGCCATGATGTGGGTGGCAGGTTTCGACGTGCTGTACGCAACCGCCGATCTTGAAGTCGACAGGGCGCAGAGCCTCAAGTCCATTCCGGCCAGATTTGGCATAAAGGCAGCGTTGATGTGGGGCAGGGCGCTCCACGCTTTAGCCGTGGCCGCAATCGTGATAGCGGGCGTGCTGCTCGATGCCGGACCGCTCTATTTCGCGGGAGCGGCGGCGGCGGCAGTCCTGCTCGCCTACGAAAACAGCCTCGTTTCACCGACTGACCTTAGCCGGCTGAACATGGCGTTCTTCACGATGAACGGGATTATCGCCGTCGTATTCGGCGTTTTCGCCTCCCTTGATGTGTTGTTTTGATGAAACTGAGTTGCAAATCAGCGGCGAGTCCGCGGACGGACACACCTGACGGGGCGTTTGAAAACGCGGGTCTGGACGGTCCCGGACAGGGTCGGCAGGAGTCGTAACGGTGGGAACATTCGTCATCGGCATCACTGGCGCAAGCGGCGCGCCGTACGCGAGAACCGTCCTGTACGAGCTGCTTCGGAGCGGTCACAGGGTCTACGTTGTAATTTCGGATTCCGGCCGCAAGGTGCTCCAGGTCGAATCGGGAATCTCCCTTACTGGAAACACCCAAGCCGACATCAATCCGATCCATCGGTGGATCGGATTGCCCCAATCCGAAACCGGACTCACGTTGCTGCATCACCAGGACGTGGCCGCGCCGATCGCCAGCGGATCGTACCCGATCGACGGCATGGCGGTAGTCCCATGTTCTGGCGGCGTTCTCGGCCGAATCGCCAACGGCATTTCGAGCGGCCTGATAGAACGGGCCGCGGACGTATGCCTCAAGGAGCGGCGGCGGCTCATCCTCGTCCCGCGAGAAACCCCGATCAGCCTGGTCCACCTGCGGAACATGACCGCTGTAACGGAGGCCGGAGCAATTGTCCTGCCCGCGAGCCCGGGTTTCTACCACTCTCCGAAGACCATCCAGGACCTCGTCGACGTTGTTGCCGGCAGAGTCATTCACCATCTGGGAGTTACCACGCCGCTGCTCAAGGAGTGGCGCGGTCCCCAACCCAGCGCGATTGGGCCTTACGAGCGTTAGAAGTGCCGTTTTTAGACCTCCAATCGTTCGTCCGCGCCCTCGAAGCCGAAGGGGAACTGCGACGCGTCACTGCGCCGGTCAGCCCGGAACTGGAGATAACCGAGATCGCTACGAGGATGGTGAAGTCCGGCGGCAGCGCAATGCTGTTCGAAAACGTGGAGGGTGCGAAATTTCCGCTCGCCATCAACCTGCTTGCCAGCGAACGCCGTATCGAACTCGCGTTGGGGATGCACCCCGAGCAAATCGGCGAGGAGCTGGTGACTTTCGCCGAACGCATCAACCCGCCGACGCTCGGAGCGCTCTGGGCGAACCGCGGTACCGCGTTCCGCCTGCTACGGTCGCGCCCGAAGCGCGTCCGGCGCGGCCCGGCCAGTGAAGTCGTGGACGACACGCCCAGCCTTTCGACGTTACCTGTGCTGAAGTGCTGGCCGGGAGACGGAGGCCGCTTCATCACCTTCCCACTCGTAATTAGCCGCGACCCTGACGCAGGGGCGCCGAATATGGGCATCTACAGAATGCACGTCTACGATCCGGTCACCACTGGAATGCACATGCAGATCCAGAAGGGGGGCGGCTTTCATCATCACAGGGCCGAATCCCGGAACGAGCCGCTTGAAATGGCCGTGGCCCTGGGTGGGGACCCGGCGTTGATGCTCGCTGCCGTGATGCCCTTGCCCGAAGGGATCGACGAACTCGCGTTCTCGGGCATCATCCGCGGCGGCCGTACGCCCACAATGCGGGGCAGGACGGTCGGGCTAAACGTCCCTGCAAACGCCGAGTTCGTACTTGAAGGACGGGTCCCGGCAGGCAGGCGAATGACCGAAGGTCCTTTCGGCGACCACTTCGGTCACTACTCGGAAGCGGCTGAATTTCCGGTGTTCGAGTTGACGACGATTACCCGCCGGAAAGACGCTATCTATCCGGCCACCGTCGTGGGAAAGCCGCCCCAGGAAGACAGATACCTGGGCGACGCGGCACAGGTGGCGCTCAAGCCGCTCATCCGCCTGTTGCGGCGCGAAATTGTCGACTTGTGGGCTTACTACGAGGCGGGGTTTCATAACCTGCTCGTGGTCGCCGTCCATGAACGCTACGAGCGCGAGGCTCTCAAGACAGCGTTTGGCTTGCTCGGCGAGGGACAATTGTCCCTGACCAAAGCCCTGGTGCTCGTCAGCGGCGACGTAAATCCACGTGACCCGAGCGCGGTGCTCCAGGCAATCAGGCGCAATTTCGACGCCGAGACCGACTTTCATCTGATCGCTCGCACCGCCATCGACACGCTCGACTTCACCGGCGAAGAAATGCACAAGGGCAGCAAGATGATCATCGACGCCACCGGACCTCCAGTTTCGGCGGGGAGTGTACGAGCTGTGGCGCTGCCGGCCAACCTGGAACGACTGGCGCCGGGCATAACGCGCAGCCGCCTGGTGGGCAGGGCGTTGCTGGCCGTACAGACCTCCGGCAACGGGCGGCAGGTCATGCAAGAACTGGTCTCCAACCCGTTGATCGGCGCAGTCAAGATCGTCGCCGTAGTGTCGGAAGACGTAGACATCGATGACGACGTCGAACTCCTGTGGGGTATCTTCACCCGGTTCGACCCCGCCAGGGACGTACTGTTTTCGAAATCCGAATTCAAGGGAATCGAGCCGGTGTACAGCGGTGTCATGGGAATTGACGCGACATGGAAGGCCGGATATCCCGAGCCGTTAGTGATGGACCAGGAAATCATCGAAAGGGTGGACACTCGATGGGACGATTACTGGAAGTAGACGATATTCAGTTTGCAGACGCAGACCTGATTCCAGTGTGGGAAAAAGTCCGGGCAGGCGAGCGCCTGACCCACGGCGAGGGCGTCGCGATACTGGAGACGGACGACTTTGCCGCGGCCGGCAAGATGGCCGATTTCGCCAAGAAACGCGTCTCCGGCGACAAGGTGTACTTCGTTCTCAACCGCCACATCAACCCCACGAACATCTGCGTCCTGAGTTGTAAATTCTGCGACTTCGCCAAAAAACCGGGCGATGACGACGCCTATGAGATGTCGATGGACGAAATACTGGACCTCATGGATGACCAGATCAGGGAGGTCCATATCGTGGGCGGGCACCACCCGACTTGGACGTTCGAGTACTACGTTGACATGGTGCGGTCCATACATGAGGCCTACCCGGAGGTTCAGATCAAGGCCTTCACGGCGTCTGAGATCGACTACTTCCAGCGACGGTGGAAGGTGAGCCCGGAAGAGTCGTTGGCTCGCTTCAAGGAGGCAGGCCTTTCCACGATGCCCGGGGGCGGCGCGGAGGTGTTCTCGAAGCGCGTCCACCGGCTCCTGTTGCCGGGCAAGGCCAACTCGGACCGCTGGCTCGATATCCACCGCACGGCGCACGGAATGGACATCAAGACAAACTGCACGCTCCTGTACGGACACGTAGAAACATTCGAAGAACGCATCGATCACCTGATGCGCTTGAGGGAGTTGCAGGACGAAACCGGCGGTTTCCTGGCGTTTATACCGCTCGAGTACCAGGTCGGTATGACGATGTTGCGGCCGCGTCACACGCCGCCAATGGACGATCTGAGAATGATCGCCGCGTCAAGACTGATGCTGGACAACATCCCGTACATAAAGAGCTACTGGGTGATGCTGGGCGAGGCGACGGCCTCGATCGGCCTGAACTTCGGCGCAAACGATCTGGACGGCACCATCGGCAAAGAGAGGATCGCTCATGCCGCCCTCGCCCAATCTCCCGCCGGAATCGCCCGGGAGAAGATGGTGCGGCTAATCAGCGACGCGGGGAGAACGCCGGTCGAGCGGGACGCCGTCTACAACGAAATCACGGTCTATGAAAACTGACCTGTTGCGGGTAGGGCGCATGCCGTACCTGAATTCTGCGGTGTTCTACCGGTACCTGCCCGCCGGACCGTGGGAGTTGACCGATATGCCTCCGCGGGCGATGGCCTCTGCAGTTGAACGCGGAGAGTTACAGACCGGGCCATTGCCGGTGGTGGAGGTGTCCAGGCTCGGAGACGCGCTTCGCCCCCTTGGAGACATGGGCGTCGCCGCCACGGGCCCGGCCACGAGCGTGCTGCTGTTCTCGCGCCGTCCTGTAGAGCGCCTTGCAGGCAGCAGGGTAGGACTGACGTCCGAATCTGCGACGTCGGTACAACTGATCCGCATCTTGTTCAGGGACTGGTGGCGAGTAGAACCTGCCGAATACGTGGAGACGGACGAACCAAACGACGCGCTGCTGCTGATTGGGGACAAGGCCCTCGGAGCCCGGCACCGGCTATCCGGCTATCCGTACGAATACGATCTCGGCGAGGAGTGGTTCAAACTTACCGGCTTGCCATTCGTATTCGCGACGTGGGTGGCACGCGCCGATTCACCACGCGGCTTGACCGACGAATTCCGGGCAGCGCTCGAGACGGCGTTGGAGCGGGGCCTGTCGAAGGTCGACGAAATAGCGGCCGAAACTGCCTTGTTCGGCCAAAACTCAGCGCAGGCGGCGTCCTACATACGCCACTTCACGTACCGGCTTGGAGACGAAGAGATCCGCGGAATGGGCGAATTTCAGGAAAGGCTAAAATCGCTCCTCCCGGGAATAACGGCGACAAAACTAGCGAGCAGGCTGTAAATCGAACGGCCTGCGTAACAACGCCCGGGCATATGCGGTACGCACATTTCGGGGTTCAAAAGCCGAGGGAAACAGGAATCAAGACAATGCTCAGCCAGATCAGACAAAAGGTAGAAGCCGGTGACCGCATCACCGCGGATGAGGGCATGTACCTGCTGCGAGATGCCGACCTGCTCGACCTCGCCCCTCTTGCCCGCACCTGGCGGTACAGGCACAACCCCGAGGACCAGGTCACCTTCGTGATCGACACCAACTTCAATTACACGAACCTGTGCGACGCTTACTGCTCGTTCTGCGCCTTCTACCGCACAGACCCGAACGACCCGTCTGCGTACACGTACACCGTAGACCAGATCATGGAAAAGATCGGACGGGCGGCCGACAAGGGAGTGACGACGGTCCTGATGCAGGGCGGGTTGAACAGCGACCTGCCCCTCGACTACTACACCGAGATGGTCAGCGAAACCGTTCTTCGCTACCCGTCCGTCACTCCTCACTATTGGTCGGCGCCGGAGATCATGAAAATGTGCGAGGTCTCCGGCAAGTCGATACGGGAAGTGATGCAGGCGTTGTGGGACGCAGGACAGCGGACCATGCCCGGCGGGGGCTCGGAAATACTCTCGAACAGGGTCAAAGCCGAGATAAGCCGATTCAAGCCCAAGGACACCGTCGATCAGTGGACAAGGGTCCACGAAGAGGCGCACCGCGTCGGGTTTGTGACGACTGCGACGATGATGTACGGCCACGTGGAGAGTGACGAAGACATCATCGAAAGCCTCGTGCACATTCGCAATGTCCAAGACCGGTCCGTGGGGGAACCGGGCGAGTTCACCGCGTTCATTCCGTGGTCCTACAAGCGGGACAATACCGCACTCGCCAAGAAGGTGGCTGTGGAAGCCGGCGCCAACCGCTACGTTCGCCTCATCGCACTCTCCCGAATCTTTCTCGACAACGTGCCGCACATCCAGGCATCGTGGTTCTCGGAAGGTCGTAAGACGGGCCAGATCGCACTCCAGTTTGGCGCGGACGACTTTGGCGGCACGCTGTTCGACGAAAACGTCATGCTTGCCGCCGGTTTCTACAACCGCACGAACCTGGACGAAATAAGGGAACTAATCACGGAAGCCGGGTTCAACCCCGCACAGCGCACGACAAAGTACGAAATCATCGATCCTCACGTCGGGCGCCGCACCGCTTCGCAAACTGCGGCTACTGCCGCCATCTGATCGACTAATGACCCGGACCGATTTACGGCTAGCCAAAGCCGCGATTCTTACGAATACAAGATCATTCGCCGCATGCGACTGGCCGAACATGGCCATGCCCCAAAAGACCGGGGTTGAAAGTAAAAAATGACTCAAGACAGAAATATCGTTTTCGGACATAGCCCCGACGCCGACGACGCTTTCATGTTCTACGCGTTGGCGAAGGGACATGTGTCAATCGCGGACTATGGGATCGGCCATCACATGGAGGACATAGAGTCCCTGAATATCAGGGCCAACTCAGGCGAACTCGACGTGACGGCAATATCGGCAGCGCACTATCCAAACGTGGGGAAGCACTACCGCATCATGTCTTGCGGCGCCTCGGTCGGGCGCAGCTACGGCCCCGTCGTGGTGGCCAATCAGGCCATGCGAGAGAAGGACCTTGCCGGCAAGTCGATCGCCGTGCCGGGGGAGTTCACGACCTCATACCTGCTTTGGCGGACGTTCGGACCGGATGAATTCGAGCCCTTGTTCATGGATTTCGACGATGTCGAAGCCGCCGTCGAGCAGGGCAGGGCGGACGTGGGGATACTGCTTCACGAAGGGCAGATCCTGTACGAACAGCGCGGATTCACCGCCGTCATCGATCTGGGCAAGCGATGGTTCGAAGAGACCGGCCTGCCTATTCCCCTGGGCCTCGACTGTGTCAATCGCCGACTGGGCGACGAACTGTCATCGACTGTCGCCAAAGCCCTCAGGCAGAGCGTGGAATACGCCCGGTTGCATGAGGATGACGCCCTCGATTACGCGCTCGGGTTCGGGCGCGGGATCGACAAAGAAGACGCACGCCGGTTCGTGCGCATGTACGTTAACGACGACACCGAAGACATGGGCGACGAAGGGCGCGAAGCCCTCGAAACCCTGTTCATCTTGGCAGTCGAGCGGGGCATTATCGAAACGGTTCCCGAACTCGACATCGTTTCAGGACAATAACCCGGCACAGCCTGTCAAACTCGACGTATTTCCCGGCCGAGGCGGGGGTTCGAATGAAGAACCGACGGCGCCCGAGGTAGCGGATCGCCAGGGGCGATCTTACTGGTGCCTGGGCGCCGGTCAGTGCGCTGCAGCGGCGGGGGCCGCAGAGTCAGCCTGGTGACTCAGCTTGAATCAGCTCTTGAGTTGAAAGCGGTTCTTGGAGACACGCGTAAATTCGGACATCGACCGCAATACGGCGCCTACCACCGTGGCGGGTCTGGCCATGCTGAATATCTGGTCGTCCTGGGGCAGAACCTCAAGGACATCTTCGGCGCTTATCTCTTGTTTCCCAGAGTCGGCGAGTTGCATTGCGCCCGACCGCACCAGTTCTTTTCTTTCCGCTGCGCCTTCCCGATTTTGGACAGGGGCGGAACCTTTCTTCTGAAGGGCAAATATGAGCTTGGTGCCATCGCTGGCGGTTCGAAGTTTCACGCCTGCGGCGCGTGCGGCATATCCCAGTTTTGACCTGAGTGCTGGGATAGTATCGCCAGCCTCGAGCACAAGGGCCTTGGCCTTATCGGGTTTCAGTGACTCTATTGCGCTGATCAGTTTAAGAGTCTCTTCTGATCGGGCTCGCCCAGGACGAGTCAACCTGCGTAGTGCGTTGATGTCTGCATCTACTATGTTTAGCGCCAATTCCGTTCCCCCTGATTTTGCTGGCTTCTCATATGGCATTGCTGGTGTCTTCCACGCAACTAATACCCTCCCTAATATACAAAACATAACGTGATACGGAGCAAGAACGCAAGTCGGGTCATATAAAGCCATATGATACTTAATATCAGAATCGCCCGATACCAGCATGGCAGGTACCATTCTCCGTCTGCTCATCATTTGACCTATCATTCAATCTGACACCCAATCTGAACTCATTACCGCAAAGCCATTCGGGCAACTCTTTACCCGATTGGGGTACCGTGACGCCACAGGTGACGCAGCGCCGTCGACTCCCGGAATCACGGCGCAAGCAGCTATGATTCATTTCCCGCTCATCTTCGACACTGTGCAAATACCAGGAATCACGTGGACCGAATGAACGTCACTGGCAGGTTTGGGAGCGCAGTTTCCCTACAGGCAACTCCGGTTACGGCCGTGCTTCTCACCGTAAACGTGTTGATGTGGATCGCGCTGGAAGCCACTGGCGGGTCGCAGAACAGTGAGAACCTGGTCCGATTCGGCGCCAAATTCGGGCCGGCGATCGCCCACGGCGAGTGGTGGCGGCTCGTCATGCCGATGTTCCTTCACATCGGGTTCTTTCACCTCTTGGCCAATTCCTTTGGCCTGTTCATCTTCGGAGGTATGGTCGAACGCATTTTCGGCAGCGTCGCTTTTGTGGCGATCTATCTGATCGCGGGCGTGCTCGGGAATCTGTTCAGCTACTGGGCAGACATCGGCATCTACCACAGCACGCCTATAGGGGCGGGCGCGAGCGGCGCTGTATTCGGCATCATCGGCGCGTTCGGCTCTTACCTGTTGCTGAACCGCCACGTCCTGGGGCAGATGGGGCGGCAGGCCATGATGTCCGTTCTGTTTATCGTCGGCATCAACTTCGTCTTCGGAATCACGCTGTCCGGTGTCGACAACATGGCCCACCTCGGCGGCCTCTTCGGCGGGGCATTGCTGGCGTTGGTTATAGCGCCCACGCAAAACGCCGTCATAGCCGGCTTTGCGCCAGGCAGACCTATGGGATATATGCAGATCGAAACGCGCCGTCCAAGCTTGCCTCGACTGTTCACCGCAGTCGCTGTCTCGGCAATCATATTGACGCTGCTTGCGGTGTTTATCGGCAACGCCTATCGCGATTGGCTCGAACCTCGAAGTCGATACGAACGGCTCTCACCTGCCAACGTGGTGGAACAAACATACGTGCGTCACGATTCGGCGGTAGGGTTTACCCGTCTGCCTGGGGCTTGAGCGGGCAGAACCGATCATCCCCGTTCCGCACACGGAGACGGACGGACGCGGCGAAAGTTGGCGTTGGGCAGTAGCGGTAGGATCAGCGGCGCTGAACGACTCTGCCGGGCCGGTCTTGCGAGCGCATCTCTTTTCGCCACACAAAACGCAGTCCGGACCACACGTCGTTAACGGCGCACACCTTGTTGTCGACCATGCCGGTCGGCAAAATTACCTGGCGCAGCACGTCCTCCGTAAGGTCGGTTGCTACTCTGGAAGACCGTTTTGGCCAGGCTATCCACAGGCCGCCGGAAGGGAACACGCTGTCACCCAGATCCGGCACGCGGTGTTCCAGTTCCGACCGCGACATCGTAAACAGTACGATCACGTCTGCCTGACCGGCTGTAGCGTCCCGGGACAATGAGACGCCATCCGGAAGGCCCTCGAGATCGTTTTCGAATCCGTCAGGCGCCCCAACCAGAACGACTCGACCGCCTGGTTTGATGCCCAGCTTCTTCGCCAGGGGCGTGCCCGAATATCCCGCCAGGTCTCTACACCAACATGCTCAGGCGCAGGCGACGGCCTACGCCTACTCGACTCGCCCGGTGATCTCAACTATCGACGGGTCTCCCGAACCGATCAGCAGGTTCTTCGCCCGATCGTTCGCCCCGACGCACACGATGTGATAGGCGCCTGCGTGGAGATGTCCCGGCAGCATCACCTTTTCGCGTTCCGACTCCGGCAATTCGTACAGCCAGCGGTATTGAAACCGCACCTTGTCCGGCACGTTGAAGTTACTCATCGGCTTGCTGGCCGACACTTTCACGTGGTGGTGAAGGAACTCCTTCGCCGCCGCTTTGCTGAACCCGCCGTTGGCGATCGGCTGCGCATGAGCCGGGGCCAGGAGAATGAGCGAGCCGCCGCCGCTGCGAATCTGGCCGGCTGAAGTGCGGTCATGCTCGCCCTGCAAGTCAGCGATGTAACCGCCGCGGCCTTCTATCGAATTGGCGATCGACCTCAGTAGCCCGTCGGCGGTATCCACTCCCTGGTTCCCGTGGTCTCGCTCACCGCCGGTCGGGAATATGGTGACTGTGCTTTGCTCCGGAGCAAAGCCTTGCTCGACGTGCCACGGTTCCCACGGAGTGTCGTCTTCGTTCTCGCTCACGCACAGGCTGAACTTCCGGGGTGTACCGATGGTGTCCATATCCAGCACGCCTGGGTACCAGTGTCCACCGTTTTTCAACGTAAGCGTGAACGCCCGGCCTATGACCACGTTGACCTTCGATATTTTGCCCGGGCCAAGTGCGGCGCGCTTCGAATTAAGTCCGATCTCATGCGCAACAGGTCCGTTCACCAGGATCAGGGGAGCGCCCGCGCTCGTCGACATGAGCAGACCCCGGGCGGCGAACGGGTCCATCTGCGATATGGCCCGGCATGCTGCGATGACCACCGGCAAGTGCTCCGGCTTGCATCCGGCCATGACGCAGTTGGTGGCCACCTTTTGAACAGTCACCATGCCGTTGCCAGGCGGGAGCTTGCACACTATTTCTTCTGGATCCATCGTGGTTCCCGTGAGCATGTGCTCCACGCGTGCCGGAGTAGGGGGAATCAGCGGAAAACCGTCACCCCAGTCACGGTCCAGGAACTCTTCGTTGAAACGCTCGAGCGCGTCAAACTGGTCCTCGCCGGTGAACACCTCTCGCCTCGACTGAGCAGACTGTATCGCCGCCTCTTCGATGGCTTCGCCCGTCACCTGTTTCGTCAGCAGTTTGATCAACTCCGGCACCACAGGCTCGGTCTGACTATGGGCTTCGGCGGTCGTGATGTTGTTGTAGACCTTGGGCACCTCCACCCGCGGGATGGGCCCCATCCCAAAGGCGAGTGCGCTCGCATCAGCATCGTGCTGGAATCCGTCCGAAAGAATGACGGCTGTCGGAACGCCTGCCTTCTCAAGTTCAACCATGTCGTAGACAAGCCACGACGTGCAGGACCCTCAGTCCGCGGTACAGCCTATGGCTACGTCTATCTCCGATATCGCCTTGTTGCGAATGGGGTCGGGGAAGGGCAGGGCGCCGGAGTAGAACCTGACGTCCACACTCGGCACGCGTTCCTTTATAAGCTCGCCGGCCCGCTTGAGCGCGTCGTCGCCGTGCGCTTTGCCGTTCCACATGAGGCCAATGACCTTGCCCTCAAGGTTTGACGGGCGCAGCGCGTAAGCAAATGCGCTGACCTCGCCCTGTTGCGGTGACACGGGATTGACTATTTCAAGTTCGTACATGCTCGACTCTCTCCGGACGCTTGATCGTGTTTTGTAAATTTACACCAATGACCCATCCGCTAACGGCCTTTATTCGCATCCCCGACCCCGATCGGGGACCCACACCTACCGTCTTTTGTATGTTGCAAATTCGGACGAGGAATCTCCGGAGGTCGCCTGCCCGACGCCCGAAGAGCGGGCGTACTTCCATGAGGTAGAGGGGATGTTGGATTTGCTTGCCGACCAGTTACGGGTTCGTTCCAGTCAATTTGCGATGGCTGAGCGCAACGAGTCCCTGTTCCTTGATCCCCAGTGGCAAGCTGACCACGTCCAAGCTGGCGAGAACATTCGGCTCATCGCCCAGGACATGAGGAACGTGGCCTCACCGGTGTCCGCCGTGGACTATCACGCCGACCTGGTCACGGCAATGGGCAAGATCGATCAAGCAATGGCCTTGGCAAATGAGGCCACCTACGAAATCAGCATCTACAAGATGGAGACGTCCAACGGGCTGATGCGGGAGGCCAGCCAGTGGCTGGATTATGCCACCGATAAGAAGCTGGCCTTCTGCCAGTGACGGCATACTCGCCGAACCCTCCAACGAACCAGGACAGGATGTTTTGATGATTAAAGCGTGTGTCAGTTAGACTTGGGGGAAAGAGGGACGCTATGAAGACGGGAACAGTCGAGGATCGGGTAACCGTGCTCGAAACCGAATTCCGCACCGAACTTCGGCACCTGGCAACAAAGGCGGATCTTTACCGGCTGGGGATCCAGCTTGCCGTGATTCAAATCACGGTAGTAGGGGCTGCGGTAGCGTTTTTGAAGTTCACCGGTTAGGGGGACACCATGGCGACGAAGCCAACCCTTGACCCCGAGGTCGAACGCGCTCCCGTCACACTTGAGGACCTATAGGACGCTGTCGGTCAGGTGCTGCTGGCTCCCGCGGAAGATCGACCGAAGTCCGAGAACAGGGAGCCGTTGAAGGAAGAACTAGGCCAGCGGTGGAAGCTGAAGCGGAGGAACGGGTTAAAGCGTGCCCTCTAACTGGAAGAATTATTTGGTGGCCGCCACGGCTCAGTATGGGTGGTTTGAGAACTAGGCCCCTGCTGCTTTTGCTACATAATTCCCTAAATTTACACCAACGATCCGTCCGCCAAGGGCCGTGTATTTGTAGGGGCGGATTTGCAACCCATCTGTTCCAACTAATTCACTTTTAGTGGGTTGGCGGTAGGTCTGTAACACTTGCGATTGGCGTATCGCGGTGTTCGAATGAGCGCCAGTCCGGGTGGCGCTGGCAGGATTGCCTCGACGGGTATGCCCGGGGCGCGGATGCGGATTCTGCGGGAGGGCCGGATGAAGCCCAGTCTACGCCCTCGCTCCACGAAGATTTTCACTGGGTCCCTGCCCTCATAGGCATACTGGGGCGCATACTGCACCAGCAGACCAATGGACACCTCGAACGGGTCAACGCCTGCCTTGTGGGCTATCTCAAGCCTCATCGACTGGAGGACCTGCGAGATTATCAACGTCGCCCATATCTGTTGCAGAATCACCACCCTCTTGGCAGACCACAGAAGACGCAGCTTGAGGTGCTGCTTGACCAGCGCCAGCGCCATCTCAATGTCCCACCTGCGAGCGTAGACTTCGGCCATGGATGCGATCGGGAATGTACGGGGCTCCAGAACGTTGGTGATGTAACGCCGCAGGGTTTTGCCCTGTCTGAAGGTCACCAGCCGGACGGCGTGTTTGGCCTGGTCAGCACGGTGCGCTCCCAGCCACACGATGCCATCGAAGACATCGCCCCGCTTGTAGAAGACATGTATGACCTTGTAGCTGGTCTTTGCTCTCAGCCTGCTCAGCCAGTGGCAACCCCTGTCCGTGAGCCAGTCAAACCAGGCGAAGCCGAAGTATCCCAGGTCTGCCACCACCAGTGTTCCGGCCGGCAACTCTGCCACCAAATCTCGCGCTAACACCTTTTCGTTCTGGCGTGGGTTCGGCTGAAACCTGACGGTCCTCCACTGCTGGCGTCTCACATCAAACGCGCCGGCCAGCTTGCCGGGGAGCAGACGGCTGTCGCCTTCAGGGATCTTTCTCAGAGTGGGCAGGGTTCTCGACACGGCGTCCAGTGTGCTCTCGTCTATGCACACAACGTCCCCGGCGAAGGGCGCCAGCTTCTCCGGGACCACACCCTGCAATCGTTCTGCCAACACACTGCTGATCTGCTCAAAGAGCCTCTCCAGCGGCTTGGTTCCCGCGGTATGGAGCCGCTTGTAAACCGCCTGATCCGTAACCTCAAAGCGGGGGAAGAACCACAGCTGGCGTTCCGAGATAAGACGCCACACCGCCAGTTGGCTGCCAAAGCCTCTCAGGACGCAGACCAGCAGTCCCGCCCACAGAGCCATTGCGGGCAGAATGCGCGGCCTGCCGACGCCTTTGACTGTGGGATCTGGCTCCATCCCTTCCAGACACTGCTGAAGGAACTTCTCCATGTTCCCTACCGTGTCTGCATCGTCACCGGTTGCAATGGACATCTCTCGCTTTTCCTCCTCTGAATAGTCATGTCCTTCTACTACCCGGAGGAGTCCTGCCCAAAGGGAAGAACGGTTCTGATATCAATTAGTTGGAACAGATGATTTGCAACCCGCCCGCGGTGCGCACCCCTTCTTCCACCTTCCTTCCGGCCTCCGCCGGAACGACGGTGTCGATGGCCGTCCCCGCCGGTTCTACGCCGCTCGTGGAAAGTCTGACAAACAGACTTGATTTATAGAACGCCTGTTCTATCATTAGGGTCCGCAGCGGGAACCTGATTCCCGGTACGCGGTCAACCGGCCGCCGTTTCGATGGCTGGGAGGTCGAAAAAAGGCCTCTTCGAAGCGGTCGGCCCCTTGTCAGCGGGGATCGCTGTCTGAACCTTCCCTGGCACGAAAAAGCGTCACGCGCCCGCGGAAGGCGTATGGACGAGGCTATGTCCGACTCATATGGCCCTGGCAGAGCGATCGCCTGTATACGTATACCCAGCTTCTGCTGGCAGGTAGAGGCGGCAAGGCGGCCATTCCTCCGAGATTCCAGGCCGGCGCTGATCACCGGCGCCGTTACCGATCTGCCGGAGAGCGCTTCAGCGCTCCCACGGCGGCGCGTCAACCCCGGCAACCCGGCAGAACGGATCGTCCTCGATCATTCGCCCAACCTGCCCGATGTAGTGCCCGGAATGCCGCTGAGCGAAGCCGTATCCCGTCACAAGAGCGCCATCCTGGTAGAGGGCGATCTGCCGAACTACATCTCCGTATTCGAGGACCTGCTCGAACGACTCGAAGAGTTGGCGCCGGACGTGGAAGACGCCGGACCCGGGGCGGCATATGTCGGCATAGGGGGGCTGGAAGCTCTCTATGGGAATGACGCGCAAATTGTGCGCGTCCTCGCATCGGCTTTCGACGACTTCGATGCGCGCATCGGCGTGGGAGAGAACAAGTGGCTCGCCTACGTAGCAGCCTCCATCAGTCGGCCGGGCAGCGGCCGCAAAGTGACCGGCGATCCGGGGAGATTCCTCAGCCCCTTTCCGGTAGACCTGCTGCCCGTACCGTATGCCGTGCTGCAAAAGCTGCGCTCGTTCGGCTTGAGGACGATGGGCGACGTGGCCAGCCTTTCACAGGGACCGCTCGAAGCTCAGTTCGGCACCGACGGCCGCACGATATGGCGGCTCGCAAATAGCCTGGACGACCGCCCACTGTTGCCGCGCAAGCACGTCCCCACAGTGTCGGAGCGCCTGTCTTTCCCCGATGCCACGGTCAATCTGTCCACCATCATCCCCGGCATCGAAAGTCTGCTCACACGGGCATTCAGCAGGCCGGTAATGGCCAACCGCTACGCCCGACGGGCCGACCTCCAGGCGCAGGTGTTTCGCCGCCCGCCATGGAGACTGCAAGTCGCTTTCCGGGAACCGGTAGGCGCAGGGAACCATGCGTTATTCGCCATAAAGGCAAAGCTGGACAGCGTCGATATCCCGGGCCCGCTCGAGGACATGCGTCTCACCCTGTTTGAACTGAGTGGAGAAGCCTGGCAACAGGAGTCCATGTGGAAAGAGGTCCAGCAGGCAGATCACCTCAGGCAGGCGGTGAGCCAACTACGAGCGCGGCTCGGAGTTCCGCCGCCCATCTACCAGGTAAGGGAGTTGGAGCCGTGGTCGCGTATACCGGAACGCAGACACGCCCTCGTGGAGCTGACACTGTGAAGAGCACGCCTCGCCCCACCATCAAGCCGCTCAACGCGCCGCGCGCCATACAGGTCAGGACAACTGAGTACGGTTCGCCGGCTGCTGTGTGCGTCGAGGCGGCGGCCAGGGACGTTGATCGCTCTAGGGCGAGACGCCGGACGAGGCGCGTTGAAGAGACGTGGTTGGCCGTATCCCAGATAGACGACATCTGGAAGATCAATGACGAATGGTGGCGAGGACCGGATGAGGAGATCGAGCGGCTCTACTTCTCGTTGACCCTGGAAAACGGCCAACACGTCACCGTCTTCCATGATCTGACACGCCGGGTCTGGCGCCGCCAGACCGATTGACACGACCGGTTGAGATCATGCACGCGCCCGCCTATGTCAATCGCAAGGGCCCTGACAAATGAGAAGTGAAAACGGCGCGCCCGGGATGTCGGAAGAAGACCTGAGCCGCCTGTCCAAGGCCAGGGAGGTCTATAGCTCACCGCGGCTCGACAAAAGACCTCAATGGAAGCGGCGCATCGCCGAGCAAAACGGCCGCGGCCTGGACTCTCCGGCCGGCCAAAAGCCCGCCACCAAGCGCGCACTGCCGGAAGACGGGCAAAAAGAAGGACCGCCCGGCTACACCCGGCCCGATTGGGAAAGCCGTGTCTATGAAGGATGGATAAGTGGCGGCCGCAGTCTTGTCCGCCATGCCGACGCAGCTGATTTCGATATTCAGGACCGCGACTGTCGAAATACAGGCGTCGACGAAACTCCCACCCCATACGCAGAGTTGCACTGTCACACCAACTACTCGTTCAAGGAAGGAGCGTCCGAGGGTTGGGATCTGCTCGTCCGAGCCCACAGCCTTGGCATCCACGCGCTCGCCATCACCGACCACGACAACCTGTGCGGGGCCATGGAGTTCGCGCAGTCGGCAAAAGCGGTCGGCATAAAGGCCATCATCGGCGCTGAGGCAACGCTGTCCACCCCCAGCGCCGATGGCATAGGCCACCACCACGTAACGTTGCTCGCCCGGAACGCGACCGGTTACAGCAACCTCTGTCAACTCCTGACGAAAGCGCACATGGAGCCGGTGGAGCGCAACCAGCCGGCGCTGGACCCTGCGCACTTCGCACAACACGCTGAGGGGCTCATATGTCTGTCCGGCTGCCGACAGGGCCAACTCTCGGAGTTGCTGCTCGCAGGTGAATACGAAACGGCGAAGTCACTCGCCGGGCAGTACGCAGAGTGGTTCGGAGAGGACAACTATTTTCTGGAATTGCAGCAAAACCTGGTCAGGGGAGATACAGCCCGTAACCGGTTACTCGCCAGGCTAGGCCGCGATCTCGGCATCGGCCTCGCGGCCACCAACAACGTCCACTACCACATTCGGGAGCGTCACCGCCTGAACGATGCGCTTACGGCTATACAGCACAACAAATCGCTCGAAGAAACCCACAACGAACGACGTCCGAACGACCAGTTCTACATCAAGCCACCGGCCGAGATGACAGCCCTCTTCAGCGACTACCCGGAGGCCATTTCCAACACAACGGCCATAGCAGAACGGTGCGAGTTCGATCTGGCAACCGGCATCAAGAAGGTCTACAGCTTCCCCGATTATGAGACACCGGAAGGCCACACCGCGGAATCCTGGCTGCGCCGCATCTGCCAGCAGACAGCCCGCTACAAATACGATCCGGCCGATGAGGAGATCTGGAGCAGACTGCAGGACCGGCTCGAAAAGGAACTCTCGCTGATAGAGAGGTACAAGCTCGCGGGGTTTCTTCTGCAATATCGCGACATCGTCGAGATAGCCCACGAGATTCAGATCGAGTTGGGCATCGTCGACCCGCACACCCGCCTCGACGACCAGCCACCGGGGCGCGGGCGCGGCTCGTCCGTGGCGCTCGTCGTCGGATACCTGATAGGCCTGTCGCACATCGACCCACTCAAGTTCGGACTCGGCCTCGAGCGGTTCATGCCTGACGCCCGCGATGGTGAGGAGATACCCCTTCCTGATATCGACCTCGACTTCCCCCGCGAGATTCGGGAGGAGCTGATTCTCCGCGTGCACAACCGCAAAGGGCCGGAGTTTGCCGTGCTCACGGGCATGATCTCCACATATCGTGTGCGGGGGGCCATACGTGACCTTGGGAAAGCCCTGGGGCTGCCCCAGGAGGACCTGGCAAAGCTGATCAAGAAGATGGACGGCCATGCCGGCATCCAAAACCTGGCCAACGAAATGGCGGAACTGCCCGAGTATCGGGACCGGATCGACGCGCCGCTCTGGAAGGACCTGCTGGACCTCGCCAATCAGCTGAACCATTTCCCAAAGTACCTCGCACAACACCCCGGCGGCATGATCCTCAGCGCACGGCCGCTATCCCACTCGGTGCCCCTCCAGCGCAGCGCCATAGACGGACGATTCATTTGCCAGTGGGAAAAGAACAGCGCGGAAGACGCGGGTTTCGTCAAGATCGATTTCCTGGCACTTGGCGCGCTCTCGCAAATGACCGAGGCGCTCCAGTTGATACGCCTGCGCAAGGAAGAGGTGATCGACTTGTCGCGTATCGACTTCACCGACGTGAACGTTTACGCCGACATATGGGCAGCCGACACGATCGGCATCTTTCAGATCGAGTCCGCCGCACAGATGCAGACGGTCATACGCCTCAAACCGCGAAACCTGGAAGAAATGGCCTGGGAGGTGGGCGCTGTTCGCCCCGGCGTGGGCGTCAACAACGGCGTATCCATGCTCATCCGCCGGCACCTCGGTCACGAGCCGGTTGAGTACGACCACGAACTGGAAATACCGGCGCTGGAGCGGACATTGGGCGTTCCGTTGTACCAGGACCAGCTAGCGGAGCTGGCGGTCCACGTGGCCGGCATGACGCCGATCGAGGGCGATCACATGCGCCGTGCCTTCGCCCGCCGGGACAGCGAGCGACAGGTGCCGGAGTGGCATCGACGCTTCATGGCCGGCGCCGCGAAAAAGGGCGTGCCGAAGGAAGCGGCCGAGAAGATATTCCGCAAGTTCCACGGGCTTTACCAGTTTCCGGAGGCGCACGCATACGCATTCGGCGTCACCGCCTACCAGATGTCGTGGATAAAGCACTATCACCCGCTCGAGTTCTTCGTGGGCCTCTTCAACAACCAGCCCATGGGCTTCTACAACCTGGAAACCCTCAAGGAAGACGCCAAACGACACAACATCGAAGTGCTGGAACCGGACGTGAACCTCAGCGGAGAACTGGCCACTATTGAAGACAACGCGCTGCGCATCGGCCTGAAGCACGTCGCACGCGTCCAGTCGGCAACGGTCGAAAAGGTCATGACGGCGCGCAAGACAGACGGGCCATTCAGCTCGTTGGCCGACTTCATGGCGCGCACCGGCGTACGGGAGGAGCCGCTCGACAACCTGGCCAAAGCCGGTGCGCTCGATCTCTTCGACTCACATTACCGGCCGCGCAAGCATCGTGCAGACAAACAGGGCAGGGCGGCAGTGGTTCCCGGCAGAGCGTCGGACCGGCGTCTTCTCAGGTGGGAGACCGGCTTGCGCTACCGGCCCATCGGCAAGCAACTCGCGCTCGACATGCCCGTGGACCAGGACATGGTTGCCCTGCCGCATGAATCGAAATGGGAGCGAATGATGGGCGAGTACGGCTCTATGGGCATACACCCGGAAAGCCACGTAATGGCCTACGTGCGGCCCATGATGCCGCCCAATCTCGAGCGCAGCGACCGCCTGGCTCAACTTCCCGACGGCGCCAAAGTCCTCGTAGCCGGTATCGTGATTCGCCGCCAGCGCCCATCGGGAAAGGCCACTTTCATCACACTGGAAGACGAGTTCGGCCATTCACCGCTCATCATCTATCCCGCCGTATACAAACGCATCCGGCTGCGCACCACGGCGCCGCTACTCGTGGCCAAGGGCGTCATCTCTAAGCGTGAAGGCACCCTCAGCATCGTCGTGCAGGACATCAAACCGTTCGAGCACGGAGGGCCCGACCTCAAAACAAAAGACTGGGGCTAATACCAAGTTCGTGTGATGCAGCCATGCATGCGTCAGCCGGGTTGGCATCGAGGACGAACCGACCGGCGTAGGGATGGTCTGGGGGAGTCGGCCAACCACGCCAGTCAGCATGGCGGCGAGCGGCAAAAAGCGAAGTTGTAGTTAATGGTGGAGACGGGGGAGAGTCGAACTCCCCGTCCAGAAAGGGTTTTACTTCAACGTCTACGGGTATAGCCGGTGGGATGATTCTTACCGCTGCTGCTCCCCCCGGCAGATTTCACAGCGGCCAGCCGACAGTCTTTGTCACCGGACATCGGCGTCACCAGTGAAGCACCCCGGATTTTCAGCGCCTCATCCACTCCACCCAGGGTCAGGAATGGGGAGACGACGCTACTGTTTAAGCAGCGTAAGCGAGTTCTTGATCGCCTGTTATTTTTTCGCCGTCTGATTAACGAGGTTGACGGCGCCTCGACCCGCAGTCTGGCAATAAACCTCCCTGTCGAATCCACGCGTCCCCATGACTACCTTTCAATCATATCCCCAACCCAGCCAGTTCCGTCAAAGGCTTGGCACAAGCAAACGCCTGAGCGAAACACAGATACTCTGAGCGAAGTCGAAGAATCTAAGGCCGACAGGCAGCAACGCCCACCCCTCTGACGACCCCAGACCCTTCGACTTCGCTCAGGGTGACAGGGGGGCTCTCAGGGCGACAGAAGGGCATTCGAGGTGAGTGACAAGAGGGGCGCTCTGGGCGGAGCGAATAATCTGAGGGCTGACAGGCGGTGAGGCCAAAGGCGGGTTTGAAACCCCGCCACTACGGTCTGAATTGGCCGCGTAGTCGATTAGTCGCCGCGGCGTACTGCTCTGGCAATCTCTCGTTCAGCATCCCGTCGCCTGATCGTCTCCCGACGGTCATATTGGCGTTTGCCGCGGCCCAACGCGATCTCAATTTTCGCCAGGTGATTTCGAATGTAAATCCGCAGCGGAATGAGGGTCAAGCGGTCACGTTCAACGGCGAGTCCAAAGCGGCGAATTTGGGACTTGTGCAGCAGCAACTTTCGGGGTCGGGTACTGTCTTGTTCAATTGAATAGTGGCTGGCGCCCTTGAAGGGGGCGACGTGCATATTCAACAGCGTTATCTCACCGTCCCGCACCTGGCCATAGGCTTCTCTGATATTGACGCGTCCCTCGCGCACCGACTTGATTTCGGCGCCGGTCAGGGCGATCCCAGCCTCGGCTGTTTCGAGAATCTCGTAGTCGTAACGGGCCCGCCGGTTGGAGGCGATCACCCTCGTGATTTCATCGCTCATGGCGCAAAAAACGGGTCGGCCTAGCGATGCTGCGACAGGCCTATCTGGTATTCCAGTTGCTCGATTGCCGCGGACATTTGCACATCCTCGAAATCGGTGTCACGCGCCGAGGCCGATTCCGGAAACTCGACTACCACGTCAGGGGTGATCCCTTGTTCCTCCAACTGGCGGCCGTCCGGGGTGTACCAGCGGCCTGTCACCAGATATACGCCACCGCCGTTGCTCAACTCTCGCAGCAGATTCACGGTGCCTTTTCCAAAAGAGGTCGTACCGATGATGACCGCACGGCCGTGGTCCTGGAGAGCCCCGGCCAGCACCTCCGAACCGCTGGCGGAAAACTCGTCCACCAGTATGACGAGCGGAAGGTCAGGAAATCTGCCGTTCGGTTTGACCTGCCACTCCCGCCGTTCGTTCCGTCCGTTCAACTCGTACGTAACCAGACCGTCAGTCAGGAAATCGCTCGCGATGTCAACGGTGGACGACAGCAGACCGCCAGGATTCTGGCGCAGGTCCATGACGACTCCCTGTACACCCTGGGCCACCAGATCGTCGATTGCTTCACGCAATTCCTGGTGTGTTTCTGCCGTAAATATACTTATTTTGGCGACCCCAAAATCGGTCTCATCGAGCAAGCGCGATGTCACGCTCGGCTGATCGATGGTTCCCCGGACGATCGTGATGTCCACGCCGTAAAGCTCTCCGACGTGGCGGACAGTAAGAATGACCGGCTCGCCTTCAGGACCCCTGATCTTGTTGACCCCGTCGAGCACGCTCCAACCTTCGGTATCCTCGCCGTTAACCGCCATGATGAGGTCGCCGGCGCGGATGCCGGCCTTCTCGGCCGGGGTGTTCGGCAGGGGCGCCACAATAATTATCCGCTTACCATCGGGTGACTGGGCGACCTGGGCGCCGATGCCGGAGAACTTCCCATCAAAACTCTGCGACGACAATTTGAACGTTTCCGGCCCAACGTAAGAACTGTGGTTGTCATCCAGAGCCTCGACCATCGCGTCAACGGCAGCTTCGGCCAGGACCGCGGGATCGACCTCGTCCTGGTCCACGTAGTCGTTGATGATGAAGTTGTAGGCCTCCCAAATAATCTCAAGACCGTCCGGGACCACCTCGGGCAAAGGAGCCACCGGGATCGCCGTCGGCGTGGCAATGGTCCCGTCAGGAAGGATCGTCGCTTCGACAAGCGTCGACTCGACGACGACGACGACGTCGTCGGCAGGCGCTTGCTGACCATCGACAGCCGGGTCCTGAACTTTGTCGCCGAATGGACTACAGGCAACCGTCGCTGAGGCGGCGAGCCCAACAAGCAATATGAGGAGGAGCGTTCGAAAAATCAGTTTCATGGCACCCACACAACCGTGTCGCGAAAGGTCAATGATAAGTCTATGGGGATACGATGCGGCCTGTCTTTAAGACTTACCCAGGCGGCTCTGGACAACTAGCGGTCCATCGGAAGTGGCGTGCGTCAGTGGTTAAAGCCGCACGAGAAAGCCGTGACACGGACGGCCATCTTCGGCGGCTACGTATGTGCGGGCGTGGTCGTCGAGCCTGGTTAGCTACACGGCGGCCACCGCGACGTTCGGCCTGCTGGCGTGGGTTTTCCAGTCACCGTTGTGGGTAATGGCCCTGGACACGGCCGCCACGTCGGGACCGTACTCGACCGGTCTGCCACTCGACCGCCCCTACCTTTTCGAGTCCGACTGGATAGCAGCCTGACGACCGACTTCCTGTGGTAGTCGGTCACTGTTACCATCTCATCCAGCATCCTTCCCTTCTTGACCCTGCCGGCCTCGCCGTACCTGTCCTGCCGCCGCGCGCAGCACTCTCGAATCCTCACTCGGTTCACAATTACCTCCCCGTGTTGGGTAACCGCAATTGCGAGGCGCATTCCCCGGCTCAGTGACCAAAATAATGAGGTCATGCGTTGGCTTGACGGATTAGAACATATGTGCTTATATCTTAACAACGACCCGCTGGCGACGCTACGGGGACGGAGCCGCCGACAAGCGAATCGCTTCAGGCGAACCACTGGGACAGGTCTCTGTTCACCTGTGGGGTTAACACTACGGAGGGGGATGCTTTGCGGTATGCACATCTGAAAATTGGAGGGACCTATGGCCTTTAAGATTTTCACCGCTAGTTTGTGGACGGCCTTGCTGCTGTGGTTGCAGGTGGCCCACGGCTACGCCATCGATCTCCAGTGGGAGTTCGCCGATCAAAACCCATGTCCCGTCAAGGTTCAGGAGGAAAATGGTTCTATGACAACGAGTAGTGGACGCAGTCCCGTGGTGCTCACTTTTGAGCGTATCCACGAGATACGACAAAAATATGACGACCTGTTCTGGCGTCAACCGAACGTGATCTCTGTCGGGGAGGGCCGGTTTCGCGACGCGGACGGCGAACCTTGCATCGGCCCCGGACGGAAAACGGGCATCATCGTGAGGGTAACCGCGAAGGTGAACCAGAGCACACTTCCGGTTGCCGACCGTATACCCACAACGCTGGAGGGGGTGCCGGTGCAGATTCTAATCAGGTCGGTACCGACACTCTACCTTCCCGAACCAACGGCGGGGCCGCAGGATTCTTCGGACGAAGGGAATGGAAGCCGATGACGAGACTAGGCTACCAACGACCGCTCGATAGCGGGCTGGGAATATACAGCGCAAGGACCCTGGATGAGAGAACCGACGACGAGAGACTACAGCAAATCACAAACGGAACCCTCACCTGTCTGGCGACCCGAGAGTCGGACAAAAAGAGGGTCTTGCTAACCTGCCTTCACGTCATGACTGGCGGGATAGTGAACCCGTTGGGCGGCGAGGAGATGTACCAGGGGGGACACGAATCCACTCAAAAGGTGGGGGATTCTATGGACCACATCGAGTTTGTTAACGGGGACAACCGTGCCGACGCAGCCGTGTGTGAACTCCTGGACGGCGTGGACGCGAGTGTCATGTTGCCTCCACCGACCGCTGACACTTCCGACACCGATTCGCAATCCGGCTCGACGTCGTCTGACCCTGAACCGGTTGAACCGGTCAAGAGGATGATAGTGCCCGGAGTTACAGACCCCTTTGTGCCTGTCTCTGATGATGAATTCATGACGCTCACGCTATTTGGTAGCAGGACCGGCGAGTCCACTGCCAGAGTCCTTGAGGTCAACACGACTCATCGGGTAGGTGGGAGGGATTTTGTAAATGTGGTGGAGTTGGACCGGGATGTTCCTGCAATACGCGGGGACTCAGGTTCCGCGTGCCTCGCCCTGGTAGAGGTTGACGAAGCAAACAACGTCGAAAAGTACCAGATGTCGTGCATTTTCTTTGCCGCCGACGACCCGAGAGATGGATGGGCGTTACCTGCCGCCGAGGTACGGCGGGAGCTGGAACTTGAATTCGGGAACCGCGTCCCCGTTGCGGACGCAGGCCCCAGCCAGGCCGTCGAGTTGGGGGATTTTGTCACCCTTGACCCCGGTCAAAGTGTTGACGACGACGGGGATCCGCTGACCTTTACGTGGGAGCAGACTGACGACTCGGGTCACGACATCACGCTCACCTCGATCTCCAACACGAGCGGGCGGGTAACCTTTACGGCGCCACCCGGTTCTTCGAAACTGACGTTTCAGGTCACCGTTAAGGACCCATACGGCGGCGTGGACACCGCTACGACGAATGTGCATGTGACCGCTAATCCACCGCAAGTCAATGCAGGCGTCGATCAGTCGGTTAACACGAGAGCTCTCGTCACAATGAAAGCTGCCAACACCAGCACACGACGCGGGATTACATGGCAGTGGGAGCAACTGCCAGGCGGCCCGCGGGTCGTGCTGAACCATCCAGACAACCGCTACACCTGGTTTACCGCTCCCGGCGGGGCTTGCACTCTGAAGTTCAGGGCTACCGGCACGGACAGACAGGGTGTGGAGGATTGCGACGATTTGACGGTCGAGGTGGAGAACCAGGCACCGACTGTTCGAGGGCTGGGAGACCAGACCGTTGGTCGGCGTGCCGGGGTAGCATTGTCTGTCGCTGTTTCCGACCCGGACGTTGATGACATGGACCGCTTGAAGATGTTGTGGACGCAGGAGTCGGGACCGGCCGTGGAACTGACGGATGCAAACACTGACTACGCTACCTTCGAGGCGCCGAACAGTGCTGCGACCTTGGAATTCCTGTTCACCGTGGTAGACCCGCGCAAGTTCAGCGCGACCTATACCGAAACCGTGACGGTTGAGTAGTAGTCGCCAGACTTAAACCGAAATTGGACAAGGCCCGGAACCGCACGGTTCCGGGCCTTCTGGTGCGTTGGGCGGGAGATGCCGTGAGCCGGTCAAGCGGCTAGACCTGGTTGCATGAATGGCGCCGCGACTGCCAACCGCCGGCTCAGATTCCTCGGCTGCGCTCGGAATGA
The DNA here is from genome assembly GCA_965219065.1 of Dehalococcoidia bacterium. Taxonomy (GTDB): domain Bacteria; phylum Chloroflexota; class Dehalococcoidia; order Lucifugimonadales; family Lucifugimonadaceae. The sequence goes on from OZ244715.1 coordinate 607,789, forward strand.
CAGTGAAGGGCGCTCGGCGTGACGTTGGGGCGCCCAAGACACGGTCAGGGAGGTTCGAAGGGCTAAAAACCGCTATTCACTACGAAGCCCTACCCCCAACTTTACATAACATATCTAGTGCGAAGTTAGGTGGGCGAGGCTCCCTACCGCATTGACCAAAGGTTTCGGTCCACTACCATGCTCGCTCCGGAAAATGGCATCCAGCCGTCGCCGGCGTTGGCTTCTACCATTCCGCCGTAGTAGACCCACCGCGCGCCGTCGGGCGTCTGCCTATGCGCGGCGCCCGACTCCAGGTCGAGCTCCACAACGCTGCCCTCGCACTCGACGGTGACTTTTGCCTCCGAATGATCCGTCACCTGCAATGGCCTGGTCTCGAACAGGTTGTCCGGACCCACTTCGAACCTGTACCACGGTTCCAGGTTGCCCTTCATAAGGCCGGCGCCCAGCGCGTCCTGATCCAGGATCAAAAAGGCGTCGCTTTCGCAAGTGAAGAATGGGCGGCGGGGCAACTTGCCCAGGTCCAGTGGGTTCTCGGCTTCTGTCATCTGCATTTTGGTTCCATCCCGGGACAGGTGATAAAGATCGAAATCGGAAGCGCCTGGCAGGCGTCGCCGTTCAGATCAGAGCGCCGCCGCCGCCGGCAAGGAGTCCATCGTCGTAGACAACTCTTCGTCTATCGCCCGCCGCAGTTCGCTTGTTCCCCAGCCCTCTAGGGCCGAAGTGAGCGCCACCCGGGTTACAGCCTGGCCGTCCTGCGCTGGAATCCTTGAATCAAAAGTATCAGGATCATCGGTGACCAAGTCCAGTTTATTTAGTACGAGGACTCGGGATTTATTGGCGAGTCCCATGTCTTCCAGCACATCATCGACCACCTGCGCCTGTTCAGCCGCGTGCCTGTTGCTAACGTCCACGACGTGCAGCAACAGGTCCGCCTGGTGCAACTCCTCCAGCGACGCCCGGAACGAGGCCACAAGCACGGGCGGAAGCTTGTGGACGAATCCCACCGTGTCGCTCAGCGTCGCCGGCACGCCTGACGGCAAATACAACTTGCGGATGGTGGTATCCAGCGTCGAAAACAACTGGTTCCTGGACAAGACCTCACCGGAGACGAGTCGATTGAACAAAGCGCTCTTGCCGGCGTTTGTGTATCCAACCAGCGAAACCAGTTTCGCATCGCCGACCGCACGCTTGCTGCGTTGTTGAGCGCGTTGACTTCTGATCCTGTCCAATTCACGCTTGACACGGGACAGCTTGCTCCGCACGAGACGCCTGTCGGTCTCTATCTGCGTTTCGCCTGGGCCCCTCGTTCCAATGCCGCCCCCGAGCCTCTCGAGGTGAGACCATTGGCCTGCCAATCGAGGCAGTAAGTATTCGGTCTGGGCCAGTTCGATCTGCAGTTGGCCCTCTCTGGTCCTCGCCCGACGGGCAAAGACGTCCAGGATGAGCGCCGTGCGGTCTATGACCTTTGCCTCGAGCTTGTTCTCGAGCGCGCGCTGCTGCGTAGGCGTGAGCTCGTCGTCGAAAATCACCGTGTCGATGTGACCCGAACGAACCTCGGGATTCAGGGCTTCCAACTTGCCCGTACCCAGATAGACCGGCGACGGCTGTTTTAGGCGCTGCGTCACCCGGCTCACGACGTTGGCGCCGGCTGCGTTTGCCAGCTCGGCCAGTTCGTCGAGAGATTCGTCGAGGTCCCAAAGATCGTTGTTGCTTCGCACACCGGCGCCCACAAGCATTGCCCGCTCGGGTTGCGGGCCGGTGGGATGTATTTGCTTTCGTCTGCTCAAGCTGTCTGCCTTACCTCAATCCGCGCCAGGCGCTTCGGGAATCGACCAGCCTGACAAGCGTCTCAGGCCCTCGTCGACCTTTTCATCCGGCGTCGTCAAGGACAACCGTATGTAACCTTCCCCTGAAGGACCGTACCCCGTTCCGGGGGTTACGACCATGTCGAGTTCGTTGAGCAGCAACTCAGCGAATTCGGCCGACGTGTAGCCGGGCGGTGTTGGCGACCAGATGTAGAGGCCCGCATCAGGAGTGTTCGGATCCAGGCCGATGCCCTGAAGCCCGTCAACAAGCTTGTCCCGGCGCTGTCGATATATGGCGTTATTGGCGGCAATCCACTCCTCGGGAAGGCCGAGCGCCGCGATCCCCATTTCCTGATTCGCCTGCGAAAGTCCGGAATCGAGATTTGACTTTACGCGCATCAGCGCATTGACCATCTCCGAATTGCCAACGGCCATGCCCACCCGCCAGCCGGTCATGTTCGCCGTCTTGGAGAGAGAGTGGAATTCCATGCTCATGTCGCGCGCTCCCTCAACCTGCAAGATGCTCGGAGCGACGTAACCGTCGTAGGTGACCTCCGTGTAGCAGGCGTCATGAAGCAGGTAGAGGTCGAATTGACGCGCAAATTCGACTGCTTCACGGAAGAATCGGATAGACGCTACCGCCCCGGTGGGATTGTTCGGATAGTTGAGCCACAGCACTTTGGCCCGTTTCGCGGCCTCCGTGGATATGTCCTGAAAATCGACGAGCCAGGCGTTTTTCTCCAACAGCGGAACATAGTGCGACTCGCCGCCCGCGAACATCGTTCCTATCGAGTAGACCGGGTATGCGGGGTCCGGTACGAGAGCAATGTCACCAGGGTCGATGAAGCACAACGCCGCGTGCCCGATGCCCTCCTTCGCGCCGATCAGGTTTATGGCCTCGGTCGCCGGATCGAGTTCGACGCCAAAGCGATGCCCATACCAGTCCGTCACGGCTTGCCTGAACTCAGGAAGCCCCTCGGACTCCGGATATCGATGGTTCGCCGGCTTATCGGAACCAGACTTTAACGCGTCCAACACCGGCTCCGGCGTCGGGATGTCTGGGTCGCCTATGCCAAAATCGACAACGTCGATTCCCTGGGCTCGTTTCGCGGCAATTATTCGTGATATGCCCACGAACAGATACGGCGGCAGTTGTTGAACGCGTTTTGCGAATGTCATCGCCGGATTGTCTCTCCCTCTGGTTCAGGTTCTGCGCGCAAGACCGACTCTTGGCGAGTCGGCGCGGCGACAGTTGTTCAGATGTTAACGCGGTTTGGCGTCAATCTGGCCAAACGCCGGTAAATACCTCGACCGCCGGCCCTTCCAGGTATGCCTCTCCCTCGCCCGGCCAGTTGATCTTCAATTCGCCGCCCGGGACATGAACCACCACGTCGTCGTCCACAAGCCCGTGCATGCGGGATGCAACTGCGGCCGCGGTGCTCCCGGTTCCGGATGACAAGGTCTCCCCTGCTCCTCGTTCGAATATGCGCGCCCGTATGTTGCCGCGATCCAGGACGTTGACGATCTCGAAATTGATGCGATTTGGGAAATCAGAATGATTCTCGACCGACGGACCGATTTCGAGCAGTGGGAATTCGTCCACCGGCACGTCTACAAACGAGACCGCGTGAGGATTGCCGACCGACAGGCACGTGACCAGGATCGAACGGCCCGCAACCTCGATTGTGTGATCGACGACCTGATTCCTGCCCGCCGCCACGTTGTCGGACACCGGTATGCCGGTGGGCTCGAACACCGGGGCGCCCATCGCGACCCTGGCCGAAACCATCTTGCAGTCCTGAATTTCGGGCCAGACTGTCCTGATGCCGCCGCCGGTTTCGACTACAAGGCCGTCGCGGCCCGGCAAGGCGATTTTTTGGTCGATGACGAACTTTGCGAACAGGCGAATCCCGTTCCCGCTCATCTCCGCTTCTGAACCGTCGGGATTGAACACCCGCATCCTCACCTGGGCAGAATCCGACGACTCGACGAGCACAATACCGTCTCCGCCAACGCCAAAGTTGAGCCTGCTCATCGCCGCGCTAAGGGCGCCCCAATCCCGATCTACACCCCGGCCGTCGATCGCGATGTAGTCGTTCCCGGCGCCGTGTAGTTTGACGAACTCGATCATCCTTTTTCCTGTCGATACCTATTGCAGCAAATGTATCCAGATTTGATGTTACGGCACGGGCGCCAGATGCCCTTCGACGCCTATACGGGGCCGATTGTCCAATTGCAGCCAATTGCAGGTCAACTCGTTGGCCCTGGCAGCCGCGCCTGGCCTCCCATCGATCCACGCGATTCGCGGATCCGCCAACTTGAACCAGTTGTACTGTCTGCGGACCAACGCGCGGGTTGCCTTCTTCACGGCGGCATTTAGCTCGTCCGGGGTGATCTCCCCGCGAACGTGGCGAGCCATCTCCCGGTATCCAATCGCAGACATTCCAGGCGCGTCGCAGGCTGCCCCGGCTGTCAACAAGTCTTTCACTTCGTCTGCCCAACCCTGCGCAATCATGCCGTCAATCCGGTCGTCGATCCGCTGGTAAAGAGTTTTTCGATCGGCCGTCAGGCCTATTACCAACGCGTCGTACGGCGGCGCATCTGTTGAAATCAGCCTACCCGTCCCCGGTTCACCCGCGCGAACGCGTTCTATGGCCCTCATGACCCTCCGGGGGTTCCGAAGATCTATCGTCTCGCCAGCCTCCGGGTCCAATTCGGACAGGTAGGCAACGAGGCTGTCCAGGCCTTTATCGTCCAGCATTTTTTCGAGGTTCCGGCGCAGTTCGGGATCAGGCCCGATCCGGGGCACATCCCAACCCTCGAGCAGGCCCCAAACATACTGCCCGGTGCCGCCAACGAGGATTGGCAAATGGCCGCGTGCGGTGATTTCATCGATCAACCGCCTCGAATCGTCCAGGAAGGCAGCCAGGCTATATGACTCATCCGGGTCCAGAATGTCCACCAGGTGATGCGGCACGCCGCGTCGTTGCTCGACAGACGGTTTTGCCGTACCGATGTCGAGGCCGCGGTAAAGAAGCCGCGAGTCGGCGTTTACGATTTCTCCGCCAAAGCTGTGCGCGATCTCGATAGCGAGGGCCGACTTGCCCGCGGCCGTGGGTCCAACAACCGCGACAAGCCTTTTCATTGAACGGCCAGACCCGCCGTCACCCGCACGATGGCCGAGAAATCGTCGGCCTGCAAACTTGCGCCGCCCACCAAAGCGCCATCGACATCCGGCCTGTCGACAAACGGGCCGGCGTTTTCCGGATTCACGCTCCCGCCGTACAGCACCGGAATCTGACCGGCGTGCGCTTGACCAGCGATGTTTGACAACTCGTCCCTGATGGCATGCGCAATGGCCTGCGCGTCGCGGGGCGATGCCGCCTGCCCTGTGCCGATAGCCCAAACCGGTTCGTAAGCCACCACAAGTGATTCCCAGTCGGAATATCCGGCAAGGCTCTCGCGGACCTGCCGACGGCAATACCGCTCGGCATCACCTGCCCGGCGCACCTTGAGCGACTCACCGACACACACGATGGGCTTCAAACCGCCAGCCGCCACAGCGACCGCCTTGCCGGCTACGTCATCGTCCGTTTCGCCGTACAGCGAGCGACGCTCGGAATGACCAACTATGACGTACGTTGCCAGTCCGGCCAGCATCCCAACCGAGACTTCACCGGTGTACGCTCCGGACGGCTCAGCGCTCACGTTCTGTGCGCCGATCAAAACGTCGGAGCCGTCTACGACGGACCTGACCGCCTGCAAGCTCACGAACGGCGGGCAGATGATCGTGGTTACGCCCGATATCCCTGCCGTGACGTCCGCTATGCCGCGGGCCAACTCCATCGCCGACTGCGGCGTGGTGTTCATTTTCCAGTTGCCTGCTATTACGGGAGTGCGCATCGTTCTGCCTATCGTCTTATTGCCAGCTCGACGGTGGCTGGTTCAAGTTTCACCCGCCCAACGCCGCCACGCCGGGCAGGACTCGCCCTTCAAGAAACTCCAGCGAGGCTCCGCCGCCTGTAGAGACATGGGTGATTTTCCGTTCCAGCCCAAGTCTGGAAACTACTTCCGCCGTGGAACCGCCGCCGACAACCGAAACGGCGTCGGAATTGGACGATACTGCATTCGCGACCGTCCTCGTTCCGTGGCTGAACTGTTCCCATTCGGCCACCCCCATCGGGCCATTCCACAGGATGGTCTTGGCCCGGCCGATCTCCTCTGCGTACGCTGCCGCGGTGTCCGGCCCTATATCCAGGATGAGGTCTTCTCCTGCCACATTGTCGGCCGTTTTAACCGAGGCGATCGCATCGGCGTTGAATTCACTGGCCACCGTGACGTCGGTCGGCAGGCCGATTTTATCGCCGTGCTCCCGCAGCAAAACTCCGGCTGTTTCCAGTTCCGCCTCGTCCAGCTTTGCTGCACCGCTTTGCATGCCCCTGGCCCGAAGAAACGCGGCGACCATCCCGCCTCCAATAAGCACCCTGTCGACTCCGTCAAGCAGGTTTGAGATTACCCCTATCTTGTCTGCCACCTTGGCGCCGCCGATTACCGCAACCGATGGGTTTTCATGCGAACCCAACACGCGGCCCAGCATGTGCAGTTCCTTCTCCATCAGGAGCCCGGCGTATGAAGGCAGATAGTCCGTCACGCCCACTACAGAGGCATGTGCCCGGTGGGCCGCTCCGAACGCGTCGTTGACGTAAACGTCCGCCAGCGACGCAAGACCCCGCGAAAAATCGTCGTCATTCGACTCCTCACCCGGGTCGAAACGTAGGTTCTCCAACATGCCAACCCGCCCCGGACCCAAAGAGGCTACAACGGGTCCTGATTCGGGACCCGCGGGGCCGCCGCAGTCGACGACATCCGTTTCGAGGAGTTCACCCAATCGCTTTCTGACCGGGGCCATTCGCAGGTCCGGCGCCAGCCTTCCCTTGGGACGGCCCAAATGAGAACACACTAAGAGCGATGCCCCTCTGTTTAGCAGGTTCTCAATGGTAGGAAGGGCCGCGACAATCCGCGAATCGTCCGAGACGGTCTGGGTGCCAGGCACAAACGGAACGTTGAAATCCACCCTCACCAGGCACCGCCTTCCAGCCGGGTCCAGGTCGGAAAGGGTTTTCCATGCCGCGCTCATTCGGGATGAATCATGACCAAGACGGGACCAGTGATCTGCCAGCCTCCCGCAGGAGATCGCACGCCTGTGGATCGAGACCTGATCGTTCAAGACCTGCATCCGATTCGTGCAGCAGCCGGTCAATCTCAGACCGAGTAGCCTCGCGCCCTCCCACGCTCTCACAAAGCTGAGCTACGTCGTCCAACACCGAAGGTTCGAGCACTCGCTGCATATACATCTCGCCGAGAAGCCTTTTGGTCCTGGGTTCGGCCGTCGCAAAGGCGTTAATTACAGGCAGGTTCTTCTTCTTGGTGATCATCCGCCCCTGCTGAATCGTGTCGCGCTCCCCTGCCGGCCATAGAGTCAAGTAGTCTTCCGCAAGTTGGCGAGCCGATCCGATCTTCGCCCCGAACAGGTCCAGGCCGTCTGCCAGGTCCGCGTCCTCGGAAACCGCCAGCGCGCCAAGTCGTGCGGCGCACCCAAACAGCACCCCTACTCGATCGTCGACCATCTCCAGGTAAGCGGCGACGGTCATCGACATGCGCTCCTGGTTGGCGATGTCGGCGTACTCACCCTCGCATATCTTCACGGCCGCCTCATCAAGCGCCCTGATCGCCGAGGCCACCCGTTTGGGGTCCACGCCCTCTTCACTCAACCTGAATAGCGCCAATCTCGCCATAGCGTGCATGCCGTCACCGGCGTTGATCGCCTGGGCCGGACCCCAGTTCCACCAGACCGACGGCCGCCCTGCCCGCTCAGTGTTGCCATCTTCAATATCGTTGTGGATCAGCCAGAAACTGTTCATCATCTCGACCGAAACAGCGTGATTGATCGCAGGCCCGTAATCCCCGTTGGAAGCGTAGGCCGCCGCAAGGGTCAAGCCGCCATGCAAACGAGTTGGGGGACCCAACGACTTGGCTTCACCCTCTTCCCTGCCCCAGCCAAGCTGGTACGACATCATTTCGTAGAGCGCCAACGTCTTCGATTCGACGAAATCGCGCAACACGGCGTTCAGTTCGCCTTCGGCCGAATCTGGAAGGCCTCCGAATATTCCATCGCCCATAATCGCTAACCAGCCATCCCGCTACGCGTTTTCAAAAAGTCGCGCGGCGCTCAATGAACGTCGCCTTGCCGTCTAATCCCGGGCAGGACTTGCTTCAAGTCTGCCAGCGAAATAGCCCCGTCGCGCAACACGACGGGCGAATTGCCACATAGATCGACTACCGTCGACGCGGCCGCGTGTGTCCCGCAGTCGCCTGGCACGACGTAGTCGACATGGTCTCCGAGTTCATCTTTGACAGCTTCTCCGGTCTTGTGCGGACCGTTGCCTGAGAGATTTGCGCTGGTGCCGGTCACAGGACTGTCCAGTTGTCGTGAGATACTTCTCGGTATCTCATGGTCAGGTACTCGCACCCCCACTGTCCCTTTCCCCGCGGTCACACCGTGAGCAACGCCTTGGAGCGCCGGCACAACCACCGTGAGCGGCCCCGGCCAAAACGCCTCGGCCAGGCTCTCCAATTCCGGGGGCGGATCCAGGCAGACCTTTTCCACGTCGGCGGCATCTGCAAGAAGCACCGGAAGCGGAGCAGACGGCGCCCTGCCCTTGGCCTCGAGAATTCGCTCAACGGCGTCATCATCGAAGACGTTGGCGCCGAGCCCATAGTACGTGTCAGTGGGAAAGGCTACTATCCCCCCGCGTCGCAAGGCCGCGACGGCTATTTCGACAGGAGACATGTCGTAGCATTGGCCTGTAAGGCGGCGGCCGCGCAAGCTGACGGCCGACGCCAATACGCCCCGATTAACGGGGCGCGTTCCTCAGTTCAATTTCAGTTTGACGGAGTCTAGCACAACAGCCCAGCGGAGAACGTCTCGCCAGTCCATGCCAAACCTACCTGACAAGCCGGCCACCCACCGAGTCTCCACCTCCGACGACATCGAGGTCGGGACATATCTGGAAATCGCCCACGGCGAGCGTGTCGCCGGTCGGCACGGCCCGTCGGCCCCGGAGCCTGCGCGCACGCAATGTATCGTCATACTTGATTTCGGTTCCCAATACAGCAGATTGATCGCCCGTCGCTTCAGGGAATCCAACGTGTACTGCGAAATTGTCCCTCCGACGGCGGGGCCGGAGGTGCTCGAAGAACAGGACGTACGCGGCATCGTTCTTTCGGGGGGCCCCGAAAGCGTCTACGAACCGGACGCGCCAATGGCGCCGGGGTGGGTCTTCGACGCCGGGGTGCCTGTGCTTGGCATCTGCTACGGGATGCAACTGTTGGCCCATCAACTCGGCGGCAAAGTCGCGCCGGGCGCCGCCCGAGAATTCGGTTTCTCCGTATTGCGCCGGGCCGACGCCGACGGTGGATTACTGGAGGGCCTGGATGCTTCCGTACCCGTCTGGATGAGCCACGGAGACCGGATCGACGAACTACCCCCGGGCTTCCGTGTCTGGGCATCGTCGGAGAATTCGCCCATCGCGGTGATGGGAAACGACCTCGGAATGTTCGGCATCCAGTTCCATCCGGAAGTCGCCCACACTCCACAGGGCGCCGAGATCATTCGAAATTTCGCCTTCAAGGTTTGCGGGTGTGAAGGTACGTGGACCCCGTCCAACTTCGTAAACGACGCGGTGGATCGCATTCGGGCGCAGGTAGGCGACGGACGAGTGATTTGCGCGCTGTCTGGTGGTGTCGACTCGGCGGTCGCCGCTGCGCTGATCAACAGGGCCATTGGCGACCGGCTCACGTGCATATTTGTTAACAACGGGCTGATGCGCCGGGCAGAGCCCGAAAGGGTCCAGGACCTGTTCTCCCGCAATCTCGGCCTGAAACTCGTCTACGCCAATGAAGCGGAGAGGTTCCTTTCGGCGCTTAAGGGCGTCACGGACCCGGAAGTCAAGCGAAAGCGGATTGGCGAGGAGTTCATACGAGTATTCGAGGAAAAAGCCAACGAGTTGGGAGAGGTCGACTTTCTGGCCCAGGGCACGTTGTATCCAGACGTGATCGAGAGCAAGACCCCTGAATCCACAGCCGCGCACAAGATCAAGACCCATCACAACGTTGGCGGCCTGCCGGAGCGCATGAAACTCCAGTTGGTCGAGCCGCTTCGCTACATGTTCAAGGACGAGGTGCGACTGGCCGGGGCTGAAATGGGTCTGTCGTCAGAGGTACTCAACAGGCAGCCATTCCCCGGACCGGGCCTTGCTATCCGCATCATCGGTGAAATCACCCACCAAAAACTCGAAGTGCTCAGAGCCTGCGACTGGATCGTCATAGACGAAGTGAAGGGCGACCATCTCTACGAGGAGCTATGGCAAGCGTTCGCAGTGTTGACCGAGACCCGCACCGTGGGGGTGATGGGCGACCAACGCACGTACCAGCATGTTGTTGCCATAAGAGCCGTCGCAAGCAGTGACGCGATGACCGCCGATTGGGCAAGGCTCCCTTACGATACGCTCGCCCGGATCTCCTCCCGAATCGTCAACGAGGTCCCTTCGGTCAACCGCGTCGTCTACGACATAACGAGCAAGCCGCCCGGGACTATCGAGTGGGAGTAGCACGGTACGTGGGTGGCCCCTGATGAAGATACTCGTCGTAGGTTCAGGCGCTCGCGAACACGCTCTCGTATGGAAATTACGGCAAAGTAACACGTCAAATCAACTATTTGTGACGCCCGGCAATCCCGGCGCTGGAGAACTTGCCGAAAGATTCGACGTTCCCGATGGAGACATCAACGGGATCGTCGATCTGGCACGCGCAATCGATGCCGAATTGGTCGTAATCGGCCCGGAAGCGCCGCTTGCCGCCGGCCTGGCCGACGCGGTGCAACATGCAGGCATCAGCGCGTTCGGTCCCAACGCCGCAGCGGCTCGCATCGAGTCCTCCAAGGACTGGGCCAAGGGGCTCATGCGACGCCACGGCATCCCTACCGCCAGCGCAGAGTCGTTCAGTTCGCAGGACAAAGCCCTGAAATACGTTAAGACCCTTGCAGATGGGAGTTACGTGGTCAAGGCGGACGGTCTCGCCGCGGGCAAAGGCGTCGTGGTTCCCGAAACATTTGAGGAAGCAAGGCGGGCCGCAATCGGCTTTCTGGGCGAGCATGGACCCGGAGAATCCGGCTCGACCATATTGATCGAAGAACGCCTTTTCGGGACCGAGGTAAGCGTCTTCGCGTTCATCGACGGCGAAACGGTGTCTGCGGAGATCGCCGCCTGCGACTACAAGCGTGTGGGCGACGGCGATAGCGGACCAAACACGGGCGGAATGGGCGCGTACTCGCCGCCGGAGTTCTGGCAACCGGACCTAGCTGCCCGGATACGTCGTGAAATCCTGGAACCGACAGCCCGCGCCATGGTGGCCGAGGGCTGCCCCTATCGCGGTGTGCTCTACGCGGGACTCATGGTCACTTCAGAAGGTCCGAAAGTAATTGAATTCAATTGCCGATTCGGAGATCCGGAAACGCAGGTAATCCTGCCGCGGCTTACGACCGACCTCGCCACCATCTGCCGTGCCACCGCTGACGGGTGTCTTGCCGATGTGGATGTCACGTGGGGTGGTCCAGCCCATGTCTGCGTGGTCATGGCGTCAGGCGGATACCCGGAACACTACGAGACCGGGTTCCCCATAAGCGGCATCGCCCAGCCCGCATCGGCGGGCATCGTCTTCCACGCCGGGACGGGCCTCGGACCCTCCGGCGGCATCGTGACTGCCGGAGGCCGCGTGCTTTCAGCGGTCGGTTCCGGGCAGAGTATGCGTGAGGCCAGGGAGCAGGCCTACAAATTGGCATCGAGCATCTCGTTCGATGGCGCCCACTTCCGGACAGACATCGCCGAACGCGCGATTGCCCAATCCGGATGAGAATTGGCCCGTGGCCCTTTCGATAAGTTGCGATTTCGACGAGACGGCTGCCACCGCTAATGTGGCGCACCTACTGCTTGACCGGTTCAGCACCGCCAGGGTCAAGGAGGTCGAAAGAGCCCACAGGCGCGGAGAGACCACGTTTCGTGAATACCAGGAGCACGCATTTAACGCCGTCGACGCAACGATGGCCGAGATGGCCGAATACGTAAAACAGAACGCTTCACTCAGGTCGGGATTCAGGGAACTAGCAAACGCCTGCAACTCATCCGGTCACGACCTCAAAGTAGTTTCGGCCGGCTTGGACTTCTACATTCAAGCCCTGCTCGACGCCAGCGACCTGGGCCACATCCCCATCGTCGCTGTGGCGGTCCGCGATCGGGACGCGCCGAACGGGCCGTTTCGGTACGATTATCCAAGGAGCAGGGCCAATTGCGACCCTGCGTGGGGTGTATGCAAGTGCGCGGCCATCGATGAAGCGCGGGCAGTCGGAATGCAGACAGTTTTCGTTGGAGACGGACCAAGGGGCGACGCATGCGCCGCCGCTGAAGCCGACTTCGTATTCGCCCGAAAGCGGCTGCTCAAGTACTGCCGCGAGAACGATATCGCTGCGGTCCCCTTTGAACTACTCCACCCGGTAGTGGACTTCGTGCGAGAACACTGTCAACAACTTCGCGACCCTGGGAAGCGGCCGACATGATCGAGCGCTATTCCCTCCCGCAGATGAAGGCCGTGTGGTCGGAGGACCACATGTTTGAGCTGTGGCTTCGCATTGAAGTGGCGGCGTCCGAAGCATGGACCGAACACGGGGTGGTCTCCCCCGAGGACATGACCTTAATTCGCAAGGCAAAGTTCAGCCGCGCCGCGTACGACCGGTGGTTCGACGACACGAAACACGACGTCGTCTCCTTCACCCGGGCCGTTGGCGAATCGCTGGGTGAAGAACGCAGATGGCTGCACCACGGCCTCACCTCCAATGACGTGAAAGACACGGCCCTTAGCCTGCAGATGGTGGAAGCGCTCGAAATCATCCAGGGAGGCGTGAAGCGCCTCATGGACGTAACTGCGACAAGAGCCATCGAATACAAGGACACCCCGTGCATGGGGCGATCGCACGGTATTCACGCCGAACCCCTCAGCTTTGGGCTGAAACTGGCCCTTTGGTGGACTGAACTTGCCCGGCATCTGGACCGACTTGACGAGACCAGAAGCCGCGTGGCGGTTGGCAAGCTCTCGGGGCCGGTCGGCACCTACGCCAGCGTCCCGCCCGAAATCGAGGCATTCGTGTGCGGCCAACTGGACCTGACCCCGGCGCCGGTCTCGAACCAGGTCATACAGCGCGACCGTCACGCGGAGTTCGTTCAGTCCCTCGCCCTGCTTGCCGCGACCATGGAAAAGATCGCCACCGAGATCAGGGCGCTCCAACGCACCGAAATCAGGGAGGTCGAGGAACCTTTCGGCGAACCGGGTTTTGTTTCCAAGGGTTCGTCATCCATGCCGCACAAGAGGAATCCCGAGCTTTCCGAACGCGTATGCGGTCTGGCGAGGCTGGTCAGGGGCCACGCGGTCACGGGACTCGAAAACGTGGCCCTGTGGCACGAACGCGACATATCCCATTCGTCCGCCGAAAGAATGATCCTGCCGGACTCGGCGCTGGCGGTCGACTACATGCTGCATGTGCTCGCAAACGTAGTCTCCGGAATGGCCGTCTACCCCGACCGAATGAAGCGAAACATTGAAATATCTCGGGGCCTGGTCTTCTCGCCGAGGATCCTGCTCGCCCTCGTCGAAGCGGGGATGGACAGGGACGAAGCATACGAACTCGTACAGGCCCACTCGCTCTCGGCATCCGACACAGATTCAGACTTCCGCGAACTCATTCGTGCAGATACGAAGGTGACCGGGCGGATTTCTACGAGCGAACTGACAGAACTGTTCGACTACGGTTACTTCCTACGATTCACCGACGCGATCTTCAGCCGTATCGGCCTGACAGAACAATCGGTAAAGTCCAATGCCGAGTTGGTCCCTCAATGACGACGGCGATATTTGAAACAGAGCTGCCCGGGCTCATCCACCGGGGCAAGGTCAGGGATACTTACGACCTGGGCGACGGGCTCATGCTCATGGTGGCAACGGACAGGATCTCGGCGTTCGACGTGGTCCTCCCAACTCCGGTGCCCGCCAAGGGAGCCGTCCTCAGCCAGATGTCGGCGTTTTGGTTCGACCTGACCCGAGATACGGTCCCGAACCACATGGTTGGCATGGCATACGACGCACAGGCGCTGGGAAATCTCTCGACACTCCCAACTTTGCAAGGCCTCTCCCCTGCCCTGCGAAACAGGTCCATGGTCGTCAGGAGGGCCAAACGTATCGACATGGAGTGCGTTGTCAGGGGATACATCACCGGGGGAGGCTGGGCGGAGTACACGGCCTCCGGAACCCTCAACGGCACCCCCCTGCGATCGGGAATACTGGAGGCGGAGCGCTTCGACGAGCCCCTGTTCACGCCATCGACCAAAGCCGAGTCGGGTCACGACATGCCACTGAGCCGAAAAGAGGGTGAAAATCTCGTAGGGACCGATCTCTACGCCCGCCTGGAAGAATTGAGTCTCAAGGTCTACCGGAGCTCTCATCAGTGGGCGGAGGCACGCGGCATGATTTTGGCGGACACCAAGTTTGAGTTTGGGTTCATCGACGGCGAGATCACTCTAATTGACGAGCTTCTCACCCCGGATTCGAGCCGGTTTTGGGATGCCAAAGATTGGCGTCCCGGCAGTTCGCCCCACGCATTCGACAAGCAATACGTACGCAATTGGCTGACCCAGGCCGGCTGGAACAAAGAGCCTCCTGCCCCTGCCCTGCCGGACCACGTGATCCGAGAAACGGGAAATCGTTACAAAGAAGCATTCAGACGACTTACGGGTCGCGATGAAATATCCTAGAGTCTTAGCTGGCGCCGCGGACAGAATCGACATACAGCGCCGCACCGAACACTCATGACACAAAACACTCAACGAGTCGCCACTACGCGCCCGGAAAACCGGCGCGGCATGACCAGATCCCAGATCAGAGCCGAACGCCGCGCTCGAAGCCGCAGCAAAAAGCAGCGCCGGCGGCGCATCATCATCACCGGCGGTGCGTTCATTGCCTTGATATTGATCGCCGCTCTGCTTGTGGGTCCGGGCCTTACGCCATCGCGTTCCGGATCGGACGGCCAGCCGCTCGGACTCAACACCGGCGGCCATATTCCCATCGACGTCGACGAAGGCCGGGAGGAGATAGAACCCGGCGCGAGTCATCTCCCTTACTCGGTCATCCCCGCAACCTCCGGCGCCCATTGGTTCACGTTGCCCCAGTCCGGACAAGACTCAGCTGCGCCTTACGGGTCCCCGGTGCGATGGGGGGTTTATGAAGAGTTCCTTCCGGACGAGGTCCTGATACAGAACCTCGAATACGGCGGCGTCGGCTTTCACTATGACTGCCCCGACGGTTGCCCTGAGGACGTCCAGGCGCTGTTGGACCTGATCCCGACCAACCCGTCCCAGTACATAATGTCGCCCTACCCCGGCATGCCCTCGAAGTTCGTCATCACAGCGTGGCGACATCACTTGTACCTCGACGAGGTCGACGAAGAGGCAATTCTCGAATTCGTCGAAGAGTACAAGGACCGGGCGCCAGAGAGCGTAGCGGTCAACTCGTTCTAGCTATCGTGTACGTCGCACGTATCCAGGTAACGCTCAAGCCCACGATCAACGACCCTCAGGGGATCACCATCGCCAGGGCGCTCGGAAGGCTGGGATTCGATTCGGTCGACGCCGTGCGCGCCGGAAAGTACTTCGAAATCACCGTGAACGAGACGGACGAGCGCGCAGCGCGCGAAAAGGTCGGCGAGATGTGCAGGAAGCTGCTCGCCAATCCCGTGATCGAGCGCTTCACATTCGACCTCGAGCCAGCCTAGCCCGACAGGGTCCCCTTCGTGCTCGGGACCCCACCCTGAGATCGCGGGTCCATCGTGCAAGCGGCCCGCAGCGCCCTTGCGAACGCCTTGAACGAGGCCTCGATAACGTGGTGCTCGTTCAGACCTGAAATGACGCGCAGGTTCAAGTTGAACCGCCCCTCGATGGCCATCGACTCGAAGAAGTGTCTTGCCAGGTCGGCGGGAAACTCGCCCTGGTTGTTGTTCGACGCCATGTCGATGACCGCATAGCCGCGGCCGCTGAGGTCGAGGGCCACCTGCGCCAACGCCTCGTCGAGCGGCACCAACGCGCTGGCCATGCGTACGATGCCCCGGCGTTCGCCAAGGGCCTTGTCAATGGCGCGGCCCAGCACTATCGCAGTGTCCTCCGCGGTGTGGTGCGAACCGGTGTGAATGTCGCCGCTGGCCTCCACCGCAAGGTCAATCATCCCGTGGCGGGCGATTTGGGACAGCATGTGGTTCATGAATCCCAGCGGGGACTCGATTTCCGCCGTGCCGGTCCCGTCGATATCGATCCGCACGGAGATTTTGCTCTCCCCGGTTTCACGCGTGATAGATGCGACCCGCGCCTGGCTTGCGTTCTGTTCTTCCACGTCCTGGACCTCTATGAAATTCAACTACCGGGTAGTTCCCGGAGGGCCTCGATCACCCTGTCGGTCTGCTCCGGCGTTCCTGCGCTGATACGTAGACACTTTGCGAGCCGCGGGTACGAAAAAAGCCGTACGAAAATGCCGCGGCGGGCCAGGTACTCGTAAGCCTCGCTGGCCGTCAAATTGTCGAACCGGCACAACAGGAAATTGCCGTCTGATTCGTAGTAAGACACCCCGTCGATAACGTCCAAAGCCACTTCAAGCCGCCGCCTCTGCCCAACTAGCGACCGGGCGCCCTCAAGTAGACGGTCAGCGGACTCCAAAGCCGCCGTTGCGGCCGCCTCTGCCGCCACATTGATATTGTAGGGCTGCTTGATGTCCATCAGGTGCCGGACAAGGACCTCCGAACCGATGGCGTATCCAACCCGCAAACCGGCGATACCGGCCCATTTCGAGAACGACCGCAGTATCACCAGGTTCCCGTAGGTGGCGGTGAGGTGCGCCAGCGTGGTACCCGAGAACTCGTAGTAGGTCTCGTCGATGGCCACGATCAGGCCAGTTTCCAATAAGGCGACCGCCTCATCCTCCGTCATCGAATTGCCGGTGGGGTTGTTCGGAGACGCGATGAAGACGATCTTCGTGGTGGCGTCGATTGTCGACCTGATCGCCCCCAGGTCAATCGACCAATCGTCGTTTCTCGGGAGTGAGACCACCTCGGCATCGGCTATGCGGGCGCAGAACCCATACATGCCGAAAGTGGGTTCGCAGTCGATCACCTTGTCTCCCGGCTCTACGAACAGCCGCAGCAGCAAATCGATGATCTCATCGCCCCCCGCTCCTGCTATGAGCCTTTCGACCGGCTGATTTGTGTACGCAGACAGCGTCTTCCGCAGCGCCCGCTGCTCCGGGTCGGGGTACACGTGAAGCGGCAGATCGTTAAGGGCTTCAACCACCTCGGGCGGCGCGCCGTTCGGGTTCTCGTTTGCGTTGAGCCGGATCACGTCCTCCGGACTTATTCCCGCCGAGCGCGCCAACTCCTCCGACGGATCGACCCCGGAGTAGGTCGTCACCTCTACGAGGTGTTTGCGCATTAGTTGTGTGATATCCGACATGATCAATTACGACTCCCGCGGTGTGTCAATTATTCCCCCACCAGCAGTTTCAACCTCAGTTCTGCCGCCGCCGCATGGCCCTTCAGGCCCTCGATACCGGCAAGTCGCGCAGCAGTGGGGCCGATCTCGAGAAGGGACTGCTCGCCAAGGTTCAAAAACGGGGTAATCCGCAAAAAGTCTCTCACGCTGAGAGCCGATGCGAAACGCGCCGTCCCCCCAGTGGGCATGACGTGGCTGGGTCCGGCCACGTAGTCGCCCAACACCTCGCCGGAATGTTCACCAATGAAAATACCGCCTGCCGAACGCACTGAACCGCAATAGTCCTGAGCAGATTCGACCAATAGGCAAAGGTGTTCGGGCGCAAACGAGTTCGCCGCGGCGATAGCCTCTTCCACGGTATCGACAACCACCAAGATCCCATTGTCATCTATCGACTGTCGGGCCGTTCCTGATGTTCCCGCAACGCCCAACTGACGGTCAATTTCAAGCTCGATGCGGTCAGCTACACCCTCCCCTACCGAGACCAGGACCGGAACTGCGTGGACATCGTGCTCAGCCTGCGCGATTAGGTCGGCGGCTGCAATTTCGGGACTAGCGCTCGAATCGGCCACCACCAGGGTCTCGGTGGGACCGTAGATACCGTCTATCCCAACGTCCCCGTACACGGCCCGCTTGGCCGCCGTGACCCACACATTTCCCGGCCCGCAGATCTTGTCGACGGCCGGCACGGTCTCGGTCCCGTACGCCATAGCAGCGATGGCCTGCGCACCCCCTATTTTGAACACACGATCCACGCCGGCAAGGGCCGCCGCGGCGAGGACGTGCACGTTCGGCAACTCGTCGCCCGGCGCAGGGGTACACAGCACGATCTCCCTCACACCGGCAACCCGAGCCGGCATGACCGTCATCAGGACCGTCGACGCCAACGGCGCTCGACCAGCAGGCACGTACGCGCCCAGCGAGTCGATGGGAGTGACAATTTCCCCAAATTCTCCCGATTCGTCACACCAGCCCCGGGGCGCGGCCGCTTCCTGAAAGGCCCGCACCCTCTCCAGAGAAAACTGCAGGGCATCCCGATCCTCTGATGAAATCATGGAAGGAGCGGCCGCGACCGTTTCCCCAGGAACCTCGATAAACGCCAGTGGTGAACTGTCGATATATTCCGAGATCCGGCTGACCGCCATGTCTCCACGAGCCCTGACTTCCGCTATCACACGAGACGCGAATTCACCGGGCGTCAGCGGGTGTTCAAAAAACCCGTTAGCGTCGGACATTTGGTCCGGGCGGTAGGTTGACCTAAATTGCCCGAAGTACACGATCGCAGCTTCGAGGCCGACGATGCGTTTCATGGGGCGACGCGTTCTGACATTCCGGAATCGACGTACGGCCCGAGATTCGACACAAGCCGGTCGTACGAGTCGCACCGCGCCCGAAAAACGTACGACGCCTCATTCACGGTGATGCCGCTTCCACCCATGCCTCGGAAGTGGTCTACGGCTGGGATCAATTCGCCCTTGCCTACAACCACCTGCACGTTGAACCACTTCCGGCCGTCATCCGAATAAACGTCTGAGACTGTGGGGCCCTGGATCCCGGCGAGGTCTCGTTCCGACATCACCAACGCGGCCACGTCATCTGCCGACTCGCCCTGGATGTTCGCCGAAATCCTCTGGTACTTCCGCGCCCGAATTGACGATTCGACCCGCTCCAGTATGGCGCGCATCAACGCCAGCCGCGCCGGGTCAGCGGCCAGCAATCGGCCGTTGCCGACCAACGCCGCCTGCGAATCGATTACCGTTCCGTCCAATAGGGGCCTCAGGCGGTTTTCCCGAAGTGTGGTTCCAGTGGCGGAGATGTCGGCAATTATGTCCGCATAGCCCATGATGGGCGCCGCTTCCAAGCCCCCCGAGGCGTGGACCAGCGAAAAGTAGTTGATTCCCCGCCGGTTGAGGAATCTCTTTACGAGGCGTGGATACTTGGTGGCCACGCGCAGTTCCCTGCCCCGATTTTTGAACTCCAGCGCAAGGTCCGCAAGATCGTAGACGTTCGTCACATCCACCCAAGCATCAGGAACGGCGAGCACCAGGCTGGCGGCGCCGAAACCCAGATCGTCCAGTATCAGCAGCGTGTCTCCCCCCTCTCGCCGCGACTCTCGATACCGGTCGAGCCCGACAATTCCGATGTCCGCGCTCTCCCCGTCGATTTCGGACGTTATGTCGGATTGCCGTTGATACAGCACCTCGAGGCCCGGCAACGCCGGTACGGTGGCCGTGTAACGCCGTGAACTGGCCCTCGACACTCGCAGACCGCAACTGGCCATGAACTGCGCCGCGCCCTCAAACAACGCTCCCTCTGACGGCAGGGCGAGTCGGAAACTCATGACCGTTCCTCCGCGCTCGTACTTCCGTCCTCATCGACAATCAATATTCGCGAACAGCCAGCGGATTCGGCCTGTCTCAGGAGCGCCGGCACATCGATGGGGCTATCGAAACTCAACACTGCCGTCTTCCCACCCTGACGTACCTCAGCCGCGTGCCGGGCCGCAGCCGCGGCGGCATTGGGACCAGCCAGCGCAATGAGTACCCCGTCGGGGCGAGAGTCGACCGCCGGTGTCAGCGACGCTAGAGCATCCAAGTTAAATGCGAACCCCAGCGATGGAACGTCGGCATCCGAGCCCAAGGCCCGTGTCAATCCGTCATAGCGACCACCGCCGCCAACCGTCTGACTATCGGCCATGACGTCGAATACCATGCCGGTGTAGTAGGCGATGTCGCGAGTCAAGCCAAGATCGACCCACAGGTCGGCTTCCGCCACCCCTTCCGCAAGCGCACTCTCCACAACTTCGCCGAGTTGCTGCAAGGGAGATGCAGTCTGCCCTGCCGAATTGAGAATATCTTCTGCCCTCGCATATACCTCGCCGGGACGGCCCCTCAGCCCTGCGAGCGCCCCCAGCAGGTCGAGCGCCTCCCCGAAACGCGCCGGGTCATCGGCCTGCGTCAGTTTTCTCGCCAATCGCTCGGCGATCTCCTCCCTCGTACGGGAGCCGCCTGTAAACGAATTGCTCGGGTTCGAAGTCTCCCCCAACACCGCCGTAACGAGCGTCAGGGCCTCATCCCGCCCGTTCGTCGTCATCCTGCGCCTCAACAGGGCTGCCGCTTCGTTCAACAGGCCAATACGGACGCTCTCGGCCCGCACGTCCCGGACTCCATCCGCGCCGTCGGTCAGCTTGCCGACACTGTTAACGAGAAACAGATTGACCCGTCCCGAAAGCCCGAACGGCCTCAGCACGTCCCACATCAGCCCGACGTGGCCAACCGTGACGGCAGGGTCACGCGCTCCGGCGAAAGACAGGCCCTCCATCGCCATTGCGATGATCTCGCCGTCCGCGGCTGCCGAACGCGGCCCCACGATCTCGGCGCCGCACTGCCAGAACTGGCCGTTGTCGGGCCGTTCCCCGTCATCCTGGGCCGGGTATCGAAACACCGGCCCCGCATACTGAAATCGGGCGGGCAAATCGTCCAGCCGGCTCATTGCGGCAAGCCGCAGGACCTGCGCCGTGAACTCCGGCCTCAGGCTGACGTCATAGCCGCCCGGCTCCCTGAAGCTGTAAAGCCGCGACGAAAGGTCTCCGCCGGACTTGCGGATAAACAACTCCGTCTCTTCGAGGAGCGGTGTATCGACCGGCTCGTAGCCGCGACGCGCAAAAAGTTCGGACAGGCCACGGACAAGCCCGTCCCGACGCGCCAGATCGACGGCTTCGATGTCGGCCATGTTGATCCGGCCAAGCGGTTTTACGTCCATTTTGGGAATATCCAGGAGTGCGCCGCGGTGTCTTTAGACTGTCACGGCGGGTTTGAGTCCGTTCAATTGTATTCCGCCATCGGCGGAACGTACCCGCGGGCAAACATCCCTCCATACTAAGTGGCGGGCATTTTGACCGGACATTCACAGTGTTTAATAATCGGACCCATATGGAAACAACAAACCCAGGCCAAGACGACTCTGCGGCGGTCAGCCGGCTTGTAGCCGTAGTTACCGACTCGGCGAGCGCCATACCGCCTGAGATGGCGGCGGAGTTCGGCATAGGCATAGCCCCGATGGAAATCACCATCGACGGCCGCACGCACGTCGAGGGTCCTTCCGGCAGCCTCAGGACGTTCTACACTGACCTGATTCAGGCAGACAGGCTCCCCACCACGTCGGCGCCGAAACCCCAGGTATGGCTCGATGCGATCAACGAAGCGGCCAAAGTTGCCGACTCTGTCCTGTGCATCACGCTGGCTTCCAACCTGAGCGCCGCTTACGACGCAGCCCGCGTAGCGAAAGACCTGGCGCGTGACGAGTTGCCAAACACCAACATCCGGGTGTTCGACTCTGAAAGCGCAGCCGGTTCACAGGCCCTCATCGCCCTCGCGGCGGCACGCGCCGCCGCCCGCGGAGATTCGCTCGACGAAGTGGAAACCGCCGCCGAGCACGTCGCGTCGCGTGTCCGTCTCGTGGCCTTCCTCGAAACGCTTAAGTTCATCCACAAGGGCGGGCGCGTGCCCCGCATCGCCTTCTGGGCGACCCAATTGCTGGACATCAAGCCTGTGCTCCAGTTCGCAAGAGGCCGAGTGGAGATCATTGCGAGACCCCGCTCCAGACGACGGGCGTTCGATCGACTACTGAGATCGGCCAGCGCCGAC
This sequence comes from Dehalococcoidia bacterium, assembly GCA_965219065.1. Classification (GTDB taxonomy): domain Bacteria; phylum Chloroflexota; class Dehalococcoidia; order Lucifugimonadales; family Lucifugimonadaceae. The sequence continues at coordinate 629,929 of OZ244715.1, forward strand.
CTGACGGGGAAACGCGCTCACGTAAACGTGATGCACGCAGACGCGGCCGAAGAGGCGGCGTTGATGCTCGCCAAAATCGGTAGTGAATTCGACTGCCGGGAACTGTTCCTCACGCAGTTTCACCCGTTCATGGGCGCACACACCGGCCCCGGCCTCGTTGCGGTCGCCTATTGGGCTGAGTAGCCGCGGCCTGGGACGCATTCCGGGAGGGGGTTCGCCTTCAGACGAACCCCGTGCAGACGGTCACCGGCCCTGGTCGAACCCCCAGACACCCGCGGCGGTCCGACCCATGACCCACTCCTTGTCATCGCCGTCTGAAAACGCCGGGTGTTCCAAAACCCCTGCCAGGGTGTTTGCGTAGCCCTCTCTGCCGGCGCTCGGAGGGAAATCGCTCCCCCACATCATTCGTCGCACGCCAAACGACTCTTTCGCCATCTCGAATAGCGGCGGCACGTCTTCAAAGTGGAAATGCGGGTCGAGCTGCGGGGGCCGCGGACATATTTCACCCAGGCCGGGCACTTTTAAGAATGTGTTGGAGCGTTCCGCGCACTTCAACGCCCGTTCGTAGTCCGTGTAAGGGGGACTCGTGATTCCAACACCCGCAAGGTGTTCGATGACCACGGTCGTTCCGGGGCAGGAGTCGAGGAGCCGCATGAACTCATCGGAACCGAAATCCGCTGCCGTTCCCAGCGACGACACCGCGATTCCCAATTCCCCAGCTTTCTTCCAAAGCGCAAGAGGATCACGGCCGCCGACCCTGGATGCCGGGGCAAGTCTCACGCCGGCCGCGCCCTGGTTCGCAAGACGGGTCAGGGTACCCGTCGGATCGGCGTCCTCGGGGTCGATCATCACCACCACCTTGAATCGGCCAGGTTGCGACGCCGCGCACTCGAACAGGTAATCGTTGTCGTAGGTCCCGCCGTGCTGAATGAGCACCGCGCTGTCGACACCGTTCCGGTCCATCTGAAACAGGAGGGTTTCGAGCGGCTCGAACCAGTTTCGTCCCGCGTGGCAATGGGTATCTATGATCTGCATCGGTCTCCCCCACGAAGGTTCTTGCCCGTCACCCCGACTCCTTTACAACCTGGCCGTCCGGCGCAACCCTGCTGACCGCGCCTGCGCCGGTGAACGCTCCGGCTGTGATCGACACTCTGACCGTTTCACCTGGCCCGAATGAGCGCGCTGAGCCATTCTCCTGAGCCTGCTCCAGTCCGCCATTGTGCATACTCGTGCACGGCTCCAGTCCCACGTTGTAGCTGCGCCCGTACCACGGATATCCCCAACCGCCGCCCAGGTTGCGCCAGAACCACAGGTACTTGAACACGTCGGACGGGTACGAAACGGCCCAACCAACGTTGGTCTCCTCGTTCAGGACCGCGTACCAGCCCTCGTCCGCGCCGGCCATGTAGGCCATGTCGAGGGTCCGGTCGTCTTTCGACGGAATGCGCGAGAAGTCGAGCTCCGACCCATCCGCCTTTATCGCCATTGGCCAATCGGACTCTGCCGCGTCCTTCAGGACCGAGGAATCGGCGGTCGGAACAGGGTGATTGATAATTTTGCAATCGGGCACGTATAACCGGCACTTGTCCGAAAGAAATGGCGGCCCGATCGCGATGTGTTCGAGCCAAACGCAGTCCAACGGCTCCTCTCCCTCATTCGTAACCGTCTCGTCGAGGTAGAGGGTTGAACTGCCCGCCCTGATGGTCAGGGTCTTCTCGGCGCTGAACGGCATCCTCACGCCCTTTGCATTGAACCGCACGCTGACCGATTCTGCCGAGTCCTCCAATATCACCGCATCCCACGGCATCGTATTTAGTTCTCCGTGCAGGCCCATCTCGGCGCCGTACACCTCGTCGGGGTAACCGCCGTGCGGAATTACGGTCTGCCAGCCGCCCTCGTAAAGGTCCAACCACGGGGCAACCGGCCAGCCGGACTGTGGCGTGAATAATTTGGGGTCGCGAACGCCCCACGGCGAACGCCACATGAACTCGGTATCCGTGGGCTTGTGAACAAAGCTATATACGTCGGCCCCTTTGTCGGCGAGGACGATCACCCTGATCGATTCGTTTTCGAGGGTGACAGTCTTCAGGCCCCTGTAGGTCCAAGCGTCCGACACACGGCAGCCGCTCGTTCGTTCGTCGTTGTAGTGCATGTGAATCTCGCCTCGTCCTTCAGGCAAATCGCGAGGATTTGCCGTTTTAATTAGCCGTAATTACAACTGAAGAGCGGTTTTCACTCGCCCGGTTGAACGACGATCCTGAACACGTCCTTGCCAGGCGCGATCATCTTCTCGAAACCGTCTTCAAGCGCCCTGGATAGCGGGATTACTGAAGACACGAGCGGCTCTGTCTTGATCTTGCCGCGCGCAATAAGATCGACCGTCAGCTTCATGTCGCCCGGCGATGAGGCCACCGATCCGATCACGGTCTTCTCCACTCCGACGATGTCGTTGAAGTTCACTCGGGGAGTTGCAGAGTAGATGCCAACCAGGACAACCGTTCCGCCTCGTCTGCACCACTCTATTGCCTGAACCGGCGTATCGGCCGCGCCGGCGGTCTCCACGACTATGTCCGGCCCAATCCCGTCGGTCAGGTCCAGTAAGGCCGCGGACACGTCGTTCGTTCCGGCGTCGATCGTCACGTCGGCCGAGAGGTCTCTCGCCATATTCAGGCTTTTTTGCCGCACGTCCACCGCTATGACCCTGGCGCCGGACGCGGCGAACGCCTGAACGGTCATCAACCCCACCGTCCCGCAACCCAAAACGCACACCGTATCGCCCGGTTTCACGCCGGACCGCCTTGCGGCGTGAACGCCCACCATCGCCGGCTCGGTCAACGGGGCCGCTACGTCCGGAATGGAGTCCGGCAAACGAACGATCATGTCGGCAGGCCACGTCATGTACTCGGCCAAGCCGCCGTCGGCCGAAAGACCGGCCACGGCCATGTTCGGACAGACCGCCTGTTGCGAACGGGTACACCAGAAACACGTACCGCATGTGCGAACGTTGTTGACCACCACCCGTTCGCCGACCGACCAGTCGTTGACGCCCTCCCCTGCACCGTCTATAACACCGCTGATCTCATGGCCCATAACCAGAGGCGCAGATCTGCCTGAAAGCGGGTTCGGTGACCCGTATTGGACCCACAACGGGCCGTACTGCCACTCCTCGATGTCGGTCGCGCAGATACTCGTATACCTGCACCTCACACGCACCTCTCCCGGCCCGGGCGATGGATCAGGTATGTCCTCCAAGCGGAGGTCTTTGTTCCCGTGGTAACGGAGCGCCAGCATGTTTCCTCCGATCGTTCGAATAAAACGGCCCTAGGCGCGGCATTCTTGCACGCCAGCCAATGCCGGGCAACCGAACAACACCAGATTGCCATCGGCTCACGTAAGCGCACCGGAGTGCTAGCATTTGCCGTCGGCGCGTGGGCACTAAATTTACCTGGAGCGCGGCGAGATCAAACCGATGCCAAAAATTTGCGAATTCGTTGAATGCGACGAATCGATCCCCTCGCATCACCACCTTTGCTGGCCTCATTGGGACCAAGAACAAGACGACGAAATCGATAAGTGCTTCTGCGGCCAGTACAAGCCGTCCCAATACGAACTCTGCCTGACCTGCAAACGGAAGCTTTCTCGTTCCAAAGCGAACGCCAGCCGATCACCCCGCAAGACCAAAGTTGCCGAATCAAAGCCCGAGTACGTAGTTGGCGCGCCAGATCCGCGACCTCGCAAGGATGACGACAGCGATGTTTTCTACGTCTACTTGCTCTTATTGGACGAAGGGGACTACTACGTCGGCCACACCAACAATCTCCGTACACGGCATCTGGAGCACACCACCGACCAAACCAAATCAACCAGAGGCAAGAATCCCCGACTCGTGTGGTTTGACAGGTTCCGCACCCGCGCAGAGGCAATGGATCATGAGAAATTCTTGAAACGGGTGTGTAAAGACAACAAACGCGCCATCAACAAAATGGTCGATGAGTTCCTCGTTCTGATCAACCTGATCAAAAACGTCCACAACTAGCAACGCAGGTCAACTGACCCCTGAGGAGTTCCATATGAAATCCGGACCGTTCATCACGAGCGTCGAGTACACGGCGTACGAGTTCACCGCCCACAACCTCGGCAAGGACTACAACACCTTCAATATGGTTTACGAACCTGACGGCCGGCTGAACCAATCCGGCGGGATCATTCAGATCCACACCGATCAAGGCATCACAGGCGAGTATCCGGTCGCCGGCGGCCCGACCCGTGAGCAGGTGGCCATGGGCGCCCGGTACCTCATCGGGAAAGACGTGACTGCCCGGGAGAAGATCTACAACGACCTGAAACGCGGCCTCCGCCACTACGACATGACCGGCGTAGGCGTGATCGACATCTGCCTGTGGGACATAGTGGGCAAAATGTACGACGAACCCCTGTACCGTCTTCTCGGCGGCACCCGCCGCCCGCTTCCGGCGTACGCCTCGACCCTGCACGGCGACGAAAACGGAGGGCTGTCCACCCCCGCCCAGTTCGCAGATTTCGCGGTCCAGTGCCAGGAGATGGGCTACCCAGCCTTCAAGATCCATGGATGGGGACTCGCCGCGGATAACATTCAGCGAGAGATCGACAACGTCCTCGCAGTGCGCGAGGCGGTAGGCGACAAGATGGCGTTGATGATCGATCCGGCTTGCGAGATCGAAAACTTCGGCCAGGCGTTGGCGGTCGGCCGGGCCTGCGATGAAGCGAACTTCTTCTGGTACGAGGACCCATTCAAAGACGGCGGCGTTTCCACCTACGCACACCGCAAGCTTCGCCAGATGATAAAGACGCCGATCCTTCAGACGGAGCACATCCGGCTGTTGGAACAGCACGTGAACTTCCTGCTGCAAGAGGCCACGGACTACGTCAGGGCCGGCGCACACGAAGACGGCGGCATTACCGGCGCAATGAAGATCGCCCACGCCTCCGAAGGGTTTGGTCTCGACGTGGAACTACACGGTCCGGGGCCGGTTCACCGTCACGTGATGTCGTCGATACGGAACACCAACTACTACGAACTCGGCCTGATCCACCCCAACGTCAAGTCGACACGACACCCCGTTTACGCTGACTACAACGACGACCTCGACGGTATCGACGGCGACGGCAACGTGTTTGCGCCTTTGGGACCGGGGATTGGCGTCCCGATCGATTGGGACTGGATAAAGGCCCACCAGACCGGGCACGTGACCATGGCCGAGGCGTAACGCGACACCGTTCGTCCGGCAGCGACCTCCTGTGGAACAACGAGGCCAACTTCGGGTTTAAAGAGGGTGTTTCACAAACTCGGAGCCTACGGGAATTCCTGCATCAAGATTCCCGTTTTCACGGGAATGACGGGGTTTGGCGCCGTATTACGTGTTGATGGCACGGCTGATGTCGTAAATCGTCGCGCCATCTACGGCTCACCTCTTTTGGGGAGACTTTTGAAACACCCTCTTGAAACCGGCCCCTACGACCGTGTCAGGCGCCTGACGCGACCTATCCGCCGCTCAGCGAGACCGTGCCGTCCGGCGAAATCGAATCGACGCCCGTTGTGGACTCGTAGGCAATCGCCGTCATCTCCGCCGTCCGCGTTTCACCCGCTTCCATCGTGAACGAGGTCTTTTCGCTCCCAGGCGGCATGGGCAAACCGCTCGGCAGGCTAGAAAACGGCTCCAGACCCACGTTGTAGGTCCGCTTGTACCAGGGGTAGCCACCGCGCCCGCCGAATACCTGCCAGTACCAGATGTACTCGAACACCGACTTGGGAAAAACGAAACCGAATCCCACACCCTTATTCGGGTCGGTCACGGCGTACCAGCCGTCACTCAGTTCATGAAACAAGGCGATGTCTTCGATGCGTGCGTTACGGTCGGGAAACTCCCGCAGATCGACCATCTCACCGCCTGGGCCCGGGCCTGTCGGCCACTCGCCCCTGCCCTCACCCGCAAGGCGGCTTCCCGGCATAGAGCCGTCACCCAGGCTGTAGACAGAGCCGCCGGGCAGGTCCAGTCTGCAACCAGAGTTCAGGAACGGCTCGCCCAAAGCGATATGTTGCCCCCAAACGCACTCCGTCGGCTCCTCGGCCAAGTTGGTGACAGACTCTGAGACCTTCAACGCGGCCGAGCCCTCATCTATCGTGAGCGTCTTCTCGATCCAGTACGGTGTACGGTAAGACTGCACCCAGAATTTGGCGCTGACCTGCTCGGGCGTGTCGGTCATGATCTGGCAGTCCCACGGCATCAGCGCCGACTCGTTATGCTGACCGATCTCGGCACCCATGTACTCTCCGGGGTAACCGCCCGTCGGCGCAATGGTCTGCCATCCGCCCTCGTACATGTCGTGCCACACTCCTTCTCCCCATCCCGACGATGGGATGAACAACGAGGGGTCCCGCACACCCCACGGCGTCCTCCACATGAAGTCCGTGTCGCTCGGCTTGTGAACGAACTCGAAGATATCCGCGCCCTTGTCCGCCAACACGGTCACACGGAGAAGTTCGTTCTCCATGATCACGGCCTTCAGACCCCTGTAGGTCCAGGAATCCGATATTCGACAACCGCTTGTACGTTCGTCCTGGTAATGCAACTGGAATACTCCCGACTACTCAAAAACGTGGACCCGGCGGAAGTATACCGAAGGAAGAGGCCGCGGCCTCGTTCGAAGGCCGGGGTGTGATTACATCAGGACCGGCCGGAAGACATTCACTCGCGCCCGGCAGAACGATATGAGCCCTACCCGCCCATGACCGGCGCCGCAATAGTCCTCGTCCTTATCTCGGCAGTTGCGCACGCGACGTGGAATCTGCTCGCCAAACGCGCCACCAGGCCGGAGGTCTTCACGTGGTGGATGACGGCGGCCGGCAGCTCGATCTTCCTCCCGGTCGCCATCTACTACTTCGTCACCGACCCGCCGAACGCGGCCGGATGGGGGTACATCGCCGCCACAGTGGCGCTTCACACCGCCTACTTCTTCTCGTTGGGCCGCGCATACAAGCACTCCGACCTCTCGCTGGTCTACCCAATCGCCAGGGGCCTCGGCATAGCCCTCATCCCGATCCTGGGTGTCTCTGTTATCGGGGAAACGGTGAGTTGGCCGGCGGCGGTCGGCGCCGCCTTCATCGTCGGAGGTGTTCTGTCCGTGGGATTAAGTGGGGGGGATCCCGGCGGTTCGATGCGTCTGATACGAAGGGCCGTGAGCGACGTCGGCGCCCGATACGCAGTGGCGACCGGGCTGATAATCGCGGCGTACTCGATCATCGACAAGCAAGGCGTGCAGCACGTTCCGCCGCTCCTCTACATGTTCTGTCTATCGACCGGGGGCGGCCTGGGAATGCTCGCTCTGATCTGGCGAAGCTACACTCCCGGTGACTTCGCGGCCGAATTTCGCGCCCACCGAAAGGAGGTCGTGCTGGGCGGCCTGTTCCAGTTCGCCGCCTACGGCCTCGTGCTAAGCGCCCTCCGCCTGTCACCGGTCAGCTATGTCGCGCCGTTCAGGGAGATCGGCATATTGGTCGGAGTCGTGCTCGGCATCTACGTCCTGAAAGAACGGCCCAACCGAACGAGAATCATCGGCGCCGTCTCGATAGCCATCGGCGCAGTCGCCATAGCCCTGGCGCCCTGACTCCGCCAAGAAACGGCCGCCCTACGCCGTGGATCCCCGATCGGAGTCGGGGATGACGGGCGGCGGCAGGGGCATTCCGCGGCTAATCCATGCCGGCTAAACGAACATAGTGCGGCCGTACACCTCGTGCCCGATCCGCGCGGCCTCCTCGTTGTACCCGCCGGGAATCGCCACGCCCCACTCCTTCGCGAACTCGTAGTTCTCCTTCAGCGACTTTGTGGGATCGTTCCACGAACTGTAGAACTTCACCCCGTTGCGGTCGCAGGCCGACTTGATCGTCTCGCGCGCCAGGTCCATGTCCGCGGGATACGGCGGGTCGTGGGCGTCTGCATACCCGTGAGACATGCCCATGTCGCCCGGCCCCCATTCCGCGAACGCAATACCCGGCACGGCGGCTATCTGGTCGGCATTGGCCATGCCTTCCCGGTCCTCGATCTTCAGGCCGAGAAGCAATTCGCCTTCCGGGTTCAACGGCCAAGGATCGGCCAATCGCATGTATTCGACCGGATCGAGGCCCCAGATTTCCGCCGGAGTACGCTGGCCGCCTCCGCCCCGTTGGCCCTGCCCCAGGCCGTTCCCAACCCCGATGGTCTGCCACACGTACCTCACGCCTTCGACGAACGCCTGTACGGCCGAGGCCTGCCGGGCGTGAGTATGCAAAACGCCTTGGACTCCGGCTGTCAACACCTGCCTGATCTGCCACTGATTGGCTATGACTTCGTCCCTGGTCCGGCAGTTCGAAGGCAACGTGGAAATTACGCAGGGAATCCTGTGCCCGCTCGGGGTAGGGCCGCCGTCGACCAGGCCGCGAATGAACTGGTGGAGGCCTACAACGTCGAACGCCCCGTGTTCGAAGTCGACAAGAATAATGTCGGCGTACGTGCCGGCCATCTGCTTGCCGTTTTCGTAGGTCAGCTGCCCGGCGCTGGTCGGAAACACCGGTTGCCCGGCTTCAAGTAGTTCGATTGCGCGGTTTAGTCTTTTCGGCATGAGGTAAGCCCTTGTCCTGATTGCTAACGTAAGAAAGTTCCGGCCGATTCTAACGAACCGGGGCTCTGTTCACGCGACCGATTCGCGATCCATGGCGTCACGACGTCAGGTTCCACGGCAGGTCCAACTCAGCCGTAATGTCGCGGAACCAGTCGATAACTTCCGGGTGATACGGGATGCCCTCAGCCCGCCGTTTGACCTCTTCTTCGGCCTCCGGCAGGCCCGCATATACCACGCGATCCCAACCGGGCGCCGGCGGACAGTCCTTCAAGTTGCGCATGTACTCGTCCATCGAGTCTTTGAAGTCGTCGACGTCGGTAAACGCGGCGATGTTGTACGCGATGAAGTGGTGCGATGCGACGCCGCGGTTGAGGAATCCAGGGCCCGTGCCCGACAGGAGGCCCGCAAGTATGTCGATCATCACGCTCAGGCTGTACCCCTTGTGCGATCCACCCTCCCGGGTCCCCCCCACCGGCAACATGAGATGACCGTCTTCAGGCCAGGTCTCCTCCATGATCGGCGACCCGTCAGGTCTGGCTACCCAGCCCGGCGCAAGCGATACGCCAAGCCGGTTCGCCAGCCGGATTTTGTTTCCCGCGACCGTGCTCATCGAACCGTCGAAAATGAACGGCTCCTCATGCCGCGCGGGCGCGGCGATCGACAACGGATTCAGCCCGACCAACGCTTTCGCCCCGCCGGTAGGCGCCATTGCCGTGCCGCCTACCGTCATCGCTATCCCTACCATGTCGTGCTCAATCGCCATCTGCGCATGGTAGGCAGCCGCGCCAAAATGGCGACCGTTTCCCACGACGACAGCCCCTATCCCCGCCGAGCGGGCCTTTTCTATCGCCATCTTCATGGCAAAGGGACCCACCACGAGACCATGACCCCGGTCGCTGTCCAACGTGGCGACGGCTGCCGCTTCGCGGACCACGCGCACTTCCGGCCGGGGGTTGATCGCGCCCTCGCTGAAGGCTTTGACGTAGTTGCGCATCAGGTTGGACACACCGTGCGATTCGATACCCCTCAGATCGGCGTACACCAAACCGTCTGCGGCCTGCGCGGCATCCGCCGACGACATCCCCATGAGTGAAAACATCGCCTCGAGAGTGGAGCGCATGTCCTCCTGGCGAACCCGTATCGCTTCGTCTTTCGTTACGTGAAATCTTTCGAGCACCAACGGCAGTCTCCTTAAGTGCTATGGCAATGAGCGTTGCGCGACTGTTGGTCTATCCAAACTGCTCGCGGAACTCGGCGAATATCTCTTTGGTCCGTACAGTGCCGAGCACATGCGTCGACGAAACGTTCATCATCCTGTAGCCGGCCGCAATCCAGCGGCGGCAGTCTTCTGGATCGGCGAACGTGGTGGCCAAAGCCTTGCCGGTCCCCTTCATCCGTTCTGCTACGTCGATCATGATGTTTTCAGTCTTGCTGCTATGAATCTGTCCGGGCACGCCAAGAGATGCCGAAAGGTCGTTGGGCCCAACCAGGAGAACTTCGAAGTTCTCGAGTTTCAGCGTGTCGTCCAGGCGCTCATAGGCCGCGACGCTCTCCATCTGGAGGATCAGCATGGTCTCGCTATTGGCATGCTTGATCACGTCGCCCGCGTCAATGCCCATCATGCTCGAAAACCACGGTGCAATGCCCCGATTGCCTATTGGCGGGTATTTGGCGTACTGGATGGCCGTTGCCGCCTCGTCCGGCCCTTCCACCTGGGGCACCATCACCCCGACCGCGCCGACGTCGTAAGCCTTCTTTATAAGGCCGGGATCGTTCCACGCCACACGTATCACCGGCGCAACACCTGCCTGCCTGCCTTGTACGGCGATAATCCCAACCGACTCCGTGCCCCACGGAGCGTGCTCCTGGTCGATCCATACCCAATCCGGGCCGGTCTGATAGACGGCGGCTGCGACGTGCGGCTCGTAACTGAACATCGACGTGCCTAACATGAGCGCGTCATCGCGGATTTTCTGTCTTATATTGCTGGGGTACATAATCTCTCCCGGGATTTTGGACAGCTTGAACGGCAACCATACGGAGCCTGTGACGCGATGTTAATCCCGAATTCACCCATTTACACGCCATCATTGCGGGACGGGGGCGTCGAGCCCCGGAATCAGCGGAGTTCTTGATCACATGAAAATCGAAGAGATACGAATCGATATCATCGAGAGTGAGTCGATCGAACCGGCGTGGCGGCCGCACCGCCACATGATGGAGTACCCGGGGTCGTACAGGGCCCGTTTCGGCCACCGCCCGTGGCAAGGCGAACCGGTCAGACTTGAGCCGCGACCAGCATATGGGGCGGTCCTGCGGCTACGGACCGACTCGAATCTGGAGACCTGCGGGCTCCTGAACGTGAGTTGGGGAAAAGAGCACGTCGAGTGGGAAGCACACGCGTTCAAGGCCCAGTGGGGTCCCGAAATCATCGGGGAAAACGCCCTCGATAGAGAGCGAATGTGGCACAAGTTGTGGATGGCGAGAAGGTACTTCCACGTGCCGTCGACCGCCCCGATCGAGTTGATCGACATGCTGTTCTGGGACCTAGGTGGGCAGATGGCGAACATGCCGGTGCACAAATTGATCGGAGGCTTCAGGGACCGCATCCGCGCCTACCAGGTGGTTAGCTCCCTCTCCTACGAGGAAAACCTCAAGGCGGCGGCCAAGGCCAAAGACGATGGGTTCTTCGGCTTCAAAGACCACATGATGCTCGGAGTCGAAACCAACCTGTCGCTTGCCCGCGATCTTCGAGACCTTGTCGGCGATGAGTTCGAATTGATGCACGATCCGGTCCAGCAATACACGGTCGACGAAACGATTTACGTCGGTAAGGCCCTGCAAGACCTGGGTTACCTGTGGATCGAGGAACCTCTGCAAGAGGTCGATATACGGGGACTCAAGAAAGTAGCCGACGCGCTGGAAATCCCCGTCCTGGCGTTGGAATCGATCGAGGGCCACCCCTACTTGGTAGTCCCCTACCTTGTGGCCGGCGCGGTCGACATAGTCCGCCAACGGGGCCTTGGCATAACCGGCCAGATCAAACTGGCGAATCTTTGCGACATGTTCGGCGTGGGGTGCCACGGCGGCAATCCGCACGTGGTCGCCGCAATGCGAAACGACGACTGGTGGGAGCACTCCGGTGGACCGCTCGCGCCACCCCCGTCTCACCAGACGGCGTTTGCAGACCTCATCCAGGACACGACCAGGATCGAGGGCGGATACATGTACCCGCCAACGGATCCCGGCCTCGGCAGGCGCATCGATTGGGACGGGATCGAGGCGCGGACAGTGGGCACCGTATGACTGCTCGCCGCGACTCGACGGCGCCATCGAAATATTGCCTGATCATGAGCCTGCGCTAACATCCCCGTAGCAAAACTCCAAATTTGAAAGGCCGGAGAGATAAATGATCGTCGTTTCTACTGACAGCGTGCCGGGATCGGAAATCACAGAAGCGCTTGGTCTGGTCAGAGGCAATGCCGTACGCGCCAAGCACATCGGGCGGGACTTTATGGCCGGACTCAAGAACATCGTGGGCGGTGAGTTGGGTGCCTACTCAGAACTGATGCAGGAGTCGCGGGAGCAGGCGACGCAGAGAATGATCTCAGAGGCGGAAGCACTCGGCGCAGACGCCGTGGTCGCAGTCCGCTACACCACCGCCGCTGTAGCAAACGCAGCCGCCGAGATCCTCTCCTACGGCACCGCCGTCAAACTGCGCTGACCGCAAGATCAGGCGAGGTCCGTTCGGCCCCGGGAAAGTTAGGCAAGGCGCTCGTTCGAGCGGATCAGGCTCGGACGTAATGGCCGCGCGACCTCGCCTGTGACGAAAAGGTTGGCACGCCCGGAGGGATTCGAACCCCCGACCCCCTGGTTCGAAGCCAGATGCTCTATCCACTGAGCTACGGGCGCACGGATGGCGTATGCCGATCGGTTTGCCCGACCGGCTTTATCAAGATTACGCCAAACTGCCTGTGCAGGACCTGGATAATGGCGGGACTTGCAATCGGCCCAAATCGCCGACGCAAGTCGTTGCGGGAAATTGTTGGGGTGAGCGGAGGGGATCGAACCCTCGATCTTCAGGGCCACAACCTGACGTGTTAACCACTACACTACGCCCACCATGCCGAATATTGAGACTAGCACCCACATGATGCTCAATCAAACTCAGTCCTGAGCGTCACTACCCTGATTCACCCTGCTCCTTCAGCCACTCGCGGTACCGTTCCACCGTTTCCTCCGTGGGAGGATAGTAGCGGCCCGGAGGCGCGTTCTCAGCGTCCATCAGACCCATGATGAACCGCTCTACCCGTTCGTGCTCTTCGATCCAGTCGATCACCTCGGCCGCGAGCTGACACGGAATAACCACCACCCCGTCGTCGTCACCAACAATCAGATCCCCGGGCATCACGAGAACGCCTCCGCAACCGATGGGGACATTCGATTCGAACGCCTCGATGCCGGGCCGGTTCACGTTCGGCAGACGATCGGCCGCAAACACGGCCATGCCGTATTCCTCGCCGATCAGGTCCACGTCGCGCATGGAGGCGTCCGTCACAACTCCCTCCGCTTTGTTCATGTGGAGATGCCTCGTCTTGACGTTGCCCAGAATCGTATGCCGCGCTTCGCGATTCCCATCCACGACCAGCACGTCGCCGGGCCCGCAGGTCGCCATCGCCTCGTACTCAGGAGAGAACTCGCCCTTGCGGGTGATCTCCAGCAAGTCCGGCCGAGGCGGGATAAACCGCAGCGTGCGGGCACGGGCCGCTATTTTGCGGCCGGGCGTCATCGGTCTCACCCCGTACATGAAACAGTTCTGCCACGAAGCCATCTCGTAAGTGCCCTCGGGCGCTGCGAGCCCCATCCCGAACATGGCGCTAAAGCACGTTGCAGAAGTCACCCCCTGGAATCGCTTCAGCAGTTCGTCATCAATGTGGACCCTTGGTTCGTATGTCATGGCAATAGCCTTTCCGGTCGTGGTAAATCGAACGACGCCGACGCCAATGCGGGATGCCTCCGCAGGCGAATTCTAGTGGAGCGGTCCGGGACCATGGCATCCGATGTGAAGAATAGTCTCGGCAATCAGGCGGAAAGGTCTTCCACGAGTTGCGTCAACGCTCTCGCCCCGACGCCGGTAGCCCCCGCCACGTCCACCCCATCGGTCGAATCGGCCATGTTGGTCGCCGCGATGTCGATGTGCACCCACGGGGTGTCGCCGGCGAATTCGGCTATGAAGTGAGCCGCCGTAATCGATCCTGCAGGCCGACCGCCCGTGTTCTTTATGTCTGCGACCTTCGATCGGTTCTGCTTCTTCGACACCTCGTCCAAAGGAAGGCGCCACATCGCCTCTCCCTTGTTTACGCCCGCGGCAATAACGGCGTCGACAAGTTCGTCGTTGTTGCTGAAGACAGCGCTTTGCCCCCGACCGAGGGCGATTGCTGCGGCCCCGGTCAGCGTCGCCACGTCCACTATGCGACTGGCGCCCTTCGACTTGGCGTAACAGATCGCGTCGGCGAGTGTGAGGCGGCCCTCTGCGTCGGTGTTGTCGACCTCGATGGTCTTGCCGCTCATGGCGGTGACGACATCTCCGGGCCGCTGGGCCGATGCGCCGGGCATGTTCTCCGTTGCGGCTACGACGGCGTGCACGTTGATGCGCGGCTTTAGCCGGGCCACCGCGCCAATAGCGCCAATGACCGCCGCGCCTCCGCCCATGTCACCCTTCATTGCCGACATCCCGCCGGGCGGCTTTAGTGAGATTCCCCCGGTGTCGAATGTGATGCCCTTTCCAACCAGCCAGATGTTGTTGTTTCGATCGTCCGGGTCTCCCTCGTAGGTGAGATGAATGAACTTCGGCGGCTGGCTGCTGCCCATTGCCACACCCAAAAAAGCGCCCATGCCCAGTTTTTCGACGTCTTCCTGCTCAAGGACGTTGCACCCGAGCCCTGCCGCCCTTGCCACCTCACACGCGGTTTCGGCCATCTTTGAGGGTGGGAACAGGTTGGCCGGCTCGTTCACCATGTCCCGGGCTGCAACGGCGGCCCCGGCATACGTTTTGCCGCGCTCGACCCCGGCTTCGAGGCCCGAGTGACTGTCCTGAACAATGTCTACGAGCGTAAGCGACTCAAATTGCCGCTTTTCGTCGTTCGATTTCGACTTGTACTTGTCGAACTTGTAGAGGCCCAGGGTGGCCCCTTCGGCAATCGCCTGAGCGCTGGCTGCCGGGTCAAGCCCGCCAATGCCGGCGCCGTGCACGATCGTCACGGCGTGCGTGATCGATGCCCCTTCCAATTTGCGCAGCGCGCTCGCTGTGACCCGCCTGATCGTGTCGTACCCGAACGCGCTCTGCTTGCCGAGCCCGGCGACCAGCACTCTCGCCGGGCTGAACGACGGATATGCAGAATTCGGGGTGTGTATAAGAGTTAGTTCACCAAGGCGTCCCGACACCTCACTATCCGAAATCAACCCGGATATGACCCCGCCCAATGCGCTATCGACAGCGCCGGTGGCCCCGCCTGGCGCCTCCACGCCTTCGAATAGATTCACTATCAGCGCCGGTGATTCCTGCTGGGTCACGTCGCCGACCGCCACTTTGATTTCCAACCGTTGGTACCTCCGCGTTTCCGCTTTCTTACGTCAAATGCTGTTGCGGGACCGGGCTCGAAATTCCGCGTCCGTCAAATCCCGAATACGCAACGCATTGTAGTGGCAGTTCAACTGGTGGGACCGTTCACCAGGCCGAACTCATCAAGCCCTTCCAGCCCTGATTTCCAGCCAAAGTTTTGAACATGTTCGAAACTTTGCCTATACAATCGGCCAATAAAACAGTACCAAAGTACCTAGTACCACATATTCGATTGGCAATACGGTTTGCCACATCAGTTTGAACCACAGGCGGGCAAGTCCGTCCTGCCTGCGGCGCCACTGTCGGGGTCTTCAGACGGCATCGCTGTCGGGGATCACGAAATAAGAGTCAGTTCTCGGCAACACAACACAGCGGACTTGAGGTGTCACATGCAGAACAATAAAGTCGCAGTGCGCGTCATCAGTGACGGTTCTTTCCTGATGGACGGAGGTCCGGTATTTGGTCCGGTGCCTAAGATTCTTTGGGAGCGAACCGCCAAACCAGACCGGAAAAACCGCGTCCGCCTGGGGTTAAACAGCCTTCTCATCGCCGCCCCAGAGGCAAACGTGTTGGTCGACGCCGGCATCGGCTCGAAGGAACCCGAGATAAATCGGGAAATCTATGGACACAGTTCCAGCAAGTTGCAACGCAATCTGCGTGAGCACGGTGTATCCATTCGCGATATCGACTTCGTGATCCTCACTCACCTGCACTTCGACCACTGCGGAGGGTCGACTCGACTCGACCGCGACGGCAACATCATCCCGTCGTTTCCCAACGCCAGGTATCTCGTACAGCGCACCGCCTGGGAAGAGGCCTTCAACCCGAACGAGCGTGCCATTCCGGTATACGGGCATGGCATCGAGCACCTGAAAGTGCTCGAAGAACGCGGGATGATCGACTTCCTGGACGGCGACACCGAGGTAACCCCGGGCGTCCACGCCATCGTGACAGACGGTTACTCAAGCGGTCACATGATCGTCACTGTCAACGCCGGCAGCGAACGCGTCGTCTATCTGTCGGACCTGATTCCCACACCCAATCACCTTCCCCTGCCCTACATCACGGCGTTCGATCGCTTCCCCGAACAGACCCTCAAGGTCAAGAAAGAGATGCTCGATAGGGCCGAACGGGAGGGTTGGCTGATGGTCTTCTCGCACGGGTATACCGAGCGGGCCGGCTACCTCAAACGCGACAAGAACGGTCTGTCGCTCAGGCCCGTCGCTTTTTAAATCGTTCGCCTGCTGCTTAGGCGAACATAACGATCCTTTCAACAAAAAGGGGCAGTCCCACTGGGGCGGCCCCTTTTTCGCGTTGGAGTACTTTCAAGCGTCACACAGGCTCCGCCAGTAGAACTCCTGCCCTGACACCCACGATTACTACTCGTTCGAAAGTGTCGTTGTCCGAGCAATACTCGTGAGGGGCGAGAAGTCGATTCATCGCAGGGTCGGTGATGACGACACGAAGGTAGTCTTCAGTAAGGCCGGATCGCCCGCGCTCCCCTTCCCACAGGACCGTCCTCCGTTCGCCAACAACAGCGCGTCGGGAACTTGCAGCCGACTCAGACGCCAACACTCTCGCCTCCGCCGCCCGTCTCGTTTTCGTTGCCGGGTCGACGTGGTCATCGAAGTGCGCCGCGCTCGTACCCGGACGCGACGAGTACGGAAAGACGTGGGCGTCCGTGAATTGCACTCTCCTCATGACGGCAAGCGTGTTTATGTGATCCTCTGCCATCTCACCCGGAAACCCGCAGATGACGTCAGTTGTAACCGAAGCGCCGGGTACGGTCCTCCGCACCCTCGACACGGCCCGTTCGTAGTCAGCCGCCGTGTAGCGACGCCGCATCCTGCCCAACACGGCATCGCTGCCGCTCTGCAACGGCATGTGAAAGTGCGGAGCGAGCCTGCCGGTTCCGTGGACTCGCCAGACATCCAGGAGACCATCATCCAGTTCCTGGGGCTGCACTGAAGACACCCGTAGCCGGCGAATGTCCGTGTCTGCGAGAATCTTGACGAGAAGCTCCCGCAGGTTCGCTCCCGGGATATCGAAACCGTACGAACCGAGTTGAGTGCCGGTCAGGACTACTTCGGGACAGCCGCCTTGCGAAAGGGCTCCGACCCTGCTGACGATTTCGTCCGGCGGTACGCTCCTCTCACGGCCCCGCACCCTGGGGACTATGCAGTAGGCGCAGACCTGGTCGCATCCCTCCTGGATTTTGACGGCTGCGCGCGACCTGCCTACCGAGCGTGGGACATCGGCGACATTCAATTCGTCGCCCGCCAGTTCCCCTGAATTCAGCCCAACGATGCCCGAGACTACGTCGACAATTTCATTCTTGTCGCGATTGCCGTAGATGAGGTCAACCGCTTGTAATGCGTCGAGCGCCGTGCGGTCCCGTTCCGGGTAGCAACCCGCGGCCACGACGATCGCCCCGGGGAATCTACGGCGCGCCGATGAGATGGCCTGCCTGGCCTTCTTGTCGGCCACGGCCGTGACGGTGCAGGTGTTGACGACGTAGACGCTCGGTTCTTCGCCGTCACGGCTTGCCTGAAAGCCCCTGGCCATGAACTGCCCGGCAAGGTTCTGGCTGTCGGCCATGTTCAGCTTGCAGCCATGCGTCTCTATCCGGAACGACGGCCTGTTTGCGGACTCCCCGCTACTGGCGGACGCCAAAACCTCGACCGGGGTTGTACGGACGGGTTCAGGTATATGTTCGCTGGCGCCGGTGGGCATGTGCAGCTCGAATTTCGACCAGGCTTTTCGCGGTAGCCCGGATGGTAGCCATGGGATTGTTATAATCCAGCCGCGAGTTTGATTTGCGACACGTTCGCGCAAACTCATCGGCACAAATGCTTAGTTGCCTCCAGGCACTTCTAAACGGAAGTTTATTGCCAATGACAGGACGCGTCGTCATCACAGGCATCGGCCTGATCACCCCAGTGGGCCTCAACCGCAAGAGTACGTGGTTAAGTCTCATGAAAGGCGAATCGGGTGTCGATTACATCACGTCTTTCGACGCAGAGGGTTTCGAGACCCGCATCGCGGCGGAGATCCATGATTTCGATGCCGCTGCAATTCTCGGGCGGCGTGAAGCGAGACGATTGGACCGGTTCTCCCAATTTGCCTGCGCCAGCACGCTCGAGGCCCTGGACCAGGCAGGTCTCGACATGTCGTGGCAGGATCCCGACCGCGTTGCAGTGCTCGTAGGAAGCGGCGTCGGCGGAATAATCACGCTTTCGAATCAGTACGACGTCCTGGCGCGCCGCGGACCGAGGCGAGTGAGTCCGTTTCTCATTCCCATGATGCTTAGCGACATGGCGTCAGGCCAAGTCTCAATGATGATCGGGGCAAAGGGACCGAATTTCAACACGGTGTCGGCTTGCGCAAGTGGCGCAGACGCCATCGGGGAAGGCGCCGAGATGATACGCCGGGGGCGAGTAGACGTTGCTATCGCCGGCGGCAGCGAGGCGGCCATATGTCCGATCGGGCTGGCCGGATTCAGCGCCTGCATGGCCCTTTCGAAGCGCAACGAGGACCCGACACGGGCCTCGCGCCCGTTCGACGCCGGGCGGGATGGCTTTGTTCTGGGCGAAGGCGCCGGCGTGATGGTATTGGAAAACTATGAACACGCCCGAAGTCGTGGCGCCACTGTGCTGGCCGAATTCGCTGGCTACGGCTCGACAAGCGACGCATTTCACGTCACGCAGCCCGACCCCCAGGGCGAGGGCGCGGCCAGGGCAATGAAGCACGCGCTCGACATGGCCGGCATGGCGCCGGAGGACATCACCTACATAAACGCGCACGGCACATCCACTCCCCTGAACGACAAGTTCGAGACGATGGCCGTGAAAAGGGTGTTCGGAGACCATGCGTACAAGGTCCCCGTCAGCTCCACAAAATCAATGACCGGCCATCTTCTCGGCGCAGCAGGCGGCATCGAGTCGGCGTTCTCCGTGATGGCAATCAGCGAATCAGCCATTCCGCCGACAATCAATCTCGAAGAACCTGACCCAGACTGCGACCTCGACTACGTTCCGTACACCCCGCGCCGGGGCCGCGTGGAAACATCCATGACCAACTCCCTCGGATTTGGCGGCCACAACGCCAGCGTGATATTCAAGGAATACTTGAATTAGCTACGCCCTGCCCTACGCGCCATGAGCAAGTCCGTAGTCTGGCGGGTCGCTGAGCCTCCACCTGACGGGTTTCGCCTCGATCTGGCAAGTATCGGCGGACCTTCCGGACCCCTCCCGGCAAGGCTTCTCTACAACAGGGGCATCACGAATGACCGGCAGGCCCGCGAGTTCCTGAACCCCGACCTGAGCGGACTGTCCAGCCCGTTCGATCTCCCCGATATGGACACCGCGTCCTCCCGACTTCTGACGGCTGCCGCGGCCGGCGAGCGTATCGGCGTCTTTGGCGATTTCGACGTCGACGGCTTGACGGGAACGGCCATTCTCGTCGACGCCATCACGCGTGTCGGTGGCGACGCCCTGCCATATATCCCGCATAGGGAAAAGGAAGGGCACGGCCTGTCGACCGACGCGGTCCTTTACTTCAGAAAAGCCGGCGCAGGCCTGATTGTCACCGTCGACACCGGCACGGACGCGGTTGGGGAGGTCGATGCCGCCGCGCGAGCTGGAATCGACACGATCATCACCGACCACCATGTCGCGACGGACACGCTGCCAGCCGCTATCGCCATCGTCAACCCAGACTTGTCGAATTCCCCAGTCGGCGATCTAACCGGCGCAGGCGTGGCGTTCATGCTCAGCCGGGCGATTTTCGAGTTGGCGGGATCCGAACAACCGGCATTCCACACCGCTTTGGCCGCACTGGGCACAATTGCCGACAGAGGACCACTGCGGGACGACAACCGCCGAATTGCCAAGGCCGGCCTCGCTGAACTCGGACGAACGGGGCACGCAGGGTTACAGGCCCTCAAGGCAATATCGGGATCGAATGACAGGTGGAGCAACCCGACCGCAGAATCGGTGGCGTTTCAGTTGGCGCCAAGGTTGAATGCGCCGGGCAGGTTGGACGATGCTACGCCGAGCCTCACGTTGCTTACTACCGAAGATCCGGAGTGGGCCCGGGAACTGGCGCGATACCTGGACTCCTGCAATCGCGAAAGGCGAAAGCTGGGAGACGAGATACTTCGCATGGCCACTGCCCAAATCGCCGAACAAACAGAGCGAAACGCAATCGCGGCGGTGACGTTCCAGGAAGTCGCGGCCGGTTTGCTCGGGCCGCTGGCCGGAAGACTTTGCGAATCGATGGGAAAACCGGCAATTGCCGTTTCAGTGGCGGACGGCGTTGCACGCGGTTCTGCCAGGAGCATACCGGAGTTCGACATTCAGTCAGCCCTGAAGGCGTCCGAGTCCTTGCTGACAAAGTTCGGAGGCCATGCACGCGCCGCCGGTTTCACAACCCCCGCTTCGTCGCTGGATCAGGTTTTGGATGCCGTCAACGGACTGGCGGAGTGGGCCATGATGGGAGTCGAATCGCAACCCGTATTGATCGTCGACTACGAATTAAGCTTCGAGGAACTGACCGCCTCTACATGGGATTTCATGCGTGTGTTGGGCCCATTCGGCGAGGGAAACCCCGAACCGGTAATCGTCAGCAGGGGTCTGAACGCCTTCAACGTGCGCACCGTGGGAGGCGGCGGCCAACATCTGCGTGTTGACCTCGAATCCGCCGGATACAGCTTCCCAGCCATAGGGTTCAGGCTGGGAGGAGCGCCGTTGGGCAACGGTATCGTCGACGTCGCCTACACGCCGACTGAAAACGTCTGGCGGGGCCGCCGTACCAGGGAGCTCAGTCTGCTCGACATCCGGCCATCGTCCCGGCGCGGAGCTTAAGAGCAGAAGTCCGACTATCGGGCAGCCGCCCTCCGCCTGCGGCGCTGCTCTCGTCCGCGGGTCGGCGCGGCGGTCGGCTTGTCGTCGCCGTCTGGGCTTACGAATCTGGTCTTGATAATCAGGAACGGAACCGCTACGAGAAGTACGAGAATGGCGATGAGGTGCGCCTCCTGGAGGCCCCAGAACTTGACCGGATCGAGCCGCAGCCACTGAATCCCAAATCGGCCAATCGCATACAACGCCAGGTAGACCATCCACAGGCTACCGGCAGGTTTGAGCTTCCCGCGAAGCATAAACAGCACGCCGAGCACGGCCATATTCCAGATCATTTCGTAAACGACCGCCGGATGCACGGGGGTTTCCGGGTCGCCGTGGAATCTTTGGGCTCCTATCCTCGCCGGGCTGTCCACGTGGGTGAAGTACCAACCCCAGGCAAGGTCGGTTGCCCGGGCCCAGTGTTCGCCGTTGATGATGTCCCCGATCCGGCCGATGGACTGCCCAATGAGCATCGCAGGGGCGGTCACGTCCATCAGTTTGCCTACGGGGTACTTGGCGATGTAGGCATACGAAATGCCGGCCAGCCAGCCGCCCAGGATGCCGCCCCACAGGCCGATCCCGCCGGACCAAATCTGGAACATGCTGCCGATGTTCCCTGAGTAAACCCCCCAGTTGTCGGCTACGTGCACAACCCTTGCGCCTATCACGCCTCCGATGATCCCCCAGATCGCAACGTTGTAGACCATGTCTGGGTCGATGTGCTCGCGACGGGCCCATCGGACAACGAGGTAGATGGCCGCAGCCACCCCGACAAAACTGAGGAAGCCATGCCAACTTAGCGGGACAATCCCGCCGCCAAATATGTTGGGGTCGAATGGAATAGGGATGGACAGAAGATTCATTGAGGTATGTCCCAACCGCATTTACCGCAGCCATCAGTCGGTGCGATTGCGTACGCTGTCACGTTCATGTGTCCGAGATTCCGTTCTTTTATCATTGTGTCCGGACCGGGCCGGTTTTCGATTCTAGGTTCCGGCCCATACAGCGTCAAACCAGTTCTGCCCTGCCCAAATCGACCGGCGTTAGCGAAACGAAAGGCTGCGACCGATCTCCGGCACACATAGACCACCAGACATGCCCGCAATCATAGGCGCCGCCCAACAACACATAGACCTGTTCCTCGAATACGCCGCTGTCGA
Source organism: Dehalococcoidia bacterium (assembly GCA_965219065.1). Taxonomy (GTDB): domain Bacteria; phylum Chloroflexota; class Dehalococcoidia; order Lucifugimonadales; family Lucifugimonadaceae. Next base: position 652,245 of record OZ244715.1, read on the forward strand.
GCGCGGCCTCTCTAGCAACACACTCAGTTCATACTCGACAGACCTGATCAGCGCCGCCGCATTCTTCACCCAGCGAGCCAGCAATGCCGGCTGGTCGTGGGACCAACTGGACGTCGAATCCTTCACGGCGTACATGGACGACCTGGACGAGCGGGGATACGCGACCACCTCTCGCGCACGGAAGATCGCCTCTCTGCGGGCGTGTATGCGGTTTCTGAACGAAGAAGGAATCACCAATTCAGACGTCCTGGCGTCCGTGCGTGCGCCAAAGGGCGGCAAGACGCTGCCGAAGGCCTTGTCGGTTGAGGACACGAACACCCTACTCGACTCTTTGCTTTCTGAGACCTCCCCGGCGGGTTTGAGAGACCGGGCCATGATCGAATTGATGTACGCGGCCGGCTTGCGGGTCAGTGAGCTCGTGGCGCTGGATCTGCAGCACGTCGACGTGTCGTACGGTCAGGTCCGGGCGATGGGCAAGGGCCGCAAGGAACGCGTCATCCCGTTGCACGACAACGCAATTGAGTCCCTTGATGCTTACCTTGCCCGCGGCCGCCATCACTTGGCGACCGAGTCAACAGACAATGCGCTCTTCCTGAATCGCCTGGGCGCCAGATTGACCAGGCAGGGATTCTGGCTGGCGCTCCGGAACGTAGGAACTCGCGCTGGCATCACGAGCCATATCACGCCGCACACGCTACGCCACAGCTTCGCCACCCACTTGCTTCGAGGCGGCGCTTCGTTGAGACACGTGCAAGAACTCCTCGGTCACGCTAGCATCTCTACCACCCAGGTTTACACGCATCTGACATCTGAGCACCGGAGGCGGCAGTACGACGCCGCCCATCCGAGAGCGGAAGAACCACCGACGGGAAAAGTCAGTGGCGGCGGGAAAGGGGATGAACATGACGATAATCACAATTGAAGGTCGAGTGGGCGCGGGGGCTTATCTTCTTTCCAGGGCTGTGGCCCTCGAAATGGGCATCGATTTCGTCGATCGCCTCGTCCTCGCCGACGTGGCTCGGAGAGTTGGCTCCACGGTCGGCGCCCTCGTAGATACCGAGAGGAGGGTCCCCACTTTTACTTCCCGATTAGCGCAGGCCATCCAGCGCATGTTGCAAAAATCGGCTGTTGCCGGACTTGGGGGAGACCCTTATTTCGGACCGGGAATCGATACTCTGCTCGCCCGTCCGTATTCAGAAATGGAAGAAACACCCGCCACTGCGGCCGAGGAGATCGACGAACAACACTTCATCGATACCGCGGCGAGCGTGATCCGCGACATAGCAGAAGTCGGTAACTGCGTAATCCACGATCGCGGCGCCGGCGTCATCCTTGCCGACCGCCCGGACGTGTTGCGCGTCGGGGTCGTCGCAAAAATGGAAGATCGCGTCACTCGCACGATGCAGCGAGAACGGGTGGACGAAGAAACGGCGCGGGAACTGATTCGCCACGCCGACAACGCGCAGCACCGCTACTTCGCCAAGGCGTTCGACAGCAGCCCGATCGATCCGTTCTTGTATCATTTCATGTGGAACACATCCAACGTCTCGATAGACTACGCGACGCAGATTACGATTGACGCAGCCCGTACGATGGAAGAAAAGGGTCTCCGTTGGGCATCGACGGAGACCGTCGCAATGTTTGATCCAACTCCCTGAGCAAACAGGGGCAACTGAATTCCCATGCCACCTAAACGACCTGCAAGAAGACGAAATCCAAAGACACCCCGACAGCGCGGCCGTCGCGAGAGCAAGCCGAATGTCTTCGTGCAAGGGAGTGAATCCCAGCGCCAGGACGACGCGACAGCGCGTGCGGCAGCGCCTGTTCCGGCCGCTGGGCGGGAACCCTCCAGTCGCTCCGCCATTTCCGGAGTCACTCCCGTCGTTACTCGCTCACGCAGCGGGCAGCGCCGCCAGGGCCGCCAGAGGTCCGAAGTTTTTGCTCGCTCGTTGCCGGCCGAACTTCGCAAACTCTCCATTCTCGTCGCAGCCGTCGTGGTGGCCCTCACCGTGCTCACCGTATTTCTCAGATAAACCAAGTTAATCACCCCCTACCCTGCCGCCCCCGGGCCATCACACACAGCTGAGCGGGCCCGATCCGGAGGGACGATGCCAATCCCGGCCGAACACGGGTTTAAGGACCGGTTGGCCGCCCTGCCCACCCAACCTGGCGTCTACATGATGCGGGGAGCGCGCGGCCAGGTCCTGTACGTCGGCAAGTCGGCGTCACTGAGAAATCGGGTCCGGTCCTACTTTGGCGCCCAGGCAAGCACGGCGTTTAGAACCCGTGAACTCGTCAGTCAGATCAAAGACTTCGAGTACATCGTCACCGAGTCGGAACAAGAGGCCCTGCTGCTCGAAAACAGTCTCATCAAGCAGCACAAACCAAGGTTCAACGCACGCCTCAAGGACGACAAGACCTACCCCTACATCAAAGTCGACCTCGACGAGCCGTTCCCCAGGATCTACGTGACCCGCAGTACGTCACGGGACAACGGGCGTTACTTCGGACCTTTCGCCAGTGCGGGCAGCGTCCGCAAGACGCTCGATTTGCTGAACCGCTTGTTCCCGTACCGGAGTTGCACCAAGACCATCACCGGCAACGACGACCGCCCGTGCCTCGAGTACTTCATCAAACGCTGCGTTGCCCCGTGCACGGGCTATGTGAACCAGGATGAATACCGGCTCGTGATCAACCAGATTTTGCTGTTCCTCGAGGGCAAGACTAGAGAGGTTGTCACCGAACTAAAGTCGGCTATGAAAGATGCTTCCGACCAACTCGAATTCGAACGCGCCGCGGCCCTTCGGGACCGGCTGCGCGCAATCGAGCGGGTTTACGAGGGACAGAAAGTCGTCGGACTGGGCCGGGAAGACCTGGACGTCGTAGCGGTCGCCTACGGAAACAACGAAGCGTGGGTAGAGGTCTTCTTCGTCAGGCACGGCAACCTGATTGGACGCGACAATTTCATCATGGAGGGGACGCAAGACGATCAACTGCCTTCAATCCTGAGCCAATTCGCCAAGCAGTTCTACGACTCGGCGTCCCACGTTCCGCGCAGGATTTTGGTCCACGCACGCCCCGAAGACGAAGCCCTCATCCTCGAATGGTTGCGTGGGAAACGCCTGGGACCGGTGGAGTTCGCGGTGCCCCGGCGGGGCGCCAAAAAGCGGCTCGTCGACATGGTCCAGGAAAACGCCGTACAGGGCCTCGAACAGCTGAAACTCAAGTGGCAAGGCGACTCCGACCTGATGGCCGAAGCGATGGCCGAGTTGCAGGAACAACTCAGCCTTCCGAGACTCCCCAGGAGAATTGAGTGTTTCGACATTTCCCACATCCAGGGAACGAACACGGTCGCCAGCATGTCCGTAATAGAAAACGGCAAGCCGCGCAGCGGTCACTACAGGAAGTTTCGGATCAAGACCGTTGAGGGTAACGACGATTTCGGATCAATTCGTGAGGTGATGAACAGGCGTTTCAAGCGGTTAAAAAACGCCATCGACGGACAGGTCAAGGCGGGCGCCAAGCCTGACAGTTTCGACCAGATGCCGGACCTCGTTTTGATCGACGGCGGCAAGGGCCAACTCAGTTCGGCGCTCGAGGCGATGCTTTACCAGGGCCTCAAAGAAGTACCGTTGGCATCCCTGGCAAAAAAGAATGAGGAGCTATTCGTTCCGGATAGCCCGGAACCGATCGTCCTGCCTCGGAATTCCCACGCGTTATTCCTCGTACAGCGCGCCAGGGACGAAGCACACCGATTTGCCGTCACTTACCACCGTACCGCGCGCCAGAAATCATCGATAAAGTCCGCTTTAGACCTCGTGCCCGGCATTGGCCCCAAGCGCAAGAAGTCGCTCATTAGGAAATTCGGGTCCGTGAAGAGAATCAAGGAAGCGCCGATCGAAGAAGTTGCCGCATCGCCGGGCATGACCGCCACACTGGCGGCGAAGGTCAAAGAGTACCTGTAGAGGGTGTCCAAAATAGGCCACCGGAGCAGGGTGTAAAAATGTCATTCTGAGTGGAGTCGAAGAATCTACGTCCGCCTGGCAGTAACGCCCTGTCCCCCGACCCTTCGCCCTTGCTCAGGGTTTCAAACGGACTTTTTAGACACCCTCTAAGACTCCACGGCGTACGCGCAACTAATTCTCGATTCGGCCGGAATCCGATCGCTGGTTTTGACCCGTCGACCCGTCATGGGCGGCCAAAATTCGTCGACGGGCCATCAAAACGGTGAGCGCAAGGTCCAGGTTCTCCAACGATTCCGGTAACGACAGGGATGCGCCGGGAATCGACAACTCGAGCCGGCCTCCAGTGTCGACCTGGCGTTCCGACCACGAGGGCGGACTAGAAACGCCACCGCGGTTTGTCTGCAGTTCCGACTCCGGCGAATCATGCGATTCCCTCCGGTCCTGATCGCCGGAGCTGCCGTAGGGCTCCTCGGAATCGTCCAAATACTGCCTCACTTCCCGAAACACCCTGTCGATAGTTGTTACAGACTGACCAACGGCTGTCTGGTCGGCGCCGGTGATCTCTTCTACGAAGACGGCGAGGTGTTCCGGTCCCGGCGACGATTGCGGTAGCCGCTTGCCGAGTTCCACGAACAGCGGCACGGACTGCGCCAGGTCGCGCATCGCCGATTGGGCCTCGGACGGAGAATGTGGACGTGCGGCTCGCAAACCGTCCCGCGTTAGCCGAATTCTGCTCCGGCCGGTAGCAATGCCCCAGAGCCTGATCGCAGCCAGTCTCGACGCGAAGGCGCCGCCTCGCTCCGACATGCCCAGGGAACGAGCCAATCCCGTCCTCGATACCTCTCCTGAAAATTCCCGCGTGATCTTCCTGGCAACGTCGATCGACGCGCTGAGATTGATCTCCGGGTATTCCCAATCTCCCAAACGGGCCATACAGCCGCTTCAAACCTCCGGGATGGCTTCGGATACCGGCTTCCCTTGTCAACGGGCATATTCGGCCGTTTCCGGACATCCACAAACGAAAGACGTCCGCGGCAAGATACGGCGCACCCGCACTGCCACATCCGTCCAAGTGCACATTAGGCATTTTGCCGAACTTCTCGCCGCCATTCAAGCATATGTGCCGCAACACTCGCTAATGGTAAATGATTGCGCCGTTGTCACGCCGCTAACCAGCCGCAGTTACGCCGACAGGCCGATACATTGGCTGTTTTCCATCTGGGTCCCAAATTTGAAATGCGCCGGAGTCTCGCCTTCAACACAGCGCGGGCCCGATACGGTGGCTCCCGCGGCTGTGATTGCTTGCCAGGGGGCCAGATTGGTCCTTTAACACTGGAGGGGTACCGCCGGATCAGCGGAGAAGGCAAGGCGGGGTATCAGGTGTTTTGATTAGCCGTGGCTGTCCACGCTAGAGGTGTGCAATCGAGGGTTGTCAGCCGCACTCCTCGGTTCCGGCCTGCACTCGTAAGACGAGGAGGTGGTGGTGGGGTATGTCACGGAGATCCCCGATCGGGGTCGGGGATGACGGGTGTGTGGTCGGGGATGACGGGGAATGGGCGTCGGGGACGGTGGATGTGAACGGGGCGCGTTGAAGCAACCCCGGGGGTTATTCCGAGGTTGCTTCGGTTGACAGTGTCTCTGTGGACCCTTCCCTCGCCCGGCTGGAGCCTGGAGGCGTTTTTCTGGAAGTAAGGTTTTCCTCTGTCTTCCCCGGACCGTGTGACAAGCGCACGGTATGGCGGCAACTACCCCGCCAGTACGGGCGGCCGAAAGGCAGCGAGGGAAGACGATATTTTTGGCTCTTCACCCGTACCCCGGTTGAATGGGGCACGTTTGGGCGTTGAAAGGTTATGACGCGTTTGCTACCGGTTTTTCGGTCTAGTTCCTCCGCGGCTTACTCCGATAGCTCCCCAGGCGCTCACTCTCACTTTTTTCATTTTTGGCCTGTGGGTCCCGAGATGCCATGGTCAGGATCAGCCCCCACGCCTACATAGAGGGCATGTTCAAGTCGTTCCCTTCCCCAATCGGCTGCGCAGCCGGGGGCGTGGGAATCCATGTTTCACCCGCGCCTTCTTCCAAAGCGGACGCGTCCTTTCTCAGTCGTAACGGGCTTTAATACGAGGTGAGGGCACCTCGATGCCGCGGAGTTGTCCCCCGTTACGTTCCGATGAGGTTGGTTGGCATGGACGTCGTGTAAGGACACGACTCAGGTTGATATTAGAACGGGTGTTCTGGTTTGTAAAGAGTGGGATGGCAGATTTGGGGGGCCGTAGCCCTGCGTCCACCCCAGGCGGGTGTGACACCCGCCGCTACGGGGGGGGCCGGACGGTGTTCTGGTTTGTAAATGGGGGGATGTCAGTGAGGTCACCGATCGGGGTCGGGGACGACGGGTGTTGTGGATGCGCCCTGCACCTCACCCCAGGCGGGTGTGACACCCGCCGCTACGGGGGGGCCGGACGGTGTTCTGGTTTGTAAAGAGTGGGATGGCAGGTTTGGTGGGCCCGTAGCCCTGCGTCCACCCCAGGCGGGTGCGACACCCGCCGCTACGGGAGAGCCGGACGGTGTTCTGGCTTGTAAAGGGGTGGGGGGCAGGGTTGGTGCGCGTTGCCGTACACCACACCCCAAGGCTGGTTTGAAACAGCCCCTACGAGGGGATTGTGGCGGGTGCGGGGGATGGGTGTTGCGCCGCCATGCACCGCCGAGATCCCCGATCGAGGTCGGGGATGACGGGTGGGCACGGCGGGGCGTTTGGGACACACCCCGCCTCCACAGCTGCGAACTACTTGTCGTTGGAGCCGCCGCCAAAAGTGTCAGAAACGCTTCCGAGCAAACGGGTGAATTCCATCGGGAAAATGAACTTCGTAGACGGACTTTCGCCGATGTTCCTGAGGGTGTCAAGGTACTGAAGCGTCATGGTGTTCCCATCGACAGTCTGTGCCACCCTGAAGATTCGGTCGAGGGCGTCAGAAAACCCTTCCGCCCTAAGCACGGCGGCCTGTTGATCACCTTCTGCCTTGAGAATCTCTGCCTGTCGTGCACCTTCCGCCTCGAGAATCGCGGCCTGCTTCTCACCTTCAGCCACGGTGATGCTCGCCTCTTTGGTGCCGTCAGCCTCCAGCACGACCGCCCGCCTGACTCTCTCGGCAGACATCTGCCGGTTCATAGCTTCCTGGATCTCTCTCGGCGGGTCGATCTCGCGAATCTCAACGTTCGTGACCTTAATGCCCCAGCGTCCCGTCTCCTGATCGAGTCTGACCCTGATGAGCTCGTTAATCCGATCCCGTTGAGACAACACCTCGTCGAGCGCAATGTCTCCAATCACAGCTCGGAGCGTAGTCGTGGCGAGACCCACCACGGCCATCCTGAACTCCTCGACCTCCAGGATCGCCTTGTGCGCCTCATTGATGTCCACGCGCATGTAGACGAGAAAGTCGATGTCGATAGATGCGTTGTCTTTGGTGATGTTCGTCTGCCTGGGTATATCGATCAACTGGGTCCGCGTGTCCACCTTCACGATCTGGTGGAGTATCGGGATGGAAAATACGATGCCAGGTCCCCTCATACCCTCGAACCGGCCCAGTCTGAAACGCGCAATACGTTCGTAGTCCCTCACAAAGTTAATGATTCCCATTCAAATGTTCCTTTCGCCGTTTTTCCGAAACTCCGTCTGGAGATTCATGGCTGGTCCGTTTCCGGACGGCTCTATGTTTCTTCTCGCTCCGGGCGAACTACCAAAAGCTTAATGTCATCCACACGCGACACCACAACCGATTCACCAATCTCAGCGACGCCCGACCCTTCGAGTTCCGCGGACCACGTTTCGCCAGCTACACGTACCTCGCCTGCAGGCGCAAGTCTAACCTGTACAACGGCATCCATGCCCACTATCCGCTCCCGCGACAGGGGGCTGACGTAGCGGTCTTTGAGGCGAGATTGGCGTACCTCGTTGGCGAACCAGAGGACCACCAGGCCAGCCGTTACGGCGACGCCGTATAGCAGCCAGCGGCTTACCCCTATCTGCGGTCCGGGGATCTCCGGGGGCCCAAAAAACCCCACGAGGAATATGCCGCCAAGTATCAGACAGACCGTCCCGGCAGCTCCGAAGTACCCGATACCAGGGGCCTGCGCCTCCAGCAGGAACAGCACCAAGGCCATGACAAGGAGACCCACGCCGGCCCAGGAGAACGGCAACTGGCCCACTCCTGCGAACCCCAGGAGCAGCAGGACAACGCCTATCGTGCCCGGTATCCACAGCCCAACGTTCCAGATCTCGACAATCAGCGCAATGCCGCCGATAGATATGAACAGGAACGCGATGTTCGGATTCGCCAGGAACGAAAGGCCGCGTTCGATGATGTTCATGTCGACGCGCTCGATCACCGTTCCCGTGGTTCGGAGGGTAACCACCCCGTCGGAAACCTCGATTTCCGTCCCATCGAGCCGGGAAAGAAGGTCGCCTATGTCAGTGGCTACAAAATCAGCGATTCCCAGTTCGACCGCCTCTGACGCCGAGTAGGCCGTCGCCTCGTAAACCGCGGCTTCCAAAGCGTCGGCGTCTCGCCCCCGCCTGTCCGCGATGCTCCTGAGAAAGGCGGCCGCGTCTTCATTGGCCTTCTTTTGCAGGGTTTCCGGAAGGTCCTCTCCGCCGGGGCCCACCACCGAGGCGGCGCCGATATTCGTGGCGGGCGCCATCGCGTTTATCGAGGCGGCGGCGGCGACGAACGTTCCGGCGCTAGCGGCCTGGGCCCCTTCCGGAGCGACGTAAACAACCACCGGTACGGGAGACGCAAACATATCCGCCACGATGGCGCGCGTGGCGTCGAGCAAGCCGCCCGGCGTGTCCAACTGGATGATCACCAAGCCGACGCCGTCAGATGCCGCCCGCTCGAGGGACCTCTTGATGTACCGCGCAGAAACGTTGTCGATCGCGCCGTCGAGTTCGACGACCATCGCCACGTGATCGCCGCCCTGCGCGGCCTGTACCCTGCCCGACTCGGTGACGCCCACGAGGCCGGCGGCCAACAGAGCCAGGGCCACCAACACCCTTGCGGCCCTTCGACCAGGGGCGCCTCGTCTAATCTGTCGAACAGCCCTTTTCATCATGCCTTCTCGTCTTACTAGCAAGGTTAACCGAGCCGCAGGTGGGCCGTTGCCGGATATACTGCGGCAGCCGCACGAATATGAACTCCGCGAGACGGATCAATGAAGATCACAGACATCAAGACATACCGCGCGTCGGACGGAAACCGAAACGCCGTGTTTCTCCAGGTGCTCACCGATGAGGGCGTAACGGGCAACGGCCAGCCGTACTCCATCGGCCCGGATGAAGCGATCGTAGCGACGATCGACGCCATGAAGCCGTGGTTTCAGGGCCAGGACCCGTCACGCACCGAGTGGCTGCTTCGCCGCGCCAAGAACACCATGCGCTTTCCACTGGGACAGGTGGCATGGTCTGCCCTGTCGGGAATCGACCACGCCCTGTGGGACATCGCCGGCAAGGTCGCAGGCGAGCCGGTCTACAGCCTCTTCGGCGGGGCCACCCGGGACCGGGTACGCGTATACCACGGGGTCCACGGCGACTCGCCCGATGCCCTGGTGGACAGGGCGCTCGAATTGAAAGCCGAGGGGTATACGGCATTCAAGACCAGCCCGTTCCCCGCCAAATGGTCCGAGTTGCCATGGGGGCAGGTCCTTCGAGGCGCGGAGGCCCGTATCTCAGCCCTTCGCGACGCGGTTGGAGAGTCGGCCGGGATAGCAATAGACATTCACGTGAAGGTCCGGGAACCGTCCAAAGCCCTGGAACTCGTAAAAGTACTGACACCCTACCGGTTGATGTTCGTCGAAGAACCCGCCCGCGCCGAGTTCATCGGCTCCACCGCGCGCCTGCGCCAGGAGTTCAGAGTCGCCCTCGCAACCGGCGAGAACCTTTACGGCATCGCCCGGTTCGCCGAGTTACTGGATGCCGACGCCGTGGACATCATCCAGCCGGATTTGCTTTGTTGCGGCGGCCTGCTGGAAGCGAAGAAGATTGCCGCCATCGCCGAGGCGCACTACGTCACGGTCGCGCCCCACAATCCCCTCGGCCTGCTTTCGACCGCCACGGCAGTGCATCTTGCCGCGAGCATCCCCAACTTCACGATCCTGGAGTGGGGCTCCGATCACAAGCGGAAAAAGGCCGAATTCGTCGACGAGGCGTGGAGCCCGGTCGACGGATACTTCGAACTGCCCACCAAGCCCGGTATCGGGATGGAATTGGACCTCGACGCCATCTCGAAGAACCCACCCCAGCACTGGGATCGCGGGTTCCCGGTTCACGACGACGGAGCTCCGGCCTTCACTTAGGCAGCCGCCGAAAGCGGATTTTCAAACTACGCCATGAAAATTACCCAAATCGAATGCCTCATCGCAGGCTCACCCGCGCTCAACAACGTCGTGTACGTCCGCACGCAAACGGACAGCGGCATACATGGCGTCGGCGAGGCGTACAGGGTGGGGCCGGACCTGGCCACCCCGCACTGGGTCGCATACTTCGCCGAACAGCTGGTCGGACGTAACCCACTCGAAATCGAACGGGCGTGGGCCATGATGTACCAGGGGGCCAGGTTTCCACCCGGCTCTTCGGGAATGGCCGCTATTTCAGGTATTGAGCAATCTCTATGGGACATCGCCGGCAAGGCGCGCGGCGTTCCCGTGTACCAGTTGCTCGGCGGCAAGGTGCGGGACCGCATCCGGGCGTATCACGGCGTTGGGGGCGAATCGCCTGAAGAACTCGCCGAAAACGGGCGAGGACTCGTGATGGACCAGGGTTTCACCGCACTCAAGACCGGTCCGCTGAGCCCAAACTGGCGGAACATGACGTGGGAGGCCGCTCTGGTTGACGCACGCGCCAGGCTCGGCGCGCTGAGGGAGGCTGTCGGACCGGACGTCGATATCGGTCTGGACGCGCACGCCGCCGTATGGGAGATGGCGCGCGTCCTCGAGCTTTCGGATGTCCTTTCGGAGTTCAGGCCCTTCTTCATGGAAGAGCCGCTGCGCATGGAAAACCGCCGGGCGATGACCTACTTGCGGCGGAAGATGCCGTTCGCTCTGGCCACCGGCGAGTGCCTCTACACGAAGTACGAATTCGGCGACTTGATCAGGGATGGCGGAGTGGACATTCTTCAGCCCGATGTGTGCATCGTGGGCGGCTTGATGGAGATGAGAAAGATCGCATTCAATGCCGAGGCTCACGACCTCGTCATCGCGCCGCACAACCCGCTTGGTCCGGTGGCCACGATGGTCAACCTGCACTTCGACGCGGCGACCCCGAATTTCCTGATCCAGGAATTTCGTTCGCCCAATGAAGTGGAATCAGCAACCGTCACGTCGCCGCCCCGCCCTGTCGACGGCTATTTTCCGATCCCCGAGGGTCCGGGCCTCGGCATAGACATAGTCGACGCCGAGATCGCAGCCCGTCCGTACGAACGCCCCTGGCGGCGCGGCGACGAGGTTATGCCGGACGGCAGCATCGCCTACATCTGAACGCAACCGGTTTTTCCGCCAAATAGCCGGTCCGAGTTTTAGACTACAGGTCGGCCCCTGCCCCGCCTGCCCAGGCGCCCATGGCCATCATCCCGCCGTCCACGCAGACGTGTTCGCCCGTCATGAACGATGCCCGTTCGCTGGCCAGGAACAGGACCACATTGGCTACTTCTTCCGGCTGACCGATGCGCCCCAGCGGGTGGGTCTTGCCGTAGTCCACCAGTTCGAGCTCAATGTCCCGGCCGGTCGAGGCGGCCGCGTTCCTCAACATCGGCGTATCGATGGACCCGGGGCAGATCGCGAGCACCCGAATGTTGTCTTTGGCAAAGTCCAGGGACAGCTGCCGGACAAGCGACAGGTCGCCTCCCTTGCTGGCGGCGTACGCGGAGACGCCGGGCATCGACTGGAGTCCCTGGACGCTGGCGTTGTCGATAATCACGCCGCCTCCACGCTCCCGCATGTGAGGAATGGCGTACTTGGCTATGAGGAATCGGCTCTTGAGATTTACGGCGATGATCCGGTCCCACGTCTCTTCGGGCAAGTCGACCGCGTCGGCGTAGGACTCCGCAGGCTGTATGCCCACGTTGTTGAAGACGATGTCCAAGCCTCCGAATGTGGCCACGGTCTCGCTGACAACCCGGCGGCAGTCGTCGGAAACGCCCATATCCGCCTTGATGTGGATTCCCTCGCCCTCCGAACCGGACATGTCCCGAACCGTTTGCGCGCCGGCGGCCTCATCAATGTCGGCGATGGCCACTTTGGCTCCCTCATTGGCGAACGCGAGGGCGGCGGAACGGCCCATCCCGAGAGCTCCTCCGGTCACTATTGCTATCTTCCCTGAAAACTCGCCCATAAATTCGCCACCTTTGCTTGCTCGCCGTTCACCCGGCGAAATGTGTTCGATGTGTTCTGCCGGTCAACGGCTCGACGATATCAGGCCATTGCCCGGGGCGCATCGGCCTCCACAAGGCTCATGATCGATAGGCAACCGTGCCGGTTCTACCGTTTGGGTATCGGCTGAAGTCCGAATGGGGGCCTTCTGCAAGAGGCGAAAGACATTGGCAGGCGAGATCACGATAGCGCAAAGGGCGGCGGGCGCCCCGGCGAATGCGGCCACCCACTGCCCTACGCGGATATGCGCCGGGGAGTTACCACTGCACGAACATTGGCATCACCACGTGGGTGTAGCCCTCGTGCCTGGAGGCCCGTACGACGCCGGGACTGGACGACGTAGTGGTCTCAAGCGTGACATCATCGCCACCCATTACCGCCAGCACGTCCGTCAAGAACTTGCTGTTGAACGCGACCTTCGATTCCTCACCCTCAACGTCCGCCTGAATAACACTCTCGTTGTTGCCAACGTCTTCGGCCCTAGACTGCACCTTTATCTCGCCGCCCGGACCGGCTTCCGCAGGATTGATGAACAGCCTTACGATGCCGCTGCCGTCCCTCGCAAAGATCGAGGCGGCGCGGGTGGCCCGCACGAAATCCTCAAGGTCCACTTTGACCGACGTCCCGTGGCTGGTCGGTATCAGCTTCTCGTAATCGGGGAACACTCCCTGGACCAACTGGGTCACTACTTCGACATTTTGGAGCGTGAACAGCGCCTGGCTCCTGGCCTCAGTAACCCTGATTTCAACGTTTGACGTCTGGTCGCCCAGAAGGCGGAGTATTTCGTTCAGGGTTCGGGACGGCACGATCACGCCGATCTCTGCATCCGACTCCTCGGCGAGATTCCCGCTCTCCACTGCGAGCCGGAACCCATCTGCGGCGGCAACTGTGTACTCACTTCCGGCAATATCCATCTTGACGCCGGTAAGCACGGGTCTCGAATCATCAGTTGCGGCCGCAAATACGACGCGTTCCAGCGACCCTCTCAAGTTGTCGGCGGGGATACTCGCGGTGGCGCCGTCGTCGACAGTCGGAATCGGTGGGAAATCTTCAGGATTCGTGCCGTTCAGGTTCGCGGTGAAATTGGCGCACCTGAGGTTTATTCCCCACGGGTCGGTCGTGAGGTCGATCTCGACCTTCTGGCGAGGCAGCAGGTTGACGAAATCAGCGAGCGTTCTCGCCGGAATCGTTACCGCGCCTTCCCCTTCGATCTGTGCTCCAATCCACGTGCTGATCGCAATTTCCAGATTTGTAGCAGTAATCTTCAAGCGATTACCATCCGCCTGGAGCAGGACGTTCTGTGTGACGGGCAAGGTGGCGCGGCTGGCTACAGCCCTGCCGACCGTTGCCAGTCCGCGGCTAAAATTTTCCTGAAGGCAAGTTACCCACATAAATCGACCTCTGTTGAGAGAGAATGCACCACAAGATAGGCGGCTGAGTATAGGGACGACCACAAAGTATAGTCAATTTAAGTTGGCCGATCCCCCATTGCCCAGACTACTCGCACCCATTCCAGACCTACCCGGGCACGCCCATGAATACCGATGAAATGATCCTTGAAATCCTCGACCAAGTTGCGTCCGGCTCACTGTCAGCCGCAGATGCGGCGGAATCGCTGAAACGTCACCTTGGTCCGGCGAGAAACCTCGGATTCGCGCGCGTCGACATTGGCCGCGAATCCCGGACCGGTTTCCCCGAAGTTATCTATGGGGACGGGAAAGAACCGGAGCAGATCGCTGCGATAGCAGCCGAGATATTCGCACACTCCGGGATGGTTCTCGTGACGCGCACAACACGCGGAGCATTCGACCATGTCAGGAGGACCATCCCTTCTGCCCAGTTCAATGGGCCGGCCAGGCTGATTTGGGCCGACGAACGGACTACCGGGCCGAAGATCGAGGGCGTCACGATCGCGTCGGCGGGTACTTCGGACCTGCCGGTCTCGGAGGAAGCCGCGATTACCGCCACGCTCATGGGCTGTGCCGTGACTCGCATTAACGACGTCGGAATCGCCGGGCTACACCGATTGCTCGACCGACTAGAGGATCTGCGGCGCGCCCGGGTGCTTGTAGTCGTGGCCGGTATGGAGGGCGCCCTGCCGAGCGTGGTCGCAGGCCTGGTAAAGGCGCCCGTAATCGCCGTGCCTACGAGCGTCGGTTATGGGGCGAACCTCGGCGGCGTTACGGCGCTACTGGCGATGTTGAATTCGTGCTCGCCTGGCGTAACGGTGGTAAATATCGACAACGGATTTGCCGCGGGCTATACGGCAGCCCTGATCGCCAAGGCGTCCGTTTCCGCGAGCGCGGCGAGTTGAATCCTGGTCCAGGAGGGCCGACGCCTGGCACCAGTTCGGTACCCGGTTAAGGCAGCGACTTCAAGTACGCGATCAGGTCCGCCACGTCCTGATCCGTAAGTCCCACGATCGACGGCATCAGCGGGTCGAATCCCTCGACCACGAAAGCGGTGGGGTCGAGGATGGACTCGGCCATGTATTCCTCGGCCGAGAGCGGCGGTTTCCGCTCCCCTGCCCGCTCAGCGATGCCGCTCATGCCCGGACCGGTCAGGGTTTCCGAGTCTGTGCGGTGACATCCGGAGCAAGCCTGGGAGACAAACAGGCCCTCACCGTGCACGGGGTCCCCTTGCGAAACGAGGATGTTGCTTATCTGGAACTGCTGTCCGGACGCCTCTCGGTCGGGCGAAAGCGCCGGAGTTGGTGCGAAAGACGGCGGGGTGGCCGTAGGCTGGACCGCATCTGAGCAGGCGACGACAGTTGAAGCTGCTATGGCCAATATCGCAACGAATCCTGCCAGTTTTAGTCTTACCACTCCGGAGGTCCCTCAGTCGGTACATTCCGTGTGGCCAGGCCGGTTCATGCGAACCCACCCTTGCCGGCGCGCACGGCTTGTTCGTGAATCGTTTCACTACCCTAACACCGGCCAAAAAACAGGGTCAATCACGCGACGGGCGAGTTAGTCGCTCACCCGTTTCACTTCAATCGTTTCGCCGGGGGCCAGGGCGACTCTTCGCAACGTTATGCCCAGTTTGAGCAGCCAGTAGCTCAACGTCGCCTTGCTCACGCCGAGCCGTTTGGCAGTGGCAGTCAGACCGTTTTCGTTGATCAACTCCGGCAGGGCCTTTTCGAGCGGCCGGCGCAGCCTTTTTTCTGCCACGACCATCTTGGGGGTCTTTCTCATCGTCATCGAATCACCGCCTCCGTCGCCCTGAATCAGGACGCTTCGCCTTTCGAGCCTCGAATACGCGGATTGCCAGCCGGCAAACTGCCTATCCACGGCCTATGTCCGCTGGGAAAAGTGTTTCATAAACGATAAATCATTGTATGGAACACAGTCAATCTTTCCGATGGTCTTTGTATGGTACTTGTTCCGTCTTAGTTTTGAACAAATATGAAATATGTTCCGATCTAGTCTAGTTTAAGGCTCGCCAATAGCAGGCATTCAAGATGCAATCTGCTCGATTTCCGCGCGTGGTCTACGCGCGCTGCAAACGCGCCCCTTGGCGCAATGAAGTTGCACTCAGAACGCACTCTCCAGCGCAACAGGTACGCAGCAAAGAGGACAAGAGAGCACATGACACCCGCCTTCTGCCCGTCAGACGCGGACTTTTTGACCGATTCTGGGTGCGGCTCATTCGCGCGGCAAAAACATCACCGAGCCGCCCTGCCACCCAGCGCGGTTCGACGCATCAGACCGGGTGTTCGCATATGGTCTGCGTTCGGTCCGCGCCGCGAAATCCAAAACAAGGCCCTTCGTTTGTCTGGTGGTACCAGATGCACCTCAGCATCCTTGCATGTGCTCTATGGGCTTCGATCAGTTTGGCCGGAGTCCGCCTGAAGGACGCAGCTGGAATCAATCCATGCGACTCACTGCCGCCTTGGAGTCGGCGTCTGCCCTGCCCTGCTGGACCTCATGGACCGGGACTACGCCGATCTCTGCACCACCCTGCTGACCGGCGCGTCCTTACGCGTACGCACGGTTGTTCGCATTGGCTACCCAGCTGGCCCGCGCGTCGAAATCCAAAACAGGGCCTTTCGTTCCGACCGGGCGCACCTGAAGTACTGCGGCGTCATTGAACGGGCTATACGGGCCTTGTTCAGTTTGAGCTGGAGTTCGTCTGGGGTTCTCCGTCGGATTCGACCCTTGTGACATGCCGATGCCAGGTCACAAGCGTCTGCACTCCCCTGCCGGGCTCCAGGGGCTACAATTTTGAGATTCACCCATTGACCCACGCCACAAGCTCGCCCCTGAGACGGTCGGCCGCCAAGATATCCCCTGGAACTACTTCACTCCCTGGAGGAAATCCTCCTCAACTTTTCGGCCGACGTGTTCGACACCATCGGGTGGTTCGGGGTCGTTGTGCTCATGGCCATCGAGAGCACGGCCGTTCCCCTGCCCTCCGAGGTCGTGATGCCTATGGCCGGCTGGAGGCTGATTGCGGATCGTGGGTTGGGATTGGAGTTCGTATTACTGGCGGGCTTATGCGGAGGCGTTGGGAGCGTCATTGGATCGCTGGCGGAGTACTACGCGGCGCGGGCTGGCGGACGCCCTTTGATCGAGAGGTACGGGAAGTACCTGTTGATCACGCGCAAGGATATCGACAGAGCCGACAGCTGGTTTGAAAAGCGCGGGGAAATCACGATTCTGGTCGGGCGACTCATACCGGGCGTGCGCCATTTCATCTCGATACCGGCCGGTGTTTCCCGTATGAGCGTGCCGCGTTTCACCATCTTCACATTTATTGGCGCGTTTCCGTGGTCGCTTGCGCTGGCCTGGGCCGGATATGTGCTGGGGCAAAACTTCGAGGAAATCAGGGAATTCACCCGACCGTTCGTGCTGCCCGTAGTAATAATCGTGTTCTTGGCCGCCCTGTGGTTCATCAGGGGTCGGATCCTTGAGATCCGGGAAGAGTCACACCAACAGCGCCGCGAAGAAGAGTTGAACTGAGCCTGATCGCCAGACCACCAGGCGTTCGTCGTGGGACTGGGAAGAAGAATCTCTTCTAACCTGACCTCGACGTCCTGATCGGGGACCGACTAGTCGACGAAGTCGGCGAAGTCCGGCCGAATCGCCATTTGGGCCATCCGGCGCCCTGCGATGCGGTACAGGGAAACGACCCGGTCGGCGCCGGCCCGGCGGAGTTTGGGCTCACTTTCTTCTTGTTCCGCCCTGGCGACAATCGGCAGGTCAGGCGCTAGCGACCGCGCGGTCAGGACCACCATGAGGCACTCCGGGTCGGGGGCGACGGCAGCCACCAACCCCGATGCCCGCTCGATTCCTGCCCTGCGCATGAGCTCGTCGTCCCCTGCGTCCCCGCGAATTGCCAAGTGGCCGTCGTCGATCGCCGCTGATACTGCGTCTTCGGAACTGTCGATTACGACCGTGGGCCGCCCTTGGCGCATCAACTCTCCGGCGACGTGAATCCCCGTTCTGCCGTAACCGCAGACGATAACGTGGTCCTTCAGTTCGCTTATTTCACTGTCCATGCGTCGCCGCCACAAAAGTCCGCCGAGGTGTCCAGACAACAGGTACTCGCCAACCACTCCAAAAGCGTAGAAGATGCCTCCGACTCCGAGAATCAACAGGGCAATCGTAAACCCGCGTCCCTGGTCTGTAAGCGGGCGGACCTCCGCAAATCCGACCGTGGTGACCGTGATTATGGCCATATAGAACGAGTCGAGCCAACCCCACCCTTCGATCACGACGTAGCCTACTGTCCCTCCAGAAATTATCAACGTGAAGGCTATGAGCACGTACACGACCCGAAATTCCCTCTCGGTGCGACCGAGAAGGTGGCTGCGTCTTGAGGGCGCCAGGAGGGGAACGAATCTACGTATGCGCATCGGATTTCGGGTTGGTTTGCCGGGACTTGCCGGCGATTCCAGGGTGTACTTAAGCGATACGCCCGAGGGCTGGGTACATCAGGCCGATGCTGATCTTGAACAAACTACCAAAGACAGGCCACCCGCGCTCCCCTGCCCCGCGTGATGGAATCAACTCAATCTGAGATAAATCGGGACGGGTAAAGACCGGTCACGGTCGTTGAGCGATCAACCCGTGATACATGCATAATGTTCTTATAGGGTTGCGCCGACAAATCCTGCAAGGTCGACGGGTTAAGCCAATCGGCGGCGGCGGTTGGGTCGGGTCGCAGCAACCCTGGCGTTCAAAGCGCCGGTCAGGCAGCCGAGGTTCGGCCAGGCGGTTGACGCCGGCCTTCGCAACTGCGTGTCGACTATCGATGGGGCTGTAGCTCAGCGGGAGAGCACCTGCTTTGCAAGCAGGGGGTCACGGGTTCGAATCCCGTCAGCTCCACCAACGTGTACTGTACTAATAACTGGTCCGCCTAGAATGACCTCGGCGGCATCCGCTCCCTCTATGTAGTTGTCCTCGGGGGTAGGTATCGTGTAGCGGATCGTAGCCCTACCGGGCCTGATAGCGATCTCCTTGACAAACGACCTGATGAAAGCACGCGATTCGGTTAACTCGCTCGTCTTCAGGAACTCGCTCATGTCCTTGGCGAAAGCCGTGATCGTCTCCACCTTGTCAAGGATCACCCTGCGCTTCGAGAGCATCGCCCGAGCCTCCTCGGCAGCGAACTCCAGCCGCTCTTTACGTTCCCGGTGCTCCCTGATGCGCTCTGAAGCGTCGGACATCTCAATGTCGGTGGACTCGATGACGTGCCATATCCGGCCCATGCGCCGCTTTACCTCCTCAAGCTCCTCTTCGATGCTCGCCAGCCTACTCCGTTGCTCGCGGGCAACGCCGTCCATCTCCTCGCCCACGATCTTCACCAAGTCACGGATGTTGCTTTCGGTGAGAATGTTTTCCCGGATATTGCTGACAATCAACCCCTCGAAGCGCTTGGAGTTGAGCCTAGGCGTCCTACAGGTTCCCTTGCCCTTCTTGATCAGGGATTGGCAGACGTAGTATGTGTACCTGCCGCCCTTTGCCTCCTGCGCCGTGAGGGCCTTGCCGCATTTCTCGCACTTCACCAGCCCGCTGAGCAGATAGGGGCTTGCTGCGCGACGGGGATGAACTTGAGTCGGAGCCTTCAAACTCAATAGCTTCGTCACCCGGCTGAAATCCTGCTTCGAAACCAAGGCCGGGAATGCCTTCTCCACCCGCACCGGCGGGGCGCCGTCCTTGGCGTTGGTTCCCCAGACCAACGTTCCGGTGTAGGCCTCGTTGGCGAGCAGACGGTGAACTGAAGTCTTCTGCCAGTTTTTCCCGTTTGGACTGGCGATGCCCTCGGCGTTGAGGGCCCTGGTTATGTCCAGGACGCTGCTTCCCAGTAAAGCCATCCTGAAGATGCGCTTGATCACGGCGTCAGCTGGCGGATCCGGCTCCAGCCTGGGCCGCTTCTTCGCACCGTCCTGAACGTGGACCTTTCTGTAGCCGAACGGAGGGTAGGTTGCCACCCAGAAGCCGCGAGAAGCGGCCTCTCGCATGCCCCGCGTTACCTCCTGAGCGAGGTTCTCAGAATAAAACTCGTCCACGCTCTCGATGATGGCCTCCATGAGCTTGCCTGTGGGAGAGTCGTCGGCGTGCTCGGTGATGGACGTAACCTTGACGCCCTTACGCCTGAGCATGGACTTGAAAGCGACGGCGTGCTCGCGCTTTCGGGTGAACCGGGAGAACTTCCAAACCAGGATCTCCCGGAATGGCGCGTTGGGCTGGCTGGCGGCGTCCAGCATCTTTCGGAACTGCGGCCTGTCGGCGATGCGGCCGCTCTCGGCCTCATCGATGTACTCGCGTGCGATCACGTATCCGTTCTTCTTGGCGTAGTCCCTGAGCGCCCGTAGCTGAGCAGCTATGGACAGGTCTACATCCTGCCTGTCACTGGACACCCTGGCGTAAAGGGCTGCCGGTGTGGGTTCGTCCTTTAGCTTCATGTTCATGTGCTTATCCTCTGTCTCATCTCTTCCCATTTGTCGTCGCGTTCTTTGAGCCTTTTGTACCGGATCGTCTTGAACCATCTGCTCTTTCCCTTTCAATGAATAGCTGCCACGGTCCTGACAGAGCCACGTTGCTCAGATCACCTGATGGGCCTGCGTTATGAGTTCGAAGGATGCCTGGCCGAGCTGTGGCAGGAGGACTGACCGGTCGCGGTACGGCACGGCGACCATGGAAACCTTGGCCAGCTTTCCGTGCCAGACCACGGGCCTTGCGGACACGGTGACGTCGTCGGCCTGCCACAGGTCGTAACCGCTCACCCGCTGCACGTAGGTGGGCCTGCCTGTCAACACAACTCTCTCCGCGGCTGAGCCCCGAACCGGCGGACTGCCACGGCGGGGCAGCAGGCCCCGCAGAGACGACAGGGGCCTCTTACGAGTGCTCAACCTGAACCCAGGCGTCCGCGCGACCACTGTCGCCCTGAATACCTCCGGCGCGGGAGACTCGGCCCAGTCGTGTGGGTCTCCCACCTCCTTGCGCTCGTACAGCACCGCCAGCAGGGGTTGGTGGCCCATCACTTCGACCAACCTGAGGGTCAGGGAGGAATAGGCGCGCCGGTACGTCCGCTGCAGGGTCACTACGTCGAACCCGCAGGTTTCGGCGAACAGGGAGAAAACATGGGGCTGCATCAATGTCGCAGCGGCGAAACGGTCGGCCTGCCGGCACATACTCTTGCCTTCGGGCGCCCTCATCTCGGGATAGAGGTCCCGGAGCCGCTTCCTGAGGATCTCGTAGGTCTCGTGGAATACAGTGTGTTCCTGCGCGCCCTTCCAGTCTGCGGCGTCGTACTCGATGAGGTAGTGCCCGTTCCTGGTGCCGGTGTGTATGCCCCTCAAACCTTCTGGCAGACGCGAGCAGACGGCAGTCCCGACTCCGGCCCTTTCAAGTAGGCTGGCGATCTCATCCATGCGAGGGAAGGCGGAGAGACCGAAGAAGTCCACGAACTGCCGCGCCATATCTGTTGGACGGAGCCTCTCCCTCGGAGCTTCGTCATCCATGAGGCCATGGCAGAACTCGTCCAGCATGCGGACGCTCATTGAAGCAGCCTCTTTCCGCTGTAACGTTCGTACAGCTCCACAATGAAGCGCTTGGACTCCATGGAGAGTGGCCCTCTGGGCCTGGCACCGACACGGAACACCGGATCTGACAGGACGTACCGGTAGGCTCGCTCCACCTCAGTCGCTTCGTCGGCCTCCGGTTCTTCCCCTGCCGCCTCGAGGTAACCGGCTTTCCTGAGAAGCTCGTGGACTCCGACGCCGTACAGGGCGGCTAGCCGCCTGAGGAGCTTGGGTCCCGGATGGCGCATTCCCTTCTCGATCTGGGACAGATAGGAGTTGGAGATGCCGACTAGGCGTTGGACCGCCCGCAGGCTGGTCTCCCCGCGCAGGCGCTTCAACAGGGTTCCTATGTCCTCCTCCCGGTTGTCGATCCCTTCGTTCATCGCAGGCACCTCGTGCAATGCTTCTGTCACACTGACGCTCCCACCTCAAATAGGTCAATAAGTGTGCAATAAGTGTCCCATCACAGTAAGCACTTGTCAACGATGGTGACGATGTGGCCTTGGTAATAATTGCCTTTGGATATGCACTACTGTTAGTCTATGGTCGTCAGAACGGTTGTTCTGTACACTGATCATACGACACGGCGCCTCAATGTCCCACCGGCTCGTGGCGCTGGACTTCCCATGAGACTCGGACGCGTGAATACGAAGCTGCCGCTCACCAAGGAGCAAGACGCGATGCGGCTGCAGGGCCTGAGAATCCTGGCCCGAATGATCGTGCGCGCTCATATGTCATCACTCATCGAAAACGATGCCGGCAGGAACGGCTCCGTTGAGGACGCCTCCCGTCTTT
Organism: Dehalococcoidia bacterium; assembly: GCA_965219065.1. Classification (GTDB taxonomy): domain Bacteria; phylum Chloroflexota; class Dehalococcoidia; order Lucifugimonadales; family Lucifugimonadaceae. Next base: position 674,445 of record OZ244715.1, read on the forward strand.
CATCTCCTAGCCGTGAGCGTCCTCGAAAGGACGTCCAGAGTGACCGGTAAGCGCCCCATCCAGAAGGTGAAACTGAACGCCAGGGCGGTTTGGGACCGGCTAAACCGGCTTAACATGACCCAGAACGAACTGGCCCGTCTGGTCGGCGTCACCTCGGGCTACCTCTCCCGTCTGATCAACGGGACGCGCTGCCCATCACCTCCCATGCGCCGCCGTCTTCAGGAAGCGCTAGGTTGCTCGGACTTCGACGATCTGTTCATCGTGGTGAGAGCCGATGAGAACTAGATATTCGCCACCGCCCCACCTCCTCCTTAGTGTGACCTTCCTTCCGGACGACTTTCCAACGCGCCTCGGCCTTTTCAAAGAGGCAACGGGTCTCTCCTGGAACGGGCTGGCCACTTGCATGGGCGTGGACCCGCGCCAGATTCAGCGGTGGCGTCGCGGCACAAAGCCCAACGGGGACGGCCTGTTCGCGCTTTTCCTCCTGGCCGCCCGCATCCCCGGCGGCATCTACCTGCTGCTCCGATCGGATGTAAAACCCCCGGTGTGGACTCCTCGTTCTTCTGGGAATGTCCGCGCTCCATCCACAAGGCTGGCGAACTCATTTCGCAAGGGGCGTCCGTCCTCACGGAGACAGGTCGTCAGACACGGACTTTCGCTGCAATCTAAATAGAGGGAGATAGAGACATGGAACTAACCAAAGCGGAGGAAGATTGGATACAAGAGCCCTTCCCTGACGACTTTCCCGAGCGGCTCGAGCGGTTCAAAGAGCTGTCCGGCCTGTCGTGGAAGGAGTTGGCGAAGCGCCTCGGCATCAAGTACGGGCGGTTGATGGGCTGGCGCAGGGGCGCGGTCCCAAAGGGCCTCGCTCTGCTGGATCTCATCCGGCTGACAAGGAGTGTGGGCGGTGGATTGGAGGCGTTGTTCCCCGACATCGCTGAGGCCCTCAGCCAACAAGAACGCGGGGACTAGGGAACCTTGGGAGCCCAACGCCGGATCATCCGACCGGTCGAATTCGACTTCCCAAGAGACTTCTCACACCGGCTGGCGCGTTTCAAGGATGTAAGCGGGCTGACCTGGCGGTCATTGGCCCGTCTACTTGGAGTCAGTCCTTATCGATTGAGGGAGTGGCGTCGAGGCGCTGTCCCCAACTCCACCCACCTGTTCCTGCTCCTGACGCTGGCTGAGGGCATGGGACTCCGGGACGGGATTCTGATGTGTCCGGACCGGGATTTGCCCGAAGGCGTGGACCCAGAGGATATCCGCTGCTAGTCAGAGATCGTTCGACTGCACCAGCAAACCCCCGGGACACCACTTTGGACGCGGTGACCTCAGCGAATGCGCTCAGCCGCTTGAAAGTTGAGCCAGAATTTTCCGGACCCTGTTGGGTATTCGGATCCTTTTCATACGTGTTCATACGTGCGGCGCAATGGCAACGGAAAACTTGGTACTGGTGGGTAGTCGACTTCGATTCAGCCGAAGTCAAATGAATGCCTGAGGATCACGGAAGGTGTAGAACTGTCCGATTTCCGCTCAGGACAGGTCGAAACGATAGTGCTCTTCCTCCTGCCCGGATGGCCGGTTAGATTTCGCCCATGCGGGCCTACACTTACTGTGCTGAGCCTGACGCCCCTAAGGATGTCAAGGTACGCTTTGGGATGGGTCTGGATTCCGTAGGGGGAGAAAAGTTTTTGAGGGGCATACCATTCGAAGCATCAGATCACCTCAGCCTTGCTAATCCCAATTGTGGTGATACGACACATGTATGGTTTGAATCGCTCATGACGGTCGAGTTTGGCGCGGGTGTGCCTGTGAATCAGATCCTGCATACAGGATTATTTCAAGAGGACTAAGTGTTGTTGGGCGGAGCCTGGCGGTCGACCCAATTGAGCATTGAGCCCAGAAGAGATCACCATTTGGACGTTGCAAATAGGCGTGATCGACCGCTATATGGTGTTTCTCAGCTAAATCTGAGGAGAACTCTTGCCGACCTACACTGAACATTTCTGGGCCAAGGCGTTCCCTTACGGTCAGCGAGGTCCGGAGCGTGTCCACCTATTGGAGCACCACCTCGCCGACGTTGGCGCCTGCTTCGAGGCCCTGGTGGGCCAGCCCACGATCAGGAAACGGCTCGCGACGGCGGGCGGCCTCGACGACCTGGACGAGTCGCTCGTGGCCCGGCTCTCCGCCTTCGCGGCCCTACACGACATCGGCAAAGCGAACATGGGTTTCCAGACACGGATCTGGAGGCCCGAGGATCTTCGGGGTGGGAAGCTGCCCACCGCGTTTCGCCGGGTTGGGCACACCCGCGAGTTGGTTTCGGTACTCACGGATGAGGACTACACGACTGCAGAGTGGTTCTTCGACGCCCTGGGGTGGGACAACTTCCTGACCTGGGACGACCGCGACGGCGAAACGGTCTGCGCCATGCTGGTGGCTACCCTCTCGCATCACGGTAGGCCCTTGCAGCTGGATGGCGACCTGAGCATTAACCCGGCTATCTGGCGTCAGTTCGGCGCGCTCAGCCCCAAGGAAATCGTCGAGCGCGTCGGCCGGTCTCTTCCGCAATGGTTCCCGGCCGCGTTCGCGCCAGAAGGCCCTCCACTGCCGTCCGCTCCCGCCTTCCAGCACATGTTCCTGGGCGTGTGCAACTGGGCCGACTGGATCGGCTCAGACGAGCGCATATTCAAATACTGCGACCGCCCAACGGACAACTACATCGAGGGCGCCAGGAAACGCGCCAAGAATGCCATCGAAGCGATAAGGCTGGACATATCCGATCAGAGACACTGCTTCAAGAACGTGCCCGAATTTAGGGAACTCTTCGGCATAGACGGCCCGCCCAACGCGATACAGAATACCGCGCACAAGGCGCCCCTCGACCGGCGCCTCGTCATCATCGAGTCGGAGACAGGCTCCGGCAAGACGGAGGCCGCGCTCTGGCGGTTCGCCCGCATGTACGACGCGGACCTGGTGGACGGCCTCTACTTCGCCCTGCCCACCCGTTCGGCGGCGGTCCAGATTCACCAGCGCGTCAATAGTTTCATTCGCAACCTCTTCCCCCGCCGCGCTCCACCGGTAGTGCTCGCCGTTCCCGGGTACGAACCGGGCGCGGACATGGATACCGTTGCGATGCAGAACTACAAGCCTTGGTCGGAAGACCGTCACGACGAAAGACCCTGGGCATCGGAGAACCCCAAGAGATACCTCGCCGCGCAGGTCGCTGTCGGTACGGTGGACCAAGCAATGATGGGCGCGCTCCAAGTCAAGAACGCCCACATGCGCGCCGCCTGCCTTGCACGCAATTTACTCGTGGTGGACGAAGTCCACGCATCCGACACCTACATGAGCGTCATCCTGGAAGCGCTGCTGGACGCCCACGTGGGGGCGGGCGGATACGCGCTGCTGATGTCGGCAACGCTCGGTTCGACTGCGCGCCATCGCTGGCTGCATCGCGGCCAGCGCGCCGATCAAAGCCATCCCACACTCTGTCAGGCGGTGCGCGCTCCGTATCCAGGGGTAAGCGCTCTCTCCATCGGTGGCGCGACCCTGACGCCTGCCGGGGAGAACGACCAGGAAAAGACGGTGACCGTCACGGCGAGTCCGACCATGAATGAATTCCAACAGACGGCATGGCGCGCCCTGACCGCCGCCAGGGCCGACGCCAAGGTTCTGGTCGTTCGCAATACCGTGGACCACGCGGTGAGGACACAGAAAGCCCTGGAGAACCTGGCAATAGGCGGGGACGCAGGTCTGCTATTCGACATCGCGGGGAAGACAACGCTGCATCACGGTCGCTTCGCCGCTTGCGACCGCGTAATGCATGACAAGCGAGTGAAGGAGTTGCTCGGAAAAGACCGGAAGCAGGGAGGGCGCGTCATCGTCGGAACCCAAACGCTTGAACAGTCGCTCGACATCGACGCCGACCTGCTCATAACCGACCTGTGCCCCGTCGACGTCCTCCTCCAGCGCATCGGCCGCCTCCATCGGCACAGACGCGACACCCGTCCCGGCTGTTACGCAAAACCGACCTGCGTCGTCATGACGCCGCCAAATAACGACCTGGAACCGTTGCTGACCGACGGGCGCGACGCCAACGGCCTTGGTCCAATGGGCTACGTGTACCGCAGCCTCACCATTCTTGAGGCCACGCGCCGACTGATCGGCAAGCATCCCGAATGGCGCATCCCGGGGATGAACCGGCTGCTCGTCGAGCACGCGACCCACCCTGACGCTCTCAAGGCCATCACTAATGAAAAGGGCGAGGACTGGGCGGCACACGCCCTGAACACCGAGGGCGGCGAGATAGCGGACAGGCTGCACGGACTTGGTCACACCATAAGGCGGGACAAGTCGTTCCTGCATGACAACCGGGATGTGCTGTTCATAAGCGATGAAGAGAAGATAAGGACGCGCCTCGGCGACGACCGGATCGACGTAGTTCTCGATCCGCCTCAACCTAGCCAGTTCGATCCCTGTAGGCGCATCGACAAGCTGGCGGTCTCGGTGCGCTGGCTGCCACCCGGGGACGTGCCCGAATCCGTTACGCCGTCAACGTTGGAATCGGGCGGCTTCACCTTCGCCGTCGGCGACCAGAGCTTCGTGTACGACCGCCTGGGGCTGCGCCGGGACACCTGAGCGAACGACGGTTCGCCTGTCACGCGGTCATTGATGGCCAGTTTCGACGCTTCGAGGCCGGTGTTGACGTTTAACGCTTGCAGGATTACTCTGATATCAATCGATGCATTTGACATCGTTTGTAATTCAAAGTGATCATGGAGCACGTTTGATGGCCCAAATCACCGCTCGGGTCCCTGATGAACTAGCCACCGCCCTGGACGCGGCTGCGGCGCAGCTCAAGCGCAGCCGTGCCAACGTGGTCCGCCAGGCGCTGGAGCAATATCTGCACGACTTCGATGACCTTTCCGTAGCGTTGGACAGGCTGCGGGACCCGTCCGATCCGGTCTTGGACTGGGATGAGGTCAGGCGTGAGCTACTCGGTTCGGATTAAGCGCAGCGCGGCAAAGGAGCTTGCCCGTGTTCCGCGGCAGGCGAGGCTTCTCGTCATCCGCTCCATTGACGGCCTTGGCGAGCAGCCCTTGGCAGGAAGTCCTCTCAAAGGGGGACTTCGCGGGTTGCGCCGCATTAGGGTTGGCGACTACCGGGTGGTGTATGAACTACTCGCTGACGAATTAGTCGTGCTCGTGGTTCGAGTCGCCCACCGTAGTGATGCCTATCGGCGGGTGTAGCGCACGACCAGCGACAGTCCGAGGCGAGGCGCTTCGTGTACGACCGTCTGAGGCTGCACCGCCTAATCGCGGCGCAGCCCCAGGAGATCCGAATCCCCATGTTTATGGGGGAGCCTCCTCGCGATGAATAAACATCGCTACGTAGCGCGGGCTATCACCGCCCGTAAGGCCTTTGTGCAAACCACGATCCGACGTCCTTAACCCGTCGATCCCGCGATCCCGCGCGAGCGGGGATTCACAAATGGTCCGTCCAGGTTCACCTAGACGTGCACAGCTTTATCTTTCGGCGTGGCGGTGGGCGCGTTTGACGCACCTCGATTATAGTGCATAATCGTTAAGTAGCAATGTTACAGATGGAAGCAAGATCGAAAAGGAATTGCCGGACAACATGAACCAGAACACCCCCCAGGCATACGCAGACATTAGAACCTCGAACGGCACTGCCATCCGGGTTCGGCTTCGCGAGGCGCGAGCGATACTCTTGGTCCAAACTCCGCAGGTTCATTGCCAAGTGATCGTTGACGCAACTCCACGCAATGTCCCAAAGGCGCTAGCGGGAAGGCGAGATGTTTAACACTCTGACCGAACCACTCATTCGAGTGCAAGTCTCTTGCGGTTCCCCCATGGAGGCATCGCTGCCGGAGGTCTACGCCGCGCTAATGGCGGACCAGGTGGAGGCCTTTCCCGCCCTCCGGCCGCACCAACGCCACGCCTGGCACGCCTTTCTGGTCCAACTCGGCACCATGGCGATGCATCGGGCAGACGTGAGCGAACCTCCGCCGGACGCAGAGGCGTGGTCCGGCCTGATACGCGGGCTGACCCTGGACTTCCCCAACGACGAGCCGTGGCAGCTCGTCGTTAACGACATCACCAAGCCCGCCTTCATGCAGCCCCCGGCGAAGTCCGCAGACAAGCTGGAAGAATACAAGAGCGCCGTCCAGACCCCCGACGAACTGGACATGCTCGTTACGTCCAAGAACCACGACGTGAAATCGGCTGTCGCATCGTCCGCCCGAGTCGACGAGTGGGTGTTCGCACTCGTTACGTTGCAGACGATGGAGGGGTACGGAGGAAGCCGCAACTATGGGATTTCACGTATGCCCAGCGGATACGGTAACCGGCCATCATTCAGCATTACACCTTCTACAAACTTGGGAGTTCACGTTCAGCGTGACATTCTTGCTCTTCTCGAACAACGTCAAGCGTTATTGAATGAATATCAGGGGTATCCGGCTTCAGACGGCGAGTGTCTTTTGTGGACGGCTGCATGGGACGGAACGAAGGCTGAACCCGTTTCACCGAAAGAACTGGATGTTTTCTACATAGAAGTCTGCCGCCGCATCCGTTTGCAACGTGCAGAAGTGGGCCTGAGGGCCGTTCGTGCGGGTTCGGCGGACCGACGGGTAATTGACATGAAGGGTTTGACAGGGGACCCGTGGTCGCCTACGGGGAAAAGTGCAAACAAGAACCAAACTCCGCCAGCGTTCTTGGGATTTCACAAGTTCGGATACGAGAGAATTGTAGACGGATTATTCTCCTCGGATTGGAAGCAACCCTCCCTCCTAAGCCCGTCGCGGTTCGACAAATGCTTCGACGGGCGAATGCAGCTTGTGGCCCGTGGCATGGTCCGCGGAGAAGGTGGGACTGCTGGCTACCACGAGCGCATCATCCCATTGCGGCGCAAGACAGTTCAGGTCTTTGGAAGAGCAGGCACCAACAAAGAATTGGGCGACATTGCCAGGGAACGCATCGAGCAGATCCGTATCGTTCAGAGGATTTTGCGTCATGCTGTAGCCACTTTCGCCAACAGAGGTGATCCCAACGATATCAAGTCCGAGAAATGGTCAATCGCCAATCCTTGGGCCGACAAGCTGGATGAGATCGTAGATGCCGACTTTTTCGTTCATTTACAAACCGAGTACGAGGCCGACGATCAAGATGAGCGCCGGCGCATACGCGCTGAGTGGTTAATGAATGGCACAGACGGCGCGATAGTCCGTGCCCGCGGGTTCTTGCGAGATGCACTCGACTCGATCCCCTGCTTGATCATTCATCAACACCGCGCTCGATCACGTGCATTAAGCCTATTTGAGTCTAGCCTGCGCGGGAATAAGGGCCTGCCGTACTTGTTTCAGAAAGTTGAAGAGGAGGACAAGTAATGCCTGAGAGGCAAGGAGAGAGTGCGAGTCGTCAGTCATCTGAGCGCACCTTCACCGAGGAAGTAATCGAAACGGCCCATCGGCACGGGTGGCAGTCATTCCACCTCCGTGATCGGGACAGCATCCACATCGTCAGAGGGAGGGGATTCCCTGATTTGGTGATGTACAGAAAAGACGAGGAAACAGGGAACACAGAACTTGTGGTGGCAGAGTTGAAGCGAGACCACACCGCCGAGTTAAGAGAAGAGCAGCAGGAGTGGCTAACGGCGTTGGGCCAGCACGTTCCTGCGTTCGCTTGGCGTCCGAATGACTGGGACGAGATCGAGCGCGTTTTGAAGGACGGCACGGACAACACCCGGTCGGTGAGCAGTCATTCGGCGGAAACTCCCGGCAAAAGTCAGATCCCGCGGAATTTCGGATCGGCAATTAATGGTATTGCTGAAACTATTGAAAGCAAGGAGTTTGGCCTCGGCGATAGATCGAAGCTCCGCCGCATGGATTTTACGAGGCCCGACACTGCCGCTTTCTGGCGATTAATGGTTAGAAACGGAATGCCCAAAAACCTTGACCTCAGCAAGTGGGGCCTCATCGTGCACGGCATAGCGCTCATGGCTCACGGTGGCGGGCTGGCTCACAGGCCAAGCCGAAGTATCGGCCAAGTCTTGTTCGAAGGCGCGGGTAATCGTGTCCCGTTCTACAGCGAGGATAGACTGGCGACCCTGCTTTCGGCGGAAGGTCATGCTTTGCACCGTCTCCTAGCCAGGCTGTACCGCATGTTGGCATCCGAGCGATCCGAACGTTGCGCATTCAATTGGCGTGAGATGGCTTGGTTCATACTCAATGAAGGACGCGACCGCGGACGGTCGGACACAGCCCGCCACAAAATAGCCCAAGCGTACTATCGAGCCGAGAGCATCAATCAGACTCGGGCCACCTAACGTGAAACCACAATACGGAGAAACGAAATGACAACACCAAGATTCCTGCAGATCCACACTCTGCACTCATACCCGGCGGCGCTGCTGAACCGGGACGACAGCGGCCTCGCCAAGCGGATGCCGTTCGGCGGCGCGACACGGACGCGCGTCTCATCGCAGTGCCTCAAGCGGCACTGGCGCATGGCGGACGACGAATTCGCGGTGGGCAACATCGACGGCGCGCCTGGCGCCGTCCGCTCGCGGGAGATCGTGACGCGACGCGTCATGCGGCCGCTTCGCGAATCGGGCGATTACGCCGAGGACTTTCTCGACAAAGTCGAAGAAGAGTTTCAAAAGGGAGTGTACGGAGACAGGGGCACGACCAGAACCGGACGACAACCCCTCCTCCTCGGACTTCCCGAGGTTGAGTATCTCGAGTCGCAGGCAATGGCGATATGCGAGGCTCATCCCGGGGAGACGGACCCCGCTGTTGAGGCCGCCAAGCTGCTCTTCAGCGACCGTCGGGCCAACGAACAGCGCGAGAACTTCCTTGCGTTCAGGCAAAGCGCCACCTTGCCGGGGGGACTGATAGGCGCGCTTTTCGGCAGAATGGTGACATCCGATCCTGCCGCCAACATCGACGCCGCAGTCCACGTGGCCCACGCTTTCACAGTGCACGCTGAGGAGAGTGAGAGCGACTACTTCTCCGTCGTGGACGACCTCCAACCAGCCGAGGAGGACCCCGGCGCAGACCACATCGGCGACGTGGAGCTCACAGCGGGTCTCTTCTACGGCTACGTGGTGGTTGACGTGCCCGGTCTGATCTCCAACCTTAAGGGCTGTGAGGCCGGGGACTGGCAGAGCGCGGACCGCGAGCTTGCGGCCAAGGTGGTCGAACACCTCATCCACCTTATCGCCACCGTTTCGCCCGGCGCGAAGCTCGGCTCGACGGCGCCCTACGCCTACGCCAACCTGGCGTTGGTCGAGGCCGGATCGCGCCAGCCCCGCAGCCTCGCCAACGCCTTCCGGGACCCTGTGTCGCCGCTGACAGGCGCGGCAACAAACGCCCTATCCTCTCACCTGTCCAAGCTGGACGCGGCTTACGGGGCGCGGGAAAGGCGGCGACTCATGTCGCTGGACGACTGCGACGTCCCCAAAGCGGAGCGTGTCTGTCTCGATGACCTGGCCGAGTGGGCTGCGGACGCTGTCCGTAACGGGAAGGCGGCGTAGGCCGTGCGGCATTTGTTGATAAACCTCGAGTCGCCCCTTATGGCATTTGGCGGAGAGACGATCGACAACTACGGCGTCATCCGCTGGTTCCCCGCGGCGTCGATGCTGACCGGACTGTTCGCCAACGCGCTGGGCTGGCGGCGGATCGAACGGGACCGCCATCAACGCTTGCAGGACCGCCTCGTCTTCGCCGCCCGCATCGATCGTGAACCGGCCGGCGGCGTCAGGCTAGGGGACTTCCAGACGGCACAGTTGAACAAGGACGACAGGGGCTGGACGACACGGGGCCGGCCTGAGGGCCGAGCCGGGGGCGCTAAGACATACGACGCGCCGCACCTGCGTTACCGTGACTACTTCGCCGACATGCGCGTATCCGTCGCCTTGCGGCTGGGCTACGAAGACGACTCGCCCACTCTGGAGGAACTGGCCGACGCTCTACGTGAACCGGCGCGCCCCATCTTTATAGGGCGAAAGCCATGTCTGCCTTCCGCGCATATATTCGCTGACTTCATCGAGGCGGAAACCACGCTCGACGCGCTGCTGAAACACCCCTTGGAACGGGAGGGGGCCGAGCGGGACGACATACGCCTGCTCTGGCCAGCCGGCGAAGGCGCGCCAGAGGCTGCGCCGAACCGCGAATACATGGTCACCGACGAGCGCAACTGGGTTTCCGGACTTCACGGCGGCGGGCGGCGCGTTTTGGAGGGGACGTGTGCGCGTAAGAAATTTCCCGACAGGGAGGAAAAACCGTGACCACCAACATGATCCGCGCCGACATAGACTTGCGCGCCTTCTACCGCTGGGCCGGATCGAGGGGCATGATTAGCCGGAACGCGTTCGACCCCGGCTTCGCCATGCACTGTCTGCTAACCGAAAGCTTTGGTCGTGACCTTGCGCCCAAGCCATTTCGCGTCATCATCCCGCGAGACCCCAGTAGCGGACGAGGCACGTTCTATGGTTACTCGACATCCACTGTGGACGAACTACGCGACGCCTCGCAGGCCTACGCATGCCCACTTCAGTCCAAGGCGCTTCCGGCGAACAGCATCGACAGCAAGACCATGCCCGGCTCCTGGCGGGCAGGACAGCGGCTGGGCTTTGAAGCCTTAATCCGCCCTGTCGTTAGATGCGCCCGCGGATCGGCTAGGGCAGGTAAAGAGGCGGACGCCTTCCAGGCAGAGGCTGAGCGCCACCCGAAAGGGGAGATGCCGCGCAAGCGAGAAGATGTCTACCGGGACTGGCTGTCCGCCAGGCTTGACCAATGCGGAGCCCACCTTGAAGAAGCGCGGCTGAGGTCATTCCAAAGGGTGCGCGTCGTGCGAAAGCTCCGCGCCCGGGCCTCGGAAGGACCGGACGCTGTGATGCAGGGAATTATAGAAGTGGTCGACCCGACGAAATTCGCCGACCTGGTGGCCCGCGGAGTCGGACGCCACCGCGCCTACGGATACGGGATGCTCTTGCTGCGTCCCGCCTCCAGTTTGGCCCGGTGACGAGTATGTCGATCCTGAATTCAAGTACCTTAACAACTGAATATCGCAACCGAAAGGCGAATGCCCATGCTCAGAGGCAGACTGGGACTTGAGACGGCAAGGATTCCACATGCGGACCGTCAAGGTCTTCTGTGGTTGAGTCGAGGGGCGCTAACAGTTCGGGACGGTAGCCTGCGCTTTGAACGCCAGGCCGGACCCGATTCTGGAAGCCCCCTCGACCGCGGCGAGTACGGAATACCCTTCCAATCTCTTTCCATGATCCTCTTGGGGCCGGGTTCCACGGTGAGCCACGACGCCCTGCGTTTGATGGCCCGGCACGGGACCGCCCTCGTTGCGGTGGGCGAGGATGGCGTCAGGTGTTATACGGCCCCGCCGTTGATGCCTGACGCATCCGACATCGCCCGCCGCCAGATGCGTGCTTGGGGAGACGCTGAGGGGAGCCGCCTAAACGTGGCACGTAAGATGTATGCGCTGCGGCTCGGCGAAGTGCTCCCGCCCCAGAGCATCGAAGCCCTACGGGGTATCGAGGGCGGCCGCATGAAGCAAATGTACCGGAATCTGGCTCATCGGTACGGGATTCCCTGGAGGGGCCGTCGTTACGACCGCGCCAATCCCACGTCGGCCGACATTCCAAACCAGGCCATCAATCATGCGTCCGTCGCGGTCACATCCGCTGCTGTGATCGCGGTAATCTCGGTGGGCGCCATTCCGCAACTGGGCTTCATCCACGAACGCAGCGGCGACGCATTCGCGCTGGACGTCGCCGATCTGTTCCGTGACTCGATTCTCCTGCCCGCCGCCTTCAAATCGGCAAGGTCCGTCATTGAGAACCCGAAACTCAACATCGAAAGGCACACTCGCCGAACGACCGGTGAGATGCTGCGCACCGAGCAAGTAATTCCAAAGATGATTGACCGCATCAAGATTCTCTTCCAGGACATCAATTTGGAGGAAGATGCGTCCGCAACTCCGTCTACTGACGACCCCGGAGGCGCGTCGTGATTGTGGTCGTTACCGTAAACGTCGAGGCGCGCTACCGCGGATTTCTGGCATCGGTGATGCTGGAAATAGCGCCCGGCGTATACACGAGCCCGCGAATGACCGGCGGCATACGGGACCGGATCTGGGATGTCCTGAGCGGTTGGTACAACGAGTTGGACCGGGGAGCGATAGTGATGACGTGGAGTGCACCCGAAGCCGTTGGAGAGCAGAGGATACGTCTCCTGGGCGATGCTCCCAAGACCATTGTGGATGCCGACGGCGTGCACTTGGTGAAATACAGTTAGCCGAATTTCACCAGTAGATTGAGGGGCCATTTTCCACTTGGGCCGAGAGGTTCTCCCACACACGCAACGACCTAAATGTTTCCAAGATGTTACAAGGGGCTCCCCCGCACACGCGGGGATAGACCCGTCATGGGCGCCAGGTACGGCTCGAGGAACCTGGCTCCCCCGCACACGCGGGGATAGACCTAGAGGCGTTGATCCGTTGGGCATAACTGAGAGGGCTCCCCCGCACACGCGGGGATAGACCTAACCAGATTGGCAAATACTCTACTACGGTGCGGGCTCCCCCGCACACGCGGGGATAGACCGGACGACCTATGGATACCGGAGTCGCTCCCGAAGGCTCCCCCGCACACGCGGGGATAGACCCCCTTCAAAGATCTGCTGGCCGACGGAGCTTGGGGCTCCCCCGCACACGCGGGGATAGACCTGACGTACACGCTGGGTTGATCTAAGCCAGAGGGGCTCCCCCGCACACGCGGGGATAGACCCTTACCAGGCTGGCCGGGCAAGCGGACGTTTACGGCTCCCCCGCACACGCGGGGATAGACCTCGCCTGAGCAAAAGGTGGAGAGGCGACGTGCGGGCTCCCCCGCACACGCGGGGATAGACCGCAGCGTGACGAGGTGCTGATGGAGGCCGCCGAGGCTCCCCCGCACACGCGGGGATAGACCCGCGTTGGATGTCGGTATAGGATTGATCCATCGGGCTCCCCCGCACACGCGGGGATAGACCGGTGGCGTTGGACCACCGGCAGACGGTGGCCGAGGCTCCCCCGCACACGCGGGGATAGACCTGTCTCGACCTCGGGCCAGGTCACGGTCTCCGAGGCTCCCCCGCACACGCGGGGATAGACCGTTTGGGTTGCGCTCATGATTTTTCATCCATTCGGCTCCCCCGCACACGCGGGGATAGACCGCTCGCGCGTTTCGACGGCGACAACCCGCAGCCATGGCTCCCCCGCACACGCGGGGATAGACCTTTACTGTGTCCGTTCAGCAAGACTCCAACACGGGCTCCCCCGCACACGCGGGGATAGACCTGATTAGGCGGCTCCGCTGGGCGGTCTGGCATCGGCTCCCCCGCACACGCGGGGATAGACCTACGACATAGAAACGGGAAGCACAACCGAATCCGGCTCCCCCGCACACGCGGGGATAGACCGCTCGACAAACCGGCCGTGAAATTGGTCTTTCTGGCTCCCCCGCACACGCGGGGATAGACCTGACTAGCTGAGACACCGTTGATCCCAGGCGTTGGCTCCCCCGCACACGCGGGGATAGACCTGAGCCTATATCGGGGTTTGCCGTCCATTCCAGGGCTCCCCCGCACACGCGGGGATAGACCTGTCACGCCCGGTGTGCGCTCACCCACGTCAGTGGCTCCCCCGCACACGCGGGGATAGACCTCACCAAGTCCCACGGCTGTTGCAGCAACGGCCGGCTCCCCCGCACACGCGGGGATAGACCATACGCCAACGCTGCCGATGCCCGCGCCATCTCGGCTCCCCCGCACACGCGGGGATAGACCTGGTGATCGAGCTGTTGGTCTGCGACCGGTACGGGCTCCCCCGCACACGCGGGGATAGACCCGACGCCTGGTTTTTGTTCGGCTCCAGTTCAAAGGCTCCCCCGCACACGCGGGGATAGACCTCGCTTGTGTCCACCACTTCCGAGAGTTCCGGGGGCTCCCCCGCACACGCGGGGATAGACCGTGAGTCGGGTCGGTAGACGCCGGGGTCGAAAAGGCTCCCCCGCACACGCGGGGATAGACCTCGTACGCTTGAAGTCACGGGTCAGGGGCATCGGGCTCCCCCGCACACGCGGGGATAGACCCCTATCTGGTGCTCGTGTCTCTGGGGGTGGCGAGGCTCCCCCGCACACGCGGGGATAGACCCATGACAAGACGGGCCCGGCGTGCTGGCCCGGAGGCTCCCCCGCACACGCGGGGATAGACCCATGAAGGACGAGGGCCGATTCTTTAAGGGTCTGGCTCCCCCGCACACGCGGGGATAGACCGCGCCTCTTCGTCGTGGAATTCCAGGCACTGGCGGCTCCCCCGCACACGCGGGGATAGACCGGCCCGAATGCTTGGGCTGTCTGGAGCGCGAAAGGCTCCCCCGCACACGCGGGGATAGACCCGAAGAACCACACAGGCTACATTCGTTGGCCTTGGCTCCCCCGCACACGCGGGGATAGACCCAGCACCAGGATGAACGCATGCATGGCCAGGCCGGCTCCCCCGCACACGCGGGGATAGACCCACAGTCATTCCCGCGAAGCTAAGGGTTTCGGAGGCTCCCCCGCACACGCGGGGATAGACCGTGACCTGTTCGCCTTCGACACTCTCTACGACCGGCTCCCCCGCACACGCGGGGATAGACCCCTAGTACGAGTGGAGTGGGTGGGCCTGATGATGGCTCCCCCGCACACGCGGGGATAGACCCTGATAGAGCAAATGGCCCGCGACAAGAAGCCCGGCTCCCCCGCACACGCGGGGATAGACCCCGACATCAAACTGAACACCGGCAAGGACAATGGGCTCCCCCGCACACGCGGGGATAGACCCCCGGCCGTTGCAGTCCGCCGGGTCGTGAGAACGGCTCCCCCGCACACGCGGGGATAGACCTGCCGAAGATGGCTCAATGGCTCGCTCTATCGTGGCTCCCCCGCACACGCGGGGATAGACCGTCGTCACGGTCAACATCGGGTACGAATGACAGGGCTCCCCCGCACACGCGGGGATAGACCCCTGGCCCAGTTCGTCAACGGGTGTCTGAGGCGGGCTCCCCCGCACACGCGGGGATAGACCCCCCGACTGCGGCTGTTTGCCCGCTGGGTAATTGGCTCCCCCGCACACGCGGGGATAGACCTGTCGCCGTTGGCAGCTACTGATATCTCCGTAGGGCTCCCCCGCACACGCGGGGATAGACCCCGCTGAGGAGATCAGGCGGGCGAAGGTCATCGGGCTCCCCCGCACACGCGGGGATAGACCCGAGGAAATCCGCCACGTGTTCAAGCACGAGGAGGCTCCCCCGCACACGCGGGGATAGACCTTCATCGACAAGGACGCCACGGTCTTAGCGTCGGGCTCCCCCGCACACGCGGGGATAGACCTGGCCCGCATGAGACGCCACCGCCGGGCCGCGAGGCTCCCCCGCACACGCGGGGATAGACCCTTTCACGTTTCCGACGAAGAAGTCCCACGAATGGCTCCCCCGCACACGCGGGGATAGACCTGTACTCGCCGGTGTAGAACTGTTCTGCTGTTGGGCTCCCCCGCACACGCGGGGATAGACCACTATCTTTTGTCCCGATGATGGGTCGATTCCAGGCTCCCCCGCACACGCGGGGATAGACCTGATGATGCTGGTGCGCCGGAGGATGTTGCACCGGCTCCCCCGCACACGCGGGGATAGACCTGCGAGACGACCAGGTCGGATACGGCCCCGCCGGGCTCCCCCGCACACGCGGGGATAGACCCACTGCTCCGGCAGTAGGATCAACGTCTGCGAAGGCTCCCCCGCACACGCGGGGATAGACCTCCACCATTACGCGGACCTGCCCATTGTTGGCGGGCTCCCCCGCACACGCGGGGATAGACCTTCCCCAGCAGCGTGACGAATCCTTACCATGCGGGCTCCCCCGCACACGCGGGGATAGACCCACCGCCCCCATAGGCATAACAACCGATGGAACGGCTCCCCCGCACACGCGGGGATAGACCTCACCGGCTCGAAGAGTTCGGCCAATTCAGCGCGGCTCCCCCGCACACGCGGGGATAGACCGAGACGTAAATGGGCATCCGACAGCCAGGCGGCGGCTCCCCCGCACACGCGGGGATAGACCGTCATCACGGGCCGGGCATCTAAATCGGCGCATGGCTCCCCCGCACACGCGGGGATAGACCTGGGTGTAAGCGGGAACCGGGAACGTGGTGAATGGCTCCCCCGCACACGCGGGGATAGACCCTTATTGTCATTATCGTCCATCACCATCAGGTGGGCTCCCCCGCACACGCGGGGATAGACCCCTGTCTTTGGCTGTTTCGTCCCTTGCTTGCTTTACAGGCTCCCCCGCACACGCGGGGATAGACCGAGAGAAGCGGGTGACGACGCTCAAGCCTTAGTGGCTCCCCCGCACACGCGGGGATAGACCTCGAACCCCCATGCTAACAGCGGGGCGCCGACCGGCTCCCCCGCACACGCGGGGATAGACCTTTGACAGTCCGGCGTACTGCGCGGCCAGGCGCGGCTCCCCCGCACACGCGGGGATAGACCCGACATAGGCGCCGCGATGACCGGGGCGACGGCGGCTCCCCCGCACACGCGGGGATAGACCTTTCTTGACAGCACTTTTTGGCTTGATCGGGCCGGCTCCCCCGCACACGCGGGGATAGACCTGGTGGTCTTTGGGTAAGCGTGGATGTCGATTTGGCTCCCCCGCACACCCGGGGATAGACCCTTGATTGCTATGGCGTTTGCGACGCCACGGGTGGCTCCCCCGCACACGCGGGGATAGACCCGATTCGGGCTCCACGTCGGCGCGGTCTTCGTCGGCTCCCCCGCACACGCGGGGATAGACCGATGGCTCCGTTAGTCGGAACCAACCTCAATGTGGCTCCCCCGCACACGCGGGGATAGACCCAGCGTGAAGATTCGAGCGGCCCGGCTGATCGAGGCTCCCCCGCACACGCGGGGATAGACCTTTCCCTTGATCGAGGCGACATGCGGTGCGCCTGGCTCCCCCGCACACGCGGGGATAGACCATAATCCCGGTAGCGCTCAGCATCGTGCAGGATGGCTCCCCCGCACACGCGGGGATAGACCGCAGACGACGACCTTGACCTTGGGGCGGATCGTGGCTCCCCCGCACACGCGGGGATAGACCGGTGTCTATCGTCCAGGGACTGAGGGAGGCGTTGGCTCCCCCGCACACGCGGGGATAGACCTGACTAGGGCTGAACCCACAGAACGGTTACGCCGGCTCCCCCGCACACGCGGGGATAGACCGGCGACTGGTGGAGCGTTGACCTGATCGACATGGGCTCCCCCGCACACGCGGGGATAGACCCCATGTCGCATTCGCCTCACTTGCTGCGGCTGCGGCTCCCCCGCACACGCGGGGATAGACCCTACGGCGGTTCGCGCGCTGGGCGATCCGGCGCGGCTCCCCCGCACACGCGGGGATAGACCTTCTGATGAAGCCCCCAACACCGCCGCGACGTAGGCTCCCCCGCACACGCGGGGATAGACCCGGCGGATGTGGGTTTGCACAGTTTGCGGTTGGGGCTCCCCCGCACACGCGGGGATAGACCGGTGACCGGCGTTCTGGCGGCGGACGACTATTAGGCTCCCCCGCACACGCGGGGATAGACCCTATCGAGACGGGCAGGCGGGCAAGGTACTACCGGCTCCCCCGCACACGCGGGGATAGACCTGGTTCGTGCCGAGGCAGAAGAAGAAGTCGTCGGGCTCCCCCGCACACGCGGGGATAGACCCGTCGAATACGTCGGCGGGCAGCCCCGTTGTTCGGCTCCCCCGCACACGCGGGGATAGACCTTGACGTAGGCAAACCGACACGGAGGACACCATGGCTCCCCCGCACACGCGGGGATAGACCTGATCTTATCGATGATTTGCTTAGTCATGCCGCGGCTCCCCCGCACACGCGGGGATAGACCCTGTGACCCTAGAGCTTCCGTCCCTGCCCGACTGGCTCCCCCGCACACGCGGGGATAGACCGGTGGACGGATCGCTGGGGCCACCCGCACAAACGGCTCCCCCGCACACGCGGGGATAGACCCACGGCAACTACGTGGTCGAATTGTTGGTACGCGGCTCCCCCGCACACGCGGGGATAGACCTCGACGATAGCGCCCACGGCGGGGGGCCATGTTGGCTCCCCCGCACACGCGGGGATAGACCCGCCGGCGGCCACCCGATACTCGGCATCGTCGTGGCTCCCCCGCACACGCGGGGATAGACCTACGCATATCGTCGTTTTGTGCCGCCCGCGCTTGGCTCCCCCGCACACGCGGGGATAGACCCGTCTTTCCCCTCGTAAAAATCCTCGACGTTTTGGCTCCCCCGCACACGCGGGGATAGACCGTCCAGGCTGCGGTCCGGCAAGGGCATGAGATAGGCTCCCCCGCACACGCGGGGATAGACCGGGATAACCATGAACACCGGAACATTTATTCACGGCTCCCCCGCACACGCGGGGATAGACCGATTTGCGACGACTGCCAAGGCTTCAACATCCTGGCTCCCCCGCACACGCGGGGATAGACCAGGATCAGGCCCGACGATAGCAGCCGCCCCTCAGGCTCCCCCGCACACGCGGGGATAGACCCGACCTTTGCATCTTCGACGGCTTGTTCGCTTTGGCTCCCCCGCACACGCGGGGATAGACCCTTACTATCCCGCAGGCAAGCTCGGAACGATAAGGCTCCCCCGCACACGCGGGGATAGACCTCGCTTCTGTTCCCAGTCTCCGGTCGGCTTGGCGGCTCCCCCGCACACGCGGGGATAGACCGTGCCAGGCGCGCATGGATCTCAAGAAAAGCGAGGCTCCCCCGCACACGCGGGGATAGACCCACCGCGCAGACCGGCCCGGGCGGCGACACCATGGCTCCCCCGCACACGCGGGGATAGACCCAGCAGTTGAGCAACCCGTAAGGGTGGACACGCGGCTCCCCCGCACACGCGGGGATAGACCGATTGAAACGCGAGACGCCGCCCGATCGTGCCAGGCTCCCCCGCACACGCGGGGATAGACCCTGTCGGCCCTATTTGGCGTCCGGCCATAGCCCGGCTCCCCCGCACACGCGGGGATAGACCCCGATCGGCAGCAGCTCGCCGCCGAGGCGGCCGGGCTCCCCCGCACACGCGGGGATAGACCGAAGCCATACGACGCCTTGGTGACGAAGGCGCGGGCTCCCCCGCACACGCGGGGATAGACCCAAGTCCCGCAACGCCCGCTCCGACGGCTCGGCGGCTCCCCCGCACACGCGGGGATAGACCCAGATGGGCAGGCAGAAAGCCGCTAAACGGCGTGGCTCCCCCGCACACGCGGGGATAGACCCGATCCCGACTATCCACTCCAGCGGGTAGGCGCGGCTCCCCCGCACACGCGGGGATAGACCGTGATGTCGAGTTTAGGTGTCGGGAGTGCCACCGGCTCCCCCGCACACGCGGGGATAGACCTCAGGGTCCCAAACTTCTATGGGTTTCGTGGTCGGCTCCCCCGCACACGCGGGGATAGACCCGATTCATTCCAAGCCGGGGCCAATAGCCAGACGGCTCCCCCGCACACGCGGGGATAGACCGCTGTCAAGTCGGAGCGTAACCCCCTATGTCAAGGCTCCCCCGCACACGCGGGGATAGACCTCAGTCGAGCGCCTCAACGTGCAACGTTCGAGCGGCTCCCCCGCACACGCGGGGATAGACCGCGGAACACAAAGCGCGTATTCACAGTGGATCGGGCTCCCCCGCACACGCGGGGATAGACCGTGCTCTGGAGTTGCTCGGCCGCCGTATACCATGGCTCCCCCGCACACGCGGGGATAGACCCGATAACCGTCGGCTCAGGTCTCTTCGAGCGCCGGCTCCCCCGCACACGCGGGGATAGACCCACCGGTACGCACCCCGGTCAGGACACCAGTCCGGCTCCCCCGCACACGCGGGGATAGACCTCATCTATGGGTTTGACAGTGGGTGGTGGTGGGGTGAACGACCGAGCACATGGGTAACAGTTAAACCGGAGACATAGGTAACACTTTTACGGGGATCCTGCCGACACGTCTTGCGATGTCATCGAGCACGCCGATGAGGAGCGAGCCGAACTGTATGGTCCATATGTGTTCCTCCTGCTGAACGAGGCCTATGGGTTCGCCTCTTAGAGCCTCGCTCACGTAGATGCGGTTTCCCTTCCACTTGATCGCGCCGTTGCCCCGCACGCGGCGAACTGTGACCCCGGTCCCGTATTCCGGGTGTCTGACGCGGTAAGGATAGGGACGGAACGAGGGCGAGTACAGCAGCGCCGGGGGCCGTTGCCCCAACGCTTCGTGCGGACGCTCGAAGTTGTAGCTTTGCCGGAAGCGATCGAAGGCCCGGCGCTGTCGTTTCCGGTTGGCCATGGGAGGGGACGCCGTCTCTGCCTTGAGAGTGCGGTGGAGTCGCTCAAGGCGCCCGTTCTGTTCTGGCCGGCCGGGCTCGATGCGCTCGGGGAGGATCCCCAGCTTGACCCACCAGATGGCCAGTGGCGAGAGGCTGCCCAGGCCGGCGCTGGCGAAGGGCGGGCCGTTGTCGGTGCGGATAACCCTTGGAAGGCCGTACTCGCGAAAGGCTCTCTCGAGGGCGCGCCTGGCCTCGGGGCCGGCGGGTCGTTCCAGCCCTTCGCAGACGAGGAGGTAGCGGGACGCCGCGTCCTGGGTGGTGAGCGGGTCTATGCGCGTCCCGTCACCCGTACGGAACCATCCCTTGAAGTCGATGGACCAGACGTCGTTGGGCTGCCTGGCGTGTGCGAAGGGCTCGTCCCAGGGGGAGGACCTGTGGCGGCGCTTGCGGCGCTTGACCAAACCGGCCCGGTCCAGGATGCCGGATGCCGTGCTGGGCGCAGGCCACGCTACGTCCGGCTCCGGTCTCGCAGGCCATCCGGGCCATAGGCCTCGTAGCGGCCGATCAGCTTGTAGGCGGTCTTGCGGCTGATCCCAAACCACCGGCACAGTTCCGCTATGGACCCTGCCCCTGCGGCCCTGAGCTCAATGAACCGCATTCGCTCAGATTCGGCGCTCGTCTCTTTCCAGGGCAACACATTTCCTCCTGACGGATTGCTTCTCGCAATCCTCCAATGTGTTACCCATGTGCCCGGTCTACCTGTTACCTATCTCTCCGGTCTGTACCCCCCGGGCTCCCCCGCACACGCGGGGATAGACTCGTCTGACCATAGCCATCCCAGTCGAAGGATCCGTTACTATTGCGTCACACTCATCTTTGTGTCCCCACGCTTGCAACGATCTTTCTCTTTCGATGCTATGTCGACAGCGGGATTCAGCGCCTCATCCCGTCTATCCGCTACAATACATCTAGGCAGCACGCGGATCCGGGTCTCATGAACTTATTTGCATCCGCGGTGGTGACATCATGGCGCCAACCATAACCATCGACTTTCGACTATACAAAGTGCCAATGGAGCTACACGCGCTTGAGTTACACCTGCGACTCATCGAACAGCACATAGAGCGTGGCCATCTGGAGATGCCTGCGGAACTAGAGAACAAGACGCGTGAACTGTCCCTTGACGAGACGGATTGGGACCTATTGAGTCAGGAGCTACGCTTCCAGTTTCATTTCGTGCAGCCGCGGCTCTTGCGTTGTACATTTCTCGCCGCGCTGTTCGCGGTCTACGAGTCCGCGGTGACGGAAGTTGCAGAACTCATCCGACCCAAACAGGCAGGACAGACTACGACCGTCAGATCAAGGCGCAACCGTAACTTTCTCGACTGGGCCAATAAGCACTATAAAGAATGCCTTAACTTCGAGCTTTCGAAGAATAACATCCGTTGGGAACGCCTACGCTTGCTTTCTGATCTACGGAATGCCATCGTCCACAGAAACGGTCGTCTAGACATGGTTAGGAAAAGAGACAAGATACTGAAGAACGAAGGTGTTTGTAGTGAATATGGTTTCTTGGTTGTCGACCAAGACTTCGTGAAACAAACCTTCTCACTGGTAACAGATGAATTATAAGACCTTGTACGAAGGTATAAGGAGTGGGACACCGCCAACACTTTGTGATAGTGAATACGCCGGAGGAACAGTGAGTCTTGCGCCCCCAAGAACGGCCGCGGCAGCGGGGATGAATGAGTAAGTTCGTTGTGGGAGCTCACATCGCGGGCGTTGATAATCTTGAGGCCGTCCCACGATTCTTGCGGCAACTTCGATGCGGCGCAGCCGGTCAGGGAAGACTTGGGCTCGTGGATGTACTCCAGCTTCCTTGCTTTCTTTCTCCACGCATGCGCACCCGTTCACCGCACAGGATAGACGTACCCGGGCTCCGAGTCGTCAGTCGTGCGCCACGCTCGTCCCAGAGGCCCTACTCTTTCCAGCAGGCCCCCGTGGGAGACGAACAGTGGGACCGTGACCCTCGTCCGGTCCATCTCATCCCTGGCCACGCGCAGGAAATGTGTCTGTGCGATCTCGTCCTCGAAGACGACGAGGACGGTGGGACGCGTGCCGTGGTCGTCGGTGGGCCTGTGTGAGGAGTAGTAACACAGATAGGGCGCTATGCGAGCAGCCATTGTCACCGGGCGTACGGCCCTCCGCTCCCACTCCAGGAAGAACAGCCACCTGTCAGGGCCTCTCCGCAACATTCCGAAGGCATCGGGATGGATGGAGCGCAGTCTGTCACCGTACCGGAAGTACCTGGAGGCGCGGCGTGGCGGGTCCAGTTGGACGACATCCCAAGGACGGGAGCGTGCCTGCCTCGCCATGGCCGCTGCGAACCAGTGGACAGATTCGGTGTGCTGGGTGTTTCTGAGCAGCTGACGGCTTCTGCTGCCGGCAACGTTACGCCACGTGAGAGGGGCGTCGGGGTCTCTTGGCGACGTGCTCCATCGCTTTCTTGCCGCGCCCACCGAGGACCGGTCGCGCCGGGCCAGCACCGCAAGTCCGCGGTCGGTAAGCGCCAATCGGCGGCGTCCTTCGACGGCGGCATCGAAAACGAGACCGAGCCCCTGTAGCCTCACCAGGGTCTTGGAAAGCATCGACCGTTTCACGCCCAGCAGTTCACTCAAGTGAGCGGGACTAATCCAGGGCCAGTCGTAGAGGAGGTCGAGGGCGCGCTTCTCAGCGGTCTTCAGCAAAGAGGACATCATGCGGTCGGGCGCGACCTGCCCTGCCAAGTCGAGGGTTGTTTCTTCGGGAAGGGACGCCCTTGCGGGCGGCGCTTCCGAGGGCCACGGGACGCACGACCTCGTGTGTGAAAGCGCGGTCCGAAGATCGAGGGTCGCCGATCCCGACGGAGTCCACCACACATGAGCTTCTGCGCCAGCGGCAGCCACTTCGTTTTCGAGGGCCAGGAAGGTGATTGACGGCGCTCCGGCGATCAGCCTGCGAGCGTGTCTCAGCCGCACCTCGTCGGGCATGAGCATGAGGACTGCGCTGGGCGACGGGCCTTCCCTGAGCCTCCACACCCGCTTGGAGAAGGCCGTCCGGTCGGCGGTGAGGCCCTGCCGCACGACGGCGATTGCTCTCCCGTCGGGGAGCTTTACGGCTGCGTCGATGGGCATCGCCCTGTACCACCGGAAACGTATGGGGTGAGCGACGGCAGAGACCGCCGAGGCCAGGCGATAGATGACGGCCACGGCGTCGAGCCGCTCAAGGAGGATACGCCGCCGCTGTTCGGAAACCGGACAGCAGATAAGAAGCTCGTCCACGGTCATGCCCTCGTCTCTCGCTAGCCGGTGCAGCCCGGCTGCGGTGAGATAATACCGGCGGGTCGGGGGAATGAGCTGCGCGGCGTGGTTCACCGAGTCGACCAGCCTGCCGTTCTCCAGTTTTCTTACAGCGTTATAGACCGAGCTCCTCGACCAGCCGGAAACGGCCACCATCTCCAGGCGGTCGAGGAACGGCATCGCGGCCAAGCGCCTCAGGAGCGTCCCCTCGCAGTTACCTGGCCTCATCCCACGCGCTCACTGTCTGTCACGTCATCCCCGGCGGCTCCGTAGTATGGTTCCACCCTCGTGGAGCCCTGCCCGTTAGCCTCACCGGACCGGTAACGCTTGCTTCGCTGCTCCCGTCGCTGAGGGGCTTGGGCATGGACGACACTCTTACCCGGTGAGGAGCCTTTTCTGTCCCCCAGGTTGTCTACGCTCCGGCGGTACTCCTCCACCCGCCTCCATCCGTCGGCCTGCTGTGCAGCGATCTCGTCGGTCGTCGTGAGATAGGAGGAAGCGTCGGCGCGGATGCGGTCGGCCCGCTCCGGGTCTCCGGGCTCGGGCTTCCTGACCTTCATCGAGAAGGTCGGCATCCTATCCGTCCCCACGGTGGCCCGCACGTAGCAGTGGTGGACCGGCAGGGACACGATGTCCTCCTCGGATACCCGGTCCCTGCCCAGTTCCCAGACCAGTTGGCGGGCGTCGTTCCCGGCGACCTGGAAGACTGCGAGGCAACCGACATTGGCCAACAGGGTGTCCCGCATCGTGCGCGAGAGGTCCTCAAGCTTGGCGAGGCTCTGGGTCGCAAGGATGAAGGAGGCCCCGAACTTGCCGAGCTCGCTGAGCATCGACTCGTAGTCCACGCCGGGCATCGACTGCATCTCGTCCACGACGACCAGAGCGCCCCTGCGCTTCGAGGGCGGCAGGTTTCCCTGCTCCCTTATCACCGCGTCGACCAGGTTGAGCAGGGACGCGCCCACAAGGGCGGCCACGTCCCTGCCAACTGCGCCCTGGGCGGTGTTCACCAAGAGAATCCCACCTTCGAGGATCGTCTTGCGCAGGTCTATGGTGGAGCGGGACTGACCCAGGATGGCGCGGGCGCGCTTTGAGGAGGAGTAGTAGGACAGCCTTGTCTGCACCGGTGCCAGCGCCTCCGCCTTGTACTCGCGACGCCAGCCGCCAAAGTCTCTGGCCCACCACTCCAGGAGATATGGATCGCCGACCTTCTGCAACACGCTGTTTCTGAAGGTGTCGTTGGTCAGAAGGGGCAGGCCGTCCAGGATGGTGTGCTGCTCGTGCGCGTCCGTTGAGGGATGCTCGTTGGCCTCGTGGAGGGTCTTGACGGTCTGCTCGAGGATCGACTGCATCCTCGGTCCCCACTGGTCCCACAGGCCCTTGGCGACCCTCACCACCGAGTCGGCGGTGCGGTCGCGATCTGCGAATATGCGGGTGTCGAGCAGGTTGATTCCGGGGGCGCGGGTCTCGTCGGACAGGTCTATCAAGCGCACCCGGTCGATGAGAGGTACAGGAACCTGTTCGAGTAGTCCGCCCACCAGGTCTGCGTGGGGATCGACCACGACTATGGCGTCGCCGTCCCTGCCTTCGGCCTTTTCCCTCATCTTGTGCGCCACGATGTGGCCCATCAGCGTGGACTTGCCCATGCGCGTGCGCGCTACGTATAGGTGGTGGCGGTGGAGCAAATCTTCCGGGAAGTTGATCGGCCGGGGTCTCCCCGCCGTGGTGTCTCCCACGAGTGCGCCCCCCTCGACGCCCCGAGGGGACGGAATAAGAGCCTTCGACCCGGATCGCTGTACTAGCGGCGTCTCGTCCCTCTCTCCCGGCGGGTGCCACATGGCCGCCACCTCGCGGACGCCAAGGATGCTTCGTCTGCCGAAGAGGCCGGGACCTACGGGGTGCAGGATCGAGCGGTCGGGTACGATGGGCCGCACTTTTCCCACCTTGAAGCGAGCTCCGGCGGCGTTGTCATAGTGGCGGTAGGCTGCCGCGACGGGCGCCAGCAGGCCGTCCGCCCGTTCGGCGGTCCCACCAGGCGGCAGGACGGCGACCACCTCGACCTCCGCGTCGAAGGCGATCCGGGAGACCTTCTCCCTCACCAGCAGGGGATCGTAGATGCGCGAACGCGATCCCTTCCAGCGCTGCCAGGCCCAGCCCGCAACGGCCAGGCCGGAGACGACTCCAATCCCCAGCAGGACGGCCTTCCAGGTCTCCCCTGCCCGCACCCACATGTAGCCTCTCATGATCGCCAGGGCGCCCAGGCCAAGGACGGCCATGGCGGTCCCGTTTATATGGCTTCCCTCCGCTTGGCGGGCGTGCGCGGGATCCCCCCGCTCTTCCCTCGTTCCCCGCACCGTCTCCTTCATGTGGGGCGCCGACCAGTCGGGACCCAGGGAGCGCAGCAGCAGCCGCGCCACGACGCGCTCCCCCTCGTTCAGGTCGGAGAGCGCGCCCAGAAGGGCGATGATGGGATCGGAGCCGGGATCGAGCAGGTCGTCGTCCCGGAACACCCTCAGCGGCGCGTACTCGGGGCCCTCCGGCGCCAGGTTCATCGACCATGCCTGTTCGCCCTCCCCGAGTCGCAGGGGGTCCTCTTCCGGAATCACCTCCCGGACGCGGGCCTGCGGGTAGTGGGAGGAGATCTGCTGCCGCACGATCTGATCGTCGAGGCAGCGCGCCATCAGGGTCACTCCATCCGCGTCCCCGGCCAGCTCCAGCGAGAAGGGTTCGGGCGCGGCTATGGACTGGAGCAGGTTCTCCACTCCCAGCAGGGTCCGCTCCCCCGTCCTGGGCGGCGTCACCGCCAGCAGGACCGGAGGGGTCTTCCCTGCACCGCTTCCGGACAGGGTTTTCGTCAGGTTGAAATTCATCTTTTTTCCTTTTTTCTTTTTCCGGTGGCGTCCTGGCATCCACTCGGCGACCTTTGTTCAGTGGCGTCACGGTCTCCATTTGGTGAACTCTCTCTAGTGGCGTCCGGGTCTCCACTCGATGACCTCGGTCTCCTCCGGGGTGGCCTCGATGCGTACGGGGAACCGCCCTCCCCTCGCGAGAAGAAGGCCGTCGCCGCGCGGGCAGGAAAGCAGCCAGCGCTGTAGCTCCGACGGCAGGTCGAAGGCGTCTCCCACCGCGCCTATGGCGGCGGCGTCCTGTTGGAGCAGCAGCTTGAAGGCGGCGTTCTGGAGGAGCGCCCTGCCGGAGTGGCCGGTGATGGCGCGGGACGTGTCCTCGGACAGAAGGTCCTGGACGTCCTGGGTGATGAACTGGAGGCCCAGGCGGTGCTTGCGGGCGCGCTTGGCCATGGAGACCATGAAGGCCGCGCCCTCGGGGTGCTGCATGATCGACCACACCTCGTCCACCACCAGAAGCCTGGGCTTGGGGTCGCGGGCGGCGGCCGCCCACACCGTCTCGGTGCACACCATCGCGGCGGCGGGCCGCAGTTCCGGCTCAAGCAGCCGCAGATCGAAAACGGTGATCAGCGCCTCGTTCGAAAGAAGATCGTCCCCCTCGTCCGAGAGCAGGTGCCGCAGGCTGCCGGTGGCGAAGGGCCTCAGCAGCCGGGCCAGATCGGGACCGCCCGTTTCGTCTTCCCGCAGGTATTGATAAAAATCTCGAAAGCCCGTGCGTTCCCTGGGCTGGGCGTAGTAGCCGGCAAGGGAGTGGTCGAGCGCAGCCCTCCGCTCTGCGCTGAGCCGCTCTCCGACCATCACCTCGAGCAGGCGCCGCAGGCTGCCTATGCGCTGGAGAAGCTCCTCGCTGTCCCTCCCGTCGATGACGAACGGGTTCATCCCCTGGCCGGGCACGCCGGGTGAGAGCACCCTGCCTCCGGCCGAACGCGCCATGTCGGCGTACTCGCCCTCCGGATCGATCACGTATGCGGCGACGCCGCGGGTGAGGCCGCGCAGCATTCCGAGCTTCGTGGAGAATGACTTCCCGCTGCCGGACCGGGCCAGCACGGCGGTGTTGGCGTTGAGGTGCGTTCCGTCGAAGGGGTCGTAGACCACGGGCGAGCAGGCCCTGAGGTCTATGCCGTAGAGCGTGCCGCTCCTGGTGTCGAGGTCGGGCGGCGAGAACGGAAAGAGCCTCGCCAGGCTGGAGGTGTCCAGAGTGCGCCACGTCGCGACGGCGTTCAGCCCGAGCGGAAGACCGGAGAGAAGTCCCTCCCTCTGGCGGAACGCCAGGGAGTCGAGCTTCCCCAGCGTCGCCGCGAAGTGGGCCCTGGCGCGCTGGGTCGCCTCCTTGAGGGATGCCTCGTCCTTCGCCTGCAGGGTGACCGAAAGGGAGGCGTGAAAGAGCCTCTCCCTTCCGCGCTGGACCTCGTCGCGCAGCCTCGTCACGTCCTCCAGGGCGATCTCCGCCTCGGAGGACATGGTGCGGCCGCGCCTGAGCGACAGGCTCTGCGCCGACTCGAAACGCACCTTCTGCCACTCCAGGGTGCGGGCCGCCTGCTCCGCCGGTATGGCGTCGAGATGTATCGAGAGATCCATCGGCGCGCCCGCGGCCATCAGGCCCTGCAGAAATCCCGGCGAGAGCGACCGCGGCCATTTGCCGAGGTGGAGGGAACGCACGAGGGTGTCGCCGATGCGCATGTCCCTGCGGTTGACCTCCACGGATAATGGGGCGTTCCCGTCGAAGTCGCCGGGAGACCCGCCCCGGAAGGCGGACACGAGGAACATGCGAAGAGCCCGGCCCCTGAGCGGGTGGACCGAAAGTCCAGCCCGCGCCAGCAGCCCGCGCAGGTCGCCCGCACGCTCGTACTCGCATATCGCGTAGAAGCGCCGGTCGAGTATGCCGTCCCTGGTCTCAAGACCGGTGAGCAGCCGGTTCAGCGACTCCGCTGCCTCTTTTACTTGCCTCGGGATTGCTTCCGGCTGTGATTCAGACAGGCTGGACCTCAGCCTCTCGAGGCGCGGCGGATGTTGCCTGACAAGCAGCTGGGCCGGGAAGTCGAGGGCGTTGAGAGCGCCTCCGAACGCGCCCAGCTTCGACTCGTCGAGCTCCAGGCCCAGGACCTCGGATACTCCGAGCTTCACCCCGTCGATGCGCACCGGACCGTCCTCCTCCACGTGTGAGAGCAGGAAGCAGTGAGGCAGTGGTGGTGGTGGCCTGGGCTCGGGCGCCCGCTTCTCGTCGGGTTCGTCCCTCTTCGAAATGCGGCCGGATACGCGCTTTACAAGCTGGGATAGGGTTCTCAATTCGTGGATCTCCTTGAAGAAAGGCCCCGGCGGGGATTGGGGTCTCCAACGGGCCGCCGGGGCAGATGCATCGAGCGCCATCGCTACGGGATGGGGACGATTCCGCTGCGCAGGGCCAGGGCGACGCCCTTGGCCGACAGGACGAGGACCAGTCCCAGGACCGCGCCCGCCACGGCCCTCCTGGCCCGGCCGGCGCCCTGCTGGTCGCTGCCCTCAGCCATCAGGACGAAGCCCGCCCACACGATCGAGAAGAGGCACAGTCCTGCTGCTGCGTAGGCCATCGCCGTGAGCGCCGCGTCGAAGGCCCGGAGCATCTCCATTTCCTCCGGGTCCTGCGCCGCCCCCGCGAGCACCAGAGCAGCGCAAATGGAAGTTGTCAGCCAAAAAAACTTCCTCATCCGGGCCTCTCCCACCACTCCAGTCCGGACAGCAGGCTCTCGGTCTCCTCGCCGGTCAGTGACGTCTGATCGGCCGTGACCGTCTCCTCGGGCTCGGGCAGGTTGAGGGTCCTGAAAGCCGAGTCGGCCCACAGGCTGAACGACAGGCGCCCCGTCTCGCTCCTGCTCCGCTCAGTGGGAGGACGATCCACGACCTCGGCCTCCACCCGCTCCTCGTGGAGGTAGTCGTACGTGAAGTTCGCCCGGACCGTTCTGCGCGGTATCGTGAGGTAGGCCGAGACCTCGTGCTCCGTGGTCGTCCCGTCGTCGTGGGTCAGGAGTACCGTCCTGCTGACCCACCTGCTCACCCCCGGCCGCTCGACCGTCACCGTCCCCGACAGTTCCTCGGTCCTCTCGGGACGGTGCGTGAGCCGCAAGAGCGGTGGAATTTCCACCTCCAGTGTCGCCTCGAATGCGACCTCGATGGCCACGGTGTGGACCATCTCCCCCCTCCCGACCTGGACGGAGAAACGGGTCTCTCCGCCGGGGACGATTGGAAAGATCGCCGTCGCGCCTCCCGAGTCGACGCGCAGCGTTCCCTCGATTGCGGTTATCTCTCCTTCAATGACCGCCGTCACGGTCTGGCTGTGATGCCCCGCCGCGACGTCGACGTCGACCCTCTCCTCGACCGTGGTCGCGCACTCCGAGGAGACGGCGCCGCTGACGGTTCCGGGAACCCATTCCACGGAGACCAGCCTCAGGTCGCACAGCTCCCCCTCGAACGACGGAAGCGGGTACGGCAGTTGCCGGCCCTCCAGGGAGATGGCGCCGGCCTGCCCCAGCGAGTCCTCCCAGGAGAAGTCGAGGGACGGCGACTCGCCGGAGAGTGGCAAATCGAAGTCGTTGCTCTCTCCCCCGCCCAGGGTCGCCGGCCACCACATGCGCAGCGGGCGGCTCTCCTCTCCGCCGAACGCCAGGGCCAGCACCTCGAGATCAGTGGCCGCCCTCAGCGATACCCGGGCGCGGTCCCCCGAAACCTCCAGCCGCTCCATGTAGAGCCTTCGCCCGGGGATGGGCTCGGGGATCTCGTATTCGATCTCCTCGATATTCCACCCCTCTTCGATCAGGCCCTCGTCGGCCAGTACCGCCTGGTGGCTCGCCAGCACCAGGAGGGCCAGCGAGGCGACGGTCAGGACGGCGAACCAGCGTTTCCTGCGCCTGTTCTCCCGCGCCGCCCTTCTCGTGACGGCGTCCTTCAATCTCTTCTTCCATCCGGCCAGCCTTCCGGTACGGCCCGGCAGCGAAAGGCGTCTGCGTCCGTTGCGCCGTTCCCTGCCTCTGCGCAGCCTGCGAATCCGGCGTCTTGCTCGTCCGGCCAGCAGTGTGAGCGGGCCGGGCGAGGCCGGCGGGGGCGCAGGGGGTTCGCTCCGCAGGAGCTGGGCCGGGGTCCCAGCGTAGAGCCTCGGCCCCAGCCGGAACCTCAGCAGGTCGGCGATCACCAGCGGCAGCCGCCTTCCCCCAATCTGCCCGACGACGGCGGCGATCCCCGCCAGGCCGACGACGACCGCAAGGGCCATCCTCACCCCCGAGGGGCCGACGGGCGCGTAGCGGTATGCGCCGTAGGCGAGGGCGCACACCGCGGTGATGGCCACTATCTGCGGGAACGTGAACCACAGCAGCACATGGTCCTCGGCCTGCACGTGGGTCGGAACTTCGTGCTCTCTCATCGTTTTTTCCTCCTTCCCATCTCCGACTAGCCGGTTTTTGTGGGTACCGGAGTGGCTGGGTTTGGCAGTTCGACCTCCACCACCGGGCCGACGACGGAGTTCATCACCAGTTCGACCACGCCGTAGGCCACCATGGCGAGCACGATTCCCGCCAGGGCGGTCATCATTGCGCTCTTGCCGCGCTCCATCTGGTTGGGCGCGCCGCTGGCCGTGAGATACAGGTAGGCCCCGTAGATGAAGAATCCGACGCCCACCGCGCCGACCAGGCCCATCATGATCCCGACGAGGTTCGATATCGTCTGAGTTAGCTGTTCCATTTTTTTTCCTTTTTTTTTGCTGCCGGGAAAACTCGCCCGGTTTTCAGTTCTTCGGTC
Source organism: Dehalococcoidia bacterium (assembly GCA_965219065.1). Lineage (GTDB taxonomy): Bacteria > Chloroflexota > Dehalococcoidia > Lucifugimonadales > Lucifugimonadaceae. The sequence goes on from OZ244715.1 coordinate 705,900, forward strand.
GTCCTTCTGCGTCGTGGTTCGTTATCTGCACATCTCTTTCGCTCCTTTGCGCCGCGGGCGGTTGCCCCGTTCACGCTGCGATCACTCGCCTTCGCTCCTTGGAACTCCACTACCACCTCCCCCGGATGAGGGAGTGGCGATGTCGGCGGCGGACCTCGCCGCGCCGGTGAGCAGGCCAGCGCCGGCCGTCGCAATGCCGGCGGCCGCTACCGCAGCGCCCCCGACGGCCGCCGTCGCCGCTGCCCCTGCTCCGCCTCCTGTCGCTCCTCCCCACAGGCGGCCCAGGGAACCGGCGGCGCGGAGCGTCGATCCGGGCAGCGACATCCCGAAATACAGGGTGCTCAGCCAGGAGTCGAAGGCCCCCGTTGCGCCGAGCATCGAGGGGACCTTCGTGGCGAGGTAGACGAAGGCCAGGGACATGAGCAGCTTCCAAACGGCGTCGCGCACCGGTTCGAGCTCGACGAAGGCCGCGTACTCGTTGAGGAAGCCGAAGGCCAGTGCCAGAGCTATGAGCTGCACCGACTGCTGGAATGCGGTGATCATGAAGAGCTTCAGCCAGTGCCTGCCCCAGCCCGCCGTGTGCGGCAATATCCAGAGGCCAAGGGCCACGGGAGCCAGAGCCAAGAGGACATCCAGCATTGCGAGGCGCAGGATCATCTGCACAACCACGTAGAGGACGAAGAAGCCGTAGACCAGGTAGAGCAGGGCCAGCACGATGGCCATGCCGACGCTCCCCGTCTGGACGGCCGCCAGCAGAGTTCCGAGCGGCGCCCTCACGAGGTCGCCGGGAGTGACGTTCAGCGAGACCGCGATGAAACCGGACACGGCGCCGGCGACGTCGATCACCAGGGCGCACCACCACAGCGATGTGGCCGCGGCGACGAGACCGAGCACCAGCCGGGGGACGATCTCCCTCCAGCCCGCCTGCGGCCTGCCCAGGTGTTCGCCGACTATGAGGTTCAGCCCGAGCCAGCCCAGGATGACGACGAGCGCTCCGGAGACGATGGCCCAGACCACAGCCCAGGCCTCCCGAACCAGTGGATGTAGATACGTGAGTTCCGGGGGAGTGCCGGTGAGGATGTCGCCCATTCGCCTCAGCCCGCCCCGCAGTCGCCGGCGTCTACGCCGCCGGCCCTCTCGATGACGCCGCACAGGGTCCCGTGGACTCCCTCGACGATCCAGCCGGCGAATGCCCTGGCCCAGCGGCCGGGATCGAGCGCTCCGAGCACCCGCTCCCATAGCCCGCCGGGCTGGTGCACCGGGATGACGGCGTGGAAGCTCGTACGGGCTCCGCCGGCAAACTCCGAGACCAGCAGGGTGATCAGGTAGGCGCTCTCGGGATCGAGCTCGGGCTGCCTGTCGATGACGGGGTACTCGAACGTGTACTCCCAGCCCTCGCGAAGCCTCTTCTCTCCACCGTGCAGCTTGTAGACGGCGCCGATCCACTCCCCGGTGTCGGGGTGCCTTATCCCGTAGTAGAGGTCTGTGATCCGGCGGTCGAAGACGGGCCTTGCGATGAAGCTCCCGTCATCCTTGCGCTCTATGAACTTCTCACCGGCGTTGACGAGCGTCGGCTCGTCCGGCGGGGCCTGAGCCAGGGCCGTGTCCCCGGTGATTACGGCCAGCAACGCTGCGACAAGCAGCGCCGCGGCCAGCGGGACCAGACGCCTGGCCCGGCGGGGTCCGCCTGGGGGTTGAGGTTCCAACTCTTCGACTCCTCGGTTCTGAAGAACATGGGTTCTAAAGCCGAGTCTGAAGAGCCGGGAGTCGATATGTAATGGCCCGCAGGGGGGGCCTGCGTGCAGGCCCCCCTCGCGAGGCGTTCACTTTGGAGGAGAAGACGTGATGTCATAGATGTGTACAGGAGATCGAGAAAGTTCCGAAAACGGAAGTAGGGGTCCGTTCAAACTCAGAAAGAGTGTGGGGTCACTCCTGCAGGACCATTGGAGGAAGCGATCAGGATCCACTGCCGGTTCCGGCTTTTTCGGTCGGCTCTGAATACGAGAGTTCCGTTTGTGGAAGTGGGCGCCCCGTGGCCTTACTTCCAGTCGGTGACTATGAAAGTTCCGTTTTTGGATGTTGAGGGATGAGACGCATGAACGAACAAGAGCTGTCGCGAAATGAGGTGCCAAGCCTCGAGAGTCTGCAGGAGGTGCGGCTCACAGCCCTGCTGCACGACCTCGTGAATGAGCAAGGACGGATGCGGGCGGCGCGGATTCTGGGGGTCAACTACAAGACCCTGGCCGGAGCCGTCGAGTCGGGGAACCTGACAAGCAGGCTGTACAACGCTCTGGAGAGGCTGCTGCTGTCCAGGAACATCGAGGCGTTTGCGGATGTCGGAGAGCGGGTGATGGAGTTGGAGGGCCGCATCGAGGCGTTGGAGGAGTGTGTAAGGCGCGCTCCAGCCGAGGTCGGAGATGCCGTCGAGAGGGAGTTGGAACGCCGGCGGGAGGAGTTCGGAGCTGTGGGCATGGCGCGGGAGAGGCCCGTTGGGGCGAAGACGCCGCACCAAGGAGGAACAACCCCGCAATCGGTTGTGGCGAATAGGCGGGAGCCGCCCGTTGAGCCGTTCAGACAGAAGAATCGCGCGGCGGTGACGCTGGAGCCTGAGCCCGTCGACGCGCAGGACTATGACCACGCGTGGCCGCTGGTTGACGAGTGGCGGAAGCTCAAGAGCCGTCATCCAGACCAGGGCAAGGGGCTGTCGTGGCTCGTCGACGAAGAGAGGCTGCGTGAACTGGAGATCGAGCTGATCGGGGAACACGAGTTGACTCTGGCTCCCGACACGGATCCCTGGGACAGCTTCGGCCGCCGCACTCAGGTCCGGTGGCGAATGCAGACGCTTGACAGGGTGCGCCGCGAGCGCTCCCGGGCACAGTTCCGCAGGTGGCTTCGCCGGTTACTCACCCTGGGCCTGTGGCGGAATTAGGCTCCGGCCAATTGCCGGCCGATGGTTGTCGCATGGTGGGCAGCGATTGGGGCAATGCGACCCCGAATCGTTGCAGGAGGCTCGGTCCAGCGGCAATACTTAGACCGTTGTCAGGCTTTTCCAGAGTTTCCTGCCCTAGAAACCTGGAGGATTCCCATCCCCTGAATCCGGGACCGGCTGCATAGGATCGAGCCTTGCTCTCCGAACAGCCACCCAGGGGAACGAATCGGAAGGATTGAGCTTTGCTCTCCAAACGGTTCGCCCCAACAGGGCCACATTCATAGCGGTTGAAACGCATTCTGCGATTCGGCCTCTCGGACACCTTGATCTGAGTGCGTCCTGCGCTCTGACGGGTTAGTTACGCCTGCGGTACAGACGATGCACGCGATGCACGGCTTAACCGCAGCTTCGACACGCGCCGGTCTGCAAACCCATCGCTGACTGGCCGCTTCACACGTTCGCAGCTTTCCAAGAGCCCTTTCAGCCTTCGGCCGAGCTGCGTCTTTTTTCACCCAGACACCCTGCGTTCGACACGTTGTCGTGCTGTGGGACTCATCGGAACGGCAACAGGAAATCACGGAGGACAACGACATGGAAACCAGCAAGTTGGTCAAACAAGGAATGGACGAATCACGGACACAAGCAACCGGAGAAGTGGGAGAAGCAATAACGGAACAGTACGCGGGACCGAGCGCGGCGCGGATCGCCAACCTCATACCGCACAAGGTCAGTTTCGAGCAGGGATGGTTCCGGACGACGACGGCCATCTGTCACGGCGGAACGTCGGACGGGCTGGCGTTCCGGCAGCGGCCTGACGGCAACGGCATCGACGCGCGGTGCCACACCGGGATCTGCCCCTACGTCACGGTCATAACGCACCTGGAGGCGCTCATAGGACTGCCCATCTGGACGGCCTACGAGCCGGTGAGCGACGCGGCCGACAGGGCCACTGAGAAGCGGCGATGGCCCAAACGGAAGCTCGCGCTGGCCGGTGTGGCTGGGCTGGTCGTGGCCGCGCCGCTGCTGCTGGGTCTCGGCGCCGAGACGGCCCTCCTGAACTTGGTGGGTCTGGGCATCGGCGCGCTGCTCGTCATGCGGTTCGTCGCAGGCCGATCCAATCGGAGGGTTAACCGCGACCGTAAGTGACGGTTGCCGACCTCACAACTCATTCCAATCCACAAAGGGTCGTCTCTCCGGAGGCGGCCCTTCTTCTTTGCCCGCAAGCGGGCGCAAGCGATACGGCAACAAAGCACAGGAACCAGGGAGGTTCACGATGACGACGGCAACGATGGCACAGAGCATTAGGACGACGACGGCGCAGCCCCGGCCCAGCCTCGAAGAGCTGGTGGACCGGGTGATAGCGGCGCTGTTCAAAGAGGAAACGGAGCCGCAGGCGCCCGCAACAACGGCGACTCAGAGCGTGGCCCGGAGCGTACACGAGGAGCAGCCCCGGCCCAGTCTCGAAGAGCTGGTGGACCGGGTGATAGCGGCGCTGTTCAAAGAGGAAACGGAGCCGCAGGCGCCCACAACAACGGCAACGCAGAGCGTCGCACGAACCGTTCACGACGCGCGTCGCATACGGAAGGCGGGTGACCTCGACCGAGCCCTCGAAATCTTCGCCGGCATGGACACGGCGGAGGCGGAGACCGGGGAGGCTCGGTGGGCCTATGCCGAGTGGATGCAGCTGGTGAAGCGGCGGTTCGGAGGTCGGGACGCGCTGGTCTACAGCCAGGGCACGGGACGGGCCGCGGCCCTGGTTCCGACAGGCGACGGGGCGCTTGAGGTCGCGGCGGTCATGGGGATGCGCTGGCGGCCCGGCAAGATCGTCTCGCGGCGCAGTCTGCGGGGGTTGAAGCCCCTGGCGAAGGGACGTGCGTGATGGTCGCAGCCAACGTCGACATCTCGGCGCTCAAGGCGAGTCATCCCCTGGGTGAAACGGTGGAGGCGTCGGGCGTCAGGCTGAGGGGAATGGGCAGGGTCCGCCAGGGCTTCTGCCCCTTTCACGACGAGGCCGAGGGGAGCTTCACGGTGTACGCCGACTCGGAACGGTGGTACTGCTTCGGCTGCGGTCTCGGCGGCGACGTTCTGGACTTCGTCCAACGGGTCGATAACCTGACCCTGCCGGAGGCCATCGCGCGGCTGAACGGCAGCCCCGGGCTTGCGCCCAGGTCCGCCAATCGTCCAGCCCGGACGCGGCGGCCGAGGTCCACCGCGTTGCCACCACGCGACCCCGCCCTTCTGACCGCCGCGGCGCGCTTCTACGCCGGTGAGATCCGGCGTCGCGCAGAAGCGCGGGAGTACCTCGCCGCAAGGGGAATAAGACCCGATGCGGCGGCACGGCTGGGCCTTGGCTACGCGCCGGGGAACAGCCTGCGGCAGGCCCTCGGGTCGGCGGGCTTCACCGAGAAGAGGCTCAGTGACTCCGGGCTGTTCATGGAGAGGGGAGCGGAGCGGTTCACAGGCATGATCGTCGTCCCCGACCCCGTATCGAGTACGGGGCAGGCAGCCTCCGGCGGGATCGTCCGCTGGCTCGCCGGGCGGGCCGTCGATCAGGACCGGACGCCCCGCTTCCAGGCCCTGCCCGGCCCAAAGCCGGTGCTCGGACTTGGAAGGCTCGGCCCCGCCCCACCATGGGCTGTCGTGGCCGAGGGGCTCTTCGACTGGCTCACCCTCGCAGGATGGGGCCAGCCTGCATGCGCTGCCCTGGGCACCCAGGGCGTTGAGCGCATCGCCTCCGCCCTTCGGGGCTGCCCCAACGTCTTCCTAGCCTTCGACAACGACGACGCGGGACGCGAGGCGACGGAGCGGCTCAGGACCCTGCTCGGACGCAGGGCCGCCGCCGTCACCCTCCCCGATGGTGTCGGCGACGTGGCCGAACTTGCCGCGCACCCCCGCGGGCGCGCCGTCTTCCTGCGCCTTCTGGCACAGGCGGCGCGCCCCACCCCGTAGCAGCCCGCTCGCAGGTCTACGGCCCGCTTCCTCCCCCAGCCCACTCCCCCGCGGGCTTGCACTCCCAACCCCACTTTCACCACCCAGGGCTTGACCCCGTCTACCACCGGGGAACACCCATGCCCAATTCACGACGGGCCCAAGCCCGCGCACGGATTCCCGTTGGGGAACCCGCACCGGCCATTCGCTACAGGAACGACAAGGAGAACCACCATGGCCAACGGCAACAACAACGGACATCACCGCAACGGGACCGGCAACGGCCTCGTCCACAGCCCGCCCCGTACTGGATACGGGGTCAATGGCAACGGGCACAGGCCTGAAGCCGCGATAGTCAGCGAGCACGATCTCCTCTGGGACGGGCTTCCTCCCGCCGTCACCGGCGCGCTGGGGCAGCCCCTCGATCCCGCCCTCGTCTCGCAGCGCAAGGGTCGCGCCGGGCGCACCTTCTCGTACATCGAGGGCCACGTCGCCATCTCCGAGGCCAACCGGGTGTTCGGCTTCGGCGGATGGGGCTACGAGCTGGTCGCCGACGTGACGCTCAGGGAGATCGAGAACGTCGATCCCCATACCGGAGAGGTTAAGCGCTTCCGCGCCTACAGCGCCCCGGTGCGGGTCACCGTGCCCGGCGCTCCACCCCGCACCGACGTCGGCTTCCACGCCGTGACTGAGGAGACGGCCGACGGACACGAGACGGCGCTGAAGGGCGCCGTCACGGACGGCCTGAAGCGCGCCCTGCGCAGCTTCGGGGACCGCTTCGGCAACGGCCTCTCCGGGGACCGGCAGGCTGCGGGCGCCGCGACGCGCCCCGAACGCGTACCGGTTCAGGCGGACGTTCGGAGCGACCGGGGATGGGGAGCCTCCTCATCTCGGAGGGGCGCGAACCGCGTGCCGGGAGCCGGCGTTCCAGGGAACCACTGGGACAAGAACCACGTGCAGTACCTGCGCCGGCGGCTCGTCGAGCTGGGCATTGAACAGGGCTTCGACGAGGACCAGGTACGAGCCGCCGTCACGGAAAGACTGGGCAAGAACCTCGACGACCTGACTGCGGCTGAACTGACGCCCCTCGTCGAGTCGGCGACCCAGAAGGCGTACCAGGCGCAGCAGGCCCAGAGCCTGCCCCGTACGTGATACGGGGCCGCCTAGCTCGCCCATGGACACGGAATCGAGCGGGATCGTCCCTTCGTAGCGGTCCCGCTCTCCATCTACAGGAAAGGAGGACACGACCGATGACGACGAATCCAATGTACACACCCTGGGGTTGGACACAGGACATCGAGTGGCTTGCCGAGGGCGTCTGGAGAGTCTGGACGTCGAGCCACGGCGGGCTGAAGCTCAGCCGCGAGCGGTGGGCCGAAATACCCGTCGAAATCCGGGACGCCATGTTCACACCCACCTTCGCCGAGGAGGACTGCGAGGAGCCCATCGTCAGGACGCTCCTGGGCCTGGCCGACGAACAAGAGAGGGAGATGGCGGTCAGGGTGGCGGATTACTTCGAGCGGTACGCTCCCGCGCTCCCCTTCGTCCGCATCTACCGGCCGGGACTCCACCATCACGTCTTCTTCTACTGGGGAGGATATGGATCGGACCCCTTCGAGCGATTCGATAACGGAGAACAGGCCCGGGCGTTCGCCAACGATCCGGAAAAGGTTAGGTGGTACGGGAGGATGGAAGCCATCGAGTGCGAGCAGATGCGCCCGCTCTGTCTGCATGAGGGGAGGCGACCATGACGACACGGCCCAGACCCCCAAGCCTTCCCAGTACCACGACAAGGATCAACACCGGGATGGGCAGCCTGTTCGTAACGGTGTGCCTTGACGAGAACGGAGAACCCTTCGAAGTGTTCGGATGGTTCGGCAAGGGAGGTAGCTTTCAACAAGGCGTCACCGAGGTGGCGTGCCGTCTCATCTCGCTGCACCTGCGAAGAGGAACGCCGGTGGACGAAATCATCGACCAGATCGGCGGAATCCAGGAGATGCAGCCCTTCTTCAACCCCGTGCCGGGTGGCAGAAGCGTGGCGATCATGGGCCTGGGTGACGCCATCGCCCACGTCCTCAGGGCTCACTTAAAGGCGAGAGAAGAACGAGAGGCGGCGCGAGCGACGTTTGAGAAAGCGGCCGCATGAACGGTCAATGCGACAGAGCAACCATTCGAGCCGGGATGCCACTCCAAGACGCCCCGTTTCCGATTCAAATCAAAAACGAAAAAGGAGAAAAAGACATGACGACAGACATCGACCGGGCGGAGGTCCTCTCCCGTCCCGCGGCGCAGTTCGACGAGGACGGCAACCTGGAGATACGGGCGTCGGCCGCCGGCAACTGCCGCCGCGCCCTGTGGTACTCGGCGACCGGATACGAGCCGACCAATCCGCCGAGCGAGAAATCGCTGACGGCGATGGAGGCGGGCAATGCGCTTGAGCCGGTGGTGATTCGGGCGATGGAACGGGCCGGGTGGAAGATCGATCCCGCCGACCCCGAGGACCCGCAGCAAGTGACGGTGCGAATAGGTCCCAACATGCTGGCGATAGGGCACCCCGACGCCACGGGACGGATGCCGCTGGACGGTGGCGAAACGGACGCGGACGCGACGGGGATCGAGGCGTTCCTCTTCGGGGATGAGGGGGAGTCCCCTGCTCCGGGCCACGGCGACCCCGTGGTCGTCGAGGTCAAGACGCGGGGACCGGAGGCGTTCAAGCGCTGGCGCACGCTGGGCGCCGAGCGCAGCCACCCGGCGTCGGTGGCCCAGGCCGCCCTATACACGCTGGGCTTCTTCGGCGACTTACGGGACACGGTGATCGCCACGATGGACACCGGCAGCCGCACCTGGGACTACGAGGTCATTCCCGCCGGACGGCTGGAACGAGCCCTGCAGGACGCCTGCGAGTGGCTCGGCGAGCTTGCCGAGCACCACCGCCTCAACGGGCCGGACCCCGACGCCCTGCCGGAACGCGACTTCTCAGCCAAAAGCTGGCAATGCAGGTCATGTCCGTTCCTCGACGTCTGTCTGCCCGGGGCGGAGGAAGGAGGCGAGGAGACGGAGACCGAGGAGGAAGAGGTGGGCGACGGGGACGCACTGGACGCGGTGGTGGCCTACACGGAAGCTCAACAGGCCACCAGGGAGCCCGAGAAAGCCAAGAGAACCGCCCTGGGCACCCTGAAGGCGTGGATACGCCGGCAGGGCGACGTGAAAGCGACCATCAACGGGCGAACGGTCAGCCTCGTGAAATCGAAGCGCTATTCGGTGAACTACCGGAAGCTCAACGAGGCGCTCGACCCTGAGACCCGGGCCGAAATAGTCACCGAGAGCGAGTCTGAGTACGTCCGACGGGTGACCTAGACGCTCTCCCAAGGAGCGCAGAACGGGGCCACGCCCCGCCCGATTCCACAAGAACAGGAGGGTTCTGATGAACGCTGAAACATTGGCCCTTGGGCTGCAGGACAGCCTGTCGGGCATCTTCGAGTGCTCCGAAACGCCGAACGGCTCGGTACGCGTGCGGACGCTGCTCACCCACCCCGACGGCGACCTGGTCGATCTCTTCCTCATCCCCAGGGATGATGGAGCCGTCGTGGTCACCGACTACGGCGACACCATCGGCTGGCTCCGAACGCAGTCCGCCAGGGGCCTCACCAGTGGCCAGAACAGGAAGATAACCCGGGTGTGCCGGAGCCTGAACGTGGCGAGGGTGCAGGGCCGGATAACGGTGATCGCTCAGGACTCCCGAACGCTCGGCGAAGCGGTTGCCAGGGTCGCGCAGGCTGCGGTCCTGATTTCGCACATCGCGTTCAAGTAGACGCTCCGAAGCCGGAGCGCACGACGGGGCCGCCTTCCTAAGGGAGACGGCCCCGCTGCTTTTCAAACAGTTGCGGCAATACCGCATCGAATCACTCACAGAGGAGAACGAAAAGATGTCGAAGACCATCAACAGAGTCGATCTACTGGGACGGGTCGGGACCGACCCCGAGATGCGCTACACGCCCGCCGGGACCGCCGTCACGCAGTTCAGACTGGCGACCGACCGACCCCGCCGGAACGGGGAGGTCGAGACCGACTGGCACTCGGTCACCTGCTGGGCACAACTCGCAGAGATCGTGAACGAGCACGTGGGCAAAGGCGACCGGCTCTACCTTACCGGCAGGCTGGCGCAGAACAGCTGGGACGGAGAGGACGGGCAGCGCCGCCACCGCACCGAGATTCACGCCTCAGAGGTCGTCTTCCTCGACTCCCGCAACGGCGAGAGCGCCTCGAAAGAGGACGGCCGCAGCACCGGCGGTGGACAGCCGGCCAACGCCCGGCCCTTCTAGTCCAACACCTGTAAACCGACGTCCTCTACCGGACGCAACACGGGGCCGCTTCTCTCACGAGGGAGGCGGCCCCGCTTCTTTTACAGACATGCACACGAGCGGAGACCGACTTCTATGAAAACCGACAACACTGAAGAAACCGTTTCAAGCGGCCGCACAACCGGCCCGGAGCAGGCTCTTCTCGACGCCCTTCGCAGCAACCTTAACCTGCTGGGCGAGCTCGCGATGCGCTACGACGTCGAGACCAAACCGGAGCGCCCCGCGGACCCTCCCACCATCTACCGTCCCGACGACGTGAGATCGTTGCTGGGACCGGAGATGTCGCCCCTCGCACAGGAGCAGCTGCGGGTCCTCCTGCTGGACATCAAGAACAACGTCGTGGGCCAGCGGGTGATCTACCAGGGAAACGTGAACTCGGCAGAAGTCAGACCGGCAGAGGTGCTGCGGCCGGCGGTCGTCGCTGCGGTCCCGAACATCGTCGTCGTCCACAACCACCCGTCGGGCGATCCGGAACCCAGTCCCGAGGACATCGATGCCACGAAGGAGATCGCCGGGGCGGCCAGGTTGCTCGGGATCGAGCTGATGGACCACGTGGTCATCGGCGGGAACAGGTTCGTCAGCCTGAGGGAACGCGGCCTCGTGCCCAATAAGAGGACTCGATAGACGCCACCCGCCTTCGGACAGGCGCCCACGCGGGGAATTGGTTCCCCGCGCATCAACCGGACACACCAAGCAAGGAAGGAGACAGTCCAATGCTCGCGACCCACACCGTAGACCCCGAGGATCTCTTCACCATAAGCGCCGGGGGCTTCTCGGCAACCGCCGACGCATTCGCCCGCGACGACAGTACAGACGGCCTCTGGTTCGTCTCGATGGTCGGCTCACAGACCGCCCTGAAGGCGATCTGGGCCTCGCTGCTCAAGCAGCCGCCCGACGTCGCCCACATCATCAGGGGCGCGGACGGGATGGCGCTCTCGGGCGGATACCAGAGGTGCGTAGTTCCCCACGAAACGATCGGCACATGGACGACGAAGATCGCCAGGCTGCCGGTCTCGGGCGGCTGGCATGCCCTGGTCTACACCAAAACGGCTGAGTACGCATTCGAGAGGGATTCCTTCCTCCTGCTGGCGCAGAGCGAGGACGAGGCCCCCGCGCTGCACCACCGCTTCCTCGACAGGAGAAGCCCATTGCCGTTGCACGGCTCCTGGGCGGACTGGCTCTGGGAACGGGGACTCGCCCAGGAGGAGATAGTCCCGCTCCAGTCGTCAGGCGTCTCGGCCTACCGATGCTCCCCGAAGGCCGACGGGCTGAGAGAAGACCTCTCGCAGGCCGTCGCCTCCGGACGGCTCGCCCTGCCCAGTGAGGAGCGCCCCCATGCGTTGGCCGCCTGAAGCGGCGCGTAAAAGAAACAGGAAAGGAGAAGAAATATGAGACTGGCAGCACAGGCGAAGGGAGGGTTCTACCCCACCCCGCCGAGGGTCGTCGACCTGATCGCAGAACAGATCCAGCCACCCGCCAGGTACGACCAACGGAACCCCAAGACGCTGCGCATCCTCGATCCCTGCTGCGGGGCCGGAGAGGCGGCGGCGCAGCTGGCCGGATGCCTCGACGGGCCCAATGCGATTCCCATCGAGACCCACGGCGTCGAGCTTCACCGGGACAGGGCCGCGGAGGCCGAGGTCCGGCTCGACCGCGTACTGGCCGCGGACCTGTTCGCCACCTCCATGGCGAACGGGGCCTTCGGCCTGCTCTACCTCAACCCTCCATACGACTGGGACCGGGAGGACAGGCGGGTCGAACACGCCTTCCTCATCCACTGCACGCGGTACCTCGCCGAGCACGGGCTGCTGGTGTTCATCGTGCCCAGGCCCAGGCTCGCCGTCTCGGCCCGCTACCTGTCAACCCATTACGGGCGGCTGCGCTGCTGGGCCTTCCCCGAACCTGAACGGGAGGTCTTCGACCAGGTGGTCCTGATGGGCTACCGTAAGCCCGACCCTGTCCCCGACGCATACGCCGAGGACCGGATCCTCCGGTGGGCCCAGGGGGAGCCGCCGACGCTGCCCTCCCGCGCATACCCGGAGTTCAGCGCTCCCACCGCGCCGGGCGGAGACATCCTGTTCGCCACGCGCTCCGTCGATCCCGTTGCCGCCGCCGCCGAGGCGCGGCGGTCGGGACTGTGGACCAACACGGAGATAACCGACACCCTCTGGCCCGCCCGCGACAACCGGACCCGCCCGCTCATGCCACTGCGAAGGGGGCACATGGCGATGCTGGTGGCGGCCGGATTCCTCGACAACCTCTGCCTCGAGGCCGACGACAGGCGCATCCTGGTCAAGGGACGCACCTCCAAGGAGATGGAGCTGGTGGAGGACAGCCCCGAGAGGGAGGTCCACCGCGAGAGGCTCAGGACAACCGTGGTGGCCCTCGACCTCGACGACGGCGAGATCACCGACATCGCCGCCTAGTTCAGACGGCTCGCGCCGAGCCGCATCACGAGGCCCCACTCGTTCTCCTCCTGGAGTCAGCAGGGCCTCGCCTTGAAGGCGCATCCAAGCGCCTCGACCCCTGCCGGGCCTTGCCGGCAAGCCGCTTTGCCTGCCCAACGTTCCGGTTTGGAGGGCAATGTCCAGCGAAAGGAAAGACAGTGGCCAGGCAACAAGAAACCTACGGTGAACGAATCCACATGGGAGAGATCATCGGGTATCTCCCGTCCGCTCGGAGAGCGGAGTTCAAGACGGATGCCGGGGAAGTGATCCTCTGCGACGTGGACCTTTCCTCCGGAGACTGCAACCTCACCGCACACATAAAGAGACCGCGCACCACCTGCGTTATCCGGTATGGCCCGAGCAGCCCCGTCATGGTGGAGTTCCACCCCGCCGGAGGCGCGTGACCGACAAGCCCGGGTATCAAGAACGGTACTCGACCCTGACCGTCCCCCAAAGACGGCGTTGGCCCTGCGCCGCAACCAGGAGGCCTCGTTCATTCCCCCTACGGGGACGATCGGGACTTCGCACCATCGGAACGATTAAGGACACCTCCATATAAAAGGAAGGAAAAGCAAAAAATGCAGAGCACAATGACCCTTGAAGCCTGCTGCCGGTGCGGGCAGCCCATCGCACCCGGCGCACCCGCCATGCACGGGGCATCCGTGGATATCGTCGAGGGACGGGCCGTCTCGTCCCCGGTGACGGCGTACCACCTCAGCGGGCCCTGCTACGAAGACGTGAAGGCCGTGCGAGCCGCCCGCAGGAAGGCCCTGACCGCCGCATAGGCGGCCCGCACGAGGTCCCACCGGTCCCTTCGACCGGCGGCGCCCGCAAACAGAGGAACACGAAAACACCAGACACCGAACGTGAGGGCGCTTCACGGCGCACCCCTGCACCCCGCCTCATGGCGCTCTCACGCACCACCCATCCGGTGGTGGGCGAGTTGCGCCCTGCGCCAGGACCGCCTGACGCGGCCTCGCGCAGCAGCAGGGCGCCAGAGGTTCCGTGGGGTTCCCTGAAGAAAGGAGACACCCCATGAACCTCGGAGAGTTCATAGACAAGTTCAAGGACGCCATAGCCCGGCGGGTGGTCGAGTCATACCCGCCCCTCTACCGGCCCTCGGAGAACGGCCGCAGGCTCCCTCGCCTGCTCCGCACTCCCCTGGGCGCGCAGGAGGACGCCATCAGGGGCGCGGTCCTCTCCCTCGAAGCACACCGCGGAACCACCGTCGTCGGCGAGATGGGCACCGGCAAGACCTTCATCGGCGCGGCCGCGGCGCACATGGCGGGCTTCCGGAGGATCCTAATCCTCTGCCCTCCCCACCTGACGAAGAAATGGAAGCGGGAGGTGGAGGAGACGGTGCCCAGCGCCCGCGCCGCCATCGTCACCTCGATCACCGGCCTGGAGCGGCTGCGCATCTCCGCGGGTTCCGGCCCCCTCTTCGTCGTGATGTCCAGAGAGCGCGCCAAGCTGTCCTATCGATGGGCGCCCGCCGTCACCCGGCGGTGGGCCACGTCGAAGGGCTGGCTGTTGCGGGACGAGGAGACCGGGGAGCCGTTCCAGGTGCCATGCTGCCCCGACTGCACCTCGCAGATCGTCGACAAGGACGGAGTCCCCCTGACGTATGCCGACCTGAACCGCAGAAAGCGCACGTGCGCCCACTGCGGTTCGCCCCTCTGGCAGGCCGACAGGTCCGGTCCCAGACGCTACCCGCTTTCGGACTACGTTAAGCACCGGATGAACGGCTTCTTCGACCTGCTGATCGGTGACGAGGTCCACGAGTACAAGGGGCGCGGCTCGGCGCAGGGCATCGCCGCCGGTGTTCTGGCCGATGTCTGCGGCAAGTCCCTCAGCCTGTCCGGAACCCTGATGGGAGGCTACAGCTCGACGCTCTTCCACCTCCTCTACAGGTTCTCCCCCGAGATCAGGACGGAGTTCGGGCGTTCCGAGGAGCGCCGCTGGATCACCCGCTACGGCTTCGAGGAGTACACCGTCGGAAAGCCCGATGACGACGCCATCGAGGACGGGCGCAACAGCAGGCGCCGCAAGTTCCGGAAGGTGATCAGGGAGAGGCCGGGCCTCGTGCCCTCGGCCCTCTTCCACATCATCGGCAACACCGTCTTCCTGCGCCTGGCGGACGTGGCCTCCGGGCTGCCGTCCTACGAGGAACAGGTGATGCTCTCGTCGATGGACTCCGAAGAGGACTCGACGGGCTACTCGCAACGGAGCGCCTACAACACCGTGTTCGACGAGTTGCGCAAGAGGCTGGCGGTGGCCCTCAAGGCCGGTTCCAAGCGGCTGCTGGCGACATACCTCCAGACGCTGCTGGCCTACCCCGACGGCTGCACCAGGGGCGAGACGGTCTTCGATCCCAGGAGCGAGGACATCATCGTGCAGGTGCCGCCCCTGTCCGAAGAGAAGCTCTACCCCAAGGAGAAGGCGCTGGTCGACCTGGTCGCCGCCGAGCGGCTGGAGGGCCGCAGGGTGCTGGTCTACGCGACCCACACCGGGACCAGGGACATTACGGGGCGGATGGACGACATCCTGACCCGGCACGGGTTCCGGGTGGCGGTGATGAAGGCCGACGCCGTCGCCCCCGACCGCAGGGAGGCCTGGGTCGCAGACAGGGTCAAGCAGGGCATCGACGTGATGATCTGCCACCCCAGGCTGGTGCAGACCGGTCTCGACCTGATCGACTTCCCGACCATCTGCTGGTACGAGACCGACTACTCGGTCTACGTCATGCGGCAGGCGTCGAGAAGGTCGTGGCGCATCGGGCAGACCCGCCCGGTGAAGGTGGTGTTCATGAGCTACAGGAACACCCTCCAGGCCGACGCCCTGAAGCTGGTGGCGAAGAAGCTACAGAGCTCCCTCGCCGTCGAGGGCGAGCTGCCGGACGACGGGTTGGCCGCCTACGGCGACGACGGGGACGACCTGATGATGGCCCTGGCCCGCAGGGTCGTCAGCGGCGACGAGGAAGACGAGACGGAGACGGTGGAGGCGGTCTTCGCACAGGCCAGGGACGCCGAGGCCAACGCCGAGGAGTACCTGGTGGACGACGACTGGAAGGTCGTCGAGAGCCTGCCCCGTGCTGGACACGGGGTGGAGCCGGAGGCCGTCAACGGCAACGGCCACCACGCCAATGGCAACGGTCACGACGCCATGGGCATCGGGCCGACGGTCGAGTTGGTCCATGGCAATGGCCACGTACCCGCCAACGGAAGCGGGAATGGCCACGCGGCTGTCCCTGTCAACGGGAACGGTCACAGCGACGAGACCCCGGAGCCGCAGCAGACGCGGTTCTCCTGGGCCGAGTTCATGGCCGAGGAATCGGCGAAACCCAGGGGCCGCAGCCGCAGGCCGCAGCCCGCAAGCGCGTCCCTGTTCGAGTGGGCGCTGAGCCTTGAGAAGGAGCGTGAGAAGGAGCCGGTCGGCGCGGGACGCTAGACCGCAGAGGCACGGGAGAGGTCGGAGCAGATGGAGCGACGGCCTCTCCGCACGCGGCACCACAGCGAAACAGAAGCGATCACAAAGGAGATGACCAATGGCACGCATTTTTGTCTACGACGACCGCGAGTTCCCCGACCCCGATCCCGAGATGAGCGTCGACCAGGTGAGGGGAACCCTGAGCGACTTCTACGGGGAGATAGCCAACGCCTCGGTGAAGGAGACCAGGCGCGGCGACGACACCATCTACGAGTTCCAGCGGCGGGTGGGCACCAAGGGCGCCTTCCCCTCCGCGCGGAGCTAGAGGAGGGAGTCCGATGGACAACCGGACCTTTACAGGTCTGCTGGAGGCGACCCCGCCTGCGGACCTGAAGATCATCGAGCTCACGGCGGAGTTCACACGGCCCGACGGTGGGTTCGACCCGGACGCCGCGGCCGCACGGCAGGGCGAGGTGGAGATGGCCTGCGCCCAGGCGCAGGACTACGCAGCGGCCACGGGCCGCCTGCTGGAGGCGATGAAATGGAAGCTGTTGCACCGGCGTTGATGAGCGGCCTGGCCGAGCTGCTCCTGCGGCGTCCGCCGTCGCTGCGGGAGCTGGTCACGCTTATCGGGTACGCCGACGACTACGCATGGTTCGCGGGGCTGGTGCGCCGTCTCTTCCCCGATGAGGCGGAGGCGGCGCTTTCGGCCCCCGACGTACGCACGAGGGTGGAGCGCTTCGCCCGGCTCTTCGGGGAACGGCACTTCCCCCTCTACGCTCCGTTCATCGAGTACTGGCTGGACGAGGGGGAGGAAGACCCTCCCTGGACCTGCCTGAGGAGGGGGATCCCCTTCGACCTGTTGGGCTTCGGCTACGACGGCCTCCACGAGATGTGGCACGGCTACCGCGAGGGTCTCTCGGCCCTCGTTCTGCTGGCCCGGCCTCCCGATTCCTCCTGCATGGCAGACGACGGGATAAGGGTGGCCTGGCTGGAGTCGGCCGCTACCGGCATTCCGCAAGACACCCTGCTCCGCATCCCCCGAAAAGGCATACCCCTGGACGACCTCATCGAGGCGGTCAATGAGACGAAGTTCGAGGGCGCCGCTCAGGCCGCTTCGTGGGTCTTCGCCGAGACAGGGAACTTCTTCCTGGACCATTGCTACGACGACGGGGTGTACGACGGGTTCGTCGACCCCTGGGAGGACGAGATCATCGAGGAGGGCGCGAAGGAGTGGCGCAGGGCCAGCGCCCTCATGGACTCGGTGGGGAAATTGACCGACTGGATGGAGGAGGACCTCCCCGGCCGCTTCGCCGAGATGCTGGACTTCATCCTGCCCCGGCTCCCCAAACAAGTAGAGGAGGAAAACGAACATGAGCAACGATGCCGAAAAGACGGAGTGGTCCCTGCCGGGCCCGGCGGACGCGCCCAGGGACAATCTCAAATTGCAGCTTGAGGTGTACGGGGAGACCATCCTGCTGCGGGGCTTCGAGAGCGACTCGACCTGGGTACGGACCGTCTCGGCGGACGAGATCGCCAGCGTGTTCACCCGGCACCTCGGGTTCTCCTCGGGGCTGCTGCTCCAAGACGCCCTCTGGTGGAACCAGGGCGAGACCGGACACGTGGTGGCCCTCTGGCGGCCACCGGGGGTCTGGTCCGTGGCTCTGCAACGGGAGGCGTTCAAGCCTCCCACACGGCTCCGGCTTCCCATGCCGGGGCTGGTCTTCGTCTGCTCGCCGGGCCGTGCGCCCTGGGTCTACGCGGCCTTGGAACGACCGACCGACGCCGAGCAGCAGCTCTTCCGGGCCCCCGCCTTCAACGTCTTCAGAGACGGGAGGGTCTGTCCCGGAAGCCACCGGTTCCCCGAGGTGGTGGGGCTGATACCGGAGTCCTTCTTCCAGTCCTTCTTCTCCCTTACCGGAGACACCCACAACCGTTCGAAGAAGCACCCCGACAACCTGCAAGCGCTATGGGAGGAGATAGATGGAGAGACTGAATACCCGATGGAGGACCTGGTTCCCCAGTGCACGGTGGCCCAGGCCATGGCGGTCTCCGAGGGGAGACTTGGCTACCGCTACGGCTAGCGACGCCCCGGACCGGGGCCGGTAGGCTACCTGGTCAGCCACCCCGGCGGACTCGCCGGTGTCCAGGGGATCGGCTACGACTACGTTCTCGGTTTGGGCGGCCTCTACGTCCAGTCCGAGGGCGCACACCTGACGGCTCGGGTGCCGGTCGCATCCTGCACGGTGCGGGGTCTCGCTCCCGTTGCGGACAAGGTGGAGCTCGCCCACGGCCCCATCCCGGCAGGACTGTTCGAGCTGGGTCTGCGCTGGTTCCGGGACGACCCGGACACCGAGCGGCTCTTCGCCGTTCGATGGGACGGGCGCGCCTACCGGCTGATGGTGCCGCCGCAGGCCGGGACGGCCACGACCCTCGCCTACGTGCCGCCCGCAGGGGTGATCGCCGAGTTCCACTCTCATGGAAGCTCCCGCGCCTTCTTCTCGGCCACCGACGACCGGGACGAGCAGGGGTTCCGCATCTACGGGGTCGTCGGACGTCTCGATGACCCTGAGCCGGGGCTGAGCCTCCGGGTCGGGGTCTACGGACACTTCGCCCCGGTGGAATGGTCGCAAGTATTCTCCGGCCCGGCTCCGGGCCTCCGGCTGATGGGCGGGGAGCCAGAGCCAACGGCGGAAGCTAACGAACCTACAAGGAGGTAAAGAAAAAATGCCCTACTACCTTGACAACGCGTTTCTGCTGGACTGCCCCTGGATCACAGTGGTGGGCTGCGGCGGCACCGGCGGCTTCGTGGCCGAGGGCCTCTGCCGCCTCTTCCAGGGCCGGGACGCCACCATCGTCCTGGTCGACCACGACCGGGTCGAGCCCCACAACCTGTTGCGCCAGAACTTCTACGCCGAGGACGTCGGGAAGTTCAAGAGCCAGGCCCTCGCCGACCGGCTGGCCAGGGCCTACCGGCGTCCCGTCGGCTACTCGGTCTACGCCTTCCGGGAGGATTACTCCCAGCCCGATGGAGGACGCTACCCCGGCCTTCCCTCTTACGGGAACTCCCTGCTCATCGGCTGCGCCGACAATGCCGCCGCACGCAGGGCCATGGCGAAGTGCCTGCCGGGCGACCCGCGCCGGTGGCTCATCGACGCGGGCAACGACACCAACTGGGGGCAGGTACTTATAGGCAACGTCGCCGACCGGGACTTTGGGGACGAACAAGCCTTCGTCGACCAGACCTGCTACCTGCTCCCCGCGCCTACGGTGCAGCGGCCCGACCTGCTGACCGCCGTGTCGACCACGCCTCCCGACGTGGACTGCGCGGCAGCCCTCGACCTCACCGACCAGGACCCGACCATCAACCAGATGATGGCGTCGCTGGCGCTACAGGTGGTCCGCCGCATGGCGGCGGGAACCTGCCCCTTCATGGGCCTCTACCTGGATATGGAGCAGGGAACGGTCACTCCGACCCACGCCACCCCGGAGACGGTGGCGCGGGTGGCGCCGTCCGGCTCCGAGCCGGGGATAGCGTCCCGGTGACCAACGCTCATACACACATTCAGAGAAGAAACAAGGAGAAGGAGAAACCAATGTCTGACAAGGAAAGAACCACCAAGACCGCCACGATCTGGCAGGACAACCACAGCGGGCGCCGCAGGCACAAGCTCATGACCAAAGAACTCGCCGACACCATCCCGCCCCTGTACGCCAATGACGGCGCGGACGACCCCGACGCCGTCGTTGCCAAAGTGAAGCTGTTCAGCCCCTACACCGGCTGGCGCTGGTACATCACCGAGTGGGACGCCGAGACCGGAACATGCTTCGGCCTCGTCGAGGGATTCGAGACCGAACTCGGCTACTTCGACCTGACCGAACTGGCGGAGGCGACGGTGTTCGGCAGGGTCCCCGCCGTCGAGCGCGACCGGTACTGGGAACCGCAGACCCTCGGCGAGATCAGGGGACAGTCGAGACTCGCAGCCTGAGCTTGGGTGAGAGAAGAAACAAGGAGAGGAGAAGCCATGCCTGACAAGATTGGAACGGAGACAACCCGCTCGGATGCCCCGGGCACTGACGAGAGCCTCATCGGCGATACGGCGGACGACGCGGCCGATGCGGTTGCCGATGAGCAAGACGCCGACAAGGAGTCCGAACAGGACCCGCAGGGTTCCGATGACGCAAAGGAACAGGCCGGTCAGCCGGAGGACATGAAGGTCGTCGTGTCTATCAAGGGAGGCAGGGCCACCATCGGCGTGCAACGGCCCT
This sequence comes from Dehalococcoidia bacterium, assembly GCA_965219065.1. Classification (GTDB taxonomy): domain Bacteria; phylum Chloroflexota; class Dehalococcoidia; order Lucifugimonadales; family Lucifugimonadaceae. The sequence goes on from OZ244715.1 coordinate 726,260, forward strand.
CGGCGGACCCGCACATCGAGTCGTTCGATGACCTGGACGAATCCGGGCTGACGCAGGAGGTTTCGGCGGTGATCGATAGGGCGAGGGCCAAATGGGAAGAAGAGCCCAGGCATCCGGCGCACGCGAGACCCGATCCCCCGGCCAGGCGTCGTGCCCGGACTGAGCAGGGGTCGGTGCAGGCTTCAACCGCCGAGGGAGGGGCGGACCAACAGCAACCCGAGACGCTGAGGCTGTTCTAAGGGCCGGTTGGGAGTAACTGGGCAGGTGGCCGCGCGTACTGGCGCGGCCACCTGCCTTGCTGAGCAACCGCCTGTGTCGGCGTTTTTGTATTTGTGTGGGCAACGGACTCCTCGAAGACGAGGCCGCCGAGACGCAGCGGACGCTGGGCTCCTAGGCCGAGTTCATGGCCGAGGAATCGGTGAAACGCAAGGGCCGCAGCTGCAAGCAGAAGCCTGACTCCGAGACACTCTATAAGTGGAAGGAGCGGGAAGCCGAGCCGGTCTGTGCGGGACGCTAGAGGGCAGAGATACGTGGGAGGCTGTCGTTCCATCCGCGACCTCCCACTCATGAACGCATATGTGCGGCCTTTTTGCGTTTCAGGACATTCCCGAGAAAGGTAAAATCAAATGAGAACCCCAAACGATTACAAAGTTGCGCCAGAGACCGATTTGAGAAAAAAGGTGATCGTGATGCACCTGTTTGACAACGATGCCAGAGAAGAGGAGCCCCTCTGCGGAGCCGAGACATCCGCCCACGAGCGGATAGGCGTGGACTACTACCTGGATCATCGGAAGGAAGGCATTCCGGTTGGGACCGTCTGCGAGGGGTGTAAGCCCCTGGCGGTACCGTTCGCCGTGAAACTCAGCCGCGGTCTGGAGGCCGACGGTCGGATGGACGAGGCGAAAGTGTATCGCCGGCTCGCCTACAGAGTGGCGAGGGAGACCACGTCGGAGCGTGGGCACGGTTAGGAGCAGGCCGAATATCAATGTGTGAGCTCTTTTTGCGTTTTCCTGCCATGAAGGGAGGCCGTCACATCAAGTCATACGACCTCCCTCGTGTACCCGCGAACCCGACCCTCTTGCGATTTGGACCTGCGCCCTCGGCCTATCCGCCTAGTCCGGGGACGGTGAATTCGTGATGCCCAACGTCCGACGACGCCCGGGTCGTACACTCGGCTCTGCAATGCGGCCCATTTTGCGTTTTACGTCGCGGTCGTCTCCTGTGAGGCCTGCTTTATTGAAGGCGGTGATACGATGACAATGGCAATTGACTTGCACCCTAGGTGAACCGTTGGTACTTCATAGTGTGGTAGTGGACGTTTCGTCACATTTGGTCGAACTGTCTTGCCTCGCCGTCGAAATCATGCAAGTAAGTGATGTCAACCGTCTAACAGCGACCTCCAACCTCGGCACCGGATAAAACCACCGTGACCGTGCTCCCGAGGACTGCTCCTGATACCCCATATGATGTCGTGGCTCCCAGAGCCGACGCCCTCATGGAGTCACTGAGGGCAACAGGTTACTCTCTCCCAGACGCGGTATCCGATCTCATTGACAACAGCATAACCGCCGGGGCACGGAACATCTGGCTGCACTTTCACTGGGCCGGAGCGGACTCTTGGGCATCTATTCTCGACGACGGTTCAGGGATGTCGGAGTCGGAACTGATCGACGCGATGAGGATAGGTTCTCGGAGTCCAATGGAGATCCGGGAACCCTCAGACCTAGGGCGTTACGGCCTAGGCCTGAAGACCGCGTCGATCTCGCAGGCGAGGTCACTTACCGTGGTCACTCACACTGCGGGCGGACATGGGATGCACACAAGACGATGGGATCTGGACCATCTGGCATCCTCCGGTGACTGGCAATTGCTGAATGTCCCCGTTGAGACCGTCGCTGGAGACGAAGTCGACCGACTGACCCAGTTGGAGCACGGCACCCTTGTCGTGTGGGCCAAGCTTGACAGATTGGTCGGTGCCGTTGGAGTTGACAACGCGAGGGCGCGTCGACAGTTCCACGATGCACTCAGAGGGGTTGAAGAACACGTCGCCATGGTGTTCCACCGTTTCATCGCAGAACGGAACTCCGTCTCGATTCGGATCAATGACCAGCTGATCAAACCTTGGGACCCATTCCTTGCAGATGAAGCAGCGACCCAGCGGCTGCCGTCCGAGACGCCGGGACCACCCGATTCGGGAATAACGATCACGCCGTTCGTTCTCCCACACCACTCCCGCCTCTCTGGTGAGAAGCACCGCGCGGCCGCCGGGCCCGCCGGTTGGAACGCGCAGCAGGGCTTCTATGTCTATCGGAACAGGCGCCTTCTCATGTCGGGTGACTGGCTTGGGTTGGGATTCATGAAGGAGGAGCACTACAAGCTGGCGCGTATTCAGCTCGATCTATCCAATTCCTCCGACCATGAGTGGGAGATCGACGTTCGGAAGTCGCGGGCCCGTCCTCCCCTGCCACACAGGGATTATCTGCGAAGGATCGCTCAGGTGGTCCGCAAGAGGGCGGTCACTGTCTACAGGCACCGCGCGAAGACCACCGCACGATCGGTCCGGAGCAGTCCGGTCTTCGTCTGGAAGCGACAGGTGAAGAGAAACAGGGTGTCTTATGTGATTAACCGGGAGCACCCGCTCGTGCGGGATGCCCTCGGGGTCGGAGCCACGGATTCCAAAAGGCTCCTGCAGATCCTGCGCCTAGTGGAGGAGTATGTTCCCGTTCAGCAGATTTGGGTCGACATGGCGGACGGTGATGAGTCCCAGAATCAGCCCTTCGAGTCGGCCCAAGAACGGGAGATTGTTGGACTGATCCGAGCACTCTACGGCGCCTTCATGAATGCCGGAATGACCCACCCGGAGGCCTTGGAGCGATTGGGATCGACCGAAGCAATCGGTGAACGAATTGAACTGGTGGAACCAACGGTGGATGCCCTGCTGAAGGAGACTGCGGTTGAGTGATTTGGAGACGGCCAGAATCATAGCCCTCAACTTGCTGGGAGCTGACTCGCCCCCTGAGGAGGCGGAGGTCAGAAGGGTGGCGGATATCGCCGTTCAGGCGGTGGAGGCCCAAACTCCGGGCGCGACGGTCGATATCGAAGCCCTCGTGAGGGAGTTGGAGGCCAACCTGAATGTCGTCGTTGGGACAGCCTCGACCCTCACCGATGACAGTAGCGATCACATTCCCTGGCTCGCGGACCACCGGGCCTCAATCGAATGGAAGTTCTCCAAGCGGTACCAGAGATTCCTGAAGGAGAGAAAAGGGTGGGCACTACCGACGCTTCAGCGTTCGGATGACCTCACAGACCGCGTTCTGGAGCTCATTGAGGACCCCTGTCGACCGGGATCATGGGACCGACGCGGGATGGTTGTAGGGGAGGTTCAGTCCGGCAAAACCTCAAACTACATCGAGCTGATCTGCAAGGCTGCGGACGCGGGCTACAAATTTATCGTGGTTCTGACCGGGACCACCAACAGTCTGCGCGCCCAGACCCAGTTGCGTTTCGACGAGGGTTTCCTCGGATGGGATACCCGGCTGAATCTGGCTCTGGATACAAGGAACAAGCGTGTGGGTGTGGGAAGGCTTCCCGGCGAGCCACTCCTCCGGGCCATCCCATCCACCAACGCCGAGGAGAGGGGCGACTTCAATCTCAGAATCGCCAATCAGTTCAACGTCAGATTGGGTGGCGATCCAGTCATCATGGTCGTCAAGAAGAACGGTTCGGTCCTGCGCAACCTCACCCGATGGGCCAGAACGCAGGGGCCGCTGGGTACCGAGGAAACGATACCCGACACCCCGATTCTGGTAATCGATGATGAGGCCGACTTTGCATCAGTCAACACCAGACCCTCATCTCCTAGCGATGACGAGGACCCCACCGTGATGAACGGAAGGATACGTGAGCTTCTCAATGTCTTCGAGCAGAGTGTGTACATCGGGTACACGGCCACACCCTTTGCGAACATCTTCATCTATCCCAATCAGGATGCGGGCAGGCATGGACAGGACCTGTTCCCGCGGGATTTTCTGATCAATCTTCCGGTTCCGAGCAATCATGTCGGTCCGACCAAGGTCTTCGGGCTGCCGGAGGGGCCCGAGGATGATGCGGGCCCGGTTCCCGCAATGCCTCTTGTCCGCATTGTGAATGATCATCATGACCAGATTCCCAACGTTCACCGGAGCAACTGGACGATCGGGGAGCTCCCTGATTCCCTCACCACCGCAATGAAGGCCTTCATCCTCGCATGCGCGGCCCGGGCCGCGCGTGGGCAGGATGGACAGCACAACTCCATGCTGATTCACGTGACCAGGTTCGTCGACGTGCAGGGTCAGGTCGCGGATCTTGCGAGGTTCGAGCTGCGTGACCTTCAGAACCGCATCAGGTACGGGGACGGCGATTCTACGAATCCGATCATTGATCAGCTGCGGAAGATGTGGATGGAGGACTTCGAACCGAGTTCCCGGGCAGTCAGGGACCTGTATCTCGACCTGATGCTGGGATGCACGGACGTCTCCTGGGAGGCGGTCAGTTCGAAGTTGGTGGAGTCCTCCCAGCGGATACAGGTCAAGGTTATCAATGGCGCTGCCAAGGATGCCCTCGACTACTGGGACCACCCAGAGGGCCTGAGCGCGATTGCCATTGGTGGGGACAAGCTGTCCAGAGGCCTGACACTTGAGGGTCTTTCTGTGAGCTACTACCTTCGCGCTTCACGCATGTACGACACACTTCTGCAGATGGGAAGATGGTTCGGCTACCGCCCGGGTTATGTGGACCTCTGCCGACTGTTCACGACTGACGAACTGAGGGACTTCTACAGCCACATAACCATGGCCACCGAAGAACTCAGACAGGAGTTCGACCTGATGGCCGACAGGGGCATGACGCCACGCGAATTTGGCCTGAGGGTGAGAAATCATCCTGCGGGCCTGGCGATTACCTCCGCCAACAAGATGCGCAATGGGACGCCGATGACCGTCTCGTACTCCGCCGACATCAGCGAGACCATCTCGTTCGACCGAGACCCCGATGTCAATCGGAGAAACCACGAACGATACAGCCGATTTGTGGCGTCACTCAGCCCGACAGAACGACCAGTGGCGGGGAACCGCATCTGGCGTGGTGTTTCGGGGGAGGATGTCGCTGATCTGTTGATGGATATCAGCGTCCATCCGGGCTCCAGAAAGGCCCGTGGCGACTACCTCGCAAGATACATCCGCTCCCAGAACCAGATTGGTGGACTTGTCAATTGGACAGTGGCCCTGATCTCCAATCAAAAGGGTCCAACCACCGCGGATATCGGGGGATGTGAAGTCTATCCCATTCACAGGGCCCACCACCCCAAGGACAGTCTCGACCAAGCCGCTGTGTACCGTATGCGCCGTCTCGTCAACCCCGCAGATGAGATGATCGATTTGACCGAAGATCAGAGGCATTGGGCACTTGAACAAACGGTGGGGCGGCACCGAGTTGACCAGGCGAGAAGTCGTCACAGGACCGATCCAACTAGGCCAAGCGGTCCCCACATCCGACGAGCTCGCGACTTCAGCAACGGACTGCTCCTGATATACCCACTTGAGGAATCCGATGTTGAGGGGTTGCCGTTCATCGGTTTCGCAGCAAGCTTTCCAGCCGCCGATAGTGACACACCCGTCGAATATGTCGTGAACACAATCTATTGGCAGGAGGAAATGGATATTTGAACCCGGCGGAGGTCTGGAGGCGCTTGGAGGAGGACACCCGCATCACCGATGCTCCCGGGAGAGTGCAGCGTCGCATACTGCCCGACGGAAGAAGGAACTTCTTCTTGGGTTTGGAGACTCCCTCCAGACTTCGAATGCTCATACTACGGGTCGAGGCTAACTCGATTGAAGGGCTGCCGGACATCCCTGATTCCCGGGGTCTGAAAATCCGCGTGGCGAGCAGGGAGGCCGGAAGCGATGAGGTCGAGGTTGTGCTCACCCTCACGGAATCGCAGCACCAGGACATCTTTGATCTGTTGGTTCGGGATCTGGTTGGAGGGGCGGAGCAATCCCACGACGAGAGGCATGGAGTGGTTAGGTTTCTTGCACGCCTCTCCAACTGGCAGCAGATGTTCCTACGACTCGGGGCCCGGGGACTGAGCCGCGAGGCTCAACAGGGTCTGTGGGGGGAGCTGTGGGCACTGAGGGAAGTGGTTGCGCCGGTTGCAGGAATGAGAGGAGCCGTCGAAGGATGGCGGGGTCCCATGGGGACGGACCAAGATTTCCAGTTGGGGACCACATGCGTCGAGGTGAAGACGAGCACGGCGGCCAGTCTGGACCGCCTGGCAATCTCCGGCGAACGGCAGCTTGAGGTACCCGACGATGTGGTTCTTATCCTCCTAGGACTGGCCTTAGATGGCAGGCTCAGGCACGGGGAGACGCTTCCTGACATGATTGAGTCCGTCCGAAAAGTGGCCTCGGATTCCGGATGTCTGCATCTGGTGGATCTCAGACTTGACCTCTGTGGTTACGAGCGTGACGATGCGAATCTGTACTCGGACATGGGGTACACCGTCCGCTCAATGCACCCCTTCCGAGTTGAGGAGGGATTCCCCAGAATCGTGTCGGGCGATCTACGGACGGGGATCAGCGAGGTGCGATATCTGGTGTCCACGGCATCATGTGGTGCCTTCCACATGACGGAGCAGCAACCGCAAAGACTCCTTAAGGGACTGATATGACACTCCAGCTTTCGATAAAGGAGTTCTCTGAGAACATCCGGCAGGATGTCCTCGCGTTGGCTGAGTCTGATGAACAGGACATGATGCTGCCCGACTCCTTCACCCAGACGGTGTTCGACATGCTGTCAGAGGCGGGCGAGTTCGATGACCCACTGGTCTGTTACCACCGGGCTAGGGGGATCGAGGTCAGCGGATACATGGTGGACGAGGACGAGGCTCGGGTCGACCTGTTCCTCACTATCCACACGAACTCCACCCCACCGGAGACCGTCAATAGACAGAGGGTTGAGATCGCCTTCAGGAGACTTCGCTCCTTCTTGAATTGGTGTCTTAGCGGCAGACATGTCGAGCTGGAGGAATCCTCTCCCGTATTTGATATGGCCGCACACATCCATGCCTACAGGGGAAGCCTGGCCAAGGTCAGACTGTGTGTGATCACCAATGGTAGGACGACCATTGAGAGTGTCCCTCAAGATCAGAACCTCGGTGACATCGCCATCTCCAGCTCCATCTGGGACATCGTCAGGCTTCACAGGCTCAGCACCTCCGGCCAGCAACGGGAGACCATATCCATCGACCTGAGGGAACATCTCGGAGAGCCTGTCCCGTGTCTGCAGGCCACCAGCACTCAGGAAGGGTACCGCGCCTTTCTGATGTTGATCCCGGGAGACGTGCTTCGCTCCATCTATGCCGACTTCGGCTCCCGACTGCTAGAGACGAACGTCAGGTCATTTCTCCAAGCTCGTGGAAAGGTCAACAGTAGAATCAGGGACACGATAACGAATGAACCGGAGCGGTTTCTGGCGTACAACAACGGGATTACCCTGACGGCTGAGGCAGTCGAGTTGTGCCACAACGGTGGTGGCAGCGCGGTCACGAGGTTGGACGGATTACAGATAGTGAATGGTGGTCAAACAACTGCCTCACTGCTGGCCACAGACCGGGGACGCGCCGACCTCTCACAGGTGCACGTCGCCGCCAAACTTATAGAGATCGCGGAGGGCGAGGTTCATGACGAATTGGTCAGGAATGTCTCGCGATACTCCAACTCACAGAATCGAATATCCGAGGCTGACTTCTCCTCAAATGACCCGTTCCACGTTCGGATCGAGGAGCTGTCGAGGACGACGTGGGCACCGGCGGTTGGGGGCTCACAGAGGCAGACGAAGTGGTTCTACGAACGAGCTCGCGGTCAGTACCAAGACGCCAAGGCATCTGAGTCCACCCCGGCGAGACGCCGGGCGTTCTCGACCGAACATCCTACAAGGCAACGATTCACGAAGACCGATCTCGCCAAATTTGAGAACACGTGGGATCAGCGGCCCCACATAGTGAGCCGAGGGGCGCAGAAGAATTTCTCTGACTACATGATCAGGTTGGGGGAACGTGATCAGACGGACGTCGACAGGACGCACTTTGAACGGCTTGTGGCCAAGGCCATCCTGTTTCGCACCGCCGAGCGAATCGTACAGCGCCAGAACTTCGGGGGATACAGGGCCAACATAGTCACCTACACGCTGGCGCTCCTCTCCAACGCAACCAGTCAGCGAATAGATCTAGACCGCATCTGGGGGACACAGGACCTAACTCCGAATCTCCAGGATGTGATCGCCGAGCTCTCCCACGATGTACACCGGATCATCACCAACCCTCCCACGGCTCGCAACATCACCGAATGGTGCAAAGCCGACAGGTGCTGGGAGATTGTTCGAACCTCCGTCTCACGCGCTCCAGTGAACCGCATCGAACGCGAACTCCTGAATACGGCAGCCACGAAGAGGGAACAGAAACGCTCGATATCGAGTGTCTCGTCGGACCATGTGGAGAACCTGCGAAGGCTAGTTAAGGTCAACCCAGAGGGCTGGAAGATCCTCGGGGACTGGGGCACGGGGACTGGCTCGCTCGATCCTAGCCAGCGACAACTTGCCCTCCGTATCAGCCGGGCCCTTCAGAGAGGAAACAGCATAAAGCCCACGGATGCCGCACGGGCGGTCGAGATTCTCGATAGAGCTACGGAACTTGGCTTTGCGTTGGAGGCGGAGGGGATGGAGTCGGCACCATATTCATGATTGATCCTGCTCGAGAAACTGTGGACCTTAAGGGCCGGCGCGGAACGGGGATCGAGCTTGAACCTCACCCTGACGTTCCTGATCCCAGCGACCGAGAGGCGGTTCGCAAGTGGCTGGAATCCATGCCACGTCCATGGGCCGTGGATCTGTTCTGTGGTGCGGGTGGTTTGAGCCTTGGACTCGAGGAAGGAGGATTCTCCGTGGTCGCGGCTGCGGACTCCGACCGGGCGTCAATAGAGACCCATGCTGCGAATATTCAAAGCCTAACCTGGACGGGCGACCTCTCCAAACCGGCTGGATTCATCGGTCAGCTGGACGAATGGGGTATCGAGAGCGTCGACCTAGTCGCCGGCGGACCTCCCTGTCAACCCTTCTCAAACGCCGGTGCCTCCAAGATCGGCCATCTGGTCAGGACGGGTCACAGGCAGGCCCGCGATGAGAGGGCCGGTCTCTGGCGGAGCTTCTTCTCCATCGTCGACCGATTGAAGCCGAGTGCCATGCTCTTCGAGAACGTCCCGAATTTCGCCCAGGCCCAAGGTGGCGCCCTGTTGATCGCATTGATGGACGAATTGAAGCATCGTGGGTACGCGGTCCACGTGGAGGTGCTGGATGCCTGGAGGTACCGAGTTCCACAGCACAGGTCTAGGCTCTTCGTGGTGGGGGTCTCACGAAATGGAAGATTCGATTGGCCCAAGCCCAAAGGACGGCGTCCGACCATTCGGCAGGCCATCGGAGACCTGCCAGTGGTCCAAGCCGATACTCGTGAGGAGGCAATGAGGTATGACGGGCCGCCGACCACGCTGTTGGCAAGAACGCTCCGGAGGGGTTTGAGGGGCAAGGAAGCTCGGCTGATTCGCGACCACGTGACTAGAGCTGTACGGCCGGATGACGCGGAGATTTTCAGTTTGATGAAACCGGGCGATACATACTTGGACGTTCCCGAGCGTCTCCGGAGATATAGGGCTGACATCTTCAATGATAAGTACCTTAGGCTGTCCTTTGGCGATCTGTCCCGAACCATCACCGCCCACTTAGCCAAGGACGGATATTGGTACATCCATCCCAGGGAGGATCGGACTCTCTCCATTCGGGAGGCCGCGAGGATTCAGACTTTCCCGGATAGATTTCGGTTTGCCGGATATCCGACTACTAGGTACCGGCAGATAGGAAATGCGGTCCCACCCCTTCTCGCCTCGGCCATCGCCAGCTCGCTCCACAGCGCCCTAAACCAGAAGACCGACAATGCGGTAGTCGACGAAAGTGGACGAACCCACAGGTCTGATGACCGGATCTTTCGGGATCATCTGATTGCCTGGTTCAAGGAGAACAGAAGAGAGTTCCTATGGAGGCGTTCGATCCTGAGTCCATGGCAGGTTCTCCTGATTGAGATGTGTCTCCATCGGACGAGGGCGGAGCAGGTGGCTCAGGTCGCGGACGAAATACTCTCCCTAGGCCGAACTCCGGATTCCTTCTTGGAAAACCTGATGAAGCTGGAACCCTCCCTGGCCTCGCTGGGTCTCCGCTGGCGCATCGACAACCTCGTCTCCGCAGCGACGTTCATCAGAGACAAATTGGCCGGGCGGGTGCCCGACAATTGGCAGGAACTGGTCGCCGTGCCGGGTGTGGGAGACTACATCGCATCGGCCGTTCTCTGTTTCGCCTTTGGACGCCCCAGCGTCCTGATGGACACCAACACCATGAGAATAGCCCGAAGGGTTACGGGAAAGGCCGCTAAACCGATCTGGCGCCTCCGGTTCTCCCTGCACCAGTTGGCTGGGCCAAAGGGGACAGACGCCGAGTGGAACGAGGCTCTCCTTGATTTGGGAGCATTGACATGCACGGCCCGTGCGCCGAAGTGCGGGGACTGCCCGGTCCGAGCCCATTGCGCCACAGGGAGTGGACTGGGAATGTACTCTCGATGAAGATTTACGGCGTTAGAACTCTGAGACTATGTCGAAGTTTCTTTCGTCAAGTGAGAAGATAGGATGAGGCAAGTCAACACAAGCACTTTACCCTATGCACTAGTGAGTGTCGGTGATCGTGCCGAGGTGCAGCGAAGTTAGCGGCAGCTATGGTTTCCAAACGTCGACCTAGCAAACCTAATCGTAGCTCATCCTCACGGACTGTCGAGGCCACATTCAAGCCGCGGGCGAGAATGCTTCAGCTGCTTGGCGACCAACTGATCCGCGATCCCCAAATCGCGGTTTTCGAACTCCTGAAGAATGCCTACGATGCCGACGCCACCGACGTTACGGTGACCTTCAAAGACATCGAACGTCTGGACGGGGCGAGCATCGTCATTGAGGACGACGGTTCCGGGATGACATTCGATACGGTATTGAACGTGTGGCTGGAACCTGGAACAGATCATCGGGCCCGCCAGAGGTCGGAGGGTCGGCGCTCACCTCGCCATGGCCGCCTGCCTATGGGCGAAAAGGGCATTGGCCGCTTTGCCGTGCATAAGCTCGGCAGGGATGTGGAACTTGTGACTCGTTCCGACGGAAAGAACGAAGTGGTGGTCGAACTCGATTGGGAGGTGATGGAGAAGAAGGATTACCTTTCTGAGGCTGCGTTGCAGGTGATGGAGCGTAAGCCCGCTGTCTTCGTAGACCGAACTGGCACGAGAATCACCGTGAGGCGACTGCGCCAACCTTGGACTAGAGGCATGGCTCGAGCCCTGAGGCGTTCTGTAACGGCGATGACTTCGCCGTTCGAAGAGGTCTCCTCATTCCACCCGAGACTATTGCTCGACCCTGATCCGGAATGGTTCGCCGGGCTGCTGGATCCAGCCAACGTTATTAGGGCCGCACTGTTCCACTCAAAGGCCGAAGTTGATCCAAGTGAATGGACTATGTCGTATTCCTACAGGTTCGCTCCACCAAGACTCGGACGCCGCGTCAACTCTCGGAAGGCTGCACAGACGGATGTGCCTTTGGGACCCCTTGAGAATTCAAAGTGGGGAGCGAAATACCTGAGAGGTCTGGAGAAGACTGCTCGCGACGCTCGTAAGCACACGGGTAACGACGGCGCTGGGGTGGGTGAATTCAATATTGACCTTCATATCTTCGACTTGGACAGAGAAACTCGTGAACTCCTTCCACCCGACTACCGTGGGCTTGCGGATTTCTTGAATACCAACGGCGGTGTTCGCGTGTATCGCGACGGCATCCGGGTTTACGACTATGGCGAGCCGGAGAACGACTGGCTCGATCTTGACGAGAGGCGGGTGAATCTGCCCACGCAGCGGATCAGCAACAGACTCGTCGTAGGGGCCGTTCATCTCGATTCAAACAAAAGCCGCGGGCTTATCGAGAAGACAAACCGCGAGGGCTTCGTAGAATCACCGTCCTACCAGGTGTTCCGTAGCGCCGTGCAATCGGCCATCCAGCATGTGGTCTTTGAGAGAAACCGCGACAAGAGAGTGCTACGTCAACTTGTCGGGAGGCCGCGGGACGCGGCCGAACCGGTCGCAGGCGCCCTCCGCCGCCTACGAAATCGAGTGCGGCGCCACGGCCTGCTGGAAGATATTGGCCCTCTAATCGACAGGGCGGAAGAGGAGTATGAGGGATTCCGGGAGACCCTGTTGGTCAGTGCAGGTGCTGGATTGACTATGACCGTAGTTGTTCACGAAGTTGAGAAGGGCGTGAAGGAACTCAACCGTGCACTCGATCGTGGAGCCGACCGCGCACGTCTGGTGGAACTAGGTCATCATTTGGCGGAGGTAATTGAGTCTCTGGGATACCTCGCAAGGCGCTCCGACCAAACTACGGAGAGTGCGTCTGAGCTTGTCTCCGTAGCGCTTCGGACAATTGACTACAGGTTCTCACATCACGGCATTGGAGTAGCGAACGGCTTCAATGAGGGCAACGACTTCAGGGTGAGATGTAAACGTCGCCTAATCGTAGGAACGTTGCTGAACCTGTTCGACAATGCGATTTACTGGCTGGATGCGATGAACCCTCGTAGCAAACGTGTCTACGTTGGTCCAACGAAGGATTTTGGGGAAGGAGGGGGCATAATCGTGGCTGACAACGGCCCGGGGTTCCTTGACCCACCCGACTTCTTGGTACAACCCTTTATGACACGCAAGAGCGATGGAATGGGAATGGGACTCTATATTGCGAATGAGGTGATGCGGGCACACGAGGGACAGTTACTATTCCCTTCTCGCGGAGATGTCGACCTACCCAGCAGATATTCAGGAGCTTGCGTTGTGCTCCTGTTCGGGGAATAGTGATGCACGGTCTGCGAACCAGCAGTGTCCTCATCCTCGACGACGACGACGACGACGCAATCAAGATCCAGAAGGCCCTAGCGCTGCGGTGCATCGGAGCGATTCTCGTTCCCGGGGCCCCAGATGAGTTGCGCCCCACATGCTCCATCAGCGGGATTCGCGTTGCGGTTCTCGATATCGACCTAGGACAGGGTACTGACGCCCCGTCGAGAGTACGTCACACCAAGAGCATCGTCGATCCTCTCATCGACCGCAACAACGGGCCTTACGTCGCCGTGGTCTGGACCAGCAACTCAGAGGACTTTGATCTGTTCAAGAACCAGCTCCTGACGATCCAGTGTCCCCCCGTGCTGACAGTGATGCTGGACAAGACGGACGTGCTCAGTCTGGACGCGGATGAGTCAGTGGCCAAAATTCTTGTGACCATTGAGAAGGCCGTCGCCGATGCGCCCCCCCTCGGATTCGCGAATCTTTGGGAGCAAATAGTCCGAGATGCGGCAAACGACACGCTTGTTTCACTTAACCTTGATGTACCGCCTGCATCGCCTCAGTCCAAGGCGCTGGCCTTCTTTGCCGCTCTACTTAGATCGGAGGCCAATAGCAGCGCCCTTGAGAATGATTTAGGCAGTAGGAAGGCTCTGCTGACGGCACTCAATCAGGTGCATTTCGACAAGGTAGAAGAACGATCGGCAAGGATTAGGGACGGCGAGACAACACTTGTTGAACCGATCCGCAAGGCTGCTACAAAGGGCGAGGACAAGCTGTCGCTGTTTGAGCAGTCGCAGTTGAATACCTCTCTACTATTTGACTATAGGGCCGATAGTTTCGGGCCTGGCCGCTTATATGCCTTTGAAGAAATCGAGGCACTCTGTCTCGGAAAGGCGCTGCCGGACAACCAGGATGTCCTTTGTGACACGCTGGAGATCAATCACCTCGAACGTGCACCAGACTTGTCGGTGGTCTTTCTGGAAGTAAGCGCTGCCTGCGACCACCAGCAAGAGAAAATCCGCACGGCACGGCTCTTGGCAGGTGTAGTGTTCCCGTCCTCAACCTTTGGGGAAGGTGACAGGAAGAAGCGTGTGAATGCTCGTAGCGCCGATCACTTGCGCGCGCTTGAGACTGTAAGCATCCCGAGGGTTGAGCGCTTCCCAATGGAAGGTGTACGCATTGTCTGGAATGCGCACTACCCCGTCTCGGTTCCAGTGAACGAGATCGATAAATGCAAACCCATTGGCAGATTCCGTGAGCCCATGCTCGCCGATGTTCGAGCATGGCTGGGGTACCAATCCGGTCGACCCGGATATGCGTCGGTCAGGTAGAACTATCCAGATCCCCCAGTCTCCACGGATGTGCCGACGGGCTTATGGGACGCCTCATAGGACGTTGGTGCAGGCTTTGGGAGAATTCGCTCCTGCGGAGTTACTGAGGTCACCGACAGATGCCCGTTGGGCACGGCACGTTGCTCCGCCCGACGAGCTTTGATGGTCCACCTTGATCTGGCATTATGGTAAAGACAATCCCTCCTGATTCGGCCAAATTGAGGCCGGAGGCACCGATCATCCGCAATAGCATCTCAAGGGGAAATGGACAAGATGAAGGACACCACGATTTCAGCCGCCGACTTGCAGGTTCTGCTTGACGTAGCCGAAGGGTACACGACGGAAAATGGCTTGGATGCTGTGGCCAGGTATGCAGTTCCGGAGGAGGTGCAGCGAGCCATCAGCAATGCCTCGGCCGAAATGCGAAAGTCGGATGTTATTCTCCAAAGAGGACCGGGACAGTAGCCTGCCACCCCCAAATAAGAAGACCTCCCACCGAAACATTCGCAGTACACGAGAGACACCAATAGCTCAGGTGCTCGTGGGAAGTGGACTTGAAGCCGATCCACGGGCGGCGCTTGAGGTATCCGTGATGTAGTGCAATCGTCACAGAGCCCATAACCACATCTCGAAGACGGTACCACCTACCATCCACGTAGGCCTACCAACCCCCAGAAAATCTAGAACCTTCGCCTTGAGGTTCGTTCTGAATAAGTTAACTCAGGAAGAGACATGCGATGGGAGCGATCTTAACTAGTTCAATGTCGATAGCGGGACACCTTGGGGAGTTGGTAGGCTACAAGGCTGGCCTTGCTCTAACTCGCGAGGAACTCGCGGATCATCTCTTTGATACACCGGATATCCGGGCCGCCGTCCTTGTGACAGAGGACCAATGGACACATATTCGATCCGAGGAGTACGAAGCAGCTGTTAGTGGGCTTCTGTACCGGGTTGGAAATATTCCAACTGCGCATCCATTGCCACCCGTCCTCGCCGTTTACCGTCGCTTCGAGCATGATCCGATCCACAGCACGGTTCTCGAGAAGGTCGTAACTCGTTGCTTGGAACTGCTCAACGATGAGATCGACAACACCGCGCAAGGAGCACCTCTCGTTCCATCCCAGCTCCTTGAGACTGTCGATACTGAATTCGGTCTTCCAGGGCTCAACATCGCCAGTGCGCTGATCGACGAGCTTGTCCGTCAAATGCATATCTCACCTTGGATGCCCCGGCGATGGTTCGATTGGGATGACGTGGTTCAGCTGCGCGACCTGTTCCTGAGCGAGAGCCTGGAGACGCAGTACGGGACGTTTTTCGATCAGCGCTTCGTCGACTACTTGGCTCGGAACTTTCCGCGGATTGACGATATCAATTGGCGTAAGTTCGAAGGACTAGCAGGAGAGTTCTTTGAGAGCAGTGGTTTCCGAGTTGAGATAGGACCTGGCCGACGAGACGGCGGCGTTGATATCCGGGTGTGGGCTCCAGAGGATGAGGTCGCGAAACCACCCCTGGTTCTCGTACAGTGCAAGCGTCAGCAAGAGAAGGTCGCCCAAGTGGTCGTAAAGGCTCTTTGGGCGGATGTCTCGAACGAGGGGGCACAGTCGGGGCTCATCGTTACCACGAGTGCATTGGCGCCTAGCGCTGAAACTGTTAGGAAAGCACGTGGATACCCGATTGCTGCAGCGGAGAGGGGAACGCTTCAGGACTGGGTAGAACAGCTACGGTCACCCGGATCCGGAACGTTCATGGCATGAATTTGGAGACACCATTGGTGGATGGTATCCCCCCAGGACCACTCGACTCATGACTCTCGATTTGACGCCGCTCAATGAAAATTTCGCCATTGAAGTGGTGGGCGTGGAGATTTGGTCAGGCCTCGACGACGGGCAAGTGCGGACACTCGATGATGCGTGGGCCAATCAAGGGGTGCTGGTGTTCCGTCGCCAGGCGCTTTCGGAGGAAGAACTGGTGACCTTCAGCAGACGTTTCGGCACACCCGACGTCATCGCCGGTCCCGTATCGGCCACCGACCCGCAGTACACGTTCCACCGGTGTCGGTACGACCCGGACTCCATCTGGCCCATTACCTATCGGTTCTTCTCGGTCGACGACGCCTAAGTGACGGCGTTCAAAGAGGCCGAGACCACGTGGCACTCGACCTCCGTTCCGGGTTACTTCGTGGGGCACTCCTAGAGCCTCGACCCCGAGATCAACGTGATCGACGGCTTCTACATGTCGAAGACTTGGTCTACGTTGACCACTAGAACCTGTCCATCGGATACCGGCCTCTACTTTGGCAATGAGGTCACGATCGATTTCAACCGGTCGTTCATGGACAGCAACAGTGCATTTGAGAAGAAGATTGGCGCTATGCACGAAATCGGACATGCGTACGGCCTGGATCACGTTTCCGCCGGCTGCCGCCTCATGAGAGGCAGCCTGGACGTCATCACGACCTGCGGGACAATGCCGACCTCCGATGATGAGGACGGTGCCGACGCAAGGTATCCCTATAGAGGAGGATCATGATGAACCTCAAGAACAACGATAGAAAGTGGCTGCTGCCGGTTGGCAGCGTCCTGGTCGCCGCTATCATCGTGGTGGCCGCATGGTACGGAGTGGGAGCCCTGAGGGCGGACTCCGACGTCGAAACGATTTCAGTCGTATCCTTCTCGATGGCCGCCCTGTATTCGACCCTCGAGGACCTCACGGAGGACGCCGACGCCGTGATCCTTGGGACTGTCAGGGAGATTGCACAGACCGGGATCTCACGGGGCAAGGAAGGAAATGGCACTGCCAATCCCCACAGTCTTTACGAGATCGAGGTGCTCGAGTCCTTCAAGGGAGATGCCAGCGGTGCGATCTACGTCTCGAGGACCGATCCGAGTTTCCTGGAGAATACCGTATCGATCCGTGACGTGCCCCTCACGAAGCCTCAGGCGGGAGAAACCGTCGTGCTCTACCTCCACAGGATGAGCGCCGACATCGAACCAACCATCACGATGACGGACACCACCTACGTGCCGCTCAGCTTCGATAACGGAGTGTTCGATGTCTCTGGAGCTGGTCCGGTAGGCCCTGTCGGCAGGGTCAATGACGCTGCCGAGATCCTACCGAGGAGCATCCACCATGAAATGTTCACCGCGGGAAGTTTGTTCACGGCGGCGGACATCCGGCAAGCCATAGAGCCCGACTCGGGCGCGGATGGGCCAGTGGGTAACACTAACTAGTTGTGCATGTGAGGCCACGCGGGCTGAAAAAAAGAAAGGCGGCAGGTCACGACCTGCCGCTTTTCGCGTCCCTAAACGAGGCAAAAGGGACCAGGACAGATCTAGGTGACATCACCGGCTAGTAGGCTGTTCTCGCCGACCCGCACGACCGATCATCTCCCAAGGTCCCGATACGATAAGGGAAATGGGACATGTCGAATGAGCTTGGCGGCTGCGGGTTGGTGACCTCGCCTCGTCCTGCTCCGAGGCGAATCAAGCCGATGCCGATGAGGAAAATCGCGGCCCCGCTTGTGGTGGGGCCGCATCGCGTTCGTTTCCGGTGACTATTGGCATACGAGCGCGTCTACCATAGGCTTACCACCTTCAGGCTTGTGCTTATGCCAGCTTCGGTGGTACTTACGGAGGCGTGGCCCTTCGCTGACCCAGCGTACTAACATTCCGGCTGGACCAGTTTCCAATGGGCAGGTCAGCTCGGCTGGCTTTATCCCACTCAGATTGAGACTGCGTACCGAAACGTTCGCAATACAGTACACGTAGGCCCACCACACTTGACGAAATCAAGAACTTTCGAGTTGAGGTTCCAGTTGGTGCTGTGAGTGTCAGTCGCCCCTAGCGTCGACTCCTCCAAGCATCGCCCAGCAATGGGTCCGGTCCTAGGTCCCTGTCGAACTCGCGGAGCGGGTGGCGTTCCGGGTCGAGTTTCTCTCCGGTATCCCATGGCTCAAAGGCGTTCTTGATGTTCCCCAGTCCCGTTTGGGTGAGTTCAGGAAAGTGGCGGAGTATTACGGTCTTGAGGTCGGAATTATCGATCCAGGCAAGGCCTTCATTCGTGTACGTCAGTTCGTTGTAGCTATCGGTGTAGAAGCGGTCCGCCTGGAGTCTTCGAGTCGCGTTCAGAATGAATATTTGGAATAGCGTTTCGCCGAAACCGAACCCAGTGGGGCGATGCCCCTCGCCCAGCGTACCGATGAGCAGGTCCAGCTTCTCGACGTCACCCGGTTGGTCGCCGTACACAGCCTTGAGCTTCTCTACCTGCTCCTGGTCGTCGGTGAGATTATCGAACGTGCGTATGGGGTTGAGACCCAGCTGACGCCTGAAGTCATTGTACCTGGGCACGCCTCTTTCGCGCGCCCGTAGAATATCGACAGCTCCCATGTCGAACAGCGGGTTGCCCGGGATGCTCAACTCCCTCATGAAGTTGGGGTAGTTGTTCAACACCAGTTGACCTGGGTGCTGAACGCCAAACGAGTAGAACAGGTCAGACATGGATGTCCTGCCGGTCAGCTTGCCGGATCCCGCCTGGCGGGTCGCCACGAACGGCACCCCTTCGACTGAGCCTGCGTCGCTGACACTCCTGATATTGATCGTCTTGGGCAGGAGGGAGTGGAGACGATAGACTTCCACGAACTCTTCGGTGAGGCCATAGGGCTGTCCGTGCTTGTCAATCGGGTTGCCGACCACGCCTCCCATCTCCGGGTTTCGCACGTTGATGTCCGCGACCGTCTTCCTATCCTTACCGGTCCTGAACATATTGGTGAACAGACCGTACCAGTTGGCGTTCAGCCCGGAGTCGAGACCGCGATTCGGGAGAATGGCCGGCGTCCACTCTACGGTGTGTATCTTCGCCATGACAGCGGCATTGACGAGGCGCGCCACACCGAACAGCCGAGCGTCGTCCCAATCGGGGTATGCCTCTCTCAGCCGGTCGCAGATGGCATTGTGCTCTCTCGTGAAGAGGGTGTGCAGCATCGTCAATCCGATCCACCAGTTACGGGTGAAGCCGGTCTGCTCGATACCCTTGTCGTCGAGAGGCAGATTGCCCGAGTCATTGAGCCTCAGCTTGCCATCGACTCCGGTCCGCAACTTGTCTAGCGTTTCCTGATCGCTCCCGTATATTTGAGAACCGTCCCACCAGTGCGTAACCTCGTTGATGAACGTTATGGGGGTCTGTTCTCCGTTGGGCATACGTGTGGGATCGGCCTGGGTCTTGCCGACGAACATCTTTGTCTGCCAGTGCTTCTTCCGCGCCGGATCGTCTTCGGCAAGCGGTATCTCGTGTACTTCATTGAGCAGAGGCTCTCCGTGATGCACCCAATCGTGGTTCTGGAAGTTGATCCACGAGGCGGCCAGGAGATTGAGGAAGGGCACTTCCTTCATCTCCTCCCCTCTGGCCAGGAACATGCGGCTGAGCTCCCTGGGATTGGGAGTCATAAGAGTGTCGCCTGTCTCCGGTCGAATTGCGGCGTTGGCAACGTTGCGTGGGAAGCGAGTGCCTGCGGCGCCCTCCTTCGGATCGGCCAGGTTGTTCCAGCTTCCATCCGGAGTGCGAAAGTGTTTGACCCCCGGAGGTGGAGACTGTCCCTGCGGCTGAAAAGCTATCAGCGAGCCCACAGGGTAGGAGCTTTTGAGGTTGTTCTTGTTGAGCTGTTCGCGCATGTACGCCAGAGTCAGAATCCCAATCGTGAATGGTCTGCGATACCAGTTCGTCCAGACCTCATCACGGTAGCCGGACAGCCTGCCAAGGGCCAGCGTTACACCACTCATGATCAGGGACACGACCGATCCTCCAACGTTTCCAATCAGAGTGGGCAGCCGTCTGAACATTCCTGGACTTGGGACATTCATTGGAGTGGAAGGCAGAGAGCCCTCTCGCACAACCGGCGGCGCGAGTAGGACTTCTCGGTCGAAGAAGGCTATGTCCGGCACATGAACGTTCACTTCCGCGACTGCGTTCGCGCGCGACTGCGTCAGCATGTCCTGCCACGCCCGGTTGAGCGGATCACGCTCCAGCGCAAGCTCGTAGTTTGCGGCAGCCTCTTCGTACTCTTGGAGATTGTAGTGCGCGACCGCAATCATGGCGTGCGTCTCGCCGTCGGAGTCTCCCAACGTCATCGTACTCAGCGCCGAGATAGCCTCCTCATACCTTCGCTCCTCTATCAATTGCGCCGCTTCAAAACGGCTTCTGGATTCCTTCCCATCGCTCATAATCATCCCTCCCGGTGAAGGCTCACTCACAGTGCGATCCCGGACAGTCAGCCGATGTCCGTCCTGTACCGCAGTCCTCTCTCAGGGAATGATCGCGGCATCGGGTCTTCCGATAGGGCAGGACACTGTGACCGTACTCGACCGTCTGCTGTCAGCAACGCTATTGCAACCTTGCATACGAACAAGATAAGGTCCTTGCCCGGGCATTCCCTCGCTCCTCCAAGAAAGAGGCTGGGATACATAGCGTCCGCGCTGTTTCCAGGCTCCATCCACCTCTCGGGCCGGAAGTCGTTGGCTGTTGCGTCTGCCGAAAGATCCCGTTGGCCCGCCGTGAAGCAGTGTAGTATCTCCACTCCAGCCGGTATGTGAACACTATCGAATGTATCTCCCTGGGGCGCGACGTGGAAGGTGCGGGTCACTGGAGGGAAGAGACGGCAGGTTTCCAGCAGGCAGGCCTCCAGATATTGCATGTTAATGACTGCCTGCGCGTGGTTCGTCTCACTCCGCTCAATTGCCTCAGCTCGAACCCTGCTATAGACATCCTCTCTCGCCGACACAATTCCCAGTGTTCGAGCCAGCAGATCAGTGCCGGACCCTGTGAACGTAAACATCCAGTGGGGGATCTGCTGTATGATCTCTTCCTCGGAATGTCCCCCATCTTGAGTCATGCCCTTGGCAGTGGCGATGAGGCTGTGAGCGTCCGAGCCTGAACTCTCTCCCCAGAGTCGGCGAAGCGCGTTGTAGAACCGTTTCCGGCGTCCTCTCTCCCTCCACCCGAACAGAATCCTTCTGCCTGGGCTCTGAACATATCCGAGCAGCGTCTGTACTTCGTCCGCGAGGTGTGCGGGCGCGCTGTCAGACCCGAAGACCGCTATTCGCATGACTTCAGCCATGCATCTCCTGATATCGCCGATGTCCGACACCGATCCTGGGAACGCTCGGCGTACGCCGTCAAGAATGAACTGCATATGTGCATCCGCATCCTTGGCGTAGAGGGCCTCTTCGTTGAACCGTCGGAGACGCAGCCACTGCTCGCCATGGGTGATCGTCAGCGCATGCGGAGCGAGAAACGACATCGCCCGGGCTTTCGTCGTTCCTTCCACGTAACCCCGGACATCGGGAGGCTGCGCCAGGATGTGCTCTGACAACTCGCGCCCGGTGACTACGAGAAACTTCTTGAAGTAGAGATCGATGACGACATTTTCACTCCCAGTCCGCCGAGCCATCGCCCCGAGCCAGTCCTGCAAGGTCAAACTGAAATCGAAGGAACGAGGTCCTCTGGCGAAATCCCCGGCGCACTGGCAGAGAAGCCGCAAAAGGTCGGCGAGACCGGTTGAAGGATAGCCTCTGGCAGTCTGGGTCAAACCGTCTTCTCCTACTCCCGTCTGTTCCACGTGGAACAGGGCGGGATTCCACACCTACTGAGTCTTCAAATACTCCAACAGAGCATTGATCTCGTCTTCGTCAAGATCGGTTCCGTAGAAATGGCCCTGGTTTCCGTTCCCGCGTTCCGTCGTGTCGAATCTGAACCCTCCAGCCTCGGCCGCCGCGCCGCTCGACACGAATCCAAGGTTCTCGTAGTCATAGACGCCATAGCCACGGTAGAACACAGCGGGACGGTCTTGGGGAGGCATGAGCAGGTCTCTCAGCGTGGGGACCGACCCGTTGTGAAGATAGGGGGCACGCAGCCAGACGCCATCCAGGGGCATGTTGGAATACCCCTGAGTTTTCTTGAAACTGGAGAACACCCACGGCTTACCCTCACCGAGCGTGTTCATCTTCTCCACCAGTTCGGTAGTGAAGGAATCCAGGCGCTCCGCGTCGGTCCCAATTTCACTGATGTCGACGACCTGACCCACCTGCGTCCCATCGAACGCGTGGCACGTGGCGCAATGTCGCGAGTAGACCTGAGCCCCTTCCCGCGCCTTGGCCTGATCTATCCTGTCGCCTGGAAAGGCAGGCGGCGCGAGCGTGGCAATCCAATCTGCTATCCGCTCCATGCTTGCCACGTCCAGCGATTCCTCAGACGCCCCCGCTCCGAGAGCGGCACTCCGGTTACGCTCATCCACCGAGTCGTTGTTGCCATCCCAGTGAAGCCACATTCCCTCTTTGAGGGCCTGATTCCACAGCGGCGGCAGATCGGCCGTACCCACATGTGGGTTGTCCTCTTTCAGCCCGAATCTGTTGAACTTGTATGGATTGAACGTGTCCACCCGTCCGGGGCCGGGGTCAGGGAACTTCCCCATCCAATCAAACCGGCCAGCTACCTTCAACAGTTCGGATCTAGTTCTTGGAACGACTGCGTACCGGTACAACAGCCGCTCCAGCCATCCGAAATCGGGGTTGACTCTCTCTATGGCCGGAATGATGGTGTCCGCGTCGAACCTGTCGTCGTCTGCGACGTCGAACAGGAAGTCAAGGTACTCCTTCAGGTCGAACTGGTGGGCGGGCATTCCCAGCACAACCTGCCCCGTGTCCTCCGGCGACTTCCGCAAGATGCCGGTGTGGCATACCGCGCAGTTGAGTCCAACCATAGGTATCGGGTCTTCCCTGTAGCTTGTACCCACCGGACGGCCCCTGGGCGACCCGGCCTCGAAGATGAACCCGAACCTGCCATACCCCTCTCCCGGTCCGTCTGGCAGATACTCCGGAAACACTTCCGGCAAGACCAGCCAGACCCAGTAGGGAATGCCATTCTCCGCCTCGGCGCCGAACGAACCGTACTTGAAATGGTCGGACGGATCTGCATGCACTTCCGGGACATTCCTCTGGTACCAGAGGAGGCTGGGAATCCCTATCCCCAAAATGGCAAGGAGTACAAGTGCCCCGGCCGCCAGCGCGATTCTCTTCCTCCGCGTCATATCTGCCTCCTAGACACCTGACGAGGTATCGATGCGGCGCTCGAACCTGCAGGCTCTACCCAAATGGCCGAGGCTCGAACACCGACATGATCTCCCCGATCATCTCCTCTCGGGAGTCGAACCTAGACTCCTCGTAGCACCCAAGGGGATTGTTCGCCGCGTTCACCAGACACTTATTGCAGTAGGTGCACGGCCTTGGCGGTCTGTCATGACCATCTGCGAACAGCCTCACCAGATCGTTGTTTGCCACCAGGGAGCGCGCGATGCTCACCGCGTCGCACTGCCCGCGCATGATCGCGTCCCGAATAACCGAAGCCGTCTGAAACCCTCCTGTGCAGATAACCGGGACATTGACGGCTCGTCTTATAGCCGCCGAATCCCGTAGGTTGATGCCTTCGATCTGCCCCCCGTGCGCACGTGTCCACCGCCAGCGGAATATGCTGCGGAAAGGCCACCGGCGGAAAACCCAGTGATTCCGGTGCGTGCGCGCTCCACTGGACAGCATCACTCCGTAGTTCTGCGCTAGGGCGTCCATGGGAAGGTCCCCGGCTGGGTTGCGAGGATGGGGAAACATGCTGCCTGCGGATACGTGGATAGCGTCCACGCCATCCTCTTCGAGCCACTTGCAGACCTGCACCGACTCTTCGATGGTGGTCCCCCTGCGTTCCCAGGGAAACAGATCGTCGTTGTAGTCCGTAGCGCTAATCTTCATTTGAAGATGGAAATCCGCCCCTACTTCCGACCGAATGGCTCGAACGATCTCTCTCACGAACCTCGCCCGGTTCTCCAGCGAGCCTCCGTAGTCATCTCGTCGGTCGTTGATCGCGGAGCTGAGGAATTGCGTAATCAGGTATCCGTTGGCCCCGTGAAGCTCGACTCCATCGAGGCCCGCTTCCCTCGCCCGCCTCGCCCCCTGAGCGAAGGCGTCCACCGTCTCGCGAATGTCCCGCAAAGTCATGCTCTCACACTGGAAGCCGTGCAGCGGCTCAACCTTGCCCGTGGAGCTGATGCCATTGCCATACTCGACACCACGGATGTCACGTTGCCGCCCGGAGTGGCTGAGCTGCAAGATGAACTTGCAGTCATACTCGTGGACTCGTAGTCCAAGTTCTCGCCAAAACGCAATATGCTCATCTCGGTGAATGGTCGCGTAGTTGGGTACTATGCGCCCCTGTATCGTCACCGGAACAAAGGAAGAGATGATTGCGCCTACGCCGCCCTTGGCAAACTTCAGCTCCCAGTTGATGCGAGCCTGGTTGCCGGAGCCATCGTAATTGTCAAAACGTCCCGCGATGTTCGACCGGAAGATGCGGTTCTTCACTGTAAGATTTCGGAATTCGAGCGGCTCGAAGATCGCGTCCATTTCGCTACACCTTCCGGTTCTTCTGTGAGATATCAGGGCTACTCTCGGCATCACGCTGCTTCAGTCCGGCATAGAGCAATATCCCCTTGATGGCGCCAAGCGAAGCGTCGGTCAGGAAGAACCACTTGAACGCATTGGGCCTATCGGACGATTCGAGGGCATCGAACAGCCAAATCTCCAGGAAGAACGACGCTGCGATGAATCGCCCTACGACCACAAGCCACGCGAACAATTGGTAGCGATATGGATCAAGCGCGGCGGCGGCATTGGTGATGGACACAATCAGCAGTAGCATCCCAACGTTCCGCAGCCAGACGGTGTGGTAACCGGGGTCGAATCCGAAAGTATCATTGATCATCTGAGGCGCAATCAATGCAGGCCCCCAGAATGCGGCGTTTACGAGAACGCCGACCACGACCATGATGCGGAACCCATTGAGCGACGCGTTCATAAGGCTCTACCTTCCGAGCATCGATTCCGGCCTCGCGGGGAGCGTGTCGAAGTCCTGGGATGGGACACGCTCGCTGATCAGTCCATAGGCAAGAGCGGGCTGGCCCTGCGCCGACATGACCGCCAGCAGAATCACGGCGGCCACCGCGGATACTGTGGAAAAAGTCCTGATCACGAGATTCATGGCTTCCTCCTACGGTTGATGCAATGAGTTACACCGCTGCTGGGGAGCGGTGAAGATGTACGCGCCCGCCCGTGCGCCGAGGGGACTGCTGAAGGCGTCGTTATGAGGGGCTGGGCGGCGCGGCCTGGCAGAACTCATTTCCTCTTCTCCATCCTCGTTTGAGCCTCAACATTCGGCACCCCCGGTCTTTTCGTCCACAGGCTCCCGCCAACAGCCAGCCGATGACGGCGAGCGCTTCTTTGGGTTCATGCCCGGGCGTTCGACGCCCATGGCACAGCTGGCCGTCCGAAAAACAGCCCTTGACACGCGTAAATCGTATTGGGCTTCCAAGCCGGATATAAGGCTTAAACGCTCTATTCGCATAGGGCATTTGTACCTATGGGAGAGAGGGCATTTGTACCTATTGCGAGCGGGGCGGATGCCGGCGCAATCTCAGTCAGTGAGCAGATCGCCAGGCCCCGGCGAGACCGCCAGGTCCTGAAGGGCCTTCATATGCCGTGCCGCTAGTGGTAGAGCCGCCCAAAGTCGATCGGCATTAAAGCCCGCCGCAGAAATCCAGGCCGGTGTCGGCAAAGTCGTTAATCTCTACCCCGCGCGGCTCAGAGTGTATGCAGCCTGTCAGTTCACTGTTTTCGGAGAGGGAAATCATGTTCAGGTTGGAGAGGCTGCCCAGTTGGTTCGGAATCCTGCCGCTCAACTGGTTGCTGTCGAGGAACAGCACTTCCAAGTTGGAGAGGCTGCCCAACTCGGCAGGGATACCTCCAGTCAACTGGTTAAGGCTCAGGCTCAGCAATTCCAGGGTGGAGAGATTGCCCAACTCTGCTGGGATGGCGCCGTCAGCTGGTTACTGCTGATGGACAGTCCTTCCAGTTTGGCGAGGTTGCCCAACTCGGTCGGGATGCTTCCGCTCAACTGGTTGCTGTAGTGTGACGCGTAGGGACGGAGGAACGTAAGGAGCGTCTCGCCATTGGGGCTTCACTCTCTCTGCTTCTCCCCCTTCGGCATCCGGTAGCCGACGCGGACCATCAGCGGAGTATTCTCCTCAGCCCTGCCGATACGAAACAGGGACTTTAGTCCACCGGGAGCGGCAGCCGCACCCACAGAGGCATGTGGTCGCTCACCTTATGCTCGAACCTCGCCGTGAAGCTCGATCTCTCAGCGGTCGACAGTTCCTGGTAGGGGCGACCCAGTATCGCCTCACTGAAGAGGTTGCCAAATTCAAACACCCCGTAGTCCGGCCCTCGCAATTCGGCCCCCATTGTCGCGTTGTCCATGTATGTCGGCAGGCGCGAGTCCCGGTTGAACAGGCCAATCTGGTCGAAGGTCTCCGACATCCGGGCGTTGGTCCGGAAGACCTCCTGGCGACCTGGATGGATATCGAGGAAGGGGAAGTTGACGTCGGCTCCATCCAACTCGCCGTTCAGCGACTTGATTCGCTCCTCTATCCGCCCCCGGTCCCTGGCGGGATTGTCGTAGTCCAGGTTGAGATCGCCCAGCAGCATGAAATTCGGGTAGTAGGCATGGCTCTGGGTCCTGAACCGGCTCATGATCCAATCGACCAGGGCATTGAACTCCTGGCGCCGGTCGGCGATGTAGTTCCCGAAGTAGAGATGGGCGTTGACGGCCATGAACTCATACGGCCGAGTGCCGGGATGCCCGGGTATGCGGAACGCCACGCAGAAGGGTTGGCGGATGAAAGACAGGAAGACACTCAGCTTGAGCCTCGGCTTGGTCTTGCGCCTTCCCGACCGGTAGTCCGCAAGCCTCTTCGAGTAAGGCCCCAGGTCGTCGATAAACGCCTCGTAGTTGCCGGCGATGGAGTCGATGACCTTGGTCCGGTCGTAGGTGACATCGCTGGCGACCTCCATCCGTTCCACCGTATTCCAGCGGAATATGAATCCAAGCCGCTCACCCAGTCCCGGCTCACCGGGAAAAACCCCGGTCAGGTCCGAAACCACCAGGCTGAACTCCGGCCCAAGCAGGGACATCAACCGCCGCAGTCCGCTGAGGTCGTCCATTATCTCCTGAACAGCCAGCAGGTCGAAGCTGCGGCAGACATCGGCCAGGAACTCCCATGTGTCGGAGTTGCGGCTCCGGGCCGACCCCAACTTTCGTATGTTGAACGACCCTAGGAGCACCGAGCCGTACTCCCTCTGCGGCAGACCGTACCGCCGTGGGTCTTCGTCCAGTCGAGCCCTGATCAGTTTCCAGTCGGCTGATGTGAATTGCCTGGCCATTCTGTCCTCCATTCAAGTCAAGATAAGTCGTTAGCGCCGTCAACGTAAGGTGTGCCCTCGTGCGGGGTTATGATGTCCCGCGTTCCCGCTTCTCCATCGCGCTTTTGTCGTCGTCTTGTTCGAGGGCGACGCTACTCTGCCAGAGAAAAGTAACTCCGATTAAGGCCGCTACTATGGCAGCGAGGAGAATCCGGTTTGATTTACTCGGACGGTATGCCGATGCGTTCTCCATATCTTGGCTCCTCTGAAGGAATGTGCACGGCCCTTTTTGCGTCTCAGTTCCTGCGGTCGCGGCCCTTCACTGTCGCGCCGCCTCAGTCGGTGAACAGGTGGGCGAGGCCCAACTCCCCGGCCAGCGCCAGCAGCACCATCATGTACCGCATGCTGGGGCGCGCCCGGCCCAAGACCCAGCGCCTCATGGTGTAGGGATGGGTGCCGAGACGCCGGTTCAGCTCCGTCCACGTCAGCCCCGACTCCTCCTTGAACCGCCAGCCGCTCGGGGAAGTCGTCGGGGACTTCGTAGGTCTCTCTGGTGTGGTGTATGCGATGTCTCGGCATTGTCCGGTCCTTCCGCAAAACGGCTGCAATCTCCCTCCAACTGCGATGTCCGGGCAGGACGGTGTGCGGAGCGCAAGCTCCCGCGGTCAGCCCATCCCCGGAGCCACGTTTGTTCATGCGTACGGGCTTTCTCGTTGCCCTTCCTGCGGGCGGAGGGGGGGCAGGAAGGCCGACGCGGACCTTCCTACCCTCCCCAATCACGTGCCGTCAGGAATTGTCCGCCAGCCGCAGGCGAACCGTAACCGTGGCCTCCGAAGACCAGTCCAGGCCCGACGTGCTCCAATTGTTCGAGCCATCGGTGCCTGACAATTTCGCGGCGTCGCTGAACGCGAACGGAGCGCTGGCGCCGTCCACATGGAGCTCCAACTCCGCCTTGTCAGTGGTGGAGAGATCGTCGTCCAGGTAGAAGTGCAGTACTCCGTTGATGCTGCCGGCAGATCCGACAAAAATGCCCACGATCGTGTAGCCGTTGGTCCCCACCGAGAACGTCTCGTCGCCGGGTTCTCCGTCAAGGTCGCCTGCGCCGATGTTGGTGTCGTCCAGGAACCCGTATGCGACAGCCGCGTTGTTGTGTTCGATAGCTGCCACCATCACCACGCCGAACCAGATGTCGCCGGTGTTCAGCGTGCATGCCGGAATGTCGATGTGGAACCAGCGCGAGCGTTCACTCGTTCCGGCCCCGTTGATGGCCTTGATGCGGTAGGTGTAAGTGGTGCTGGCCGCCACCGTGGCGTCGGTGTAGGTGGTGGCGGCCGTGCCCGTGTCCGCGACCAATACACTGAAATCGCCCCCGGTATTGTTCACGCGGACGCGCCGCAGGATCACGTAGCCGGTGATGGAGTCGTCGCCGGGGTCGTCCCAGGTGAGGGTCACCGAGCCGTGCGACGCCGTGGCGGACAGGCCCCTGGGCTTGTCCGGCGGCTCCGTGGGTTGCGCACCGGCCACCGCGTCCGTTGCCGCGCTGGTCAGCGTCTCCTCGTTGTCGGCGTCGTCGGTGAAGCTCACCTGCACCGTGATGGCCTTGCTCTCTTCGCTATCGGTCAGGGTGTAGGTCAAGCCGGTAGCGCCTGCGATGTCGGTATCGTCGGCAAGCCACTGGTAGCTGAAGGTGGCATTTGCAAGACCGTCAGCGTCGGCGATGCCCGACGTGTCGGCGGTGAGTGTCTGGCCCACCTGAGACGTGCCACTAATGGTCGGCGCTCCAGTGGCGAGGTTGTTGGTCACGGTGACCGTCACCTTCCCCGAACAGTTGTTGGTGGTATCGGACTCACTTGCCACCGAGTCCACACACGCCCAGTAGGAGGATGTGCCAGGGGTCGACGGCGCCGTCAGCCAAATCGTTTTGAAGCTGCTCTGTGGACGGGTAAGGGCCCGCTGAGCGACCGTGCCAATCTCCGTGGTCGTCCCATCCACCAATTGCTTCCACCGCAGCGTTGTTGCCGCCGACTGCGCATCTCCCTGGTTGGTCACCGTCACCCCTACCCGGAAACTTCCCCTCGTCACTATGTTGTCGCTCGCATCTATCCCTATCACAACCAAGTCCGGCGCAGGCTCCGACACAGTGACCGCCACCGACGAAGAACAGTTGTTGGTGGTATCGGACTCAT
Source organism: Dehalococcoidia bacterium (assembly GCA_965219065.1). Taxonomy (GTDB): domain Bacteria; phylum Chloroflexota; class Dehalococcoidia; order Lucifugimonadales; family Lucifugimonadaceae. Next base: position 756,060 of record OZ244715.1, read on the forward strand.
CCGTCACCGAGTCCACGCATACGCCGTAGTAGTACGTGCCCGCCTCGGACGGCGCTGTCAGCCCGTGGTCGAAGCTGCTGGTGCCTGCCGCCGCAAGGGCGCTCACCGATTCGGATCCCTCCTCCGTGTCCGAAGTCGTGATCGTCGAATCGGTTGACCGGTAGCCGCGGAGCCATGTCGCCTCCGAAGCCCCGTCGCCCGAATTGGTCACCGTGACCGACAGCGTGAACCGCGACCCCGCGAAAGGGCTCGCGTCGTCCACCGACGGCGTCCCCACCTCCAAGTCGGGAGCCGACTGGGCGTGGACGGGCACTGCCGCCACGACAGGCGTCGCCGCACTGGTCAGTGTCTCCTCGTTATCGGCGTCGTCGGTGAAGCTCACCTGCACCGTGATGGCCTTGCCCTCGTCGGCAGCCGCCTGGGTGTACGTGGCGTTGGTCGCTCCCGATATGTCGGAGTCGTCCGCAAGCCACTGGTACTCGTACTGGACGTTGGTAAGTCCGTCCTCATCTTCTATACCCGATGTGTCCGCCGTCAGCGTCTCGCCGACCTGGGCCGTCCCAGTGACGGCGGGCGCACCCGTCGCAGGACTGTTTTCAGGCGTGTCCGCGTCTTCTGAGCATGGCTCGATCTTGTCGCCCTCCGCCACCTCGGGTACGGGCACGCCCTCCCAGTCCGATGCATTGGTCCCGTACAACTCCTCGATCTGCGACCACTCCGATTCTCCCGCACAGCTCATCGCTCGAACCCTCAGCCACGAGAGCCCATGCAGGTTGCTCACCACCGCGCTGGAACCGTGGAACGCGACGTCCACTCCGGCGGCGGGCAGGTCCAGCCACTCCCCGCTTTTGACGTGGTAGTACTGGACCACGTACCAACCGGCGTCCTCAATGTCCTCCCAGTCCAGCTTCACCATGCCGTGATGCAGGGTCTTCGTGTTCGACAACACCGGAGTGCCCAGCACCACGGGGCATGGTTCGATCTCGTCGCCCTCCGCTACCTCCGGTACGGGCACCCCGTCCCAGTCCGATGCATTGGTCCCGAACAACTGCTCGATCTGCGACCACTCCGATTCTCCCGCACAGCTCATCGCTCGAACCCGCAGCCACGAGAGCCCATGCAGGTTGCTCACCACCGCGCTGGAACCGTGGAACGCGATGTCGACTCCCTCGGCGGGCAGGTCCAACCACTCCCCACTTTTGACGCGGTAGTACTGGACCACATACCAGCCGGCGTCCTCTATGTCCTCCCAGTCCAGCCTCACCATGTCGTGATGCAGGGTTTTCGTGCTCGACAAAACCGGCGTGCCCAATTCCACCGCCGAGCCGGACGTGGGAGTGGCGCTCACCTCCTCGGAGGCCGGTCCGTATGGTCCGTAGTTGCCGGTGCCGTTCTCGGCCTTTACCCGGAAGACGTACTTGACTCCATTGGCCAGGTCGGTCTTCGTATAGGCCGTGTTTCCCGATGTGCCCCATTGCGACCTGCCGTAGTCCTTGCCGTCGACCCTCCACTCGATGCGGTATCTCTTCGCAGGCGCGTTGCCGTTGTCGGCCGGTGGCTCCCAGGACAGGGTGATCTCCCGGTCTCCGGCGGTGACGGTGAGATTGCGGGGCGCTCCCGGCGGGCCGTCGCCCAGTACCGGCTCCTCCAACACCGCGCCCGTGGGTGCGCTGGTCAGCGTCTCCTCATTGCCGCCGTCGTCAGTGAAGGTCACTCTGACCCTGATGGACTTGCCCTTGTCGGAGTCCGCCAGGGTGTAAGCGCTGCCCGTGGCCCCGTCTATGGCAGTATCGTCGGCCAGCCACTGGTAGCTGAAGGTGACGTTCTCCAGTCCGTCCGCGTCCTCAATGTTGGAGGTGTCCACTGTCAGCGTCTCGCCCACCTGGGCCGTGCCGCTGATGGTTGGCAGGCCGGTGGCGAGGGTATTGGTATTCGAGACCTGCTCTAACGTAAGTGGGTCCCCAAGACCTGTCCGAATGCCAGCTATCCGTACATCTGTTGGAAGTTGGAAGTTGGCGGAGATTACGCGGATAGTGACCGGCCCGTCGCCGTCCGGGGTCACGGTGACCGGCGCCGAACTCCCGCTGCCCGCCGCAATAACGACTGCTGTACTCGAAAGCCCTCCTCCTTCAGCAGCTAGGGTAACTTCCATATCCAAGGGAGCCGCCTGGGAGACTTTCAACGCTATGGTGTTCTCACCTGCCTGCTCCAGTTCTGCGGTGAGGATGAACGGGCTTCCAGTATTGAGACGGAAGTCCACGGCATAAAGATTGGTGAGACCAAGGAACGTGTCGTCCGGCAATTCGCTCAAGTTATTGGAATACAGTTGCAGCATCCCCAATCCGGTGAGATTGCCGAATATGCCCTCTGGCAGGGCGCTCAACTCATTACCGTTTAAACTAATCCACTCCAAACTGGTGAGTTCGTCGAATATGCCGTCCGGCAGGGCGCTCAACTCATTACCGTTTAAACTAATCCCCTCCAAATTGGTGAGTTCGTCGAATATGCCGTCCGGCAATTCGCTTAAACGGTTGACGCCTAACCCCAGGGACTGCAGCCTTGTGAGTTTGTCGAATACGCCGTTGGGCAATTCGCCCAGTTGGTTGCCGCCCAAGGGCAGCGATTTCAAGGAAGCGAGGTTGTCGAAAATGCCGACCGGCAGCTCGCTAAGCTTGTTGTAGTGTAGCTGCAGCCGCTGCAGTCTGTTGGTGTTATCAAATATGCCGTCCGGCAATTCGCTCAGCCTGTTGCTGTGCAGATACAGGCTCTGCAACTCGGTGAGGTTGTCAAATATCCCAACGGGCAATTCGCTCACCCTGTTCCGGGAAAGATCCAGGCTCTGCAACTCGGTGAGGTTGTCAAATATCCCAACGGGCAATTCGCTCAGCCTGTTGCTGTACAGGTACAGGATCTGCAAACTGGTGAGTTTGTCAAATATCCCAACGGGCAATTCGCTCAGCCTGTTGCTGTACAGGTACAGGATCTGCAAACTAGTGAGTTTGTCGAATATGCCGTCGGGTAACGCCCTTAGTTCATTGTCGGCCAGGTGCAAGAATTTCAGATTTGACAGGCCACTGAAATCCCCGGACTTCAGCGTGGTGATGCCCTTCTCCTTAAGCCGCAACCTGGTGATGCCTCCCAGGTCCATGTCGGTCACTAGTGCGCAATCGCTGGTGTCCGGGAGCTTCTTCAGAATCGCGTCCCGCACCTGCGCCGTTCGGTCGCAGATGCCGGATGCAGCGGCCTCCAGAGTCAGGCTTTCGCCGACCCCGGCCTGGATGCCTGCGTGAGACGTACCGGCATCGGGGAAAGCAGCCGAATCCACGCTCACCGTCACCGCCCCGGCGCCTTCTGGCGTGACCGTGAGAACTGCGCTTTCCGTGTCGCCGCCGTCGATCACAACCGTCGTGGCCGAGAGCGTTCCGCCTTCGGCCGACAGCGTGACGGTCATGGCGAACGGCGCGCCCTCCGCAACCTTGACCACAACTCCACCGGCGTCCTCTTGTTCCAGGTCCGCTCTTAGGGTGAAGGGGGCCCCCGGGTTGCCCGATAAGCTCACCGTTTGCAGCTTCGACATACCAGCGAACACGCCGTCTGGCAGCGAAGTGAGCTTGTTGTTCGACGCCACCAGATGAGTCAGGCCAGCGAGTCCTGTGAAGACATCGCCGGACAGGGCAGTCAGCTTGTTGTCGGAAATAGCCAGCGTACTCAACTCGGTCAACTCGTCGAATACCCCATCCGGCAATGCAGCAAGATCGTTGTCGTACAGCGCCAGGGCATCCAGATTGGTCAGGTCGTCGAACACGCCATCAGGCAATGAACCCAGGTCGTTCCCGTGCATCGTCAGTATTTCCAGGCTGGAGAGCCCGTCGAAGACGCCCTCAGGCAGTTCACTCAGGCTGTTGTGTTCCAGTCCCAGTTCGGTCATCCTCGACAGCCCCTCGAAATCCCCGGACTTCAATGAGGTGATCTTCTGGCCAAGCCCTCCACCGGTCAGGTCCAGGAACCGGATCCTGGTCAGATGCTCGTCCGTCACCTCGCTGCAGTCCTTGATGCCCAAACTGCCCAGGTCTTGCGCGTTCAGCAGGCCGATGATGTTGTCCCTCACCCGCTCGGTTCGGTCGCAGATGCCCGCGCTGTTGGCCCTGGCCGCCACCGTCGCCGTCTGTGCGCTGGTGCGGGTTTCCCAGTTGCCCGCGTCGTCGGAGAAGCTCACCCGAACCTTGACGGCCTTGCCCTGGTCGCCGCCGGTCGGTGTGTAGGCTCTGGTCCCGGTGCCAACCACGACTGAATCGTCCGTTATCCACTGGTGAGTGAAGGTGGCATCGTCCAGCCCGTTCTCGTCGGAGATGCCCGACGTGTCCACCGTCAGCGTCTCGCCCACCCGGGCCTTTCCGCTGACGGTTGGCATACCGGTAGCCGGAGTGTTGGGCTGCGTCACAGCCGCCGTAGCCGAGCTCGTGAGCGTCTCCCGATGGCCCCCGTCGTCGGTGAAAGATACCCGCACCTTGACGGCCTTGCCCTCGTCGGCGTCCGCCGGGATATAGGTCGAGCCTGTAGCGTCCTCGATCTCCGCTTCGTCGGCCAGCCACTGGTAGCCGTAGACGGCGCCGATGATGAGGCCTTTGTTTATCCCCCACAGATAGTTCTGGGTGACGTTCTCCAGCCCGTCCGCGTCGACGATGCCGGAGGTGTCCGCCGTCAGGGTCTCCCCGACCTGCGTCGTGCCGCTGATGGCGGGCGCGCCGGTAGCCGGGCTGTTGGCTGCCTTCCTCAGCGGGAAGACTTTGGTTTTGAAGAATTTGGTTTTCTCACCCAGCTCCGCGCCGCTGATCGCCTGTACGCGGTAGCCGTGCGGCGCCCCTGCCGTCACCTCGGTATCGGTGTAGGTAGTCGCAGTGCTGCCCGTGTCCTCGACGTACACCAGCCCCTTGGGCTCGCCCAACGAATAGCGCCGCCGGAATATCCGGTAACCGGTCACCTCGTCGTCGGGCGCGTTCCAGTACAGGCTCACCGACCCGTCGGCATTCGCCGCATACCTGAGGCTAATGGCGAACTTCACCGCCGCCGCGGCTTCCGCCGTGGTCACCGCCATCGTGTCCGGGCTGGTCATGGACTGTCCGTTTCCCGCGTCGTCCAGGAAACTCACGATGACCGTGATCACCTTGCCCACGTCGGCTTGCACCGGCGTGTACGTGGGGTCGTGCGCCCCCGGGATGCTGTCGTCGTCCGCCTCCCACAGGTAGGAGAAGACGGAATTCTCCAGGCCGTCGGCGTCGAAGATGAGCGACGTGTCCGCCGTCAGCGTCTGCCCCACCAGCGCCCTGCCGCCGATCAGCGGCAGGCCCGCGGCGCGGTTGTTGCGCTCCCTGGCCGCCACCGGTTCCGTGGGCCCGCTGGTCAGCGTGTCCTCGTTGCCCCGGTCGTCGGTGAAGGTCGCCATCACGCTGATTTTCCTGCCCCGTTTGCCTTCGCCAAGGGTGTAGGAAGAGCCGCCGGCGCCCGGTATGCGGACGTTATCGGCCAGCCACTGGTAGGTCATGGATGTGACTTGCACTCCGAACCGGTCGGAGATGTTCGACGTGTCCGCGGTCAGGGTTTTCCCCACCTGCGCCTCGCCGTTGACCTGCACCGGCCAGGTCGCCGGGCCGGCCACCATCGTTGCCGGGCTCACCGACAGGCGACGCCCGCCCGCCGTACACACCGCGCCCGTCTCGTCGCAGGACAGCGACGGCCTGAGCGAGACCATCACCAGGTCGTCCGACGCCGGCTCGACCTCGACTTCCCAGAGGTCGCGCCGCTGGTCCACCGGCTCTGCCCGCGTCACCCGGCCTCCCCACACCTCCACGCTGTGGTCCCGGAACTCCTCCTCGTCGGTCGCTATCTCTTCACTGAACGCGATCCTGAAGCTGAACGCCGTCTCCCCGTCGTGCTGCGACGGCAGGCCCTGGAAGCTGGCCGTCAGGGTGGGGCCGGACACCGTCGCCGCAGGGCTGTTGTAAAGCTTCTTGGGGTCCTCGCCCTCGGTGCAGATTGCCCCGGCCACTGCGCAATCGCTGCCGGCCGCCAGCGTGATGGTCACGTCATCGTCCGAGTCCGGCTCCACCGTGATTTCGAACAGGTCGCTGCGGTCGTCCACCCGCTGCGCCTGGGTGACCGTGCCCCCGGTCACCGTGAGCGCGTCCTCACGCAGCGAGGTGGGGCTGATGCCGACGTCCTCTATGAAGGCCACCCGGAGAGTGAACTCGCTCTCGCCGTCGTGGGACCGGGGAACCTCCACGAAGCGGGCGGTCAGCCGGTCCACGGCGTGGCCCGACATCCCTCCCGAGGGGCAAGTGCGGCCGGTCGGGACATTGTTCGAGCTGTCGGCGATCTCCACGCACTGCCGCTCCGTGCTTCCGATGGTGACCTTCCCCGTGTTGACCACCGTGCTGCCGTCCTCCGGCGACGCGCCCGCGCGCCCGAGCCATATGTACAACGGCCCGTATGCCGACATGCCCTCGGGAATCACCAGGTAGCCTTTGTCGTGGTAAACCTCCCCGTCCTCGCCGATCGTCAGCGCGCCGGCGTAGAACGCGCCAACGCTGCCGCCGCCCGGGTGGTCTTCGTAGGTGAACGAGTCCGCGATGCCGTCCAGCACCCGGAACTCCACGAAGTTGCTCTGAACATAGTTTTCACCGTTGTAAAGAATTCTCTCCGGGAACGCGCCGAGGTGCAGGTTCGGCATCCCCGTCACCTTGAGCCGCTTGGGCAGCCCGTCGCCCTCCTTGACTTGCGTCACCCCGTTGAGGTCCAGCGTAACCTCCGGCCTGTTCGTCCCTTGCAGCGGATTGGTCCTGGCCCGCGTCGTGTCCGACCAGGGACCGGCGGCAAGGGCCGTGCGCGCCCGCACTCTCACGTCGTAGGCGGTGTCCGGCTCCAGCAGCAGCACCGGCAGGCGCGTGGTCGAGGCGCCCGTGGACTTGCGCCGCAACTGGCTCCCCCTGGTAACGTCCACCTGGTAGCCGAGGACCGCCGGGTTGTTGCTCGAAGGAGCGGTCCAATTCACGATCAGCGCACCGGACTTCCCGGTAGGCACCGTCACCGTCGGCGTCCCGGGCTTGCCCGGCCGCGGCGCCTTGTACCTCAGGCGGACAAGGATCGACTCGCCGTCGGTGAGCACCGGCGGCAGGCTACTAGTCCAACCGTATGTCTCCGTGGCAGTCTCTCCCTCCCTGCAATGCCTGTCAGTTCCGTCTTCGGCGGTACATTTGGTAACTGTTCTCTCATTCGGATCCATCAGGCGATAGCCCAACGTGAATTCATCTGACTCGAGATGAAGGATGATGTTGGCATCCGCTGGCAGAACGTGCGCCCGGTCATCGCCCGAACCCGCAACGGAAGTTACGAGGCCGCGCACACTCAGTACGAGGCGGGCTGCACCTATATCTCCTACGGCGCCCTCCTGCTCGAACTCAAGGAACTCAATCGTGTACGAGGGGCTGAACCCGGCCGGATAGTTGAACCACGCCGGACTCAGGCTCCCTAGCCCTATTTCCGAGTTGTATCCCACAGTCTGATAGTGGTAGCTGTCTATCACGGTATCTCTTAATTCCGCGTCCAGCCGGGACAGCAGGGAGGTTATGGTGGCGTCCTGGGCGTGGGCCGGCTGGGCGTGGCTTGTGAACAGCCCAACGGCCAGGGCCAAGCCGGCCAGGGCAGCAATAAGGACTGGGATTCCTCGTCTACCGGTGCGTGTCATTGCTCCTCTTTCCTGGCGTCGTATGGTTGCCTGGATTTTTCGTTGCCCATGACAAGGCTTGCCGCCCGAAAAGCAGCCCTTGACACGCGTAAACCGTACTTAGCTTCCAGCCCGGATATAAGGCTTAAACGCTCTATTCGCACAGGGCATTTGTACCTATGGAAGAGAGGGCATTTGTACCTATTGCGAGCGGGGCGGATGCCGGCGCAACCTCAGTCAGTGAGCAGGTGGGCGAGGCCCGGCGAGACCGCCAGGTCCTGAAGGGCCTTCATACCAGCTTCCCGGTTCGTCGCGACGCCCGCGGCGATCTCAGCGGTCGAGGTCGGGGGTGTGGCTCTACCGGGAGCGGTGGGTTCGGTCTCGGAAGGAGAGGGTTCAAGTAGTCAAACCGACCAGGGGGGAATACCCGTCCAGCACTCATTCTTATCCTAAAATTTAGTCCAATATGCTGGAAGGCATCAAGGGCTCATCACCCACACCGCTTTTAGGCATTTGTCTATGAGGGTGTCTAAAAAGTTCGGTTGTGATCCAGAGCGCTCCCTGTAACCCTGATCAATGCCGCAGGGTCTTGGGGGTCGGGGGACAGAGCGTTACTGCCGGTCGGAAGTAGATTCTTCGGCTTCGCTCAGAATCACTATGGCCTTGCTAAGGCCGCACAAGGGGATGAAAACAATGGGTCTTCCGTGGTCAAGCCCGGAGGCGGGTTTGAAACCCGCCACTACGGCAGTGCCTATTTTCATAGCAATCACAATTTATTGAGCTCTGCTCCGGCGGTACCTTTTTGGACACCCTCTATGACTTGCCCGGCCATGAGGGACGGCCTGCGATTCATGCCGGAGGGGTCTGGGGAGTTCGAGGTGGCCGAGCACGCCGGGGACAGTGAGGTGGTAGTGGTGGTTTGGGCTGTGCGGAACGGACTGCTGGATGAGTGGCGACGGGGACTGCTTCTGCGACTCGCAGCGGGAGCGCGCTGTGGCGAAGCAGCTCCGCAGCTGGGCGACGACAATGACCATGCCGCCTACACGTTCATCGAGCCCAGCGTCGGCTACCGGATGGAGAAGGGGGGAGGAGCAGGAGGGGGGCGGAGAAGCCTTGAAGTGGACGCGTCGATTCGGGAGCGCTGTCGCTACTCTGTGGCCAGTATGATGACGCGGCCGCCGGTCCGAACTTGAATGCTCAGGTCATGGCTGTCCAGAAGCAACATGCCCACAAGCGGGGTGCTGCCGACGGCATCGGCCTCGATGTGTCGCGGCCCACTGTCCCAGAGCGTGGTGACGCGGTGTACGCGGAAGCCCACTTCTGTATCATCAGCCAACGTGGCCTTGCTGCTGAACACGTAGGGCAACTCTAACTCCGCGACCAACTCAGGCGGCAGGGTCAAAGCGCCGCTGTAGCCGGTGTCTATCACGGCGTTCACTTCCCGCGTCTGTCCCTCCGGGCCACGGAGTGACAGGGGCACGATGGCTTCGCGATTGGCGGTCACGGAGCCCTCTATCATCCGGTCCTCCGCAGGGAGCTGCCCCCGAAGGTGCGCAGCGTCGGATATCCAACCCTCACTACCCAAACATCAGGGGCGGGACGCCGTTCTCGCAGGGCATCCGCTGCGGCAATGGCGGTGTCGGCGATGGCATAGTCCCCACTGTCCAGGTCTATAGCGACGACCTCCCCGTGGTGGTCGGCCTCGACCTGGGGCCGGATGTCTCGCTCGTATATCTCGTCGCCCAGGCGGGCGGTCTCTTCTAATGGCAGGGTTGGCGCGATCAGCTTGGATGCGGGGATGTCTGCGTCTCTCATGCGTCCCCCTTTCATAGACGTCTTCCTACAACTGCAATTCTACCTTTTTGCGGAAGTGCGAGACAACGAGAAAGGCCGCACACAGGGGCGGACAGGCCGACGAAGGCGGAGTTCGCCTACCGCGCGGGGTACGACGGTGCGGGCCGGTTGTCGGTGACGCACGTCGTCGAGAGGGGCTACTCCGCCATGTTGAAGCTGCCGGAGATGGCCGCCGCCCGGAGACGCTGGGGAAGGACACCGCGATTCGGTGTCCTTCCCCGGCACGTCAATGTATGCGGCCTTTTTGCGTTGCAGGCCCCTGCGCCCAGGCGGCCTCAGTCTCTGAACAGGTGGCCGAGGCCCAACTCCCCGGCCAGCGCCAGCAGCACCATCATGTACCGCATGCTGGGGCGCGCCCGGCGCATTACCCAGCGCCTCATGGTGTAGGGATGGACGCCGAGACGCCGGTTCAGCTCCGCCCACGTCAGCCCCGACTCCTCCTTGAACCGCTCCAGCCGCTCGGGGAAGTCGTCGGGGACTTCGTAGGTCTCTCTGGCGTGGTGTATGCGCTGTCTCGGCATTGTCCGGTCCTTCCGCAGAACGGCTGCAATCTCCCTACAACTGCGATGTACGGGCAGGACGGTGTGCGGAGCGTAAGCGCCCGCATTCAGCCCATCCCGAAGTCCTGGGGGGAGACCGTCGCTCGGCTTGCCCCAGGGCTCCGGCGGTCTCCCCGTTTGTTCATGTGTGCGGGCTTTCTTCGTTGCCCTCTACCGGCCCGGACCGCTGACGGTCGGCGCCAACTCGTTGGACAGCTTTCTGCCGTCTCTCGTGCAGACGGCTCCCTGGCCCTCGCAGTACTCGATACCTGCTACGGAGCCTCCGGGATGTGGATGTGGAACCAGCGCGAACGCTCGCTCGTTTCGGCCCCGTTGATGGCCTTGATCCGGTAGGTGTAGTGAGTGTTGGCCTTTACCGTTTCGTCGGTGTAGGTGGTGGCGGCCGTGCCCGTGTCCGCCACCAGCTCATCGAAGTGGCCCGAGGGGTCGTCGTAGCGGAGGCGCCTCAGGATCACGTAGCCGGTGATGGTGTCGTCGTCGGGGTCGTCCCAGGTGAGGACCACCCGGTCGTGGGACGCCGTGGCGGAGAGGCCCCTGGGCTTGGCGGGCGGCTCGGGGGCCGAGGGGGTGTCGATGTGGAACCATCGGGAGCGCTCGCTTACGCCGTGCTCGTTGATGGCCTTGATGCGGTAGGTGTAGTTAGTCTCAGCCACCACGGTGTCGTCGGTGTAGGTGGTGGCGGCGGCGCCCGTGTCCGCGACCAATTCTCTGAACTCGCCCTTTCTGTCGGTATCCCGGTTACGGCGCAGGATCACGTAGCCATCGATGGTGTCGTCGTCAGGGTCGTCCCAGGTGAGGACCACCCGGTCGTGGGACGCCGTGGCGGAGAGGCCCCTGGGCTTGGCGGGCGGCTCGGGGGCCGTCGCCTCGTCCGGTCCCCGCACCGTCGTCGAGATCGCCGTGGAGAGGGTCCGGCCGTCGGCGGTGCAGATCGCGCCCGTCTCGTCGCACGGACGCCACGCCGCCAGCGACACCGTCACGTCCTCGTCCGAGTCCGGCTCGATCTCGAGCTCCCACACGACCTCCCGGTCTTCCGCGTCGACTCTCTGACCGCCTGCCGAGCGGGCTCCCTTGCTCGCCTTGGAGCCGCCCGTTGCCTGTCCGTCCACCGGGCGCACCGACGTCACTTCGCCGCCGTCGACGCTCACGCCGTGCTCGCCAACGTTATGCGGGCTCTCATCGACCGCGTCGCTGAACGCCACCCGGACCTTGATCCGCTCCGACCCGTCGTGCTGCGTCGGCTGCGACGCGAACCACCCCCTCAGCGGCATCCGCACGCCGGCCAGATCGCTGGCCGAAAGCTCGTCCAGAAGTACTGAGTAGGTGCCCACACGGTACGGCCAGGTGCGGGGTCGCGCCGTCGGGGCGACGATGATGTGCCACGTCTGCTGCGCGCCGGTCTGCCCGCGCAGGTCGATGACGAAGGCCTGAAACTCGCATTTCTCCGGTTCAGCAAATCCATGACAGATGGGCGACGCCTTGGCGATGGTCACGCCGTCCACCCACGGCTTGCCCATGTTGTACTCGTGGTTCGTCGACGGCGGCCTGGCGCGCACGATCCGCGGCGTCGCGGCGGTCAAGAATGGGTCGTTTTCCCTGCCCACGACCCGCACTCGATAAGCCTTGCCCGGCTGCACCCGCAATCCGAACCGGTCAACGTCTCCGTAGGTGTTGAGTACGACACCGTCTGGCTCTTCGCCGGGAGCAAAAGTAAGTTCCGACAGACTGGGTTCGAACACTGGCACGAGCACGAAGTGGAACCCTCCCGCGTTCAGGCTCGTGTATTGTCCGGGACTCCCGCCGTGCGAGATCTTGACCTGGTGTATGCCGACTGCCTGCGTCGTGAATCTCGGTATGAGCGTGTTGTTCGCTTCCAGCACGTCGTTCCAGGTCTCCGTGCCGTCCGGGCCGGTCACGATCACCCGGTGCCTCGTCGCCTTCCCCGCGATGGTGAACCGATAGCTCTCGTTCCCGTCCAGGTTAAATTGGAACACCTTCTGATCGGTGAGCGCGTTGAATTCCGAAACCACCGCGCCATATTCGAATGGGAACCGGCCCTGATCGGAATCCACCAGCCCCGGCGTGGTGGCGCTGACCACGTCGGACCAGGGGCTCTCGTCGTCGTCGTCGACCGCCTTGACCCGGTAGTGGCGCGTGGTCCCGGGCGTGATGGTGTTGTCGTTGAATCGCGTGGGATAGCACGTGCACCAGATGTCGCTATCGGTCACGTCCTGGTTCGTGACGTTCACGAGCGAGGTCCACGGCGCGTTGCCGTCGGCGGACCATTCGATCTTGTAGCCGTCGTCCCTATCGATCGTGCCTTTTGGAGACGGTAGGGTCCTGTCCCATCTGAGCGTGACCCGCATCGGCGCAACTGCACGAGCGCTCGGGTTGGTCGGCGGGTCCAGGAGCACCTCACCCTTGACGTCGATTCGCATCGACTGATTGCTTGCTTGCCATGTACCGATCGAAGGCCTGTTTGTCCGCGAACCATTGTCTATGGTCCAATTCTCAGCGGCCCCGTCGTCTTCGGCGTTGCCGCCCGAAAGGGGTCCGGTTACGGAAACGGCTACCCTGTCGCTCGAGGTCGTTTTGACCACCACGAAGTACGTTTTCGATGCCTCGAGCACGATCCCGCCGTCGGGAACGGTGAACACATTGACCGAATCCGCCGTGATGCTCGAGGGGTTCGTCAGCCTCTTCAGTCTGTCGCCGGGATTGCTTCCCTCGCCCTTGTGCAATGTGACCTCGACGTCGTCATCGACTTCATCTCCAATCCCGATTCCGATTAATGTGACCCGCGCCCAGGTCCCGGCCGTGAATGCTTGCGCACTTCGATGGCCATTTTCAAAAAGGTTCCTTTCGTTATCATCCAAGGAGGTGTTCTTTACCAGGGACGGCCCGCTGGAGTCCGTGATGCTGAGGTCCACGTCGTCGCCCAAAGACCAGGAGGGGCTGGACGACCAGGTGTAACGCTTGGAGCTGACGCGGGCGTCCTCGAAGGCCAGCTCGGTATCATCGCCCACGTGCAGGGTCAGGAACTCGAGCACGTTCGAGGGAAGGGCGATATCCAGAGTCAGTTCCAGCTCGCTGCCGTCGTCTTCGATCCTCGTGATTGTGTATGCGTTGCCGTGCAAGCTGAAGTCGTCGTCGGATAGAACATTGGAGTTGGCGCACTGCCCATTAAAGGGGGTAGTGTGGGAACAACCGAATTCGTCCTGGGCGGCATTGAGGGTTTTCACCTCCAGCTCGGCGGACCAGATGGTCTCGTCTTCCGCGGAGGCCGGCGGCACGATGACGAGCGAGGCCGCGAACAGGACGCCGCAGAGGGCCGCGGCGAGGGCTAGGAACCGCGGGAGCCGGGCCGGCCTGACAGCCTTGCTTGAAGGAATCATCGGCTCAACTCCGGCGCGGCCCCGAAAAAAATCGGGGCGTCTGTGCCATGGATGATCTTCGGCTAATGGTGTAGGTCACGGTTATCTTCATGCGTACGGGCTTTCTTGTTGCCCTTCCCCCGCTCCCGAGGTCACCTGCTAATTGTCCACCGACAGCGTGTAGGTCCCCTCGCGATAGCCGAAGGCGCCGACCGCTACGTAGTAGTTGCCGCTCTCCAGATCGACGGTCACCCGGGCGTTGTCGCCCTCGCCGCCGTTGTCGTTCCGGGTGCCGGGAATGTAGTTGCCGTCCGCATCGAAGACCCCGCGCAGCAGCGGGTTCCGCAAGGAGCCGCTGCCTGTATCCTCTCCCTCCAAGTCGATCTGGTAGATGCTGCCGACGGCGATTTGCAGATTGAACCAGTCGACGTCGCCCGAGAAGTCGATCTTGCCTCGGACCGGAGTCCCGACCGTCACCTGCCCGGTCGTGGTGCGGTCGGCCGTGTGCTCGTCGGCATCCTCCGTGACGTCGATGACCGTCAACTCGTAGCCGCCCCACTCGAACGACTCGCCGCTCGCCGCGATGTAATAGGCGCCACCGGCACGGGCGTGAAACGTCACACGGAACAGGTGGTGGGCGCTTGATTCGTCCGCCCCCCACGTGTTGAGAAGGTAGTCCCCGTCCGCATCGTAGATCGCGTTGATCTGCGGGAGGCGCAGGGTGAGCTCGGGGTCGGCGTAGTTGTTGGGGCCGGGGCTGGTGAGAATCGCGCCCTTCATGTCGATCCGGTAGGTCCGGCCCGCCTCCAGCTCCACCGCGAACCAGTCGGTGTCGAAGTCGTGGTAGTTATCTGGCCTATGGATAGGTTCGTGGATGGCGCCCCGGGCCCCGAACCCGTCCACCTCGACCACGCCGCCGGTGGAGGTGTCGGCGGGCAGGTCGGTGGCGCCCTCGGCGACCCCTTGCGCGGGGACGGCCGCGCCGCTGACGCTGAACTTCGTATACTCGCCGCTTTCTCCCGACCAATCGCCCAGGTCGGTGTGACTACGGGTTAGCCGCGCACCGGCGACGCTCCATCCCGTCGAATCGTCGTCAGCGGACCCTGAAGCCGTTACGCGTAGGGTGAGATGCGCCCGAGCGCCGCTGTAGGACTGAACCACAAAGTACGTCGTGCCGGGGTCCAGTACCGTGCCCCCTGGGGCGTTGAACGTGTTGACGCCGGTGGCCCAGGTATCCGTGGAATGCGTCAGCGTGGCGACCGGGGCGTCGGGCGTCGGTGGGGAGTCGCTGGTCGCGGACCACAGCGAGACCGTGACGTCGGCCGGGGTTTTGGGGACCGTGTCCACATCCAAGCTGATGCTGGCCAGGAAGTATCCGTAGCGATCTGAGCCGGTGGTGAACCCCTGGGCGTTCTCAAAATCGCCAACGATTATTGCAAAATTCAGGTTGTTGGCTTGCCCGAGGTTGCTCAGGAGGTCGGTGACGGGCTCCGGGACATTGCCGGAATCGTCCGGGGGATCGTCGGGCGTCATCTCCGCCGCCCGCGTCACGGTCACCGTGTAGGTCTGCGTCGAGGTGTCGTCCTCGGCCGTCACCTTCACCTTGATGACGGTGTCGCCCACCTCCAGCGCCACCTGGAAGTCGTCCTCCATGTCGTCCGCGTCGTCGAGCTCGTTGTCGTCCGTGTCTAGAACCTCGACCGTCGCGCTGGCGTGGTTCGTGGTCGGCGTCACCGTCACCTCGTCGACGCTGTTGGCGACCGACGCCGTGTAGATGGCCGTGCCCGAGGCGAAGGCCGGGCTCAGCGTCACCCCCATGCCCAGCGACAGCCCGCTCAGCGTCGCGTCCGTCGAGAGCGCCGTCGCGTCGTCGTCCTCGATGGTTCCCGTCGCGGTCGGGTCCGTCTCCAGCTTCGCGTTCGACGACGGGCTCGACAGCGTCACCGTGAAGGTCTCGTCGCCCTCCTCGGTGGCGTCGTTCACCACCGGCACCTCGAACGTTCCCGTCGTGTCGCCGATCGCGACGGTCACCGTCCCCGTCTTCGTCGCCCCGAGGTCCGCCGCGACCGCCGTGTCGCCGGCCTCGATCGACGCCGTCCAGGTCGCCGTCACGGCCGTCGCGGCCGCTTCCGACAGCGTCACCGTGAATTCCACTTCCCCATCGTTCTCGGCGTCCGAGGCATCCGCGACGCTCAGCGTCCGCGGGCGCACACGAATCGTGACGGTGTCCCCCGCAGACCAGGTCAGGCCCGACAGACCCCAAGAGTAGAGGCCGGTGGTGCTTTTCGTGGCACCGCTGAACTCGAATGGGGTGGTGGCGCCGTCGACCGTGAGCAGCAGGCCCGCCTTGTCATCGTCGGTGAGATCGGTGGTGAGCAAGACGTACAGGGTGCCCGTGGGGGTGGTCCCAGTTGGGACTTGGATATAAGCGGCACTGATCGTGTAGTCGTTGTCCCCGACCGAGAACACCGTGTCGTCAGGGTAGCCGGCAAGGCCGCCCGCGCTGAGGCCAGCTCCATCAGCAAAACCGTGTCCGACAAGCGCGTCGGCGGGGCTGGTCTTGATCTCTGCCACCGTCACCACGCCGCACCAGATGTCGCCGGTGTTCAGCGTGCACGGCGGCGGCTGCGTGATTTCACGCACCGACAGCGTGTAGGCGCCAGTAGTGGGGGCCGCGGTCTCGACAACCAGGTAGTAGGCGCCGGCCGCGGTCGGCGTGAAGACCAACTGGCTGTTTAGGTTCGCGGTGCTGATGTCGTCGTCTTCAGCAAGTTTGTTACTTCCAGACGCGTCGAAGATCTGTAGGAACGGGTCTCCCAGGGAGCCGCGGCCGGTCGGCGAACCCTCCAGGTCGAACTGGTAGGTCTTGCCGGCCTCCAGATCGACGCGGAACCAGTCTTTATCCGATGTGCTGGCGATGTTGCCCGTGACCGAGGCCCCGACGTCGACCCGGCCGGTGGTGGCGGTGGTGGCGGGAAAGTCCGTGTCGGCCTCCGAGACGCCGTTTGCGCCCAGCACGATCACCGACACCGTGTAGGCGCCGGTATCACTGGTTGCTGAGTCCGCGACCACGTAGTAGGCGCCGGTCGCCGTGGGCGTGTTGATAATCCGGGCGTTCTTGCCCACGCCCGCGTCATCGTTACCACTAATCAGGCTAGTCGCGTAGAGGCTTGCGGCCGGGTCCGGCAAGGTGCCGCGCCCGGTATCCGCCCCCTCCACGTCGAACTGGTATCTCGTGTCCGCCTCCAGTTCCACTCTGAACCGGTCGTGGTCGCCGACCGTCCCGATGTTGCCCGTGACCGAGCCGCCCACCTCGACCTCGCCGGTGGTGGTGTTGTCGTTGGGAAAGTCGTCGCGCGTCACGGTCACCGTGTAGGTCTGCGTCGCGGTGCTGTCCTCGGCCGTCACCTTCACCTTGATGACGGTGTCGCCCACCGACAGCGCCACCTGGAAGTCGTCCTCCATGTCGTCCGCGTCGTCGAGCTCGTTGTCGTCCGTGTCCAGAATCTCGACCGTCGCGCTGGCGTGGTTCGTCGTCGGCGTCACCGTCACCTCGTCGACGCTGTTGGCGACCGACGCCGTGTAGGTGACCGTGCCCGAGGCGAAGGCCGGGCTCAGCGTCACCCCCGTGCCCAGCGACAGCCCGCTCAGCGTCGTTGGGCCGGTCGAGAGAGGTATCGCTTCGGTGCGCTGTTTGCCGTAAACGAGCATCTTCACCACCCAATTCTCGCCACTCCAGTTTGTTCCGTCCCTGGACTTCTGTGACTCATTGGCCACAAAGATGTTACTGTTCCCATCCTGGTCGTTGCTGGCTGTGTTCCGGAGTCGTATCCAACCGCCACTGAGACGTTGGATTACGATCGCATATCTCCCCTGTGGTCTGAGCGTCGTTCCTTCCGGCGCCGTGAATGCGTTGTCATGGCCTTCCCTGAACGCCGGTGGATCGCGAAAGTCGAACAGTTTTTCGTCGGGAACCGGATCGCTTGATGGGCCTCCTTCTTGTTTTCCGGTGTAAAGCGACACGATGATTTCGTCCGGGCTGTCCGGTATACCTGAGTCGGCGGATGCAATGTATTCAAGGGCCAATGCAACGCTGTGCAGTTTGAAGCCGATGAAGCTGTCAGCCCCCTGGATGACATTAAAACTCTGAGCCCACCAGTTATAGTTGTCTTCACCCACCTTAAAGTTGTCCTGATCACTCTCACTGGTGGTGTAGGTAAGCCGGTCGAGATCGTAGCCGTGGATCGTGAAGACAGGAATCCGCGTCGGGGTTTGCGTGACGGAGTCCGGCCACGGGTCGTCGGGGTTGCTTAGATCCTGGTATCGCACGGCTGAGTTAAGGATCCACCAGTTGCTGTCAACGCGGCTTTGACCGTCCGCGTCAGTGTTCGTTATGTAATATTCCGTGCTGCCCGAGCCATCTGATTCGATGACCACGAAGTAGACCCGATCGTCGTGCAGGTAAAAGGGCTCGGGCGGAGTGAAGGTGTTGATTTGGTTGTTACCGTCTTTGAATGCCGATGGATTATCGAACTCGAAATATTTATTATTCGGTCGCCAATCATCATCTCCATTATCATTACCACCTGGTCTATACCCGTCCCAAAGAGACACCGTAACGGGAACGACCGGCTTGGCGCTAAACATCAAATCGAGCGCGGTGAGCGCGTAGCCGCCATCGTCATCGCCAATCTGAAAACCGACAGCGAAGCTGATTGATCCAACGGTGGTCTGCTCGAAGGTAGTGGTTTGCGTAGTGTTGCCCACCAGTGCCACCACCGCCGTCGCCCGGTTGTTGATCGTGCCCGTCGCGGTGGTGTCCGTGGTCAGCGTCGCGTTATCCGGGTTTGAAATCGTCAGCGTGAAGGTCTCGGCGCTCTCGCTCGCGTCGTCCTCCGTCGTCTGGACCTCGATCGTCCCGGTGGCGGTATTGTCGGCCGCCGCGATGGTCAGCGTGCCGCTCTTCGTCGTGAAGTCCACGCCCGAGGTGGCGTCGTCTCCGGTCGCCACCGACGTCGCGTAGTCCACCATCACGTCGCGGCCGCTCACCGCCGACAGCGTCACCACGAACTCCACCGCGTCACCCTCGGTCGCCGCCGCGTTGGCCACCGTCACGGTCGGCGTCGGGTCGTCGTCCTCGATGGTTCCCTTCGCCGTCGGGTCCGTCTCCAGCTTCACGTTCGACGACGGGCTCGACAGCGTCACCGTGAAGGTCTCGTCGCCCTCGTCGGTGGCGTCGTTCACCACCGGCACCGTAAACGTTTCCGTCGTGTCGCCGATCGCGACGGTCACCGTCCCCGTCTTCATCGACCCGAGGTCCGCCGCGGCCGCCGTGTCGCCGGTCTTGATCGAGGCCGTCCAGGTCGCCGTCACCTCCTCTGTGGCCGCTTCCGACAGCGTCACCGTGAATTCCACTTCCCCATCGTTCTCGGCGTCCGAGGCATCCGCGACGCTCAGCGTCCGCGGGCGCCGCACACGAATCGTGACGGTGTCCTCCGCAGACCAGGTCAGGCCCGACAGACCCCAAGAGTAGAGGCCGGTGGTGCCTTTCGTGGCGCCGCTGAACGCGAACGTGATGGTGGCGCCGTCGACCGTGAGCACCAGGCCCGCCTTGTCATCGTCGGTGAGGTCGGCGCTGAGCAAGACGTACAGGGCGCCCGTGAGGGT
Organism: Dehalococcoidia bacterium; assembly: GCA_965219065.1. Classification (GTDB taxonomy): domain Bacteria; phylum Chloroflexota; class Dehalococcoidia; order Lucifugimonadales; family Lucifugimonadaceae. The sequence goes on from OZ244715.1 coordinate 775,235, forward strand.
GGTCCCAGTTGGGACTTGGATATAAGCGGCACTGATCGTGTAGTCGTTGTCCCCGACCGAGAACATCGTGTCGTCAGGGTTGCCGGCAAGGCTGCCCGCGCTGAGGCCGGCTCCATCAGCAAAACCGTGTCCGACAAGCGCGTCGGCGGTAGTCTTGACCTCTGCCACCGTCACCACGCCGCACCAGATGTCGCCGGTGTTCAGCGTGCACGGCGGCGTCGTGACGTCACGCACCGACAGCGTGTAGGTGCCAGTAATAGAGCCACTCGCGAATGCTACGAGGTAGTAGGCGCCGGCCGCGGTCGGCGTGAAGATTATCTGGCTGTCGAAGATGTCGTTTGCGAAGTCGACGTCGTCATTGAAGGTGTTGCTAATCCGGTTGCCGGATGAGTCGCGGATATTGTCCAGATAAGGATCCTTCAAGGTGCCGCCGCCGCCATATTCGCCCGTCAGGTCGATCTGGTAGGTCTTGCCCGCCTCCAGCACGACCGCGAACCAGTCCGTGTCGCCGATAGAGCCTCTGTTGCCCGTGACCGAGCCGCCGACCTCAACTCTACCGGAGGTGGCGGTGGTGCCGGGAAAGTCCGTGTCGGCCTCCGAGGCGCCGTTCGCGCCCAGCAGGATCACCGACAGCGTGTAGGCGCCTGTACGATTGTCATTGATTTCGGTCACCACTGGGTAGAAGTCGCCGGACGCGTCCGGGGTGTAGATCATCCGGGCGTTGACGCCCACGCCGCTGTTGTCGTCGCCCAGTTGGCCGTTGTCACCCTGAAGTTGGTTCCCGATATTGTCGTAGAGGCCCAGGTGCGGGTCCGCCAGGGTGCCCCGGCCGGTGTACGCGCCCTCCAGATCCAACTGGTATCGCGTACCCGCCTCCAGTTCCACTTTGAACCGGTCGTAGTCGGCGACCGTCCCGATGTTGCCCGTTACTGTGCCGCCCACCTCGACCTCGCCGGTGGTGGTGTTGTCGTTGGGAAAGTCTTCGCCGTCGCCCTCCGAGACGTTCGCCCGCCCGCCGGGACCGGGCGGCGTGGCATGGCCGGGCGCGCCGCCGCCGTCCTCCCCGTCCTCCCCGTCCTGGTCGTCGCCTTCGACGGCCTCCGGCGCGGCCGGCGTGTCGATGTGAAACCAGCGGGAACGCGGGCTCACCCCGTGCTCGTTGATGGCCTTGATGCGGTAGGTGTAGTTAGTCTCAGCCACCACGGTGTCGTCGGTGTAGGTGGCGGCGGCGGTGCCCGTGTCCGCGACCAATTCTCTGAACTCGCCCTTTCTGTCGGTATCCCGGTTACGGCGCAGGATCACGTAGCCGGTGATGGAGTCGTCCTCGGGGTCGTCCCAAGTCAGGGTCACCGAGTCGTGGGTCGCCGTGGCGTCGAGGCCCCTGGGCTGGTCGGGCGGTTCGGGGGCCTGCTCCTCCTCCGGCTCAGGGGCTGCCGGGACGTTGATGTGGAACCAGCGGGAACGCGGGCTCACCCCGTGCTCGTTGATGGCCTTGATGCGGTAGGTGTAGTTAGTCTCAGCCACCACGGTGTCGTCGGTGTAGGTGGCGGCGGCGGCGCCCGTGTCCGCGACCAATTCTCTGAACTCGCCCTTTCTGTCGGTATCCCGGTTACGGCGCAGGATCACGTAGCCGGTGATGCTGTCGTCGCCCGGGTCGTCCCAGGTGAGGGTCGCCGAGTCGTGGGACGCCGTGGCGGAGAGGCCCCTGGGCTTGTCGGGCGCCGAGCCCTCCTGGGCCTGCACCGTGGAGAAGAGCAGGGCCATCGCCACGGCCAGCGCGGCTATGGCGGCAATCAGGACGGGGAATCGTCGTCTATCGGTGCGAATCGTCATGGTTCCTTCATCACGTGCCGAGTCGCGGCTTCAACGGGGCAGTCCCCGGGGGAAGCCGTGGGTCTCTCTGGTGTGGTGTATGCGTTGTCTCGGCATCTGGCCGGTCCTTCCGCAGGACGGCTGCAATCTCCCTCCTACTGCGATGTACGGGGCCGTCCCCCGTTTGTTCATGCGTACGGGCTTTCTTGTTGCCCTTCCTGCGGGCGGGGTCCGCGCGGGTACGCGTACACCCGCGCGGACCTTCCTCTCCTCCCGACGCCACATGCCATCAGGGAGAGTCCGGCGGCGGCGGCGGCGGCTCGGGCCCTTCCACGCATGGCCCCTCACCGAGTTCGTTGACCGCCGCCACACCGAATTTGACGGGTCCCACATAGACGATCTTGAAGTATTTGAAACCCGTCGGGGCGCCGTTGATCTCTGGTGGCGTGGTGGATCCAGGGTGCGCCACCTCGTATTCGTCCAGCAGGTAGCCGCCGCAGCCCTCGCTGGCTGAGCCGTAGATGCGGAACTCCGTGATCCATTGCGCGCCGGTTCCGGTCTCGTCCGGCGCGTCCCACCACACGATTTGCCCACCAATGCCGCTGACGGGCGAGTAGGACACCGACACATTGCGGACCGCGCCCGGGATCTCCGAGGGGCCCAGACCACCGGGCGGAACGGCAACTGCCAGCAAAATTTCACGCACCGACAGCGTGTAGGTGCCTGGGTCCAAGCCCGCTACTTCCAGGTGGTAGATGCCGGTCGCGGTCGCTGTGTAGGTCAGTCGGCTGTTAAGTCCCTCGCCGCCGTCGTCGTCCTCATCAATGTAGTGGGAGACGTTGAAGGAGTCGCCGTAGAGCGCCAGGATCGGGTCCGCCTGGGAGCCGCGGCCGGTGTCCGCGCCCTCCAGGTCGAACCGGTATCGCTTGCCCGCCTCCAGATTGACACGGAACCCGTCCAAATCCTCGCCAGGGTCGATGTTGCCCGTGGCCGAGGCCCCGACCTCAACCCGGCCGGTGGTGGTGGTGTCTCTGGGAAAGTCCGTGTCGGCCTCCGAGGCGCCGTTCGCGCCCAGCACGATCACCGACAGCGTGTAGGTGCCCGTCGTGCTGTCTGCGCCGGCCACAGCTATGTAGTAGGTGCCTTCCGCGTCGGGCGTGTTGATGACCCGGCCGTTCTTCCCCACACCGCCGTCGTTACTCCTCGCACCGGAGACCGCCTGTCCTCCCGCATCCTGCAACCCCCAAAGATGCGGATCCGCCAAGTTGCCTCGGCCGGTATCCGCCCCCTCCACGTCGAACTGGTATCGCTTGCCCTTCTTCAGCTCGACCGCGAACCAGTCGACGTCGAGAGCTGGGGCGATTTCGCCCGTGACCGAACCGCCGACCTCAACTCTACCGGTGGTGGTGATGCCTTCGGGCAGGTCTTCGCCGTCGGGCTCCGAGACGTTGGTGGAATCGGCTGGCGGGTCGGCGGAATCGTCGGGCGGCGGCGTGATGTCGCGCACCGACAGCGTGTAGGTGCCCGTAGAGTTACCACTAAGCTCTACAGCCTCTAAGTAGTAGGTGCCGGCCGCGGTCGCCGTGTAGATGAACTGGCTGTTGAGGTTCGTGGCGTTGATGTCGCCGTTTTCCGCAATGAAGGCGAGGGATCCGTCTGAGAGCGTCAAGTACGGGTCTTCCAGGGTGCCGCGGCCGTTATGCGATCCTTCCAGGTCGAACTGGTAGGTCCTGCCCACCACCAATCTGACGGCGAACAAATCTATGTCCCCTGCGCTGGCGATGTTGCCCGTGACCGAGGCCCCGACGTCGACCCGGCCAGAGGTGGCGGTGGTGCCGGAAAAGTCCGTGTCGGCCTCCGAGGCGCCGTTCGCGCCCAGCACGATCACCGACAGCGTGTAGGTGCCCGTCGATTGGTACGCGGCGGCGACTACGTAGTGAGCGCCGCTCACGGTCGCCGTGAAGATCGTCCGGGCGTTGTTCCCCACGCCGCTGTCATCGTTCCACGTGCCCGTGATCGTATTGCTCGATGCATCGCGCATCGCGTTGAGAAGCGGGTCTGTCAGGCTGCCCCGGTTGGTGTCCGCGCCCTCCAGGTCGATCTGGTATCTCGTGCCCGCCTCCAGCTCGACGAGGAACCAGTCCGCGTCGCCGACGGACTCGACGTTGCCCGTGGCCGAGCCGCCGACGTCGACCTGGCCGGTGGTGGTGGTGTCGGCGGGAAAGTCGTCGGGCGTCGTCGGCTCCGGCAGACGGACCGTGACGGTGTCCCCCGCAGACCAGGTCAGGCCCGACAGACCCCAAGAGTAGAGGCCGGTGGTGCCTTTCGTGGCGCCGCTGAACGCGAACGTGAGGGTGGTGTCGTCGACCGTGAGCACCAGGCCCGCCTTGTCATCGTCGGTGAGATCGGCGCTGAGCAAGACGTACAGGGCGCCCGTGACGGTGGTCCCAGTTGGGACTTGGATATAAGCGGCCATGATCGTGTAGTCGTTGTCCCCGACCGAGAACATCGTGTCGTCAGGGTTGCCGGCAAGGCTGCCCGCGCTGAGGCCGGCTCCATCAGCAAAACCGTGTCCGACAAGCGCGTCGGCGGTAGTCTTGACCTCTCCCACCGTCACCACGCCGCACCAGATGTCGCCGGTGTTCAGCGTGCACGGCGGGATCTCACGCACCGACAGCGTGTAGGTGCCCGTCGTGACGCTACTTACACCTTCACCTGCCTCTATTGCCTCTAGGTAGTATGTGCCGCCCGCGGTCGGCGTGTGGATTATCTTGCTGTCGAAGGTTGCGCCACTGTCATCGTTGAGCGCAATGCGGACTCCGGACTCGAAGAGCTTAAGGAGCGGGTCTTCCAGGGTGCCGCGGCCGTTAAACGGTCCTTCCAGGTCAAACTGGTAAGTCTTGCCCGCCTCCAGGTCGACGCGAAACCAGTCCGCGTCACCGTCGGTGCCGATGTTGCCGGTGGCCGAGGCCCCGACCTCGACCCGGCCGGTGGTGGCGGTCGTGGCGGGAAAGTCCGTGTCGGCCTCCGAGGCGCCGTTCGCGCCCAGCACGATCATCGACAGCGTGTAGGTGCCGGTATCTGACCCATTGGAATTCTGTGCCCGCACGTAGTAGTCGCCGGCCGCGGTCGGCGTGTAAATCCGCCGGGCGTTTTTGCCCACGCCCTCGTCGTTGCTCAAAGAACCGACAAGTGCGTTGCTAGCGTAGAGACCCATCCTCGGGTCCGGTAGGGTACCGCGGCTGGTATCCGCACCTTCAAGATCGATCTGGTATCTCGTGCCCGCCTCCAGCACGACCTTGAACCAGTCCCCGTCCAACCCGAATCCGATGTTGCCCGTGACCGAGCCGCCGACGTCCACCTCGCCGGTGGTGGTGTTGTCGACGGGCAGGTCTCCGCCGTCGGGCTCGGAGACGTTGGCCCGCTTGCCGGGACCGCCGGGCGCGCCGTCGTCGTCCTCCCCGTCCGGGTCGTCGCCTTCGCCGGCCTCCGGCGCGGGCGGGATGTCGATGTGGTACCAGCGGGAGCGCTCGCTCACCCCGTGCTCGTTGATGGCCTTGATGCGGTAGGTGTAGGTGGTCTCAGCAACCACTATGTCGTCGGTGTAGGTGGTCGCCGCCGTCCCCGTGTCCGCCACCAGCACACTGAACGCGCCGCCGGTATCGTTCTCACGCACCCGCCGCAGGATCACGTAGCCGGTGATGCTGGCGTCGCCAGGGTCGTTCCAGGTGAGGACGACGGTGTTGTGGGTCGCCGTGGCAGACAGGCCCGTGGGCTTGGCCGGTGGTTCGGCAGCCTGCTCCTCCTCCGGCTCAGGGGCTGCCGGGACGTCGATGTGGGACCAGCGCGAACGCTCGCTCACCCCGTGCGCGTTGATCGCCTTGATGCGGTAGGTGTAGGTCGTATTGGCCGACACCGTGGCGTCGGTGTAGGTGGGCGCGGCACTGCCCGTATCCGCCACCAATACACTGAACTTGCCCCCGGTATTATTCCCGCGCACCCGCCGCAGGATGACGTAGCCGGTGATGCTGGCGTCCTGGGGGTCGTCCCAGGTCAGGACCACCTGGTCATGGGTCGCCGTGGCGTCCAGGCCCGTGGGCTGGTCGGGCGGTTCGGCAGCCTGCTCCTCCTCCGGCTCAGGGGCTGCCGGGACGTCGATGTGGGACCAGCGCGAGCGTTCGCTCACACCGTGCTCGTTGGTCGCCTTGATGCGGTAGGTGTAGGTAGTATTGGCCTTTACGGTAGCGTCGGTGTAGGTGGTCGCCGCCGTCCCCGTGTCCGCCACGAGCTCACTGAACTCGCCCCCGGTATTGTTCACGCGCACGCGCCGCAGGATGACGTAGCCGGTGATGCTGGCGTCGCCCGGGTCGTCCCAGGTGAGGACCACCTGGTCGTGGGTCGCCGTGGCGGAGAGGCCCGTGGGCTTGTCGGGCGCCGAGCCCTCCTGGGCCTGCACCGTGGAGAAGAGCAGGGTCATCGCCACTGCCAGGGCCGCAATGGCGGCAATCAGGATGGGGAATCGTCGTCTATCGGTGCGAATCATCATGGTTCCTTCATCACGTGCCGAGTCCCGGCTTCAACGGGGCAGTTCCCTGGGAAGCCGTGGGACTCTCTGGTGTGGTGTATGCGTTGTCTTGGCATCTGGCCGGTCCTTCCGCAGGACGGCTGCAATCTCCCTCCTACTGCGATGTACGGGGCCGTCCCCCGTTTGTTCATGCGTACGGGCTTTCTTGTTGCCCTTCATGCGGGCGGGGTCCGCGCGGGCACGCGTACACCCGCGCGGACCTTCCTCTCCTCCCGACGCCACATGCCATCAGGAATTATCCGGCGGCTCGGGCCCTTCCACGCATGGCCCCTCACCGAGTTCGTTGACCGCCGCCACACCGAATTTGACGGGTCCCACATAGACGATCTTCAAGTATTTGAAACCCGTCGGGGTGCCGTCGGGGTGCTCTGGGGGTGTGGTGGATCCAGGGTGCTCCACCTCGTATTCGTCCAGCAGGTAGCCGCCGCAGCCCTCGCTGGCTGAGCCGTAGATGTGGAACTCCGTGATCCATTGCGCGCCGGTTTCGGTCTCGTCCGGCGCGTCCCACCACACGATTTGCCCAATGGTGCCGATGCCCGAGTAGGACACGTCCACATTGCGGACCGCGCCCGGGACCTCCGAGGGACCCAGACCGCCGGGCGGAACGGCAACTGCCACCAAAATTCTACGCACCGACAGCGTGTAGGTGCCTGGGTCCAAGCCCGCTACTTCCAGGTGGTAGGCGCCGGTCGCGGTCGCCGTGTAGGTCAGTCGGCTGTTAAGTCCCTCGCCGCCGTCGTCGTCCTCATCAATGTAGTGGGAGACGTTGAAGGAGTCGCCGTAGAGAGTCAGGGCCGGGTCCGCCTGGGAGCCGCGGCCGGTGTCCGCGCCCTCCAGGTCGAACCGGTATCGCTTGCCCGCCTCCAGATCGACACGGAACCCGTCCAAATCTTCGCCAGGGTCGATGTTGCCCGTGGCCGAGGCCCCGACCTCGACCCGGCCTGTGGTGGCGGTGGTTCTGGGAAAGTCCGTGTCGGCCTCCGAGACGCCGTTCGCGCCCAGCACGATCACCGACAGCGTGTAGGTGCCCGTATCCGGCTCCTGGCCGTTATCAGCCGCCACCCACACGAAGTAGGCGGCGCTCGCGCCCGGCGTGTAGATCAGCCGGGCGTCGAAGCCTACGCCGCTGTTGTCGTCCCTCGTGCCAGGGATCGAGTTGCCGTCCGCGTCGTAGAGCAACTGTATGAAGGGGCTCCCTAAGTCGCCGCGGCCGGTGTCCGCTCCCTCCATGTCGATCTGGTATCGCTTGCCCGCCTCCAGCTCGACCTTGAACCAGTCCCCATCGCCGCTGATCCCGATGGTGCCCGTGACCGAGCCGCCGACGTCGACCTGGCCGGTGGTGGTGGTGTTGGCGGGCAGGTCGGTGCCGCCCTCGGAGACGTTGGCCCGTTTGCCGGGACCGGGCGGCGTGGCATGGCCGGGCGCGCCGCCGCCGTCCTCCCCGTCCGGGTCGTCGCCTTCGACGGCCTCCGGCGCGGCGGGGACGTTGATGTGGGACCAGCGGGAGCGCTCGCTCACACCGTGCTCGTTGATCGCCTTGATGCGGTAGGTGTAGGTAGTATTGGCCTGTACGCTGTCGTCGGTGTAGGTGGTCGCCGCCGCCCCCGTGTCCGCCACCAGCACACTGAACTCGCCCCCGGTATCGTTCACGCGGACGCGCCGCAGGATGACGTAGCCGGTGATGGTGTCGTCGTCAGGGTCGTCCCAGGTGAGGACCACCTGGTCGTGGGTCGCCGTGGCGTCCAGGCCCGTGGGCTTGTCGGGCCGCTCGGGGGCCGCCGGGATGTCGATGTGGAACCAGCGCGAACGCTCGCTCACCCCGTGCGCGTTGATCGCCTTGATGCGGTAGGTGTAGGTCGTATTGGCCGACACCGTGGCGTCGGTGTAGGTGGGCGCGGCACTGCCCGTATCCGCCACCAATACACTGAACTTGCCCCCGGTATTATTCTCGCGCACCCGCCGCAGGATGACGTAGCCGGTGATGCTGGCGTCACCCGGGTCGTCCCAGGTGAGGGTCACCGTGTCGTGGGCGACCGTCTCGGCGGTCAGGCCCGTGGGCTTGTCGGGCCGCTCGGGCGCCGCCGGAATGTCGATGTGGAACCAGCGGGAGCGCTCGCTCACCCCGTGCTCGTTGGTCGCCTTGATGCGGTAGGTGTAGGTAGTATTGGCCTTTACGCTGTCGTCGGTATAGGTGGTCGCCGCTGTGCCCGTGTCCGCCACCAGTTCACTGAACTCGCCCCCGGTATTGTTCACGCGCACGCGCCGCAGGATGACGTAGCCGGTGATGCTGTCGTCGCCCGGGTCGTCCCAGGTCAGGACCACCTGGTCATGGGACGCCGTGGCGGAGAGGCCCCTGGGCTTGTCGGGCGCCGAGCCCTCCTGGGCCTGCACCGGAGAGAACAGCAGGGTCATCGCCAGGGCCAGGGCCGCTATGGCGGCAATCAGGATGGGGAATCGTCGTCTATCGGTGCGAATCATCATGGTTCCTCCTTGAACCGCACCAGCCGCTCCGGGAAGTCGCCGGGGAAGCCGTGGGTCTCTCTGGTGTGGTTAATGCGTTGTCTCGGCATGGAATTGACGGTCCTCCGGGTACACAGCCGGCGCCTCTCTCCAACGCGGGCGCAAGCATCGCCTTTCCCGTCCGCCTCAGACCGTGGACGTTCTGTTTTCCGGTCGGTACGTTTGCCTCATCCGTTTTGTCCATATGTGCTCGCTTTTTTCGTTGCCCTCTACCGGCCCGGACCGCTGAAGGTCGGCGCCAATTCGTCGGGCAACTTTCTGCCGTCGCTCGTGCGGACGGTCCCCTCGCGTTCGCAGTCCTCGCTATCCGCTACGGAGCCGCCGGGGTGTGGGTGTGGAACCAGCGCGAACGCTCGCTCACCCCGCCGTGCTCGTTGATGGCCTTGATCCGGTAGGTGTAGTGAGTCTCCGCCGACACGGTGTCGTCGGTGTAGGTGGTCGCCGCCGTCCCCGTGTCCGCCACCAGCTCATCGAAGTGGCCCGAGGGGTCGTCGTAGCGGAGGCGCCGCAGGATCACGTAGCCGGTGATGGAGTCGTCCTGGGGGTCGTCCCAGGTGAGGGTCACCGAGTCGTGCGACGCCGTGGCTTCGAGGCCCCTGGGCTTGTCGGGTACGGGCGCTGCCGGAGTGTCGATGTGGCGCCAGCGGGAGCGCTCGCTCACCCCGTGCTCGTTGATGGCCTTGATGCGGTAGGTGTAGGTAGTGCCGGCCGCCACCGTGTTGTCGGTGTAGGTGTTCGCGGCGCTGGCCGTGTCCGCCACCAGCACGCTGAAGTCGCCCCCGGTGTCGTTCACGCGGACGCGGCGCAGGATCACGTAGCCGGTGATGGAGTCGTCCTGGGGGTCGTCCCAGGTGAGGGTCACCGAGTCGTGGGTCGCCGTGGCGGAGAGCTTCATGGGCTTGTCCGGCGGCTCCGTAGGTTGCGCAACGGCCACCGCGCCCGTCGCCGCGCTGGTCAGCGTCTCCTCGTTATCGGCGTCGTCGGTGAAGCTCACCTGCACCGTGATGGCCTTGCTTTCTTCGCTATCGGTCAGGGTGTAGGTGGCGTTGGTCGCTCCCGATATTTCGGCGTCGTCGGCCTGCCACTGGTAGGCGAAGGCGACGTTTTCCAGCCCGTCCGGGTCGGCAATGCTGGCAATGTCCACGGTTAACGTCTCACCGACCCGGGCAGATCCACTGATGGCGGGGGCGCCGGTGGCAAGGCGGTTAGAGTGTTCGCGTGGCGCCCTTTCTGCGCCGCTCGCTACCTGGCCGGAGCTGAAGACCCAGGGCCGGGCCTGCTTGATCGACAGAATATTTTCGCTGGTGATCTTGAACTCAATCTCCATGGCGAACTCTTGGCCGGATCCGATGCCGTACAGTTCCTCGAACTCGTCATGGATCGCTTCGAGATGACGGCGCAGCTGACCCAATTGGGCGTCGCTCATGAGGAGCCGCCCCGCGGGAACCTGATTGGAGCGCGCGGTAACGGTGTAGGCGCCGTCGGGGTGCAGCAGCATTTCCTCGGGCGTCGAGTGCGCTTCAGGATTGGTGATCAGGTCCTCGCCCAGCTGCGTGTTGACGTAGTAGCTCCCGTCCCTGCGGCCGAAGGGGTCGAAGCTGACGGCGACGCCGTTGGCCAACTCGTCGGAGTAGTTGGGATGCACGAGCACCCCCATCGCCGCCGCCAGGTGGTCGATGCGGTGGAACTCGCGCTCAGTGAAGGCCCGGAAGTTCCACATGCTCGCCCACACACCCTTGATGGACTTGTCGATGCCGTCCTCTGCGGTCTCGTCGGGGTCCTGGGTCTTGGAGTCGTACAGCCCCGCGCCGCTGAACCCCGGCAGGTCCTCGTTGTTGGTGCTCGACCGGTAGCGCAGCGACTGTCCCTCGGGATACGTGGCATGCATCTCTTCCAGCGCCTCGATGATCCAGTCGGGAGTCTCCCCCTTCTTGATCTTCTTGCGGAGTTTCTTGAGTTCTTTCTCCTGGGTGTCGAAGTCCGACTGGAAATCCGGGTCGTCCAGCATCTCTTCGATATCGTCGTAGAATTCGTTGTGCTTCATGAACTCGTCGTAGAAGTAGAAGGGCGCCGCGAACCCGTCGGGCACCGTCCCGTCCTCGAAGCCCAACGTTCCCAGCACGGCCACGTTCGCCGCTTTGACGCCGAACGCGGTCCAGTCGCCGAATCCAATGTCGCTGAGCGCAGTGATCTGAGTGACCGTAAGGTCCCGCTGAGGAGTCTGGTTCTGCGAGGGGCGCGACGCGGCATAGTGGGCATCGACCTCCGCAGGCGTAGCGGCACGCAGGGTCCATCCGTACCCGGCCACCGTGTAGTGAACGTAGCTGTCGATGAGATCATCGATGTCGTCGTCGTCGAGGGCATCGCGGATGAAGGCGTTGGGGACGCCGTCCTGCACAGCTCGCAGGTTGACGTGCGACAGCGGCGTCTGGGGCACGGTGGTGATGATGCCGGCGACACGGGAGAGCTCATTGGGCAGGGTCTCATAGATGACGACGTCGCGCGGGTTGGGGCGTTCCTCCAGCGCCATGACCCGTAGGAAACCGTACCCCTCCGCTTTGTTCAGGGAGATGAAGTCCACATCGGGGAAGATATCCTCCTCCAACAGCACATTGACTCGGGAATCGTCGAAGAGCGCCCGTTTCTCGTGATACAGCGGCAGAGCTCGCGCCGGCATCGGGTAGTACGCGAAGTTGTCGTCGATCAGCGGCATGCTGGCTGCCAGCACCTCGTACGCATAGGACACAGCCTCGAACGAGTAGGCATCCAGAGGCTCGAACTCGAAGCGGTAGACGCCCAGGGAACCGTCGGGAGCGACCACATTGGGGTGGTATACGATCTCACCCTTCATCGCACCCTGCAACCAAAGAGGGTTGTGCCAAAGATCGATGACCCATCCAAACCCGGTGTGTGCCCGGTGTGTCTCGGTATTCATGAAATAAACAACTGGTCGGTCGGTGTCCAAGCCGAACAGGTAGAACTTGACGAACTCCAGGCCTCTGAGATGTGTATCAACCACGACACGCCTGCCCTGGTAGGAAAGTGCCTCGAACGTCTCGCGGTCGGGAATCGCCACCGCGCCGTCAACGAACTCGACAGCCGGCGCGGGGTTCAGCGGGTTCATCCCCGCCGGATCACCGAGTTCGGCGATGTCGTCGACGCAGTCCCCGTCGAGGTCGCCCGGCTCGGCGACGAGGAACTCGTCCACCCGGTAGCGCTCCGGAGGCAGCGGCGAGAGCTGCTCGCTCAGCGTCGTCGTGCCGTCCTGGCCCAGCGTCACCGACACCGGGATCTCCACCGCGGTCTCGCTGTTCAACTGGTGCTGCACATAGAGCACGTAGTACTTCTCAGCCGTGGACTCGACGACGATCGGAATTGCCCCGACCGCAATCGACCTCGGCGTGGGGGCCGAGCCGGTCCCGGGGCATTGGCCCGCCGGCTGTACCGGCATCGTCGACAGGCTCGCCCGGGTCTCCCGGTTCCCGGCGTCGTCGGTGAAGCTCACCCGCACCGCGATGGTCTGGCCGAACCTGTCGGGCGCGGGGGCGAAGCCGGCGCCGGTAGCGCCGTCGATGTCACTGCCCCCGGCCGTCCACTGGTAGCCGAATTGCGCGTCATCCATCCCGTCGGGGTCGGCGATGGCTGATGTATGCGCCCGCAGCACCCGGTTCACCTGGGCCATCCCGCTGATGGTGGGCGCTCCCGTGGCACGATTGTTGGGCAGGGCGGCAACCGCGGCCGTAGGCTCACTGGTCAGCGACTCCATGTTCCCCGCGTCGTCGGTGAAGGACACCCGCACCCGGATGGTCCGCCCGACCTCGTTGCGTGTGAGGGTGAGGCTGGGGCTGTCGGCTCCATCGATGTACGTCCCTCGGGCCATCCACTGGTAGGCGAAGCTGGCGCCTGCGAGTCCGTCCGGGTCGGCGATGCCCGACGCATTGGCGGTGAGCGTCTCTCCCACCAGGGCGGCGCCGCTGATGGTGGGCGCTCCCGTGGCGCGACCGTCGGGGGCCGTCGGAAGCAGCCGGACCTCCACGGTATCTCCGTCGTTCCAGCTCAGGTCCGTTCCTCTCCATTGGTAGATGTTGCCGTAGCTGTAGGACTGGAATGACGCATCGTCGGAGGCGAACCGCGCGCCATCCAGCTCCAGCACGAAGCCGAAGGGAAGCTCCCGGTCCAAGCCGATGTACATCCACCCCCGCGTCTCGATCATGGTCACGGTGTAGGTCTTGCCGTCCACCTCGAAGGACGCCGGGGAGAGGGCCCCGGCCTCCCGGGAGTCGGTGGAGTAGTACCCGTAGCCCCAGTGCACCCATTCCACCATCATCGCGGCCGACCAGACGGGAACGTCCCCGCCGGTAAGCGACTCGTCGTTTCCCGAATCCGGGCCTGGGACGGTGAATTCGGGCCGGTTGTGAAGTTCCCTGCCGTCGGCGGTGCAGATAGCCCCCGGCGCCTCGCACGTTCGGTCGGCCGGCAACGCGATGGTCACATCGCCGCTCGAGGCTGGGGCCACCGTGATTTCCCATATCCGGTGGGACCCGTTCACCCTTTCAACACCGGTAACCGAACCTCCGGTTACCTCCAGGGAATGGTCCCGGAGAGTCTCGCGGCCGGTTGCAATGTCCTGGCTGAAGTGGAGCCGGAAGGTGAACCCATCGACCCCGTTGTGGTTCTCCGGCGCCAGTCTGAACCACGCCGCCGGCGGGGCCAGCGGCAATTGCGGCGCCGGAGCGTCTGCTCCCGACGTCAGGGTCAGGCTCACTTCCAGCGTGTCCCCCGCAGACCAGTTCCAGTCCCGGGCCTCCCACCAATATGCGTCTCGGTACCTGGTGATCGGGCGCGAGCTCTCCCGCCTTTCATATTGAACATCGCCGATGCCCAGCGTGAAGTCCCCTTGCAGTTCCGGGTCAATGCCAAGGACCAGACCGTCGGATTGGTGTGCGAGCACCAGGACGCGGTACGTCGTCCCGTCCAGGGTGAAGGTGTCGGCTGAGAGTGTCCCGTCCATTCCCCAGGCTGAGTAGCCCGACGCCAAGGGTATGTTGGATGTGTCCGTTCCTACGGTCAACGCGGCGGACCATGCCACCAGGGCCACTGCAACGGTGGCCGTGCCGGTCAGTGTTTCTGCGTTGCCCGCGTCGTCGGTGAAGCTCACCCGCACCCTGATGGCCTTGCCCGCGTCGTCATCGGCCAGGGCGTAGATCAACCCCGTAGCGCCCGCGATTTCGGCGTCGTCGGCCAGCCACTGGTAGTCGTAAGAAACATTGGTCAGCCCGTCCGTGTCGGCGATGCCCGACGTGTCCGCCGTCAGCGTCTCTCCCACCTGGACGGTACCGCTGATGGTTGGCAGGCCGGTCGCCGGGGTGTTCTCAACACTAGCTTGGGCCAGTGGAACGCCCTTTCCCAACGGGGCGGCAAAGAGCAGGGTCAATGCAATCGCCAGAATGATGGCGGTTGCCAGGCTGCGATGGAAGGCGGACGGGGCCGCGGGCCTCACGACAACGCGGGCCGCTGCGACCGCTGCCGCCGCCGTCTCTACTCCGTCTATTGGCCTATCGAATCCCAAGCGAACATCTCCCGAAAAATGGGTGCGGCGTCAGTTGGATTCGTCTTGGCCGCTATGCCAGCCCGAGCCGAAGGTCATCCCGTCCTGGCCGAGGACCCAGACGCGCACGTCTTCCGTGGTCACCCAGTTGCCGTCCTCGGTGGCCTTGGACGTATCCGTGCCGAGCACCTCTTCAAGGCTCTTGCCCACCATCTCCTTGTTGAAGTGGTCTATGATCGTGCCGCTTTCGTCGGCTATGAACGCGAACCAGTTCCCTTCAACGTTTTCTGCGCTGTTGTAGTAGGTGATGACCGCAGCCAGTCCCGCAAAAGCAATCTCGGGGCTGGCGAAGTAGGCGATGGTCCCCTCCAGCCCTACCTCACGGAACACGCGGGCGGCTGTGGCCACCAGGGACTTGGTGAACTCGTCGGCGTCGATGTACCAGCCGGAGGCGAACAGCAACCCGTCGTGCCGCACGACCCAGACGTTCTTGAGCTCCAGGAGATCGAAATCGATACCAAGACCGCCGCTCTCCGGGTTCCGGTACACGTAGGACACCCACTTGCCATCCCCGGTGGCCGACAACATCTCCGGCCCGAAGTTGTAGCCGTTGGCGTCGATGCCGACCCAGCCCTTCACGTCCAGCCCCAGGCGGTTGGCGTCGGGATGGCCGATCACCAGATCGTTCTCGTCGATGATGAACACGTACCACTGGCCGTCGACGCTCTCCTCCCGGTTGTAGTAGGCGAGGGTCTCCTCCAGGCCCAAGGCGTCGTACAGGTTCGTTGCCTGCTGCACGAACGCCCTGGTGTAGGAGGGGGCGTCCGACTTGCTGGGGCCGGGCTCATACCAGCCAGACCCGAAGATCAACCCGTCGTGGATGATCACCCAGGAGTGCTTGGTCTCAACGGCGGCGGAGGCGGGATTGGCATAGGTGTAGTCGAACCAGGCGCCGCTCTCCGTGGCGGAGGCGGCTGTCGCAGACCCTGTGGGGTAGGAGTTGGGACCGATCGCTGCCGAAGCGTGCTTGCCCACGAGGTCCGGGGCCGCGGCGTGAGCCAAGATGGTCTCGTTCTCGTCGGCGATGAACACGTACCACTGGCCGTCGATGCTCTCCGGGCGGTTGTAGTAGGCGAGGGTGGCGTCGAGTCCCTGGGTCTCGTACATGCTGATGGCCTCCCCGACGAAGAACCTGGTGTACTCAGCGGGCGCTGACCTGGACGGGATGGAGGCGACGACGCCGCGCGCTATCCGCTCCGCCTCTGCGGTTGTGAGTCCTGCTTGAGGTTCGGGGATGGTGGCGATTGCGGCCTTGACCAACTCCTCAACCTCAGCTTCGGTCAGTCCCGCTTCCGGCCGGGGCATCTCCGCCATCGCCCTGCGGACGGCCTCTTCCACGTCGCCGGAGGTGAGTCCCGGCTCCGGCGCGGGTGGGTCCTGCGCTTCGGCCAATTCCGCACGAACGATCTCCTCGACCTCGCTGCGGGAAAGCCCGGCGTCTCCGCCTCCGCAGGCGATCAGGAGAACCGGGAGCAGGGCGGCCGCCGCTACCCACGAGAGCCGGCGCATGTAGGGGATCCTCATCGTCGTGAGGGTCATCTCTCTACAGTCCGCCTTCTGCAAGAGTGAGTGGCGATGGATTGGGGCCGGGCCTGCCGGTATGAGCCGGAGGGGGCGAGCGGGCTGGAGCAGAGGGGGAATCGGAGTGGGGTGAACGTCTGTGCCAGACCGCAATGGAAGGCGGACCGGGTCGCGGAGCTCACGTCAACACGGGCCGCCGCGACGGCTGTCTCTACTCCGTCGAGGATTGGGACTCCTCGTCTCCTGGCGCCAGTCGTCATGTCTACTCCTTGAGCTTGTGTTGAGTCACGGTTTCACGGGGCAATCCCCGGGCAATTAGAGGCCCCCGGGCGGGTTGCAGAACAACTCTGTAACCGGCGACCACGCGCCCCATCCATCGTCGCCGAAGCGTCCGCGGACCCGGATGCTCACCACACTGAATTCGTCGGCCTGGATCCGGACCGTCCCGGTCAACTCGGGCCACCTCCCGCCGGTGTTACTCATGGTGAAGCTCACGTTGCTGGCGCCGTACCTGGAATCGGCCTCCACCTCGGCCTCCCACTCGTCGGCTGTTTTAGGCCGCTCCCAGAAGGCGCGGAAAGGCTCAGTGCTGGCGCAGTTGACCCGTAAATTGCCGTTGCTTTCGTTGTCAGGATCGGGGCGGGTCCAGTAGGCCCCGATCTCGTCGGGCTGATTGATCAGCATGGTCTCTGCGCCGTTGATTTTGAATCTCAATCGCGTTTTAACGATGGGTAAGGACCAGCTGCCCTGGTTACGTTGATACAGCTGGCCGACGCTCCATCCCGCCGCTTCGCCGCTGTCGTGGGACGTCAATCCTGTCCTACCTAGAGTCAGATCTTTCTCTGCCCCGCTGTAGGACACGAGCACGAAGTACAATGTGTTGGCGTCCAACTCCGTATCCGCAGGAGCGTTGAAGGTGCTGGCTTCGGTGGCCCACGTCCCGGTCGAGTGGGTCAACGTGGCGACCGAGGCGTCGGGCTTAGAGTCGCTGGTCGCTGACCAAAGCTCGACCGTCACGTCGGACGGGGTGTTAGGTACTGTGGTTACGTGCAACTCGATGCTGTCCAGGCGGTATCCGGGAGCGTTTGAGCCGGTGGTGAACCCTTGAGCCTGTCTGGAATCGCCGACAATTACCGCATTTCCTTGACTAAAGCTTTGCCCGGTATTGCTCAGCAGCGTTACGGACTCCTGCGCCTGCACCGTGGAAAAGAGCAGGCCGAGCGCGGCTCCCGCCAGGGCCAGGGCCGCTATGACGGCGAACAGGATGGGGAATCGTCGTCTATCTGTGCGAGTCATCATGGTTCCTCTCTCCTAACGTCGTGTGATTGCCTGGACTTTTCGTTGCCCACGCCACGGCCGGCCGCTTGTAAAGCGGCATTTGCCAACATAGATGGTATTGATCCTGCAAGCCGGATATAAGGCTTAAACGCTCTACTTGCATGAGACATTTGCACCATGATTTGTGAGGGCAAATGAACCTATGAACAGGGGGCATATGCCCTCTGTTGTCGAACCTCTCAAAGCCGGCCGCAATTTGGCTGACTGTGCGGGACGGGCCGGGGACAGCCGGGGGCGATAGTCATCAAAGTTCATCGCGCGAGACGACCAAACATATGCCTGTTTTGGCGAGGGTACTTTTGCTATTGCCAAGGTGTACTTTGCGATCTTGCGTACACGAGCCGAACGGGAATAGATTAGTGTCGTGACCACTCGGTAACGCCCTTCGAAACCCACTCAGACGCCTCACAGTCTCACCTGTCTTCGGGAGAGGAATGTTTGAATCGGTCCGCCGGAATCCAATCTGAAGGAGACGAGTCCTGAATCCAGTGAGCACAGCGGCCGGCGCGCTTCCGGCCTTCCTGCGGAGCTTCGACCTGCCGGAGCCGGGCGAACTGCGCCGCGTGGCCAGGGTCTATGTCTGGGGACGCTGGTTCGTCTGGTCTCTTGCCGCGTTCGCCTGGCTGTACCCATTCAACGTCGACGAGGTGATGTATAGGCCGAACGTCGCCCTTGCAATACTGCTGTTCGCCACCAACGGATACCTGCACTACCGGCTCGCCACGGAGAGGACCGTGTCCTGGCGGTGGATGCTTGCGCTGAGCGCCCTGGACCTTGCGATGCTGAGCGGGGGCGTTGCGGCCCACCGGGGGTACGAGTCCCCCTTCTTCGTGGGGTACTACCCATCCCTCGCGATGTTCGCGGTCGTCTTCGGATCGGTCAGGCTCACCCTCGTCTGGGTTACGATGACGGCGGCCGTCTACGCAGCGCTCTGCCTGGCGGTCGAGCCCGGAGTGGACTTCTCAGCGGACGATGAGGAGATACTGCTCATAAGGGTTGCCGGGATGTACACGGTGGTGGTTGTCGTCAACCTGATCTCGAGGGTTGAGCGGATCAGGAGGATGGAGGCGGTGGAGAGGGAGCGGGCGCTTCAGCGGGAGCGGGTCGAGCTCTCCCGGGCCATTCACGACACGACGGCGCAGTCGGCGTACATGATCGGCCTGGGAATCGACGCGGTGAAGCAGCTTGTCGGAGACTCGAACGAGGAGGTCAGGACCAGGCTGGAAGCGACCTCCAAGCTGTCGAAGACCGCCATCTGGGAGCTGAGACACCCCATAGACGTGGGACGCATATTTGACGGCAGGGAGCTGGGCAGGACCCTGGAGTCCCACGTCTCGACCTTCACGCAGGTCACCTCGGTGCAGGCGGACCTAGTGCAGAACGGGGCGGAGCCTCCCCTGTCGGTTGAGGCCAAGAGCCTGCTGTTCTCCATAGCCCACAACGCCCTCACCAACGCTTTTCGCCACTCGGAGGCGAGCAGGGCGCTGGTCGAGCTCGACTTCGGGGAGGACGGTCTCAGGCTATCGGTGTCGGACGACGGCATCGGTCTTCCCGAGGACTACGCCGAACGGGGCCACGGTTTCGCCAACATGCGGGCGGACGCCGGGCGGCTGGGCGGGAGTCTGGTCGTAGAAACGCGAGGGCCGGCCGGGGGAGCGAGGGTGACCTGCGCGGCGCCGTTGGCCCGCAATGAAAAGGAGTCATAGGATGGTGTCAGAGTCTGATCGGATAAGGGTACTGGTGGCCGACGACCACTCGGTCATGAGGGAAGGCCTGCAGTTGATGCTGGAGCAGTCGAAGGAGTTCGAGGTGGTTGGGCAGGCCAGGGACGGAGAGGAGGCGGTGAAGTCCGCCTCCGAGCTGTCGCCGGACGTGGTCTTGATGGACGTGATGATGCCGAACAAGGACGGTGTTGAGGCGTGCCGGGAGATCATGGGGTCCGCGCCCGGCATCCGGGTGGTCATGCTGACGGCCTCTACGGAGGAGGACGCGGCGATAGAGGCGATTGCCGCCGGGGCGACGGGCTACATCCAGAAGGTATCGGGGATGGAGCGGCTGTTGGACACGGTCCGGGACGTGGCCGCGGGCGAGCTGCGTGTGCCCGCCGACGTGGTGACGCGGGTCTTCGCCCGGATTCGCGCAGAAGCGAAGGAGGGGGGAGAGAAGGGCGTGCCCGGACTGACGGAGCGGGACATTGAGATACTCGCGTCGTTCTGCCGGGGCACGTCATACGGCAAGATAGCGGAGGCCAGGGGAGTGAAGCCGGTGACCGTACGCAATGCCGTCTATGCCATACAGGGCAAGCTGGGAGTCGGCTCGAAGCAGGAGATGGTGGTCTGGGCGGTGCAAAACGGACTGCTGGATGACTAGCGGCAGGGGCTGCCTTGGCCACTGGTCCTCCCGCCGCTTTCGCTAAGGCTCCGCCTCATCCCTCTTTCTCCTCCGGGCCTGGGATGATCAGCGTCGCGGGCGACACGGACAGCATTGTCCCGTCCGCGGCGCAGATGCCGCCCGCCTCGCAGTACTGGCCGCTCAGCAGGCTGAACTGGATGTCGTCAGTTCCAGTGGGGACCAGGAAGAATACCCACGCGTGCCCCAGTCCGTCCTCCTCGTGGGCCCGGACGCTGGACACCGTGCCACCGGTCACCAGTACGGATGGCGTGGTCTCGGCAAACGATGACACAGCCCGGCTGAACGCCACTATCACCTGGGGCCGGTCGGTGGCGCCCTTGTGGGACAGCGACTGATACGGGCTCTGCGGGAAATCCGCCGTCAGCGGAGGCGGCTCCCGGAGTCCCTGATTGTCCGGCTCGCCCTCTTGTTGCTGTTGCGGTGGCTCCGACTCATCCTCCTCTTCCTCCGGTCCCGGGATGATGCGCGCTGCGGGGGACACGGACAGCGCTGTCCCGTCCGCGGCGCAGATGCCGCCCGCCTCACAGGACTGGCCGCTCAGCAAGCTGAACCGGATGTCGTCCGTGCCCGCCGGGTCCAGGAAGAATATCCAGGCGTGCTCCAGTCCGTCCTCCTCGTGGGCCCGGACGCTGGACACCGTGCCACCGGTCACCAGTACGGAGGGCGTGGTTTCGGCAAACGATGACACCGCTCGGCTGAACGCCACTATCACCTGGGGCCGGTCGTTGGCGCCCTTGTGGGACAGCGACTGGAACGGGCTCTCCGGAAACTCCGCCGTCAGCGGAGAAGCCAACACAGCCACCGCGTAGCTGGTCAGGGACTCTTCGTGGCCCGCGTCGTCGCTGAAGCTCACTCGCACCTTTATGCCATGGCCCTCGTCGTCGGAAGTCACGGTGTATTCGGCGCCGGTAGCGCCGCCGATGTCGGCGTCTGTACCCGTCCCGAAGTCGTGACGAAGCCACTTGTATCTGAAAACTGCCCGGGTCAGACCGTCCTCGTCTGATATGCCCTCCGTGGTGGCCGTCAGGGTATCTCCCACCCGGGGCGAGCCGGCAATGCCCGGACCGCCGGTGGCCGGGCTATTCTCCGTCTGCACCTGCTGTGGCGACGAATCCTGTTGCGGTGGCGCGTCCGGGTTGCACCTGTTGGTCCCGGAGCTTCCTTTCTCCTTCACACAGAGCTGGAACAGACCGGTGCGGTCGCCGCTGTTTGACCCCACGGCAATGTAGTAGGCGCCGGCGGCGGGCGGGGTGAAGTCCACGCTGACCTCCATGCCCTGGCCGGCGCTGGCGGTGTTCTGAATCTCTGCGCCGTTCGCATCGTGAACCCCGACTATTCTGGGCCGCGTGAGCCAGTGCCGTTCTTCGATCGGAATCCGCCGTTGCTGCCGCCTTCCGTCAACAACCTCATGCGCCAGGTCGTACGTCAGGGGCTCCAGGTCGATCTGGTACTCGACTCCCCCGGTAAGGTCAATCCGGAACCAATCTTCATCGTCTCCCGGGGCCCCGTCGTCTCCCAGGTAGCCGGACATGCCCTCGATGTCCAAACGAGTGGTGATCCTGGTACTGGTATCGGCGGGCACATCGTGGCCGCCATAGCCGTCCGGGCCACCACCGGACATTCGATTCTCATTTACCCGCAGTTCCAACTTGTAGGTTCCCGTGCCGTTGTCTCCCGATGCCACTTCGAAGCAGTACACGCCCGGCAAGGAGACCCAGACGGTGCTATCGACGTTGCGGTTCCCTGAGGCCGGGCTCGGCGCAGGCAGAGTAACGTGGTATAAACGCACAGCCGCTCGCCACTGCAACAGGGCCGGGTCTTCCAGCGTCCCGTCGCCGGTGTCGACGCCCCTGATCTCGATGACGTGCGACCGATAGGGTTCCAAATAGAAGTTGAACCACTCGGTCCGGCCGGCAGTCGCGATGTTGCCTGAATACGCCGTGCCCACCTCCAGGGAGGCGTTGTCACTGCAGGCAGACAGCCCGTGGCTTGTGGTCGGTTCCTCCATGTTCATCAAAGTGACAACTGCCGTAGCCGGAGAAACCGCTATGAGCCGGTCCGAAAGGGTCCCGAAGCCTAGCGTCACCATCTCGCCGTCGTCTTCCACCGTGTCGTCGACCGCGATCACCGTGAAGGTCTGTTCGGTTTCGCCCGCGGCAAAATACAGCTCGTCCGGCACTCCCGACCAGTCATCGCCGGTAGCCCCGCTGCTGCCTTCCGCCGTCAGGGGGACCGCCCAACTGTCGGGGAGCGGCTTGTTCAGCCGAACCGTCACAACAGCATCGTCGCCGCCCTCGGTAGCCGAGTAGCTGGAGGAGTCAAACGACACATGCGCCGCGTCGAGGATTCTGACATAGGTCTGGCTGTAATCGCCCGCGCTGACCTCGTCCGGCAGCGAGCCGAGACCGAACCGGACCTTTTCGTCCTCTTCCTCGACGGTGTCGGCCACGGGATGCACCCAGAAGTAGGCGTAGGTTTCCCCTGCGGCGAACGTGATGCTGTCGGGGACGCCTGAATAGTCCTCCGCGCCGGCGGTGCTTTGGGGGAGCACGACGATCGGTATGGTTACGTCGCTCTCAGGAGCCGCACTGAGCAAGAGGCCCACGCCGACGCCGGATGCTGCCTCGCCCAGATTGTGGTAGTCCTTCTCGAACGACACAGTCACCGGAGGCTGCGTATCCTGGTCATTCTCGGTGACGCTCACCGTAACTCCGGCGGCGTTCAGCCCCTGGTAGTCGCCGCCGGCGACGGTATGGGTCAGAGTCACGGCCGGGTCCGTGTTCGTGTCGTCATCCTCCGCCGCCGAAACGGTTACGGTCCGGGCCTGACTCCAGTTGGCGGTGGTGAATGTCAAAGGGCTTGCCGGAGACACGCTGACATCCGTACCGGAATATCCGCCGATGTCCACGGTGACGGTCTCCGACGGCAGCGTGTCGAGGACCACCGTGTACTGCCCGGTCTCGCCTTCCCCTATGGTCAGATCCCTAGGCGCGATGGTCACGCCTGGGGCGTCGTTTTCGGTGATGCTCACGGTGGCCGTGGTCCCGGCTGACACGTCGTCGGGCAGTGTGCCGAACCCCAGCGCCACGCTCTCTCCATCATCGTCTATGTCGTCCGCAGTCGCGCTGAAGGTGAAGGACTTCTCCGTATCATCGTTCTGGAAGACCAGGCTCTCAGGCACGCCCGAGTAGTCGTCCGAGCCGGTGTTGCCCTGGGGATCGTGGGTCAGATGGATGGCGACCTCGCGCTCGGGGTCGGCGCTCAGCGTCACCGTCACCTCTACCGTGCCGCCCTCATTCACGCTGTAGGCAGACTGTTTGAAGCTGGCCGTCACCGCAGGGTCGTCATCGTCGGTGATGGTGCCGGTCGCAGCCAGAGTCTCGCTGCCGCCGAACAGCGACGCCACCTTGACGTTGCTAAGCGTCAGCGTGAAGGTCTCCTCCTCTTCCTCGTCCACATCATCGTCGGTCACCGGCACGGAGATGGTCTGGCTCGCAACCGAGTTGGCCGGGAAGGTCAGCGTGCCGGTGGTCTCGGTGTAGTCCTGGCCCTCCGTCGCCGTCTCGTCGGAGGTGGCGTAGTCGACCGTCACCCCCTCTCCGCTCGCCGCGCTGATGCTCACGGTGAACACCACGTTCCCGCCGTCCTCGGCGGCCTCGGCGTCGCCGACCGACAGTACCGAGGCGTCCTTCTCGTCGATGGTGACACTCACGCTTTCGGCCGTGACCCCGGCGTACTCAGCAGTTCCCGTCACCGTGTGCGTCAAAGTCACGGCGGCGTCCGACGCCGCGTCATCGTCCTCACCGGCAGCCACCGTCACCGTCTGCGCCGTGTCCCAGGTGGACGCCGTGAAGGTGAGCGCGTTGTTGTTCAACGTTGCGCCGGACAGGGTGATGTCCGTTCCTGAATGGCCCGCGATGGTCAAGGTAACGTTGGCCGTGGGTTCGGAGTCCAGCGCCACCGTGTAGGTGTCGCTGGCGCCCTCGTCGATCTCCAGGGTACTCTTCGAGACCGTCACACCCGCCGTGTCGTCGTCGGTGATGCTCACCGTGCTGGTGGCGCCGGGGGAGACGCCACCGGGCAGCGTCCCGAAGCCCAGCGCCACGCTCTCACCGTTGTCGTCGATGTCGTCGGCAGTCGCGCTGAAGGTGAAGGACTTCTCCGTATCATCGTTCTGGAACACCAGGCTCTCAGGCACGCCCGAGTAGTCGGCGTCCGGGTCCGCTCCGTTCTCAGGGTCGTGGGTCAGATGGATGGTGACCTCACGCTCCGGGTCGGCGCTCAGCGTCACCGTCACCTCTACCGTGCTCCCCTCATCCACGCTGTATGACGACTGCCCGAAGCTCGCCGTCACCGCAGGATCGTCATCGTCGGTGATGGTCCCGGTCACGGTCAGGGTTTCGCCGCCGCCGGCCAGCGACGCTACCTGGACGTTGCCAAGCGTCAGAGTGAATGTCTCTTCCTCTTCCTCGTCCACCGTGTCGTTGGTGACCGGCACCGAGATGGTCCGACTGGCAACCGAGTTGGCCGGGAAGGTAAGAGTGCCAGTGGTCTCGGTGTAGTCCTCGCCCTGCTTAGCGGTGCCGTCGGAGGTGGCGTAGTCGACCGTCACCTCCCCGCCGCTCGCCGCGCTGATGCTCACGGTGAAGACCACGTTCCCGCCGTCCTCGTCGGCCTCGGCGTCGCCGACCGACAGCACCGAGGCGTCCTTCTCCACGACGGTGATACTCACGCTGCCGGCGGTGACCCCGGCGTACTCGCCGGTCCCTGTCACCGTGTGCGTCAATGTCACCGAAGCGTCGGACGCAGCGTCGTCGTCCTCGCCGGCCGTCACCGTCACCATTTGCGCCGCGTCCCAATTGGACGCCGTAAAGGTCAGGCTGGTCTTGTCCAGGCTCAGGTCGGTACCGGCATGACCCGCGATGGCGACCGTCACGTTGCCGGTGGGCTGACTATCCAGCACAACCGTGTAGGTAGCGCTCCCGCCCTCGTCGATCTCCAGGGTACTCTCCGAGACCGTCACTCCCGCCACGTCGTCGTCGGTGATGCTCACCGTGGCCGTGGTCCCGGCTGACACGTCGTCGGGCAGTGTGCCGAACCCCAGCGCCACGCTCTCTCCATCATCGTCTATGTCGTCGGCAGTCGCGCTGAAGGTGAACGACTTCTCCGTGTCCCCGATTTGGAAGACCAGGCTCCCAGGCACGCCGGAGTAGTCGGCGTCGGTCACGCCGCCCTGATCGGTCTTGGTCAGGCTCACCGTCACCTCACGCTCGGGGTCGGCGCTCAGCGTCACCGTCACCTCTACCGTGCCGCCCTCATCCACGCTGTAGGACGACTGTCCGAAGCTGGCCGTCACCGCCGGGTCGTCGTTGTCGGTGATGGTGCCGGTCGCAGCCAGAGTCTCGCCGCCGCCGGACAGCGACGCGGTCTTGACGTTGCTCAGCGTCAGCGTAAACGTCTCTTCCTCGTCCTCGTCAACCGTGTCGTTGGTGACCGGCACCGAGATGGTCTGACTCGCAACCGAGTTGGCCGCGAAGGTCAGCGTGCCGGTGGTCTCGGTGTAGTCCTCGCCCTGCTTAGCGGTGCCGTCGGAGGTGGCGTAGTCCACCGTCGCCTCCCCGCCGCTCGCCGCGCTGATGCTCACGGTAAAGACCACGTTCCCGCCGTCCTCGGCAGCTTCGGCGTCGCTGACCGACAGTACCGAGGCGTCCTTCTCCACGACGGTGACCGTCACCGTCTCTTGTAGATCGACATAGCCTCCGCCGTTGGCAGTGTGCGTCAAAGTCACGGCGGCGTCCGAAGCCGCGTCTTCGTCCTCGCCGGCCGTCACCGTCACCATTTGCGCCGCGTCCCAATTGGACGCCGTAAAGGTCAGGCTGGTCTTGTCCAGGCTCAGGTCGGTACCGGCATGACCCGCGATGGTGACCGTCACGTTGCCGGTGGGCTGACTATCCAGCACAACCGTGTAGGTAGCGCTCCCGCCCTCGTCGATCTCCAGGGTACTCTTAGAGACCGTCACACCCGCCGTGTCGTCGTCGGTGATGCTCACGGTGGCCGTGGTCCCGGCGGACACGTCGTCGGGCAGTGTGCCGAACCCCAGCGCCACGCTCTCACCGTCGTCGTCGATGTCGTCGGCAGTCGCGGTGAAGGTGAACGACTTCTCCGTGTCTCCGATTTGGAAGACCACGTTCTCGGGCACGCCGGAGTAGTCGGCATCCGGGTCCGCTCCGTTCTCAGGCTCGTGGGTCAGATGGATGGTGACCTCACGCTCCGGGTCGGCGCTCAGAGTGACCGTAACCTCTACGGTGCCGCCCTCAGCCACGTTGTAGGACGCCTGTCCGAAGCTGGCCGTCACCGCAGGATCGTCATCGTCGGTGATTGTCCCGGTGACCGCCAGGGTCGACTCGCCGCCGGCTAGCGACGCCCCCTGTACGTTGCTCAGCGTTAGCGTGAAGGTCTCCTCCTCTTCCTCGTCCACAGCGTCGTCGGTGACCGGCACCGAGATGGTCTGACTCGCAACCGAGTTGGCCGCGAAGGTCAGCGTGCCGGTGGTCTCGGTGTAGTCTTGGCCCTCCGTCGCCGTGCCGTTAGATGTGGCGTAGTCGACCGTCACCTCCCCGCCGGCGGCCGCGCTGATGCTCACGGTGAAGACCACGTTCCCGCCGTCCTCTGCGGCTTCGGCGTTGCTAACCGACAGCACCGAGGCGTCTTTCTCCACGATGGTGACCGTCACGCTGCCGGCGGTGACCCCGGCGTACTCGCCGGTCCCGCTCACGGTGTGGGTCAGCGTGACGGCGGCGTCCGAGGCAGCGTCGTCGTCCGAGGCAGCGTCGTCGTCCGAGGCAGCGTCGTCGTCCGAGGCTGCGGTCACCGTTACGGTTTGCGCCGTGTCCCAAGTGGACGCCGTGAAGGTGAGCGTGTTGTTGGTCAGCGTGGCGCCCGAAAGGGCGATGTCCGTTCCCGAGTGGCCCGCGATGGTCACCGTCACGTCAGCCGTAGGCTCCGAGTCCAGCACTACCGTGTAGGTGGCGCTGTCCCCCTCGTCGATGGACAGCGAGGCCGCGGAGACCGTCACCCCCGCCGTGTCGTCGTCGCTAATGCTCACAGTGGCCGTGGTCCCGGCTGACACGTCGTCGGGCAGTGTGCCGAACCCCAGCGCCACGCTCTCACCGTCGTCGTCGATGTCGTCGGCTGCCGCGCTGAAGGTGAAGGACTTCTCCGTGTCCCCGCCCTGGAAGACCAAGTTCTCAGGCACGCCCGAGTAGTCGGCGTCGGTCACGCCGCCCTGATCGGTCTTGGTCAGGCTCACCGTCACTTCGCGCTCGGGGTCCGCGTTCAGTGTCACCTTCACCTCTACCGTGCCGCCCTCGTCCACGCTGTAGGCAGACTGTTTGAAGCTCGCCGTCACCGCAGGATCGTCATCGTCGGTGATTGTCCCGGTGACCGCCAGGGTCGACTCGCCGCCGGCTAGCGACGCCCCCTGTACGTTGCTCAGCGTTAGCGTGAAGGTCTCCTCCTCTTCCTCGTCCACAGCGTCGTCGGTGACCGGCACCGAGATGGTCTGGTCAGCGACCGAGTTGGCCGCGAAGGTCAGCGTGCCAGTGGTGGATTCGTAGTCCTGGCCCTGCGTCGCAGTAACGTCGGAGGTGGCGTAATCCACTGTCACCTCCCCGCCGGCGGCTGCGCTGATGCTCACGGTGAACACCACGTTCCCGCCGTCCTCTGCGGCTCCGGCGTTGCCGACCGACAGGACCGAGGCGTCCTTCTCGACGATGGTGACCGCCACCGTCTCCTGTACATCGACGTAGCCTCCGCCGCTGGCGGTGTGGGTCAGGGTGACGGCAGTGTCCGACGCCGCGTCATCGTCCGATGCTGCGGTCACCGTCACCGTCTGCGCCGTGTTCCAGTTGTCCGACGTGAAGGTCAACGCGTTGTTGGTCAGCGTATCGCCGGTAAGGGTGATGTCGGTATCGGCATGGCCCGCGATGGTTACGGTCACGTTAGCCGTCGGCTCCGAGTCCAGCACAACCGTGTAGGTCGCGGCGGCGCCCTCATCGATCTCCAGGGTACTCTCCGAGACCGCCACCCCCGCCGTGTCGTCATCGGTGATGGTCACCGTGGTCGTGGTCCCGGCGGTGACGCGGTCGGGCGTGGCCCCGAACCCCAGCGCCACGCTCTCACCGTCGTCGTCGATGTCGTCGGCAGTCGCGGTGAAGGTGAAGGACTTCTCCGTGTCTCCGACCTGGAAGACCACGTTCTCAGGCACGCCCGAGTAGTCGGCGTCGGTCACGCCGCCCTGATCGGTCTTGGTCAGGCTCACCGTGACCTCGCGCTCGGGGTCGGCGCTGAGAGTGACCGTAACCTCCACCGTGCCGCCCTCAGCCACGCTGTAGGAAGCCTGTTTGAAGCTGGCCGTCACCGCAGGGTCGTCATCGTCGGTGATGGTGACGGTACTGGCATTTACGCCCAGGGATGCGTTGTTCGGATTGCTCAACGTGACGGTAAAGGTCTCATCTTCCTCATCCTCGTCCACCGCGTCGTCGGTTATCGTTACCTGAATCTTCTTCTCAGTTTCCCCCCGGGCGAAGGTCAGCGTGGCTGAGGCTGCGACGTAGTCCGCTCCCGATATAGCCGTACCGTCAGACGTCGCATAGTCCACCGTCACCGTCTGAAGGCTCGACTCGGTCAAAGTCACCGCCACTTCTGCCGTTCCCGCGTCTTCCGCTACCTGGACGGCCGGCGCTATCGACACCTGCGGTTCTGTGAACGCCTGTGGGGCCTTCCAGGGCACGGTCGCCGTCGCCTCGTTGGAGGTAACACCGCCCAACGAAGCGGAAGCCTTGTTGGTCACCCCGGCCTCATCCAGGTCGGCCTGCACCACCGCGTAGGTCCCGCTGCAAGTCACCGATGCCGACGGCGCCAGGCCCCCGTCCGGCACTGCTCCGCATGTGATGTCTGACGACGCTATCTTGTCGTCGCTGATTGCCGGCGGACCCAAGAGGGTTACCGTGCCGCTATTGGTGACCTCGTAGCTGTAGGCGATGGTGTCCCCTACAGAAGTGAAACCGGTAACGATGGTCTTGGTCAGCGTTAGCGCCCTCTCCTGCGCTACGTCGGTCTCCTGGGTCGCCGTGACCGCTGTTGTCAACTCGTTGGCTTCGGCAGTGACGGTGTTTGTGACAACTCCCGCGTCTACGTCCGCCTGGGTTACCGTGTGGGTTCCGGTCAGCTCGCACTCTTCCCCGATGTCCAGGGACCCGCAGTCGTGGCCGTCCTCGTCGATCAGCAGGTCGCTCAACGTCACCTCGGACAGCAGCACGTTACCGTCGTTGGTGGCCGTGGCCGTGTAGGTCAGCACATCGTTCAGCGTCACGTCTCCCGAGTCGTCCGCGTCGTTGTTTGTCGGGACCGGCAGGGAAAGGTCCAGAGACGGCGATGCAGAGTCGTTGTCCGTGATATTGACACTCACGCTTTCGGCCGTGACCCCGGCGTACTCAGCAGTTCCCGTCACCGTGTGCGTCAAAGTCACGGCGGCGTCCGACACCGCGTCGTCGTCCTCGGCTGCCGTCACCGTCACCGTCTGCGCCGTGTCCCAGTTGGACGCCGTAAAGGTCAGGCTGGTCTTGTCCAGGCTCAGGTCCGTATCGGCATGGCCCGCGATGGAGACCGTCACGTCGGCGGTCGGCTCCGTGTCCAGCACAACCGTATAGGTGCCGCTGGCGCCCTCGTCGATCTCCAAGGTACTCTTCGAGACCGTCACTCCCGCCGCGTCGTTGTCGGTGATGGTGACGGTCACGCTGTCGGCGGTCACGTCGGCGTACTCGCCTGTCCCCGTCACGGTGTGGGTCAGCGTGGCCTCTTCCTCGTTCACCGCGTCGTCGTCTTCCTTGGCCGAAACTGTCACCGTCTGCGCCGTGTCCCAGGTGGACGCCGTGAAGGTCAGCGCGTCATTGGTCAACGTTGCGCCGGACAGGGTGATGTCGGTATCTGCATGGCCCGCGATGGCGACCGTCACGTTAGCCCTTGGCTTCGTGTCCAGCACCACCGAGTAGGTGTCGCTGCCGCCCTCGTCAATGGCCAGTGCGGTCTTCGAGATCATCACGTCGGCGGTGTCGGTGTCGGTGATGGTGACCGTCACGCTGTCGGCCGTGACCCCGGCGTACTCAGCAGTTCCCGTCACCGTGTGCGTCAAAGTCACGGCGGCGTCCGACGCCGCGTCGTCGTCCTCGGCTGCCGTCACCGTCACCGTCTGCGCCGTGTCCCAGTCCTCCGCCGTAAAGGTCAGGCTGGCCTTGTCCAAGCTCAGGTCCGTGCTGGCGTGGCCCGCGATGGCGACCGTCACGTCGGCGGTCGGCTCCGTGTCCAGCACAACCGTGTAGGTGTCGCTCCCGCCCTCGTCAATGGCCAGTGCGGTCTTCGAGATCGTCACGTCGGCGGTGTCGGTGTCGGTGATGGTGACCGTCACGCTGTCGGCTGTGACGCCGGCGTACTCGCCTGTCCCCGTCACGGTGTGGGTCAGGGTTGCCTCTTCTTCATCTACAGCGTCGTCGTCCTCGGCCGCGGTCACCGTCACCGTCTGCGCCGTGTCCCAATTGTCCGACTTGAAGGTGAGCGCGTTGTTGGTCAGCGTATCGCCGGACAGGGTTATGTCCGTATCGGCATGGCCCGCGATGGCGACCGTCACGTTAGCCGTTGGCTTCGTGTCCAGCACAACCGTGTAGGTGTCGCTGCCGCCCTCGTCAATGGCCAGCGCAGTGTCCGAGATCGTCACGTCCGCCGTGTCGTTGTCGGTGATGTTTACCGTCACGCTGCCGGCGGTCACCTCGTCATACCCGCCGCCGCTGACGGTGTGAGTGAGCGTGGCCTCTTCTTCATCTAACGCGTCGTCGTCCTCGGCAGCGGTCACCGTTACCGTCTGCACCGTGTCCCAGTTGTCCGATGTGAAAGTAAGCGCGTCATCGGTCAGCGTTTCGCCGGACAGGGTTATGTCCGTATCGGCAAGGCCCGCGATGGCGACCTCCACGTCAGCCGTTGGCTCCGTGTCCAGCACTACGGTGTACGTGCCGCTGGCGCCCTCTTCGATGGTCAGAGTGGTCTCCGAGATGGTCACCCCGGCCTTGTCCGTCTCGCCGATGGTGACGGTCACGCTACCGGCGGTGACCCCGGCGTACTCGGCAGTACCCGTCACGGTGTGAGTCAGGGTGACGTCGTCGTCCGCGGCCGCGTCGTCGTCCTCACCGGCCGTCACCGTCACCGTCTGCGCCGTGTTCCAGTTGTCCGACGTGAAGGTCAGCGCGTCATCGGTCAGCGTATCGCCTGACAGGGTTATGTCCGTATCGGCATGGCCCGCGATGACGACCGTCACCTCGGCCGTCGGCTCCGTGTCCATCACTACCGTGTAGGTGGCGGTGGCGCCCTCATCGATGGCCAGGGCGGTCATTGAGATCGTCACGTCCGCCGTGTCGTTGTCGGTGATGTTGACCGTCAGGCTGTCGGCGGTCACGTCGGCGTACTCGGCAGTACCCGTCACGGTGTGAGTCAGGGTGACGGCAGCGTCCGGCGCCGCGTCGTCGTCTTCGGCGGCCGTCACCGTCACCGTCTGCGCGACGTTCCAGTTGTCTGCCGTGAAGGTAAGCGCGTCATCGGCCAGGGTGTCGCCGGTGAGGGTGATGTCCGTATCGGCATGGCCCGCGATGGCGACCGTCACGTCAGCGGTCGGCTTCGTGTCCAGCACCACCGTGTAGGTGGCGGTGGCGCCCTCGTCTATGTCCAGGGTGTCGGGAGTGAGAGTTACCCCCGGCTCGTCGTCCTCGGTGATCGACACGACCACGTCGGCGGCTTTCAGCCCGTCGTAGTCGCCACCGCTGACGGTGTGAGTCAGCGTAACGTCAGGGGAGGCCGTGGCGTCGCCGTCATGGGCGGCGGTCACGGTTACTTCTTGCGCGATGTTCCAATTCCCGGCGGTGAAGGTCAGTGCGTCGTTGGTCAGGGTGGCGCCCGAGAGGGTGATGTCCGTATCGGCCGGGGCGTTTACGGCTATCGTCACGTCGCCGGTGGGTTGGGAATCGAGGACTACCCTGTAGCTGTTGCTCTGGCCCTCGACCACGGGCAGCTCCGTGGGCGTGACGGTCACCCCGGCGGTGTCGTCGTCCCTGATGGTGACCTGCTCTCTCGACACCTGCAGCGGGGCTGCGGAGCGGGACCTGGTCGTCGATCCCCACACCTCCAGGGTCTCGTCATCTTCGTCGATGTGGTCGTCCGTCGGCGCCAGCACAATGTCAGCCGTGCCTTCACGTTCGCCCGCTTCGATGACCAGATCGCCGGCCAATGCCCAGTAGTCAGCCGCCGTAGCGGTGCCGCCGTCCACCCTCAGCCTGACCGATGTATCGACGGTCCGCCTGCTGTTTCCTTCCAATGCGGCCGTAACGGTCAGCCACTGCGAACCGCGGTTCTCTTCGACGTAGTTCTTATTGAGAGACAGGGTGATCTTCGTCGGCTCGGCGTCATTGTCGTTGAGGTCTATCTGGACTCGGTCGACGGGCAGACCCGGCTCCGCGTTGGACCCGCCGATCGACAACTCCTCCTTGCCCTCTGCGAGATTGTCGTCCAACGGCGTCAGCGTCAGGTCGGCAGTGTGGCTCAGCCGGCCGGCGGGGATGGTGAGCGTCACGCCCGTCTGGGCGGTGAAGTCGGCGCCGGCCGTCGCGGTCACGCCCTCGACGGTAAGGGACACGTCGGTGGCGGAAATCCGGGAACCTCCCCCTTCCAGCGTCGCCGTGACCGTCAGGGTGGTGTCGCCGCTGCCTTCGCTCACCTCCGCGGGAGTTACCGACAGGGCGATTCGCGTTGGCGCCTGGTCGTTGTCCTCGATGGTCAGCCCCGCCGCCGTCACGGTCAAACCTTCCGCGGTCCCGGAGACCTGCGCGGTCTCATCGTCCTCGACCATCGTGTCGTCCACGGGGGTGAATGCCAGCGCGGCCGAGCCGCTCGTCTGTCCGGCGGGGATGGTCAGGGTCGCGGCCGCGTAGGAGAAGTCGTCGCCGGTTGCGGCAGTGGTAGCGGTAGTGTTCCCGTTGCCGTCGTCCTGCGTCAGCGACACACCTTCGACCGACAGCGCTATCTCGGTATCCGCGATGCGCGAATCGCCGCCGGTCAGCGTCGCCGTGATCGTCAGCTCCGTCTCGCCCGTTCCCTCGCCGATCACGGCGGGCGCCAGCGTCAGGGTCACCCCGGTGGGAGCGGCATCGTCGTCGGTGATGGTCACCTCGGCGTGTGCAACCGCCAGGTCGCCGGCCGTCCCGGCAATGGTCACGGTCTCGTCGCCCTCCCAGACACTATCGTCCACCGGCGTCAGGGTCAGCGTCGCGGTGGCGTTCATCTGACCGGCGGGGATGGTCAGCCGGGCAGTCGCTGCCTCGTAGTCGTCATCGGCCGCGGCGGCGCCGTCTTCCAGGGCCAATTGCACCCGGGTATCGCGGGCCAGCGACCGTTGGCCGTCCAGGGTTGCCGTGACGGTGATCGCCGTCGCTCCCGCGTCTTCACTCACCCGGTCCGGCGCCGCCGTCAGCGTCATGCCGGTCGGCGCGATGTCGTTGTCCCAAATCCTTCCGATCGCCGTGGAGACCCCCAGCGGCAGGTCGTCCAAGGCCGAGGAGCGGGCCCTGGTCAGGTTCACCCGGAAGGTCTCGTCTCCCTCGCCCGCCAGCGTATCTTCGTTGGTCTGGACTGTAATGACGGCGGAGGTCAATCCCGCGGGCACGGTCAGCGTGCCGTTGGCTCTCTCGTAGTCTGCGCCCGCGATTGCCGCGGACTCGGCCCCCGCGTCGTCCGCCGTCTCCCAATCCACCGTCACGTCGTCCTGGTTGGCGAGGGAGAGCGTCACAGCGAAGGACATCGTCCCGCCCTCCTCTGCTTCCGCGGATGCCACTGAGACCGTCATCGTGCCGGTTTCCACAATGGTCACCGCGGCGACTGGGTCCGGGATGCGCGCCTTCCTGCTGCCCGACGCGCCGGAGGTCAGCGTCACCTCCACCGTTTCGTCGGGGTCGAGCGTGGAGTCCTCCAGGACCGGGATGGTGATCGTGCCGGTGTCGCTCCCCGCCGCTATGGTCAGCATTCCGTCGGGCGCGGTGTAGTCGTCGCCGGAGGTTGCGGTCCCGGCCACCGTGTAATCCAGGACCGTCTGCTCCGTGGTTACGCCGCCGGACAGCCGCACCTCGAAGACCGCGTCGTCTCCTTCGATTACGGAGTCCGTAACGGGAGCGATCGCGGCGGTCAGCCGCTCGTCGTCCCTGATGCTGATCTGGACCTTCCTGCGGTTTTCATTGGTCGGGAGTACCAGGTGGCGCCCATCGACAAGCTCGACGGTAAAGGTCTCGAACTCCGGCTCCAGCAGGTCATCGTCGATAAGATCGACTTCGAGAGTCGCCGTGAGGTGCCCTGTCGGTATGTCGAGCGTGCCGCGCTTCTGAGAGTAGGGCTTGGCGTAGTCCTCGTCCTGGGTGGCCGCGCCCTGGGCGGCCGCGCCCGGCTTCACCTCCCAGAACAGCTTCGTGTCGCGCTCGCTTCCCAAAGTGTCGTCGTGGACCAGTTCCACCGCGAACAAGACTGCGCTGCCCTGGTTTTCGTCGACCCGCCTCACCTCCCTGACAATCCGGACCTCCATGGGGTCGTCATTGTCCAGGATGGCGCCGGTGGCGGAGGCATCCGTCACCCAGACGTTGGTTGTCGGGCGGAACAACATCACCGTGAAGTCCTCTGTCGACTCGTCGATGTCGTCGTCCACCAGGGTCACGGTGAAGGTCTTCCCGGTCTCTCCCGGCTCGAAGACCAGGAATTCCGTCTTGGGCTCGAAGTCCCTGCCCAGGCTGGTTTCCGTGATGTTGGCGTCCGAGGTGGCCTTGCCAGGCACGGTGAACACTTCAACCCTGACTCGATTCTCCGCCGCCGCCGACATCGTGACGGTGAAGGTCATCGAACCCTGGCCCTCACCCGCCTCGGCGTCGTCTATGGAGAGGATGCGGTCGTTGTCCCTGAGTCGCACAGTGGCCGTGTCGGGTTTGCCGGGCGCGTAGTAGTTGCCGGGCTTAATGGTGGCGGTCACCGAGCCGTTGGCCTCCACGGCGCTGTCGTCGATGGTGACGATCGCCACCGTCAACTCATTAACCCCGGCGGGAAACTGCTCGTATATTTTGAGCGGCTGTAAGTACCACAGGAAATCTCCCTCCTGGCTGATCTCCAGTTCGACGTACAAGGCGCCGGTCCCGCCCACTCTTTGCAGGATGAACTCCGCCGGCTTCCCCTCCTCCGTCCCTCCGTACGGGCCTTGCGGATGGATGGTCACCACCGTGCCCTCGTCATCATCCTCGATGACGCCGGCGCCGGAACTGTCGCCCAGGGTTGCGTTGTTCGGCCTGGACAGGGCGACCTTGAAGGTCTCCTCGGTCTCGTTGAAGTCGTCGTCCAGCACATCCACGGTGATCTTTTTGGTCGTCTCGCCGACGGCGAAGGTCAGCGTCCCGCTGGAGCTGTCATAGTCAACGTTTGCGGTGGCCACTCCCACGCCGGTCTCGGTGAGTGTGTTCCAGTTGACCCTCATCTCCAGTTCGCTGGGCGCGACGGTGACGAAGAACTCCATGCTGCCGTCCGCCTCGCCGGCCCGCGCGTCGTAAATGGACATGGCCGGCGGGTAGTAGTCGTTGTCGTTGACCCGCACCGTCCCCGTTTCGAAGGGCGCAAGCACCGGGACCACCCCAGCCTCGTAGGACGAGGGCTCGTTCACGTCGATGGTCTCGGGCGGGAGGACTCTCAGGGTGATGGCGCCGTGGCGCTCGTCGTCTTCGTCGTCCGTGGTGGGGATTCTCAGGGTTATGGTGTCGTCGGCCTCATTGATGCTGGTCTCGGGCCATCCCCTGAACTTCACCGTCTGCGGCGGCATCCCCTCGATGTACTCGCCGTCCTGGGTCACCTCGATCCAGACGGTCAGCGGGAGGTCATTGCTGACGGGCGTGCCCCCGTAACGGGTCAGCCTGAAGACGGCGTCCTCGCCCTCCTCCACCTCCGCCTCGACCGGCTCGACCATGATGCCGGCGAACCTGTTGTACACCTGTATGACGCCCGATGAAGGCGTGCCAATGTGGTACTGGGGATATATGTGACAGTCAGCCAGGACGTCCTCGCCGCAGTAGTTGGGCAGAAGAAAGACGGCGGCCTCGCCTCCCAGGGGTCCAACAAATCTCGGATCAAAATTTCGCGTGTTGCTTGAATCACCCGGTTGCAGCCAAAAAGATTTGTCTGGTTGCTTCGGTACACCGGTGCTGGTGTAAAGACTGTCGGGTATGGGCGGCGGCCAGCGACGGAGCTGCCGGGTTGAGTTGAACACATAACTCCAGGTTGACGTGTAGCTGTCGCGGTGAACAGTAAACTGCGGACCGCCGCCTTCCGGGTCCTCAAAATGCTCGCCTGTTTCAGGGGTGACCCACACCGTGGGGATGTCGTCGTCCCGCACCCACCCCTCTCCCACAGGCGGGTATCGGTGTTCGTAGGTAGTGCCAATTTGGTACCCCCAATAAATGGAATGTACGTCAGGTCCGTCAGGCAGAAGGGTGTCCAACACCAGGTTTATGCTGTGCTGGCGGTTCCCGTCGTTGAGCTCATTGTCTTGCGTGGGCACGGTGAAAGTGGTTGTAAGCGACCCGGGTTCGAAGGTCACTTCATGATAGGAGTAAGGTATGAACGACGCGAACTTTCTTACCCTCATTTGTAGCTGGGCGGTAAGGCTGCCCTCGGCCTCACCGGTCCTGTGGAGGGTGAAGACGAGGTCTCCCCCCTCCACGACCGTGCCGGCGTCATCGATGTACACGTAAGGGAAGTCGGCGAAGTCCTTGACAACCAATGTGCTCGCGCTTGCGGGGTCGCCGGTTATGTAGTCGTCCGAGCCGGCAAGGGCGACATGCACCCAGGCCCTGTCCATGCTGAAACTATGCCCTCCTTGTGAGAAGTTTCCCGTGGTCGTCAGCCTGAGGTTGGTCGTGGAGCTGCCTGCTTCGAACGTAGCCGTGGACGGCCCGGTGGCAAAGGACGCCGTGTCGGGAAGCAGCTCTTCATCGTCCAACACGCCCGTCTGCGTGATGTTCAGGCTGACGGTGAGGGGATCGGACGGGTCGCCCTGCCGCGTCAGGTTGAATCTCACCGAGCCAAACTGCTTGGTCTGGTTGGCCGCCCGTAAGGTCAGCGTCGCCACGTCGTTGTCCAGCACGGTGATGAGGGCCGAGTTCACCGGAGGCAGGTAGGTGCTGGGCAGGTTGAAGTCAGCGGGGTCCCGGACTATCGCGATGATCGTGAAGGGCGGCGCGTCCAGGTCGTCGTCCTCCGTGTCATGGTCCAGTTGTACGCTGGTCTTTCCCGCCGGGATGGTCACGCTGTGGTCCAGCAGCTTGGCGAGATCAGAATCGGGCCTTCCCACGAGAAGCGACACCAGCACGGAAAGCTCTTCCGTGGTGTCGCCGTAGCGGTTGACGTCGAAGGATGCCGTTTCGCCTTCCGTGATCTCTCCGTTAGCGGCGGTGACGATGACAAAGGGTTCGTCGTCCTTGATAGTCACCGTGGTGCTCCGCGAGCGGCTTGGCAGACGGGCGTTGCGCGCGTTGCTCAGCACGAGGAAGAAGGTCTCGTCCGGCTCCGGCAGCGAGTCCTGGATCACCGGCACGGAGATATACAGGGGCTCTTCCCCCGGCTCGAATGTGAGGGTTCCGCTGACGGCGGTGTAGTCCTCTCCCTCGGTGGCCGTGCCGCTCACGATGGAGTAGTCCACCGTCACCCTCTCATCCCTCCGCGGCGGGCGTTCGTCGAAGCTCACCACCAGCCTTATTTCGCCGTCACCCTCGGCCACGGGCGGGGCAAACGCGAGAAGGGTCGGCGGCGGGTCCGTGTCGATGACCGTAAAGGAGTCAGCGGCCTTGTCCGGGTCTATGACGTAGTCTTCGCTCGGCAGCAGCTCCAGGTCGACGGCGCCGTCCTCCTCATCGCCGTCGCCCTTTCCAATCCGAAAGCCGTCGTCCCTGCTGCTGGTGGTCTCCCATATAGATAAAGTGCGTTCCCCGAACGTGTATTCGGGAAAGTAGTTAATGACCCTGCCGGTCTGCGTGAGGCGGACGCGGACCGGCAGATCGCTGTTCGTCTGGCCCTCCCGCGTCAATCGGAAACGGGCGTAGTCCCCTTCCTCGTATGAATCGGAGAGCGCCTCGATGCCGACCCGGGGCAGGTCGTCGTCGACCACTGTGGCGGCGAGGGTGTGCGGCGCCGCCACCGTCCGGTAGTCGGTGTCCGGGTTTGCCACCCGTATCTCGTACACCACGTCGGCCTCGTCCAGGTCGTCGTCTTCCGTCGCAAACCCAATGGTCTTCACCGTCTCCCCCGCCGGGAACGCCAGCCACCTCGTCCGCAGCTCGCCTTGTTTCCCCGCATGGACCACTACACTCACCTCATGGGTGAAGTCCACGGTGCGGGTCACCGTGAAGAAGACGATCTCTCCCTCGGTGAGCGTCTCCTTGTTGACGCTCAGCTCGAACACCGGCCTGGTGTTGTTGTCCCGCACGGTGACCGAGGCGGAGGCCGGGTTCCCCGGCCGGTACTCGTCGCTGTCGTCGACCGGCTCGATGGTCACCGTCAGGTGGTCGTCCGGGATGTCGCGCCAGTCGTCCCTGGTGGGCAGAGACAGGGTGGCCGTGGCCGAGCCCGCGGCGAACTCCACCGTCGTGGGCGGCTGGGGATCGGGCCAGATGTGGTTGCCCCGCATGAAGTTGCTCGGGTCCTCGACGGAGACGCGGACGGCCAGGGCTTCGGAGATGTCGCCGGGCCGGGTCAGGGTGAAGGCGGCCGTCTCGCCCTCGGTGATGCCGGTCCGGTCGGCGGCGATGGTCACGCGGGGGCCGCCGGCGTCCCGCACCCTGACGGTGACGCTGCGGTCCCAGAACACCGTGAAATACTGCGCATTTTCCACTTCGAGTTCGAGGGGTTCGCGCAGGTTGTTCTTTTCGATGCGTTCGATGTTGAACGTGTAGGTCCAGTCCCTCTCGGCCTTGTCGTTGTCCTCGGGCGCGTCAACGTCTATTTCGAGGTGCCAGTCTCCCGGCTCCATCAAGGTGACGTCATGGTCTTCGACGGAAGACACCCCGGGCCTGGTGGTGTTGATGTGCCAGGGGATGCGCTCCTCGTAGGCATTGATGTCACTTTCAGAGTCGTTGCGCCATACGGTGAACGTTACCTTCTCCCCTTCGGCGACCTCCTTCGTGTCCCTGGTTCCTGAGAGATACGATGCGAGACCGCCGTCCGCCAGGGTGACGGCGGCCGATTCCGGGATTACGTAGAGAATCGATGCGAAGTCGTTGTCCTCCAGGGTGACCCTGGCCGAGTCCGGGTCTCCGGGCCGGTAGCCGTTCTTGTCGATCACGGTCACCGTCACGGCGGCGGCGTCGGGCACGTCGCGCCAGTCGTTGTAGATCGCCACCGCCAGGGTGGCCGTCGCCGAGCCCGCCTCGAACGTCACTTCTTCCTCGTAGGTCGGGCTGTTGCGGCAAAAAGTCCACCAGAAAAGGTGGTCGAAGCACCGGATCATCTCCGGGTCGTCGACGCGCACCGTGACGGTCAGCTCCTCCGAGGCGTCGCCGCCGCGGGTCAGGGTAAAGACGGCGTCCTTGCTCTCGCCATCTTCCAGGTCACCTTCGGCGATGGTGTCCTGGCCGGCGGCGACGGTCACGTCCGGTATCGAGTCGAAGATGTTGACGGATACGGGTCCCGTGGTCTTCCTCTTGTACTCGCCGTCAGAGGCTTTCAGAATCTCCGCCTCGAGGAAGTTGTCCGACCCCTCGTCCGTATTGTCCTGGACGGTGTCGACCGCCAGGATGGCCGTACTGGCGCCGGCGAGGAAGGTGACGTCGTGGTCGATGTCCGTCGGATTGTCGCTGAATCCCGCGAGAGGAGAGTTGGGCTCCCGGGTGTTCACGCGCACGGTCAGCTCCGAAGATGCGGCGCCGGTCCGGGTCAGCTCGAAGCGCGCGGCATCCCCTTCGATGACCTCGTCGTCGAGGGCCGTCATCCTGATTTCAGGCCGGTAGTCCACGGTGCCGGTGGCCGAGATGGTGGTCCCGCCTCCGGACAGCGCGGCGTTGACCGGGGCCCTGAGCTGCAGGTTGAAGGTCTCATCCCGTCCTTCCGCCGTTTCGGGGAGCAGGGGCACGGTGATGACGCCGCCGGTCTCCCCCGCCGGAATGGTCAGCGTGCCGCTGGTATCGGTGTAGTCCTGCCCCGCCGTCGCCGTGCCGTTTTGAGTGCGGTAGTCAACCGACACGTCCTGGCGCGACGGAACGCCGCCGGCGAAGGAGACCTGGAAGTCGATGCTGTCCACGCCCCCCTGCGCCGTGGCGTCCGCGATCTCCAGCACGGGCGGCGGGTCCAGGTCGCGCACGGTGACGGTTACGCTGGCGTTGTCCTGGTCTATCGTGTAATGGGGACTCTCCAGCAGGGTGAAGGTCACCGTGGTGTCCGGCTCGTCGCCGTCGTTGGTGAGCGTCGGAATACCGAGTTGGTTGAGTCCTTCGATGGCTGCGACCTTGGTGTGAATGGAAGCGGTGATTCCCAGCCGGCCCTCCGGAACGCTCGAGCCGTCCTGGGAGATAAGGACCTTGACGTTCAGGGGGTCGTAAGGCGCCGAGCTGTATTCTACTTCCGGCTGTACGGTATTGACGCGGATCTGGTCGCCCTCATCCACAGCAGATGTTATGGCGACGATGCCGATTTCGCGCAGGCCGCCCAGGCCGTCGTGGTCCACCCTATCGTCGACGATGTTGACTACGGCGCGATGGGGGCCCCCTCTCCGGAAGAGGCTGACGTCGATCGGGGAGACATGGGCCTCCAGCCAGTCGCCGCTTTCCGCCACGCCGTCGTCTTCGACGTCCACGGTCAGGGTGGCAGTGTCGGACCCGGCGGTGAAGGTGACGTTGTGAAACTCCGCGCTGGGGTTCTCGTCGTCGCCAGGGGTCCAGTCGGGGTGGTGGGGCTCCTCAGTGTGCACCCAGGCCGTCAACGTCTCAGAGGTGTCACCGCTGCGCGTGAGAGTGAAGGTGGCTTGCTCGCCCTCTGCTACGGTGGGCGCGTCGTCCTCGCCGCCGGAGCCGGCCGCTATGGTAACGGCTGGCAACGCATCGTCCGGGGCGGATGGATCGGAGCTCTGGTGGACCGGTCTCTGCCGGACCGTCACCACTAAGGGAGGTCCCATGTCGACACCGCTTGAAGCGCTCGCGAATCTCACGTTCATCAAGAAGTCCTCATCAAGGAAGTCGTCCGGCCGAAAACTCCACTCAAACCCCCTTTCCCCTGCAGGTATGGGATATACCACCGAATAAGGGAGCAATGAATCCGCCAATTTCTTTTCCTGGTTAGAACGAATACCGATAAGTTTCCGGTAATTCCATTGCATCGATACGCTGATGGTCCTCTCGGCAGAGCCGAGTCGGCTGATGTCAAAGAAAACCGTCTGCCCTTCGAACACCTCGTCCTGCCGGGCGTTGATGAAGACCATGGGTCTCTCGTTGTCGAGGATGGTCCCGGTTGCGGCAAAGGAGTTGGCGCCGCCCGGCAGGGCCGCGTTGGAGGGGTTGCTCAGGGTGAGGGTGAAGGTCTCGTCGATCTCCGGCACCCGGTCGTCGTGAACGGCCACGAAGATGAAGCTGAAGGTGTCGCCGCGCGGGATGATCAGCGTGCCGCTTGTCCCGGCGTAGTCGTTCCCCGTGAGGGCGTCGCCGTCTGAGGTGGCGTAGTCCACGGTCACGACCTGGGCGGCGGGCGCTCCGTCGGCGAGGCTGACCTTGAACTTGAGGCGGGCCGCGCCCTCTGACACGCTGACATCCTCGATCTGCAGCGCGGGCACCGTCTGGGCGCGGGCGGCCCGGGGCATGACCAGCAGAAAAGAGAAGAGGACCGCCAGCGCAGCAAGCAGGAAGGCAGGGAAGGCGCGACGCCCGGCGCGAATCACGGCTTACCCCCTGAGTTGCGCAGGGCTTGGACCCGGCGGCGGCCGGGCCTACAGGCGCAACCGGGGGGCTCATCCTCCCCGGTCGGCGCGTCTCCGGGCCTATCGAAAGCCAATCTGAAAACTCCTCATCTGCGGTCAGGACTCAATCGAAGGCGCCCCGGATTGCCGCCAGGCGGCGTAGTTGGCCATGACCCTGGAGGTGACGGAGGCGAAGACGGCCATATCCTCCCGGCTGACGCCCTCCTAGAGCACGGCTTCGTAGGAGTGCACGCGCCGCTGAATGTCGAGAGTCAGCTTCTTGCCCCCGGCGGTCAACGACAGCATGACGACGCGGCGGTCGTTTCGCAGGCGTCGCCTGCGCATCAGTCCCATGCCCACCATCTTGGCCACCTGCCGGCTTATGCGGGAGGCGTTGACCGGCAGCGACTGCGCCAACTGAGAAGCGGTCCACTCCTCCCTGCCAGTGCGGCCTTCCGGACAAAGCCGGCACGGCGTACAGGTTCTCAGCATTCGTCTTCGTTGCAGCCACGCCTCGGAGCCCGGTGCCGCCAGGTCGAATTGGCGCCTCAATTCGCAGAGCGCTGACGGCGCTGGCATACATACCGCCAAGCTCTTGACCATTGATCCGGGGACGCCGGTAGAAGCAACGGCAGGACTGGAACTCCAACAACATGCGGCGCAGTGTCCTGCAGCGGGCCAGGTAATAGGAACCAGAATAGGCGTAGGATAGGGGCTGGTAGGGGTAGGATTATGGCTGGGAATAGTTGTGGGCCAGGTTGGCCCGGACGCCCCGGGTCCTTGGCTTTGCTCAGGACGGCAGGACGGAATCGAGGATGAATTGGGGGAGATTCGCCGGGACTGGCGCGGCTGGGGTGTTCGGAGGGTTCCGGTCCGCTGGTAGCGCCAGCTTTGGCGGCGGGCTATTATCCGTGGTCCAGGAGGCACACCCTTACGCTGTCAGGCAAGAACGAGACGTTGTTATCATGCTCTACGGGGAGTCGGGGTCTCCTACGCCGCAACTGGGAGATGAAGTCTCCCACATTGACGGACGAGCGGTCAGTCAGGTCCTGGGAGACAATCGCTCGAAGCTCACCGGTGGTGAACCGCCGACCTGGGTGGCGTGCGTATATGCACAGAAGAGAGAACGGGCCGCTTCGGATACCGGTTGAGGTGTCGTATATGCGGAAGTCCAGGCTGGTCCACGTCCCGCCGGTCCTTAGGAACGCGCCTCCTGCCACCCTGTCTACAAGCAGCCCAAAGTCTTGAAGCAGATTATCCTTGTCTGCGACGAGGCGTTCGTACTGTCTCCTGGTAATACGAACCTCATAGCCGCTGAACACAGCGACGTAGTGGACTTCTTCGGGACCGGAGGGGCGGCCGACGGACTCTAGCTGTAGGGCCACCCGCGCGACCCACGCAGGGGCATTCAGGTACCGCTGGCTGGGCGATAAGCGTGGGGCGTCGTATTGTGGCGCCCGCGTCCACCTCAGGATCGCCCCTAACATGCTACCGCCAACCGCGACGATCAAGAAACCCGACGCCGTTAGTACGAAGCCAACCAGGGCGGCGCGCTGGTGCTGTTGGTACTCCTCACGCGGGTATCCCAGGTCGGCCCACTCGTATTCCCATTCCCAGAGGAGGTTGCCCGACGGCGGCTGCTGCTCTATGACGTAGAGCATGAACATAGCCCCGATCGCAAGAATGAGGGACACCAGTATGAATGCAAAAGCACCGATGAACCAATGCCGGGCCAAGGTCGGATCAAGCTTCATCTCCGGGTCTCTGAGGGCGTGGGTGACGCACAGCGATCCAGCCATCAGTCCCGGTATCCCGATAAGACTCGGTTTATCTCCG
Organism: Dehalococcoidia bacterium; assembly: GCA_965219065.1. GTDB lineage: Bacteria > Chloroflexota > Dehalococcoidia > Lucifugimonadales > Lucifugimonadaceae. The sequence goes on from OZ244715.1 coordinate 818,915, forward strand.
TGGTGGGCCAGAGCGATCATCGGTGCGTACGTAAGAAGTACAGGAGCGCACGAAAGTAACGCGCCCCTCCTAAACGGGCCCCAGCCTTCCCCAGTGAACCACGCCTGTCGTCGCCAGAGCCACCGGTAGAGCCCGTATCCCGCAACCGCCATGCCAGAGCTCAGGAGTGTGGATAGCACCAGTGGCAGCGGGTAGGCGGACACTAGTTCCAGGGTGAAGAAACCGTACAGGTCCATCCCCGTGTTCAGGTAGTAGAACAGGTAGAGGTTCGGCATCACCAGCAGGGAAACGAAGAGCAGTCCACCTATTCCTGCCGTGTCCTGCGTATCGGCTGGGGACTCTCGGGGGGCTTCGCCCCGATCTGCATCAACGGAGTTGGGCTCTTGCACGGTTTCTCTATCTCCTCACGGGCACGCGTGTTGAGATGAGGGAGACGAGGTTAGATGGCCGCGGGAGCCGGAAAATCGGGGGGGGACGTTGTGCAAGGCCGCCGCGGACAGCGACCTTGCTTCTCGCCACCAGCTCCGTTGGTGTGAAGGGCTTGACGATGTAGTCGGACGCCCCAAGCTCGAACGCCCGATCCATGGTATGGCTGCTGCCGTGCCCGGCCACGAATATGACCGGAGCGCCGGATAACTTGCGGATGCGCTTAATCAACTCGAACACGTCGATCCAGGGCGCCGTAATGTCCAACAGGAAAAGGTGGGGCTTTTCCGTCTCGATGAGGCGTTCGATGTCGTCGGGATTGCCGGTTAGCGCAGGGGTGAAGTCTGCCTCCACGAGGGTGTTTCGGATGAACCTCCGTCCCTGTGGCTCGTCATCGACCGCAAGGATGCGTATCTGATTTCTCCGCGCCTGTTGCGAGCGGGCAGGGATCTGCGAGAAGTCGGTCAGGGCGCTGTAGGCAGTCTCGTCGACCACGGGGACCGTGAAGGTGAATCGGGCGCCGCGTCCCGGGCCGGCGCTCTCGACGGATATGCGGCCGCCGTGGGCCTCCACTATGCCCTTGCAGATCGCAAGACCCAGGCCGTCTCTTCCGTGCCTCCACACCACGCTATGGCCGTCGGTGCGGGAGAACTCACTGAACAGGTGAAGCAGGCGGTCGGCGGGTATGTCTCTGCCATCGTCTTCCAGGGAGACCGCAACGTACACGTCCTCCGATGAAACGCTTACCATGATGGCGGATGACTCCGGAGAGCGTTCCGATGCGTTGGCGAGAAGGTTGTTGAGGACCTGTAGCATTCGCTTCTTGTCCGCCATAACCCTGGGCAGGCCCGGCGCCATGTCGACCGCGATGCTGTTCGTAACTCCCTGACTGAGAAACGCCTCTCTTGCCTGTTCGACCAGGTCTTCAAGGCTCGTGGGTTCGGGGGTGACCGACAGCGTCCCCGACTCGATCTGCGTCATATCGACGAGGTCGTTAATCAGATAGCGCATGTGGTCGGCCTGCTCGTCGATGATCCGCAGGAACTGGCGAGTCTCGGTGGGTTCCGGGGGATACGCGGCGCCGAGTATGGACGACGCCGATCCCTTGATGGCGGTCAGCGGAGTCCTCAGCTCGTGGCTCACCAGGCCGAGGAACTCCGTGCGCTGCCTCTTCACCTCTTCCGGCGGGGTTATGTCCTGCAGGGTGGCCACGACGGACACGGCCTCGCCGTCTTCCCCGATGATCGGCCTGACGTTGACCAGTGTGGTGACCGCCCGTCCGTTCGGCAGGTGGATGACGACCTCTTCGGCGAGCACCGTCTCGCCGCTTCTCAGCGCCTTTGCGGTGGGAATCTCATCGAGCGGGATGTCGCGCCCATCCACGGTCCTGAGATCCATCACCTCGAGGAGCTGGCTCAGGGCGCGTCCCGGCGCCTTCAGCCAGCCGACGATCCGCCTGGTCTCTTCATTGTTCGAAACCAGGTCTCCGGTCTTCGCGTCGAAGACCAGAACGCCTACTGGCGAGATGTTGATCAGGGCCTCCAGGTCGGCCCTGGCGCGCTGTTCCGCCCCGAAACTCAGGGCATTGGCGATGGTCATTGCCGCCTGGGCGGCAAACAGGACGAGAATGTCTTCGTCTTCGGGGGTGAACTCCCGGCCGCCTTCCTTCTCGGTGAGGTAGATGTTGCCGACGGGTTCGCCCACATGACGGATCGGAGCGCCAAGAAAGGTCTTCATCGGGGGGTGGTTTTCAGGAAAGCCGACCGACCGGGGATGGCTTGCGATGTCACGAAGTCTCAGCGGCCTCGGGACCTCATTCAGGTATCCCAGCAGGCCCAGCCCCCTGGGCAGGGCCCCCATTCGCCGGCGCTCCCCGGGTGTCATACCGGAGGTGACCAGGTCGCGTATGTCTCCGGAGTCGTCAAAGGACATCAACGCGCCGTAGCGGGCGCCGGTCAGCGAACGCGCGGCGTCAATGACCTCTTGCAGAACGGCATCTACGTCCAGATTGGAGGCGATGCGAAGACAGGCATCGGCCATCCTGGAGAGCCGGTCGTCCCCTGTCCGTTTCCCGCTTTTCTGCTGTCTTCACGTCGAGGAGTCTTCCCGACACTGCCTGGTGAAGTGGGGTTTCGCGCTCCCGATCACCAAAGTTCAGATCCGTCAAGCCGACATGTGAATATCGGCGCTTTTCGCCGCCCATATCGCGGTCGCCCGCCTTTAGAGCAGCCTTCGACAACGTAAATCGTATTGGGATTCCATCCCGGATGTAAGGCTTAAACGCTCTATTCGCATAGGGCATTTGCACCTATGGGAGAAAGGGCATTTGTACCTGTGAACAGAGACATTTGCCACTTACGCGGACGCGCTAACCCCACAAATTGGCCGGTATTGGCTCAATGAGTATGCAGGACGGGCCGAGACAGCCGGGGAAGATTATAGGCAACGTTCGGCGTACGTGACGACCAAACATATGTCTGTTTTGGCGAGGGTACTTATGCTACTTGGAAGGTGTACTTTGCGATCTTGAAGACACGTTCCGAATGGCGATAGATTAGTGCCAAGGCACACTCTTTAACGCACCTCGAAATCCTCTCAGACGCCTCATAGTCTCACCTGTGTTCGGGAGAGGAGATGTTTGAAACAAATTATTGAGTGTCATATTGGTCCCAGCCGCGGGTCGCTAAATCAAAGGCGGAGGTGACGATAGTGCTTGCTCCCATACGCCTTTTATCGCTCATTTCGGCCCTCGCGCTGATTTTGCCGGTCCTGGCCTCGGCCTGCGACCGGGGGTCGGTGGAGGAACTGCCAGGGTCCGGCCCGACCAACCGCGAACCAGCCACAAACGAACGCAGAGTCGAGGGCGCCACCCCAGGGACCATGGCCACCCCAAAGGCCGCGGTCGCGTCTACCGCCACACCCATTCCAACGCCAGCGCCGCCGTAGTCCCCAACGCCACCCCACCCCCGGCGGGGACCTCACCGGGAACGGAGGCGAAGGCCACTCTTACCCCAGTGGGCGCGCCTACCCCCACACCCATTCCAACGCCAGCGCCGACCGCAGTCCCTGATGTTACAAGTCCCCCGGAGGGGACTTCACTGGAAAGGGACAGAGAGACGCTAATTGCCCTGTTCAACGCCACCGGCGGCAAATCCTGGGAGTACGGCTACAACTGGCTGAGTAGTGCTCCAATTTGGGAGTGGGGCGGCGTTAGGGTTAACTCGGAGGGGCGCGTCTATGCACTGAATCTCATGAATAACCAGTTGAGCGGAGAGATACCGCCGGAACTGGGCAACCTCGCCGGCCTGGAATGGTTAGATCTCGGCGGGAACCAGTTGAGTGGTGAGATACCGCCGGAGCTGGGCAACCTCTACAGTCTAACTAATTAATCTGGAGATCCAAGTAACCAGTTGAGCGGTTGCGTACCGGCCAAATTGCAGGACCAGTTGTATATGGACAACTCGGACCTGAGTGGCCTGCCGTTTTGCCAGTGAGCCAACCTGGGCGGTTACGCTGGACCTGTGGGAGACCCTGATTGCGGAGCCAACCGGGGGCTCGTACTCCGCAAACCGCCAAATCCTTCGCGCTGGCGGCACATTGGCGGTACTCTCCCATTACATTGAATTTTTCGACCTAACCCGACTGATCGACCCGTTCGAAGTCATTTCCGAAACGAGCAATTCTGATCACGAGCTGGGACTCGACATGTACTTCGGGGACCGGATCGTGCAGACGCTTTCCACGACCACGTCTACCACCCTTGTAAGCTAGCAGCATAGGGTCGCCATCTGATACGCCGCGTGCAAGCGGACCAGGCAACGATTTGAAGTGCCCGTGCAGTCCGGGACCGGTACGGAACTCCGCCTACGCATGACTGACCAGCCTGCGCGTTGTCTCTCAGAAAACCTCTCAACTCCGGAGTCGGCACTATCGTAAGAGTCGCGCCGGAGCGATTTCTCGATTCGTTGGAGGACCATTGGGCCAAATCGGCGTCGCCCTACTGGCTCCATCCCAATCATATTGAGACTGCATACCGAAACGTTCGTAGTACAGTACACGTAGGCCCACCACTACGTAGTGAACTGCGAACTCCGCCGCTCAAGGCGACCTCAGCGTTGTCCAGAGCGCCATTCTCAACAAAGTTCGCAGTTGCGTACGCCCTGGCCCACCAGACTAGATAAGATCGAAAACCTTCGCCTTGAGATTAAGTCTGTCCGTGTAAACGACAATCCCAGAGCATTCCGGTCCATAAGACAGAAGGTCGTGGAATCTTGATCCCCGTCGCTGTGTCTCGGCAGCCGGCTGGAGGTGTAGGTGAGGATGCCCGGTTCATCAGTCGTTCTCGCCTCTCTCAGCGAATGCCAGGCAATCCGCGGTTGGATCCACCTGATTGAAGACCTGGCCGCAGAACCCGTCGGGCACTATGCGGGAACAGGTCCCAGTGGAGTCTTCTGTACCATCAGGCGATACGTGAAGGCATCGCGGTCGACTTGTGGTCCGTTCTAACGTTCACAGGAGGTTGATTACGATTCCGATGCTCCGAAGCTTTCGCAGGATTCTTGCATTCGTAGCTGGCTTGTTCACTCTTGCGATCGCCCTGCTCGCGCCGCTCCATATCGCCTCCGTCCAGGGCGACACCGACATCTGCTTTACCGGAGGCGCGGTGGCAGATGTTGTCAACAACCCGGGTCTCGTGGTCGACTCTGAGGTGTTGTTGGCTGCGCGCGACCAAGTTTAGGTTCACTGTCCAGACGGCCGCTGCTCTACCGGCTGTCGTCTGGAGCAAATTGGGAGGACGAGATGGGAGGACGCCGGTCTCGCCAATGGCCTGGAGGATGGCGTCCCGCCCTTCGGCAGGGTCGTACATGCTGGTGAATATGTCGACCGCCAGATCGCGGGTGGCCGCGTCATCTATATCGGGCATCAGGCCGTGGGTTGCCAAGTTCCCATCCGAAGCGACCGGAACACCCTTGCAGTGCCGGGCCCAGGCTGGGGTGAACGCCCAATGTGCCGTTGAGGTCGATCACATCGTCTTCGGTGAGGTGGATCGCCGACCTGGAGTCGTGATAAATGCCGTCCGTCTACGGAACGACCGTGTTCATGGCGTCGTTTCCACCCGATAGCTGGACGACTACCAGGGACGGATCGTGGTGGGAAGTCATAATCGGTACGTGCTTGTTTCAGGCGCTACACGAGATGACCGATGCTAAACGCCCGCTTGGGGACCGTGTCAGCAAAATTGCATCCCCGGCGCTCTACGATATTCAAACAGATTTAGGGCTAGTGCAGTCTCCTCTTAACCGGACGTCTGTACATCAAAGACTTGCACCCTGTGACGGCTGCTGTCCACCACGTAAAGTTGGTCGCCACCCAATATCACGGAAGATGGCCCCCAGAAGTATTTCTCGATGTGGGATGACTCTTCGTGGGGGTCTCCGTCAAAAAGGTCAGGAGTGAGATCGAGTTTCGCTCGTGCTCTTGCGGCGGCTTCCTCAACGTTGGTGTCGAGCCAGTCCTGGGCCCACTTCGAGACCGTCGCCTGGCCTCTCAGTGACTGCACGAATCCGCCCGCAGGATCCAATACCTGCACGCGATGGTTCCCCCAGTCGGCCACGTATATGTATCCGTCTTCATCGACGCACACGCTAGCCGGCCGGTGGAACTCCCCTTCACCCCGGCCCGGGCTCCCGTAGGCCGCGACGAACTCTCCGTCAGGCGTGAGCTTTTGCACGCGGTCGTTGCCCCAATCGGCGACGAGGATATGGCCATCCTGACAGGCAAAGATCCCCCACGGCAGATTGAACTGTCCCTCGGCGGAACCGACATCGCCAAATTTGCCCTGGTATTCACCGTCTGTCGTGAACCGTTGGATGCGGTTGTTGCGGTGATCCACCACGAGCAGTTCGTTGGCTGAATTGAACGCCAGCCCGCTGGGACCGTCCAGTTGCCCGTCTCCGGCGCCGGCACACCCCCAACTCTGGATGAATTCGCCTCCGGTCGACATAACGGTAATCCGGTTCAGGAAATCGTCACTGATGAAAACCCGTTGTTCTCCGTCAATGGCTATCGACAAAGGGCAAATGAACTGACCGTCTCCTTCCCCATGTTCACCAAACGTTCCAAAGTATTCCTCGTCGAGGTTCATCACCGTGATACGAATGCCTCGAATAGAATCCAACCCGCGGCTAAGCACATACAGGCGACCGTCGTCTCCGGTCACACTTTCCGTGGGGTAGTAAAAGCCGCGGCCGAGCATCGCCGTGACGCCAATCGTGCGGTTATATGCGAGCCGCCCGGTCTGAACTTTCAAATCTGCCAGTGTCATATGTCAGTCACCCGGTTCCTATGCAATTCGACGCCTTTTTCCGACCCTTCCAACACCACTGGCATCGATTCACGCCCGTTGGAACTCCGGTCCCGAATTTCGTCATGCCCACGTGATGGAGGAGATACCCGCGCATCAGGTGGGTCATTGGCTGCAATTCTCCGGTGCTCATCGTCGGCCAACAATCTTGTAAGGGAGAGTTTCTCGGATGAGCGGCATCATACCAGCAGAAGGATCTGGCTAGTAATCCTTACTGTGGACGAAGAGGTCTAACCGGCAGAAATCACAGTGTGCATAATAACGGCTGGGGATGAGCCGCCCGGTTGAATTGAACCTGTCGACTAACTGGTTGACTGGTGAAATTCCCGCGTTGCTGGGCGACCTGACCAACATCAAGTGGTTGTTCCTCTCGAGGAATGAGCTAACGGGCGAAATTCCGGTGGAATTCGGCAGCCTTTCCAATCTACTGCGGCTTCATGTTTCAGAGAACCCGTTGACCAGGTTCATCCCAGGGGAATTGCGAGATGTGGAGGACAATAATCTGGACGAACTTGGTCTGCCGTTCTGCGATGGGCTGCTGAGCGGACTGAGCGTCAGTCCCGGGTGGCTGGTTCCTTCCTTTGACCCCTATAACAATGAGTACACCGTCGCGGCGGGGCAGGTCCGGGTTACGATGGTACCCGTAAATACCACGATGGCTCAGTACTGTTCCTCGATGAACACGACGTGACAATCCCGGATGCAGATGACAATCTGCCGGGCCATCAGGTCGACTTCAGCCCCGATCTCTCCGCCATAAGGTTCAGGGTCGACTCCGCGGATGGTCAGGCGAGCCGGACCTACACCACCGCCGATTTGGGGATCAAGTATGACACCGACGAAAACCGCGTGATCGACGGGAGCGAGACCATGGCCGCCATCGCAGATTACGTTGGCGAACGTATTGCCAGGGAAGAGGCCATAGGGATTGTCAGGCTCAACTTCCTTAGTGCACTTCAGAGGATGCTGGCCAATAATCCCCTCCTACCTTACTAAGCGAGTTCCCGCGGCTAACTGAGGCCTGGCCACCCGTGGACGCCAACGCCCTGCCCTTCTGACCAGCGTGCCAAAGAAACAATAGCCCCAGGTGCAGCTCGTCAGGATGCAGGAGGACGATAACGGTTGACTGAACAGGCCGCGTCTACTGGGGCGTCGCTGGCGCGACGAGGGGCCGACGCTGCGGCCGGCCCCTCCTGTTGCGTGCGGGTCTGGACTATCTATCCGCCGCCATCGAAGATTCTATCCTCTCGGCCTGGGTCACCAAAGCGGCGAATTCTGCGACGTCTGAGTCCTCAGGGAGCAACCTCAGCACCCGGGACGCCTCAGCGGCGACTTTGCCCAGGCTGCCTTCCTGTGCCCAGAAGCTCTCTCTCAGTATCTCCGCGTACTCGGCCACGACTGCGGACAACTGGAACCTCGGGGACGCCTCCTCGAACTCGCTTGTCAACTCGCTAAGCTGGAACAAGCTTTCGATCTCACTTACCTCTCCGCTGTCCGGGTCCTCGTAGCGAACGCGTACCGTCGCCAGGGTACCGTCGGCGTCATCGTGCAGCTTCATCTCGTACAACGCCGTTACGTTGTGGCCCGCGCCCACCTCGCCGGCGTCGACCGTGTCATCGCGGAACTGTTCGTCTTTGATGGCCCGGTTCTCGTATCCCAGCAGGCGGTAGCTGCGCACCACTTCCGGATTGAAGTCCACCTGGATCTTGGTGTCCTTGGCAATGTTCTGGAGGGTGCCGACAAGGTTGTCGACGAACACCCGCCGCGCCTCGGTCAGGGTGTCGACGTAGTGATAGGCGCCGTCGCCGTCGTTGGCGAGTTGTTCCATGAGGATGTCGTTGTAGTTCCCCATCCCGAACCCGACGGTGGTGAGCGTTACACCCTGGTCAACGTACGACCTGATCTGCCTGAGTATGGAGTCCGATCCGGTCCGGCCGACGTTGCCCACGCCGTCGGACAAGAGCATGACGCGGGTTATGCGTCCGGGCTGCACCTGCCCGGCCGCCATGCGGTAAGCAACGGTCAACCCTTCTTCGACGTAGGTGGACCCGCCAGGCGCAAGGGCGTCAATGGCGCGCATGATCGAGCTTTTCTCTCCCCCATCGGTGGGTTCCAAAAGGACGGAGCCGCGATTACCGTAGATGACGATACCGACCTCGTCGGAAGGCCGAAGCTGGTCGACCAGCAATTTGAGGGACCTCTTGACCAGGCCGAGCCGGTCCTCGCGACCCATGGACCCTGAGACGTCGATGGCGAACACGAGGGTGGCGTCCTGCCGGTCGTCCACTTCGATCGTCTTGCCCTGCAGCCCTACTCTCATCAACCAGTGCTTTTCACCCCCAAAGAACGAGGGCGACCCTTCGACATGAATTGCGAAGGCGTCATCTTTCGGCGCCTCGTAGTCCTGGTCGAAGTAATTGATGAATTCCTCGACCCGAACCGAGTCTGGGTGAGGCATATTCCCGTCCATCAGGAACCTGCGCGCCACGGTGTACGACGCGGTGTCTACGTCTATTGCGAATGTGGAGAGGTGATCGTCCTCGGTGTCGATGAACGGGTTGACGCCGTGATGCTCGAAGAACGTCAGGTCGTAGGCGGCGTCGTTGACGGTCGCGCTCCCGCCTATCTGGTTAAAGCCTTCCTGCTGCATTGCGGGCTGGGCGTATGTCACCACCGTCTTGCCCTCAACCACTCTTTCCACAACTACCGTCTCAACGACTATTTCGACTTGGGTAACCGGTCTCTCCACAATCACAGTCTCCACCACTTTGACGGTCTGGCCCTTCACGGATTTTTCGACGATCACCGTCTCAACGACCCGCTGGGTCTGGATAACGGGTTTTTCCACTATTACCGTTTCAACGACCTTCACGATGTTGGTCTTCGCTGGGGCAGCAGTCGCTGCTGGCGCCGCAGTTACAACTATCTCCCTTCGCGTTTCGGATGAATCAGTCACATCCGGTGCGCGTTCCTCACCGCGAGCACAGGCTGCCAGCACCATGACCAGCGCCGCTAACCCGATCAGAACCGTTACTTTCCTAAACATCTTTAGTACCTCCCTGTGTGTGGCATCTCCGCCCGGCAGTCGACCCTTCGGTACGGGTCTACGTCAGCCGGCGGCCGAGGTCAGCATCACACGGGGCTATGTACAATCCGAGACGCAATGTTGTTGCACTCAATCTGTTAAGCGTTTCAAAGATGTAGCAATTGAAGACTTTTGCCGAACTCCTGACCGCCTACATGGACCGGACGGGAATCGGCGACGCTGAGCTTGCGCGCCGGATCCCGGTAAGCCGCCAAACCCTCGTTCGCTGGAAGGAAGGCGCGACCACCCGGCCTCGGTACCGAGGGGATGTCATCCGCTGTGCCGAACTGCTTCGCCTCACGGATGAAGAGCGGGACGAACTCCTACTTGCGGCCGGGTTCTCTCCAGAATCCGTGCCGCCCCCTGAGGAACCTCCCCCACCCGCGCCAGCAACGGAAGAGCCGGAAGACTCAACTGTTCTCGACGAGCCCGGGTCCCTTTGGAAGCGAAGGCGACTCCTGATCGCCGGATTGGCGGCGTTACTGCTGCTGACGGCAATCGTCGCCGTGGTCTTGGCGCTGACGTTAGGAGACACAACTGTCTACCCTGCCGCCGCCGATGGCGATTCGCTGGTGGTGTTGTCGCCCTTCGTCAACTACACCTCCGGCGGGCAGGGTTTTAACGTAGTGGGGCGACTCAAAGCAGCTATCGACAGCGAGGTTCGCGAGGCGGGCCTGACAGCCGTTAGGACCGTCGAATGGCCCAGGGAGATCGACAATGAGGAAGCCGCCGAGGACGCGGCAAGGCAGTCTGACGCGGCGTTGGTGATCTGGGGTGAATACGACAGCGGGCGCGCCATTGCCAGGTTCACGGCCCCGCAGCGCCGCTCGACGTCACGGGCTCAACAGGTCGTCGACATTGCCTCAACGCCAGTGGAGCTTCCAACTACGATCAACATTGGTCTAACCGGCGAAGTGCGCCATGTTGCGCTCGTGACACTCGGACAGCTTTACCTGGATCAGGACGAGTTTGACAGGGCCAAGACCGTTCTGATCCTGGCATCGGACCCGATTCCCTCGGAACCCGCGGCCGTGGCGAACCTCCGGTTTCTCCTGGGAAGCGCCTATCTTGGCGGGAACCAGGCCGACTATGACGAGGCGATCCGCCTGTTTACGCAGGTCCTCGAAGTCCAGCCCCGAGCCGTTGAAGCCCTCAACAGCCGGGGTCTCGCTTACATGGGCCGCGGCAGAGCCGGAGATCTGGACTTGGCCGTCGCCGATCTGACGCGGGCGATGACGATCAGGCCCAATCGGGCGGCGACCCACCTGAACCTCGCAGCCGCGTATATGACGCGGGGTTCCAGCGGGGATGTGGACCGAGCCCATGCGAGCCTGAACGAAGCGTTGGCGATCAATCCCGACTACGCCGGCGCCTACGTCAACCGGGCCAGGGCATACATGACAAGACGTGAGCCGGGCGATCTCGATCTCGCGTTCGACGATCTTGAGGAGGCCCTTGAGATCACTCCCAAGTTGGCTCCTGCACACCTCAATCGCGGGATCGCCTATCTTGCCCGTGGTTCCTCAGGCGATTTGCAGCTGGCCATAGAGGAGTTCAGCCGTGCTATACAGTTTTCATCCGACCCGGCAGTGGCGCACTTCAACCGCGGCTTGGTCTACTCGGAACTGGGGGACCTGAGCAGTTCTCTGGAGGACCTCAGGCGGGCCCAGGAACTGGGTCCGAATGAGCCGGCGTACAACAGGAGCCTCTGCTGGCAGTTGGCCGTTGCCGGGACCCCGGAAGATGCACTGCCCTATTGCGACCGGGCTGTTGCGCACGATCCACAGGGTCTGGCCAGGAATAGTAGAGGCCTCGTAAACGCCCTGCTGGGGCGGTCGGAGCAAGCAATTGCGGACTTCGAAGCGTTTCTAACCTGGTTGGATGTGTCCACCAAAGATAGCTGTGGAAATCATTATCGCAGCAGCCGGACATCCTGGATCGAGGCCCTCAAGGCAGGAGACGATCTCTTCGACTATTCCACTCTCCACGAGATGCGCGTCAAGCCGGCTGTACCGGGGGGCGAACCGTGTTAACACAGCACTTCGCCGCCAAATGACAGGCTGCCATATAGTAGGCCGATGATCGTCCAGCAACTGCGCCTCATGCGCTGGGAGTGGTTCAAGCTCAGCAGGAGATGGATGCCCTGGATACTCCTCGGCATCGTTGTCATTCTGGTGCAGATATCGGTATGGGGCGGCTTCACCGGCTACCGGAGTTCGCTGGCGCCCTCCGCTGCTGATTTTGAGGTTACTTTCCAGTCAGGCGTGACACACCCAGACGGCGGCTACATCGAACTCAACGTTGGGTGCGACGATACGCTAATCAAGGTTTTTCCACAGGATGCGCTGTCCCGCCTCAGCGACGAAGACCGCGCTAGACTCGATCAAGACATCGATTGGGAGCTGCGCCGTTGCGCGGGCCTGTCGGTGATGGCTTCGGTACGACAGGAAGCGAGAGAGAGATTTGTGCTTCCCGCTAGTGTCTCCAACGCGCTCGGAGTAGGGTTCAACTTCGGAGTCGTCCTCATCATGATCTTGGCGGCCTCGGTCATCGGATCCGAATACGGCTGGGGCACCTTGCGGATGACGTTGGCCAAGGGAACCGGGCGCTGGCAATTGCTGACCTCCAAAATGATCTTGCTTTTGCTTGTGGGGTCAGGCGGTTTCATCATCATGGGCCTGACGGCAGCGTTCAGCAGCCTGGCCGCCGCTTCGCTGGCGCCGGAAGATGGCGGGGGGCTTGCGGACTCAGGCCAATGGTCCACAGTGGCGGTGATGTTCGGCAAGGTTGTATACGGGCTGATTCCATACGTCATCTTGGCTTTGTTCTTATCTGTGCTGACCTCATCGTCAAGCATGGGAATCGCCATCTCCCTGTCGTACTACTTCACCGAGTCGATTCTCGTGGGGATCCTGGGTGGCCTGTTCGATTGGTTCAGCACCGTATCGAACTTCCTGCTAGGTCCCAACATCATCGCCTGGATGACCGAACCGGAAGTACAGGCGACTGGTAGCGACGCCGCGCTATTCGCTCATCAAGACCTGCCGAGCCAGTTGCACGCGTTCCTGGTCGTCGCCGGGTATATCGTCATCATCACCACCGCTTCCTTTTGGCTATTCCAGCGCAAGGACATCGCTGGGGCAAAGGGCGAATGATCCGCTACCGGCAGGTCACTCAACCGGCGAGAAGCGACAACAGAACCCATACGACGCATGATCGTCATTTGGTTGCCCGCCCTGCGACGCTGTTGCCGCACCGGGCCGCACGGCCGACTTCGAAGCGTTTCTAACCTGGTTGGATGAGTCCACCAAAGATAGCTGTGGAAATCATTATCGCAGCAGCCGGACATCCTGGATCGAGGCCCTCAAGGCGGGAGACGATCTCTTCGACTATTCCACTCTCCACGAGATGCGCGTCAAGCCGGCGGTACCGGGGGGCGAACCCTGTTAACGCGGCGTGCGCACGTGGCCCAGCGCGCAGCCTTTCAGGCGATCGGGCCATTTCCGCCGGATAGCCGACGCATTCCCCGTCGCAGCATCTCCCGGAGTTCCGGTCTGCCGATGAGTCGCAGCGCTTTCTTCCCACCGACCCAGCGCCGCTGACGTACGTCTTCCAACCAAGCTTCATCGGCGCGCTCCACTTCCATAAGCAGGACCGTAACGTCCAGGGCGGCGCCCCATTTCGAATCCACATACCGCCCTAGCGGCGAACCAACGACCCTTCCATATAGGCCGGCTTCCTCGAAGGCTTCCTTCAGGGCAGTTTCCTCAAGGCTCTCATTGCCGTCGACGCATCCTTTGGGAAAGATCCATCGCCGCTTATTGAACGAAGTGATCAGGCAAAACGCCATGTCGTCCCCGACGCGACGATACGGAATCACGCATGCCTGGCGGATGCGCGGCCGTCTGGGCGATTGGGCTTCGTTTATCCACTTTAGTTCCGGGGCGCGGTCTTTGTTGGGGTGAGAATCGGCCGGCTCTACGAGGCGCGCGACAACCGCATCCCGAGCGCCTTCGCGATCGAACTTCGTCCAGGCCTGGGGGAGGTCGTAACGTCGGATCGCCTCCTGGCGGTCTTGATCGCTGACCATGTGGCCAATCGCGATGAACTGACCGCGGTTGCGGTCCCGCTTAGGTATGGCCTCAACGTATTTGCGAAGTTGTTGCGTGGCGACGAACGCGTCCTGGAACTCGCCCAGAACGTCCTGGAGCTTCTTTATTCTCTTGATTTCAGGTTTGAATGCGTTCCCATAGGTAGGGTCAAAGAACTCGAACAGGTAGCGCATTCGTTTGCACTGAATTCGAAGCGCGTGGAGCGATTCGGTCGACGAGGCGGGAGAAATCGCGCGGCCATCACGAAGTAAGGCCTTGTAGCGTTTACCAATGAATTGCCGGGCGGCGACTCCAACAGTCATGCGGCCGTAGGCATTCACCGCACGCTGCGACGGTCCGTTCGTGAGGAATCGGGCGAAGCGATCCTTCAAACGTTCATACCGCCTACTCTTCAGGCACGCCAACAACCGCTTTCGAGCTTTTCGCCATCGATCCGCCAAATGCCGTTGAAAGTCTGTGTCGTGCGCGGCGTCTTCGACTGGAACTCCGGCCGCGTAGTGCTCAAGACTGTCGCGGTAGACGTCCAGGTCGCGGACCTTGCCGAGAGCAGCGGCTACCCACTTGAATCCTCGGTTGAATGAACGGATCGAATCTGCGGGCAACACATCCTTGAAGGCTCGAAACGCCGCGCGGAGGCGGCGTGTGCGGACTCGCATCTGGTGCACGCCTTCAGGGTCCAGCCCTTCCCAAGCCTTTGGTTCTTGGGCAAGCATCTCCTCAAATTGCTCCAGAAAGCAGCGATAGGCCAGGTGGATCGCTGGATCGTCCGCTGAAAACTCCCGTTCGCGCAGTTCGTCCAGATAGGACGTGTCCCCGTACACCCATCGCGCTAGAGGCGCGCCTGGCGGCGACAGGCCGGCCGCCTGCAATCCCCGGTCGAACTTACCCCGTCGCGATTCCAGAAGGCCGAATCTTTTCTGCATGGTCTTTGCCACTTGCAGCAACGATTCCTCTCGACCCTCCACTAACTCCAGTTCCAGTTCCTTAAACGTCATGCCTCCAGGAGCCGACTGGTCCATCGGAGGTCTGATCGAGATCGTGGCCTCGTCGATCGCTACCTGTATCAATGATTCGTCGGGGGTGCGGATGTCGAAGTGTCGGCGGTTGTTGTGCACCCGGAACAGTTCCCTCAAGTCCGTCAAGTCAAGACCGTCAAGCTGATCAGCGACCCGTCCGGAAAGGAGTGGATGGCCACTACTTCCGGGAAACTCGGCGACGTTCTGTTCCACCTCGAGCCGTTTGTGCAGGATGTCTGTGCCTCCATCGATCGACTTTAATGTCAGGCTCTTGATCCCCGACGCGTCACGCCATCGATACGCCCAGCCTGCCTTGAACAGGCTCCAGTCGGGCGTATCCCAATAGCCATCGACGATATCTACGGCCGACACCGACTGCGTGTCGCGCGACTGAAGAGAATCGATCAGCGCTCTGACCTGCTCGGCGTCTTCGATGAGGAACTTGGCTTCGATCTCCACCCGAGCCCCTTTGGGCAGGCACGCAAGGTCCCGTGCGTTAGTCCCGTCGGAGAGTAACGCGGGGTCCGATTCCAATCGTGAAGCCATGGCTAGTACCGCTCTGGGGGACTACCTACTGGGCAAGGAGAGCTGAAGTCCAAGGCATCGAATTATACGACCGGCTCCGAGTACAGGGCCGGGTTGCGGTCTGGCCCTGGTACGGCCGCGACACTTGCGGCCAAACGGACACATACAAAGTACTTCCAGAACCAGATGTAACATGAGGCCCAACATGGACGCATCTCTGTCATCATCCATGTTCCACGCGCCGAAAACAGGAGTCTAGCCATCATTCCACTGTCCATTCGGTTCCAGATGCGGCACCTAATGGCGGCAGGAGCGCTGGTGCTTCTGGCTGTCACGTTGGTAGTGGTCCATCCAGCTTATGCACAGACCGACACAGCCTCCTGTGCCACAGAAGGCGCGGTGGCGGACGCGGCCGACAACCCGGGCTTGGTGGCCGACTGTGACACATTGCTGGCCGGGCGGGACATGCTGGCAGGGAGCGCGACGCTGAACTGGTCGGCGAACACACCCGTTGATCAGTGGGAAGGCATCGCGGTGGGCGGCACGCCACTGCGGGTCACCCGGCTGAAACTTCAGAGAAGGGGATTGACAGGGGAGATTCCGGCGGGGTTGGGCGGACTATCCAGCCTTGTCGAACTGGACCTTTGGTTTAACCGGTTGAGTGGCACGATCCCGTCGGAAATCGGCGACCTTGCCAATTTGGAACTGTTGTACCTCTCACGGAATCGATTGAACGGCTCAGTACCTGCCTGGCTACCCAACCTCTCTAACCTGGTGGAACTGACACTTGGCGGGAACCAGTTTACGGGCACGATTCCGCCTGAATTGGGCAGCCTCTCAAACCTCGAACGCCTTGCCTTGTGGGGTAACCAGTTGACTAGCCCGATACCAGCGGAATTGGGCAACCTCGCAAACCTGGAATGGCTGACCCTCGGGGCGAACCGGTTTAGCGGACCGATACCCGCGGCGCTGAGCGGCCTCGCCAACCTGGAAACTCTGAACCTCGCCAGGAATCAGTTTAGCGGCCCGATACCGGCGGATTTGGGCGGACTCTCGAATCTGCAAAACCTGATCATAGACAGCAACGAGTTAACTGGGGAGATACCGTCGGAGATCGGCAACCTCGCCAATGTGGCGTCACTGGACCTCTCCCAGAACTTCTTGCACGGCGAGATTCCATCAGGCTTGAGCGGCCTGACCAATGTGAAATGGCTGGATCTAAGCAGCAATCAGTTTGGCGGCGAGATTCCGTCAGAACTGGGCAGCCTGCCGAATGTGGAAAACCTGATTCTGATCGGCAATCAATTGAGTGGGAAGATTCCGGCGGGGTTGGGTTCACTCAGCAGCCTGGTCTATCTGGAAATTGCGCGGAATCAGTTGAGTGGCCCTATACCAGCGGAATTGGGAAGCCTCGCGAATTTGGAAAAGTTGAGCCTTTCTCAGAACGGCCTGACAGGGCCAATTCCCGAAGAATTTGGCGGCCTGACAAAACTGCGAGGCCTCGACCTCAGCAATAACCGGTTGAGCGGCCAAATTCCAACAGAATTGGGCGAACTTGCCGAATTGACCTACATACACCTCAACATCAACGGCCTGACCGGACCCATTCCAACCACCTTGGGCGGCCTCACCAAATTGGAATCGCTGGTACTCCGGGACAATCAATTAACTGGGTCCATACCGGACACCCTGGGCGACCTGGCCAACTTGGCACAACTGTGGCTTTCGCGGAACGAGTTGACCGGCTGCATCCCCGCGGGTTTGCGAGGTGTGTCGGACAACGATCTTGCCGAATTGGGTCTGCCGTACTGCGATGTGTTGCTGAGCGGCCTGACTGTCAGTCCGGGATCGCTGGTTCCCGCGTTCGACGCCTATCACTTCGAATACAGCGCTTCGGTGGGCCTGTCATCGGTCACCGTTACGCTGATTCCTGCCAATGAGCACAACGCGACGTTCCAGTTTCTCGACGAAAACGGCATTCCATTCGTGGATGCCGACGACACACTGGAGGGATTTCAGGTCGATTTCGGCGCTGACGTCGTTACTGTCAGGATAAAGGTCATCTCGCCGGACAACCTTGCGAACTACACGTACACCATTGTGGATTTGGGGGGCAAATACGACGACAACGACGACGGCGCCATACAGAGGGATGAGGTTATTTCGGCAATAAAAGACTACTTTGCCGATCTCATTACCAGGGAAGAGGTGATAGAGGTCATCAAGCTATATTTTTCCAGTTGATTCGACTGGCCCGCCTTGAATAGGGATACCCACAATAGCTCGGTGCCCAACCCCTCGCTAGGTCGGGATCTCTAACCACTTTCAAAGCGGCGTTGAACTCCGCTCGCTCCTAATGGGCCACAAAGGTTTCAGTGGTGTCTGAGTTTACGGTTATTGGGTACTCTACACCGGGCTCGAAGTCGGATCCCAAGGGGATGGTCGTCTCCACGATGGGATAGTCGGCGGTACATATTACGTAGGGGTCTGCGACCTCATGGTGTGTTACATCTACTTCGATTATGGCTGGGTCGGCGCGCTTGATTTCGTAGCCGTTGAATATGGAGCAGGCGCTGCCCTTAGGCAGACCGGATACGACGCGCAATTCGTATTGAGTCGGTGAGCTTTCCAGAGCCACCACCTCCAACCGCTCGATCGGCGACGATTCAACAAAAGAATCCGGAAATTCCGGCTCCGGCAACGTGAAGGCGGTGGTCACCCGGTCGTTAACCGTAACGCGGTAGGTCTGGCCCGGAGCAATGCTGTCTCCCAAGCGAACGATGGATTCCAATTCCAGCAAGTCTTCGTGGCATGGGATGCCCGAAGGATCGGGCGGAGGCGCCATACGGGTCAGCTTGACAATTATTTCAGAGCCGTCCACCTCGAATTCCTGGCCGCCTGGTCGAGAGCAGCCTTCGATGCTGGACTGATGAAACGTAACCATCAGCAAATTCTCCGGCTCGGGTTGCAATAATCTCGCCCCGACGACCGAAACCGGAACCTCTACCCACTGCGGGGCGTCGACCCTAACCAGCAACATATCGACGTTGTCTGGATTGCCCCGGGTAATGACGTCGTAAGCAGTATCGTTGATGAAGGCAAGACGGCCGTCTGATTCCTGGATCCGAGCCTGTACGGCGTAGGTGTTTCGTGGGTCCAAGTCAATCCGGTTGTATTCGATCTTGAACTTAATGGGTACCTGACCCGGATTTTGTATGACCTGCTCTGCGATGAGCTTGGACGCCGCGTCTTGCAGGGAGACGTCCCTCAGTTGCACCTGAAGCGTCGCGCCGGGGGACAGGGCTATTCGCTCCCGATAAGTGACAGTACCGGTCACCGACGCGTTGGTCTGGGCGCCCGCCGGCTGATCCGGTTTTCCGCCTGTCCCAGGAGATACGCCCTCCTGGCAGGCCGGCGCCATCAGGACTATCAACATGCCAACGATGGAAATTAGAGCGGTCTTGAACGTGGAGTACATCAGGTTAACCTCCGCCTAGAGGACCTTTTGTGGCCCGCTGCAGGCCGCGTTTGCCGGACCTGCACATATATAGACGGTACCGGTCAAATGATTGTTCCCATCCGCGGTTGATCGATCCATATCCCAAGTAGGGGCACGACTGCCCACTGCTGGACGAATTCCATGTTCGCCCCCTGACTAAGCCACCATTCCTCCGAAGATACCGAGCCTGCTGCAGTTGTGACACTCTCCGATTCGAATCCATATCCGTAAAACTGCAACTGCCAGGGCCGTCGTGAATCCCGTGTTTTGACTTGCAGTATCAACTCAACTGGTGGTACTAATACGTCACGCGGTAATCAACATGCAGATTTGAGGGGTGTTGAAATGAGAGCATTGTCCAAAAAGGCGATAGTCTCAATAGGGTTGCTGCCGATTCTGGCATTGGCGGCGTTGTCTTGTGGAGGGGGGGAAGAAGAGGCTTTCCGGATAGGGGTGATGGAATCGGTGACGGGCCCGGGTGAGACCTACGGCACAGTGTCCGTTCAGGCCAAGGAGATGGCGGTGGCGGAGATCAACGCCGCCGGGGGCATCAATGGCCGAATGCTCGAGCTCATCGTCGAAGACTCAAAATGCAATGCCCAAGATTCTATTACAGCATTTAAGAAGTTAACCGAGGTTGACGAAGTAAAGATTATCCTCGGCACCTCCTGCAGCGGCGCGATGCTGGGCGCAGCGCCCCTGGCCGAAGAAGCTGGCGTCATCCTCTTCTCCGGATTGGCGACCAACCCGGACATCGCTAACGCCGGGGACTACATCTTCAGGACTTCCATGAGCGACGTCCAGGTGGGCATCGACACCGGCAACAGCATGTGGGCTGACGGAGTCCGGAACCTGGCCACTATCACAGAGGCGACCGACTACGCCGAGGGCGTGAGACGCACCACTGTCGATCAATTCACGAAGCGGGGCGGCCAGGTAGTGAGCGAAGAACGATACGCTTCGGACGTAACCGACTTCAGGACCCAGTTGACCAAGCTCGTCGGCGCAAATCCCGACGGGTTGCACATTGCCGCCCAGGCCGAATTTTCCGGCGGCACTATCGTCAAGCAGGTCAGGGAACTCGGTTATGAGGGTCCCATCTACTCAGAAATCGTGGTCGTGGGGACAACGGCCCTGGAGATCGCAGGCGACGCCGCTACCGGTATGAAGGCCGTTATTGCTGATCTGGATCCGGCGAACAACACGGCTCAGGAGGTCCTTGCCAATTTCAGGGAGGAATACGACTACGTCACGCTGGCGTGGTACCTGGGATCAGCCTACGACGATGTCTACATCGCCGCCGAGTGTCTCAAGAAGACTGACGACGATCAGGACGCAGACGGCTTCAGAGACTGCCTGTACGACATCAGTTGGAGCGGCGCCATAGGAGACAACTACAGCTTCGACGAAAACGGCGAGGTAGTGGGTCTTTCCAACGCCGTTATAGAGGTCCTGCCGCTGGCAGAGAGAACAGAAGAAAACCAGGGTTACAAAGTCTTGGGCGCAGCGCCGACCCAGTAACCAGCCGACATCCGTCCTAACCTCCCGCAGGCTGGCCCGTACACCTGGGCCAGCCTTACGGCATCAGTAGGGTTTTCAGTGAGGCTTCCCCGCTCCAGAGATTCGGCGTCAATCGGCCAACCGGGCGTTCGAGAACGGCCGTCCTCGTTAGGCGTAGCCTGTACGGGCGGTCCGTTTGCTTAACGCTCTTGCTGACCGGCGCAGGGTTCTGGCAACCTTTCTGATCACCATCGTCGCGGCCTACATCGCGTGGAAAATAGGCCAATCCCCGGAACAGGCCCTCCAGTTCACTTTTAATGGCCTGTCCGTAGGTGCCGTGTATGCGCTGCTGGCGATGGGATTCACCATCGTCTACAGCACTGTCTGGTTCTTCGATCTCTACTACGGCGCGGCTGCAACCCTTGGCGCGTACGGAGTTTTCTACATGAGGTCCCAGGAGTTCCTGGGCGGCCGGTATGCAATTAACTCCCTGTTCGTCAACATCCTTTTTGCAGCGGTCATCGCCGGAGTAGTGGCGTGGGCCCTTCACACAGCGTTCTACAGCCGATTCCGGACCCGCTTCAGCCCCAACGCACTGCGGGTCGGCGGAGGCTTGTTATCCGCGGCCGCGGGTACGTATGTAGGAATCGTCCTCACGTACCCGACCCAACTTCACCTCACCCTGAGCCCCGCAATCGGCGTAATGGCGGCGCTGGCCGCCGGTTGGGCACTTCGAGGAGGCTACCGGCGCATAGCCAGCCATGTCGAACCTAAACTGATTTTCCTTCTAATTGCCATTGCAGCCGGGATGGTTGGATCATTCTGCGGCCTCCTGGTGGCCGACGCCCCCGGCGCCAAGTTGTATCTGAGTTGGGCCGTGTCTTGCCTTTTGGCGGGGGCCGTTGGCCTGGCAATTTACAGGGGTCTGTACGTCTACATGCGGCAGCGTGCCAAGTCCCCGTTGGTCATGCTCGTGGCATCGCTGGGCATCCTGTTAGCCGTTACCGCCATCGTAACGATAGTTTTCCGAAGCGCGCCGCGCCCGCTTCCGGAGCCCTTCGGCAACGTGCCGTGGATAATTGGGGGCGCCAGTATCAAGGGGTTCAACGTATTCACCATCGGCGTGGCTTTTGCTGGATTCGCCGGCCTGATACTGCTCCTGAAACGTACCGCCTTCGGCAAGGCGGTTCGGGCCATCGGGGATGACGAAGAGGTGTCGAAAGTGGTGGGGATAAACACCACCGTCATCATCGCCATGGTGTTTTTTATTGGCGCGGCTTTCGCTGCACTGGGTGGCATTCTGAGCGGCCACGATACGGCGATTCAACCCAGAATGGGCCTTTTACTTTTGCTGAAGGGCTGGATTGCCTCCGTTGTGGGTGGAATCGGCAACCTGTACGGCGCGATCGTTGGTGGATTCATCCTGGGTCTGGTAGAGCAATTCGGTATTTGGGACCTGGCCGGGGAATGGAGGGACATTATCTCATTCATGGTGTTGATCGTCTTCCTTGCATCCTGGCCCAACGGTCTCCTGCCGAGGAAGTAGGCCGACGTTGATGGAACCCCGGAGCATAGACGGACTCATGAGACTTGCGCGCGATCCCCGTGAGGTCCTGTGGTTTGTACGGGGTAACCCGGAGTTGTGGGCAAACCTGTTCATAATCTCCTGGGCCGTGGCGTTCACCCTTTGGCAAGGCGTCGGCTTCGCCATTACCGTGGGCACAGTCTTTGCCATCTGGGCGATTCTGGCGGTCAGCCTGAACCTGGTGGTTGGATTTACCGGACTCTTGTCCGTTGGGCACATCGGGTTTTTTGGCATCGGCGCCTACGCGATGGCGTTTCTGACCTCCGACGCGGCATACGAACAGTTGCGAACGGAGGCGATCCCAACCCCGGGCTGGCCATTCTTCGCCGCCCTGCCCGTCAGCGTTGCACTGGCCGGCCTGGTGGCAATGGTGGTCGGCATTGTGTTCAACCGTTTCAGGGACGACATCTACGTCCTGGTCTCCTTCGGCTTTGCGATCATCTCCTTCAACGTGTTTCTAAATTGGCGAAGCCTCACCAGGGGGGCGTTTGGCATTCACGAAATAGCCAAGCCTGAAATCGCCGGTGTGTCGCTTGGCGGCGAATTGGCGTTTCTCGGCCTGGCCCTGGTATTCCTGGCGGTCGTGATGTTGATTGCCTGGTTCATTGTGACCTCGTCATTCGGACGAGTCCTCACTGCGATTCGCGAGGACGAGCAAGCAACCGAAGTGTTTGGCTACCAGGCAACCCACTACAAACTTGCGATATGGGTCATCTCAGCCATGATGGCGGGGTTAGCCGGTGGCCTTTTCGCCAGCTGGACAACCTTCATTGACCCCAATTCGTTCGTTCTCCTGGAGTCGATCCTTCTGGTGTCCATCATAATCCTGGGAGGGTTGGCCACGATTTGGGGTTCCCTGCTTGGTGCAATGGCCTTCGTCCTTTTGGAAGAAGGCATGCGCTTTGTGCCGTTCCTGCCAACCGAGTTCATTGGCCAGGCACGCCAGGTGGTCCTCGGGGTCCTGCTGGTATTGCTTATGCTGTTCAGACCGCAGGGCCTGGTTGGGAAGTTCAAGTTATGAGCGCCTCCAACGTACCCGCTGGCGATTCTTACGTCTTGGAGACCGTAGAGGTCTCCAAGCACTTCGGCGCCGTAAGGGCGGTGGACGGACTCACCATCTCAATTCCCAGCAAACGAATAACGAGCATTGCCGGGCCCAATGGCTCGGGGAAATCCACTCTCATCAACCTGCTGACCGGAGTGTTACCCATTGACGGCGGGATGGTGATCGTAGATGGGGTCGGCCTCAAGGTCGTAAAGGCCCACGAAATGCCGGCCCACGGCGTAACCAGGACCTTCCAGGAGGTCAGGCTCTTCAATCAGATAAGCGTGTGGGACAACATCATGGTCGTCCTGACCAAACGCAAACTATTCCCGGCGATGATGGAACGCACGAATTCCAGCCATCGCGATAAGGCCAGGGAGATTCTTGAGGCCGTCGGCATGTGGGACAAGCGGCGTTCGTTAGCCGAAGACCTGTCCTACGGCCAGCGGAAGCTGCTGGAGATTGGCCGCGCCATGGCGTTGGAAGTCCACATTTATCTGTTCGACGAACCCTTCGCCGGTCTCTTTCCCCAAATGCTCGAAAGAGTCAAAGCAATCCTGAAACGTATGCGCGACGAAGGCAGGACCATAATTTTCGTCTCCCACAATATGGACATAGTGCGCGAGATGTCCGACCACATCATTGTGCTTGACAGTGGACGGCTGCTCACCTCGGGTGACGTGGAGGTTGTCCTCAATCGTGAAGAGGTTATCGAAGCCTACCTGGGGGCATAATCCGACGCCGATGCTGGACTAAGTCAGGCTGCGCAGTGGCGGTATACGTATGACTACGACGCACAATCAAGACGGTGGACTGAATTCAGGTTTGGCCAACGAAAACGAAGCGGCCGCGCTCCTGGAACTGGTCGACATATCGGTTCACTACGGCGCCGTAGTAGCCCTGGACAGAGTTTCTCTCAGAGTAAAAAGAGGCGAACTCGTGGCGGTGATGGGGCCCAACGGCGCGGGGAAGTCGACCGTCCTGAAGGCCATCATGGGACTGGCTCCGGTGGTGGGCGGGACTGTCTACTTGCGCCAGGCGCCCTTGTCTGCGGCGACCCACGAAATCGTGAAAGAGGGGATTTCGTTCGTCCCCCAGGGCAGGCGTGTATTCACTCATCTCACCATCGAAGAGAACCTGGAGATGGGTTGCCTGTACTTGAACGACAAGGCGGAACAAAATCGTCGATTGGACTCGGTCATGGCGTTGTTCCCGATATTGCGTCAGAAACGTCGCGATCTGGCGAGCCAGATGTCCGGCGGTCAGCAGCAGATGTTGGCCATAGGAAGGGGCCTCATGGCCGGGCCGGAGGCGCTGCTACTCGATGAGCCGACACTTGGCCTTGCGCCAATTGTGGTCAAAGAGGTATTTGAGAAGGTCTCGGAGATCAATGAGAGTCTCAAGACCACCATCTTCGTCGTCGAGCACAACATCAAGGGTGTGCTCAACATTGCGGACCGGGCGTACGTGTTGGACCAGGGCAGGGTCGTACACGACGGCACCCCTGAATCGGTCCAGGAGACCGACATACTGACCGAAGTCTTCCTGGGCAGACTGAATCCCGGCGACGAGGAAGAATAGGCAGTCTTACGACCAACGACGACCGACCTCGTGAAACCGGGGTTCGGTCCACTCAGAGATTCGACGCCACTGCACAGCAACGAGCAGCCCAATGCAGGCGATAACCGCGAGGGCCAGGCTACATCCCCGAATACCACTAATGAATGCGTCCGTCGTCACTTGCGCGAATTCAATGGACTTGGCGACGATCAGATTGGACGTGGATTCTAAAGTTCCGCCGGTTTGGGCCAGCGCTTCGGTCCTGACCTGTTCGAATGCATGTTTAGAGAGAACTTCGTAAACTGGCCATGAGAGGATGATGATCGTCAGAGCCGCCAGAAGCAACACTGCCGATGCCCACCCCACCCTGCTGCGCCAACTCGTCCCTCCGATGAGGCCGATGACGACCAGCAAGACGGGCGCCGCCAAGTAGGCCCACCACTTGTAGCGGCGCAGCGTGTTGGACCAGTGACGAGCTACGTCCAGAGCGAACGCTATGCGGTCGTAAGATTCGACCCCGGAGGGATCCTGGTAGGTGTGGACATATCCGTCCGACAAGTATGAGCGGGCTGCGTCCAGGATTTGCAGCGCGTCCCTGTTGGCGGACAGGTCTGATCTGAGGTCGTCCTGGTTGTATATCCATCCCTCCCTATGCAGCTCTCGGAGGTCGTCGAGAAATTTCAGAGCCTTCTGGCCTGCGGATTCCCCTAAATGAGACCGCACGTCCCCCTCGGTCAACGTGACTGTGCCCGGGACAGGCGCCAAAACGAAGGTCCGGACAGAATTGTCTATTATGGGCCCGGCCGCCTCGACATAATCATCAACTGAAAAACCCGGTGGAATGCATACAGGAACAGTTTGAGTCAGACTGTTCCGGGTGGCGGCGGCATCAGGTGTCGTCGAACAAGCTGGCAGACGCGCCAGAAGTTCGGCCAACTTGCTCCCGGCCAACTCCTTCAGCAGCGGGGCCCCTTCCTCTTTGGGTTCGGTCAAGGATATCTGGGTCGAAAACTCGTCTGATTTCCCAGTTACATAAGCGCTGACGTCGTCGACTATTTTCCCGGTTTGTTCTTGTACCCACACGGGGGACGCGGCTTGTCTCAACGCGCTCAAGACCTCGTATTTCGTGATCTTCGCGCCGTATGGCAAAACGACGGCTACTCCCAGGGCGTCCTCCACCGCGGGCTCCACCACATCGTCAAATACGAGGTCATAGAGATTGGTCTCGCGAACAATGGCCTTCGTCTCTTCGGTCGCGGCCGCGGCCTGAGCATGATCAAGTCGGATCCTGATTTCGAACGTATCGGTGTTCCCCACCAGGTAGGCCGTTAACACGGGCAAAGCCCGCTCGGCTTGAGCCGCCAACCATTCGGATGTGACGGCGCTCTTGACCACTCGTACCAACCCATCCTCAGCTTCTTCGCCGCTCCCAAACAAGTATTCCGGCCAGCCCGAAGCGTCCTCAGTCACCGGGAGAAGGTCGCCCGCGGCTTCTCTGATTCTGGGCTCTACCTCCTTTTCGAAAATGCGGTCGTAGGCACCCGAATCACGAAGAAGCGCCAGGGCCTCGTCAGCAATTCCGCTGATATGGCCGGATGCATCGATGGTTAAATCGATCTCGTCCTTTTCGCCGGCCATGTACTCCCCAAACCCCAAAACGGAAGGGGCCAGCAACTCTTCCAGGTCATCAGGTGATAGTGCGTTACGCACCGCACCCGCCAGTTGTGAAGTGCTTAGTCCGGACGCGACGAGCGGGTTTTCTCGGAATCCAACCCCGAACTCCTCAGGAGGGAGTTGACGAGCTTCGTCGAGGGCCGACTCGAGCACGTCGACTAAGGCGAACCGGTAAATGTCAGCGTCCTTGAGTTGGTCCTGATAGAAAGTCGGATTCAGGAAAGTTCCATTCAGCCCCAGTATCACGAGCACGGCCAGGAGGGCCACAAAGAAGGCCACGCCCCAAGGAACAACGGCTATGAGTCGCACGAATAATCGCACTTGGTTTCGACTCCTGGCGACGCAGCGAATTACCTCCCCACTTTAGGGAAAGCAGGCCGCAACAAGATACCCTCATGGCATTCTCATTAACCATTCAGACTAAACAGACGTACCGGTGAATTGGTGTTCAGGCCCGCCATATTGGACCACAGGGTGGACCCTCCCCGCTGCGGTTTCGGCTGGAACAACGCGGGAGCAAGACAGGGAAGGTAGGCCAGATCGAAACGCGTCAAGGGAAAGAGGCGAGACGGCCGAATGACGGGGCTCTTCAATCGTCTTATGGCCTGTTGAGGACTTGGCCTACGTCACGCGTATTGGGTGGGGCAGCGGCTGGTTGAAGGAGGGTGTTTCATAAACTCGAAACCTATGGGGGCCAGTGCCTCCAGATTCCCGTTTTCACGGGAATGACGGGATTTGGCGCCGTATTACGTGTTGATGGCATGGCTGATGTCGTAAATCGTCTCGCCATCTACGGCTCGACTATCTTATCCACCACGGTTTCGTCCACCTTTTTTGAAAAATTCCGTGATCGCCAAATTGATATTGATTGTTGACCAGCAAAGAGTTCCTGGTCCAAACTTTTTAGCTACGGGTCCCAGCAAGCCCTGCAGGAAGGCCAACCACCGACGCTTTATCCCGGTCCTCGGCACCGGTTGTTCTGTGCACCGGTGAATCAACTGACGCATCCCGCTGAAGACAGCGGTTAAGTCTGTGTCAACGACGTCGCAAGCGGAAAGTATGACAATGCGCGCTTTAGTAGCAACAATCTTGATCATCGCTCTTGTCCTGTCGGTTGTCGGCTGCCAGAGAGACGCCGGGCCTGCCGGGGATCCAGGGCCTGCCGGGCCTCAGGGCCCGATGGGTGCTGCCGGACCAGCCGGACCTCAGGGCCCTGCAGGCGATTCCGGACCTGCTGGACCTCAAGGCCCGGCGGGCGCTCCTGGTTCGGGCGGGCCTCCTGGTTCCGCAGGCGCTACCGGACCAGCCGGACCTCCTGGTCCCGCGGCGGGCATGCCCTCCCTGGATCTGGCCGCGATCGCTCCCTTCTTCCAGCTGCTGGGGGAACTGCCGTTGCTGCAAGAACCGTCGGACTCGGACTTGTCCGAGTCTCGAAGGGAGGACTCCGAGCGGCTGGACAACTTGATCCACCTCCTCATCGAAAACACCCGGGACCCGGCCTTCAAGGAGCGGTTGAACAGTCTGGACCGCGAGATCCACAGAGTTATAGAGGCGGCCGCGGCGGCCGCTCCCGATCAGGAGACGGCGCAGACCGTTGAATTGATGGAAGGCATCGTGGTGCTTTCCAGCATCGTGGACGCCATTGCGGATGCAAGGATCGACGCGGCCGCAATGCCGCCAGCGTCCGTTCCGCCCAAGTGGGAGCCCGACGAGTACACCAAATACTTCGTTAAAACGGCCATTAGCAAGTACGACTCTGAAGGTCTCGATGCCACCGTCGCCCATTACAACACCAGGGAGAGCGTCGACGGCCAGTGGTACGTGTTCATTCTCGACAAAGACGACATAATGCTGGCCCACGCCGCCATTCCGGACTTTGTTGGCAGGCCCGCCTCTGCGAACGTCGGGCCCGACAACTATCCCGCCGTAGAAGCGGTGGCTGCAGTAGCCGACGAGGACGGCGCCTGGCTCAGTTACACCTTCACGAACCCAGCCACAGGCGCCGTCGAGACCAAGCACTCGTGGATGGTCGAATACGACGGCCTCACCTTCGGCTCAGGCTGGTATGAGCACGGGCCAAGCAAGTCCGACGTCCCCGCCTACACCAGGGCTTTCGTAGGGCGAGCTATAGACCTGTACTATGCCGTCGGCCGCGAAGACACGGTGGCCTACTACAACACCACGGAGAGCGTGGACGGCCAGTGGTACATTTTCATCGTCGACGAGGACGGCTACACCATTAGCCACCACAATCCCATGTTCCGGGGTCGGGACCCGAGCCTCCGTGTCGACGCCGCGGGATACTTCTACGGCGACGACTTGCTCGGCGCTACCGAGTCGGGACGATGGGTCGACTACGTTTTGCTGAACCCGGAAACGGGAGATGACCGGCAGAAGCACACCTGGGCCGTGCGCCACGACGGGTTGATCTTCGCGTCGGGGTGGTACGAATAGCCGCAACCGGGCTTTTGCTCGGGTCGGGACGTTCTTGAAGCTCGACGGCTTCATCGAGCAGGCTATGAGCCGCACGCCATCAGCCGGGGAGGCTGGGATTCGACGCGGAACCTTGTATCGGTCGTGTTGCTTCGCTTGCCGGCGGTTTTGATTCTTCGCTTGCCGTAACGTCAACGAACCGCCGGAGTTCGACTCTTCGGACGTTGAGTCGGAGATCACCGAGAACAGGGCGATGAACGCGAACATCAGAGATCCGATCGTGGCGTCAGACCCTGAGTCCGCCGTGTCTGTTTACTCCCTGGCGGGCGTCAATTCCGGTGTATTCGACACCGATACCGTGAACGGTCTGCGGTTGTACCCGCTGCCTGCCTTACCGTGAAATGGCCGGGCCGGCCAATGTCCAGCCCGCGACCACTCCGTCCAGTACCATAACCGCGGCCCCCGTCGTCGTCGCCCGCATACCCCCGGCGCCGAACGGTTCTGGATTCCGGGAGGCCTGGAGAAGAGAGCGACCGTGAAGATTACGCAGATAGAGACTATCCGGGTGGCTGAGTACCCAATGATCATCTGGGTGCAGGTGCACACCGACGAGGGCATTGTGGGACTGGGCGAGACGTTCTACGCGCCGTCCGTGGTCGAAACCGCCGTGCACGACTGGTTTGGACCTCTGTTAATCGGCCGCGACCCGTTCGCAGTCGAAAGGCACTGGGAGGCCATGTTCAGGCTATCCGATCACGCTGGGTATGGGGGCGCCGAGATGCGGGCGATATCTTGCCTGGACATCGCCCTTTGGGACATAAAGGGCCAGGCGGCGGGGCTACCCGTGTACGAGATGTTGGGCGGAGCGGTCAGGTCCAAGGTCCCGGTGTACGCGACCTACATGCCCATCGACCGCGCCGGAGAGGCCGCGAAGGAGTTGTTGGACGACGGGATCACTGCGATGAAGGGCGGCCCCACGATCGGGTTGGCCCAGGCTTCGGACGGCCAGTCCCTCTCTCCCAAAGAGCTGGATATGGCCCTCAAGCCCATCCGAGACATCCGCGACGCCGTGGGCATGGAAATGCAGATCGCCAACGACGGCCACGGTAAATGGACCCTACCGGTCGCGATACGGATTGCCCAGGCGATGGAGCCCTACGAGATGATGTGGCAGGAAGACCTGATGCCGTTGCTCAACCCCGACGCCCTCGCCCGTCTCCAGGCCGCGACAAGAACTCCGGTGTGCATCTCGGAACGCCTACTGACCAGGTGGCAGTTGCGACAGTTCATAGAGAACGGCTCGGCCCAGATCGTCATGCCCGACCTGATCTGGACAGGCGGCATTTCGGAGACCCACAAGGTCGCGATCCTCGCCTCGGCGCACCAGGTGCCGTTCGCGCCCCACGACGCCAGCGGCCCGGTAAATATTTTCGCCTGCGCCCAGGTATGCATTAGCTCGCCTAATGCGATGGTCCAGGAGCACGTGCCAAGCTTCTACAAGGGCTGGTACAACGACTTCGTCGACCCAAACCTCGACATCCGGGACGGCTACCTGCACGCCCCGCAACGGCCGGGGGTGGGCACGCGGCTGAGGGATGGCGTGCGAGAGAGATCAGACGCGACCGTGCGCGTGAGCAACGAGCCCGGCAAGAGTTTGATCGACGGCTGGGGACCGCACTTCGCGCGGACACCGAAGAGCCAGGCCCTGGTGGACGAGATCGAGATCGAACGAGGCCCGCAGGCGTAGACGCCTGGCCCGTATCGAGGGCTGTGGAGACCGAAACGACGGGCACCAGTGCTAAACCTTTGCACGCATGGACCTCATCGATACCCCGCAATTCGAACGGCCCGCGGTTTAACTCGAGATCGCAGAAAACACGGCGGCGAATACGAACATTGGCGATTCGATCGCGGAATCAGACCTCCATGCCGTTTTGTTCGAGATCCCGTCTGTCAGAATTCGTTGCGCACCTTGACGGGCTTGCCGGTGCGGAGGGACTCCCAGCACGCCAGGCCTGTCGATACCACGCATGCGCCCTCTCTCGCTCCCACCCAGGGCTGCGCGCCGTTCTGGACGCAGTCGGCCATGTGACGCATCATTACGATCATCTCGCCGTAGTGGCCGCCGCGCGGCGGCAGGTGCGTCTGGTATGAGCGCTCGGGCAGATCGCCGTGGGCGTCCAGCGTCTTCATGTTGTCTCGTATCGTTCCCTTCGTGCCGTACACGGTCAGGGTGTTCATCGTCTCGCCCACCGGTTCCACGAGGCCGAGCAGGTTTGAGACGCGGCCGATCTTGCCGCCGGCGAATTTGACGTTTATGAAGAAGCAGTCCTCCTGCGGATACTCTGGTGCAACACCGCTGCGCAACCCAACGCAGTGGACCTCTTCTATATCGCCCATGAACCATCGCAGCAGGTCTATGGGGTGACAGGCGCCTCCCAGAATAAGGTCCTGCGGCATCGTGATTCGCCAAGGCGACCGCCTGTAGACGGGCCTGAGATCGTGAATGTAGTGCGCCTCAGCAATGAACAACTTGCCGATCTCTCCGGCGTCGCAGGCGCGCTTGGCGTCGATGAAGTCCGGCCTCCCGCGCAACGTCTGGGTGACGAGCAGCACGAGTCCGGCGCGGTCCACGGCTTCCACCACGCTCTCCGCCTCCTCCATGGTGTAGACCATGGACTTGGTGACCATCACGTGCTTGCCGTTATCGAGCGCCGTAAGAATCTGGCGCGCGTGGAGAGGACCGGGGGTGTATATGCCGATGACGTCCACGTCGTCGCGCGATGCCAGTTCGTCGAAGTCAGTGGTGACCGCGTCGATTCCATGCTCCCTGGACGCCGCTTCGAGTCGCTCTTCGTTCACGTCGCAGAGCGCCGTCACGCGGATGGGCAACTCGTTTTCAGGACTGCCGGCTTTTAGCAGAGTATCGCCGTGGCCAAGCCCGGCCAAACCAACTCTAATG
The DNA here is from genome assembly GCA_965219065.1 of Dehalococcoidia bacterium. GTDB lineage: Bacteria > Chloroflexota > Dehalococcoidia > Lucifugimonadales > Lucifugimonadaceae. Next base: position 850,701 of record OZ244715.1, read on the forward strand.
GTATTCACGTCCGCTCTCCTTCAGCTTCTTGTAGATGTCAGCCCACCGGGCCGGCATGTCGTTCCTGTTCATGACCGGTCTGTAACCTAACGACAAGTAGACATGGATTGCCGGCAGCCTCCAGTCGTCGGTGCCCAGCGAGACCGTCTTGTACCCCCGGGCGATGAAGAACCTGGAAACCTCGGCGCAAGTGGCCCTTCCCAATCCCCTGCCCTGGTGATCAGGGTGCGTCACCACGTAATCGAGGACGGCCTCTTCTAAACGATCCTCGCCGTCGACATTGGGTGTGGGTGGACGTTTCGGGATCCTCGAGGCGAACGTACCCGCTACGATCCGTCCGCCCTGCTCTACCACGCGCGAACCTTCCCGCCTTTCGGCGTCCTCCAGGTACTCCCGGACCTTCTCCTCGGTCCACATGTCGAATCCCCCCGCCTGAAGCGTGTCGGTCCAACTTGCCGTATCCGATACCCGAGGGGCTCGAATCACGTAACCGGGCGGCAGTGCGACATCCAGCAGCCTGCTTACCGTGGCCTCGTCTATGACCATTGTGAGTTGTTTGGGGGGAAGCGTCGGCATGGCGCAATCGTACCCGTACCCGGCGAACCGGGGAAGGGATACGGCAGTATGCCCGGTTCACTATCTTCGGACCGCAAACCTTGAGCTATTCGCGGCATAGCACGCAAGGCGATGGCAGGAGCTCTCGAATCGACGAGAGCGATTCCCTCGGACGTCCGAAGACTCATCTCTGACGATCGCTGCGGCTGCCCGATAGAGACTGGACGACAATAGAGAACGTGTCTACAGTCGTCCCCGGACGCGAAGAGTAACCATCTTCCAATAAGGCCACATTCGGGCGATGCAAATTTGGTAGACGCCTTCCGGATTTGCTTGGGCGTGTGGCGCTCAAATCGGCGTGTGCCAGTAGCAGGTTGCGCATTGGGAAGTGCGTCGACTTGTCATTTGACGGTCACACTCCACGGAGAGGGGTTGAATTTCAACGTGACAGGCCTTTTACAATCAGGCACAGTGCGGATCGGAAATTTAACTCATTTCTCCGAGTAACCAGATGGGAGACGCGCCATGTACTTGATTCCTAAAGTAATGAGCACCCAGCACCCGGATAACGCTACGCCGGCCCCTTTTGCCGACGACGCAGGAGTCTTGAAGGCGGAAGGGGAAGTAGACGAGGCCGCAAGTGTGTACGCCATGGGTTGCGATGAACAGATGTGGGACTCAGAAGGCAAGGAGGCCGACAATCAGGTCGTCCGGAAACTTCTCACTGGTTACCCCGACTTATTTCAGAATCAATTTCAACTTGGGCGAGACATAGCCCTGACTCTGCGCGTACCTAATCCGCACATAGAGCACGACATGCGCAAGTCGATGGTCGAGGCCCTTCAGAGCGTGCCATCGGCCTGGGACATGGCGCACGGCTTTTACGGCGACAGACACGTTGCTCCCATCCAGGAGGTCATCCTCCCAATGACCACGTCTGCCGAAGAGATTTCTCTGGTTGAGGCCTACTACCAGAAGGTGATCGTGGGCCATGAAGACCAGGTGCTCGTGAACGGTCAGACCGTCAAGGACTGGGTAGGTGAGTTTCACCCAAAGCGTGTTCGCGTCATCCCCCTCATCGAAGACATGGAAAGCCTGCTCCATTGCGACAGCATTGTGGAAGAGTACGTGCGAGACCGGGACTTGCCACACCAGCGGGTATTCCTGGCTCGAAGTGACCCGGCGCTTAACTACGGAATAGTCGGCGCAGAACTGATGCTGAAAGTGGGGCTGCTGCGTCTTCACAATCTCGAAACCAAACTCGGACTGTCCCTCTACCCGATCATCGGCGCCGGCTCCGTGCCTTTTCGAGGCCACCTGACCCCGCTCAATGTCGAGCGAGCCCACATCGAGTATCCAACCGCCCACACGTTAACCGTCCAGTCGGCCTTCAAGTACGACTACGACACGGAGGTTGTCCGTAAGGGCATCGCGCAGATTCGCGATCACAAGCGGGGCGAGCCTGTACCGATCGATCAGAAGCGCGCCTGCGAGATCATCGACAAGACAACTGTCGAGTATCAGGCAAATGTGCAGAAGCTGACCGACATCATCAGGGCCGTATCGGCTCATGTTCCAAAGCGGCGCGAACGCAAACTCCACGTCGGCCTCTTTGGCTACGGTCGCTCTCTTGGCGGGGTTGGCGGGGTTACGCTTCCCCGGGCAATAGGCTTTACGGCGTCCCTTTACTCTATTGGCGTTCCGCCAGAACTGCTGGGCCTTGCTTCGTTGACTGAGAGCGACCTTCTGTATGTCAAGGATGTCTACCCGAGCCTGTTTGGAGACTTGCGGGCAGCCCTGCGTTTCGCCAACGAACGCCGCGTCAGGGAGTTGCTTGGGGAACCGTACTCGACTCTCTTAGGTCGGTTCGCAGGCGAGCCAGACCAGGTCCACGAGGGCCTGACCAGCGCCATCTGGGCAAGCGTCGGTCAAGACGATTCAACCATGCATATATCCCACTTCATCGAAGAGGCTGCCCACCTTCGCCGCTTCCTCGGCTAGCACCCAATCGGACGACGCGGAGCCTCTTGCCCCGGGTGATATCGGCCTGTTCGGCGAAACTTCCAGTCGACAGGATCCAACCGATCACGTCTTCGAGCCTTATCATGCGGCTTGAGTCAATAATCGCGCGAACCAGATCGTTTCGGTCGGTGATCCGGGAGTAACACTCATTTGTTACTTTTTTGATTAAGCGGCAAGTTTCTCATGCGGCCAACGTATATCTCGCCGACGGACTATAGGAACGCATAGCCATGACCCTATATGACCAGTATAGATGTCCATTGGGAATTATTGAAGGTTTACACAATCGACGACAAGTAAGAGTTTGTACTGACCATAGCCGTATGAAGACCACCAGACTGGATTCGATCTTGCCAGACGTACGGCTTCGGGGATCCAGCCGATAAGTCGTGTTCTGAATGTTCGTTACAAGCCGGTCTTTCAATAGCCGCGGTGTAAACTATGCCGGTCCCAACCTATGAGCGCAGCCACAGCCGGGCCCGGCCGATGGCGACGTTGGGTGAAGTGAGTCACTGAGAGAGAACAAGCATCATGCTGAGAATCGTCGAGGAAATAGTCCTGCTCCTGCTCCGTGACGAGGACGGAAGATTCATAAGTGTGCCCAATTGGTCGATCGACTACGCCATCGCCGGTGGTGTCCTGATGGATCTGGCGATGGAGAACCGCATCGACACCGACCTCGAGAATCTCATTCTGATCGACGCCACTCCAGTGAACGACAGTCTGCTTGACCCGACGCTGGTCGAGATAGAAGCGGGTGAAAAGAACAATACTCGTTACTGGGTGGAACAGGCCGCGCAGAACGCCTACGCCATCCGCGAGGAGGCGCTGTCACGATTGGTCGCGCAGGGCATCCTGGAACGCACGGAGGACCGCTTCCTTTGGGTTTTCCGGTCCAGGCGGTACCCGATGGTCGACGGAAAGGCACAACGCGAGGTGAAGTCGCGCATCATGGGGGTGCTGTTCAGCGATGAGATCCCCGACCCGCGCGACGTGACGATTATATGTTTGGCCGAAGCGTGCGGCCTCTTCGGGGAGCTGTTGTCCAAAGATGAACTGGACGAAGCGTCCCCCCGCATCGAACAGGTGCGCAAGCTGGACCTCATCGGTCAAGCCATGTCACGGGCGATCTATGACATTGAAGTGTCGGTCGCCGCTTCGGTAAAGGCGCAAATTTACTGAACCGCCGTCGCCGGCCGAGCGGCGCCGCCTGCGCGCAGTCGCGCGGCCGGAATCAAGGTCGGATCATTTGCGTCGGCACGACATCCCTTACTCCTGGTACCAGCCTGACGCACACAGATCCCCATCGGGTGGCGCCACACGATGCGCCGCTGGCCCATGGTCTTTTCGGGTCGCTTTGGTAGACTGTTTACGTCACAAAAATGTCTCATTAGTACTGGACAAGCTGGATATCTGAGGCGTTGAATCGACCAATTGACGTATTTATCCGCGAGTATCATCGCGGATCGGAATGAATAAGGAGCAATGTCATGCCACTCGGACGCATAGGGGCCACTTTCAGGGACGCGATAGTAGGCACCCTGGAGGGCGTGGGCGACGTCGTTGGAACCACTATCGAAATCACCCGGGCGAACTCCGTGAACGCCCTTAAGGGTGTAAGCGAGATCGGCACGGAAACGACCTCCATCCTTATGGATGGCGTATCCGGCGTTGTTCAGGGAGCGATCCAGGTTGGCTCGGATGTGGGATCGTCGGCCAAAGGCGCGGTTATCGGGACGATCCTCGGCGTCGGAGAGATAGCAACCGTCACGGTAGGAACCTTGAGCGACACCGTAAGGGCCGCAATCCAGGGCACCAGCGAGGTGGGCGGTGACGTGGCTGAGGCGGGACGAGGCGCAGCCGAAGGCGCCATCTCCACAACCAAGGACCTGGGCTTGAGCCTGGAGGACGCGGCAGCCGCCATTGCCCAAGGCGCCATAGGCGCAGCTCACGACGTGGGCAGCGATCTCGCCATGACAGCCAGGTCGATCGTCAAAGGCACGGCAGTGGGCGCCCACGAAGCGGGCTCAGACGTATTGTCCGCCGTAAGCGAGAGCGCACGTGGTCTAATTAAGGCCACCTCCGACGTCGGAGGCGATTTGGCAGGTGTGGCAAGAAACACTGTGGAAGGGGCCATTGAAGGAGCCGAGTCCATAAGCGTTAAGGCAGAGGACGCAGCGTCCGCAGCGGCGACCGGCGCCGTCGAAGCCGCCACGGACATAAGCGAGGCCGCCGGAAGGACAGTACGAGACGCCGTTACCGGAACAATCGGTGGAGTGAATGTGGTTGTGAAGGCCCCATTCAAAAAGGGTGACTGAGAAGTAGCCCGGACACTCCGGAACATGCCGTAATTCAGGCAATTACCTGAAGACATGAAGGCCAGCCGCCAGCAGTCGCTTCGGCTGGCTTTCTGCTTGGTCGGGACTACCACCGAGAACGTTCATCGAATTAAATAGCACAGCAGAAAATGACGCTCTCAAGAGTCGCCGGCCCACGCCAATCTCCCTCACCATGACAAGACCCCAGTCAATGAAATACTGGTCCGGGCATACGCAAACGAACCGGCGCCGAGGCGGGGCAATGTCCCCCTGGCACATCGACCGAAATGGCGCCTGGTCAGTAATTCTCCGAGCACCATTGTCAAAAGTCTGAAGAATCCATTGGCGAACACACTAATCAGCCGAATCATGAACCGACTGCGATTCGCAGGCGCCGCCATTGGGCACGGCGCGGAGCGCCTGAAACACGATCTGGCCCGCACCAGGCTGGGGGCGTCAGCCCCTGTAAGGCTGGTGGTCAGGGTTATCCAGGAACTGAGCGACGATGATGCCACTCACATGGCGGCGAGCGTTAGTTACTACGCGGTCCTGTCGCTGTTTCCCCTGGTGTTAGGCCTGAGCGCCATCGTTGGGATGGTCGCCCATTCGCCGGAACGGCAAGAGGATGTAATCGAATTCATTGTCGACTACCTGCCCGGCTCGGAAGCCTTCGTAAGGGAAAGCCTTGACGGGGTCATCAGGTTTCGAGCCACTCTGGGCGTCGTCTCCCTGCTAAGCCTTCTTTGGACTGGCAGCGCAGTGTTCGGCTCAATCACCCGGGCGGTCAATCGAGCCTGGGATGTGCAGCAGGCCCTACCCTTCTACAAAAACAAACCGAGGCAGCTGGTGATGGCCGGTGGGATTACCGTTTTGTTTGTGTTTTCGTTGAGCATAACCAGCGTTTTTCAATGGGCCACTTCCATTGAGCTGGGCGGAAGTAACCTGGAGGATCTTGTTGGCGGCGCCATAGTAGCGGGCATACTCAAAATTCCAGCGTTTCTGATTAGCCTGGCAATATTTGCCTCTATCTACAAGGTATTGCCCAATACAAAGACCTATTGGCGTTACATATGGCCCGGCGCCCTCGTGGCCGGATTGCTCTTCGAGGGCGGCAAGAACCTGTTCCTCTGGTACCTCGAGAATTTCGCCGAATACGACCAGCTGTACGGCAACGTCACCTCCGTGATAATCCTGATGGTATGGGCCTATTTGTCGGCATTCATTCTGATCCTCGGCGCTGAAATCTCCTCCGAATACGGCCGGATAAGGCGCGGAGTACAAAGAGGCCGGACTATCCACTGACGCCGTCCGGGATCTGGCGCCGCCGCCTCGTGATGTATTGGCGGGGTTGAAGAGGGTGTTTCACTAACTCGAATCCTACGGGGACCCCCGCCTCTAGATTCCCGTTTCCACGGGAATGACGGGATTTACGGCCATATTACGTACTGATAGAAGGGTTGATGTCGTAAATCGTCGCGCCGTGTACGGCCCGACTCTTGGGAGGAGACTTTTGAAACAAGCTCTTGAAACCCGCCTCCGCTCTCGCCCCTGTGACGGTGAAAAAGGGGCGCACCCATGAGTTAGCGCAGTTCAGACGCAACGCCCGGACTGCGCTCCCCTTCCCTTGCAATCGGTCTGCGGGTTACTTGGGACGGCCAAATCGCCACACGTGGAGTCCCGTGGCGCCTGTGACGAGCACGAACAGCGGGTCGATGATCGACCACATGATCAGGCGGATGTCCGACTGCGAACCGGACCCAATGGTCAGATCGTCGAACCAGTTCCAGAAGAACCAGATGACCAGCGTCAGCGACGCGAAAAGCGCGACGGTGACTTGCAGGTACTGGCGGTTCACCACTCCGTCCGCGGACTGAGCGTCCGTCACCCGGTAGCGATGGTAGTTGACGATCAATGCGATGACCGCCGCCACCGCCATGACCCAGTTCAAGACGAACCACATTCGGTCGATGTCCATCGTGTCCTGGTAGAACGGCGTCAATATGAAGTGCGCGGCCACCACTATCGACGCAGCCAATAGTCCGATCGCGATCAGTGTCCTTGCGATATACATGGTCATTCCTCCTTGCGCGTACTCAGCGGCTATCCGGCCAACGTGCCCAAGTGGGCCTGGGCGCGTTCAGCGTCGACCGTTTCGAACCAGTTCTCCAATTCGGTCTGCATGCGGGCGACTCGATCCGGATGGTCCGCAGCGACGTTGTTCGATTCCAGCGGATCGGTGTAGATGTTGTAGAGCTCCGTCGGCAACGGCGCCGGGATGATACGGACCGGGTCGGGGTCGCCCATCAATTCCGTGACGTTTTCCGGGTGGTACTTGTACTCGATGTCCGTATCGATGTAGCTCTGAGCGGCTGCTGCGTCCTCCGGACTTGCGAAGGATGTGTCTATCCTCGGCCGGACCAGCTTCCACTCCCCGTCCCGCATGGCGGCGTTGGACGCGCCGATGGGCAAGTAATCGTTGAACTGCCAGAACCTGCGCGGCTGCTCCCACGGCGCCTCCCCGCGCAACTGGGAAAGTATGTTCTTGCCGTCGAGAGGCTTGCCTTCGGGGCGTTCGACACCCGCGGCCGCGGTAAGCGTGGGCAGCCAGTCGGTGAAGTGGACCAGGTCGTCTACCTCCGTCGCGCCGCCCGGCAGACCGTCCGGCCATCGCAGGATCATGGGCACGCGGATGCCGCCTTCCAGTACGGATCCCTTGGCGCCATTGAAACCGCAGTTGTACCGGGTGGTGTCGGTACTCACGCCCTCAGGGACCTGGTCGTACCGTAGGTTAAACGCGGGCCCGTTGTCGCAACTGAACATGAAAATCGTGTTGTCGGAAAGTCCGTGGCGTTCCAACTCTTCGAGAATGCGTCCGACGCCGTTGTCCATCACTTCGATCATTGCGTAGGTGATGGCTACGCCCCTCGACAGGCCCATAGACTCGTAACTCTGCACAAGGTCTTCCGGCGCCTGGAGCGGTGAGTGCGGGGCGTTGTACATCACGTTCAGCAAGAACGGTTCGCGTGCGTGCAGACGTATGAAGCCCACCGCTTCTTCTGAAAGCACGTCGGTCAGGTAACGACCGTCGGAATTGACGAATGAGCCGTTGACGTCGAGACGCCACCTGTAGTAGTCGGCCCAACCGCCTCGAAAGCCGGCGAATTCGTCAAAGCCGCGTGCGTTCGGGTGATGGCGGGGGTCGAGCGCGCCGTTGTGCCACTTCCCCACGAGGCCCGTGGCGTACCCTCCATGCTTGAACGTGTCCCCGAGAGTTACTTCGCCGAGCGCGATCCTGTCGAGACCCCTGACTTCCTGCGGAGTGATAGCCCCGGTCCGATGAGGATATCGACCGGTCAGAAGGGCTGCGCGTGATGGAGAGCAGACCGGCGATCCGGTGTAGTGCTGGGTAAGGCACACGCTTTCGTCTATCAGCCGGTCGAGATTCGGTGTACGAACATAACCGTCATTGAAACGGCCGAAGTCCCCGTAGCCCATGTCGTCGGCCACGATCATGATTACGTTGGGTCGCTGAGCCATGCCCGGTCTCCTAAGTCTTTAGTGGCGCTATTATTTCTCGTTGGCAGAATATAACGCCAAAAAAGGCCGTTTCTCCCCTACCCCGACCGGACTGTAACACCTATCCAGCCCGCCTCGGGGCGTCACATCGCGGCGATCAGATTGCGGGCCTTGACGATAGCCGCGAGCTTGGCCTCGGCTGTCCTGGCGGAGGCAACCGGATTGTCGGCGAACGTGGCAAAACCGCAATCAGGCGTCAGCATAACGCGTTCGCGCCCGAAGAGGTCTATGGCGTCGGATATTCGCCGCCCGATCTCTTCGACAGATTCGACAAAGTCCAGCTTTTGGTTGGCGACGCCTACACCGATGCGCTTGTCTTCGTCCAGGCCGCGAAGAACTGCCGAGTCCCCTGCCCTTCCGGTACAGAGTTCGAGGAACAGTACGCCGACTTTTACGCGATTTAGGGAGTCGATGAGCGGAGCGTAGTCGCCGGACAGAGCGGCTGATTCATCGGCGGTCCAGTTGCCCCGGCACACGTGCAGCCCGATGCGCTCTGCGGGAAGATCACGTACCAGTTCGTTCATCAAACTTACCGCGAAGTCGAGTTCCATCGCTGATTCGAGCCGTTCGCTCAACGCGCCGCACATGAAGCTGCGTTTTCGGCTCGCTCCGCCGAACACGACTTCCGTGAGAACGGGCTCGTCGAACTGCACCAGCGCGGCGCCGGAAGCGAGGAGGTAATGCAGTTCCTCGCGCAAAACCCGAACGACGTCGAGCGCCAGTTGCTCGCGCGTCTCGTAAGGGCGCTCGGTAAGGCAGTCGAGCCACATCGTGCGCGTCAGCAGGTACGGACCGGGTAGCGCGACCTTGATCGGCCGGTCCGTGCAGGTCCTGACGAAATCCACCTCGTGGACGGCCAGCGGCCTGCTTCTACCGAGTTGGCCGTACACCACCGGATGCCGCACGTCGGTGGCGGGGACATCCAGCGCGCGCAGTTCCACTTCGAACTTCTCGGGATCATCGACGATGGCGGCCAGATCGCTCAACGGGATGAGTTGGCAGTTGTCGAGAAGTCCACCTACGAAACTGGCATAGCTGTCGCGGCGCTGCTCCCCATCGGTCAGCACATCGACTCCCGCTCGAAGTTGTGCCTCCACGTTTAGCCGGACGGCATCGTCAGCGGTGGCCTGAAACTCCTCATCGTCCAGCCTGTTTTCAAGGTGGGCGTGCACCGCCCGAAGCATCCAGCGCGGACGGGGCCAACTGCCAATGCCCATGACGGACAATGGCGCGATGGTCTGCACCGCGGCCGGTCCGGGCAGGGAGTCGGGGATCTTCACCGCGACCCGAAGTTGCTCGCCGATCGGGGATGCCGGCGCGGCGCGGGCATTCCGCCTGCGTTCCACGAAGGGTCCCTTGCTAATCATGAAGCTGCGTTGTTTGCCGGATTTCGTCCAGGAGACCATCTCGTTTTGGGTCATCCGGCACCACGCCGGCAACTCTATTTCGACCGTCGATTCGGTCGACAGGATTTCGAGCAACTGCCCGCGTTCGAGCGGGTCGATATTGCGGCGAATGAGCAGCAGCAGCCCACCGCCGCAATCCAGGTCCCCGCCGTCGAATCCGGCATCGGGCTCGTATGTGTGTTTGTCGGCAGGGTCCATTAGCCGAACATAACAGGCTGGCTATAGGGGCGAGCGGTTGACCTAGTAAGTGATGCTGGGGGTGCCGTCGGAGAGGAACTCCACCAGCTTTGCTCCACCCACGAGGATGGAACCGTCGACAAGATTGTTCTCGTCGAGGTCGCGTTTCTTGAAGCAAGGCGCGCAGACATATATCGTCCCGCCGCTCTCGGCGAATATGTCCATCAAATCCTTCAGCGGCAAGAATCCGTCTTCATGAATATCGTCAGCGTAGCCCCTCTGAGAAAGACGGGTACCCTCGGTGCTCAGGAACACGACGGTTTCCTTCTCAGATCCAAGCGCGGCGCCCGCCAGGACGAACGCTACCGTCGCTTTGTCGGTGTCATCCTTGCCGCAAGTGAGGCTAACGCAAAATTTTCCAGCCAATTAGGTTCCTTTCAAGCTCGACAATCAAGCCCGCGTTTGTTCGATCCAGTATTCGGGGTGATCTGCACGTAGTAGGCGGCGACCAGTCAATCGGCACCAGGCCGGCATATCAATGGGGGCGCCGAGGTCGTGTGCAGTCAACTTAAGGACGTCTCCCGGGTTCAGCTTTTGCATCCGTCGCCTGAGCAGAAGAATAACTTCTCCGCAGCCCATATGGCCCGCGTCCCATTCGCTTGCAATGGAGATCTCTTCTGAATGCTCCCGTTCGTCAGGCATTTATTGCGCGTCGCGACTACTCCAGCGGCCTAAAGCGGCCCGGCTCATCACACTTTCGGCGATCAAGGGCCACATCAACGTCAATCCAAGTATTGGTGCGGATTCGGACGACTGTCAAGACATATCGTCCGCCGGTCACGCTCAACGGTCCGGCAAGCTCGCCGTGCAGCCTACCTCCGGCCTCTCAACCGGGGATCGAGCACGTCCCGTAGCGAATCCCCGAACAGGTTGATCGCCAGCACCGCCACCGTAATCGTTGCCCCAGGAGCGATTGCAATATGCGGACCAAGGTCAAAGAACGTCTGGGCATTGCTCAACATGTTGCCCCATGAAGGCGTGGGGGGTTGTATGCCAAGGCCGAGGAAACTAAGGGCCGCCTCCGCCGTGATGGCCGAACCCATGCTGACGGTAAACAGGACGATCGATACGGCCATGGAATTCGGCAGGAGATGCCTGAAAATAATCCCCCAGTTGGAAACCCCCGTAGCGCGGGCCGCGTCGACGTACTGCATCTGCGTTAATGTAAGCGCGTGGGAACGCACGATTCGCGACGTGCCTGCTACCACATTGACAGCCAGGGCGATAATCACCACCAAGGTAGTGAAGCCAAACGCGACCGTAATCGCCATGGCCAGAACAAGCCCCGGCAAGACGAGCAACGTGTCGACCAATCGCTGCGGACGGGAGAGATTCATTGCTACTCCTTTTGGCAAAGTGTATGTAAGCCGTACCCTGGCCCACGCTGTCGCTACTGGGGTGTGTTTTAGCCACGAGCCAGAGGACTGTCTATCTTCCCGTCTGTTGTCAAAAACAGACCTGCCCGTCTCATAGGCCCGAACGCGCCGGGTCTAGACGTGGGTTTGCGGGTTGGCAAATCGGGAGGAGGCGTAACATCCTGATAGGTGGGCCGATTGACAGGCAGAAGACTTTGCGCAAACACCCTGCGGAGGTCAAGACCCGGTTCCCTGTCATCAGTCCGAGAACATTCGTGGCGGGTCAATCGGCTAACCCGCAAAGCCTTTGCGAACGCCGAATGTGATCTCAAGAGGACTCCGTGAAAATCAAGGAAATACGGGTCGTGCAGGTGAATATCCCTCACGTCCCGCCAACGACTGCACCCCGGCGGCGTTCATGGAACAACACCGCCCCGCGCCAGTTGCCGATCAATAAATACGCGGAGTTCTCTAACCTGCCCTCCGACATGCCGGGCATTGGCGGAGGGGAGGTATGGGTGCAAATCACCGCGGAGGATGGGACGTGGGGCCTCGGTTCATGCGGCTTTGGGGAAACAACAGCGGTAGTCATCGACTACGTATTCGCGCCTCTGTTACAGGGCCGCGACTGCCTGGCGATCGAATTCCTTAACGACCTCATGCAGCGCTCCGTACAGCGGCTCGGAACGGCTGGCCATGCGACTGTCGCCCAGAGCGCCGTCGACCTGGCGTTATGGGACCTGAAGGGCAAACTCCTGGGCCTGCCCGTCTACTCTCTCCTTGGCGGGCCGTGCCGCGAAAGCATTCTGCTGTATGCGACCGGCGACGATCTCGACTGGGCCCAGGAGCTTGGTTTCCAGCATTTCAAGATCACGAACCCCGCGCACTATGACATGGGGACGAAGGGCCTGAACATCGTCGAGGAGAGGGTGGCTGACGCGAGGGAGACTGTCGGCGCAGACTCAGACCTGATGGTCAACGCAGTAATGTCCTATAACGTGGAATTCGCGGTCAGATTGGCGGAACGGTTGAGGCCGTATGACCTGCGTTGGCTGGAGGAGCCGCTCACCCCTCCGGACCTCGAAGGTCATATCGCACTGAAGCGAGCAGTCCCCTGGATGCCGATCGCCACTGGGGAGGACCATCATGGACGGCACGCCTTTCGGCAACTCGTCGAACATCGATGTGCGGATGTCCTTCAACCCGACCTAAAGTGGTGCGGAGGGCTGTCCGAAGCGCTGAAGATCTACACGATCGCCGAAGCAGCAGGACTCATAACCGTCCCGCACGGCGGCGCCAATACCCCGTTCGGACAGCACTTCGCTATGGCGATGCCCGAGTCGCCCATGGCGGAATTCTGGCTAGGAACCGATCCCGGAATTCCGCTCGAGGAGGTGCGGCCGATCCCCGGCATGTCGATGCCGGTCGACGGCCACGTAACACCGCCGGACGCGCCGGGGTTCGGTTTGGAAATCGTCGAGGCGTGGCTCGAACCGTGGGATCACGCCGCCGCTGGCCGTCGCGCTGCGCGGTTCGAATATAGGGGTTAGGTATGTTGCCGGGGAAAGGCGCTGTGCCTTGATCCTGGCCCACCTCCTGCGATACCCCAACATTTCGCTGGGAATGGGGCAACGTCGGGCAACCCGAAACAAGCCATCAAAAACATCTGGCGCCTGCCCCGCTTCAATTTCCGGCCGCGATCGACATCATCGGTTTCAGTATCCGACACAGTCTGCCACCAAACTACCAATCGATTGTAGAATCCGACTGATGATTGCACACTTAGCGCGCCGGACGCGCTGAATCGGTCGCCCTGAAGTGCTGGTCGTGTGGCGGAATCGGTCGTCGTCGGGGGGAGGAAGTTTGGGGTACCCGAAGCGGTCAGGAACACAAGGCTCCTACCGGTTACGGTTGACGATTTCCCAATTTTGCACACAATAGCCTGTACGAACACTGTTCTTGCACAGAGGGAACAGCGAGGACTGCGCCAGATGAAAATAGTAATGACAACAATTCAGAAGATCAGGCTTGATGCTGTGTCAGAAGCCTTGATGGGCATCGGGGTAAAGAACATTACCGCCAGCGAAGTTACAAGCCTCAACGACGTAGGCGTCTTCGCAACCATGACCAAAGTTGAAGCGGTTGTAGACGACAACGAGGCCGACGCAGCCGTTAACGCCATCGCGCAAGCAAGTCCTGGCGGTGACTCCGGGCCAATACAGATTGTCGGCTGCGAGCAGCAGCAGCGACAGGAGCCGCAAAGAGCTGAGGCGCCAGCGCCACCTCCGGCTCCTGAACCTGTGTCCGTAACCATAGGCGGATCGTCGTCATTGACGACGGAAAGATCCGGGCAGACATTGATAATATCGGCCAAGGGGCGCATTGATGGCGCCAACGCCACCGAGGTTCAAGGGGTTCTATCGAGCGCCTTTGAACCGGGCGTCAAACTGATGCTCCTGGACCTTGGCGGGCTCACTTACATCAGCAGTGCGGGCCTTAGAGTTATCATGCTGACGGCGAGAACCCTGGACAGAAGCGGCGCAAAATTTGCCGTCGGTTCACCCGCCGGCCCGATTCGCGAGGTTTTCCAGATCAGCGGTTTCGACCAGATTATTCCGATATTCGACTCACAGGCCGAGGCGATTGAATCATTAGGTAGTTGACCAGGTAAATCACTAACCAGAACCGCCAGTACCGCATTCCGACGCTTCCGGATTACCGGTCTGGCGCAGGAACCCGGTGGTGGACGTAAAAACTTCCAACATTCTTGTAGTCGACGACGAGCCTGACCTCGAACCGCTCGTCCGGCAACGTATGCGGCGCCACATCAGGTCCGGCCGCTACTCGTTCTCGTTCGCTTCGAACGGCGCCGAGGCCCTCGAGCATTTGATGAAGGACAAGAACATTGACATGGTGTTGTCCGATATCAACATGCCCGTAATGGATGGCCTGACGCTGCTGGAACGCATTCCCGCCGTAAACCCGGACATCCGGTCAGTCATCATGTCGGCATACGGCGACATGGCGAATATTCGGACCGCAATGAATCGCGGCGCGTTCGACTTCATCACCAAGCCCGTCGACTTCAAAGACCTGCAAGTCACCATCGACCGCACGCTCAGACACGTAATTGAGTGGCGGGAAGCCAGGGCGTCGAGGGACCGATTAGCGGCCCTGCAAAACGAGCTCACACTGGCAAGCCGTATGCAGCAGTCGATTCTTACCACCGAGTTCCCCACCTCCAAGGACTATGAAGTATTCGCCAACATGGAACCGGCGCGAAACGTGGGTGGAGATTTCTACGACCTTATCTATCTGAAGGATGGCCGCATCGGACTCACCGTGGCCGATGTGTCCGACAAGGGGGTCCCGGCCGCCTTGTTCATGATGTCCAGCCACACGTTGATAAAAAGCATCGCCCAGTCCGACGAAAATCCGGGTCTCGTTCTTGAGTCGGTCAACAATCTTCTACACGAGAACAACGACTCCTTCATGTTCGTCACTGTGATCTATGCAATTTATGATCCGGCCACCGGGGAGTTGACGTACGCGTGCGGAGGTCACGACAGCCCGGTATTGGTCCATAACGATGGGAGTTCAACATTGCTCCCACCCACTGGTGGCGTATCGCTGGGTTTGGTACCCGATCTCAAATATTCTGAACATACCGTGCCAATCGCGCCGGGTGACGCAGCCGTTTTTTTTACTGATGGCGTCACGGAAGCCGAAAACATCCATGAGGAAATGTTCGGGATCAGCGGAATTCAGTCCATTTTCCACGGCACGCCCCCAAAGAACGCGGTGGATCCCACGATGTCGGTGTTCAAGGCCGTGAACGACTTCGAGGGCGACACGCCACGGTCAGATGACGCGACCTGCCTGACGCTGTTTCGCACTGAGGTAGACAGTTGAGTTCCAGAATTGGCGTGAAAATCGAAACCCGGGTGGAGGAGTTGAACCGCATCGCGTCGGTGGTCGAAGAAATGGGAGAAAGGGAGGGATGGCCCCCCGACCTGGTCTTCAAGGTCAACCTGATATTGGAGGAATTGTGCCTAAATATCATTAACTACGGTCACACCGGCGGCCTTCACGAAATCGATATAACGCTCACCTCCACGGAAGACGCGCTAACGATCGATATCGTGGACGACGGAATGCCGTTTGATCCGATTACTGACGCACCCACGCCTGATGTCAACGCGCCGATGGAGGACAGGGGCATAGGGGGCCTCGGCGTTCATCTTGTTCAAGCCATGACTGATGAAATGCACTATCGCCGTGTCCGCGATACTAACCAGGTGACTCTGGTAATTCGAAGAGCTTAACGAGTCTGACGCACCGCTTGCGCAAAACCCATTTCCCGGCGCTTGTCGCCGGTGGAGCAGCCGCCCTGCTCCTGGCTATCAGCCTCGCGGGATGCGGCGACCGGTCGGGCTCTGAGCCCCTGCAACCCAGCGACGGAACGGAGACTGTCACTCCCGACGCGACGGTTTCCAAAAACGAACCCGGCGTCACAGACGATCGCATTCTTTTCGGGCAATCCGCAGCCTTCAGCGGCCCCGCAGCCGAACTCGGCACCAACATGCGGCTGGGCATTCAGGCCGCATTCAATGAAGCGAACCTCGCCGGTGGTGTCCACGACAGGCAGCTTGAACTCGTCTCTTTCAATGATTCGTATGAACCGGACGCAGCGATAGCCAACACGACGCGCCTGATCCATGAGGATGAGGTGTTCGCGTTGATAGGGGCTGTCGGCACACCGACGTCACGTTCGGCCACTCCGATCGCCAGGGAAGCCGGCGTTCCGTACATCGCGCCATTTACCGGCGCGGCGTTCCTGCGTGATCCGGAATGGCCCAACATAGTCAATTTACGAGCATCCTATAATCAGGAAACTGAGGAGATGGTCGCCCGTCTGATAGGCGACCTTGGCATCACCCGTATAGCGGTTATGTATCAGGATGATTCCTACGGTCGAGCCGGATATGGCGGGGTTCGCCAGGCTCTTGCACTACGCAATATGACGCCGGTATCGGTCGGACTATATCCACGCAATACGTTGGCGGTAAAGACGGCCCTGCTGGACCTTCGGAAGGGGTCCCCAGAAGCGGTCATAATGATCGGCGCCTACAACCCTGTTGCAGAGTTGATCCTGTGGGCAAGACAGACAGACATGGATGTAGTTTTCATGAACGTCTCTTTCGTCGGAAGCAACGCGCTGGCTAATGAGCTCGGCCCCAAAGGAGAAGGGGTTTACGTTACCCAGGTTGTACCCTTCCCCAGTGACAGGTCCGTGCCCGTTGTGTCCAGATACATCGATGCGCTGGCCGCCTACGATTCAGAGGCCGTCCCGGGATTTGTGTCGCTTGAAGGGTATCTAGCCGGCCGTCTCGTTATTGCCAGCCTCGAAAACTGCGGCAGAGACGTCCGCCGCTCCTGTATGACTGAGGGACTGAGCAACGTCGGAGAGATCGACATTGACGGGTTCAATCTGCAATATGGAGAGGGCGATAACCAGGGTTCCGACCGCGTATTTCTGACCGTGATCGGTTCCGACAGCCGTTATCACCCGATCGAATCCCTCAAGGACTCCGTGCCTTGAACTCAATCCTGAGATACTTGGGGAATCGACGGTTCCGTATTTCAACCCTGGCTTACGTCGGCATAGGCGGCGCGGTAGCGTTGACCTTGGGCGCGAGCCTCGTCGGCTGGTTTTCGTTTGATCGCGTGGGCAACGTTCAATCCAAGGTCAACGACGGGAGCGTGCCTGAACTGGCCGCCTCATTCGGGGTAGCCCAATTCGCAGGGTCCCTGGTGGCCGCCGCGCCGCGACTAGCCTCCGCCGCAACGCCGGAAGAGTTTGAACGCGTGTCCTCCGAGATAACGGAATCCTACCGTTTGTTCGAACTAGAACTGGCCAGTCTCGAAGAGCGTTCCCTCCAGCCGTTCGAACATATTCGTAAACGCGCAGACTCCCTGCTGGCCAATATCGAAGAAATCGAGGACGACAAAGTCGAGTTTTTTGAGTTGGAACAAGTACTGACGGAATTGCAAGCGGAACTCGCCGACGTGCGTACTCGTCTTGGCAATACCCTGGTGCCCGCCATTGACGACCAACTTTTCTACACGTTGACAGGTTACCGGGGTCTGGACGATAAGCCAGATCCTCGCGTCGTGTACTTGTCCGAAGGCGAGTTCAGCCAATACCGCTATCTGTCGGAGTTGCATGCCGACGCGAATATCGCGACGGAACTACTTTCAAACGCGTTTATCGCTACCGATCCCAACTCGATCGAGCCTCTCAGGGAACGGTTTGAAGCTGCCCTCGGCCGCGTCCAACGAAATCTTGACGCATTGGAGGGGACTCAATTCCACACCGACATCGCTCCCCTCTTTGCACGCATATCAGATCTGGGCATTGGAGCGGAAGGCGAATTCAACCTGGTGGAGCGACAACTCAGGCTGAGGGCGCTCGAACAGGAACAGTTGGCGAGCAACCGTGATATAGCTCTGCAACTGGTTGCCGACGTCGACGTCCTGGTAACCACTGCGGAGGCCAGCGCCGGTGACGCCACGCAGGAGGCCTCCCAGGCTATTCTGACCGCACGCACGCTACTGCTGGTTATTGGCGCTCTAAGCGTGGTCGGGGCGTTGCTCATCGCCTGGCTCTTTATTGGCCGGATTTTGCTGAGTAGGCTCGAAAAGCTGTCCAATTGGATGCGACGAATGGCAGATGGCGACCTTGAAGCGCGGGTGGAGATTGGCGGCCGCGACGAGGTGGCGGACATGGCAGCGGCGCTTGAAGTGTTCCGGCGCCACGCCCTGGAGGTCCAGCGGCTGAACCTGGTGGAGAAGTTGGCTGAAGACCTGCAAGGAAAGAACGCCGAACTTGAGCGCGTTCTTGAAGACTTGAACCGCGCGCAAGACCAAATCGTCGCCAGCCAAAAATTGGCGGCCCTCGGCGAACTCACGGCGGGCGTGGCGCACGAGATCAAGAACCCGTTGAACTTCGTCAAGAACTTCTCCGAAGCCTCTGAAGAACTGATCGAGGAGCTATCGGAGATCCTCAAGGAAAGTGGTCCGACGTTGAGCGAAGAAGACCAGGATCTGGTTAAGGAGATATCAGACGACCTGGCGGGCAACTTCGAGCGCATCCGCTCCCATGGGGCGCGCGCCAACCGGATCGTCGAAGACATGCTCCGGATGAATCGCGAGACTGGCGACCGGCAGCCAACGGACATCAACGTCCTTCTGGACGAATACGCAGGCCTGGCGTTCCACAGCGCCCGGGCAAGCGATACGAACTTCCAACTGGAAATCAAGCAAGACCTGGATCCCGGGCTTGGAATCATCGACGTGATCCCGCAGGATCTCGGGCGGGTATTCCTGAACATTGTCGGGAATAGCTGCCATGCAACCGATGAAAGACGGCAGTCCCTTATGGGGACGCAGCAAGGCGCGGACTATGCCCCGACCATTTGGCTAACCACGCGCCGCAATGAAGATGTGGCAGAGATCCGATTTAAGGACAACGGACCGGGAATCCCTCCTGAGGTCGTAGACAGGATATTCAATCCGTTTTTTACGACCAAACCTACGGGCAAGGGTACCGGCCTCGGCCTCTCCATCTGTAGTGACATCGTGCGGGAACACGGAGGCGACATCCAGGTAACGTCCGAACCCGGCGAATACACAGAGATGGTGATCACCTTGCCCCTGGTTGCCCAAGCGCCGGAACAGACAGAAACACCAGGGGCGCAGGGACTGACGACTCCGGTTTGAAAAATCCCGGTGTGCTGCGAAAGTCCCGGTTAGACGATTTCGTTTCTTAATACGGGGACGTTAAGCCGGCCGGGTATCGCAACCCAAACCCAGCAAGCCCGGCATCGGCCAGGGGCGGATGCTCACAAAGCCACCCGGGAGACCGCACAGGCCCAACTTCGTCTAGCGAGGGTGAACCCCGCCCAATAGCCTGCTCGCGGTTACACCGAAAGACTTCTGAAAAATCGCCCGCGACTGGGAAGTCAGTCATGCCCGGTGTGGGCGAGGCCCACCGATCTCACGACCCGCACAGCCCCCCATCCGGCAGCAAGCCCGTGCAGTCCGATTTCCTCGATAGGTAGTTATTGGCACTTAACGAAAAAACTGTTAAGCTCGGCTGTCATGAACAACGCACGACGAATCATAGACCGTTTCGGTGGACAGTCCTCGCTGGCCACACTGTTGGGCAAACGTCAGAGCACGGTGCAGCACTGGGCCAGGACGGGAAGAGTACCCTCGCAGTGGCACCAGCGACTCCTGGACCTCGCTTTGCAGCAGGGCATCAGCCTGGAACCCAGAGACTTCGTCGTGACCTCCGCGCCCAGTATCAGGCCGGCGACTGGGAGGCTCGGTGTCTTGCTCGTGGGTTTGGGCGCGGTGTCTTCTACGTTGATTGCTGGCGTAGAGCACGTCCGAAACGGGACAGCCCTACCGGTGGGATCGGTCACCCAGATGTCGACTATTCGACTTGGCAAGAGGCCCAACAGACGAACACCGCACATACGCGATTTCGTTCCCCTGGCAGGTCTCGATCAGCTAGTCTTTGGCGCGTGGGACCCGATCCCCGACAACGCCTACGACGCGGCTATCAAGAGCGGGGTCCTGGACCGCTACGAACAGGTGGAGCCTATCTCCGATTTCCTGAAGTCGATCGAGCCGATGCCAGCGGTTTTCGATAACGACTACGTAAAGCGCATCGACGGAACGAACACCAAGGACACGAGTTCCAAGCTCGCTTCCGTGGAGGCCGTACGGGAAGATATAAGGCGCTTCAAGGAAGACAACGATTGTGACCGCCTGGTTATGGTCTGGTGCGGATCCACCGAAAAATTCATCACCGAGACAGAAGTCCACCGGGACATCGAAAATTTCGTTGGAGGGCTTCACGACGACGATGAGGGTATCGCCCCCTCGATGATCTACGCTTACGCGGCGTTGATGGAGGGTGTGCCTTTCGTAAACGGCGCGCCCAACCTCACCGCGGATATACCTGCCCTCGAGAGACTGGCCAGGGATCAGGGTGTGCCCGTATGCGGCAAAGACTTCAAGACCGGCCAGACACTGGTAAAGACGGTCATAGGGCCAATGCTCAAGGCCAGGATGCTGGGCGTAGACGGCTGGTTTTCCACAAACATACTTGGCAACAGGGATGGGGAGGTGCTCGACGAGCCCGAGAACTTCAAGACGAAGGAGGAATCCAAGCTGGGCGTCCTGGAGTACATCCTCCAGCCCGATATGTATCCGGAACTGTATTCAGATGCCTATCACAAGGTGCGGATCAACTACTACCCTCCGCGAGGCGACAACAAGGAAGGCTGGGACAACATCGACCTCTTTGGCTGGCTCGGCCGCCGGATGCAGCTCAAGGTCAACTTCCTGTGCTCGGACTCGATATTGGCCGCTCCCCTGGTGCTCGATCTCGTATTATTCATCGACCTGGCGAAACGCGCCGGCATGGACGGCATCCAGGAATGGTTGTCCTTCTACTTCAAGAGCCCGCAGCACGCGCCTTCGGTGTATCCCGAACACGACCTTTTCATCCAGCAGACCAAGCTCAAGAACACCCTCAGGTGGCTAATGGGAGAGGACCAGATCACCCATCTCGGCATAGAGTACGAACATACGTCGAGCCGACCCCATACCGTCGAGAGCTCATAGAAGAGGAGCACCTGCGTGACTGATTCACGCCCAACACTGACCGAGTACGTCGACACCGCATGGGACGGCGACCCGGCCCATGAGGGTTTGGGCGCCGTTGTAGCAGCCATCGCCGACGGAACGCGGTTGGTCCAGGAGAAGGTCCAGGCGGCGGCACTAGGTGGCCTGCTTGGGACGACGGGCGACATCAACGTGCAAGGCGAGGTGGTTCAAATCCTCGACAGCCAGAGTTCGGACATTTTCGTTGACGTTCTGGCCGGATCTGGAGTCGTCTCCGCTGTCGGTTCCGAGGAGATCGCGGAGGGGGTTATTTTCGGGCACGGGGACGCCCATCGGTATATCGTCCTAATGGACCCGCTTGACGGCTCGTCCAACATCGACGTTGCGGTGAGCATCGGTTCGATATTCGGTATTTGGAAACGGAAGATGGGCGAGGCTGTGACCGCCGATACACTACTGCGTCCAGGCGCCGAACAGATAGCGGCGGTATACACGGTTTACGGTTCCAGCACGGTGTTGGTGGTTGCCACAGCGGCGGGAGTAGATGGGTTTACCCTGGACACGTCGAGCGGCGCTTTCGAACTGACTCACCCCAAAATACGGTTCCCGGCGAAATGTCAGTACTACAGCGTGCCGGACGGCTACTACAAGAATTGGGACGAGCCGACACGTCAAGCGGCGACGATGCTTCGGGACAGCTTCTCGCTCAGGTACGTCGGCTCGCTCGTGGCCGACTTTCATCGCAATCTGTTGAAGGGTGGCATATTCTGGTACCCCGGGGACGACAAGTCACCCAACGGCAAGCTGCGGCTGATGTACGAGGCCAATCCGCTCGGATTCGTCGCTGAGCAGGCCGGCGGAGCCGCGTCGTCGGGACGTGGGCGAATCCTGGACATTCAACCTGAGACGCTCCACCAGCGAATCCCTCTGATGCTGGGTCCGGCGGACGTGGTGGAGAAGACCGTGTCGATTCTCCGATCAGGAGTCCGCTAAGAAAGGAATGGGCATGAATCTTCAGAACATGATCGACGTAGCGGAGGCTCTCGTCGCGCCGGGCAAGGGCATCCTGGCTGCGGATGAGAGCGACGGCACCATCAAGCGGCGCTTCGATTCCATCGGCGTCGAATCGACATATGAGAACCGCCGGGATTACCGTGAGGGCCTGTTTCGCACGGAAGGAGCGTCGGAGTTCATCAGTGGCGTCATCCTGTTCGACGAGACGATCCGCCAAGATGGATCCGGCGGCACTCCCCTCGTCGACGTCCTGACCAGTCAGGGCATCATCCCGGGCATCAAGGTGGACAAGAGCACGAAGCCGCTGGAGGGGGCCGACGGCGAGCTCATCACCGATGGCCTCGACGGTCTGCGCGACCGGCTTTCGGAGTATGCCGAACTGGGCGCGAAGTTCACCAAGTGGCGGGCGGTTATCACCATAGGACACGGCATACCAACCCGTCGTTGCATCGAGGCGAACGCCCATTCCCTGACCCGATTCGCTTTACTGAGCCAGGAGGCGGGGTTGGTGCCTATCGTCGAGCCGGAAGTCCTCATGGACGGCGACCACGACATCGAGACTTGCCTTGAGGTCACCACCGAAACGCTACGCGAGGTCTACTACAGTCTTGGCGCCTACGGAGTCGCGCTCGAGGGCACCCTGCTCAAACCCAACATGGTCCTCTCCGGCAAGGACGCTTCCGACCGCGCCGGACCCGATCAGGTTGCGGAGATGACCCTGCGGTCTCTCATGAATACCGTCCCGTCCGCTGTGCCGGGCATGGTGTTCTTATCGGGCGGTCAGCCGGACCACGAGGCCACGGTCAATCTCGACGCTATCAACCGCTACGCCGCTTCGTGCAGAGCGCCGTGGGAGTTGAGTTTTTCCTACGGTCGCGGCCTGCAGGCCTCCCCCCTCAAGGCATGGGGCGGCGAGGCCGGGAACATCCCTGCGGCGCAGGCGGCGTACTACCATCGGGCGAAAGTTACGTCGGCCGCCCGGCGGGGCGAGTACACCGCGAAGATGGAAGAGGCGGCGGACTAAGCCCGGCGGACGAACGCGAAATCGTAAAGCGCATCGTCGGGCAGTACGGCACGGCTTCCCATTACGCCACCGCCCGTGGCAGTTTGAACCGATAGGCCCCTACTTCATAAGGCCCCTAGCCACCGCACCTACACAGGGATATGACACCCCGCGCTCCTGCCCGCGCCGGAGAGACGATGGGGAGGCTGGGATCCGGCCGTAGCGGGGCGACGATGAAATTAACGGGCTACGGCATGCCCGACAGTATTCATCTCAACCTGTCAACGCATGCAAGCGACACCGGTATGGGCAAATATGTCCACTCACAGTAAACGCGGGCGCGATAGGATGATAGTAAGGGCAGAGACTTGGTGAATGGCGCCAGCCGGAATGCCGCGGACCAACCCGCGCCGATGAGCAAGGGTCGCACTTGATGGGACAAAAGGACAGGCAAATTGACCGACCCGGTTAGATCGATCGACTTCGACACACTGCCTCGTAATCTGGACATCGCCGCGATGGAAAACCGGTGGCAGTCGCGATGGCAGGAGCTGGACGTATCCTCCCGCGACCGGCATCAGCCGCGGGACAAGTCTTTCGTGGTCGATTCCCCTCCCCCGACTGTGAGCGGTTCACTACACGTGGGGCATGTCTTTTCTTACACGCACCAGGACCTGATCGTTCGCTACAAGCGAATGAATGGCTGGAACATCGTCTACCCCATGGGGTGGGATGACAACGGCCTGCCGACGGAGCGGCGTGTCCAGAACTACTTCAATGTTCGGGCAGAACCGGGGATACCCTACGACCCCGACCTGAATGTGGAACCGGTCGGAAACCGCAAAAAAATCGGCCATCCGATATCCATTTCCCGCCAGAACTTCATCGAACTGTGCAAGATCGTCACGGAACAAGATGAAGTGGTGTTCAAGGACCTCTGGCAGCGGCTGGGTCTATCGATCGATTGGTCTGAAGAGTACGCAACGATTGATGAACGCTGCCGCCGCATCTCGCAGCGCAGCTTCCTCGATCTCTACGACAAGGGGCACATTTTTCAAGACGAAGCCCCGACGATGTGGGACGTCGACTTCCGCACCGCCGTGGCCCAGGCCGAGGTAGAGGATCGCGAACGCACCAGCGCCTTTTACGACCTGGAGTTTGGGGTTGAAGGCGGCGGTTCGTTCACCATATCGACCACGCGTCCGGAACTGCTCGCGGCGTGCGTTGGCGTGACCGCCCACCCCGACGACCCGCGTTACCGTGAGCTGTTCGGCAAGAACGCGGTGACCCCTGTTTTCTTTGCGCCGGTCCCCATCTTTCCCAGTGAACTCGCAGACCCCGAAAAGGGCACGGGTGTGTTGATGGTCTGCACATTTGGCGACCAGACAGACGTGGAATGGTGGCGGGCTGAAGGACTTCAAGTTAGGGACATGATCGGTCTCGACGGGCGCATCCTCAGTCGCACGTTTGGACAGCCGGGATGGGAAAGCGCCCGGCCGGATGTCGCTAATGCCAACTACTCCCGCCTCGTCGGAAAGCGAGTAGCCTCGGCGCGTCGCGAGATGGCCGAGATGCTGGCGGACCAGGACAATTCAGCCGTGGGCGGCAGGTCCCCGCTGATGGGAGAACCCCGGCCTACGCAACAGGTCGTCCGCTACTACGAAAAGGGCGACAGCCCACTCGAGTACCTCACGTCGCGGCAGTGGTTCGTCAGGCTGCTGGACAAGAAGGACAAACTCGCCGAGATGGGCCGCCGCATCCGTTGGTCGCCCCAGTACATGCAAAAGCGGTATGAGAACTGGACTGAGAATCTAAACGTCGATTGGTCGATTGGCCGCCAACGTTACTTCGGCGTTCCGATACCCGTGTGGTACCCGCTTGACGAATCGGGCAATCGAGACTACGCGGCGCCAATCGTCGCGGCCCCCGACCGTTTGCCGGTCGACCCTATGACGGACACGCCGCCCGGCTTCATCGAGTCGCAGCGCGGCAAGCCCGGTGGATTCACCGGCGAGCCGGATGTGTTCGACACATGGTTTACGTCGTCTCTCTCGCCTCAGATCGTAGCGCGATGGGGTGATCCCGACGAACAGATGGACAGCCTGTTCCCGATGGACATGCGTCCGCAAGGGCACGACATCATCCGTACTTGGGCGTTTTACACAATTGCCAAGGCCATGCTTCATCACGACGAAGTGCCGTGGCGGAACGCGGTTATCAGCGGATTCGTAATGGACCCCGACCGCAAGAAGATGAGCAAGAGCAAGGGCAACGTCGTGGTCCCAGTCGATCTGCTGGACCAGTACGGCGCCGACGCGGTGCGGTATTGGGCAGCGCGAGCCCGGCTGGGCGCCGATACGATCCACGACGAAAAGGTGTTTCGCGTCGGGAAGCGGCTCGTCACCAAAATCTACAACGCAAGCAAATTCGTGCTGTCACAGGCGGGACCCTGGGGCGCTATCACCAACGAACTCGATAGAGGGTTCGTGGCCGAAATGCGCGAAGTGATCGACCGGGCAACTGCTTCGTTCGAGGATTTCGAATTTGCGGCAGCTCTGGAAACTATCGAAACGTTCTTTTGGAGTTCGTTCACGGACAACTACATCGAGTTGGCAAAGCGACGCGCCAGGGACGAAACGGACCCCGAGGGCCAGGCCTCCGCAATCGCGACGCTACGGCTTGGACTGTCGGTGTGCGTCAGGCTATTTGCGCCATACGTGCCGTCGATCGCAGACGAAGTATGGTCGTGGGTCTACGCAGAGGAAGCGGGCGTTCCTTCCGTACACATCGCCGACTGGCCGACCACGCGGGAACTGGAACACGTGGAGGCGCCATCGGACGCCGAATCGTTCCGCTCGGCGTGCGACGCTATCGCATCAGTGCGGAAGGCCAAATCTGAGCGCTCAATAGGGCTCGGAAAACCCCTGGCCGAGCTACGATTCAGGGCTGGCGGTCGCCAGCTTGGTCAACTGGAACTAGTGCTTTCAGATGTGTTGAGCGCATCGGGAGCGGCCAGCGCTCAGCTAGAACCCTTCGCAAATGGGACCGACACATCGTTTGTCGCCGAGATAAAACCGCTGATTTGACGGCTTAGTCGGGCCGCATTAAGCAAGTATCAAGACAAAAAGTGGAATCGGGATCGGGTCGGCGATGACGCGTCAACCCTGATTCCGCTTCCACCTCTCCCAGGAATCCAGGTTGAACCCCGGTTCTCTGAAGTACCGGTGCATCGCCGACTCGGCCTTGCGCACTTCAACGGTCTTGAGTGCAACTTCGGCGGCGATATCCAGCGGTACCCTGGTCACGCCGTCGGCATCGCAGACCAACAGGTCGCCCTGCTTCACCGTCAGACCGGCAACTTTCACAGCCCCTCCGTGGCGAATCGTCTTGAAAGGTCCGTGGCCGGGAACACGCGATGTCGCCCAAAGCCCAACTCCCGCCTTCTTGATGCCAGGCACATCGCGTGCGCTGCCGTCTGCCACGACCCCGATACAACCCAGCGCTCGCATCTGGTAGCACATCCCATCACCGATGATCGCTCCCCGTCCGGCGGGTTTGTCTACGTCCTTCAAAACCGCAATCGTAGGCACTCCCGCCCGCGCCAGCGAGTCGTAGTAGTCGATGCGGAGGTCCTTTTCGACCGTGTCGGCGTGGAGCGGCATAAGTTCGGCCGTCATTGCGTACCCGACGAGCGTGCCGAATTTCGGCAACATGCACTTGAGCTTCGGTCCCGAATAGTCGTGTTTCGCCGGCGCGTAGCCGCGTACCAGGATCGCGGCGTTTTGCACTGTAGCCGAGTCTGATTGGGCCAACTGTTCAAGGACAGAATTATCAACGGTTAACAAGGGATCCTCCTGTCGTGCCTTATGCGTTGTTCCGTTGCATGGTCATTCCGACGGCAACGGCCTTACTTCCGGCTCCAACTGCAGATCTTCGTATGGAAAGAAGTCACGCCAAGGTTCGAACTGCTCCACAAACGCCCGTCCTTCCTCGACGTTGTCCAACCCCTTTATGGCCCGGCCCGGATCGTAGCCGTTGGTCTTCGCCAGGGCTTCTATGCCGCGCCTGGTAACTCTCACGCCTCCTACCGAGTAGGTTTCCCCGTCATCCATCTCGACCAGCAAGTCGATGCCTCGTTTTTTCTGCTGCCAGTACATCTTCATTGATGGGATCTCGCTTAATCCAAAGTGCCTGATTGCCGTTCAACGTTGCGCCGCGGCCCGGGAGGCGCCCGTTGGCCTATTCGGACGCACCCAGGACTTTCCAATGGGTCTCTGCTAATCATATCGCCCGCCGGTAGCTCAAATCAGGAGCGGAAGCGCACGGTCCAGCACGGCGTGGGCCACCGCCAGTTTATCCATCATCGGCAGATGCTCTACTTCCGGGCCCGGTCCGACAAATGAAACTCTGTTGGTATCAGACTCGAACCCGCTGCCAGTTTCGGAAACGTCGTTGGCTACCACGAAGGCGGCGCCCTTCTGTTCGAGTTTGGGGCGCGCCTTCTCCACATGATCGCCGGTCTCCGCGGCGAACGCGATCTTGACGAGCCGCGGTCCCTGCGCCTCGGCAATGATATCGGGGTTTCGTTGCAACTCCACAGCGTGCGCCGCGGCGGCATCTTTCTTGATTTTCTGTTCTGAGTAGTACTCTGGCCTGAAGTCGGAGACCGCCGCCGCCATCACGAGGAGGTCCGCAGACCGGGCAGCCGACATTAACGAATCCCTCATCTCCAGCGCCGTTTGGACCTTCCGGACATCTACGTCTACCGGGTCCGGCAACGCGCCGGGGCCGGCGACAAGGGTGACCGCAGCGCCGCGGTCACGGGCCGCCGCGGCTATCGCATATCCCATCTTTCCAGACGAACGGTTACCGATGTAACGCACCGGGTCTAGCGGCTCACGGGTCCCACCGGCCGAAACCACCACCGCCCTGCCGGAGTAATCGCCGTAGGTGGCAAGCGCTGACCTCACGTGGTCCACAATCCCGGCCGGTTCGACCATCCGTCCACTGCCCACCAGTCCGGATGCAAGCCTGCCCTCGACAGGCCCGGCGAACCTGACGCCCCTGGATTTCAACGTCTCCACGTTGTGCGCCGTGGCCCCGTTGGCCCACATATGGGCGTCCATCGCAGGCGCAACGATCAGAGGCGCGCTTGTGGCCAGGGCCGTCGCGCCCAGCGGGTCATCGGCGAGGCCGATCGCCAACTTCGCTAACGTGTTGGCTGTTGCCGGCGCCACGACCATTACGTCAGCGCGCAAAGCCAGCGCGACATGGTCTATGTTCAACTCCGAATTCGATTCGAACAGGCCGACGGTGACCGGCCGGTGTGTCAGCGCCTCGAATGTTGTGGGACCGACAAACTCCGACGCGCCGGATGTCATCACCACGTCGACTTGCGCGCCGCTCTGCACCAACTTGCTCGCAAGATCGGCCGCTTTGAACGCCGCTATGCTCCCCGTCACGCCCAATACAACGTTCTTACCCGCAATCGGCAAGTACCGTTCGACGTATTCCTGCGCTTCGCCCATTCTCACGGCAGTCCTCAGAATTGATCGGCAGTCTTGATTTTCAGTAGGCGAGAGCCCGTTTAGCAGCTCGCGCACGAGTTCTTCAGGTGTTCATTTCGTAGACAAGCCGCAGACCTTGAAGTGTCAGGTCTTCATTCACATGATCGAATACGTCGGTCAGGCCGGACATCAGCGTTGCCAGACCGCCTGTTGCGACCACAGTGCATTCACCCGGCTCTTCACAATCCAACTCGAGACGAAAGCGTTTCACCATTCCCTCTACCAGGCCGACATGGCCGTAGACCAGGCCGGACTGAAGAGCAGCCGTCGTATTTCGCCCGATGATCCTGTCCGGCGGGGCCAGGTCCACCCTGCGGAGTTGGGAAGTACTCTCATACAGGGCCTCGGCCGACGTCGAGAGACCCGGCGCCAGCGCGCCGCCCTTGTACACGCCACCTGCCGTTACCGCGTCGAATACGGTGGCTGTGCCGAAGTCCACAACGATGACCGATCCGGGGTACAGGGCATGGGCAGCAACCGCATCGACAACACGGTCGGAGCCGACGTCCTGCACGCGATCGTATTCGATGCGGATTCCTGTGCGGGTGCCCGGGCCGACGAGTAGCGAATCTTTGCCGGTCAGGTTTTCAAGCGCCTCACGCACCATCTCGGTAACGGGTGGGACCACCGAGCACATGGCGACACCGTCTATGTTGGCGGCATCAAGGCCTTTTCCCGACAATAATCCACTGAGCAGCCATTCGTACTCGTCCCGCGTCCGGTGGCGATCGGTCGACACGCGCCAAGTCGCCGCAAGACTGGCGTCTTCGAAAGCGCCGATCGTCACGTTCGTGTTGCCGAGGTCGACTGCCAATAGCGTGTTCATGGGTCAGAATTATACGTCCCGGTCCGGGGGATACCTGTGAACTCGAACGCCTTCCTCCCGCTTGAAGCCAGTTCGATGAAGGCGTCCGGAATGGCATTGATGACGTCACCCGCGCGCATTCCGATCTCTCCTTTGGACCTTCGGGCGATTTCCCCTGCCAGACCGTGGACGTAGACGGCCAGCGACGCCGCGTCGAATGGCCGTTCCGGCATCTGGGCCAGCAATCCGGAGGCAAGACCAGCCAAGACGTCTCCGGTGCCCCCTTTGGCCAGTCCGGCGTTGACGAACGGGCTGATCCTGACCCTGCCGGCTGGCGAAACGATCAACGTGGCGGCGCCTTTCAATACAACATTCACCTCCCACTTTTCAGCCGCGCACTTCGCCGCGCCCAGCCGGTCTGCTTGAACCTCGGTCGTGGATCGGCGGAGCAGTCTGGCCATTTCGCCGGGGTGGGGAGTAACGATCGTGGATTCCGGCAAACTCTCCCACCATCGGTAAGTCCCGGCCAGTATGTTCAGGGCGTCGGCGTCTATAACCAGCGGCGGCAAGCCGGGGGCCTGCTTCGCGAGGGTGCGGGTGAAGATCGACTTCCGGACCGACGTTCCGAAGCCGGGGCCGATCAATACTGAAGTTGCCACCTCGGCGCGGTCGATCACCTGCCTGGCAGACTCTGAAGAGTCGAGTTCGCGTGAATTACTTTCTGCGAGCGGTGTATATATCGCCTCCGGAACCGCGCCGACCACGAGACCGTAGACACTACTCTCCGTCGTCAGTTCGACCAGCCCTGCCCCGCTCCTCGTTGCGGCGCTCGTAGCCAGCAACGCCGCTCCCGGATACTGCGGGGAACCGGCAACCAGGAGCGCCCTACCGAAAGTACCCTTGTGGGAGTCGGCCGGGCGCGCAGGCAGCAAGGACGAGGTTAGCTGCCTATCTAGCCATTCGACTTCCAGACCGGAATCCAATCCCGGCGGGATGCCGATGTCGAGGACCTTGATTTCGCCGCAGTGACCGTTACTCGCCTCGATGACCGGGCCGATCTTCGGGTTGGCCAGCATCAGCGTCAGATCGGCGCGAATCCCGTTTGGATCGAATTGGCCTGCGTCGGCGTTCATGCCAGTCGGCAAATCCACTGCGACCACCGGTACACCGGCCTGCTGAGCGGCAGCCAATGCCCTGCCGAGAGGGTCGCCAATTGGACGGCTCGCTCCGGTACCTAACACTGCGTCGATAACCACGTCGGCCGAAGCCGACACGCTGCTCAGGACTTGTATGCCGGGTTCGTCTCGGGCCTGTTTGTCCTTTACACCCGCGGCCTCGGCAGCGGGCCTCTTTCCGGCAGGATCTCCACTGCCGGCAACTACGAACGCCTCGACCGCGGCGCCCAGTTGCGCCAACCGCGTCGCCGCCACCAGGCCGTCTCCCCCGTTATTGCCGGGTCCGATAAGTACGACTATCCGTGACTCTGGGACGTTCACAAGCCTGGCCGCAACCTCGTCCCCGACTGCCCGACCGGCGTTTTCCATCAGCTCGTCGAGCGAGACGCCTGCTTCAACCGCAGCCTGCTCCAACCTCCGCATCTGCGCGGCGGTGACCGCCTTCATTTCTCTGGATCCCCGACCCCGGCCGTAATCGCTACAACAGAAGCCACAGCGTAGTCCCTGGAGTGGGAGAGGCTTAACGCCGTGCGGACAATGCCGATTTCCCGGGCTTTGGCCTG
Source organism: Dehalococcoidia bacterium (assembly GCA_965219065.1). Lineage (GTDB taxonomy): Bacteria > Chloroflexota > Dehalococcoidia > Lucifugimonadales > Lucifugimonadaceae. Next base: position 881,996 of record OZ244715.1, read on the forward strand.
CGCCCTGCCGTGCAGAACGATCTCTGGGGCGCGGCCCCTGGGACGAACGACCTCTATTTCACGCCAACCGACGCCCCGAACCCCCGTGCCAAGCGCTTTCATGACGGCTTCCTTGGCCGCGAATCTGCTTGCCAATTGTGGCGCTCTGCCGCGGCTGTAGGCCCTCTCTCCCGGGGTGTATATCTTCTCCAAAAACCGCTTCGGGTAACGTCTCGCCACCTCCGCGATTCGGCTGATTTCTATAATGTCGATACCCGTGTATATCAATGAACAGGCGCTCCGTAGTCCGTCTGCCTGGTGTCCTCCCGGCTTTACCGTCCCGCCGAGGTCTGTCGTCATGATACGTTCTTGGGAGTAAACACCGGTTAGACCGGCCACCAATCAGGCCCCCGCGCGGCCGCCACGAAGAACCATGAGCGAACACGACGATACATCGAGGGCCCGGCTGATCGACGGTAATGCCGTTGGCGCAAGGGTCAGGGCCGGGTTGACCGCTGAGGTTGCCGCCCTCCGCTCCGGCGGCCTATCGCCCCCGGGCCTAGGCGTGATTCTCGTCGGGGACGACCCCGCCTCGCAATCTTACGTCCGCAGCAAAGAACGAGCGTGCAAAGACGCCGGGGTTTATTCTGAAACCATCCGCCTGCCTGCCAGCTCTTCACAATACGAGGTAGTTGCGCAGGTAGACGAATTGAATCGGGATAGCCGTTTCCACGGCATCCTCGTGCAGTTGCCGTTGCCGGACCACGTCGATGAAGACGAGGTGGTCCGAACGATACTCCCGTCAAAAGACGTCGACGGCCTGCATCCCGAAAACGCTGGACTCTTGCTGGCCGGCACGCCTCGCTTCGTTCCCGCCACCCCACTCGGCGTGCAGCGTCTGCTCATCGAGGAACAAGTCGAAACCGCGGGCGCCAAGGTAGTAATATGCGGGCGCAGCAACATTGTTGGGCTGCCGCTCGCCGCGTTGTTCCTCGGGCGGGGTCGCGGCGCCAACTCCACGGTGACTGTCTGTCATACGGGCACGCGCGATCTCGCCGCCGAAACTCGGCAGGCGGACATTCTCGTGGCTGCCGTCGGCAGGCCCGGGATGATTACCGGAGAGATGGTGAAGCCCGGCGCCGTTGTCATCGACGTTGGTATATCCCGCGTTGACGATCCAACCAGGCGACGCGGATACCGCCTGGCCGGTGACGTAGACCGGGACCAGGTGTCGCAGGTGGCGTCTGCGCTGACGCCCGTGCCGGGAGGTGTGGGGCCGATGACTATCGCCATGCTGATTCACAACGTTGTCCTTGCGCGCAAGCTGGCCGGTTGATCACAAACAACGGCGCTGGATATTCATAGGTTCCGAGTACCCGAGGGCATGTGTGAGCGGCGTCCGCATGTAAACTTCGGCAGTCGGTTGCCAACATGCGTAAAATTGCCAAGTAACCCGACGAGTTAGCCTGACGAGTGCACCACCGACGAACACGGTTGCGGGCCCATAGCTTAATGACCGCGGAAAGTCCAAAAACAAGGCAAGAAAGCAGCCCTGAGCAATCTATTGCCGGTAGCCCGGGGGCCTCACCCTCGTTGAACGGCATTAGCAGCAACGCGGAACTTCTGACGTTGTATCGCCAGATGTACCTTATCCGTCGATTCGAAGAGGCCTGCGCAGAAAACTACACGACAGGCAACATACGCGGCTTTCTTCACCTCTACATCGGCCAGGAGGCCGTCGCCGTCGGCGCTCTCTCCGCCCTGCTACCCGGAGACTACATAGTCACCCACTACCGCGATCATGGGCATGCCCTGGCGCGGGGCTTGGACACGAACCGCATTATGGCCGAGTTGTTCGGACGCAAAACGGGGCTGAGCAAGGGCAAGGGCGGTTCGATGCACCTGTTCGACGCGGCCAAACGGTTTATGGGCGGCCACGCCATCGTGGGCGCTCAGTTGCCGCTGGCGGCCGGTCTAGGCCTTTCGTGCCTCTACAAAGAAACGAGCGACCTCGCATTGGTGTTCTTTGGCGACGGAGCGGTCAACCAGGGCACATTCCACGAGACCATGAACCTGGCCGCGGTCTGGCATCTGCCGCTGTTGTTCTTCCTGGAGAACAACCTCTACGGGATGGGGTCGGCGGTCGAAAACGTCAGGTCGGCCGGAAACGACTTCCACACGATATCAATGGACTATGGCATCGACTCGGTCGTAGTGGACGGGATGGACGTGCTGGCTGTGAAACAGGCAACACAAGAATCTGCCGTCCGAATCAGGAATGGCGAGGGACCCAAATTCATCGAGGCCAAGACGTTCCGGTATGTAGGCCATTCGATGGCCGACCCAGCCCGCTACCGGTCAGAAGAAGAGCTCGCATACTGGGTAGGCAGAGACCCGCTAAAGACCTTTCCTCGTCTGCTCCTTGAGCATGGCGTAGCCGGTGAAAATGATTTGGAGGCTGCGCGGGCGTCGGTGGAGGAAGAGGTCGCCGCCTCAGTCAAATTTGCCGAGCAGAGCGCTGAGCCTTCGCCCGAAGACCTATTTGAAGATACTTACGCCTGAGTTAACTACCAGGTACCCCACCCAATCCTGATCTGACAATGCCAGTTGTAACCGTTCGCCAAGCGATCCGGCAAGGCCTTACCGAAGCCCTTGAAACCGACCCCGCCGTATTTCTCATGGGCGAGGACATCGGAGCGTACGGCGGGGCGTATGCGGTCACCGCGGGCCTGTTGCAGGAGTACGGCAGCAAACGGGTCAGGGACACACCAATTTCGGAAGCCACGTTCATCGGCACAGGGGTTGGCGCGGCGGCAGCGGGACTGCGGCCTATCGTCGAACTCATGTCCATGAGTTTTTCCCTCGTGGCGTTCGATCAGATCGTGAACATGGCTGCGAACTTGCGCTATATGTCGGGCGGCCAGTTGAAGGTACCGATGGTGATACGCGCGCCGACGGGCGCGGGCATGCAACTTGCGGCGACCCACTCCCAGAGTTTCGAGACGTGGCTCGCCGAAGTCCCGGGAATGCGCGTTGTGGCGCCGTCGACCCCGTACGACGCTCTGGGCCTGCTGAGGACCGCCATTAAAGAGGACAACCCCGTCGTGTACGCGGAATCGGCAGGGCTCTACGGAGTGAGGGGCGAGGTGCCGGAAGAGCACTACGACGTGGAACTAGGTTCCGCGAAAGTCCGCCGTGAAGGGGACGCGGTTACTTTGGTGTCGTACGGACACGGAATGCCCATATTGGACGAGGCGGCCGAGACGCTGGCGGGACGGGGCATCTCGGCGGAAGTGGTCGACCTCAGGTCGCTTAACCCCATGGACTATGACACGCTGACGGCTTCGGCTCAAAAGACCAGCCGGGTTTTGGCCCTGGACACCGCCCGCCGCACCGGCGGCATCATGGCGGAGGTGGTAGCAACACTCCAGGAACGCGTGGGGGACTGGCTCGACGGCCCGATCATACGAATTGGCGCAAGCGACGCGCCCTGGCCTTACAATCGCACGATGGAACAGGGTGCGCTCCCACATTCCCGCGACGTGCTCCAAGCCCTTACGCAGGCCTACAAACTGTGAAGCCGCGCAACGCAATAGGCCTTATCGATGCGTCCGCGGGCTGCGCCACAGCTTACGTTTGTGTAACCTCTAATCGCCGGCGTCCCGGAACATATGGGCGTCAGGCCGACTGCTATTTCAGCCCTTACCACCCGAACCGGAGCAGTACTCATTGATCACCGAAGTGACCATGCCCTCCATGGGCGCCGACATGACAGAAGGCACCATTGTCAAATGGCTTAAGGCCGAGGGCGATGCCGTTGCCCGAGGCGACAAACTGGCCGAGATCGAGACCGACAAGACGGTGGTCGAGATGGAGGCTTATGCCAACGGTCTACTGCGCAGAATCGTGGTTGCCGAGGGAGGCAAGGTACCGGTCGGCGATCTGATCGCCTACATCGGTGATGCGGACGACGAGGTACCTGAGATCGCGGCACCGGCCGCGGCTGCTGCGCCTGCAACGCCGCCCGTAGCGCCTCCAAGTCCGGTCGTAGCGCCCGTAGCCGTCGCTCCACCGGCTCCGCCGATGCCGCCACCTGCCGGAGGGCGCGTGAAGGCCTCTCCAATGGCCCGGCGGCTCGCTCGCGAACAAAATATCGACATCGCGCAGGTGACAGGAACAGGTCCGGGCGGCCGCATCACTCGAGATGACGTGCTGTCCTACCAACCCCCTGCCGCTGCGCCTGCCATGGCCGCAGCCCCGGTCCCCGAGATCGACTCTTCCGACGTACCCCTGACGAGCATGCGGCAGGCGATTGCCCGGGTGACCGTCCGCAGCAAGACCGAGAAGCCTCACTTCTACGTGACCGTGGCGGTCGACATGACCGACCTGATGCGGTTGAGGACAGGTATCAACGAAGCGCTAGCCGATTCGGGCGTGCGCGTGTCGGTAAACGACATGATCATCAAGGCGTCGGCAAACGCCCTGATCGCGCAGCCGAAGTTCAACAAGTTCTACGAGGACGATCGCCTGGTCGGTCAAGCCAATATCAATATCGGAATTGCCATCGCGCTCGAAGAAGGGCTTATTGTCCCGGCATTGCTCCGGTGCCAGGGGAAATCGCTTGCAGAGTTGTCCAAGGCAGCCAAAGACCTTGGCCGCAGGGCACGGGGCGACGGCGGCACACTAACGCAAGAAGAACTGACCGGCGGCACGTTCGCGATATCGAACATGGGTATGTTGGGCGTCGAAAGTTTCGCCGCGATAATCGTCCCGCCCCAGTCGGCGGTACTCGCCACAGGCAGCGTCACGAAAACCCCGGTCGTTCGGGACAACCAGATCGTGGTCGCAGACATCATGAAGGCCACAATTTCTGTGGACCATCGAGTTGCCGATGGCGCCGAGGGGGCAGTTTTCCTGAACGAAATCCGGAAGAACCTGGAAAACCCGGCAAGATTGTTGCTTTAGCCTGCCGTAGCCAGGTTCCCGCTTGGGTCAGGCCAGACGTTGCCCACCACATGGGCGCAGGCGTCCCTATTGGTCTGCGCGAAGTAGGGCACGTCGGCGAGGTGGCAGGCGGGCCGCTCTTTATCCTCGAAGAAAAGGCAGCCCGGCGTTAAGACCGTCTACAATCCGCCCGACATGTACTTCCGGGAGACATTCACACACGAAGAAGAGTTAATACTAGGGCGGTTTTTCACCAACACGGACCGCCCGGTATTTGCTCTCATAAATCTCCCGGAGGTGGTAAAAGGCGCGCTGTTCGCCCGCTACAGCCGGACACACAAGTCGCTGCGGCGCGTCTTCCTGGACGAGTTTTACAGTCAGCCCGACATCGGTATTCAGGCGATTGTTGAATCGTCGGCTGGCGGGGCGGGTGCGCCGGACACGCGCAGGGCCGAACGACTCTACGAGAGGGTGTTGGGCGAGTACGGCGACGATTCTGTCGCACAGCTCGGCGGGGCGCACGTCGCGTGCGAACAGGCGTCGAACATCCTCACCAAGGTGCTGGAGTGGGGAAGGCTGGCCGCTTACCTCGAGCAGAGCACGAGGTACATCTACTACGACCGCAAATTGGGCGGCCGTTACCGGTACATCGTACCCCCTGAGATTCGGGGCTCCGATCACGAGGATCGGTACCGCGAAGAGATGGACCGGCAGTTCGACACCTACTCGTCCATCGTCCGGCGCCTCACCGACTACTTCGCCGCCAGATTCCCGCGCGCCACCGGCGACAGCATGCGCGTATGGAGATCGACCATCCGGGCGAAGGCCTGCGATACGGCGAGAGGGTTGCTCCCTGCCGCGACGCTTTCGAATGTCGGCATATTCGGTACAGGTCAGGCATACGAATCGCTGCTGTTGCGTATGCGCGCCAGCCAATTGGAAGAGGTACACGTCTACTACAAGCTACTGCTAAACGAACTCCGGGCCGTAATACCCGCGTTCGTTCGGCGAGTAGACGTGCCCGATAGGGGCAGGGCGTGGAGCGACTACTTACGCCGGACAGCGGACTCCATGGCCGGGATCGCACGAGAGTATGAAGTGGTCGCACCGAACGATGTTCCGGAGGTCGAGCTCACCGACTGGGACCCGGATGCGGAATCCAAGGTCGCGGCAGCCGCGCTGTACGCCTTCACCGACCTGCCCGATGGGCAGTTGCTGGAGCTGGCGGGGAATATGCCGTATGAGGAAAAGGCCCGCGTGATTCGTACGTATGCCGGAGAACGCGGCAACCGAAGGCACAAGCCCGGCAGGGGCGCAGAGCGCGTTTCATATCGATTCGACATACTCTCGGACTTCGGGAGTTTCAGGGACTTGCAGCGCCACCGGATGCTCACACTCGAATGGCAACCGTTGGGCGTGTCGCACGGGTACTCCACTCCGCCCGACATCGTAGAGGCGGGCGAATCGGTCGAATGGGACGCCGCGATGGACCGCATGGCCAGCCTTCACTCCGTCCTCCTCCAGGCTCATGGCGCCAGCGTCGCCCAGTACGCCGTTCCATTTTCCTACCGGTTGCGCTACGTCATGCAGCTAAACGCCCGGGAAGCCTTCCACCTGCTTGAACTTCGGACTACGCCGCAGGGCCACCCCGACTACCGACGGGTCTGCCAGGAGATGCACCGGCTCATACGTGACGTTGCCGGCCACAAACTGATTGCCAACGCAATGAAATACGTGGACCACAAGTCATACGACCTTGAGCGCCTTGAAGCGGAAAGGCGGTCGGCAAACAGGCGGGAGACTACGAGCGGCGAATAACCGCGCAATTTCTCAGTACGCGGCCGGACGTGGCGTCCTGTCGGTCCAGTGCACGGCGTAAGGCTACCGGACCACCAAGCCGCCCGAGACGATGACAGTTTCCCCAGTCATGTAGGCGGCATCGGGACCGGCCAGGAATGCCACGACGCCCGCAACGTCTTCCGGCACAGAGACGCGCCCCAGAGGAATGCCGGACCCCCGCCTACGCATCCATTCCCCTTCGGGCAGTCCCTCTTGCTCGACACCCAGCAGGCGGTCCAGCGTCCGATTGAACGCTGTATCGACTATGCCGGGGGCGACGCCGTTCACCCTGACCCCGTGCTGAGCAACCCTTAAGGCAGCCGACATGGTTAGATTGATCACTGCCGCCTTACTCGCCGCGTACGGCGGTGACAGCGTGATCCCGGGGTCAATTCCTGCTATGGAAGCCAAGTTGATTATGACACCGCTGCCCTGCTTGATCATCTGCCTTGCCGCAGCCTGCATGTGGAAGTACAGGCCTTTGAGGTTCAGGTCCATAGTCCGGTCCCAAATCTCTTCCGTAACGTCAGGGAACGGTGTGGTCCAAATGGCGCCGGCATTGTTGACCATGATGTCGAGCTTCCCATACGACTCTACGACGCGGGCAACCAGACTGTCTGCGTCGGCAAGGCTGGTGGCGTCGTAGACGCCCGTAGCGACCTTGAGCTCAGACTCCCGGCTGGCGTCTTCGAGTTCGTTCAACAGGCCCGGTTTCAGGTCTGTTCCAAAGACCATCGCGCCATCGGCGGCGAGTCGCAGCGCTATGGCGCGACCGTTGCCTTGGCCGGCGCCGGTCACAACAGCGACTTTGTCCTCAAGGGGTTTATTCTCATTCGACATGATGTGGTCCTCCAACGCCCGTAGCGTCCACGAGCTTATACCAGCCTTTCCTGGGAGCCAATCGACTCGAAACGGGCGGCCGAGTACCTGTTGTCTTACAATTACGAGACCTATTAGCCATGGGGAGAGAGTCCGCCGAACATCGGCTGCTTTCTGGCCTTGATTTTCGTAATTCGTTAGTTCAGCCGCCCTGTACCGGATGACGGACTTTTCTCCGAGTGTCAATCGTTAGCTTAAGTCGCGTATTATGGCGCTGTTGGCCCGCAAGGAGGCTTCAAACCGATGAATCGAAGATTCCTATTGACCGTTCTGATGACAGTAATCCTGGTGCTTGTCTTCGCATGCGGGGACGATGAGCCGGAAAGAGTGAGCGTGTCCCTGGCGCTCGATTGGTATCCCAACTCCAATCACGCCGGCATCTACGAAGCGGTGAGGCAAGGGTACTTCGACGAGGAGGGGTTGGACGTGAATATCTACACGCCTTCCGACCCGTCTACGATTCTGCAGACCGTGGGAGCCGGCAGAGACGAGTTCGGCATCAATTACCAACCCGATCTCCTCCAGGCCCGGAGTGAAGGCATCCCCGTCGTCGCTGTCACCGGCATTGTCCAACACCCCCTCAACTCGATCATGACTTTGACCGCTTCCGGGTTGACGAGGCCAGGAGACTTGCGCGGCAAGAAGATCGGCCATCCGGGAATTCTTTCGAACGAGGGGATGCTGGAGACGATGCTCAACTTTGACGGTGTTGAAATAGATGAAGTCGAAATGGTCAATGTCGGGTTTGACCTCGTCCCTGCCCTGCTTGGCGGAAGAGTCGACGCGGTCGTGGGCGCGTACTGGACGCACGAGTCGATCTTAATTGAACTCGAAGGCCACGAGGTGACGGTCATGCGGATGGAAGAGTGGGGTGTGCCCGACTTCTACGAACTGGTGGTCGTGGCGAGCGAAGACACCATCGCCGAGCGCCCTGACTTAGTCCAGAGATTCGTCAACGCCCTGAGCCGCGGTTTTGAGTCGGCGATCGAGAACCCGCAGAAGTCTATCGACGCACTGCTGGAAGCCGCCGAGGAGGGAACCGTAAACGAAGAACTCGAGCGGCAGGGAGTCGACCTATTGGCCCCCCTCTGGACGGAAGGGGCCCCGTCATTCGGCTGGCAAGAATCCGAGAGGTGGACAACATTGTCCGACTGGATGAAGGGGCGCGGCCTGGTAGACGCGGATCTTGACCCCAACTCGGCATTTACGAACGAGTTCGTGGAAAACCGCTAGGCGAATCAGTCCTGCAATTGACCGGCTAACTATTTGGCGCCGCCTGGCCTTAGGGGAAGGGTCGCCACATCCTGCGACCCTTCACGGTTGCGACTGTCCCTATGTTCGATCCGTGGATGAGGTGGCCCGAAGCTACCGTAACGTCAGGCAGCAACTTCTCGAGTAACCCGACCCTCGATTTTCGGGCCGTTACCGGGTCGATATCTGCCCGGTGAGACCAATCCGGATAAGTGAACTGCGCCGACGAATGGAACACATCGCCGGTCACGATCCCGCGTTCCACTCCGGATTCCAGTAGCAACGACTGATGGCCCGGCGTGTGGCCGGGGGTAGGTAAAGTCCGTACGCCGGGCGCGACCGAGATCTCCCCGGCAACGAATTCGAGGACGCCCAATTCTTGTAACGGCACTACGCTGTCCCGGAACGCCCTCCGGTGATGGCCGCTGGCTGGGTCTGTGTTGCCTTTCCAATGGTCCCAATCGGCTTTTGGAGCCAAGTATCTCGCCTTCGGGAACATGGGCGTCGCAGAATCGGACTCGCCTGCCGTGACGTTCCAGCCGACATGGTCAAAATGGATGTGGGTCATGACCACACACGTAATCGAATCCGGGCCGATGCCAGCCGTAGAGAGGCTCTCGAGGAGGTGTCCGGCATCTGCGCCGGGCGCCTGGACTTCCCAGGACCCCGGACCCAAACCCGTATCAACGAGGACAGTCGCGCCTCGAGATCGAATTACGAACGCCCCGAAATTACTTAGGTGACGCCCTTCGTGGTCGAGGGCGAATCGGGCGTCGCCCCAAGACGACGAGGGCACACTGGGGAACGGCCAACCCGGATTTATGGGCGCAGCCTCCCCGTCCGTGACCGCAACTATCTTTATGTCACCGATGTTAACTACTGTGGCCATTTACACTAGCGTCCCTTCCGATTCGAATGAGTCGACCCGGTAGTTTTCGAGAACGTCGTGGTCCAACTCGATCCCCAAACCGGGCGTTGTCGGTGCGATACCCTGCCCCGCGTGAATCGACAATGGTTCAGTAGCGACGTCCGCGACGTGCAGCCGAGGACCAAGCAGGTCGCACGGGTATATGGCGTTTGGCAACGCCGTGCCCAAGTGAAGGGAGGCCGCGATCTTGATAGACGAGTCGTGGCTCGTTCCCATCGTCCAACCAATTCCCGCTACTTCCAGCGCCCCCACTATTTGCGCCGACCTGTATATGCCCCAATCCGTCGGCATCACGTTGACGCAGCGAATGCCCGGTTTCGATGCCCGAATTATTCCGGCCACATCGTCGAAACTGTCCCAGCCGCCGTGAACCGAAATCTCGACTCCAAGTTGGTCGGCCAGGTCCTGGTAGTCGTCCCAATCGGTCGGGCATGGGTCTTCGAGCAGTTCGATTCGCACCCCTTCCGATTGCAGGTCCGCGGTCTGGCGCAAGGCCTGTTGTTTTGAGTGGCCCATGTTGGAATCAGGTCGAATGGGCACCTCGCCGATTACCCTTCCCACGGCGAGGACGTGTTCGTAGTCTCCGGGTATGCCGACCTTCATCTTGATGGCGTGAGTAAACCCCTCTGCCACCCGGTCTATCGCCTGGTCAACCTGCGATTCAATGTCGAGATAAGGGAGCGTCCAGACAAGGGGCACACTTTCCCGCATCTTGCCGCCAAGTAACTGATAGACCGGCACTCTCAACGCCTTTCCGGCAATGTCATGGAATGCGAAATCAAGTCCGGCAACGATTTGCGAATTCCCAAACCGACGTTCCAGATCTGTCACGAGAGATGCTATTTGCAAGGGGTCGCGCCCTACCAGAGCCGGCACGAATCGTTGGCGGATTTGCTCTGCGACCTCCAGTCCCTTAGCTTCTCCCAGGCCGCTGATCCCCTCGTCCGTGTGAACCTCCAGGATCGTCGTTTCAAGGTGGGTCATCGGACGACCGGAGTCCTCGGTGTGCCGATTCCTCCACGGGATCCCATACGGAATCGCTATCGGGTAGGTCGAAACGCCGGTAATTCTCATATCTGACCTTTCTGCGTCGTGCATAATTTGAAAAGAGCAAAACCTGCCGCAGGCTGCCGTTTACAAATGTCTCTGTATTGCCGCTCGCTATTCGACGGGGGAATTGGCTTAAAATGAAGTCGCCGCGCTTGGCCGGAGACCAAATAAATCACCAGTGCCCTGGCCGGAATGTGGGGCCCGGGACTCAACGACATACCGCATGATCGAATCGCTATTTTCCCTCGTTGTACGGGTCTCCGTAGGGGTCGTAACAGGGGGCGTCGCCGCCATGGCCGGGTATTTCATCGGTTGGTTTTTTCTACTCCAGCCGTCGATGTCTACGACGGTGTCGTTCGTCGTTCTTACGATCTGCATTGGCGTAGGCGGCGGCCTCGGCGCATATGCAGCCTGGTTGAAACTCGACGAAAGCGTGGCATCCAACCTGCCGGCGCTCGGGTTGACCCTATTGGGAGCGATGGTAGGCGCATGGGCGGGACTGTACTACTCTCAAGAGGTCTTTGGCGTGGCGTTTCGTTCGACCAACGCCCTGCTGACTGCCATGCCGGCGGCCGGGATTGCAGCAAACCTTCCGCCGTTAGTCGCGTTCAGCATGCGCGAGTTCAGGCGCTAGTTCTTCTCAGCATCCATCGGACTGGGCGGTAAGGCCGGGCCAAGGGTCGAACGCCTCGGCCCGGTCGTGTTATTCCTGGCGATGGCTAGACCGAAGCGATTAGCTCATCGATACCCGACTCCAATCGGGCCTCCGCCTCTTCTAGGCGGCGGATTTTTTCTGCAACGATTGTAGTGTCAGACTCGACCTTCTTTGCCGCGTCCTCTGCCCGAGCCCTGGTCTCTTCGGGGGCAGGACCGCCGTACAGGGTGCGCTGCTTCACTGCATTAGTAGGATCCAGCGCGTCATTCAGGGTTTTGCTGCTCAGGCCGATCGGATTGCCCATATACTCGATGGCTGCTTCGTCTAGAAGCTCCGGGGTAGCGTCGCGGGGACTTAGCCCCCGTTCGTGCGCGAAACGCACCATTGTGCCCACGCATTGGTGAGCGATACGCCAGGGCAGCCCTTTCTCCTTGACGACCGCGCTGGCGATGTCCGGACCGACCGCCCAATGGGAACTCGCCAAGTGGTGCATCCGGTCGCGCTTCACTTCCAGGTCAGGCACCATGATCTCCAGCCAGTGCATGTTCCTGCGAACTATGCTGAAGACATCCAGCATTTCGAAAAACACTCCGCCGCCGCCGTCCGGCGCCCCGCTGCGGCTCTTGGACGCCACAAAGGCGCCGGTGAGGCCGCCTATGGCGTCCGAAGCGCTCCCCCTGATCTGCTCGAGGGCTACGGGGTTTTTCTTATGCAACATGATGCTGCTCGTGTGGCAGAAACGGTCCGGAATGTCGACCATGCGGGACTCGTTGCTGTACCAGTACGCAATGTCTTCGCCGGCGCGGCCGACGTGTCCGTCCAGGATCGCCGCGGCCGAATACGACTCGAGCGTGAAGTCACGGCTGCCGACGATGGCGTCGAACGTGCTGTAAAGCACTGATTCGAATCCGAGAATATCGGCGGTCCGATGGCGATTCACGGCGAACGGCGACCCGGTCATGATCGCAGCGCCCGCAGGACTTTGGTTGGTGTGACCGTAAGCCGCGTCAAGGCGTTCGAAGTCCCGTTCCAGCCCGGCCACCCATGAAAGCAACTGCGCTCCCAGCGTGGTCGGCTGAGCGTGCATGCCATGTGTATATCCAGGCATCACTGCGTCGGCGGTTTCGCACGCCACAGGAAGGAGAGCCCGCCTGAAATCGATCACGCCCTGCATCGTCTCCAGTATGGCGTCGCGGGTGGCGACCCTGCGAGAGACTTGCATTAGGTCTCCGGATGACCTGCCGAGGTGAATCCTTCCGCCGATGTCGTATCCGAGTTTTCGGATCAGGTAGTTTTCGCCGGCATGCAGCCCCCACGGCTGTTCGGCACGGGCCTTCATGAACCCGTAGTCTTCCATCTCCCTGAAGGCCCTCAGTATGGCAGCCGCGTCTTCCCGCGGAATGAGCCCTTCTTCGCCGAGCATGAGCGTGTGGGCCTTATCGAACATGTGGTAGCCCTTGAATACCGGCTCTTCACGCCCGTGGGCTGCATCCGCGCGCAGATCGTCGACCATCGGTTCTGACAATCTGACGCCGACTCCTCGGTATCCGGCATATTCGGTGTGCGGAAGTTGTCGCATTAACTCTCTCCTGATTTGCGGCAAATGGAAATTGGGCATCCGAGAGTCTAACGGACGGCGCAATCCCGGTCAGCATGAATTCTGCGCGACCGCGGCGCCAGAGCCGTGATTCTATGCAGGTTGGCCAAGGTCCGGATCATCACTTACGTTAGCCGGTCGCGTGGCAGGGTTAGCGGCCTTGCGTTGCCCCGATGTCGTCCAGGATGATCCTGAACATTCTTCGTTCCCGGCCAGGCGGGGTGACGTCCGTGAATCCGGCCCTGATGAATGTCTGTGGCGAACCCATGTAGGTATAAGACGCAGCGGTGGGATCCACCGGATAGCCCTCAACGACGCGGGCGCCGTTGGCGCTGGCGTATCGGACAGCGGCCTCTAATAGGTCGACAGTGAGGCCTCTTCGACGATACTGCCTGTCGACAAAAAAGCAAGTCACCGACCAGACGGCGGCGGCGTCTATTCGGGCCAATTTACGGTATCGTTCCAGCCCTCGAAATTCTTCACGCGGCGCAATGGAGCACCATCCGACGGGAACGCCGTCTGCGTAAGCGAGCACGCCTGTTGGGCGGCCATTAGCGACGTTGTCGCGCAGAGCTTCGATCCGCTTCGGTTTGTCTGAGCGCCTGAACTCTGAGGAGGTCATGCGCCAACGCATGCAGGAACAGTACCGGAATTTTCCGTGCCCGCGGGAAAATCGTTCCAGGTCGGCGAGGTTGTCTGCGGTGACAGGCCTGGAAATCAATTTCGTTGTGGGTCGGCGCTGAATTCAATACGGGCCAAGAGTCAGTCGAGGCTACCATTTTGCCGTCGGGGCGACCGGGACGACACGAATAGCACATTGCGCCGGCCTGAATTTGGGATGGCTCAGGCGGTCTGTCTGAGTCTGGGGTCGAGGAAGTCCCGCATCCAATCACCGAAGAAGTTGAACGCGAGCACGACCATCATGATTGCCAAGCCAGGGAACAGGCTTTCCCACCAGGCCGAATCGACGTATAGGCGACCATCTGCAACCATCACGCCCCAGGCAGGTGTAGGCGGCGGCACCCCGACCCCCAGATAGCTGAGCGTTGACTCCGTGAGGATCAAGGCACCCACACGAAGGGTTGCTAGAACGACGATGGTACTAATCAGGCCCGGGAAAATATGGCGCAGGAATATCCTCGTCGTCGGCGCGCCTACGATGCGTGCGGCGTCTATGTAGATCTCCGTCTTGAGAGATAACGTCTCGGCGCGGACCTGGCGCGCAAAACCCGCCCAACTGAATATGACCAGCAGCAAGATGATGACGGTCAGGCTTTGCCCCAACACGATTATCACAACTATCGCGATAAGGATAAAAGGTACCGCCAGGATGAAGTCGACAAAACGCATCAGGAACTCGTCGGTCTGCCCTCCATACCACCCCGACACCAACCCGATCATGGTTCCCCCGATGACTCCTCCAGTCAGCACGATGGACGCTATTAGGAGCGAGATACGGGCGCCGTAAATGATCCTGCTGAAGATGTCCGAGCCCTGATGATCAGTGCCCAGTATGTATTCCGAAGAGCCTCCTTCCATCCACATCGGGGGGTTGTGGCGTTCTCGCAGGCCGCCTCTTTCGGGGTCCTTAGGCGCAACCAACGGTGCGAATATCGCCACGGCTATGAGTAAGGCAATTATCAGCGCGGGGATTACCGGCCAACGCCGGAATTCCCTCCAGTAACGCGTGGCCGTGGAGCCGCGTAGTTTTTCTTCGTAGACCGAAGCGCCTGCCGTTGCGCCTTGAATTGCCAACTAATCACAATCCCGGGCTGGTGGGCGTTGGGCGATCCACCCTGAATTTGCGTCACACATTTAGGTCAACCGGATCCGCGGGTCGACGACCGCATACAACACGTCTGCTATCAGAGCCATAGTCACGTAGAGGATTGTCACGAGGGTGATGACCGCCGTTACCAACGGAAAGTCATTGGCGTTGATCGCCTCGACCGTAAGTCGTCCCACGCCGGGCCAGGCAAAGACCGTCTCAATCACGACCGAACCGTCGATGAAGCCTGCTATGAAAAGCGCCGAGTACGTTAGCGGGGCAATCAGGGCGTTCTTCAAGGCGTGCCGCCAAATGATCGATTGGTAGTTCACCCCTTTCGCCCTGGCGAACTTTACGTACTCAGAATCGAGCACTTCCAACATGGCGGAGCGCACCAGCCTGAGCAACCCGGCGGCGCTCAGCCAGCCCAACGCAAGAGACGGGAGTATGTAGTGTTCCCAGCCTCCGCGGCCGAATACCGGCAAAATTTCAAGCCACACGGCGAAAACGATAATCAGTACGATCCCCAACCAGAACTGAGGCGCCGTTTGGCCCAACAACGCGAGGATGCGCCCCGCGTAGTCCCACCAGGTCCCGCGCTTGACGGCGGAAAGGATGCCCAACGGAATGGCCATAAGAAAGACCAGTGCAGTAGCGCTCACGGCCAGCAAGAGCGTGGCGCCAAGGCGGTCGTACACCACCGAAAGAGATGGCTTCTTGTGCTGCATCGAATCGCCCAGGTCCCCCCTCGCCGCATTCCCGGCCCATGCCCCGTACTGTACGTACAACGGGCGGTCGAGGCCCATCGCCTTGCCCCACGCCTCCCAGTCCTGTTCGGTCGTGTACTCATTCAGGTAAAGGAGGCGGGGGTCGCCTGCCGCACGAGACATGCCAAAAAGGAAGATGCTCATCGCGATGATCATCACGATGGTGTAGAGAATGCGTCGAGCGATGAACTTTGCCATGTCTCGAGTTCAGCCTAGTCGGTCTGGCTGATTCATCACCGGGTGCGAAAGGGCGGAGCCAACTGGCTCCGCCCCCTCAATCACCTATTCGGCAATGTAGTTCAGACCGAAATCGGGGCGGCTGTTACTTCAACGTCACCGTAGCTGCGCCGGTGAATATCGGCGCGTCGATCGAGTGAGGCATCCACTGGTCAATTCTCGGTCCTACCGCGTAGTGGGGGATGTCGGCAACGAACGCTGCCTGTAGTTCCCACTGTCCGAGGACGTAGTCGTTGATCTTGATGTTGTTCTCGATACGCTTCTGGCGGTCGGGCTCAGTGAAGTTCTCGAAGTAGAGAGGAACCATGTGGTCTTCGACTTCGAAACCGCGGAACGTGCTGGACGGGCCCATTCCGCCATCAAACGGACGGTCTTCCAGACCTGGCCGAATAGTTCCGCAGTGGTACCACGGTATGTCGTCCACACCATTGAACCGCCTCGGCCTGGCCGCCGCGTAAGCGCTCACGTCAAGGTCCACGTTTGCACCGACGTCGTTCCACATCTGGGCGATTGCCCGTCCGGCTTCAGGATTGACTCTTGGGTGATCAGACGGCACGAACAGCGAGATGTCGAAGCCATCCCCGTACCCGGCCTCTGCAACAAGCCGCTTCGCCTCATCAGGATCGAAGTGCCGCTCCCAATCCGACTTCCAACCCGGCGAATCCGGTCCCCAACCGTTCACGGCCGAACCCTGGATTCCACCGAATCCACCGAACAGTTCATCCCTGATGGCCTCACGGTCGATCGCAAGGATGAGGGCGCGTCTAATCAGGCGCGCCTGCTCCATGCTGGCGGGATCCCGGGGGTCGCCCACCCACGCGTGGTCGGGGTTGAATCCGGGTCTCGGGAAGATCGTCTCGCCGAAACTGGAACTGTCCGGATTGTTGTTCTTCTGTTGCCAGTAATTTCCGACGAAGTTGATGCAGCCCATCTGGGATTGCCCAACTGCTTCCCGGCGTGAGCCCGGCGTGGCCTCAAGGGCCTCGCCCAACAGGCTGTTCGGAATTGGGGCAAAGTCGATCTGGCCGGTCTTGAACGCAGCAAGCACTGTCTGAGGCTCACGCAGCTCAAGGACGGTGAAGTTCTTCACAGCGGGCGTGATTCGCCAATGACCTTCGACAGCAACGAGGTCCATGCGCTCGCCTACGCTCCAGTTCTCTGCCCGGTACGGTCCGGTCGCTACTGGAATCTGTGAAGCTTTGGCCTCGCCGAGGTCATCCACCAATTTCTTTGATGTGATCCAGGGGTCAGCGCTGGAGGTCTGGCTCAGGTTGGTGACCCACCATGGCAGGAACTTGCCGGTTTTCCAATTTAACCGGACTGTGTAGATGTCGAGAACGTCGAACGGCTCCACGGTGCGGTTACCGTCTTCGTCGAACTCTCCCATCCAGTCTCTAACGCTACCGGCCCGATAGAAGATGGAGTCTCCTCGACCGGAGTTGTTAAAGCTCCATGCCACGTCCTCGGCGGTCATCCCGCCAACCTCGGCCCCTCCAGGAGTCTGGTGGAACATCACGTCGTTTCGGAGTTCGAACGTGATCGATGTGTTATCCGGCGCAATTTCGAACGACCGGGCAATCGACTGTTCCGGATCATAGTTGCCATTGGCGTCAACCCTTAGCAGGTTTTCGCCGACGTCCCAGCCGATGACTTTCCACTCCTGGCCCAAGCCGGAGAGGGCGTGCACAAAGATGACGGGGAACACGCTCGAGTCAGCAACGGTGACGGCGCTCTCATCTTCCGGTCCCATCACCATGGCGCCTGGCGTCGGTGTGGCAACAACCTGTACAGCCTTTTCGACGACGACGGTCTCGACAACCTTCTCGATTTGGGTGACCTGCTTCTCGACTACGACCGTCTCCACCACCTTGACGGTCTGGCCTTCGACGATTTTCTCAACGACGACTGTCTCAATGACTTTTTCGGTGCGGGTAACCGGCCTCTCGACTACGACCGTCTCCACCACCCTCTCGGTGACCGTCTGGCCGGGAACCTGTTCCTTGACGATGACGGTCTCGACGACTATCGTCTCGGTGCCCCCACAGGCCGCCAGGACGGCCAATGCGAACGCGGCTACGATCAGGACGCCCGCTGAGAGCTTTAATCGGAATCTAGACATTATTGAGTTCCCTCCGAGTCTGGGATCGTTTTCGAACTTCAAAAGTTCGCAGTTCGATTCACGAATATTTTGCACGGCAATCCGGCGAACTACACATGAAGTCCGCGCCGATGGCAAAAGAGACTACTAACGCGACTGGAAAGTGTCAAGTAATTGTCAAGAAATTGGATCCATCAACGACGTCCATGCAGCCTGCAATCCCGGCCGCGAACATTGACTTCTGCCCTAGAGGCGGCAAGCGGCGCGGCCCGCGGCAATCGAAAGTCCCAAGTTATCCGTCTTCGATCCGCACGATCCTGAATGAGCCGTCGTCTTCCCGCACGTAGACAATCTTGACCGGCTCACCCAGCGCCTGGTGTTCCTCCAGGTGGGATGGTGTAAAGTCGGAAAACTCGCCCCCGGCGAATTGCCATTCCGTGCCGTCGCTCGTCACGATCGTCAGGGTTTCGACTTCGACCAGGGACCTCGCCGTAACTTCAACCACGTGGCCGACCACCTCGCCGTCCCCCGCGGCGGGCTGGCATCCAAGCGCAACGCAGAAAACCGCCAACAGCGCAACGGCGCCGCCCCTGAACATTGATGAAGACCCCCCGGTTAGGCACGAATATTCAGGCGACTCGGTCCAAGACCGGGTAACGCCTACTGTGCCGTGGCCACCCGGCCCGCTTATTGCTCGATTTGGCGGAGCCGCGGGTCCAGCGTGTCCCGCAGCCAATCGCCGAGGAAGTTGAACGCCAATACTGTGAACAGTATTGCAAGTCCGGGGAAGAATGCCATCCACCAACCCGTAGCCAGGTAGTTTCTCCCGTCTGCGATCATGGCGCCCCAGGTGGGAGTGGGGGCTGGAACGCCAACGCCCAGGAAGCTGAGAATCGACTCGACGAGGATGACCACGCCCACGGTCAGCGTAGCTATGACAATCACTGTTGAAAAGACGCCCGGCAGTATGTGCGTGTACATGATCCGCACGGGAGACGATCCGGCCACCTTCGCCAAGGCTACGTAGTCGGTGGTCTTCAACTGGAGAGTTTCTGCCCTCACCTGTCGGGCAAATCCGTTCCAGAAGAACATAACGAGCAATATGACAACGGTGTTGAGGGAAACATCCAGCACGATGCCGAATACCAGGGCAACGAGAATAAACGGGACGGCAAGGGTTAGGTCCACGAACCGCATTATTATCTCGTCCACGGTCCCGCCAAAGTACCCGGAAATGAGGCCGACGGCCGTCCCGATGACGCCACCGATTCCGAGCACGGAAAAGGCGACGAGAAGCGAAATTCTGGTGCCGTGGATCATGCGGGTCACGACATCGCGGCCCAGGTAGTCTGTCCCCAGGATGTACTTGGTGCTGCCATCGGCATACCAGAAGGGGGGCGTCTGCTGGGAATCGTAACTCTCAGCTCTCAAGGGGTCATGGGAAGACAGCAGCGGAGCGAATATGGCGGCGACCGCAAGCCCCAGGATGATCAAGGCAGGCACCACCGGATAGCGGCGAAAATACGAGAACCACGTCTCAAGGCGCGATCTCTGCCTTGAGAAATCGGTCATCCTTGTATCTATGCGAGCCTCTAATTCCATAGTTGCAGACCGTTCCTACGAAAGCCTGATACGCGGATCCACAAGCGCGTATGTCAAGTCCACGAGCAGGTTGACGACAAGGTATATCCCGGTGACGAGGAGCACGACGCCGGTCAGAACCGGGAAGTCGTTGCTGAAGACCGCTCGCACCGCCAACTGACCCAAGCCCGGCCATGAAAAGATCGTCTCTGTAACCACCGTGCCGGTCATGAAGCCGGCCAGCAACAGCCCGGAGAACGTCAAAGGGGCGATGAGAGCGTTGCGCAGGGCGTGTCTCCAGATCACCGCGTTGCGGCCCGCGCCTTTTGATTGCGCGAACTTGACGAATTCGGAGTCGAGCACCTCAAGCATGGCCGCGCGGGTCAGCCTCAACATTGCGGACGCGGAACCCCAGGCAAGGGTGAGAGTCGGTAAGACGAAATGAGTCCAGTCGCCCTTTCTGCCCGAAGGTAGCCAGTCCAACTGTACGGCGAACAAAAGGACCATCATCACGCCCAGCCAGTAAGGCGGCAGGGCCTGCCCGAGCAAGGCCCACGTCCGGCCGACATAGTCCGCGACTGTTCCCCGTCTGACGGCTGAAAGCACGCCGAGGGGCACTCCAATCAATATCGCGAAGAAGAAAGAGGCGATCGTTAGTTGCAGGGTTGCCGGTATACGTTCCTGGATGACAAGGCGGGCGTTGATATGGTGCCCGAGCGAGGTCCCAAAATCGCCCCTCATGGCCTTGCTCATCCAGATGCCGTATTGGACGATGAACGGGCGGTCGAGTCCGTACTCTTCTCCCCAGGCCTCCCAGGTCTCGGTCGTCGTGTACTCCGTCAGGAATAGGTGGCGCGGATCCCCGGCGACCCGTGACAGCCCGAAGACAATGATGCTGGTGGCGAACAGCACGCCTAAGGAATAGAGGAATCGTCTGCCCAGGAACTTAGCCATGGATTTCCCGTTGCGGCCCGAGTGGCACTCTTGGCATTCGTACTAACACGGTCGTCCTTGCGCCCCTCAACATCTTCGGGCCCGTGGAACTCACCAACGGTAGTTGTGCAGCGGGGAGTCCCTGTGCCAGACAAGCCCACGGCCTGCCGCGTATGCGACAGGCCGTGCCACTTGAACTAAGACTTAAGTCTAACCGGACCCGTCACTTGGCCATCGTCACCCGTTCGGGTGAGTTGAACACAGCCCAAGCCTGCTGGTAGAGGTCCCACGACTTGACTTCGGGTCTCACAAGCCAGTGAGGCTGGAGCGTTACCGTCACC
This sequence comes from Dehalococcoidia bacterium, assembly GCA_965219065.1. GTDB lineage: Bacteria > Chloroflexota > Dehalococcoidia > Lucifugimonadales > Lucifugimonadaceae. The sequence goes on from OZ244715.1 coordinate 902,843, forward strand.
GCCATCAACTGCCAGTGGCTCAGGTAGTCCTGCAACCGGAGGTTGTTGTCGATTCGGGTCTGCAGGTCCGTCTCCGAAATGTTGTCGTAGCGGATCCTACCGATCTCTTCCGGAAGTTCGATCCCGTGGTTGAAGCCGCCGGTCGGCACAATCGTGCCGCCCTTGGGCTCGTCAGCGGACAGCCAGAAGGTGTGGTGAGCAAAAGGAATGTCGATCGAACGGGCGACCAGCGTGGGCCTGCGAGAGGCGTACACGGTCTTCTCGCTCGATGCGGTTACTCCAATGTCCAGCCACATCTGGGCTATGGCCTCGAAAGCCTCAGGCTCAACTGCAGCTGTGTTGTCCGGAGAGATCCAGAAGTCGAGGTCAAACCCATCGGCATGACCAGCCTCAGCCAGCAACTTCTTGGCGCCCTCTACGTCGTAAGGGACCGTCCACTCGTCGTTGTACAGCGGGTCGCCAGGGAGTATGTCCGTGTAGGCGTAGGTGATCTGGCCGTAGCCGTTGAACACGTTGCGGTTCAGCGCGTCCCGGTCGATCGCCATAGACATCGCCCAGCGGACTTTGCGGGCGTTCTCCATCGACTCGTCGTTGTCCGGATTGCCGATCCACGGGTGGTCCTTGTCAGCCTTCAGACCTTCACGCGGGAAGATGTCCTCTTCGTCCTCGAACTCGTAGGCGCGCTTCGCCCAGAAGTTCCCGCCGAAGTAGACGATCTGAGGCTGGTACTTGCCCGTGGGCTGTGCCCAGCTGCCTTCGATTTCGGCCTTGGAGTCGTCGATGAACTTGAGCGGGATGTTGGCCATGTGGACCTCACCCGTCTTGAGCGCGGCGATCTTGGAGTTGGTCTCGGCGATCTGAACGATCTGCAGTTCGTCGATCATGTCGGGTTGCGCTCGCCAGTTATCACGAACCGGGGATGCGATGACCTTCTCTTCGGAAACCCACTCTTCAATCTTGAACGGGCCGGATCCGCAGGGGGTGGTGATGTCAGCGTCGTTGCCCGAGTCGAACAGCGCCTTGCTGACGATCGGGATGCTGCCACCGCCGTTGTTAGCCAAGGCCAACTTCCACGTCGGTTCCAGTTTTCCGGGCACCGAAATTGCGCGCACGGTGTTGTCATCGACAACTTCCCATTCCGGAGCCCAGCGTTTGATTCCGGGGCCGCGGGTGCTCTTCGTGCCCTCGCCCATGCTCTCCATGAAGGAGTGGACGATGTCTTCAGGACCAACCGCTCCGCCAACGTCGCAGTGGAACTCTGCGTCGCTCCTGATGGTGAACAGGATCTCGCTCTGATCCTCGGCGACAGTCCATGCAGTCGCCATACCGGAGGTCCCTACCTCACCAAAGTTGAGCGGATTCGAGTGGTCGGCCTGCAACAGGAAGTCGTAGAAACCCCAGTCCTGCAAACCGAATGCCGAGTGGGCCCCACCGGTGATAAGGGAAGGCCTGAACACCTTCGGGCCAACAAGGTCATTGGCCACGATCAGCGTTCCGCCGCCAGCCGGTTCCGTGGTGGCTGTGGGCGCTGGGGCCGCCGTTGCCGGCACGGCCGTCGCTGGCGCCGTCGTAGCCGCGGCCTTGGTCGGGGTTTCGTCTCCGCCACCGCAAGCCATGGCTACGATGAGGACGGCCGAAAGCACCAATGCTATTGCGCCAGTAAGCTTCTTAAAGCTTGAATGGCCTTGCAACATGTTTACACCTCTTTGAATAATTGATTTACACGCGTTACAAAACACGCCGATGCGGCCTGAAGCACAGGCGATTCGGGCGTGCCCGCAGAGAGAACGAGAATATTCCCTGATTTAACGTATGTCAATCGACCGCGGCCGATTGACGCCCCGTGAAGGCCAGCGGATTTAGAGTCAATGGCCCACCTGCGGATCCGGCATTTGGCGTCATGGCGCCGGTTCGACGATTTCGTGAAGCATGTTCGATTCGAGATCTTCGAGAACCTGGGTTATTCCGCTGGGCCACGCAATCTCCACTCGGTCGATCGTGTTTTCCCTGCCCAGCCCGAAGTGCAGGTCGGTGGAGTTCATGGAGATGAAACTTGATCCTCCCAGGACGTCCTGCACCTGTGAACTCGAAACGCTGTCCTCCGACTTAGTCCACACGACTACCCGAGCTCCAATCGCGTCTGCGTTGGAACCCGTGCCGTCGATTGCCATCCGGCCCTTCAACCTGAACCCGACCCAATCGTTTTCCCCGCCTCCGTTTATCCAGACGAACAGCCGACCCCCGAGTAGGTCCAGAAGATTTGGGCCCACCCAGACCGGTCCCATGCTGTTGCTGCCGACGAGGTCGACATAGCCGTCGCCATTTAGGTCGCCTTTTGCCACGCCCTTGCCGTTTTCGTGGAACTCCGGGGACAGCCGCCGGTCGATCGGGTCGAATAGCGGATTCGTTGGGTCGAGGTCCTCGTAGTCGACGTGCGCTATATCTAGCAGACGGCTTTCGACTGTCACGTCCTCATAGTTGCCTGTTCCGTCGCTCCTCATCATCCGGCCGACGCCCTCGTACTGCTGGCCGTACGGCCCTTCGCCCCGTCCGCCCATCGATCCCAGCCAGTACAGGTCTTGGTCGCCGTCGTTTTCCATGTCCAAAAACGTCGTTCCGAATCCGAAGTCGTATGCCTCCAGCCCCGGTGGGACCGTGGTGACACCCCACTCCGGCAAGTAGTTCGACGGATCCAGGGACGGCGGCGGCAGGACGCCGCTTGGGGTCACCTTCACCTTAGGAGCGACGTTTTCGAACGAGCCAGCCCCAGCGCCCGCCTGCTCTGCCTTGTTCTCAAGAAGGAAGTGGTAGCACGTGCTCCAGTCATACATATGGGTGGATCCGCAGTCGCCGGTCGGTATCGGCAGCTGTTCATTCAGAAGTGGGTGGAATCCAATATTGGTGACAAACACATCTAGGTCGCTGTCGGAGTCATAGTCTCCCAGGGCAAACCCCATCCACGCCCCTACCATGTCGATGCCGAGCTCCTTGTCGACCCTGGTAAACCTCACCGTTTCTTCGGTGGAGTCGTTTCGATAGACCTTCAGAAGATCCCCGTCGTCTGCCTGCCAGAGATCCGGGTCGCCGTCCGAGTCATAGTCAAAGAACATGACGGCCAGGGTCTGGCCAGTGGGATCGCCGACCAGATTGCCTTTGTCGTCGACGAATTGCGGGTCGAACCCGACGGTGGTGCGTCCTGTCACCGGGTCGGTGTACTGGACTGGTTGGCCATCAAAATCGAGGAGTTTGATCTCGCCGCCCAGCAGTCCCGCCTCGTCGGTCACGTCGGTAAACGTGAAATCGCGATTGTTGAGATATAGGACGTTGTAGTGGCCGTGGTGTCTCGACTCTTCTAACGTGAGGAAATCGTCGTCTATCCTGTTGCCCACGTAGATGTCGAGCCAGCCGTCGCCGTTCACGTCGGCGCAAGCGATGCTCAGTGCGGACAATATGTTCGGCTTCTCGACAGCCTCTTCGGTCACGTCCTCAAATGTGCCGTCTCCATTGTTACGGAATATGTGGTCCATGACGGCGTCTCGCAGGCCGGGAGTTTCATCGACCGACCGGTAGTCCAGATCATCGCCGATGCGTCCGTATGAAGCTACGTACAGGTCCTGGTAACCGTCATTGTCGAGATCGCATGCTGCCACGCCGGTGCTGTTGGCTTTGGGGATGGTCACGCCCGCCTCTTCCGCAACCTCAGTGAAGGTGGCGTCTCCCTCATTCCTGAACAGCAGATTTGGGCCGCCCCTGGCCTGTCCCCGCGGAGACGCGTCTTCCGCTGACGACACGTACATGTCGATGTCGCCATCCCGATCGTAATCAAACAGGGCAATGCCGGGGAACCAGTTGTCCACGAACGCGTCGGCGCCGAGCGCGGAAACAGCGATGTCCTCGAACGGCGTTACCTCTGCGAGGCGTCCGCTGCCGGTGAATGGGACGCTCCCGCCCGGCCTTGTTTCGGCTTCCGGAGTGGCGGACGCAACGGGCACGGTGATTTCGACAGGTACCGGGGTCGCTGTTCTGCACGCCACAGCCAGGGAGATGGCAAGAACTACGCCCGGCAATAAAAGGCGGATGAACGCTGTGCGGCGGTTTTCCATCGGCCTTTCCCCGCGGTTTCCTGAATGAACTGGCTCGAGGGCCGAAACGGGGCCAGGTGAAAACGGGAAGTCGTTAGTCCGCCAGTTGGCGCAGCCGCGGGTCCAGCCTGTCCCTGAGCCAGTCGCCCATGAAGTTGAATCCCAGCACGGTGAGGAATATGGCCAAGCCGGGGAAGAACGTTATCCACCAAGCAGTATCTATGTAATCCCGCCCATCAGACACCATGGATCCCCACTCTGGAGTCGGCGGAGGAACACCGACACCGAGGTAGCTGAGTACCGCTATGGTCAATATCAGGGTCCCTACTCTCAGGCTCGCAACAACCATAAGGGTGTTGAACACGCCCGGCAGGAGGTGTTTGTACAGGATATACACCGGGGTCGCCCCTACGACCTTTGCCATGGACACGTAGTCCTGCTCGCGCAAGACGAGGGTCTCACCACGCACCTGACGCGCAAACACCCCCCAACTGAAAGCGACGAGCAAAACGATAATAATGGTCATGCTCTGGCCAACCACTATCACAACTACCAAGGCAACCAGAATAAACGGTACGGCGAAAGTCATATCGACGAACCGCATCAGGATCTCGTCAATGTTGCCCCCGAAGTAGCCGGCGACCAGACCGATTACCGTTCCCCCGATTGCGCCCGAGGTCAGGACGATGACGGCCACCGTCATAGAGATGCGAGCGCCGTATACGATCCTGCTGTAGACGTCCCGGCCCTGTACGTCGGTACCAAGAATAAATCGCGGATCATCAGGATTGGCCTCATAGAAATCGTCGTACCAGAAGGGGGGATAATTCCGAAAGAAGAGGTCCCCCCTCTCCGGGTCTCTGTTCGCAATGAGCGGAGCGAAGACGGCACACGACATGAGCACGCCGATGATCACGATCGGTATGACGGGCCAGCTACGGAACTGGGCCCATCCACGCGCGAACGGGGAACGGCCGAGCTTGAGGTCGGGAGTGTCGGATATGCCTTCCTGAGCCAGTGCCAAGGTTCTAGTCGTACCTGATTCGCGGGTCGATCACGGCGTAGAGCATATCCACCACGAAGTTAGCCGCAACGAAGAAAGCCGCGAAAATCATGACAACGCCCGTCATAACGGGGAAGTCGTTGTTGAAGACGGAGGTCACCGCCAGCCTGCCCAACCCGGGCCACGCGAACACCTGCTCCGTGACCACAGCGCCTGTCAGAAACGCCGCCAGCAGAATTCCGGCAAACGTAAGCGGTGCTATTAGCGCGTTCCTGAACGAGTGCTTCCAGATGATCTTCTGGTTCGCCACCCCCTTGGCACGCGCAAACTTGACGAATTCGGAGTCGAGTATCTCCAGCATCGCAGAACGGGTCAAACGCACGAACGCCGCCGCCGACCCCCAGCCCAGTGTGACGGATGGCAGCACGTAGTGCGTCCAGTCCCCCCGCTTGGAGGTCGGCAACCAGCCCAACTCGACGCTAAATATCAGAATCAGCATGACCCCGAGCCAGAATCCCGGAAGGGCCTGGCCGTACAGGGCAAAAGTACGGCCTATGTAGTCCCAGATGGTCCCTCTCTTGACTGCGGAGACCACACCCAAGGGGACCCCGGTAAGCAAAGCGAATATGAATGCTCCCACGGTCAGTTGAATGGTGGCGGGAATACGCTCGGTTATGACACCCAGCGCAGAGGTCCTTACAAACAGCGAACGGCCAAAGTCCCCGGTCATTGCCTTGCCGAACCACACCAGGTACTGGACGACCAAAGGCTTATCCAGACCCATCGCCCGGCCCATCGCCTCGTACGAGTCTGCAGTAGTGTACTCATCCACGTACAGGTCGCGCGGGTCTCCCGCCATACGCGACAGTGCAAAGATCAGGAAGCTGACCAGGACGATTACTGCGATCCCATAGATTAATCGGCGCAGTATGAAGATTTTCATCCTTTACCTTCGCAGGCTCTGGGCTGTTTGTGGATCCGTTCCCTGAGATACGACACCGCTGGGTGCAAGGACTTGTCCATACGCAAAGGGGGCCAAGGGACAAATGCCCTTGGCCCCTTCACGTGTTGCGCCAATTGCTCAGTTGCTCGCTGGCTACTTGAGGCCGATCGTGTGCGGGTTGTTGAAGTAAGGCAGGTTGCCCGTGTAGGGGTCCCATGACGTTACTTCAGGCCGAACAGCCCAGAACGGAACTACGTTCACGACCGGGGTGTACATTACCCATTTGTTGAAGAAGTCGGCAACGTCTGCGTTGATCTTCCTCTTGTTTGCCGGTTCCCGTTCTTCCTCGATCACGGTCCAGAGCTTGCCGATCACGTCCGGCAATTCTTGTCCGGAGTTCCAACTGCCGGCGCGCGGGACGGTCCCGCCGACCGCGTTGGTGTCCTTCGGTGAGGTGTTACCACTGGTCGCCCACGCCCAAGGGATGTCCATGGACCTCGCGACCAAGGTCGGCCTGCGTGCGGAGTAAGCCGTCTTCTCTATCTTCGGATCCAGTCCGCCGTCCACCCACATCTGGGCCATGGCTTCACCGAACTCGGGGTCGATCACCACCGTAACGTCAGGTGTAACCCAGTAGCCGAACGAGAATCCATCGCCAAAGCCTGCTTCTTCAAGAAGCTGCTGGGCCATGGCGGGGTCGTAAGTGAATTCCCATTCAGGGCGCCACTCCGGGTGTTCCGGAGTCCAGCCGTAGAAAGACCAACCCCGGTCTGCCAGACCGCCGAAGATCTTTTCGCTCAGCCGTTCCCAGTCGAGCATGAGTGACATGGCCAAGCGGATCTTGCGGCCCCGCTCCATTGATTCGTCGTTGCCCCATTCACCGATCCACGGGTGCTCGTCATCCGGCTTGTAGCCCGGGCGCATGGTGACGTCGTTGCCTTCGCCCGCTGCTCCCAGGTAGTCGGTCGAGGCCCAGTAGTTCCCTCCGTAGAGGATGCCCTGGCCTCTACCGCCACCGATCTGCTGCGACCGGCCGCCGCTGTCGTCCACGGCCTGTGCCACAAACCTAGGCGGCAGGTCAGCAAGGTGGATCTCGCCGTTCACAAACGCAGCCATTCTGACCGAGTTCTCCGGGATTTCCACGAACTTCAACGTGTCGACCAAGGGGTCCCAGCGCCAGTGCGGGCGGACCGCCTCAGACTCGATGACCTCGTTGGTCACCCAGCGAGTGGCCTTGAAAGCCCCGGTTATGTTTTCGAGATGGCCTAGTGAAGCTTCTTCACCAAGTGACTCAAAGGCGTCCAGGCTGGTGATAGATGCAGTCTGACCGTTGTAGTTCGACTGCTGTCTGATCCAGTCCTTCTGGCAACCGGCGTCCGTGCAGTTGATCAGCACTGTGCGCTTGTCCACTGCCTCTATGGTGTCGATCCACTGCCTCAACTGCCCGGCGCGGTTGAAGGTGGAACCTTCTGCGAACGCTTCGTTGAAGCTGAACGCAACGTCCTCTGCGTCCACCTCGCCAAAGTCTGAGTTGTGGAACGGGATTCCGGTCCTTATCACCCAGGTCAAGGTGTTGGCGTTCTCGTCCCATTCCCACGACTCAACCATTGACTTGGAAGCGTCTTCCTCATCCACCTGGATAGGCGGCGGGGCGTGCTTCATATACGTCAATCCCTCGGTGTAGCCCCACATTGCTACTCGTTCGAAACAGGCGCCGGTCAGGAACCGGTTGTTGAAGATTGGTGGGCAGACGGCGGGCACGCCGATTACCAAATCGCCACCTCCAGCAGGTTCCTCGGGCATCGCCGTTGGCGCCGGCGCAGACGTAGCAGTCGCTGCAGGGGCGGCCGTCGCTGCCGGAGCAGCCGTTGGTGCAGGGGCGGTCGTCGCTGCCGGAGCAGCCGTTGGCGCAGGCCTGGACGTTGGTTCAGGGTCGTCTCCGCCACAGGCTACGGCTACCAAGGCACCCACAACCAACATAGTAAGAACTATGCTTTGCCAGCGAAATCGCTTAGTTAACATTCTGTTATTTCTCCCGGTCTTGTGAGCCTTCAGACGAGTGTCTCAGACACTGCCTTTTCGAATCCGCCTTGCGAGGGGCGCGGCTTTTTCACGGCATCAAGAACCGCACCCAAATTGGGCGCAGTCCTGCAATAGAATGGGATGTTAGTATCGCCCCGTTTCGTTGTCAACGTTACCGCGACCCAAATCTCCCGCCCAATCGTGTGCGCGGACTCTCATCGGCCTCTCGGTAGTCTGGCGCCCGTGTTCGGGCTCCGACCAGTGATTGTGTAGTACAGCACAGGGAGGCTGTCTTGCAGGATTATCCCGCCTGGTTTGTACTCTGAATCCCCCGTCTTCACCGACCCTTTCGGTGATCCGAAAGGCGGTTAGAACCCTCGTGCGTAGTGGAATGGCACTACTGCTTGCTCCATAATGTCCGCAAATCGTTGGTAATGATTTTCCCTGACACCGGTCTTCCCGGCCCGCATTGCGCCGGACGCCAACGACATCTTCCTCTTTTTAACCCGGTGGATATGCGTGTCAACCAAGTTGGCACGGCGCCGTCTTGGGAAACCGAACGGGCGGCAACTGACGGACAATGCGGCAGTCAATCATGACGTCAGCAACCATCGCCTGCCTGGCGATCGCATGCCTGGTAGCTTGCAGGGCAAGCGAGACCCAGACGACTGCCGTACAGGAGAACCCGGTTCCGTCCAAGACTCGTGTTTTGCTGCCAAGGCCGGTTGTGCCAACATCGACCCCCCGTCCGGCTCCTTCAGAACTCGATGTCGCGGCAAGAGACGTGATGTTTCGCTTTTACCTTTTCAGCCAGCGGCCTTACACCAACCACACGGAATTTGACCCCAACCCCGATCTCGCGGCCATAGACGACGCCGGCGAACTTGGCCACCCGGGGTTGGTTATGCCCCTGGTCGACACGGCGTCGCTGACATTGGATGAACAAACTGCAATGCACGTAGCGCGTGCTCTCAAAGCGCTGACCGGTCAGGACTACGGAGGAGATGCCTGGTCTGTTGCAGATTGGTACAGGTGGATGGGCGAGCATCCGGACATCGAACCTCCGCCGGATTACGATCGCTGGAAGGGCACGCTGTTCGCCCAATTCGATCTGAGTCTCGAACGATTCATCTATCGGGACGTCCCGTCCCGGATCGGGATGTGGGCAATCCAGTGGGGCGGCCTGGGACCGTTCGACATCCCGCCGCTTGACCAACCCGAGTACGTTGCCGCGACGGAGATGGGGGCAACCTATCTCGACCAGGATGAGCAGGTTATCGGCATCCGGATCAACGGAGACGCCCGGGCGTTCCCGCTGCGCATCCTGGACCTGCACGAGATCGTCAACGACACCATCGGCGGCGTGACGGTCTCTTTGTCGACGAGCCCGGTCAACGGAACGTCGACTCTCTACGCAACGAGTATCGACGGCAGAGACTACACATTCGGCACATCGGGTTACCTGTACCAGGGAGACAAACTGCTGTATGACAGGGCCACGAGATCACTCTGGCACTCGATCACCGGCGAACCGGTCCTGGGCAGGCTGGCGCTGAGCGGCATCAAGTTGACTCGCCTTCCGATCACGGTTACTACGTGGGCTTCCTGGAGGGACAGGCACCCGGACACCACCGTGCTTTCGATCGACACAGGATTCGTGCGGGAATACCGGAACTCCCTGGATCCGGACGCCCTGTACGGGGCCTATAGAGCTAGCCCAAAGCTCATGTTCCCGGTTTACAAAATCGACGAGCGGGTACCGGCGAAAGCGCCCATTTTCGGATTGCGGGTCGATGGCGTGGCACGAGCCTGGCAGATGTACGACCTGTGGACTGAGGGGATCGCGAACGACGCCGTCGGGGCCACGCCAGTCGTTCTGATCACCGACGCCGTAAGCGGTGCGGTTCGGGCGTACCGACGAGAGGGCAATACCTTTACCAACATTACGAACCGCGGGCGGTCACCCGAAATGTCGGTCAACGACCAGGACGGCGGCGCGTGGTCCATCACCGAGGCTTATCTTGTGAACGGCGCTGACCCGGACTTTCGGCTGGATCGAATTGCAGGTGTAAATGCCTTTTGGTCCGCCTGGTACGCGTTCAACCCGCACACATCGTTGCGCGACCAGCCATAGACGCGCACCGCGACCGGCCCGGCCTCTAGCGATATCTATTTTTGGTCCGCCGGCGTATACACTTGATATGGGAGCGGCATCGCTCAATTTGTCAGTTCTAAGGTGAGGCACCACGGATCGCAGAATTAATGACCGTTTCACAAGCGGTTCAAAAGTTGCGATCCCTGAGGCCATTTATCTCCACCGGTTCCACCTTGTGGGCGCTCCGCGTGGCGGCTGTGCGGCTCATCTTTCCGCGAACGCCAGGCCGCTTGTATAACATCTGCGCTGTTCCGGGCTTGGCCGCGGCGCAGGTGTCCGGCGAGCATGGTTGCAGTCAGGATGGAAAAATTGGTCGACAAAGGTAAACCCCACAGGTTGATTTTCTGCAACGACGGCGGGACTTTGGTGGGTCCAACCTTCGACGCGCCGATGGGCGAGGAGGGGCTGGTGGCGCTAACCATCGAGCCTTTGCTCGGAACGCAAGTCGACACGTTCTACTGGCAGCTTGGGACCGACCCGTACTTGAGCACCCCGTCGCACCGCCTGTCTGATCTGTACTCGCACAACACAGAGGTCGGGCCCATCTGGGGCGAGGACACAGACAAGTTCATGACCTCCGGACAGTGGCGCGTTTACGAGAACACAAGGGAGTTGATCGAGAGGGGAGTCGACCCGCCATCCGTCCTGATCGACTACGGCCACAGGCACGGCCTCGACGTCTTCCTGTCTATGCGCGTCAATGACATGCACGACAGCATGCTGCCGGACGGCCACTCACACCTCTCGCCGATGAAGAAGACCCACCCAGACTGGCTTCTTGGCGTGGATGACGACCCGGACAGCGGCGGCCGCCCCGGTTGGTCTCGGTTCGCATATAACTTTGCGCTGGAAGAGGTGCGGGAGTACCGGCTTGCGCTCGCCAGAGAGGCCATCGACAACTACAACATCGACGGGTTTGATTGGGACTTTTGCCGCTCTCCGAGGTTCTTCAAGAAAGGAACGGCGAGGGACAACACTTCCCTGATGACCGAATTGCTCCGCTCAATTCGCATTCTGCTAGACAGGAGGTCGAAAGAACTCGGTAGGCCGCTTCCTCTGTCCGTTCGCGTGCCTTCGACATTCAAACTTGCTATGACTTCTGGCCTGGACGTTAGAACTTGGATCGCCGAAGGACTTATAGACATTCTGGTCGCCGGTGTGGTCCACGGCAGCATGCACCGGGTTCCCGTGGAAGAGTACGTGGAGGCTTGCCGCGGCACGGGTATCCAGGTCATCGCTCAGAACCTCGGCTTGTTCTGGTGGGGACGCGCTTTCAGCGCCGGTGTGCTATTCGGGGAGCCGACGGTGTTCAGTACCGAGATGTGCCGCGCATCAGCAGCCACCTATTGGCGAGCCGGTGTGGACGGCCTCTACCTCTGGAACAACCAGTTAATTCGATTCAGCCGAGACATTAACTACAGCGGACAGCAGTGGAGGGAAATCGGTGACCCTGCGACGCTGGAAGGACGAGACAAGCACTATCTGGCCAACAAGACGCCGGATCGAAATACCACGGCACCGGAATCGCGGCCGCCGCAGGCGCAGCCTGGACCGGTACCCATGGAAATTGACCAGCCCGGCGACACCGCGGCTGTACGGATGGACATAGCTGACGACGTGATGGGCGCCAAAGCTGGCGGCAACCTGGAGGAGGCCACGCTGCGTATCCTGCTCGTCAACCTTACGTCTGTCGACGATCTCGACTTCCGCCTTAACGGCGAAACGTTGGACCGTAGGAGCGCGACGAAACACATCCTGTACAACGAGTACTGGCTCGACTTCGACGTCTCATCGTCGCCCGCGCTGAGACAGGGCTGGAACGACATCGAAATCGAAGTGAAGTCGCGGAATGACCGCATCGGCGTTCCGCTGACGCTGGATAGCGTGGAAGCGATCATCCGTTACACGCGCCGAGCATGATCACGGACCCTCCACGAGAGACCGGCGAACCGGCTAGCCTGGCATTCCAACTGTCGGCCTACTTGTCCGGGACAGGCGTTTGCGCGCGGCCCGGCGCGCTGGCATCCCCCAGAGAAGAGGCCTCGCAAGTTGCCGAGCTTACGACCGCCTTCGCAGCAGTCCCAAAGTAGCGATCCTTGAGGCTCTTGGTCTCGCCGGGTTCGATCTTGTGGCCGCGTATCCCCACTTCAGCCGCCTGGCTGCCGTCTTCACGCAATATGCTGACCATTATCACGGCCCCATTGCAGGGGACATCAGAATTGTTCGAAACCTCTAGTTGGACCGATCCCCCGAATTCGCCCGCTTTTAACTCGATGTTTGCAACTGTAAGACCGGTCTCTTCAATAGCCAGGACAGCGCTGTCTTGAGGAATAGGGGTTTGAGTCGGCGGAACGGGTGTAGCCTGTTGTGAGGCGCCGCCCTGCGGGGAAGTTGGTTCCACAGCTGGGGAATCGCCATCACCGCCGCCGCCGCAGGCCGCAACGGCCAACGCAAACAGTCCAATCGTCGCCACAAAGGCGCCTGCTGTTCGATATCCAATCCGGAACATGCGCAGTATCCGTTTTCTGTCCAGTGCTCTTGCCGCGCTTACCAAATATCCCGGCGCGACATTGTACGCTCGGACAAGCGCAATTACTTGCCGCCTGCCGCCTGCGTTTTCGACGGGCTCCGTGGAAGGCCGTGACTGGCGCCTGTGTTATCGCAAGTAATCGCCGCGACCCGCGCCCCGACGACGGACTTGCCCACGTAACGCTGCTCATATTTTTTCTGCTCGCCAGCCGGCAGCGGCCCGGAACCGCCGACTCCCATATCCCCCACAACCTTCCCATCGGCATCAAGCAGTTCTACGCTGATCACCGGGCCTGTGCAGTCCTCTTCCAATACGTTTGTGATCAGAATCCTGGCCTTGCCGCCATACCCGGCGGCGTCGATCGTCACCTCGTCCACCCGCATCCCGGAATCTATGTCGGCCTCACCCTCTTCAACTGAGGGAGGTGCAGCCGTGGGTTGTGCTGCCACGGTAGTTGGCGCGGGTTGTGAGTTCGATTCTGCGGGCGCAGCGGCGCCCGACCCCCCTGCGGACCCAGACCCCTCATCGCTACCACAGGCGAAAGCGCCCATTGCGGCCACCGCCGCCGACAGCAAGAACACAATTGCGAATCGAAGTTTCATTCGGGGCATAGCGATGATCCTAAAGCCAGCGCCTAAAATAGGCGGCGGTCTTATCCTGCAACCCTGAGGCGAGTATATCCCAACGGTCTATCCAGGCGGGACGTGCGAACGCCGGCAACAGGAACCGTTCGCGTATATTACAGCCCGACAGGATATTTTTTCGGGCGCAAATGTCCGAATTGAATGGAGCATAACTTTGGCAACAAATGGCAAATCCAGCAGATTCATCCTTTGCAACGACGGGGGGACCCTCGTGGGACCCACCCTCGACGCGCCTATGGGCGACGAAGGGCTGGTCGAGTTGACGATCGGGCCGCTGATGGGCACGCAAATCAACACCCTGTACTGGCAGCTCGGCACAGACCCTTATAAGGGCACGCCCACAAGCCGCCTCTCCGACCAATACACCCACTTCACGAAGGTGGGACCCCTCTGGGGAGACGGGATGGACACGTTCCAGACCGCGGGCCAGTGGCGCATATACGAGAACACGCGGGAAATGATGGAAAGAGGCACCGACCCCCCGGCCGTGCTGATCGATCACGGGCACAGGCACGGCCTCGAGGTCTTCCTGTCCATGCGTGTAAACGACATCCACGACGGCCAGTTGCCTGAGGGCGACCCTCTCCTTTCACCGATGAAGCGCGCCCATCCCGACTGGCTGCTCGGAAAAGTGGAAAACCCCTATGCCAAAGGGCGCTACAGTGGTCTGTCGCAATTCGGCTACAACTTTGGCATCGACGAGGTTCGTGAGTACCGGCTCGCCATTGCCGAAGAGGCGATCAAAAACTACGACCTGGACGGTTTCGACTGGGACTTCTGTAGATTCCCCAGGTTCTTCGAAAAAGGGACCGCCCAGGATAACGCCCACTTGATGACCGATCTGATGCGCTCGATACGTTCTGTACTCGACGCCCGATCCAAAGAACTTGGCCGCCCATTGCCACTGTCGGTGCGGGTACCTCCCACCTTCGAACTGGCGATGGGATCGGGGCTCGACGTACGCACGTGGATCGACGAAGGCATCATCGACATTCTCATCGCCGGCGTCGTGCACACCAGCATGTACCGGGTACCGGTTGAAGAATATATCGAGGCGTGCAGGGATACCGATATCCAGGTCGTCGCACAAAACCTCGGACTCTTTTGGTGGGGACGCCCATTCACAGCGGAAGTGCTCTTCGGTGAGCCGACATTGTTCAGCACTGAGATGTGCCGCGCGTCAGCCGCCACTTATTGGCAGGCGGGCGTGGATGGGATTTATTTGTGGAACAACCAGTTGATTCCATTCAACCGTGACATCAACTACAGCGGGCAACAGTGGCGCGAGATCGGCGACCCGGCGACCCTCGCCGGCCGGGACAAGCACTACCTCGCCGACAAGCCGCCGCACTGGGAAAGGATGTCGATCGAACTGGACGCGCCTCCGGTGCCAAAGGGCCCGCTACCGATCGATATCGACCAGCCCGGCGACACCGCTGCGGTGCGGATGGACATTGCGGACGACGTAGTGGGCGCCAAGGCGGACGGAAGCTTGTCGGAGGCGACGTTGCGCATCCTGCTTGTCAACCTCACGTCAGTGGACGACATCGAATTCCGCATGAACGGCGAGACGCTGGATCGAGCCGGGGCAACGAAGCACATCCTGTACAACGAGTACTGGCTCGACTTCGACGTTTCGTCGTCACCCGCTCTAAAACAGGGGTGGAATGACATCGAGATCGAGGTGAAGTCGCGAAACGAACGCATCGGCGTGCCACTGACGCTCGATAGCCTGGAAGTGATCGTCCGCTACGTCAGCAACGACTGATCGGTGAACTATGCGCTGGCTGGCCGGGCGCGGCCAGTCGGACTGCATTCGGGAAATAGCCCACGGCAGCCTGCGGACGAGCGGCGACGAGCGCGTATATCCTGAAATATGGCGCGCCCCTGTAGCTCAGGGGACAGAGCAGCTGCCTTCTAAGCAGACGGTCGCAGGTTCGAATCCTGCCAGGGGTACCAGCCCACACGCGTGCCGGCGGACCGACACTTCCTACGCCGACACATGGCGGACTGTCTTAGACGCTTCCGTCCAGGATCACATCCAACACGGCTGGAGCGTTCAAGTCGATGGCTTTCTTCAACTCTGGCCCTATGTCTGCCGGATCCTCGATGCGCACACCGTGTGCGCCAAACGATCTGGCCAGCGCGGCGAAGTCGAACGGTACTGGAAAGTCCATGCCCAGGTACTTGCTCGGCTCATCCGGCTTGCCCTTAACCGTGCGCTTATAGACCTTCATGTTCAGCTTCAACACCCTGTACATGGCGTTGTTGCAGATAACAAACACCGTGGGGATCTTCGAGTTGACCGCTGTCCACAACCCTTGCAGGGACATCATCATAGTTCCGTCGCCGCACACCGCGACGACGGGTCGATCGGGGTTGGCAAGTTTCAGACCCAACCCGCCTCCGGGCCCCCATCCGATCGAGCCGCCTCTTGCGCCAAAGTAATCGCCAGGGCGGCTGAACTTCGCCGCTGAGTGCAGCGAACCGCGGTTGCTGATCGCGTCGTCGAACAATACAGCGTCTTCCGGCAACGCCTCCGCCAAGGCCACCATAGCGGCCTCAGGTGACATGGGACGCTGACTGATTCCCGACGAGGCATGCTTGCGAAACGCCTCGTCCATAGCGCGGGTCTCCGCTGCAACGACCGCCGCCCTGCCCCGCGCCGATTCCATCTGCGAGCCGGACATTTCGGAATTTAGTGCTTCGGCCAGTTGCTCCAACGCCGGCGCTGGAGATGCGAACACCCCAACGTCGGTGGGTTCCGACTTGCCTATCTCGTCGGCATTGATGTCGATGTGCACGAGCTTCGTTTCGGGTCGGAGCACAGTGTCCTTTTGGTAGAAGAAGTCGCTGAAGATGGGACAACCGACCGCCAAAACCGCATCGGCGCTTTCGAGAGCCTCCAAGGCTGCGGGCTGACGGATGCTCAACATGCCCATGTATTGGGGATGCCCGGTCGGAAAGTTGACCTGGCTGCTAATGTGCGCGTACACCGGCGCGCCCAACAGCTCCGCCACGCGGACGGCGGCCTCAGTGCCACCATTTTCCATCACGCGATCACCCACGATCATGATCGGACTGTCGGCGTTCGCCAGGATGTTTGTGGCTTCCTCGATGTCCTTGGGATTGGCAGCCGGAGACTTTCTGAACTGCCTGGAAGGCACAAGGTTTACATCCGCATCGCCATCCAGAGAATTGGCCGAAAGCGACACGAATACGGGGCCTGTTGGGGGGCTCGACGCCTCGTTGAACGCCCTGCGGATAACCGACGGATACTGCTCAGGATGCGTTATTTCGGCGCTCCACTTTGTGTATGGCCGCGCCATCTCGGCGAGGTCGCTGCGCCCTTCCGCCAGCTTCCGAACGTCCTTATTCCCGGCGGTGACCACCATCGGAGTGCCGGTGTTGTACGAGTCGATGAGAAGAGCAAATGAGTTGGACAGGCCGTTGTCTATGTGGAGACTGACAAACGCTGGCTTGCCGGTGGCGCGTGCATACGTGTCGGCCATACCGATGGCCACCGATTCCTGAACGGCCAGAATGTATTCGAATTCCGGATAGTTCTCGAGCGAATCCATGATTGCGGCTTCGCTGGTGCCCGGGTTTCCGAAGATGTATTTCACACCTTCCGCCCGGAGCATCTCCATCAGTGCGTCGCTACCCTTCATATTTTCTCTACCCTTTTTGTTGATGGCCTAAACCACCTGTGTTTTGATGTTTGCCTGTCTAAATGGAAGACGGCCGCGGGCCAGTTGTCGCTTGTCGACCGGCGATGCGGGCACGCCCGACCCGAACGGTCACTTTCCTTTTGCCGCGAGTGTGAGCACTTCCCGCAGTTTTCGCGTTACCAGTTCGTGTTCGCCTTCCTGGATATTTAGCGGATCGACCGAAACCTCGCGGCCGCCCGGATCCACGTGGCGCATGTAGACCCGCGGGTTTCCGGCCTTCATTCGCCGGCCGATCTCCTGGTTGTCCGGGCCTTTCCAGGATTCGTTGAACCGGAAGACAGCATGCGGAATGTAATGAGCCTCGTTGTGCATCACCGACGAATCGACGCCCGGCACGTCGCCCACTTCATCAACGATCGCCTGCATCGCCCGGGTGTACGCAGCCGTTTCGGCGGTTTCGTCCACGGCGACAAACGTCCGCACGGCTGCTACGAGGCCAGCGATCTCCTCTTTGGAGACCTTTAGGCCGCGGGCAACGGTTGCGTTCGGCGCGTTGCAAAGGCGCGCATACTCGATCCATTCGGGCAGACCGAGAAGGATACCCGTACTTTGCGGGCCCCTCACACCCTTGCCGCCCGAAAAACTGACCAGATCGGCGCCCTCGTCCAGGAATCGTGTCAGGTTGGCACGCGGTGGCAGCTTGGATGCGCCGTCGCAGAGCACCGGAAGCCCGTGCCGGTGGGCTATTTCAACGAGCGTGGTCAGAGGGACGTCGCCAGGTTTGCGCGGTCCGGATTCCAGATCGATGATGGCCGCGGTCTTGTCCGTGATGGCTGCTTCCACCTGTTCGGGAGTGCAGCCATTCTGATCGCCAACCTCGACGAAACGCGCGCCCGCGACAAGATAAAGATGGTCGTAGCCGAATCGTTGGGTCTTTTGAATGATCAACTCGTTGGGCAGACCGTCGGTGAGGGGGAGACGCGATATCAACTCGGGATCGCCTCGCGATATGGCGGCGGCGGTCTGAACCACGAGCCCGCCTGACGCTCCGCTGGTAACGGTGGCCGCGGGGGCGCCGATCAGCTGGGCTATTTCCAGGCCGGCGGCGATCAACCACTCGTCCATCTGAACGAATACAGGCGCCATAGCCTCCATGGCTTCGACGACCTCCGGCAACGGGCGGCTGCCGGAATGCATAGTATTCGGCCCGCCCCCGTTGATCACGGGCGTCACGCCCAATTCGGCGAGTATGCCCCCGCCGCGCCCTGAGTTCTTCAATGCTCTTACTTTCCTTTCGGCGTATGTAGATTACAAGAAACCGGGCAGCGATTAGAGGGTCCCAGTGCCTCGCGCCGTGCGGCTGACCGGCCAGCGTCAGCGCGGCTTAGGGGAATTCAAAGTCGAGTTCAAGTTCGGCGCGGATGCTTGTGAACCAATCGACAACCTCGACGTGATAGGGAATCCCGTTCCGGCTCCGCCGGTCGGTCTCCTCCGCCTCTGACAAGCCGGGGTATAGAACGCGGTCGTGACCGGGCGCTGGCTTTGTGTCTTTGAGACCCCTCAGAACGATATCCATATCCGATTTGAACTTCGTCACGTCCGTAAACGCGTCGATATTCCACGCGGCAAGATGAAAACATGAGCCGGGGTTAATGAAACTGGGCCCGATTCCGGTCAAGATGTTCCCCATTATTTCGATCGCGGAAGCGAACCCGTAGCCCTTGTGGGATCCCTGCTCTCTCGTGCCGCCGAACGGAAGCATCCAGTAATTTTCCGGCAGGTCCACCTCTTCCATGATCGGGGCGCCGTCCGGGGCCGCTATCCACCCTGGCAGCATCTTGGCGCCGACCCGTTTCGCCAGGGTCGCCTTATTGCCGGCGATCTGCGTCGTGCCTATGTCGAACAGGAACGGCGGCATGTCTCCCGCCGGTGCGGCCCACGCGATCGGGTTCGTTCCCAGCATCGGCCGGGCCCCAAATGTCGGCAGCATTCTGACGCCGCCACTCGTCGACATTGCGAGGCCGATCATGTCGGCCTCTGCCGCCATCATCGCGTGGTAGCCGGCGCCGCCCATATGGCCGACATTGTGGACATTGATCGACGCGACGCCCATTGTGGAAGCCTTTTCGATAGCCATCCGCATCGCAAAGGGCGCAACGTGCAACCCAAGTCCACCGTCGGCGTTCAGGATCGCGGTTGTTCCCGATTCGCGTTCCGTCACTACGACCGGGGTCGGGTTAAGGTCCCCGCTGCGATAACCGGCCACGTACGAACGTAGCATGTTCGACACGCCGTGTGTTTCGACCCCTCTGAGGTCGTTGGTCAGAAGCACGTCCGCAGCCTGCCGGGCATTTGCATCGGAGAGGCCCATGGCGAGGAATACCGATTTTGCCGCCGTTCTGACGCGGGCGGACGGAACATATACCCGATCTGCGTCGGGAACCTTAAAACGTTCAAGCATTGGCGGTGATTCCAGTCAATTGCTGAATCGCAAGTTGTGCGGAACAAAGGCTAGCACGCAGTCTTCCTATGCCGGGCCGGTCACAACCTTAGTTAATTTCAGTTCGCGACGGGGCAACGGGGCTTGTGTAACATTGACCGCCACGGGCAAGAGGCAATCGTTACACAATTCAGCCGGGCCCGCCGGAGGTGCGCGAATGAAGGCCGTCGTTTACAAAGAACCGTTCCGCGTCGGGATCGAAGAGGTACCCGACCCCGAGATCAAGCACCCCAACGATGCGATCGTTCGAATCACGTCGTCTTGCATATGCGGATCGGACCTGCATATGTACGAAGGCAGAACCGCAGCCGAGCCGGGCATCGTATTTGGCCACGAAAACATGGGAGTGATCGAGGAGGTCGGATCGGCGGTCAAGACCCGCAAGGTCGGCGACCGCGTTGTGCTGCCCTTCAACGTGGCATGCGGGTTCTGCAAGAACTGCCTGGGTGGGTTTACCGGGTTCTGCACGACGGTTAACCCCGGTTTCGCCGGAGGGGCATACGGATACGTGGCGATGGGCCCGTGGGTCGGCGGACAGGCGGAATACCTTCAGGTGCCGTTCGTAGATTTCAACGCGCTCCCATTGCCGGCGGGTGACGAGCACGAGGCCGATTTTTCCCTTCTCGCCGATATCTTTCCGACCGGCTATCACGGCGCCGAGCTCGCGGGCGTCCGGCCTGGTGAGTCCGTAGCAGTATTCGGGGCCGGTCCGGTGGGTCTGATGGCGGCCTACAGTTGCGTCATTAGGGGCGCAGCAGAGGTCTACTCCGTGGATCACGTGAAAGAACGGCTGGACAAGGCTGAACAGATCGGCGCAATACCGATCAACTACGACGAGGCCGATCCTGTCGAACAGATCAAGGCCCGCAGGAACGGGGATGGGACGGACAAAGGCATCGACGCAGTCGGATACCAGGCTACTTCTGCCGGTTCATCCGCAGCCGGGGGTGAGCAGGACGAGGTGCCGAACATAGTCCTGAACCAACTGATTGACGTAGTCTCGCCGACGGGAGCGCTTGGCATTCCGGGACTCTATGTCCCGGCGGATCCCGGCGGAGTCGACGCGCAGGCGGCCAAGGGCGCACTGCTCATCAACTTCGGCAAGTTGTTTGAAAAGGGTCTTCGACTTGGAACCGGCCAGTGCAACGTCAAAAGCTACAACGCATACTTGCGTGATCTCATCATCGCCGGACGAGCTGAGCCAAATTTCGTGGTTTCGCACGAGATCTCGCTCGATGAAGCTCCGGATGCTTACACGAAGTTCGACCGCAGGGAAGAGGGTTACACGAAAGTGATCATTCATCCCTAGTCAGAAAAACTGAAAACGATACGCGCGTGCGCCCACGAGGCATTGTGCGAATGCCGGGCACGCCACTTGAGAACAACGTGCACTATTGCCGTTCCAGGTGTTGGAGAAGCAGGGATCACTTAGGCGTGGTCAAGGAGACCTACCGATGAAGATTGGAAGCGGAGATCACGTTTACACGTGGGTAGATGACTGGGCCAGGATTCCACCCGACGAGGCTGCTACAAAAGGCTGGTCTCACCACGACGCCGTTGTTCGGGCAGATGGACGGATCGTGTCCTGCCACCAAGGCAAACCGACGATCCTCAGTTTCGATCCGGACGGCAATGTGGTCGACTCATGTGACGCTCAGATCACCGAGGCGCACGGTATGAGCATCGCATCCGAGGGAGACGATGAGGTTCTGTGGATCGGTGACACGGGCCGAAAGCGGGTAGCGGAACTGAACTACGACTACCCGGACCCTCCAAGACCAAGCGAAGCCGTCAAGTTGGACTTCGCCGGCAACGCGTTGATGCGGATCGGCAAACCCGACCTGGACATCTACTCGGACGGGCCGTTTTCGGTCACGTCCGTAGCAGTCCACCAGGAAGGTCATGGCGGCAACGGCGACATCTGGGTGGCTGACGGCTACGGCCAAAGCTGGGTGCACCGATACACCAAAGACGGCGAGTACCTGGGCAGCATCAACGGCGAGGACAGCGGAGTAGGGAGTTTCAACACCCCGCACGGGCTTTTGGTGGACTACCGAAAGGCCGACCCGGAACTCTACATCGCCGACCGCGCGAATAACCGCGTGATGGTTTACGACCTGGAAGGCAACTTCAAGCGTAAGTTCGGCGAAGATTGGCTTATCACGCCGTGCACATTTGCGGTGGCCGGGGACCTGTTGGCGATCCCCGAACTCCAGGCGCGCGTCACTCTGGTCGACCCTGACGATAATCTGGCGGGCCAACTGGGGGACAATACGAGCGTGGCCCAACGCGAAGGTTGGCCCAACGTCCACGGGCACGACGGCAACCTGGAGCGGCCGCCCGACCTCGAACCCGGAAAATTCAACAGTCCGCATGGCATCGCGGCCGACGCGGAGGGCAACCTCTACGTGCCGGAGTGGCTCATCGGCGGCCGATTCACAAAGCTTGTCAGGAACTGATCGTCCCACGGTCCCACGCGGCTTGGGACGATTAAATTGCTCCGGTCTTGCGGACTTCCCTAAGCGCGGCTTCAAATTTGTCGACGGTGAAGTCGATTTCGCTGTCCTGGTGGGAGCTCGACAAGATGAACGCCACGGGACTTGACCATACGCCCTGGTTTATGAACTCCATCTGAAGTTGGTCCACTGTGGCGCCTGAGACCTGGCTCCCGTTCGGATCGGCTTCGGCGGGCGTCGAGTGCGGATCCGTCGTGTCGACTTCCTGCCCGAGGCTGACGCTGACGACCGATGCCACGCCATATGCGCCGCCCGGTATCTCCATGCGTTGCATTACCTCGTTGATTCCGACCCTGAGTTTTTCCGCCGACGCTTCTGACGTTTCGACAATAGGCTCTTCGATCAAAAGTTGAAGCGCCGTTGCGCCGGCGGCTGCCGACAGCGGGTTTGCGTTGAACGTGCCGGGGTGTCGTACGCCCCCCTGACCGATCACGTCCAGGATGTCGGCCCTGCCACCGACGGCGCCGCCCGGGAGTCCTCCTGCGAGGATCTTGGCAAAGGCGCTGACATCCGGTGTGACGCCATAGCGCCCCTGGCATCCGGACATGGACCAGCGAAATCCGCTAACGACTTCGTCGATCATCAACAGCACTCCCATGCGCTCGGTCAGCTCGCGCAGGCCCCTTATAAACTCAGGCCGGGCCACGTCGTTTCCCTGGAAAACGACTGCGGCAATGTCGTCGTCTGACTTGAGCGTGTTTTCGACCGCTTCGAGGTCGTGAGGAGGCAGGTTGATGACTGAGGACGCCGTGCCGGAGGGTATGCCATATGCGGCGTCGGTGTCTGGGTCGGTTACGTAGGCCGCGTCGGACCATCCGTGGAACGCGTCGGCAAACTTGACGATCTTCTCTTTGCCGGTGAACCGGCGGCAGATCCGGAAAGCCATCATGACGGCCTCCGTGCCTGAACTCACAAAACGCACCTTTTCAACGGACGGGACTATCTCTTTGACGAGGCTTGCCCACCTGATCTCCGCCTCGGTGCAGGCGCTAAGGTGGGTGCCTTTCGCCATCTGGGTTTGAACCGCGTCCACAATCGCCGGGTGTGACTGCCCCAGGATCATCGAACCGTGGCCGGTTCGGTAGTCGACGTATTCGTTACCGTCGATGTCCCACTTGCGCGGCCCCTTGCCCCGGTCCATGTAGACGGGATACGGCGCCAATTTTCGGCTCACGTGTGTCACCCCGTCGGGAAACAGCTGCCTGGCCTGCGCGGCCAGTCCCTCGGATGTGGGGTGTAGTTGGCGAAATCGTTCCTCTATTGCGGTCATTGGCGGATTCTCCAAGGTAATTACGGCTCGGCCGGAACGCGGCGCGCCTCAATATGCCGGACAAACCTACCACTGTTTTTGCCCGATGTGACCACAATTTATGCGGAATCAACGTGATCCCGTGGCACCAGGGACTCGCCGACCATGAAATCGCGCCAACGTCTCGGGCGTTGGGAGTCTATGGGTCGATCAGGACTCCGGGATTCATGATTCCAGCTGGGTCCAACGAGTTCTTTGCTGCGCGCAGAGCGTCGGCGAATAGGTCAGGCCTCTGCTTGTCGTACCACGGCCGGTGGTCTCTCCCCACGGCGTGGTGATGGGTGATCGTACCTCCGGCGGCGATGATGGCGTCGGAGGCGGCTTCCTTGATTTCAGTCCACATTTCCAGTTCTGAACCTCGTCGCCCCGGGGCGGCAAAGGTGTAGTACGGGGCTGGCCCGTCTGGGTAAACGTGGGTGAATCTGCACGAAACCTCTCCTCCTCCGCACACTCTGGCCAGGGTGTCCTGAACCGTTGCTCTTACCGACAGGTCGAATTCCGGCCAACGGTCCCAAGTAATCGCCGATTCGAACGTATCGAGGACCAGCCCGAGCCCAGCCGTTTCGTTCCACTTGTAGGGCATATTGATGAACGTATCTCGCCATATCCTGACGGGGTCTATGGTGCCACCAACTCTTCCGTCTTGCGCCGTACGACCCCCATCGAGCACGCTGCCCCCGGCGTCCCTGGCCAATTCGAGCGCCTCGCCGAGATCGTGTTCTTGCGGGATATCGGCCGATTCGAACCCAAGGATCAGCAAGGCTTTCGATCCATCCATGGCCGCAAAATTTCGTGCCTCCAACGGGTCTAAAACACGACAGTTGGCGGGCCACATCCTGGACTGCACTACGGACCTTGCTGCATTACATGCTGCCTCGAATGAAGGAAAGGTCACACCGGCGCCCGCTCGAAATCGAGGCCTGGCATGCAACCGCACCCATGCTTCGGTGACGATGCCGAAAATGCCCTCACTGCCAATCGCGAGACCATCGGGGCTCGGCCCTGCCCCGCTGCCGGGCAGCCGGCGGGACTCGTAGGGGCCGGCCGGCGTCATCATGCGAACCGACTCGACGAGATCGTCGATGTGCGTGTGGTTGGTTGCAAAGTGACCGCCGGAACGGGTGGCGATCCAGCCGCCTAGGGTCGAGAACTCGAAACTTTGAGGAAAATGGCGGAGCGTCACACCGTACGGTTTGAGTTGAGCCTCAAGTGCCGGCCCCAGTGTTCCACCCTGGATCCGGGCTGCCTGGGAAACAGTATCGACTTCGAGAACCCTGTCGAGGGCAGTGAGGTCAATGCTCACGACGCCATCCGCCCCTTCGGGAGGCTCAACACCGCCAACGACCGACGATCCGCCCCCGAACGGGATCACCACATGACCGGCGGAGGCGCAAAAGTCGAGCAACTCGACGACCTGCTCCTCGTTGACCGGGTGAGCGACGATGTCCGGCGGGTTGTCGAAAGACCCGTCGAACTTCCTCACGCGATCCCGGAAGCTGTGCCCGTAGCTGTGCGCCGCTCGTTCGTGCGAGTCCGTGGAACAGATAGGCAGCAGCGTTGCCGGGGGTCTGATTCTCGGCGGCCGCAAATTCAATTCTTCAATTCGCGGCGGATGTGCCGGTTCCAACGGAAATCCGAATCGTCTTGACGCCTCAGCCGCTGCGCGGCGGCGCTGCCCAGCCGTGGGTTCGGACGATTCCATGCCCCATGCCCAGATGCTCCTGCGGTCAGTCAATCCAAACTTCCTTAATCGATCATTCCCGCGCTGTTGGCGGAAACCCCTACGCTCGGCCGTCCGGAAGCCGCCCTTCTTTTGGAAGGTCAACCACGTTCTTGTGGATTCGTAAAGCATTCATGCCGACATTGATCGCCATTTCCTGTAATATATGCGGTCGCAACGGATGTAAAGCGTAGACACAAGGTCCATCCAGAGCGGAGGTCAATCGAAATGGGTTCGTTAACCGCGCAGCAGGTTGAAGGTTTTTATAAGTACGGGTTCTTAAAGGTCGACGGTGTCCTTGACCCGGAAGAGTACCTCGACCCAATTATTGATGAGTATTCCGGCGTCCTCGACCGGCTGGCAGATGAGCTTTACGACAAAGGCGAGATCAAGTCCAGATACGAGGATTTGCCGTTCGGCGATCGAGTAACTGCGATTTATGCCGAAACAGGGAAGCAGTTCAGCGGTTACTTCGATTTTTCCCTGCCATTTATGGGAGTGACCGAAGAGACACCGTTCTGGACAGGGCAAGCCGTCCTGAACGCGCTGACTGCGGAGCCATTGCTCGACGCCGTCGAGTCGCTTATCGGATCGGAAATCTACTCCAATCCGGTGCAGCACGTACGAATCAAGCCGCCTGAGCAGTACTTGCCCAAGAACGCTAACGGCGAGCCGGTGATCGGCGCTACGGAATGGCACCAGGATCACGGCGTGGTGACCGAGAACGCCGACGATACGAACATGATCACGGCCTGGTTCTCATTGACCGACGCGGCCATCGAGCAGGGCCCGCTGAAGATCGTGCCCCAGAGCCACGACAGCGGATTGCTCACCCACTGCCTGAATTACCAGGGCACGGGGCGCAGGGTCATCCCCGAGAACTTGTTCGATATCGACTCCACACTGCCGATGCCGGCCAAGCGCGGCGACGTTATCTTCCTGCACAGGGAGACGGTGCACGGGTCCCTTGCAAACGTCAGCGAAAAGATCCGGTGGAGTTTCGACCTAAGGTACAACCCCATAGGCCAGCCAACCGGACGAGACGCCTTCCCCGGATTTGTGGCCCGCAGCCGCAAGAATCCTGAAGCGGAACTCAGGGACGCAGAGACCTGGACCGACCTGTGGACGAAAACTCGCACAAAGATGGCCAGCATCAACCAGGGTGACATGGCCGACGTGAAATTCGGTCGATGGAACGAAGGACACCCTGACTGCGCATAAGTCCCGAATCGGGAACAATCGCCGGTAGACGGTGACAACGAATGGCGGGACGCCCGGATGGGCGTCCCGCCTTCGCGTTTAGGCAAAAAGGAGAAACGGCTAGCTTTTTCCTTGGCGAGTCCCCTCCGAGGCGCCGCGCGTGGCTGATTCCAACCGGGTGGGTTCTGTTAATCTTGCTTCCAGAGGTGGGCTTTACTCGCGGCTGGAGGCCGTGAAAGGCCTTGGACAAGGAATCAACGACCATAGGCGCGACCGCGCCAGGGTGAATCAGAAATGGCTGAAACTACAGCGATACTTTCCCGCAATGAAGTGATGGATGCCCTGCGAGATGTTTACGACCCCGAAATTCCGGTGAACGTCGTGGACCTCGGCCTCATCTATTCGGTCGAGGTCGACGATGGCGATGTCCACGTCGAGATGACGCTCACCGCGGCGGGATGCGGCATGGGCCCGTACATCGCCCAGCAGGCTGAATGGCGAATAGCCGAGCTTGATGAAGTCGAAGACGTGCAGGTCGATGTCGTATTTGACCCCCCATGGAATCCCGACATGATCACAGACGACGGCAAGCGCCTGCTGGGACTCGACTGACATTTGAACCGCGACCGTAGCGACGTTTGCGCCGGCCTCTGGCTGGTACGGCTCCTGCTGCCAGTTGGCGCGCCTGAAGACAGGGCTTGAATGATGCCGCGTGCGCGCCAGCAACCCCCCACGGATAACCGCCAATGACCTCACCGCGCAGGCAGCTAACCCCCCAGGAAGAGGCCCGTCTTGCAAGCGTCCGGGAGAATTTCCGGCAGCGCAAGGCTATCTCGGACAAGCTGAATCGCATCCGCAAACGAATCGGGGTCTACAGCGGGAAGGGGGGCGTCGGCAAAACGACGGTGGCGGTCAACGTTGCGGCCACTCTGGCGCAAGAAGGCTCGAACGTGGCCTTGTTCGACTGCGACATCGACTGCCCGAACGTCACCCGCATCCTGCGCATCACCGAAGGGCCGACGCATGAAAATGGGGTGTTCTACCCATCTTCCCGCTTCGGCGTGAAGGTCATGTCGATGGCCTTTTTCCAGGAAGATGAGGAAGAGGCGATCATCTGGCGGGGGCCGATGATTCACAACGCCATCAACCAGTTCCTGACGATGACCGAGTGGGGCGACCTCGACTACATGGTGGTGGATCTGCCGCCGGGCACATCGGACGCGCCTCTGACCGTGATGCAGACGCTGAATATCGACGGCTTCGTCGTCGTGACCAGTCCACAAGAACTGGCCGCCCTGGACGCCAAGCGCTCGATAAACATGATCCGCAAACTAAACCTGCCCGTTCTGGGGATAGTCGAGAACTTTTCGGGACCGATCTTCGGGTCTGGCGCGGGCGAAGACCTTGCAGACGAAATGGGCCTTCCGTTCCTCGGCAGGACCGCAATGCGCGAAGAGTATCGAGACGCCCACCGACCGGCCGTGTTCGAGTCGGACGCGATCGCCGACGAGTACCAGCACATCGCTTCCGAACTGAGAATGCGGATTAGCCAGCTCGACGAGTCCGGCTGAAAACCAGTCCGGCTGGCGGAAAACGAGCTACACGTATACGCGGGCAGTCTGCATGGGCCGAACCCTGCGTCTGCCGTAGCCGGTCATTCGACGCTCACCCCCATCACTCCCCCGCCGCAAATACCTCAACGGTTTCTTGCAGCGTGCGGTTGGGGTCGATGGTTTCCGGCCGTTCGTCGCCAAGGGGTGAGTCGGCGACCATCCTGAATATTTCGGCGGCGCCATGATGAAAGTTGCCGGTCACGCCGACGCTTTCAAACGTAGCCGCTATCTCCTCCATCTCGCCCACCCATCGAAAAGCCTTGCCGGGCAGTCCAATCACAGATTGCATCTGGGCCAGGACTTTCGCCTGGCTTGAAGACATCTCTTCCTCCAGTTCGCTGGACAGCCCCAAACGATGCGCGGCTATCAGCGCCGCGGTCTGCAGGGCGGAAACGCCCTTTGTAAGAGACGCGTAGCACATCTTTATCGCCGACGCCCTTCCAACATCTCCGCCCAAAAGCGGCACGATGATGCCCTTTCCATCCAGTTCGCCGAGCACCGCCTCGTGCGGTCCAGAAGCATAGAAGCGCGGCGGCGATCCCGACCCCGGCGGACCTCCGATAATCCCGGCATCTATGAAACGGCCGCCTACCGCATCGATGATCTTGCCCAACTCGCGTGCGGTATCGGGCGATACGGCGTTGCAATCGGCGTAGGCCGGACTAGCGCCGGTGCGTTTCATAGCCGCCGCGGCCTCGCGGGCCACCGATATCGCTTCCGACGGGACCAGTATCGACATCACGAGATCCGCCTCTTCGACGATGCAGTCGATCCCCGACACGGCCCGGAACCCCGCCTCTTCGGCCAGCGCACGGGTCCGCTCGCTGCGGCCGTCGAGGTTGGTCACCACGTCATAACCGCTCTCGCGGAGGGCTTGCCCGACAGCCGAACCCATGCTGCCTGGACTCAATATCGCAACTGTGCCGAGTGCCATCTCTTTACTCCCCAAGTTTTTCCTGATCGGACAACCATACCGGTCACCGCGCTGCCGTTACCAACAAAAAAGGCCCGCGCCTTGACTGGCGCGGGCCTTGTTCACTTCTACGTACTGCCTATGCCGGCACTCCTTGTTTGAGAACATCGGCCATGGCCTCTCCAACGATCTTGTCCTCACCTTCCGACAAGCCGAACACGTGAATTGTGATGCCTGTTCCACCCATCTTTATTCGAGTCCAGATAGGTGGGTCGTTTTCCTTGAGCTTCGTTATGACGTCTTCTTCGGTCATGCCTGCCACGTCGGCGTCAATATCGATCTGAACGCCAAACGGCTGATTGGCAATCACGTTATTGATCAACTCGGCACGGACACCGGGTATTCCCCGGAGTGGATTAAGGACGGTCTGACTCTGCTGTTCGGCGTTAGCCAGCCGTGTCTCGTGGTTCATGGTCATCCAGCGCCTGACGGCCGCCACTACACCCATCATTTCGCCGCGGTCGACCTTGTGGGGCCTGCCGATCCCGCGGATGCGCCGGCCCTCGTACGAGACGAACGACTGGAGGGCCAGCTTGTGGATTGCGTCCTTTGTTCCCAGCGCGAAGCCCGTCGAGTGAGGGGCGCCCATGTACTTCGCCGCGACGCAGGAAATATCGGCCCCTGCTTTGACGTAACTACCCAGATTTTCAAGGGGATAGATCTGTCCGGCCGCGTCGACCATCACCGGCACGCCGTTATCTTTGGCCACCTCGATGGTCTGTTGTAGCGTGAGGGCATGCGGGTCGAGCGGGTTTTGCTCATAGGACACGTAGTGAACAACTGCGGTATTTGGGCCAATTGCGTTCGCGAGGTCGTCCTGGGTGGTCTCCTCGTCGGTCCCGAAATCGACCAGCTTGCCGCCGGCCATTTCAAGGCAGCGGTCGTACCAGTAACGTTGCCGCTTCTGGATCAGGATTTCGTTCTTCATGCCTGTCGTGTCCGGCAGGCGTTGAATCTTTTCGTCATCGTCCCCGGCTATGAACGCTGCGGTGGCCAGGGTCAGAGCCGAGCCGCCGCCGGAGGTGATGTAAGCAGCGGGCACGCCAATGAAATCGGCGATCGCCTGGCCGCCTTTTTCTTCAAGATGCTCCAGGGGTATGTACGCGCTGTTGGCCCGATCGATGGCGTCTCGTACTTCGGGTATAGGCGTGGACCCCCCGAGCAACGTCACGCTGCCTATGGCGTTGATGATGGGCGTGGCGTCAATCTCTTTGTAGATGTCTCCCCAATCTGATGCGGTCAACGTTTAC
Organism: Dehalococcoidia bacterium; assembly: GCA_965219065.1. GTDB lineage: Bacteria > Chloroflexota > Dehalococcoidia > Lucifugimonadales > Lucifugimonadaceae. The sequence continues at coordinate 932,974 of OZ244715.1, forward strand.
TCCTCTTTCAGGCTCAGGTTGCTGTTATTTCCCCGGAGGCCGTCGCGGCGACATCGGCTCGAAACGGCACGTCTTCCGGATGAACGCCGGTGTTCGCTGCTTTTTTTGGCATGTCCCAACGCGGCACAGGCAATGTTACTCTCGGCATGGCCGCATCGCACGCGATTGGCGAATATTGGGGCCTTTAAACTGGCATATTCCTTGTCAACGGTAACGACTGACGTACCTGGTGTGTGTACTGGAAAGCGGGGATCAACACATTGGCCAATAGAAAGATATTCAAGGCTTCCCGCGTTGCGAATCCCGGGCTGACCGGCTGGCTCCCCGATCACGCGGTCGTCGTCGAAGGCGAAGTTATCAGTGACGTGTTGCCCTGGTCCACCCTGCCCTCGACTCCGGACGCGCGCGTCTACGAACTCGGCGAAGTATCGATGCTACCCGGCATCGTCGAGGCCCATAGCCACGTGCACTGCTCCGCGACCTACGACGCATACGACCTGATGATGTCCGACACGCCGGAGACGTTGATGATGCGGGCCGTGACGGCCGTCAGAAAGGCACTGATGTCGGGCGTGACCACGATGCGGGACCTCGGCACGCCGAACGAGGTCGCCTTTCCACTAATGAACGCCGTCGACAGCTGCGCCATCCCGGGTCCCCGGCTCATGATGGCCGGGACTCCGATCACCATCACGTCTGGGCACTGTAATTTCTTCGGTACAGAGGCCGACACCGTGGACGAGGTGGTCACAGCGGTCAGAACTCAGGTCAAGTTGGGCGCCAAGGTCATAAAGATGATGGCCACAGGCGGCAATTTCACGCCGACTTCAAACACCCGTAGGCCTCAGTACCCGGTCGAAACGTTGCGAATGGCAGTTCGGGAGGCCGAAAGACACGGGGTGCAGATCGTGGCTCACACGCATGCGGCGCAGGGTGTGCGCAACTGCGTGGACGCAGGAATTCACCACCTGATCCACTCGCGCTGGCTCAGCGCCGATCAATCGAAGGGATTCGAATACGACCCCGAACTGGCGACGAGAATGGCTGACGAAGGACGTTGGGTAGACGCCACAATAGGGGCCGTCCTGCTGCGGAATGAGGCCGCGGACCAGGGCCTGCCGGCGCGGGCGCTCCACTGGTCGGTAGTTCAACACCCGCCGAATGATGAAGAGGCTATCGAGATACTCGTCGACATGAGAAGTCGCGGCGTCCGTTTTACTAACGGCCTCGATATGGGTATGGCGTACGCCGATTTCGACAAGTCGGCCGCCACCAGTTGGGCGTCAGTCGAGTGGCTCGGTTACACGCCGTGGGAGGCGCTTTCAGGGGCGACGGCCATGACGGCGGAGGCGTTGGGGCTAAATCGGGAAATCGGGTCGTTGATCCCGGGCAAGATCGCAGACATTGCAACATTCGAGGGAGATCCTGCCGAGGATATTCGCCGCCTCGACGTGGCCCGCGACGTGATCAAGGGAGGCAAACCGGTCAAACTCGATGGCGAGGCGCTGCTCTGAACGTGGCAGCACCTAGAATCGCGTTGGGAATTGCCGCCAAAGTCAGGTCGCCCAGTCTGTCAACGTATTCTCCGCACCTCTGCCTGCGAAGTGGCGCAAGCGGGTTGGCATCGTTTAGTGTTGGCGGCCGAGCAGGCTGCCATATCAAGTGAGACAGGGCCAAATCATGAATCACGCTGAAACATCCATCGCCATGTTCCCGGGTCGCGAGATCCCGGTCCTGGAGTGGTCCGACGGCGAATCCCGACCGCCAATACTCATGTTGGCCGGATCAGGGGCTGCGGGCGATTGGGGGCAGCTCGCTACAGGATTGGCGACCGACTACCGCATGCTCGCTTTGGAAAGAAGCGAATGGCCGCTACTCATTGAGGCGATATGGGCATCGGGCGAACCGGCGATCCTGGTTGCGCAGGGCGATGCGGCAGAAGCGGCAATACAGGTGGCATCCGTAGCGCCGGGCTCGGTGCGGGCCGCGATATTCGTCGACTACGCCCTGCCGGACGGGGCGGCAAAGCCGGTCAAGCTCGCTATGCCGTGCCTAGTTTTCAGGGGTCGCCAGAGCGGCGCGACGACCCACGGGGAAGCGGTGGCCCTGCACGAGGCGATTCCGGGTAGTCACCTGATCGAGCCGGAAAACTGCGGCGCGTGGCCCTATGCCGATAGTGCCCCGGCCCTGGAAGAGTCGATCCGGCTATTCCTGTCGCGGCTGGGCGCGCCGTTTATCGAATACGAAACGGCGGACCAGGGGTAGAGCCCGGGGTCTCTTAGCGAGTCGGCGCGATCCGCTGCTAGTCGTCTTCGAGAGTTGAGATGTCCCCTTCAGGGAGGCCGAGTTCGCGCGCCTTAAGCAGCCGCCGCATGATCTTGCCCGAACGCGTCTTTGGCATCACGTCCACCACGTCAATCTCCCTCGGCGCGATCGCCGGGGAGAGTCTCTGCCTTGAGAACCGCATCAACTCACGGCGCAAGCCGGTTGACCATTCGTAGTCGGGGTTCAGTGTGACGAAAGCCTTCACGACCTCCATGGCGATCGGGTCCGGCTTTCCTATTACGCCGGCCTCAGCTACGGCGGCGTGCTCGATCAGCGCGCTTTCGACCTCGAACGGGCCCACCAGGTGTCCCGCCGTGTTGATAACGTCGTCCGCCCTGCCCTGGAACCAGAAATACCCGTCTTCGTCCAGCGATGCCTGGTCTCCGGTGATGTACCAGCCCTTCTTGAAGCGGGAGGCGTACATCTCGTCCTGCCCCCAGTAGGCATGCATCATCGCGGGCCATCCAGGTCGGACCGCGAGTATGCCCGCCTGGCCCGACGGCATCGGGTTGTAGTCCTCATCGAGGACGGCCATTTCGATGCCCGGGACCGGCCTGCCCATCGAGCCGGCGCGCACCTCCATCGAGGCATAGTTTGAGCACATGATTGCGCCGGTTTCGGTCTGCCACCAGTTGTCGTGGATCGCCATGTTGAATTGCTCGTTGCCCCACACCACGGCTTCGGGGTTGAGCGGCTCGCCCACGCTGGCGATGAACCGGAGGGTCGAAAGGTCGTGCGATTCAACAGGGCCGGCGCCGGCGCGCATGAGGAGCCGGACCGCGGTCGGCGCGGTGTACCACACGGTGACCTTGTACTTGTCGATCAGGTCGTAGTAGGCGTTGGCCCCGAACCCGCCCTCGTAGATCAGGTTAGTCACGCCGTTTGTCCACGGCGCCATCATCCCGTAGGAGGTGCCGGTTACCCATCCCGGGTCGGCTGTACAGAAGAACATGTCATCGAAATTAAGGTCGAGGCACCACTTGCCGGTCATGTACTGCTGCACAACGGCCTGGTGCCGATGAAGCACGCCTTTTGGCTTGCCGGTACTGCCCGACGTGTAGTGCATGATCGAGTAGTCGTACTGGCTGGTGTTGGCGATCTGGAATCCGGATGGATCGGCCTCGGACATGAGCGTGTAGTAGTCGAGGTCGCCCTCCGCCAGCGGCTCGCCCGATCTGCCGTCCTTGTCGGCGATTATCACCTTTTCGAGTGTCTCCACCTTGGGCAGGATTTCGGCGATCTTATTGCGCAGCTCGGGCGTGGTTATGAGAAATCTCGCGCCCGCGTCGACCATCCGGTCCAGCACCGGGTCAGGGCCGAACGCCGAGAACAGCGGGCCGATAACGCCGCCAGCCTTCAAGACTCCGAGGGCGACGATATACAGTTCGGGCAGCCGGTCCATGAAAATGAAGACCTTGTCAGCCCGTTCGATGCCCAGGTTGTTCATCGCCGCGCCGAATCGGTCGGACTGCTCCTTCATGTCGGAGTACGTGTACCGCTCCTCTTCTCCGTTCTTGCCGACCCATATCATCGCCAACTTGTCGCCATGACCGTGTGCGACGTGGCGGTCGATGGCTTCGTAAGCGTTGTTGAGGCCGCCGCCGGGCAGCCAGTCGAGTTGGGAGAAGCCGTCCCGATACCAATCGAACCCGTCTCGCGACGAGTCGTAGTCGACCAGGTTCGGTTGGATGCCCTCGTACTGGGCTGAAGGCTTGCTAATGACTGCGTAATCCACTTGACTGTTACTCCGCGGCACACCTGAAGAGGTGGCTACCTAGGGATGCTCTGAACAACCCAATGTAAGCTGAGTTGAGTTGGATTGGAGGGGTTGTTCAAAGATTTCAGTCCTCTTGCAACCCCATGATGGCGCCGCGATAGGGATTGTTGGGGCCTTACATCAGCCCTGTTGGGCGGTTTTGCCGCCCCAGTCCCGATTTGGACGCACTGCGCCCCGGTCACGCCGCCAGGTGGCGCTCGGCCGTCATCAAGTTGGCCAGTCCCAGCAGCACCATCAGCCGTTGCGTGTTCTTGGCCAACCCCCGGTAGCGGACCTTGGCGTAGCCGAAGCGCCGTTTCACATACAGGAACGGATGCTCCACCTTTGCCCTGACCGACGCTTTGCGCTTCTCCTCCAGCGCCTCATCGCTTCCCGGCTCCAGTTGCCGCCGACGGCCAGGCTTCATCGCCACCCGCCACTCCATCCCCAACTCCCGATTCTCCGCCCGCTTGTCAACTCCCTGATAACCCGCATCGCCCCACACCCGCTTCTCTCCTCCGTGGAGTAACCGGTGCGCTTCCGTCACGTCGTGCACGTTCGCCGGTGTCGTAGTTACGCTGTGCACCACTCCCGTTTGAGCGTCCGCGCCAATGTGTACCTTCATCCCGAAGCGCCACTCGTTCCCCTTCTTCGTCTGATGCATCTCAGGGTCTCGCCCACCACTACGATTCTTCGTCGAAGACGGCGCCTCGATGATGCTCGCGTCCACTATCGTCCCCTCCCGGAGCCGTAGTCCCTGAGACGCCAGATGACGGTTGATCTCCTCAAACAGACCTTCCCCCAACTCGTGCTCTTCCAACAGATGGCGGAAGTTCAGGATCGTCGTCTCGTCCGGCAGCGGGCCCGACAGCCTCAAACCTGCGAACCGCCTCACCGACTCGACCTCGTACAGCATGTCCTCCATACCAGGGTCACTCAGGTTGTAGAACAACTGGACGCAGTGTATCCGCAGCATCGCCGGCAACTCATAGGGCCGGCGGCCCCGGCCCGCCTTGGGATAATACGGCCGGATACGCTCTTCCAACTTTCCCCATGGGACCAGACCATCCATGCGCTCCAGGAATATCTCCCTGCGAGTCTTGCGCTTCTTGCCGTCGTATTCCAGGTCCGCAAATGTTGGCTGGTCCACCGGATCCTTCACTCCCAAACATCTTTGTCTGATTACATATGGCATGTCACTATGCCACAACCCGCGGACTTGTTCAGAGTATCCCTAGGTTGATTTCACGTCATTTTAGCCGGATTCGACCAGGATTCCGGACCCGGTTTCGGGTGCGAACCCCAAGCGCTTGTCTCGAGAACGGCGCGCCCCACCGATTTGGCCTGTCCCGTCGGTCCACCCTGGAATATAAACGAATCCGGGATAGATTCAAAAGGGCCGACATACCGGCGTCCCAGGGGCAGCGCGTCGGTATAACATCTTGGAAACAGGCGGCGCATATTTGCGACAGGTGGCCGAGTGTTCCCGTTCGTCGTTGCAGAGTCGGCGGGCATGATTCGGTCAAGGATACGGACAAGTTGAAGGTACTTTTTTTGCAGGACGTGCGACCCACGGCCATGGCGGGCGACGTCAAAGAGGTCAAGAACGGCTACGGTCGCAACTACCTCATTCCCAACAAACTCGCAGTACTCGCTACGCGGGATGAACTGCAGCGGGCCGACAAGCTGCGCAAAGCTGCCGAGGACAGGCGGCTCAAAGAAGCGCAGGACTGGCAGGAGATTGCCAATACACTCGCCGAATCGCCCATCGAGGTTGAGGTTCGTACCGGACCCACGGGCAGACTTTACGGGTCGGTGACAAGCGCCATCATCGCCGAGAAGATCGCCGAAAAGATCGACAGGGAAGTCAATCGGCGGAATATCCGCATTCCGGCGCCCATCAGGACTATCGGCATATATACGGTTGAAGCGAAGTTTGTCGGCGGTGTGGACGCCAACTTGAAGGTATCGGTCGTGTCCGACTCGGAATCGAAGGAGATATCGTCCGCAATCGAGGCGATGGAGGCGGAAGCGGCCGAGGCGGCTGAGGCGGCTGAGGGTGAGGCCGGGGACGCCCCCGCCGGGGAAGATGAGGAATCCGCGACCTGATTCAGGACGTTCCCATCACTCTGGCTAACTATCTGTTGACCTCCGTCCGGAAGACCTTTGCAAGCTGACCGACTGCCACCCCACGACATACAGGCCGAAGAATCCGTTGTCGGCTCGCTCTTAATTGACGGCGAGTCGATCACAAACATTTCGGGTTTCCTGAAACCGGACGACTTCTACCGCGAACGTAATCGTTGGTGCTATGAAGCCTGCCTCGAGTTGCTCAACCGCAGCGAGGCGATCAACCAGGTAACCGTGGCCCACGAACTCGACACGATGAACGTGTTGGAAGAAGTGGGCGGAAGCTCCTACCTGAACCAGGTCGTCGCCGTGGTTCCGACTTCCGTTCACATCGAGTATTACGGCCGGATTGTTCACAGAACCGCCACCATGCGCCGGTTAATTACGGTCGCCAGCGACATCGCGGAGATCGGGTTCCAGGACGATCCGGACGTCGACAGCTCGCTGGGCGAAGCCGAAGACCTGTTGTTCGCCATTCGTTCAGGAGCCCACACGCGTGATTTCATCCCGATACGTGAAGCTCTCGAACCGTACCTCGAGTCAACCTCTCTGGTGCCGGACCTCGACGAGATGTCCAGCGGTCCGATCCCGTCCGGCTTCCGCAATCTGGACGCGCTGTTGGGTGGCTTGCAAAGGTCGGACATGATCGTCCTGGCAGCCCGTCCCAGCGTGGGCAAGAGCACGCTTGCATTGAACCTGGCCCGCAACGCCGCCGCGAACGGGGCCCGGGTGGGAGTTCTCAGCCTGGAGATGGGCCGTGAACAGGTTGCTATGCGGCTGCTATCGGCGGAAGCCCGCGTCAACATGCACGTGATAAGGACGCGCATGGTTAACGACGACCAACAGGCCCGCATAGTGGACTCGATCGGATTTCTTTCTGACCTGCCGATCTACATCGACGACACGCCTGTGCAGACGGTCGCTGAAATCCGCGGCAAGGCGCGGCGTCTTCAACTCGAATCGGGACTGGATTTCGCGGTCGTCGACTATATGCAGTTGATTCATGGTGGCGGGGCGGGCCGCCGGGACCAGAATCGAGCGCAAGAGGTTAGCGAAATCTCGCGTTCGCTTAAGGCCATGGCGCGCGATCTAAACGTGCCGGTCCTGGCAGTGTCGCAGTTGAGCCGCGCCATTGAACAGCGTCCTTCCCACCGGCCGGTGTTGTCCGATCTGCGTGAAAGCGGCAGCATCGAGCAGGACTCGGACGTCGTCATGTTCATTCACCGCGTCGACAAGTACATGACGGAAGAGGAATGGGCCCGGGCCAACCCGAATTCAGACTATCCGCGCGGGCTTGCCGAAATCATCGTAGCAAAACACCGGCACGGACCGACGGACGACCTCTGGATGGCCGTACGGGACTCAATCGGCCAGTTCATAGATCAGCCGGCTCCTGTCGGCGCAACCGCGCCGATTGTTGGCAGCTGATGACCCCAAACCCGTTCACGCGGGGCTACCGGTCCACCCCGATCCCCAATCCCCTGCTGGCCGACCTGCTTGTCGAGATCACCGATCCGGATGAGCTCAGGCTCACTTTGAGAGCCGTCTGGGCGCTTCATCAGCAGAGAGGATTCCCCCCATCATTGACTATGTCCGATCTGGCGGCAGACCGGACGGTTGCGGCGATGCTGGGTACGGGTGGGGATGATCTCGAAAATAGGGTTTCCGTACTTCTGGATCAGGCTGCCGGGCGTGGTACGCTGCTGAAAATTCGTGAACCCGGCGGACCGGACCGCTATTTCCTCAACACTGAACCTGTACGAAGGGCGCTTTCACGCCAGGCCATCGAGCTAACAGAAGCGCGCGAAGCCGTCGATACGGAGGCCGAACTTGAGGCCTGGCAGGATCACGGCACGGCCGCGGAACCGTCGATGGCCGTTCTTGCTTACGAGGAAAACATCGGCCAGATCACGCCGCTGGTCGCCGAAAAAATCCGTGACGCAATCGACGACTATACGGAGTTGGCGGTCGTCGACGCGATCCGAACTGCGGCCGACAGGAACGCCAGGAACTGGAACTACATAGCGGCATTGTTGCGACGGCCGCAAAGGGGGCAGGCCGATCATGGAGAGCCTGGAGGAAATCTTCCGAAGGTTAGGTCCGACGATTTCATCCGCTGGTATCGCCAACAGCAGCGCGAACGCGGCAATCGCTGACGCCGAATACCGGTGCGAAATCTGTGACGACGCACGATGGCTGAGCCTCGACGCGCCGGTAGGAACGCCTGACTTCGGCAGGGTCATCCCGTGCGATTGTCAGGGGCCGGCGTGGGGCGTCAGGCCATTCGACCGCCTGCGCCATTACAGCGACCTGGGCGCCCTGCAACGCCTGACCTTCGACACCCTCGATCCCTCGGGCCGCCCCGACTACGTAGAGCCGTCGTCTTTCAGGCGGGCGCAAGTGACCTCGGTGAGGTTTGCCGAGCGTCCCGCCGGCTGGCTGGTGCTGACAGGACCCTCCGGGACCGGCAAGACCCATCTCGCGGCCGCGATAACCAACTTCCGAATGTTCAGGGGCCATCCCACCCGATTCGTTGTCGTCCCGGAACTACTGGATCATCTGAGGGCGACGTTTAGTCCCGACGCAACGGTGCGCTACGATGACCTGTTCGATCAGGTGATCGCCGCCCCACTGTTGGTACTCGACGACCTCGGCAGTCACTCGCCCTCGCCGTGGGCCGAGGACAAACTTGACCAGATCCTTACACATCGATACGACGAACGCATGCCGACTGTGATCACGAGTTCGTTGGCGCCCAACGAAATGTCGGACAGGTTTCGTGCCCGCATCAACGATTCGACATTCTCGACGGTCTTTACACTGAAACCGAGCCTCGTCCAATCCGGGCCGGACGATCCCGGAATCGAACCCCGGTTGAGGAACTCGATGACGTTCCCCAATTTCGACCGCCGAGGCGGGGCCGGTTCCTCCGCCCAGCAAAAAGAGACGCTGCGGGAGGCTCTGAAGGCCACTCGATCCTTCGCCGCACACCCCAGTGGCTGGTTATATCTGGCCGGGCCGACCGGAGTGGGTAAGACACACCTTGCCGTAGCGATCGCAAACGCGACTCTCGAAGCCGGTAAAGAGGTCATTTTCCGTTTCGTACCCGATCTGCTCGATCACATGCGCAAGAGTTTTTCGCCTTCCAGTCACGTGACCTACGACGGACTGTTCGACCGCATCAAGAACGCAGAACTGCTGATACTTGACGATCTGGGCTCGCAAGCATCTACGGCGTGGGCCGAAGAGAAGCTGTATCAGCTCATAGTGCACCGGCACAACGCATCGTTGCCAACGGTAATCACGAGCAGAGTGCTCCTGGAAGCCTCCAACGGCGGAGCGCAAGACACTGGCGGATTCGGAACGCGGTATTCCGAGGCGATATCGTCCAGATTGCGTGACGGCCTCGTTGTGACCGAGAGGCTGATCTCCGCGCCCGACTACCGATTCCGTGGCCGGAGCAGGCCGACCTCCAGGCGGGCACGTTCTACGAGGCGAACCGGCTGATGCCGACCGTCGGCGCACCCGATTTCGACTGCACATTTTGCCGAATCGTCGGCGGACGAACGCCTGCCACGTGGGTGTCGGCGCCGGACCCCGATATCCAGGCCCGCTTGAAGACGGGATGGGCCGCTGATCATGACGGCTGGGGCGCGGCGTGTTTTGCCAACAGGTTGCGGTGGGAAAGGGTCATGCTCCTCGTTGTCCCGCTTCGCCATTTGACGCAGCAGGAGATGTGGCGCGGGCCCGGGATTGGAGCGGTAGCGAAACTGGCGGTAGAAATTGGACTGGACCAGTGCCCTGAAGGGTTTCGGCTGTTGTCCAACTTCGGACGCGCCGCCCATCAGAGTCAGCCTCACGCCCACTTACACATCGTCTCCGGAATCGCAGATGATCTTGAACGCGCGCCGCGGACTGATACCGGGGTTTCGGCAGAGTTGCAGCCCATTCGCGTTTCGGAAGTTGCCGACTCGTCAGCGCCGTTAACGCTGATTCTGGCGCCCAAGGGCAACGCATCGCAGATCGGCTTTTGGGAGTCGGCGTTGCTGTCTTCCGTGGCTCGGAAAGCGGTCGACTTCGCCGAGGCCCGTTCGCCTGCGGGGTACCGGTTCGTCGCCAACTTTCTTCCCGCAAGTGAGGGGAAGAACGGCGGGACCGCAGGTATGTACGTCCAGGCCGGCGGGCAACTGGGACTGTACGTTTAGGCTTTATGAGCATGAACGTGCGTCGTATTGGTCTGGCCGGACGGTTGTACGCGTGCCCGCCTGAGCGCCTTGTCCATTCTTACGAATTCCGCGAAATCGAATCGCGGGCAACGTCCTGATCGAAATAGGTCCGTTAGGCGCCGGCGATTCGGCGCGAGAATCCCGCCAGGTGAAGCGCCCAAGAATCGATGTAACCGTGCGAATCGCGGCCAGTTTTGCTAGACTGCGCGTGCGCACTCAGACACAAGCACAGCCAAATTGCCGAGTATTGGGTAGGCGGGAATCCAGCATACCGTCTGCAACGCGGCGAATTTGTGGTGTTCGAACCGCGCTGAACGAACGTGAATTAACGAGCGCCCTGACATTGGGAATACGAATGGCTGGACGCAGTTTGCAAGTCAGGAACAGAGGTGTTTCATGAACACATCACTAAAGAGTTGGAAATCCTTGGTGGCGGTTTTGATGGCCGTCGGGCTTGCAGTTGCTATTGCGTGCGGCGGCGACACCACCGCCGAAGCGCCGAAGGCCCCGCAACAGCCTGAGGAGCCGCAGCAACCAGCCATGGCCGCGACTGCGGCGCCCGCAATGCCTGCCGCCACAGCGATGGCAGCCGAACCGGCAGCCACTGCCCGGCCCGCGGAGACAGCCGTTCCGTCGGGCTCCGGTCAATTGGCCGTACCCACATCCACCCCCAGAGCCACGGCGGTACCTGCAGAGCAGATTGACCTGCCGGAACCCAAGAGTCCGCAGGGCACGATCACGATTGTGTTGCAGGACGTTGGCCCTGGCATTGGATTGCACCGGGCCGGCGGAGGCGAGGGCGCCGTTCGCTGGGGCGCAGCGGAGGGGATGTTCAAAAATTCCGACTACGGGCAAGGACCGGTTTTCGGCGAACCGTGGCTTGTTAAGGATTGGACGTTGGCGTCCGACCTGACCTACGTAGACCTGGTCCTCGAAGAGGGTGTCGAGTTCCACGATGGCTACGGTGAGATGACCGCGGCAGACGTGGTCTACTCCCTCAATGATGCCAATGCAAACGTTACCGAGACCAGCATCCACGCCCAGGCCGGCGACCTGGCGGCAATGTTCGGCGAGGCTGAGGAGATAGACACCTACACCGTAAGGATCCCCTTCACCCGATTCGACATCCGCTGGCAGTCCGTGGCGCTGAGCCAGGGATTCCAGCCGACCGGCGTGCAATCGACGGCGGTGCGCGATCAAATGGGCGAAGACTGGATGCGGGATAACATCATCGGCACCGGTCACTTCGAGGTGGAGGAATGGACCCAGGACAGCCGCATCGTCCTGACCAAAATTCCCTACGACCACTGGCGCAAAAATGCCCAGATCGACCGGCTGGTGGTTCTCGACATACCGGACCCGACGGTCCGACTTGCCCAGATGAAGACGGGTGAGGCGGACGCCGTGCCCGACCTGCAACTCAAAGACGCTCCGCCGCTGTTGGCAGCCGGTTTCGAACGCCAGAACCTTGGCGGTTCGGAGTTGAACATCGCGTGGGCCGGCAACCTGTGGGAAACGCATCACGTCGTTTCGGGCGAGCCCCTTTCACTCGGCGGACTACAGGTTGAAAAGCCGTGGATCGGCGACCCCAATGACCCGGCCGACATGGAACAGGCGCGGCTGGTAAGAACCGCCCTGTCCGAGGCGTACGACCGGGAAGAACTGGTCGACGTTCTGACGGACGGTCAGGGATGGCCGCTCTACATAGGCAAGTTCAATCCCAGGATGCCGCAGTGGGACGACAAGTGGTTCATGCCATACGATCCCGAAGGCGCAAAGCAGATGCTGGCCGAGGCCGGTTTCCCGGACGGGTTCGAGATGGAGATCTTCGGTCAGTCCAACACGCTGATCCGCCAGCAAACGGCAGAGGCGATCGCGTCCTACTGGCACCAGAACCTCGGGCTCGACGTCATTGTCCAGTCGTTCCACTACCGGGTGTTCCGCCCCAGCATTGTGGGCCGAACGGCAAGCATTCCGTTCATGAACTCGTGTGACGGGCCGTTCCCCGTTCCGTGGGACTGGCCAAAGGGCCTGACGCTGTCAAGTGTCAGCCGCGGCGGCTTCAGTTGCGCGCTCGAATCGCCTGTGGTCGCCCAGGCCTACGTCCAGGGCAACCTGGAGCCGGATGTCGAGAAGCGCGTGGCGCTGAACAACGCAGTTGCCGACCACTTCCACAACTGGCGAACGCTGACGGGCGTGTTCACGATCCCCACACAGATCATCTACAACCCGAACGCGATCGAATCATGGTCCAACGACGGCAACAACTGCACGTGCGAAACGCAGAACATCGTTCCTGCCCGCTAGGGCTCAACGACTAGATCCTGATGGTTTCGCGGGGGCCGCCCGTTTGAGGGCGGCCCCCGTCTACACATCCCCTGATGGCGTAAACACGAATTCGCGAAGGCCCGGAGTTTGAGGAACTTCCTGTTAAGACGAGTGGTCTCGGCGTTCCTGTCGCTAATCGGAGCGACCTTTGTCGTCTTTACGATCTCGGTTGCCTCAGATGACCCGCTTCTGCTGTACGCCAAGCCGACCGGCTACGGAATGCCCGAATCGCAACGGGCCGCGCTCAGCGCCAAGCTGGGTCTCGACAAGCCGATAGTCGTTCAGTACCTGCTGTGGATAGGAAGGGCGTTAAGGGGTGACCTCGGCGAAAGCATCTTCGATGAGCGGCCGGTGACGGACAAGATCGAGGAACGGGTAGGCGTAACGCTCAAGCTGGGTATCGTTTCCTGGCTATTCGCCACGCTCCTGGGTGTCCCGATGGGCATCCTTTCGGCGGTCAAGCGGGCCTCGGTTTGGGACTACATCGGGAGAGGATTTGCCCTGTTCGGCCAGGCGGTCCCGAATTTCTGGCTTGGCATCATGATGATCTTCCTGTTTGCAGTGAGGCTTGACTGGCTGCCCAGCGCCACGGCCGGAGAGGGATTCTTCAGCTACAAGCACTACGTTATGCCTGTGTTCGTGCTGGGCACTGCTACGGCCGGAGGATACCTTCGCATCACTCGATCTGCCATGCTCGAGGTGCTCGACGCCGAGTACGTGAAACTGGCCCGGGCGAAGGGCGTCGAAAACACCCTTGTGGTCTGGAAGCATGCGCTGCGCAATGCCCTGATTCCCCCGCTCACCGTATCGGCCGTGCTCATGGCCGGATTCATAACCGGATCGCTGATCACTGAGTCGGTGTTCGCCATTCCCGGAATTGGCAGCCTGGCGATTCAGTCTGTCACCAACAACGATTTCCCCCTGGTTGCCGGGATCACGATGATCTTCACGGCGCTGTGGGTGACCACGAACTTCATTGCAGACGTTCTTTATGTAGTAATTGACCCTAGGATTCGCTTGACATAGCTTTCGGCACGGATCAATGACAGAAGCATTGACAACTCAATATGGGATGACGACTGCCGAGATCAGGAGTCGGAGGAACCCGATAGTCCGCTTCCTGGAATCGTTCAGGCGCTACCCGATCGTCTCCGTGGTGATAATCGGGACACTCCTGGTGGTCGGAATATTTGCGCCGCTAATCACGACGCATAATCCGGATTACGGTCAACTAAGGGCCAAAACTGCTCCTCCCGCGTGGAACACTGCGTGGTACGACGAGAATCCCAGGGTTGAAAGCCGTTATCTGCTGGGAGCGGACGGTGTGGGACGCGACGTTTTCAGCCGCATGGTAGACGGGGCGCGAATATCGTTGCTGGTAATGGCGGTCGCACTGGCTTCGGGCATGTTCCTTGGTGTGACCCTTGGACTGGTAGCAGGGTACTTCGGCGGGATGATCGACGAGGTGATTTCTCGCGTTTGGGACGTTTGGGCGGCGATACCGTTCCTGCTGATCGCCCTCATTATCGCCACCGTCGTAGGCAGCAGCCTCTGGATCGTAATTGGGCTGCTGGCGATGGTTTCATGGAGTTCATTCGTCCGAAACGTACGGGCCGAGACGTTTTCACTACGGGAACGGGACTACGTAGCTCAGGCGAAGATTGCCGGGGCCAGCGCAGTGAACATCATGTGGCGCCATATCTTGCCGAACACGATCAACACGGTAGTGGTGATCGCCACCCTGCGCGTGGGCGGGTTGATCCTGGCTGAGGCCAGCCTGAGCTTCCTGGGAGTCGGCATTCCAAAGCCGCAAGCCACATGGGGGAACATGGTGGCCGATGGTCGGGCATACCTGAGCGAAGCGTGGTGGATCGCATTCTTCCCCGGCCTCGCCATATTCCTGACCGTGATGGCGTTGAATTTCCTGGGTGACTGGCTCCGCGACCGGTGGGATCCCAGGCTGAGGCAGATCTAGGCGATCTGCTGGCGTTCTACAGCCCGGGCTTCGTCACTCCACTCGCACAAATTTAACAACGCGCTCCGTGACGATCTCTGCGTGTGTCTCCGGGTCCAACGCGGCGTCCAGCTTCTCGTAGTCGACGGAACGACGGGTCGTCCGTACCAGCTTCACCAACCGTTCTTTGGCTTGGCCGGGGAGAGGTGCGTGGTCGATGTCTTTATGCAGCAGCCAAGCCTCAAGCGTATCGAGCGCTTGCCGTCTTGCCTGATCGGCTTCTTGCCTGGCATTCATGGCCGATTCATACGCCGCCAACGCCATTCGAGCGTCATCGTCACTCACATCGGCGTTACGGGTATCAGGTGCCTTGGCGGCAGGACCTGGATCGTGCATTGCAGGGTCCGTCTCTGGGGAACCGGGAATAGCAGCAGGTCGGCCGTTCGTGATGTGTCCGTTGCCGGCGACGTGGTCGGCGATGACCGAAAGGAAGTGGTCGCCGAACTGGCTGTACCTGGTCGGGCCGAAACCCTTGATTTTCGTGAGGGCGTCGCGGTCTTGCGGGACGCTTGACGTCATCTCACGGAGGGTCGCGTTGCTGAACACTATGTATACAGGAACGCCCCGCTCACTCGCCAACTTGCGCCGCGCCACGCGGAGCTTCTCGTAAAGGACGCTATTGGCCACGCCTCCCTCGACGCTTTGTACCGATCGACCATCGAAGTGTCTGACCAGGGTCACCGTTTCCCGGCTTTTGAGGGACTTCTTGCCACTCTCGGTTACATCCAGCGTGGGATAGTCCCCGGTCGCTACTGCCAAGAGCCCCTTGGCGGCAAGTTGGTCGATCATTTCCCTCAACTCGTCTCGGGGTATTTCTCTTGCGATGCCGTACACCGTCAATTTGTCGTGGCCCAGCTCCAGCACACGCCTGGAACGGCTACCGCGCAGCACACCCACGATATGAGTTGCGCCGAACCTCCCCCCGGTGCGTACCACGGCGGACAACACCTTTTGGGCGATCTCCGTGCCATCGAATGGCACGGCGCCTGAGCTTTCGGGCACGCGATCTGAGTTCTGACCTGCCGATTCTTCGGTTAGACAGACGTCGCAGGCGGCGCAATTGTCCTGCTGCCAGGTTTCGTCGAAGTACTCGAGAAGCAATCGCCGCCGACAGGTCGTCGCCGCGCCGTATTCGACCATCTTCTCGAGCCTCGCTTCAGCGTTCTCGCGCTCCGCGGCGTCTTCGATCTTCCTTATGAAGAACTTCTGCTTCATCTTGTCGCTGTGCGAAAAGAACAAGACGCATTCGCTCGGCTGGCCGTCCCGCCCTGCCCTGCCGGTCTCCTGGTAGTACCCTTCCATCGTCTTCGGCAGGTCGTAGTGGACGACCAGTCTTATGTTGGGCTTATCGATGCCCATCCCAAAGGCAATGGTCGCCGCGACGATGTGTACGTCGTCGCTGAGGAAGCGGTCCTGGGTCTCCCGGCGGACATCGTCCTGGAGACCGGCGTGGTAAGGCGACGCCTTGAAACCGCGGAGCGAGAGGCCCTTCGCCAGTTCCTCCGTATCCTTCCGGGAGAAGCAGTAGATGATGGCGGGCTGGTCCTGGTGGCGCCGCAGCAACTGAACGAGGGTGTCGAAGCTCCGTCGCTTGGGCCGGACGCGGTAGGTCAGATTGGTCCGGTTGAAGCTCGTGACGAACCGGGGAGCGTCTACCATGTCCATCTGTTCGGCTACGTCGTCCCTGACCTTTTCGGTGGCCGTTGCGGTGAGAGCCATTACCGGCGCATTCGGGAACTCATCGCGTAAAGTCCGTAGGTTCCGGTAGTCGGGCCTGAAATCGTGGCCCCACTCCGAGATGCAGTGCGCCTCGTCGATGGCGATCAAGCCGATTTTCAGCGTTCGCAGGAACTCGCGAAACCTGTCGAGCGCCAGCCGTTCGGGGGAGACATAAAGTATGTCGAGCCGGCCGCTACGGGTCTCTTTTTGCACATCCAGGATTTCGGCATAGGACATTGTCCCGTTGACGAAGGCCGCTCTCACACCCTTGGCCGTGAGCGAATCGACCTGGTTTTTCATTAACGCGATCAGCGGCGAGACAACCAAGGTGACTCCGTCGAGCAGAAGCGCCGGGAGTTGGTAACACAACGACTTGCCGCTGCCGGTCGGCATGAGCACTATGGAATCCCCGCCTGCAAGTACGTTGTCGATGACATCTTGCTGGAGCGGCAGAAAACCATCATGCCCAAAGCGGGCTTTCAGGATCTCGGCAACGCGGGGGTCGCTCCGGAGGATTTGGGTCGAAAGGGTCATGACTATGGAGCCTGTCTCAGAAGTCCTTCGAACATTTTCGTGTCGAACGCCTTGCGACGAGATTCCCGTTTTCACGGGAATGACGAGATTGGCATACGGCGCCATATCTCATAATTCCGTCGAAAACCGGAGTCTAAATAATCGTGACCCCAGAGGTGCCAGGATTCTGAGACAGGCTCCTATGGCATGCCACTTTACGCCAAAGCCAATAATTCCCAGCCTCACCTGTCACTCCGCATCGCCGAGCCGCCGGAGTTCGGCGTTGACAGCATTTAGTTCGGGTCACTGATCGGCGAAGATGCCGGTTGACCGGATGCTGACGATCGCGCTTTGGAAGTCGCCGGGGTCCCTACATTGGCGCGGGTCTTCGTCCGGTGGCCCGACGAAGATTTTGACGGGTCTTTTCCTGGGCGGGTCCTTGGTGTCGGATAATTTGTGGGACTTGGACGCGCGCCCGGTTGAGGGGCGTGCGAGGCCGCGGTCGGGTTTGAAACCCGCCCCAACAGGGGGGTTTTGAGGGCGTTCGGGAGGGACAGGCGAGGGAGGATCCGGGTCTTCTGAGGGTTGGCCTGTTTCGGACTCGCGCCCGGTTGAGGGGCGTGCGAGGCCGCGGGCTGGTTTGAAACCAGCCCCTACAGGGGGGTGTTGGGCCTTTTGCTTCTCGAATTCCTCGACCGCCTCATTGGCGGCTCTGATGGCCTGGTTGTCGTTGAATGAGAGGCGCAAGGTGTCGTACCCGTAGCAACCTTTGCCGTATGGATCGTCCTCAGGGTTTTCGATGGGGGTGTAGTCGAGGTCGGGAATGTGGGCGTCGGCCAACACGGTTCTTCGCCGATGTGCTCTGACGGCGCTGAGGGCGACTTCCACGGCTTCTTCGCTGCCGTAGATTTGCGCCAGGGCCTTACCGTCTGCTCCATCGCGCCAGAATTGCTCCCTGGCGTATTTTTTGTGATCAAACGGTTCGTCATGGCACAGTTGGACGTCGTCGTGGTCTTCGTACTCGTCGTGGTCGTAGTCTGCGGGGATGATGTCGAATCCACGGCGGAGTAGCTCCTTGCCGCATGCGACACGGTGGCAAGGCTTGAAGCCGTCGAGGTTGCCGCACATGGCATCGTGGAGGAAGTGGACGATAGTCCGGCCGTTGTCAGTCACCTCGCGTACGATTTCGGCGAGTTCGTGGTTAGGGGCGAGTTCGTGGTTAGGAAGGGCTTCGCCGATGGCGGGTGAGGGCTTGCGTCCGTTGGACTTGGGGTAGAAGGACTGTAAGAAGGCTATTGCTTCTTTGTCGCCGCGTTTGGCGAGTTCGCGTGCGGCAGCGATACGGTGGCAAGGCTCGAAGCCGTCCAGCCTGCCTTTCATGGCATCGTGGAAGAAGTCGATGATGGTCTGGCCGTTGTTGGTCACCTCGCGGATGATTTCGGCGAGGGTAGGTGGCTGTTCTTCTGTTTTGGTTTGGGATTCTGTTGCGAACATGCGTTCTAATATAAGGGGTGTTGGTGGATGGGGTCAACGGGGGGTGGCGGGGAAGGGGGGATGGTTATGGAAGGGCCAAGCAAGCCTGCTAAGCCATTGGCGGCGCCGGATTCCGGCAACGAACACGAGGTGTTGGCCGTCGCGTACCTCCGCCCTAACGAGTCACAAAACTTAGTGCACGTAGGGCCGCACGCGCGGCGACGTCTGGCCGCTCTTTTTGGGCCTCGCAGTCTGCCGCGAGCGGCGCGTCATGCCAGCGGAGAACCCCACCTTCAAACGGGCTTCCGCGCACCCACCCCCTGCGCTGTCCCCGACACCGCCCCTCCCTTGTCCCAGCAAGTCGGATCCGACGCAAACTCCATATTCCCATCTCCCATTCATGTGCTTTACAAACGCTAGCCGCGGACGCCTTCTTCACACTTTCTCTCCACCTGGCTCCTCCGGCGACGGCTCCGCCGGAGCATCCTTCATCACCGTCAGTTCCACCTCCTCACCCTCCTCCAGGTCCAAGGGGTCCAGGGGCGTGAACGCCCCGTTTTCATACCGAACCCTAACCACCGTCGGCACGCGCCTCTTCATTTCCGCGATCGACTTTCCTGCCGTCGTATCTGATTCTCCCGAAGAAGGGCGACAAAACCCGCTTGCTCGAAGTCTCGGTCGTAGGCCAGCGCCTCGGTTATGTTTCTCTCCTCCATGATCAGGAAGCTCGCGCAGTCCGTTAAGCCCCATCTTTGGTCGCGTCGAGCGGCGTACCGCTCCAGGGCTGCCGCAAAAAGTGAGTTAGTCTGCGAGACGATTTCCACGTCGGGATTGTCTTCAAGCGCTTGCACCATTTGCGCCGCGAATCGCCTGCGGAATTCCCCCATGCCCGCCATCGCGTCTAGCGCTTCGATCAGGACTAGTTGCGTTGTCACTACCCCGGACGTTCCCAAACGAACGGCCAAGGTCATCGCCGCGTGATGAAGCGCGTCCCGGGGATTCCACAAAGCGATCCAGTAACCCGCGTCTGCGAACAGGACCGAAATCAGTCGGCCTCCCTTGAGTGGCCGTACAGGTAATGCTTCTTGTTCTTCGCCAAGTCCCTGGGCAGATCATCCCACGCGTCCGGAGGGATGCCCTTGTGGAGCTCCTTGACTATGGCCGCAATCGAGGCAAGTCCTCCCGGCGATTGAGGAGCATCCTCAATCGATAACTTCACTTCCTCGCCCTCTTCAAGGTCCAACGGCTCCAAGGGTCTCAGCACACCCTCTGAGAATCTCGCCCGCACGTTCATAATCATTTCGTCCCTCTCGATAAAGTCATCATATACCGGCAAAATGGGGCTGGCCCGCAATCTTTGGACCACCCGCCTGACCACTCATTCCTCCCACGTCACCTCCTCCGCCATTGGCCCGGGACGTTGCGAACGACGTAGCATTACAGGGCCGCTATAATCCCTGCGCGGCCTACTTTCGCCCGCGGCGCGGCGCCTCCCGGCCCAGCGCGTCGTATACCGGGTTGGGCAATCCAGGAACAAACGTTGCGAATCCTCGTCACAGGCATGGCTGGCACTATCGGCCGCATAGTGGCCGAGGACCTTGGCCAGGACCATGACGTCCGCGGGATCGACATCCAGCCCGGGGAGCATCCCGGCACGTCTCAGGTCGACCTCGGGGATAAGGCCGCCATCGCTCCGCTCTTCAAGGATGTCGAGGTGGTTATCCACCTGGCGGCGGAGAGGCGTCACGAGCCCGAAATCGGATGGGACGAGTTGATGGACCCCAACGTCGTCGCCACGGCAAACGTGTTCGACGCCGCTCAAGCCGCCGGAGTGCGACGCATGGTGTTCGCCAGCTCGATGCACGTCATGGGCGGCTACGAGTTGGACGAACCCTACCGCTCGATAATCGCCGCCCGGTACGAAGGACTCGACCCCGACGCGATACCGCTGGTCACTGGCGACATGCCGGCGCGGCCCGACAGCCGTTATGCGGCTAGCAAGGTTTTTGGCGAAGCGTTGGGCCGCTACTACGCCGAGGTGGAGGGGATGGAGGTGATCTCGGTCAGATTGGGCGCGGTGCACGAGACCGACCGGCCCGGTTTCGATACCCGGTCATGGGTGGCCTGGCTGAGCAATCGGGACGCTGGCGCGCTCTTCCGGGCTTGTGTCGAGAAGACCGACATCCGGCACGAGTTCGTCTACGGCGCCTCGGCCAATCGCTGGAAGGTGTACGATACGCCTGCCTCGTGGAAAGTCCTGGACATGACCCCTTGCGACAACGCTGAGGAGTACCGCGAGTAACGTTCTGCCTCCACTCGCAGTGCGCCGTTGGAGCTTCTCTTGGCGGCAGTCCACCCGGTTAAGCGATACTATCTCGGGGCAAATCCACCCCGACCCTTCATAGGAGCGCCAAATGATCGTCGGCACCGGGGACCTCAAATATGAGCTCGACGACTCGTGGCCGCGGGTGCCGGAGGGATGGTCCCTGGGCACCTGCTCCGACGTCGCAGTGGACTCGCTCGACAGGGTGTACGTGTTCAATCGCGATAAGCACCCGGTCGCGGTATTCGAGGCAGACTCCGGCCAGTTCGTGACCTCCTGGGGAGAAGGTGAGATACAGGAAGGCCACGGCATCTATATTGACGGCGAAGATGCGGTGTGGATCACGGACCGGCAGCAGCACGTGGTCACCAAGCACACCAAGTACGGAGAGAAGCTGCTTGAGCTCGGCAGGCGAGGTTGGGCTAAGTCGGTTGTGACTCCGCACGGTACCATGGGCGGTCCCTTCAACATGCCCGCCGGGGTCTGCGTGGCGTCCGACGGGCGCATCTTCGTCGCGGACGGCTATGGCAACAGGCAGGTGCACCGCTTTTCAGCGGCCGGTGAGCTGGAGCTCTCATGGGGCGCACCGGGAGTGGCGCCGGGCCAGTTCGCCCTGGTCCATAACGTGGGCATCGACTCCCAGGACCGGGTGCTGGTTTGCGACCGGGAGAACAGCACGATTCAATTGTTCGACACGGAGGGCGATTACATTGAGACTTGGGGCGACGTACTCAACCCTGGAGGAGTATACGTGTCACCTGAGAGGCTCGTATACGTGGCGGAGCAAGGGACCCCAACAGGGCAGCAGCCAGTAAGCGTGTCGGTGTTCACAGAGACGGGGGAGTTGGTGTCTCGTTTCAGAGGCAATGAGAGCGGCCTGTCCCAACCCCACGGCATATGGACCGACTCAAGCGGCAACATCTTCGTGGCCGAGTTGGCGGGCTTAGAGGGCGGGGGCGACCGCGTTCTCAAGTTTGTGAAGCTTTAGCGCGCGTCGGTAGGGGGTGAAAGTCCGTATGGCGACCATCGAGCAACGTTTCCGCAACTTGCACCCCACCTCTGCCAACCTGGCTGAAGAAGCCAGGTCCGTGTTTCCCGAAGGCGTAACCCACGAGTCCCGGCGGATGGACCCGTTTCCGGTCTTCATGGACCGGGGCAAAGGGACACACAAGTGGGATGTCGACGGTAACGAATACATCGACTATCGCACGGGTCACGGCTCCATGATCCTGGGACAGGCCCACCCGTCCGTAGCCGCGGCCGTTCACCGGCAGATGGACAAGGGAACACACCTCGGCGCCTCGACCGAGCTTGAACTGCGGTGGGCGTTACTGGTGAAGCAGTTGGCGCCGTCAGTCGAAAAGATTCGATTCCACAGCTCCGGCACCGAGGCCGACATGATGGCCCTCAAGATGGCGCGGGTCTTCACCGGCAAGACGAAGATCGTGAAGTTCCGGGACGGATTTCACGGATGGTCAGACGCCGCCGCCGTGCGAGACCCGGACCGGGACCGCCAGTTCGGCATCCCGCCCGAGACTGCGGCGTCCGTGATCGTCCTGCCGGACGGCGACTTGGACGCCGTTGAACGAACGCTGGGGGAACGGGACGACGTCGCCGCAGTGATACTCCAGGGCGACGAGATCATTCGCCCGGAGTTCATTCGCGGCTTGCGCGACACAACGGCTCAGCATGGCGTACTTCTCATAGTGGACGAGGTCGTGAGCGGCTTTCGCTGGTCGAAGGCTGGGCTTCATGGCCGTTTCGGCTTTACTCCGGACCTTTCGACTTACGCCAAGATCCTGGCCGGCGGCCTGCCCGGCGCGTGCGTCGGCGGCCGGTCGGAGATCATCGACACCATCGGCAAGAACGGTATCGGCCACCCTGGCACGTTCAATGCCAACCCGCTCTCGGCCGCCGCCGGCGTCGCGGCGCTAGAGATCGTGGAGCGTGAACCCATCACTGAGACAGCGGACGCGCGGGCGGTTCAGTTGAAGGCCGGTATCAACGACGTACTTCAACGGATGGAGATCCCCGGTGGGGCTTACGGCGTGTCTTCCATCGTGCACGTGAGCCTTGGCCAGGAGGTGGACACGACTGACGAGTTCGCCACGCCTGTGGATTCGCCGGGCTCCTCCGCGGGGGTGCGGTCCGACGCCGTACCGCAGCTGCAACTGGCACTCGTAAACGAGGGACTTTGGACGACTCCCCTGAAATTCTTCCTGTCCGCGGTGCACACTCCGGACGAGATAGATATCACGGTGGCCAGGTACGAGGCCGCTCTGACCGAGGTCCGCAATACAGGCGCGATCTAGCAGGTCTTCTCAATCCGAAAGCGGCGGTTCGCGTTGTCGTCACGTTCGGCTATGCTGACGGCGTATAACTTGAGACGCTGCGTTGGCGGCGCCATTCCCGTATACACCAACCGTGAAGAGGCTAGCCAATCATGTCTGAGACCCTCTATGAAGTGATCGTGCAGCGCGATGTCATGGCGACTATGCGCGACGGCGTGCGCCTGGCGGCTGACATCTACCTGCCGTCGCGTGACGGCGAGCCGCTGCCAGGCAAGCATCCGGCGCTGTTGCACCGCACGCAGTACGACAAGATGGCGGTTGAGCGCGGCATCGGGTGGTGTCGATGGTTCGCGGAGCGCGGTTACGTCGCAATCCTCCAGGACAGTAGAGGAACGTTCGAATCGGAAGGTGTAACCAACTTCTTCATCCCGGAGGCCGAAGACGGCTTCGACACCCTGGAGTGGATCGGCCGGCAGGAGTGGTCGGACGGCCAGGTGGGCAACTGGGGCATCTCGTGGGCGGGCTGGACGCAGACCGCGATGGCTGCCCTCGGGCCGTCGAACCAGGGGACGCTCGTGCCAACTTTCAGCGGCTCCAACGCCTACACGAGCACCATCCGCCAGGGCGGCGCGTTCGAGCTTCGGCTCATGGGAGCAGCGTTCTGGGTCTCGGCATTTAACAGGAATCGAGGCCTCAAGCAGGAGCCGTTCGTAGACCCCGCCTTGAATCTATCGCCAGTCCGGATCAGTGATTGGCTCACCAGGCTACCGATCCGCCGCGGCCAGACTCAGCTCTCCCTTGTCCCCAACTACGAGGACTGGCTGTTAGAGATCATGACGCGGTCCGACTACGACGAGTACTGGAAACATCCAAGTTTTGCGCCGGAAGAGCACTGGGACAACTTTCCGGATTGGCCCATGTTGTTCGTCGGAGGCTGGTACGACCCCTACACGAGGGCCGTGTTCGAGAACTTCCGCGGGCTGTCTGCGCTCAAGAAGGGCCCGGTCAGGGTGCTCATCGGACCCTGGACGCACGCCAACGACTCGACCGAACGGGTCTACGCCGGGGACGCCGAGTTCGGGAGCGAGGCGGCGGTCGACTTCAAGGAAACGCACCGGCGCTGGTTCGACCAGTGGATGCGCGGCGTTGAGAACGGCGTCCGGGAAGAAGCTCCTATCAGGCTCTTCGTAATGGGCGGCGGCGAGGGCTACCGGACATTGAGCGGTCGGTTAATGCATGGCGGCCGGTGGCGAGACGAGCACGAATGGCCGCTGGCGAGAACGCAATTCACTCCGTTTCATATCCACGCTGACGGCTCGCTCGACGCCAGTGCCCCATCGGAGAAAGAGTCGAGCACCACCTACACGTTTGACCCCGACGATCCCGTTCCGACCATCGGCGGCCAGCTATCGGCTTTCTACGAGTTGACCGACCTCCCGCCAGGCATTGCCGACCCTGCGGTGCTGCCGCGCCAGGCGCGTGTTCGAGACATAGTGGCCGCCGGGGGTTACGACCAGACGGAGGACCCGCGCTTCTTCGGCTGCTCGCCACCATTTCTTCCACTCGGCTCACGCCGCGATGTGCTCGTCTACCAGACCGAGCCACTCGCCGAAGACATCGAGGTCACAGGGCCTATAGAGGTGGTGCTCTGGGTGTCGTCCAGCGCTGCCGACACGGACTTCACTGCGAAGCTGATCGACTCCTATCCGCCCAACATGCACTATCCGTATGGCTTCAATCTCAACCTGACCGACAGCATCATCCGGCTGCGCTACCGTCACGGCGACGGGAAGGCCGACCCGCTGCCAGCGGGCGAAATGGCGCGCATAAAGATCATCCTGCTGCCCACCAGCAACCTCTTTGCCGCCGGACACCGGATACGGCTCGACATATCGAGTTCCAACTTCCCTCGCTTCGACGCGAACCCGAATACCGGCGAGCCGCTCCTGCAACACCGTCGCAAGGCCCTGGCAGACAACACGGTGTTTCACGACGCCACGCGCCCGTCGCACGTCCTGTTGCCAGTCATCCCGCGATGACAGTGGCCGCTTGTGGCTTTGAGGACGATCCCACTGGCGCAATGGCTGGCTTGAGGAGGGTGTTTCACTAATTCGAAATCTACGAGGACACCACCCAGAGTTTCCCGTTTTCACGGGAATGACGGGAATGACGGGAATGGAATACGGCGCCATTATTGGGGTCTTAATCAAGACGAATTGGGAATATTAGACACCCTTTTTAGGAGACTTTGCGATGAAGATTTTGGTCGTGGCGCCTTTCGGGCGGATCGAGCCGGGAATGAAAGAGAACCTGGCAAACCGGGCACGGGCCGGTACTCACGTCGACGTCGAGTGCCTGGAGGAGGTCTTCCCGCTCCCGTATAACACCTACCAGTACAACCTGACGAAGTGCATCGACGGCACAGTCGAACGAGCCATCAGGGCCGAGGCCGAAGGCTACGATGCCTTCGTGATCAGCGGCATGATCGACCCCGGCCTGATCCAGACGCGGGGTACCGTTGATATACCGGTAGTGGGCGCGTTGGAGGCGTCTGCGCACGTTGCGTCGATGATGTGCAATCGCTTCACGCTGATCGCGGCCGAACCTACGGCGGTTGCCCAGATCCAACGGCTGCTCGCATTTTACGGCCTCACGGACAAGACCACGAAGATTCGCCACGTCGGCATCGTCTCCAACAAGCTCTATCCTGAGGAAACTCCGACCGAAGAGGTGTTCCGCCGCATCCGGGAGCAGGCACGGCTAGCGGTGCATGAAGATGGCGCCGAGTTGATCATTTCCGGGTGCACGATCGTCGGCGGCATGATGACGCAGCGGTACGGCACGGACCAAGGGTGGATGCTGGAGGGGGTGCCGGTGATCGATGGGACGCTGGTGGCCTTCAAAGTGGCCGAGATGATGGTCGACCTGGTCGCGCTGGGCTATCCGCCGGTCAGCCGGTTTGGCTTCTGGGCCCGGCCGCCGGCTGCGGAGACCCGGGAGCTCAGGCAGTGGTTTAGTGAGCACGACTCCGCATTCAAGTACAACGCCGACCGCATGCCCGAATAGGGTGAAGTCCCAACCAACTCTGCGACTTAGACTGTCACCCGGAGCCGGTCAATGGGGATTAGCAAATCACGCGATTGAACTCCTCACGATCGTGTCCGATTCTAGATGGGTGACCCAGAGGTTAACGAACGACCTGGATCTCAAGCCGAATGCCCTCGCGCTGCTGGAGGTGGTTGATGACCTCGAACAGATTGCGGGCCTGCGGATTGCCGCCCGGCCCGAACATGCGCATCAGGCTCTTTGGCGGCTTACCGGTGAGTCGGCCAAGGGCCTCAAATCCTACGGTGGCGTTGATGTAGTCGCGCAGCACTGCCTTGCCGGTGTCCACATCGCCCGCCAAGAGAGTTTCCACGCTCTCCGTCAGCAGGGCCTGCCGGAATTCCGGATCGCTCCGGACGCGGGCCTGCACAGTTTCCTTAAAATCTCGTGTGAGTGGCATTTTGGGGGTTCGTACCCTTGGTCCGGGGCACCGTGAATGCGAGACGTCAACACGCCGCTCCAACGGCTTCTCCACCCGCGACATTGAGTTCCAATCGGTCACGGCATCAAGGACCGTGCCGCCAACTAATTTTCTCGTTCTATCGATAGGATGCTAAACTGTTACGCAAAGTCAATTGGCAAAAGAGGGACAGTTATGTCCGAACGTGATACGTACAACTACACCTACAGGGTAGGACGAAAAGTCTCCCATAGGGGGATTACGAACGACCCGGAGCGACGCGAGCAGGAGCACCAGCGTGAACGTCCGGGCGGGAAACTGACCGTTGAGGGCCGGGCCAAAACTCGTGAGGGTGCGTTGCGCGCTGAGGAGCGCCAGTCCAAGACTACAGGCTATCACGCCTGATAAGTCATTCGTCCCCGCAGGGCCCGGGTTGGCTGGTGTCGCGGGGGGACTTGGTCGAGGATGGATTGGTTAGACCGTGCCCCGAAATTGGGACCTTTGTCCAGCCGCGACACGTCGGCGGCGACGGGCTCGTAGCCGCTAATGAAAAAGTAGTAGTAACCGACTGCGATGTCGGGCCGCCAACAAGTCTGGTAGCCGATCTAGCATCAAAGGTCGATTAGAAATGAGCAGGTAATAATCCTGATGTCTCCTGTTAGCACTGGATCACGTGCCGACCAGACATACCAAGATTACGTTGGCCGCATAGACGAACTTCGCGGCTATGGCGAGCTTGAAAGTATCCGAATCAATCAGGACTCAGAGGGAGATTTCTGGTCCTTTGTCCGTTCGGCGCCATTCGCGATCAAGGCGGAACTGGTACTGATGGACAACGGGAACCTGCGCGCCGTCTGGCAGGACGGTGGATCAAGCCATGTCGGGATTCAGTTCCTGGGTCGAAAAGAAGCAGAATACGTCATCTTTAAGCGCCGTACAGTTTCGGAGGACGTTTCCAGAGTGGCGGGCATTGACACGCTGACAGGGATCAAAAAACAGTTTCGTGCGTTTGACCTGACATCCTTGGTGAACTTTGACAGGTGATAGTCTTCCAGACGACGACCATGTAATCCGATACGCAAGGCCAATGGCTGTGTACGGCGATGGAAACGTGGATGGGTCCGTATTCCGCTTGCGTGAGGGCGAAACCGGCCTATCTGTCCAGTGGCTTGAGTCTTTCGGAGACCTCACGAAATCCCAGCAGTTGAAGGAAGTCAGAAGGTTGGCTCGTTTGGACATGCGCCCAAATGGGCGTCTGGCTGAATTGAACGTTGGCAATACGAAACGGCATGTCAGCCGTCAATTCAGTCCACTCCGCTTCGTGAACATTCCGTTGAGCGCCATTGACCAGTTCGACGCTGACCCTTCGCATAGCGAAATTGAAGGGCTACCGCCCGGAGACACGATTCAGGCCGCATTGATTGGCGACATGATTGCCGAATGTGTCCAACGCACATATCCAACGGTTCAGGGGACTGACTGAAGGCTCCGAGTAACGCACGTTGGACTGCCCAGTGGCCTGATAATCGGACGCACTTCCGGGAGACATCGCGCAATCCATCTCTATCTTCCAACGGGAACCCCCGCGCCCATGTCCATCGAAATCAACGCCGGGTGGAAGGGCGCCCCCTATGGCAACGCCGTTACCGCAACCACTCGCCGCCCGTTAACGGGCGGCAGACCCCCACCCCTCATAGCGGCTGCCTTGACCACGCCCGCCAGCCACTCGACGCGCGCAAGTACCTCGTCGAGCGTGCCGGACAGGTCTAGGGCAGCCACCTCCAGCCGCTTGCCTGAGTGCCGGACCTGGTAAGTCGCAGTATCGGCCTCGCCCTCCGCGTAGACCAGCAGGCCTCCGGGCAGGTCAAGCGCGGTGGTGTAAGCCAACAACTGGTACAGGTCTGCGTTTGGGACACGTTCGCCGCTGATGTTCTTGTACTTCGCGTCGCCCACAAATACGTCCCGGGCACCGTCCGACCAAACGAGGTCCGGCCTGAGTCTCACCTTTCCGCCCTCATCGAGCGTAGATATCGGGCGCTCTCCAAATGCGTCGGCGGAGACGCCGAGAGCTTCTTGAAGCGCCACCGTTACGAATTCCTGGAAGACGACGTTCATGTCCATCACGAACCCCGGGGCGCGCACCTCTCCGCGGCTGGACTCATACGCGCCTTG
This sequence comes from Dehalococcoidia bacterium, assembly GCA_965219065.1. Lineage (GTDB taxonomy): Bacteria > Chloroflexota > Dehalococcoidia > Lucifugimonadales > Lucifugimonadaceae. The sequence continues at coordinate 961,749 of OZ244715.1, forward strand.
CCGCAAGATGAGTTGCGACAGGCTTACGACGCCGCGATAGTGCTCGTTCAGCCGGTCGAAACGTATCTCCGGAACGGCATTTGGACGAAATTCGACCGGCGAGACGTTTTCGAGCATCCCTGCAATCCGACCCAACTGCCTGCGGGCCGGTTGTGAACGCAGCCGCATCCGGCCCAAGCGGTGGACCGCCGCTCTCACCAGCCGGTTCGCCAGGATGTCATTAGTAAACTCGTCGTAGCGAACCTCGACCGGTAACGGGATGCCGAACCTGCGGCGTAGCTGCTCGGCGACCATGATGCGTCCCCGCACGGTGTACAGCGACTCCTCTTCCACGCGATAGCCGTGAAGCAGCCCGCGCGAAAAGGCCTGCCGGGCGGCGGAGGCGAGCGCCAGCGCCATTACATCCGGCAGCGCGTACTCCTGCGGGAAGTCGAATAACTCGGGCTGTGGCTTGAATTTGCTAATGGCGTAGCACGCCATTGAGAGCAGTTGTGGGATGCCGATCTTCGGCCGGATGAGGACAGACAAGTCCCCGATCTCCGACGCGCCGACGATGGAGCCGGGCGTCAGGCGGCATTCGTCCTCCGCGTCTCCCGTCGGCGCGACGCGAATCGATAACCCTGACGCTTGTAGCGAGCGAAGTTCTTTGGCTGACAGCCGCGTTGGTTCACTCGGTTCATACTCCTTCAGGGTAATCTCACGCATTGTCGTTCTGTTCGACTGATTCCGGCGCGCGCTCCGCCCCATCTCCTTTGATCCAGTAGTGGTTAGGCTTGCGGTCCATGTCAGTCCTGTTGTCGCAGGCCTCAAACGGCTCTCCGTCGATTACTGTCACCAAGTGCATGCTCACCCGAGCTATGAACGCCGCTTCGTTTTCCGCGATCTCCCCCAGTGTTATCCGCTCAGCTTGCGGGATGGTGATGCGTTCCAAGCCGGCGGTTTTGAAGGCGGCGTGCCATGTCGGCCAACGATTTGAGATGTCGGCCTGGGTCACGCCGCCCTCAGCCTCGAGGCGACTGGACGCATCCTCTCCGTCGATGCCCAGCAGCCGGCTCAAACCGTCCACTATGCAGTCAAGACGGGGTTGTTCACCCATCAGCTTTTTGAGATCGAACTCGCCGATCTTGTCGTTGTCACCGAACAGGCATTCCTCTATGTACGGAACGACGCTGTGTTTCCAGACGCGTTCGACGCCCGCCCTGTCGAGGTCCTCCTTCATGAAGTAGCTCGGCCCTATGGCGGCGTGGCGATCTTCTTCCAGTTTCTCGTTCACGTCCTCGACTACATCCGCCACCCACTCCATTGCAGGCGCTTTGTTGGCCAGCCACTCGCGGAGGACGCTTCTCACGGGTTCGTCGTCAGGGTGGAACTCGACGAAGTAGAAGCGGCGCCGGAGCGCAAGATCGACCAGAGCGATCGAACGGTCCGCCGTGTTCATCGTGCCGATGATGTACAGGTTTGTCGGCAAAGAGAACTTGTGGTCCTCTTTCTGCTGGTACTGGAGGCTGATTTCCGCATCGCGGTATTCCAGCAAGAAATAGAGTTCCCCGAACACCTTGGCCAAGTTGCCCCGGTTGATCTCGTCGATAACGAGGAAGTAGTCCGCGTTCGGCTCGTTCCTCGCTCGCTCCGCAGCCCGTCGAAGCGGCCCGTCCCGCAACTCGAACCCGGCCTGCCCGTTGCCCGTCTGCACTGGGCGAAAACCCTGCACGAAGTCCTCGTAGGCGTATGAAGGGTGGAACTGCACCAGAGTGACCCGGTCCTTGGACCCCGCCAGGCAGTTGGCCAGTTTCTGCGCGACGTACGTCTTCCCCGTGCCCGGCGGCCCCTGGAATATGACCTGCTTCTTGTCCTTGAGCAGCGTGTCGATCTCCCGGAGGAACTCGACGGGCAGGAATACTTCCTCGGCGAGAGCCAGCAGGTCAGGCTCGTACTGTGACGAGTCGTCTTCTTCGAGTATTTCGGCTTCATCGTCTGATTCCTGGCCGTCGTCGACTGATGGTTCGTCTCCGCGACCTCGGACTATCGCCCAAACCACTGACTGAGCATCAAGCCGGTGACGCAAGGTAAGTCCACGTTCCGATGCCTCTTCGATGAACCTGTCCAGGAATCCCAAGGCATGCTCATACGACTCGGCCTCGTCGGCGTCCTTGTCTGGCCGATCGTACCCGGTACGTTCGTAGGCGTTTTTGAATGTTTCGTACCCAAATGGTGGGTACCGCTCAACGTCTTGGCCCAAAAGCAGGACTGACGCGACGGTCAGGCGGGTTCCAGTGCCACTTATCTGTGAAGGTGGGAACAGGGCGCTGAATGCCCGGACTCGCTCGGCCACAGGAATGTCGGCCTCAGCCCAAAGGGCTTTCAATGCGTTTAACACGCCTTCCGGGGACTGATCCAACCAGTCACGGAATTTCGCCTGTTGAATAGAAAAGATCAGGTTGTCCGCGAAGCCTTTCTCCAACAACAGGTCAGCCCAGTTGTCTCCACCAGCTAGCGCCGCTTCCCGAGCCTTGGCAAACTTACGGCCTATTTTAAACTTGTATTCAATCTCTTCCTCTTCTAGTTTCCCGGTATCGACGTACGCCTTCGCCGGCCTGACGAACTCATCCCAGAGATTCTTGTTATCCAACCGGGCGCCGATATCAGCGTCGTAAAAGTCAAATTTTCTGCCCAATTCGGCTTCAAGGCCTCGCCGAATCTGGAACAACCTGCGATCAACGTCCTGCGTATCCTCAGTGACAAGGTGGGCAAATGCCTTCGCGCTAGCAAATTCCTCCTTCTGCTCGGCAGAAACGGTACCTTCGAAAGTGTCAGGATGGACGAGATGCAAAAGCCCCTCGAGCTGGGGCCAATGAGAGTAGGGGCCGCTACGGAACAATTGCCCCTTGAATTCGATCTGGGTCACGAATGCTTTAAGCGCCCAGGGATCCCCGAGCATGTGTTGGCGCTCACTTGGCTGCTGTTGCCTGAGTTGCTCGGCGAATTCAATTAGAAATCCGACGTAATTTGGGAGTCCCGTGCTGCGATGTTGCCCAAAGTTGGCGATGCCGGGCGACAGACCGGGAACGAGGTCGTCAGGGATTGTTACGATTGGCGCCCCCATACCCAATATCTCTTCAACGCGGCTTTTCTTGGTGTCGCCCCTCATTCCACTCTTATGGACCATTAACGTGTGTGCATAGAGCACCTCGCCCATCAATTGGTAAACCTCTGCGGCACTTTCTGAAAGTTGGGTCCGTAACTTCTGGTAAAAGTTACCCTCCCCCTCGTCCGGCCTGTCCAAAAACCTCTCCCGCAGTTCCTTGAGCCACCGGCTGGTCCAGATCGGCACGCCCGGCGTGAAGAGTGAGTCATCGTTTCGCAACGCGCGTTCGACCCACAAAGCCGCGGCTTCGTAGACCTTCTCGGCACCGTCCATCGTCTTTCGGCTTCCCATCATTCTCCTCCTGATTTGTCCGGCCCCAGTCTATCCGCGGGTCCGGCTGAGTACGGCGTCTGAGGGGCCTAAATCCCCATGTGATGTACAACCGAGTCGCCTAGGATCCATCGTCGGATGCCCTCGCGCCAGCACACCCCCACGAATACCCCCACGGAACATTCCGCTCCCCGCCGTCGTCTATATTGACGAAGACCCTTCACTGGAGGCAGGCAATGGTTTCGTGGAAATTAGCGACCCGACTATCTGTAATTGTTCTCGTTTTGATCTTCGCGGCAGCGTGTTCCAGGGAACGCGAGACCACCGTTCCGACGAGCACTTCGACGAGCCCGCCCACCGCAACTCCCGTCGTCACACCCGACGAAACCCCCTCGCCGTTACCTCCGGTTACGACGGTGGCTGTGCCTACAGCAACGCGGGTCGCCGTAACTACGCCGTCGCCTACTAGCGTCCTCACGCAGACGCCGATGGTCACCCCGTCGCCAACGACGGTGGCCACCACCCCCACCACGCAAGTTGCCGTTCCTTCGCCAACACTGGTGCCAGTCCCGACACAAACGCTGGTGCCCGTCCCGACGCCGACGCTGGTGACAATCCCTACACCGACCCGCATGCCTCTCTCGAAACCAACACCGGTCTCCGGCCCCGTGGACGGCTATTTGGCGGTCGCGCCCAGCGTGCTGCGTTCGAACGCAGTCGAGTCGGTCTCCGTGGCGCTGTTCAGCAGAGGCAGGCCGGCATCAGGAAACGTCACGGTGGCGCTACTGAGCAACGGTGTGCCGGTTAGTAAAGCGTCAGGCTTAATTGAGGGTCAGGGCAGTCTGGACGTCCAGGTCCCGGTCCTCGCGGACGGCGTTTACGAGTTGGCGGTTGAAGGACCCGGTTTCAGCGCCAGCCAAGAGCTTCTGGTCGAGTCGCGGACCGTTCTGTTCCTCGAGACCGACAAACCTGTGTACAAGCCCGGCCAGACAGTCAACATCCGCGTACTTACGCTCGATCCTGAGTTGAAGCCGGTCGTTGGGCATGTAGCGGTCGAGGCGCAGGACGCCAAAGGGATCAAGGTCTTCAGGAAGGCGACGAGTTCGGACGAGTACGGCATGGCCACTCTTGAGTTGCCCCTATCCAACGAGCCGAACCTGGGTGTCTGGAAGCTGGAGGCGTTTTCAGGGAATCGCGTGGCACAACTCGACATTCGGGTTGAGGAGTACGTGCTGCCCAAGTACGACGTTGCCGTAGATCTGCCTAGGTCCTGGATTCTGGCCAACGAGCCCATAACGGGCGCTGTGTCGTCGGAGTACAGCTATGGCAGGCCGGTCAAGGGCGAAGCGACCATCGTGGCAACGCGCTATGTCGGAATCTGGAAGGAGTACGCCTCGGTCGTACAGGAACTCGACGGCACGACGACGTTCGAGTTACCGGCTCCCGGCTACGTGGCGGGTGTTCCGGGCGCCCGCGGAATGGGGAACGTCCAGCTTCAGGTCACGGTGCACGAACGCAGTACCGGTTACGTCGAGTCGACCACGCAGTTGATCACGGTCGCGGCCACGCCGTTGAGCCTCCAGGTGATACCTGAGAGCAACACGTTCAAGCCGGGGCTGCCGTTCTCATTCCTGGTGGTAACGGAGACGCCGGACAATCAGCCGTTGAGCGAGGACGTGTCGGTACGGGTCCAATATGCCGACAAGGAACTGGATACGTTCAAGGAGAAGACTGAACAGGTCACGACGCAGGACGGCAAAGCGCTTCTGACCGTCACGCCGCCGTCGGATGCGGTCGCGTTCACCCTGGAGGCATGGGCCAAAGAGGCGCACGCGTCGCTATCCGTCAACGCCGGGCACTCACCTTCCGGATCGTTCGTTCACCTGGAACAGGTCAGCGACGGCCCGCTCCGTGTCGGTGACGTCGCCGAGTTCCACGTCGCAGCAACCAAAGAGGCCGGCAACTTCTACTACGAGGTCCTGTCACGGGGGATGGTTGTTTTCTCAGACTACTCCGCGGAACCGACAATCCGGTTTCCGGTCACGCCGCTCATGGCGCCTGAAGCCCGAGTCCTCGTCTACCAGATCCTGCCGACCAGCGAGGTGGCGGCCGACTACCTGCCGTTCTCTGTGGAAGCCGCTTATCCTCACGAAGTGGCGGTGGCATTCGGTGAGGACGAGGTCAGGCCCGGAGACGAGGTCGACATCGATGTCCAGACGCAGGGCGAGGCCCGGGTTGGTCTGGTCGCGGTCGACCGGTCCGTCTACATCCTGGCGGAAAACCGTCTGAACCTTCAACAGGTCTTCAACGAACTGGAACGCCTGTACCAGTTGCCGCAAGTAGAGCTTCACGAGGCGCGCCCGATATTCGATGTGTACACCCGCGGGGCGAAGGACACCTTCGAAGACGCCGGCGTGATCGTGATGACTAACCAGAATGTGCCCGAGGGCAAGGAATACCGCCAACCCCGGCCGACGGCCATGCCTATGGCCGTTGCGGCAATGGCCGCCGAAGCAGTGGTCGAAAAGGAAGTGACCCAGGTGGAGGCCCTCGACGGCGACACGAAATCTGCAGGTGACCTCGCAGCGGTCCAGCGCGTACGCCAGTTTTTCCCTGAGACGTGGATATGGACCGACCTGACGACGGACCAGTCCGGCCATGGGACGGTCGGCGTGACCGCGCCCGACTCAATCACGACCTGGCAACTGAGGGCCGTGGGAATGTCGAAGGAACATGGTCTGGGCATCTCCGAGGCGGAGTTGACAGTGTTCCAGGAGTTCTTCCTCAAGGTGGACCTCCCCTACTCGGCGATCAGGGGCGAGGAGTTGCCCGTACGGGTGGCGCTCTACAACTACCTAGACACCCCGCAGGAGATCTTTGTCGATCTTGAACCGACCGACGATTTCGACCTCCTGGATGAGGCCCAAAAGGCCGTCACGGTCCCGGGCAACGACATCGGCGGGGCCACGTTCACGATTCGCCCGAAAACGCCGGGTATGGCACCGTTGAAGGTAACCGCCCGCAGCGCCGTAGCGGCCGACGCCGTCATCAAGGAACTGCTGATCAGGCCGGAGGGAGTGGCAAGAGAGACCGTCGACAACCTTGTGCTCTCGGGCGGAGATAGCCAGACAGTGGATGCCACTATCCCCTCAATCGCGATTCCCGACTCCGGCAGGGTCCATGTCGCGCTGACGGGAAGTTACCTGACACAGTCCATCGACGGACTTGAGCGGCTCCTTCAGATGCCGTTCGGCTGCGGTGAGCAGAACATGATCCTGTTTGCTCCGAACGTCTTCGTGGCCCGCTACCTCCAGGAGACCGGCCAGATCAAGCCCGAGATCATGGCCAAGGCTGAGAATCTGATGATCACCGGTTACCAGCGAGAGTTGACATATCGCCGGGGCGACGGCAGTTTCTCGGCATTCGGCGACAACGACGCGCAGGGAAGCCTGTGGCTGACGGCGTTCGTGCTCAAGACGTTCGCCCAGGCCGACGGGCTCATCTACATAGACCAGCGAGTACTGGAAGACGCTGCGAACTGGATAGTCCGCCATCAAAACGGCGACGGCTCGTTCGATCCGGTCGGATTCCTGCACCACCAGGAGTTGCTGGGCGGGCTACAGGGCAAGAACGCTCTGACGGCCTACGTCGCGGTCGCGCTCCTCGAAGCCGGGCAGCGCTCGGCGGCGGCGAAGGCGGTGCGCTACCTCGAGGGCCAGGTCGCCGGCATCGAAGACGACTATGGCATGGCCATAACGACGTACGCGCTCGAACTGGCCGGCAGCCCCAGCGCCGGCGCCGCCTACGACAGGCTCATGGGGATGGCGACCGTCGATGACGACGGTCTTCACTGGGGCGAGGGTCCTGCGCCAATGCCCTTGCCTATCACGCCTAAGGACGGGGCGCCTCGGCCCATTCAGCCTCAGCCTCATCAGCAGAGCGCGGCCATCGAGACCACCGCATACGCCACGCTGGCGCTTCTGGAGCATGGGGATCGCGCCAACGCCTCGAGTTCAACTCGTTGGCTGGTAACCAGGCGCAATTCGTCAGGCGGATTCGGCTCCACGCAGGACACCGTCGTCGGACTTCAGTCACTTACCGAGTTCTCGGCGGCCGCCACAGCGGACGTCGACATGACAGTCGTTTTGTCGGCTGGTAGCTGGCAGCGGGAGGTCAGCATCACCGGGGAGAACGCCGACGTGTTGCAGATGATCGAGGTCCCTGAGCACGGGGCGCTGGATATCTCAGCCAACGGGAAGGGCGAGGCGGTCGTCCAGGTTGTTCGACGCTTCAACCTCCCCGAAGTCGAGCAGGTATCGAGGCAGGTGTTTGAGATAACCGTCGACTATGGGACCGACCACGTAAACGTCGACGACCTGATTACCGTGTCGGTCAACGTCCGGTTCACGCCCTTCGAGCAGATCGAGGCCGGAATGGTCGTCCTCGATATCGCCGTGCCCACAGGATTCGCCCCGGTAACGGATTCGATAGAGTCCCTCGTGGAAGAAACCCCCAGGCTGAAGCGGTTCGACATCGCGGGCAGGAAGGTCATTCTCTACCTCGAAGACCTGCTACCCAACGAGAGCATCATGCTCGAGTTCGCGGCGCGGGCCGTACACCCCGTGAGGGCCAAGGCGACCACGTCGGAGGTCTACTCATACTACAACCCCGATATGAGGGGAGAGAGCCTGGGCGGCGCGATTACAGTGGAAGAGGGTGGGTAGGTTCGGGGCGCGGACCGTTCTCACAGCGGACGCTCAGGCCAGGAATGAGTCCCGTCTGGCTCCCAACTGGACGGGACGGCGACTTTCACAGATGGCGGCGAGACGGACTGTTGTGCCAGGTGAGCCACCTGGTTCCGCTTGTCGCCAGTCACTCCCCTTGCCGTTGAAGACAGTTGCTAATCCGAACGGCCGACACGTGACCGCCCGTCCGGGTCAACCGGAGAAATATAGTTTGATGACCTCTATTGTCTCTTCCCTGGTAATAACGTCGTTGAAGTAATCTTTGATGGCCGAAATGACCTCATCCCTCTCGATCACGTGGTCGGCGTTGGCGTCATATTTATTGCCCAGGTCAGTGATTGTGTAGGTGTGGATCTCTTGATTGTCCTGCGAGACGACCCTGATCTTGATGGCAGGAGTCCCAGCGCCGAATTCGATCTGAAAGCCATCGAGAGTGTTATCGGCGTCCGATACTTCACCGTCGTTTTCGTCGAGGAACAGGAACGTAGCGTCGTGGTCGTTGGTGGGATTCACCGTAACGGTGACCGGCGACAGGCCCACCGACGCGCTGTATTCGGTCCGATAGGGATCGAACTGGGGAACCAGCGATCCCGGACTGACAGTCAGCCCGTTCAACAACACGTCACAGAACGGCAGGCCGAGTTCGTCAAGATCATTGCGCGCTATGTCTCTCAAACCTCCGGGAGCGCACCCGGTTAACTGGTTGTCCGAGAGTTGCAGCCGTTCCAGGTTTGACAGGCCAGCCAACTCGGTGGGAATCGGGCCGGTCAATCGGTTATGCGCGAGCGTTAGATGTTGCAGGTTCGACAGGTCGCCCAACTCCACCGGTATCGGTCCGCTTAACTGGTTCGATGCGAGGTATAGCCACCGCAGGTTTGAGAGGCGGCCCAGTTCGGCGGGAATCGGGCCGCTCAATTGGTTAAGCAGGAGGGACAACACGTTTAGGTTTGAGAGTTCGCCCAGTTCCGACGGTATCCCACCAGTCAACTGGTTGTATGGGAGTGCCAGGTAAACCAGGTTGGAGAGGTTACCCAATTCAGTAGGTATCGGGCCGCTCAGGCCGTTGCTCCCGAGATACAGGCCTTGTAGTTTCGAGAGGCCACCCAACTCCGCCGGTATCGGGCCGGTCAACGGGTTGCCCGATAGTGTCAATTGGCGCAGATTGGCGAGGCCGCCCAACTCCGAGGGTATCTCACCGATCAACCGGTTGTTCGGTAGGGACAAGTCTTGCAGTTTAGTGAGTTCGCCCAGCCAGGCCGGTATCGGGCCGGTCAACCCGTTCATTCCGAGCCGCAATTCTTCCAGTTTGGCGAGACCGCCCAACTCCGACGGTATCGGGCCACTCAAATGGTTCCGCGAGAGGTACAGCCACCGTAAGTTGGCGAGGCCGCCCAACTCAGGTGGTATCGGGCCGGTCAGCCCGTTCCTGGCAAGGTCTAGAATTGCCAGGTTCTTGAGGCCACCAAGTTCCGAGGGTATCCCACCGGTCAACTGGTTATGCGAAAGAGTCAAGTATTGCAAATTGGAAAGGCTTCCCAGTTCGGCCGGTATATCTCCACTCAACCGGTTGCCCGACAGATGCAGCGCTTCCAGGTTCGAGAGGTTGCCCAGTTCAGAAGGTATTGCGCCAGTCAACCCTTTGTCGGGGAGTTCCAACTCAGTAACCCGGAGCAGCGAACCGGCCATCGTGACGCCTTCCCACTGATCGATGGGAGTGCTTCCCGCCCAGTTAAGCGACCCGGTCCTTGCCAGCGTGTACCGCGCCGCCAGTAACGTATCGCAGTCGGACACCAGCCCCGGGTTGTTGGGCGCATCCGCCACCGCGCCTCCGGCGGCGCAGGAGACAGTGTCGTCGTCGACACAGAACGGCAGGCCAAGTTCAGCAAAGTCATTATCCGTGACATCACGCAGTTCCAGGGGGATGCAACCACTCAACTGGTTCTCCGAAAGGAACAGTTCCTCCAGGTTGGCAAGGCTGCCCAATTCAGATGGAATCGGCCCGGTCAATTGGTTGTCGTTAAGTATCAGCCGCCGCAAATTGGCGAGGCTGCTCAGTTCCGACGGGATCTCCGCGTTCAACCCGTTGTGAGAGATATCCAGTTCTTCCAGAGTGGCGAGGCTGCCCAATTCGGCCGGAATCGTGCCGGTCAACTGGTTCGCCGAGAGGTACAGCGATCGCAGATTCGAGAGGCCCCCCAGTTCGGAAGGTATCGGGCCGGTCAACTGGTTATCGTAAAGGTACAGCGATTCCAGGTTGGCGAGGCCACCCAACTCTGTCGGTATACCTCCGGCCAACTGGTTATGGTCGAGGCGCAGCGTTCGCAGGTTTGAGAGGTCGCCCAACCCCGCGGGTATCGATCCCGTCAACTGGTTTTCGTATAGATACAACGATTCCAGATTGGCGAGGCCACCCAACCCCGCCGGTATCCCTCCGGTCAACTGGTTCTGGTCGAGACTCAACTGTTCCAGGTTTGAGAGGCCACCCAACTCCATCGGTATTGGGCCGGTCAACTGGTTCCCGTGGAGGTACAGCGATCGCAGATTAGAGAGGCCGCCCAAGCTCCCCGGTATCGGGCCACTCAACTGGTTCCTTGATAGGTCCAACAATTGCAGGTACGAGAGGCTGCCCAACTCCGCGGGTATCGGGCCGCTCAACTGCGTCCCCGGAAGACTCAACTGCCGCAGGCCTGAAAGTCTGGCCAGTTCCAGGGGTACCTTTCCTGTTAATCTTTTCCCCCAGAAGTACAAACTGGTAATCCGCCGAGGCGAGCCGGCTACTGTAACGCCATACCATCGACGGATGGGCCTGGTCGCCGACCAGTTCAGCATTGCGGTCCCTGCCAACGTGTCCCGCGCCGCCAGCAGCGCATCGCAGTCAGACACCAACCCCGGGTTGTTTGCCGCATCGGCCACCGCCCCTCCGGCGGCGCAAGAGACGGTTTCGCTTTGGGCAGAAACCGGATGGTCCACCAGCAGCAGGGCAGCCAGGAAGGCCAGCGCTACTACGGCCATTGCCGGCGGCATATGGGGGCGAATTGTTCGTGGCGCCGTGGCTAAACTCCGGTTGCCGGGGGTTATGAACGACTAACGGTCATCGATTCAACTGGAGAAGTATAGTTTGATGACCTCTATCGCCTCTTCCCTGGTAATGAGATCGCCAAAATAGTCTTTTATGGCCGAGATGACCTCATCTCGCTGTATGACGCGGTCGTCGTTGGCGTCATATTTATTGCCCAGGTCAGTGATTGTGTAGGTGTGGATCTCTTGATTGTCCTGCGAGACGACCCTGATCTTGATGGCGGGGATGCCGGCGCCGAATTCGATCTGAAAGCCATCGAGAGTGTTATCGGCGTCCGATACTTCACCGTCGTTTTCGTCGAGGAACTGGAATGTGGCGCCGTGGTCGTTTGTGGGATTCACCGTAACGGTGACCGGCGACAGGCCCACCGACGCGCTGTATTCGGTCCGATAGGGATCGAACGCCGGTACCAGCCTTCCAGGACTAAGCGTCAGGCTACTCAGCAACGCATCGCAGTTCGGCAGGTCGACTAAGTGAAGGTCGTTGCGCGCCACATCCCACAATCCCTCGGGTATGCACCCTGTTAACTGGTTACCTGATAGGTACAGCCTCTTCAGGTTGGAGAGGTTGCCCAGCTCCACCGGTATCCCACCCGCCAACTGGTTACCGGAGAGCCACAGCTGTTCCAGGTTGGTGAGGTTGCCCAACACCTCGGGTATCGCTCCGGTCAACTGGTTGTTGCTCAGCGCCAGCAATACCAACTTGGAGAGGTCGCCCAGTTCCGCAGGTATTCCCCCGCTCAACTGATTCTCGTAAATGACCAGTTCTTCCAGATTGCTTAACTTGCCAAATTCACCGGGAATCGGACCGGTTAGCTGGTTGCTGTGCAAGCGCAAGAATTCAAGGCTGGAGAGTTCGCCCAGCACATCGGGTATCCCCCCCGTTAACTGGTTACCTGAGAGTTCCAATTCTTCGAGTTTGGAGAGGTTGCCCAGCACCTCGGGTATCTCCCCGGTCAGCTGGTTACCGGAGAGCCTCAGCGCTTTGAGATTGGATAGGTTGCCCAGCACATCGGGTATCCCCCCCGTTAACTGGTTACCTGAGAGTTCCAATTCTTCGAGTTTGGAGAGGTTGCCCAGCACCTCGGGTATCTTCCCGGTCAACTGGTTACCGGAGAGCCTCAACCGTTCCAGGTTGGAGAGGTTGCCCAGCACCTCGGGTATCTCCCCGGTCAGCTGGTTACCGGAGAGCCTCAGCGCTTTGAGATTGGATAGGTTGCCCAGCACCTCGGGTATCTCCCCCGTTAACTGGTTACCTGAGAGTTCCAATTCTTCGAGATTGGATAGGTTGCCCAGCACCTCGGGTATCTCCCCGGTCAGCTGGTTACCGGAGAGCCTCAACCGTTCCAGGTTGGAGAGGTTGCCCACCACCAAAGGTATCTCCCCGGTCAACTGGTTAGTTTCGAGCGACAGATGTTCAAGGCTGGAAAGTTCACCCAGCACATCGGGTATCCCCCCCGTTAACTGGTTGCCGGGGAGGCTCAGCGCTTTGAGATTGGGTAGGTTGCCAAGGTCTGAAGGTATCCTTCCAGTCAATTGGTTACCCGAGAGGTCCAGCCTTGCGAGATTGGATAGGTTGCCAAGTTCCGCAGGTATCTTCCCGGTCAACTGGTTACCGCTGAGCAGCAGCACAATCAGGTTGGAGAGGTTGCCCAGTTCCGCAGGTAACCCCCCGGTCAACTGATTATCGATAAGGCTCAGCCGCCCCAGTCTGGAGAGGTTGCCGATCTCAGCGGGTATCCCCCCAGTAAGGCTATTCGAACTGAGCGACAGATAATACAGGTTGGTGAGCTTGCCAAGCTCCTCAGGTATCTTCCCGGTCAACTGGTTAGTATTGAGCGACAGCGATCTCAGGTTGGAGAGGTTGCCGATCTCAGCGGGTATCCCCCCAGTAAGGCTATTCGAACTGAGCCCCAGATGATACAGGTTGGTGAGCTTGCCAAGCTCCTCAGGTATCTTCCCGGTCAACTGGTTAGTAGCGAGCGACAGCGATCTCAGGTTGGAGAGGAGGCCCAACTCGGCGGGTATTCCCCCCGTCAACTGGTTGCGAAAAAGGTATAGCCTTTCCAGGTTGGAGAGCTTGCCAAGCTCAGCGGGTATCCCCCCAGTAAGGCTATTTGAACTGAGATCCAACACAGTGACGCGCCCGGGAATCCCCCTGACAGTAACGCCTTTCCAGCGGCTTATGGGCGTGCTCGGCGACCAGTTCAGGCTCGCGCTACCCGCCAATGAGTCACGCGCCGCAAGCAACGTATCGCAGTCGGACACGAGGCCCGGGTTGTTGGCGGGATTCGCCACCGCGCCGCCATCAGCGCAGGAGACGGTTTCGCTTTGGGCAGAAGCCGGATGGTCCACCACCAGCAGGGCGGCCAGCAGGGCCAGCGCTACTACGGCCATTGCCGGCGGCATATGGAGGCGAATTGTTCGTGGCGCCGTGGTTAAACTCCGGTTGCCGGGGGTTATGAACGACTAACAGTCATCGATTCAACTGGAGAAGTATAGTTTGATGACCTCTATCGCCTCTTCCCTGGTAATGAGATCGCCAAAATAGTCTTTTATGGCCGAGATGACTTCATCCCTCTGTATGACGCGGTCGTCATTGGTGTCATACCGATTACCCAGGTCCGTGACGGTGTAGGTGTGGATCTCTTGATTGTCCTGCGAGACGACCCTGATCTTGATGGCAGGAGTCCAAGCGCCAAATTCGACCTGAAAGCCCGCCAGTGTGCGATCGGCATCCACTAGTACGAGATCATTGTCGTCGAGGAACTGGAATGTGGCGCCGTGGTCGTTAGTGGGTTTCACCGTTACGATGACCGGCGACAGGCCCACCGACGCGCTGTATTCGGTCCGATAGGGATCGAACTGCGGAACCAGGGATCCCGGACTGACGGTAAGGGCACTCAGCACGAGGCCGCAATACGGCAGACCAACTTTGTGAAAGTCGTTGTCCGCCACATCACGCAACCCCTCGGGGATGCACCCGGTTAACCGGTTAAACGCGAGGAACAGATTTGTCAGATTGGCTAGGCCGCCCAACTCCGGCGGGATCTCCCCGCTCAACTGGTTGTCACTTAGGCCCATCCACTGCAGGTTTGTGAGGTTGCCCAGTTCCGCCGGTATCTCCCCACTCAACTGGTTGCTCCAAATTTCCAGAAATTGCAGATTGGAGAGGTCGCCTAGTTCCGGCGGGATCTCCCCAATCAATTGGTTGTGGCCGAGGACCAGCCGAGTCAAGTTGGAGAGGTTGCCCAGTCCAGCCGGTATCTCGCCACTCAGCTGGTTTTTCGAGAGATTCACCCGTTGCAGGTGTGAGAGGCCGCCCAATACTGCTGGTATCTCGCCCGACAATCCCTTACTCGAAAGTTCCAAGGTCGTAACCCGAGGCGGGGAGCCGTCCACGGTGACGCCTTCCCATTGACCGATGGGCGTTCCAGCCGACCAGTTGAGCGCCGCGCTCCCTGTCAACGTGTCACGGGCCGACAGTAACGCCTCGCAGTCGGCCACCAACCCGGGATTGTTGGCAACGTCCGACGCTGCGTCTTCGGTCCCGCAAGTCACCAGCAATTCGCAAAATGGCAGATTGATGTCACGAAGATCGTTTTTTGCCACATCTCGCAATCCCTGGGGGATGCACCCGCTCAATAGGTTCTCTGAAAGGAACAGTTCTTCCAGGTTGGCAAGGCTGTCCAGTTCGGTTGGAATCGGCCCGGTCAATTGGTTGTCGTTAAGTAAAAGCCGCCGCAAATTTGCGAGGTTGCCCAGTTCCGGCGGGATCTCCCCGCTCAACTCGTTCCGAGAGAGGTCCAGTTCTTCCACGAAGGCGAGGTTACCCAGTTCGGTGGGAATCGGCCCAGTCAACTGGTTATCGACGAGAATCAGGCGTCGCAAATGGGGGAGGCTGCCCAACTCCACCGGTATATTCCCGCTCAGATCGTTGTGCGGCAGGGAAAACACTCGAAGATTGGAGAGGCCGCCCAATTCGGTCGGAATCGTGCCGGTTAACTGAGTATTGTCGAGATACAGGTCTACCAGGTTTGAGAGATTGCCCAGTTCCGAGGGAATCTCCCCGCCTAACGGGTTGTTCGAAAGGGACAGGCTGGTGAGGTTCGAAAGGCTGCCTAGTTCCGCCGGTATCCCGCCGCTTAACCGGTTTTCGTAAAGTTGTAGAAGTTGCAGGTTTGAGAGGCTGCCCAACTCCTCCGGTATGGGGCCGCTCAAGTCGTTGCTACTGAGGTATAGCCAAATCAGATTTGAAAGGTTGCCCAGTTCGGTGGGAATTGGGCCTGTCAAATTGTTCTCCCGTAGGAACAGCAAAATCAGATTTGACAGGTTGCCCAACTCGGCGGGAATCGAGCCGGTTAACTCGTTATCAAAGAGAGACAGCCAACGCAGGTACGAGAGACCGCCCAACTCCGCTGGTATCTCACCGCTTAACCGGTTTTCGTAAAGTTGTAGATGTTGAAGGTTGGAGAGGCTACCCAACTCCTCCGGTATGGGGCCGGTCAAATCGTTGCTACTGAGATATAGCCAATTCAGATATGGAAGGTTGCCCAGTTCGGTGGGAATCGGGCCGGTCAACTGGTTCTGCAAGAGATTCAGGTCTATCAGGTTTGAAAGACGGCCCAATTCGCTAGGTATCGGCCCAGTCAGTTCGTTGTCGTATAAGTAGAGGTATAGCAGGCTGGAGAGGTTACCCAGTTCGGTGGGAATTGGGCCGGTCAATTGATTCCCGGGGAGGGACAACATTCGCAAATTTTTGAGACTGCCCAATTCTGCCGGTATTTGCCCGCTGAATTCGTTGTCAAAAAGACCCAGCCAACGCAGGTACGAGAGACCGCCCAACTCCGCCGGTATCTCCCCGCTCAACTGGTTCTCGTAGAGGTACAGACTTTGCAGGTTGGCGAGGCCGCCCAGTTCGGTTGGAATCGGGCCGGTCAACTGGTTATTGACCAGGATCAGCCCCTGCAAATTGGCAAGATCACCCAAGTTACCCGGTATCTCCCCCGTTAGTCCCTTGTGACTAAGGTCCAACTCCGTGACTCTGAGCGGCGAGCCGCCAACTGTGACGCCTTCCCACAGATCGATGGGTCTGTTCGCCAACCAGTTGAGCGCCGCGCTCCCCGCCAGAGCGTCGCGTGCAGCCAGCAGCGCATTGCAGTCGGACACCAGCCCCGGATTGTTGGCCGCATGCAACACCGCGCCGCCGTCGGCACAGGAGGCGGTTTCGCTCTGGGCAGAGACCGGATGGGCTACTAGCAGCATGGCAGCCAGGAAGGCCAGCGCTCCCATGGTGATCGCCGGTGGCATGTGGAACCGGTTGCGTTGTGGCACTACGGGCAAACTATTCTTTCCGGCCCATGTGAGCCGTTGAAGATTCCTGACTCTGGAATCAACTGGAGAAATAGAGCTTGATGACCTCTATCGTCTCTTCCCTGGTAATGAGGTCTCCAAAGTAGTCCTTAATGGCCGAAATGACCTCATCCCTCTGTATGACGCCGTCGTCGTTGACGTCATAACGATTACCCAGGTCCGTTACGGTATACGTGTGGGTCGCCTGGTTGTCCAGTGAGACGACCCGGATCTTGATGCCGGGTATGCCGGCGCCGAATTCGACCTGAAAGCCCTCGACGGTGTTGTCGGCGTCCGCGACTTCAGCGTCGTTGTCGTCCAGAAACTCCAACGTCGCGTTGTGGTCGTAGGTGGCAGCCACCGTAACGACAACCGGCGACAAACCTACCGACGCGCTGTAGTCGGTCCGATAGGGATCGAACTGGGGTACCAGCGATCCCGGACTGACGGCCAGCCCGCTCAGCAAGACATCGCAGAACGGCAGGCCTAGCTCGTCAAGGTCATTGCGCGCCACATCTCGCAATCCCTCGGGGATGCATCCTGATAACTGGTTCTCCGAGAGTAACAACGACTCCAAGTTGGTGAGGCTGGCCAACTCCGCCGGTATTGGGCCGGTCAACTGATTATCGTGGAGGTGCAGCGATTCCATATTCGCGAGTGCTCCAAACGCGGCCGGTATCGACCCGGTCAATTCGTTCCCCCAAAGGCTTAGTAATTGCAGGTTTGATAGTCCGCCCAACTCCGCCGGTATCGGGCCGGTCAACTGGTTATCGAATAGCCACACTGATTCCAGATTGGCGAGGCCGCCAAATTCCCCAGGTATCGGGCCGGTCAACTGGTTCCACGATAGATCCAGCACCCGGAGGCTTGAAAGGTCGCCCAACTCCGGCGGAATCGGGCCGCTCAACTGGTTCAACGCCAGGTGCAACCGTCGCAGGTTGGAAATGCTGGCCAGTACCGCCGGTATCTCACCAGTTAATCCATTCTCTCTGAGGTACAACCGTGTGACCCGCATAGGCGAACCGATCGCTGTCACACCATCCCACTGGCGGATGGGGGTGCTCGCCGACCAATTTAGTGACCCGTTCCCCACCAGGACATCCCGTGCAGACAGCAATGCCCCGCAGTCGGCAACCAGCTCTGGATTGTTCGCAACTTGCGCCACCGCGCCTTCGGTGGCGCAGTCATCCAGCAAGTCACAGTGAGCCAGATTAAGGTCTCCCAGGTCGTGGTCCTCAACATCACGCAGTCCCGCCGGGATGCACCCGGTGAACTGGTTCGGCGCAAGGTACAAACGTCTCAGATTGGTGAGGTTGGCCAGCGAGGCTGGAATCTCCCCGGTTAATTGGTTTTGCGAGAGTTGCAGATTTTCGAGGTTCGACAGGCTGCCCAATGAGGCAGGGATCGATCCAGTCAACTCGTTGTACGAGAGCGCCAGGTAAGCCAGGTTGGGGAGGTCGCCCAGCCATGCTGGTATCGGGCCGGTCAGGCCGTTGCTACCGAGATAGAGGCCTTGCAGGCGCGAGAGGTCAGCCAACTCCGCCGGTATCGGACCAGTCAACGGGTTGCCCGATAGTGTCATCTCGCGCAGATTGGCCAGGCCGCCCAGTTCCGCGGGTATCTCACCGGTCAACTGGTTGTTCGGCAGGGACAAGTCTTGCAATTTAGTGAGATCGCCCATCCAGGCTGGTATCGGGCCGGTTAACCCGTTCCACCCGAGCCGCAATTCTTCCAGGTTGGCGAGGCCTTCCAATTCTGAAGGTATCGGGCCGTTTAACTGGTTGTTGTGGAGATATAGCCACCGTAAGTTTGCGAGGTCTCCCAACTCCGGCGGTATCGGGCCGGTCAACTGGTTTTGCGAGAGCTCCAACAACCGTAATTTTGCGAGGTCGCCCAATTCCGACGGTATCGGGCCGTTCAACCCGTTCCACCCGAGCCACAAGTCTTCGAGCTTGGCAAGGTTACCCAACTCCGGCGGTATCTCACCGGTCAGCCGGTTATGGGAAAGTGACAAGTATTCCAAGTTGGAAAGGCTTCCCAGTTCGGCCGGAACG
Organism: Dehalococcoidia bacterium; assembly: GCA_965219065.1. Lineage (GTDB taxonomy): Bacteria > Chloroflexota > Dehalococcoidia > Lucifugimonadales > Lucifugimonadaceae. The sequence continues at coordinate 980,393 of OZ244715.1, forward strand.
TCTCCAGTCAACTGGTTGTTCAACAGCCGCAGCCATTCCAGCTTCGAGAGTTCGGCCAGTTCGGAAGGTATTTCGCCGGTTAACCCCTTTTCTGGGAGTTCCAACTCGGTCACCCGCTGCGGCGAACCGGCCACGGTGACGCCTTCCCACTGACCGATCGGCGTTCCCGCTGACCAGTTCAGCGTCGCGGTCCCTGCCAGGGTGTCTCGCGCCGCAAGCAGGGTGTTGCAGTCGGACACGAGGCCAGGGTTGTTGGCCGCATCTGCCACCGCGCCTTCGTCGGCGCAGGTGGCTGCGTCGGTCTGAGCGGAGGCCGGGTGGGCGACTACCAACATGGCGCCAACAAGTAATGCCAACGCTCCCGCGGAAATGGTCCGGATCAAGTGGAAGTGCTTCGAAAGTTGCACTAGTGTTCAACTCCTGTTCCATTCCAGGGGCGAACGACCGACCAACGGCCATTCGAATCAACTGGAGAAATACAGCTTGATGACCTCTATCGTCTCTTCCCTCGTAATGACGTCGCCAAAGTAGTCCTTTATGGCCGAAATGACCTCATCCCTCTGTATGAGGCCGTCGTCGTTGACGTCATAACGATTACCCAGGTCCGTGACGGTGTAGGTGCGGATCTCTTGACTGTCCTGCAGGACGACCCTGATCTTGATGGCGGGAGTCCCGGCGCCGAATTCGACCTGAAAGCCCGCCAGTGTGCGATCGGCATCCACGAGTACGAGATCATTATCGTCGAGGAACTGGAATGTGGCGCCGTGGTCGTTTGTGGCTGTCACCGTAACGGTGACCGGCGACAGGCCCACAGACGCGCTGTAATCGGTCCGATACGGATCGAACCGCGGGACCAGCGATCCGGGACTGACGGTCAGGCCGCTCAGCAACACATCACAGAACGGCAAATTGACGTCGCCAAGATCGTTTTCGGCCACGTCCCGGAACTCGCCCGGGATGCACCCGGTCAACTGATTCCCCGAGAGTTGCAGCTGTTCCAGGTTTGAGAGGCTGCCCAGCGAAGCCGGTATCGGTCCAGTCAGCTGATTGTGGCCGAGGAACAGCCTTTGAAGGTTTGACAGGCCGCCTAGTTCCGACGGAATCTCCCCGCCTAACGAGTTGCTCGAAAGGGCAAGAATAGTGAGGTTGGAAAGTTTACCCAACTCAGCCGGTATCGCTCCGCCAAACTGGTTGCCCCCTAGGTATAGCTGTTCCAGGTTAGAGAGGCTGGCCAGTTCGGTCTGAATCGGCCCAGTCAACTGGTTGAATTCCAAAGACAGAACTTGCAAGTTGACGAGTTCACTCAGTTCGTTAGGAATCGCCCCGGTTAATTGGTTATCGTTTAAGGCCAGGCTTCGCAAATTGGATAGCCGGCCCAGTTCCGCAGGTATTGGCCCAACGAAGTCATTGATCGAAAGCAATAACACTTCTATGTTGAAGAGATCGCCCAGCTCCGCAGGTATCGGGCCGCTAATCTGGTTAAAGCTCAAGTCAAGTTTTTGTAAGTCCTCCAAGTCGCCCAGTTCCGCTGGTAACGGCCCAATCAAGTTATTGAACGGCAGCGATAACACTTCCAGGTTGAAGAGGTCACCCAACTCCGCAGGTATCGGGCCACTAAGCCGGTTGACTCTTAAGTCAAGTTCTCGTAAATCCTCCAAGTCGCCCAGTTCCGCAGGTATCGCACCGCTCAACTGGTTGCCGATGAGGTGCAGGGATTGCAGATTTGGGAGGCTGCCCATTTCCGGAGGTATCGTGCCTGTAAGTCTCTTATCCCCGAGCGTCAACTCAGTAACCCCGAGCGGTGAGCCGCTAACCGTGACGCCTTCCCACAGATCTATGGGTCTGTTCGCCGACCAGTTCAGCGTCGCGGTACCTGCCAGGGTGTCACGCGCCGCCAGTAACGTGTCGCAGTCGGATACCAGTCCAGGGTTGTTGGATGCATCCGCCACCGCGCCTCCGGCGGCGCAAGATACACCGTCGTCGACAGCACAGAACGGCAGGCCAAGCTCCGCATAGTCATTATCCGAGACATCCTGCAATCCATAGGGGACGCATCCGGTTAACTGATTTCGCGACACGTACAGTAGTCTCAGGTTGGTGAGGCCGCCTAGCGCCGAAGGTATCTCCCCTCTCAGTTCGTTGCCATCGAGGGCCAGTTCTTCCAGTTTGCCCAAGGTGCCTAATTCTCCGGGAATTCGGCCGGTCAACCGATTATTGCTCACTTTCAGGTCTCGCAGATCGGACAAGTTGCCCAAATCGTCAGGAATCGGGCCGATTAACCGGTTATTGCCCAGGATAAGTCGTTGCAATTTGCCGAGACGGCCCAACTCCACCGGTATATTCCCGCTCAAATGGTTCACCGGAAGCGACAACACTTGAAGATTAGAGAGGCCGCCAAGTTCGGAGGGAATCGTGCCGGTCAACTGGGTATTGTCGAGATACAGGTCTACAAGGTTTGAGAGGTTGCCCAGTTCCGGCGGAATCCCCCTGCCTAACGGGTTGTTCGATAGCGACAGCGATATGAGGTTCGAAAGGCTGCCTAGTTCCGCCGGTATCCCGCCGCTTAACCGGTTTTCGTAAAGATGTAGAAGTTGCAGGTTTGAGAGGCTGCCCAACTCAGCCGGTATCGGACCAGTCAAGCCGTTGACCTGGAGGTATAGCCAACTTAGATATGAGAGGTTGCCGAGTTCGGTGGGAATCGGGCCGGTCAAATTGTTCTCGCGGAGGGACAGCAAAAACAAATTTGATAAGTTGCCTAATTCTGGCAGTATCGCACCGCTCAACTGGTTCCCCCAAAGACTCAACCATTGCAGGTTTGAGAGGGCCGCCAACTCCTTCGGTATCTCCCCGTGCAGTTGGTTCTGGTAGAGATAGAGCTGTTGGAGGTTTACGAGGCCGCCCAGTTCCGCCGGTATTTTCCCGCTCAATTGGTTCTCGAAGAGATAGAGCCGTTGGAGGTTTGTGAGGCCGCCTAGTTCGGTGGGAATCTGGCCGGTTAACTGGTTATTGTAGAGGGACAACACCTGCAGGTTTGAGAGGGATGCCAACTCCGTCGGTATCTCCCCGGATAGCTGGTTCTCATAAAGATAGAGCTCTCGCAGGTTGGCGAGATCGCCCAGTTCGGCGGGGATAGGACCGGTCAACTGGCTCTCATATAGGATCAGCGATTCGAGGTTGGCGAGATCGCCCAGTCCTGCCGGTATCGAACCCGTCAGTCCCTTACCGCCGAGTGCCAACCCAGTCATCCCCAGTGGCGAGCCGGCCAAGGTGATGCCTTCCCACTGGTCGATGGGCGTGCTCGCCGACCAGTTCAGCGTCGCGGTACCTGCCAGGGTGTCCCGAGCCGCCAGCAACGTGTCGCAGTCGGCAACTAGCCCCGGGTTGTTCGTCGCATTCACCACCGCTCCGCCGTCTGCACAGGAAATGCCGCCCCTCTGAGCTGAGGCCGGATTGACCAATACGAACACGGCGGCCAGCAGGGCCAGCATTCCGATGGCGATTGCCGACGGAAAATGGAAGCGGTTGGACAGCGGACGGACGGTTAAACTCCTGGTTCCGGCGCGAGGGTAGTGGCGCCTGTTATGCGTTCACTCGTGGGTTCACGGTACTGGGAACGAAAATTCCGGAAGGAATGAAGCACCGTAGAAGTGGGAAGACCCGGTTCCCGGATGTAAGGTCGTGGAGGCGCCTCTTGGGTGGTCCTCTATCGACGATGTGGCAGGCCCATCAACGGAATCGCTTTCAATCTCGGTAATGGTCAGCGTGTACGTGCCGACATCTCCCTCATAACCGTCAATGGCGATGTAGTACTGCCCGGACCTCGGCGCTACCCAGTAAATACCCCCTCCCGAAATGGTGTCGTCCCAGTACTCATTGCTATGCCAGTTCAAAGGCGCAGCCCCGCCATGCGCGTACAGTCTAAGTCTAAATCGGTCCAACGTCCCGGTTGTAATGCGTGCGTCATACGTCCGGCCCTCGATCGTCTCAAATCCAAAGTAATCGAAGTCAAAGTCGTCCTCTATCGTTCCGTCGACGACTTCCCCAAACGATACGTCCGTGGCGGACGCCAACGTGTCCCCGTGGTCATCCGGCGGATCGTCAACTGTAGTGATGGTGAGCGTGTAGGTTCCGGTTTCGCCACCGAAATTTTGCACCGCGAAGTAGTAATTACCGGAGGTGGGCGCCACCCAGAGGATTTGCGGCCCGGATGTTACTCGACTACGAGATTTCCATTTCCACAACTCCTGCGTTAACCCGTCTGGCGCAAACACCGTTATGCTCGTATATCGGATTGAATCATGGGTGACGTTCATCCTGTATCTCTGGCCCTCATCTACATGGAACCGGAAATAATCGAAATCGAACATATAGTCCAATACGCCTTCAATAGGCTCTCCCACTACGATGTCCGTTGCCAACGCCGCTTCATCGCCGTGGTCGTCTGAGTATTCGGTCACAGGGAATGCGACGGCGCCGCCGTGTAATCTCTGGTACAGGTCTCGAAACGCGTCTTCCCTATCCGGGTGGGCATGATTCAGAAAGGCATAATAAATGTCGTCATCGGTAGGAGGCTGGCCTGACAGGCCGATATCTAAGTACTCTTCATTGCTCGACAGGTACTCGGTGTTCGACAGGTACAACTCTTTCAGTGCGGCTGACATTACATCATTCCCAATCGTATCAAAAATGTTGAGCAAGAAGTACTCACCCATGCTGTAGTGGCATGCCAACGGTCCACCACCTCCGAACCTATATCTCCATACGTGTTCAAGCATATAATCGAGGTGCCTTATGTTCTCATAATAATTAAAGCAGTAAGAGAATATCGAATCAGATTCTCGGTCTTCGAGGTCACGAACACCCGTCTGATCGTTTACGTATGCTTCAGCGAACTGTGCTCCGCCCTCACGCAGCCAGAATTGTCCGATATTGTAATGGAGGAAGTAGTGGGCCGTTTCATGAGGGACACTATATACCTCGCCGTAGAATCTATTCAACACCATGTGGGTGCCATAATGCCCTGCGTGAACAGTATGACCGTTAACAATCAATAAAATAACGTCGGTCCTTGGGAAGGGAACTCCCAGGAATCCTTCGGTGATCCGAATGGTATCTGCGATAGCCCCCAGAAGATCTTCGTCCGGCGGTGGCTGAGCATTCTCGATGACCCATATGTTGACATCGCCTGCGAGCGGCACGGAAACGGTCATGTGCTGCGTGTGGGGATCGTCGAGCAATTCGTCGTACAGCTCCGGACTCGTGTCAATGATGCTGTAGAGAGTGACCACCAGGGCAGCCTCATCATGGTCCAGGCCATCAGCAAACCATGGTTGTGTTTTCAGTCGGTCCGCCGCGTCCCGATATCCCCAGAGGGAGGATAAGGATTCGGTGACCAAGTAGGCCAGATCCCCTTTCTGCACATCAAAATACTCCGCCGCTGCCAACGCGAACGGCAGGTCCCAATAGGCAAGAAACACTAACTCCCCGATAAATTGCACCTCATCCTTCGTGATACCGTCGACAATCCATGGCTGGGCCCACAATGCCTCGGCGGCTTCGGGGGCTGCCTGTTCCAGCCCTATCAGCAAGACGACTCCGGCTGAGGCGTCGGTGATCCAGGAATTCAGGCGTGGATCAGCCAGAAACTCGGTCAAGCCGCCCGGCTCCTCAAGGTGCGTCCGGACCAGAATGCGTGTCACGTCATCGTCCGTTGACTCGATGGATTCCAGGAACGGCATGTCCAGAATTTGAACGATCAACTCATCGGCTTGGGCACCAATTCTGTAAGCGAGACGTCTGAATTCATTGACCACTTCGATTTCTACGGCAGTGAGATCATCTCTGATCCAGGGTTTGCTCATCAGCTTTCGGAATCCGCTCGGGGATCTTGACGCTAGATAGTTGAGAAATTCCACCCCCCGTTCTTCGGTTTCGGTCGTTCCGTCCTTGACCCACGCCAGCGCGTTGATCATGTCGGACGGGGAAGGCGGACTCGAAAAATAGAGCTTGATGACCTCTATCGTCTCTTCCCTGGTAATAAGATCCTCAAAGTAATCTTTAATGGCCGAGATGACCTCATCCCTGTCGATCACGCCGTCATTGTTGGCGTCATATCGGCTAAACAGGTCCGTAATGCTGTAGGTGTGGGTCGCCAGTTCGTCTTGGGATGTGACCCTTATCCTGAGGGTTGCGAAGCCAGCGCCGAAATGGATCTGGAGGCCCTCCATCGTGTTATCGGCGTCCGTTAATTCGCCGTCGTTTTCGTCGAGGAACAGGAACGTGGCGTCGTGGTCGTTAGTGGGTATGACTGTAACCCTGACCGGTAACAGGCCCACCGAGGCGCTGTAATCGGTCCGATAGGGGTCGAACTGCGGAACCAGCGATCCCGGACTGACGGTCAGGCCGCTCAGCAAAACATCGCAGTACGGCAGTCCGAGTTCGTCAAGGTCATTGTCCGCAACGTCTCGCAGTCCCTTCGGGATGCACCCCGTCAACTGGTTCGGCGCGAGCAATAGACTCTCCAGATTGTGCAGGCCGCCCAGTTCCGCAGGTATCGAACCCGTCAGTCCCTTACCGCCGAGTGCCAACCCAGTCATCCCCAGTGGCGAGCCGGCCAAGGTGATGCCTTCCCACTGGTCGATGGGCGTGCTCGCCGACCAGTTCAGCGTCGCGGTACCTGCCAGGGTGTCCCGCGCCGCCAGCAACGTGTCGCAGTCGGCAACTAGTCCCGGGTTGTTCGCCGCATCTGCCACCGCCCCTCCGGCGGCGCAGGAGTCTGCGTCGGTCTGGGCGGAGGCCGGATGGTCCGGTACGAGCACGGCGGCCAGCAGGGCCAGCGTTATAACGGCCATTGCCGACGGCATATGGAAGCGACTGAGGGGTGGAATGACGGCTACAGGCCTGCTTCCAGCCAGGGGGGACCGGATGGTGGCGTCGCTCCCCGGCGCATCTTGTCCGACGAAAGACCGCCAAAGTCGTGCGGTCTTAGATCCCATTGCATATGGGGTCACCTTAACTCATATTCCGCCAGACTCGTTTATTGAACCGACTGGTTCCCGCGTTCGTAAGAATGACGGCATTATTGAGTCAGGTCCGTTGAACGTCTGTGGATAGTTACGCGGGCGGTTCGACGCTACGCCGATTCGGACCGGGAGGCATCTTTCGCCCTCCACCGCAGCCCGCTGGCCAAGGGGGCTTATGACGACTCGGGCTGGGTGACCTGGACTGTGATTACATCGGTGCCCTGGTACTGCTGATGCTTTACGGATGAGGCGTAGACCTGGAGCAAGACGAGCGAGAGTTCTTCTTCTACGGGGGTGTCCGAGGCGTGCTGCTGGAGCTGTCGAATCTGGTCCTCGAAGTTTTCTTCATTGCCCCCGCCGATGAACTCGAGGTCCGCCACCGGACCTTCGCTGGACGCCAGGACGACCAATCGACGTTCTTTTTTCTCGTCTTCGCCTTCTTCGTCTAGTAGATCTTCCAGGTTCAATGGGGCCAGCGTCAGGAGCGTCTCCTCTGCGACCGCGGTGAGCCGGTCCTTCATCGCAGTGTCCCAGCCTCTGCGATCTGCGAACTTGACGATGAATTCATTGAGTTCCGGCAGGGAGTCGACGTGGAGTCACGACTGAAAACGCATACGCCGCGGGTGACTAAACTCCAGATACAAGACCATCACAATCGCGGCCACCCCCCGGTAGTTATGCCGCTCTGAGTCAATGCTCCCCACACCGGCCCGACATCCGTGAGCGAGAACAATCCAAACTGGAAAGCTGCGCCGATCCAGAAGCAGACCCCCACCACCAAGACCTTTTGCCGGTTCTGTTCGGTCTGGATAACCGTTCATCTTCCGACGATGCTCCATGAAGCAGACGCGGCACCACCGAAGCGAGGGTGATCGAAAGTATCATCATCACCGTGCCGCCCACAGTAGGCGTGACGATTCGCCTCAGAATGACCAGCCACCTGGAGATGACGATCTGAGCAACCGCGGTGACGATGACCAGGGCCATCAGCGTTGCCGGCCCTCCGTCCACCACCGCCGTGATGCAAAATGGGATCGCGAAGGCGGCGGTAAACATGGGCAGAACCGCTCCCGCTCCAACCGGCCCCAACCGCCGCACCTGTATCAACGTGGACACGCCACAGACCAACAGAGAAGCGAAGACCACCCACACCAGGTACGACTCGACTCTTCCCAACGCGTTGGCCACTACGACCGGGGTTACCAGCAACGTGGCGGAAGCGATCAGGCTGAACTGGAACCCATAACCCAGTGCGGACAGTATGGGTGGGTTTTCGTGCGCCTCATAGCGCGGGGTCTGGGAAGTTGGCGTCGTTATGGCGTCTATCTCCCAGAACTGATCGGGTGGCGGGCCTGACGGGAGTGTAAACGGTACCAATTTCGAACTGGCGGCCGGCTCGGAGGACTGGGGGCGGACAGCGCATGGGCGGTTACGTCGTCCAGGGGGGCGAGAGGGAGTTTCATAAGCCCCCTCACTCCACCCAGGCGGGGCCTTAGACATCCTCTCAGCCGGGGCGTGTGGTGAGATAGACGCGCCGGGAGACCTCCACAAACCCGAGCTTGGCGGCCACGCGCAACGAAGCCGCGTTACCCTCACCGGCGCTCCACACCGGAGTCCGCCCCCGCTCCTGGATACGGCGCGCGACGATGCTCGCGGCCGAGGAAGCGAAGCCCATTCCACGCCAGGGCTCGTCGGTGACCACGCCGATATCGCCATACCGGGCCGTCATGGCGTTTGTGTGCGCCAGGGCCACCAACCTGCCTTCGACAACGGCCCCGGCTGCCGCCCCATCCGTCAGAAGGTCTTCGAAAGTTGCGAAGCCCATGTCACTCGGGTTGCTCCGGTATGCAGCCAGGAGGCCCTCATCTTCAAGACCTAACAGCCGGACCTCTGGAACGGTGAATTCGTTAACTCGCCCGCCCAGCGTGTGGTACACGTCGCCGTACTGCCGGCACCGGACATCTGCGTCCTGCTTTATAAGGGTGGCTAATTGGGAGGCCATGTCTGCGGGCATGTTCGGCGAGATACTCTGCCGGGCCCAGTCGTTGAGGGGGCGCAGCAATCCCCATATGGCTGACGGGTCCCTTCCGAAACACCACGGCTCCTGCGGCAGCAAGTGAGCCTGGACGATCACCCCGTCGAATCGCGGCGCCGTGCCAGCCACCCAAGCGTCGGCGAGACCGCGCCTCAAAAAATGGACCGGAATCACAGTCTCCGGTGTATCCCCCAAGGCATCCGCCAAGCGGTCGCGTTCCCACTGTTCACGCACATGAACCATAGGACCTATCCTGCGTCATCCAATCACAAACTCACGCCGAGGCGGCACGACCAAGGCAAGAACCCGGTCCGCACAATGACAGTCGACGCGCCCCTGCCGCCTGCCCCACAAATTGGCCGATTCGTGGGACATTTGCGACATACAAGTGACAAGTGTTTTCAGACGCCCTCTAAGTTACGGCCATGATCCGGTCCAATTCGGACATGTCTTCCGGGGTGAGGCGGCGTTCGACGGTGGTGGCGTTTTGGCGGATTTGTTCGGGACGGGACGCTCCGGCGATGACGGAACTCACCTCCGGGCGTGCCAGCAGCCAGCCGAACGCCAACTCGACCAGCGTGAGGCCGCGCTCCTCTACCCAGGCGAAGAGTCGCTCAATCAGGTCGAAGTTCGACTCATTGAGCCGGCGTTCGCCGGCCTTAACGTTTATGCCCAGTCGACTGTCGGCGGGCGCGGTCTCGCCTCGACGGTAGCGGCCGGTCAGGAATCCGTGGGCCAAAGGAAAAAACGGCAGGATTCCAAGCCCGTACTTGCCACACACAGGGATGACGTCTTTCTCGAGGTCCCGCTCCAGCATGGAGTACTCCGACTGAGAGCTTACGAACTGTGCGCCGCCGGATTGACGGGCGGTCCACTCGGCCTCGACTATCTGCCACGCCGCGAAGTTCGAGTGGCCGATGTAGCGCACCTTGCCCTGCCCTACCAAGTCGTCAAGCGCACCCAACGTCTCCTCGATCGGCGTTTTGGGGTCCGGCCCGTGTATCTGGTAGAGATCGATGTAGTCGGTGCGCAAACGCTTCAGGCTACCCTCGACGGCCGACATGATGTGCTCCCGCGAACCGCCCACGCCGGGCGGACCTCCCAGCCACCAGCCACCGAACTTCGTTGCGATCACGGCCCGATGACGCTTGCCCTCCAGAGCCCGCCCGATGTACCGCTCCGAGTCGCCCGCCGAGTAGATATTGGCGGTGTCGATCAGGTTGACCCCGACGTCGAGCGCGGCATCGATCACGTCCGCCGCGGCCTCAGGGGTCATCTGGCTACCGTAGTTTGTTGGGCCGGGGGTGATACCGAAATTGTTTGTGCCCAGGCCGATCTCCGAGACCTGTAGATCCGATTGCCCTAGCCGCCGGTATTTCATTTTCTGCCCCCGTCCTGCTGGCCGCAGGCAGAGTTTAGCAGCGGCCTGCACAACCTTATTCGCCAAGCGCGGGCCTATACTGGCATCGGCTCGGCAGAGAGCCGCACGTTAGGGACGCAAATCGCCATCGAATGGGCAACCCCAACAACGACAGCAGTCCCCTACTTATAGAGGTTCTTCAATGGCTACCAACATAAACCAGGACACTCTGGACAGGCTGCGTTGGCGTTGCATAGGACCGCCGCGCGGGGCGCGATCCATCGCCGTCGCTGGCGATCCGGCGTCGCCCGCTGTCTTCTACTTCGGGGCCTGCGCAGGGGGCTTGTGGAAGACCTACGACGGTGGAACCTACTGGGAGAACATCTCGGACGGCTATTTCGAGACCTCCTCCGTTGGAGCAGTCGCCGTCGCCGAGTCGGACCCCAACGTCGTATACACGGGGATGGGCGAGGCGTGCGTGCGGCTGGATGGCTCTTATGGCGACGGTGTGTATCGGAGTACCGACGCCGGCAAGACCTGGACCAATGTCGGCCTTCGTGACACGCGGCACATATCCCGTGTACGCATTCACCCGGACGATCCGAATCTCGTCTACGTAGCTGCGCTGGGCCACGCCTTCGGGCCGCATCCTGATCGGGGCGTGTTTCGTTCGGCCGACGGCGGCGGGACGTGGGAGAAGGTTCTGAGCATGGGCAACGAGGTCGGCGCCATAGACTTGGCGATGGACCCAACCAACCCCCGGCGACTCTACGCGGCCGCGTGGCGGATGCGCCGAAGTTTCTGGAATATCGAAAGCGGCGGACCCGGCAGCGGGCTGTTTCGCTCTTCCGACGGAGGCGACACGTGGGTCGACGTGTCGCAGAACCCTGGCTTTCCCTCCGGACCGCTCGGGCGTATCGGCGTGGCGGTCTCACCCACCAGGACCGGTCGCCTATGGGCGACCGTGGAGGCGCGCGAGCGCGGTCTCTACCGATCGGACGACGACGGGGAATCGTGGGAGTTGCTCACCGACAACCGGGACTTACAGGGACGACCCTGGTACTACCAGCACGTGATGGCCGATCCGGTAGATCCGGACACCGTTTGGATTCTCAACTACAAATTGTGGAGATCTATAGACGGGGGAAGGACCTTCGAGGAGGTCTCGGCGCCGCATGGCGACCACCACGATCTGTGGATCGACCCGCGGGACCCGCAACGGATGATCGAGGGCGCCGACGGCGGCGCGTGCGTCTCCTTCAATGGCGGCGATACCTGGTCCACTCTCTACAACCAACTCACCGCGCAGTTTTACCGCCTCGATACCGACAACCGGTTTCCTTACAACGTCTATGCCACGCAACAGGACAACACCGCCATCATGGTGCCGTCGGCCGCGGATGACATTGCCATCAACTGGGCCGACTGCCGTTCGGTAGGCAGTTCGGAGAGCGGGGACATCGCCGCGCACCCTGAGAATCCGGACGTGGTCTTCTCCGGCGCCATCGGCAGCGCGCCGGGCGGAGGCGGCATCCTGCTTCGCCACGACCGCGGCACAGGCCAGACCCGCATCGTCACGGTGTGGCCCGAAGACTACTCCGGGGTTGGCGCGATGGACATGAAGCACCGCTTCCAGTGGACCTTCCCCATCTTCTTTTCGCCGCACGACTCCAACACGCTGTACGTCGCAGGCGAGCGGGTATTCAAGTCGACCGACGAAGGCAGTAGCTGGGCTGCGATCAGTCCCGATCTGACTCGGAATGATCCCTCCAAGATGGCGCCGTCGGGTGGAGAAATCACGCGCGAGGCCACCGGCGGCGAAACCTATTGCGTGATTCAGTCGCTGGCCGAATCGACCCTGGAGAAGGGACTGCTCTGGGCAGGCAGCGACGACGGCCTGGTCCATCTATCACGCGACGGCGGGGGATCGTGGCGAGACGTTACGCCGAGCCAGTTGAACGAATGGACGCTCATAAACACGATCGAACCTTCGTGCCACGAAGCCGGAAAGGCTTACCTGGCCGGCACACGTTACAAGTTCGACGATCCACGCCCCGTCCTCCTGAAGACCTCTGACTACGGCGAAAGTTGGGTCGAGATAGCGGACGGGATACCCGGGGATGACTACACGCGGGTCATTCGTGAGGACCACGAACGCCCTGGCCTGCTATACGCCGGCACCGAGCGCGGAATTTACGTTTCGTTTGACGACGGCGGCGGGTGGCAACCGCTCCAGGCAAACCTGCCCATCACTCCCGTTTACGACATCAAGGTGAAGGGGAACGACCTGATCGCCGGCACGCACGGCCGTTCTATCTGGATACTCGACGACCTCGATGTCGTCCGCCAGCTTGTCGAGTTTGACAACAGTGACAAACCGCGCCTGTTCGCGCCGCGACGAACGTACCGGATTCCAGGGTCGATCCTGCACGACAGCCCCCTCCCTGGCAAGAACTACCATCAACACGGCATAGGCGCGGCCTCAACGTACGTCATGCGCAAGACCCGCGACGGCGATGAGGTCCGGAGCTTCCTGGACGCGGGCGAAGGGCCCACGGGCGGTGTTGCCGTCTACTACTGCCTGCCGGAACCGGCCGATGTGGAGATCGCGTTCCTGGATCATGCCAGCGAGGTCATCCGAACGTACTCCAGCGCCGGCTCCGATGGCTCTAGCGACCATACGGCCGGATCTGCAGTTACGGCTAAACCCGGGCTCAACCGCTTCGTGTGGGACATGCTCTACCCTGGCGCCTTGTCAGTGCCCGGTGACCTGGCCACGGCCGGCAAGCCGACATCGCCTCATGCGCCGCCCGGCCGTTACACAGTGCGCCTGACCTTGAACGGAACCGAGTTAACCCAAGAGTTTGAGATCGCCAAGGATCCGAGGGTTACAGCGACCGAGGCGGACCTGCAGGAGAAATTCGATCTGCACGCACGCATCCGCGACCGGCTGTCGGAAGTCAACGCAGCCATCATCGAATTGCGGAGCGTGAGGCAGCAGGCGGCCGAGTGGGCAAGCCGCTCGTCGATCGCGGACAGTGGAGCCGACGAAATCGCCCGCATCAGCGGCCGTCTGATCGCCGACCTAAATAGCGCTGAAAGACGGCTCATGAAGGTCGGCTTCCGCGGAGCTCTCGACCGTCCCAACATCCCGCCGACGATCAACACCAGGCTGGCGGAGCTGTGCGAGGTGGTGGCGGTCGCCGACTTCGCGCCCCCTCGGCAGGCCTACGACGTGTTCGAAGTGCTGAGTCGCCGTGCCGGAGAGGAACTCGCCTCACTCCGCGCAACGATCGACGACGGCGTGGCTGAGTTGGACCGGTTGATAAGGGAGAATGGGGTGCCGATGATAGGCACCGGGGCGAGTGAAGGGGCGGGGTAGGCATTCATGGCCGAGGAGCCCGGTTTACGGCGCATCGGTTCTGTGCCAACATCTCGGAAGGCGTAGAAGCGCGGACTATCTTATCCCCGCCGACTCTGCCGGCAGGGTTCAGGAGAACACTGGCGCGTGCAACCAACGCCTGGACACCGCGCTGGTCAATAAATTGCGCGCGCCATACGACAGGACCTCAAGACGATGCCACGGGTAAACCCCGAAATAATGGTCTGGGCCCGCGAGTCGGCCGGTCTCACCCAAGAGGAGGCAGCCAGGAAACTTGGTTTCCGGGATAGCGGCATATCGACCGCGGTAGTTTGGGGATAAAACGCAATGTTGACAAACCAAACTAGGATGGCAGGGCTGAAAGCAGAAAGCCCGGCAAATCCTGCGTGCTAAGTGAACGAATCCAATCCGAAACCGGGAGTTAGTAATGACCAGACAGATGACGGCAATCATCGAACGGGAAGGAAAGGGCTACGTAGCCCTCTGCCCAGAGTTGGACATCGCCAGCCAGGGCGATACGGTGGATGAGGCTCGCAACAACTTGAAGGAGGCGCTGGAACTGTTTTTTGAGACGGCTTCAGCCAGCGAGGTCCAGCACCGGCTCCACGACGAAGTGTACGTAACCCGCGTAGAAATAGCAGTTGGCTAGACTCCGCACGTTGTCGGGCCGGGAAGCCTGCCGGATACTGGCGCAACACGGATTCATGGAGGTCCGGCGTCGGGGCAGTCATGTAATCATGCAAAAGGTCGAGGCCAACAGCACTATCACCGTCCCGGTTCCCGACCACCGTGAACTACGGACGGGCACACTTCTGTCAATCATCCGGCAGTCGGGTCTGCCCAGAACGCCATTTGAGTAAAGCGCATCGCTTGCCGTTGTGTCCGCCGGATGCGCTCAAGAACTGGTGGGCGCGCAGGCCATGGATTCTGCCCTCGACTGAAGGAAAGACTAGACTGGCCAAGCCGTAGGATAGGAAATCAAGACGATGCCACGGGTTAACCCCGAAATAATGGTCTGGGCCCGGGAGACGGCCGGTCTCAAGCCTCATAGATGGGCGTCCTCGTCTCCTCTACAGATTGTAGGAAGTAAGGATTCCTGATGGCCGAACCGACAATGAGGTCCACAGGTTTTCCGAAAAGCTGCTCCAGCGCTTCCAGCAGGCCAAAGTAGGTGTCGGCATAGGCGCTGAATGCCGCCGGCTGAAACTCGACCACGAAGTCCAGGTCGCTGTCCTCCGGGCGGTGCTCGCCTGTCGCAGCCGACCCGAAAAGGTCAAGCCGTTGCACGTGGTAACGGCTGCAGAGACGCTTCAGGTCATCGGTACGATCCGCGACGTCTGGAATCATCGTGTGTCACCCCTATTCGCGTCCCACGTTGAGTCTAATGGGGGGTCAAGGCCGATCCTTTTGGGCCGAGTCCAACATGCGGCGCAGTTTGGGTAGCAGTTCTGGGATATCAGTCCGAACGATGTCCCAAATAACGTCGTTGTCAATGCCCGCATAGCCGTGGGCCACACGGTTGCGGGCAGCTATCACGCTCCGCCAATCGATATCTGGATGAGCATTTCGAACGTGTCCGGGAATGTGCGTCCCCGCCTCGCCGATCAACTCGATGTTTCGCAACACGGCATCGTATGTGCGCTTGTCGGCGATGAACGCGTCCTGATCAAACCCTACTGTGTACGAGATAACTCTTTCTCCAAATTCGATCATGTCCCGGACAAACAGACGCCAATCCCCCGTCTGGCGACCGCGGAAGTCACACATCCAGGGCCTCCTGCTCCACGAATGGGCGGAATTCCGGGCGCAGGGCTTTGTCGGTGACGAGATCGATCCGGCGGCCTAGCAGGTCTTCTATGTAGAACAGTGTTCCGAAGTACGACTGGGACGTGGCCGGCCCGGCGAACCGGACCAGGATGTCCACGTCGCTGTCCGGCGTGGCCTGGTTGCGGGCGAAGGAGCCGTATAGGGCGAGGCCGGTCACGTCGAATCTTTCCCTTAAAACCTGCTTGTGCTTTCGCAGGGTTTCGAGAACTTCGTCTCTGTTCATGCGGTCCTCCTCGTTGCCTCAGTCCGAAGAATAACGCAGTCGCACTAAAGGGATAGTTTTTGCGCCGGCGACGAACGGGGCTGTGGGGTCGTGGTCTACGTCACCGCTGTCTTCCACTATTTCGCCGAGGGTCGGAGTGTCTTTCTTCGACAACGTGATGTCTTCCACGTCGAGGTGTTTCAGGTCATCGACGCGTTATGCGACGGATGAAAACATCATGCGGCCTTCCTGTTCGCGTCGCTCGTTGAGTCTAATGGGAGGTCAAGCCTGATCCGTTTGGGCGGAATCCAGCATACGGCGCAGTTTGGGTAGCAGGTCTGGGATGGCGTCTTGAACTATGGACCAGATTACGCTGTCGCTGATGTACAGGTAGCTGTGTGCCAGGCGGTTTCGGGCTCCTATCATCGCTCGCCAGGGAATATCGGGATGCGACTCACGCACGCTGGCGGGGACGTGGGTAGCAGCCTCGCCAATTAGTTCAATGTAGCGCAGAGTAGCGGCGTACGTTCGCATGTCGGCAACGAACGCGTCCTTGTCGAGTCCATTTGTAAAGGACAGTACATTTTCGCCGAACCCCAGCATGTCCTGAATGTAGAAAATCCACTCCCGGGCCTGGTTCTCGCCTTCACACATCGATCGCGTCCCGTTCTACGTAGGGTCGTATGGCGCTGCGTACTTCCCCGATAGTTGACAGGTCGACTGGCCGTCTGAACAGGTCCTCCAGGTAAGCCTGGGCGCCGAAGTAGCGACGCCAATTCGGCGGAGCCGCGAACTCCACGAGGACGTCGACGTCACTATTGGGAGTGGCCTGGTTGCGGGCAAAGGAGCCGTACAGGGCGAGGCCGGTCACGTCGAAGCGTTCCCTTAAAACCTGCTTGTGTTTTCGCAGGGTTTCGAGAACTTCGTCTCTGTTCATGCGGTCCTCCTCGTTGCCTCAGTCCGAAGAATAACGCAGTCACACTAAAGGGATAGTTTTTGCGCCGGCGACGAACGGGGGTTGCGGGGTCGTGGTCTACCTCACCACTGTCTTCCACTATTTCGTCGAGATTCGGAGCGCGTTTCTTCGGCACTGGTACAGGCGCACGGCCCTAACCCGGAACGCCGGCAACCTCGTTTATCCAGTCCTGGATTATGGCGATGGCGTCTGCCTCGGGGTCGGCGCTGGGACGTTTGGTGTCCTCGAAGTGCTCGGGATTTACGAGGCCGGTGTAGCCGCCCGCGTGGAGCCTTCGCAGAAACTCCTTCACGTCGATGTCGCCTTCGCCGGGCATCACCTCTTCCACCTGCGGCCACGTGCCATTCAGGTCTCTGGGCTGGGCGAAGAATATCTTGCCCTGGAAACGGTCAACGGCTTCCAGCACGTCGGTGCCGTTCATGCCCATGCCGGCGCACATGCAGACGCCGTGGTTGGGACTTGGCGCTTCTTGTTCGACGAGGCGCGCAATGTGGTCGCCGTCGCGAATCATGAACGGTCCTTCCCACTCCGGCACGCGAAAGCGGCGGTAGTCCTCGTAGCTGATGCCCTGCTCGGCCGCCCTCGCCCTTGCTGCGGCGTCCGGCGTTGGCCAGCGACCGTGGTTCGCCAGTTTCAGGCCTGAAGTTTCCGCCTGGGCCACGACCTCACGATAGATGGTCCCAACGCCTCCCCAGAGGTCCTCGTCCTCAGCAGGGTCCTCCGGATCCTCGACATGAGCGTACTGGAGCATGACCGGTATTCCCGCGGTGGCGACTGCGTCGACAGTCGCCAACATCTCGTCGATCTCCAGCCGGTGCGCCGCCGGATTACGGATCACGTCCATGTCCTTGCCCATGCAGTACGGCTTGGATACGGCGTACACCTCGATGCCAGCCTCGCCGATACGCTGGACGGTCTCCTTGAGATAACCGGCGTCAGGCACGCCCGAATAGTTCGTGTTATCGAACCCCGGCAGCGAGTCGCGGGCCAACGCCACGCGATCGGTATTCAGTTGCCGGCTCCGGGCGATCACGGCGTCTGCGTCTGCGCCGCTCACCACGGCGCCACAACTCATCACGGCGCGACCTGAAGAGGCTCCTATAGATGTTCCACTCATGTTTTCCACCTTTTTCTTTCGAGCGAGCGTTGGCAGGCTATGCCGACGCGCCGGTATGCCTCCAGTGATCGCGCCACCGAAGTTATTCGCATTGGCGGGTTTGAAGAGGGTGTTTCACTAACTCGAATCCTACGGGGAACCCCGCCTCTAGATTCCCGTTTTCACGGGAATGACGGGATTTAGCGCCGTATTACGTGTTGATGATATGAATGACCTCGCAAATCGACGAAATCTCCGTTATGCGCCTAAGTCCACGAGCGGATCGGCATGCCCGGGTGGGCGGAGGGTGGGTTTGAAGAGGGTGTTTCACTAACTCGAATCCTACGGGGAACCCTGCCTCTAGATTCCCGTTTTCACGGGAATGACGGGACTTACGGCCGTATTACGTGTTGATGAGATGAATGACCTCGCAAATCGACGAAATCTCCGTTATGCGTCTATGTCCACGACCGGATCGGCATCCCCGAGTGGGCGGAGGGTGGGATTGAAACCCACCCCTACAAATGTGGTAGTTCGTGGCGAGAACAAAGTGGATTAGTATGACGCTGTTTGTCTTAACGCAGAGGCACAGGGCATCCCGGCGTCGTCATCCTGACCCGGTACACGGAGGTCCGCGAGGTGATGTATAGCGTGCGGTTGTCTGCGTCGCCAAACGCGCAGTTCGCCGGCAGCTCGGGGGTGGTGATGATGCCCAAGTGGGTCCCATCCGACTCCCAGACCCAGGTTCCCGCGGGGCCGGTGCAGTAGACCCTGCCCTCGACGTCTACCTTGATGCCGTCCGGCACGCCGGCGGCCTCGTGCGCCGGGCGCGACTTGGCGCTCACGGTGTGGGTGAATGACGTGTTCGATAACGTCGGGACGTAGGGCATGTCTGCAAAGCGCCGGCTGTTGGCAAACATCCCGTCCGACTGGACGTCGTACACCTTCACGTGCGAGTCGGGGCGAGTGTCGACAACGTAAGCTACGGATTCGTCCGGTGAGAAGGCGATGCCATTCGGATAGGCAACGTCGTCGGCAATCATCGTTAGCTCGCCGTCCTGCGTCAGCTTGAATAGAGCATTCGTGCCGATCTCTTTCTGATCGTCGGTCAGTTGCGCCTCCGGGTCGGAGAAGTAGAGCGTGCCGTCCGACTTGCCCACGATGTCGTTGCACATGTTCATCTTCTTGCCCTGATAGCTGTCTACCAGGACCTCGATGTCCCCACTTTCGATGTCGACGACGACAACCTTGCGCCCGGCCTGATCGCAGGTCACCAGCCGGCCGTCGATATCCAGAGTCGCGCCGTCGGGGCTCTCGCCCTCCCGGATCAGCGTAGGAATTTCCCCCGGAGTAACGCGATATTGCCGATTGCCACCGGGGTCAGAATAGATCAGGAAACCGTCCGGGTGCCATATCGGCCCCTCGGTGAACACAAATCCGGTAGCTACGAGCTCAACTTCGCCGTCCACGATATCCGAAACGTTTGTCGCCCTTGCCATTAGTTTTATCCTCCACGCGGCTGATTAAAGTCGATTCACCGGGGCATCGCTACCCTAAGCCCGGCTGAAACCGGTGTCAATCTAGGAGCCCGCGCCCACCCCGGTTCGTCATCGTCCCGCGATCTGCCTTACCAATCCTTCGTAAAGGCTGAACGGTCCGGCCAAAAGCAGAGCTACGAGCATGGCCGCAACGACGAGAGACACCACGGCCGGTCTGAAATCGACCGATGAGTCTGGTCCGGGACGTATTGACATCACGGTTGAGAACGACACCAGGGCTACGATGCAGCCCGACACGACCCCGATGTAGAAGCCCTGCGCCCAGTAGACAAACATCCGCCCGGGAGTGCCGAATACGGCGGCGAGTAGATCGTCTACCAACTCCTCTCCGTCACCAACGTTGGTCGCCACATCGACCAAAAGCAGGTTGATGGGCAAGACCAGGGCGGTGGCGAGGGGGACGAACAAGCCAAATATCACGCCAACGGCCAACAACGTGATCAGAAGTCGCGCCGGGCTGCGAGGAACGCCGAGGAGATCGGTCGCGATGAAAGCCAGCAGTGAGCCCAACAGGGCGCCAGCGATGGGTACGACTGCCGCGGAGCGCATGAACTCCCAGAGGGGTGGGCGCGCTATATCCGAGTACACGTGACGCTCAGCAAACGCGGCTGGGACGGTGATGTAAAGGGCCGCGAGCGCCATAGCGGCGCTGACAGGAGCGACCACCAGGATTAGCGTGAAGCGATAACGACGCTCTTCGATTCGCCGTGCGGACTCCTGTCGCCGGAGCTCATCGAGGGGCCCGTTGCTTGTGGTCACCGTACGGCCTTGCGGGACTTCAGACAGGCAGCGTGGAAGTCAGGACACGTTCCGGGGTGTCCGCGCGTATTACCACTTCGCTTTGATCGCGCCGTCAAAACAATCCGTAGCGGCGGATTTGAAGAGGGTGTTTCACTAACTCGAAACCTCTGGGAACCCCCGCCTTTAGATTCCCGTTTTCACGGGAATGACGGGACTTACGGCCGTATTGCGTATTGACAGGAGGGTTGATGTTGTAAATCGTCGCGCCACGTACGGCCCGACTTTTGAGAGGAGGCTTTTGGTACACCCTCTTGAAACCCACCCCTACTAGGATCCGGCGGCGGCCTCCAGGAGCACCTCGCGGAGCCTCTCCGCAACGACCTCGTGCTGACCCTCTTCGAGGTTCATGGGGTCGACGTATAACTCCCCGGACGAGCCTATGATCTGAATGTATACGCGGGGAGAGCCGGCGAGAAGTCGACGTTGAATCTCCATCCTGTCAGGGCCCCTCCAATCATCAGAGAAATAGACAACCGCGTGCGGGATACGGTGATGTGGAGGGTCGTGCTCGACGCGGGCGTCTATGCCCGGAATCTCTGCGATACGGTCCACCACGCCTTCCATCTTCCGCCGGTACTCGGCGGTTTCCTGCTCCTCGTCGCCTGCAAGGAAGGCCTCGACTGCGGCGATCAGCCCAAAGATCTCTTCCCTCGAAACCTTCTGGCCGCGGGCGATTCCGCCGTTGGGCGAGTTATTTAGCCGCGCGTACTCCACCCACTCCTCTTTGCCCAGCAGAAGTCCGGTGCTTTGAAGCCCCCTGATCGTCTTGCCGCCGCTAAAGCTCACCAGATCGGCGCCCTGCTCCACGAAGCGCGTCAGATTGGACCGCGGCGGCAGAACGGAGGCTGCGTCGCACAACACCGGCAGACCGTGTGAGTGGGCGATCTCAGCCAGTTCAGGGAGAGGCACCAGGCCGTCAGGGAGAAACGCAGATTCCAGGTGGATTATGCCTGCGGTCCGGTCGGTGATCGCCTTCTCGACTTCGTCTGCCGTGCAGTGGTCTTCGTCGCCCACTTCCACGAACCTGGTTCCCGGGACTAGGTAGAGTTGCTCGTAACTGAAGTGGTGCCCGCGCTGGAAGATCAATTCGTTCGGCATGCCTTCGGTGTTGGGAAGGCGGGCGATTCGGCCCAGATCGTCCCTGGCCACGGCGGCGGCCGCTTGCACCACGAGACCGGCCCCCGCTCCGGCGGTGACAGTCGCCGCAGGTACCCCAATCATGCGGGCGATATCCTTCCCTGCCGCGATCAGCAGTTCGTCCATCTGAAAGAAGTGCTGGGATGCGAACTCCATGGCGGCCCAGGATTCCGGACGCGGACTGGAACCCGAGTGCTTGGTATTTGGACCGCCTGCCTGGACTATCGGCTCGACGCCGAGGCGTTCCAAAATGGCCTCGCCAATACCGTCGTTTGGGACACCCATAACATCCTCCTGACTCAAGAATTCGCTGGCGGCAATCTTACGGGAGTCGGCCCAAATACAGCCGCCGAGCGGATTTTACGCCCACCCCGCAGGCCAGTCGAGACTCGGAGAGATGTAGCTCGCCGGCTACGTGACCAAAGTAGCCCGGGCCCCTACAATGCCCGCGTCCCGAAATTGGCCCTGCGCAAAGTCGTATGCAGATCGTGTCTGGTTAACTTCTCGCCATGAAAATAAATAGCATCGAATTCCGCACACTCGAACTCGAAGCGCAATATGGGCGCTACAGCAAACAAATGGGCGTGCTGATGGCGCATACAGATGAAGGGCCAACGGGGATAAGCAGGTGTCTCGCCACGGCTCGCAGCGTCATTGAGGACCGCCTGGCGCCGATGCTGGTTGGACAGGACCCACTGGAGACGGAGCGTCTATGGCAGGCCATGTACGGGAGTATCGGCAACCTCGATTCCAACCGGCGGGAAACTGTAACGGCCATTGGGTCACTCGACATCGCCTTGTGGGACCTGAAGGGCAAGATCCTCGAAGCGCCAGTGCACCGCCTGTTGGGTGGGTTCCGGGACTCCGTGCCGGCCTACGCCGACGGCGCGATGTTCTATCGCGGCCCCGACGGAATGGCGGAGTGGGCCGCGCGTTACGTCGACGAGGGGTTCCACGCAGTCAAGTACCACGTCATGGATGAGGACCCGGACGAGGTGGTCGAGACCGTTCGCCGGACTCGCCGCGCGGTAGGGGCGGACATCCAGATCATGGTCGACGTACACAAGAAGTGGCAACCGCGGCTAGCCGTCCATACGGCCCGGCGCATGGAAGAGTACGACTTGACGTGGCTGGAGGAGCCCGTGGCGTGGGATGACGAGGTAGGCGGCATGCAGTACCTGACCGCCGGGACTCGCATCGCCGTGGCGGCGGGGGAAAGCGAGTTCAACTTGTATCGCTGTCGCGATCTCCTTCAGAGGGGCGGCGTTAAAGTTTTGCAGACCGATATCCTCACCGCCGGCGGCTACACAGCGTGGCTCAAGATGGCCGGGCTTGCAGATGCTTACCACGCGCTGATCTCCCCGCACGGCGCGTCATTTCCGGAACTCGCAGCGCCGCTGATCGCCGCCGTGCCGAATGGAATGATCGTCTCGGCGTTTCCAAAGGGTCAGGTCCCCGAGATTTGGTCCAGGCTCTACCGCGAACCTATCGAGATACGGGACGGCATTATCGAACTCAGCGACCGGCCGGGGCTGGGCCTGGAGTTCGATGAGGGGTTTCTTACGAGTTATGCCGCCTGAAGGACTGGCCCAACCTAAAAGCCCGCAAGCAATAGTCAGCCTAAACACGCCAGCGGTGCAAGCACACGCGGGCCTGAGGACAAAGAAAAAACCGGGGAGCACAACATGAAGATCACCAACGTCGAATTCATTCCCCTGACCGCCACCACCCGGACAGGTCATTCGACATCGGCACATGCAGGCCTGAAGGTCCACACCGACGAGGGATTGACGGGAATATGCCACGTGCAGGAAGACCATGGCGCTGCGATTAACGAACTTGCGCCCTTGCTCATCGGAGAAAACCCGATGAACAGTGAACGGCTATGGCAGTCGATGTACGCCTCCATTGGAAACCTGCGTAGGAACCAGCGAGAAGTGGTCTCGGCAATAGGCGCTCTGGACATCGCGATCTGGGACCTAAAGGGCAAGATGCTGGAGACGCCGGTACACCGGCTCCTCGGGGGGTACCGCAATGAGATTCCGGCCTACGCCGACGGCCGTATGGCGATCCGAACACCCGAACAACACGCCGAGTGGTCCGCTCACTTCATTCACGACATGGGATATCGCGCCACGAAGTACCACGTGATGGGTGAACCGCCTGACGAGATAGTCCTCACAGCCAAACTCATCAGGGAGGCAATCGGACCCGAGCCCTTGCTTATGATCGACGTCCACAAGATCTGGGACCCGTGGACGGCGGTCGAAACGGCCCGACGGCTGGAAGAGCACAATGTCTTTTGGCTGGAGGAACCGGTGCTGTGGGACGACGAGGTGGGCGGCATGGCTTTTCTGTCGGCGAACACACGCATATCCGTTGCCGCCGGTGAGAGCGAATGCACTCTCTACGCCTGTCGAGACCTCGTTGAACGGGGGGGAATCAAGATTCTTCAGACGGACATCCTTGGTGGCGGAGGTTACACTCCATGGCTGAAAATGGCGGCCCTTGCTGAGGCGTTTCACGTGAAGGCTGCCCCGCACGGCGCTTCGTACCCTGAGTTGCTTGCGCCCCTTATCGCGGCGCTGCCAAACGGGCTAATCGTCTCGGCGGGACCGGCAGGCGAAGAGACCGAACTCTGGTCGAAGCTTTATGTCGAGACGCTGGACCTGCGTAACGGTAACTGCCATCTGAGGGAGCAGCCCGGCCTGGGTCTGGAGTTCGACGAGGACTTCTTCGCCGCGCATCGGGCCTGACCCACGCGTTCTGGACAGGTTCAGACAGCCACTGCCTGCCGACTACGGCGCCTGGCCGTTGCCCGAGGCCTGAGGCGATGCCACGAAGGTCGCGGCAAGATCGCGATCCGTAAGTACGGGAGCGGCCCGGTAGAGGAAGCAGCTCGCGGCACGGGTTTCGCCGGGCATGTACAGATCGGGCACCGTCGTCCAGCATTCGTCCATAACTGCGGGGCAGCGGTCAGCGAACTTGCAACCGTGCGACTGCCGCGACTCTCCTACCGCGCCGATGTTGTACTCATCCCATCGCCGCTTCGGGTCGGGCTGTGGAATGGACTCCACCAGCAATTGCGTGTATGGGTGCTTTGGGTCCTTGATGACCTGTTCAACGCTGCCAGCCTCTGCAACCGAGCCGCGATACAGAATGATGATGTTCTCCGCTACCTGGTAAGCGGTTGTGAGGTCGTGCGTGATGTACACGACGGCGATGCCCAGCTCGCGGTTGAGCTGCCTGATGCTGTCGAGGATGGTGGCGCGAATCGAGGCGTCCACCATGGATACGGGTTCGTCCGCCAGGATGATCCGGGGCTTCAACATGAGCGCCCGGGCCACCATGGCCCGTTGTCGCTGGCCGCCGCTGAGTTGATGGGGGAATCGTCCCAGGGTCTCATCCGGCCGCAGGCCCACCGCTTCGAGCGCCCCTTCGATAAGCTCCCGGCCCTCTGTTTTTGACGAGGCCAGCTTGAACTTGGCCACGGGCGTCGTGAATATGTGGTCGATCTTGTAGAACGGGTTGAAGACCTCGAAAGGGTCCTGAAAGATCGGCTGTATCTCGCGGCGGTACTCGGTTCGCTCAGAGCGCGACATCTTTGCGACGTTCTTGCCGTTGTACAGGACCTCGCCGGACGTTGGCTCAACGATGCCCATGAGCAGCCGGGCTATCGTGGTTTTTCCGCTCCCGCTTTCGCCTGCAATAGCGGTGATACCGGGCTGGTCAGACGAGATCGACAGCGATATGTCATCGACGGCGAGGGTGATGTTCTTATTGAAGTAGCCGCCGCCGAACACTTTCGTGACCCCGCGCAACTCCAGCCCGGCGTTTCCAGTGGTCATGAACTCACCTCTGTGTCCTGGTAGAGGTGGCAGGCCACACGGCGTCCCGGCCGCGCTTCTTCGAAGACCGGTGATATCTGGGTGCAATGGTCCATTACGAATGGGCAACGGGGGTAGAAAACACACCCGGGAGGAAGGTTGATGAGAGGGGGTGGCAGACCCGGAATGCCTTCCAACCGCTCCTTCTTCTCCCGCAGGTTTGGCAGGCTTTCAATCAGGAGTCTTGTATATGGGTGCAGTGGTTCTTCAAATATCTGTTCTACCGACCCCACCTCCACCAGCTTTCCTGCGTACATCACGCCCACGGTGTCGGCGAACTGGGCAACCAGTCCCATGTCGTGGCCGACCAGGATTACCGCCGCCTCCAACCCTTCCTGTAACCGGCCGAGAGTGACCATCACCTGTCTTTGCACGACTACGTCCAACGCGCTGGTCGGCTCGTCCGCAACAATCACCCTCGGATCCAGCGAGGTGGCGGTTGCGATGCCTACTCGCTGTTTCATTCCGCCGCTCAGTTCGTGCGGGTACATCCGGGCGACATCACGCGTCAGGCCGACGCGCACCAGCAGATCGCCAACGCGCTCCCGAAGTTCTTCCTTGGATCCCTCTACGCCATGGTCCTGCAGGGCGTCGATCATCTGGTCCTGCACCCTTAGCACCGGGTTCAGTGAGTTCATCGCCCCTTGCTGCACCAGTGCTATCCCGGCCAGGCGGGTCGCCCGCATCTCCTGATCGTCGATCTGCAAAATATCGTTTCCGTCGAGCAGGATCTGCCCGTCTGTCACGCGCCCGGGCGGACGCGTGAGGCGCATCAAGGCCATGGCCAGAGTAGTCTTGCCACAGCCCGATTCCCCGACCAATGCGAGGCGTTCACCCCGCCGCAAGGAGAAGCTGGCGCCGTCGACGGCCTGAACCTGTCCTTCGTCCGTGCCGTATTCAACGCTGACACCGCGCACGTCCAGAACCACCTCCCGGACGTCGGCGGGCGGGCGTGTCGCGGTGGTATCAGACTGAGTCAGAGTCATACGCGCCGTCTCAGCCTGGGATTTGCCCATTCATCGAGCCCGGCCGTGACCAGGAACAGGCCGACGAATAGCAGGACGATGATTATGATCGGCGGCATCCACCACCACCACAAGCCAAGCAGAAGGGACCCGAAGTAGATGTTCCAGTAGATGGTCATCCCGAGGGTCGGCGACTCCAAAGGACCAAGTCCAAGAGCCTCGAGGCCGATCGACGCCAGAATCGCGCCGGCAACCGCCAAGACGAAGCTGGCTACCATGTAGGGCATGAGATTCGGCATAAGTTCCTTGAAGATAATCTCCAAACCGCTCATTCCGGACTGCCGGGCTATGTCGATGTAAGTCCGCTCCCGGAGCGTCAAAACCTGGGCGCGGATAGTCCTGGCCGGTGTTATCCAGGCCAGGGTCGCGATGATCAGCGCCATCTGGTCCACGCTTAGCCCACTTCGAACAGAGGCGGCGATGATGATCAGGATCAGTAGCCCGGGCACCGTCTGCAGTGTATCGACGGTACCTCGAATGACGGTATCCACGACGCCGCCGTAGTAGCCCGCCAGGAATGCAATCACCGCCCCGATGGCCAGTCCAACCGCACCCGCGATCAGGCCAATACGGAGCGTCAATGCTGTCCCGGATACCATGACCGCAAAAATGTTGCGTCCGACTTCGTCGGTACCCAACGGGAACTCCATCGAAGGCCGTTGGCGCGGTATGGCCGCGAGCGGGCGGGTCTCTTCAGGAGATACGATCAGCGATCCGATTGCCCAGAAGAGGAACAGGGCCAGCAGGATTGCAAGGCCGCCCAACAGTAACGGGTTGCGCCGCACATAACGATATGTGAGCAGCACATTGCCGCTCAAGAATCGCTCAACGCCGAATTGGGCTTTTGCGGTTGCCAACGCCATACCTAAGCCCCCTGATACGTAATACGTGGATCAATCAAAGGGTAGATCAGGTCTATTACCATCATGGCGAGCGCTATGGCGACAATCACTATCAGAACAATTCCTGATATCACGAAGTAGTCGAACTCACGTATAGCCAGGAACAGCAAACTCCCGATTCCCGGGTAGCCAAATATGACTTCCACTAATACGGCGCCGGAGACTACATGCCCGAGAGAAAGCGCAAACGCAGTCGATTGGGGCAGGATGGCGTTGCGGACTGCGTATTTCCAGAAAATCCGCCTGTCCTTCAAACCCAACGCGTCTGCCTGGACCATGTAGTCCTCGCCCTGCATGGTGACCATCATGGCGCGCATCCCCAAAGCCCAGAATCCGATCCCGGCTAGCACGATCGACAGGGCGGGCAGGAACGAATGTTTCAAGATGTTCCCAACGAATGCAACACTCCATTCCGGGAACGTGCCGGCGTCGTACCCACCGAATATCGGAAACCATGAAACGGAGAAGGCGAACAGGTACAGGAGCACCAGGCCAAGAAGGTAGTACGGTATTGCCGATATCGTAAACAAGGCCGGGATCATCGCCTTGACGTAGTTGGGCGCGCCGCGCCACGAAATATACGCGCCGAGGAAGGTACCGACCCCGAATGCCATGACGGTCGCCGTACCCAGCATGCCAATCGTCCAAGGCATGGCGTTATAGAGCAATTCATTGACCGTTACCGGGAATTGCGAGATAGAACTGCCCAGCTTCAATGAGGCAGTGTCTCTGAGGAATGTGAAGTATTGAAAAATCAGAGGCCGGTCAAGGCCGAATTTCTTCTGATACTCCTCGGCCATTTGTTGATAACCGGTCTGTAGAAATCCCTGATTAAGCGCAGCTTCACTTATTAGTTTTTCAAGAACTGGGTCTCTGCCCCCAATTCTGGGAATGAAAAAATTAATAGTCGCGGCGAGCCATACTACAAGGATGAATAGCAGTACTCGCTTTATTACGTAGTCGGCCTTCACGGGAATTTCTTACTTGATTTGCCTGTGTGAATCCGGCGACGTGGAAGTGAACGGTCGAGTCCGACTCAAACCGGTATTGCGGGGCGTGCCAATAACGCGACGCCGTTAGCTGTCGGCGGGTACGTTGCGAGGCAGCGTGCTAACACGTCGGGTAACTGCTCCTCACGCCGCGGCATCTTAGCATACGGCCTACCGGGCAACGGTCTCTTGGGTCATTGTCCACAGGCAGACGAACATCGGTAAAGCGTTTGATAGAGGGCACGGTCGCCCGTGCCCTCTCTCTTGCGCAATTCCGCCCGGCGTATCGCCAAACGGGAGCGCGCTCCCTCGCTATCCGTTATCAGCAGCCGCCGGTGTACTTCAATTCGTACAACGCCAGGTTGTAGGTCAAGTGTCCGGTGCCTGACATGCCCTGCCTGCCATTCTCGTAGGTCGGCCAGTTTTCCCAATAGCAGGTGCTCATGGCCGGCGCCTGGTAGAAGTCATGCAACTGGACGTCCGGCAACTCGTCGAGCCATATCTCCATGGCCTTGACGGTCAACCTCTTGAGTTCATCCTGGTCCGTGTTAGGTACCTCGGCCATCTCTTCGATGATGGCGTCGAACTCAGGATTCGAGTAGCGGTAGACGTTTACGTTTCCTGAACCAGCCGTGGAGTGTTGCGACAGGTACAACCTGAAGGTGAAGTACGGGTCGTCACCAACGCTCCCTCCGTGTCCTGCCGTGGCGCAACTGTAGTCGCCGGTAGCACGCCTCGTGCCAAAGTCGGGGGGCATGCTGTACGAAGCGTCGATGCCCTCCTGCCTCAGCAACTCGGCAATCACCGGGCCCTGAGCGGCGAAGCTCGAGTATCCGATGATGTCGCAGGTGATGAGTTCTCCGTCCTTCTCCCACATCCCGTCGGAGTTCTTCTCGTAGCCCGACTCTTCCAGCCGGGCAGCGCCCGCTTCGGGATCGTAGGCGTCGGTTGGGTAGTCGCCCGAAAGCAGGTGTTCGATGGACTCTGTGAATGGCTGCAAGCCTGCAAAGGCCGGCCATGGCACCCTGGAGATACTCCCGGCGCCCTTGAAGGCTGTGTCGATCATCTTTTGCCGGTCCAGGAACAGGCTGATCGCCCAGCGCACGTTCTTGTCATCGAACGGCGGTTTCTCGTTATTGATTTCGATGTTGGCTGTGTACCAGTTCAGGAATCCGTAGGGCTTCTCCCGCAGGTTGTGGGTGATGATCTTCGGATTCTGAGCCTGGACCTCTTCGTGCAACGACACCGAGAGCAGTCCACCTGGTCCGGCAGTGTCAACTTCGTTCTTGACCAGCGACTGCGCCGCCTGGGTTGCGCCGCCAACCAACGGCAACTGGATGAAGCGTTCGACTTCAGGGAACTTCCAGTAACCCTGCTTCGAAGCCCACCAGTCGTCTTCGGACTCTACGCGGTCGAACACTATCTGTTCCGGCGACGCGGCCACGACCCGCCATGGGCCCGTGGTCAGCGGCCAGCCTTTATCCAGATCAAAGTCTCTGAACTCGGTCCAGTCCCCGGCGGCGCTGTAGACGTGCTCCGGCACGATGAATATTCCGATGTCGAACTTGAAGCTGATGAAGTGGTGCCACTTGGGCGCCGGGCGTTTGAACGAGAACACAGCGGTCAACGAGTCGGTGCATTCAACGTTATCGACGAATTGCTCTGTGTCGGTGCCCCAACGTACCTTGGGTCCCAGTTCGGACAACGTGTTGTACGTATAGGCCACGTCGTCGCAGTCGAACGTCTCGCCGTCGCTCCACGTCACGCCGTCACGGAGCTTGTACGTGAGCGACATGAAGTCGTCACCGTATTCCCAGTCCGTGGCGAGCCATGCGATCTCTTTGTTTTCAAACGCCGAGAAGTAGTAGAGCGGCTCGCGCATCAGGACCCGCGCCACGGTTTCGCCCGCCGAGGTGCTGTATGGGTTGTGTATTTCGTGGCCGACGTACTTGCCCTCGCGACCAGCAATGATGTGTATAACTGTGCGGTCCCGCGGCACATCCTTGACTTCGCCTGGCATGGCGGCAGCAGGCGCCGTGGTAGCAGTAGGATCCGGAGCGGCCGCCGTGGTAGCAGTGGGCTGAGGAGCGGGCGCCGTGGTAGCAGTGGGGTCAGCTTGACCTCCGCCGCAAGCCGCCGCGGCTGCCACCGAGAAGGCAACTAACAAACCCAACCAGTAGAGTGTTATTTTTCGCCTCACCGTACCCTCCTCAATTCGATTCAAAATCGCTCTTTTCCCGCGCAGTGCAGCAGTTTCTGCATACCCGTGGCATGATACTGCACGCGAACAAACTTTCAACCCCCGCCGTGTTTGTGAAAATGACACGCCCTCCAGCAACCGTTCGTTCAGTTGCGAGCAGTGCCCTTTATCCGTAATTTACGGTGCGGCTCGGGCTGGCGGAGCAGGTCTGCCTAACCACCGGCCAAGTCGTCCTGAACGCACTTGATCGACTCGCGGATCCCGTGCGCAGTTGGCGTGAAGCGGGTCGTTCCTTGCTGGGACCCACCAAGCAACTCGCTGTTGTCGCGGGCGAGCGAATTAACCCAGGACAAGGTGGCGTCGGTGCCTTGAATCTCTCCCGATGCCCAGACGCCTATATCGTCCGGACCGTCCAGACCCGGGCCCTCGATGTCCGCTGCCACCATATAGATGTTGTTGTAGAGCTTCGAACGGACCTGGTAGGCGGCCCTCACGCTGCCGCCTTCGACGGTAAGGGCATCTGTTATTTGCGTCATTGTGGCGGCCGGCACCTGTTCGCAATCGCCTGTGGCCGAGAGCCTGCTCTCTTCCTTTTGAGCCCGCTCGCTGGGCTCGCCTCCACAGGCGGCCGCAGCCAGCAGCACGACTGCCAGCGAGAACAAGACTTTTCTTACACTGAGGGCGTTCTTCATGGTGCACTTCGCTGGAACGTCAATCCGATTTCAGGTTCACGATTCACTCCAACATACCCAGAAACCGCGGACGGGTCAACGACGACTCCCCCGGTTACGTCTCTAAGTGGGTTGCAAGGGCAGTTCAGGCCATAGGCATGCCGCTCAACCCCGTATTCGATGCACGAAACACCTCACCGCCGCCAAACGTGACGTACAGCACATCGCGATTCGCCCCGCCAAACGAGCAGTTGGTTGGCCTGTCCGCCGGCGTCGGGTGTGTCGACATCACGCGGCCCCTGGCCCCGAACACGTAGATCATGGGTCCGGGCCCGGTAGCGAAGTGCCCGGCGGTGGCGATGATCTGACCGTCCGAGTCGAGGCACATGCCATCGATGCCGCGCCCTGGTCCAAAGTCGTGCAATACGTTGAAGTCGTCGAGGCCGCCATCGCCAAGGATGCCGTACGAGTAGAGTTGGCGCGGCGCGTCCCGGCATATTTCGCCGTAGTAGTTGCCGGGCGCGTGGGGACTGTCCGCCACGTAAAGCGCGCTTTCGTCTTTGGACAACAGCACCCCGTTCGGCCGCTCGATATCGAACGCCACACGCGCCACGGAATATGAGCCATTGGCCTGGGGGTCAGCCCGGTAGACCGACTCGTGGTCGAGTTCCATCGGCCGGCCGCCGTAGTTGGGGTCCGAGAACCAGATCCGGCCCAGACTGTTTATCGCCAGGTCGTTCGGCTCATTGAAACACTTTCCGTCGACTCGATCGGCGATCACTATCGTCTCGTCGGCGTCGTAGCGAACGATGCGTCGCCCCGCTCCCTCGCAGGCGAACAGGCGGCCCTGGCGGTCGAACACCATCCCGTTGGCGCCGTTAGTTCCTTCACGCCATACTTCGCTCTGCCCGGTCGCCGGGTCGAAGCGATAGGTAGTACTGGCGGCGCATTCGTTGTAAAGGAGTCCCGAGCCGTCCCATGCTGGACCCTCGGTCAAGTTGTCGTGGTCGGCGATCTGCTCCCACTCCCAATTGCTCCACCGGTCAGGAGACATCTTCTGCGCGCCTTTCGTTTCGTCTGGGGTGTTGGTCTGCGAATTAAGGGAAGAGCATGTAGCCCTGGTGTCCGGTATCCCTGACACGGTCGACGGTCCCCTGGATACTCGTCACGTACAGTTCTTTCATGTCGGGTCCCGCAAAGCAGGCGTTCGTGGGCCGGGCGGATGGAGTCGGATGGGTTTCCAGGATGCGCCCCTTTGGATCGAAGATGTAGATCATCCCGCCGGGACCCGTGGACGCCCAGCCGGCGACTCCCACGATATTGCCTTCCGTCGTGAGGCACATGCCGTCGATGCCGCGGTGAGGCCCGAAGTCGTGCAGCACCGTGTGTGGACCCAGACTGCCGTCGTCGTTCACCGGATACGACCGCAACTCACGCCGCGCATACCCCGTGTAGTCCAATTGCGTCGCATAGAGCGTCTTCTCGTCTTTCGAAAAGACCATGCCGTTCGGTCCCGTCATGTCGAAGGTCGCCCGGCTGCAGACGTAGCTCCCGTCGGGCTGCGGGTCGGCTCGCAACAAGGACGAGTGGGTGAGTTGTTGGGGTTTGGTATTCGGCCCGAGACGGCGCGGCACTTCCGAAACGTCCGATACAGGATCGGAGAACCACACCCGGCCTTTTGAGTCCACGATCACGTCATTGGGGCCGTTGAGGCGCCGACCCTTGAGGCGGTCTGTAATGGTGGTCCGACTGCCGTCCTTTTCGTAGCGCGCGATACGGCGGATGCCGGAATGGTCGATCAGCGGAGGCCGCGTCCCTCCCTCGGCGCCATACAGCCGGCCTTCGGCGTCGAAAGTGAGGCCGCCGCATCCGTTCGACTGGTAGTACGCGACATCGTATTCGCCGGTCTCCGGGTCAAACCGCATTATTCCGTCGATCGCCGTGTAGACGAACCACAGGTAACGCCCATCCCAAGCCGGCCCCTCCGTTATGGGGCTCAGTTCGGGAACCGCCGTCTCCCACTTCCACTCGACGACCATTCGACACCATCCTGAACAATTGCGCATGTTCTGCTTCGACACGCAGACGTAGAGCGTAGAGTTTAGCCGATGATCGGCCTATCGCACGACCCATGTCCAGCAATCGCATGCACCAGCGCGGCACGCGGCTTGATTGACCGACATTTTGCCGCTCCCTATACTGCCGCCAATACATCCGCGTCGGGGTATCGAAGGCCCGACCGTTTCCGGAGGTGAGCGATGGCCCTATCGACCGAACAGATGGATCTGACGAACAACGGATTCGACATTGGGATCGTGATGCAAAGGGACACGGTGCGGCGGCCGGTCGGGGACGTGGGGAACGCCAAGTCCTATCCCTTCCCGGTGCTCTATCAACAGGTACACGACGCTACTGTCCTGGACCTTTTCGATCCCGGCATCGCGCTCGCCGCGCCGGAGCCCTGGGTAGAAGCCGCCCGCGACCTCGAGCGGGCCGGCGTGAAAGGGATCAGCGGCGGGTGCGGCTTCATGGCGATACACCAGCCGGCCATGGCTGCCGCAGTCGACGTGCCGGTCTTCACTTCCGCGCTGTTATGGGTGCCCCTGGTGGAGCGCCTGCTGGGCAGGAATCAACGCATCGGCATCATGACCGCGAACAACCAGGTGCTGGGCGAAGAGTACTACCGGGCATCCGGATGGTCCTCGGAGGACATTCCCGTCGTCGCCACCGGACTTGAGGACACGGACTTTGGGCCTATCCTCCGGGGACAGGAGGGCCGCCACCTGGCGCCGGAAGACCAGAAGCGGGTCGAGGCCATCATTGTCGACCGGGCCGAAGAGTTCGTGGCGTCACATCCGGAAATCGGCGCCATAGTGCTGGAGTGCACGAACTTCCCACCGTACGCGGACGCCATCAAAGCGGCAACCGGCAGGCCGGTATTCCATATCGTCAACCTGATCGAGTCGATTCATCAGACTCTCTGACGAAAACTCAACCGTCGCCTGTCCTACTTAGAAAGCCGGCGGTCAGGCGTCTACCCGGTGCTCCTTTACGAAATCATCGTGGAGCGACAGGCCCATGC
Organism: Dehalococcoidia bacterium; assembly: GCA_965219065.1. Classification (GTDB taxonomy): domain Bacteria; phylum Chloroflexota; class Dehalococcoidia; order Lucifugimonadales; family Lucifugimonadaceae. Next base: position 1,014,546 of record OZ244715.1, read on the forward strand.
CGGGCGCCTCGGTGAGTTCCAACGTCGGACTGTCAACCACGAACGGCGGGTCGTAGAGCCGGCTCCATATCTGGAACGGTTCTATCGCGGGCGTGGCCGGAATCATGAGCAGATTCGGGATGGCCGCGCCGATCTGGCAGTTGATCTCCGGAATTTGACTGCCGTGCGGCGCCAGCAGCGCGTTGTGGGCGTTGCAGACGGCGGCGACACGCATCAGGCCGGTATAGCCGCCCACAGAGACGGGGTCTGTCTGGATAACCTGCACGCCGCCCTGGGTTATGAGCCTCGCCACGCCTGCCAGCGTGTTTTCGCCCTCGCCGGCAGCCAGATAGCAATCCGTGTCGGCGCCCTGCATCACGTCTCGCACCATGCGCAGATAGCCGAGTTCATCGTCCATCCGCACCGGCTCCTCGACCCAAAAGAGATCGTAATCAAGCAGCCGCCTCACCACCCGGGCGGCTGTTCTTCCGTCCCAATGACGGAAGGCGTCGAGTAGCAGTTTCTTGTGCGGCCCCAGCGCCTCCCTGGATCGCCGCACCTTTTCCACGTTCTCATCGGGGTCCGGCCCCGGCAGATGGATCTTGACGTGGCTGAATCCAAGTTCGGAGTGGAGGGCCACCTTCTCCGCCATGCGGTCTGCGTCCTCGTCCTCGTAGCCAATTCCGTCGGCGTACACCGGTACCGCGTTGCTATGGCCGCCCAGCAACCGCCACACCGGCAGACCCGCCGCCTGGCCCAACAGGTCCCACAGGGCGATGTCGATGCCGCAGATCGAGCTCATGGCGTCTCGGCCGGGCCCCTGGAAGCGCCATGCCCTGTCGAACATCCGCTGCCAATGAAACGATATGCGCGCCGAGTCCTGTCCAACGAGCAACTCCTCGAACTCGGCGCGAATAAGCGGGGCATCGCCTCCGCGACCCATGCCGACTCTCCCGTCGTCAGCATGAATCCTGACAACCGGCCAATCTCGAAATTGGCCCCATTCATCCGGCCCCCAGGGGACTCGCAGCGTGATGACTTCGACTCGTTCGATGCGCATTTTTTTCCTCGCGGACAGATAAGACTTGGACAGGGCGAGAACTGAAGGCCCCTTCCGCCGGGTACATTAACCTGAGAGGCCAATCCCGGCAATCGTCGTGCGAAGGGTCCTCGCCGTCGACTTTTGAGACCTTAAGCTGCCCCGACTCAATGAGACAAGATGCGTCGCAACCACCCTGAGCGGATAGACCACAAACGTCTTTCCCGGCCCGACAGGCAGTACGTACTGCACCGGGATGGGCTCCCTTTGCGCATGAGCGATGGGGTGCGGTTATCGGCCGACCTGTATCTGCCATCAGGACCGGGACCGTGGCCCGTGCTGCTCGAGCGCACTCCTTATAACAAGGAGGCCTCGGTAGAAGTAGTCCAGGTCGGCTCGCCAGCGTACTTCGCATCCCGCGGCTACGCGGTAGTGATCCAGGACACGCGCGGCCGGTTCAACTCGGAGGGCGAGTTCTATCCTTTTCGAGACGACGGTTGGGGTGAAAACCGCGACGGCTATGACACGGTAGAAGCTATTGCCAGTCAGAAGTGGTGCAATGGCAGAGTCGGCACGTTGGGCGGCTCATACGCAGGGCATACCCAGTACGCCATGGCGCCCACTGCCCCGCCCCACCTGGCGGCCCAGTTCGTACGCCACTCCATCGACGACTTCCACGATGGCTGGATTTTCCGGGGCGGATCGTTCGAGCTCAAATTCAATCTCGATTGGGCCCTTGTTCAGTCGGTGTCCCAGGTGGAACGGGAGATTGCCGACGTTGTGGAACGTTTACGGCGCAAGAAGGAGATCGAAGACGCGCTGGAGCGGCGGTCGAACTGGTACGAGTACCTGCCGCTGCGCGACATACCGGTCCTGCAGGGGATCGCGCCCTGGTACTACGACTGGCTCGAACACCCGGAACAGGGAGAGTTCTGGCAACGCTGGAATGTGGCGACGGGATACGAACAGGTCGACGCGCCAATATGCCACTTCGGAAGTTGGTTCGACACATTCCTGAAAGGGACTATCAACAACTTCACCGGTATATCGTCACGCGCCCGCTCCTCCCGCGCCCGGAAAAGCCAGCGCATGATCGTGGGACCATGGTTCCACGGCCCCACCACGACGCAAAGGACCAAATTCGGAGACTTCGATTTCGGGCCGGACGCCGGGGTGGACTTCAACGGGTTGCGGCTGCCCTGGTTCGATCACTGGCTAAAGGGAGTTGACACAGTTTCCGATTGGCCAACGGTCCAGTACTTCACGATGGGACTGAATGAGTGGCAGTCGGCCGAGACCTGGCCGCCGGCGGGCAGCGAATCATTGGATCTCTACCTGTCGCCCGGACCGAGCGACACCACCGACTCCCTGAACGATGGCCGGCTCACCAAAGACCCGCCGTCCGACCGGAACGCAGATAGCTACGTCTACGATCCGACCGACCCGGTAAGAACCCTCGGCGGATCGATGATCGGGTACCCCTGGCACGGCCCGGAGTACGAAGGCTTCAGCGGGCCATTCGATCAGCGGCCGGTCGAGCCGCGCTGCCTCACTTACACCGGAGCGCCGTTGGAGCGTGACGTCGAGGCGTCCGGCCCGGTGAGAGCTACCCTGTTTGTATCGTCCTCCGCGCCCGACACCGACTGGGTCGTCCGACTCAGCGATGTCTCACCCGATGGCGTTGCCCGGCCAGTGGCCGAGGGCATCTTGAGGGCCAGGTACCGCGAGTCGTCCGTCGTTCAACGCCTAACGGAACCCGGCGAGGTTTACGAAGTACAGGTCGATCTCTGGTCGACTAGCAATCTGTTCCGACGTGGTCACCGCATCCGGGTACTGGTCACCAGCAGCTGGTTTCCAAGGTGGGACAGGAATCTCAACACCGGGGGAGCCTTCGGGACCGAAGCTGAGGGCGTGCCGGCCGAGAATAAGGTCCACTACGGCAGCCGATGGCCTTCGCACATCACACTAACCGCAAGGCCATGGTGAGGCTTGTCATTTCACAAAAAGGCGTTCGGTTCAGCGGTGGTCAGCGCCTCGTCGATCGCCGAGGACGACGCGTTCGAAATTCCCTTGACGACGGATGGGGTAAAGACCATCAAGATGTTCCGCATTAGTCACGACACCCTTCGTCTGATGCCACTCACTCCTTTGGATCGTGCTCGACCTTGCCGTCCATCTGGGTTTCCTTGCCGCAGTGGGGGCAGATTCGTGTTTCTTTGAAACGTCGTTGCTCCAATTGCTCTAGAAAGCTCGACGTCAGAATACCGGCGGGCACAGCAAAGAGAGCGATACCCATAACGGCTACCACTCCGACAATTACCCGGCCTATATTGGTGACCGGAACCACATCGCCGTAGCCCACTGTAGTCAGCGTGACGATACTCCACCACATTGCGTCAGGAATACTGGAGAACTTGTCGGGCTGAGCATCGTTCTCAGCGAAGTACATTAGCGACGACGCCAGCAACAGCAGCACTAGCATAATGCCGACAGTCGTCAGCAATTCATGGCTACGGCCACCGACTGCCGCCGCCAAGCTGCGGATTCCCGTGGAGTAACGGGTCAGCCGGGCCACGCGGGCGACCAGCCGCAGAATGCGAAGTGCACGCAGGTCCAATGCTCCCGTTCCAGCAAACATCAGGATATAGAAAGGCATTATCGCGGCTGCGTCGATTGCCAATAATGGAGATGCCATGAACCTCAGCCGCCCTCGCAGCGGACCCGAATAACGCGAGTCGGTGGTGCACGACCAAACTCTCGCCGCATATTCCATGGTGAAAACGATCACCGAAGCTATCTCGAACAGCCGAAATGCTCGCGGCGCAGTCCGAAATATGTCATCCATAGTGCTGAGAATCAGTGCCAGCACATTCAGAATTATCAGCAGTGTAAGTAAGACATCAATAGTCTGGGCGACACGGTCTCCGGGCTGTACGGCGTTGAGAATTTCAAAGACGCGGCGCTTCATGCTTCAATCCTCACTGGCGCACCCGGCCTCTGCTTCTGAACGATTTCAGCTCACCGTCGTTCTGCCATGTCAAGCCAGAGGCCGGACTGAGGCGCCCACTCGATCCGTCGGATGGTAATGGTAATGCCGCTATCGCTGAACGAGGCGGGTTCCACCATCCGGTCGCTGCGTCGAATGTCGCCTCGTGCAGCGGACCCTCAGGAATCGGGATCGGCGTGTTCATAGAGGCCGGGGTTGCCGTACCGGTCACCGGCGGCGGTTCAGAGCAGGCGATGAGCAGCGGCATTCCAATGATGACGACGTAACGCAACCGCGGCCTCCGGTTGATGCCCACGTCCAGGTGCGATGATCCGACGGATGCAACAAATCATCCGTCGGCGTCGGCAGAGCGCGGCAATGGCCCCGCTGCTATGGTATCGGGTCAACGGAGAGCAATTCGGACACGCGCGAGGCGGACTCGAATGTCTTTTTACACCGTTAAGCAGACGGCCTGATCCGAGAGGAGCATTCGGTGGACGTAGAAACGATCAGATCCCAGGTTCCGGCATTGTCCCAGTTCGTTTGGTTCCAGAACGGCTTTGTCAGCCTGACGCCTACCCCGATCGCCGAGGAGCACGCCCGTCTCATGCGGGAGCTCTATGAGAACGGGCCGATGCACCTTCTACACCCCGACGTGGAGTTACCGCGCCGGGCCGCCAGCGTGGAACGCATCGCCGACTTCCTGCACGTGGACTCAGACGAGGTAGCGCTCAAAATGGCCGTGAGCGACGGCTTCAACACCGTCGTCAACGGCCTGGAATGGCGCGAGGGAGACCAGATCATCGCGACCGAGGAAGAGGCGTCGGCCATACTCGGCCCATCGCTTCACCTCAAGCAGACCCGCGGAGTCGAGACGTTCAAGGCGCCCATGGTTGACGACATCGAGGGCCAGGTCAGCGCTATCGCCGATCTGATCACTGACCGCACGCGTCTCATCGCCTTCAGCCACGTGACCACCGAGACCGGATTTCGTCTGCCTGCGACCCAGATATGCCAGGTCGCCAGGGAGCGCGGCGTCCTGACCTTCAATGACATGGCGCACTCGGTCGGTCTCTACGATATCGATCTGCACGAGATGGACTGCGACTTCGCCGGCGTTTCGAACTACAAGTGGACCTACTCGCCCTACGCCTGCGGTGTCCTCTACGTCCGCCGTGAAAGCCTGGGAGAGTTGCAGTATGCGGCGTCGCCGAACCGCGGCCTCAACCTTAAGGACCCGATTGACGATGTGCTTGAGGTGCCGAATTCAGCCATGAGACTTCAATCGGGACCGTGGTGCTGGCCCCTTGTCCACACCTGGGCGTTCGCGCTCGACTGGCTGAGCGAGATCGGACTGGAAGCCATCTGGGACCGGACGGTGGCGCTGACCGGGCGCCTCAAACGTGCGCTGTCGGAGATACCGGGGCTGACGCTCTTCACTCCAATGTCGCCGGAACTCTCGGCTGCGCTCGTAACGTTTCACCTCGACCGCTGGGACAGCGACGACCTGGTGAGTCAACTCAAGCAGCGCTGGAACATCGAAATCAAATCGGTGCCCACGACCTGGTCGAGGTCTCCGGAGATTCCGTCCCACGCTGTACGCGCCAGCCTGGCGTTCTTTCTAAAAGAAGAAGAGATCGATCTGCTGGCAGACGCCGTGAAACAGTTAGCGGCGGAACGCGGTTGAGATTCCCTCGCGCACCGGGTTCGGGTTGTTCAGCAACAGGCTGGCAACCTGAACCGGCACACGGTGGGTCATTAATCTTGGAAAGCCTGGCGGACCGCTAACCGTCCGGGAGCGTCAGGCACTCCGTGTCGTTGGTGACACCGGATGCGTTTGGACCGCCTCGAACTATGCGGAGCATCAATTTATCGCCGTCGCTCCACGGCTGGTCGCAAACTCCCCAGCGGAACGTCTTATTGCCAAATTCCTCCCCCGCAGCCGCGTCATCAAGGCTCAGGCGTAAGAGATCGTCACCGTTTTGAGCAATGAACTCGACTTGGTGGCCGGGCGGCACCGCTGGAGCGTCGAACTTCATCTTTAATGTAACCGTGCCTGATTCCCAAACAAGTAGTTTAATGGTGGCTGTAGTAGCTGTGGCCGTGGGATCGAACTTGAAGAAGTCGGGGCGGAGGTTCCCATCCGCGGCATAGGTACCTGCGCCCAAATCCAAGGCCATGGGATCGAAGAACGCCTCGTGAATAGCCCCCCGGGAGCTGGCGACTTTGACGACCCATTCCGCGGTATCTGTACTCCGCCAAGCGTCCTCATCAAAAGGGTAATGTTTATCGCAGGGCAAAGATCGATGGTATTGATTGTAGAGGACGCTGTACTCCCCTCGAGGAAGGGCGCGGACCGTGTGCAAACCTTCATAGGTAAAGGGGGAATCGGCTCGGGTGTCAAAAGCAAACCGGTCTTTGTCAATCCCGTCCAGCCAATAGTCGCTGAACCGGGGCGTCTGGTAGGGTGGTCTACGGAATGTGAATACGGTGGCGTAGGCGGACCTTTCCGAATCGATCTCCGCCCCGGATCTTGGGAAGGCCTCCGGTTCTCTATACCCACCAAGGGTCAATTCCCGGTAAACGCCAAGAAATTGATCTCTAACCCGGGACCTTTGATTTAGAGCTCCAATAACGCACGACGCGTAATCATCTTCCAAAAAGGTCTCCATCTCCTCGATGAGGGCGTCGAGGCCGGAGTGGGAAACCTCAACGGAATCCCCACCTTGGGGTTGGAACCGGTACATTGAATCCGGCTCCTCAGCAAGCCAAGTCTCTCCAACAACCGGGTAGCCACCATAACCTTGGCTGGGTTCGGTACTCTTGAAGTAGTATTCCCCTACCTGATTCGCCTGACCCAGAAGAAGAACACCATTCCGCCTGTAATTAAAGATGTTTTTGCTACGTTGTAACCAAAGATTGGCAAGTTCGAGTGCCTCACTCTCCGTGCGTTTGACAAGTACATCCGGGAAATAAATGTACTTGGGCCCGCTATTCATACGGACAACCAGTTCATCGGGTCCGTTCCCCTTCAAATACTGGACGACCTCGAATTTGTAAATCAGTTCAACTACGTATCCATAATTAGCGTGTTCCCTGGTGGCGGAGTCAAGCGATACGAACTTGACCTTCGCTATTACGTCGGATGTTGCCAAATGCCTCGCCAATTTGGGGGATTCGTTGACCCAAGCCGGGAACTCGATCCGGACGATAGATTGTGAGGCCTCAGAGGTGTCCCTGTCGCCGGGTGTGACTGTCGGAGTGACTGACATGGCGGGTGTCGACGTCGGAGTTGCCGCAATGACAGGGGTGGACGTAGGGGTGGCCGCAACAACAGATGTGCCCGTCGGAGTGACTGACGTGGCGAGTGTCGACCCCGGAGTCGCAGCAGTGACAGGCGTGGACGTAGAAGTGGCCGCAACGACAGATGTGGCCGCCGGAGTGACTGACATGGCGGGTGTCGACGTCGGAGTCGCCGCAATGACAGGGGTGGACGTAGGGGTAGCTGAAATGACAGGTATGGATGTCGGCGTGGCAGCAACGAAAGGTGTGGCCGTAGGTGAGGCCGCAATGCCGGGTGTGGCGGTAGGCGTGGCCGAAATGACAGGTGAAGACGTTGGGGCACTAGCCGGGGATGAGCAAGCTAGGGATGCCCCCACGAGCGCCAGTAATATGGCCGTTGCGTACTTGATGGTCTCTGCTCCACGCTTTTCTGATTACACCGTACTAAAGCAGTGCCATCGGAACGAGCGAGCCTCGTCCAGGGATCTCCTGAACCCGCGAATACATCCAACTGGCTGGGGCCGTCCTCGACGACCGTGCACGTCCTTCCGGACCAGACCTTGCCGCGCCAGATTTCGCGTACGACTATCTGATCCCCTGGCTTCCTGTACTTCGTCATATGACCATGCCTTTACGGGCTGCCCTGGCCTCGAACAGTTCGGAATATCTCCGCCAGTGACTCCTCCGCAGTCACAGTATCGACAACGGATTGCACGCATATGTTGGGCAGCGCCAGTACAACATAAGACGGCGTTCCCAACCTTCGCCAGAAACACATCTGACGGACACCGGCGACTCGCGCCGCGTAGAGCGTCATAACTGTCCCGTGAGTAATAACAACGCTGTCCGCGTGTCCTGCTGAGACGATCTGATCTATCGCGCAGGTGAATCGTGCCAGCGCCTGTTCGGCAGTCTCCGTCCCCAGCACAAGCCGGTCCGGCTCACGGAAGAAATGCTCAACTGCCCGCTCGAACTCGTCCCTTGTCTCGAAAAAGGGCACATTGCTCCTGTCGTGCTCCTCTAGTCCTGCCACGGTACGGGCCTGAACACCAAACGCCCTGGCGACTATCTCTGCGGTTTCGACCGCCTTGGGCTCTGCGCTAGTCCAAATTACTTGAGGATTGAAGCCGCGAAGTCTGGCTGCCAGCAACCCGGAGCGATGACGTCCAACTTCGCCGAGCCTCCAAGAAGACGCTGGTTTATCGGGCCCTATCTCCGGCATCGCATGTTTCAGGAGTACGAGCCTGCGCAAGAGAACCTCCTCGACCGAAAATTCGGCTCAATCAACTACTTTGGCTGATGGATCGATTCACTTTTTGGCGACAGTCGCCAATCGATGTACGTGAAACCCCGGCTGGACCCGGCAGTGAAGCTCCTGACCCCTTCCTCAACCCGGCCCCATGACCCCGATTCCGCTCCTGCCCTGTACCTCCATCGGGAGTTCGGTCACGCGGCTTCTTCCAGCGCGCTGAGCGCCAGGGCGAATGCTCCTGCGATGCCGGAATCGTCGCCAAGCGCGGGCGGCACTATGTATTCGTCGATTGCATTCACAATCTCCTCGGGCACACCGTAGCCGTGCAGTATCTCGACCACGCGTCTGCGGATCATTGAGAAGAGGTGGCGCTGCTTCATCACTCCGCCGCCCAAAACGATCCGCTCGGGTGACAGGGTGACCATGATGTTGGCAATCGCGCTTGCCAGGTATTCGGCCTCCAGGCGCCAGGCCCGATGATCTTCGGGGAGCGACTCGGCGGGCATGCCCCAGCGGGCTGCCATCGCGGGCCCGGAGGCCAGTCCTTCCAGGCAGTCTCCGTGATAGGGGCAAACCCCATCGAACGGGTCGATACCCCGATCGTGCGGGACGCGTACGTGTCCCATTTCGGGGTGGCTTGCCCCGTGGACTGGGCGACCCTCGATGACAGCGCCCCCTCCAATGCCTGTGCCGACCGTTATGTAGACCAGGCTATCGAGACCGCGACCGGCTCCCCAGCGATGTTCCCCGAGTGCGGCAGCGTTCACGTCGGTGTCGAACACGACAGGCAACTTCAGCTTTTCACGGATAGGGCCAACCACGTCGGCGTTTCGCCAGCCTGGCTTGGGTGTGGTGGTGATGTACCCATACGTCGGCGAGCCGGTCTTTAGGTCAATCGGGCCGAACGAGCCGATGCCGATGGCCGACAGGGGCGTCGCACGGTGATGCCTGAGCAGGAATTCTGTAACGCTGGACAGGGTCTCGGCCGGGGTAGTTGTGGGGACGCGCATTCGATCGCGTACGCCGTCCGGCCACACGCCCACGGCGCAGTCGACCTTGCTGCCACCCGTCTCAATTGCGCCAAAGAGCATGTCAGTAAGAACTGCGTTAATTTGCCAGGTGTTTGCTGCTTAGGGTCTGTATCCCAACCGGGCTATTTTCCCTATTGGAGTGACATTGTCGCGGTTTACCATCCTTCGCCGCCTTGTGCCGGACCCGCATCGACTTCAGGGTGCAGGTTTTCGGGTCCCACGGCGGCTAGCATAATATTCAGGTCGTAAGTCTTCTTCCGCAGGACCAGCCGGTCGCCTCTTGGGATGATTTCGATGGCCGTGCCTTCCTTGACGCCCCACTGTTCCGCGATGGGCTTGGGAATTCGAACAGCCAAACTGGTGTCCCACTTCGAGATATGTGCGTTCGCACCCACCCAAGCGCCTCCTTAAGAGATTGATTTTCGTATGTTCGGCGAACGTTGCTCCGCGCCCACTTCGGGGAGCCGTTGACGTAATGGCCACCGCCGTCAGATGCGGTACAGCTTCTCGGCGGTCTTGGAGAAGAGCGCGGTCTGCTCGTCCCGGCTGAACCCCGAGATGATCTCTGTGTAGGCGTCTACGACTTTGTCGTAGTCGCTGAATATCCAGTCGACCGGCCAGTTGGTGGCGAAGAAGCAGCGGTCAACTCCGACGGTCTCGATGGATGTCATTACGTACCGCCTGATGCTGTCCACCGTCCAGTTGTTGTCGCCCATGCCGAGGCCGGAGATCTTCCAACGGATATTGTCGCAACTGGCCGCTGTAGCCACGCCGCTCTTCCACTTCTCGAAGTATTCGTCCGTTCGTTCTTCGGGAGTGCCGGTGTGATCGACTACGATCAAGATGTTTGGGAACTTGTTCGCCAAGGCCCGGAGATTCTCCATGTCCGTCCACTTGACCGGCATGCTCGACACCAGGTTGAACTTCTCCAAAAGGGCGAAGCCCCGGTGGTAGTCCGGCTCGACCAGGTAGTCGCCGTAGGAGAAGTCCCTTATGCCCCGCATGTTGGGGGACTCGCAGTGACGCTCCAGGACCCCTTCTATACCGGGGTCGCGCAGGTCGGCGTGTGCGACGATCCCGTGAGGAAACCCCGTGCGGTCCGCCGCCTCTTGCAGCCACTCCGTCTCCGTGACCGGGTCGGGGCTGCCGATGGCGGCCTGCACGTGCACGGCCTTGACGACGTTCGCGTTCCGGGTCTCGGCGATATAGTCCTCGGCGATATAGTTCCTTTCGGCGAGCTTCTGCAATTTCCACCCCATGACCGGATGCGGAACGCCAGGCTGCCAGTGCTCGTAAACCAGCTCCGGGTGCTGCAAGTCGTAGAAGTGGACGTGAGTGTCGACGAAGTCCAGTTTGTCCATCAGTGCATCTCCTCGGCCGAACGATAACATGGCCCTACCCCACCCTGCCCTACCGGGAAACCGTTGCGGGCCGGGCATCTATTACCACCGTTTCGCGCCGGCGTTGACCCACATGCGACTCACGATATGGTTCATCATTCTTCCGGGGACTTCGCTCTTTTTCATCCCGGGCGCCATACTCTGGTTTTCGGTCGGCGAACCCGCGTCCTGGACCCTTGCGGGACCTGCGGAACCCTGGTTCTGGATCGCCGTTCTGTTCGTTACGCCCGGCGTCCTTCTGGCAGGCTGGACGACCAGGTTGTTTGTTCACAGGGGCGAAGGAACTCCCGCGCCGTGGGACCCGCCAAGAAAACTGGTGGTTGCCGGACCGTATCGCCACGTGCGCAACCCGATGATCTCCGGGGTTCTCCTGATGCTGATTGCCGAAACGCTTTTTTTCGGCTCGTGGCCCTTGCTTGGCTGGGTGGTGGCCTTCTTCCTTATAAACACGGCTTACTTTTTCAGGGTTGAAGAGCCCGGGCTCGAACGCAGGTTCGGGGAAGACTACCGACGCTACCGGGCGAACGTGCCGCGTTGGATACCCAGATGGCGGCCATGGAACAACTCGTGAGGTTGGACCGGGTGCCGGCTCATGACGCAGTGGTACATATGCTGGACAATTGATCCGCGCGAGAGCCCCGGTATCGGGGACATTGAGGTCCGGGACCGCCTCGACCACGCGCGTTGCCCTCCTCGTTTAGGGCGATTAACCCATACACACTTTATGCAAAGTTGGTTGGCCGGCTCGATGTCGTGGCGGAGGCTCTCAGCGACATGCAGCCACCTTTCGGAACACTGGGTATGGCGTACGGGCAGTCCGTCAAAAACCATACCCCGGCAGAATCATGCCGCTAACGCGTTGCGTCCTGTGCTGTTCCAAGCACGGCGGATTCTAGGCAAAAGCGAGAATCCTGGCCGGGTTGCCCACAGTTATTGCCCGAATCACGTCTTCCGAAAACCCCTTGCGTCGCATTCTGGGAACGATGTTCTCGAGGATGTGACCGTAGCCGTGCCCGCCGTATCTAACAAGCCGGTGTTTCGTGGCGATGTCCTGGCCGATAACGATTTTGTCGGAATAGCCAGCGTCGGCCACGCGCCTTATGTAGTCCAGCCTCTGCGCGTCGCTGGGCATGTCGATTTCGGCAAGAGGATAGTACGACCCTTCATTGCCAAACAGGTCCCATTCGAGGTAACAGCCTGAAGCGGCAATACTCAGAAGCGCGTCGATCTCAAACACGGTTCGATCCAGGTGTCCAATAATCACCCGGGAAATATCCGCGCCGCCGTTAGCAAGAAGTTCCAGGATCTCCAACGGCGCATCAGGATGCCGCCCTGGATGGATCAATATCGCCGCACCCGTTTCTCTCTGGGCGATTGCCGCCGCCGATAAAGACTTGCGCTCGTTCGGAGCGAGAGGCCAAGTGCAACCGACCTCCCCGATTATCCCCGCCTTTACTCCGCTTCCTTCAACGCCCTCACAGATGTCGCCGATAATCTCACCCGCCAGATCCTCCGAGGAACGCTCATCCATGTCTTTTGGATGGACAGTTGCAACGTAGAAGCCCGACCCCATAATGATGTGGACGCCCGATTCACGTGATATTTGGGCCAGCGCATCCGGCTTTCGCCCGAATTGCGACGTGGTCGCGTCCACAATCGCGCCGCCGCCGACTGCCCTGTACTTCCTGACTTCGCTGATGGTTGTATCCACGTCCACCAGTTGAAGGTTCGAGCGGTTGCTGTAGTAGTTTCGCCGTATCCATCCAAGGTTCTTCAAGGTTATAGGCGCATCCGCCAGTTCCTGAGACGGCGAGTCCTGGGCCGGCCGGTACATGAAGGAGAAGTCGATGTGCAGGTGTTCGTGGGTTGTGGTGGCGCCCAAATCCGAGGGACGTACAGGGCCCAGCACGGTCTGGATTAGGCCTCGATTCCGGCCTGATGGCATGGCGCCCGCTCCTTGTAGCATGTTGGCCTGCAAGCGTAACAGTACCGTTCAGGTGCGCAACGCGGCGCCTGCCTGCGTAAGAAGATGGGGTTCGTCGTGTCGATCGGGTCCTTATCAATGACCATGGCCGGAACGTGCTGGAAGGCCAGACAAAGAAGGGGGTTACAGACATGAAATTCGGGGCGTTCACGACAGTGGCGGCGTCCGCCGGAGAGGCCGCCAACGCCGAGCAGATGATTGACAACCTCAGACAGCAGACCATTCTGGCCGAGGAGCTCGGCTTCGAGACCATGTGGCTCGGAGAACACCACTTTGGGCCCTATGGAGTGGGCGATTTGCCGAATCCGATCCTGCTTGGCGCAGACCTCGCGGCGCGGACGTCCAGGATCCGCATCGGCCAGATGGCGAACATAGCTCCCTGGTGGCACCCGATACGGCTTGCCGAAGACCTTGCGATGCTGGACAACATGACCCGCGGACGCGTGGAGGTTGGCTTCGGCAGGGGAATCTGGCCGTACGAGGGTCCACAGTTTCATCCCAACGCCGACCCTCGTAAGGATAAGGAGAACAGGGAGCTATTCAGGGAGATGGTGGAGATAGTGCGTGAGATATGGACTAACGAGTACTTTTCGTACCGTGGAACCAACTACTGCTTTCCCGTCGAAGACACCGTCTTCTCCCATCCACTGTATCCGCCGAACCCCGCGTGGCATGACGGGAAGAATGTAACGAAGCTGCGGGTGACGCCGAAACCCTACCAGAAACCGCATCCACCGCTGTGGATGACGGTTTCCACAGATCGTTCCGTATCGACTGCGGCACAACTTGGACTGAAGGCGTGTTACTGGCAGCCCCCTGCTCTCCGGATCAGACAACGAATGGAGATCTACGCACAGGTCAGGACCGAGCTGGAGGGAAGACAATTCGCTGTCGGAGAAGACCAGGCGGTCATGCGCTCCACGTATGTCGCCTCTTCAATGGAGGAGGCGCGCCGGGATGCGGAACAAGGCATCATGTCCTCCTTTGTCTTCAACGACCCATTTCGAGGCAGGCAGGTCTTCACCAACCCGAATGAGGTCCTGGACCCCGACGTGAATCTGGACTGGGACTTCCTGGAGCCGCGCACCCTGCTTGTGGGCTCCCCTGAGAACGTGGTGGAGAAGATCCAGGAGCTACAGGAGGTATGCCACCTGGATTATCTGCTTGTAGAGTTCACGCACATGGGGATTCCGTTGAGCAAAACCCTGAGAAACCTGGAGACCTTTGCCGCAAAGGTGATGCCGCGATTCGCTGGTTCTAGCTGAAGCGCCGAGACAGGATACTCCCGTCCCGCTCACGCCCCTGACTCAACGCCCTCGCCTTGGGACGGCGACGCCATAGGGCAGTCTGATCGCGGGCGCGGGCGTGGCAGAAATGGCGCTGGCGGGCGACATTGAGGGTGATGGGCGAGCTGGTCAGGCTGTTCTTGTGAGACGAATCGGGATATGCACAGCAACGCCCATAAAGGGGCATCGTGCGCCGACCGCGTCGGAGATCATCTCAGGTCTTTAGGGCACGACATCGACCCTGAGCACAAGGTGGAGATTGGTGTCAATGGTGTGCGGACGAAGGGAGGGAAGTGCAAAAGTCCGGGCCGGGGCTTCTCCACTTGGATTCTTGTACGATGCACGCTCATGGGGCAACTATGAGACTGCGGAAAATCATCGAACTTCGGAACACGCGGTTTTGGCGATTGTCGGTATCAGTGCCGTGGTTCTGGCGATCTGTCTGGCACCAACGGAAGAGGATCCGCGAAACCATGTGGGCGGCATCCACCCGGCGAGTGACTGCGACCCCCACGCCTACGGTCCCATGTGCTATGACCGCAGAACGGGCCTACTTCGACCGGATGGAACGAACACTGTTAGTTCCTCCTAAGTGGAAACGATTTTGCAAATGGTAGGACTACTTGGATCGTTTGCCCTCTTTCTAGCTGTGCTGTCGGGATGCTCTGTCGACGAGACTCGAACCGCAGCCAGCGCCCTGATCCCCACGGCCACGGCTACCGTTGCGCCCGCTCAGGGGGACACCGAACCTGTGCCCAGTGAGGAGATTCGTTCGACGAAGGAGCGGGTCACGTCTTCGGCCGACAATGCCATCCCGGAAGAGTTGGTGCAAGGGAACACTGCCTTTGCCCTCGACCTGTATTCGCATCTGGCACCGGAGAAAGGGAATTTCTTCTTTTCGCCTTACAGCATCTCGCTTGCGCTTTCCATGACGTATGCCGGAGCAAGGGGTGAGACGGAAAGTCAGATGGCAGAGGTGCTCCACTTCCTTCCCCCAGACTTACACCACGATGCATTCAACGCCCTGGACTTGGAAATGGCTTCTCGCGGCGAGACCGATGAAGGTGACAGTGAAGGCTATAGCTTCAAACTGAACATCTCGAACGCCGTATGGGCGCAGAAGGACTACGAGTTCACACAACGGTTCTTGGACACGCTGTCAGGAAGCTACGGCGCAGGGGTGAGGCAAATTGACTTCAGGGCATCGCCCGAAGGGGCCAGGGTCGCCATCAATGACTGGGTGGAGGAGCGCACCGAGGACAGGATAAAGGACCTGATTCCGCCGGACACCATCACTGAAGACACGGCAATGGTGCTTGCAAATGCCATTTACTTCAAAGCTAGATGGTTCTACGAATTCGATCCGGCAGCCACGAGGCCGCATCCATTCCACCTTCTGGACGGAAGCTCCATCGATGTTCCGATGATGAGGCGGGTGGATGATTTTAGCTATTCAGATGGTGAGGGATACCAAGCAGTGCACCTTCCGTACATCGGGGGTATGTCGATGATCGTCCTGCTACCGGATCGAGGGCGTTTTCGAGAGTTCGAGAAATCGCTGAACGCCGAACTTGTGAGCCAGATCGCCGAAGAGTTCCGGCAACACGTCGTCACGCTCGACATGCCGAAGTTCAAGTTCGAATCGGACTTTCAGCTCTCGGAGACCCTCAAGGTCATGGGGATGCCCAACGCCTTTGACAGCAACTCTGATTTTTCTGGCATGGACGGGCGGTCCTGCATCGCTGGAGACGGGCTGTGCCTGTCCATCGACGCTGTCGTACACAAGGCTTTCGTCTCGGTGGACGAAGAGGGAACCGAGGCGGCCGCGGCCACAGGAATTGTTGCGCGACTACTGAGTGGGCCGCCGCCACGCGAGGCAACATTTACTGTTGATAGGCCCTTCATCTTCCTGATTAGAGACTACGCTACCGGCTCGGTCCTGTTCATGGGGCGCGTGGAGACCATAGAGAGTTAGGGAACGGCCACAGGGGAGGCTCCAATCCTCAATCGACAACTAGGCCCTGGTTCCTTTGACCCGGGCTTGATTGTGTCTATTTACTTGCAGGCGTGGGACTTTTGCACTTCCCTCGAAGAAGGCACACAGGTTTGACATCGGCAACGAGTCCCTGCTGGTGGAATGCAAGGAATTCGATTGGACTGGGAGAGGGAATATTCCGAGCGTGAAGCTGACGACGGTCGACCAAGCGATGCCGTACTTACCGGGCACCCCGAAGTCGTTCCGCTGAATCGGCCGAGCCTTCTACATCCTCGATATGGCACCGAACCGCGGGGCTTCGAGGCGGGACCCTCAGGGCGTCATCAGGCGGTGAGGATTAGGGCGGCTGTGCGGATCTAGGGCGTGAGAACGTCCCCCGGAAGGTTCTCCCGTAGATTCCCCCACCACCCGCGGTCCACTCCGTGATGGACCACGTATCCCCCATCCTCATGCTCCTCGATCCGTCCGGCCACGCGAACGCGCTCGCCTACGGAAAACCGCTCGAAGACATCCGCCGTGCCACGGATCCTAACCCACTGCACGTACTCTCCCCGGTCCACCTCCACCACCAACTCCCCGACATCGTGCGATACCACCTCCCCGGCAACGCTCACGCACTCATCCAGGAACCCGTCAAGCACCGCAAGTAGCAGCCCGGGCGGCGGGATACCCGGAGAGTCCTCAGGACACGGGTCGACGGCGGGTGAGATCAGATTGATACCGACCACGACCACCACGACCAGCACCCCTATGCCGAGCAGCCGGATCAACCACATGAAGCACCAACCGCACCCCCGTCCACCCTTCGTCTCCTCCGCCGTCTCCTCCGCCGTCTCCTCCGCCTGCCACGGAGGCCGGTACTTCCTATATTCCAGAGTCGAATTCGGGGGATCTGCCGTTGTTTCCCTTCGCGCCTCCGCCTCAGACGCGACACGCTCAGGCTGTGGCCTCTCATACACCGTCCCGCCACCGCCCTCACTGTTCGCCGTCCCTTCAGCCTGCTCGGTGTGGAGCATCCAGCCCTGGAATTTTTCCGCCGCTTCCACGGCGCCTATGGACCGGCCGGCGAGGCCCCACGCCGGTGCGGACATAAAGCCGTGATAGGCCACGTCCAGGTCGGAAGCGCTCAGGGAGACTGCCCCACCGGAGCCGAACCATGATGGAGCCGGGACCGATACGTCCAGCCAGGGCTTAGCCGCATCCAGTGCGATTGCATAGGCCAACATGGAGTCGGGTTCGTCCCGGCCGGCCTCCCCTTCAGGTCCTGGCAGGGATTCTTTAAAACCGAGCCACTGACCTATCTCATATGCCCCAGCCTCCGTTGGCGGCAGCTTACCCACGTTCGTCGGCGTCGCAATCAACAAATATATGAAGCCGATGGCCGCGCCGACCAGGGAGTTCGCCCACCACTGGGACAGCCATAAAGCCGTCCAAAACCCGCCGCCAACGCCGAACAAAACCCCGGCCAAAAATTCCAGTTCGAATCCATCACCTCCATGTTCCCTCATTACCCGCATCGGGTTATCCCGGAAGAGGCCTCGGGTCTGGAGGTGCTTTCCCAACTGGCTGCCCATGACATCCTCGCGCTTGTTTATCGCGTCATGCAGCTCTTGAATCGTTGTGGGGCGCGATGGCAATCTGTTGCATATCAACTGCTCCCAGTCAAGCTGCGCGGGACCCTTCTTCGACAGCCGGTACCGGTAGCCGCTCTCTGTTCCGACGCACTCGAATTGCAGCGTGCCGCGCTGGCACATCTCGACTATCGCCGCCAGCAGCGTTCGGTCGCTGACCGTCCGGTCTTCCAGCACCGATACTGCAGCCGCCAGCAGTTCGCTCGGCTGCCGGGTTACCGGCTCCGACGAGCCCGGATACTTGATCTCCTTCCAGGACCGGTACTTGAGCCACAGCAATAGCGAGAACAGCAGGCCGACGCCGATTCCTAATGTCCGGAAGCCCCAGACCGTGAGCTGCTTCCAATCCATTTCCCGGTAATTGGGGAAGCCACTCTCGGCGATGGCCCCGCCAGGGTCCAGCACGAACAACAGACCAATGACAGCAAGGGCCGCCAGC
Organism: Dehalococcoidia bacterium; assembly: GCA_965219065.1. GTDB lineage: Bacteria > Chloroflexota > Dehalococcoidia > Lucifugimonadales > Lucifugimonadaceae. The sequence continues at coordinate 1,032,851 of OZ244715.1, forward strand.
ATTGCCAAGATGTTCGCCATTGGTTCCCTTCCTTCCTACCTCTTGCAGGTCTCCTTGCGCCACGCCCGCCTAGTACCACCTGCGCTCGACAGTGCGGGAAGTCCCGCTGCTCTACGCAGCCAACTGGAACCTTACCGCTTTCTTCAGAAATCTCTCAGAGGGTGTCCAAAAAGGTGCCGGCGAAGCAGAGCGTAAATAATTGTCATTCCAGGCGAAGAAAATGTCATTCTGAGCGAAGTCGAAGAATCTACGTCCGACTGGCAGTAACGCCCTGTCCCCCCGACCCTTCGGCTTTGCTCAGGGTTACAGGGAGCGCTCGCGGTGACAACCGGACTTTTTAGACAACCTCTCAGAGAAAGAGCAAGATCGCCATGCTTGACTGAATCGCAGCACGAAGGATCTCGATTAGGTCAAGTTTGGCGGCATGTACCATCGAAAGGCCTTCGGCAGCCTCGGCCGAACTGCCGTAGGTTCACCTCGCGCCTCCGTCCTGGACGCGATGCCCCCGGTTTATGGACTCCCTAGCACCGTACCACCACCGCCCCTGCTGTTCGCATTCACCGGCCCTTGAGGCGCTCCCCTGCTTCTCCCTGGCCACTCCAGAGAGGGCAGAGGATGGGAAAATCGGTCCGACCGGAACGGCCCTTATATTACGCTGGATGAATTGTGCGATCGGATACGACCACCCGTAGTGGAGGTGGTCGTTTGATGAGAGGGACGCACGGCCCGCTGGTAACGATGCCGGCATTGGTGGGCCAAAGTGGACGGTAGACTGAACCTTCTTTGAATTGTGGCTGGGCGGCCTGTAGGTCCACCCAGTAGCACTCCAGTAATCGTGCAGGTCCACTATTCCACATGATCATGACCGGAAGGCATAGGCAGTGTCTCCCGTACCGTACCTTTACAGTTCTGGACTAACTGTCGTGTCTCAAGTCCCCTTCACCGAATGTACGGTATATCGTGCAATGCAGTCATGTTCACGATCCTACGAAGCGCGACTTTCGACCGATGGCTGGGCAGGTTGCGGGATCGGCAGCGGTGAACCGCATCGTCGCCAGGTTGCTGGCAGCCGAGGATGGACATCTCGGAGACGCGCGGCCTGTTGGCGGTGGCGTGACTGAGATGAGAATTCAGCAGGGGCCTGGATACCGAATCTACTTCATTACCAGAAGCGCTGAGTTAATCGTCTTGCTATGTGGCGGCGACAAGGACAGCCAGCGGCGAGATATTGAGCGGCCCAAGAAAATGGCGACGGAATGGAGGGATTGATGTCTGAGGAGTATCGAAAATTCGATGCGGCGGACTACATAAGGACCGAAGAGGATGCTCAAGGGCTTCTCAAAGCGGCTACGGATGAGGACCTTGGGGACGGGGTCGTGATTCTCGCTGCCCTGAAGCATGTCGCTCGAACACAAAACATGAGTGCCCTCGCTCGCGAAACCGGGCTAAACCGGGGCAACCTCTACGAGGCGTTGTCTGAAGACGGCAACCCCACCCTTACAACGCTGCTGAGGGTCATCCGTGCCTTGGGGTTGAGGCTGCGTCTTGAGCCGGTCGAGATTCCCGTTGAGGCCGGGCGACCGTCCAAGCGCGAGAATCTCCCGGCAGAGTCGACTTCGACCTAGCCTCGGCCTCGGTATCGCACGGTTAGAGTGACGTGTGCCGCTCACCAACGTGCCAATGTGCGATGGGTTCGGTGGCCACGGGAAATCGAAGTGCGTCGTCGCGCTGAAGGGAGACTGCAAGCGTTGATTCACGAATACGGGAAGTTCATAGGCGGGATGGCTATAGGCAATCAAAAGGTATTTAGCGGTGAAAATCCTTGGAAGCCGTCGGAGCCCGAATCAACTGCCACACTCTGGCGGTACATGAGCTTCGCGAAGTTCTGCTCCTTATTGGACCGAAAGGCGCTTTTTTTCTCGTTGATAGGCGACATGGAGGACAGGTACGAAGGGTTCATCTACCCGCCGGCACCCCGCCAGTACGGAGATAGACTGCAGCAAGCGGAGAGCCGTAGCCACGACCTGTTGAGCGCGATCGCGCGGACCGCCTTGGTAAGTTGCTGGACGGAATCCGACCATGAATCCAGCCTCATGTCGAAGGCCTATGCTGGAGCAGAAGGGGTAGCGATCCGTACTACCTTCCAGGATTTACAGAACTCAATCCGCTCGGCTGCAGACCTGCCAATAAAATTCGGGCAAGTCGAATATGTTGACTACAGAACCGAAGTGCCAAGGTTCGGTTCTGCGCCGCTCTTTCATAAGCGAATGGAGTACCGGGAAGAAGGCGAAGTGCGAGCTGTTCTACCTGGACCACCTTGGGACCATATAGGCGTGCCAGAGACCCCTATTCCCCTCGATTCGGATGTCGCCGAACTGCGAGGAAGATACGTATCTGTAAACCTTGCGGTCTTAGTGAAGGAGATCGTGCTGGCACCACATTCAACGCCATGGTTTGCTGAGGTTGTGAACTCGGTCATGTACGGTTTGTCGGTCAGCCCGCGCGTAACACTATCATCCATTGAGACGCAGCCATAGGAGTCAAAAAGGGGAGACACTGGATGACGCCACTTCGAGGGAAACTTGATCCTCGCAGTCGGCTACGCGGCACGATCTATTGGCATTGGTGGGCCCGGTGGGAATCAAACCCACGAACAGCGGATTAAAAGTCCGATGCTCTGCCAACTGAGCTAAGGGCCGCCAACCCCAACACTCCGGCCGAAACGGCGCAACGGCGAGGCCGTCCCTGATGTCTACCGGTTAAGCGCCTTACGAGCGCCGTCATGGCCCCTCAAGCGCTTGGCAGCGTCGCAAAAGAAATCGGGACAAGGGCCTAAGTAGGCTAAGGTATAAACAATCCCGTTCTCCTTCTAACAGGCTTCTCGGTTTCGAAAGTGTCCCACACTTGCTGATTGACAACACTTGATAGCATATGCCGCCGGTTGCAAACTACCATTCCGGCTCTCCGAACTACGTGTCTACGATGGCCTCCAGATCATGGAGAATACATCTCCGCGTAGACCACGGAGGCGTATGAGCTATCGTCCTGAGGCATAGCATGCGGCCAAATCAGCGATCAAGAATCGAGCCTGCACCGTCGACTGGGTCTGGGGCAATCGAATACCACCCGGATCGCATCCCCCTCGCCGCCGATCCTTGGCGGCCTGCCTACCACTACCAGCCGCCGTCCAAATGGATGAACGACCCCAACGGCACCATCTATTGGAAAGGGCGCTACCACCTCTTCTATCAGCACAATCCGGATGGTCCGTGGCACGGCAACATCCACTGGGGCCACGCCTCTAGCGAAGACCTCGTCCACTGGACTGATCACCCCATTGCGCTGACGCCTGGTCCTTACGGTCCCGATCGCCAGGATTGCTACAGCGGCGCTGCGTTCGTCAACGCCCACGGCGTGCCGACTCACATCTACCACGGCGTGCCTGGCGGTATCTGCCTCGCGACCAGCACAGACGACATGCTCGTCAACTGGGAGAAGCATCCGGCCAATCCTGTCATCCCCGACCAGGGGCCCGGGGCGGAGTTCGTAGTGACCGGCGCCCCCTGCGGTTGGGTGGAAGACGGCGTGTACTACGCGGTGACGGGCAGCAGCCACCAATCGCCCGATGCCGCCTATCTATTCACTTCGACAGACATGGCTCACTGGCAGTATCTGCATCCCTTCTACGTAGGTGGTGAGTTCACTCATCCGGGCGAGGATTGCGCCGTCCCCGACTTTTTCATGCTAAACGGCAAGGCGGTACTGTCTTTCGCCAGCCACGCGCGCGGGGCGCAGTTCTACGTCGGCAGCTACGCCGATCAACGCTTCACACCCGAGCGTCACAAGCGCCTGGCCTTCGCCGAGAGCCGCCGCACCGGCGCGTATTGCGAAGGGCAGACGCTGCTCGACGACCGCGGTCGTCGTATTCTCTTTGGCCGTTTCTCCGAGGCTCGCTTCAAGTACGCGCTGATAGCATCCGGATGGGCAGGAATTTGCGCCCTGCCGATGGTGCTGTCACTCTCCGAAGACTCAGAACTGCTGCTCGACCCGGTGCCGGAGCTCGAGGTCCTGCGTTCAGATCATCTGTCCTTAAGGGATGTGCAGGTCCCGGCCGGGGGCGACGTGCGCCTCGACATATCTGGGGACTCCCTCGAGATGAGGACGGTGCTCGAATGGGACGACGCCGAGGAAATCGGACTGAAAGTACGCAGTTCGCCGGATGGCGAAGAAGAGACGCTGGTGCGCTTCAATACTAACCCCGGACGGAGTCATGTCCGCCCCGGCCGGGTGGCGCCGATGCGGGAGCTCATTCTGGACGTCTCCCGGTCGAGCATGAGTCCCGATGTCAGCAACCGCGAATCGCAGCGTTGCGCGTTCGAAGTTCCCTACGGGAACCCCGTCGAGCTCCGCATCTTCGTCGATCGCAGTGTCGTTGAGGTCATAGCCGATCGCCGTCACTACGTCGGCAAGCGCATCTACCCTGCTCGCCCGGACAGCGTCGAAGTGCGCGCCTACGCCCGCGGCGGTCGGGCGGCGCTCCGCTCGTTTGATGCCTGGCGCATGAACGCCATCTGGCCGTAGAAACCTCCACGCGAGGCGGCAGCCAGTGGGATGTGGTCCGGGGCGGGACTATCTTCGAGGATTCAGCTTCCCGGATCTTCTACTTGGTGACGACATGCGTACCTTGCGAGTTGATGCCTTGAGTTACACCTGGTTTCAAACGCAACTGGGTGAAGTCGGCGGCAGGGTGTCCCCAAATCAAATAGTCGCTATAACCAAGGCTCCCCGTCCACCGGGAAAGCCGTTAGGCTGTCAGACCGACATCCACTAATCTCCAACTCCCGTCCCGTGTCGTGCGGCCTGTAATTGGTGGGCCCTGTGGGATTCGAACCCACGACCTGCGGATTAAAAGTCCGATGCTCTGCCAACTGAGCTAAGGGCCCGAAGGGGTGTGCAGGCGGTACGTCAACGCGGTTGACTGTGCGCCGGCGACTACACATTGAATTGTAGGCGTGTCCCGCCGGTCTGGTAAGGGAATTGCCGGATGAGCCTGACTCGGGCGCGTTGCCAGCGTGGTGGAGGAGACTCCCCAGGCACCCTCTTGGGACTTGACCACGGGATTTCGTGATCACGCGCCGGTGGGGCCCAGACGTTGACAGGCGGATAGCCACGCATTTAGGTTTGCGGTGTAACTTGGTACGACTGACGGGTGTGATCCCGGCGGTAGTTGGAAAAGTGAGGACCGAATGGCGTCGGAGATAGTTGGATACGGGGATTTTCGTTACGAAATGGCGACGGACTGGCCGAAGATGCCGGAGTTCTGGGAGTTCACCCTTTGCTCCGACGTGGCGGTCGATTCGCGGGATCGAATTTGGGTTTTCAGTAGAGGCAAGCACCCCGTCAGCACATGGACTGCCGACGGCGACTTTGTCGGGTCGTGGGGGGAAGGCGACTACAACGACCCTCATGGGATATTCATCGATCCGGACGACAATATCTGGCTGACAGACTCCCAGATCCACGTCGTCGAGAAGCGCCAACAGGATGGCACGCTGCTGCTCGAGTTGGGCACTCGCGGCCGGGCGATGCCCACGACGTCCCAAAAGGGCGACAACGGAGACCCGTTCAATATGCCGAGCGGCGTGGCGTTGAACTCCGACGGCGACATTTACGTGTCGGACGGCTACGGGAATCGCCGGGTGCACTGCTTTACTTCGACCGGCGAACTCAAGTTTTCATGGGGCCGGTCAGGCGCCGGTCCCGGCGAATTCGCGCTGCTCCACAACATCGGGATTGACAAGGACGGCCGGGTGTTTATCTGCGACCGCGAGAACAGCCGCATCCAGATATTCACTCCGGGCGGCGAATTCATCGAGGAATGGAACGACGTTCTCAGCCCAGGCGACGTCTACATGAGCCCGGACGACCTCGTCTACGTAGCGGAGCAAGGCGCGCCTAGCGGCGTGTCCATATTCACCCTCGGCGGCGAATTGGTCTCCAGGTGGCGAGGCTCACCGGATGGCGTCCTGGAGGCGCCGCACGGCATATGGGCCGCGTCGAACGGAGACGTCTACGTAGCGGAAATCGGCGCGGCCGGACACGGTCAGCGTGTGCGAAAATTCGCCCGCGTGCGCTGAACCCTGACGCCTCGCGTCAGACCGTCCTCTGTTCGAGCCACTCCCTGGTCAGTTCCAGGCCGAAGCCGGGCGCATCGGACGGAGTGAGATAGCCGTTCTCGATGACGGGGGTTCCCGGCAAGACGACCATCTCTTCCAACGGGACTCCCGGCGGAGCGACACCCTCTGAACGCTCGCCCCAGACGATGCCGGGCATGGCGTACGTGAGGTGCTGCCCGTACGGGTAGTTCATGCCTCCGTGGGAGATCATCGACAGGCCGTGGGCTTCAGCGAGATGGGCGATCCGCACGCTGGCCGATATACCGCCGACCCACTGCACGTCTGGCTGCACGATGTCCACGAGCCCGTTGGCCGCGGCGTGGGCGAATGGGTAGATGCTGTACCAGTGCTCGCCGGTCGCCAGGGTCACCCCGGGCAGTCGTTGCCTCACCCTGAAGTAGCTGCCCATGTCTTCCGGCCGGAGATAGTCCTCGAGCCACTTGATGCGATACGGCTCGAGCATTCCAGCGAGCCTGATGGTGTATTCGGCGTCGGGCGACGTCCATGCATCCACCATGAGTTCCACTTCGCCGCCGACCTGCTCGCGGGCGCGGGCGACAATATCTTCGTTCTTGCGAAGTCCGTCGAGGCCGTCGTCCGGTCCGTACTGCAAGAAGACCTTCACGGCGCGGAATCCCAGTTCGAGAAACCAGTCGATACTGTTTTCGAGCCCGTATCCGGCGTCGGTGGCGCTTGCGTAGCAGAAGATGCGGTCCTTTTGCGGCCCACCGAGGAGTTCGTACACGGGTCGCCCGAGAATCTTGCCTTTCAGGTCCCAAAGAGCGTTATCGACTGCGCTGATGGCGTAGCTCGCGATGCCGGCCGTGCCGTACTGGGCGGTTGATCGCTGCATCACGTCCCACAGTCGCTCCGTGGCCATGCAGTTTTGGCCGCCCAGCGTGGGGCCGAGGTGGTCGTTGATGATGCTGGTCACCGGTCCATGGTGGATCGTGAAACCGACGCCGTACGTGCCGTCATCCGCAGTGGCAACACACGCCGTCCGTCCCCAACCGCGCGGTGACCAGTCAGACCGGTGGAAATCGCCATAGCGCCGCATCGGGCTGACCATATCGGGCGCATCGGTAAGTCTCGGCACGCGCGGAGCTGTCTGCGGTTCGGGGTGAATATCTACGGGGACGGCCCGTATGTCTGCGATTTTCATCGGATGTTCCGTTTCAACTTGCCGAGGCGGTAGGTGTACTCAGGAAAGCGTTCCGGTGGCATGTCTACGCGTATGCGGAAAGAAAGCCCCCTATGTCGTCCCCTGCGACCCTCTGTCACCCTGCGCGAAGCGAAGGGTCTGTGGGCAAAAAGGGCCGGGTGTTGCCGCCAGTCGTGCGTAGATTCTTCGACTGCGCTCAGAGGCTGTGAGTGTTTTGAGGTTCCGTTGCTGTTGACCGGCGTGTTGTTGGTTGAAAGCGCCTTTTGGAACTTTCACCGGGTCGAGTATTTGTTTAGGCAGGGAACTTTGCGATAGAGTTTTGGCCATTTTCCGGTCGAAACCGCCCCGGGAGTCAGGAGCTTGCCCTCTGTGTCTACTTAGCCCATCAACGCCTCCCAGCGCAGGAGGTTGTGGGCCACGGCGACTAGGAGCATGACGCTGGTGATTTTGGTAAGTCCCCGTACGTTGAATTGGCTCACTCCGTGAAGACGAACCTGGGCGTTCGTCCACTCCGCCACTGACCCCCGCTGCCTGTATATGGCTTTGGCCTCGTCGGTGGCCATCCGTTGACGCCACCTTGCCACATCCGGCCCGTCCCCGTAGCGGGGATCGTAACGCTCCCGTTCGGGCTTGTTCCGGGGCAACCTCACCGGCGCATACACACTCACTCCTCGTTGCTCCAGAGCAGTGATGTCCTCCCGGGTAGCGAAGCCCCCGTCCATCAGGTAGGACTCAGGGCGCCGGCCCGTCCGCCTGACCAGTTGCTCCTCCATAGGCGCCGCTTGCCCTGCATCCGTACCCGACGACGTGACCCCTACTCCGACGATGATTCCGTTGGCGCTATCGGTGGCCAGTTCGATATTGCAGGCTGGCCGGAAGCCGCCATCCGGCATCTTCATCACCGTTGCCTGGGGGTCTGTGGTGGATACCCGCGCCTTCGTAACCTTGGGACGCTGATCCGTCGCCTTGGTGTGCAGTTGGCGTTCCTTCTTCGCTTGTGCCCGGGGTAAGTACGACAGCGCCTCCCGGACCCGTTCCTCCCGCTCTCGCGCCGCACGTTCACGCCGCGTCACGCCAGGATCGGGACGCTCCCGCTCCTGCGCCAGCCGCTCCACCTGTGCCCTCGCCTCCTCCATGCACTTCTTCAATCCCCCCTCACCACGAAAGGACGCAGCGCCTGCGCTCGCCCGCACCCGCATCCCGTCTTGAGCCACACGCTCCAGCCGGACCGCCCCTGCGGCCATCAGGGAACCTATGATCTGGGTCAAAAGGCCGTCCAGCGCCTCTTGGTGGGCTACCCGGAAGTCAGAGAGCATGTGATAGTTGATAGGTACGTTCCCCCTCATCCAGCGGTAGGCATCGTGCTCCTCGCACAAACGCGCCAGCCGGCGGGCGCTTCCTATACCGTCAACCGTGGCCAGCAGCCACAACGCCAGCAGCACTTTGGGGTCTGTCGTTGGGCGGCCTGGCCGGTTCTCCACCGCCTTGACCGGCGCATAAAACGCCGACAGGTCCAACCTCTCCAAAAAGCTCCATATAACACGGGCCCGATGCTCTTGAGGCAACCGCGATTCCAGGTCCAATACCGCCCACTCAGGCTGATTCCGCACCGGCCGCAGCACCCGGGCCTCACCCGGACTCGTTGGCGCAGGCGCTCGCTTCTCCTCAATGGCCGGCAGTTCAAACAGCGTCTCTTCACTCATGTGTTCACCTCGCCGATATGGCTGCCCAATATCGTTGTCCAGCAATCAGCCTCTCAATACCATAGGAGCATAAATGATTTATTCACAGCCTCTCAGAATGACAGTCAAATTGGAGGACATCCCCCAGCTAAGCTGGTTGAAACCCGCCACTACGACCGTCTGTTCCTTATCCTGACACACTCCCCTAGTAGTAAGGCGTCAGCTTCGGCTCCTTGCCGTTCTGGATGTAGTTGCGGGCTTGCGGCATGGTGATGAACCGGTAGTCGCCTCGCAGGGCGTAGACGCGGCCGTTGGACACTCTCACGCCCAGCTTGATGACCTGACCTGCCAGAGCCGCCAGGTTCTTGCCGTCTTTCCACGCAGGCGTCCAGCCGATCGAGTCGCCGCGGAACGCCTCGCAGTCGGCGTACGTATAGCCTTCGATCTGATTTCCGAGGTGGTCGGTTACCTGCACTAGGATCTCGCCGTCAGGGGCATCGACGTTTATGGACGCCTCTCCCTCACCCCACAGTAACCACTTGGTGGTGAATTCACCCATCCCTCCCGGCGGCTCGAGGTAGACGAATCCGTCCTTGCGCAGTTCGTGCAGCAGTATTGAGCCTTGTCCGCTGGAAGGATCGGCCCTGAACTGGGCGTGCTCCCCTTTCGATGCGCTCGAGTAGAAACGGAGGGTATCCCCGACTTCCGTCATGGAGGATGGGTAGATGCAGCCGGACGAAGGATCGCCCGGCGGACCGTTCGGGATAAGGGGCTCTCTTACGGTGCGCTGGAAGTGCCACCCGTTGGTGCTGTAGGCGACGTGGGCATCGATCTTGCCCATAATCCGCGCGATGTCGTCGCCGGCGTACATGGTCAGCAGACCCTGGAATTTTTCGTCGGGGTGGACGATCGGATCGGTGTGATACATCCACGGCAGGGCCACGAACATCTGCTCGTACGGGAAGACCGGCATTCCGTATATGAGCGCCGAGGGAGTGTCGAGGGCGTCCGCCTGGAGCGCCAGTTCGGGCCGGGTAAATGTCCGCCAGTCCTTCGTTTCCGACAGCGCAATTCTTCTGTCTGCGACGCGCGGCCTGAACGACAACACGTAGGACTGCCGATGAGGATTCCAAAATGCGAACTGGCCCGGGTCGTTGCCTGTCGGGTGCCAACGGGCGTCCTCGTGCATTGTCCAACTCATGCCGTCGCCCGATGTGGCTACATATGAGATCAGGTTTAGTCCGGGGCCCGAGACATACGTGATCATCGCTTTCAGCCACTCGTCGGTGCCTTCGGCGTGCGGATCCGCATACATGCCGCACCACTCGCGGAACTTCTCGGCGCTGAAGAGTTGATTGGGAGTCTTGCGGTCCGGTATGTCGATCTTGTCCGACAGGTCCGGCAATTCCCAGTGGACGCCGTCGTCGCTTTCCGCAAGCTGGGGCACGATGTAGGCCCCGGCCTCGGATACCTCACCCTGGTAGTAGCATCGCCACTTGCCGGACTCGGGGTCCTGAATGACGCTTGGATAGCCCCATGCCGTATCTGCGAGCGGGTCCCTGAGCGTGCCTTCCGGATTCATCTGCGCGTCGCCGGTATGGCGATCGAGGTTTGTGCGGCTGTGCAGGTGCCAGTCGTCAAAAAACAGTAGACAGTACATTGTTTGCGGACCTCGTTCCTGGTAGTTCGGTGGAGCGGAAGAGACAGCCTCTCCCAAGCCCTCGCCCTCGGCGGTGTGAATGTTAATTCAATGAAACAGGCGGATGGTGTCGGGAGGCCAATAAGTGAACCACGCCCTGCCGACAATATCATTCGCGTCCACCACTCCCCACTGCCTGGAATCGGAAGAGACGTTCCGGTTGTCTCCCAGGACGAAATATTTGTCCTGGGGGACAGTTAACGGGTAGTCGCCGGAGTATGCCGACGTGTACTCGTCGTCGAACGGGCTCAGTTCGCCGTTGACGAAGACCTGGCCATCCACAATCTCTACGACGTCGCCGGGGAGCCCGATCACACGTTTCACGAATTCGGTTTCGGCGCCAATCGGTGGGGCAAACACGATGATGTCGCCGCGCCGCGGGCCGCCGAAAACATAGCCGTCTTGCCCAAAGGGTCCGTCGTCGACCCGCGCAAAGACGAACTTGTTGACAAGGAAACGGCGTCCCGGCGCCAGAGTTGGGTCCATGCTGTGCCCCTCGACGGCATAACTCTGGGTCGACAACTGCAAGACCACGAACACGAGGACGGAAATGATCACCGCCTCGGCGGTATCTCGAAAGCTGTTTGTCAAACTAAACCCGCGAATTTCTGTAAAGGCGAACTCAAAGCGCCGGGGTCATAATTATATGACGTTCAGTTCGGGCCCCACGTGCCGTAGAGCAACCAAATGGCGGCAATCACGCCTCGCCCCGGCTGCGCCGACCACCGACCGCACAGAGATTCATGTGGCGAACCTGGAAGACCGTACTCTCATTGATCTCAGCCGCGGCGGGGACCTCGATGCATTCAACGCACTCGTAATCCGCTACCAGAACGCGGTCTACGGCGTTGCCCTGAAGATGGTCAGAAATCCGGCCACAGCCGAAGATCTGACGCAAGACGCGTTTATCTCGGCATTCAGGAACATCGCCAAATTTCGGGGTGGAAACTTTCGCGCATGGCTGCTGCGAATCGCTCGGAACGCCACATACGACCACCTGCGTCGTGTTCAGCGCCGGCCCGAGACGTCCATCGAGGAAAACATTGGCACATTCGCCGACACGTTCAAAGCGTCAGACCCAGAACCGGAGGCGTGGACTCTGTCATCTGAGCTGGGCATGGCGATTACCGAAGGGTTGATGACGCTTTCGAACGACCACAGGCTTTCCATAGTTCTCGTCGACATGGATGGCTATCGATACGAAGAGGCCGCAGAGGTGATGGGAGTTTCAGTCGGCACCGTAAAGTCGCGGTTGAACCGCGCACGAGGGCGAATGAGGGACTTTCTTAAGACCAGGCCGGAACTGTTACCGGACGAATGGCGTCTGTAGGTAAGGAGAGGAACGCGAAGTGAAGGCACTGTGGCGTCGATTGTTCGGTCGTAAAGACGAACTGGACGATGCGACCACCGCCTACATAGAGGGCAGGGCAAGCCCGGCAGAGGCTGACGCGATTCGCCGAGAACTCGACGTGTCGCCTGAGCGCGGCCGCGAAATCGAGGAACTACGTCAGACCGTTGCTCTGATGCAGTCGGTAGAAACGGCCCCTGCCCCACGGTCCTTCGCGCTGACTCCGGACATGGTCCCGGAACAGCGGCAGTCTTTCCGTCTCGACCTTAGCTACGCACCCGCGGCCGCGGCGGCCGTCCTGATCCTGGCGGTCGGTGCGCTGATCGCGGGCGATCTGACTGACGTGCTCAGGCAGAGCGAATCAGGCGGGACCGAGTCGATGTCGGAATCACTGCAATTTACTGACTCGGAACGTGTGGTACAGGGCCAGATCGAAGAGGCCGCAGCCGAGAAAATTGTTGTCGTGGAAACTGTGGTGGTCGAGAAACAGGTGACCCGCATTGAAACGGTCGTCGAGACTGTGGTGGTCGAGAAGGCGGTAACCGAGACTCTCACTGCCGAGACGGCCACTCCGGCGCCTGCTATGGAGTTAAAGGTCGTCGAGACTGTGGTAGTCGAGAAACCGGTAACCCGCACGGAAAAGGTCGTCGAGACTGTAGTAGTCGAGAAACAGGTGGCCGCCGTTGTAAAGGTCGTCGAGACCGTAGTGGTCGAGAAAGCGGTTGAGAAGCAAGTAACCCGAACTGAAAAAGTAGTCGAAACTGTCGTGGTCGAAAAACCGGTGACAGTCACCGAAAAGATCGTCGAGACCCCAGCGCTCACGGCCATGCGAGTCGTTCAGGAATCCGATGAAGCGACAGCCAAGGAAGGGGCCCCAGCGGGTGAAACGCCTGTTGTGGAAGCGGCCGCGGCCGCGAAATCTGTGGCAGCCGAGGCCAAGCAAGCATCGCCCACTCCTGCGGCAGCCTCAGCGACATTGGCGACATCCGTGCCGACTGTCGAGCCGACCACCCAACCCACAGCGACACCGACTGCCGAGCCAACCGCACAACCTACTGCTACTCTCGTGCCGACTATCGAGCCAACCCCGCAACCTACTGCTACTCCCGTGCCGACGGTCGAGCCAACCACACAACCCACGTCTACGCCCGTGCCGACTATCGAGCCGACGCCGCGGCCGATTACCTCGCCGACTCTTCAGGAAGATGAGGCTACACGGGTCGTAGCCGAACAGGATGACCACCGGGGGGTTAAATTGCCGCTCTCGGGAATTTCTTTGCCCCTCTGGCAACTCGAGGTCTTATTCGCCGTACTCGCGGGATTGATGGTGGCGCTGTGGGCGGTGCTGCGCCAGCGATCGGGCCGTCGGAATTGACTTGACCCCGAGGCATACCCGCCAGCTTCTCACGCCCGGATACGATTCGAACTATGGCCCTCCCAATTGGCCAGTTAATTGCCCAAAACTCGATGGAACAAATTTTGTGACCACGTCGTCGATATTCGTAGAGGCCTGTTAAGTTCAGGCAAAAGAATCTTCGCCACGAGTTGCCCAAGGCAACACAAAAGCAAAGGAAAAACGTCGATGCTCAAAATCAACAAAACCTCGGCAACAGTGCTAGCAGCCGTTTTGGCCTTGATCCTCGTCGCAGCAATGATTGCTTGCAGCGGCAGCCAGGAACCTGCTACACCGACATCCGAGCCGACAAAGTCACAAGCCGAGACGACCAAGTCACCCAAGGGCATTGCCAGCGCTGCCACAATCAGCACGCCCGAGGCATCGGTCGATGCCAAAAAGGTGGCGGCAGTGGCTCCCGATGCCGCCCCAGCGTCACAGTCTGTAGCGGCCACAGATCAGGGCAACGGACAGGCCGGGATCTGGGTCAACGGAATAGGTTCAAAAGACGTTGAGGCAGACGTTGCCGTCATCTCGATTGGCGTCGAGTCGAGGGAAGAGACCGTAGCCGCAGCTAGAAGCGCGGCAGCGGCATCCATGACCGGTGTATTGGATGCCCTGGCGACCTTAGGAGTGGCTGATGACGACATTGTCACCACGTCGTTGAACATCTACCCCGTTCAGGTGTGGATCGAGGTCGAAGATGATGTCGGGTCTCACAATGAGCCGCGCATCACCGGATACGTCGTGAACAACCGGGTGCGCGTAACGGTGAGAGACATCGAGATGGCCGATGAGGCGATAGATAAGGCAGCCGAAGTGGGTGGCGATCTGATCAGGATCAACGACGTTTCGTTCACCGTTGGAGATCCTGCGGCGCACGCAGACGAAATCCGCCGGCGGGCCGTTGAAGACGCCAAAGCCAAGGCTGAGCTTTACGCCGAGGCGTTTGGGGTGAAATTGGGGCCGCTGGTATTCATGCAGGAAGCCTCTGGAACGGCGCCGATCAATCAAGGCGAAGTCCGCCTGGGAATGGCAATGGCCATGCAATCCGACGCCAGCACGCCGGTCGAATCGGGCGACATCAGCCTCTCGACCACGATCCAGGCAGGATTCTCGATACTGCCGAATTCGGACAAATAACCGTCCGCGGATTTCGGACGTCACACCTGCCTGCCCTTGCGGTTCACCGCCGCGAAGGCAGGCAGTTTGTTTAAGGAATTCGCGGGACTGTGAGCTTGATCGGGCTCACGAGTTATTGGGCAGATACAATTCGCAGTCGAATCGAGATCATTGTCGGTTCGCCCGCCATTTGGTGTCCGGGGGCGTAGATGGTCTTAAGCGACCGCACAATCAGGCAGTACATAGAGGAAGGCCGGATCAAGATAGATCCCTACGATCCCGACGAATTGCAGCCTGCCAGCGTGGACCTGCATTTCGACAAGCGGGTCCTCGTGTTCCGGAACAACACGGCCGGCTATCTGGACCTGCGCAAGGACTCGGTGGACTTGACCGAAGAGGTGGAGATCGAACCGGATGTTCCGTTCATGCTTCATCCGGGGGAGTTCGTTCTGGGAAGTACGCTCGAGCACATCGAGATTCCGAACGACCTCGTGGCCCGGCTGGAGGGCAAGAGTTCGCTGGGCCGGATTGGCCTGTTGATCCATTCCACCGCAGGCTATGTGGACCCTGGCTGGAAGGGCCACCTGACGCTCGAACTGACAAACGTGTCACGTATTCCGATCACGCTGTACTACGGTATGCGCATCGGCCAGATCTCGTTTCTCGCACTGTCCACACCGGTCGACCGCCCATATGGTTCTCCGGAACTGCGGAGCCGGTACCAGGGGCAACGAAACCCGACGACGAGCCGGGCCCATCTGGACTTCGAACAGCAGCGCCAAAGTGATTCTTAACGCGCCCCGTTCCTGCGCCAAGGCGTTGGACGTAAAAAAGTATCGCTCCAACCATCTACGAAACCAGGGCCTGTTCACACTAAGTCCACGCCATCAGGCGGTCCAAGATGTCATTTCAGCAGCCCCAGATATTGTCCCGAGCGCTCCAATGCCAATCTGTCAACGAATTACCTGACATCTACAATTCCGAGCGACTTCATGTCATTCCGAGCGAAGCCGAGGAATCTAAGCCGGCCGTTGTCAGTAACGGCCTCAATCACACTACGAGGCCTCGCATTGAGGCGCGTTCCTCCGCTATGGCCTGGCTTAAGGAAAACGTTTTGAGATTCCTCGGCTTCGCTCGGAATGACAGTCGAGTGGGGCGGTAAGTACATCACTTCGCGAGCGGGCCCTAACCCAACGTCCAACAGGACAATGACCGATCCATTCCTGCGACGAGCCATCGAATTGGCCAGACAAGCAGCCGGCGGCGTTGCGCCGCGGCCGCCCGTCGGCGCGGTCGTCGTCAAGGACGGCATGGCTGTTGGAGAGGGTCGCACACAAGCCAGGCCGGGCCCCCACGCCGAGGCGGATGCTCTGGTACCGGCGGGTGATGTAGCGCGCGGCGGCACGCTGGTCTGCACGCTGGAGCCGCACGGCTTTCAGGGCGTCTCCCCGCCGTGTACCGAAGCCATAATCGAATCCGGCATCGCCCGGGTCGAATGTCCTATCGAGGACCCGAATCCAGCCGTCAGCGGCAAGGGTTTCGCTCTGCTCCGCTCCGCAGGTATCGAGGTTGTGACAGCCTGTGCCGACGAACTCCGACGGGAGACGCTCGAAATCATCGAGGGCTACAGCAAGCACGTTCGCACCGGCCTGCCGTTTGTAACGGCCAAGTTCGCGATGAGCCTCGACGGAAAGATAGCCACGTATTCCGGCGACTCGCAGTGGATAACGGGCGAGATGGCCCGCCAACGGGCGCACGATATGCGCGCTATGTCGGAGGCCGTGGTAGTCGGGGCCGGCACAGTGTTGAAGGACAACCCGAGACTGACTGCCCGCGACGACCGCGGCGAACACACAGGCCGGCCGGTCTTGCGCGTCGTGGTGGACACCAACGGCCGAATACCCAAGGATTCCAGGATATTCGCCGAATCCGGCAAAGTGATCTGGGCCGTTGGACACGATAGCGAAGTGGAGTCTCCGGGGCGAAACGTCGAGGTGGTCCAGCTACCCACGCGGGACGGGCGCGTCGACCTCCGAGAGTTGATTTCCTTTTTGGGGCATCGGGATGTCCACAACGCGTTGTTTGAAGGCGGCGGTTCGATACTTGGCACGCTTTTCGACGAACGTCTTGTGGACATGGTGGCAGCATTTGTCGCCCCGGTCATCGTCGGCGGTCGTAAGGCCCCGACGCCGGTAGCGGGTGAGGGCGCGAGCGACATCGGCGAGTCGCTCAGGCTGGTTGACATACGTCGCACTCAGTTGGGTCTGGATATACTGACGACCGGTTACGTGCCGAAGAAGGAGTGATCTTGAAGGATGTTGACCCGGTGGGCAAAATCACCCACGGATTGTCAGAGGCGTTTCATACCCGCCGGATGGTTCTCGCCAATTGCAGACGTTTCGCAGCCTGGTTTACGAGTTGACTACGGCCCGTGAATATATGAGCGCCACAAGGCGATAGAAGCGGACATGTTCAGCGGAATCGTCGAAGAGGTCGGCCGGGTCGAGAGTTACGATGGCCGGCGACTCACCATATCTGGAAACAAGGCGCTTGCCGGCCTGAACGTTTCGGACAGCATCCTTGTTTCAGGCGCCTGCCTGACCGTGATCGAAAAGAGTGACTCTGCGTTCACCGTCGAGACCATGGGCGAGACGGTAAACAGGACTTGCCTCGACGAGATCAATGCGGGTGCCGGCGTAAATCTCGAACGGTCGCTGTCATACGGCGATCGGGTCGGCGGTCACCTAGTGCAGGGCCACGTTGATTGCACAGGTCGAATAACGGCGATGACTCCCGACGGAATCTCCACGTTGGTATGCGTGGAACCCCCTGCAAATATAATGAGGTACGTCGTCGAGAAGGGCTTTATCGCGCTGGACGGGATCAGCCTGACGGTCGTCGACCGCTGCGATACCGGCTTTTCGGTGGCCATTATTCCGTACACAAGAGAAAACACCACTTTGAGATCGCGCAAAGTTGGTGACAGGATGAACCTCGAAGCCGACATCACGGCTAAGTACCTGGAGCAACTCACTGCGGGTTACCTCAACGCCGTGACACACAAGGACGACGGAATTGATGGAGATGCCTGACAAGATGACCACGCACGCAGAGACTTCGGTCAACAGGGCCATAGACAAGTTTCGCTCGGGCGGGATCGTCATCATCGTCGACGACGAGGAACGCGAAAACGAGGGCGATTTCGCTATGGCGGCCGAGATGGTTACGCCGGAGGCCGTCAATTTCATGGCGCTACACGGGCGCGGGCTCATCTGCGTGCCCATGCAGAAAGGCGCCCTCGACCGGCTCGACCTTCCCCCGATGGTGGGCAAGAACACCGCGCCATTGGGTACCGCTTTTACGGTTTCGGTCGACGCGCTCACCGGCGTGACTACGGGCATTTCAGCCGCCGACCGCGCCCGTACGATCAAGCTGCTCGCCGATGATCATTCCCATTCGTCGGAGTTCACTAGACCCGGCCACGTCTTCCCGCTGACCTATCACGACGGCGGTGTCTTGGTCAGGTCCGGCCAGACTGAGGCGTCCGTGGACCTGGCGTTGCTGGCCGGACAACGGCCTGCCGCGGTCATATGCGAGATCATGAACGAAGACGGCACTATGGCCCGAATGCCGCAACTCGAAAAGATCTCGCGCAAGTACGATCTTCCCATCGTCACTGTCGCCGATCTGATCGCGTTTCGGATGGCCAACGAGAAACTGGTGGAACGCGTCGCCGAAACCCAACTGCCCACAAGACACGGGGACTTTACGGCGATCGCTTATCGCAGCACTGTGGACGCCCTCGAGCACGTGGCGTTGGTGAAGGGCGAGATCGACGACGACACCCCCGTTCTGATCCGCGTGCATTCGGAGTGTTTGACCGGGGACGTGTTCGGAAGCCTCCGCTGCGACTGCGGCGATCAAATGTCGATGGCGCTGCAGGCCATTGAGACCGAACAACGCGGCGTCTTCATTCTGATGCGGCAGGAAGGCCGCGGCATCGGTCTGCACAACAAGCTAAAGGCTTACGCTCTGCAGGACCAGGGACTGGACACGGTGGAAGCCAACGAAAAATTGGGATTCCCAATGGACCTGCGGAAGTACGGTGTTGGCGCCCAAATCCTTCTGGATCTGGGGGTCAGGCGGTTCAGGGCTCTGACAAACAATCCGAAAAAGCTGGTCGGGCTACAGGGGTTCGGCCTCGAAATGGTCGAGCGAGTGCCGATTGTGGCGCCGGCACGGGATGAAAACCGCCGCTATCTCGAAACCAAGCAGGAAAAAATGGGCCACCTGCTGAACATCGGGCAACAAGACTGAGTCCCAATCCCGTATTGATCTCAGTCGGTCCATGCAGACCCCTCGGATGAGGTGTAAGACGTGAAAGTTGCCATCGCCGTCGCCCGTTTCAACGAGTACGTTACGAGTCAGATGCTCGAGCGCTGCGTTGCGCGTCTTGCCGAACACGGGATTGGCTCCGACGAAACCCTCATAGCGTGGGCGCCAGGATCTTTCGACCTGCCCCTTGCCGCCATGAAAATGGCGGGCCGCGACGACATCGACGCGGTCATCTGCCTCGGCGCGGTCATAAGGGGTGAGACCGCACACTTCGATCATGTTGCCTATGGTGCGTCGATGGGCATTACCCGCGTTGCGCTGGATTCCGGTAAGCCGGTAATCTTCGGGGTGCTTACGACCGATAACGCGGAGCAGGCCGTCGCCCGCGTGGGCCAGGGATCCGACTACGCCGACGCGGCTGTCGAAATGGCCGGGCTGGCCAAGTGTTTGGAATCGTAGCCCACCGGCCGGCGCGCCTTTTGGCCAACATCTGCCGGCCGGAATCGGATTTATGGCGGGCTGCTACCGCGGAACGTCGCTAGCCGCGGACGTCTAAGGCTCTTCGTGAAAGTTTTACACCCGTGCGAACCATATTCCACGTTGACCTGGACGCGTTCTTCGTAGCCGTCGAGAGGTCTCGCGATCCGTCCCTGGTAGGCAAGCCTGTGGTAGTAGGCGGCGCCGGGCCAAGGGGTGTGGTCAGCGCTGCATCCTACGAGGTCCGGGAATTCGGGGTGCGGTCTGCCATGCCGATGTCTACCGCGCGAAGACTTGCGCCTCGCGCGATCTTCATCTCTCCAAATCACGGGCAGTACAGCGTAGTCAGCCGGCAATTCATGGCGATACTGCGGGACTTCTCGCCCCTCGTGGAGCCGGTGAGCGTCGACGAGGCGTATCTCGACATGACCGGCATGGAGCGCATTTTCGGTCCGCCGACCGAGTCGGCGATGGCCATCAAGCGCCGGGTCAGCGACGAACTGTCGATAGTCGCCTCGATAGGCGTCGGCCATAACCGGCTGGTGGCCAAGGTTGCATCCGGTGAATCGAAACCGGACGGGCTCCTGATCATTCAACCGGAGGATGCCGCTCGATTTTTCGCTCCGCTTCCAATCAGGAAACTGCCGGGGATCGGGCCAAAGGCGGCTGAGCGGCTGCACGAGCTTGCCATCGAAACGCTCGGTCAGCTCGCAGACACTCCGATAGGAGTTCTCCGCAGGGCCGTCGGAGACCGTCAGGCCGCGCACCTGGGGCGTCGTGCCACGGGTGAAGGCGGCGACCTGCTGAGCGATCGACAAGACGCGAAGTCCATCAGCGCAGAGACCACGTTTGACTATGACGTTTCGGATCGGAAGCGCCTCGACTCAACGACTTTGAAGCTGTCCGAAAAGGTGGGCAGGCGGTTGCGGAAGGTCAAGCGTCAGGCGCGTGTAATCGCCATCAAACTGCGCTACGACGACTTTGTGACTGTGAATCGGCAACGCTCGCTCGGGTCCGGTATCGATGGCGACACGACGATCTTCGAATTGGCAATGGCGCTGCTAAACGCAGCGTTGCGTGAACGCAATCGTCCCGTGAGACTGATTGGCGTTGGGGTAAGCGGCCTGAACGAGCGCGAGGGACAGTTGGCGCTTTTGGACGAAGTGGCGGAACCTGACGACTCGGTGGTTAGCGGCGCCATCGACAAAATCCGGGAGCGGTACGGCGACGAGGCAATAGCCCGGGGAAGGGTTGCGGCTCGCCGTTCAGTGCGGGCCGGTGAACCAAGCGACGTCAAGGTAGACTCGGGCCAGCGTCGAGCGGGGCCAGCATCGACCAAAAGACGAGCAAGGATCAAGTAACCGCCGATCGGCCCAAAGGCCTCGGCAAATATTTGTTCGCACTTACGAATATGAAAGGCGCCGTCTTGCCGCCCAGCCAGGGAGAAATCGCATTGAGTGAGGAGTTCGCATCCGCCACGGCGACCAAGCTCGTACACCTCGTTCGGTCCAAGCAGGTCTCGCCGGTCGAGCTCGTCAAATCATTCCTGGGACGCATCGACCGCCTTGATCCTCAACTCCATTCATTCCTCCTGGTCACGCATGACGATGCAATGAAGTCCGCCGCGGATGCGGAAGCGGCTGTCATGCGGGGAGATCAACTGGGGCCGCTGCACGGACTGCCCATCGCGATCAAGGACTCTCAGATGACCGGCGGAGTCCGGACCACCCAGGGTTCCCTGCTGTTCAAAGACCGTGTACCGGACAACGACGCCGCGGTCGTCGAGCGGGTCAAGCAGGCCGGGGCAATCCCGCTGGGTAAGACCAACCTCCCCGAGTTCGGGCTGGTTGGGACCTGCGAAAACCGGCTGGGGGAGTACGGCCGCAACCCGTGGGACACGGAACGGACACCGGGTGGGTCGACCGGTGGAGGGGCGGCGGCCGTAGCCGCTCGCCTGAGTCCAGCGGCTTTGGGCAGCGACGGCGGCGGGTCGATACGAATACCGGCGAATTTCTGCGGGATTTACGGCATAAAACCCTCCAAGGGGCGCGTTTCAGGCTACTCAGGCCAATCCGGCCCGCCCATGCCTTACCTGTTCTCGCAGAACGGGCCGTTGACCCGGACCGTTCGCGACGCCGCGCTGCTGCTCCAGGTCATCGCCGGGCACGATCCTCGAGACCCTACGTCGTTGCGGCAGACCCCTCCGGACTTCGTAAGGGCCGCAGACACAAAAATTACAGGGCTACGCATTGGATGGAGCCCCGATTTCGGATTCGCCCAAGTCGATCCGGAGGTCCTGGATATCACCTTCAGGGCGGCCCGCGTATTCGAGGACCTGGGATGCGAAGTGGAGCAAGCGGACATCGCGCTCGATCCACCATACGACACGTTCGGGCCTATCATCGCCGGGGATTTTTACACCAACTTCGGGCGCTACAAGAACAACGGCGATGAACTATTCACGGACTACGCAAAGTTTCTCCTAGAACGTGGCAGCCGGGTGACCGTGGCAGACTACGCCCGCGCTCTCGGCGAAATGGACCGGCTGAAGGCGCGCATGACCGACCTGTTCGAGCGATTCGACCTGCTGCTCACACCCACAGCGTGCTTTCCGGCGTTCAAGTACGGAGAATTTCCGGGCGAGGTATCTGGCATTTCCGAATACCCCGATCAGTACTGGAACGGCGCCTTCACCTTGCCGATAAACGTGATAGGCCATCCCGCGGCGACTGTTCCAGCCGGATTCACGTCCGACGGTCTCCCTGTCGGGCTGCACGTCGTCGGCAGGGAACTCGACGAGGCAACGGTGCTGGCCGCTTCGGCGGCGTTTGAGGCGGCGCAACCGTGGGACCATGTCCGCCCGCCCGTTTCCTGACGACGGTCACTGCGAATTTCACCGCACCCGCGGTAGGGTCAGCCAGTCTACCTCGCCTTTTCCGGCATCTGGGGATTCGTGGTCCACAGTGACGACAACCTCATGCGGCGCTTCATTTCCTCGGTGCCGAATAACAGCGTGTACCCGACACCGGCGGCAACCGCTCCCAGTATAGGCCCGACCCAGTAGATCCAGTGTTGGGCCCACGAACCGTAGACGAATGCCGGTCCAAAACTCCTGGCCGGATTCATGGACGCGCCGGTAAGCGGCAGTGCCACGAAGCTGTTGATTGCGACGACGGCGCCGATCGCGAACGGCGCGAGTGAACGGCTGGTTCGTGGATCGACAGCCGTTGCAAATACGACCAATACGAGAATAAACGTCAGCACGATTTCCAGGCCCAGTCCCGCGGCTGGACTCAATTGCGCCGCATTGACATGGTGGACACCGAGATTAGGTACGTCCGACACGATTCTCATGAACGCAGACGCGGCGACCGCGCCGGCCAACTGAAACACGATGTAGATAGCGCCCCGCGCCGCGCACGCGTTTCCTGTAACTACGGTCGCGATCGTGACGGCGGGGTTTATGTGCGCGCCGGAGATCCTGAAGAACGCAGCAATTCCAACGGTGATGGCCGCGCCGTTGGCCAGGCCCATGAGCAGCACGTCAGCCGATGCAGATTCTTCTCCAAAGACGGTCGCAATACCCGTAGCTCCCACAGCAACGAATACAAGGATGAATACGGCAAGGAACTCTGCGACCGCAGCTTGCCAGGTAGCCATACTTTTCAGTTCGCTCATATTGAGGGCGAAGGTGAAGTTTGGCATCAAGGAAAGGGTTGGGCGCGGCAGGCTATGGACTGGGACTTGCCAAGTATGACAATTCCGCGTCGACCGGGTTTAATCCAGGGTTAAACAGTTCGCCGCTCGCGATGCCCGGGACGATCCGAAGTGGGGTCGGATGAAAAGGCAGTCGAAGTCGCAGGCTCATTAAGGCGACACGCGAATTGAGCGGCACTGTTCACGCTGTTAAACTAGGTCAATCCGGCACTGGCGATTCGTCCAGCGGTAGGACACCAGACTCTGAATCTGGGAACCCAGGTTCGAATCCTGGATCGCCAGCCAATCAGCGATCCGGCGGTTAGCCGGAAAACATGTGGCCCCTTCGTCTAGCGGCCCAGGACACCGCCCTCTCAAGGCGGAGATCGCGGGTTCGAATCCCGCAGGGGCTACCAGAATAAATGGCGTCGGCCAGCCTCGCGGCTGGCCGATCCGTTTCTCTTCGTCGTTCCGGCTATAGGCTCCCGACTGGCATGCTGCTTCAATTCCGTTGTGGCAAACGAACGGACGCATCACTCCAGTAATTGTCATCATTCCTTGCGAGCAAATACGAGGAATTGGGATTCCGGCAACTAATTTGTGGCGAAACTCTTGCCGCTTGCCGCGTCCCTGGTCATTAACGTAAGTTCCTGAAGCTCAAGTCCCACGTTCCCCAAAAGGAGTCCACAAATGGCCCACGCGCCCCTTAAACCTATGATGCTGGTTCGACCTCCGAATTCGATCCTTTATGAAGAATCGTTTTGGCACGAACTGGCAGACGCGGGAATCAGCGAGGTAGCGCTTCAATGGCTGTGTCTCCTCGACGACAGGCAGGAAGGCGGCAACAGGTACCCGCAGGTTGAGGACACACACCCGCGGGGTCTAGCCGCCGTGGGAGGGACCCCCGTAGAGCGCGTACCCACAGCCGCGTTCAGCCCGAATCCGGAGTTGTACGAAGGTCTGTCGTGGCTTCCACCGGACATGCCGTCCTATATGACGGACGAATCCGAGCGCCTGCGGGACGCCCTTCGCCTAGGCAAGTCCAAGGGATTCACGATCTACGCCATGGACGACAAAGCGTACTTTCTGCTCGGCAGTTTTGGCAGAGGCAGGCTCGATCCAAAACTTCGCACCCCAAGCGTTACAGACGCCGACGGACCGGCGATGACGGTCGCCAGGGTGAGGGACACAGTCGCCAATTTTCCGGAAGTCTCGGGCGTCTTACTGGATGGGCCCGACTTCAAGTGGGAGATAAAACCCGGCCACAGGGACGACTTATGGTTTGAGCCAATCGACACGCCGGCAAACCGTGAATTCGCCTCCTCTATGGGTATCCCCATGCAACGGGTCCTTGACAGCAGAGACCGGTTTCAGGACTTCCTGCACTCGTTGGACCCGGACAACGCCACGAATTTCTCGAAGGAAACGCCGGGCGCGCTGGCGAACCACGACTGGTGGTCGTCGCATCCGGAATTTTCGGACTGGTACAAGTTCAAACAGGCCGCCGTGGAATGGAGCGTGTCGGCCTCGTACCGCGGCATCAAGGATCATCTGCCGGACATTTCGGTCGGCAACTCATCCCGATTGCCGTTCTCGACGCCTTTCACCGGCCACAACCTGGTCCGCAAGCAGGCCTACACAGACTTCCAGATGCCTAAACAGTATTGGTGGTCAGCCGGGGTTGCCGGGTTCCGTGGAACGATCGCAAATTGGGTGGCGACGCTCGTAGATTGGAATCCGGGCCTGGATGAAGATCTTGCTTCCGAGTGGTTCGGATGCGCGTTCGACTACCCGATGCCTTCCGACTATCCGGTCTCCGCGTACGAATCGGAGGCCACGGACGAGTGGTTTGCGACGTCGGTCAGGGATCAGACGCGCAAAATGATGGCCGCGGCAGAGACGGTGGACCGGTTCGTCCCATACGTGGGGCTGGAGCATTTTGGTTCGAATTGGCTGACGCCCTCCGAACTAGACCGCATGCTGCAAGAGATGCGGAACCAGGGGGCGACGCGGTATTGTTACTTCGTGTACAACAGCCTTTCGCCCGACTACTGGAATGTCATCAGGCGGCACAGCCTGGGGGAATGAACCCGCGCTGGTTCTCATGGCAGACCCGTTCAGACGGTGGGGTGGCAAGATCACGGAGTCACGATCCCGCCTGCTTTGAGCGCGCCACGCGCCCGGAGTTACTAGGAGACACATAAATTGACCAGACAACGAGTTGTACTGCTTTCAGAAAAGACCCAGATATTTCCATACAGGCTCGACAGATCGGCGTTCGACGACATCGACGTTGACATCGACGACGTCAGAATAGAAAGCCGCGGCGAGGCGATGGAGGCGGTGCGCGATGCCGACGTCGTCATGACCGGTTTCAGCCTCGACGCAGAGATGATCGGAGCCATGGAGAAGACGCGTGGCGTTTGCATATTCGGCCACGGCTTCGACAAGGTCGACGTGGACGCCGCCACGAATGCCGGGATTATCGTGACCAATGCCGCGTACATCTGCAACTGGGAGGTCGCCAATCACGCGGCGTCGATGATCCTGGCGCTTAACCGCAATCTTGTGCAGTACGACCGCGCCATGCGCACCGGGGTCTGGGACAGACCTGCCGGCAGGCCAGTGGGACCGCTCGACGACGAGGTCGCCGGCCTGATCGGCCTGGGCGCCATCGGCAGATCGCTCGCCAAGAGACTGCAGGCGTTCGGCCTGCGGGTTGTTGCGTACGACGCTCCGGCTGAGGACTGGCCGTTTCGGGAGTACGGCGTCGAGCGGTTCAACGATCTGCACGACATGCTGTCGATCTCCGACTACGTTTCGCTACAGGTCCCTCTGAACACCCAGACCTACCACATGATTGGCGAAGCGGAGTTCGCGGCGATGAAGCCAAGCGCTATGTTCGTCAGCTGCTGCCGGGGCGGCACGGTGGACGAGGACGCCCTGATCGCGGCACTGGAAAATGAGCAGATCGCCAAGGCGGGACTCGATGTCTTTGAGACCGAGCCGTGTGACCCTGATCATCCCCTCCTTAAGATGGACAACTTCATCGCCTCGCCTCACGCAGGCGGCGAATCCACGTTGTCGGGCCAGTGGTCCGGCGTCGCGGCGTCCGGTGAGGCGGCCATGATCCTGAAAGGTCATTGGCCCCGTCGGGTGGTCAATCCCGAAGTTCGCAAGAACCTCAGAACAGCCACCGCCTGAAATTGAGACGAGCCGTGGCCCTTCGCAGTGGCTGAATCAAGTGCCTGGTTCCATGAGTAAGACGATCGAATCGGCGCAGGAGTTTATCCGTGCGGCCGGACTGCGCGGCTGGCTGACCCGGGACTATCGCTACACCAACCCCGTATTCCTGGCGGCGCTGGGCACACATGTCGAAAACCTGACCCGCCCCGTCTGGCTATACATCCCTGGGGACGGCGAACCCGTGGTCATTGCCCACGAGGTCGACGCAGGCAGGTTCCCTCCGGGGTCGCCGCCCATACGCAGGTACTCGAATCGCGCCTCGATGCTAGCCGCCCTGCGCCAGGCGCTGCCCGACAGCGGCGCTGTGGCGATGGAATACTCCCCGATGTACGAGTTGCCGCGCGTCGGAAGGGTCGATGCCGGTACGGTGGAGCTTGTCCGCAGCCTGGGCCCAGAGGTCGTTTCGTCCGGAGACATCATTCAGCACGCAACCGAAAGATGGTCGGACAAGCAACTCGCATCTCATCTTTCGGCGGTCGATTCCCTCCACAGAATCGTCAACGAAGCCTTTGAATTCATCGGTGAAAACGTTCGATGGAAACTCACAGAGCACGACGTAGCCGAGTTCATTCGCGGTCGTTTCGACCGCGCGGGACTGACAACGGCCGACGGCCCGGTCGTGGCGTTCGAGGAGCATTCGTCGGACCCCCACTACGAACCGGCGCCTGGCAGCTCGGCGGTGATACGACGGAATGGCTGGCTACTCATCGACCTGTGGGCCAGGGTAGATGAAGAAGATTCCATATACGCCGACATCACGTGGACCGCGCACATCGGCGGCCCGCCGACCGCTAAGCAACAACAGGTGTTCGGCGTCGTCGCAAATGCGCGCGATACAGGTTTCCGGTTTCTTGAAGACGCCGTTCTAGAGGGCCGCTACCCCGAGGGATGGGAGATCGACGACGCGGCGCGGCGGGTCATATCGGAAGCCGGCTACGCCGCCTACTTTGTACACCGGCTCGGCCACAGTCTTGGGCGCGAGGTGCACGCGAACGGCGTAAACCTCGATGGATGGGAAACGAGGGATACGCGTAAAGTGATCGAGGGGATCGGGGTGACGATCGAACCCGGTATCTACATGCCCGAATTCGGCGTGAGGTCCGAAATCGACATCTTCATGGCAGAGGACGGACCGGTCATCACAGGCGAGGTGCAGCAGGAAGTCATCGTGATCGACACGGCATAAAGGACCGGAAGCGCCGGAAAAGGGTCAGACCGGTTGTGACCGCCGCAGTGGCCGTCAGGGCTACGAGGAGCAGCGTCCCCGGTCCGGGTGTGGTGTCCCCGGTAGTCGGCAGGATGGGCGTCGCCTCAAACGTCGCGGTAGGGATTGATAAAGGAGCAGGTGTTGGGGTTGGCGCGGGCGTCGGCGTCGGCATTGGCGTTGACGACGGGGTTGGAGTCGGCGCGGGGGTTGGGCTAGCGGTTGGAGGTGGCGTGGGTGTTGGCATAGGCGGCTCTGCGACGAGACCCACAAAGTAGATTGAAAAGTGGTCGACGTTCGCGCACGTCGTCATGTTGACGAGATCGTTGTCCGGCGGATGGTGGAAGAACTCCCCGTCCCGCACCACATGCACGACGTGGATCCCCTCAATTCCACCAGCGGCAACCGAGAGGTCTTCCTGCGTGATCGGCAAGCAGATGCGCACCGGCGCATCCGTGTGGAAGCCTGGTATCGGGTCTCCGGCGTTGTCTGTGAACGCGAAGTCACCGGCATGGCTGCCTGCAATGAACTCCGAACTCTCAGGCACAACGATGTCCCACGGAGGCATCTCCTCAATGTAAACGCCGAGGAATTCGGCGTCTATGGCGCCCGTGGGGACTTCCATGGTGAGCCCGCTCGGAGAGGTGATCGAAGCGCCATCGCCCCGCCACACCATGGAGCCCGTGACGTCGGAGGGGAACGGTATCTCGGGACGAGCCTCCTCTTCTAGAACGATGGCCGCACCCGGCGGCACGGCCACTTCAAATGTGGCGGCGCCCGTGGCCGCTATCCTCCCCTGGGTCACCCTGACGGCAATCGTTCCGCCTCCCTCGGCCGGCGCTGTGAACGTCGTCGTGCAGGCGAATTCCGTACCGTTTGGTGTGAACGTGCCTTCGCCGTCGCTCGACCACGTGCAGGCCACTCCTTGAGCACTTGCCGGGAGTGGGTCGCCGAGAAGATTGAACGCTATCGCCCGCAGGATTACGGCCTGGCCCGGCATGAGTGAAAGGGTGTACGGCACGACAATTGCGGCGTCCTCCGAAAGCAGATTGGAGCGGTCGAGTCCCGAATTGGACGAGCCGACGACTTCCTGGGGCGCCGTCGGAATGATCGGGAAGAAACCCCCGGAACTTCCCGGCGCAGCTACGACTTGGACAAGAAAGTCCTGGTCGATGCTCATCCCGCCTGGGTCGGCCGCCGTCACCTCAACCGTCGCAGTCCCTACCCCGAAAGGCGTGACGGCTAGAGTGGCGCCAACGAGCCTTACCCCGGCCACGTCCGAATCTGTAGACGTTGCCGCGTAGCTCAGATCGTCTCCGTCAGGATCGCTGAAGTAGGCCGAAACGTCGAACTGATCGGCTCCGTCCGATTTAACCAGGGTCCGGTCCGGGATCACCCCCGTAGCAGCAGGGGTTTCGTTAACGTTGATGATGTGGATGATCACGCCGATCTCATCGTCGACGGAAGTATCGGAATTTCCTTCAGGGTCCTTGCCATCCGTGACCTGGGCCGTCATCTCGTAAACGTTGTCGCCATTGGCGTCAGCCGGAGATTCATAGTCGAGTGTGACCCTTGTCGTTATCTGGCCGCTTGAAGAGTCGATGTCGAACGAATCCGCGTCAACGCCTTCCAACGAATAGGTCAACTCGGCGAATTCAAGGGCCACTGCCTGTACAGGCGCCCCGACATCTGAGTTGGCTGAGGCGTTCTCTTCGATAACCATCTGAATGGTCAATGAGATAACCTCGCCCGCCTCCTCGACATTTGTGACCGTGACGATCACGCCGATCACATCGTCAACGGAGGTGTCGGCATTTCCTCCCTCGTCCTTGCCGTCCGCAACCTGCACCGCCAACTCGTAGACGTTGTCGCCGTCCGAATCTGCCGGAAACTCATGGTCAAGCACGGTTGCCGCGCCTATGCTCACCAGGCCCGTGAAAGGGTCGAAGTCGAACAGGCCCGCGTCAGCCCCAACAAGGGAATAAGTCAACTCGGCAAGTTCGGGGTCGGAAGCGAGAATCGGATCGCCGACGTTCGTCAGCGCAGCGGTGTTTTCCTCTACCTCGAACCAGACGTAGAGGACCTCGAACCCCGGCGGCTCGTTGACATCAGAGACGGTGATGGTCACCTCGATCTCTGCGTCCGGCGAGTCGTCCGGGTTGCCGTCCTCGTCCTGACCGTCTGTCACGTGAACCACTAATTCGTAAATGTTGTCGCCGTCCGAGTCTGACGGGGATTCGTAATCCAGCGCGGTCGCTGCTCCGACACTGATCTCGCCACTCATTACATCGAAGGCAAACAGGCCGGAGTCGGCGCCTGACAGCGAGTAATTCAATTCGGTGGATTCAGGGTCGATGGCTGCGACCGGATCGCCGACTGCGGTGTTAGTCTCGGTGTTCTCCACTACATCGATCGACACGGAGGGAGCCTCAAATTCGGGTGGCTCGTTGGCATCAGTGACCGTGATGGTCACGCCTATGTCAGCGTCAACGGTGTCGTCCGTATTTCCTTCCGCGCCCGCGTTATCAGTGACCTGCAGCACTAGCTCGTAGACGTTGTCGCCGTCGGAGTCTGATGGGGACTCGTAATCCAGTTCAATCTCTGCTCCAACACTGATCTGACCGCTCAATGGTTCGATGTCGAACAGGTTGGAATCTGCGCCCGACAGGGAGTACATCAATTCGTCAGTTTCAGGGTCGACGGCCGCGACAGGATCGCCGATTCCAGTGTTCGCCTCAGTGTTCTCGGCGATCTCCAGTTCAATGACCGTATGATCAAATTCCGGAGGCTCGTTGACGTTAGTGACAGTGATGGTCACGTCGATCGTCGCGTCAACGGCGGTGTCCGGATTCCCGTCTTCGCCCGCACCATCAGTTGCCTGAACCACTAATTCGTAAATGTTGTCGCCGTCATGGTCAGCGGAGGACTCATGGTCGAGCACCGTGTCCGGACCGAGACTAATCTGGCCGCTCGAGGAGTCAATGACAAACAGGTCGGCATCCGCGCCCGACAGTGAATAAGTGAGCGTGGCTGATTCGGGGTCGGTGGCCACGATCGGATCGCCAACATTCGTGCCCGCCTCGTAATTCTCGGCAACCTCCAGTTCCAGGGCCGCATAGTCGAACTCCGGAAGCTCGTTGACGTCCGTGACAGTAATGTTCACGCCGATCTCGGCATCAACCGAATCGTCGGGATTCCCCTCCGCGTCCTGGCCGTCCGTCACCTGTACCCCCAGTTCATAAACGTTGTCCGCGTTGGAATCTGATGGCGATTCAATATCGAACGTTGTCGTACCGCCAACACTTATCTGGCCGGTCGATGGTTCGATGTCAAATTGGCCAGAATCCACGCCCGACAGGGAGTAGGTAAGCGTGCCGGATTCGGGATCGTTGGCCGCTACCGGACTTCCAATGTTCGTACTGGCCGCGGTGTTCTCCACTACCACCAGATCGAGGCCGGATGAGTCGAACCCCGGGGGCTCGTTGACGTTGGCGACAGTGATGGTCACGCTGACGGTGTCATCAACCGCGGTGTCGGCATTTCCCACCGCGTCCGTGCCGTCAGTGACCTGGACCGTCACTTCGTAAACGTTGTCGGCGCCGTTATCCACCGGAGATTCATGGTCGAGCAGAGCCTTGGTCTTGATCTGACCACTGGAAGTGTCGACGTCGAACCATTGTGAGTCTGACCCAACCAGCGAAAAGGTCAGCTCGTCAGACTCGGGGTCCAGGGCTGGGATTGGACTGCCGATGTTC
The DNA here is from genome assembly GCA_965219065.1 of Dehalococcoidia bacterium. Lineage (GTDB taxonomy): Bacteria > Chloroflexota > Dehalococcoidia > Lucifugimonadales > Lucifugimonadaceae. The sequence continues at coordinate 1,064,146 of OZ244715.1, forward strand.
GTGTTCGTCGCGGTGTTTTCGTCGACCTCTGATTCGATCGCTGAAGTGTCGAACTCCGGCGACTCGTTGACGTTTGTAACTGTAATAGTCACATCGATCGAATCATCTACGGACGCGTTTGCAATGCCTTCCGCATCCTTACCGTCCGTAACCCATACCCTGAATTCGTAGATGTTGTCGAAGTCGGAATCTAAGGGAGATTCACGGTCGAGCAGAGCCTTCGTCTTGATCTGGCCGCCGGAAGGATCGACGTCGAACCAATGTGAATCAGCCCCAACCAGCGAATAGGTCAGCGCGTCAGATTCAGGGTCGGAGGCCAGGACCGGATCGCCTATATTTGTGTTCGTCGCCGTGTTTTCGTCGATCTCCAGTTCAACCGCCGAAGTGCCAAACTCCGGCGGCTCGTTCACGTCAGTGACCGTGATGATCAAGGTGATCGTGTCGTCAACCGCGTTGTCGGCGTTTCCGTTCTCGTCCATGCTGTCCGTGACATGCAGCGTCACGTCGTAAACGTTGTCGCCGCCGGTATCCACGGGAGATTCATGGTCGAGCAGAGCCTTCGTCTTGATCTGGCCGCCGGAAGGATCGACGTCGAACCAATGTGAATCAGCCCCAACCAGCGAATAGGTCAGCGCGTCAGATTCAGGGTCGGAGGCCAGGACCGGATCGCCTATATTTGTGTTCGTCGCCGTGTTTTCGTCGATCTCCAGTTCAACCGCCGAAGTGCCGAACTCCGGCGGCTCGTTCACGTCAGTGACCATGATGATCAAGGTGATCGTGTCGTCAACAGTGGAGTCGATGTTTCCGTTCTCGTCCTTGCCGTCCGAGACATGCAGCGTCACGTCGTAAACGTTGTCGCCGCCGGTATCCACGGGAGATTCATGGTCGAGCAGAGCCTTGGTCTTTATCTGGCCGCCGGAAGGATCGACGTCGAACCAATGTGAGTCTGACCCAACAAGCGAATAGGTCAACGTGTCAGACTCGGGATCGGTCGCCACGATCTGATCGCCCATGTTCGTGTTCGTCACCGTGTTCTCGGCGATCTCCAGATCAACGGCCGACGAGTCGAACTCGGGAGGCTCGTTCACGTCTGTGACCGTGATGGTCAGGGCGATCGTGCCGTCAACCGCGTTGTCGGCGTTTCCATCCTCGTCCTTGCCGTCCGAGACATGCAGCGCCACGTCGTAAACGTTGTCGCCGCCGGTATCCACGGGAGATTCATGGTCGAGCAGAGCCTTGGTCTTTATCTGGCCGCCGGAAGTGTCGACGTCGAACCATTGTGAGTCTGACCCAACAAGCGAATAGGTCAGCTCGTCAGACTCAGGATCGGTCGCAGCGATCAGATCGCCGATGTCTGTGCTCGTCGCCGCGTTTTCGTCGATCTCTAGTTCAACCGTCGAAGAGTCGAACTCTGGGGGTTCGTTCACGTCTGTGACCATGATGATCAAGGTGATCGTGTCGTCAACAGTGGTGTCGATGTTTCCGTTCTCGTCCTTGCCGTCCGAGACATGCAGCGTCACGTCGTAGACGTTGTCGCCGCCGATATCTGACGGAGATTCATGGTCGAGCAGAACCTTGGTCTTGATCTGGCCAGTTATCGGTTCGATTTCGAACGAGCCTGCGTCAACTCCGGCCAGGGAGTAGGTCAGCGCGTCGGATTCGGGGTCGGTGGCCGAGATCGGATCGCCGATGTTCGTGTTCGTCGCCGTGTTTTCGGCAACCTCCAGATCAACCGCCGACGAGTCGAACTCAGGCGGCTCGTTCACGTCTGTGACCGTGATGATCAGGTTGATCAAGTCGTCAACAGTGCTGTCGACGCTTCCGTTCTCGTCCCTGCCGTCAGTGACATGCACGGTCAGTTCGTACCCGTTGTCGCCGTCGGAATCTGCCGGGGATTCATGGTCAAGCGCGGTCCCCGCGCCAACGGTTATCTGGCCGGTCGACGCCCCGACTGAAAACAGAGCGGAATCGGCGCCCGATAGGGAATAGACGAGCATGTCCTGCTGGTCTGAATCCGACGCGGTTATCGGACCGCCGACAGCGGACCCGGGAAGCGCGTTTTCGCCAACCGACAGAGTAGCAGTGGCGCCATCGTCGAATTCAGGGGGCGAATTCACAACGGGTACGGCAAGCGTGTCGGCCGTGCCGGACTCTGACCAGGGCCCTTCCCCCTCGTCGTTATCAGCTCTTACTTGCGCCTCGTACGCGGTGTTGGACTCAAGGCCCGAAATCGTAGTCTCAGTAATGTTTGCGACAACCGTCACCTGAGTCCATTCGTCGTCTGACTCATCGATTCGGTACTGGACGACGTAGCCCGTAATCGCCGGACCTGAGTTTTCAGGAGCAGTCCACGTGACCTTCAACGCTTCGTGCCCGTTGCCTGGATTCGGCGCGACGGACGGTTTTGCAGGTTCGCCCGGCGCCTCTGTGTCGATATCGGTTACGGTGATAGTCAGGGCGATACTCGCACTGTTGGACTGGGGATCCGACGCGGTGAAGTCAACCGTGTACGTACTAGCAGCCTCGAAATTCAAAGACCCTTTCGTTTTGACCTGACCGCTAGAAGCGTCCATCCCAAACAGACCCGCGTTGGCGCCGGTCAGGGAGTAGGTCACGTCGCCGCCTTCGGGATCGGCCGCCGTGATCGAATCTCCGATGTTCGTGTTCGTCACAGTGTTCTCGGCGACCTCCAATTCAACCCCCGAAGAGTCGAATTCCGGCGGTTCGTCGACGTTTTTGACCGTGATGGTCACGCCGACCATGTCGTCAATCGACGTGTCGGAATTTCCTGCGGCGTCCCTGCCGTCAGAGACTTTCACAGTCATCTCATAGACATTGTCACCTCCTGAATCTGACGGAGATTCAAAGTCGAGCGCGGTCCCGGTGCCGACGCTGATCTGGCCGCTCGATGCACCCACCAAAAACAGGGCGGAATCGGAGCCCGACAGTGAGTAAGTTAGTGCCGCAGATTCGGGGTCTGAGGCCGCAACCGGGGCTCCTATGTTCACGTTAGCCGAGGTGTTCTCGTCGATCTCCATTTCGATGTTCGAAGAGCCGAATCTTGGTGGTTCGTTGACGTCCGTTACCGTGATCGTCACGTCGATCGTGTCGTCAACCGACGTGTCGGCATTTCCGTCAGCGCCCTTGCCGTCCGTAACCTGCACAGTCAAGTTGTAGACGTTGTTGCCACCGGAATCTGACGGCGATTCAAAGTCGAGCACGGTCCCGGTGCCGACGCTGATCTGGCCGCTCGATGCACCGACCGAAAACAGGGCAGAATCGGTGCCCGAAACGGAGTATGTCAGTACGTCCTGACTGTCTGAATCCGACGCGGTAATCGGCGCTCCCACAGCGGTTCCGGCCAGTGTGTTTTCAGGAACCGACAGGATTGTTACGGCGTCAAGGTCGAACTCGGGGAGTGCATTAGGAGGAGGCCCTGGCAGAGTCTCTGCCTTGCCGGATTCTGACCATGGACCATCACCCTCGTCGTTGATGGCGCTTACTTGAGCCTCGTACTTGGTGCCGGACTCGAGCCCGGACACCGTGGTCTCAAGACCGCTTCCGTCAACCGTTGCCTGGGTCCATTCATCGCCTGAGTCCTCGACTCGGTACTGCACGACGTAACTCGTGATCGCCGGGCCCTCATTGCCGGGAACGGTCCACGTGACGGCTAACGACTCGTGTCCGTTACCGGAGTTCGGCGCCACCGATGGCTTGGCAGGCTTGCCAGGCGCTTCGGCGTCGACATCCTTGACCATTATGGTCAGGTCGATGCTCACACTGTTGTTTTGGGGGTCCGACGCGGTGAACGCGACGGTGTACGAGTTCGCGGTCTCGTAATTCAATGACCCCTTGGTCTTTACCTGACCGCCGGAATTGTCGACATCGAACAGTGCCGCATCGGTACCGACCAGGGAGTAGGTCACGGCGTCCCCTTCAGGGTCGACGGCCGTGATCGGGTCACCGATGTTCGTGTTAGCCGCGCTGTTTTCCGTTACCTCGAATGACTCAAAATAAATGTTGTCAATGTCGAACTCCGGCGGCTCATTCACGTTTTCCACATAAATAACGACATCGGCACTGGCGGTCTCACCCGGTTGTCCGGTTGCAGCAACCACAATCCGGTACCTGGTCTTCTCGGACTCGTAGTCGAATGACTCGCCGTGGGCGAGGAGTATCTGGCCCGTGCCCGTGTTTATCGTGAAAGAGGCCGCATCGGTACCGGAAAGGCTGTAAGTCAAGGTGCCGGTCCCACCGCTCGCCACGATGGGCGCCCCGACCGATCCGCCCGGCTGGACGTCCTCGTTTACGAAGCGCTCGATTTCGTACCCCTCTTCGAACTGAATGGAGGTCTGCGCCAGCGCAGGGGGATTGACCGAATCCAGCCCCGTTCCCACCATCAACGCCGTGGCGAAAAGCGCAGCCGCTATTGGAATCTGACCGGTAGTCGCGGATACAAGGTGACGAAGCAATCAGGCCCCCGAGCCGTGGTCGAAATGCAACCGGACCGGTTAATTTATAAATCATTTGATTACCGGTATGACTCGGGGCCGGATAATAGGCTATTAACGCCTTAAACGCAATTCTCATGCGTTTTATGCTATGAGTAAATAGTCTGCGCGCGGGCAAGGCTCCCTTACGGCACGCATGCGAGGATCCACATCGCCGAAGTCGCGGGCCTTACCACGACCACGACCTTAACCACACCCGCGAGAAGCCGCAGGGAATGCAGCGTGGATGGAGTGTGGGGTCTAGCTGGGCAGGGTTATGCCGGCTCCCTGCTGCATGGCCCTCTTGTAGACGATGTCGGCGACGGCGAGGTCTTCGAGCGCCAGTCCCTGCGACTCGAAGAGTGTTATCTGTTCGGGTGCTTCCCTGCCCTGCCGGTTTCCTGCAACCACGTCGTGAATCGGTATGGCGTTGTCCCAGCTGAACCGGCCGGTCTCTGCGGCGCGCATGAGTTCCCCGCACTCATACTTAGCCTGTTCAACGTCGTCCACCGCGACAACGCCGCATTTGGCGATCGCTGCGGTGTCGAGTTCACGTTTTAGCCAGGAGTTGTTGCCGGCGGCGTTGACGTGCATTCCTGGCGCGAGCATGTCGCCGGTGATGACCGGCTCTACAGAGTTGGTAATAGCCACCAGGACATCAACGCCTTCTGCGCATTCGGAAGCTGAACCGGCCGGGGCGACGGCGATGCCCAGTCGCTCTGACATTCGTTTTGCGAAACGATTGCGATTGTCCTCGTTGCGGCTGAACACATTCGCCGAAGTCGCCTGGCAAGCGGTCGCAATGGCTTCAAGTTGAGTTTCGGCCTGGTACCCGCTTCCGATGACTCCCACCGTCAGTTCGCCGTCCTTCGCCATGCACCGGGTAGCCACGCCCGATGCGGCGCCTGTCCGGATCTGTCCAAGCCGGTTCGCTTCCATGAGGAGCAACAAGCCCTCACCGCGCGTGGAATAGACCGCGACGTGGAATTTGGCCCCGCCCGGTCCGGCGGTGTACGACTTGTGGCCGACTATCCCCTTATCCGGCCACGATGCGGCCATGAAGTTATAGGAACCGCGGCCGATGGGCAGGCGTGAACGCGGGGAGTTAAACAGTTCGCCGCGGGCGCGTGCCTTGAATGCCTCATCGAGCGCATCGACGGCCGTCTCCATGTCGAGAAGCCCGTTTACGTCCGCCTCAGTCAGATAGATGGTCATATCGTCTCCTTATTCAGCCATTCCAACTGGAATGCGCAGAGAGTGATTGGGTCATAAATTTCGTCGTGAATGACAAGCAATCTGCACGAATGTACTCCGACGGAATCCCTGCTGGAAACGATTATCGCAGGCTGGCAATCAGGCGCGGGCCTGCGGCCATGACGCAAATGTTGCTATGGTGCGGCAGCCCTGCATGGTGTCTGAGCGAAACAATACGGCCAGACTCCGGTAATTTCGGATGATTTCACTACTGTGAAGAAATACGAGGACGGCCGGTCCCCGGTTAACGATGTCCTGCGCCCCGAACGAGGGGTCCGTAGAAGCCGTTTCTCAGGAGGTCGAATCGGATCGATCATTCCGGCGGGGATGGTGTATGCGGTCTCCCCAACGACCGCCGTGATCATGGGCGATTCGCTGATGTACGTGGTCCTTCCTACCGCCGCCATCGAATTTGGGCTGGGCGAAACCCTGGGGCTGGCGACTTCATTCTGGATCGGTCTGGCGCTAAGCATCAATCGTTTCATTCGCCTTGCAAGCAACGCGTTCGCTGCGGCCGTCTACTACCGATTTGGGGTGCGGTGGCCTTATGTCATCTCGGTGGCGACCGGAGCTCTGACGACGCTCGCCTATGGGCTAGGCAGCGGACTTGCCGTCCTGCTGATTGCCCGGGTTATATGGGGTGTGTCGTACTCCTACCTGCGACTGGGAGCCCATCTGACCGCGTTCAGTGTCGGCACATCCGCAATGCGGGGCCGACTCATCGGCTTCTTCACCGCCGGGTCGAGAGGCGGCAGCCTGATAGCCGTCACGGCGGGCGCCGCCCTGTTCGAGCAGACCTCGAGGGGGATCACTTTCACGGTGTTGGCCGGGGTGGGCATGCTTGGCGTGATCATGGCGATGCGCGTCCCAAATCTGAAACCTCGCCGTACACCTGAGACCCCCTCAGCCAGGCGCGGCCGTTTCGGTGTCTGGGACCTGGCGGTTTCGAAACTGCCGGACCAGGCCAGGCATATCCGGCTTTCGCTCTTGTCGATTAGCCTGATGAGCTTTGCAGTTGCGTTCGCTGCAAACGGTCTGGTCATCGCCACTCTATCGACTTATCTGGCCGAACTGGTCGAAGGCGAGCGCCGAGTGTTCGGAGTGTCTATAGCCGTTGTTACTTTGGCGGGATTGCTGATAGGGGTACGATGGTTCGCAGACCTTGGGCTTGCCCTGCCGCTCGGGTACCTATCAGACCGTCTGGGGAGGCGGCGTTCCATCGCCTACGGCCTGGTGGCTGTTGTGGCGGCGCTTGCTGTCATTGGTACCTACGACACGGTGGAGGTGCTGGTCATTGTGATGCCGATCATGTTCGTCGTCGCGGTCGGCCTCAGCACCGCGCTCGACGCCGCTATTGGCGAGACTTCGCCCAACGAGTCGCGGCCGGCCGCGATGGCAAGGTATTCGACCTGGCAAGACCTCGGCGCTGCTTTGGGACCGGTCACCGGATTCCTGATCGCCGACCGAATCGGATTCCAGGGCGGTTTCATGGTCGCCGCCATCCTCCTGGCGTGCACCTATTCGCTCTACCTGGCTGCAACCGGAATTCCCTGGCGTCAGGCCCGGGCTTCATAGTCGCGGCCTCGTCCAAGAGACCTGCGTCGCCGGTTGCGCCGAGTCCGGAACTTCAAGCCGGTGTTTCGCCGATATTCAGACGCGCGCCCCGGCTACGGGGGATTCCATGTCTACCAGCACTTTCCGGAGGTCGGTCACCTGGTCCCGCAACATGGCAGCCTTTTCGAATTCCAGTTCTTTGGCAGCCGCCAGCATCTGTTTTTCCAAGTCCTTGACGAGACGTGTGAGGTCGTCTTTCGGCAGGTCTGCTGCTGTTACGTACGGGGCCTTTGTCTCCGCCACCTGCCGTACCCTGTCGGTGATGCCTCTCACTTCCTTCACTATGGACTTGGGCAGGATGTTGTGCTCGGAGTTGTGTGCACTCTGTATCTCTCTGCGGCGGTTTGTCTCCTCGATGGCGTGGCGCATGGAGTCTGTGACCGTGTCGGCGTACATGACCACGCGGCCCTCAACGTGCCTTGCGGCCCTCCCGATCGTCTGCACCAGCGAGGTGCCGGAACGCAAGAAGCCTTCCTTGTCTGCGTCGAGGATCGCTACGAGGGAGACCTCCGGAAGGTCGAGTCCTTCTCTGAGCAGGTTGATTCCGACGACCACGTCGTAGACGCCGAGTCGTAAGTCGCGAAGGATTTCGGACCGTTCCAGCGTGTTGATCTCCGAGTGCAGATAGTGGACCCGGATACCAAGCTCACGCATGTAGTCAGACAGTTCCTCCGCCATCCTCTTCGTCAACGTCGTCACTAATACCCGTTCGTTGCGGTCAACGCGCTGCTGAATCCGTTCCAGCAGGTCGTCTATCTGCCCCTGCGTTGGGCATATCTCGATACTCGGGTCTATCAGGCCTGTCGGTCTGATTATCTGCTCCACGCGTCTATGTTCATGCTTTGCTTCATAGGGTCCCGGAGTCGCGGAGACGTAAACGATCTGACCAACGCGTTCCTCGAATTCGTCGAACGACAGCGGGCGGTTGTCGAGGGCCGACGGCAACCGGAATCCGAATTCGACCAACGTAGTCTTGCGCGCGATGTCGCCATGGTACATACCCCGAATTTGCGGCAAAGAGATGTGCGACTCGTCGATGAAAATCAGCATGTCGTCGGGGAAGTAGTCCAGTAAGGTCCACGGCGCTGAACCCGCCGGCCTGCGGCCGAGCGGTCCGGAGTAGTTCTCGATGCCCGGGCAGACCCCGGTCTCCCGAAGCATCTCGAGATCGAACCTGGTGCGCTGTTCAAGACGTTGCCCTTCCAGCAGTTTGCCTTGCCCTCGCAGCTCGCGTAGGCGGTTCTCGAGCTCGGATTCGATGTCTTCCAGGGCTTCGAAAAGGCGGTCGTCCGGCGTTACGAAGTGTTTGCCGGGATATATGTCGATCTCGCTTCGGTCGGTCAGCACCTCACCGGTCAGTGGGTCGAGCTCCTGGATTCGCTCCACCTCGTCCCCGAAGAACTGCACTCTGACGGCGAGCTCCTCGTAAGCCGGCATGATTTCGAGCGTATCGCCTCTCACCCGAAACCGACCTCGCACCATGTCCATGTCGTTACGCTCGTAGTACATATCCACGAGGCGGCGCACGGTCTTCCTAAGGCCGATTTCCTGCCCTTTGCGAATGTTCAGGACGACGTTGCGGTACTCGTCCGGCGATCCCAGGCCGTATATGCACGAGACGGAGGCGACGATCACCGTGTCTCTCCGGGTCAGGAGTGAGCGGGTTGCTGCGTGCCGGAGCCGGTCGATCTCGTCGTTGATGTCCGATTCCTTTTCGATGTAGGTGTCGGACTGGGGCACATACGCCTCCGGCTGATAGTAGTCGTAGTAAGAGACGAAGTACTGAGCCGAATTGTCAGGGAAGTAGTCCTGAAACTCGGTTGCGAGTTGGGCTGCAAGCGTCTTGTTGTGGGCGATGACCAGGGTGGGGCGCTGGACCTTCTCGATAACCCCGGCCATGGTGAAGGTCTTGCCGGACCCGGTCACACCGAGCAGCGTCTGGTGTTTCAGGCCCTCGACGAGCCCGTTCGCCAATTGTTCGATGGCTTCGGGCTGGTCTCCGGTAGGCCGGTAATCTGCTCTGATCTTGAACGGTGGCATTTTGGAGCCTCAAGTGATTGGTAGTCCGATTTTAGCTTAGCGATCAGGTAAGCAAGTCTTTGAATGACAGACGGCGAAAGCGGGCGCAACCGTAGGGCGGACCGTTGTAAGGTTGGCATCCGAACGGGTTGTAGATCGCCGGCAAATCGGCGGGATGCGACGCGTTCGGCATGGATATTTCTGGCAACACCGACTCGCCAGTCCAGCCAGCCGGCTCGGGCGCTGGACCGCGGAGTGGGTAGCTGCGGCCCGGTCAAATGGAAGGCAACAAAATGAAGGTCGTCGTCGGAACACTGCACACCGGTGAACACTTTATCCGCGAATTGGCGGACGCATTCCCCGACGTGGAGTTCGTGCCAGCCTATGCCGATTCCGAACAGCCGGATGCGATCGTAGATGCCGATGTGTTCATGGGATGGCCCACCAGGGAAGCATTTCTGGCAGCCCGTCAGCTCAAGTGGATTCACTGCCCAGGCGCGGGCATCGACAAGTTGATCGCCATACCGGAAATCGTGGCGTCCGACCTCCCGATCACAAACGCTCCTGGTCCTCACGTAAACCCCATGGCCGACCACGTGATCGGGATGATGGTCGCGTTGACGCACAAATTCCGGGAAATGGCGCGGGACCAGGATAAGAGATTCTGGGGCGGCGCGGACAAATACGACCACACGTTCTCCGAAATCTCCGGCAGCACGATGGGCATCTACGGCCTGGGCGCCATCGGCAGGGCTGTTGCCCGACGCGCGGCCGGGTTCGAAATGCGCATATTCGCGATCGACCCGGGGCCAGCCTCGGTGCCGGACGCGGTTAGTGAGTGCTGGGGCACGGAACGGCTCGACGATCTATGTGCCGCCTCGGACTGGCTGGTGATCTGTGCTCCGATCATCGATGAGACGCGCCATTCGATCGACGCACGGCGGATGGCGTTGATGCCGAAGGGATCGCACATCGTGGTGATCTCCCGCGGGGGAATCGTCGACGAAAATGCCCTGGCGAGCGCTATCAAGTCGGGTCACCTGGCGGGCGCAGGCATCGATGCGACCGAGGTTGAACCGCTGCAGGAGGACAGTCCGCTGTGGGACCTCGACGAGGTGTTCATCAGCCCGCACGCGTCTGCTTTGACGCCTGAACTGTATGAAGGCAGGCGAGAGGCGTTTCGGTCTAATCTGCGCCGCTTCCTGGCCGGTGAGGCGCTCGAGGGATTGTGCGACCAGACCCTCGGCTATTGAGCCCGGCGGCAGATGAAGATCATCTCTTCGCTGTCTTCGGAGAGCGGTTGACCGTCGAAACCGCCAAGCACTCTTTCGGCGATCAGACCGGCCTGTTCGACCAGGGCGTGGCACTCGGCTGGGAATAGATACCGCAAGTCGATCGGCAACTCTGCCCGCCTGACGATTCGACCAGCGCCGTCGTACTCTTCGAATATCTGGGTTTCCCTGTTGAGTTGCGTCGCCCCGTCGGCGCGGTTAATGGCGGACATAACGACGACGTTTCCCGTATCGGGATGAACTGTTTCACCCCAGACAAACGGCGTGGAGTCACGGTCGGCGAGCAGATCAGGGCCCGGTATGAAGACGTCGAAGACGAGTCGCCCGTCCGGTTCGAGGTGGCGAGCCGCGCACCGTAGCGTGCGCAGTTGATCTTGTTGGGTGAGGGCCAACAGCAGTGTGTTCGAAGGGATCGTGACGAGCGGAAAAGATTTGCAGAGGTCGAATTCCCGCATGTCTGCCCTGATGAGATCGAGCACACCGGTTAACGGCTGGTTTCGCCGGAGTTTCGCGTCCGCGCGGTCGAGCATGGCCTGGCTAAGGTCCAGACCCATGACGTTCACCCCGGCCGACGCTGTGGGAATAGCCAAGCGCCCTGTACCAACTCCGATTTCAAGTGCCGGACCTCCGGACTCTCTCGCCAGGTCTACGTAGAAAGACGTTTCAACTTCCGGGACGTTCGAGTAGTAAACGTCGTACCAGTCTGCCCATTGATCGAAGTTCATACCGGCATTTTAAGATGGCGCCGGCGGGCCAAATTAATTTGACGGACTTACAATTACAGTTCGCGGATCAAGACACGATGGCCGGTGGACTTAGATCCCAACCGAACCTGCGGCGACTCGGCCATGGAAGTAGCGAAGTAAAAGGTAAGAAATGACTGAGACCGCGGCAAGTAAATGGCTGTCGCCCCGGATGGACCGCCTGGGTACGGAAACGGCATTTGAGACGCTTGCGAAAGCAAAGGCCCTGGAAGCAGCGGGTCGCGACATCGTTCACCTGGAGATCGGAGAACCTGACTTCGACACTCCGGAGAACATCAGAGATGCCGCCAAGAAAGCCCTGGACGACGGTTTTACCCACTACGGGCCGTCCCCCGGGTTGCCTGAGGCCCGGGCAGCGATTGCTCGCCATCAATCTGAGTGGCAGGGGTACGAGGTCAGCCCCGACAACGTAGTGTTCACCCCCGGTGGCAAGCCGGTGATGTTCTTCACCATCATGGCCCTGATCGACGAGGGCGATGAGGTCATCTACCCGAATCCCGGCTTCCCGATATATGAATCGATGATCAACTTCATGGGCGGAACCGCGGTGCCGCTGCAATTGACGGAGGAAGCGGATTTCGCCGTCGATGTCTCCGAACTTCGGTCAAAGGTGTCCGACCGAACCAAGCTGATCATCGTCAACTCTCCAAACAATCCATGCGGCAGCGTGATACCGGAACCCGACCTCGAGCAGATCGCCGAGGTTGCGAACGAAGTAGACGCAGTGGTCCTGAGCGACGAGATTTATAAGGATTTTTACTACGAAGGTTCCCACGTGTCGATCAGTAAATTCGACGGGATGCGGGAGCGGACCGTCATTCTCGACGGTCTTTCCAAGAGCTACGCCATGACGGGGTGGCGCACGGGGTATGGTGTTTTTCCAGGCTGGCTGGTTGAACCGGTTTCGCGATTGATCACGAACAGCGTTTCGCAAACGGCGTCGTTCTCCCAGATTGCGGCGATCGAAGCTCTAGAGGCCCCCCAAGACTCTGTCCACGCGATGGTTGCTGAATTCAAGAAGCGGCGCGGCGTAATCGTGGACGGCCTGAACTCGATCGACGGCATCCGCTGCCCCATGCCAAAGGGGGCTTTCTACGCATTTCCCAATGTGACCGGAACGGGTCTCTCAAGCCGGGTGTTTGCGGACCGCTGTCTGGAAGAAGCGGGAGTCGCGCTGCTCTCGGGTACTGCCTTTGGGGAATACGGGGATGGCTACGTACGCATTTCGTTCGCTAACTCCACAGAGAATCTCACTGAGGCGGTGAGCCGGATAAAGCGCATGCTGTCCGGCGCTTCCTGATAGTCGATCCCCTACCCTCGGGCCGGCCAGCCTCATACCTGTCCGCACGCGGTCATTAGATCCCTGGTATTGGCCCGGGCGACAGCTCTAAGCACGTGCTGCGTGGCTTCCCGTATCTGTTTGACAGGGGCTTCCACCACAATTGCAGGGGCAGCGTCCAGCAGACCCCAAAATGGCGGGAGTTCAGACGGCCGTATGAGGCCGCGCGGCGCCATCAGGTAGTGGCAGTGCGCAGTCCGTAGATAGGCATCGTCGTGGAACTTTACGGACATGGCTGAGACGCGTTTCACGTACGCGTCCCGTCTTTTCACTGCTCCATCGTATTCGCGGCGTATCAGGTTGAGTTCGGCATCCTGGTCGCCGCGGTCGCCGTTCCTGGCCGCGGCCTCAAGTATTCCGGCTGAGAGTTCGACTGTTTCATCGATGGCTGCCCGTTGGCCTTCCAGTTTGGCTGCCTTTGTTTTTGTATTGTCGTCTCTGGCCGCATCGGACCTGGATGCCTTGACCTCTACAACGTAGACCCGGTTCTGGGGGCCGACGCCTACGACGTCTGCGATTCGCCCTCTCGGACCCTCGAGCCGCACTTCGAACGCGATGGCCTTGCAGCCGGCGTGATCACGCAGCCATCGCCACGCCGCCCACTTCAGCGCGTATGTGACGTCCGACTCGTTCCGTCGTTTTATAGTTCCCGAGGTATTTTGTTTGACCATGACCACGTATGCCGTTGCGCTGACGCTCACCGGCAACCGATAGGCGGGTTTCCCTTGGCGGGCGAATATGCCGAGCGATGGGGAAGACATTCGAAAGCGTCAAGTATCAAACACGCCTTCGGTTTACTCAAAGGCCAAAGTCAGATGTCCTGTTACGGAGGATTCTCGTGTGACAAAGGCCGCCCGATGACAGCCTGGTATAGCCGGGCGGGTACCGGCATCTCGTTCTGGCCGACTGTCTACGCGGCTGTGCTCTGGCTCTCGACCAGGTTGGGCTGGGCCAACATGTATCCCTTGCCGCGTACTGTCTGGACCAATCCCTTGCCGGCGGGTGTTCGGGCCAGCTTTCGCCTGAGCCTGTAGATGGTCACGTCGACTGAACTGGCATTTGGCGCAGGATCTCCGTCCCAACTCATGCCGATGAGATCCGAGGGCGAAACGACGTTGCCAGCCGACTTGGCCAGTGCGTAAAGCATGGAAAACTCGGTTCGGGACAGGGAAACACTCACACCTCTGATCTCCAGTTTCTCCGAAACTGGGTCCAGATTCATGTCAGGCAGTTCAATGGGCGGTCTCTTCTCAGGCTCGGGCGCCCTGCCCGTTCGCGTGAGGAGCTCCTGCAGAGGTGTCGTTGGTGCTGCAACCGCCTGGACTGTGCCGACCGATAGGAGCCTCGACGCGGAGCTCGTCAGCACTTCGGTGTGCTCAATGGCTTTTAGGCCAGGCGCATCGACATCGGCTCTGAGGAGGTATACGGCGCCAAGAACCTCCATGCCCCGTTTGATGGGCGCAGCAATGCCGGACCGGTACCCCAATTCCAGAGCCCATTCGGGGAGGTATTCGCTACTCAGACCGCCGCGGCCCAACGAAATTGCCGACCCCTGGCGCGCGGCCCTGGTTACCGCTGTATCGCCGTCGAATGATTCAGGCGTGATTCGATCTGATTTCAATTCGCCGTTGACAGAACTTAAAGCTACGGGCACAAGGGTATTGTCGTGGTGTCGGTTGAGCAGGGTAACCGCTGTCGGGTAGCCCGTCGCTATTCGCAGTCCATCGGCCAGGGTCTGGGACACGTCGGCGTCGCCGCGCTTTGACGACATCTTGAGCACAGCCTCGAGGAGTCTGCCGGACCCTGATTCCGAAACATGCCGATCCAGCGCTTGTTCTTTAGCCCGGCGCTCCCGGAACCGCTCTTCGGAGGTAAAGGCGGCTATACCGGCCAACATGGCAGGGCTGATAGCGAGGGCCGCGATTAGTCCTGGCGCTGGCATCGGGTGAAATGGGAACGCGGCCGACAGAGAGATCAGTCCTGCTAAGGCTGCGGCAAAGGCGCCCCGTCGGCCGAGAAGATGAGCATAGTGGGGCGCCAGCAACAGGGGCAGGACTATCACCGGGCTTGCCAGCCCGAAAACTGCCACGGCGGACGCCGCGAGACCTGTCTCAGCAGCCATCATCCCGTAGACCCACTTGTCGGAACGGCAGCGGTCGAGGCCCACCATTCTCACGACAAGGAAGTACGCGGCGTAAACGGCCGAAACGGCCGCGATCGCGGCGCCAGGCAGTTCGCCAATCGCAAGAAACGCGGCTGCCCCCAATGCCAGGGCCGTTACGCCGCCGCGGACCGGCCAGGTCAGGCGCTCAGATTCTCGGAATTGGTCGTACGATTGCATCGGCATCCAGCGTACCGATTGGCAAACAAGCCTCGCACGTACAGGAATTGGCGAGTTTGAGGCAGAAAATCGGTAGCCAAAGGACCCGGCTGCCTGACGACTTATTGGTAATTGAGGGCCATCGTCCGTAGAATTCATTCGAACCTTTATGTCTGAATCCCGCCGATCCGGCAAAAACAAGAGGCCCGGGTTGCTGGCGCGCATCACTCGCGCATTCAAACTCGGCCGCCCAGTCCCGAAATCTCCCGAAAACGTAGGCGTTCCCGATCGGGAATTACCCAACCGCTCGCGCCGCGCAATATCGGAAGCACCTGCTACCCCTAAGTCCCGCACACCGAAACGACGCGGTGGCCGAGGAGAGCGGCAAGGCAGAAGAAGTTCTGGTGAAGGTCGGGGTACAGGTTCGACGGAATCAACCTTCGAACCCAGTTCCGGACGGAGCAACGGTCGAGCACGGCGCCAAAGGGGCGAAGGAGAAGGTCGAGGCGGACTTCGGACGGAGGAGGTTTCCGGGTCTCGTCCCAGCCGGAGCGATGGCCGGACGCGACGAGACAGAGGCCCCAGCGGGGGAAGACGCAGGGGACGGCGAGGCCCGGGCGAATCGCCCACCGAGGTCCGCCCAACCCGCCCGACCGCGACGGTAACTGCGCCACGCGGTGAAAACCCGCCGCGTGATATGGCATGGGGTGACGTAAAAGTCTCGGCCCCGATTGCGGAATCACTGGACGCGATGGGCTACAAGTCGCCGTCAGAGGTTCAGTCGAGTTCGATCCCGCCTCTTCAGCAAGGCAAGGACATGGTGGGGCAGGCGGTGACGGGGTCCGGCAAGACCGCGGCATTCGGAATTCCGATGTGCGAATTGATCGACACGTCCTCCCGCGAAGTACAGGGACTTGTGTTGGTTCCTACCCGGGAGTTGGCCATGCAGGTCACTCGCGAGATTTCGAGAATCGGGGAGGCTCGCGGAATACAGGTATTGGCCGTTTACGGAGGCCAGCCCATCGCTCGGCAGATACGCGTTCTGGAGGATGGGGCGCCCATCGTGGTCGGCACCCCGGGGCGGATCAAGGACCACATGAACCGCCGAACCCTCGACCTCGGCGCCGTGAAGTTCGCTGTGTTGGACGAAGCTGACGAAATGCTGGACATCGGGTTCGCCGACGACATGGAATACATCCTGCGGTACACGCCAAGTTCCCGTCAGACAGCGCTGTTTTCGGCAACTATTCCCAGGTTCCTTTTGAGGCTGATCAACCGCTATCTTCGCGACCCTGAGTGGGTGAGGTTGGTGAGCGAATTTGCGGCCACGGATACGGTCGACGAGGTCGATCAGTACTATTTCGAGGTGGCGGAGAGGGATAAGCCCGACGCGGTCCGCGAGGTTTTGGGGGACATGGAGGACGGACCGCAGGTGCTGATTTTCCGGCGCATGCAGGTGGGAGTCGACCGGCTGGAACGAGACCTGAAACGGTCCGGGTACCCTGCGCGCGGGATTCACGGTGGGCTGTCCCAGGGCGAGCGCAATAGCGTCATGGGGAGTTTTCGTGATGGGTCTCTGCGAATCCTGGTGGCGACAAATGTCGCGGCGCGGGGGCTGGACATCCCGACCATTACCCACGTTATAAATTACGATATGCCGGAATCTGCGGAAGAGTATGTTCACCGCGTCGGCCGTACAGCCCGAATGGGAAACCGCGGTACTGCGATCAGCTTCGTTGGCGAGTGGGACCTGGACAATCTGGACCGCGTGCTAACGAAAGTCGGCCATGACAAGATTGCCCGCAAAATGCTCGCGATATACGACTACAGTCCTTAGTAACTACCCGATAACTACGCCAAAAGTAGTTGAACCCGTCTCCCGCTCTCCACAGATTCCCGTTTTCACGGGAATGACGGGCCTTTTGAGACAGATTCCCGTTTTCATGGGAATGACGGGCCTTTTGAGATAGTTACTTAACCCCCGACGCGGCCGCCCAGCGCCTCTCCACCGGTCAGATAGCGCCGGACGTCTTCGGCGTAGACCACTTCCGAATCGTCCTCCGGCTCGTAACCGATCACCTGGCGCGCCGAGTCGAGCGACCAGAAGGCACGGGTGTTGTTGCTGATTCCGTAGACGATCGCAAACGGCACTTCCCCGTTGGCCGATACATCTTCCGCTTCAACGGCTTTGCGGAACAGTTGCCGCAGGTCCCGAGGGCTGAAGTAGCAGGCGAGGTTGCGCTTGAAGTTTGCGATACCCGAGCCCGCCGGAGGCAGGCCGGGGTCTTCTGCCATGTGCCGCGCCGCGTTCACCGGAGTCGGGTGCCCGATGCGCACCATTACGAATTCGAGGCGGCGGCCAAATGTGCCACACGCGTACGGCCAGCCAAGCAGTTCGTAGGTTGCCTTGGCCCAGCCGTAGAAATTGCTTGAAACGGGCGGTTCATCGGGCCGAACCATGTCCTTGCGGTTTTCGTGTATCTGGTAGTCCTCGTACCAATCGGCAGCGTGGTTCGAACTGGCCGACACCACACGTCTGACCCCGGCGTCGTACGCGGTGCGGTACACGTTGTTGGCCATGCGCACGTTGGCCAGTTCCACGTCGAATCGGTCGATCTGCGGGGTTTCCGAGCCAAAGACGCCGCCGGGTTCAGACCGCATGTATCCAAGGTGAATGACCGAGTCAACCCCGTCGAAGAGATGCTCGTACCGGGACCTGTCGGGATCGGCCAGATCGGCGACGACAACTCCATTGACGACCTCGCCGTCGCGGTCCGTGTTCTTCACATCGACAAGGACAAGATCGTAACGTTCGCGGTACTCGGGCAGCATCTGCGACGCGACGTATCCGCTCGCGCCGGTAATCATTACCTTTAGTTTGCTTGCCATGTGCGAGTCTCCCGATCCTGGGGCTTGGTTTTGCGCCCCTGCTTGATTCAATTGGTCTTGAGGTGTCAGGATTTTGTCTACGCGCCGATGATACCTGCGGCCCGGAGGGGCCGTTCCTGGGTGGCCCTCACCCCGGCCCTCTCCCGCGGGGAGAGGGAGTTACTTAACGGTATCCTGACGGTCACGGCTCGATCCGGTCCCAGCCCGGCAGAACCCAGTAACCGACTTCGGGCAGCTTGACCACGGCGGTGAGGCCTTGGGCGCGTTTCAGGCGTTGGATGTTGTACAGGTGGGTTACGAATTCAAAATACATGTGGCGGAAAGTTGCCTCCAGGGTCATGGAGCCCCCATTGCCATCAGGCGCCAGTTCGATACCCGTCGGATGCGCATCGGACATCAAGGGCCACTGCGGAGTGGCGGAGCGGATTAACGATTTGGCCCGCATCGATCCGACCGTCTCTTTGAGCATTACCTGGCGGACGAGTTCCGCGCCGCCGCCCAACGCCTTCAACACGTCCTGTATCTCCCACACTGCCCCGTCGTCCATGCGACGGTCGTGGGACGGAGAGGACATACGGTCAATTTCCGCAGGAGCGAGGGGCAGCCCGTCCGGGAAGAGCGTCTCGCCCCAACGTTCGAGCATCCACCTGTAGAACACAGACCCCATGTGCGACAGATTCTGGCGCACGCTCCACTCGCTCCACCTCCACCGGGGGGATGTCCAGTCAAGCTGGGGGTCGGACATGCCAGCCACTTCGGCTCGGGCCTGGTTCTCGAGCGACCAGTATTCGGGGAAAACGGCCCTGGCCGGGGTCGAGTCGGTGAATTCGTTCAGCGTCATGGGTATTCCTTTTGTCGTGCAACGCGTCCTGTCTCCAAGATGCGGCGACATTTGGCTGTTCAGGGAGACCGTATTTTAGCTTTGCCGGCCACGATTTCGTGGGTCCGGGTGAAGAGAATACGCCCGATGTCGGCCGGGACGGTGAAACGGGGGGCCGCGCGTTGACGAGGCGCAGGGGGATGGCCGGGGCCCTCTCCCGGCGGGAGAGGGGGATTGGCAGAAGGCGCCTCTACCCGGGAAGATAAGTGGCCTTGGTATTTGCGCGGCTCCGCTCCCTTGGGTCCCTGATCGGAGTTGGGGATGACGGGCAATGGGTCAGGGATGACGAATGAGGGATTGGGGTGCACGGTCCCGCGTGGATGCGCGGTTATAGGGGGCCAGCTGTTATAGACAGCAAGTTGCAGAGCGGTATTCTGATTTCGCCGGGGTCTCTGCGTTGGCGCGGGGTGTCGTCCGGCGGGTCTTCGTCCGCCGGGCCGAGGTGGATTTTCGGGGGTTTTTGCCTGGAGAATGTCGTAGGCGCGGGAGGTTCTTCGCTGCGTTCAGGAGTGACAGCTGAGGGAGGGTCCGGGTCTTTGGGCGGTTTGCCGTTTTCTTCGGTGAGGAGGTGGCGACTGCGTTCGAGGTACTGGAGGGCACCGGGATCGAGAGACGCCGTGTCCGCCGGGGCGGCAAGACTGCCATCTTCGTTTATGAAGTGTTTGAATTTTCGCCTGTGGTATTCCGCCACGGCCTTGTTGATTGCTCTGATTGCATTGTTGTTCTGGAATCCGATGCGCAAGACTTTGTACCCGTAGCAACCTTTGCCATAGGGGTCGTCCTCTGGGTTTTCGATCGGGGAGTAATCGTAGTCGCCGATGTGTCCTGCGGCGCGTGACTCGCGCGCCAATTCGCGGGCTGTGTTGAGAGCGACTTCCCGGGCTTCTTCGCCGCCGAAGATGTGGAGTTCGGCCCTGTGTCCCATCCTGTCTCGTATGTAGTCCTCGTGGTTATAGTGATCGAAGTCGAACGGGTCGCTGTCATCGTTGTACTGTTTGGCGTTGTGGCGCGTCTGGTTTTCAAGCTGTTCCTGAGATATGGGATCGTCGTCCCTGTCCTGGTCGTCGTCGCCACTGTAGGCGTGGGTGTTGTAGAAACCGCACCGGAGGAGTTCTTTGGCGGATGCGACACGGTGGCAGGGCTTGAAGTTGTCGAGGTTGCCGTGCATCACGTCTACGAGGAAGCGGACGATGTCTCTGCCGTTGGATGTTTCCGACTTGATGATGTCTGCGAGTTCGTCGTTTTGACGGGACTGGGCGGGTGCGCGTGACGGGGCGCGGCCATTCTTCGAGCAGGAGGCGGCTTTTATGAAGGCTTCTGCTTCTTTGGACCCGAGTTTGGCGAGTTGGACTGCGGCTTGAACGCGGTGGCACATCTTGACATCTTCGAAGCGGTTGCGCATGACATCCAAGAGGAAGCGGATGATTTCCCGGCCGTTGTCGGTCTCCTCGCGTACGATTTCGGCGAGGGTTGGTGGCTGATCTTCGATTTTGGTTTGGGATTCTGTTGCGAACATCTGTTCTACTGTAACGCGGGAAGGCGGATGGGGTCAACGGGGGAGTGGCGGGGATTGGTTCTTTGCGGACGGCGGAAGATGCGGAGTATCGTTCTATGCGGGAAGTCAGGTGGCTCCGGCATTCGCGCGGGAGGTTCTTCGCTTCGCTAACGGTGGTGTATGGGCGTTGCCCTGTACCTCACCCCAGGGCGGGTTTGAAGAGGGTGTTTCATAAGTCCTTCGCACATTTTCGTGTCGAAGGCCATGCGACGAGATTTCCGTTTTCACGGGAATGACGAGATTGGAATACGGCACCAAATCTCATAATTCGGGCGATATTCGTAATCCAATGGATCGTGATTCAGGTGGTCTCAACATTATGAAACAGGCTCTTGAAACCCACCCCTACAAAATGACAAGGGGGCGAGGGCGGGCTGGTTGTCTAGTCGGGCTATATTCAAGGGAAGGCATGCAACTGTCGCCGCAAATCGGGAATGGGACGGACCGTTCTGCCTGGTCGCAGTGGAGTGACCGAGGAACGTCGGTGCCCGCCGGGTGGACGCTGCAGGTCCCGACATGCCAAAGGCACGTAGTATCAAGGCTGGCCGATGTTCAAACGGGTCGCTGCACGAGACCCTGGCCCGATCCCTGCCACCGCCACTCCCGGCTTCCCGGCCTTGGCAATTGAAGGGGACGCGGACAAGGCTGTCCGGCTTTTGATTGCGAGGATATGAGGGCCGATGATGAATTGTGTGGTCGTCTGTGTTGTGGTCGTATTTCTTGCGGGCGCGTCCGCTTGCTGGTGGACGAACGATGATCAGCAAGAGACTCAAGGCACCCCCGTAGTCGGCACCTTGCCGTCCCCAACTCCCACGGCGGAGCCAACGGCTACAACGGCCCCGGCGCCTACCAGCAGTCCCACGCCGGAACCAACGGCTACTCCGACCCCGGCGCCTACCAGCACCCCTACTCCGGAACCAACGGCCTCTCCGGCCCCGACGCCGACGCCGACACTGACTCCTCAGAGCGAGATAGCTGCCGCTATCGAGGACATCAATAGCGAAGAAGCTGTCGCTTTCGAGGACATCAAGAGCTTTGCAATTGAGGCAAACCTTGATATGAGCGATCTGTTAACCGAGAGCGATTGGCCAGTCTCGGCCTATTTGACGGGATGGGTGAATTACGACGGAGACAGCCAGATATTCATGCAGATAGACATGAGCCAGCCCGTGGACAGGTCTTTCGAAATTCTGATTTCCAACAGCTTCGATGTGCATTTGAGAGACGTCGAAGAAGATCAGTGGTACTTCATCCCTGAAAACTCAGATACAGGACCGCTGGAAGATATCCTCTCATTGGTTTTTGTGGCCCACGCGTTCGCGGACGCGGCCGTGGTTGGCCTTGAAGACCTGAAGCCAATTCAAGGTGGATACACCTGGAAAGTCGAAGACTCGTGGGGTTCGACAATGGCTGTCTACGACGAGGAGTATTTGCTACAGGAGTTCGTTGTGATGGATCCCGAAGGTCACGTGCCGATCAGACTAACTTTGGACGGCCACGGCGAGCAGTATTCCGTCTTGACTCCAGAGAAAGGGGAGCTGCTGCCGGAGGATTACTGGGGCTTCCCTTAGGAGTCGCCCTGTTCACGCCTCGACGCTGCGAATTGACATATGGCCGGCTGCCAGAAAACTGAGCCAGCAATTATGCGAGTCTGTTGGAATGATCTGAACTGATTGGAAAGGAGGATTGTCCAACGAAGAAGTCCCTGTGCCGTTTCAAGTCCGGAGACGCGGGGTGTTTTCGGAGGAAGGGGATGAAAATGAGGCGGCACAGGGAAGGATTTGTTGGCGCCGCGAGGACGTGCGATAAGTCAGGTGACTCCGGTATTTGCGCGGCCCCACGCCCATGGGTTCCGGAACAAGTCCGGAGACGATGGGGGGTGAAGTATGGGCGCAGAGGAGCTGTGCGCGCCGCGACTGCCACCCGCCGGCTTAGATTTCTCGGCTTCGCTCGAAATGACATTTGGGGTTCGGGAATGGGGTTGGGGTGAGGGTCCGGCCTACGGCGCAGGGTTGCGGATCCAGTCCGGAAGTGACGAGGGCTGGGCTTAGTCAGGCCAGGCGCGGCGTGAAGCGGTTTCCCGTGCCCCTCCCCATCGGGCGCCCACATCCCAACGCCCCTACGATTACGGAACGGCGGGAGAAGTCGCGGGCGGGTCTGAGACGCCCCAACAGAAGGGAATTGGGGGCGACCGCCTCTAGTGCGTTAGCGCGCTGGTCCCGCAAAGCTTGTAGGATTCCGCACATGGCAGCACAAAAATGGTTCAAGGGCAACCTTCACACTCATTCGACCAACAGCGACGGCGACACTCCGCCTGATCACGTAGCCGAGTGGTACCTGGAAAACGGTTACGACTGGCTTTGTCTCACGGACCATAACCATTTGACCGTTCTGAACGACGCCGGCGGCAGCGGTTCGAAGTGGCCGATGTTGGTGCCCGGTGAGGAAGTGACTTCACGGCTAGGCCCCGACGGACAGGTGCCTGTCCACGTCAACGGATTCGGCATCAGACACCTGGTCAAGGAGGCGGTTGAAGGGACGGTCGTGCACGCGCTCCAGCACAACGTCGACGCCATCCGTGCAGCAGGCGGGATGGCGTCGGTCAATCACCCGAACTATCGCTGGTCAATCGGCGCGGACGAATTGCTGAGCGTGGATGGCTACCAATTCGTCGAGATATACAACGGGCATCCCGACTCCAACAATGACGGCGGCGGCGGATTGCCGAGTACCTACAACATCTGGGACCGGCTGCTGAGCGCAGGAAAGCAGGTGTGGGGTATTGCGGTCGATGACTCCCATCACTTTCAGAAGGAGTTCGGCCCGGAGCGGTCGAATCCCGGACGAGGTTGGGTGCAGGTCAGGACGGACAAGTTTGATGTTGACGGAGTCCTCCAGGCGCTAGATGCCGGGGATTTCTATGCTTCGACAGGCGTGGCGCTTGCCGATCTACGGTCCACGCGCGGTGAGATTGCCCTCGAAATTGAATCGGGGTCCGAGGCGAGGTTTACTACGGTGTTCACGGGGCAACGGGGTGTGGAGCTGCACGTGTCGGATTCCCTCAGCCCGCGTTACCGCCCTTCGAGGCTCGACACGTATGTGCGGGCGACTGTTTACTCGTCGCGAGGAACGAAGGCCTGGACCCAGCCGGTGTTTATCCCGGGTGGCTGATGCCGGGCGCGGGTTCGCCATCGGTGTGACGAACGCCGAGGCCTCGGGGCGGCCATGTCCGGTTCCGCATCGCAGACGGTAGATTCTTCGGCTTCGCTCAGAATGACAAAAATATGGGCTCAGGATGACAATTTTTCGACACCCTCTAAAATTCGGCGCGGCGATCGATGAACGGGAGAAAAAATGATCTACAACATGCGGATTTACGATTTGAAGCCGGGTTGCGTGCCCCAGTACATGGACGCGGTGCGCGAGGTGGCGCTTAAGATCAGGCAAGAAAACGGCGTCAAGCTGGCCGGCTGGTACTACACGGACATCGGCAAGCTGAACAGGGTCGTTCACATCTGGGCTTACGACGACCTGGCGCACTTCGACAAGGCCCGAACGGCCGTGACGAGTGATCCGAGATGGGCACGGGACTTTGTATCCCGCGTTCAGGGCCTCATAGTCAGGCAGCAGGACATGATCATGAAGGGCGCCGACTTTTTCGAAGGGCCACAATAGGCCTCGATGCGGTCCGAACGGCCGGACATGCTTTCCAATCGTGAATCCCCGCCCCTAGATTCCCGCTCGGGGGCGGGAATGACGGTTGTGCAAAGGTCTCTACCAACGGAAGAGGAGGCTCTTTGGTTAAGGTTATTGAACGGGCTCCAAAAGTCCTCGACTCGGTCCGAAAGGCCACCGCCCGGTGAGTGAGCATTGTCGATTCATCGGGTGACGCAAATCAGTGATTGGATGAGATATGTCGACTGTTAGCAAGTACGCAGGAAAGGTCAACGCTCCCGAATTTCCGCTCGGGCTCGACTGGCTGAACGTGGAATCGCCGCTAACAATGGCGGACCTACGCGGCAAGTTGGTCGTCATGGACTTCTGGACCTACTGCTGAATTAACTGCATGCACGTACTCCCGCATTTGCGGGAGCTGGAAAAGAGGCACAGCGAGACCCTTGCGGTTATCGGCGTCCACTCCGCGAAGTTCCCCGCGGAAAAGGAGACGGCCAACCTCAGGGAAGCCGTTCGCCGGTACGGCATACAGCACCCCGTCATAAACGACGGCGACTTCAGGGTGTGGCAGTCGTACGGGGTCAGGGCGTGGCCGACGCTGATGTTCATCGATCCCGCGGGCAAGGTCTTTGGTAAGCATGAAGGTGAATTCGATCCCGGGACGATGGGGCCCCTCGTCGCAGAGATCATCGAGGAGTTCGACGGCGAGGGTCTACTCAACCCTCGACTGCTCGAATACCAACTGATGCGCCAAGAAATTGAAGACCGGCCGTTGTCGTTCCCCGGCAAGATTGAGGCGGACAACGGCAGGTTGTACATAGCTGATTCAGGGCATAACCGCCTGCTCGTAGCGGACCTGTCGGGACGAGTCGAACAGGTGATAGGCACAGGGGAAACAGGGGCCGCGGACGGACCGTTCGATGAAGCGACGTTCAGCAATCCTCAAGGAATGACCGTCCAAGGCGATAAGGTCTACGTCGCCGACGCGGAAAACCACAACATCAGGCTCGTCGATCTCGGCGCCGGGAGGGTCACGACGGTCGCCGGTACAGGGGAGCAATCGCTGTACCGCCATGCCGGCGGAGACCCGTTGGCCAATCCTATTAACTCGCCTTACGACCTGACTATCGGGGACGGGACTCTTTACATCGCCATGGCCGGATTTCACCAGCTTTGGCAGATGGACTTGTCAAGCGGACAGATCGGACCGTTTGCAGGCGACGGGGGCGAAGACATTCTCGACGGGCCCAGGATGTCGGCCCGGCTGGCCCAGCCATACGGCATAGTGTTCGTCGAAGACCGCGTCTACTTTGCCGATTCCGAGACGAGCTCGATACGTTGGGCTGACGTCGGCCCAAACGGCGAGGTTCACACCATAGTCGGCACAGGGTTATTCGACTTCGGCGACCAGGACGGGGTCGGGAAACGGGCCGTATTGCAGCACGTCCAGGGTGTGGCCATCGGCCGCGGGGCGCTGTTCATAGCCGACACCTACAATCATCGGATCAAGCGCATCGAACTGGCTACCGGCGAGGTCAGGTCGATCGCCGGCGACGGAAAGCCCGGCGCTTACGACGGAAGAGGCGCGAGGGCCCGCTTCAATGAACCGGCTGGGATCGCGTGGTCGGATGATCGCCTCTACGTTGCCGATACGAATAATCACGCCATTCGAGTGATCGACCTGAACGATCCAGACTTCGACGTATCGACTATCGATCTGAGCGGCGTTTGAATACGCGGCCGGGATGGGATTAACGCCCCACTGTCAGATACTTTTGCATAACCAGACCCCCCATCTTGTATCTTGGAGGTGAGGTGGGCGCGGGTTAGTGTGTGGCGGACGGGAGATTCTTCGCTGCGCTCAAGAATGACAAATTGGCGTTGATAAGGCCGCGCGAAGTGATGAAGTTGGGTCGTTGTCTACCGGTTGGGAGATGTACATATCGAGCGTACCCCCCGGCTCCCTTCCCCAAGGGTACCGGGTGGGAATCACTTCGGCCACGGTCCGGCTGAAGGTAGGTACGTGCCCCGCACTGTCACCCCACCGTGGATACCGGCTTTCGCCGGTAAGACGATGTGGGTGCTGTGCGGGCTATTTTCATGGGAATGACAAAATAGTGTCCTGAATGACTATTGCCGAGGTCACGCAATGGCCTCCCATCACGGGATCGAGGGATTCAGATATATGCCAAATAGATTGGGTGGCGAGACAAGCCCCTACCTGTTACAGCACAAGGACAACCCGGTCGACTGGTACGCGTGGGGACCCGAGGCGATGGCCGCCGCCGCCCTGCTGGACAAGCCGATCTTGTTGAGCGTCGGATATTCGGCGTGCCACTGGTGCCACGTGATGGAGCGGGAGTCGTTCGAAGACGCGCAGATCGCGGCGTTGATGAACCAACTGTTTGTGAACATCAAGGTAGACAGGGAAGAGCGGCCGGATGTCGATTCGGTCTACATGGCGGCGGTGCAGGCGATGACCGGCCATGGAGGTTGGCCGATGACGGTGTTCCTCACGCCGGAGGGCCGGCCGTTTTATGGCGGGACATACTTTCCACCGGAGGACCGGGGAGGGCTGCCGTCTTTTCCGCGGGTGCTGCAGTCGGTCGCTCACGCGTTCAGCACGCGGCGAGGAGACATCCTGGGCAATTCCAGCCGTGTAATCGGCGCTATTCAGGCCCAGAGCGCCCCCAGACAAGGATCAGGACCACTGGACCACGAACTCCTGGACCACGCGAGTTTGGTAGTTATCAGCGACGCCGATCGAAGAAACGGGGGATTCGGACTTCAGCCGAAGTTCCCGCAGCCCATGGTCCACGAGTTCTTGCTTCGTTACTGGAAGCAGACCAACTCGGCGGACTGTCTTGGGATCGTGCAGACGACACTTGAAAAGATGGCGCGCGGCGGGATTTTCGATCAGATAGGCGGCGGATTTCACCGCTATTCGACCGACTCGGTGTGGCTGGCGCCGCACTTCGAGAAGATGCTGTACGACAACGCATTGTTGGCGGTGCTTTACCTGCACGGCTGGCAAGCGACGGGAGAGCCGCTGTTCCGGCAAGTCGTAGAGAAGACGCTGGACTACGTGCTGAAGGAGATGACCCATCCGGCAGGCGGCTTCTATTCGGCGCAGGATGCCGACTCTGAAGGCGAAGAAGGCAAGTTCTTCGTTTGGCTGACGCAAGAGATCAAAGAGGTGTTGGGGCCGGAACTCGGCCGCATCGCCATGGAGTATTGGGGCGTAACTCGTGAGGGCAACTGGGAGGGGAAGAACATCCTGAACGTCGGCCGGGCTGACGATGACGTGGCGGCGACTCTTGGCCTGACGACTGAAGAACTTCACGAAAAGCTGCGTGAGGCCGCAGACCGCTTGTACGAGGCGCGTTCGAAACGCGTCCATCCCGGGCTGGACGACAAGGTGCTGACGGGGTGGAACGGCCTGATGATGAAGGCGTTCGCCGAGTGCGGCGCGCATCTCAACCGGCCGGACTGGGTTGCGGTGGCGGAGGCAAATGCGGAGTTCATCCTTGAAAACCTCGTTGTCGACGGACGGTTGCTCAGGAGCTGGCGGGACGGTAGCGCGAAGATTTTCGGGTACCTTGAAGACTACGCGTTCCTGGTCGATGGACTGATCTCGCTTTACGAAGCGACATTCGACCCGCGATGGCTGGATGAAGCGAGGTACTTCGGAGACCGAATCCCGGAGCTATTCCGGGATGACGGCGATGAGGCGCTGTACGACACCGGATCGGACCATGATCGGTTGATCGTCAGGCCGCGTGACCTGTTCGACAACGCGGTCCCGTGTGGTAATTCCGCGGCGGCGATGGCGTTGCTGAGACTGGGATTGCATACCGGGGATTCGAAATACCAAAGGACCGCCATGTCGGCGCTCAGTTCCGTAGCCGATCTGATGCAGCGAGTTCCGAACGGCTTTACGTGGTGGCTGTGCGCGCTGGACTTCCAACTTGCCCGCGTGCAGGAAGTGGTGGTGATGGGCGCGCCGGACGATCCCGATACGTCCCGGCTTCTCGAAACGGCGCGCTCGGGCTTCTCGCCAAACCGGATATTCGCCGGCGGGGCTGTACCAACGGATGACGAACGATTCCCGCTTCTGGCGGGGAAAGCTCTGATAGGCGGCAAGGCCACTGCGTATCTTTGCGAGAACTACGTCTGCCTGGCTCCAACGACTGACCCGGCGGAGTTCGCGCGGCAATTGGGGTGATCATCGCCGGAACGACGGTTGGGGAGTGGGCCGTCCGGCGGGGCTGGTTACGTGAACGACATTTCGGGTTGGCGTTGCGCGTTACCCCGGACCTCACCCCAGGCCGGTTTGAAACCGGCCCCTACGAGTCGTTTGGGGCCTAAGTGCGGGTCTCGGCGATGCGCGTCGTGTTCGCTTTGCCCCACCGCGCCCCTGAGTCCCGGCCGCGTATCGGTGTACGGGGTGACGTTCTTTCGCCGGGGAGACGGTGTGGTGGGGCATGGGGTACTTGTCATGACGGCGCGGTGACTACCATCCGGCGGCTTAGATACCTCGGCTTCGCTCGGTATGACATTGGGGTGGACGGAGTGAAAGTGGGGCGCGGTGGGTTGAGCGTCTTGCCAGGGTGTTTGACAGGAATGATTTGTCAACGCAGGTCCCGGAGTGAAAAGGCGACCGCGCCTATGGAGATGGCGACTGTCGACACGGCCAGCAGGACGAGGACGTGCGCGAGACTGAGGCCGTGAATCAGAGGTTCGTTTGCTTCGTAGTAGTAGAAAAACGACGCGAATCTGCCGGGTCTTAGAACGTCGACCAGGGACTGAAAGGCGTTTAGCAAGAACATCGCGAGGGTAGTTCCCCCAGCGACTCCGGCAGCCATGTTGCGTTTGCCGACAGCGCCGGAAATCATAAGCGCAAACGTCCCGCAGGCCGTGGCGAGCAGGCTGACCCCCACCACCCCGGCAGTGAGAGAAGAGTAGCTCAGACTAACGCCTGCGATCTTTGCTCCAACGACCAGGGCGGACCAGAACACGACGCCGAGGACCGCGATCCCGATGATGATTGCGGCGCCCTTTTCGATCAGTATTCGCCAACGCGGGACAGGATTTGCCAGGAGTTGGTCCAGTGTTCGCGCCTCTTCCTCCCCGGCGACGACTGTGGCACCCCTGAATATGGCATAGGCGATTACAACGAGTGGACCGGTGAATGAGAAAAGCTCGCCGCTCAGGAATCCTTCGGCCGTCGAGTAGTCGAGCGCGCCGCCGAACATGGCGGTTAGCTCCTCGGGCAGGTTTTCGATAAATTCCAGCAGGCCAGTGGCTTCTGCGATCAGGGGATAGAACATGATGGTGTACAGCCCGATAGCCACCAGGGCCAAGCCAAACCAGAACGTCGGCCAACGTTGGTCCCGCAACGTCTTGAGGAAAACGTTACTCAGCATCGTCATCGCCTTGCGGTGAATCACCCTCGTAGAAGTTCATGAATATCTCTTCTAGCGAGGAGTTTTCAGCCGTGATGTTCAAAACTGTGTTGCGCGCCGCTGCCTTGATCACCCCGTCCACTGACCCTGTTACCTTGCACGTGAGGACTCGGCCATCCACTGAGACGTCCCGCACGTTAGCCAATCCGGCAAAGGACACACGGTCTGCGGGCTCTGCGAACTCGATTGACAGGGACCTGAGCGTTCGACGCCGCAGCGTTTCGATGCTCTCGATCGCGACGATGTGCCCGTCGCGGATGATCGCAACCCGGTCGCAAACGGACTCCGCTTCGGACAGGTCATGCGATGAGAGAAACACCGTGCGACCCTCCGACTTAAGTTCAGCCAAGACTTCCCTGAATTCCCGCTGCATCAGGGGGTCCAGCCCGGAGGTTGGTTCGTCAAGAATCAGGAGTTCGGGCTCCGACATCAGAGCCTGTACGAGTCCGACTTTCTGCCTGTTGCCCTTGGACAAAACCCCGAATTTTCGGTCGGGCTCGAGATCCAACCGGTCCATGTAGGCCAATGCATTGCCGATGCCGCCGCCGCGTAACCGGCCGAAGTAAATCGCCAATTGGCGGGGTGTGAGGTCGGAGTAGCTGGAAAAGTCTCCCTGGAGGTACCCGACTCGACTTCGAATCTCCTTGCTGTGGCGCCGGCTATCGAGCCCCAGCAACTGGGCTGAACCGCTTGTCGGTCGGATGAAGTCGAGCAGCAGCCGGATGGTCGTCGTCTTGCCTGCGCCGTTCGGTCCAAGAAGCCCGAAAATCTCGCCTAGCTCGACCTTTAGATCAACGTTCTCGATGCCTCGAATCCGACCGTAGTACTTGGTCAGTTGGCGGGTTTCGAGTGCGGAATTCAAATTGTGTTCCCCACCCCTCGGACCCAGACCCTTCGACTTCGCTCAGGGTGACAGTGGGTGCTCAGGGTGACAGTGGGACTTATTAGACATTCTCCAAGAGACGAAACGTTACGACGCGGCTGCGTACGCCTCGAGCACTTCGTCGGGGAAGTCGGCGTTAGAGAAAACTTTTTGGACATCGTCGAGTTCTTCGAGTGCGTCGAGGAGTCTCAACGTCTGCATAGCGGTCGAGCGGTCGAGGGGGACAGTGCTGTTTGGCATCATCGCGATCTCCGCCCGTTCGATTTGTACTCCATCCATCTGTTCCACCGTTGCCCGGAGTGGTCCAAATCCGATGAATGGCACTGTGAGTTCTACTGTGTGGTTGACCACGTCCACATCCTCCGCCCCTGCGTCGACGGCCTCAAGGGCCACGTCCTCCGGGTCCCCATCCGACACCTCCATGCTGATCAAGCCCATGCTTTCGAAGTTCCATGAAACGGCGCCAGAGGATGCCAGGTTCCCGCCGCTTCGAGTGACCCTCGCCCTGATGTCGGATGCGGTACGGTTCTTGTTGTCGGTCAGGGTCTTGATGAGAAGGCCGGCCCCGCCGGGTGCGTAGGCCTCGTACGTGATCTCCTCGAGTGCGTCGGAAGCACCGTCACCGATCCCGGCGCCCTTGTTGACCGCCCGCTCGATGTTGTCCTTCGGCATGTTCTGGGATTTTGCGGTATCAATGGCCAGCCGAAGTCTGAAATTGGTGTCCGGGTCGCCGCCGCCCTCTCGCGCCGCCACCATGATCTCGCGCGCCAACTTTGTAAACAACTGGCCGCGGCGTGCGTCGGCGACGCCCTTCTTGTGCTTTATGGTGCTCCACTTTGAGTGACCGGACATTTTTTACCTACCCCGCGTGTGCAATCGTCTCGCCAGGCTGAACGTCACTATCGTACAACGGCGGACCGGAGCGTCGAATACATCGGTCGCCCTTCGCCGCGGGCCTAAAGACCCTGGCAGGAGCCTTTAGCGCTGTGGATGACCAACTTGCGCGTTGGTTGCGCGAATATCGAGACCACCCCCTGGCGGCCTGTCTTATTCGATTTCCAGGTTTATGCGGGTATTTTGCTTGACCGCAGCCACTCTCAGCAGAGACCGTAACGCCTGGGCCACGCGGCCCTGCCGGCCGATCACCTTGCCCTTGTCGCGATCATCGACCTCGAGGGTAATGATCGTGCGGCTCCCCTCTTCCTCGGACCTCACCTTGACTGCGTCGGGGTAGTTGGAGAGCGTCTTGGCGATGAACTCCACAAGTTCGGCTATGCGATCTTCTTCTTCCTGATCGGCCTCTTCGGGAGTTTCGACCTGGATTTCTTCAGGTTCATCCACCTGTCTTCACCCTTTCGAGAACGCCGAGCTTGCCAAGAAGATGCTGAACGGGGTCAGACGGCTGGGCGCCGTGCCGAAGCCAATGCAGCGCCCTCTCTTCGTCTATTTTCACCGCCGGTGGGTCCGGGAACGGATCGTATGTGCCGATCTGCTCGACAAAGCTGCCGTCTCGGGCTGCCTTTTGGTCAGCCACTACGACCCTGTAAAACGGTCGGCCCTTGGCGCCCATGCGGCGCAGCCGTATTCGTACCAATTTTTACCAAGAACTTCCGGCCGTCGCGACATGCCCTGCCGGTTCGGCCCGCTGTAACAATAGTTCGGGATCACGCCACACCAATGATGTTGGCGGTATCGACATACAAGTTTACGTTCAGGCGATTCTCAACGTCAAAGCGGACAAGCGAGATTCCGGCGTGGGGGAGCATCTTCCGCCGACAGAGCAAACGACGAGGGGCAACGACGGATACTCCTTATCATCATTATCGTCTGCGCGCCCGCGTGCGCCTACGAGGATGCGCCTGAACTATACTCAAACGCGGGAGCGCGCCGTGTTCAGGGCCGATATCCATCGGGTTGGCCGGTTAGAGGGTGTCTAAAAAGTCCGGTTGTGACCCCGAGCGCTCCCTGTAATCCTGATCAATTCCGCAGGGTCTTGGGGGTCGGGGGACAGAGCGTTACTGCCGGTCGGAAGTAGATTCTTCGGCTTCGCTCAGAATGACAGATTGTTTCGCTCTGCTCCGGCGGCACCTTTTTGGACACCCTCTTAAAGGTCGGCAAAGTACATCATGAATCCAGGGAACACCGTATCGGTTACGGTCAGACTTTTTGCCGGGGTAAGGGAAGCCGCGGGCGTGTCATCCGTGGACGTGGAATTGCGTGCGCCGGCGACTATCGCCCAGGCGGTGGAGGCCGCGTCGCGAGCAGTTCCGGGCGTCTGGCGACTGCCAAAAACCGTGTTACTGGCGTCGAACGGCGAGTATGCTTCGTATGAGATGCCGGTCAAGGACGGGGATGAAGTTGCTGTTATACCGCCGGTCAGCGGGGGGTCCGACACCAACACGCAGAAGGTCACCATAACGGATGATCCGTTGGACCCCGGGCCGTTGATCGAGTTCGTACGGACCGAAAGCGACGGCGCGGTCGTCACGTTCCTGGGGGTAACGCGTAACCACAACGAGGGGAGGCGGGTACTGTACCTGGAGTACGAGGCGTACCGCCCCATGGCCGATCAGGTAATCGCAGAGATCATTGACGACATGAAGTGCAGATATGAAATTGGCCAGGTGGCCGTCGCACACAGGACGGGCCGCGTCGATATAGGCGAAACGAGCATGGTCGTTGCGGTCGGGGCGCCGCACCGGAGGCCCGCCTTCGAGGCAGCGCTTCATTTCATCGACCGGCTCAAGCAGATCGTCCCTATCTGGAAAAAAGAGTACTTCGAGGGCGGAGAGGTGTGGATCGGCGATACACCGGGAAGTTCGAACTCGGAAGCGCGTTGACCTTCTCCGAAAGATCGGACACTCGCATCCCCGCCGGGCTTTTCCGGCGGTTTTTTTGAGAGGCGCTTCAGGGGCGCAATTCGCCGTGACAGATCGCGGCAGACATGAGCCGACGGATGAATATCGATAACCCAGATACGGCAGGCGTTAGAAACGTTCCGATAATCAGCGCGTCCGGCATCGTCAAGAACTTTGGTTCCGTGACGGCTGTGGATGGCGTTTCGTTCGACGTGTACAAGGGGGAAACCTACGGCCTTCTCGGCCCGAACGGCGCTGGCAAGACCACCACAATGCGCCTGTTGAGCGCTCTGTCCCCTTTAACCGCGGGGACGTTGACCGTGGCAGGACTAGACGTGTCCACCATGGGTAGAGAGGTGAGGGACGTGCTGGGTGTCGTGACTCAAGAAGACGGCCTCGACACTGACCTGACTCCAAGAGACAACCTGATCGTCTACGGATTTCTTGCCGGGCTCAGGTACTCGGCCGCTGCGCGAAAAGCGGACGCGGTGCTTCAGTTCTTCGATCTCACTGACAAGGCCAGGGAGGAGATCGACAACCTGTCCGGCGGAATGAAACGCCGGTTAGCGATCGCCCGTGCCTTCATGACCGATCCGCAGGTGATTGTCCTTGACGAGCCTACGACCGGGCTCGATCCGCAGGGACGAGGTCGAGTTTGGGAGGAACTGGAAATACTAAAGGAAACCGGAGTGACGGTCCTGATGTCCACGCACTACATGGAGGAGGCGGCGGCGTTGTGCGACCGGGTGGCCATCATGCACCACGGCAAGATCCTCGACGAGGGCACCCCGGATGAACTTGTTCTTCGTCATGCCGGGTCCGAGGTTGCGCTGGTGCGCGTGTCGAACGGAATCCGGCGCGACGTGGCGTCGTGGATCAAGGATGCAGGATTCGATTTTCGCGTGAGCGGTACGACCTTAACGGTCACCTCCGGAAGCGGGGAGCGGCCTGATCTGACCGGGTTACAAGGAGTGAAGGTGACGTACAGGCAGGGGAACCTTGAAGACGTTTTCCTCTCGGTTGCCGGTAGAAAACTCCTGGACGAGTAGTGGCTACACGTCGAAACATGCGGGTGGCGGGAATCAGGCTACAAAGCGTCGCCGGGATGTGGTTCCGGCACGCGCTGGTGTTCAGGCGGACCTGGTGGACGGCCATGACGTGGTACCTGATCGAACCGGCCGCGGCTCTTTTGGCGATTGGTTTTGGCGTCGGGCAACTCGTAAATGAGGTGGAAGGCGTGCCGTACGCGCAGTTTGTCACGCCCGGCGTGATAGTTGGTTCGGCAATGTTCCACGCGATTTTCGAGTGTGCGTGGGGCTCATTCTTTCGTATCCAAAAGAGCCTTTACGAAACAATCCTTACCGCTCCCGTAAGCGTCAAAGAGATTGCGATGGGCGATATCTCGTGGGCGATGTCACGGTCCATAATCACGGGAATTTCGATTGGCGCGGTCGCGGCGGCGCTTGGCTGGATCGACACGATTTCCGGGGCGGGTGTCCTGTTGGCAGCAGTTCTCGTGGGCATGCAGTTCGGAGCGATTGGCCTCATCTTTGCTGCGGTTTCCAACAATGAGCACACTCTGTCCCTCTCATTTACGATCGTTGCGACGCCTCTCTACTTTTTCAGCGGAACGTTTTTTCCCATATCCGTTCTGCCGGAGTGGATTCAGCCGATTGCGTGGGCCGCCCCGTTGACCCCAGCGGTACATCTGGCGAGAGGTTTCGTCACCGCGGATCTGGACATGACTCACCTGCTCTCCGCCGTCTATATGATCGGTTTGACCGCGGTGCTCTTCCCGATCGCCGCGTACCTCATGCGCCGCCGGCTGGTGAAGTAGCTGCCGCCCAGCCGGGCGTAGACTGTATATACGGGAACCGGAATAAAGTTGCGGCCCGATGCGAGTCGGGTCTATATTGGAATCCGTCAGCCCGCGATTTGCCATGATGGAGGGATCGCATAGTGGCCTAGTGCGCCCGCCTGCTAAGCGGGTTGGGGGTGTTGAGCTCCCTCGTGGGTTCGAATCCCACTCCCTCCGCCAGACCTCCGAATTTCTGTTTGACAAAACGGCTTAGTGGTTTGAGCCACTATCTCAAGTATCACGTTCGGCGACGAGGGCAACTTAGGCAACCAAGACGCCGAATTAGTCCGGTTTCGCGCCTAGGGAGAACCTAGCGCACCCGGCGTGACGGCCGGGCTGGCGATAGCCGCGCAGACGCTAAGGCCGCAATCCTGGCGGACATGATGCGAACAGAAGAATATACACCGAGCGTGGACGTGGATTCATTGCCACTCGAGCCCCTTACTTTGGTCAGTCTGCGGGACGGTCGTCTGCGCGTGGTGGAACCCATCGCAGTAGTACCGATGTTGGAGGGAGGCAAGCACGTCGTCGAGGCTCCGGAATTAAACGAGTTTGGATATGGCGACAACCTCTCCGAAGCTCTTAGTGACCTTCAGGCGGCTATCGCGGAACTCTATTTCACACTTGAAACAGATCATGAGCAGCTAGGACCGGACCTAACGTCAGTTTGGGTTGTGCTCTCTAAAAAAGTCCGTAGGGCCGGTGCCATTAGCTGCTTATGAGATTGATGATCCAGGGCCCGTCCACACAAAAATGTACGTATCGCCAGCCCTTCGGCTGTGATTCCTCACTATGTTCGGATTCTCAACACTTTGTCCCAAAGCCAGGCTGTCGAGGAGAAATGCGCCTCAATGCGAAGTCTGGTTTAGTGAATGGCGCCGCGACTGCCAACGGCCGGCTTAGATTCCTCGGCTTCGTTCGGAATGACACAAAGACGCACGGAATGACGTTGGGGCGTTCGGAATCACTATTGTCTTGTGAAGGCCGCACGAGGTTATGAAAAAGGGGCGAGCCGAGCGGTACGACCGAGGCAACAGCCCGGTCCGCCCAACGACGGTCGACGCGCCCCTCCCGCCTGCCCCACAAATCGGCCGATTCGCGGGACATTTGCAACATACAAACGACGGTGTGAGGGTGGGTTTCCGACCGGGGTCGGGGATGACAGGTTTGAGGGTAGCCGCGCCCCACCCCTGGGTCCCGGCCTTCGCCGGAACGACGGTATGGGTTGATGTGGGTGGGCGTCGGGGCCGACGGTTGGGGATTAGCCGCACCCTGCCCCTGGGTCGCGGCCTACGCCGGAACGACGGGAGGGGGCTGGCTCCGTCACGCAGGGCATCCGGTCCGGCGTTGGCGCGTAGCACGGGGGGATTCTTCGCTGCGCTCAAGAATGACAGTGGCCAGGGCGCGCTGGAGTGCGCCTTGAGTGTCCCTGTCTATGTCCTGTATGCCCGTGATACCCTACGGGTAGGGTCACACCCTGCGCCAATGAGCGGCATTGGTCTCTCATCTGCGGTTTTGGCAACATCACCGGCCTCTGGCCTGCTGAATCCACAGAAACGGCAACCCCGACACTCGAAATAAACCGAACGAGCCGAAGAATCAGGTCTTCCGGTAATGGCTACTTATAACCTCTGGACCGTTGGTTGCCAGATGAACAAGGCGGACTCCGAGCGCCTTGCAAGCGGTCTCGAGCAGTTGGGGTTCGAGACCTGCGAAACGCCGGAAAAGGCCGATGTCGTAGTCCTCAACACGTGCGTGGTACGCCAGTCGGCGGAGGACACGGCGACTGGCCTGCTCGGCCGACTCCGGCCTATCAAACAGGCTCATCCGGAACGCGTCATCGCGGTTATGGGTTGCATGGTCGGACCGAAGCAGGTCGAACTTCGCCGCAGATTCCCGCAAGTCGACGTGTGGGCGCGGCCGCAACAGTTCGCGCCGATCCTGGAGGTCGCCGCCGTAAGGTCGGGGGCGGACATGGAGGGGTGCCTCGATTCCCTGGTTCCCGCCAGGCCGGGGGTGACTGCATTTGTGCCGATCGTTCACGGCTGTGACAAATTCTGCACGTTTTGCATCATCCCGTACCGAAGAGGCCGCGAGACCAGCAGAATGGCAGAAGACGTTGTTCGGGAAGTGACGTTACTCGTCCAGCGAGGCGCGCGTGAAGTGACTCTGTTGGGACAGAACGTGGACTCCTATGGCCAGGACCTGTACCCGCGCCTAGACCTCGCCGATCTTCTGTACGACGTGAACGCAATCGAAGACCTCGAACGGATCAGGTTCTTGACTTCGCACCCCAACGACATGTCCAGCCGCATCATTCAAGCCGTCGCGGACCTCCCGAAGGTGTGCGAATCGGTCAATTTGCCTGTGCAGGCCGGGGACGACGCGATTCTTGCCGACATGCGGCGTTCGTACACGCGCGGGCAGTATCTGGAAAAGGTCCAGGAAGTCAGGGAGACGATTCCCAACGTTACCTTGACCACGGATCTGATCGTCGGATTCCCCGCCGAAACTGAAGAACAGTTCTCCGGTTCACTCGAAATGTTGGAGATGGTCCGTTTCGACAAAGTCCACGCTGCGGCCTACTCGGAGAGGCCGGGGACAGTGGCTTCAAAGCGGCTGCCGGACAACATTGAACGCCAGGAAAAGAAATCAAGGCTTGCCAGTGTCAACCAACTACAGGAGCGCATACAGACGCAGTTGAACAGGAACCTCGAGGGCAAAAACTTCGATGTGTTGGTGGATGGGCGCACCAGGGGGAGGCTACAGGGGCGCACCAGGGGGGATAAAATTGTGTATATGGATGGCGGAGATTCCCTGATCGGCCAAACGAAACAGGTCGAGATCACTGCGACCTCACCATGGTCGCTTCGGGGAGAGTTAACAGAGACAAGCAGGACGGTGGCGTCTGTAGCTTGATTCAGCGTCGGCAAGGACGCCGCGCTCAGGCCCGGGCAGCAAATCCCGAAACGGAGTCGTTGTGACAACCGCAGCTAACAGAAGATCCGGTACGGTGGCGATCCCAATCACCGAGCTTGAGCAGTCGGCGTTTTGCCAGACGTCGGGCAATCTTCGAACGCGCACACTAGAAGAGGAGTTCAAGTCGGGCGTCAGGTGGCAAAAAGTGCCTGTGCGCTACCTGAAACTCTCGCCCGAAGAACTCGATTCGGGCATCAAGGAGGCGCGGGAAACGCTGGCAGACCAGTTAGTCATCCTTGGCCACCACTACCAGCGGGATGACGTGATCAAGTACTCGGACTTCCGTGGGGACTCCTACAAGCTCTCCAAAATGGCCGCGGCCGAGCGAGATGCCAGTTTCGTGGTGTTCTGCGGCGTCCATTTCATGGCTGAGACCGCGGACTTACTGACGTCTCCCAACCAAAACGTGATCCTGCCGAATATGGCCGCCGGTTGTTCCATGGCTGACATGGCCAGGAGCGACGATGTAGAGGACGCGTGGGACGACATCGCCTCGGTCCTTGGCGGCGCCGACGAGATAGTACCCATCACCTACATGAATTCGACTGCCGCGATCAAGGCCCTCTGCGGCCGAAACGGCGGCGCGGTGTGCACCTCCTCGAACGCCGCGGAGGTTTTCGAATGGGCGTTTCGGAAGTCCGGCAGGATACTTTTCCTACCGGACCAGCATCTCGGCCGCAACACGGGTCTAAAGTTGGGCGTTGAGACCGGCGAGATGGTCGTATGGAACCCCTTCCGCCCCATGGGCGGACTAACGCCTGAGCAGATCAGGCGCGCCAGGATCGTCCTCTGGCAGGGTCACTGCTCCGTGCATACCCGATTCACGGTCGATCAAATTCGACAGGCGCGGGAAGCTCGACCGGATGTGAACGTTGTCGTTCACCCCGAGTGCACGATGGAGGTGGTGGAAGCGGCGGACATGAACGGTTCGACCGAGTTCATCGTGCGCGCGGTGAGCGACGCGGAACCGGGCTCTGTGTGGGCGATTGGTACTGAGATCAATCTGGTCAATCGCCTGGCGCAGGAGAACCCGGACAAGACCGTTTTCTGCCTGGATCCAGTGATCTGTCCCTGCGCGACGATGTATCGAATTCATCCGGCCTATCTACTGTGGGTGCTCGAAGGTCTGATGGCAGGACTCGTGATAAACCGCGTGCGAGTAACGAGCGGTGAACGGGAAGACGCGATTAAGGCCCTGGAGCGAATGCTCGAGATCGGTGGGTAGCGGGACTTCCACCCCGGTGTTGCCGCCGCCGGGCGTGCTCGAGCTGGTGATCGACAGGGCCCTGGACGAGGACCTGGGCGCTGGCGATGTCACAACTTCCGGCCTGATACCTGCGCACCTTGTGGGTGAGGCGCGGCTCGTCGCACATGAACGCGGCGTGCTAGCAGGCCTTCCGGTGGCGATGGCGGTGTTCCGAAGGGTTGACCCTTCACTGAGAACTACGGAGCAAATGTCCGACGGGGACCCCATCGAAGCCGGTGAGACGGCGGGAACCGTGTCCGGGAGTCTTGCGAGCATCCTGATGGCGGAGCGAACGGCCCTTAACTTTCTGCAACGCATGAGCGGGATTGCGACGTTGACCTCGAAGTTCGTCGATGCAGTGAGCGGCACGGGAACCGAAATCCTCGACACACGCAAGACTGCGCCGGGGCTTCGCGCTTTGGACAAGTACGCGGTGTCTGCCGGCGGGGGGCGAAATCACCGGCGAAACCTTGGTGACGGAGTGCTTATCAAGGACAACCACATTGCGGCGTTGCAAGTTGATGGCGAGGGCGCTGCCAATATCATCCGCATTGCCCGAGACAATTCCCCGTATACCGTGAAGATCGAGATCGAAGTGGAGTCCGTCGACGAAGCCCGCGCGGCCATCGAAGGGGGCGCCGACATCGTCATGCTCGACAACATGTCGCTTAGCAAAATCAGAGAGGCCGTCCAGATCGCAAGCGGCCGATGCCTGACCGAAGTTTCCGGCGGGGTGACGTTGGACCGGGTTGCGGAGATCGCAGCGACGGGGGTCGACCTGATATCGGTCGGCGCTCTCACACACTCGGTGAAGGCCCTGGACATCGGTCTCGACATCGAACCGGTCCGCGTAACCTGATCCGGCGGCATTGTGAATTGCAACAGTGAGTCCGGCGCGAACCTGACACCGAATAGAGCGATGCAGCGGCGATATATCGGGCATCGCGGCCTCATTGGCGTCATCGCGGCGGCGGCGTTCTTGATGGCGCTGGCATTAGGCGCGGCTTGCTCGCAGCCGAAGACGGATGAAGCGACGCCCACCCTTCCGCCGCTTCAAACCGCCACGGCCACGGCGATTTTGCCCACCGCGACTGTTGCCCCGACCCCGGAGCCGGTGACCCCCATTCGTACCGATACCCCGCAGATGAAGCCAGTCAATGCGCCCACGGCTACTCCCGGCCCCCCAGAATTCATAGCAGTGGCCACCGCAATGACCACGGAGCCAGGCGATCCGGACCGAACAGTTTCTCCACGGGTGGATGATTCTCCCCTGAACCCCGTCCCAATCCCCACTCGCGTCGTCGCCACCGGATCGGTCGACCGAATTGCGATTGCCGCAATCGACGGGTCGATATACACGGTAAACCCGGATGGCACCGACAGGAAGGATGTCTCTCGGAGAAACGCCGATCTGGAAGGCTCCGCATTCGCCGGCGCATACACATGGCCTGTGTGGTCGCCGGACGGGGGCAGCATTCTGTATTCGGCTATCCGGCCATTCCGGCCGGATGCGCGTATAAGCATCATGCGCTCGCCCGCCGATGGCAACGGAGATGGGGTGACATTGTTCGTGGACCACCCCGAGACCATGGGGATCGGGAATGGTGTGCCCCACTATGCGATGTGGTCTCCTGACGGTAGTCAAATCGCGGTCATCGCCGGAACCGGGGAGCATCTGATTACGGCGACTTTCGACAGTGAGACCGGCGAAGAACGCTACATGGTCGCTAAGGGATCACCTGTGTACCTGGATTGGGGTCCTCTTTCGTCAAGTCTAGTCATCCATGTCGCAGGGTCGCTATTCACGGTCGACCACGACGGTGAGGATATGGAACCGCTATTCGATGGGCAGGAAATGCGGTTCCTGGCGCCCCAGTTCGCCGGTGGTACCGACCGTTTCCTGCACGGTGATTCGGCATCGGGCAACTTTATGATCCTCACATCCGGACTGTCGGACGGCGACTCGACGGTCCTCGGAACCTCCGAAGGTGTAGCCGCGTTCAGGGCGTCGCCGGACGGCGAAACGGTCGCGTTGCTGCGAGGTGAATTCAGCGGCCTCTACGACTCCCTGGCGCTGATCTCACTCGAAGATGGCGAAGAAGAGGTGCTCATCGAACGGAAAATCCGCTCTGTGTGGTGGTCGCCCGACGGATCGAAGATCGCAGTGGCTTCTCTCTCGGCGCGACTCCGGGGCGGAATTGAATGGTCGTTCTGGGATGTCGCCGCGGGTGAGGAGTCGTTCGCTGCGCTGATGGTACCTACCCCGGAGTTCAATTTCGTCCAATCGTTCTTCGAGCAATACGGCAATTCAACCCGCTTGTGGTCTCCGGACAGCACCCGCATCGTCGCGGCCGGTGTTGTAGTGACAAATGCCGTCGACCCAGCTCTGGATTTGCCGTTTCAGTTACCGGAAGCCACTCGGGAAGAGGTGTGGGTGATAGACACTCGCGGGTTCGATCCACCCACCGCGATAGGCGACGGGTACCTCGGGTTCTGGTCGCCCAAATAGGGCTTGCCAGACGGGCGGCCCGCCGTCAGCGGCGGCGCGGCTTGCCGCGGTCGGCCGTATCCAGGGTAATCGTCACCGGACCTTCGTTGGTCAGTTCCAAACTCATGCTTGCGCCGAACTCGCCCGTCTCGACTCTCAAGCCAGTTTGCCTGAAGGCATGAACTACCTTTTCAAATAGCGGCTCTGCAACATCCGGCGGCGCAGCGTCGGTGAAACCGGGCCGGCGCCCTTTTCGCGTGGAGGCGTACAGGGTGAATTGACTGACGATCAGGATGTCGGCGCCGACTTCGGTTGCCGACAGTTCAAAACCGCGCGCGGCGTTCGAAGGATCCGGGAACAGTCGCATGTTTACGGTCTTGTTGGCGAGGTATGCGATGTCTTCGTCGGTGTCGCTTTGTGACACACCCACAAGGACGACAAGCCCTCTGCCGATCGATCCGGTTGTCCGGTTGCCGACGCGGACCGCGGCATTCGAAACCCGTTGAATTACTGCTCGCACGGTCGGATCGCGGTTTTGGTCGATACCTGAAAATCAGGAAGAGTCTGAGCTCTTGGCCTTGGACTTGGAGTCCGACTTCTTTGATGAGGAGGTCTTATCGGACTTGTTGTCCTTCTTTTCTTCGGAACTCTTGTCACTTCCGGATCCGCCGCCAGACCGGCCCACGTTAGTGCGGGCGTGGTCCGTGGTGTAAAACCCGGTGCCCTTGTAGTGGACCGCGGGAATAGAGAGTTGGCGGACTGACTCGGCCCCGCACTCCGGGCACACGGCTCCCGGCGTGGAGTTGAATTTCTGAGTCTTTTCAAATAAGTGCCCGTGATCTCGGCACCGGTAATCGTATCTTGGCAATCCTGCCTCCACGCGAAAACGCGGGCGCCAAAGCCCGTGAAGTTCGTCCTGGTGGTTTAATCAGCCGCTATTATCGCGCACTATCGGCCGCATGCTCAGCGCGGTCCCGTCAACTCGAGGTCGCGGCTTCGAATCCTATGTTCCAGGCCCGTGCAGCTTCCTGCAACCCAACGTCCAATTCTCCACCCATTTTGAGCCTATCGCCGCCGACCGTTCCCAAAACGCAGACCGGCACGTTGTGTTGCCCGGCCATGTCGAGTAACCCGCCGACTTTGGCAGTGTCGACCGTTACCACGATACGGGACTGTGTCTCGCCGAAGAGGCATGCGTCCCATCTACCGGTGAACGCCGCCGGAATCGTTACGCCCAGTCCTCCGATGATCGCCGACTCCGCGATGGTGACCGCAATACCGCCCTGTGAA
The DNA here is from genome assembly GCA_965219065.1 of Dehalococcoidia bacterium. Lineage (GTDB taxonomy): Bacteria > Chloroflexota > Dehalococcoidia > Lucifugimonadales > Lucifugimonadaceae. The sequence goes on from OZ244715.1 coordinate 1,107,304, forward strand.
CAGTCGTGCGCTGAATTGATCAAGCCGTTCCCGATCGAGTCGCGGCAAAACGCCTGAACACGCACCTCGAGTGCGAGGTCTATGGCCGGTCTGCCACCAATCCAATCATGAAGTACATAGGCCATTTCGCTTCCCATAAGGCCGCCGACCGTGTCCCAAGGCTCATTTGCGCCGATCACAACCACCACGTCGCCCACGGTCTTGAATCCCGCGGCTGCGCGGCGTGATACGTCATCGAGGAGCCCAAGGGCCCCGATCATAGGTGTAGGAAATATGGCCCGGCCGCGCGACTCGTTGTAGAGGCTCGCGTTCCCGCTTACCACGGGTACACCGAATGCGAGGGCGGCATCTCGGATGCCCCGAATGGACTCCGTCAGTTGGAATTGAACGTCGTTGGTTTCGGGGTTGCCGAAGTTAAGGCCGTCGGTGAGCGCAACGGGGTCGGCGCCCGTGCAGGACACGTTCCTGCAAGCTTCGGCGACGGCGATCATGCTGCCGGCATATGGGTCCAGGTAGCACAGGCGTCCGTTGCAATCGACGGAGACGGCAATCGCCTTGCGGGTGCCCTTCAGTCTCAGGAGGGCCGCATCGCCGCCCGGTGGTATCACTGTGTTGTTCTGGACCTGGTGGTCGTACTGCCTGAATACCGCCCGCTTGCTCGCTATGTTCGGCGATGCCAACATCCGCAGAAGGACCTCACTTGGTGATGCTTCCGGCAAGGGGAGGCCGGCCGGGTGTTCGTTCTGAACACGGTCGAGCCAATCCGGTTTCTTGCCGGAAAGTACGTACTCCGGCGCATCCGTAAGGGCATGGACCGGTGATTCAGTCGCGTTGACCGGTCCGTCGTTTATCAGGACGGTTTTGCCATCGGTAAAGTCGCCGATAACGGTTGAATCGAGGTCCCATTTGCTGAACAAGTCCGCGATATCGCTTTCGCCGCCGGGTTTGACGGCCAGCAGCATTCGTTCTTGAGACTCGGAGAGCATCACCTCGTAGGGGGTCATGCCGGTTTCACGGCGCGGCACCTTCGCCACGTCCAACCTCAGACCCATTCCGCTGCGACTCGCCATCTCGACCGCTGCGCTTGCCAGTCCGGCGGCGCCCAGGTCCTGCATTCCGACTACGCAGTCGAGCTGCACAGCTTCCAGGCAGGCCTCGATCAGCACCTTCTCAAGAAACGGATTGCCAACCTGTACCGCCGACCTCATTTCCTGTTCCTCCTCGAAAGTACGTGAGGCCAGACCAGATGCGCCGTGGATGCCGTCCCGCCCGGTATCGGCGCCAACGAGAATCAACAGGTCGCCGGGACTACGCGCGGAGGCGCTCAGCACTCTGCCGTCCTCGATCAATCCCACGCACATAGCGTTGACGAGCGGGTTGTCGGCATAGGAATCGTCAAAGACGATTTCGCCCCCGACGTCGGGTACTCCGATGCAGTTCCCGTAGGCCGAAATACCGGCGACCACCCCGTGGAGCAAAAAACGGTTTCGGACCTCGTCGGGGCGCCCGAATCGAAGAGAGTTCAATAGAGCAACGGGCCGCGCTCCCATGGCGAAGATGTCCCTGACGATCCCGCCGACGCCGGTCGCAGCCCCCTCGAACGGCTCCACCGCCGATGGATGATTGTGCGACTCGATCTTCATGGCGATGGCGAGGCCGTCACCGATGTCGATGACGCCGGCGTTTTCCGCACCTGGCGCCACGAGAAGCCGTTCGCTATGTGACGGGAGCGTCTTGATCAGGCGCTTGGTGTGCTTGTAGCCGCAGTGTTCGCTCCACAGGGAGCCGAACAGACCTAGTTCGAGCGGATCGGGTAGCCGGCCGAGCCTGTCCGCGATGGCCTCGTACTCAGCCCGCGACAGGGCCAACTCGTCGAGCATCGTCTGGCTTGCTGTTTCGGCTTCTTTGCGTTCAGTCAAATGTCGTGTACCGGTGGATTACCGATTGGGGAACGGGCGAAACCCTGCCCTCTCGCGTAACGCAATTGGACGGAGGTTGCATGCAATCGGCTTCCGCCATGTCACGCGGGGGACCCGACCGGCCGACCAATTGAGGCCGCTATCGATTCAAACAACGGGTTGCCGTCGACGCTTCCGAGAATCGCCTCGCAGGCGCGCTCGGGATGGGGCATCATGCCCAATACATTCCCGCGGTCGTTGATGATTCCGGCGATGTTGTTCGCCGAACCGTTCGGGTTGGCCGCGGCTGTGACCTCTCCCGATTCGGTCGAGTACCTGAAAACTACCCTGCCCGCCGACTCGAGTCCCGCGATTACGTGGGGTTCGGCCTGGAAATTGCCCTCCCCGTGGGATATGGGCAGGCGCAGGGTCTGTCCGAGACTGGCCTTGCTTGTGAAGACCGTCTGCGCGTTCTCGACTCGTAGGTTCGTCCAGACACACCGGAATTCCAGGTGCTCATTGCGCATAAGTACCCCTGGTAACAACCCTGCTTCACAAAGGATCTGGAAGCCGTTGCAGATTCCGATCACCGGCTTGCCTTCGTTCGCAAAATCGATAACCGATTCCATCACCGGCGAAAACCGAGCGATCGCTCCGGCCCTGAGGTAATCCCCATACGAAAATCCGCCCGGCAGGACAAGGGCGTCGTACGCCGACAGATCCCGGTCTTTGTGCCACACAAAAGAGGCTTTATGGCCGAGGACCGACGTAATCGCATGGTGGCAGTCGCGGTCGCTCCACGTACCCGGGAACACGACGATGCCGAAGTTGGGTTTTCTCACGAAATAATTACCAGCGATCCGTAATCAGGGCGGAGTCGTCTAGTTGGGAACCGGGGTGGCTGACTAAACGCAACGCAGGCCGGGCGGAAACAATAAGTGACGAGGGGCAATCACACGGAAACATGCCAATGGGCGATTAACTGAAAAGCCCGCCGGTCGGCGGGCTGGCGGTTACATGTTTTTGAGGGTGGCCTTGTGGCTCTTGCGGCGCTTTGCGGCGGCCTTCTTTTTGCGGATCATGCTCGGCGGCTCGAAATGTTGGCGCCGCCTGGCCTCGGCAATCACTGCTTCCTGCTGCACACGTTTAGTGAAACGCCGAAGAAACGCTTCGAAGCTTTCCCCTTCATTGATTCTGAGTTCTACCAAGATGCCCCCGGGTTTTTATTTCTAACAACGCCTAAAGTATACGGATTACCGAAAAAACGGTCAATTTGGCGGACCCGCGCTGGTTCACGGATTGGCCGACGAGGCTTCGACTTTGTTGGAGAGCAGCGAGCGCGCCTTTTCGAGGCGGGCCGCGCACCTTTCACGGCCGATGGCGGCCATCGTATCGAACAGCGGCGGCGCAACGCGCCTGCCGGTAACTGCGACCCGGATCGTTCCAAAGACTTGTCCGGCCTTCAGTCCGATTTCCGCCGTAAGCGCGCGGTAGGCCGATTCGAGGGGCGCCGGATCAAACGATTCAACTGTGCGGCAAAGATCCAGGGCTGCGGTGAGCGCAGTAATGGTCGATTCCTGGTCCATCCTGCGTTGAATGAGTTCATTGGGGTCGGGCGAAACGTCATCCGTGAAGAAAAAGTCGAGCAATCCCGGCGCTTCATCAAGCCGTTTCAGCCGTTCGTGAATCAGCGGCGTCAGCGCCTCCACCCTGCCCTGGTCGATGGGACGCGGCACGGAGTCCGGCAGTCCATCCACGGGGTCGGAGAGCACCGGCATCATTTGCGACGTAAGCTGGGCGGCGTTCATGGAACGGATGTAGACGCCGTTCATCCACGTCATCTTGTCCAGATCGAACACGGCGGGAGACTCGCTGACTTGATCGAGTGAGAATCGCCGGACAATCTCGTCGCGGCCCATAACCTCGGAGTCATCTCCCGGCGACCAGCCGAGGAGCGCCAGGAAATTAAACATCGCGTCGGGCAAGAATCCCTGGCCCCTGTACGCCAGCGCGCGGTCGGCGCCGTGGCGCTTGCTAAGTTTCGACCGGTCCTTGCCCAGCAGGAGGGGCAGGTGGACGTAGACCGGCGGCGTGATTCCGAGGCCCTCGTGTATCAGGATGTGCCTCGGTGTGGACGATATCCACTCTTCGCCTCGGAGCACGTGGGAAATCTTCATCTCGTGGTCATCTACCACGTGCGCCAAATGGTAGGTGGGCATGCCATCCGACTTCATGATCACAAAATCTGTTAGATTCGAGAGATCGAACGAGACTTGCTGACGGACAACGTCATGAAACGCCAATCTCCCTTCTTCCGGGACTCGCATTCGCACCACCACTTCACTCCCCTGCCGATCTGAATGCGGGACATAAACTGGCTGTCGATTTCGGCAGCGCCCATCGTAGCCCGGCGGTTGGCCAGACGCCTGTTGCTGATTGCGCACGGCGGCAAGGCGTTCCTGAGAGCAGTCGCAGGCATAGGCCGCTCCGGCTGAGATCAACTTTTCGACCGCGGCCGAGTAGTAGCTCTTCCTTTGTGACTGGATATAGGGTTCGTGCGGTCCGCCCACGTCCGGCCCCTCATCCCAGTCGAGCCCGTACCACCGCAGCGATTCCATGATGTCTTCGGTGGCGCCGTCCATGAATCGCCGCTGATCGGTGTCCTCGATGCGTAGGATGAACTGCCCGCCGGTCTGCCTGGCCAGCAGCCAATCGAAGATCGCTGTACGCACCCCGCCAATGTGGAGCAATCCGGTTGGGCTGGGAGCAAACCTCACCCTCGCGGGATTTTGCGTGTCGGTTTTTTGTGTTTCTGATTCAGTCACGGGATTTGTGTTCAGGGCCTTTCGAATACTGTTTCAATTGTGGGCGGGTTGCAAGAGCCTGTTTCACAAAGCACCTTCTTAGTTTCGCACTACGCGGTCGGGGAATAGATTCCCGTTTTCACGGGAATGACGAAATTGTAATACGGCGCCATACCTCATAATTCTGGCGAAAACCGTAATCCAATGGATCGTGATTCAGGTGATCTCAACGTTACGAAACATGCTCTGCAAACGCCCCTACGCCAGTGGATTTGTCTTCACTCAGGGTTCCAGGCGGCTCAACCGGACTCATAGTGTGCCAAGGCTTCACTAAGGTCGTCTGGCAAAGGCGACTTCACGTCTACAGGTTTACCGGTTAACGGGTGTTCGAACCGCAGGCGCGTGGCATGCAGGAACTGTCGCTCCAGTCCCGGAGGACCCGGGTTGGGGCCGTACGTCCTGTCTCCGATTACCGGGTGCTTCACAGCAGCCATGTGGACCCTGATCTGGTGCATCCGTCCGGTTTCCAGCACGACCTCAAGAAACGATGCGCCGGGCATTCGTTTCAAGAGGCGATACCTGGTTCTCGCCGGCTTGCCGGAAGTTACCACCGCCTGGCGTGTTCGATTAGCCGGGTCGCGTCCGATTGGGGCGTCTATAACGCCCTGATCCGAATTGAATTGACCTGCTACAAGGGCCTTGTACGTTCGGACGATGGCGCGGGCCTTGATTGCATCGACGAGGTGTGACAGGGCAGCATCGGTTTTGGCGACTACGAGCAGACCCGACGTGTCCTTGTCGAGGCGGTGCACCACTCCGGGGCGCTCAGGATCGCCCACGGCAGCGAGTTCGGGTCGGGACGCAATCAGGGCTTCGATTAAGGTGTCGCCTCTATGTCCGGGCCCGGGATGAACAGTTACACCTGCGGGCTTGTCCACCACGATCAGGTGCTCGTCTTCCAGGACCACGTCGAATTCTGCCTTCGTCGAATCGTCCACGCGCCCTGAATCATCCGGAAGTTCGACTACCACTACGTCGCCGCAGGTTATCCGTGACGAACCGCGACGGCATGTCTTGCCTGTCACGGATACGAACCCACCCTCGATCAGCCGTCTGGCCAGAGATCTGTTTACGCCGTCCAACTCGCCCGCAACGGCTACATCGAGTCGTAAGGGCTCATCAGCATCGCGCAGTGTCCAGGCGATCTTCCTGTTCATCGATCGACCATCAGCCGCGGTCATCGCTCGTGGGAGCGGTCGCTGCGGTGGATCCAGCAGAGTCTTCCGTTCTCTCGGGCTGCGGCGGAATTTCACCGGTCAGGTGTTGGGCGGAAGATTGCCCGGCGGGCGATTCGGCGTGCTGCTCTCGCGATTCCCGCGTGACAAACAGGTAGAACACCATCAGGCCTATCCCGATGACAATTGATGAATCAGCAATATTGAAGATTGGCCAGGGGCCGACATCGATAAAGTCGGTCACGTGGCCGAGACGGAACCTGTCTACGATGTTTCCCAACGCCCCGCCGAGTTGCAGGCCGATCGCCAGTCTGACGATCAAAGACTCCCGACCGGCATGACGGTAGAAGAATATGAGAATCGCCACTGCCACCAAGGAAACGACGGTCAGAATGTCTCCACGGCCGGTGAACAGTCCGAACGCAGTACCGGTGTTCCAGACGTACGTGATTCGGAAGAAACCTTCTTCGGGGACGGACTCGAATAACGCGAGGTTGCTGGTAACAAGCCATTTTGTGAACTGATCGAGCCCCAGGGCCAACGCAAACATCAGCCAGGCAAACGGGTCGACAAAGATCGTCCAACCCCCACCTGAAGGGCTGGCCTCCGCCAGTTCAGCGGTTGCGAGTGGATTGGGCGCGTTGTCGTTTTGCAAATCTAACTGGACGTTGTGTCAGCACGACTCATCAGCCATTCGGGACATGTGCGAAAGTCGTTGCTCTTCGAGTATACGGTCACCTCAAAAGGTTAGTCGGCGGATTTACCTGACACTAACGCCTGAGTTGCATTCCCATGAACAGGCCAACCGCTGTTGCCACCTCGCGCTCGTAGCCGCCAATAGTGTGACCGGCGCCCGGGATTACCTGCAGGTCCACCGGCTGTCTCATTTCCTCGACCGCCGCACCTAGTTTCGCCGGATCGACGATGCGGTCGGCGGCGCCGATCACAAACTGGCGCGGTCGTTTGTCGCGACCTATGCCAGTTGTTTCCAACGCCGAGAGCGGCGGCGAGATTAACGATAACGCCCTTGCTCGCTTCAAATTGCCGAGCCCTCGCAGGATTGCCGCCGCTCCGGCCGAATACCCGACCAGCCCGTATCGGTTGCGCCTCACTTCGGGCCAGTTTCGCAGCAGATTCAACCCCGCGGCCACGTCCTGGCACGCGGTGCCGCCTTCTTCCGTCGCGCCCTGCTCCATGGGTCTGAAGTTGAACCTCACCGTGGCAATCCCGTTGTCCGCCAGCGCCTCGCAGATGGCATACGTGAGCAGGGAGTCCATCGACCCGCCGAACAGGGGGTGCCCGTGGCACACTACCGCGCCGGGAAATGGCGACCGGGCGCCAAGCGGCGTGCTGAGGATTCCGTTCACGCGGTCGCCATCGACTTCGAATTCAACTGCCGATTGTCTCAAGACATCACCTTGTGCATCGATTGCAACAGGATTGGTCGCGGGTAAAATCACGCGACGTAACAGCAATTACCATAACGGACGGTAACCGTAGAGTCCCAATCGCCCCTAAGAAAGGCCCCCTCAGATGACAAGAATCGACCTTCGCAGCGACACCGTCACTCACCCCTCGCCGGAAATGCGGCAGGCCATGTACGACGCCGAGTTGGGTGACGACGTATTCGGTGACGACCCCACCGTGAACAGGCTGCAGGAGAAGGCCGCAGAGATGCTCGGCAAGGAGGCGGGGCTCTTCGTCTCGTCCGGCACGCAGTCCAACCTGGTGGCGGTCCTTTCACAGGCGCAGCGCGGCGACGAGATAATCGTGGGCGACCAGTGCCACATTTTGAACAGCGAGGCTGGCGGCTTCGCCGTTCTGGGCAGCGTGTATCCGCAGGCGATACCGACCCAGATGGACGGTACTCTGGATACGGATGACATCCTGGGGGCAGTGAAGCCGGATGACTACCACAGGGCTCGTACGGTGCTGCTTTGCATCGAGAATACGCACAATGGGACGAGCGGCATGCCCATAACGCCCGAGGACACGAAGAAAATGGCCGACGCCGGCAGGAGCAGGGGTCTGCGGGTGCACCTGGACGGGGCGAGGATCTTCAACGCCGCCGTCGCTCTCGAATGTCCGCCCGATGCGTTGACGGCCGATGTGGACTCTGTCGGCTTTTGCCTTTCGAAGGGACTGTCGTGCCCTGTGGGCAGCGTCTTATGCGGCGATGAGGACTTCATCAAGGAGGCCGGCCGCTGGAGGAAGATGCTGGGCGGAGGCATGCGCCAGGTGGGGGTTCTTGCAGCCGCCGGAATTGTGGCTCTGGACACGATGATCGACCGGATGGCCGAGGACCACGCCAACGCAAAACGCCTGGCGTATGGCCTTGCTGAGATCGACGGTATTGATCTTGATCCGGAGCGGATCCAGACCAACCTGGTCCGGTTCAATACCCCCGCCGGTAACGGCGCCGAGCTCTCGGCCGGGTTGGAAGATGAGGGGGTGCTGGTCCCACCGAACAGTCTCAGCATGCGGATGGCCGCCCACTACGGTATCGATGCTGACGACATCGACTACACGATTGCTGCGACTGCGAAGGTGATGAAGGCGATCGCCTAAGGACTCGGCGGCGATCGATTGGGGTCGTCGGGCGTGTTTTCGGGTGATGCGTATTTTTCGCCCCACCACCGTCTGAGCCGGTCGGCCATAGGCTTTTCGGCGCCCAGGTTTCCTGGGACGTAGTAACGCCGTCCGCGAAGCTTCTCCGGCAGGTTTTCCGATGCGACAAAGTGGTCCGGGTAGTCGTGCGGATAACGATACCCCTCGGAGTATCCGAGATTGCGCATCAATCTCGTCGGAGCGTTGCGCATGTGCATCGGGACCGGCTCGTCACGAGAGCTTCGGACATCCTTTAACGCTTTATCGATGGCCAAGTATGCAGAATTGCTCTTTGGCGAGTTTGCAAGATAGACCGTCGCCTCGGCGAGCGGGATTCGGCCCTCCGGCATGCCGACGAAATGGACCGCCTGTTGAGCGGCGACCGCCACCGGCAAAGCGCCGGGGTTGCCCAGTCCAACGTCTTCTGATGCCGAGACGATCAGGCGTCTTGCGATAAACAGTGGGTCCTCGCCGGCATCGATCATCCTGGCCAGGTAGTAAAGAGCGGCGTCCGGGTCTGAGGCCCTGATCGACTTGATGAACGCGGAAATCGTGTCGTAGTGGGCGTCGCCCAATCGATCGTATCGAGCTTGCCTTTGTAGAGCCTGTTCGACCGTATCGACGTCTACGACTCTTTCCCCTGCCCCATCGGGCGCGCTCGATTCGACCACCAGTTCCAAGGCGTCGAGGGCGGTCCTGGCATCTCCTCCTGAGACGCGTAGCAAGAAACTGCGTGCCTCTTCAGTAAGGCGCGCGTTAAATGTCCCAAGCCCCCGGTCCTTGTCTGCCAACCCGCGGTCCAGGATCGTCCCGATCGCCTCGTCAGGCAGCGGGGCAAGGGTGTAGACCCTCGTCCTCGACTGCAACGGCGCGATCACTTCGAACGAAGGGTTCTCCGTAGTGGCCCCGATAAGCGTTATGGTTCCGTCCTCGACATGCGGCAGAAGCGCATCCTGTTGAGACTTGGAGAACCGGTGGATTTCGTCGATGAACAGGATTGTTGGTCTTCCGATTTCGCCCAACTGATGGCGAGCCTCGCCGACCGCCTTTCGCACGTCTGCGACGCCTGACGTGACCGCAGATAGCTGAATGAAGGTTGCCTTGGTGACTTGCGCAATCAGCCTGGCCAGTGTCGTCTTGCCACTCCCAGGCGGTCCCCACAGCACCATCGACGGCACCCGATCCTGGTCGATCGCCTGCCGTAGCACCCGCCCTTCGCCAACCAGGCCCTCTTGTCCCACCATCTCGTCGAGCGATTGCGGGCGCATCCGAGCCGCGAGAGGGGCATTGCGGCCTTGAATCTGCTGTCTGCGATGATCGAAGAGGGTCATTTCGGTTTGTCTAGTTGAGTCGGACTATATGACCTTAGAGGGTGTCAAATTAGGTGCTGTTGGACCGGACTGCAAACGTTTGTCATCGATACGGGTCTAAAATTTTGATGTCTGCCAAGTTGTGTGCCCTACCCCTCGGACCCAGACCCTTCGACTTCGCTCAGGGTGACAGTGGGACTTATTAGACACCCTCTTAGGAACGGATGGCGGGGTTGGTTACCCGGTAGGGCCATGCGGGTGCGCGATCCTGGTCGCGTCCCCGGGCGGCAGTACCCCTCGCCGCGCAAAATTAAAAAGTAGTTCGCTTGCCGTAACAGGTTTTTTCCACCGGTCTATCCTGTGCCCAGGCAGGATCTCAGGGCTGCGACAACATGCTCGTCTTCATGTTCCGCAACCGTGCGGGGGTCGAGTACAACCCGATCGTCTTCGATCCGTGCGATTACCGGCCGTTTGGCTCGTCTGAGTGCAGCCGCAAATTCATCCGGCCCCTGCGAAGGCGCAATGGCCAGGGCGCGGGATGGCAAGGTCTGGCCCGGAAGACTGCCCCCGCCTATTGCCGAACGAACGTCGATTACTTGCCCCGTACCAACAGCCGCTTGCCAACTCCGTGCGCGTTTATCGACGTCCGACAGCGGCATCGAGATCGCCTGCCAGATGGGGAGTTCGTTCTCGGCGTTCCCGCGAATGTAGGAGATGAGGGTTGCGCCCAGCGCCGCCAGGCCGATCTTGTCCATGCGGACAGCCCGCGCCATTGGGTGTGCGGCTACTCTCTTGACGTGATCCACCGCTCCGACGATCAGGCCGGCCTGCGGCCCGCCCAACAGCTTGTCTCCCGAAAACATCGTCATGTGGGTTCCGGCCTCAACGCTTTCCTGAACGGTCGGTTCATGGGCGATGCCGTATAACTCGGTGTTCAACAGACAACCGGATCCCAGGTCGTGAAGCACGGCTATGCCCCTGGACTCAGCGAGTGTGACGAGTTCAGCCAGCTCCGCGGCGTGTGTGAATCCGGACACGTGGAAGTTGCTCGGATGGACCTTCAGTATCGCGGCCGTTCGATCCGTGATGGCCGCTTCGTAGTCGCGAACGTAGGTGCGGTTGGTCGTGCCAACCTCTACAAGTTCGGCGCCGGACTGCCTCATCACGTCGGGAACCCGGAACCCGCCGCCAATCTCTACCGCCTCACCCCGCGACACGATCACCTCGCGCCCCGCGGCCATTGCGCTCAAAACCAGGAGCACGGCGGATGCGTTGTTATTGACCGCGATGCCATTTTCGGCGCCGGTCACGTCGGTCACGTCGGTCAACAACTGTCCGATTTTCGCCTGGCGCGATCCTCTTTTTCCCGTCCCCAGGTCAAATTCCAAGTTCGAATAGCCGCTCCCCGCGTCCATGGCTGCGGCGAGCGCGGCACGACTCAGAGGCGCTCTTCCCAAATTCGTGTGCAGGACCACTCCGGTGGCGTTTACAAGCCGAACCGGCCAAACCGACCACGCGGTCCCCGCTCGTTCCACGACCTCGTCGGCGATACCGTCGGAGGAGGGAATCGATTTTCCGGCGAGCGCTGCGCTTCTAACATCGTTTAGTGTTTCCCGCACCAGCCGGACAACCGATGCGTGGGAATACTCGGCGGACAGCGCGATCAGGCGAGAATGCCGGAGCAGGTTCTCGACACTTGGAAGACTTCTCAAGCTTGTGTTGTTCACTTGGACATCATCGAACGGCTGGCTGCGTTTTACTCCAACGCGGATCACGTTCAGCAAGTTTAATCCAGCGCCCGGCGCAATTGCGGTAGTGGTGGCTGTTTGCTCTTCTGGATCGTCATCGTAAGGGAATCCAGGCACAATCGGGCGCACGCAAGAATCCTTGTTCGGTCGAGGACGCAATTGCCGTCCCACCTGCCCAAAGCTAGAATGTCTGTTTGGTGTCAATCAACATGTGACTATGCAAAGGGTGGGACTAACCGGCGGCATCGGCGCCGGTAAATCAACAGCCGCAGAGATGCTGAGGAATCTCGGCGCGTATGTGGTTCATGCGGATAGGATTGGGCACGAAACCTACTCAAGGGACGGAACTGCCCGCCGTCTTGTTTTAGAACGCTTTGGCAACGGAATACTGAGCGACGATGGTGAAATCGACCGGGCGAGTCTGGCCAGGATCGTCTTCGGCAACAAAAAAGAGCGACTAGCTCTGGAAGGAATCGTCTGGCCGGAAATACACAAACTCATCTCGATTCGTCTGGCTGAAGCAGAAGCGGCGGGCGCCGGTGTAGCGGTCGTGGAAGCGGCGATACTGCTGGAGGCAGGTTGGGAAGACCTGTTCGACCAGGTCTGGACCGTTGAAACGCCCAGGGAAGTGGCGAGGGCTCGGCTGATGGGCCGGCAGTCGATATCTGCGAGCGAGGCGGATGCTAGGTTGGCAGCGCAATTGGCATCCGTAGATCGGGCGAACCGTTCGTCCGTAGTGATCGAAAACACCGGAACCGTCGGCGAATTGAGATCGGCGGTAACCGCAGCCTACAAAAACTTGATTGCAGGCGACACACGCCGCGAAATCGGAAGGGACCCAAAATAAGCATGGCAACCCAAACGGAGGAACGCCAGTACCGTGTCGAAGAATACATCGTCGAGACTGAGCCGTTTTACATATCCCTGTCAGATGAGGTAGAGATCTTCGAGGCGGCGTACCGCCAAAGGGTCCCTATGCTGCTCAAGGGTCCCACAGGCACGGGGAAGACCAGGTTCGTCGAGTACATGGCCTGGAAGCTCGGCCAGCCGCTAACGGTGGTGAAGAAGAAATCCAATAAGACTGCGGCGACGCAAGCTTCGCCCAACGGCGGCCTGCCCCTGGTAACGGTAGCTTGCCACGAGGACATGACGGCATCCGACCTGGTCGGCCGTTATCTGCTCGATGCCAAAGGTACCCGTTGGATTGATGGGCCGCTTACACGGGCGGTCAAAGTGGGCGGAATCTGCTACCTCGACGAGATCGTCGAAGCCCGCAAAGACACGACCGTAATCATCCACCCGCTGGCCGACCACAGGCGGATTCTGACCATCGACAAGCTGGGGGAGGTCGTGGAAGCCGCCGATGGCTTCCTGCTCGTCGTTTCGTACAACCCCGGTTACCAGAACGCGCTGAAAGACCTGAAACACAGCACCAGGCAGCGTTTCGTGGCTCTCGAATTCGTGTTCCCTGACCCTGAGCGAGAAGCCATGATCATCGCCCATGAGTCGGGAGTGGATATCGAAACTGCCGGCATGTTGGCCAAGCTCGGCGACAAGATCAGGAATTTGAGGGAGCACGGCCTCGAAGAAGCGGCGTCCACGCGCGTGCTCATCTATGCCGGCCGGCTTATTCTGGAAGGAGTTCAGGCGAGGCGAGCCTGCCAGGTGTCGGTCACCTGGGGGATAACGGACGACCCGCAAATCCAGCGCAGTCTCGATGAGGTGGTCTCGTCCATCTTCCCGTAGGAGGCATGTCGCCGACACTTTCCGCGCTTGGCGATGTCTTTTGGGGAAGGCAGACAGATCCGACGTCGTTCGATAGCGAACACGCCACGCCCGGGCGAGTTGCAGCGGTGTACCTGCTCTTCGGCGGGGCGGAAGACGGACCGGAGTTACTCCTTATCAGGCGGTCTGGGGAAGTACGCCACCATCGAAATGAGTGGGCTTTTCCCGGAGGCGTTTGCGAACCTGCCGACGAGTCCCTCAGGCACACTGCCCTGCGTGAGACCGTTGAAGAACTGGGCGTCGACCCTGCCGATATACGCCATTGGGGAGCCCTGGATCCCGTGAATACCCGCACAGGCTTTTTTGTGTGGCCGTTCGTCGGCAGGTTGGTGTCCCAAGAGTCGATGTCGTTGTCCAAAAGAGAAGTGGCGGAAGTCGTAAATGTGCCCTTCGCAACAATTTCCCGGCCGGAATCGGGCAGAACGATTTCGATTGTCGAGGGCGAAGGCATCAGGACTACGCCCGCATACGCATATAATGGCCGCATAATCTGGGGGGCAACGGCACGTATCATCCACCAGGCCCTGCAAGTCGTGGATATGGCTTCGGCTGGGTGACGGCCAGCGGCGCACATATATTTCCCCGTTCACATGACACAAGACTCGAAGCCCCCCAATAGCCACCTACAGATGTCCGTCGCCGAACTCGAACGGTTCCCGCCGCCGGTCGTGGACAATTTTCGGCGCGCCCACGAGGTCCTTTCAGGGCGGCTCGCGGAAGAAACGATCACGCAATGGTCGGACCATGGACTGGCAATAGCCCGTAAGACGGTTCGATCCTGGGAGGCCGCCGCGGAGTACTTCGATGCTTCGCCGTCAGTGCAGCAACAACTCCCGGCGGGCCAGTTCTTGCGTTGGGCGCGGACGGGTTCGTCCCTCTGCGACGATTCGCCCAGTTTGGCCGTCGCCTACTTCAGGGCCAGCCCAGCGGCGATATTGAGGCTCAGGCCCCGATACATCGACGATTGGGCCATGATCGGGCGTTCTCTGTATCGCGGCACCTGGAAGTCCAGCGCCCTTTCATGCCGGGTGTTCGAAGGCACTCCAAAGCTCCTGGAAACGATTTCATTCGAGGAGTTTGGGCAGTTCGGCGCATTTCTTGAGGCCCTTTCCCGCCGCTCTTACGACGTGGCCTCGGAATGTTTGGCACAAGGCCTCGAACTGTTCCCCCGATTGGGCGGCGATGTCAGCAGTCTGATTGCCCTTGGCCGTGCCCAGACCGATACATCGTGGCGAGACGTGAAAGGCCTGTTTGACTCGGCGGCGGCCTCACTGCCCGGCATGTTGCCCCAACACCGCGGGCCGCTGCTCTCATTGACCAGGCGCCTGATCGCCACTGAGGGTATTGACCCCGGCGCCATAATGACAGACGGCGCGGCGGCGTTGAACGCCATACCTGCAGACAATCGAGACCAACTGCTTCAACTCGCAGATTCGCTTGCTGCGGTTTCACCCGAATCGGCGCCCGAATTCCTCAAAAGCGCGCCGACTGTGTTGGAGCGCGTTACCTTTGCGCAACTCCAGGAATGGCAAACAGAAGGGGCCCTGCTCTGCAGGACCAGCCCCGCGGCGGCGGCGTCCTATTTCAGGATGGAATCGACGCGGTCCGAAGAGATTCTTGACGCCCTTTCATCGAGCATCGAGCTTGTCAGGGTCTCGGACGTTTTGCGCATGTACTGCCGGGCCCTCGTTGCAAAAGAGATCGAAATACAGGCGACGCGCCAGCTTGTCGATAAGCGCATCGGCTGGGTCGAGGGCGACGCGCCTACCACCGAAGGATCGACCATCTTCTTGCCAGGCGTAGTGAACAGGTACACCTCTAAAGACCACAATTTCCAGTGGTTCAAGGTCATCTCCACGCACCAGGCAGGCCACATAGAGTTCGGGAGTTTCGACTTCGATTACGATCGGCAGTCGACGATGTTTGAAGACATCCGGCCGCTGCTAAAGGCAGGTAGGCAATCGGATACCGACGAGCCGGCCGACGATTCAGGCGAAGCGGTCGAGGACCCGGATAGCGCCGCGGAAGAAGGCGGCATCGAGACCGCGTTTCTTACCGACATGAGCCGTTTCTTCAACCGTTTCAACGACAATCAACTGGTCCTGGACATATTCACGGTTGCCGAGGACACGCGGCTTGACGCAAGGATTCTCCACGAGTACCGCGGGATTGCCGTCGCCTACCTCCGCACCCAGTCGGATTCCCTCAAGCAGAGGCCAGAGATCGAGTCGCTGCCTGCCCGCCAGACTATCCTGGAGTTCACGGTGCGCATCAGTCTCGGACAGACCAAGGGTCTGCGCGTACCCAGGGAACACGCGGAAACGGCACGGAAGGTGCGGCGGCTGATAAGGATGTTGCGCAGTCCGGACGCCACAGTCGAGGACACGGCCGAGGCGACTATACGCATCTACTCTCTCCTCGAGCAGATCACGAATGAGGAAGTGGACGAGGACGAATTCGAGTCGATCGAACCAGAAGACACGGAATCCGAACCCGAAGAGGGAGGTTTGGAGGATTTCGATCCGGAGGCGATAGCGGAACAACTCGCGGCCGGTCTTCAGATGGCCGAAGGCGGACAGGACGAGGATTCACCGGGCGACGAGGATGAGTCGGGGATGGAGTATGAGTCGCCGCAGGAAGTTGATTACAGGGGCGAATTCAAGCCTGAACTCGGCCAGTTGCTTTCACAGTTGATGATGGACCCGGACGGAGAAGGCGGCGATGGTGAGGGGATGCAGCCGATTTCGGCCGAACAGCTGGAAGAGTTGATGAAGAACTCGGCCGAATTGGATATTCAGCCGAGTGAGGACGGAAAGGAAGACCAGCAGTCCAACGAAATGCTGGAGAACCTGATGAAGGAGTTGGCCCGCAGGGAGCCAAACAACCAGCAATTTTCCCAGGGTCCGATTTCGCACGTTGACGAGGACGGCGGGCCGCTCCAGGCAAACGGCAAAGATTCCTTCGTCTACGACGAGTGGGACTTCAGGGCAAATGAGTACAAACCGCGCTGGTGCCTGGTCCACGAAAAAGAGATCGCCTACGGAGAGGCATCGTTTTACCAGGAAACTCTGACCAACTACGCCTCGTTGGTGAGGCGCATAAGAAAGCAGTTCGAACTGGTCGTTCCGGAGATGTACCGCAAGGTGAAGCGGCTGGAAGACGGCGAGGAGCACGATTTGGACGCAGTGATCGAAGCTGTTACGGACTTACGCACCGGCCATACCCCTGACGAAAAGCTGTACTGGCGGCGAAACAAGACGGAACGGAGCGTCGCGGTCGCATTCCTGCTCGACATGAGCGCATCCACGGCCGAAGCGATAGACGAAACGAAACGCGGATCTGACGACTGGGCGGCGCCGGATGATCCGGTCGAATACATGGTATGGCTAAGGTCGCGCCGCGCCGAAGGACTGCGCCGGTCCTACAAGCGGATCATCGACGTTGAAAAAGAGGGTATCGTCCTGTTGGTGAACGCCCTCGAAGGTCTGGGCGACGACTACGGGATCTACGGATTCTCGGGATACGGTCGGGAAAACGTCGAGTTCTATGTCATCAAGGACATAGACGAAAAATTTTCCAGCATGATCCCGCGGCGCATAGACAGGATAGCTCCGCTACACGCGACAAGAATGGGACCGGCAATCAGGCACGCTACCTCGAAACTCATGACCCAGGAAGCCCGCTCAAGGTTCATGTTCCTGATTAGCGATGGGCGTCCGCAGGACCGCGGCTACTCCCGGGAGGGCGTGGAGAAGGAGTACGCGGTGCACGACACCCGAATGGCCTTGATGGAGGCCCGCCGGGAGGGTGTAACTCCGTTCTGCCTGACGGTGGACAGGGACGGGCACGACTACCTGAAGACGATGATGCAGGACTTCAGCTACGAGGTGCTTTCCGACATCAACCTGTTACCGCTGCGCCTGCCGCAACTTTATAGACGCCTCACGACGTGATTTAGGAATCCCCTCGGGGAATAACCAGCACGGGGACCTCCACAGACCGTACAACCCGGTCCGTCACGCTGCCTATAAACATCCGGTGGATACCGCCGCGGCCGTGCGTGCTCATGACGATGAGGTCAATTTCGTTGTCGTCCGCGTATGCCTTAATCGATTCCGGAGCGGCAGCCTCGCGCAATTCGGACCGCACTTGCAGTCCCTCGGCCTGACAGGCCCCAGCAACATTGGCGATGTACTCCCGGGCATTCTTGATTTGGATCTCCATTGAGTTCCGCATCGCTTCCACCTGGTATTGGCTGCCAGCCATCGAATCGGGGCCGGAAAAGAGTTCCGCCTGCGGCTGGACGGCTTCCAACAGGTGAATGGTTGCCCCAAGCTGCCCCGCCAGATCTTTTGCGACCGGTAGCGCTCGCTCCGACAGGTCAGACTCGTCGAGCGGTACAAGTATGTTTTTGAACAAATGACGCCTCCGGCGGCCTTAGGGAAGAATAGGGCTGTCGCGACCCGACACATTAATTAAACCATTGCGCGGGAAAATTGGGCGTGCTGAACCAACGGTAGTGCACGCGGTGCGAAGGTCGGTCTTTGTGTTGGCTGGGGGGCCCGTGATGGCGGTTCGCCGTTGTAGAAGATCACTCCGGCAGCACCGCGCGAGTGCGGTGGGGTCAGACGAGTTCGGCGTTTAGGGCGGTGGCCAGTTCGACGAGCGCGAAGAGGCCGGCTCGTTGCATCGCCACTTCCCGGTGTTGCGTGAATCGGGAAGTGGCCTGGATCTCGCCCTCTTCTGACACAACCGCAACCCAGACTGTGCCATCGGGATAGACCCCATCGTCGATGGCCATCGGCGTAATTCCCAGACCGACGTCGCTTCCGAACAGTTGCCTGGCTGCCTTCGCCATCGAGACGGCTGCTTCTACCCCCATACCTCCCATCAGGCGTGCTTGCGGCCATCCCAGCAGGGCCTCAAGCAATGGCGTGAGCAAAGGGGAACCGCCGGGGCCCGCGACCATGGAACCGCGGAACGATTTCCCGTTTTGCTTCACCGCTGCCATCATCGATGCGACAGCCCCGCCGCTGGCCCCTTCCAACACCGCGAACGTGCGGCCCTCCGATGCGAGCAAGTCGCAAATCCGTGAGCCCGCCGTTTCATCATCCGCCCCCCAAATGGCGCCCTTAAGACGTTGCCTTATTTCGGCCTCGAGGGGAGAGGCCAGGTTTCGCGCGCCTTCATCGGAGTCGGACCGGGCGATGATTCTCAGTTGTATACCGTCTCGTCTGGCGTAGATGCCCAGATAGGGATTTTCACTTCCGAACAGGTCCGACAGTATCTCGTCGATTCCTCCCTCGGTCATCCCGGCTGTTTTCAACGTGCGGGTAAAGACCACACCGGCGCCCGACAACGTCGCCACCCTGGGTCCCGCGTAGTCTGCCCACATCGTTGCGAGCTCTCTCGGCGGCCCGGGCAGCAGAGCGACGTGCTTGCCGCGGGTCTGCACCCACCAGCCGGGGGCGGTCCCGTTAGGGTTGGGAATTGTCTCGGCCGAGGGAATGAGCGTCGCCTGCTTGATGTTGGTGTCGGGCATAATCGTGCCCCGGCGCTCGAATACACCTCTCAGCCACGATAGTGTCTCAGGGTCTACTTTCGGCGATTCACCCACCGCGGCGGCTACCGCCTCACGGGTTAGGTCGTCGCTCGTCGGTCCCAGTCCCCCGCTCGTTACGGTGATATCGGACCGGCCGAGCGCTCTTGTGAATGCCTCTGAGAGGTGGTCGATGTCGTCGCCGACTTGCGACACCCACCGCACGTTTACACCGGCCTCGGCCAGTTTCTGTGCCAGGAAAGACGCGTTGGTGTCCACGATCTCGCCCATGAGGAGCTCGCGCCCAACGGTGATTACCTCTCCGTACATAGTCGGCTCTTAATGGCTAGCGGCGATGAAGGTGGGCCGAACACCGGTGCGGCACTGGACAACCGGTAGGCGCGGGGCTCGCCAAACCCCGGCATCGGGGCCGGCCGACGACTGAGAAAGACTTAAGGATACTCTGAACAAGTCCGCGGGTTGTGGCATAGTGACATGCCATATGTAATCAGACAAAGATGTTTGGGAGTGAAGGATCCGGTGGACCAGCCAACATTTGCGGACCTGGAATACGACGGCAAGAAGCGCAAGACTCGCAGGGAGATATTCCTGGAGCGCATGGATGGTCTGGTCCCATGGGGAAAGTTGGAAGAGCGTATCCGGCCGTATTATCCCAAGGCGGGCCGGGGCCGCCGGCCCTATGAGTTGCCGGCGATGCTGCGGATACACTGCGTCCAGTTGTTCTACAACCTGAGTGACCCTGGTATGGAGGACATGCTGTACGAGGTCGAGTCGGTGAGGCGGTTCGCAGGTTTGAGGCTGTCGGGCCCGCTGCCGGACGAGACGACGATCCTGAACTTCCGCCATCTGTTGGAAGAGCACGAGTTGGGGGAAGGTCTGTTTGAGGAGATCAACCGTCATCTGGCGTCTCAGGGACTACGGCTCCGGGAGGGGACGATAGTGGACGCGAGCATCATCGAGGCGCCGTCTTCGACGAAGAATCGTAGTGGTGGGCGAGACCCTGAGATGCATCAGACGAAGAAGGGGAACGAGTGGCGCTTCGGGATGAAGGTACACATTGGCGCGGACGCTCAAACGGGAGTGGTGCACAGCGTAACTACGACACCGGCGAACGTGCACGACGTGACGGAAGCGCACCGGTTACTCCACGGAGGAGAGAAGCGGGTGTGGGGCGATGCGGGTTATCAGGGAGTTGACAAGCGGGCGGAGAATCGGGAGTTGGGGATGGAGTGGCGGGTGGCGATGAAGCCTGGCCGTCGGCGGCAACTGGAGCCGGGAAGCGATGAGGCGCTGGAGGAGAAGCGCAAAGCGTCGGTCAGGGCAAAGGTGGAGCATCCGTTCCTGTATGTGAAACGGCGCTTCGGCTACGCCAAGGTCCGCTACCGGGGGTTGGCCAAGAACACGCAACGGCTGATGGTGCTGCTGGGACTGGCCAACTTGATGACGGCCGAGCGCCACCTGGCGGCGTGACCGGGGCGCAGTGCGTCCAAATCGGGACTGGGGCGGCAAAACCGCCCAACAGGGCTGATGTAAGGCCCCAACAATCCCTATCGCGGCGCCATCATGGGGTTGCAAGAGGACTGAAATCTTTGAACAACCCCTCCAATCCAACTCAACTCAGCTTACATTGGGTTGTTCAGAGCATCCTTAACTCCCAGGGAGCGTAAAGTCTTTTTTGAACCACTCCAGCACACCCTCGGCCCATTCAGCGTCAATCCTGATGATGTCCGTCGTCTCATTGCCCACCGCGTATCGTTCCTCGCGGTTCTCTGTCAGGTTGCCAAAGATCATTGTCACGATAGTGGCTTCCGTGATGTTGGAGTCCGGTCTGCGTTTTTCTACGCGAAGCGAGACGTACGGCGCGTTCTGGGTCGTGCCGAACGTTTCGTGGCGTTCATCCTCAAGAGGCACGCTCAGTGATTCTGCCCCGGTGATGGAACGATTCGAGAAGTGTTGCAGCGCAGATAAAATCGCATCGGCGTCTGCGAGACGGGTCCCGATACACGGGTTGCCATCGATAGGCAGATCACAGGTAACCCAGCCCAGGTCATCATCCACTGCGTAGGCGATCGTTATGTCGTTGTCCTCAAAAAGAAGGATCTCAGTAACCGTGGCCGGGTCGAGCGTGTACCACCAGTCCGGCAGGGGCGGCTCGTCGACAAGGCGTCGAAGCACCTGGCCCCAGGACGAATCGACCGTTACAAGTTGCGGGAATCCGTCTATCTGGCTGTAGTGAGCGCCTCCGTCGGGTGTTGTATCGCCCATGCGCAGGGTCACCGAGCTTCCATCCCTCAGGCCGACGCTGATGATCAATTCGGGATCGTCCAACCCGTAGACCTCGGGCGAATCCACGCTGTCCCGGACGACGCGCTGCGTGCGCGGCCCGCCCAGCAACGTTGTGATGCCGCCCCAACGCGTCAGGTTGGTCGGCACTGCCTCCATGCCGGCGAACCACCAGCGCCTGGTTTCCGGATCGAAACTCCAGGTGAAGGAGTCGTCGTCGGTGGCAATAGTGATGCTCCGCATGTCATCGGTGGACAACGTGTAGAAGAACGGCGGGGTTGGCGTATCGTCTTCGCCGGTCCCGCTCTTCACGAACCATGCGGCGCCGACCGATGCCCACGCAAGGACGATGACGAGGATCAGCGAGATGCGCAGGTTCATCTATCTAGCGTCTTCTCCACCACATGTAGACACCGGCCAGGCCTACCAGGGACGGCATAAGCAGCCAACCGGTCCACCGGACAAGGTCTCTTTCTCTGGTGGTAAGTACGAGTTCCCGGAAAGATCTGAGCTTCGGTCGAATGGATATCAGCTCGTAGTCTTCTGCGAGCCAGTTGACCGAGTTGACCAGGAGGTCACCGTTCTTTGCATTGGCGATGTACTGGTTGCTGGCGAAGTCTGTGTCACCGATCACTACCATGTTTGTCTCGATGTACTCGCCGTCCTGGCGAAATGGCGCGGAATTCAAATCCGAAATCGCCTCGATGGCCAAGGCAACCGACAGCGGGCCCTGAACGTCTTCGCCGATGGTGAACTGAATCCTGTCAGGATCGGTTTCGGCCCAGCTTTGGAGCGTGGTCAATGCCAGGATTTCGAGAAAGACGTACGGGCGGCCGTCGTCTGTTAAGGGCACTGACGCCGGGTCAATAGCCGGACCTACAAACGCAGTTCCGGGCATATAAAGCACGTCGAAGTTTGTGGTGATTTCGTGCAAGGGCAACTGGCCGTTAGTCGCCTTCATTTGCAGGAACGAGGGGTTCGGCGAGACAAAACTGGCTGTGTCCACCACCTGACCCGACCCGATGGCTATGCCGTATTGGGCCAGGAACCCGCCAAATGACTCTGGCACCTGGTCGGGCTCCAGCATTAACAGGATGTCGCCCCCAAGCTGAGCATATGCGCCCAGGGCTTGAAGATCGATGCCCAGCAGGTCGGTTCTAGGACCTGCGAACACAAGCACAGCGGGGAGGAGGGTGGGATCTCCCGCCTGAATAACGGAGCCGAGTTCCTGAAGCGTGATATTGATGATCTGGTAGTTTTCGCGAGACAGGGCAGAGGCAGCCAGGCCAAACGCCTCCCTGGAGTTCTCCAGAGAGGTGATGTCCCGTTCCGAGTGACCGCTTACGAACGCGACGACCTTCTGCTGGATCTGGTTCACCACCAGCAGGCCCGTAATGATCTGCTGCTCTGAAAACACGTTCGGACCCAGCCGCGGGTCGCTGCCGACGAGCACTTCGGTTCGGCGGGTCGTCAGGTTTTCAACCGCCAGTGCGGGAAACTGGTTGGCGCCCAGTTCAGTCGCGATATTTGGCTGTAGCTCAGGGTCGATAAGTTCATATTCGAACTCGACCCTCGTTGACCGTCTGCGGAACTCGCTCAGGAGGTCTTCCGTGACTCTCCAGGCATTGGCCTCGTCGGCGGAATTCAGTGTGAAGAATGCGGTTACCTTTGCCGGGTCTTCCAGCTGATCGAGGATCTTCAAGCCCTGATCGGCCAGAATGAACTGTTTTGTGGCGGTCGTGTCGACGCGCAACCAGCCTTGCGGGTCCGGCCGGCTGGCCGACCAGAAAAGCAGCCAATTCACAAGCACTGCCAGGGCAATGAAGGCTATTAGAGCCATCGTGGTATTGAACCCATAACGGCCCCGGCGGCCGAAAAGGGCCCGGGCGACCGTTCGCCACGAAATGGCGATGTCGATCAACAGTACCGCCGCGCCAGCGATAAGCAGAACGTTCGCGGCAGTCCGTATGTCTATTAAGAAGACCCAGACAAGTCCCCCAACGACTACCGAGCCGACTCCTGCCAGCGCCAGAGCCTGGCGCACCGACGTCGCGTTGGCTTGCCACTTCGCGAGGACGGAACGCCTGGAGGCTTCCTCAACCGTTGGCCGCGTTCTGGGAGTTTCTTCGTTCATTGACATACCGTTTAGCGCCACCTGCGAATCTGCAACAACATCACGGTCAGGAACACGAAGAGGGTGGTGACAGATACGTAGTAGGCGATGTCAGAGACAGAGATCACCCCGCGTGCGAAATCGGCGAAATGACCAGTCTCGGAAACTCCGAAGCTGTCGAGGTCGAACACCGAGAACGAGGCGCCCAGTTGGAGTCCGTTCAGCACCTCCGAGGCCGTGCCTGTAACGCGATCGGAGATGAAATCAATGATCGTCAGCCCGGTCAGCAGCCCGGATCCAACAACGAGCCCCACGATCTGATTCGGACTCAGGGCGGAAGCGAACAGGCCGATAGCGATCGTCGCCGCGCCGTAAAGCAGCAGGCCCATGTAACCGGTGATCAAAGGCCAGGAGTCCGGCACGCCGTAGACGAAAAGGACGATGACGAAGAACAGCGACAAGATCGCCATTATCACCAGCATCGTAAACGCCGCGATGAACTTGCCGAGGACGATCTCGAACTCCCTCAGCGGCGAGGTGAGGAGCAGCTCCAGCGTTCCGAGTTTTTGTTCTTCGGCGAGGAGCCTCATCGTCAAGGCCGGGGACATGAAGATCATGAAGAACACGGCGCCCGCCAGGAAGCCGCGGATCGTAGCCTCGGAAAAGGCGTCGGATACCGAGGCGACGAAAAAGAAGCCGGTAATGGCAAGGAACGCCGCCGCCACTACGTAAGCCATCGGTGAGGCGAAGTAGGTGCGGAGTTCCTTGAGCGCTATGACGCGGACGAAGGTCAAACGCCTAAGTTCCCAGGTCCTCTTCGGTGGTCAGTTCGAGGAATATTTCTTCAAGTGTCATTGGCAGCGGGGTCAGGTACTTAAGGCCCCAACCGTTTCCGATAACTATAGCCGCGATGTGTTGCGCAGCGTCGGAGTTGGGTCTGGCGTCCACTATCAGCGGAGTGACGTTATCCCTGCTCGAACGTTGTTGCACATCGGCCCGCGTGTCCGACCGGGCGTCAACGACGATCGTCATGTCCCGCAGCAGATTGATGACTTCGCGGGCCTCTGTACGAGTCACGCCCAATTCGATCCGCTCGGTGTGCTGAAGCCGTTGAGAAAGCTTTGCGGGCGAGTCGTCTGCGACTATGCGCCCATCGTGGATAACCAAAACCCTTTGGCAAATCATGCTCACTTCGGGGAGGATGTGCGAACTGAGCAACAGGGTGTGCTCGTTGCCGAGGTCGACGATCAATTCCCGGGTCTCGACAACCTGGATGGGGTCGATCCCGATGGTCGGCTCGTCGAGGATCAACACGTCCGGCTCATGAATTATCGCTTGAGCGATCCCCGTCCGTTGCCTGTATCCCTTGGAAAGTTTTCCTACGAGGGTGTCGCGATAGTCGCCCAACTGGACCTGGTCGATGACAACCGGCAGGCGCTCCTTGATCCAGGACGTGTTCATTCCCCTGATCTGGCCCATGTAGGTCAGATAATCGGTAACGGTCATGTCCAGATACAGCGGCACGGTTTCAGGCAGGTATCCGATGTGCCGGCGGGCGTCGAGCGAGTGGGTCATCACGTTGAACCCGCCGATCGTCGCTTCTCCAACCGTTGGCGGCGTGAAGCCTGTGAGCACGCGCATCGTCGTGGTCTTCCCCGCGCCGTTCGGGCCGAGGAAGCCGACGATCTCTCCGCGCAGAATTTCGAAGGACGCGTCGATTACGGCGGGGTATGCGCCGTAGTACTTCGACATATGTTCCAGTTTGATCATTTGAGACTATCCGGCTTTATTCCGTGCTCCGCTCGACAAGGACGGTGTCACCAATGCTGGATACGCCGAAATGCCGTGAGACGGATTCCAAAACCCCGTAATGTTACCGAAACAACGCCCACAATGTCAGCCTGGGAAACGACGCGTTGTGGGCGTCCGCATGTAAAATCGGCAGTTGAGCGGCTGAATTTGCGGGTCGGCCCATTCGCTCGAGGTGAACGAAAACCAGGTATGCCTGTGCCGATAATGGATGATTCCGAGCGCGTGATCTACATGGATCACGCCGCCACCACGTCCGTGCGTCCCGAAGTGATGGAAGCGATGCTTCCCCATTTCTCCGAGCAGTTCGGAAACCCGTCGTCGCTGTATGCCCTGGCGCAGGAGTCGCGCAACGCCGTCGACGAAGCGAGAGAACGAGTGGCCGGCGTCCTCGGCTGCCGTACCAGCGAGGTGGTTTTTACATCCGGAGGCACGGAGTCAGACAACGCGGCGATAAAAGGCGCTGCGGGGATGATTCATCATTCGGGCAGCCACATCGTGACCACCGCTATCGAACATCATGCGGTTATCCACTCGTGCGAGCAGTTGGAACGAATCGGGTACGACGTAACCTATGTGGCGCCCGACAGCGACGGGATTGTGGACCCATCCGAAGTGGCGGATGCAGTGCGTCCCGAGACCCTGCTGGTCAGCGTCATGTTGGCCAACAACGAAGTCGGCGTCATACAAGACGTGAGCACGATATCGAGCCTCGTAAGAGAAAAGGCCGCCGCACTGGATACAAGCGTTCTTTGCCACACGGACGCAGTACAGGCGGCTGGCAAATTGCCGCTCGACGTGGATAGCCTTGGAGTCGACCTGCTAAGCCTGTCCGGGCACAAGATACACGGGCCCAAAGGAGTCGGCGCGTTGTACGTCAGGCGGGGCACCCCAATCGAGCCGCTCATCGCCGGCGGCGGTCAGGAACGCCAAAGACGGTCGGGCACGGAGAACGTGCCGGGCATTGTGGGGTTCGGCGTCGCGCTCGAACTGGCGGACATGGAGAAAGACGATTTCAACACGCGTTGCGAACGACTCCGCGAACAGATCCTGGCCGGAATAAAGCAACGGATACCAGACGCCGTCGTGAACGGCCATCCGGACCTCAGATTGTCCAACATCGCTCATTTATCGTTTCGGGGCGTCGAGGGCGAACCGGTCCTGCTTGGTCTGGACTTCGCCGGTATTTGTGCCTCCAGCGGCAGCGCTTGCAGCTCCGCCTCACTCGAACCTTCACACGTGCTCATTGCCATGGGCATGGACGCCGATCTTGCAGTAGGCAGCGTCCGGTTGTCTCTCGGCAAGGACAACACCGGCGCCGACGCAGAAGCGGTAGTTGCAACCCTGCCGGACGTACTGGAACGCCTGCGGGCCATGCCTTCACTGCTGGCGCAGGGCGCGGGTTAGCAATGGCCGGTGGAAGCCGTAAATCCAACACTGGGTTTAATTCGAATCAAGTATTCAACTACCGACTCCGAAGCGACGGGGAAACCTGCCCATGACTGAAGAAAATCGCGATCTGGACACCGAATCGCAAGGCCCGGAACAGGACACTGATGCGGGCCCCGCTATAGCAGAGGATGGCGATGGCGGTTCGCCCCAAGAACCAGACCGCGAGCGATTTCCGGTCCAGGAAGACATCGCTCTAACGTACGTAGCCGACAACAAGTACGCCTATGGCCCTCGCCTGTCGAAGGTCGACATGGAGTGGCACGTAACTGCGGCGGAGGCCATCGCGGCGGGGATCGTCCGGGTTACGATCGAATACGTGCCGACCAAGTCATTTCGCGGCACGTCCGGCAGCGAGTACGTAGATGTCAACGAAGACGGCATCGTACTGGCAAGACGCCAGGTGCGGGTTCCGCGTGAGAACAAGCCGTGGGTCCTGATAGGCATCGCCGCGATCTCCGTTTTGGCCGCCGCTGCGCTCGTACCTTTCATACTCATCAGCAGTGACGCAGTCGACCCGCTTTATGTCCAGGGGCGCACGCTATGGATGCGGGCGGAGAAGCCGGTTGTCCAGGATGCGGTCCACTACCAAGGACTGGACACCGCCGGTCAGCAACATAACTGGGCGATCGAGCCGGTCGATTCGGGCAACAAGATCGCCGTTGTCGAGGTCACGATTATCAACGCGACCTCCGGCTCAGTGCGCCTCGTCGTGGACCTCGCCGCGGCAGAGTTGCGGATGAGGGATATCAACGAAGGGTTTAAGCCTGTGGACGTGATTGATCGGGCCAGTCCCACCGATTCCTACAAAGAGAGCCTGAATTTCGACGGCTTCATACCCATCTGGGGCAGTCTCACTCTCAACTCGAACGAGCAGATACACGGTCATATGGTGTTCGAAGTTCCCGACGGCACGACTGCACGCGAATTTCGATGGCGGGCCA
Source organism: Dehalococcoidia bacterium (assembly GCA_965219065.1). Classification (GTDB taxonomy): domain Bacteria; phylum Chloroflexota; class Dehalococcoidia; order Lucifugimonadales; family Lucifugimonadaceae. Next base: position 1,134,849 of record OZ244715.1, read on the forward strand.
CCGACACGATGTCGGTCCGCTACTAGCTCACGCAAGGCGCGCCGCGGCGCTTTGGCCGAGGCCTGTTCACACGACAATGTACGTATCGCCACCCCCTCGGCTGTCATTCCGAACTTAGTGAGGAATCTCAAAACCTCGTCTTAAGGCCAGGCCGTCGCGAAGCAACGCGCCTGAATGCGAGGCCTGGTTGCGTGAATGGCGCCGTGACTACCGACCGCCGACTTAGATTCCTCGGCTTCGCTCGGGATGACATTTGGGTGTTCGTACATCCGCCGTGCACCCCGACTCTTTGGCCGTCCGCGGCTAGAATTACCGGACTATGCCAAGGACAGCACGGCTTTCGCCCGGCCGCCGCCAATATCTGAAGTTCAAGCAACAACATCCTGACGCCCTGCTCCTGTTCAGGATGGGCGATTTTTTCGAAACATTCGACGACGACGCGCGTATTCTCGCCGAGGTTCTAGACATGGCGTTGACGAGCCGGGACGTGGGCGGCGGAGCACGTTCTCATTTGGCTGGGTTTCCCCACCAGATGCTGGAATCCCATCTCGGCAAACTCGTAAACGCCGGATTGAAAATTGCCGTATGCGAGCAGGTGAGCGACCCGGCAAAGTCGAAGGGGATAGTCGACCGCGCTGTCGTTCGGCTGGTGACCCCGGGCACAGTGCTCGAACCGGACATTCTGGACAGCGGCAAGAACAACTACCTGGCCGCCGCAGTGTCCGACGGTCAACGGGCTGGATTCGCATACATCGACATTTCTACAAGCGAGTTCGTGACACAGGAGATGGCCGCGGCTGACTTGCGCGACGAAGTGGAGCGACTGGGACCGACCGAACTGCTTGTCGACGACGTTTCGCGAGGTCTTGTCGAAATCGCAAACGGCGACGGGCCCATTCTGAGACAACTCGATGCATCCCGGCTCGACAGCGAACTTGCGACGGAGAGCCTCAAAACCCATTTCGGAGTAGTCACGCTCGAAGCGTATGGGTGCGAAAACAGACCCTTGGCCACTCTGGCAGCTGCCGAGGCGCTGTCCTTTTTGCGGGAAACCCAGCTTGGGGCGCTGCCGCAGATTACGACCCTCCGGACAGAATCGCCAACGGAGCACGTGAAGCTGGACCGCCGGGCTCTCAGGGACCTGGAGGTGCTCGAATCACGATCGGAGCAGGCTGGGGCCGCCACACTTCTGAACACGATCGACCGCACCCGCACCGCCATGGGCGCCCGCATGCTCCGGGCGTGGCTGGCGAGGCCCCTGATGAATCTGGCGGAGTTAACCGGGCGGCAGGATAGGGTGGAACGATTCGTAGGCGACCCGATCATGAGATCCGTAATACTCGATGCGATGCGCCAGGTGCCGGACCTTGAACGGCTGACCAACCGGGTTAGAGCCGGGCGGGCGACGCCACGCGATCTCGCCGCGATCGGACGCGGACTTTCCCAAGTTCCGGCGATCACCGGCGCGCTTGGTGGGAGATCAAACGGTCAAGCCTCGACGCCGGCGGGGTTGAAGTCATGCGACGACGCCGTGGCAGTCATCGAATCGGCGATCGCCTCCGATCCACCGGCCGCGCTCGGCGACGGGAAGTCCATCAGGCCCGGATTCGACGACGACCTGGATGAAACCAGGAGTCTCGCAGGAGAGGCGCGTTCGCACATCGTCAACATAGAAGCGGAGGCCCGCCAGACCACCGGCATCAAATCGCTGAAGGTCGGCTACAACAAGGTCTTTGGCTACTACATAGAGGTTTCCAGGCCCAATCTGGACCGCGTCCCGCCGGAGTTTGAACGCCGCCAGACGCTCGTAAACGGGGAGCGCTACATCACGCCGGGCCTGAAAGAGCTCGAGGTGCGCATACTGAACGCCCGAGAGCGGATCAACGAGATCGAAAAGACTATTTTCTATCGGGTGTGTCGGGATGTCGCAGCGCACGGCCAGAGGATCATGTCCACCGCTTCGGCCCTCGGGGAGATCGACGTCCTGGTCTCACTGGCAGAGGTAGCGGCAGATCACGGATGGATCAGGCCGACCGTCGATGACGGAGACCAGATAAAGATCGGAGGCGGCCGGCACCCCGCGGTTGAAGCGGCGCTGGGGCCCGGTCGATTCGTACCCAATGACGTGGACGTCTCAGCCTCCGGCGACCAGGTCCTGATCATTACCGGACCTAATATGTCCGGCAAGTCGACGTACATTCGGCAGACCGCGGTCCTTACTCTGCTGGCTCACGTCGGCAGTTTCATCCCGGCGGACTCGGCGCGGATCGGTCTGGTTGACCGCATTTTCACGAGGGCAGGACTGACCGACGACATTTCGGGCGGCAGGTCGACGTTCATGATCGAAATGGTGGAGGCTGCCGCGATCCTGAACCAGGCGACCCCAAAGTCGCTCGCCATCTTCGATGAACTGGGCCGGGGCACGAGCACGTATGACGGCCTGGCGATTGCCCGCGCCATCGCTGAGCACATTCACAACGACCCCCGGCTGGGGTGCAGAACGCTATTTGCTACGCACTACCACGAGATGACGGAACTGGCGGACGAGTTACCAAGAGCGGCGAACTACCGGGTTGCGGTGTCGGACGAGGGAGGCAAGATCGTCTTCCTGCATCGAATCGTTCCCGGCGGCGCAGACCGGAGCTACGGAGTCCATGTGGGTCAGCTCGCCGGGCTGCCGCGTGCGGTGGTTTCCCGGGCCTGGCAAATCCTCGAAATGCTGGAAGCCAAATCGAAAGACGCCAAAGGCAATCGCAAGCCGGCGGAGCAGGTTTCCCAGTTAAACCTGTTCTCCGCCGGTTCTGGGGTAATCGATCAACTCCTGGGCATGGACGTCACGCAGATGACGCCGCTCGAAGCGATCAACGCCTTGTACCGTCTGCAGGAGATGGCGAGAAACGATTGAATTAGTATTCCGGACCGCGTCGCTACCAGGCGACAGCATTCGGTGCTGCCCACCTTCAGCCAGCCTCAACTATGGACATTCTGACAATAGCCGTCGGCGCGCTCTCCACAAACTGCTACGTGGTTGTACCCGGCGGCGTCACGGACGGTGCCGAGTGTGTTGTTATCGACCCCGGAGCGGAGGGACCGCGCATTGTCGGTGAAATCCGGTCACGCGGCCTGGTACCTCGCTACGTCCTGTGTTCGCACGGCCACGCCGATCACACCGGCGGTGTCGCGGACATAGTCACCGAGTTCGACGCGCAATTCGGCATAGGAGTTGGTGACGTTGACGAGGCGGTCAACCCTCCACCCTGGCTCACCGGCGTGTTGACTGACTATGCCCGGCCTCCGGCGCCCGACTGTGAGCTATCAGGCGGCGAAATACTGGAGATAGGGGAAACGGAGATCGAGGTGCTGGCCACGCCAGGGCATACACCCGGCAGCGTCTGCTACAGCGTTGGCGGAACGGTCTTTACCGGCGACACGTTGTTTAAGCAAAGCATCGGACGATATGATCTTCCGGGTGGAGACGGTCCGCGTGAGTTGGCTTCGATACGAGATACGTTGCTCGTGCTGGACGGTGAGACAAAAGTAATGCCGGGGCACGGACCTTCGACCACTATCGCCGAAGAGCGAATCAACAACCCGTTTCTTCGTCAAGCGTAGAGGGACGTGACGCGTCGCGACCAGCGGAGTGTGAATTCATGCTTTTCGCACTGGTTGGTCCCGTTCCGCGCCAAGGGGTCACCGAATGCAACTGAATGACAAGGACGCCCTGATAATCGTCGACGTTCAGAACGATTTCTGCCCCGGCGGTTCTCTGGCCGTCGAATCCGGCGCCGAAGTTGCCGCAAAGGCTTCGGAGACAGGAGCCAGATTCAGTTCCAACGGCGTAAGAGTTTTCGCCACCCAGGACTGGCACCCTGACGCCCACTCCTCGTTCATCGAAAATGGGGGACCGTGGCCGCCCCATTGTGTTGTAGGCAGCAAGGGCGCCGAGTTCCACCCCACCCTCACTCTTCCCGCCGGCACAACCATCGTCCAAAAGGGATTCGATCTGGAAGTGGATGCCTATTCCGGTTTCAAGGGCACCGACCTCGATGAACAACTGCGCAATCTGAACATCAAGCGGGTCTTTGTGTGCGGTCTTGCTACGGACTACTGCGTATTGCACACGGCGCTGGACGCCTGCGCATTCGGGTTCGATACATACGTGTTGACTGACGCTATCGGCGCGGTAAACGCTAATCCCGGCGACGGTGAGGCCGCTTTACGAAGGATGGAGAAGGTGGGGACGACGTTGACCTCGTCGTCTGCTGTCCTGGGCGCTGCTGCCTGAGGAAAACGGGGCTGGGATCAGGGCCTGACCGCAGCTAGCTTTCGCCCAGTTCGCGTCCCCGCACCTCGTGTACGACCTCAGCCTGAAGCGACCGGAGACTACCGCTCACCTCGACCGGGTACGTGTCTGGTCGGCTGAGACGCCGGTAAGGCTCCGGTAAACGCCGGATTGATCGCGTGAAGTCGTCTCGTAAAGCGCCGAGCGATGGGGATGACTTTGTCCGCCTTCCATCGGCCATGACGGACTCAAGCAACGGGAAGGAATTTTCGCTCGGCGGTCCCTCTTCAAGCCTCGCGATCACATCCCCTGTGTAGGTCCCGTCGTCGCCCGCTGTCCTGAACACCTGCTTGCAGCCCGGCAATGTCTGCTTGTCGGCGCTGAGTTTTAGCACCGGCCGGCTCATGTATTCGACGAGTTTGTATGCCGAGTCGAGGTAGGGCGCGTCGGCAGATACGCCGAGCTTGGTGCCGATTCCGAAGCCGTCTATCGGCGCGCCGGCACGTATCAGGGCCTCGACCTCGAATTCGTCCAGTCCTCCGCTAACCACGACCAAAGTGCTTGTCAGCCCCGCCTCGTCCAACATGGACCTTGCGGTCGTCGCAAGTTCGTTCAAATTGCCGCTGTCGAGCCTGACCCCGACAAGGCTATGTCCGCGGGCCGCCATCTCTTGTCCGACCTCGACCGCGTTGCGCAACCCGGTTATGGGGTCATAGGTGTCGACCAGGAACGTCGACGATTCGGGAAACGTTGCGGCATACGCCCTGAACGAGTCGGCCTCGTGTTCGAACGCCATCACAAATGAGTGCGCCATAGTTCCGACGGGCGCGATGTTGTACCTGGCCGCCGCCTTGACATTGCTCGTGCCCACAGCGCCTGAGAGGTAGGCCGATCTGGCGAGCAACATCGCCGCATCTGTGCCGTGCGCACGACGTGCGCCGAAGTCGAACACCGTGCGGCCTCCCGCAGCCTGGACGACACGCGCCGCCTTTGATGCGACGTTGGTCTGGAACGTAGCCTGGTTGAGCAGGAATGTCTCGATTATCTGGGCCTCGATAACCGGTGCGTTCACCTCAATGACCGGCTCGTTCGGGAAACAGATCGTGCCTTCGCGCATGGCGCGCACCTGGCCGCTGAATTCAAGGTCCACCAGGTAGTCGAGAAAATCCGGTTCGAACTGACCCAGCGAGGCGAGAAACTCGAGATCGTCCCCGCTGAACCTGAACTCTTCCAGGTAGTCGAGAATGGTCTCAAGACCCGCAAACACCAGGTACCCGCGGCCCGGAGGCGAACGCCTGAAGAATAGGGAAAACGACGCGTGGCCCGTGACGCCGGATCGCCAGTACGCCTGCGCCATCGTCAACTCATAAAAGTCTGTGAAGAGCGCGTCCGTGGCACGACCCGGTGTCATCCGTCCCCCAGTATCCAACGCCCCCCGGCCTGATTCCGGCGCGGCGGAGGGGCGCCATTCGGCGCGCGACCCCAAACTGCAAGGGGCCGCCAATCGAATTCAGATCTTAGATAAAAAGCGGGCCGAAGATGAGGGAAACGACCGCCATCAGCTTCAGCAGTATGTTGATCGCAGGCCCCGACGTGTCCTTGAAGGGATCGCCAACCGTGTCGCCCGTAACTGCGGCGGCGTGTGCGTCTGAGCCCTTGCCGCCGTGGTGTCCCAGTTCAACGTACTTCTTGGCGTTGTCCCATGCGCCCCCGGCGTTTGCCATGAAGATCGCAAGAAGGAACCCTGAAATAATGGACCCCGCAAGCATGCCGCCCAGAGCTTCAGCGCCCATCACAGCTCCAACGATGATCGGCGCAATGACGGCAATCAGCCCGGGCAGGATCATGGCGCGAAGCGCGCCGCTCGTGCTTATATCCACCGCGCGGGCTGCGTCCGGCTTCACGCCTTCGACGCCCTCCCGCAGTCCCGGAATCTCCCGGAATTGCCGGCGGACCTCCTCGATCATCGCCGCTGCGGCGGTACCAACTGCCTGCATCGTGAGGCCCGAAAACAGGAACGGCAGCAAGCCGCCGATCAAGGCGCCCATAAGGACTTTGGGTTCCAGGAGGTTGAACACGGCGACGCCGGTGACCTGACCGTAGGCCGCCATGAGGGCCAGGGCGGTCAGTACGGCGGACCCGATGGCGAATCCTTTGCCGGTCGCCGCCGTCGTATTTCCGAGCGCGTCCAGAGCATCCGTGCGTTCCCTGACTTCGGGCTCGAGATGCGCCTGTTCGGCGATACCGCCTGCGTTGTCGGCTACGGGCCCGTACGCGTCGGTCGCCAGCGTGATGCCCAGTGTGGACAGCATACCGACGGCCGCCAGCCCGATTCCGTAGAGTCCCGCAAGTTCGTTGGCGATGTAGATTCCGATCACGATCGCGATTGCCGGGATGACCGTGCTGTACATGCCGACGGCGATGCCGGCGATGATCGTGGAGGAGTGCCCCGTTTCGGTCTGTTTCGCGATCCCCTTGACCCAGCGATATTCGTACGACGTGAACCACTCGGTAGCGGTTCCGATTATCTGCCCAACCACGAGACCGGCAACTACCACTCCAAACAACTTCCAGGGTTCGACTCCGGCCGGGAATTCGAGCATGCCTATGAGGATGCCCGCGGCGATCAGACCAAGCGCCCCTGCGCCATAAATGGCGAACCGCAACTGCCAGAGGAGCCTGCCCATGGTGGCCGTCGGAGGGGTGCGCACGACGGCGGCGCCGATTACCGAGGCGATTATCCCTGCGCCGGCGATGGCTATCGGCAGCACCGCAAGACTTGCGTTGAACTCTGTGGCTCTCGATCCCGCCACTCCGGCTATGCCGACGGTGGTTGCGAGGGCCAGCGAAGCGATGATCGATCCCACGTATGACTCGAACAGGTCGGCGCCCATGCCGGCCACGTCCCCAACGTTGTCTCCCACGTTGTCCGCGATTACCGCAGGGTTGCGCGGGTCGTCTTCCGGAAGCCCCGCCTCAACCTTTCCCACGAGGTCTGCCCCGACGTCCGCTGCCTTCGTGTAGATTCCGCCGCCGACCCTGGCGAACAGGGCGATCGACGACGCACCGAAAGCAAATCCGGCAACTACGTTGGGGTTCTGAAATAGCCACCACAGTGCCGTGACGCCGATCAACCCGATTCCCACGACGGTCATGCCCATGACCGCCCCGGAGTTAAACGCAATCCGAAGCGCCGGGTTCAGGCCTCTTTGTGCGGCGGTGGCGGTCCTGGAGTTTCCCCGCACGGCTATGTTCATGCCTATGAATCCCGCCAGCGCGGATCCAACGGCGCCGGCCAGGTACGAAAGGGCGGTCCACGGTCCCTGTTCTTCTACCCGACCAATCGAATTGATCTCCTTGATTTTCGACTCGTTCAGGACGTTGAAATCGATGAACAGCATCAGCAGAACGAATATCACTACGACGAATATCGCCAAGATCGTGTATTCGCGACGCAGGAAAGCAGACGAGCCCTCGCGAATCAACCCGGCGATTTCGCGAACAGTTTCATTCCCTTCGTCGTTTCGTAGAACGAGCCAGGCAAGAAACGCCGCCGTCACCAGGGCTACTGCGCCCGATATAAGCCCAAGAGCGATTGAACCCATTCAGATTTATCCCTCCGGAAAACCCCCCAAATGCGGAAGGTCACCGTGCAGATTGTCGACCAGTCAAGCCATGCTTATGAGGCGACCTTGGCGGGCGCGAACATGGACCAAACCCGAAATTAGCAGCAGAACGCCCGAACGGTCAATTGAAGAACAGGGTCAGACATCCGCGGCAGGTGTTTCCCTCTCCCGCGATCGGCCTATGAGGATGAAAAATTGATCGCAGGAGAGAAGCGCAATCCCTTTTCGTCCCTTTGATCGTTTTGATCGTTCGTCTTTCTGTTGATGGCCTGTCATTGGCATGTAAACGAATTGCAATGGCCCAATTCCTTCAGTCCGGCCTTGAGTAGGAAACCGGGCCCCGGCCCCTGGACTCCGGCCTGCGCCGGAGCGACGGTGGAAAGGTGGAAAGGTGGAAAGGTCGCCGCATTTTCATCGTCTTGCGCGGTCTTCGCAAGGCCATAGTGATTCTGAGCGTAGCCGAAGAATCTACGGCCGCCTGGGAGTTACGCACTGTTCCCCAAAACCCCTAGACCCTTCGACTTCGCTCAGGGTGACATAGAGGGTGCTCGGAGCCTGTTACTGAATCTCCGTGGGTCTCTTTGCGGTATTCAATCCCTGTTTTCGAGTCTTGACTCCAGGGAAGCCATTCGATCTTCTAGCGCGGTCTGCCGCAGGGCATGCGTGACATCCCCGCGAGTCCGCTCCACGACACCTCTCAATTGATCGGTACGCCTTCTCAGTCCGCCCGTCACGCCTTCTGGGAAATCTATAGTCCCCAGGACGCTGAGCGATTCGTCCATGAACCCAAGAAGCTCGTCGGCACGCGTGGCATCTTCCCGGCGGATGGCGTCGAGCGCCGCTCTCCTCAATTCGCTGGCAGCTTCTGCCAGGCCGTTCAGCCAGGCCGGGTATCCGACGCCCAGTTCAGCAGGTTCGGGAATCGTCCGTCCGTCCAGCAGCGCGATGGTGAGGGCCGCCTCGACGAACTCCCTTTCACCGTCGAACCTGAATCCCCCCGAAGCCGCGGCGTCCCACTTTGCGCCCCGCCGCGACAGGGCATCCCGCGTGGTCTCCGACAACTCCATTGCGGCTTCGAACTCTCCGCGGTGGGCCGCGCGAATCGCCCGGGATGAGAGTTGAACGGCCCTGCGGGAGTTGGTCAAGTCCGCTTCGCGGGCCTCGTGTGATTTCTCCAGCGCTGCAATCGATTCCAGGCCGATTCGCTGGAGTGATTCGACCAGCCGCTCCGAACCGTTCATGCCGGGTCTTACTCTCCGGCAAACGCGCTTGTGAGCGTCCTGGTAGCGCGCTCCGGATCGTCGGCCATGGTTACTGCGGTGGCGACACAGATGGCGTCCGCTCCGGCGGCCGCGACCCGGCTGGCGTTGTCGTGGTTGATCCCCCCTATCGCCACCACCGGGGTCCCAACAGACCTCTTGACCTCCGACAACGTTTCGAGACCGGCGGGCCGTGTGTCCTCTTTAGTCGTGGTGGGGAAAATCGATCCCACGGCGACGTAGTCGGCCGTTTCGGCCTCCGAATCGAGCGCCTCCTGCAAGAGCGCGTTGGAGGTTCCGATGATCTGGTGAGGGGCCAAGACCTGGCGAGCCGCGTCTACCGGTAGATCGCCTTGGCCGACGTGCAGTCCGTCTGCATCGACTATCCGGGCCACGTCCGAATAGTCGTTGACGATGAACAGAGCGCCGTGTTCCGCACACATCTGCCTGATAGTTCGGGCCTCATCCAGGACCTCCCGGCCCGGGCCGCCCTTGTGTCGCAACTGAATCGCTATGGCGCCACCGGACAACACCGCTTTGGCGACATCGACGGTGGACCGGCCTCTGGTGTGGCTCGGGTCTACGATCACGTATACACCGTCCAGCCCGGAGGCCACGCTCTTTCGGACATCGGATACCAGGCGGTCTGCAACGCGTCTCAAGACCTTGTCTGCCCGTTCGAGCCAGTCCGGTGGCAAGGGGTTCTCGCCGTCGGGCGCCGCTCCGTCAAGCAACTCGATGGCTTTAACGGTGGCGTTCTGCGCCTGAATACCGAGCGGCCTCGGGTTCGCTCCCCGTCCCGTCAGGTCACGGAAGGCAGCCCGATCCCGTTCCTCCGACGCGCCATCGACCGGCATCGCCTGGCGCAGCGACAAGAGGTCCGTGGTAAGACCGATCGGGGATGTGGCGACGACCTCGAGAAACCTCAGGTTTCGGTGAATGGCCTCAGCCAGGGCGTCGAGATACGCCTTGCGTTGTGGTGGAATCACGCTGGCGTCATTTTCTGCCTTCCAATGAACGCGGCACTGTGTGGATCGGTCGGATCAGGAACCGAAGTGTAGCACCGGGAGACGGGGACCCCGGGCTCAGAGGCTGTGAGTGTTTTGAGGTTCCGTTGCTGTTGACCGGCGTGTTGTTGGTTGAAAGCGCCTTTTGGAACTTTCACCGGGTCGAGTATTTGTTTAGGCAGGGAACTTTGCGATAGAGTTTTGGCCATTTTCCGGTCGAAACCGCCCCGGGAGTCAGGAGCTTGCCCTCTGTGTCTACTTAGCCCATCAACGCCTCCCAGCGCAGGAGGTTGTGGGCCACGGCGACTAGGAGCATGACGCTGGTGATTTTGGTAAGTCCCCGTACGTTGAATTGGCTCACTCCGTGAAGACGAACCTGGGCGTTCGTCCACTCCGCCACTGACCCCCGCTGCCTGTATATGGCTTTGGCCTCGTCGGTGGCCATCCGTTGACGCCACCTTGCCACATCCGGCCCGTCCCCGTAGCGGGGATCGTAACGCTCCCGTTCGGGCTTGTTCCGGGGCAACCTCACCGGCGCATACACACTCACTCCTCGTTGCTCCAGAGCAGTGATGTCCTCCCGGGTAGCGAAGCCCCCGTCCATCAGGTAGGACTCAGGGCGCCGGCCCGTCCGCCTGACCAGTTGCTCCTCCATAGGCGCCGCTTGCCCTGCATCCGTACCCGACGACGTGACCCCTACTCCGACGATGATTCCGTTGGCGCTATCGGTGGCCAGTTCGATATTGCAGGCTGGCCGGAAGCCGCCATCCGGCATCTTCATCACCGTTGCCTGGGGGTCTGTGGTGGATACCCGCGCCTTCGTAACCTTGGGACGCTGATCCGTCGCCTTGGTGTGCAGTTGGCGTTCCTTCTTCGCTTGTGCCCGGGGTAAGTACGACAGCGCCTCCCGGACCCGTTCCTCCCGCTCTCGCGCCGCACGCTCCCGCGCCGCACGTTCACGCCGCGTCACGCCAGGATCGGGACGCTCCCGCTCCTGCGCCAGCCGCTCCACCTGTGCCCTCGCCTCCTCCATGCACTTCTTCAATCCCCCCTCACCACGAAAGGACGCAGCGCCTGCGCTCGCCCGCACCCGCATCCCGTCTTGAGCCACACGCTCCAGCCGGACCGCCCCTGCGGCCATCAGGGAACCTATGATCTGGGTCAAAAGGCCGTCCAGCGCCTCTTGGTGGGCTACCCGGAAGTCAGAGAGCATGTGATAGTTGATAGGTACGTTCCCCCTCATCCAGCGGTAGGCATCGTGCTCCTCGCACAAACGCGCCAGCCGGCGGGCGCTTCCTATACCGTCAACCGTGGCCAGCAGCCACAACGCCAGCAGCACTTTGGGGTCTGTCGTTGGGCGGCCTGGCCGGTTCTCCACCGCCTTGACCGGCGCATAAAACGCCGACAGGTCCAACCTCTCCAAAAAGCTCCATATAACACGGGCCCGATGCTCTTGAGGCAACCGCGATTCCAGGTCCAATACCGCCCACTCAGGCTGATTCCGCACCGGCCGCAGCACCCGGGCCTCACCCGGACTCGTTGGCGCAGGCGCTCGCTTCTCCTCAATGGCCGGCAGTTCAAACAGCGTCTCTTCACTCATGTGTTCACCTCGCCGATATGGCTGCCCAATATCGTTGTCCAGCAATCAGCCTCTCAATACCATAGGAGCATAAATGATTTATTCACAGCCTCTCAGTGAAACGGGTTGTGGAGGCTTTGCAGAGCCTGTTTCATTAACTCGAATCCTACGGGGACCCCCGCCTCTAGATTCCCGTTTTCACGGGAATGACGGGATTTACGGCCGTATTACGTATTGATAGGAGGGTTGGTGTCGTAATTCGTTGCGCCATGCATGGCGCGATTCTTGAGAGGAGACTTTTGAAACAGGCTCTTGCAGGGCAGTCGTTTCAGCCGGTTACTGCGTCCCTTATGACGTCCACGCGTTCGGCCCGGCCGGTTCGATCCAGTTCGACGGCCACCAGGTCGATTCGCCAATCAGAGTGTTCGAGGCCCTTGCCGGCCATGTATGCCTGCGCGGCAGTGACGAGTCTTGCCTTCTTTGCCTCTGTGAGGGATTCCTCGGGCTTGCCGAAAGCTCCGGAGCGCCTGGCCTTCACCTCGACGAATACCAGGTCTCCGGAGTGTTCCGCGACGATGTCGATCTCCCCTTCCCTGACCCGGAAATTGCGTTCGATAATTTTGTAACCCGAACGCCTAAGCAGGGCCGCAGCCGCTGCCTCACCCGCACGACCCGTGCCGGACGGGAGTCTGAGCGTGCCCATCAGATCGCCGATCTCACGGCTGCCGCAGAGCGCACGGGCGCAAACGAATACCGGTGGATGGGGCACGGGCCAAGTCTCCGCAGCGCCACAATGTGTTCGGCCGTTCCGTACCCCTTGTTACGGGCGAAGCCGTACCCGGGAAAGCGCGCCTCATACGACTCTGCCATCAACCGGTCCCGCGTCACCTTGGCGACGATCGAAGCTGCCGCAATACTGATCGAAATCGTATCGCCCTTGATGATCGGGGTCTGTGGCAGATCGACGTCCGGCAGAAACACCGCGTCGATCAGCAGGTGGTCGGGCGTAATTAGCAGGTCGTCGATCGCCCGGGTCATGGCGAGACGGGTAGCCGGGACGATGCCGATGGAGTCGATTTCATATGGGGTAGAGGACCCAACGCCCACTGCCCTGGCATGACGGCCAATCTGCTCACACGCGAATGCGCGCTGGGCCGGGGACATCTGTTTGCTGTCGCGGATCAGCCCGAACCATGCTTCTGGGATTTCCCGAGGCATGACCACCGCGGCAGCCGTAACCGGGCCGGCGAGCGGACCGCGCCCAACCTCGTCGATTCCGGCTACGAACCGGAAACCGCTGTGTCCAAGCCTTTGTTCATGAGCGGCATCGGGATGTTGTTGGCCCGCCACCTGGCTTCTCATACGGAAATCCGTCCTGGGCGGCGGAGAAGGTCGGGTTATCCGCCGCGTGGGCCGAAGCATAGCGCGGTGGCACGCCGGGCGTTGCAGACAGACTGGAGGATTGGCCGTTCGACCGAATCCTTCACAGGGAGAGGCTAGTTCCCCAGCCCGCGCAGTATGCCGCGGACGTATGCGACCTGGCCCAGGTGTTGCGCTTCCTCGACCAGCAGGTGGGCCAGTACCCAGTTGACCGTTGGGCCGGGACTTGACCTCGGGTGGCTGTAACTTTTGCCCAGGTCGTCTGCGGTCAGGCCCTCAACGTACGCGTTGGTGGACTTGCGCACTTCCGCGTAGTATTCCATCAGGTCGGCCATTGGCAATTCGGGCATCGCTACCGCATCTTCGGCCGTCTGTCTTGCGCCGTGATCTTCCGGTTGCAGGCCGAATTTCGAGTACCACTTGTCGGCAATCCACACCTCGGTCCCTTGTCGCAGGTATGAGTTGACCCAACGGTCCTCCACCCTCGCCATGTGCCACACCTGCCACGTGATGTTGTTGGACGACGGGGCTGGTTGCCATGCCAGTTCTACCGGCGTAAGGCCATCGAGAGCCTGCTCGAGTCCTTCAAGGTACTCATCGAGTCCGCTGCGAACCAAGTCACGAAAATCCATCTAACTCCTCCGGTCGCTCAGGTTGTTGCAGCGACAATCGCCACACGGTCGTCGCGAATTGGCTGGCCGGCATGTTCGATGATCCCGCCGCCCAGAACTTCGGCACCTCGGTAGAACACCACGGATTGACCCGGTGTGACGGCTCTCTGCGGCGCGTCGAAAACTATCGATGCCCTGTTGTCGGAGATCGGCGTGACAAGGGCGTGTTGTTCTCGGCCTCGGTATCGAATTGATGCCGTGACTCTGACGGGCGCAGCGGGCTGAACCCCCGAAATCCAGTTGACTCCTGAAGCCGTGAGCTCTTTTTGCGCCAACTCCTCGGCCGGGCCGACTGTTACCGTGCCGGTGCTGGCGTCGATTCCGGTGACAAAGAGCGGCCTGTTAGACCCTCTGTTGAGGGGTATTCCGCGCCGCTGGCCGATGGTGAATTTGTGGATTCCGTCGTGTTTGCCCAACACCCTGCCCTGCCCGTCGACCACGTTGCCCGGGGTCTTCGACTCGAGGCGGAGCTCGACGAATTCCTTGTAGTTGCCCGCTGAAATGAAGCAGATGTCCTGGCTGTCCGGCTTGTCGGCCACAGGTAGATTTGCGTCTGCGGCCAACTGTCGAATCTCATCCTTCGTGTAACCGCCGGTCGGCAAAAGCAAATGGCCAAGCTGATTTTGGGTAAGCGTATACAGGACGTAAGACTGGTCTTTCGAACTGTCCGCTCCTCTTTCGATCCGGAATGAACCCTCGGACTCGCTCACCTGGGCATAGTGACCCGTGGCGACAAAATCTGCGCCCAATACCAGGGCGCGATTCATGAGGAAGTCGAACTTCAGCCGGTCGTTGCATGCGAGGCACGGGAAAGGCGTGCGGCCGCGTTCGTATTCGGAGACAAAGTAGTCGATTACGTGCCTCTGAAACTCCTTTTCGAAGTTCATGTAGTAGTGCCTCGCGCCTATGATCCGGGACACGGCGCGGGCGTCCTGCACGTCTTCGAGGGAGCAGCAAGAACGGCTGAGCCGCCCAGCGCCCTCAAACGGGGCTTCGAACAGCCGCATGGTGACACCGATCACCTCGTACCCCTGGCGCGCAAGCAGCAATGCGGCGACGGACGAATCCACCCCGCCGCTCATGGCTACGACGACCTTCTGCTGCTTTGATGAAACTGCGCTCATACCCTCAAGCCTAGCATCGCTGGTTAACGATCTCGCCGTTCCGGGCGCGTGGATGCTGGTACGCCAGGGGCTAGTGTGGTGCGGCGGGCGCACTTCGATATAATCCACGTAATGCCCGAGACGACGATCAAGAACCCCCGGACGGAAGACTGCGCCCGAATAGCGCTTGACGAGGCGTCCGCGAAACTCGCCTCCGACGTCGTTCTGCTCGATCTGCGTGAAGCTACGGATTTCACCGATTACTTCGTGATCGCCAGCGGCGAGACGGACCGGCACATAGAGAGCATCGCCGAGGACCTGCGCCGCAAATTACGCTCGATGGGCGTCCGCCTTGTCGGCCGCGAGGGCACTGGCAAGGGCGGATGGATCCTCCTTGACTTCGGCGGCTTTATTGTTCACTTGTTTACGCGTTCCGTGCGGGACAAGTACAGCCTCGAAAAACTCTGGGGCCGCGCCCCTGAAATCGTCCGAGTCCAGTAACCGGACCGGGCGTCAAGACCCTACTCGTAAATCCAGGGATCGACCGCCCGGTTGTACGGCGCGATTTCGGCTTCGTCGAAGAACAGCGGCACTTCACGGGCGGCATCTTCTGTGTTCGCCGAGCCGTGAACAATGTTGCGGCCGAGGTCCAGACCGAAGTCGCCACGTATGGTGCCTGGCTGGGCCTCCGTCGGGCTTGTCACTCCCATCAACTTGCGAACGTTCGACACTGCGTTGGTCCCCTCCAGCACCATTGCGACCGACGGCGACGAAGTAATGAACGAGATCAGGCCGTCATAAAACGGCTTGCCTTTATGCTCGGCGTAGTGTCGGGCAGCCAGCGCATTCGGGATGTGGACAAATTTGAGGCCAGTGATCTTGAGGCCCGTTCCCTCGAAGCGAGAAATTACTTCGCCAACCAGGCCCCGTTGTACTCCGTCGGGTTTTACAAGCACCAACGTTCGTTCCATGTTTTTTCGTTCTCCTGACGGCAATCGTCGCCTTGTCCGAATCATGACATGCGGTTATTGACTATTTTGGTGGCTTGGGCCACGTAATGCTGGGTTCGCGCACGTACTGCGGACGTACCGGCTGCTGAGCCCCAGAGTTATTTCGAGCAAAATATTTTCGCCCCAATGCAAGTAGCGCCGCGGGATCGCGGGTAGGTGGACCGTTAGTCAACAATCTGCCGTGCTCCACCACGTTCGCCATCATCATCGCCGCCTCTCCGCAGAAGACGGAATCCGGCAAAACATCAGCCGCGAGCTTTTTCGGCGGCGCGAGACCGGCCGCAACTTCCTTGCCGTCTACGTATTTGGCCCAGGCGACCTCACCCCTGCCGGCCGGCAGCAATGAATAGAGGGCCGTGCTGCGCCCTACCCTACCGACGTAGGGAGCGACCTCGATTTCATGAGTCGAAATCGCGGCGATCGGTAAGTCCCGCGGAGTCGCAAGGCCGAAAACGACGCCTATTCCAACCCGCAACGCGCTAAAACCGCCGGGACCGTTCGCTACGGCAAGGTGAGTAATGTCGGCCGGTGTGTGCCCCGACTCTTCGAGCATGGCAACTATGGCCGGCATGAGTTCGGCGCCGTGATTCTGCTCAGACCTCCAGGAGCGGCAGACAACTGAACCGTTCCCGTCATCTATGCCAACCCCGGCGAATCGCGTCGAAGTGTCGACTGCCAACAGCAGTGTGCCTGAGTCTCGAATCACGGTATCGCGGCTTCAAGGATGTCGAACGTTGCGGATGCGCGGGTGGCGAGCCGCGATGCCCGCTGTCCGAATGGCGTGATGACGATTGTGCGGATTTCCGTAGCGGGGTCGACGTCTATCTGCAGGAGCAGCCGGTCTTCCGGCAACTCCGCCGACGCCCGTTCGGGCCATTCGACCACAAGTGCACCGCCCTGCAACGATTCGTCGAGGGCTAGCTCACGCACTTCCATCGGGTTGTCGACGCGGTAGAGGTCCGCATGCGACAGTTTGATGCGCCCCCGGTATTCGTTCACCAGAACGAACGTTGGGCTGCGCGCCGGGGCCGTGCTACCTATGCCCGCCGCCATGCCGTGGACCATGCACGTCTTTCCGGCGCCGAGTTCCCCGGTGAGAAGCACCACGTCGCCGGACCTCAGAGATTCGCCTATGGCCCGGCCCAGTAACCGTGTGGTCTGCTCGGAAGGGCTGACGACCACTTTGGCGCCGCCAATCGGCGGCTTGGATATGTGTGAATCAGTTGCCAAAGTGGTCCCAGCCGAGATGAGCCACGGGGATCGCCGATCCGTCAACTCCGCTTGCCCTGACTGCGGGCTGTGATGCTGGCGGCCGGTCCGAAATCCTGCCGATTGCGTGGAGTTTGCACGCCCCTGATTCGTCCAATTGCAGAAACACGTGCTCGGGCGCCACGACGATCAACTCGTAGTCCTCTCCGCCTCCGAGGGCGAGGGCGAGCCAATCATCCGGATACTCCCTCTTTAGTTCGTCCGGGACCGGAACTCTGTGTGCTTCGATTTCCGCTCCAACGCCGCTTGATTCGCAAATCCTCGAGATGTCCGCCAACAGTCCGTCGCTAACGTCGATCCCGCATTCGAATCCACTATCGACCAATGGCCTGCCAACGTCTACCCTGGCACGCGGCCTGAAGTGCATATTTTTAAGGTATTCAGCGTCTCGCGAATTCCGATCTTCCGACAGCGCCCGTAGCCCCCCGGCGGACCCGCCGACAGGGCCGGTTACGCCAATGATGTCGCCGACTCGCGCCCTGTCGCGCCTCAGCAGCGCTGGCTCGCCCGTTTCACCCACGCTGGCTGATCCAACAAGAGCGACGGATATGAACAAAACGCCGGACCGGACCGTGTCTCCGCCGACGACCTTGCCCCCGAATTCGTTCATTGCGGCGGCCATGCCCCTGTAGACGGCCTCGATGTCTGACGCGGAAATGCCTTCCGTGACACCAATAGTGACCAGGGCGTGCACCGGTGTACCGCCCATAGCCGCGACATCGCTCTGATTGCTCACCATGGCTTTCCAGCCGAGGTCGAACCAATCGATCTGGCCTGACTTGAAATGCACGCCGTCGACCATGGCGTCGACGGTGAGCAACTCTGCGACCCCGTCGCGGAGTACGACGGCGCAGTCGTCGCCTATTCCGATGAACGGGCCTTGCTTCGGATCGGCATTCGACTCTGCCGTCAGCAGGTTGTAAAGCCGCCTGATGAGATCGAATTCGCCTGTTTTGTCAGGTGCGTCGGTGGGGGAGCCCAACATACCGTCGATTATACGTAAGGCAAAATTCTGGAACCCGGTCGTCGCCTGAAGGAGCCGGTATTGAGGCTCCGGCCATCGTGCGTCTTTGGTACTAGTGGCAATCCTCTGCCTATAATCCCAACCACCCGTCATTTGACAGGCGCCGGTGCGCCGCGTGCCCCCGCACATCCGGTAGCACCGTTAGATGAAACTAGACCGAAGGAGTCGACCTTGCCAGTAGTGAACATTCAACTGTACGAAGGACGTACGCAGCAGCAAAAAGACGACATCGCGATGGGCGTCGCCGAGAC
Source organism: Dehalococcoidia bacterium (assembly GCA_965219065.1). Lineage (GTDB taxonomy): Bacteria > Chloroflexota > Dehalococcoidia > Lucifugimonadales > Lucifugimonadaceae. The sequence goes on from OZ244715.1 coordinate 1,153,310, forward strand.
GATTTCACGCGTGGCCGAGGTGCCTCTTGAAGCAACCGTCGTGATCTTCTCGGACACCAAGCGATCCGACTGGCACGTCGGCGGAACGTCGCAGTCGTCGTAGGAACCGCCCTGCGCACCCGGCCGAAACGGTGCGCGGGAGACCCGCGGCCCGCGGCGTTGACACCGCAACCGGCCTCCGCTTGAATTAGTGGTGGCCCGCTAGCTCAATTGGCAGAGCAAGTGACTCTTAATCACTAGGTTCGGGGTTCGAGTCCCCGGCGGGTCACCATTCGGGAGGTCATTTGGTCAATTTTGGGGCATATTTCGCCCTTCCCTCCCTGTGCCCGACACCTGGCCGTCCAGGCGATTGCGGTCCAGCGAGTCAGACAGGAACGGAGTGGTTTTGAAGTTACTTAAGCAAACGTCCGCTCAATACATGATGTGGGTCGCAGTAGCAGTCGGGGTGTTTTTCGTTATCAACCCTCTCCTGAACGAGTCCATTGAAGTGAGTAGCGTCTGGTTCGTGCTGGACATCCTGATGGTTATCGGGCTCGCGGCGGCCCTGGTCGTCAACTCGGCTCGAAAGTGGAGTGAAGGGGGGCGCGATCCGAACCTACCCGTTACCCGCCGATACGTTGAAATTAACGCTGCATTCTACCTGACCGTTGGCGTCACTATCCTGTTTCTGCACAACTGGTTTTCGCTCTTGGCGAATGGAGCGGACAGCCTGGACGGCAACCACCAGGCCTGGGTCATCTGGGCGGTCGTGGATGTTTTGTTGCCCGTGACCCTGGGCTTAACCGGCTACCGCCTGTGGCGCCAAAACTGACCGTTGACTCCCGGTTCCTGGCGTGACCAGTAAGGAGACAGAGCAGTGACCATGGTGAAGAGCGTGGTTGGTGGGGCGCTATTCGGCTACGCCATGCTCTACATTCTGCAGGTCGTCTTCAGCAGTTTTTATGCCGACTTGCTCTCGCCGTCCGAAGTGTGGCGCGTGATGAACTACGTCACCGCAGTGGGCATCATCATCGGGGCGGGAGTCGCTTACTCGCACAAGCGGCAACTGAGGCCCGACACACCTGCCGGTCAGGTCATCGGGGCGTTGGCTGCGTTCTACACCACCCTGGCGCTGGGCATCTGGTTTTTCACCGTGTGGTTCAGACTGCTCACGTTGGGCGAAGGCGAGTCGGTCAGCGAGTCCGACAACGTGATCTGGTCCCTGGTGTCCGTGCTGATCCCGTTTGTGCTCGGAACGACCGGGGCTTCGCTCTGGAAGTCGGCCCGCCGTGAGAGGGCAGCTGCGCGGGGAGACTGAGGAATGCACGCAGCGGCGCAAATGGCGCCGTAGCGCGCACTAACTAGCCCCTGTCGGGACTCACTGCCCTCCGCTATCCAGCCATGCCGAGTGTCTGGACGATCGTCAGTAAGGACTTGGCCCCTTCGACCGCTAATTCCGGAGTTTGGACCCCAATGCCCAGCACCGCGAAGAGGATCGCGTTAATGATTACCACCGGAATGAGCGCGATGACGATCACGAAAATCGCCCGTAGAGTTGACGTGTAATCCAGGCTTTGGCGTACGGCGACCACCATGCAGACCAACTGCCAGAGGAACGCCACCACTACGATGGCCGTCCCGACTGCCGTGACGAACACAAAAACATTGAGCAGACCGGGAGTTTGGGCGAATCCTGTGCCCCGAGCCAACTGTCCCCAGTCAGCCTCGGTCTCCTGGGTCTTCAGTAACGTCGTTCCGACGATCCAGGCCATCAAAGCCCATACCGCCCACGACAACACTCCTCGAATAGCGCCAAAAGCCAGTCCCCTGACCAGGTCGCCTTCGCCGCTCAACAGACCGCCGACACCGGCGGAGATGGCGACAAGTATCACCACGATCATCGCTTGTAAGGTGGCGCCTTTGTCCTTCTCGACGTCCTCATAGGTGTCGACATCCAAACGGGCTGCGCCCAGCATTCTGGCTAGCATCGGATCAACTCACTGTCTCCAGTTTCCCGGGTCTGAAAAGAACGGGAACAGGGTACTCCCGTGGGCTGCGCAGGTTACTACAAGAGGCGGTAAATACCGGCGTTCCGGCAGGCTGGGGCAATTCGAAATTCGAGTGAAATGCCTGGCGTCTTGTCGTGACCCAGACGTCGGCAATTGCAACCTGGTCTGGGAAATATTTGCCGACCTGATAGAGCCACGCCTCGGACCCGCTCCCAGGGAAGCCGTAGGAAGTCTACCCGTGACTACGCGTCTGTCTTCAGGTCCGCTCCCGACGAGCACCTCCGTGTTGGGCGTCGACTGTAAAATTGGGATGGACTGCGCCAATACGAGTGAATTTGAGTACGTCTAATCGGTGCTGGGAACAGATGCACACTGGCCGTTATGCCGCCATCCTCGTTGCGCTGATCATCGCCGTCGCAGCGCTCGGTTGCTCGTCTTCGGCTGACGAAAACAGTTCGCAATCCGGCAATTCGGTGTCCTCGGATCCGAATTCCCGAACGGGGCAGGAGATCTTTGCCGCTACCTGCGCTGCCTGCCACGGCGCCGATGGCCAGGGACAACCCAACTGGCATATCCCCAAGGCGGATGGAACACTGCCGGCCCCGCCTCTAAACGGCGACGGGCATACGTGGCATCATGCGGACGGTCTCTTGTACAGAATCGTCAGCGGGGGCGGCAAGATACTGGAAGACCCGACCGTGCCGAGCTTCAAGAGCGGCATGCCTGCATTCGGGGAACAACTAAGCCACGAAGAGTTGATCGCGGTGATTATCCACGTCAAGAGCCTGTGGGGCGACAAGGTCAAGCGGGGTCTGACTTTACGGGAGTCGCAGGCGTTAGTCAGCGAGAGCGACCCATTTCCGCCGGACGGTAACTAGAGACCCACAGTTCCTGCTGTCGCAGGCCGGGTTAGCAGAGGATCGAAGTCATATGAGTAAAACTGTCAAATACGGCGTTATCAGCACTGCCCGCATTGCCGTCAACAAGCACATACCAGCTATTCAGGATTCGATTAACGGCGAGGTTGTCGCGATATCGAGCCGCGATCCAGACTTGGCGAAATTAGAGGCGGACAGGCTCGGCATCCCGAAGCACTACGGCAGTTACGACGAGTTGATTGCCGATCCGGAGGTCGATGCCGTGGTTAATCCGCTGCCGAACACGATGCACCACGAGTGGACCATTCGGGCGGCTAACGCCGGCAAACACGTGATGTGCGAGAAGCCCATCGCCATGACCGTGCAGGAAGCGCACGAGATGCACGACGCCGCGGATGCGAACAGCGTGCAACTGGCGGAATCGTTCACGCATAGGCTGACTGAACAGATGCGTTACGTGCGAGACAGCGTGGCAAACGGATTGATCGGGGAAGTCACGGAGGCGCACGGCAGGCTCGGCTCGTACTTGCACGAGATCGACACCAATATTCGTGCGAACCCAGAACTTGGTGGCGGCAGCCTGTGGGACCGCGGGTCGTACCCCGTTTGCGCCCTTCGATTCGTCCTCGGCGGCGAGCCGGAACTTGCCTACGCGATGCGGCGCGATTCTCTGGGCCGGGACATCGACTCCACGCTGGTCGGGATTCTCCAATTCCCTGGCAACGTTGCGGGAACCGTGTCGAGCAGCATGGAGCAGGTAATGACCAACCGGTTCTACGTGATCGGTTCACGGGGCATGATCACCGTTACCCACATGTTCGAAGAAGATGCGCCAGTCATAGTTGAGGTCGACGGCAAGACGGAGGAGATCCAGTTCGACGGTCCCAACCGGTTCGTGGTCCTTTACGAGCGGTTCTCGGACACGATACTGAACGGAACGCCCCAGGAATTCGGTCGGGAAGACTCGGTAGCGAACACCGCGGCCATCAAGGCGCTTTTGAAGTCGGCGGTCACGGGCAGACCGGTCGAAGTATCCAGCATGCTCTAGAGGGTGTCCAATAAGTTCCTTAGTGACAATCTCAGAACTGCCTTTAGAGTAGCCAAACCCGTCTCTCGCTCTCTCCAGATTCCCGTTTTCACGGGAATGACGGGACTTTTGAGAAAATTCCTTAGCTATTGTGGGATGCCTCCCCACCGTCTCTCCGGCGCAGGCCGGAGCCTAGGGGTCGGGCCGGGGACGACGGTTGTGGCAGCGTTACCGTTGGTGGTCTGGGACCACGTTACCCGTGCACCCCGCCCCCCTGGATCCCCGATCGGGGTCGGGGACGACGGGTACGGTTTGGGTCCTTCGCCGCGTTTTACCCGCGTTGCCCAAGACCCCCCAGCGGGCGCCCACGAGAGACGCCCCCACATGGGCCCGTCCGAGCCCTGAGAACAGGTGTCGGCGCTGGGATCAGCCACCGGCCGCCGGTTTGTTCCAGCGCGCCTCGAGTTGGTAGCGCGGGTTCCAGCCGAGGACCCGTCGAATCTTGTCGTTGCGGAACTTGCCATGAGGCAGGTCGGTGAACACGAAGAAGGACTCGAACTTCGAATAGAGGCGTGACTCGGGCACCTCGACCGCGCACCGGATGGCGTCTCCGGCGTCTGGCCAGGCCACTGAAAACGGGGTCAGGTCATCGTGCAACGGCACCGTTTCACCCTGAACGGTCGCGTAGGTGTCTGGGTGCATCATGTTGTAGTAGTGGAGCGTGAGCACCTGGATGCCGTGTCGCTCGGAAAAAATTCGGGTGATTTCCTGGCCCAATGACTTGGTCAGAGCGTACAGGCGCGTGCCAGGCTGGGGCGGCACATCGGGGTTGAGACCAAAGTCCCACTCTTCGTATTGCGGCCCGACCGTCTGAAAGTGGGGGCCGGTGTTTACGACCCGGCCGATGCCGTGCTTTCGGGCAGCGACCATCATGTTGTAGTTGCCGCGCGTGCTTACGTCGAACGCCAGTTTGCGGTCTTCGCGCAGCACCGACAGGTTGACGATGACGTCCATACCGTCGGCTGCGTCGACCACGCCGTCGAGGTCCGACGCGTCCAGCTTGACGTAATCGTGTTTGAAGTCTGGTGACGGGTCGTTGATATCGGTCACACGCAGGTCGTGCCGGCCTTCTAGGGCCTTGATGGTCCAGGGGCCGAGCATGCCGTTGCCGCCAAGGATGAGGATTTTCATGCGCCCTTCTCCGTGCCGCTTGCGGATGGGTATTGCAATAGTTCACCGGCGGCATGCATCAGGAACCGTTGCCGCGGGACCGGCGACTGAATGTGAACGTCCTGCCAGCGGGCGATATCTGCGGTGAGCGCCTTCTCCACCGTCGCAAATACGTCGTCGATCGAGACCGCCGCGGACTCACCCGAGTCGACGGCAGCCTGCCGGTCTCCGCATATGAGCGGGAATCCGAGGCGCAACGTTACGACATCGATCAGGCTGTCACGCGCAAACTCCTTGCAGACGATCTCGCCAAGATGGCAGGACAGCAACAAGGGGTCTTCCGAAGGAGGCAACGAGCGCCATTTTTCGGTGACGGTGAGGTTTTCCTCGTAGTCCTCGAGCAGGCGCAGCGTGCTCAGGTAGATACAACGGGCCACGCCTGCCTCGGATGCGGCCGTCAGCAAGTTGTAGGTGCGGCGGGTGTGGTAGTCGATGAAATCAGACGGATCGCCGGAATCGACGGCGTTGTACCCGATGTGGATGATCGCGTCGATTCCCTGGACGAGGTCGTCCGTCGCACTGTCGTGGCCGAGGTCGCATTGCGTTAACGCCGCGTCCCCGGCGCTTCCGTCCACGTCGGTAAGTCGTACGGTGTGGCTGGCCGAAAGGTGACTGGCCAACGCAGCCGCCAGACTGGACTTGCCCTGGGTAATGAGGATGTTCATGTAGCGCCCTGCCCTGCTCGCCTGAATAGTGCCGGAAAGGCTACAAGGTTCGGGGCGTTGGCGCTATGGGTGGGGCGGGTGTTCCGATAGGCGTCGCCACGCCTTATTCAGAGGTTTTAGCGTATCGGTTCACGCCGCGGCGGCTTGAACATCGGGTATCGGAGCCCTTAGTACGAATTGGCGGTCGCGGGCCAGCCAATACGTCGACGGGCTGTCCACCACTTACTTAAAGTTACTTCAAGCCGATTGTGTGTGGACTGTTGAAGTACGGCAGGTTCCCTAGGTAGGGGTCCCATGACGTCACCTCAGGCCGGACGGCCCATGTCGGGGCGACGTTTACCACCGGTGAGTATAGGCGCCAGTAGTTGACGAATTCCGATACTTCAACGTTGATCGCCCTCTTGGCGGTCGGTTCTCGTTCTGCCTCGATATCGTGCCACAACTTTCCGATCTCATCAGGGAATTCAAGTCCGGAGTTCCAACTGCCGGCACGCGGCACATAGGCGCTCACGGCGTTGATGTCCTTTGGAGCAGCGTTTCCGTTGGTATTCCATGCCCACGGGATGTCGATAGACCTCGCGACCAACGTCGGCCTGCGGGCGGCATAGGTAGTCTTCTCGATCTTCGGATCCAGCCCGCCGTCCACCCACATCTGTGCGATGGCCTCGCCTAACTCGGGGTCGATCACAAATGTGACGTCAGGAGGAATCCAGTAGCCGAACGAGAATCCATCTGCAAAGCCCGCCTCTTCAAGAAGCTGTTGCGCCATGTCGGGATCGTAGTCGACCTGCCACTCGGGATTCCATTCCGGGTGTTCGGGAGTCCAGCCATACCAAGCCCAACCGCGGTCGGCCACGCCTCCGAAGACCTCTTCGCTCAGCCGCTCCCAGTCGAGCATCATGGACATCGCCGTGCGGACCTTGCGGGCCCGTTCCATCGACTCGTCATTGCCCCACTCCCCGATCCACGGGTGCTCATCGTCCGGCTTATAACCCTGGCGCATGGTCACGTCGTTGCCCTCGCCTGCTGCGTCGAGGTAGTCGGTGGTGGCCCAATAGTTGCCTGCATACAGTACGCCCTGACCGCTGCCGCCATCCAATTGCTGCGCACGGCCGCCAGAGGCGTCCATCGCCTGAGCCACAGACAATGGAGGAAGATCCGCAAGGTGGATTTCACCGTTTATGAATGCAGCTAGACGGACCGAGTTCTCCGGGATCTGCACGAACTTCAACGTGTCGACAAGAGGCTCCCAGCGCCAGTGCGGGCGGACCGCCTCAGATTCGATCACGTCGGTTACCCAGCGGGTTGGCTTGAAGGCGCCCGTCAGGTTCTGAAGGTGACCCAGTGATGCCTCTTCACCAAGCTGTTCATAGGCGTCGAGGCTGGTGATCGAAACAGTCTGACCGTTGTAGTTAGATTGCTGAACGATCCAGTCCTTCTGGCAACCGGTGTCCATGCAGTTGATCAGCACAGTCCGCTTGTCCTCCGCCTCGATGGTGTCGATCCACGACCTCAACTGGCCGGAGCGGCTGAAGAATGAGTCTTCCGCCATTGCCTCCACGAAGCTGAAGGCCACGTCTTCTGCGTCCACCTCGCCGAAGTCCGGGGTGTGGAACGGAATGCCGGTCCTTATCACCCACTTCAGGGTGTTGGCGTTCCCATCCCATTCCCACGACTCAACCATGGACTTGGACACGTCTTCCTCATCAACCTGAATCGGCGGAGGAGCGTACTTCATCCAGGTCAGGCCTTCGGTGTAACCCCACATCTGCACTCGCTCGAAGCAGGGGCCTCCAAGGAACCGGTTGTTGAAGATCGGGGGGCAAATGGCGGGTACGCCGATTACCAGGTTGTCTCCTCCAGCAGGCTCCGGCGGGGTGGTTGCGGTGGGCGCCGGCGTAGCAGTCACCGCGATTGGGGTCGGCACAGGAGTCGATGTCGGCGTGGCCGTAGGTGTCGGTTCGGGGGTAAGCGTGGAGGTCGGCGTGAGTACAGGCATGGGCGTGGCCAACGGTGTTGGCGCGGAGGTTGTGGTTGGCGTCGATGCAGGGATCGGTGTTGCAGTCGGGATAGCAGCCGCAGTTGCCGCAATGGCGGCCTGAACTGTCGCTTCAATGTCAGGTGTAGGAGAAGGCGTGAAAGTAGGGGTCGGGACGGGAGTGACGGTTGGGGCCGCCGCGGCGGTTGCGGCCATGGCTGCTGCTACGGTCGCGTCGATGTCAGGCGTAGCGGTCGAAGTGGCGGTCGAAGTGGCGGTCGGAGTGGGGGTCGGAGTGGCGGTCGGCAGCGCCTTTCCCACGGCAGCCTCCACGGTCGCTTGAACGTTAGGAGTCGGCTCAGGCGCGGGCGATGTGCACGCGGCGGCGGCGGCGGCGAGGAACGCGGATAGTGCTAATCCGATGATGATGTTTCGGGCAACTTTGGGCATTGGCGGATTTTACTCCGTTTGCCCGACGCCCCGAACTTCACTCGACGTTGCGTAAAGCGAGCAACGATGGATGGAGAGGGGGAATGACGGCGTTCGTGACCGGCCCCTGAGACGCAATCTCGCGATGCACTCGAAGCCGGGCGTTTTTGGGGCGGTCCGGCAGTCCCATCCAAAAAAGGCTAAAGAGTCTGGGTACCCGGCGGACGCTCGAACAGAACGGTACATCAGGAGTGTTTTCAGACGCCCAGCCAGTGGGGGACTTGCGAAACGGATGGGGCGTCTTCCCTAATCGTCGCGCGGGGGTCCCTTAGTACTTCCATTTACATGGAGCGAACTAGTAACTGACGGACATGATGTCGGAGGCCCGCCATAGAAATTCGCTTGGAGTCGCGCCGTCAGGTATCTCGAACACCATGTAACCGTGTATCTGCTCGTTCAAGTTGAGGGTTACACTGCCCCAGATCGGTATGAAGCCAGGGAAGTTCAGGCCCGGGTTGTGGGAATCGGTCGGGATGGCCCGATCAATCACATCGACGGGTTTCACTCCTTCGCTGACGTCTCTCAGCCGCAGTTCCGCCGCGTCGCGGTCCACAACGAGGTGCACCGAGCCGGAGGTCGCGTTGATGATCGTGACCTCGACCACTGCAACTTTGGTGCCGGAATTGGCCGTCTCAATCGCCCAATTGTGTTGCATACCGGCAGTATCGAGTCCCACGTAGCGGACGGCGTCCTGGATTATCGGCTTTTCCGCCCGCATCGCGAGCGTGCGCCCCTGGACGTAACGATGCGTGGGATCGACGGTCGGCAGGGGCTCGACGGTCGGCGTCGGTTGGCCGGTCACCTTGCCTCGTTCAAGATCGGGCAGGAGATCCAAAACGGTTCGAGTCGAAATGGCGAATCCAGTTCCCGCGACCGTATCGGGGTCATACAATTGCCCCCATTTGGACCTATTGATCCCGACGACCATTCCGGCGGTACTTATCAGCGGCCCTCCGCTGTAGCCGGGGTATAGGGCGGCACTGGTCTCGGTAATGTATGCGCCCTGGATAACGTATGGGCCGAAAAGATCGCTGTACTCTGAGGTCCAAACTATGCCCTCGGTCACGCGAATTGAGTTATCGCTAAATGGATAACCCAGCGCATAGACGCGGTCGCCTGGTACCACTCCGCCCGATTCGACGAGTTGCGCGTGCGAAAAACGCTCGTTGCAGCAAATCCGAAGCACCGCAAGATCAACAATTTCGTCGTAACCGAGCAGCGTCGCGTCGTAAGAGGCAGCATCGGCTACCATGACCGTGATTCGACTCGCCTCATCGATTACGTGGCGATTGGTCAAGATCAAGGCGGCGCCCGATGCCGAATCGACTTTGTAGATGACGCCGGACCACGTGCTGTCGTTGGCAACGATCTTGACCACCGATGGGCTGATCCTCTTCATGAGATCTGCCGGTAATCCCGTCTCCGAAGTTGGCGTCAGTGTAGGTGTGGAAGCCGGGATCGGTGCTGGCGTAGGAGTGTCGGGGGGCAACGGGGTGGGCGCTTGAGTTGGGGACGGTACAGGGGCAGGCGTCGGAGTTGGTACGGTGGCGGCGGTTGGGGCTGCCGCTTTGGTTGCGACGATTGCGGCTTGAACTGTCGCTTCGTAGTCAGGCGTGGGAGTCTGCGTTGATGTCGAGGGAGGGCTCGGGGATGGGGTTGGGGCTGATGCCACAGTTGCGGCCATGGCAGCAGTGACCGTCGCGTCAATGTTCGGAGTAGGCGTCAGCGTGGCGGTCGGGAGCGCCTTGGCCACGGCAGCCTCCACGGTCGCTTGAACGTTGGGGGTTGGCTCGGGTGCGGATGACGTGCACGCGGCGACGGCGGCAACCAGGAACGCGGAAAGTACTATTTCGATACCGCTATACTGGGCAACATTGCGCATTGGCGGATTTTATCGGGCGAACGGTCATGTATTCGTCCCCTCGTTACAAGAAGCCGGCTCATTGCGCGGGGTCGAGAGTGAGAATCTGTTCCACAAACTCGAAACCTGTGGGAACCCCCGCCTCCAGATTCCCTAGATTCACGGGAATGACGGATTTGACGCCGTATTACGTGTTGATGGGAGGGTTGAGGTCGTAAATCGACGCGCCATGTACACGCCGACTCCTGAGAGGAGACTATTGAGACTGGCTCGTGATGACGGCGGCTGTGACAGGCCCCCAATGACCCTTCACGCGATACACTCTGAGCCGGGCGCTGTTTGGGCGGCCCCGGCGACGTATTGTTTTCTGAATTTCAGGGTTACTCCAGCATGGTTATTTCCGAACATCCCGCTTCTGAGTACGCCGTTATCGGCACAAGACCGATCAGGCACGACGGCCTCGACAAGGTAACCGGCCGCGCGGTCTACGGGGCCGACATCCGGCTTTCGGGCCTTGTTTACGGCGCGGTGCTGCGCAGTCCGTATCCACATGCCCGCATCGTGAGCATCGACACGTCAAAAGCGGAAGCGGCTTCGGGTGTGCTGGCGGTAATGACAGGCGCCGACGTGCCGGGTACCGGTCCCGACGCAGACCGGGTCATGGCGGGCGCAAAGGTTGTCTATCGCGGGCACCCCGTCGCGGCGGTTGCTGCTACGAGTCTCAACCTGGCACAGGAAGCGGTCGAACTGATCGACGTCGAATATGAGAAGTTGCAGCCCATTCTTGCCATCCAGGAGGCGATGAGCCCCGATTCCGAGATAATTCACCCCGACTTCCGCGGCGACCACCTTGGAGAGTCGGTGGGGAACACAAATGTCTCAACCCATCTGCGGTACGTAACAGGCGACACCGAAAAGGGGTTTGAGGAGTCGGAGGTAGTGATCGAGCGGGAGGTGGAACTCGCCACCGTGCACCAGGGCTACATAGAACCGCACTCGGGGACGGCGCTTTGGGATGAGAACGGCCGCGTTAACGTGTGGACGAGCACGCAGGGCATTTTCGGGGTCCGGGACAGCGTCGCAAAAATATTGGGACTGCCTCAATCGGGCGTCGTCGTCGAGCCGCTGGAGATCGGCGGGGGATTCGGCGGAAAGCTGTCCATATACCTCGAACCCCTGGCGGCCATTCTTTCGAAGAAGTGCGGCAGGCCGGTGAAGATGTACATGGACCGCAAGTCTGTATTCGAGGCGACTGGTCCGGCGGCGGCGGCGATAGTGAAGATCAAGATGGGCGTCGATGGCAACGGCCGTATTCGCGCCGCACAGGCGGACCTGCGTTACGACGCCGGCGCCTACCCCGGCTCACCCGTCCAGGCCGGCGCGGTTTGCTGCTTTGCCGCATACGACATCCCGAACGTACTTATCGACGGTTACGCGGTGATGACCACAAAGCCGAAGACCTCTGCGTACCGGGCGCCTGGCTCGACGCACGTCGCCTACGGGGTGGAGGTGGTTGTCGACGAAATTTGCAAAGAGATCGGCATGGACCCGTTTGAGTTCAGGCTGCTTAACGCATCGCACGAGGGAGGCCGACGCGCCGATGGGCCGCTGTGGGGGCCGATTGGCACAAGTCAAGTGCTCGAAACGGCCCGCGCCTCGGACCACTGGAATTCGCCCGTTGGGGATTCAGGCAATGGCAAGCTGCGAGGGCGCGGCGTGGCAACCGGCTTCTGGCGCAACGCGGGACGCCGCTCGAGCGTGGACCTGGCCGTCAACGACGACGGCACCGTGGCCCTCACCGAGGGGTCGGTCGACATCGGGGGCACGCGGGCGGCGATCGCCATGCAGGCCGCCGAGGCGCTGGGCATACCGGCTGAGTCGGTGATCCCGTCGGTTGTGAACACGGACAGCATCGGCTACACCGACAGCACCGGTGGCAGCCGCACCTGCTACGCCACCGGATTTGCCGCTTACGATGCCGCACAAATGGTGGTCGCCGAGATGAAGCTGAGGGCGGCGATGCTGTGGGAGATCGACGAAGGCGATATCCAATATATGTGCGGCATTTATAGTTCGATTTCGGATCCCGAGCTGCGTTTGAGTTTCAAAGACCTGGCAGGTCGGCTTGGCGGTACAGGCGGGCCGGTAACGGCTGCTGCGTCTGTCGACGTCAGTGAGGCCGGCGGGGCGTTCGCCACCCACATCGTCGACGTGGATGTGGACCCCGATACCGGCAAGACCGACGTGGTCCGTTTCACTGCGGTCCAGGACGTGGGCAAGGCGATCCATCCGTCGTACGTCGAAGGGCAGATGCAGGGAGGCGCCGTGCAGGGGATTGGATGGGCCCTCAACGAAGAGTATGTGCTAGACGATGAGGGAGTTATGAAGAACAGCAGCTTCCTCGACTACCGGATGCCGACCACCTATGACCTGCCGTCGATCGACGCGATCCTGGTGGAGGTCGGCAATCCCATTCACCCGTACGGGGTGCGAGGTGTTGGAGAGGTGCCGATTGCGCCGCCCGTCGGAGCGATCGCCAACGCCCTGTACGACGCGACAGGCCAGCGTTTCACGATCTCGCCGATGCATCCCGGCCGGATACTTGAAGCTATGGGGAAGATCGGCCCGGAGCAGTCGAAGGGCTAGCGAGGAGAATCAGTCGTTGGCCGTTCTGGTCTCAGAAAAATGCGTAGCCTGCCGGCGGGACTCACCCCCGGCGACCGAGGCAGACATCGAAGAGTTGAGTCCTCAGATCCCAGATTGGGAACTCATCTCGGAAAACAGCATCCCGAAATTGACGCGTTCGTTCCGGTTTTCGAACTTTCGCGAGGCGCTGGACTTTAGCGCAAAGGTTGGTGAAATCGCGGAAGAGGATGGCCATCACCCGCGAATCGTCACTGAATGGGGACGGGTCGGCGTGACTTGGTGGACGCACAAGATTCGCAACATCCACCGGAACGATTTCATCATGGCCGCAAAGACCGACCGATTAGCGGACGGTTGACCGTCGGTAAAGTGACGGCAGCGTTAGTCGGGCGCGCCAGTGGCTGAAATCCGGAACCGGTTATCGGCACCCGACCAATGCACACGGCCAGTGCGTGCCGCTCCAATAGGAGGGTGTCTTAATGTGATTGTCATTCTGAGCGAAGTCGAAGAATCTACCGTTTGTGAGGCGTAACGGCCCGTCTCGCCGACTCCAGACCGTTCGTCATCGTTACACGTCTATGCCTGCCAAGTTGTGTGCCCTACCCCTCGGACCCAGACCCTTCGACTTCGCTCAGGGTGACAGGGGGTGCTCAGGGTGACAGTGGGACTTATTAGACACCCTCACAGTGGGACTTATTAGACACGCTCTAAGCAAAGAATAGAAGGTCAGAACGTGAAATACGGTTTCAGCGTCGCCACTCGCGGCCCTCTCGCCACCGCAGACTCCCTCATGGCGCTCGCCAAGCACGGCGAAGAGATGGGGTTCGACTTTGTTGGCGTGAGCGACCACATCATCATCCCTAAAGACATCAGGTCTCGCTACCCGTACAGTATCTCAGGTGAATTTGCGGGCGCCGACCCGGGCGAGTGCCTCGAGCAACTCACTGTCGTTGCGTTTCTTGCGGCGGCGACTTCGAAGATCAAACTGCTTACAACGGTCCTGGTCCTGCCCCACCGTAACCCGGTGCACACGGCCAAGGTGTTTGCGTCGATTGACGTGCTTTCGGGAGGGCGCTTGATCGCCGGGTGCGGCGTCGGATGGATGAGGGAAGAGTTCGAAGCGTTGGGAGCGCCGCCGTTCGACAGGCGGGGCGCGGTCAGCGACGAGTATCTGAAGGCCTTCAAGGAACTGTGGTCCAACGACGATCCCGAGTTCGACGGCGAATTCGTATCGTTCAGTAACGTCAGATTCGCACCTCAGCCGGTCCAGAAACCGCACCCCCCAATATGGATCGGCGGCGAAAGCCCGCCCGCGCTGCGTCGTGCGGGCCGGCTTGGAGATGCGTGGTACCCAATTGGGAACAACCCCCGGTATCCAATGGAAACACTCGACCAGATCAATCAAGGTATGGACGTGGTCCGCAGACATGCGGCAGATGTTGGGCGGTCCCCGGAAGAAGTCTCTCTGTCGTACTCGGCCGGTTGGTACAGCGACGACGGTGCGTTATCGGGCGAGAATGGGAACAGGCGGATAATGACCGGCAACAGCGACGAGATTGCGGGCGACATTGCGGCGCTGGCTGAAGCCGGAGCGGATCACCTGTCCCTCGGTCTTCAAGCCGATACGCTGGACGACACGTTGCGTCGCATGGACAGATTCGCGTCGGTCATAAAGCCGCGCGCGGCAATTTAGGTAGATACGCCGAGGAAATTACCTTTGGGAGTTCTGCCGGCGTTCGCAAGGAACAACACTATGGATACGCGCCCACTTGGAAATACTGGGTTGGAAGTAAGCAAGCTCGGTATCGGTCTTGCAGAGATCGGGATGCACCTCGGGCCGGCAGACCAGTCGCGGGCCGCTGTCGTGCTAAACACGGCCCTCGATAACGGAGTCAACCTGCTGGATACGGCTGCCTGCTATGGCAATAGTGAAGAGCTAATTGGCGACGCAGTATCGCATCGCCGCGACGAATACATACTGGCGACCAAGGCAGGGCATGCGGCGGGAGACGAAAAGGGCGAGGCCTGGACCGGTCCCACGGTGGCCCGAAGCATCGACCGGAGTCTGCGGAGGCTGAAGACCGACCGCGTGGACATCGTCCAACTCCACTCGTGCGGCGTGGACGTTCTCGAAAAGGGCGAGGTGATACGCGCCCTGGAGGATGCGCGAGAGGCCGGCAAGACACGGTTCATTAGTTACAGCGGTGACAACTAGGCGGCGGCGTGGGCGGTGGACAGCGGGATTTTCGCCACGTTGCAGACGACCCTCAACCTCGTGGACCAGAACGCGCGGCGCGGCCTTCTGGAGGCTGCCCATAATGCCGGTATGGGCGTGATTATCAAGCGGCCGATTGCGAATGGCATCTGGGGAGGCGGCACGGACCAGCCCCGCGCCACTTCGCGTTACGACGACATCAACGAGCGCGTGATGGCGATGATGAATGCCGGACCCGTAGCCGGCGCGCCGGATGACCGGATCCTGCTGGCCCTCGGGTTTACGTTCGCGCACCCGCAGGTGGACACCGCCATCGTCGGGACGACCAACCCTGACCATCTACTGTCCAACATCGAGCTCATTAACTCGGGGTTGAGCCTCGTGGACGGTGTAGTGGAAGAGCTATATCGCCGGTTCGACTCGCTCGGCGCAGACTGGCATCAGATTTCCTGAAGGTCATCCCGGGTTTTGGCCAGTCCGCATCCGTGGCGGTCTGCGGCGAGTGGATCGGTCAGAATAACCGTCAATCTGCGCCGGAGCCGCGAATGCTGTCGAAAAATTGAACGGCGCATCCCGCATGGGCGCATAACCGTACCATTCGGGGAGTACCCTTAGGGAACCCGCGCGCCTAGGCGGCCCCTCAGTAGATTGCGACGGCCGGTCTGATTGACCTGACAGCTGCTTCAGCGTCTTGGGCCGCCCGGCAAATTACCGACCGATGGCACAAGATCAGGCCACAGTAACCACAGACAGGCAAGTGACTCCGGACGGGTTCATGTCCCGTACGTTCGAGTCGCTCAGCATCAGGAACTTTCGTTATCTGTGGTTCGGCTCGTTGCTCGGGATGTCCGGGTTTCAGATGCAGGCGATCGCCCGGACAATCTTCGTCGATGAACTAACGGGCAGCGCATTTATCACCAGCCTCGTTGGGATGGGGTGGGCGCCGACGCTGTTGATCTTTTCCCTGATCGGCGGGGTGGTTGGTGACCGTGTGGAGCGCCGGATGGTGATACAGGCGTCTCAGGCCGCCGCAGCATTCCTTACATTCCTGATGGCCACTCTGATCGCGCTCGACATGATTCACTGGACACACATGCTGGTGGCGTCGATGGTCCAGGGGGCGCTGTTTTCATTTCAGATGCCGGCTCGCCAAGCCGTCCTGCCAATAATTGTCGGCAAAGAGCGGCTGACCAACGCTATCGCCCTCAGTTCCGGCGCCATGAGCTTGACGGGAATCGTAGCGCCGGGCATTGCCGGCGTGCTTTACAACGTCGGCGGTCCGGAGGCTGTCTATTACTGTGTGGGCGGTATGTCGGCCATGGCTGTATTGATAACCGGTCTCCTGCCGCGGATTCCACCGGAAGCCGTGACCCGTACACGCAACATGCTGGGAGAAATATCCGACGGGATCCGTTATGTGGGCCAGAACAGAGTCGTTTTGCTGGTGCTGATCACAGGTATCGCCACGGCCATGATATCCATGCCGTTTCGGATGCAGATGCCCGTGTTTGCACGGCGTCTCTACGAATCGGACGCCAGCGAAATCGGGTGGCTGATGATGCTCACCGGCCTCGGGGGCGTGATTGGCACGCTGGCCATCGCCAACCTGCGCCAGGGACACCGGCGCGGGGTGGTCTACCTGATGGGGACCATCCTGGGCGGAGTGGGAATCGGGCTGGTGGCTGCGTTCCCGCAGTATATGTGGGCGTTGCCATTGATGCTCATCGTGGGACTCGCCAGCACCTTCCGCATGACCCTGGGCCAGTCACTCGTGCTGGAGGCGACGGACAGCCAATACCGTGCGAGGGTGATGAGCCTGAACATGATGATCTATGGGCTGACGCCGCTCGGCGCCTTGCCGGTGGGCCAAGCCGTGGACGCGTTCGGCGCTCAGCCGACGTTACTGGTGGTCGGACCCGCGCTCGCGCTGATCGGCGTGATTTCCTTGTTGGTGTCCCCGACCCTGCGCCGGTTGGGCTGACGACTGGCTCGATCCGGTAAAGGAAGTTTCCTGGTCCTGGTCGAGCATCTCCAAGAGGCCTTCGGGGACAAACCGGCGATTGACACTTACAACTTCGGCTTCGCGGGTAGAGTGATGGGCAGAATGGATTAAAGCCTGTTCACTCAATAATGTACGTATCGCCACCCCCCTCGACTGTCATTTCGAACGCTCCAATGTCATTTGCAACATACAAATGACACTGGGGCGCCAGGATTACATTTAGGGCTACTTAAATTACACGTTGGACCGCCCTATCGGGTGGGTTTAATGTGGGCAGGCCCCAGGGGATTTTAGAGTGGTCCCTTAATCTTCCTCGAGCCGCTTGCCCATGCTTACGACGTCATCCACCGAATATCCAATAGCCCTGTAAAACTCAACCACTTTGGCATTCGTATTTCTGACCTGCAAGTTAATCTTGGGACAACCCTTCTCTCTCAGGCGCACTTCCGCCTCGGCCATCAATCCGCGCCCGAACCCTCTTTTTTGATTGGCCGTATCGACCGCAAGGTAGTTGATCCAACCACGATGGCCGTCGTACCCGGCCATCACCGTAGCGACTACTTTGGAGCCGATTGATCCCACCAGGAACATGTCCCGCTGGGTATTCAGCTTTCTGTAGATATCCTTCTTGGGATCGTTCCAGGGCATCACGAGTCCACACTCTTTCCATAGGCCAATTACGGCGTCCTGGTCAGATTCACGGTAAGCACGAATCTCCAGTTTAGTCATGTCCTTGTACCCCAGGCACTATCTGGCCATCGCACCGGCGAATCGTCAGGATGACAATCCGTCACCGTACTTTTCGCGCAGCAGTGACGCTCCGCGACTCAGGGCGGTCAGCTTGAGATAGGCCTCGTCTAGGTCCATGGGATTGGCGCTTGAGGGAGAGAATCCGCAGTCGGGATTGAGGGTGAGTCGTTCCTTCGGGACGAATTCCATCGCCGCTTCCGCACGCGCGACGACCTCCTCCGGCGTCTCGACGTGCTGGTCGGTGTGGTCGATTACGCCCAGACCGAGCGTCTTGTCCGCCGGAAAATTCTTCAAGACGCCAATCCTTCCCGCGTCGGGCGTGGCGAACTCCATCGCAAACCGCTCGACGTTCATCTCGCCGAGCGCCCCGATAATCAGATCGTACGGGCCTTTCGTTGCGTGCTCCCGGTTGAAGTGCGCGTGGCAAAGGTGCACGCTCACCGGCACTCCCTCGAGACCCTCCACGGAGCGGTTCACGGACTGCACCGACAGCTCGATTTCGTGGTCGACGTCGGTTATGCCTTCGCTATCGCGATAGGTGGGATCGACCAATAGGCTCAGCCAGGGATCGTCGAGCTGGATCATGTCTACTCCAATTGCGGCGAGGCGATGTACCTCCTGGTTGACGATCGGAACGCACGCGTCGATGAACTCCTCGCGTGTGGGGTACGACGCGGTCGAGTGGTCGGCGCTCCACATGCGCCTACCCACCGTGTAGGGCGAAGGAACCGCGACGATGATCTTCGAGTCCGTGTGGGTTCGCAGGAATTCGGCCTCGCCCGCCGCAATTGAACGGCGGGACGATATCCTGGAGGTCACGGCAGGATATCGCGGGGACGTGAAAGACCTTGTGCCCAACGTCGTAACGAGGTCATTCGTGAAGCCGTCTACGGCCTCGGTGAAGACCTTGACGTAGCTCTCGCGCCGCCACTCTCCGTCGGAGATAAAGTCGACACCGGCTCGCTCCTGCATTCGGATGGCCGACGGCACCGCGTCGTCGAGTAGCCTCTCTGCCGATTCCTCGGCGATGTGCCCTGACTTGCGGTCCTCGATCAGTTCGCGCACCCACTGCGGTCGCGGGAGGCTGCCGACGACGAATGTAGGAAATAAAGGATCGGCTGAGTTCATGTTCGACTCACTTCCGCGCCTTTAGCAGGGCCTACGGGCTTCGGGGGTTTGGGTATCGCGGCGTGCCACCGCGAGAGTTTGTTTCGATCTAGTATGGAGCTTCGATATGAATCCCGTCGGGGATCCTTGGCTCTAACGGTTCCCACTTTCGGAGAGACTTGGACATGCGCGGGGGCGCGATGACCGCAGACAAGAAGGATTGAGGAAATGACCGAAGGTGTAAACAGGCGATGGACACTGGCTTCCCGCCCTGAGGGCTATCCGTCCCGGGAGAACTTCGCCCTGATCGAAACGCCGATACACGATCCCGGTCCGGACGAGTTGCTGGT
Source organism: Dehalococcoidia bacterium (assembly GCA_965219065.1). Lineage (GTDB taxonomy): Bacteria > Chloroflexota > Dehalococcoidia > Lucifugimonadales > Lucifugimonadaceae. The sequence continues at coordinate 1,172,496 of OZ244715.1, forward strand.
GCAGACGATGTGGTTGTCTCTCGATCCCTACATGCGCGGTCGGATGGCGGCGGCGCGGTCTTATGCCGCGCCGGTCGACATCGGGGGCGTGATGCAGGGCACGGTTGTTGGGCGCGTGGTTGAGAGCCGCGCAGCGGGGTTTTCGCCAGGCGACATCGTCGAAGCCCCGCTTGGTTGGCAGGACCATGGCGTCGTCGATGCGCAGCGGGTGCGGAAGGTTGACCCTTCCCTCGCGCCCGTGTCCACCGCACTAGGGGTGCTGGGCATGCCCGGCCTGACGGCATACTTCGGCCTGCTCGAGGTTGGGCAGGCCAGGCCCGGCGACGTCGTGGTCGTTTCCGCGGCTTCGGGGGCGGTTGGAGCGGTGGTCGGCCAGATCGCGTTGTTGATGGGGTGCACGGTCGTCGGAACGGCCGGTACCGACGAGAAGGTCGCGTATGTTGTGGACGAGTTGGGGTTTGACGCCGGCATCAACTACAAAACGGAAGACGTGGACACTGCCTTGCGTTCAGCATGCCCTGACGGGGTAGACGTGTACTTCGACAACGTTGGAGGGGATGTGACCGACGTCGTCATGAGCCAGATCCGGTATCGGGCGCGGGTTGTGATATGCGGGCAGATATCACAGTACAACCTCGCCCAACCCGAGTACGGCCCTCGCAATTTGCGGTACCTGCTGACGAACCAGTCGCGGATGGAGGGGTTCCTCGTATTCAGCTATTCGGACCGCTACGAGGAGGCGCGTGCAAGGCTGGCCGGTTGGGTGAGGGACGGCGCAATCAAATACCGTGAAGACGTGATCGAGGGCTTCGAAAACGCTCCGCAGGCGTTCATCGGCATGATGCACGGAGCCAACTTCGGCAAACTGCTGATCAAGGTGGCAGACTGACAATCCCGAGCGCCTCCCTAGCTCCCTGGTCAAGCCTGGGTAAGACGGATGTAGTGGCGGGTCTGGGACCCGCCATCGGCCTCGCACATAGACAAAGTTCCGTCATGATGGGGTCCGAGTCCGGCGTCACAGGGCCGGGGAAGGGTGGGTTTGAAACCCACCCCTACAAATGCGCTAATTCGTGGCGTGACCAAAACAATATGGCATGACAATCCAAGGCATCGCGCCGTTGCAGGTACGTGACGCCAAACGCCGACTCATTCGTGAGGAATTACGAAGGGATTCCAATTGTGCATCTGAAATGCCGAGGGGAACTTTGCGCCGGGCACCTGTTCCAGGCGCACCAGTAGCAGGTTGCCTCGAATCTCCATCTCGATTCGCTGAATCAATTCTGTAAAGGGAATCCCACGCAATAGCGATACTCCCTCTTGCAGTCGCGCCGCCAACCTCACCGCGTTGGCACGCGCCGCGTCATCGCTGTCATGCACAACCACCAAAAACACATGCGGCGGATTGTCCAGGGAGGTGAGGCCATATCCGGAACCTATTGCCCGGAAGGGCAAAAGAGCCGGCGGGTCGGTCAACCGACTCACGCTATATTCAATTGGCGGGATAAATTCAACCGTTGGCTTTTCATAAAGAGGCGTGAGCGTGGCGAGCGACATGTCGGCCTCCGTATACGAAACGGCGTACGCTCCCAGGTCAGCCATCGCCTGCGCGACCTGTCGCATGTCCTCGGAGTCCCAAAGGGAATCTGCTGCTCCGGCGGCTGCGTCGATCAGGCTATGGATGCCATCCGTAGAAAGCGCCCGTAAGACGCGGCCCTGTTGCACAGAGATCCTGCCGCCTCTGCCTAGGGCATCGAAGGCTGGCGGGGCAAGTCGCTCTTGGAGTTTTCCCTTAAAATCCTCGCCCCAGGAGTAGTATTCGTGTCCGCTGTGGCGGAACTCCTCGTGTGGCATGCAATCGGCGCATTCAGCCAAACTCGCCCGCGTGATGTCCGGATCGTACGCGCCTACGACCGCCTCCAGAACGATCGGTTGTTTTCCGCCTGCCGCGGCATAATCTACATTCCGAGGATCAAATCCCATCGTAGAGAAAGTAGAAGCTGAAAACATATAGCCCGTAATACCCGAAATCCATGGCATGTGATCGCGAGATATTTGAGGAAGTAATGGTACGCCGTCTTGTGGACGCGGAATTTCTACAAAATAGTTGTAGTATCCCTCATGGCCATCATCCACGGTCGGTCGGAGATAACCGTACGACTCGTAATACTTCCAGATTGGGAGCATATTCTGCATCCAGATGATCTCTCGAACATCTTCGGTGTCGGGCATAAGACTCAGAATTGCCTCTAGCCATGAACCATCGACCTCGCTCTCCAAAGGCTCGAGATTATGAACGCGCAACGGGCCGATTGTAAGACCAGCTATAAGGGAGGCCGCATCCAGACTAGCTGTGGCAGGCGGTATTGTCGGAGTGGGTACAACCGGGGTCGCAACTGGAGTGGCCGTTGCGGGTGGGACTGTCGGAGTAGGTAAAGGACTGGTTGGGACCACCGCTTGGGGCGTTGCAGACGGCGTTGCCGAAGTGGCTGGAGCTTCGGAGGGATCTTCTGTTTCGGGCGTTACAGTCGAATACTTGGGGGTAGAGTTCTGCTCACACGCTAATACCACTGAAATAACAATAGATGCTACCAGCACAATCCATATCGTGATGGGCATGCCCTTCGGCATTGATCCGCGCGGACATAGCGTCGCTATAATCAGTGGAATCAGTGTTGTAACAATACGTTTGATTTCCACTGCTGTATCTGTCTTGAATGCCAATCGAGGGTGAACATATTTTGTTCACAATACCGGGAGTAAGTATACTATCTTTGATACGTGGAAACCGCGGAAGCTCACTACGAACGAATCGTTCCCTGCCTGACAGTCCAATGTGGCAGTGTTAGCATGTCGCACCTGTAAGCGCTCGACGCCTTAAGGTATGTCGCCGCGCAGGAATCCGGAAAGGCAGCATGGCAATTTCCTCAGCACCCCAATACGGCATCGTGGTCTCCAGGGACGTGATGGTCGAGATGCGCGACGGCGTCCGGCTTGCTACCGACGTCTATCGCCCCGCGAATCCCGACGGCACACCGGCCGAGGGGCGATTTCCCGTCGTCCTGGGCCGCACTTCGTATGACAAATCGAACCCAGTCATGTGGATCGGACCGGTTGCGGACTTTTTCACCATAAGAGGCTACGTGGTCTTGCTGCAGGACCTGCGGGGGCGCGGCCGGTCCGAGGGGACGGGCCAATACTTCCACACCGCCAACGTGAACGAAGGGCCGGACGGGTACGACACCATCGAGTGGGCGGCGTCGCAGGCGTGGTCGAACGGCCGGACCGGGATGGTCGGCTCGTCTCACGGCGGCATCGTTCAGAACATGGCGTCCCTGTACCGGCCGCCGCATCTATCCGCGCTGTGGGTAGACGTCGCCCCCACGAACGCCTTCAAGTGGGAGGCGAGGCAGGGAGGCGCAATGGGCCTCCACATGTACGGCGCAATGTACCTCCATGGCTACGACTCGCAGGAAATCCAGGGCGATAGCGAGGCGGTGAGGCGGATCGAAGAGGGGGCCGAAAACCTGCGGGAAGGCATATGGGATATGCCGCTGCGGCCCGGCGAGACGCCCATCGCAGCCGTTCCCAACCTGGAGGAGGTGCTCTTCCACTACTACTACGACGGCGCGTACAACGACTGGTGGGGACACGAGTGTCTCGACCAGACACCCTACTTTGCGCGCATGGCGGACATACCGGCCGTGTACAGCTCCGGCTGGTACGACCCGTTCGCCGCGGATGCGTCGGAGCAGTTCGTCCAGATGTCGAAGCAGAACGCTTCCCCCCAACGCCTCTTGCTGGGTCCGTGGAACCACACGCGCATGCGGGGGCGCGGTTCGTCGGCTGTCGGTGACGTGGACTTCGGCGGCGCGGCCAAATGGGGCGACGAGGTCTACAACCGCTTAAGGCTGCGGTGGTTCGATCGCTGGCTCAAGGACATGGACAACGGCGTCGATGAAGATCCACCTGTGCGGATGTTCGTAATGGGCGGCGATGATGGACGTATGTCAACGAAGGGCCGCTATTTCCACGGCGGGGAGTGGCGGTTTGAACAAGAGTGGCCACTGGAACGGGCCGATTCGAAGGCCCTTTATCTGCGTTCGGGAGGCGAGCTCTCGGATCGACCGGGCGGCGACGGTGATCCGGGCGTTTCCTGGGAGCACAATCCGGAATCGCCCGTGCCGACCGTTTCGGGAAAGTCACCGGCTTCCACGAATGGGTGAAGGTCCCAGAGGAGCTTGATCCGGCGTACGTGCCTCAAAGAGCCCGCATGCGTTCCCTGGTCTACGACGGGCCCCGCCATCAGAAAGAGACGCCTGACTCTGTAGGCGCGCGTCCGCCCTACCATCTTCTCGTCGATCGGGAAGATGTGGTGGCGTTCCAGACACCCCCGCTCGACGCCGCCATGGAGGTGACCGGGCCAATCGAGGTCATCCTGTGGGTCTCGTCGTCGGCCACCGATACCGACTTCACGGCCCGGCTGGTCGATGTTTGCCCCGCGACTGACGGCCATCCTGAGGGCTACCACCTACCTCTGGCTGACTCCATATTGCGGGTGAGATTCAGGGACGGTTTCGACCATGAGGAGTTTATGACGCCGGGGCAGGCATACCGGATCAGGATCGAGTTGCCGCCCATATCGAATGTGTTCGGAGCGGGCCATCGAATTCGCGTCGATGTCGCGAGTAGCAACTTCCCGCGGTTTGACGTTAACCCCAACACGGGGGAGCCGATCGGCCGTCATTCTCACACCATTCGCGCCACGAACACCGTTTACGTCGACCGGGACCGGCCGTCTCAAATCGTGTTGCCCGTTGTGCCTATCGAATGACGATTGCGGCCGTGGCGCCGAGTCGAACCCAACCCCACACGGGCTGGTTTGAAACCAGCCCCTACAGATCGGGTCGCGAATTCATTATCACCGGGCCGGGGGAACCCGGCGCGCCCATTCGAGACGCGGAGACTTGGCGGGTATTCCGCAAACGGGATTGGCACGCCTGCCGGGCGTAGCTAGACCGGCAGGAACTTGATGCAGACGGGCATCGGTACCTCAACGACCTGGCCGGTTGCGGTCAACTTGCCGGATTCGGCGTCTCTGCGGAACTCGACGACAGTGTCGGAGCTTTCGTTTCCCACCAACACGATTTTGCCCGCTGGATGGATATTAAAGCCCCTCGGCGTCTCGCCCCGCGTCGATTCATGTCCGACGAAGGTCATTTTTCCGCTCGAGTCGTCAAATGCAAATATCGCCAGGCTGTGATGGCCCCGATTCGAGCTGTAGACAAAGCGCCCGTCAGGCGAGAAGTGCACGTCGGCAGTGGAAGGGTCTTCTGCGACCTCCCCCTGCAACGTCGATACGGTCTGGACCTGAGTCATGCCGCCAGAGTCTGCGTCGTACTCGTAGGAGGACAGAGTCATGTCGATTTCGTTGAGAACGCACACGTAACGGCCGTCCGGGTGAAAGTCGACGTGTCGCGGGCCGGCGCCGGGGGCCGACTCAACCCACGGCGTGGAGGCCGGGTTCAGCCGGCCGGCGTCACCGTCCAGTTCATAGATCATCACCTTGTCCTTACCAAGGTCAGCCACTAACACGAACCGGTTCGAGGGATCGACGGTTACAGAGTGGGCGTGCGGGCCCTCCTGCCGTTCCGGGACCACGCCGGAACCGCTTTCATGCTGGGCCACGTCGGACGCTTCCCCGATACTGCCGTCAGCCTCGATCGGGAATACTGCGGCGCTGCCTGACTGGTAGTTCGCTGCAATCACCCAGCGACCCGTGGCGTCGATGGTTGCGTGGCATGGCCAGGTCCCGCCGGACGGTCGTTGGCTCAGTAGTGTCAACTCACCCGAATTGGTGTCGATAGCGTACGCGGCCACCGCTCCGGAAGTCTCGCCGCCGAAGTTGTCGATTTCTGACGTAGCGTAGAGATATTTGCCATTGGGGTGAATCGCAAGGAATGACGGGTCCTCGGTGCCTCCTGCTACCGCGATTTGGCTCAGCGCCCCGGTTGCGTTGTCCATTCTGAACGTGTAGATCCCTTTGCTGGTGCTCTTTGTGTAGGTCCCTACGAATACAAGGGTCTCGCCGCCTGATGATCCCATGGTTGATCCCTCCGTCTCGGTTGGTAAATCGCGGCCATATCAGGCCCTCACTGGCCGCATGCCGGCCGCCTTTCAGTGATCGCGGCACGGTATCACAGACCGCGCTGGCATGGCGGACGTTGGAGGCCTTATGGGCCAGTTGAGTCCCCACCGACGGCATTGCGGCCGCCGCCGCCTAAGCCGCGAACGTCGTCCAGGCTTTCCGGTATGACGTTCACAACCCGGGCGTCTATCGTGCCCTCTTCATCTGCCGGGCCGATCACTGTGATTCGCATTCCTGTTTCCAGGTCGGCGACGGTCCCCTGGCGGGTCTCGATGATGACCGTTTCGTCGTTCATTGAAATCGGCAGAGGCCCCTGCTGGGTTTCGAGCGTGAAACCACCATCGACTATGTCCGTGATCGTACCGATAAGCGGACGAACTCCGCCTTCTCCTAACCCGCCTTGGCCGCCGCCAAGTCCGCCTGGACCGCCTTGTGCGCCTTGGCCACCACCGAAACCGCCGAATCCACCTTGGCCCCGTCCAAATCCGCCCGTTCCCTCGGGGACGACGGTGATCGAACGAGCGAGGTTACTGCCCTCAACGCGCTCACTAACCACAATGACCTGTTCGTTGTCGGTCAGCGCCGTCAGTTCGAGGACCGAAGTAATGCTGACGTTGGTGTTCTCTCCCAAGGTGGCCGTGACTGTTGCGAGTTCGGTCGCGACGGTGATCGTGTTACCGTCGATGCTCTCGATGGCGCCAGCGGCCTGACTGCCTCCGAATCCTCCTGGTCCAATACCGCCCTGGCCGCCGCCGAACTGCTCACGAAGCCGTAGGAACACTTCCTGGGCCTCCTCTTCACTCAGTTCGCCGCGTCCCAGGCGCTCCCTCAACTCCTGGATCTCCTCGGGGCTAATCGGCGGAACATCGGCGGTCTCGCTCCCGCTGTCTTCTGAGTCTTCCTGGGTTTGGGTCGAAGGAGCCGGCGAGGTCGGTTGTAGGTCGGGCTGCCGGGTGGCCCGCGACACCGATGGCGTTGGGAACGACGAAATGTCCGCAGTCGGCGCAGAGGCAGGGGCGCTTCCGTCGCCTGCCGACCCGCATGCCACGGCGAAAGCGATAACCAAGGCGCCCGCTATCGCGGCCAGTAGTCTATTCGTGTGTGAATTCTCTTTTTCCGATCCTCCGGACCCTGATCCCGCTTCGGGGTTCGGAACAGGATTTGGCAGGAACGACGGGACCGATGCTGTCCAGGTTAGTGACAAGGAGTGACTCCCAAGATTGTTCCTACTCATACCGAAGTGCGTCGATTGGGTGAAGCCTTGATGCCCTGACTGCGGGATAGATGCCGAAGAAAAGGCCGATGGCGGCCGACACGACCAGCGAAAGCAGGGCAAACTCGCTGCTGAAGCTGGTCGAGAAGGTCTGGCCTCCGAGCGTACGACCGTCTATTACGTTGGTCATCCAGAACCCCAGTCCTCCCCCCAACAGGCCGCCGCCGACGCTCAAGACGGTTGCTTCGGCCACGAACTGAAAGAGGATGTCGCGCCGCTTCGCGCCCATGGCCTTTCGGATGCCGATCTCGCGCGTTCGCTCGGTCACCGACACCAGCATGATGTTCATGATGCCAATGCCACCGACGAACAAGGATATTCCCGCGATAACGCCCAGGAAGACCACAAGCGTGTTCGTCGTCTCTTCCAGCGTCTCGATGGTGCTCTGCTGGCTGGTGACGGTGAAGTCGTCCTCGGCGGTGATGCGATGGCGCAGTCGAAGGACTCCGCTCGTTTCCTCGATGCTCCGATCGATGTCCTCGACATCCCGGACCTGGACGTTTATGAGATCGACTGCAACGTCTCCGGACGTCGTGCGTTGGCCGCTCAGCCGGTAGTAGGCGGTCGTGATCGGTATCAGCACCTGGGTGTCGAAGGTACCGAATCCGCCGCCGCCCTGGCTCTCCAGCAGTCCGATCACCTGGAAACGTCTTCCGTTGACACGCACGTGCTGGCCCACAGGATCGAAGTTCTGGAAGAGCTGCTCCGCCACGATTGAGCCAAGCACGATTACTTCGTCCCGATTGTCGACGTGCGGCGCCTTTATGGACATTCCGCTTGCGAGATCAAGGTTCCGGGCATCGAGATATTCGGGAGTGACGCCTACCACCTGGGCAGGAAAATACTCTCGCCCTGCGGCCAGCGTTGCGAAGGTACGAATCTCGGGGGCGGCGGCGAGTACCGTCGGCGCGTATACGGGATCGACCAGGGCGGTGGCGTCGCCGAGGGTGAGCTGCCCATCCAGTCCATCCGACTGAACGAACAAGAGATTCGTTCCCAGCCCCTGGATGATCCCCGTGATCTGTTCAGTTGCGCCCCGACCTATTGACATGAGCGTGATGACGGCCGTTACGCCAATAACGATTCCAAGCAGAGCGAGTCCGGCCCGGAGCTTATTGGCCGCCAGGGACGAAATGGCTGTTTTAATGGTTTGGAGTGGTGACATTACGAGAGTGAATCTGGATGCATACGGGATGTGTTCAGTTTTGGCCCGGTTCGGGAACCAGTACGGGGTCCTGACGGCTGTCATCGAGGATCTTTCCGTCCAGCATGGTTACCACTCTGCTCGCGTGGGAGGCGATCTCCCGTTCGTGCGTAACGATGACGACGGTGATACCCGACTGCCGGTTGAGTTCCTGGATGACCCTCATGATCTCGCGGCTCGAAGTCGTATCGAGGTTCCCCGTCGGTTCGTCAGCCAACAGGATCGAAGGGGCCTTGACCAGCGCCCTTGCGATGCCGACCCGTTGTTGCTGACCGCCGGAGAGTTCCACCGGCTTGTGGTGCACCCGATCGGCCAGTCCGACCTGGGCCAAGGCATTCAGCGCCCGTTCCTTTCGCCCGCGCCCTTTGCCGTAGAGCAGCGGCAGTTCGACGTTTGTCAGGGCTGAAAGCCTCGGCAGGAGGTTGTAGGTCTGAAAGACGAATCCGACCTTGAGGTTCCTGATTCCGGCGAGGCGGTCGTCGCTGAGATTCCCCACGTCCTCACCGTCCAGGAGGTACGTGCCAGATGTTGGAACGTCGAGGCAGCCGATGATGTTCATGATGGTCGACTTGCCCGAGCCGGAAGGCCCCATGATGGCTGTCAGTTCGCCTCGTCTGATTGTGAGGCTGACCCCTGCAAGCGCGTTCACCTCGATGTCTCCCATCCGGTAGACCTTCGTGACATCGTGCAGTTCGATTACGTTGTCGTGACTTTCAGTCATGAGCTTGAACCAAGTTCAATTGGGCACACCACGTATTGACCACTGGACAGGTCCGCCCCTTGCGTAAATACAGGCAGGCTCCGTTGGGGAAGGGTTCCAGATCCGCTACGGCCCCGTGATGAAAATTGGGCGGCATTAAGGACCTCCACGGCCGCCTCCGGGGCCTCCGAATCCTCCCACGGCGCGGAACGTCCCGCCGAATCCGCCGAACTGACCTGTGCTGCTGCCGACGACCTCCATGCTGATCGTCTCCCCCTCATTCAGACCATCCTCGATCACCACCCAGAAGTCGTCGTTGATACCAAGGGTCACAGGCCGTTCGATTATGTCGTTGCCGCTTACCACCCTCACCATCGGGGCTTGCACTGACCCGTAAAGGGCCTGCAACGGGACGAGTAACGAGTCGGTCTGCTCGCGAATGATCACTTGTGCCGTGGCGCTCAGACCTTCGGGCAGTTGTAAGTTTTCCGAGGAGTCCACCCGGATGGTCACAGGGTAGGTCACGACCCCCTGTTGCGCCGTGCCAGAATTGGCGATTGAGGAAATGGCGCCTTGCAACGTTTCGTTACCCAGAGCTTCCAGGCTGACATAGGCCTGCGCCCCCACCCTCAAGAACAAAACATCGATCTCGTCAACCGAACCGCTCACTTCTACGACGGACGGATCGGCAATTTCCATGGCCTCCGTGTTGGCGTTGACCTGCTGGCCCACCTCGATGTTGATGGCTATCACGATGCCGCCGAACGGGGCGCGCAGGGTGGCGTGTTCCAGATCGGTGACGGCTGTTTCCAGCGTGGCACGCGCCGCAACTACATCCGCCTGCCGAAGTTCGATCTCCAATTGATCGACGGTGTTGTACTCTTCCAGCGTCGCCTCAGCTTCTCCGAGCGTCTCCACAGACAACTGGACAGCCGTTTGCTTGACGAGAACATCAAGCGGATCGGGGTCCTCGAGGAGGTTGGCAAGCGCATCTTCGGTATCCGCGAGCCTGGCTTCGGCCAACTCAATCTCGCGGTCCGCCAGCTCAATGTCCAACTCGTTGGCCTGCATTAGTTCGGCCAACGCAGTCTCGGCGTCGAGTAGTTCCGCCTGGGCGGTCTCGATGGCCCGGTTCCTGGATTCGAGCAGCAGGTCGTCCGGCGGCCCGGTTAAAGAGGCGAGTGTTTCGAGGGTCTCAGCCAACCTGGTCTCGGCCAGGACAATGTCCTGCTGCCTGGACTCGAATTCAAGCGGGTCGGGCGGGGACGTGAGATCGGCGCGGTCCTCCTCTAGCTCGTCCAACGTGGCCCTTGCAAGAGCCAGGGCTTCGACTTTGCTTTTGATCTCTGACTCGGTCGCCCCGGATTCGGCCACGTCGGTCAGATAGTCGGACAGGGCTTGCCGTCGAAGCTCCAAGGAGTCTTCTGCCGTGGACACCGCGACGGTTGCCTTCCTGATCTTTTCGGACTCCTCGGCCTGGATCGTTTCAAGGTCCCCAGCTAATTCCTCGACGACATCGTAGGCATCGAGGAATTCGTCCCGGATACATGCACGGTACGGTCCCGGTTCCAGGTTCCCGCAGTCGACGAGGATGTCACCGGGGTAGAAAACCGCCCACGTGATTACGACCGCCTCGTTCCACGGAGTCGCGGGGTTGTCTTCAAGCCCGCCATCCTCGAATTGGGACATGATCTCCCGGATGCGAGACTCCCCGAAAATGCTCTCGAGGTCGGTGTTATATGCCGCCAATATCGCATCGGGGGACTGGCCATAATGTGAGGCTATATTCATGCCGAGCCATTTCACGAAAACGCCGTTGTAGTCGGCATGCGCCACATCCAGATCCTCCGTAGCGTCCTGGATCTTTTCCTCGGCGTTGCGCTCTGCCGTCCGAAGATCGAATTGGACGCCAATCAAACTGTTCGCGGCGGAGTCGATGTCGGACTGGTAGTCGGAGATGTCTTCGGCTACTGCCGGCGTGGTCGCCTCGTCGACTGCTCCTTGGGCCGCTTCGACATCGAGCTGGGCGTCAGCAACGGCTGACTGCGCCTTTGCCAGGTCTACCTCGGTGACATTCGTAAGGGCTTCCAACGCATCCCGGGCGGCTTCAATGTCGAGCCGCGCTTTGGTCACGTCGGCCTGCGCCGCTGCTATGTCGGCGTCGGTCGGGTTAAGGAGAACGTCAAGGTCGTTCTCCGCGTCCTGCAGCGCGACGCGCGCGGCGGTAACGTCCGATTGAGCCTTCACTACGTCCTGGATCGTCGGCGCGACCAACGTGACTTTGTTTTCTTTGGCTGACTCAAGATCGGTCTGGGCATTCAGGATGTCGATGCGCGCCTGGACGAGGAGATCAGGCGCAATGACCCCCAGCTCGTTCAACTCTTCCTCGGCTTCCTGGAGGTCGAGCCGCGCGTTCGCCACGTCAGACTCGGCCTTGGCTATCTGTACCGCCGTATAGGGGTTCCGGGCATCTTCCAGCGCTTCCTCCGCGTTGCGCACGTCGATTCGAGCCTGGGCGATGGCCTGCTCCAGATTCACCAAAGTCTCACCGTCCAGCACGGCCAGCGTGTCGCCGGCGGATATTTCGTCGCCTTCGGAAACGGGAATTTCCGAGACGATCCCCTGCTGTCCGAAGGAGACGGACTCGCGGGTGGTGTACGTGAGAGTTCCGGTTACGCTGACATCGTTGACGAGATTGCCGCGCGTAACCGGGACCAACTGTGTCTGCGCGGCGTCATCCTCTGCGCCGGAATCCGTCCACGCGTTGAAGCCGAAGTATCCGCCCACGCCCGCAGCGGCGAGGATGACGATTACGGCCCACAGCTTCCAGGACTTCATGAGATCAATTACTTTTCTGGGTGTGATGGTCCCTGTTCCTCTCAGAGGGTGTCTAAAAAGTCCGTTTTTAGTCCTGTGCAAAGGCGAAGGGTCGGGGGGTCGGGGGGCACGGCGTTACTGCCAGGCGGACGTAGATTCTTCGACTTCGCTCAGAATGACATTTTTACACCCTGCTCCGGCGACCCTTTTTAGACACCCTCTCAGATTGCCAGGCGTTTAGTTCGGTCTCGATGATGTCTTGGAGGACGGCATCCGAATGGCCGTCTTTCCGGCAGCCACAGTACCGGCCATGTTTGAAGATACTGTGTAGATGCCGAAAGACGACGGTGACCTGACTGCACACGTTTGTCCATCGCTACGGGTATGAAATTTTGATGTCTGCCAAGTTGCATGCCGCACCCCGCGGAGCCAGACCCTTCGACTTCCCTCAGGGTAGCAGCGGGATTTGTTGGACACCCCCGTCGTGTGACACGCGGTTGGTGACGTGATGGGCCCGTTGAGCGAAGATAGGGGTGACAGGGGTGACTTCATGCCAAATCGGTATTCGGGCTGGCCGCTTCGCCCAACTGGAAATGGCCGCCCACCCGATCCGAGTGTTGAGGAGAAGATCCTGGAGGCAGCGCGTTCGCGACGTTCTTCACGGGATCGAACAGTCCGGTCGGCACGGTCGGGGCGGCAGTACAGACCGTACTGAAAGGGTTAAGCGGTACGGAGGCGCACCGAAACGCGAGTTGAGTTACGAAACGGTACAGTGACGTAATGGAAGTGGTGAAAAAGCTGTAGCTTGTAAGAGAATGCTTCTGAAGGGGAAGATGTATGAGGGACTCCGACACCACGGCGCCCGCCCACGGAGGTGAAGCCGTCGCTCCCTCCCGCCGACCTCGCGAGGAGACGGCCCGCCTGGGCGATGAGATCTACGAGCAGGCGATCAGGCCGCATGTCGAGGCAGACCACCACGGAGAGATCGTCGCCATTGACGTGGACAGCGGGGATTACGCAGTCGCGGAGAACGTTGTGACCGCGTGGGAGCGTCTCGCGCCCCAGCATCCGGATGGGAGCTTCTGGTTCGTGCGAGTCGGCTACCTGGCGGTTTACCATCTGGGAGGCCGTCCTCTGGGGAGAGCCTCGTGATAGGGGGGTCGTGAACGCTCATTATGAAGCTGTCGTTCGTCTCTCCTTGCAAAACTCGTCCGGGCAGACGCGGGACGTTGACACCGTGGTAGATACTGGCTTCAACGGCTTTCTGACCCTGCCGCCGACGCTAATCGCTGAGTTGGGACTAACCCGGCTGGGACAGAAAAACCTGGTCCTGGCCAACGGTAGACGGGATGTATTTGACACCTATGGGGTGACGGTGTTCTGGGAAGGGCAGTCGAAATTCATCGATGCCGATGAAGCGGACGCCGTTCCACTGCTGGGCATGTCCATGCTCGACAACCACGACTTGAGCATCCAAGTCCGTGATGGGGGCCGCGTCGTCATCCAGGCCACAGAGTAGCCGAGCTCCAACCACCCCGCCTCTCCTTCCCCTACACCTGGATTCCCGATCGGGACCTGGAACGTCCAATTTTGGAAAACCCGGCTGATAGGCTTGCGGGTTGTCAATGATCACCGCCGATCTGAACCAGGAGATACGCCCCGATGCCCCGACGAAACCTTGTCTTCATCATGAGCGACCAACAGCGCCGGGACTCGATGGGGTGTTACGGAAGCGACTGGGCGGAGACACCGAACCTCGACGCGCTCGCCGACTCCGGACATGTCTTCGAGAACGCCTACGTCACGCAGGCCGTCTGCACCCCTGCCCGCGCCTCCATCATGACCGGGCTGTACCCGCACACCGCCGGCCCGACAGTGAACAAGCTCCCCCTGTCGCCCGATATTCCCGTCCTCGCGGAGATGGTTTCCGAGGACTACCTGTGCGGCTACATGGGCAAGTGGCACCTGGGCGACGACGTTATCAGGCAACACGGATTCGACGTCTGGATCAGCACCGAGGAGTCCCACCGTGAGACCTACACGCGACGGGAACACCGGAACACGCTGTCCGACTACCACCATCACCTCGTGGCAAACGGATTCGAGCCCGACGCAGAGGCTGCCGGCGAAAGGATCTTCTCCCCCGCCGCCAGGTCTCGACTGCCCGAAGAGTTCCAGATGGCGTCTTTCCTTGCCGGGCGCGCCGAGCAGTTCATCGACGAAAACAGCGACCGGCCGTTCATCCTGTACGTCAGCACATTCGAGCCGCATTCGCCCTACAATGGCCCGTTCGACGACCAGTACGACGCCGATAAGCTTCCCGTCGGCCCGGCATTCCTGAAGAGGCCGGAGGGCGCCGCCCTGGTGAACCGGGTCCGGTCTGACTACTTCACGCAATACCTGCACGGCGGGAACATTGCGGAAGACTTATACATGGCGCGAACCCTGGCCCAAGGCCATGACCTGACCACTGAGGCAGCATGGCGCAAACTGCGCGCGCAGTACTACGGAAACGTGACACTCGTCGACCGGATGGTTGGGAGGATTACGGCCGCCCTCGAGCGCGCCGGCGTTGCCGACGACACGGCGGTCGTCTTCACCACGGATCATGGTGAAATGCTGGGCGATCACGGGATGCTGGAGAAGCGGTCCTTTTACGAAGAGGCGTCGCGCGTACCCTTGCTGATGAGGGCGCCGTGGCTTTCATCCGGGCGGCAGCGGGCGGAGGGCAGCGTGGGTCACGTTGACCTTGTTCCCACGATGCTCGATCTGATCGGCGAGTCGATTCCCGACCACCTCGAAGGCAAGAGCCTGGTCCCCGTGTTGCGCGGCGAGGAGAGTCTGGACGGCAACGACGTCTTCATCGAGTGGAACGGAATCAGCCCCGAGGTCCGGGACAGGTTCCTGGGCAGCGACGCGATCAACCGGATGTTGGCGATGCCCTATCGATCCGTGGTGTCGGACCGGTGGAAGTTGAACCTCTGCGCGGGCGACCAGGGCGAGTTGTTCGACCTCTGGTCGGACCCCTACGAACAGACCAATCTATTCGACGACCCAGACCAACGCGACCGCGTCCGTGACATGGCCGCACGCATACGCATGTGGCAGCACGAAACGGGGGATGTTGCGGCGCTGCCGGGTGTTTGAGGTTGCACGGCCCTTCCGCCTCTTGGGAGTAATAGTCGATAGGAAGAAGAACGGTCCGAGGATGGTCCAGAACAGGGATTTGTCCAGAAGGCTTGGCGGGGAATTGCGCCTCGCAAGACAGGACGTTGGGCCATCCAAAGCTGACGAGAAATTCCGCCGTGTCGTTGGAGGCTGCTCTCCAACCATAGTAGAATCGACCTCCGGCGAGAGGTGATACGCCATTGGTTTCAGCATCCCGAAAACCGTCCGATCTAATGGGAAACGTCAAACGGCATTACTGGGCAGCGCTCCTATTGACGTTGACCGTTGCGCTGGCGCTGTCGTGCAGTAACCCTCCGTCACCAACCGCTACGCCGCAGTTGATCGATACCCCGACTCCTGTCCTGACACCGACACCAACGTCTGTTCCCAACACATCGACGCCTGTCCCGACACTTACGCCCGAGCCTACACGCAGTATCCCGACTCCAACGCCTGAGCCGCCGCGCAGTACCCCGGCGCCCAGCCCTACGCTGACCCCGACTCCGATTTCCAATACCCCGACGCCGATCCCGGCTGCTACGCCTACGGCAATGCCCAGTCCCACGCCAACTGCCATGCCAACTGCCATGCCAAGTCCCTCGCCGACGGCCACGCACCCTCCTTCCCCTACGGCCACTCCCAGCCCAACTCCAACCGCATTGCCCAATCCTTCGCCAACTGCCGTACCCGGCCCCACGCCAACTGCCGTACCAAGTCCCACGCCGACGGCCACGCCAAGTCCCACGGCGACTCCTACGCCCAGTCCCACGCCGACCGCCACTCCCAGTCCAACTCCAACCCCGGTACCTGAGCCCACCGCCACAACAGCCCCATCGACACCCCCTGTGGACGAAGCCTTCGATTTCACGCTGCCTAATGCTCACGGCGGCGACGTGACTCTCAGCGACTTCCGTGACGACAAGAACATTGTCCTGGTCTTCTATAGGGCGTTCTGGTGACCTTTCTGCACACGGCAGCTCGTCGAGTTTGCCAACAACTACGATTCGATCGCCGCCCACGATGCCGAGGTGCTTGCGGTCAGCACGGACAATTTCGACGGCACGGAGACCCTGGTCCGGCAGGTCGGGCCACAATTCCCACTGCTGTATTCAAGCGGTGACAGCGCCGTGCCGGCGGCTTACGGGGTCTTCAACCTTTTTGGCGACGGCCTTGCTTCGGCGTCGGTGTTCCTGATCGACAAGTCCGGCTCAGTCGTCTGGAAAGACATCGGGAGTAATTACAGGCACCAGGTTTCGTCAAGAACGATCATCGAACAGCTCGAGGGGCTATAGCGGGGCAACCCGACTACGATGCGCGGGCCGTCAGACGCCTGCAGGTCGGATGCTGTCTATAGCGGCCTGAAGGTGGCTGGTAATCCCGCCTGTTTCCCGGCGCAAGCGTATGAACAGAACAATCTGTTCGACGACTCCGGCCCAACGGGAACGTATCCGCGACATGGCCGCGCGCGCGTGGCAGGGGGACGGAACAGGGGATGGGGTGGCGTTGGCGGGTGTTTGAGGTGGGGTGTGGAATACTCGGTATCTGTGAGCGAAGTCCAATGTTGAGGAGGTCTTGAATTGGAACCGGCTGCGAAGGACATCATGACTTTGATAGACCGCGCCCCTTGGCGCGAGGCGGTGACATACAGGGATTCGTGGCCGCATGAGTACGTCGTAGTCAAGAAGGACGGCCAGGAAGACCTGCTGGCAGCGTTCTGTGAGCGCATCGCACGAGGGGAGGATGTGGAGTGCCAGTTCTTCAGGCAGAAACGCAAGTACCTCTTCTTGGGCGAACACAAGTACTGGATCATGACCGAGTGTTCCGAGATAGACCTGGAGGCGAAAGACCGAGTGCTGAACCGGGCCCTGTTGTACCGGGACCGCCGCGACTTCGTGATCAAACCCGGTGACACCGGGACGCGCTAGGGAGGCCCCACGATGGCCGATTCAAAAGACGGGTTCGAGCAACTGGACGTCCGCGCCAAGTGGAAGGACGAGGCGCGGGACTTCACTCCCTGGCTTGCTGAAAACATCGAAGTGCTGGGGGATGCGCTGGGTATGAAGCTGAAAACTTGTCAGACGGAGTTACCGATAGGCCGGTTTTTCCTGGACATCCTGGCGAGAGAGATCGACGAGGACGTAGCGGTAGCCATCGAGAACCAATTGGAAGAGACGGACCTCCACCATCTCGGCCAGCTTCTCACGTACGCGACCGGTTGCGACGCTCGCATCGCCATATGGGTGGCGCCGGAGTTTGGCTACGAGCATGCCCGGGCATTGCACCTGCTCAACGAATGGACGAACGAAATAATCAGGTTCTACGGCGTAAAGGTTGAATACGGGAGGAAACACGGTGCCTCGACTGCCGAACCGCGATTCCGAGTGGCGGTCTCACCCGCTGGCTGGGACAAGGAGTTCACGCTGCCGTTGGGGGAGATGCCCCTCGACGCCCGGCGTCACCACGACTTCTTTCAGCCTCTCATCACCAAGCTCCTCGCAGATGATTTTGCCGGTTCGTGCCGCCAACACTATGGCTACACTGATCGGTTTTTCCCCTCCCGCGTGAATCAGGATTTCGGTTACAAGGCGTCTTTTTACCGGGTCAACAGCGCATGGGTGTCGCTCTATATTCCGACGGAGAATAAGGAGCTGGACAAGCAAGTATTCGACAAGCTGAAGGTCGACCGGGAACAGATTGAGGCCAGTGTCGACGCCGGCCCTGATCCTGATTGGCGCTGGAGCAGGCATAACAACTTTTTTTATTCCACAATAAGCGTCCGGAGGGACGGGGCCATCAGCGACTCACCTGACAAATTGGAAGAGACCCGAGCCTGGATGCTCGATCTTCTCCCCAAGTTCAAGGCAGTCTTCGATCCGCGTCTCGCAGACATATTGGGCTCCGAGTGACCTTCGTTTCGGTTTAACCCGAGGGGGCACAGCAGGAACGGCAAGAACGACTGCGGCCGTGATCTAGGCCAGACTGACTATCGCCGGGGCGATTTTGGCGCCCAGAGCCCCTAGTTGATCTTGGGGTCTGTGTAGGTGTCTACCGGGTCGATCTGGCCGGGGGTTAGTTCCTTGAAGGTCTTTCGGTACACCTGCACGCGGAAGCGCGCTGCGTCGACTATGAACACGCGGAACTCGTCGTCCACGCTCACCGTCGTCGGCCGCCAGAATCGTTTCTCGCGGTCCAGGTCGGGGATGTAGTCCCGCCACCTCAACATGTCGGGGCTAGACATGAGCCGGCGGGGGCCCGGTTCATTAATCATGGCGTCGCCGATCATGGTTTCTATGAACAGGCCGCTGTGGTTGAACTGCACGATCCGGTCATTGCGGCAGTCGGCCACGGCGTTGGTCAACGCGTCGAATGCGGCTGGCTGCTCAACTGACGCCCGCCATTGGGGTGGAGCGCGAATCCCGTCGTCGAGGAAGTAGTGTGTAAATAGCTGCCCAGGCACATCAATTCCTCGTGAAGCTGGTTCCCGGAGGCGTGCGGCGCGTGTGCGGCGTTGAGATTGTTAAGGGGTGGAATGAAGAATGTACGGGATATCAAAGGAAGATGGCCGGGGTGAGGGGCACGCGCAAGGGAACGTTGGGTACGCCGGGCGGGAGTTACTGGGGTGTGGAGGGCGGATGAGGACGTACTATGACTGACTGTGGCGATACGGTGGCTCGCCGAAATGCAGGAGAACTCATGAACTTCAAGAAAATGTACGAGGAAGAATCGCTGGCTGGCAAAACTGTGGTTGCTTTCACGAGTGCGCTTCTCGTGCTGCAGTCGTGGCTGTGGTCGCGCGGTGAACTTGAGCTATGTGGTACGTGCACGGTCAACATTCCAATTGCCGTATTCATCACGGTCAGCGCGATGCTTTTCGGCTTATCGTTGTTTCTCGCCGTGGCTACCGTAGTACCGCCGTGCAGACCGTACGGATTGTCGCCGCTTCGTCCCTATGCTATTCGTACAGCCCATTTCTTATCCCGAGGCTTAGAATTCATGGTTTGGGTCGGATATACCGTGAGTTGGCTATCGGCTTGGACTTCAATAAAGCTAGGTCCAGCCTCCGGCCAATGGTTGTCAGACATTGTGCTATGGGCCGGATTCGTGTTCTTTATCTTCATTGGAATTTGGCTTATACGTGAGGAATTGTCACGCACACTCCGAAGTATGCTAAACGGAGTACGACTCATTCGCCGGAGGTTCGGTCCGGGGTGTGGGTGTAACTGCGGGCCTTGCACGGAGGATTGCCGGGGCGAGGGCTGGGAGAGGACCGGGGTGTGGGGGTAAGGATGACGTGTGGGTGGGAGACGCGCGCGCCAGATTTCTCCGCTTCGGTCGAAATGACAAGGTGGGCGGTCGAAATGACCTGATGTACGTCGCCTCGACGGTTAGTCGTGTTCCCTCGATGTGCGCCGCTTGATGCGTCTAAAGAATAAAAGCCCGCGAGCGTATGGATTCGATCCACTGGCGGGAGAAACTCGCCGCGTCGAGGAAACCCCGCGCCCGCCATTGACTGGAGGCCGCCGTAGGCGCCGGGATTCCAAGTACCAACCAGTTCCTGGACGTTTGCCATGCGACTATAGTGCCACCGCGGTTTTGGTGTCTCCGGCGGCGAGGGTGCCGTCGTAGCCGAGGTCCCTGGCGAACGGCACCACGCCGTGGGCGATGTAGGTGAGGCGGAGAACGTGGTCGCGCGGGCGATGCTGCGCACCAACAAGCCCCTAGTTGATTTTGGGGTCTGTGTATGTGTCTACGGGATCGATCTGGCCGGGGGTTAGTTCCTTGAAGGTCTTGCGGTAGACCTGGACGCGGAAGCGAGCGGCGTCTACTACGAAGACTCGGAACTCGTCGTCGACGCTTACGGTGGTGGGGCGCCAGAATCGTTTCTCGCGGTCCAGGTCGGGGATGTAGTCCCGCCATCTGAGCATGTCGGGGTTGGACATGAGGCGGCGGGCGCCCAGTTCGTTCATCGGGGCGTCGCCGATCATGGTCTCTATGAAGAGGCCGCGATGGTTGAACTGCACGATCCGGTCGTTGCCGCGGTCGCACACGTATACGTCGCCGTGGCCGTCGACCGTCACGTCGCTCGGCCGTTTCAGCGGGATCTTGTCCGGTCCGAGGGTGTCGAAGACGTGGAGCAGTTCGCCGTCCGGGGTGAAGCGTTGCACCCTGTCGTTGCGCCAGTCGGCGACCAGCACGCTGCCGTCGAACTTGTCGACCGAGACGCCCCACGGGTAGTCGAGCTGGCCCGGCTCCGATCCCTTCTCGCCGAAGCCGCGTATGTACTCGCCGTCCACGGTGAACTGCTGCACGAGTGAACTGCGGGAACTGACGACCCACAACGTGCCGTCCGGCTGCCACTCGATGCCCCCGGCGGCGTTCAGTTGGCCCGGTCCGTCACCGGTTTCGCCCCAGTGGTTGGTCACCGCGCCGGTCGTGTCCAGCGTCACCACCTTGTTGGCGTGTTCATCGGTGAAGAAAAGGGTCCCGTTCCTGTCGGAATCGCAACAGACCGGTCCGGGAAAGGTCTCTTCGTCCCATTGGTCGTACTGCCCGTCGATGGACAGGTAGACATTGGGATCGAACACCCCTTCGAAGTCGAACTTGGCGAACCGGACCCGTTCGAACAGGGCGGCCTTGGGGTCGGTCTTGTTCAGGACGTAGTACCAGCCATCGCCTCCGAACGCGAAGTCGAGGGCGCCGTACAGGCCGTCCACGAAGGCCCGCTGGCCCATGGAGGTCACGAAAACGTGGCCCATGCGCAGCAGGTCCGGATAGGCTGCTTCCGGTGTTTTGGTGGGAAAGATCTGGGTAACCATTAGCTTTGAAACTTCCTCAGAGTCACTATGCCATTTTTTGGCCGCACGAGGTGATGAAAATGGGGTGTCGCCTGCCGTTCGGAGTTGTACGTGGCAAGTGTACCCCCCGCTGTCACCCCACCATGGATACCGGCTTTCGCCGGTAAGACGATGTGAGGGCCGTCCGGGCTATTTTCATAGCAATTGCCGTCTGCGCATCCAATCCCGTCTCCCATGAACTCCAGATTCCCGCTTTCGCGAGAATGACGAGCTTTTGCTCAGTTCAGGGGGCTGATCATGCCTGCGTATCGTTCGAAAGAGCCGTTGACTATGGGCTCCGGCTGGATGCCGTACCAGTCGTCCAGGATCGTGGAGTAGATGCTCCTGAAGTCGTTGTTGTAGTGCATGTCGCCGCTCAGCTGGTCGGCGGGATCGAGGGACGGGTACTCGGCGTAGACGCCGCCGTTCACTCGGTCGCCGATGAGGAACGCTCCTCCGCCGGAGCCGTGGTCCGTGCCGTTGCCGTTGTCCCTGACGCGCCTGCCGAACTCGGTAAACACGAGCATGACGACTTCCTCGGCGGCGTCGTGT
Source organism: Dehalococcoidia bacterium (assembly GCA_965219065.1). Classification (GTDB taxonomy): domain Bacteria; phylum Chloroflexota; class Dehalococcoidia; order Lucifugimonadales; family Lucifugimonadaceae. The sequence goes on from OZ244715.1 coordinate 1,194,189, forward strand.
TCGCGCAGGTCGTCGAAGAAATCTGAGACGGCGGTCGAGACGTGGCCCAGCAGATCGGTCTGCGTGCCCATCTGTGCGCCGTGTGTGTCGAAGCCGCCCAGTTCAGCGTAGAAGACCCGCGTGCCGATGTTCGCCGTGTGGACCTGTGCGATGCCCCTCAGGCTCTGGGATAGCTGGTCACTAGCGTACTCGACGTTCGACGAGTACTGGCCCGGGACCGGCTTGAGCATGTCAACGCCGATCAGGGCGTCGACGCCGGTCTGTCCAATGTGGCCGAGCACCATGCTGGCCTCCTCGAACTCCTCGGGGGCGTACATGCGGGTGAAGACGTTGATGGCGCGGCGTTGACGCGCTCCCGGCATCTTCGTGAGGAGCCCGTAGCTCTCGAGGTCCCGGATGGAGATTGCCGGAACACCCGACAGGTACATTGCACGCGGCAGACCCTGTCCGAAACTGACGCCGGTGCAGACGTTCTGCTTGTTGGGATCGAGCTCCCTGATGACCCGGCCGAGCCAGCCCTCCGGAATCGGGGCGGTCGGCTCGGCGGTGTGCCAGATGTCCATCGACCGGAAGTGCGACCGATCGGGGTTTGGGTATCCGACGCCGGCGATGATCGCCAGGTTCCCCTGGTCGTACATCTCCTTGAATGTCGTAAGCGACGGGTGTAACCCGTACCTGTTGTCGATGTGCAGCAGGTCTTCTTCCGGTATGCCGACGGTCTTCCGGAAGTCGTAGTAGAACGGATCGCTGTACGGGACCACCGTGTTCATGAAGTCGTTGCCGCCCGAGAGCTGCAACACGACGAGGACGGGGTCTTTTACGGCGTTGCGGTTTGCGGTTGTCATTGTCCTGCTCCTCAGGCCATCTGGAATTCACGGGACGAGGCTATGTACTCGAACATGAGGGTCACCGCCTCGTCGAATGCCTCGTCGCCTGCTGCGACGTTCATCTCTCCGACGTCGTCCAGTATTACGCGCCGGCTCTTTTCTTCGAGTTCCCAACAACCCAACTCGTACAAACATGCGTCCAGGAGTTGGTCGGCCGTAAACGAAGAGCGCATCTGCCCGACGTGGTCGATCATCTTCCTCACACCCGGGTAGTCGGCGTTGCCCAGCCGGTCGACCGCGAAGTTGACCCGCTCAATCAGGAACGAGGAGTCGATCCATTCGTGGCCGGAGTGCCAGCCTTCGACCGTGGGCGGGTTCATGAGTTCCTGGCCCATGTCGGCCGCAGCCCTCACCAGGAACCGGATGCCGAATTCATAGGGGTCGCGGTGCTGACCGTTGAGAATGATCGTGTTGATCACCAGCTCGGCCGGGCTCCTGACTCGACTGAACCTGGCGTTCTTGAAGTAGTCCGAGTTGAGGAGCGACCGCATCATTTCGCTCAGATCGTAGCCTGAATCGAAGTACACGGCCGAGAGCGATTCAATCGCCTCGTAGTCGGGCTCGTCTGCAACGAAGTACTGGTACAGGGTCTTGGCGACGTATGTGCCTGTCGCAGGCTGACGGACCACGACATCTACGATCTCGTCACCGCCAAATGCTGCCTTCTCGCCCAGGAACGCCTTCTCCCCGGAGTCGTGGTCGTCGTTCCTGAAAACGAATCCGGACTCATACCAGCCGTTCGGATAGCGCGGAATGGTCTGCTTGATGGTCCAGCCGGTGAAGGCATGAGCCGCGGCCTGCACGTCGTCTTCCGTGTAGTTGCCCCTCCCCATGCTGAACAGCTCGAGGAGTTCCCGTCCGTAGTTTTCGTTTATCTCCCCGTCGTGGTTCGTCTGCTGGTCGAGCCAGTAGATCATGCCGGGATCGTGGGACAACTCATCGAGCAAGACGTGATAGTTGCCGAGACCCTTGTCGCGCAACATGTTGATGTGGCCGCGAATCATGAGCGGGTTCGTCACCTTCGACGCTGCCGTGGCGAAGCGGTTGTGCCACATGAGGGCCACTTTTTCTTCGAGGGGCCGACGAGTGTTGATCATGGTGTAGAACCACATCTTGTTGGTCCACCAGTAATCTTCTTCGTTGGCGTGCTCCAGGTTGAAGCGGTCCATCAATTCGAGATCAGGCCGCTCATAACGGTCGATCTGGATCAGGTCTTCAACAAGGTCCTCGTAGCTGCGTTCGGCGAGCTGTTCGAGTCGCCATGCGGGCAGCCCGAAAGCTGCGCGTCGCATGAGGTGCGCTACCAGGGACACGTCGGTGCGGGTTGACGTGGTCATGAGGTTGCCTCCGTCACCTGGGGCCAGGCGCTATTCTGCCTGGCGAGTCTTCGGGCATTGGAAAACTAGCCCAATCTTACAACGACTGGGAAATTCGTGGAAGATCAACTTACCGGCGGTTTCCGGTCTGCCCACGGGTGAGCCTCTTCGAATGCGGCTGTTTCCCGGGGGAGTCATCAAGCGCATACTCACAACCACAGTGGCCGGAGGTCACCGTCCACGCTGCCGAGCAATGCTTTCAATGGACTGTTGAATCTTCGTAACCTCGTAAAGGCACTTGTCCTGTTGTTCCGAGGCCATTCGGTCCAAATCGGCCAAGAAGGCCGGCACTTGCAATTCGCCCCTGAAGCGCTTGAACCGACGCAGCCACATGTTGTCTACACCACGGTCTTGTGCGCTCTCAAATGCCCTGTCAAATGTCTTGTCACCGGAGACGAATATCTTGGTCGGCTCCGGACCCACTTTGGCCAAGTCGAGGAGTTTGACCAACTTGTCTCTCACATCGACCGCGGTCGGAATTTCCCTGCGCTTGATCTTTCTAACGACGATGTCATCAAGTTGCGGGTATTCCCGACGGGCCTTTGTCACTATGGTGGACTTCAGGTATTCGTCGTAGTAACTCCACCGTGTGACGCTAGTCTCATCGTATTTCACCATGAACTTATACGTATTGATAAGGCGGTTCACCGTTCGAACCGGTAATCCCATCTCGCTTGCCATACTCTGGGCACTGACTTCGTGGGCGACATTCCTACGATATAGGTATCCAGCTTGTTCGTAGGGAGCCCAGTCCTTTCTGCCGATGATGTGGTACTCACCTAGCAGTGCAAACACCAGCTTCTCGCTGATTTCAGAAGGGAGGAGTCGAACTTTGGCCTTGCCCCACGCTATGGCGTCGTTTCTAGCAAGTTCGCGGTATGCGGCGAGTCGACTGTTGCCTTCAAGCACAACGAGGTCGCCATCCCTCACAAGCATGGGGTCTGTCAGCCCGCCGTTTGCCCTGATTGACTGAATCAACTGCTTGACGTGGTCCAACCTCCTTAGACGATTGAATATCTCATCCTGAGACGGCTCAACGCCCGGCCTTTGAATTAGCGAATATATCCTTGGGTTATCTGGATAAAAGCTCAGATCGTGGATCGGAAGATATCCGCTCCGGACCGGTATCTCCTGGCCACCAAGTGTAAGAGTGTCGTTGACCCATGTAACATCAGTCATTACCTGTGTCTCCCAACTGGTCTATGCATCCAATATGGCTCGCAGGATGTCCCCAAATTCGTAGGACATCTCCTTCTGGTAGGTTTCCCTGTCGATGTCGCCCTGAGCGAGTTGGGCTGCGACCCGCTTGGAGCGAAGCAGCGCTTCAACCCATTCGTCTATCGAGTCGCGCATTATCAGATTGTAAACGTGGCAGATCCTGTCCTGGGATATCCGATGGATCCTGTCCTGCGCCTGCAGATAGTCGTCGAGGCTGAAGAGTCGATCGTAGAAGATTACGTGGTTTGCTACGGTCAGCGTCAGACCTTCCTTAGCGGAGCCTGGAGTCGCAATGAACACTTTCGCACTCGGCTCATCGAGAAAGGTGCGAATCGCAACGGTCTGCTCACTTGTGCTCAACATGCCGTGGACCAATTGGGGATTGTGCCGGCGCAGAATTCTTGACAGCCACCTGACGTTTTCAACGAAAGACGTCCAGACTATGCACTTTTCACCGTCCCTCACTATCGACGAGACTAACTCAAGCAGAGTCTCCAGCTTCCCGGGCTCTACCTGGTAACTCGCATCAATCAGGTTGGGGTTCGACGTCACCTGTACCAATCTGAGCAGGCGCTTCAACACTACGTCGGACTCGTCGGCCACGAGTTGTCCGTCTCGGAAGATGATGGCCCGCAGAGACTCACTGACCTGCCTGTACAACTCCCGCTGCCGAGGTTCCCATTCGGTCACTACGGAGTGAACGACTTTCTCAGGAAGGTTTATCTCGGCGCTGGCCTTAGTCTCCCGCACGGCAAAACCCGATATCGAGTGGAATATGCGCTGTAGCTGAATCTCCAAGGCCTTTTGCCGACTTTCAACACCGGCTAGGTCGTTCGACAGGTTCACTGCGCCTTTGAATTCCCCAAAATCATCGCCAAGCGATGCCCCGTTGTCGAGGAACTTGATCTGCGACCAGATGTCGTGCGGGCGATTGGAAACTGGGGTTCCGGACATAATCACTCGCTTAGTGAACTGAGGCGCGAGATCGAGGAATGTCCTAGTGAGAGCAGCGTCGGGATTCTTGATCTTGGTTGGCTCGTCGAGAATCACTCCGACATTCCTGGTCCGCAGAAATAGATGCATTCGCTCCTTCTCGGCTTTCACGGCCTCGTAGTGAGCGAGCATGACCCGGGCGGGGCTGTTGAAGACATAGAAGTTTCCGCTCCGGTTATTGGTCAGGACTCGAGGAATGAGTTGGGAGTGAGAAGCAAGTTCCCTCTGCCAGTTGTCAAGGAGCCCCTTCTTGACAACGATCAAAGCGGTGTCCAATAGCCGGTGAGACAGCCAGTAGACAATGAGGTCTATTGCAACTTTCGTCTTTCCCAACCCCTGCTCATGGAAGATGGCCGCATACTCAAGATCCTTGACCGCATCGACGGCCTCCAATTGGTACGCGAATGCCTCGTGCTTCAGGCTGAGGTCTGGCTCCTTCTTTAGTGTCAACTTCTGCAATGAGTCAACGTTCCTGACGTGGTTGCTGCACCGACCCGATTTGCCTCGGACAGAACTAAGGTTTCAACGTGAGGCAATCCCTCTCTGACGCTCAAGTTCGTGATCAGTGCCCTGGCGAGTCTCTCAACAGGCCATGGCACCGCCAGCATGAAGACCGAATCTTCCGCCATCCCGCATCTTCTCAGGAATGCCGTGACCTGAGCCTCTGTGTGCGAGTTCTCCAGGTCCCCCATGCTCTTGGCTTCGCCTATGACTACTCTTCCCTGTTCGTTGAGCATCACATAGGCGTCAGGCACGTACCCTTCAATAGATGGTGGCCGAGTACGCGATTCATTGCTGACGGAGTCCGTGAAGACACGTTCCCCCCGACCCTCACAGAATCTATCCGCGATGTAGCTGTGTAGTATCGCAATCAAGTTTGAGTGTTCCTCTGATTCAGGCACTGGTAGGGGAGCGTGAGGCGATGTCTCTGCAGAGTCCAACTAACTGGTCCCTGGCCTCAGTAAGAGCATGGTTTTCCGGAGTGTCCAGGTCTTCACGAAGACGACGGAGATCCGTGTAACTCATCTTGTCTATGCGGTCCAAGAGGGCATTGGCGAGCTGGATAAGTGTGGCGTCCGCCAGGGCCTCTACCGTTGAGGGGCTGTCCAGAACCTTCTCCGCCTCACGCGCTCCATCAGTCAGGAATACGCTACGCGCTTGCGGATTGGCAAGGATCGCCGGGAGCTTTCTGACACGGTCGAGTGGGTACAGTAGTTGATCATTTACCCACCCGGCGAAATCTGTCTTCGTGTAACCCGAGGTTACGAGGGCTTCCTGTACCCGTGGAGCCTGCATTTCTACAAAGGCGCTGAAACGGGTCGGGTCAAACTGGTCATCACTGGCAAGGAGTGGTCGGTAATGATCCTCCATGTCGTTGTAGGCGTCGATGAATCGGTGCACCTCCGTCTGTTGCCCGCCGCAGAAATCGATGATCTGATCAGTCGTCAGGTGCTCCGAGTTGCTGAGATAGTCTAGGTATTTGGCCTTCGAGTAAGGGTCCCACTGTCTTGGACCGACCAGATGAGCCTGCAGCCTAATGGCATCGATATCCCTTTCGTCAAGCTGGTCGTAAACGATTGCAGGAATTTCGTCCCACCTTCCACTACCATCGTCACTTCCGAACTGGCGGTAGATCAGGGCACGGGTATTGCCCTCGATGACCACAAGGCTATTGTCAGTCTCCCTGTTGACCAGAATGGGATGGATCAGACCTCCATGAGTCCTGATCGATGCCCTAAGGCTCTGGAACGTAGTCGTACTCTCACCCTGCTCGTAGTTGGCCGCACCGAGAGCAAGACTCATCTGTTCATCAGTTACCTCGCCGCCGTACATCTCTATGTAGCGCGCCACGCGGGGATTGGACGCATCAAGCACAAGCGTTTCGACCGGAAGCATCGCGAATTGACCATTTGTTGCAGCCATACTGTTTCTCTCCAGTGGGACAGCATCCGTGTCTGATATTAGCCCGGAATCAATGCCCCTTTGTCATCCAGATCCATTTGGTTTGGTTGTATTCCTGAACTGCTTTGTGCCCCGTTCGACGCCTCTGCGAATAACGATTCAATTAACTCTCTTGCCGAAGCCGGTGAGGGCGCGCGAATTGCCAGAGCACCAAATACCCTCTGGTAGACGACAACCTCGGAGGGAGTCATTCCACCGAACCACTGCAATTCTGTTTCGACTGAAAAGTTGTCCAGTTGGTGGTTCGCATTATCGAGCCTTGCAAGAGTGCCGTTGTCGAGGTTCCCTTTACCGATGCTATTGCGAAGTTCCTCGACTTCTCGCAATGCCTGTTGGACCAACCCGGCCGAGTCTTCCTCAGTGAGGTACCCCGACGCTGCCAGAGCATAAAGGTCCTCGATTTTGCACAGTGTGGAGAGAGTCTTCTTGGTGAGATTGCGTGCCGTGGACTCCCGTCTGCACCGCGTGCTGATGTTGCGTAGCACGGGGGTCAGTTGGTTTTCGAGGTTTCGCAAATGGGGCCCAGGTTCAAAGTAATCACGCCTTGCGTTGGGAATGATTCGTGAATCCAGAATGTGAAGTTCTCCCACACACCATCGATTGAAGCGTTCCTCGGCAAAGAGGTCGTCGAATACCGCCTCTCCACCAATTTGTATATTCCCTACCCTTGCCCGGATTCCCCGCACTCGCTGCTCTTTGGGGATCGCGCCTAGGTAGGATGAGTGTGCGATCCAGCCAACGGCCGCTTCACCGCGGCCGTCGACACTGGATATACGGACAGCTTGAAACTCGGTATAGTCGGCCTCCTTGTTGGCCGAGAGCCAAATTGATTCTTTGTATGGCCGTTCAATTGGCGTTGGGTCTCCATCCAGTCTCACTTGCAATGTGAGCGGGGTCTCAACGCCATCGAACAGCCCCACGATTTTCTCGGCGAAGGGAAACTCTGTACTCATGGGTACCGGGCACACTTCACCAATATAGTTTCGCACCGCGTGACGGTTGAGCAGCGGTCCTGTGGAATGACGCGCCACGTGCCCGAGTTCGACATCAAAGAAGTGCTCGGGATAACCCGAACCTGGCAGAGTCTCTACATCGACGCAGTCAAGAATCGCCGGCTCCAGCTCCGATTCCGTAGAGGTCAGCTCAGGAAGCCGGTCACTGTGCCATGTGATTCGGGTTACCGCTTGATTCTCGCGAGCGCGTGTGGTGAAAGAGACCGTCTTTGCGAAGGCAAGCCCGGCGAGCCGCCCGACGCCCCGGAAGCCCCTATCGATTCCAAGTGTTTTGCCACTGCGGCCAATGGGCAACAGCCGCTCAAGCGCCTCGTCTTGGGACAGGCCTGGGCCGTTGTCTCGAATCCTAATCCGGCGCTCAGTGACATCGATCGCGATAACCACTTTTGCCCTTCCGGGCACCACATTTCCCGCGACGGCGTCGGCCGCATTTTGTATGTACTCCCGGTACATGGCCAGAGGGTCGTCGTACATTCCGGTAGTCACAAGACCGATCAGTCCTGCACCCGAGAGAGCGGGGGGTTCCTGGAGTTCAATTAGATTGGCCACAGCTGCTCTCATACAAGTTGCGTTCCCTTGACTGCGAGCGCCTCATCATGGTCGAACAGGCCGGCGTCCTCAACGATTTCGTCATCCTCCAGGTAGGTGCCATCCTCGGTCATTTCCGCCATAAGTTGACGACTATGCGTCTTCGCATCCTCTTTGGTGTCCAGTCCGTGGAATATCATCAGCTGACGGATTCGGTGGTCGACCGTTTGGTCATTCGCCACGTCCCGGAAGTATCTTGGTCCCATTCCATTCCCGTTGGACGGATTCGCCAGTAGATGCACGAGTTCGTTCTCCTGGGACTCTGAAAGGTCCCGGCGGAGCGACTCGTACTCCTCCCTCTCGGCTCGCCCCTCTCCATCCTCAAAATACTCTCGATGGAATATGAAGGCGTGCGGCAGTTTGAGCAGCCGCTCGAACTCCTCAGCGTTTTCGCCATAAGCTCTCAAGAAGAATGACGGGTTGCCGCTCACAACTCCCCTGGTTGCCTGGAGCATGATTTGGAACGAACGGAGGTAGTAGCGATTCCATTTCTTGCCCACGTGCGAACGGTCCTTCAATGTCACGGGCTGGTATCGCATTGGGAAGGACCAGATGCGAATCCCCAACTCTTCATTCAGGTCAATGTTGAGCCGCATTCGCTGGTAAAGGTCTTTCGGGGTGTCAAAGAAGTTGTACAGCATGTAGTTCGACAGGGAGGTGATTTGGTTGTCGGCCGCCATGCGAATTGATGTCTCGTAGACCTTTCTGAGACCGATATGGTCGAACGCGATTCGAAGCGGACTGATGCAAATGGTGGACATTTCGCGAAGGAACATGTCCGACTTGGCTAGGATTCGTGCATCGACCCCTTGGTTGAAGTCCACTCTGCGCTTGACTGGCCTATTTCCATTGCGGGTCAGTTTGGCACCTGGGGTGAACCCCAGATCACGAATTTCGGCTATTACCTCCCTGTAACGGGCCGACGCGGTGATATTGTTGTCCATGAGCACGAGGTCCTTCTTCTCCCCGTGTCTCTCGGTTACACCTTCAACGAGATTGGTTAGGGGCGGCATCTCTCGTAGCGCGCCCTCCAGCTTCGGCACCCCGCAAAACGAGCACTTCCTCACGCAGCCTCGAGACGCGTAACCGAAGTAGGCATCATGGACCGGGTACCCGTAATCGATTTGGTCGATGATGCTGTAGTCAGGGACCATTTCCTCGATCGGCATGCCCGTCAGATCATCCGCGCCAAACTCATAGTCCTGCGCCGACAGGCCTAGAGACGCTGCTGGCGGGCCATCAAGCAGTCCTTTGATAAAGCGTACGCCGGCCCAGCGGGGCTCATAGAGGAAGGCGTCGCGCATGAGCGAGACTGCGATACCGCCGACAAACACGCGCTCTGGTTGATTGCCTGCTGCGCGAATGGCGAAATCAATTGCCGAAGCTGTACGCTTCCACTCGAAGGTGAAAAGCGTAGTCACATAGACCCTGTCCCATGCTCGATTCAGGATCTCCTTGTCTTCGCCCTTAACGAACCTGACGTGGTCCCCCCTGCCAAAGGACCCGTGATAGGCGGCAAGTTTCATCAGCCCCAGCGGTGGATACTTGTTGGGATAGCCGGGTTCGATCAGTAGGATATCCCTCGATTGCATCAAAACCCCCAAGGAAGCGACCATGCTTCAGATTCGGAGGCCATTGTATGTGTTCGGACGTGACCTGCCCCCGAATTCTGGTCCAGCCGGACACTTAGTTCTAGTTCGCTGGGCCGGCAAAAGGGGGACAGATGGCGAAACGCAGGGATGCCCGTAGCAGGTAATCAACAACCTCCGAGAGTCGGCTGGGAAATTCGGGGAAGATCAACTTACCGGCGGTTTACGGTCTGTCCACGGGTGAGCCTCTTCGAATGCCGCAGAAGCCGCCAGAACGGTCTCCTCATCTCGCAAGCGGCCGACGATGTGCAGCCCGATGGGCAATCCGGCCGATGAGAAGCCGCACGGGACGTTTGCGGCCGTGTTACCGGTCAGGTTGAACAGGTAGGTGAATGCGAAGTAGTCCATCATGGGGTCGCCGACCCGAACGCCGCCGATAACCGCGGGCCTCTTGCCATGTTCCAGGGCTGTAACCGGCGTAGTAGGCGTCATAAGAAGGTCGTAGCTTTCGAAGAACTTCGACACGTAGTCGCGGTATTTGCCGATGTGATTTAGCGCGTTGATGTAGTCCGCGCTGCTCAGGTCGCGTCCGGTTTCCATGTCAACGCGCACGTAGTCGGTCAGTAGATCGGCATGGTCCAGGGCCCCCGGATTGCCGGCGTACGTGCGCGCCTTCCAGTATGTTGCGAACGTCGCCCTGATATTGGCGAATTCGTCCGGCTTGAAGCCCGGCTCTTCGACCGTTGCGCCCAAGTCTTCGAACGACTGCGCAGCGCTTTGCGCGGCGGCCTTCACCTCCCCGTCAACGGCGGCGCCGCCAATGTCGGGGCTCCACGCGATCCTGAGTCCCTTTACTCCCCTGCCAAGCGCCTTTGTAAAGTCGGGCGGGGTTTCCTGCAACGTCAGATACTCGGCGTCTGGGGCAGGACCGGCCATCACGTTCATCATCACGGCAGAGTCCCGAACGTCGCGTGTGATCGGACCTCCCGAGGAGTGGTTGATGGGGTGGAACGAGGCATCGCCCGCCGGTCGGCGAGGCATGCGTCCCTGCGTGCCCTTTATCCCGTAGAGGCCGCTGAATGAGGCCGGGATGCGTATGGAACCTCCGCCGTCGCCGCCGTGCCCAACGGGGAATACCCCTGCCGCAACACCAGCCGCCGATCCGCCGCTCGATCCGCCGGGCGTGTGGTCGAGGTTCCATGGGCTGCAACATGGCGGGCCAAGCCGGTTTTCGGTGAAGCCGGCGTGCCCGAACTCCGGCAGGTTCGTCTTGCCCACGACGATTGCGCCTGCGCCCTTGATCCGTTCTGCAGGCAACGAATCGGCGTCGGCGATACGGTCCTTGTACAGCAGCGAGCCTATGGTGTGAGGCATGCCCTCGACCGCTTCGGTGTCCTTGATCGGGATCGGAACGCCGTGCAGCGGGCCTAATTCATCGCCCCTCATCACTGCGGCCTCTGCTGCGCGAGCCGCGTCCATGGCGTACTCCGGCGCCAGGTACAGGAACGCGTGCAACTTTGGTTCGAGCTCGTCGATCCGCCTGAGACACGCCTCGGTCAGTTCGACCGGGGATACTTCCTTGGCCGCAACCATTTCCGCGAGTCGCCACCCCGGCGTAAACATAAGTTCTCTGTCGTCGTGGCTCATAGTTTTGATTTCCTCCGGCGCCGACCTGAACGACTGCGCAGGCTAGGGTCTGTTCACACTAAATCCACCCTATCGGGCGGCCCAAGTTTTCATTTCATTAGCTCCGGATGTTGTCATGACCGCTCGAGTGTCATTTCGAGCGTAGCCGAGGAATCAAAGCCGGCGGCCGACAGTCGTGGCACTGTATATGCAAACACGTTTCGCGTTGAGACGGCCTGGCGCCAAGACGACGTTTTGAGATTCCTCGGCTTCGCTCGGAATGACAATGTATGGGCTCGGGATGGCAATGAATGTGCTCAAGATGGCGATGAAAGCGCTCGGAATCACTATGGTCTTGCCTTTAACGCACGACGGGATGTAAGCGGCCATCCGCGGCGACGGGCTCCGGCCGCGGCTACTCCATTTTGGACCCGACGAAGCTCGACAGGGCCCGCGCGGCTGGGTCTGTGTGTACGTTTACTATCGCTGGCGCTCCCGACAACATGGCCCGTTCGAGAGCAGGCCGGATGTCTTCTGGTTTTTCGACCGACTCACCGTACCCGCCGAGCGCCTCTGCGATCTTGTCGAACTGGGTATATCCCAGTTCCCGCCCCGGCTTGCGAATTCCCTGGACGCGGGCCGTCCAGCCCTCGTTGTTTGAAACGACAATCGTCATCGGCAAGTCGTACCTCACCGCCGTGTCGAAGTCCTGGATGTTCATACCCAGGGAACCGTCGCCGTGGAGAGAGACCACCTGCTTGTCGGGTTTGGCCAGCTTGGCGCCTATGGCGTATGGAAGTCCCACACCCATGCAGCCCGTCGGGCCGGAGTTTATGCGGTGGCCGGGCTCGTAGGTCTGGATCGATTGCCTGCCGTAGTGGAGGATCTCGTTGCCGTCGACTGTCAGAATCGCGTCCCGGTCCATCACTTCACGGAGCTCTTTGCATAGCCGCAGCGGGTGGATCGGAGACGCATCGGAGTTCTCCAGCGGCGCGACGCGGTTCCGGCGGGTGAGGTCGGCGTCGCGCAGGTGTTCAACCCAGGCCGACTCGTGACCCGCCGGGAAGTCTGTGCGGTCGAATTCGTGATTGATCTGGGCGAGGACCGCCTTCGCATCGCCCGCCAGCCCGATGCTTACAGACCGGTTCTTCCCGATTTCGGAGGGTTCGATATCGATCTGGATGATCTTGGCATTGGGATTGATGCGTCTGCCGAACGTCATTACCCAGTTGAAGCGCGTGCCCACTACCAGTACTGCGTCAGACTCGCGGAAGGCCACGCTCCGCGCGGCCGGGAAAGATAGCGGGTGGTCTTCAGGTACCAGGCCTCGTGAGATCGGGGTTGTGTAGAAGGGGATGCCCGTGCGGTCTACGAAGTGGCGAAGCTCGTCCCAGGCACGCGACCAAAATGCGCCTCCGCCTGCGAGCACGATCGGACTCCGCGCGGTGGCCAATATGGCCACGGCGCGTCGGACCGTGTCGGGGTCTGCTTCGGGACGGGCCAACATTTCAGGCCGGGGCGGCGACGGCGCTTCCGATTCTTCCACGCGTTCGTACAGGACATCCTCGTTGCAGTCGACGTAGACCGGACCCGGCCGTCCCGTGGTAGCGAGCCGGAACGCGGTCGAGACCTGTTCCGGGTAGCGAACTGCCTGCGTGGGCCTCATGACCGCTTTACTCACGGGTTCAAACACCGACACCTGGTCGATCTCCTGGAAGCCCCCGCGACCAAAGTCTGAAATCGGCCCGGCGCCCCCCAATGTCACCATCGGAGCACAGTCCACGAACGCGTTGTACTGACCGGTTAGCAGGTTTAGCGTGCCGGGCCCTGACGCGGCGGTAGTCACGCCGGGTTTTCCGGTGACGCGGGTGTAGCCGTGCGCCGCCATCGCCGCCGCCTGCTCATGCCGGAAGTCGACGGTCCGAATGCCCATGTCTTCCGAGTTGTTTACGATTTCGTAGTTCGGGCCGCCCATCAGATAGAAGAGGGTGTCTACACCTTCTTCTTTTAAGGTCCGGGCGACCAGATAACTACCCTCTACCTGGCCCATTAGTTCTCCTTGCAACAGGTGATTGGCGAGTCTTGCCGCGTCGATTCAGACTCTACCCGATATGACGCGGGGCGTCGTCGGGTTTACTTGGCGACAGTTTGAGCAGATTCGACTTCGGAAGGTTCGGCAGCGATTTCATTCAGCGAAGCAAGTCCTATGTCCTTCACCGTCAAGCCAGGATTCGGCGTCGCGACGCCTCAATCCCCGTGGTCCCGGTCCGCGTTCAGTCTTCCGGCTTCTGCCGCCGGGCGCTGGTCCGCCAGCGAGGATGATTGCGTCCGGGGTGAAGTACCCGCGAGTCGCGCAGTCAGAGGCGGCGGGGGTTGGCAGCTATGCCCGACTCTCATGACCTACCTGCTGACCTATGCTGTACACCTTGCGGCATCTGTCGAGCGTGCGTAAGCCCAATGTTGGAGGCCGTGTCGGCGCTCAGCACCCGTTGGCATGTCTATTCAACACCCACCCAAGGTTATCGAGAAGAGAAACGGCCTTCAGACTGTTCAATTCGGTGTTGTAGTCCACTTTCATTCCATGCATAACCTCATGCCGATTGAGGCCTTCGAATGGGTTGTCCCAGGAACGGGAATCTTCCCATAGAGGAGCAGATCCCGTGAGAGGATGCAGGACCGCTTGCAAGAATCGGCCTGTAACCCTTGAGCTGTATTGGCTGACTGCGCCAGGCCCCCACTTAGTGAAAAAGGGCTTTCCGAATCCATCGTAGAAGATGCCGTCAGCCTGCTCAAGGAACGCCTTAATCGAAAGCGAGTACTTGCATTCTCGGTGTGCCCAGAACGCCTCCTGCAAGAGTTGAGTCCGGTGTGGATAGGTTGCGATCAGGTCCGCTTCGATGTCATCGAGGTGCCGCCGAAAATATTGCCCGACAGCTTCATCGACCTCGTTCCGCATACTTTCCGCCGCCTTCCCGAGTTGAGGAATAGCAGCTACGGGCATGTGTGGGCTAAGAAACCAACCCCTGCGCGCTAGTTTCGTCAACGACTCCTTATCGCGGGCTGGCTGCTCCTGCAACCAACGAATCACCTTCTGCAATGTTGCCATGGTGAAGCTCCATCATCTGCGCCACGTCTGTACATGACCTGAAAGTTGTTGTTGCCGCCCAGTGTTGATATCATACCAAATGACTACTAGCATGTTAGGCTGTTAATATAATGAGATATAGAGGCGACGACGAGATCCGCGCTGCACTTTCGCGCAGACTTGGCCATGAACCCAGGGAAGAAATATGGGATCGTCTCCTACAGGAAGACTATGTGCGGGAAGTTTGGGAGGAAACTGCTGGGATTAAATACCTTGAAGAGAAGTACCGTGAATTCAGCCGCGTACCGGGGCACCTGCTTCAGCCGCCAAAGGGTGCCATCGATTCTGGCCCCCGGCACGTCAGACTCCAAATACTTTCGGACTTGACTGCCCGCCAGGCGGCGGCAGAGAAAGGCGTGATCACGTTTAGGCAGCAGCATCTGACAGAAGGACTACTAAGGCTTGAAGAGGTCGGCGAGTGGATTGAGAGGAAAGCTGCGGAGCAGGGCCCAGCGTCCCACTACCTCAGAATCCCCGTCCCTGACGGTCACGAGCTCGTTAGAAGTGACGGACGCGTCTTAACAGAACCGCCGCTGACCATCTCTAATACTGCCCCCGCGATTCAAGTAGAGATTGAACTGCTGTCCTACGAGTCAGCTGATGATCAGTGGGTCCGAAGAGTCCCCGTAAGGCGCGGGGGCACGCTAGATAGACTCAGGATACTGGGCAAATCGCTGGCACGTCGATTTGCGTGGCACGAAGCTCGGGCTACCACTTTTGTTTTGACGGACATGAGTCCTCCCTTATCCAGCTTGCGAGTTGGATTCCGCATGGAGTTGAGCCAGCCTATTTCGAGTCGCATAACGATGGAGATTGATCCGACACTTACACCGGAAGAGGTTGCAAAGTGCTACAAAGAGCTTCGAGCTTCCTTGATAGGAGCCCGATACCGCTCGATGGGCGAGAAGCACCTAAGGCTGGCTGAGTTCTACGCAGGCAACAAACCTGAGGGCACCACTTGGGCTTCTTTGATGGAAAGGTGGAACCACGGTCAGGTACGGGGCTGGCGATACACCCGGTTCGAGAACTTCGCCAGGGATTGCAAAAAGGCGTGGGAGCGACTGATAGGGCGGGACTTGCTCAAATACCCTGATCTGTAAAGGCCTCCGCAGGATTAGCCTAGGGCAGACGTTCATCAACAGATTGCCCGCTGTACGTCCGAATTTGACGGTCCGGGAAAAGCCAATCCCATTTGTTTGTCTGGAATGATTCTGGTGGAGCCATTATTCGTCTGTGTGACGCCTCAATCCCCCTGATTCCGGTCCACGATGAGCCTTTCGGCCTCCGCAGTTGGGCGTTGGTTTGCCAGCGAGGATGATTGCGTCCGGGGTGAACTTCCTGCGAGCCGCGCGGTTTCAGCGAGTAAGGACACTCCACCGGCGAAGTCCGCCAAGGCGATCGACTCGGCGGCGACCGAGCCGCCGGGACTGCCGTTATGGTAGTTGGCGAGCGGAAATGCCATTCCGGTCGTCCGGTATCCGAACGCTGAAAACGCCGTCGCCTCGCAGACGCCGCCGCTCATAAGCTGGCGTTGAGACCTGAACTCCCCGGCGCTTGCAAGCCGGTCTCTGGCCGTAGCCAGGTACGCCTCAGCGTCGGCGTCGAATGTGGTCCTCGCGTCGCCCACCCGTATCACCGGCCCGCGCCCAATTTCGGCGCCGGGCAGTGTTCGGCTGGACTCCACGGATATCACGACGGTGTCTTTGGGCAGCATCCCGTCGGCTGCGGCCAGCCGTGCGCCCACAAGTCCGACCTCCTCAGCACGGGTGAACAGGCCGTGGACGGCGCCGGGCGTCTCGAACTCGGTCGATGATTGCAGGACGGCAAGGACCGCAGCGCAACCTGCCAGGTCGTCGAGGGCGCGCATGCGGATCATGCTTCCGTCAAGATCGAAATCGGGGAGGTCGAATACCACGGCGCAGGGCAGATTTTCGACACGTTCCTCGGCATCAACCAGGACTGCCCTGTCCCTCGTCGGTGTATCGTGCGCATCTTCCGAGACCGGCACGCCGGCGATGACGGACCCTCGTATTCGGCGGAATGCGCCGGGACCTTCGGAAGGGTCGTCCCTAATCAATTGGACAGCAGTCCCAGACTTCAGCGCGCCGGGCGGCACACCACCCAGAGCCCTGCACAGCAAATAACCGCCATCGTATGAAACGGCCTCGAACCCCGGATGATCCAGGTGGGCTACAAAGGCCAGTCCCGGAGCGTCCGTTACGGCCCCGGGCCTTGTTGCGAGTACGTTGCCCCACCGGTCCACTCTCACGGCGAGCCCGGCCTCTTCGCAAACGGACTTCACGTAGTCGGCGCCGCGATGTTCGTGGTATGAAACGGCTGGTAGGCGCCCGAGCGCGGCGAGCGACCGTAACGCGTACTCTCTATTGCCAGCTTCGCTCAGCGGTTCGTCTCCCGGTCAGCCAAAGGAACGCTTGCCAAATCGGTAAGCCTCTTTCCCATCTTGACTAAAGGGTACGGCAGGACTTCGACGTCATGGCGCGCCAAGACTTGCGAAATTCGGATGCTATCGTCGGCGCCGAGTTAAAACGGCAGTTACCGAGGGCATCCGAAGGCGCATCTGGCGGCTACAATGCCGCTTGTTGCAAGGAAATGCGTCTTTCTGGGGGGATTTCCCCACTTACGAAGCAACGAGGAATGATCGATGCCAAAGGTGTTGTGCCTGACAAGCCCGTCGCTGCCGCTTGGCGATCTTGCGAGGGAACAACTGCCATCCGGCTGGACCATTTGCGTGATGGACCGCTCGGACGACGACGCCGAAAAAGTGGAGGCGGTCAGGGACGCCGATTTCATATTTTCCTGCGCCCACAATGTCGGCGAAGACCTCCTGAGAGCGGGCAAGAACGTCAAGATCGTTCAACTGGCGTCGGCAGGTTGGGACAGGGTCGACGTACGTCTCGCCGGGGAGCTTGGCATCCCCGTCGCCAACAATGGCGGAGCAAACGCCATCCCCGTTGCGGAATTTGCCTTGACGCTGATCATGGCGACTTACCGCAACCTTCGTCGCGGCGACCGTGCGGTCAGAAACGACGATTGGTACAACGGCGACCTGTTGGGCCAGGAATTGTTCGGCAAGACCGTCGGAATCGTGGGCGCCGGCCGGATCGGTTCGATGCTCGCGAGGCTTCTCTGTGGCTTTGAGACTACTACCCTCTACACCGACGTCATCAGGAGTCAACACATCGAGCAAGTCGGCGCCCGTCGGGTGGACATCGACGAACTGATGAGCACTTCAGACGTTGTTTCTCTTCACGTGCCGCTGATGGCATCCACCGATGGGTTGATCGGCGCGCGGGAATTGGGCCTGATGAAGCCGACCGCGATCCTGATCAACACGTGCAGGGGGCAAGTCGTTGACGAAGCGGCTCTCCTCGATACGCTGAGACATCGCCGCATATACGGGGCGGGGATCGACGTATTCCAGGAAGAGCCGACTCCCGCGGACAATCCCCTGCTGGACCTGGACAACGTGACCGTGGGGCCGCACATGGCCGGAAGGTCCGGCGAGAGCTTCCCGAGAAGAGTCGAGTTCGCGTTCGAAAACATGGCGCGCGTCTGGGCCGGGGACGCACCGGAAAGCGTAGTGACCGAAACGGCTTAGTTAAAACAAACATGATCATTGAACTGTGTCGCCGTCGGGCGGCGTCCGACGGCAAACAACACAACTTGAGTTTCCAGCAAACAACGTAAGAGAACAGGAGTAATCAGGCATGAGTAGCGAAATCAGGGGTCTGTACGTGGGGTCCAGCAACATGGACATCGAGCCGCATGAGCGGGCGTTTCGGGCCATCGGAGCAGAGGTGGACCGGGTCGAAGACGCAGATCTGGGAGCGATCATCGAGGCGGTAAAGGACGCGGACGTTCTTATATCCGAGGGTCACAAACTCGACGCTCAACTTTTCGACCACATGGGTATTAACGGGCGCTGCCAGGGAATGGTCTCGTTTGGCCACGGCTTCGACGGAATAGACGTGGCGGCCGCCAGCGAAAATGGCGTGGTCTTGTCGAACACCGCGTCTTTCGGAACGGAAGAGGTCTCCAACCACACCATGATGCTGTTCCTGGTTGCGTCCAGGAAGTTTGCGCTGCATCACAAGCTCATGATCAACGGCCAGTGGACCAGGGAATACCTTCCGCCGATGGGCCACATTTCCGGCCAGACCTTCGGCATCGTGGGCCTCGGCAACATCGGTCGGGCTGTGGCGCGGAAGGCCAAAGCATTTGGCCTGAACGTCGTCGCTCATGATCCGATGATTCCGTCTTGGGATATCAAGGAATATGGGGTCGAGCCGCTCCTCAGCGTGGACGAGGTGTGCCGCGTGTCCGACTACGTGAGCCCACACGTCTTTCTGAACGACTCCACGTACCACATGTTCAGTGACCGCCAGTTCGAAGTGATGAAGTCGACGGCGTACATGATCAACTGTTCCCGCGGCCCGGTAGTCGATGAGGCGGCGTTGATCAGGGCGCTCCAATCGGGTCAGATCGCGGGCGCCGCGCTCGACGTATTCGAACAGGAGCCCCCGGACCCTGACAACCCTCTCTTTAAAATGGACAACGTGGCGGTCACGAACCACTACGCGAGCTACTCCGAACTCGCCTGGGACCGAGCGCAATCCCAACTCGGTGAAGAAGCGGTCCGCATCGCGACCGGTTCGTGGCCGATGTCGCACATCAATCCCGAAGTGCGGCACAACGTCCCCAACCGGACCACTGCGTTGCAGTGGGAGGTGTATCTCGCGCAATTGCAGGCCGGGGGATGAATGCGGGCGATTGACTGAAAGAGAGGTCTCCGTTGAAGGGGGTTAACCAGGTGAAATGCCAGTACCTGGGATGGTTCTCCCGGGAAGGCTGCAACGAAGACTCTGAACCCGGTTCGCCTTTTTGCCACGTGCACCGTGTGTCAGGACCAAGCAACCGGACAAACAGGAAGATATTCGTCGGTTGCCTGGTCTTGGTGATAGTGCTCCTGGTCGCGTGCGCAGTCGGCATCGCATTCGGAATAGGGGTTTAAACCCCAGCCAACGTTCAATTCATCCAATCTTGAAAATGTGTCCCGCCGGCGCGCGAGTGCGGTAGTCTTTTGCGTTGATTGCCCGTGCGGGAATCGCGTGAGCGCGGCAGACCGGTGGCCCCCTCCCCCGGATTCCGGATCAAGTCCGGAACGACGAGAAACGGCCGACTGCCAGATCGGGCAATTTTCAGGGCAAACATAAGCCAAAGAGGAAAAATACACATGGCAAGGCACAAGGTAGTAATTCTGGGGCCCGAGGACGCTTCGATCGAAGCGGAAAGGGCGGAGTTAGTGGACCTCGACGTTGAGTTCGTCCTGGCCGATCCGCAGAGCGAGGGCGAAGCGATGGAGGTGGTCAAGGACGCCGACGCCATCATGACCCGCGCCGGTTGGGGCACGGCGCCCGTACTGAACGCCGCCGAACGCTGCCAGGTGCTGGCCATGTACTCGCACGGGTTCGACAACATCGACGTTGAAGCCTGCACCGACAACGGCATCATTCTTACGAACTCGGCGGGCATGTGCGCCGAAGAAGTGTCCGACCAGGCAGTGGCGTTCATCCTCGCCCTCAACCGGCACGTGGTCCAGGCCACGGAACACGTACGGTCGGGCAAGTGGGACCGTCTCGTATTCAATACCGATCCGCTCGACAGCCAGGTGCTCGGTCTGGTCGGATTCGGAAATATCGCCCGCCTCGTTGCTCGCAAGATGACCGGATGGGGCATGGAAACAGTGGTGTTCGATCCGTACGCGTCGCCGTGGGTGATCAAGGAGTACCGGGCCGAGCAGGTTTTCGATCTGAACGAACTGTGCGCGGTGGCCGACTATCTCACAGTCATCGTGCCGCTAAACGACGAAACGCGTCACATGATCGGCGCCGAGCAATTCAGGGCGATGAAGAAATCGGCGTATTTCGTGAACGTGTGCCGGGGCCCGGTGGTCGACGAGAAGGCCCTTATCGACGCGCTGAACGAGGGCCAGATTCGCGGGGCAGGCCTCGACGTATTCGAACAGGAGCCTACGCCCCTCGACAACCCGCTCTTGAAAATGCCGAACGTGATCTGCGCGCCCCACATGGCCGGTATCTCCACGCGTTCGTTGGTTCTGAGTGTCCAGCGCGCTGCGGCCCAGGTGGCATCCGTTCTTCGCGGTGAGTGGCCCATGGCGGTCCAGAACCCAGAGGTGGCATCCAGGATCGAGGCGCGTCGACGTTCGATCGGACTACCGCCTGCCGGTTAAGGCCCGAGATCCAACCCGGAGACGCACCACGGCCGCGGAACCGTAGTCCCCAAGCCGCTTCTGAAAGCAGGCATCCGTCGCGCCACGCCGACTCGCAATCGACGACTCAGTCGGCGCGGCGTTACCAACTATGCGGCCGCGTCCGTTACGCCCTGAATTGGTCGATCCCGACCGTCACCGGGCTGGGTCCGGTGGGCATCACGGCCGTCTTGGCCCTGTCTGCGCCCACGACCACGATGGCTAGCCTGTCTGAGTTTTCCAGGACCGGCACGGTGATTTCGAGCCGTTGCTCCTCGGTCAGGTACTCAAGCCACTTCCAGCGTTCGCTGACCCTTGCCTCACCCTCGAGGGGCATGTACTGGATCATCTTGCCCAGACTGCCGTTGGCGTGCGCGTGTATAAACGCCCGCGCCTCGGCCTTAGACATGCCCGACGCGCCGATTGGACCGGCTACGTCCGGCGGCATCAGGATCAGCCTTTCGGCATCGTGCCCGCCCTGCAGGGACATCGTCCCGAACGTCAAGCCGTAAGCCAGATTCTTGAGCAGACCCTCGGCCGTCGTGTTTCCCTGGTCCTGAACGTCGAGTTCCCCGTCTGTTATGAACAGGCTGACCGCGCTTTCGGTCGACGCGAAGCCCTGGTCCACGTGAAAGGGCCCCCACGGGCTGGCGCTCTCGTTTTCTGCGATGCAGTGGACGAACTTCCGCGTCGTGCCAATGGTGTCCATGTCCATCTCATTCGGGTACCAGTAACCGATGTTTCGCAGGCAGAGCGAAAACGCCCGACCGACGACGATGTTGATGCGGTTGTCGCGTCCCGGCCCCAGCGCCGATCGAGGGTTGAGGCCGATCTCCCTGGCAATCGGGCCGTTGACGATAAGCAGGGGTGCCTGGGGGCTGGTGGACATCAATAGAGACTTGCCGCCATGCCCGCCAATTTCTGAAAGCGTCTTAACTGCGGCAATGATCACCGGCATGTGTTCCGGCTTGGCGCCGGCCAAGGCCGCGTTTACTGCGATCTTCTCGACCGTCGCCACGCCAAATCCGGGAGGCACGTCGCACACCTCATCATCGGGTGACAGGCACGTGCCGGTCAGAAGAGCGTCCACCGCATCGCGTGTCGCCGGATGCAGCGGAAAGCCGTCTCCCCAGTCTCGGCCGATGAACTCCTCGTTCATGCGAAGAACGGCGTCGTACCGGTCGTCGCCCTCGAAGTTACGGTTCTCCTCGTCGGCCCCGCGCTGATCGACCTCGGCGGTCTCGCCGTTCGACGTAAGGGTCCCTACGACCTGGTCGAACGCCAACTCGGTTTGGCTGACGCACTCATCCAACGGCAGGTTTCTGTAGATCCTCGGGACTACTACGAACTGGAGTTCCGGCATGCCGAACGCACGGGAACTCGCTATCGCGTCGCCTTCGAATCGGCCGGAGACGATGGGCACGCCGGGCTTGCCCATCTTTTCGACCTCGATCATGTCGTGGACCATCCACGACGCACAAGTACCTCAGTCGGCTGTGGCGCCTATTACGGCGTCACACTCCTCTCCCGCCTGCCTGATGATGTGAGGCGGAGTCGGGTAGTTGCCGCCCGTGTAGAAGTTGATCGACACATCGTTGAAACGCTCTTGCAGCATCTCTCCGGCGCGTTTAAGGGCGACGTCGCCGCCATGAGTGCCGCTCCAGATCAGACCGATGGTCTTACCATCGAGGCTTGCGGACCGGCCGCTCGGCTTGAACGGGCTTTCGAGCGCCCGCTGCCTTCCTACAGGATTCAAAACTTCCAACAGGTGCACGTTGCTATCCTCCGTTCACGGCCCGCCGCCCAGGCGAGGCGATTCCTCATCGTATGGCCAATCGGTTTATGTTGCCGACCTTTGGGTTACGGGGCGGGCTTTTAAGCGATTTCGTGGATGTTAAGGTACAAAGACCTTTATTGGGATACTTCCGCTGTTTCGTTCAGGCTGGTCCGCTGAAGTAACCGGCTACTTGGCCAGGCCTTTGTAGATCTCCTGCCCTTCCCGGAACAACGTCACGATTTCGGCGCGCTGCGAGTCGTTGTAGAACTTTCCTTTTGTCTTGACCCATTCGAGGGACTTGTCGATGCCGTCCGCAAACTTTGAAGCTGCGATCCGCGTGTGCTCGCCGCGGACACCACCCGTGTCGACGTACACAGGGCTGGTGTGGGCCCAAACGGGCTGATTGAAACTGTCCCGGCTACTCGAACCGAGCCGGGCGGCGATCCAACCGTCCGATTCGACCGGCACCGCGACGCTCAAGTGGCCATGCGTCGATCCTCCCGGGAAATCGCGGCTGGCAATTACCTTGCCGTTGGTGACTATTTCAGCTCTGTGGATGCCGTAGTGAGAATCCCAATTCATGTGAACGTTTAACTTTTCCCCAGGGTTGCATTGGACCGTCTCGCCGGGCTCGCACCCGACCACCGACATGTAGACGCCGGGTCCGTTTGTGATGAACGTCTTGCCGTCTTTTACTGCCTGCAACCACTGTTCATACGAAAACGGGTTTCCAGACTGCGAGTAGACCCTGTTGGCGGACGAAACGAACCAGTCGGACCCGGTCGAGGCGGGCATGCGAAATCCGCAGTTGAGCATCTGGTAGTAGATGTCGTATTCGACGTCGACCCAGTGCGGATCGAAGAGGTTGAATGCGTGCAGCTTGCCCAGCGCGGCGGCGACCGGGGCCTCCATGCCCTGCCCGTTGTGGCACCAGATCACCAGGCCGCCCTGTCGGTTGGCGTCGTCGCAGGCGTACGTCAACGGCGGGTAGTCCGGCTCGAATCGATCGACGAGCAGTCCCCTGCTCAGCGGGTCGACCACGTTGCGGATATTGAGCAGCATGACGTGGCCGTAGCCGATTTCGTGGGACTGGTTGGAGTTATGGCGGGTCTCCTCTCCGCACTGCACGTAGTGGTGAGTGTCCGTGTATTCATTCATCACGCCGGGCGCGTACTTGTTCGTCGCATACTCCAGGTCCCAGCGCTTCAGAATACTGACCGCGGTCATTCGCAGGTCCTCGACGCGGGAGTCGTAGCCCAATCGCTCGTCGGGCCGAGTTTCATTCTCGTCGTAGTGGATGTGCGTATTGCCGGGATACCAACCTCGCACGGGAAGGTCGGACCAGCGTTCCAGCGCGACGTCAAGCGGCGCAATTTCGGCCTTTCCCACGTGCACCGTCGTTTGCCACGGCCGGTATTCCGTGCCGCGCTCGACTAGCACCCTGTAGTAGCCGCGAGTGGTTTCGACCGAAAACTCACCGTCGGAGTAGAAGAACGGCTCGCCTGGCCCTACCTTCCACAACGCGCCGTCCGGACCGGCAGGCACCCCTGCGGGGTCCAGGACCTGCACCCTGGCCTGAACTTTTTCGCCCGTCGCCGCGTCTCTGATAGAACCTGCTATACGCCCCATGATCTGTCACCTGAGACCCCACGGGCTGTAGTCAGTTTTATGCCGGCGGGTGTCCGCCCAAAGTGTAACGCGCGGCGAACGTAAACATGACGCGGCCGCCCGCGGGATTGCGTCCTGCCGGACCGCAGTCTTTGTAATGTTTGCACCGCGCGGCATAATATCGGCGGAACGGTGAGCGAGCCGTGATACCAGGGACCGGCCGGGCGGGCAACAGGCGCAGCCTGCGCCGATTCCAAAGGAGCAATCAATATGGCCAAAACTGCGGAAGTCGAGTTCAGGTTCAAGAGCCCCGGACCCCAGCCGAACGGGCTGCAGGCCGCGGAAGACGGTCTCTGGTACATCGACCAGGGAGATAACCGGGTATTCAAGCTGGACTACGACACCGGCGAAACGCTGTTCGAGGCCCAGACAACCACCGACCGGTCAAGCGGCATCACTTTGGGCGACGGGAGCGTGTGGATAGCGTCCACGTATAACCGCAAGATCGCCCGGCTCGACCCAGAGACCGGCGTCACGCTAGAGGAGTACCCTTCGCCCGGAGCAGGCGTAAATGCCACGCGCGAGCACATACCTAACCCTCCGGAGACCGGAGACCACGGCCTCGAGTGGCTGGACGGCTATCTCTACGTGGCGTCTCCGCCCTCCCAGCACGTACACGTCATGGACCCCAAGAACTGGAAAGAGGTACACCGATTCAGGGTACCGGGCTTCCGCGTACACGGAGTCGCGTGGGCCGCTGAGGCTGGAATGATGTGGCTCGCGGACACGGCGATGGGGGTCGTGAGCCGCGTTCGGGTCGCCGATGGGCGCGTTTACGACATGTTCCGCGTATTGGGCCCTGTCGAGGTCCATGGAATGACCATGCACGAGGACGTGCTGTGGTACGCAGATGCCCAGACTTGCGACATCGGACGCCTCAACGTGGACATAGCTGCGGCGTTTTAGGATCGAATCCGGGGCCGCATCAGCCCCGGGCGGGAAGGACTTGTGCATTGAAGGTACTGGTGACGGGCGGTTCCGGTCTGGCCGGAAGTTACATAGTCGCCGAGTTGCTGGAGCACGGCTACGAGGTAGTCATTGCGGACATCGCGACCCCCGCCGGCGCCCGCCGCGGAGCCACGGACCCGGGTGAGGCTGCCTTCATTCGAACGGATTCGACCGACTTCGGCCAGGTCGTGGCGGTAATGAAGGGGGTCGACGCGGTCATTCACATGGCGGCGATACCCAACCCCCTGGGCGCGCCCGAGCATGAAGTGTTCCGGGTCAACATGGCCTCCGACTGGAACGTGCTGGAAGCGGCGGAGATTCACGGAATCCGCAAGGTCGTCAAGGCGTCTTCCATCAACGCCGTCGGAGCGGTCTTCTCGAAGCGGCGCGTGGCCCCGTTGTACTTCCCGCTCGACGAAGAACACCCCACCCGCGCCGAAGACTCCTACTCCCAAAGCAAATGGCTGGGCGAAGAGATGGCCGACGGGTTTTGCCGACGGCGGGAAATGCAGATCGCTTCGATGCGATTTCACGCCTTGATGGAAGAATCGCGACAGGCCGACCTTCGAGAGAACGGCGACACGACGACCGCTGACGGCCGGACAGCGAAAGAGTTTTGGGGGTGGACAGACATCGGAGAAGCCGCGACCGCCTGCCGGCTGGCGCTGGAAACTGACTGGACCGGACACGAGGCGTTCTTCATAAACGCTACCGACACGGTCTTGACCGTACCCACCGAAGAAGCAATCGCCGCGGCCTATCCGGGGGTAGAGATCCGTTCGCCCTTACCGGGATTTGCGTCGGCCATCAGCGTTGAAAAAGCGCAAGACCTTTTGAAGTGGGACCCGCGCCGAACGTGGCGAGCGCCCTAGTGCGGGAAACGGTGCGTCGTGATATACAGTCCGGCGCCTCAACAAATCCGACATCGTCGCCCGACGGATTTCAACCGTCGGGCGTCACCCAGGAACAAAGTTAATGACCTCTGCTAACCATCCGGCCTCAGAAGTAAGCGCCTCGGGCAAGGTGTTAACCGTGCTCGGGCCAATCGAACCGGCCAACGTCGGCGTTACCACTACCCACGAGCACCTGTTCATAGATTTCACGCCTGTCCTGACCCCGCCTGAACCAGCCACCGAAATGCGACGGATGCACGAGAAGGTCGGACTCGAAAATCTCGGGTGGGTTCGCTATCACTGGACGAGCAACATCGACAATCTCCAATTGCTGGACGAAGAAGTCACGATCCGAGAGGCCGGCCACTACTATAAGGCGGGCGGCGGCACTGTAGTCGACGTGACCTCGAACGGGCTCAGGCGTGATCCTCGCGCCCTGGTTCGGGTTTCACGGGCAACAGGGTTGAACGTGGTCATGGGCGCCGGGTACTACGTCGGCATGACACATCCCGAATGGTTCACAGATAAACCGGTTGAGGAGATCTCGGACGGGATCGTGAGGGACGTGCAAGTCGGCGTCGGAAACACAGGCATCCGCAGCGGGATCATCGGCGAAATCGGCTGTTCGTGGCCGTGGACCGACAACGAGAAAAAGAGTGTCCACGCCGCAGTCCTTGCGCAGCAGGAGACCGGGGCCCCGCTGCTCATACACCCTGGCCGGAACGACTATGCGCCGCTTGAGATCATTGCGGCCATAGACAAATGGGGCGGCGACCTGGGCCACACAGTAATGGGACACATCGAGCGGACGGTGTTTGACCGCGGCGTGCTCAAAGACCTGGCCGCAACGGGCGTCTACCTGAACCTCGACCTATTCGGCCATGAGTCCTCTTTCTATCCGCTCGGGGCCGAAACATACATGCCGTGCGACTACGAACGAGTCGATATGATCGACTTCCTACTTTCCCAGGACTATGCGGAACGCATTCTCCTGGCCCACGACATCTGCTCCAAGCACCGCCTGAAGTCCTACGGCGGCCACGGTTGGGACCACATCCTGACCCGCGTGACGCCGTGGATGCGCGCCCGGGGTTTTGCCGAGGAAGACATCCACCTGATGCTCGTCGACAACCCGACGCGCATGCTCACGTTCAAGTAGACGCAGACCACAGCTTCGAAACGTCCGTGCCGGTACGGGGCGGTACCATTGAGGCAACCGGACTCGAACCCCGGTTTTGCCACTGTCTTGCGCCGTTGCGGGCGCCCATCGCGCTCACGAGCGGCAATCATTGCCGCTGCGTCATAATCCCGTATGCCGGGGACTTCGATCTACAAAGTTATCGGGCTGTGTGCCGCCCTGATGCTCGTCGTTGGCATCGCCTGCGGCGGAACGCGTTCGGGCGAAACCTATTCGTACGAAGACCCACAGTCCGGCCTGGTGGTCCTCAGCGATCAACAAGGGTTGGTTGTGTTCTCCCTGGCTCGAGACCTCGGCGTCGGCCCTAACCGCATCCCGATAACGATACTGCGGTTCGATCAATCTAGGGTCCTGGACCGCGCGTCGGAGCTTTCGGTCAGCTACGGCCTGCTGAATGGGGAGGAGGAGCGCGCGGTGGAGGAGGTTACCTGGCGGCCGTGGCCGTTCAGTGGGGGTGTCTATACGTTCGTGGCGGAGTTCGACATGCCCGGCACATGGGAGATCGCAGTGACGTTGGACGACACCGGCGGGGAAGTTACCGGCACGGCCGCTATCCAGGTGCGGGAGGAACCGCTCGCTCCCGCGGTGGGCAGTACTGCTCCCCGGACACCGACCAAAACAGCGTCCTCCATCGACGAAGTAAGGGTCATCAGTTCCGATCCAAACCCCAGGCCGGAGTTTTACAGGGTAAGCCTCGATGAGGCGATCGGCTCGGGTAAGCCGGTAGCGGTTACGTTTTCAACTCCGGCCTTTTGCCAAACGAGCGCCTGCGGTCCGCAGTTGGACACCTTGGCGGAAATCCAGAGCGAATACGCCGACCGATGCCACTTCGTACATGTCGAGATTTGGGACAATCCTAGGGAGATGCTGGAGAGTGGCGACTTAGGATTAGGGGTCCTCTCGCCAGTCGTCGGCGATTGGGACCTCCCCACTGAACCATGGACCTTCCTGATCGACGGAAAGGGGAATGTGTTCGCCCGGTTCGAGGCGTTCGCCACGCGGGATGAATTGACCGGCGCTATAGAAGCCTTGCTCGCAGGCGATAAATGGCGTCCCGGCTAACTGCGTGCGTGTGGCGCCGTAGAGGCCAAGGCGCCATCATCATCCAGGACGAATCCACCGGCGTAGGGGCCGGTTAACATAAGTGAAGGGGTAACTCACCATGGCAACCGATGCACAGATCGAACGACTCCGCGAATTCATTTCGCCGCCTCGCATTGCGATGGTAGCTACGATCGGCAAAGACGGTTTGCCGCAGTTGACGCCGAACTGGTACGCGTACACCGACGGCGAAATTATCATCTCGATAACGAAACAGCGAGTGAAGTACCGCAACGTCATTCGCGATCCTCGGGTGGCGGTTTCGATTTGTTCGGAGCCGTTGGCCGAGGAGTACGTAACGGTGAGCGGTCCCGCCAGGATTATCGACGGTGAAGAAATTTGGGGTCCGACCCGGCAGATCATCGGACGGTACCTTGAGCCGGAAAAAGCAGACCAAATGCTGGACCAGTTGCGCCAACAAGACCGCGTCCTGTTGGCCGTAACACCCCGTCGGGTCTTCTTCAGATACGAATAGTCCCGGAAGCCCTGCGGCAATCCCCTCTCACAGCCGTTGGTTGCGAGTGGCGACCGGCACGCGTTTATGGACACCGCGCGCCTGGCCTAGTTTGACGACTGGCTTCTTTCCTCCAGGGCTTTCAGCAATTCCTCCGCGGCGTCGATTACATCCGGCAGTCGTGGATCCTGCGCCAGCGAGATAGCCTCTTCGATGTCAGCCCGTATCTCCTCCTCCGGGCCGCCGTATCTCATGAGAAGAATTGCGCGGTCCAGGTAGATAACGGCGCGCGCTGTTTCAATTTGCAGCGCCCGGTTGATGTCGGTCAGCGCAAGTAACGGTTCCTGGGCGAAATCGCGGTAGAACCTGCCCCGCCACCAGTAGGTTGCCGCCTCGTCCGGGGCTAGCTCGATAGCGTACGTGAAACTCTCTTCCGCGGCCTCCAGATCGCCGAGCGCGCTGTTAGTCCGGCCCAGGACGATGTACGGCTCCACCAACTCCGGGTCACCCCTGGCCGCCGTTTCGGCATCGCGCCTTGCGCCTTCGGTGTCACCGATGTTCATCCTCGAAATGGCTCGGTGGCCATACGCTTGCCACAGGTTGGGCTTGAGGAGAATAGCCTGGTCGTAGTCGAGCAACGCATCCTCGTGCTCACCTTGCAACATCCTCGCCTGACCGCGGCCGTCCCAGCCGCGTGCGAAATCGGGCTCCAACTCAATGACGAGCGTGAAGCGCTGCTCTGCCTGCCTGTACTCTTCCCTGCTGAGCAAGCTGTATGCGCGGACGTAGTGGCCCACGCTTTCTGTGTCAGGAGTCGGGGTCGCAGCGGGTGTAGATGTCGGAGCCGGGGTGGCGGTCGGTTCCGGCGTCGGCGACGGCGTTGGCACGGGTGAAGGCGTAGGTTCGGGAGTCGCTGTCGGAACCGGCGTCACCTCTGCCGGCGCTGAAGTCGTACACGCCAACAAGATAACGACCAGGGCGACGAGGGCCGCGGCCAGGTGCAGGTGTCTATGGAAAATTGGATTCAGACTCATGTTTCGGCGCTGGACCGCGTCTCTGCCGTCATAAGTAGGATACGTCGGGACTTGTGTGCTGAGATTCAGTTGGCGCTGCTCATCCGGCAGAAAGTCGCCCTGCGAGGATTTCAAGGGCCAGACGGTCGTTCAGTTGACCTGATTTGATCGCCAAGTCCGCTGACAGCAGCAGACGGTGTGTGTCGGCCAGGTAGTCCGAACTGAATCGTCCGGTTTGGCCAAGGGTCTTGTTGAGCACGAAGCTGTTAGTCACTCCGACCCGTCGGCCGATCTCCTCGCGATTGAGCGCACCGCCGGAAAGATGCTTGGCCATCAGCAGTATGCGCACCTGCCGGGCCATCAGCCCGATTACCGAACTGACCGTAGAGCCATTTTCGAGCAGGGAATACATCATCCTCATCGCCCGTTCGGGCCGTCGCTCGAGCACGGCGTCGATCGTGGCGAAAATATTGGCTTCCCTCGCCTCGGAAACCATCCCGTCAACGTCGTTCCGCGTCACGGAACGGCCATCAGCGTAGAGCACGAGCTTCTGTATCTCCTGGTCGAGCAACCGCAAGTTTCCGCCGGAGACCCACGCGAGCCGTGCCACGGCTGACGCCTCAACTGTAGCGCCTGCACCGGCGAATCGTTCGCTTATCCAGGAATCGAGATTTGCACCGCGCAGACTCGGGAATTCCCTGATTTCCGCCTGGGGTCCAACCGAGCGCAAGCCCCGACCCCCCCTGCGTAGACGAACGTTTTCCACAAACAGCAACTCTGTGGTTGCCGGAACGTCCGACAACCCGTCCGCCATCTTTGTCCATTCGTTCCCCAACGACCGGTCGTTGCCGTCGAGTCGTTCGAGTAGGCCCCTGACGATTACCAGGCGCCGGTCTGCGAGGAAAGGCGCCGAGGCGGCCGCGCCGAGAACCTCCATCCATGAAAACCCCGTGCCCTCATACGAGGAGGTGTTTGGGTCGCGGACCTCAGGGGGGCCGACCGACTCGCGGATGCGAGCGACCTGTTCCCCAACGGAAAATTCGTCCTGACCGTGAAAAACTCGTATCACTTCACTGGTTCCGGGTATGTGCGGCCGGTGAATCGGCTCTGGAAAACATCGGTGTAAACTGGAAATTACCGGACTTTGAATGACAGATCGACCTGTCGCCATTGTCCCGAACCACGATGATATTCCACTTCCTGCGCTTGATCATCAGACTTATGGCGGACAGACGCGTACCCATTTGGGTCAAATTGATCCCGGTCGCCGCGGTTGCGTACATATTGTCCCCGATAGATTTGAGGCCGGATTTCATTCCTGTGTTGGGTCAGATTGACGACCTCCTGATCACAATACTGCTCTTAGTCTTGTTCATCGTGCTGGCGCCGAGCGAGGCGCGCCGGGACGGCCTCAGTTCCGGAAGGGGTGCTCGCGAGAACAAGCCGGAAGACCCGGTCACGCTGGAAGGCCGGATGCGGCACGTGGACGATGACGCTCCTTTGAGTTAGTCGCCGGTAATTATTCATGAAGATTGGCATGACCGGTCTGCCTTCGTCCGGTCGCACCACTGTGTTCAACGCCCTGACTCGCGGGCACGCCGAGACAGGGCCGATCGCCGACCGCAATGGCCATATCGGAGTCGCTCGCGTCCCCGACGTACGTCTGGGAGTAGTTACCGATCTGTTTGGTTCGCGTACTTCAGTCCAGGCAGAGGTCACGTATGTAGATCTGCCGTCCAATCACGCCGGCCGCGTCGGCAAGGGCGACCTCTTCAGCGGCGAGAATGCGACTCAGCTCCAGCGGGTGGACGCGTTGTTGGCGGTAATAAGGTCGTTCAAAGACGATTCCGTGCCCCACCTCTCCGGATCGGTAGACTGGCGCCGCGACCTTGAAAAAATCATGTTCGATCTGAATTTCTCGGACATCGATCTGATCGAACGGCGCATTGAACGAATAGTGGCCTCGTTCAAAGGCATGCGGTCGGGTGAACGAGCCGCGGCGATGCAGACGATCGAGACGTTTCGCGGCATACAGCAGGACCTGGAAAACGGGATACCTGCCCGGGCGCAGGACCCCGCCGTTACCGGCAACCCGTCCATTCGAGATACATACCTCCTGAGCGCCCTGCCCTTCCTCGCGGCGATAAACATCGACGAAGATGAACTACCGCAGAGCGCGGACTACGAGTCTGACCTGAGCCAATTGCTGTCGGGCCCTCTCGCCGGTGGCACGACCATCGCCGGCAAACTAGAAATGGAGCTCGGTCAACTGGAGCAGGGCGATGACGAAACCGGCCTGCGAGAGGAGTTGGGCGCCGGAGAGCCCGGCCTTTCACGAATGATCCGCCTGTCATACGACGTCCTGGGCCTCGTCACCTTTTTCACCGCAGCGCCCAACGAGGCCCGGGCCTGGAAGATCACGGATGGCACACCCGCGCCAAAGGCAGCGGGCAGCGTTCACTCGGATATGGAACGCGGCTTCATTCGCGCCGAGGTCACGAGCTACGATGACATGGTTGAATACGGCTCGGAGGCAGAGGCACGAAAACGAGGAAAGTTGAGGACGGAAGGTCGGGCCTACGTCATCAAAGACGGCGATATCGTCAACTTCCTGTTCTCCGTCTAGCCGGACCGAAAAGTTTCGACCGATCCGCAATTCAGGGGCTTGGTTAACTTACCCAGTTACCGCACGGCAACCCAGCAAAGTTATGATGCAGCCGGACCGCTGCGTATACTCTCCGCAGCGAGCCAACCGCGACGTTTGGTTCGCATGAAAGCGATACGGGACGGGACTACTTAACTGATGGAATTAGGACGGATAAATCGACCTGCGGCCGGTGATCTTATGACCCGGCGCAAGGCCTACCTGGTGAGTATGGTGCAGACCTCACCGGATGCCCCGCCCGAGTTTACGAGCCACTACGACGCGTACTGGCGAGCAGTCGACGAGCACGTAGCCAGCCTTGAAATGCGGGCAGGTCCAGTGGCGCGTGTGTTCGTCGAAGGAGTCGGATTCGGGGGCGAAGAGGGGCTGCTGCGAGTGCAACAAGCCGACCGACAGGCCCACCGCATCGTGAAATCGAGGTTGGACTCCGGCGCTGTCCTGGAACCTTATGAAGACCAGGACCTGTTCGAACAGGTCATCGACTGGGGCCGCATTATTCAGTACGGGTTTGTCAGCCAGACGGTGGCCACCACCGTCCGGGACGCCCTCGATTCATCCGGCAAGAAACGCCTGGAACATGTCAAACAACGCCTCGAAGAGTCCATTGAGGAGACCGAGGCGGCCCTGATAATCGCCTCTTCCGATGTGGGGGAAGTGCTACCGGCAGAGGTCGAGCGATTCATCGTTTCACCGCCTGAACTGGATCGGTTGATCAGGTGGGTACGGGAGCAGGCCGAGGCGGCGCAACGCGAAGTCGAGGCCATGCGGCGCGGCGCGGCTCAGCAGGGGGCCGAGGGGTCGCAAGAACCCGAAGGTTCTGCCGGTTCAGGCCTATGGACTCCCGGCCAGCAATAGGGCCGCTGCAAATCGCAGGCCGCTTGTTGGCGGGGCCCTTACGACTGGTCAGGTCCATCTGCGTGAATTACGGAGTCTTATGAGCAGCCGGTCAACGGCCTGCGCCGCAATAGGTCGCTCGGCACTTGTCGAATCCAGGGGAAGTCCGGATCCCGCCAGTGATCCTGGCGGCGAGGGTATCGCGCTTTACCTGCACATACCCTTTTGCCTCAGCAAGTGCCCCTACTGCGACTTCAACACGTACGAGGGCATCGAAACGTTAATGGGCGGCTACATCGCTGCTCTCGCGCGCGAGATCGAGCTCTGGGGCGCTCTTCTCAAACGTCCCCGCGTCACGTCGATTTATTTCGGGGGCGGCACTCCGTCTTACATTCCGCCCGGCTCGATAGATTCCACGATGGCCGCTGTCCAAGAAGCGTTCAACGTGCTTTCAACTGCCGAAATCTCCATGGAGGCCAACCCGGGCGAC
Source organism: Dehalococcoidia bacterium (assembly GCA_965219065.1). Taxonomy (GTDB): domain Bacteria; phylum Chloroflexota; class Dehalococcoidia; order Lucifugimonadales; family Lucifugimonadaceae. The sequence goes on from OZ244715.1 coordinate 1,227,916, forward strand.
ATCACGCCAGAACGGGTCGAGTCCTGGCGCTCCGCCGGGATAAACAGGATGAGCATTGGCGTCCAAAGCTTCGACGACGGGCTGCTCGTTAGTTTGGGGCGGCGTCACAATTCCGACCAGGCGGCCGAGGCGGCGCTCGTCGCGAAGTCCCACGGATTCGAGAACTTCAGCTTAGACCTGATGTTCGGGCTGCCCAATCAGACTCTTGACCAATGGAGGCTATCCCTCGAACGGTGCATGGAACTCGGACCCAGGCACCTGTCGCTCTACGGCCTTTCCCTGGAACCGGGCACTCCTCTTGAGGCCGACGTAAGGCTTGGTCGGACGCCGCTACCGGACTCTGACCTGGGGGCCGACATGTATACCCTCGCAGAAGATCGACTGGCTGTGGAAGGGTTCGATCACTACGAGATTTCGAATTGGGCCAGGCCAGGGTTCGAAAGCACACACAACCTGGCGTACTGGAATCTCACGCCTTACCTGGGACTGGGCCCCGGCGCACATTCGTTCGTCCTTGGGCGGAGGTTCTCGAATATCAGGTCGCCCCGCGGCTATATAAGGTGCCTTGAAGTATCGGACGCTCCTGAGGAAACCGGTGGCCACCCCGCCGAGACTATGCGCGCGTTGGGAGTGGTTGAAGAGGTCGAGCCAACGGACCGCGGCACCGCGATGGCCGACGCAATGATGATGGGCATGCGGCTGGCGCAGGGAGTGTCCAACGTCGGATTCGAGCAGCGATTCGGTGTGAAGCTGACTGATGCGTTTGGAGACGCGATCCGGGAAATATCGATGGCAGGGCTGATTGTTCACGATCAAGCCGGGATCCGCCTAACGCGACGAGGCCGGCTTCTGGGCAACGAGGTGTTTGGTCGTTTCGTCGAAGACTCGCCGCGCGCAGCCGAGGTTCGGCCGGCGTTGGTCAAGTGATTCCGCGCGCAATTTGCTGTCATTCTGAGAGCCTGTGAATAAATCCCCAGGAACCGTCTAATTGAGACCGTTTTCAAAGTCAAATTGAGACTGAAAACCGCAGGTTTCGCAATAAAATCACAAGCTCTGAGCGTAGCCGAAGAACCTACGTCTGACAGTCAACAAGTCACGGCCCTTCGAACCTAGACCCTTCGACGTTGCTCAGGGTGACATGGTGCAGGGCTATGAGGGCACCATGGGGCCAGGGTGAAGATGGGCGCACGGGGCAGAAGACGGGACGCGTTTTCGCCAATGCGTAGGCGTCACACAATGTGGCAACGGGCTTGTTAGACACCCTCCAAAGCCAACTGGGTTACGCGAACGTTCAGGCGAATCAACGAGCGTGGGCGCGGTATTATCGTGCCATGTATGTAATCGGAACTGCAGGCCACGTAGACCACGGCAAGTCCACGCTCATCCACGCTCTGACAGGCATCGACCCCGACAGGCTGATGGTAGAGAAAGAGCGGGGCATGACCATCGAGCTCGGATTCGCGTGGCTCGACTTGCCGAGCGGTCTCGAAGTCAGCATCGTGGACGTGCCCGGCCACGAGCGATTCATCAAGAACATGCTGATGGGCGTCGGCGGCATCGACCTGGCTCTCCTCATCGTCGCCGCAGACGAGGGAGTCATGCCACAGACGAGGGAGCACCTGGCCATCCTCGATCTTGTGCGTGTCGAGCGCGGCATCGTCGTGATCACCAAGACCGATCTGGTGGACGAGGAATGGCTGGAACTCGTCACTGCCGACATCGAGGAGGTTCTGGAAGGGACCATCCTCTCAGGCTCACCGACGATTGCGGTGTCTGCCGAGACCGGAACCGGGCTTGACGAACTCCTGCGGGCCATCGATTCCGTTTTGGTGGACGTGCCGCTCAGGCCCGATTTGGGGCGGCCTCGATTGCCGGTAGACCGCTCCTTCACGATGACCGGCTTCGGGGCAGTGGTCACAGGCACGCTGTCGAGCGGCACACTGCGTAAAGGCCAGCAGGTTGTCATCGCTCCCCGCGGGCAACGTGCGCGCATTCGCGGCCTGCAAAGCCATAGGGATGCCGTCGAAGAAGCTCTGCCCGGCACGCGGGTAGCCGTAAACATAGGCGGCGTAGAGCACCACGAGATCGAACGCGGCGACGTCTTGCTGACCGGGGACTGGCTCGTCCCCTCAGACGCGTTCGATTGCTCGATCAGAACGATTCCCGACTCCCCGCGGCCGGTCCGGCACAATCACCGCGTAACCCTCTACGCCGGCACGTCTGAATCACCCGCCGTCGTGAGGCTCTTGGACGCAAACAGATTGCCGCCCGGCGAGTCCGGATGGGCGCAAATTCGTACTGAATTGCCGGTACCGGTGGTGCGTGGGGACTACTTTGTCATCAGGGACACGGTGACCACGATCGCCGGTGGCCAGATACTGATTCCGAACGCGCCCCGCCGCAGACGATTTCAGTCTTCGACGATCGAGCGACTGGGCATCCTGTCGAAAGGCGCCGATTCAGACGCCGTGGTCAGCACAATGGACCTGACAGGGCTTTCGACGGTCGCAGGGTTGGCCGTTGCCCTGAACCTTGCGGAGTCGGACGTAGAGACGATTCTTGAGGATCTAGTCGCTCGCGGGGCCGCAGTCAAAATCGGCGATGCCGCTCTCCCGGTCTACTTCACGGCTTCAGCCTGGTTGAATGTCGTCTCCAGGACCTCGGACGAACTTGCCGGCTATCATCGTGAATACCCGTTACGCGGAGGGATGCCCAAAGAAGAGCTGCGAAACCGGCTGGGCATGCAATCGCGCGATTACAACGCCGCCTTGGCGCGGCTGTCGGAAGACGGGGTAATACAAGAAGCCGAGGCCACCGCCAGGCTCCCTTCTCACGTACCCGACCTGTCCGACGCTCAGCGGCGACAAGCCGACGAGTATCTCGCCCTATTGGGCTCCAACCCATACTCCCCTCCTACCGACGCGCCGGTTAACCCCGAGTTGCTACAGGCACTTTCAGACCAGGGTCGAATTGTTCGGGTCAACGAGGACGTGGTATATCTGAAGTCCGCATATGAAGAGATGTCGAGTCGCGTTGTCGAATTCGCCCGGGACAACGGCGAGGTCACGATCTCGGACGTTCGCGAACTGTTCAGCACAAGCCGAAAGTACACCCTGGCGCTGCTCGAACACATGGACCGCCTACAGGTCACGCGGCGCGTAGGCGACAATCGCGTCCTGAGATAACCGGGACCGATAAAGTACACCTTGGCCCTGCTTGAACACATGGACCGTCTACAGGTCACGCGGCGCGTGGGCGACAATCGCGTCCTGAGATAACCGGGACCGATTCTGTACGTTCCGGCCCTGGGGGATACACTGACGGCCGTGATGGACCCCCTGCAAACGCCAGAATCCGTGCCGTACGGTCGGCTAGTCGTGAAGCTGGGCTCGAACGCCCACGCGGTATCGGCATTGTCGTCCACGCTGCGGACACTGCACGCCGCTGTGAGGGAGACGGCAGGCAGAACCGGAATCGGTGAGGACCTGTTTGAGTCGCGACCCGCGCCAATTCTCACGACCGAAATTACGTCCGGGGACGAGGGCCTGCAACTATCGCTGTTTTTTGCCGGGCGTGAAGGAAAACCTCGTGACGATGCATCGCAAAAGGCATTTTGCTCATTTGTGGAAGAAGTCATCGCAGCGGCAACCGCCGACCCGCAACCAACACTATGGGAAACGAACGCCCGCATAAGGCCCAGGCCGGCGAATCAGCGGTTAAAACTGTTTCTGGACGATGTCTTCAGGCTACGGGACGTTGAAATCGCGGCTTGCGGTCGGCGCGTGCGGATATCCGACTCCCGTATCGACATCGCTCCGCAGTAGTCACCCCAGGCCCATCTCATGCAGGGCGTCGTCCGAAATGCCGAAGTGGTGGGCCACCTCGTGGACGACCGTTAAGCGCACCTGTTCGACGATCTCCCCGGCATCCTCGCAGAACTCTTCGATCGGCCGCCGGAATATCGTTATCTTGTCGGGCATCACGAACCCATAGCCCTCCCGGTCGATCTGCGGGATGCCTTCGTAAAGCCCGAACAGAGTTTCATGCGGCGCCAGGTTGTTGGCCCGCCTCTGGTCCCTGGAGGGGCGGTCCTCGACCACCACGTCGACGTTGTCGAGCCGCGCCAGAAAGCGGTCAGGCAAACTCTCGACCGCTTGTCTGACAAGTTCTTCGAATTCAAGGCGGTTCATTGGCTGGTCTACCTGCCCGCAGCCGCAAAGGGTTGGCCGACCAGGTTCGGCCGACCTTATGCGCCTACTGACGCACGAATTCGCTTTAGCGCTTCCACGTTTGGCCGGTCGGGTCCGCTCTTGGCGACGCCCGGCACTTCGAGATAGAAGGGCACGTCTTGAAAGGCAGGGTGGCTCATTAGGTTGGCGAACCCCGCTTCGCCGATCAGACCGTCCCCTATGTTGTCGTGCCGGTCTACCGACGAGCCAAGTTCGCGCATCGAATCGTTGGCGTGAACCGACCGAAGCAGGTCGAGGCCAATATCGCGGTCGAATTCGTCCATAGTCGCGTCGAGGCCATCCTTGTCGACAATGTTGTATCCCGCCGCCCACACGTGTTGGGTGTCGAGGCAAACGGCTACCCGCGGGCTGTCGACTGCCTTGATGAGTTTTCCGAGTTCTTCAAACTTGGAACCCACGTGGTCTCCGGAGCCTGCGCTCGTTTCGAGCATGAGCAGCGACTCGCCGGGGGCCGCTTCGAGCACTGTCTGCACATTGGTGACGAACTGATCGAAGATCGCGTCGTATCCCCGCCCCTTGTGGCTTGCCGGGTGGAAAATGAGGCCCAAAGCGCCCAGTTGCTCCGAGGCCTGCAGATGATTGATCAGCGACTGGACGCTTCGCTCGACCAACGCCGGGTCGGAGGAGCCGATCGCGACCAGGTAACTGGCATGCAGCACGGTGGGGCCCAAAGAGGCCTCGGATGCCGCCGCACGGAATTTCGACGCGTTCTCCTCCGCTATGGGCTTGAACCTCCACGTGCGGGGAGACGATGCAAATATCTGGATGCACTCCGCATCGATGTCCAAAGCCCTCTTGACGGACTTTTCGACGCCGCCGGCCGCTGAAACGTGTGCGCCAATTAGCATGTTCTTACTCCGAGGATCTACCAGCCCGATTCAATTTCGCCATCCCGAGTTGCAAGTTAACGGCCGCGAACAAAACACGGCACGGGCCAATCATCATAAAAGCGAATGGGACTGCTTGCGAGGTTGGCCGGAACCCTACGCAATTTCCGGAGAACTTCGCCTGAACCTGGCTGGCACCAGTCCGCCCAGTCCTCCGGCGGCATCCCATGCGACCAGCACTTGCGCGGCTATGAAAATGGAACTGTACGTTCCCACTACTACTCCCGCCAGCAGCACGATCAGGAAATCCCGCAACGATACGCCGCCAAACAGCAGCATAGCGAGGATCACGGTCATCGTCGTGACGCTCGTGGCCAGGGACCGCGTGAAGGTCTCGTTGATCGACAAGTTAACGGTCGACCTGAATTGACGGCCCGGGGCTGTCCGCACGTTCTCCCTGATCCGGTCAAATATGACGATGGTGTCGTTCACGCTGTACCCGATCACCGTGAGGATGCCGACGATGAAGATGGCATTGACCTCTGCGTTAATCGTGAGCCCGAGGACGGCAAAGAGGCCGAAGACGAGAAGCACGTCGTGCATCAGGGCAATGACCGCCGCGATTGCGTAACGGTACGAATATGGCACCGACCTGAACGCATAGATGATGTAGAGCATCACGAACAGCGCCGCCACCGCCACCGCGGTAAATGCGTTCCTGACGGTGTCGTCCGCCACGGACCTGCCCACTGTCGAGGTGTCGAGGGTTACAAAGTCGGGACCTATGCGTGCTTCGATAGCCTCGTTGACCGCGGCCTGATCTTCGTTCTCCAACTCGGTCATCCTCACGAAGTACCTGGCTTCACCCAGCCCCTGCACGATCGCCTCGTCGTGCCCTGCGTCGGCCAACGCGTTCTTCAGCGCGTCGGAACCCGGGTCTTCAGAGCCCGCAAACGAATAGGTGATCGCCGTTCCGGACACAAAGTCGATACCCAGGTTGAGGCCCTGGGTTAAGAGGAACCCAATACTGATCACGCCAAGCACGGCGGAAATAGATAGGTAGATCCTTCGCTTGCCGACAATATCCATCAGCGGCTCTCCTGCGAGCCATCGGCCGCGACCGTATCCCGAACAGGCACAAACAGGTTCTGCCATTGGCCCAGTTTGGTGCCCGCGGCCACTCGTAGCATGAGCCGGCTGACGAAGAAAGCGGTGAACATGCTCAACAGAACGCCGATGCCCAGCGTCAGAGCGAAGCCCTGCATGATGCTGGTACTGAACCTGTCACCGAACCAGAAAAGCACCACGGCGGTGATGATCGTCGAAATATTGCCGTCCCTGATAGATGGCCAGGCTCGATTGAAGCCCTCGTTGATCGCGGCCATTAGCGTGCGGCCCGTCCGCAGTTCTTCCTTGACCCGTTCCGCAATCAGAATGTTGGCGTCCACCGCAAAACCCAAAGAAAGAACGATTGCCGCAGCCCCGGAGAGCGTAAGCGTCACGGGAATCCCTTTGAAAATGGCGAGCAGCAGGGTCGTGTACATGACCAGTGCGATTGCAGCAATTAGGCCGGGAATCTTGTAATACACAACCATGAAGATGAGGAGCAACACCAGTCCGACTCCTCCGGCGATGAGGCTTTTTTGCAGTGAGTCGTCACCGAGTGTGGCGTCTACGGTGCGTTCCTGAATCAGGTCCAAATCCACCGGAAGCGCGCCGGACTTTATCTGGATAGCGATCGTTCTGGCCCGTTCAGCCGTGAATCTGCCTTCGATGATGGCGCGGCCGCCGGCGATGCCGCCTACACTCTGATCGACTCCCGGCGCAACCAACTCCTCATCGTCCAGGTAAATGGCGAGCCTATCGTTCCGCAACGAGACCCGTTCGGTCAGTTTGAAAAACTCGTCGGCGCCTTCGTCATCGAATACGATGTTGACTACCGGATAAGGGCTTGTCTCCACCGTGCTCGCGAACGCGTCGGTGAGATTGTCGGCTTCAATGTCTGTCGCCTGTTCCTGGTAGTGCTGCGGGTTGTTGCACCTTTCGACCAGCCAAAGCTCCTGGCTCATCCCTGCCGGAGGAGCGCTTTCTTCGCCGCAAATCCGCTCCTTGAATTCCAGTTTGGCAGGCGTGAATAAATCCTTGGCCTTTTGTATGCCACCTCCCACGATCCACTGAGAGATGTTTCCGGTAACTAACGGATTGGCCCGCGCACCCCGGGTCAGCGTGCCCAAGGCACGTAATTCGTCAGCGATTCTGTCCAGGTCGCCGGGTACCGGTTCGCCCTGTTCGTCCTCCGAGGGCTCTACAAGGCCGAATAGTGTGGCGGTAAACAACCCGTCAGTCAACGCGGCAACCTTGACATCAGGGCGTCCGGCTGCCGCAAACGCTTCCTGCACCTGTTCGAGAGTCGGCCAAACGGGTTCAAACTCCGGTTCGGGTTCTGCCGTTTCAGAAGCGTCGTCTCCTGCGGCGACCTCGTCGGCGGGGGGAATAGGGATGAATTCGGGATCGTACGCGATGGTCAATTCAATCGGGAATCGGGCCTCGACCGTTTCCCTGTACTGGGCCGCCTCGGACTTGCGCACAATGTCACCGGACTCGTTGCGCAGTTCACCCAGCAAGTCATCAAATCGAACCGTCAACGAACCGTTGTCGTTTTGGCTAACTTCGGCGTCGGGCCTGTCAAGTTCTTCTACGAAAAAGTCCTGTAGGGTCTCTGCGCTAACCGGACTGCCGGCGAAGGTTACGGTGATCGAAGCGCCAGAGAGACCCGGAAGCTGGACCATAATCCGGTCCGGTGGGGTGCCAAGAAGCTGAACAATCGGCTCGCTTACACCGAACTCGTTGACCCGGCTCTCGATAATCCTGCGAACACCTTCCATGTCGTCGATCGTAACGTCGCGGCCTTCGTCGGGCCTTGCGACGTATACGAGATGCGTACCGCCTTGTAGGTCCAGCCCGAGCGACAGTCCCAGAAAGGTGTGGTCGTTGCCGCGGACGAACGTGCCGCCCAAGGCATTTATTTTCAACTCAGGGATAGACAGCAACGCCGCCGCGAGCGCGACCAGGACGACGATGATGCTGAGTCCCCTCAGTGATCTGGACAATCCGCGTCCCTCACGCGAAACACACGTCCGCCGAGATTGTCAGCGTCGGAATCACGAGGATCATGCATAGGTTTGAGAACCGTTCCTCAGCCGCCGAGTTTCACTTCGTCTCACTAGGTCGACCTACGCGCTTCGGGTGGCATTTCAATGGCGGCAATGGCCGTAATCGTTCGTTACAGAAAAACGGTTTCGACGCCCGAGGGGATTCGAAACCGCGACGCAGTATATCACCGTTCACCTGTGCGCTTGGCATGAAAGATAGGTGGAGGATCGTGAGGTTTACCCCGTACCTGGCGGTCCCGTTCGGCCGTTTTTCTTCTACCCAGCCGGGGCAATTCCCGGCTCAGCTGGCCAGCGGTCAGGTCGTAGGCCAGGTCAGTCATGGAGGTGTCTGCGGTAACAGTCGATAGGGTAGCCCTGGCGGCCAGAATCTCGGTACTCACCGGATCGCCGTCGTTAAAATCAGAGTGGTCGGCGTGTATCGTCAAGTCCACGTCATGTGAGTGAGGGGCGGCCGGCTCCTCGCCGGCTTTCCAGAGTCTTTCGTGGCTCTCGAGATGATCGAGAAACAGGATGCCGTTGAGGTGATCGAGTTCATGCTCAACCGCCTGCGCGAGCAGTTCCTCCGCGGACAGCCTGAATTTCGCGCCCCATTCGTCGAGCGCCCTGGCTCGTATCGAGACGGAACGGTTGATGAGCCCGTAGTATCCGGGCACGCTCAGGCAACCTTCCTTCACCTCACGTTCGCCGACCCGTTTGGTGATTTCCGGGTTTACGAAAACCCTCGGTTCTTCTTCGGGCAGCTGGATGGTGACCACGCGCTTGAGGACGCCGACCTGGTTTGCCGCAAGTCCGACCCCGCTGGCCTCCTGCATGGTTTCGATCATGTCCCGGGCCAATTTGCGAATGACGTCATCGACCCTTTTAACCGGGCGCGCCTTTTTGCGCAGGATGGGGTCCGGCGCTATGCGGATTTCCAATATCGACATGCGGATATTCTCGCGCCGCCTGAATGCGTAGTCGACGGGAATTTCAGCCCTCAACCGTGTAAGACACTACACAGTCCCTCTAAGCCAGGCTTACCGGGTCCACGTCCACGACCCAACCTTCGCCGACCGGGGACGCGTCCAGAAGCCTTTCAGGCCTTGGTCCTTTCAGTATCACGTGCCACCGGTACGTGTCCCGCACCCGAAGCGGGTAGGCGGGGGTTGGACCGGTCACCACGGTATCGGTAAGGCCGCGGTTCGTCCTTTCAATTTTCAGAAAATCTACTTTCGTCATAGCCGCAGCATGGGCGAATTCGCGGTCGTGCGAGGAGCAAGTAAGCCGAATCAGATTTGTGAACGGAGGATTGGCCAGATTCTGCCGCATGCGGATTTCTGTGTCGTAAAACATTCTGTAGTCCTGTGCGGCGGCAGCCCTTATAGCGTAGTGGTCGGGTTGAAACGTCTGGATGACCACGTTGCCGCCCCGCGGTCCCCTGCCCGCTCTTCCTGCGACCTGGGCCAGTATCTGGAACGCTCTTTCGCCTGCCCGGTAATCCGGGATTGCAAGGCCGGTGTCGGCTGATACGACTCCGACCAACGTCACCGATGGAACGTCGAGCCCCTTGGCCACCATTTGGGTGCCGACCAGGACGCGAGCCTCGCCTTTCTCAAACTCCTCCACGATCCGAGCGTGGTCTCGCGCCGTGCGGGCCGAGTCCGAGTCCCATCTGATCGCGCCTGTTCTGGGAAAGTATGCGGCGACGGCATCCATCAATGCCTGGGTGCCGGGCGAAAGACGCCGTATCTGGCTTCCTCCGCACTCGCGGCACGTCCGTCTCGCTTGTATCCGGTAGTTGCAATAGTGGCAGACAAGCTGGTCGACCGTTGCCGGATCGGCCGATCGGTGAAACGTAAGCGACGTGTCGCAACGCCGGCAACTGCGTATAGCGCCGCAATCCCGACATTGGACGAAGGAGGCGGTACCCCTACGATTGATGAACAGGATCACCCGCCCGCCTGAGTTCAAAGAACTCTTCATCTCGTCAATTAGCGGTCGGCTAAGAATTTCAGCGTGGCCTGCCCGCAGTTCCTCGCGCATGTCGACGAGCCGTACCTCAGCGCGGTTGTCCCGGCCATTCGACGGGCGGTCGGCCTCGCCGGAGATTATGCGTCGCGGCAGTGAAAGCAGCCGTACCTGGCCCCGCTGGGCGCGACGGTAGGTGGCAGTGTCGGGCGTGGCGCTGCCCATGACCAACACGGCGCCCGTTAACCTGCAAAGCCGTTCGGCCACCGCCCGCGCGTGGTATCTCGGAGACATGTCGGGCTGTTTGTACGTCCATTCATGCTCCTCGTCGATCACCACCAACCCGAGATTGTCTATGGGAGTAAAGACCGCGCCGCGAGAGCCGAGCACTATCGGGTAGTCGCCCCGCCTGATGCGCCACCACTGGTCGTAACGCTGACCGGCAGGGAGGCCCGAATGTTGCAGCGCAATCTTGCCGGGAAATCGCGACGCAAATCGTTCCAGAGTCTGTGGCGTCATCGCAATTTCCGGAACCAGGACGAGAACACGTTTCCCTGCCCGGATGCAGGCGTCGGCAGCGCTCATGTAGACCTCTGTCTTGCCACTGCCGGTAACGCCGTAGAGCAGGAAAGGCTTGCCGGCATCGAGGTTGTCCGACGACGAGGCATCACCGCCCACCAGAGCGTCTTGAATCGCCTCGACGGCGACGGACTGGTCGTCTGTCAGTTCGGGCGGGAAACGTTCCTGGACGACGTAGCCCTCGAGTGGATCGCGTTCAATCTGAATGCGTTGGAGTTTCGTCAATCCCTTGTCCAAGGTTGCTCGCACAGCATGTTGACCAAAGCGCCGTGCCAAGTCCGATCTCGTCTCCCCTCCGTTGCCTGACAGGAGCCAATTCAGTAGCTCGCCTTGCCGCGCGCTGCGACCACCCTCGAATTCCTTCGCTGCGTCCTTTGCATCCTGGGAAGACACGGCCAAGGCAACTACGTCGCGGTACTTCGTTCTGACAGTTGGCGACTCCCAGGAGTACGCGCTCTGAAGGAATCCTCGTCTGACCAGACGGTCTACTACCTCGATACCCCCTCTGCCGAGTTTCCTTCCGACGGACTCCCTTGTGATCCTTCCCTGGTCAGCCACGTAATTCATCGCCCGTTGTTCACGCGTTCTCAGCGTTGTTAGCGGACGGGGCATGACTCCGGTCTCTGTAATCCATACACGCAACCTGTTGATCCCGCCCGGGGGGAGCATGGAAGCAGCGGCTGCAAACAGAGCGGACCTGTAGTGGGACGCGACCCACCGCGCCAGGGAGAGGCCGTGGGACGGGATGAACGGTCCGCCGTCAGCAACCCGGACTATGTCCCGCGTGTGTTCGACTTTAGGCGGCTTGCCAACCTCGAACACAACGCCTTTTACGGTTCGCGGTCCGAACGGGACCTGTACCACGTCGCCCGGCGATACGTCGAGATGGTCCGGAACTGAGTAGGAGAATGTTTCAGGGCGGTCCACTGGGCAGTCGACCGCCACCTCGGCGTATCGCAACGTGAATCGATCCCGGCAGGTTGAGTGGCGACGTTAAGTAGCCTGCCCTGTGATCTTAAACCGGCCGCGCCATAGTCATCCCGTCGGATGGCGGCCGCTGAAAAGGGGTGACGACGCCCGGCGCGCTCTTAGCGCCGCTCCTTGATGCGGGCCTTTCGACCGGTGAGACCCCGGAGGTAGTAGAGTCTCGCCCGGCGGACCTTTCCGCGGCGGGTTACCTTCACCGACTCGATCATCGGGGAGCAAAGCGGGAATATGCGTTCTACTCCCACACCGTATGAAACACGTCTGACGGTAAAAGTCGCACCCGGCTGGGGGACGCGGTCCTTGCGGTGTGCGCCGACGATAACGTTCCCCTGGTACGCCTGGACTCGTTCCCTGTTGCCTTCACGGATTCGCACATTCACGATCACCGTGTCGCCGGGACGAAACTCATCGATAGTGTCGGCCGGTTTTATTTGCAGGATGTCGCGCGCGTCCATTGTGAAAGGTCCCGGGGAAGTTTTGCGCTCGACGCGAAAAGGCGCGCCCTGCGCGCCCGTGATCGAGCAAAAGAAAATCGTTCACACAAGTTTACAGCCGTTACGGTTTGATGATCAACACGTAGCATACGAACTGATCGACGACTTTTTTGATAAACGCGCTGTGGTTACGGCCAACCTTCGAGGAGGTCCGGCCGACGCTGCCTGGTGCGTTCGAGCGCCTGCTGCCGCCGCCAGGTTGCTATGCGCGCGTGGTCTCCCGACATCAGGACATCGGGAACCGGCAGGTCCTTCCACACCCTCGGCCGTGTATACACGGGACCCTGGAGGATTCCTCCCGTCCCGGTACCGAATGAATCCCCTTCCGCCGAACCGGGATGGCCCAAAGCGCCCGGTAACAGCCGGACCACGGCGTCTATCACTATCATGGCGGCGAGCTCACCGCCCGTGAGGACGAAATCCCCGATCGATATTTCTTCGTCGACCGTATGCCGAATGAAGCGCTCGTCAACACCTTCATAGTGTCCGCAGACGATCAGGACCGATTGCAACCGGGAAATCCTGTTTGCGGTGGGTTGATCGAACGGAACGCCCTGCGGCGACATGAGCACCACGCGCGGCGGCCTTTCTCCGTTCGCTTCTCCTTCTTTCTTCAGGCTGTCCACTCCCTCCTGCAGAGGCTCCGGTTTCATCACCATCCCCGGGCCTCCACCGTACGGTTCGGCATCTACGGTGCGGTGGCGGTCGTGAGTGTATTCACGGATGTCATGAGTCGTGAGTCGGACAACGCCGCTGGTTCTCGCGCGCCCCAAAATGCTCATACTCATGGGCGAATCGAACATCTCCGGAAACAGCGTAAGGACTCTTATGCGCATGATGGTTGAGTGATACAGACCACCGCCAATCGGCGGTCTCCGTGTACCTGATTATCAGGAACCAACTTGATCACCCCCTGCGTTATGCGAACAAGCGGGTCCTGACCCGCGTTCGCGCGAATCAGACTGGATGAGGGCCTGCGTGCCGATTCCGGAGTATGTCGACAGCGTGTCCCAGGACCGGTAGCACCACCTCGAGGGTTTCCCTCACGCCTGTGGGACTGCCGGGAAGATTCACAATAAGCGTACGGCCCCTGGCGCCGGCCCGCGACCTGCTGATCATCGCCATCGGAGTTTTGGTCAGAGTCTGCGAACGCATGGCCTCGGGTATGCCCGGAATCTCGAATTCCAGGACTCGGGCGGTGGCCTCCGGCATCACGTCCCGTGGACCGAGGCCGGTTCCGCCTGTCGTCAGCACAACGCCAATGGCCCCGGTATCACACCAATTTGCCAGTTGTTCGGCCAGTTGATCCACCTCGTCAGGCAGGACTGCCCGGTCTGCCAGTTCGTGACCGGCGGCACTCATCATTTCGACGATAGCGTCTCCGCTCGTGTCGATTCGCTGACCTCTCGCGCCGAGATCGCTACTTGTCAATACCGCGTAAGTCGCCATGGTTCATGTGCCGTCCGGCCGGATAGTAGCACGTCAGGGGCTACGTCAATTTTCGGTCAAAACGCGCTGCCTTTTTGACTAGGCAAGCCGGGTTCGTGGGCTGTTACTACTTAGCGCAGACCGAACAATACATCCCGGTTAAGCACGGGCAGCCCTTCGATCTGCTTCCCGCTGGAACACTGACCCACCGGTAGGAATCAACCCATACCGGAACTCGCCAAACATATTGAAAACGTACACACCGCACAACACGACACACGCCGGGGGGACCTGGAGTTGATCCTCATGGACCTCGAACTCCACCACCGCCCAGTGTTGGTCCCGGAAACGCTTGAAGCGTTGAATGTCCAGCCGGGAGGCCGCTACATTGACGCGACTCTGGGCGAAGGCGGCCACGCCGACGCTGTGCTCAAAGCGGCAAATCCCGGCGGCCAACTGTTGGGAATCGACGCTGACCCGGAAGCGATCTCGGTGGCTCGGTCACGGCTGAGCGGTCATGCCCAATCGTTCCTTGCCGTCAATGAGAACTTCCGCGATCTGCGCGCCATCGCGCTTCAGCGGGATTTTGTGCCTGTTCACGGGGTGTTGTTCGACCTCGGCGTTTCTTCACTGCAACTTGACGCCGAAACGCGCGGCTTCTCTTTTCGCAGGCGCGATCCGCTCGACATGCGATTCAGCCTGCACCAGACGACTACTGCGGCAGACATCGTCAATCACTACAGCGAATCCGAGTTGGCGGACTTGATCTATTACCTCGGAGAGGAACGGTCCGCCAGGCGCATAACAAGGGGGATCATCGCCAGCCGCCCCATCGAGACATCAAGCGAGTTGGCGGAGGTCATTCAGCAGACCAGTCCGCGGCGCGGCCGAATCCACCCAGCCACTCGGACATTCCAGGCGCTCCGCATCGCGGTCAACGACGAACTGTCTTCGATCGAGGTTGCCCTGGAACAGGCGGTGACTATCCTGGGCCACGGGGGGAGACTCGCTGTGATCTCGTATCACTCCCTGGAGGACCGCATTGTCAAGAACTTCATGCGAATGCAATCCTCCGACTGTATTTGCCCACCCGGCGGACCGGTGTGCACTTGCGATCACCTTGCCACAATTCGGCTGATCAAGCGCAGGGCGACCAAACCCACCGCCGCCGAGCTGGAAATCAACCCCCGAAGCCGAAGCGCCAGGCTGCGGATTGCGGAGAGGATCTAAGACTTTGGATGCGAATGACGCCAGGCGCCGCAGCGGCAACGGCAAGCCCGTAATAACGGCAGTGATGGGTCAATGATTCAGGACGACTTTAGAGCAGTAATCGACGTGGGAACCACCAAGGTGACCGCGATGCTGGTGAAACAGAGGCCCGACCGGGAGGTCGAGTTGGTAGGCGTAGGTGTCCAGCCCTGCTCAGCGATGAGGAGGGGAACGATCAGTGACCCGCGCGAGGTGACTGAGTCGGTACGGGCCGCAGTTAAAGAGGTCAACGTACAGACTGGCAAAACCATCTCGCGCGCTTACTTGAGCCTGACCGCCAGCAATATCGAAGCGTCGAATCAGTCCCACAACGTGCCCCGCGGCGGCGCCGTGAGGGCTATCACCGAAGAAGACTTGAGGTTCGCGATTCGCACGGCCAGCAATATCGGTCTTCCTCCCGGGATGAGACTTGTCCACGTGATCCCGCGTGGATACTCGCTCGACGGACTCCATGGCGTTCGTAATCCGCTGGGTATGCACGCATCAGAATTGAATATCCAAAGCCACTGTCTGATCGGGGACGTGCGGCACGTGGAAATGTTGTCCAACGCAGTCAGAGCAGCGGGCATCACGCCATCTGAGTTCATCGTGGCCCCGGTCGCTATCGGGGACGCCGTACTGACCGCCGAGGAGCGTGAAGAAGGAGTCGTCCTCGTGGATGTTGGCGGCGGTACGTCCGACATTGCCGTTTACGCCGACGGTTCCATCGTGCACACCACCACGTTGCCGGTTGGTGGCTATCAGATAACAAATGACCTGTCGATCGCCTTTGACATTGACTACGAAGCGGCCGAGCAATTGAAGTTAGACAAAGGTTCCGCCACACCGGAATTGGTCGGCATGGCGGAAGAAATAACGATCCAGCCCAGGAACGTGGGCGAGCCGATTAACGTAACCCAGCGGGAAGTCGGCCAGATCATAAAGGAACGTGTGGCGGAAATATTCAGCCTGGTACAGATCAAGCTGGAACAGGAAGACCTGGGCGAGGTCTCACCGGCAAGCTTTGTGTTCACCGGTGGCGGATCGAATGTCGACGGATTCGCCCAACTGGCGAAGGTTGAGTTGCAGCGGCCAGCCAGGATAGCGATGCCGAGGGGCGTTGCCGGCCTAACTGAACAATTCACAGACCCGGCATACGCGTCGGCCGCAGGCGCTGTGCTGTGGGGGATTCAAAACCTGGCCCGCGAATCCCACGTCGGTCGTCCGCCAAAACCGGTGGAAAGCCCGGTGACCGATGAAGGGGCCCCGTCCAACATATTCAGCAAATTGGCAACCGCCGTACGAAGTTGGTTTGGCAAGGCTTAAGTACGCGAGTTGATTTGGCAAGGCAAAGCTCTAATCGGAAGGCAGGAAATATCGATATGCAACAACTAGAAAAAGCGCCTGGCATGGTTTTTTCGCCCAATGGCAACGGGTTGGAACACTCCACCGAGGAATCGGAGCAAGAGCCGATTCAGCAGCCAAAGCCGGAACGAAAAATCGGCGCGGCGACCATCAAGGTTGTCGGTGTAGGCGGAGGCGGCTCCAATGCGGTCTCACGCATGTACCGCGACCGTGTTCCCGAGGTCGAATACATCACGATCAACACCGACGCACAGGCCCTGATCATGAGTGATGTTCCCACAAAGATCAGGGTTGGTGACCAAAATGCGCGGGGCCTCGGCGTGGGCGGCGACCCTGAGAGGGGGCGCGTGTGCCACGAAGAGGACCGGGATGAAATCAGGGAAGCCCTGCAGGGCAGCGACATGGTCTTCATCGCAGCGGGCATGGGCGGCGGCAGCGGTACCGGTGGAAGCTCGGTGGTCGCAGACGTCGCCAAGGAACTCGGAGCGCTCACGGTGGGTGTCGTGACCAAGCCGTTCGGGTTCGAGGGAAAGCGAAGGCAGCGGCAGGCGGAAGAAGGCATCGCCCTGCTCGCCGATTTCGTCGACACGCTGATCGTCATTCCGAACGACCGGTTGCTGATCATGTCCGATGCGGAATGCTCCATGGACATGGCGTTCCGAATGGCTGACGACGTGCTGCGCCAGGGCGTGCAGTCCATTGCCGAATTGATACTCGTGCCCGGTGAAATCAACCTGGACTTCGCGGATGTCAAGGCGGTGATGAACTGCGCCGGTCCGGCATGGATGGCCATCGGTACGGGATCGGGTGAAGATCGCGCCGTCATGGCCGCCGAAGCAGCCATCGACAGCCCATTGCTCGAGGTCTCGATGGAAGGCGCCCAGGGCGTGATATTCAACGTGACCGGTGGATCCGACCTGACCTTGGCAGAGGTTTTCCAAGCCTCTGAGATCATCTCCAAGATGGTGGATCCTGATGCCAACATCATCTTCGGTATGGTCACGGACCCGAAAATGGAAGACGAAGTGAAACTGACGCTCATCGCGACCGGTTTCCCATCGGATGAACTCAACACCGAACGTGAAGAACAGGCGAAGGCTGCGCTTTCAGAGATCATCGACGACGAGGAGAGGATGAGCCTGCCCCCGTTCCTGCGCCATCACCCTTCGGCCCGGCGCAGGCCGAGGACCCCGGCATAGCAATAGTTCTGGGATAAACCTAGAGTAGTCTCAGTCGAATGTTCCAGCCGCCAGATCCCGCGGCAGGAACCATCATCAGGGCCCGCCGATTCCAGCCACCGGCGGGCCCTTTCGCGCCCTGTTTCTGACGCAGCGCAACGTCGCTCGGCGTTCTGCGGCAAGCCGGTTTCCTTCGCCATTTGGCCGAAGCCATTGAGCCTGGACGCTCCCACCGTAACGTAGCCCTTATTGGCCCAGCCCCGCGTGCCGGCGTCGTTGCACGTTTGCTCGCCGGTACTCATTGAGTCCGATCGGCACGGGGACTGAAACCAACTTACCCGTGCTGCATTCATCCACTGCGGCCCGGCGCGATACTACGCACAGACAGAATGAAAGGCCGAGCCGGATAGTCATGACGTTAAAGCCGCTAGTTGCAATCACCCTTGGCGATCCTTCGGGCATCGGCCCGGAGGTCGTCTCCAAAGCCCTCTTGCGTCCTGGCATCTACGAGCGGATGCGGCCGTTCGTTATAGGCGCCGTCAAGGACATGGAGTCCGCCAACAGGTTGACCGGCTCGCCGGCCCGCGTTAAGCCCATCAGTTCCCCGGCCGAAGCCGTCGGCAAACCGGAGTTCGTCGAGGTTCTCAACGTGGACGGATACGAGACAACCAACTTCCCCATCGGGGAAAACTCCATACATTCGGGCAGGGCTTCGCACGCCTGGGTCGAACGGGCGGCCCGTCTTTGCATCGACGGAGCAGTCGCCGCCATGGCCACCGCGCCGGTCAACAAGGAGTCCTGGCAGATGTCCGGTTCCCCTGATTTGGGCCACCAGGAGGTGTTTCGCCGTCTTACCGGATCCGACTATGTAGCGACGATGCTGGTGTCAGGCGAACTGAGGTGCATGCACCTCTCTACGCACAAGACTCTGCGTGACGCATGCGACTACGTGACTACGGAAAACGTGCTGCGGGCCGTGCGGCTCACGAACGAACATTTCGCCAGGTGGGGATTTCCCACGCCCCGAATCGCCGTAGCGGGGTTAAATCCACATGCCAGCGACAACGGTCTGATAGGCAGGGAGGAACTTGACGAGATCGCGCCCGCAGTCGCGGCTGCCCGGTCGGAGGGAATCGACGCTACGGGACCTCACCCCTCCGATTCGGTATTCAACAAGGCCATCGCAGGCGAGTTCGACGTCGTGGTCGTCATGTATCACGACCAGGGGCATATCGCCATAAAGGTCCACGGTTTCGAGGAGAGTATCAGCGTAAATTTGGGAATCCCGTTTATCCGGACTTCCGTGGACCACGGCACCGCATTTGACATTGCCGGCAAGAACGTCGCCGACGAAACAGGCATGGTCGAAGCGCTCAACATGGCCGCGCTGTTGGCAACGCGATCTAGACCACCCGGCCCGGCCTGAATGCGCAGGTAGGCCGCGCCTTGCCTCACCGTATAATTTAGCGATCGGCTCACCCGCTTTGCCGGAATGCGAAAATGGCCCACAAAAGTACACAATTCACCGCGAGAACGCCGCAAGATATTCCCGAAAAGGTTTAATCATGAAACTTGGATTCATCGGCGGCGGCATTATGGCAGAAGCCGTCATCGCCGGCATTCGTGACTCCGGCCTCAAGGCAGAGATCGCGGTCGGCGAACCGGTTGCAGCCCGACGGAATCACCTGGCGGAAAGCTACGGCGTCGTTGCCTCGGACTCCAATCCCCGGGTCATCGAAGGCGCCAATCTGGTGGTCCTGGCGGTCAAGCCTCAGCAATTCAAACCGGTGGCAAGCAGCATAGCCGGGCGCCTGTCGATGGACCAGACGGTCCTGTCGATCATGGCCGGAATTAAACTGCACTCGATCGGACTTGCGCTGAACCATCGAAGCCTGATCCGTGTCATGCCGAATACCCCGGCCCAGGTCAGGAGCGGCATGTCGGTGTGGGTCGCGACGGCGGAAGTCCCGGACGAAGTGATTGGCTTTACTTCATCGATGCTAGACGCGTTGGGCGATCAGGTCCGGCTTGATGACGAAAAAGTCCTGGACATGGCCACGGCGCTCAGCGCGAGCGGCCCGGCATTCGTCTACGTGTTTTTGGAGTCGTTGATCGACGCGGGCGTCCAGATCGGCATGCCGGCCGATACTGCGCGGCGACTCGCGATTCAGACCATCCTGGGCAGCGCCGAGCTAGCGCTGAAATCCGGCAAACACCCCGCAGAGCTGCGCAACATGGTCACCTCGCCGGGCGGCACAACTGCGGCCGGGCTGCACGCCATGGAGAAGCACGGCTTCAGAGCCGCTGCTGCTGAGGCTGTCCTGGCGGCCTACCAGCGCAGCGAGGAGTTGGGAATCGGCAAGAAATGAACCCGATCCTGCTCATCATCGGACTTGCAGCCTACTTGATGTCATGGTTGATCATCGCGCGGGCTCTGCTGTCATGGTTCCCTGACACCCGCAACCACCCTGCCGTCGTCCTGCTGTATCAGATTACGGACCCGATCATCGTTCCTATCCAGAGGCTCGTCCCGCGCATGGGAATGATCGACGTAAGTCCCATGATCGCCTTTGTTGTGTTGCAGATCATTGCTTACGCGACGGGCGTACGCGGCCTGTGACACCGGCGGCGTTCAGTCGTCGTCAATCAACGCTCGCATGGCCGAGTCCCTGTCGAAACCGGCCAATTCGACAACCTTGTTCCTGGATTTCAAACCCGAGGCGATGCGCACTGTGCCGATCGGCACGCCCAACTTGTCGGCGAGAAGTTTGATCAGCGCACGATTCGCCTGTCCGTCGACCGGAGATTCCCGGACCCGCACGCGGAGCCGATCTGCGCCGTCCATGCCCACTATCTCGGCCTTAGACGAGCGAGGTTGAAGACGGATGTCGATGCGACAACGTTCAGCGGGCATTCTGCATCGCCGCGCGGCTCAACGTCTTATGGGTCACACGTGAGCCATAGCGCCGCCGTCCACGTAAACGGTCTGACCGGTCGCATACCCGGACTCGTCCGACGCCAAGTACGCGAGCAGGTCCGTAACGTCATCCGGCGTGCCTTTACGCCTCAGAGGCAAGTATCGGACCAACCTTTCGGCGCGCTGTTCCTCTACGGTCTGGCCTTCATATTCGTACCATCCGATGCCGATTGCGTTGATCCTTATGCGATCACGCGCCCATTCAAGCGCCAGTGACCGCGTCATGGCCTCGATCGAAGCCTGGGCCATGGAATCGGCAGACGCGCCGCCGACCCCGCGTCTGGCGAGTCCGGAGACGAAATTCACGATGACGCCGCCACCCTGGTTCGCCATGACGGCGCCTGCCACGCGGCACCACCTGTAGACGGTGGCCGCCTGCGCCTGAACGAAGGTTACGTCGTCATCCGAGGTCTCCGTCGCGCCGAGATATAACGGTTCGATCGGCCCATTCACCAGGATGTCCACCGGACCGACACTGTCGCCGATGACGGCCAACGAGTCGGCTACCGCATTGTCGTCATGGCCTGGGTTGACAATAAGCATGTCAGCGGAAAGTCCGTAACCGGGCCCGGCGACCAGGGCCACCTTTGCGCCGCAACTCGATAACGCTGTCGCTATTGGCGTGAGCCACCTCTCGTCCCCTGAGCGGACGACCGCGACTTTGCCTGTAAGTATTCCGGTCACGGCAGCACCCTCAAGCAGAATCGGCCCGATGTCCGGTCGGCGCATAGCCGCCGGCGAGCCCTCCACCATCGATTATGAAAACCTCGCCCGTCATATAGTCGGAAGCCGGTGAGGCAAGCCACACAAGTAGCGGGGCGAATTCCTCCGGTCGACCGGTGCGGCCCACCGGGATGAAGTCGGAGGTTGGAAGGGCCATCGGGGACGCGCCGGTGGCCTCGGTGGGGAAAAAACCGGGCACTATGCAGTTCGACGTCACGCCCCACCGGCCCAGGCTTACTGCCAATGAACGGGTCAACTGAATGACCGCGCCCTTGGCGCATGCGTACATGTAGTTGTCGCGCGCTCCGCGCATGCCGAGCCCTGACGAAATATTGACGATCTTGCCGCGACCTCGATCGCACATGCCCTTGGCGACCGCTCTCGAGCAGTAAAAGGCCGGATTGAGGATACCGTCAATGCCGGTCTGCCAGTCATCGTCTGAGAGCTCCCAGATTGCGGCGCCTCCCTGGTCCCGGACCAATCCGGCGCAGTTAACCAGGGTGTCGATCGGTCCCAAATTCCGTTCAACCTCGTTTATGGCGCGCGTCACGTCGGGACCCTTGGTCAGGTCGGCGGAAACTGCATACCCCGCTTGACCCAATTCGGTAATGACCTGAACAGTCTCATCGAGCGGGGCCACTCTTCGTCCGATCACGGCTACAGAGGCGGCTGCCGAGGCGAGACCGATTGCCATAGCGCGGCCGAGTCCTGAACCGCCCCCTGTAACAACGACTATCTGCCCCGCGAGTTTGTCGCTCTGCGTAATTGGCCCGTTCGAGGTCATCGGCCATCTCCATTCAAGCCGCGTGCTGAAAGGCTCACGTCGCCGGCCATAAGCGGCCACAGACGCCCGCCACTGTCGCGGACCAATAACCGACCGAATTCGCCGATCCCCTCGGCGATTCCCTTAACCACCCATTCCGGCTTTTGAGGGTCTCCAATAGCCACGCTCACCTGTTGGCCGACCGTGTCGACAAGGGTAGACCATTCATCGATTAGAGAATCTCCCCTTGTGACTTTCTCATACAGGACATCTGCGTTTTGCACGAGAATTTTCAACGTACTGTCCCTGTCGATATTCCTGCCTGCCAGTTCGGAAAGGCTGGCAGCAGGTGGGAGATCGGGATGATTGGTATTGGAGGTGTACAAGTTAAGTCCGAACCCAGCTACGGCTGCCAATCCCCGGCTGTCCTCGTGGCTCTCCACCAGGATCCCACACACCTTTTTGCCATCAACGCAGATGTCATTCGGCCACTTGATTTTTGGCGAGCGGCCGGTGGTCGTCCTGATAGTTTCTACGGCAGCGAGGGCCGCGACGAACTGGATTTCTTGCAGAATCGCCGGCCGGGGCCTGAATAGGATCGACGCCAGCAAATCACGGCCAGGTGCGGAGACCCATTCCCGCCCGTGTCGTCCCCTTCCGGCCGTCTGCTCGTCCGCCACCACGACCAGCCCATGCGGCGCGCCTTCTTTGGCAAGACGCGCAGCCAGGTCCATCGTTGAAGATGTGCGTTTGACTCGTACGAAACGAGATTCAGGCAATGGGCCCACTGATGTTTCCACGGAGTGACTTTCCTGCATGCGGGAAGTACCCAATTGTGGCACAGCAGAAAACAGGGTCGGACCGGCAACGGCAATTTGGCCCACACGGGTTCCCGAAACACCGGCCGCGGCGAATAAACTATCGCTGACTGGCTTATGCCGCCCAGAAAAACTAGCCCGAAAGGCCACACAGATGCAGCGCGCCAACCGCGATGTCCTCTACTACGAAACAGGCCCCGACAATCCGGTCACCATGACGGTCTCCCCCGGTGAGACCTTTGAGATCGAGACCCAGATGAACCGAGGACGTGACTCGTCCGAAGTGCCTGAAGAGTTGCGGGACCTGTGGAACTCGAAACGCAGCGACTCAAGCCCGACCGACCGCGGCAACGCGTCGTCGGGCGCAATCTGGGTCGAAGGGGCCGAACCGGGGCACGTTCTGATAGTGCACATCGAAGACATCCAGGTACACGGAATCGGCTATACCCAGTACCGGGGTTCTAACAGCGCCGCCCCGAGTTTCCTCGGGTTGAGTGGCGTCGGTCCCCAGTTCAAAGTGGTGCGAATTGAGGATGGCCGGATCATTTGGAACGACAAGCTGTCGTTCCCTGTCGAGCCGATGCTTGGGGTCGTGGGCGTAGCGCCGGAAAGGGAGCGCCGGCACAACGGCTGGGCGGGCGAATGGGGCGGCAATTTCGACATTCAGGAAATCGCCAGGGGAGCCTCGGTGATGATTCCCGTACAGGTGCCAGGCGCACTGCTTCACGTTGGCGACATGCATGCCCGGCAAGGCGACGGGGAAATATGCGGTGGCGGAGGCATCGAAACGGGCGGCGTGGCTCGCCTGCGCGTCGAACTTGCAGACAAGCCCGATTCAATGACGTGGCCGCGAATAGAAAACGCCACGCACATCATGACCACTGCGCAGGCCAAACCGGCTGAGGACGCGTTCAGGCTTGCTTTGGCGGAAATGATCCTGTGGCTGGGCGACGACTACGGCATGGAGAAGGGCGAGGCCTTCATGTTTCTTGCGCAGTGCCTGGAGGCACGGGTTACCCAGTTCGTCAACCCGTCATACTCCTACATAGCCAAGGTCAACAGGAAGTACTTGGTTTAAGGGGTGAATTCCTTGGCCTCGAATAGGCGGTAGACCGAACCGTTCCAGGGACGAGGCCGAGGGATTCATAAAGCTGCGGCGTATGGCCATCCCAGCGAATTACAGGGGACGGCTTCCTTCGCGACAAGATCGCCGGCACCGACTTCCCTGAGTCGCCAGGTCGGTCGTTGATTAGCGCCGTTGGCCCACAGGTTTACCCGTTTTCTGCCAGATTCTTGTCTTTTAGTATTGACTTGCATTACCGCGCAAGTGCCTATATAAAGACAAGTATGCGTATTTCAGAGAACCAGGCCATCAGTCAAGCGGCTCAGAGGCTGTTGGAATTCCTTGGCATTCAAAGCCATGCGGTGAGTGTCAGACACGAACTGCAAATTGGAAGCCGGCGAGTTGACGGCGTTGTTGAAATCGGTTCCCACAAGTTCGCAATAGAGTGGAAGGCATCCGGCTCGTTAGGCAACGTCTTCCGCGCAGTCCATCAAGTCCGTGCGATGGCCTGCGAACTCCCAGACACGATGATTCCGCTGTTGGTCGTTCCCTTCATGGGGGAATCGGCGAGGGACTACTGTGACGAATCAGGGGTAGCGTGGTTAGACCTCTCGGGCAACGCAAAGATAGTCGCCCCGGGGCTTTATATCCACTCGCTAGGGCATGACAACAAATTCCGCCGACCAGGACGCGCGGAAAGTGCCTTTGGCCCAAAGGGTTCAAGGGTGGCGAGATGGATGCTAATGAGACCGGACCAAGTGATACGTCAGAGGAGGTTGGCTGCGGCCACCGGTCTGGACGAGGGTTACGTCAGTCGAGTGGTCAGGAGGTTGATTGAGATGGGCCTCCTGGAACGCCGTGATGTCGGCATCCGGGTACCTGATGCCGACAGGCTACTCGACGCATGGCGTGATGAATATCGCATTCAAAAACACACCGACATGGAAGGACATATTGCCGTCGCTGCGGGCGAAAGCGTCGTCGCAAGGGTTGCACGAGTCTTGGCCCGGTCAGACGCGGACTACGCAGTTACCGGACTGGCGGCCGCGTGGTACTGGACCCGATACGCCAGGTTTCGGCTCTCAACCGTGTATCTCAAAGTCGCACCGTCAACTGAACTGCTGGAAGCCTTGGAGTTTCGCCAAACTTCACGCGGCTTCAATACCTGGCTGGTCGTGCCCAGGGATGAGGGCGTATTCAGCGGCGTCAGTCAGGTTGACGGAATATGCTGCGTTCACCCGGTCCAGGTGTACCTCGACCTGAAGTCTCACCCGGAAAGATCCGCGGAGGCGGCGGAAGAGTTACGCGGTCGTCTTATTCAGAGAACCAATCATGACCAGTAACCCGGAAACAGTTGACGGATACGATCGAGACTCCCTGGCTCTCGTCCGTTCGACATGTCTCTACGTGGCTACAAAGTTGGGCGATTTGCTTGATGACATCGTAATCGTTGGAGGTCTGGTTCCCTCACTGCTGGTTGATCAGGAGACGTTGCCTTGGGGCCTCGATCCTCATGCAGGAACAATGGACCAGGATATGGGATTCTCTTTGGCGATTCTCAAAGAGCAACGTTATCGTGAGCTTGGCTTAAGGCTAAAGGACGCAGGATTTGAGCCCGACTTGAACAGGGCCGGCAACCCCACCAGTCAACGTTGGAGGACCCAGTCCCAGCTTTCCACGACCGTCGACTTTCTGATACCCCCGAGTTTGGACACAGACAAGGGACGGGAGCTACGAAACATCGAGCCTGGGTTCGCTGCGGTGATTACGCCGGGGCTACATATTGCATTCAAAGACAGAAGGCGAGTATTGCTTTCAGGACACACGCTTTTGGGGGAGCGGGCGACCAGACACGTCTGGATTTGCGGCCCCGCGGCATTCACCGTGCTCAAGGCGCTTGCCTTTCAAAGTCGAGGGGCAAATAAGGACGCTTACGATCTCATTTACACTTGGCGCGGTTTAGGGATTGAATCCGTTGCCAGAGACATTGAACCATTCCTCAATGACCCTCATGTTGACCAGGCGTTGACAGTAATCAAAGAAGACTTCACCTCCCACGATGCTCCAGGTCCTCGGAGGGCGGCGGCGTTCGCGGGGCGCGGCACGGACGATGACATCCAGGCCGATGTTATGGGGCTGGCACAAAGACTGCTGTCTCAGCTCGCGCAAAATTAAGGCAGCCGTAGTTCCCAATTCAATGGGATTGGAGGGGTAGCAGAGTTTGAGGCGATGAGTTCCTTGAGAGCAGTGACCCGGTGTCGCAGATGGGAATCCGACTGCATGATGGCCTGTCGGATCGTCTAGAAGGAATTTCTCATACCTGCCTGGCACGGGGGTGAATCCAGAAGCCTGAATGACACGCTCGATGGCTCCGGCCCGCCTCAGCGGGTTTGGCGGCGCTGTGGTGACGCAGGACCCCAGGCCGCGTCCGCGGCCTTCACGGCGTCGCACAACTCGGCCACCACCTCTTCGAGCATCTTCCGAACGTCTGGATCAGTGACTCTTCCATCGGAGTCGACGATCTTCGGTGCTTCGGGGACAGGGTGCGGGCCGCCCACAGGCGTTGCCCCGGCGTTGCCGAGCACTGTGATGGTCGTCTCCTGGGCCCACTTGGCCCCGAAACGTGACGCGCTGGCGCCGACTACAGAGACCGGTTTGCCGTTAAGCGCAGACTGCCCGTACGGCCGGGACGCCCAGTCGATCAGGTTCTTGAGGACACCGGTAATGCTGCCGTTGTACTCGGGTGACGCTACCAGGACCGCGTCCGCCTCGCGTATCCTGGCGCGTAGGTCAAGGACCGGCGCCGGCGATAAGTCGCCGTCCATGTCCTGGTTATACGGCGGGATGCTCTGCCCGTCCCGATACACCTCGATATCGACCCCTTCCGGCGCGAGGCGGCTTGCCTCCTCCAGCAGGGCCTTGTTGTAGGAGTCCTTGCGGAGGCTGCCGGGTATGGCAAGCACCTTGATTGTCTGTGAGTCCAAGTAGAAAACTCCGGTCTTTGATTTTGATTTTGAATACAAACGCAGCGAACCAACTTCCGCGTTGAATCCGCTGCACTAGTTTCGAGCCTACCACGCCCATTGGTGCGACAGGCCACCGTGCCCGTGGCCCGATATGCCCGTAAACTGCACCGAGCAGGGCTACCAGCTTCGGTCCTGCGTTTCGCGGTGCCGCAAACAGTGATTTCGGGAAGGAAAAGGTAACCCCATGCCAGACCGTTACGCCAAATCCCGAGCCCTATTTGAACAAGCCCAGAGCCTGGTTGCGGGCGGCATCTCGAGCCAGATTCGCCGGAGTGAGCAACCGGTGCCGCTGTTCTTCGCCAAGGCGAAGCATGGCCGCATGTGGGACGTCGACGGCAACGAATACGTCGACTTCGTACAGGGCATGGGGCCGAACCTGTTCGGGCATTCACCTGATTTCCTGATCGACGCGGTCGCCCGCGCCATGCAGGAAGGAATCGTTTTCACCGGCCAGTTTGAGAGAGAACTCGAAGTGGCAGAAATGGTCAGGGAAGCCGTCCCGCTTAAGGGAACCGTCCGGTTTGCCAGCTCGGGGACCGAGATCGACCAGCTTGTCATCAGACTGGCGCGCGGTTTCACCGGGCGGCCGAAGTTCCTGAAGTTCGAGGGCCACTACCACGGCTGGACCGATTCCGTTAACTACAGCGTGCATCCTCCACTCGATCAGGCTGGCCCAATGCACGCGCTGGCCGCAGTCGGAGAGTCCGCCGGCATGGACCCTGCGTCCAGTGAAAACCTCGTGGTTTGCCACTGGAACGACCTCGACGCGTTGAATACGGCGTTCGAGCAATCACCCGGTCAGATCGCCGGGGTGATCATGGAACCCCTGCTGATCAATACCAACTTCATCTTCCCGCGAGAAGGCTATCTCGAAGGTGTGAAAGAGATTTGTGAACGCAACGGCGCACTGCTCATATTCGACGAAGTGATCACAGGATTCCGCGTCGCGCTCGGCGGCGCGCAGGAACTTACCGGGGTCGAGCCCGATTTGGCCACCTATGCCAAATCATTGGCCGGGGGGTTCCCGATAGCGATGCTTCTCGGCCGCCCCGACATTATGGAAATGCTCGGAGACGGCAGGGTGCAACACGGCGGCAGCTTCAATTCAAACGTGATGTCGATCGAAGCCGCCCGCGCCTGTCTGGCCCACATCATGGCCGACAGCGCCGGTTTCTACCGGGACCTGGAGATGCGAGGGTCACTACTGATGGACGGCCTGCGAAGCGCTGCCCGCGAATCGGAATCCAACCTGAGGGTTCACGGCCTCGGATCCGTGTTTTCAACGTCCTTCACCACTCGCGCCGACATTGATGACTACAGGGAACATGCCCTGTATTGCGACGAAGACAAATACCAGCGGTTCCGGATTGCGATGCTGGAGCGCGGGATACGCATTTCAGCCAACGGCCGATGGCACATGGCGTCGACTCACACAGACGATGACGTAGAGCGTACGGTCGAAGCGGCGAAAGATGCCCTTAAGTCGGACATTTTGTGATTGGCCGATGGGGGGCGGGGCGGATAGGGTAAATATCGAACTGCCGGGCATGCCTGCTCGTAACGAGTACAGGCGGGGCGCCGAGGGCCGCGGTTCATCTGATAGGCGAAAAGCGCCCGAGGGAGACTCGAGGAGTGAAGTGGACGTCAGCTATTTCAGACTCACCGTCGTTCACGGAGGCGGTTACCGATGCTTGCGAACAGGTCTTACTCGATCTGGAAGGTCAGACGCCTGACCTGGCGATAGTTTTCATATCGGCCCACCACGCCCCGTCCTACTATTCCGCTCCAGAACTCATTATTGAAAAACTGTCCCCCGGCGCGTTGATTGGATGTTCGGCCGCAGGAGTAATCGGAGCAGGGCACGAAGTTGAACGACGGACTGCCGTGGCTGTCTGCGCGGCAACGATGCCCGGGGTTAACGTCCATACGTTCGCAGTTGAGAATTTCGACTTGCCCGACCTAGACGCCCCTCCCGAAACCTGGGAGGAACTGATCGGCGCGCCGGCATCGGAGTGCCCGGCCATCATCCTGTTGCCCGATCCGTTTTCCATCCCCGCCGGGGACCTGCTCTCCGGGCTGGACTACGCATATCCCCAAGCCGTCAAGGTCGGCGGACTGGTCAGCGGAGGCGACGGGCCCGGCAGCAACGCCTTATTCTTCGGCAAGCAGGTCCGAAGATCGGGGCTCGTGGGCGCTGCGTTCACCGGGGACCTGGTGGTTGACTCGGTCGTTGCCCAAGGTTGCAAACCCATCGGGCGACCGATGGTGATCACCGAGTCGGACCGCAACATCATAAATTCTCTCGACGGCGAACTGCCGCTCGACGTACTGCGGTCGCTTTTTGAACAGGCCGACGATGGCGAGCGAAGGCTCATAGAGCGTTCTCTTCAAATCGGCATCGTGATGGACCCGCTCAACGACTCGTTTGCAGCCGGAGACTTTCTGATTCGAAACGTGATCGGCGCGGACGAAAAAGACGGGACCCTGGCGGTCGGAGATCTGGTGCAGGAAGGCCAGGTGGTGCAGTTCCACGTGCAGGACGCAGACGCGGCGGACGAGGATCTTCGCGTGATGTTGGAGCGTTACGCAGAGGGAATGAGCGGTGGCGAGCCTGCCTCCGCTCTCCTCTTTACTTGCCTGGGGAGAGGACAGAATCTTTTCGGTGCGCCGGACCACGAAACGGGCAGATTCAGGTCGATTGTCGCCCCAATCCCTCTCACCGGGTTCTTTGGCAACGGTGAGATTGGACCGGTCGGAGGCGCCACGTTCCTACATGGCTATACCTCGAGTTTCGCCGTGTTCAAACCATCCGAAGCGGTCTCGGCCCGCTAGCAAGCGCCACCTCGAGGGGTGAGGCGGAACGGGAATTCAAGTCACGACGCCGCCGACAGCGCTACCGGCGTATTTTGACTCCCAGGGACGTCATTGCAGCCGCACGCTTTTCGGGTCTGGCCCAGGAGTGGAGTTTGGGCTATTGTCACCGCACCGTCGTAGTTTGCAATGGAGGATGAATCAATGGGCAATTTTCAAGGCCAGGTGGCGATCGTTACCGGAGGCGCCACGGGCATCGGAGGCGCCACGGCCCGGGTGCTGGCCCGACGCGGGGCAAAAGTGCTGATCGCAGACATAGACGAGGAAACGGCCGCAACCAATGTCCAATCGATCTTAGACGCCAACGGCACGGCCGCCGCGATCCGGGTTGACGTGTCTAAAGCGGAAAACAGCCAACGGATGGTCAGGGAGGCGGTGGATCGCTGGGGCCGGATCGATATTCTCGTGCAAAACGCATTCGGTGTGGTCACCATGCCGGCCGGGTTTCAGGGCGGCGCGGAAGACGTTGAAGAGGATGCGTGGGAGTACGGAATATCGGTGCTGGCAAAGGCCCTCTACCTCGGCGCCAAGTACACCGTGCCGGTCATGCGCGAGGGTGGAGGCGGCGCCATCGTCAACCTTGCCTCGGTCCACAGTCTCCTCCAGGCTCCCGGCTGGTTGATATACGAATCGGGCAAGGCTGCGGTAGTCGGTATGACCCGTCAAATGGCGGCGGAGTACGGGCCGGACGGGATTCGCGTGAACTGCGTGTGCCCCGGACACATCGTCACCGAAGGCCTGGCGGAGATGTGGAAGTCGAACCCGGCGGGTCTCGCTTTCTACGGAGATATGTATCCACTTCGCCGGACGGGAGTGCCGGACGACATCGCCAAAGCCATCGCTTTCTTGTGTTCAGACGATGCGTCGTTCATAACGGGACATGCCCTGGTCGTCGACGGCGGACTGACAATACAGATCCAGGAGGACTTTGGCGTCCGCATGGCGGAGTACGCACGCGCACATCCGGAGATGGTCCCTTCCCACCATTTCTAATCGCGTTGGGGTAATCGCTGTGCATATGTCGGGAGATCAGGATGGGCCGCGCAGGCGCGACTCACAACGTCAGCAGGGAACGCACCTCGACACCTGACAACGCCGCCCTGCCCTGCAGACCTTCGAGTTCGATCACGAACGTCAATGCTTGCACCCGCGCGCCGACCTTGTTCGCGAGCTTGACCGCGGCTGCCGCCGTGCCGCCGGTAGCGAGTACATCGTCCACGATAACGATGCGGGCGCCCTGCGAGATTGTCTGAGGATTCAACTCGATGCGGTCGGTACCGTATTCGAGGTCGAAGTCGACGCCCACGGTTTCCGGCGGTAGTTTGGCCGCTTTCCTGAAAGGGATCAGGGGCAATCCCAACGCATACGCGACCGGGGCGCCGAACAAAAAGCCGCGGGCATCAATCGCGCCGATTGCCTCCGCCTCAAACTGTCTCAGGTCTTCAGTCAACCTTTCCAAGACATACTTATAGGCCGGTGGATGGGCCAGGAGCGGGGTAATATCGCGAAACAAAATGCCGGGCTTTGGGTAGTCGGGCACTTCTCGAATCCAGCGGGTCAGGTCCATTACGCGTCTCCGTGGCGGTTTGCCGACCGGACATTGTGTGGATAAGTCAGGTTGATAGTTTTCGATGGGCGCAGGGTAGAGTAGCGCGGCCGACTGAATGAAGGCGCCGTTCGCTCACCATCCATCAGCCAATACGTGTCTAGAATACGGTGGCACGCAATTTGTCGCACCGGAGGTGCAGATGTCAAAACTCGAAGCGATCACGGTTGAACACGACGGACCGGTAGCGGTCATCACGTTGTGCCGGCCGGAGGTCTTGAACGCCCTCAACTCCACACTTCAGAGCGAGTTGTACACGACGTTTCACGAGCTGGACGCAGACGCCGAGACGAACGCTATCGTAGTTACTGGATCTGGCGACAGGGCATTTTCCGCCGGGGCCGACATCAAGGAGATGGCGAGACTTCAGCAAGAGGGTGGTTCGTCACCGAGCGCTCGTCATACCGAAGACGCCTGGGATCTCGCCAACGCCCGAAAGCCGACCATTGGCGCGTTGAACGGCCTCGCATACGGGGGCGGCGCCGTGTTGGCGTCTTCGTTTGACATTCGTGTCGGATGCTCCCGCACGAAATTCAGATTCCTCGCCGTCTCATACGGGCGGATCAATTCGACATGGCTGTTGCCGGAGATCGTCGGCAGGCCCGATGCACTCGACCTGCTAATGACGGCACGCGTCGTGGAGGCGGAAGAGGCATACCGGATCGGTCTGCTCAATCGGCTGGTCGAACCTGAAGAGGTCTTGCCGGAAGCGCTGCGGATCGCCCACGCCATCTCGGCAAACGACCCGCGCATGGTTCAGGCCGCAAAACAGTTGGTCAACCACGCGCCGGGAGGTACTCGTCGGCAGTGGCACGACGCCGAACGGGACGCCATGCGCGGTGACAATAAGCCCACCCCTGTGACAGAGGCATTTTCGGACTTCCTGGCCCGCAAGGGCATTTGAAGGACACATGAAGACGGCCGCGCGGATAATAGACCGCCAAAACGCGTGGCCGGGCAGACGCATCACGAGAAAGAAAACAGCGCCTTGAACGAAGAAATAATCGCAGGATTCAAAGACCACTCCGGACCGGGACCGCTCGATGGGATTCGGGTGCTGGACCTGGGCAGATACCAGGCGGGTCCGCGCTGCGGGCTCGTGTTCGCCCGGCTGGGGGCGGACGTCATCAAGGTGGAACCGCCCGGGCGGGGCGACGAGAGCCGGTCCAACAGCCCGCGGGTGCGGGGGCAGAGTTCCTACTGGGTCCAGTACAACTCAGGTAAACGCAGCCTGTCTGTGAACCTGCGAACGGAGGAAGGCAAGGAAATCCTTCGGAACCTGGTCAAGGAATCGGACATGCTCATCCAGAATTTCCGGCCTGGGACGATCGACAAGATGGGTTTCGGCTATGAAACGTTGAAGGCTCTGAACCCCGGCATCATCATGATCAATGTTTCCGCCTATGGTCAGTACGGGCCGTACCACTCTCGCGTCGGATTCGACCAGGTTGGACAGGCGATTTCAGGCCTGATGTCGCTGAATGGCGAGCCAAACGGCCGGCCAACTCTCGTTCCGTTCCCATTGATTGACCGCATCACTGCGCTGCACGCCACAATCGGCGCGCTGGCCGCGTTGCACGAACGTTCCCTCTCCGGCGAGGGGCAGGCGATCGAGGTCTGCCTGGCCGACACTGCGTATACGACTGTGGAGATACCCGTTTCCACGTACCTCGGCACCGGCGAGGAGACCCCGCGATCCGGCAATCGCTATGGTTCGGGCGACATGTATGAGACGCTGGATGGACACGTCTACATTGCCAGCTATTCGAGCAACAACATATTTCCCCGGTTTGCCAACGCCATCGGCCGTCCCGAGTGGGCTACGAACCCCCGGCTTTCGTCCCGCGATGGACGTGCCGAATTCGCCAACGAGATCGAGCCTGAACTTGCACGGTGGTTCGCAGCGCAGACAACTAAAGAGGCCACGAATGCGCTGGGTGAAGCAGGAGTACCGTGTTCACCCGTCAACGACGTCAAGACCGCGTCCGCCGACCCCCATATGAGCGAGCGCGACGTGATCGTCGAGGTAGAAGACAAGCGCGCAGGCGCCATCCACGTGACCGGCAGGGTGATCAAGTTCAACCGCAGTGGAATGCCGGTCGGCATAGCGCCCGAGATTGGCGAGCACACAGGTGAAATCCTCTCCGGCATTCTGGACATGCCGGAGGATGAGATTTCTGCGTTACGTCAGCAGGGAGTGGTCTGAGCCCTCAAGCCCAGGGCTGCACCACTACCCTGGTGGCTGCCGAACCGCCCTGCTTGCCAACCCACTCCGCCGTCTCGAACGCCTCGTTGATCTGCGTCAGCGGGAACGTGTGGGACACAAGATCGAACAGCGGGTACTTGTCCTTGACCTTGACCAGCCAATTCGTGGCCGCTTCGAGAACCCACGGGTTGTAGTGCATTATTCCGATCCAGTGGATCTGGTTCACGATCAACTTGTTGCCCGGCAACTGGAAACTGCCGCCCGATATGTTTCCGACATCGACGTAGCGCCCTCCGATGCGGACCATGTCGAGGCCCTCGAGGGCTGCGGCGGCTATCCCCACGACTTCGACCACGACGTCTGCGCCTACACCGCGCGTTAGTTCTTTAACCCGTTCAACACGCGACTCAGGCGTCGGGTATTCGTTCATGTCGATTGTCGAGGTCGCCCCGCAGCGGGACGCAAGATCGAGCCGCGCCTTCTGACCGTCGATAGCGATGACCTGGGAAGCTCCGGAGTCTGCGGCGATTGCGCACGCGTATATTCCAAGCCCCCCGGCCCCTTGTACGACTACCGTATCGCCGAATCGCAGGTTTGCCTGGTGCAAGGCCCAGGTGACCTGTGTCAGGGAGCAGTTTGCCGTGGCGAGCGACGCTTCCGGAATTTCGTCCGGCGCTTTGAAAATCCAGTGGTTTGGCGGCAGTTTGTAGTACTGTGCAAATCCGCCGTCGCAATACGGATAGTCCTCCCAGGAATCACCCCCCATTCTCGGATGGCTGCGGAAGGTGCAAGCGTGCATCTCTCCGTGCGTGCATTGGTAGCAACGCTGGCAGGGGAAGAAGAAGGGGAAGACCACGCGGTCCCCTTCTTTCAGCGGACGGCGCAGCGAATCGGTGGTGATGCCGCCGGTGAGCGTGTCGACGACGCCGCTGCACTCATGTCCGCCAACGTACCGGTTTTTTCTCATCGGTTTGTCGCCGTCGCCCCGCCACCCGTGCAGATCGGAACCGCACACTGCGCCGCCTGTGTTGCGAATTAGTATCGACCCGTCTTCAAGTTCGGGAACATCGACCTCTTCGACGAGAATCTCCTCGCCGGCCGCCTGAAATATTCCTGCCAAGCCTTTCATGGATGTTTCCTTTCTGACATTTGGCGCCTGCTTTCAATCAAGTGCAGACACATCGGTTGCCGATGCATTACAGCGCTGGCCCAACGTTGGTGATTTTGCGCTCAAGGCTGCCAAGTTTAACGGTTGTACGACCACATGGCAGGGTTGAATTTCCATATACCTGACTCGAGGCTACGCAATTAGCCCATGACGGTCACAGACCTACCGCGGCCCATAGGATTGCCGGAGTCATGAACGCCGAATTTCTTCTCATGTACGATGGGCCGCGATGAACGCAGTCAGCCGACCGGACGCCCTTCATGCCCTTGCCGCCGACGTGGGCGGCACGATGATGCGAGCCGCCGTCGTCTCTGCCGAGGCCGAGGTGGTTGCGAGCGAGTCGAGACCAACCGAGCCGGATCGCGATATCGGCGATGCGGCGATGCGGCTGGCCGGCATCATTGGCCTCGTTCACGAAAGGGCCGGTTCGCCGCCCGTCGTGGGACTCGGCGTGGCTACCGCAGGCCCGATCGATCCCGACACCGGGGTCTACGACAATCCTCCAAACATGATGGGCTGGACTGGAAAGTCCCTCAAGCCGGGATTGGTGCGGGCGCTAAATGTTCCGGTGCACGTTGGACATGACGCCACGCTCGCCGCTCTTGCCGAAACGACCTGCGGCCCGCACAAGGGGGCACGGAATCTGATCTACGTGACGGTCAGCACCGGCATCGGGGGCGGGATAGTCACGAACGGCCAGATAGTTACCGGCGCCAGAGGGGGCGCGGGCGAGGTCGGCCATCTCATCATTCGACCGGGCGAGGAGACGTGCGAGCCGGGCGGCCCCGACACTTTGGAAGGCAACGCCTCGGGGACCGGCATCGCAAGAATGGCCTTAGAACGGGCGGCCGCGGGCAAAGCGCCAGGTTTGCTGGAACGCGCAGGCGGGGATGCA
This sequence comes from Dehalococcoidia bacterium, assembly GCA_965219065.1. Classification (GTDB taxonomy): domain Bacteria; phylum Chloroflexota; class Dehalococcoidia; order Lucifugimonadales; family Lucifugimonadaceae. The sequence continues at coordinate 1,263,508 of OZ244715.1, forward strand.
TCGGCAATAGACAGCCGCATGGTATTTGATGCTGCCAGCGCCGGAGACCCTGCGGCAATACTCCTGGTCGACCACGTTATCGAGAGCATCGGTATAGGCATGGGTAGCCTTATTAACGTTTTCGATCCGGAGGCGATGGTTCTAGGCGGAGCGGTCACGGTTGCCCTGCAGTCCGAATGGCCAAGGTTGAAGGATGCCATAGTCCGGCACTCATTGCCCAACAGGGGCAACGCTGTCAGGATCGCCGTAACAACCCTGGGAGACGAAGTTAGTCTCCTGGGCGCGGCAAGATTGGCATTCCTTAAGTCCGCAGCCGACTGATCGGCTAGTCGCGGCGCCAATTCACATACAGGTTGTAAGCCGCCCCGCCGTACGGGGTTCAATTGGGGCGACTACGGCCTGTTCACACCAGAACAAACGCATATTCGCCTCCCGACTAGCATGTTTTTTCAGTGCCAATCTGTCAACGAATTACCTAACATCTACAATTCCGAACGCAGTGAGGAATCTCAGGTCCTTGTCCCAAAACCGGGCTGTCGAGGAGCAACGCGGCTTCAACCGAGGCCGTTGTTGTCCTTGATATTCGCTCCGTTTTCGAACAGGTGAGACCATCCCTCCCGTTCGGCCGACGAATACTCGTCGTCCGACGGATCGCCGGCAGGGCGCATCCCCGGACCATAAACCACGCCAGCCAAATCGTCGTCCGGTGGTGCGACCTCTAGCATGCCATCTTCAGCCGTCAGCATATTCAATGTCTCTGTGGCTGCGGCTGCGATAGCGGGTTCCGGGCTTTTCATGGCACGAGACAGCAGGACCGCCGCTTCCGGCCCACCGAGCAGGCCGAGCGCCTTGATCGCCGCTTCCTGAACGGCCAGATCCTGGTCGTCCAGCGGCGTCTCAAGTCGCTGTGCGTCCTCCTCCACTCCGATTTCACCCAAAGCCGCGACGGCTTCGTAACGCACGCCAGCGTCGAAGTGGTCGAGGTGCAGCGTCGCGAGTGGCAGCCAATGGGGGTCTGACGTTCTTGCGACGGCGATCAGCGTCGACCGCAGTGTTGCTGGATCGACATACGAACTAAGGCGATCGATGTGGCGTTCCGCGTCAATGCGGCCAAAAAACCCGATTGTTTCAAGCGCTCGGCGTTTTACTTCAATCGTCTCGTCTTCATTGTCGAGCGCTTCGTGCAAAGTCGCGCACAATAGGCTGCTGTCACGTTCAGTCAGCCGTCCTTGTGCCGCCAGAGATGCCAGCCCTGCCGATGCTCGCGCCGCCGATTCGCGCACCCTTCGGTCTGGGTCATTGCGCAAGATCAACGCAAACGTTGCGACCAACGTGCGGTCGTGAGACTCGGACAGGCCCAGCAAGGAGAGCACACGGCCGCGGGGGTCGTCCAGGCGGAGGCCCTCCTTGAACACGACCTCAAATTCGAGGTCGTTGTGATCTTCCTGCAATCCCGTCAGGCGCTCGATCAACTCCAGCCGCCTTGCTTCGGTCCACTCTTCCCAGGTAAGGGCAAGTTCGGTCGCTTCAGGGCGGGAAATGCCTGAAAGCTGAGACAGGGCGGCGTAACTGAGTGGTTGATCTTCCGACTCAGGAAAGTTGTCAAGAAACTCGATCAGGCCCATAGCGCCTTGGGATTGTCACAATGTTCGGGAACAAAAAGCTGTGTATTTCCGCCCGGTCAATGCAAAGACGGAACGACCATAGGTTAACCCCGTCGCGCCTGCGACGGAATGTCGGAAGACGCCGCCCTTTCTTGGGGGAACGGGGCAGCTTCAGGCGGGTTCCGGCGGATTCGTCCTGATCATCTGCGTGCGGCGCTGATCAACAACCAACTGCGCGGGACGCTTTTCAGATTGAGTTCGTCGAAAACCTGCCGAAGACCCTTTTGCAAGGTTTCCTGGCCGATGTCGAGCGGAATGCCCGGCATAATTCCCTCGATCCAATCACTGAAAGAGCTGATGTGGTACCAACCGGCCTCGGGCACATCGACATTTTCGATGTCCCGTCTAACAATGGTGAATCCTGAACGTACGAGCAGGCTTTCGTATTCGTCGGCCGTAAGTTGCTGCCGTGCCTGAACCTTTTTTGTCTTGTCCGGAAAAAGGCCGTGCTCCCGCTTGAGCAGTCTCAGGGAACGCATCATCCACCGGCGATAAAACTCGGCGGACTCAGGTGGATGTGAGCCTTCGAAGAAGGAGGTGTTTATGGCCAACCGCCCGCCAGGCCGCAGTTTTTCTCGAATCTGCGTCATCAGGGCTTGCTTGTCAGGCACGTAGTGGATCGAATTGCAGTACACCACCGCGTCCACCTGTTCCCGCACGGCATTGGAGAACTGTTGTACTTCGGCCTGGACAAACTGGACTGCGATGTCTCGGCGGTCGCCCAACTCTGCGACGGCGGCTCGCAAAGCGGTGGCGGAGTGGTCCACTGCATAAACGACAGAGTCGCATGCGGCCTGGAGTCGCTCCAGGATGAGTTTTGTCACGGCCCCGGTGCCGCATCCGAGGTCCACGATGCGGCGCTCGTTGCCAATCTCCGCTATGTCCAACAGGCGGGCGTTAATCGACCCGTAGAATGGCAATGCGGCAAACGAACTGAACGAATGATCATCAGTGTGGTCAACCATCGAACCAACCCTCATTCATCGTGGATGTTATGTGCAGCGGACGGACCGAGTGTGATTCACGAAATACCAACGGTCTGGATTTTCCGCCCGCGATCGCTGCCGCGATTCTAGCAGAGGCCAGTTTAATTCCGGTTGGCGAATTTTGGCACTGAGGCGTCGACTCGCTTGGGGATTGGGTAGAGCGTCAGCGCGAAGTCGCGGGATTGCCGCGCTGATGGCCATATTGCCGCTGGCTTTGGCCGCATCTTGCAGCAATAACCCGTCGCCGCTTGTGTTCGCCGCCGTATCCATGTCTGACGTCCTGGCCGAGATTGCAGATTCATACCGGATGGAAACCGGCAGGGAGGTCCGATTCAGTTTAGGTGGTTCAAAGGCGCTGGCGGTACAGATCGCAGACTTCGGGGCCCCGGCCGACGCCGTCGTTTTCGCAGGAGAAACGCCGTTCGAGGCGCTGGAACGGGCAGAAGTGATCGACCCCGACGGCAGGATAGACATATTGACAAACCGCTTGGTCGTCGCATCCCGCGGTGAGAAAATCTCTGGCCTCGCCGACCTGGCCGGGAAATCGGGCGGATTGGTAGCGATAGCCGACCCCATGCTGGCGCCCGCGGGAGAATATGCGATTGCCGCGCTGGAACACGCTGGGGTCCTGGATGACCTGAACGGCCGGACCGTGAGAACCCTGGACGTCCGGGCTGCGCTGGCGGCGGTATCCTCCGGCAACGCTCGATTCGCAATCGCCTATGAGACCGACGTTTTGGCGGTTGACGGAGTCGAAATCGCTGCCGAGATTCCTCAGGACTACTACCCGCCGATCGTCTATCCTGCCGCGGTCATCAAACATTCGGACGCCGAGGATTCCGCGACCCGCTTCATCGAGTACCTTCAGACGGAACGAGCGAGGGAGATCTTTGAAAGACACGGTTTCCGACAACCCGGCTGAAGGCGCGCCCGGGCATCCACAGATCCTTTGTGTTTCCGCGGGGTTAGACTGACATTTCCATGACGTCCGACCTTTCGATCGTCCTGCTCTCTCTCAGGGCGGCTGCACTATCGACCGCAATACTTGTGCCCGTCGGCCTCGGCCTCGCCTGGATACTTGCGCGGCGCAACTTCCGTGGAAAGTTTGTCGTCGACATCCTCGTAACTCTCCCGCTAGCGTTGCCGCCGGTTGTTATCGGTTACGCGCTACTTTGGTCGGTGGGTGGATCGAGTCCAGTTGGGCGGGGGATTGAGTCGGTTTTCGGGTCTCCCATAGTGTTCACTTGGGTAGCGGCTGCGTTGGCCGGCGCCATCGTGTCAATGCCGCTTGCGGTTCGGACATTCGCCGTCGCGCTATCTCACGTAGACCCGGTTCTCGAGGGCGCGGCCCGGGGACTGGGGGCCGGGCCAATTCGGGTCTTCTTCACGATCACCTTGCCGCTCGCCTACCGGGGTTTGCTGGCGGGATTGCTCCTGGGGTTCGTGCGTGCGTTTTCCGAGTTCGGAGCGACGATCGTAGTGGCCGGCAATATTCCCGGCGAGACCCAGACGACCCCGTTGGCCATATTCACCCGGCTGTCTGCCGGTGACGACTGGGGCGCCGCCCGTCTGGCGATCATATCGGTGGGCATCGCCGTACTGGCAATTGCGGCCCACAACTACATGCTTGCCAGGGCCAACAACACGCCTCGACGCGAAGGCGCGGGGATGCAAGCAGGCCGGTCATGAACGACAGCGTGCTCCGATTCGACATCCGAATAACGAGAGGCCAATTCACTCTCGAAGCTTCTGCGAACCCCGGTGAGCGGATAACGGCCATCTTCGGTCCATCGGGCGCGGGCAAGACCACGTTACTGGCGTGCATCGCCGGCGCCTTACAACCGGACGAGGGCGAGATCGTACTGGGAGAACGTACGCTTTGGTCGTCGAATGGTGAAAATGTGCCGCCGGAGAAGCGGCGCATCGGCTATGTGTACCAGGACGGCGCCCTTTTTCCTCACCTCTCTGCGCTAGGCAATATCAAATACGGATACGACCTCACGCCGCCCATCGCGCGCCGTATCGAGCCCGAGTCAGTGATCCGGCTTCTCGGGCTAGCGGACCTGCTCGAACGCCGGCCAGGGCAGTTGTCAGCCGGAGAACGGCAGCGGGTGGCGCTGGCGAGGGCGCTGGCGACATCTCCGGAGTTGCTCTTGCTGGACGAACCCACCGCTTCCTTAGATGCGCGCCTGCGAGGGACCGTAATCGGGTATCTGCGGCGGGTCGAACGCGAGTTGGCGATTCCGATGCTCTTCGTATCTCACTCGGTATCCGAAGTCATGGCCCTGGCGTCGCGAGCCTTGTTGTTGCGCGCTGGCAAGGTCGCAGGCTGGGACAAACCCAATCGTCTTTTGCTCCAGGCAGCGGCAGATTATGAGCTCGAAGCAGAGCCGGTTGACAATCTGCTCGACGGGGTGGTGGGCGGTTCTTCGGGCCGCGTTATCGTTGGCGACAATGAAATCGTGGCTGCGACGGGCGACCACAACCCGGGCGAGGCGGTGACCGTCTCGATACGCGCAGCCGACATCATCGTCGCTGAGGGTCGGCCCGCCGCGCTGAGCGCGCGCAACGTGATACCAGGCGTGCTGACGGGATTGACCGGCGGAGGAGGAAGGGCCTACGCCACGGTTGACACCGGCGTGTCCATGATTGTGGAATTGACTGAATGGTCGGTAGACCGGCTGGGCCTCGAAGTGGGCCGAGAGTTGTTCCTGGTGTTCAAGGCCAGCAGTATCTCGGTACTCGATGCCTGATGTCGAAAACCTGGAAATTGGCGAAAGACGCGGCAGACCGAGATGAAGCGCGCACTGGCCGGGTCACCGTTAGCGTTGAACCGGCGATTTCGCGCAATGCCTAACCCTGAAGGAATCCACATGAATAGCGGAACCGCCGCCGACTTTTTCAGGCGAGGAATTGAGGCAGCCAAACTTGGATTTCCGGACAAGGCCGCCGCTGAGTTCGAAGAAGCGGCGCACATAGAGCCTGACAACGCTGAAGTACAGTTCAACCTGGGCACTGCGTATCTCTCGATGGGCGATTTCGAGCAGGCAATCGTAAACCTGTCGAGGGCTGTGGAATTGAAACCCGGCATGTCAGACGCCTGGGGGAACTTGGCGGTGGCGCACGCGGCGATCGGGGAAGATGAACGGTCACAACGCGCCGCCGCCGAGGCAATAGACCGCGGAGCGTTTCCAGATGGCCTGGAAACTGTGATCGAATACGTTAAGAGCAGGCGGGCGCCCGCCCAATCGTCACGCGCCGCACCCGATCAATGAACGCGCGTGTCGCACCATAGACACTACGCCGGCAACGCAGTGAAACCCGAACACAGTTCGTGAGGTAATGATGACGGACCGACTGACCGATTCCGAAATAAGCGAGCGAATGGCCGATGTTCCTGACTGGGGACGACAAGGCGATGCAATTTCCCGCACCGTGCGGTTCGACACGTTTGCGGACGGTATCGATTTCATTTGCAGGGTTGCGCCTGTCGCAGACGACGTAGACCACCATCCCGACATCGATATCCGATACCGCAATGTGAAGTTCTCGCTGACATCCCACGATTCGGGCGGCATTACCGATCGGGATTTCACGATGGCGGCCAAGATAGATAAGTTGCTCGCAGGGTGATCGGTCCTCAACCGAAGGTCTCACAAGACCAGGATTGCCGCGGGGTCCGGGAACAGGCGTCCCTCTCGATCAGGTCTTAATCACCCGAACGGTCACGGTTGCAGACGCTGAGCCGCCGCTCGTGTCGGTAGCCTCGACCGTCAACGAGAAAGACGTGCCCACGAACGAGCTGAGGTCGCCCGCAACGGTGACTTGGCCCGTGCTCTCGTCGATGGCGAAATTGCCGTCCTCGTCGCCGGCGGTTATGGAGTAGGTCGCCGTGTCATCAGTGAGTGAGCCGGTGGCCGAGACGCTACCCACCACTGTCCCCACATCGGCGTCGTCGGCCAAGGAGAAGGAGTAGGACGCAGCCCCGAACGTCGGCGGCACGCACCGACCTATCAACGCCGCCACAGGTGCCGAAGGAGCGCTCCACGTAGCCGCATGGGTCGTCCCGTCGCCGTAGGTCCTGACGCGGAACTGGTACCCGCTCCTGCAACTCAACCCGTCCACCGTGTGCGTCGTTCCGGTAATGGTCTCATCGTCCACGGTCCAGCGCTTGTAATAGGCGTCCCTGTACTCCACGCGGTATTTGCTGGCGTTGGCCACGGCGGTCCAGCTCAGGGGTACGCTGTTGTCGCCGGCCGTGCCTGCGGTCAGGCCCGCGGGCGCCGGAGGACAGTAGAGCAGGTTGAGGGAACTCAGATCGTTGGTCGTTACGTCCTTCAACGCCGGGGGTATGCAGCCCGTCAGAGAGTTGCCCGATAGCCTGATCTCGGTAAGGTTCGAAAGCATGCCCAGTTCCCAGGGTATCTCTCCCGTCAGCGAGTTGGTGCTCAGATTGAGGTGGGTCAGGTCGGATAGGTCCCCAAGCTCCGCCGTGATACTCCCTGAAAGGCTCTCGTTCGAAAGCTGAAGCTTCGTTACACGGCTCGGCGTGCCAGCCACGGTCACACCCTCCCAGTCCGTGATCGGAGGGTCGACGCCCCAGTCCAATGTCGCGGTTCCGGCCAACTCGTCTTCGGCTGCCAGAAGGGCCATACAATCAAGCATCAGCCCGGGATTGTTGACTTGGTCAGGCACGGCGAGACCGCAGGGCGCTGGTGGTCGTGCCGGGGAGAAAGTACCGGGGTCGTAGGCGCCCACGGCGGTGTAGTACTGTCGAAGTTGATTCGCATCAGTGACCAACATGGGCAGGCTTGGGTCGGCGCCGATGCGCCCCCCGTATTCCGTGGCGCGGGCCTGGTGGGCCGCGGTCAAAGCCTGCGTGAACGCGGGCAACGCCATCTCCAGCTTGGAGATGTGGGTCTGAAAGTCATCTGGCCTGAGTGTTCGCCACAGGTCTCTATCGGGATGGACGGCGATCACAGTGCTGTCCTCCTGTCGCTGCACGTCCCAAAATTCGAATACTTCCCACACTTCCGTCGATATGCTGTCAGCCGGTCCGAGGAATAGCACCTCTTCTCTGCCGACTATCCCACCGGCGTAGACGTCAGATTCGAGCCGACGTCTCCGATCTTCTATGATCTCTTGCTCGGTCTTGCCTTCCTCTGCTGCGCTTCTGGCAATCCAGCCTCGCCAGTAAGAATCAAAGAACCTCAGAACTGTCAGAGTGGATGGTCCATTGCCGAGGATATAGGCGCCCACTTGTAGGTCTACATAGCAATTAAAGGCGAAGGCATCCTGCATAAAGTTGTATTCATAATTGCTTAAAGTAAAATACGAAGGTGGCCGGTAGGGGTTCTCAGCAGTGCAGCGCACCGTGTCGGTTAGATATGTCCCTCGCAACACTATATGCGTGTGGTCAACCCGGTCATAGTTGAGCAACTCGCGCATGCTCCGGGGTTCATCACCCAAAAAATAAGAGAACCCAATTCCTCCCTCGGTTGTCTCGTACCGTTCCGCATCCGGCTCGCAGGGATCCACCAGGAAGCCAGGCATGGGCGTGCAGGGGGGAATCTCCTCGGCCAAATAGGTAGATACCGGAGCGACAGTGGGCGGTGGAGTTGGCATGGGAGTCGCTGTCAGAGCAGGCGCCGGAGAGGGCGAGGGCTTCGATGTTGGCGCCGGCGTGAAGGTGGGTTGAGGAATCGGAGTCGGCTGTGGTGTAGCTATGGGAGGGGGAGACGCGGTGGCGGCAGGGGTCGCAGTGGTTGTTGAAGCTGGCGCCGATGATGGCACAGGTACCGATGTCGGCGCGAAAGCGGGTCGAGGAGTCGGAGTTGGCTGCGGCGTAGCTATGGGAAAGGGAGTCGCGGTGGGGGCAGGGATCGCAGTCGCTGTTGGAGCAGGCGCGGGAGATGGCACAGGTACCGATGTCGGACGGGTTCCCGCGGTCGGCGCCAGTGTGGACGTGGGCGCTGGCGTAGCGGTGGGCGCGACTGGCGTAGGCGAATAGATCGATGTGGGTTCAGGTCGCCCATTACTACATGAAACCAAAATGAGCATAAGCATGGCTAGCGAGACGACGAACATCGCAACGCGTAGACGCATGCTTCTCCTCACCGCGACTGCGAGCCAAAGTCCGCTCCTTATTGCCGGCAGGGTCGCGAACTCGCAGGCTACATGATTCGCCGGCGATCGGCCTTAACCGCCATGCGCATCGGCCCGGTCACCCCTCGCTCCCCGCATCGACCGGGACTTAGTCCGGCAGCCAACCGGGGTATGCGGACTCCACGTTTACCCGACGCAGGTACCTGCGTAAACCATCGAACGATGCTTCGATGGCCCGCGACCGGTCGTCCGCGACCCGCGCCGATCCAGCTACTGCAAGATGTTCGGCCAGGAAGTGGGCCTCGGCCCTGGCCACCGGCTCGAACTCAGCATGGCGCGCCAGGACATCCAGTCCAACCCCCACTTGCAGCAATACAGCGCATGCACGCGCCGCAGCCAGATCGTGGCGGTCGTACGAGCCGTTTCGGCCCTTGACTCGATGCGATCGCCGAAGCAGTCCCGCTCTGACAAGCCGCTCGAACAGTCCGGTCGTAAGCCCCGATTCCCTTAGCAGCCGGTCTCGGGACATTGGCGCCGTCGGCTCGTCGTTCCCAAACTCTTCCGCCGCAGACTCGCTCTCTCCCGATATGCCCAACTCCGACGCGGGGTCGTCACTATCCAGGACCTTCTTTATGACTTTCAGGGTCAGTCCGCGTCCTTTGAGCTCCTTGATGTGCTCAATGAGTTGGGCGTGGGAAGCGGGGTAGAGGGCTCGTGTTCGCCCCGTTTTTTCGGGCCGCGGCAGCAGGCCGATGTTGACGTAGTAGTTGATGGTGGCGGTGCTGACCCCGGTCCGTTTTGCGAGTTCCCCCACGGCAACAGGGTCTTCGGTGTCCACACCGTTGGCTGATCCGGAAGCCATTTGGCGTCAATCCTCGCTGGACAATTCTCCGATCGAAGAATTGTGGCCCCGAAAGGTTAACGTATCGAATGCGGCAGGATTACGGCCGCTCGTTCCCCTCAAACTGCTGGTATGGTCTGCCCGCGGGATTCGACGAGGCCGTTCGTAGGAGAATTGTCTAACCAGGACGGGCCATCCGGGGTCACTACAGAAAAAGTCGCGAGGAAGAAAAAAAAGACATGGAATACAGGAACTTTGGAACAGGCGGTGTAAAGGTCTCGCCGATTGCGCTCGGCCTGGGTTTTAGAGGCCAGGCAGATCCCGCTGCTGCCGAGCGCACCATAAGGGCGGCAATCGAAAACGGCATCAACCTGATCGACTGTGCGAACGTCTACGGTCTGACGGACAGCCGCGAATTCGCCGGTACGTCGGAACAGGTGCTCAGCAAGGTGCTCAAAGACCATCGGGACGACCTGGTGGTCACTTCCAAGGTGTTTAGTCCCATCGGCCCCGGCCCGAACGACTCCGGTCTGTCACGCTTTCACATAATGCGGGAGATCGAACGGACCCTTCGGCGGCTCGACACCGATCATATCGACGTATACCTGGTCCACGGTTACGACGATGTCGTGGCCCTCGAAGAACAGTTCCGCGCCCTAGACGATCTGGTGACACAGGGCAAGACGCGTTATATCGGCGTCTGCAACTATCAGGCGTGGCAGGTGATACAGGCGGTTGGAATCCAGGACCAGATCGGCGCCGACCGGCTGATCACCGTGCAAAACCCCTACAGCCTGTTGAACCGCGCGCTGGAATACGAGATGTTTCCAATGCTGGCCAATACCGGCGTAGGGGCGATGGCCTACAGTCCACTGGCAGTTGGTCTTCTAAGCGGCGCGTATATTCCGGAGGAAATTCCTCCTGACTACACGCTATGGGGCTCCATTCGCCGCGACTGGTATCCGGAGGTCTTGCAGGGAAGAGCCGCCGACGTGCTCGCCGCGGTAAAGGCAGTAGCTAACGAGCGCTCGCTGACCATGCCGCAGGTAGCGTTTGCATGGGTCCTGTCTCATCCCGAAGTCACGGTTGCCATTTCGGGCGCCGATACGGAGTCCCAGATCGAGGACGTAGCGAAGGCTGCAGATGTGATGCTTTCCTACGAGGAAGTAGGCATACTGAACGACGCGTCGTCAGGGCTGGGAATGGTACTGGACCGCGGTTAATCGACCATTACTGCCAAGACTGGAGGCACAGTTCGATGAAAATTCTCCTTGTCGGCGGCTCAGGCCACGTCGGATCGTTCATAACCCCTTATTTGCAGGAACGGCACGACCTGCGCATCTTCGATATGAAGCCGCCCCGACACGACGTGGAGTTCGTCCAGGGCTCGGTTACCGACCCCGCGGCCAGTACTCGGGCGCTGGAGGGCATGGACACGTTTATCTGGCTGGTCATGCTGTCGCCGCAAGGCGGAGGGGTCGTAGACCAGGACCCCGTGATCATTGCCAATAACTACGAGGTCAACTGCAAGGGTTTACACACATTCCTGTGGGTGGCCCAGGGTTTGGACGTCAGGAAGGGCGTATACACCTCGACGATGAGCGTTCACTATCGCAATCGTGAGTACTATCACAACGAGGATTCGATAATGCTCGACACCCCAAGCGCATACGGCGTGAGCAAGGGATTCGGCGAGGGTATCTGCCGGTACTTCGCCCGGTGGTTCGACATGAACCTGGTCGCCCTGCGCATTACGGGGCCTCGAACAAGGGAACAGTGGATAGAAGAACGGGAAGCCGCCAGGGAGCCGGGCCGCGGCCAAGGGTACTTCGCGACCGACGAGGAAGACCTCGCGAACGCGTTCCTGGCAGCGGTCGAATTCGTGCAGAAGGGCCACGGGAATTTTGAACCCATTTTCATCGCCGGTGACGAAAACGAAGTCGAAATCAACCTGTCGAAGGCCAAGAGTCTCCTTGGTTGGCAACCCACCACCCACCTGAAAGTCGAGGTCTAAGCCGCGGTCCGAAATGCTCTTCGGCGGTAATCACTGCACCGCCGGGGGCGGCGCTGACCAAGGCTTCCGTCTACAAGTATTCCCCGGCCTCACGGGTCTGTAATAAGCACTCGATCGCGTTAGGGCCTGTCCACACTAAATGATGCGTACTCGCCCCACCTCGACTGTCATTCCTCTTTCAGACACCATCTTGGTCCCGAGAATTTGGCAAAGCCTGGCGTAGCTCGTTTGTGGCCGGCGGCGGACCGCCCTGCGTGACTTTGAATCAGGTGGCGAGCCCTCCAGCCGACATCAAGTTTCTTAAGACTCCTTCTCAGGGGCTCCGTCCCGCGATTGGCAGCGGAGGCGGCACGTCGGCGCCAGGATCGTTCGGGAGTGCCTTGACAAGGGTACGTATACCGTGTAATTAGAGGGTGCCGCCAGGCAGGATGCCTCACGAAACGTCAAGCATGTTTCGCATTTAGTATCACAAGCTGTAAGTCGGCCATTCGTTCGTCTCTTCGGAGCGGACAGGAGTGAAGAAGATGATCATGAGGCCGTACAAATCCAGACTTCTGATATGGCTTGGCGCGATTTGCGTGTTGGCTATCGCGACCGCCTGCGGTGGTGGGGCGCAGGAGGATGCCGTTACCAAGGAAGAGCTTCGCTCCGTGGTAAAGGAGGCAATGGCCGAGTCGGCCCCTGCCCCTGCGCCGGCGCCTGCAGGGCCAAGTGCGGAGGAGATGAGAGCGTTGGTCTCAGAAGCGGTAGCTGCTGCTGCGCCCGCTGCGATGGGTCCGGAGGAGATCAGGGCGATGGTAGAGGCTGCTACCGCAGCATTCTCCGCCGACGCGGTCTCCGGAGAAGAAATCCAGAGGTTGGTGGCCAAGGCGGTCGAGGAAGCGGTCTCTCAAGGACCTACACCCCTGAGCGCCTCGGAGATCGAGGCCATCGTCGGTGCAGCGATCTCTGCGATTCCGATACCGGAGCAGATCGTGACTGTCGTTACCCCCACCGCGATGCCTGCCGCCCCGGCTACGGCTATGGCGCCAAGTCGCGCGCTCCCAGCATCTAATTCGCCCTCAGGAACGCTTGTTGTGGCTATATCCGCCAGCGGCCCCGGCGTGGGTCTGAACAGTTCAGGCCCGCCTGATCTGATGCAGGAGAGCTTTGGTATCGGCGAGTCCTTATTCATCCAGGAACATCCGGAAATTTGGGAGGCGCCTCACCTCGTGGCTAGTTGGACGGTGTTCCCGGATCTCACGGGCGTATCCCTAACTGTTCGAGAAGGAGTGCAGTTCCACAAGGGCTATGGCGAAATGACGGCAGAAGACCTTGCCTGGAATATGAATGACTCGAACGCAGCTGTCACTCCAACCAGCATCCACGGGCAAGCGGGCGATTTCGCCGGGATAGTAGGAGAGGCGGTGGTGACCGGGTCGTACACCCTGGATGTCCCGTTCACGAATTTCGACCAGCAGTGGGCGTCAAGGGCGTTTAACCAGAATGATCAAGGCCTCGCGGTCTTCAGTAAGCAGGCCTTTGACGAAAACGGCGCAGACTGGATGCGTGAGAACATAGTCGCCACAGGTCCGTTTTCAGTCGTGGAGTGGGTGGCGGAAGATCGGATTGTTGTCGAACGATTTGACGGCTATTGGGGCGATGTGGCTTCGCTCGATCAGGTCAGGATACAAATAGTTCCGGACAACTTTACCCGTAAAGCCTTGCTCGAAACGGGTGACGCCGATGTCGCCGGGATAGATTTCAAAGACCTCCCCAGCCTCGTGGCCCAGGGCTTTGTCACTACCGGCGCCGGTGGGGGAAGTGAATGGGTCTTGTGGTTTGCCGGCAACTATTGGGAGAAGACGCACGCCATCACCGGCGAGCCCATAGACTGGGGCCAAATCCACTCCCATTCAAAACAGCACGCCTGGCGTGCCCATCCAGATGATGCTGAGGATATGGAGAACGCGCGCAAGGTACGAAATGCCCTCGCCATGGCTATAGACCGGGACCTGATGGTCGAGACCCTGACCGGGGGCCTCGGCTGGCCGGCATACATGGGGTTTTTCAGTGCGAACGATTCCAACTGGCGGAACGAATGGGATGTCCCATACGATCCAGCCGAGGCAGAGCGCCTTTTGGATGAAGCCGGACGGCCGGAAAAAGACGGGGTGCGTTTCAACATACCGGTCTACACAAACTCCGAAACCTCGTTTGGAGGTGAGTTGGCAGATACGATTGCCTCATTCTGGCGGCAAATTGGGGCAGACGTGGAGGTCCAGAAGTACGCTTACTCTCTCTTCAGGCCCGCCGTTGTGTCTCGCGGGTGGGTCTTACCTCAAATATCGGCCTGCTGCCCGAACCAGGTGCCAGAGCCCTGGAATTGGCCCCGGTTCTCGTTCTGGAACACAACCATTACCAGGGGAGGATTCGGTGGTGGTCTGGAGATACCCGACATCGCCGATTTCTACCAGAGGGCCAGCGCCGAGCCTGATCCCGAAAAGAGAATCGATATCAACAATGCGTTCGCGGAGTGGATGAGGGAGTGGATGCTTGGTATGGGTACTGTTGGCGTACCTAACCTGATTGTGTACAACCCTAATGCGATCGAGTCTTGGGACATGCGACCGTCCACGGGCGGTTCGTCATTCCACTTTAACTCCCTCGAACGGATTACCCTGTCCAAGTAGACACATCCCTGTCCAGATTCGCTGAGACCGGAGTTCGGTCGAACTTGCGGGACCTGCCCCAGGTTACCCTGGGGCAGGATAGTTTGTCGGGTAGTTCGTAATGCGGCGCTTCTTACTGCGACGTCTCCTCTTTGGCCTGTTCGCGCTGTTTTCAGCCACGATAATCGTTTTCACAATCTCTCGGCTTGCAGGCGATCCTATCCTCCTGTATTCCAGCAAGGCTGGGTATGGAAAAACAGAGGAACAGATTCAGTCGCTGAAGAAGAAGCTCGGTTTAGACAGGGCTTTGACGGTACAGTATTTTGTCTGGGTAGGCGCGGTAGTGCGCGGAGACTTTGGCCGAAGCCTTGTAGGAGACCGGCTGGTGACAAAGGTGATCCGCGAGAAGATAGGCGCCACGTTTCAGCTCGGGGTCGGCGCCTGGCTATTCGCCACGGTCGTGGGAATTCCTCTGGGGGTCTTGTCTGCGGTGCGCAGGGGCAGCCCCTGGGATTACCTGGGGCGTGGTTTCGCGCTATTTGGGCAGGCTCTTCCCACCTTTTGGGTTGGCATGATGGGAATTCTGCTGTTTGCAGTAACGTTAGACTTACTACCTGCGGCCACGAGGCCTGCAGGCGCGTCTTTGCCGACCCAGATCCGGCACCTGATCATGCCGGTGATTGTCCTGGGCTGGCTTCCGGCCGCCACTTATCTGCGCCTGACTCGCTCTGCCATGCTGGACGTGCTGCATTCGGAATTCATCACGCTGGCCCGCGGGAAGGGAGTTTCTTCCTACAGGCTGATCTGGAAGCACGCGTTAAGGAACGCCCTCATACCTCCTTTGACGGTGTCGGCCTTGCTACTGGCGAGCTTCATCAACGGCTCGGTAGTTGTGGAAACAGTTTTTGCGTGGCCGGGGATAGGCAGACTCGCGGTGCAGTCCGTCTGGGACAATGATTTCCCGGTCCTCACCGCGACGGTCCTGCTCTTTGCGGTCTTCAACGTTGTTCTGAACTTCTTCGCCGATGTTCTGACCGTAACTGTAGATCCCCGTATCAGATATTCATAAAACAAAAGTGTTCCTTGCCATCAATGAGCCTGCCGTTGTCCAATAACAGTAGCCAGAGGTCGGAGTTGGCCTTGGCTTTTCGTCCTTCTGGCGTCAGAGATGCGTTATCGAGTGCGAGACGATGGCCGATATTGCCTATTGGCATACTTCTGGCGTTGGCCGTTGTTGCTGCCTTCGCCCCCCTTATAGCGCCGCACGATCCTTCGGCAGGTGACCCTCGCGCAAGAACGGCTCCCCCAATCTGGTACAGCGACTGGTACGAACAACACCCCAAGGTAGCCATTACGTACATACTGGGCGCCGACCATGCAGGTAGAGATGTACTCAGCCGAGTTATCCACGGCGCCAGGGTATCCCTGATGGTGGCGGGTGTTTCCTTGGCCAGTGGGATCCTGGTGGGCACCGTCGCCGGCCTGGTCTCGGGCTATTTTGGCGGAGTATTGGACGAACTAATGATGCGGATGGTAGATGTTTGGCTAGCCTTGCCGTTCGTCCTTATTGCCTTGGTGACCGCCGTTGTTATCGGCCAGAGTCTCAGTACAGTAATGGGCCTCCTGGCTCTGCTGGCCTGGAGCGCTTTCCCTCGCAACATTCGTGGTGAGGTTCTGACTTTGAAAGAAAGAGACTACGTTGCGCTAGCGCGTGTCGCAGGGGCTTCAAACGTTAGAATCATGGCCCAACATATTCTACCTGGAGTGTTGAACACAGTTCTTGTGATCGCTACATTGAGAGTTGGGCAACTAATCCTGGCAGAAGCTACATTGAGCTTTCTGGGCGCCGGTATCCCTTCCCCCACCCCCGCGTGGGGACTAATGATAGCCGAGGGACGAGACTATTTGGCAACGAATTGGTGGATACCCTTGTTTCCAGGTGTCGCCATCTTTTCGGTAGTAATGTCGCTCAACTTTCTAGGTGACTGGCTAAGAGATCGACTGGATCCAAGGCTAAGTCAGCTGCAATAGCGAGTCGGCGGGCGTGGATTCTACGTTCTCAGGAGGTCTAAAAAGATGAACACGGATATCTGGTGGCAATCAATTCCCGATGTTGCTAAATTGATCCGCTCGAAATCAATATCTCCTGTCGAGCTTGTGCAGGCTCACCTCGCCAGGATCGCTGAATTGCACCCGAGAACCAACGCTTTCATAACGGTTATGGAAGAACAGGCTCTCGAAGGAGCCCACATCGCTGAGCGGGAAATCCTGGGCGGACATTACCGAGGGATTCTCCACGGCATTCCGATCGCGTTAAAGGACCTTTTCTGGACTAAAGGAGTGAAGACTACCGCAGGATCGAAGATCCTCGCGGATTTCCTTCCTCAGGACGACAGCTCGGTGGGCCAGCGTTTGCAGGCGGCAGGCGCCGTATGCGTCGGGAAGACGCACATGAGTGAGTTCGCGCTGGCCGGCGGTGGGAAGAATGCCCACTACGGGCCGGGCCGCAATCCGTGGAATCTCGAACACATTGCAGGCGGTTCGTCAACGGGCTCAGCATCGGCCGTCGTGACGGGCCTCTGTTTCGGCGCGATGGGTTCGGATACCGGAGGTTCGATAAGGAGCCCAGCCGCATACAGCGGAGCCGTCGGACTCAAACCGACCTTCGGGCGGGTCTCTCGATTTGGCGTTGTTCCGGTCTCCAGCACACTTGATCACGTCGGACCGCTCGCGAGAACCGTTGAAGACGTCGCAGCAATAACCCATGCGATAGCGGGTCACGACGACAAGGATTCGGCAACGTTACCCAGGAGTGTGCCGAATTACTTGGAGATGCTGGATCCCAAGCTGGATGGAGTTGTCGTCGGAATTGCAGACGACCCCTTTCTCGATTTCACACATCCTGAAGTAAGGTCCGCAGTTGATGAAGCGATTGGGGTCCTGGAAAGGCTCGGCTGCACAATCAAGGAGTTGCCGCTGGACATCCTCACGGAAGCTTCACAGATCGGCCCCGTCATTTCAAAATCCGAGGGTGCTTGCTACCACCGTGATTGGATTCGCGACCGCTTCGATGATTACGGACATTGGTGCCAGGAGTTTCTGGCGGAGGGCCGGGAGATCTCGGCCGTACAATACCTCCGCACACTCGAACGTTGCCGTGAAATCACCGCCAAGATCGAAGAAATCATGCAGGAAGTGGAGATAATTGTCGGACCTACGACTCCGATCCCAGCGCCGCGAATCGACGAAGATAGTGTTCAAGTCGGCGGCTCCGAAGCACGCTTTCAACGACTTGCAGGATTCACACAGTCACATAACGTTACCGGCCAACCGGCAATAAGTGTGCCTTGCGGTTTCACGAACCGTGGCCTCCCTATTGGTTTGCAGATCGCCGGCCGATGGTGGGATGAACAGACGGTATTGAACGTGGCGTACGCGTTACAGCTTGAGACGGAATGGCATAAACATCGTCCGGACTTGGATCGGATGCTTGAGTCATGACACCACCCCACCGCGGCGCAACTATATGGCCGTTTAAGTGTGTGGAGTTCGCCAACCTCCTGTATCAAACCGCCTGGACCTGACACCCAGAGCGCAGTGCTCGGCTAACAAGACAGGGAACTCACTGAGTAGGTGGAGATCAACCCTTCTTACCGACCCCGATGGCAGCGGTGAATTGTGGAAAAGTGCGAATGAATATCCGCGAATTGGGTGAGGGTGACGCCCTCGCGTACCGAACCCTCAGGCTTAGGGCTCTCAAGGAGCATCCCACGGCGTTCGTCTCCTCGTACGAGCAACAGAAAGACTGGCCGCTGGAGACTTTTGCTCAACGGCTGCTAAGGACCTTGGATTCGGCCGATTCTTTCAACCTGGGATGTTTCGCCGAAGAGAACCTTGTCGGCACGGTCGGGTTTTTCCGGCATGATGGACCCAAGCGTATGCACATCGGGGCAATCGTCGGAATGCACGTGGCCGCCGAGCAACAGGGCAATGGGTATGGACGGGCTCTGCTGGCAGCAGCCTTGGATCGGGCGCGACAGATGCATGGGCTGGCCGTTATCCACCTCGGGGTGGAGAGCACGAACAGGCGTGCAAAGTCGCTGTACGCGTCCCTTGGCTTTGAGACTTACGGCATCGAGAAACAGGCCATATTATTCAACGGCGAGTACTTCGACGAAGATCTGATGGCATTGCATCTCCATTCGCCTTCCGACCCAGGGCCTGCCTGAAATCGCTGGGGCAGGTTGGCTGCGCGCTTCCGGGCGTTTCCCTTCATAGATCGAAAGCATCTCAAGCCCGCCATCCGGCCCCATCAGCCCTTAACCCTTTCCGTGGGGCCCGGCTTCGCCGGAGCGCGGAAGTTCCTCACCACCAGGATGTTTTCCCGGCATCTACGCGTGCTGTAACATGCCGAACGATCGCTGGATGCCGGATGGAGGCTAAATCCCGTCATGTCACAGCCCATTAAAGTCGTTCATTTCCTCAATCAATTCTTCGCAGGCGTCGGAGGCGAAGAACAGGCCAACCTGCCGGTCGAAGTACGTGACGGCGCGGTTGGTCCGGGTCGCGCGCTACAGGCAGCCCTTGGTGACTCCGGCCAGGTAATCGCGACGATCGTCAGTGGGGACAACTACTTCACTGAAGAGAGTTCCGCCTCGGCACGGGCGGTGCAAGATGCCCTCCGCAGGTTCGACCCTGACGTTGTGGTTGCCGGACCCGCCTTTAACGCTGGCCGTTATGGGCTGGCGTGCGGCGAGGTGTGTGTGCTGGCCAACGCGGAAGGCATTCCGGCCGTGACGGCCATGTATCCGGAAAACCCCGGCGTCCTGGAGTACGAAACTCGGGCCTACATCGTCCCGACGGATGAATCACCGGTTCGCATGCAGCAGATCGTCGCCCAACTGGCGGGACTCGCTACAAAACTCGGGTCCGGTGAAGGTCTCGGTCCGGCCGAAGATGAGGGATACCTGCCGCGGGGCATTCGCCGACCCGGTCTTCGCCCTCAATCCGCAGCGAAACGGTCTATAGAAATGTTGATGGCCAGAATGGGAGGCCGCGACTGGGTCACCGAACTGCCGATTCGTATGCCGGACGCCGTTGTGCCGGCTGAGCCGATCGCGGACCTGTCGAATGCGAAGCTCGGCCTCGTGACGACCGGCGGACTCGTCCCCAAGGGCAATCCGGACAGACTGGTGCGCGGCGGCTCTACCGGATATCTGAGGTACTCGATCGATGGGATCGACTCCCTTTCGGCGGAGGAGTGGGAAAGTGTGCACCGCGGTTTTTATACCGCAATCGTCAACGAAAATCCTAACTACGTCTTGCCGTTAGACGTTGTCAGGGACGTGGAGCGGGCGGGCGAGGTGGCGTCCGTTTACCAGTGGATTTTGACGACGAGCGGCGTGGGCACTGCCGTTGCCGATTCGCGCAAGATCGGCGCAGCGATGGCGTCCGAGTTCAAGGACGCCGAGGTCGACTGCGCGCTTCTGGTCGCCACCTGAGGTACCTGCAACCGTTGCGGCGCAACGGTAGCGAAGGAAATCGAGAAGGCCGGCATACCGGTCGCAATGATCTCCGCCATCTTTTCACTGGCTCTCACGACCGGCGCACCGCGGGTTGTCCGCGGCAGCAGGATCGAGTACGTGTGTGGGGACCCCACGCTTGGGCCCGAAAAGGACCGCGCATATAGCGGGGAGATCGTCGGCGCCGCGCTCGGCGCTTTAACGACTGAGGTGAGCGAACCGACGCTCTTCGTTCCCGCTGTTCCGTGATGTCACAACCCGGAGGACACCCGTCAGGCTCTGACGCGCAGCCGCTTGACGAAATGACCAACTCCACCAGGGCCGCGAGGCTGGAAGAGACAAGGCGATGAGACTGGAACTAGGCAAATTCCCGGTTACGGAAGTCGAATTCGGCGACAAAACCGCCTGGACCGACGGCAAGTTGGAGATCGACCGGGCCGGACTGATAAGCAAAATTCTGGAAGACCCTCGCGTGCTTTCGGCGGATTTCGATCTGGCCCGGCCGGGTGATTCGGTTCGCATCACGCTGATCAGGGACGTTATTGAGCCGATGGTCAAGGTGAGCGGAGGCGGCTCGGTCTACCCGGGCATCTGCGGGAGACCCGTGGATACGGTCGGCAGCGGTCGGACGCACAAGCTCACCGGGGTGGCGGTCGTCGAGGTGTCGGATACCCCACTCTATCTGGGCGTGGGTATGGGCAACTACACGGACCGATCGGTGATCGACATGCGCGGCAACGGCGACATGAGCCCTGCGTCTTCGAATCTCATAAACGTTTGCGTGTTGCTGGATATCGACCCTGGCCGTGATGTCCTAGACAGAAACGACGCGGCCCATGCGGCGGCCTTGCTCGTCTCAGACGCTCTCGCCGACGCGGTCAAGGACCTGGAGCCGCCTGAGCTCGATGTGTACGAACTGGGCAAAGCCGATCCCTCTCTGCCCAAAGTGGTCTACATCCTCTGCCAACACTCGCCGGAACATCACGCGGGTTCCGTGCGAGGCTGGGGCGACCACCTCTACGGTCTCACCCGGTTGCACCCGCCGTGGGTTATCCACCCAAACGAAATGCTGGATGGGGCGTTGACGTTCGGCGACTCCTGGGGATTCGCCAACAACCCTATGCTCTTTGAGTTATACGGGAGGCACGGCAAGGACCTGAACTTCCTGGGGTGCGTCGTCATCCGCACAAGGTGGAGTTCCCAGCTCGAAAAGAACGTTGTCGCAAAGCAGGCCGCCAAGACGGCCAAGATGTTGGGAGCGGAAGGCGTGATAGTGGTGGGGATGGTCGGCGGAAACGACTTCATGGAGGCTGTCCGAACGGCGCAGGCGTGCGAACTCGAGGGCTTGGATACGGTGTTTGTCGTTCAGGAAGACGACCCAACCGACGGAGGCCCACCGATATTGGAACCTCTGCCCGAAGTGAAATCAATCGTCAGCGTCGGTGTTGGACGGGCGGAGTCGAACCCGCCGCCGACCGGACCGGTGGACCGAGTGATCGGCCGACGCGACATCACACTGAACATGAGCACCGGCGTAGGCACTATAGACGCGCAAGGTGAACTGCCATTTGGCCGGTCCGGCCTCGGCTGGTCCTCGCTCGACACCCGGACAAGCTGTTTCGAGGTTTGAGGGCCGTTACCGCCCTACGCCGCCGGTAGCTGCAGACGGCGCGATTTCGCTTGGTCAGTCCGCGAGCCCGCGTTATTCACCGCGTGCGAACAGGCCCCGGCAGCGCGGCGTCTAGTACGTGAACGCGGTCTCTTTCGTGTACCCGTACCGGTCCGACCATGCAATCGACCTCAGAGGTCCTGTTGCGTCGTGCCTGATGTACTCGTTCGAGACGGGGTCGACGCGCCATATTTCAGGCCTGCCTATTACACGTTCAGGAGCGGTGAGTTCGGCAACCCTGCCTCCGGCAGGGCCATGAAACCCGGTCGACACTATCGCGTCGGCCTCGGGCAAGGGTTCCAGCAGAGGCGGCCCACCGCTGGCCGGGCTCTCTTCCATCGTAAGGAATACGGTCTTCACGCCGCTTTTCTCACACGCCTCGATAGTGCGGATGACCTCCATGAAGTCGTTGCCGCCGGAGTCCCATCCCACGACGGCGCCATCCACATTCATAGTCCGGCAGAGGGACGCAACCTGGTTCGCGGTGAGAAACTTCTCACTCTGGGCGGACCATCTCGTGCGTATGACGATGCTCCCTACAAAATTGAGGTCCTGGCCGTGCCGCTGCGACAATCCCCACGCGACCGGGTTGTTGATGAGTTCCCACGACGCCCGACCTGACACTGCGCCGTCAAATATCTCGTTGGGGTTGATGAGCCAAGGCGGCGTGAGCCTCGTAATGCCGTATATCGCGGTCCAATGGGCATACTGTGAGTTCGAGTAGTGCTCTGGCGAGCGCAGCGCCATGACGTAGGCGACACGCGGTAGGGACGGGTCGACTGACCCCAGGTCCGATACCTCGATCGCAGGGGGGACGAGTTCCTTGGTGGTTTCGGCTATCGCGTCAGACGCGCGTAGTACCGCTCCGTGAATCGCCTGGTTCTGGTCCTCTATGTGCACGCCCTCGCGCGGCGTAATGGTCATGCACAGGTTGTGCATCGAGCCGAACGGTACTGCCTGGCCGCCTGGCCCGAACATGTCCAGGTAGGTCTCCACGTCCCCGTCATTGCCCGGGTACCACATCGTGTCTGACACTTCGAATATCGACATGCCTCGAAGGACGTGAGTGCGGCCCGAACCGACGACGTCCACAGGCCGCCCGTCAAGGCCGGGATATACGACGCCCGGCCCGTCAACCTTGATCCGCGGCTCAATCTGGTCCCGGACCGTGGTGACGCGCACCATGTCGCCGGGGTGGATGACGTCAAACTGCACGTCGTCTAGCCGTATGTCCTCGAGAAGGGCATCCCGCAGCCCGTCGGCATCAACTGTGACAACGCCGTCGTCATAGGCGGTCATGGAACCCAGTCGTACGTCCGTGACCGGGAATATTCCCAGTTCAAGTCTCTTGTCGGCCTCGTTCATTTTCGGCTCCGGTGTATCGCGTCGCGGTTCAGGCAACACATGCATAGCTGCCGGCGTCGACGCGAAGGCGCATCGCTGGCGCCTTGTAAGGGATCAGGTGACGCTGGGCTCAAAAAGTGTCGGCTCAGCCACCGGCGTCATCAGCGATTCCAGCGCAGATTCGACGATGCTGGTCGCATAGGCCAGATCGTCGGCAGGCGACAGTCTTGGGTTTCCACAGACATGTTCAATCCGGCCGCCGCGTACGACTCGGGGCGCCCCGGTCGTAAGGGCCAGGCTGAACAGGGCTGAGATCAATGCTACGGGGATGCCCTCTCGCTCGATTTCCTTCGCTATCGTTGCGCCGCAACGATTGCAGGTCCCTCAGGTAGCCACCATGACAACGCCGTCTACACCCCCTCGTTTAAGAATCTCCGCCATCTCCTGACCCATCCGTCTGGAATCGGCTACCGTCGTGCCCCGGCCGGACGTGGTCAGGTACTCGGGGTGGATCGACTCGATGACGCCGCGGTCCTCGAGTGAACGCATGACGTTCAACGGAAGCACGTAGTTGGGGTTTTCGTTGGTCACGTCGGTGTAGAACCCGACGTGGACCGACTCCCACTTGCCAGTCTCCATCGTTGCGAGCTTGCTGATGTCGTATCGGTACCAGACCTGCGCAGGCCCGCCCGACAGGCGGTCGGGGTTGCCCAGGGGAACTAGCCCTCCCGAAGTAACGAGACCGATGCGGGCAGTTTTCATGTCGTTAAGCGGGCTGGCAGGTTCGACAACCTCGGGCAACTCGATAGGCAGTTCCGTAACGAAGGGCTCGCCGCGGACCTTCTTGAGGACCATTTCGATGGCCCGGTCCGCCGCACGCACGTCCCGCCTTCCAGCCTTTCGGATGCCCCGCGGGATGTACCCTTCCTCGTCCGCCGGACCCAGCTCCTCACCGCGGGCCAGATTCAAGCCAATGCGAGCGACGGCGGCGACGGCGGCTGGCATTCCGCCCACGCCCTCGCTGGTCGGCACGATAACGACCTCTTTCTTGTAGGTCAGTGTGCCCGGGTTTTCCTCGAACATGGCGGTCACCGCAGGTATGCCGTCTGCCAGTGCAAGGTGGCACACCTCGGCGCACGACAGTCCGTAACGCCCTGCGTTAAAGGCGGGACCGGCGATCACGAGGTCCGGCCGGTACCGGGCAAGGGTGTCTACGACTGCCCTGACGGAGGTCTCGTGTTCCTCGTTGAAGTAGTTGTCGCCGGCGACTATCGTTGCGACGATCTCGGCGTCATCCTTGAACGCCGCCCGGAACGCGTTTCCCGGGCCAACAGCTCCCTCGCGAACTTCGATTGGGTGATTGGCGGCCTCTTCAGTCCCGATTCCTGCGAAGAACTGATTGAGGAAATGAACGACTTTCAGCTTTGGCTGGCTCGTCACGATCCTTCTCCCTTCAATGAGATATTCAACTGTTTCCCTTGAATGTTAATAGTCGAACGCGCTCCACGTAGTGGAACCGTAACGGTCCACCCACAGGTACGAACGTAACTCAGAGTGCGAATCGACTTGCCCCGACTGGGCGTTTTGATTGGCCATGATGGACTGTCTGCCGATCACCTTGTCGACCGCCGGCAGCGGCTCGTCATATTCGGGAATGCTGGATTCCGACATCAACTCGTTGCGGCCCCATCCCGTGGTGATTATCGCTCTTGCCTCCGGCAGGGGTTCGAGGAGCGGACTTCCGTTGTCCGGATGTTCCTCAAAGGTCAAGAATACAGCGTTGATGCCTATCTGCTCGCAGGCCTGGACTGTCCTGATGACCTCCATGAAATCGTTCCCGCCCGCGTCCCACGTGACGACGGCGCCCGTTGCGCCGACCTGCTGTGCGATCTTGGCGGCCTGATTCGAGGTCACGTTCTTCTCGACTTGCTGGCTCCACCTTGTGCGAATGGCGATGCAACCGGCAAATATCAGGTCACGATTGTGACGGGAGTAGAGGTCCATGATCACCGGATTGTTTACAAGAATCCAAGAGTCTCTTCCCGCCACGGCGCCATCAAGCCATTCGTTCGGGTTCAGCAACCACGGCGCGTTGAGGCGTGACAATCCGTATATGGACGTGCCGTACGCCCTGACGGCGTCGGCGTAGTGTTCGGGTGAGTTGTGACAAGAAATGTAGACAACGCGCGGTAGATCGGCGTCGGACTCCGGGCTCTCGAACGTCTGGACCTCGGCCGGGATTTCGTCCCGCACGGTCTCGGCAATGGCATCGCTCACCGCCAACGTCGCGGCCTCGGCCGCCCAGGCGCGGGCCGGTTCCGACAAGTTCCGATCGGTGTTGAGCACGAGACAGACGTTGTTGAGTTGCGAATAGGGGATGATGGAAGCCGACGGACCGGACATGTCGAACAACGTATCGAATCCGTGGGCCAGCTTCTCGACCGTGCCTCCAGGCGGTGGCTCGGTGTCGGCGAGATTGACCACGCCAACGCCGTCGACCCGGTGCGTCCGGCCCCGGCCGGTGAATTCGGCTGGACGGCCGCAGATGCCCGGGTAGGCCACGCCCGGCCCTTCAACCTTGACTTGCGGCGCCACAACGTCGCGATATCCAACGATCCGAACGGAATCCCCGGGGCGGACGATCTCCATGCGGGCGTGGACGATGGCCGGGTTCTCGAGTACGAGCCTGGTCAATGACTCCGTATCGACCGTAAGAACCCCGTCGTGATAGTCCGTGTGCGAACCCTCGCGTATTTCTGAAACAGGGAATTTCCCGAGTTGGAGTTTCATCGTTTATGGCCTAACAAGAATGTCCTGGGACGATTGTCACAATCAACTGTCCGTCCATTTGCGTCCGCTCGGACGTACGCCTCTACACACCCGCGGGTTCGAACAATGTCGGCTCGGTAACTTGAGTAGTCAGGGACTCCAGCGCCGTTTGCACGATCTCCCGCCTGAACGCTACATCCCGCTCCGGCCCAAGTGTTGGGTCCCCGCACACGTGCTCTATTCGGGCGCCCTTGACTACTCTGGGAGCTCCGGTTGTCAAAGCAAGGCTGAACAACGCAGTTATCACGGCCACGGGAATGCCTGCGTCCTCGATGCGCCTGGCTATCGTTGCGCCGCAACGATTACAAGTGCCTCAGGTGGCGACGAGCAGCGCTCCGTCCACCCGCTCGGCTTGCAGATACTCCGCCATTTCGTCGCCGATGCGTATTGAGTCGCTGACGTGCGTGCCGACGCCCGACACGCTAATGGCTGTCGGGTGAATTTCGGCTATGCCGCCTGCGTCTTCGAACTGCCTCATCACATCGAGTGGCATTACGTAGTTGGGTTCTTCGTTCGTTATCCCGACAAAGAACCCGCGATGGATCGACTCCCACTCCTGCGGGCTCAATCCGCTGAGGCCATCGATCGAGTACTTCCACCAGCGCGTTGAACCGCCTCTCACTTGCCCATCCGGGTTGCCCCTTGGCACGAGACCTCCAGATGTCATCATGGCGATTTTGGCGTTTGAAAGGTCGCTGACCGGGGCCGCTGGTGTTGTGGCGTCTGGTGTCTCCAATAGCAGTTCTGTGGTCCACGGCGAACCGGTCAGGCGAGCCATCAACATGTCGCCGGCGCGAGTTGCAGCCGACGCGTATCGCCTGCCCTCTTTCCTGGCGCCGCGCGGGAAGTAACCTTCGCTCTCTGCGGGCCCGAGGGTTACACCATTTCCGAGTTTCACGGCCAGTTCCGCGAGCTTCGCCAGCGCCGGCTCCATGCCTTTCACGTCCTCGGCGCCCGCGACGATCAGTACTTCGCTTCGGTAAGTGAGCACGCCTGGATTCTCCTCGAACATAGAGGTTACTGCCGGCACGCCGGCGTCTTGCGCGACTTTGCACACCAGCCCGCAGGCAAGTCCGTAGCGCCCTGCATTGAATGCGGGTCCTGCTACTACGACGTCGGGCCCGGATTCAAGAATCGCCTTGCGCAGGAGTTCGGCCGCGCCGTCCTCGTTTTCCGCTACCCAGTTATCGCCGGCGACCAACGTTTTAGCGATATCGGCGTCGTCTCCGAGCAGCATGTCGAGCCTGATTCCGGGGCCGACAGAGCCGTCCACCGCGTCCAACTCAATGTTTGCCATTTCTTCACCACCGCGTCCGGCAAAGAACTGGTTAACGAAATGAAGGACTCTCAGTTTTTCTGTCACGTGTCCTACCCCCAACAACAGAGTGGGCTAGTCGAGTTGGCGCAACCGCGGATCCAGCCGGTCGCGCAGCCAGTCCCCCAAGAAATTACTCGATAGCACGAGCAGGAATATGGAGAATCCGGGGAAGAATGCGATCCACCAAGAAGACTCCAGGTATTCCCTACCGCCCGCCACCATGACGCCCCATGCGGGGGTCGGCGGCGGAATACCCGCGCCCAGGAAGCTGAGAATGGCTTCGGCCAGGATAAGCGAACCGACCCGCAGAGTGGCGACCACTGTCAAAGTGTTGACAACGCCAGGGAAGATGTGCTTCCACATGATCCACAACGTGGACGCTCCCGCGACCTGTGCCAACGAAACGTAGTCGGCCGCCTTGATCCTGAGCGAATCGGCCCTGATCTGACGCGCGAAACCGTTCCAACTGAACACGGCGAGCAGGACCACCACAACCGTCACACTCTGGCCAAAAACGATCACCGCCACGAGCGCGACGAGAATAAACGGCACGGCCAGGGTGAAGTCGACGGCCCGCATGATCAACTCATCGATGTGGCGGCCGTACCATGCGGCGACTATTCCCAAGGCGGTGCCCGCGGTCCCACCAATGGCGACGACAGTCACCACGATAAACACGGATATCCGGGCGCCGAAAATAACGCGGCTCAGCATGTCCCGACCTTGCTGGTCGGTCCCCAAGATGTGGGTGATACTTCCCTCCGGATACCAGATCGGGGGTATCTCGCGGTCACCCAGATATCCGTAGAGGGGATCGTGAGGCGCCACTAGAGGGGCGAAGATCGCCGCGATCATCATGAAGAGCATGATGATGCCGGGGATTATCGGGTAACGATTGGCCGCGTGGATCCAACCGCCAATACGGCCGCGGTCTTGCCCCGGAATAACCGGCTCCGAGGCGCTGCTGACCATGGGTTGAATGCTCATTCCAGCCGTATCCTGGGATCGATTACGGCGTAAAGAACGTCGGTCAGGAAGTTCACCACCACGTACAGCAACGTAAGGATAAGAACCACGCCGGATAACACTGCCAGATCAAGGTTGTTCACAGACCTGATGGCCAGGCTGCCCAGCCCGGGCCACGAAAACACCGTCTCGGTTACTACGGCCCCCGTCAGGAATGCGACAAACACCAGCGAGGCGTATGTCAAAGGGGCGATCATGGCGTTGCGGAAGGCGTGCTTCCAGATAATTGCGTTCGGGCTTGCGCCTTTAGCCCGGGCCATTTTTACGTACTCGGAGTCAAGCACCTCCAGCATGGCGGACCGCACAAGTCGCAACAGGCCTGAAGCGGTGAGCCAGCCGAGTGTGATGGACGGGAGAATGAAGTGATCGAGCCCCTCCCGCCGGCTCGTAGGCAGCCACCCGAGTTGTACTGCAAAGACCAGGATCAACATTATCCCTAACCAGAACGGCGGGAGGGCCTGGCCGAACAAAGCAATGGTCCTGCCGAAATAGTCCAGCCAGCTACCGCGCCATACGGCGGAAAGTACTCCGAACGGCAGGCCCAGAAGAATCGCAAAAGCGAAAGCGCCCACCGCGAGTTGGACAGTGGCCGGCACCCGTTCCAGTATGACGTCCAGGACGGGTCGGCTTTCCCTTAGAGACTGGCCAAGGTTGCCGGTAGCCGCGCGTCCCAACCAGAGGAGGTATTGTACGATTACCGGCTTGTCGAGGCCCCACTGGCGGCCCCATTCGTCCCACTGCTCCTGGGTCGTGTATTCGTTCAGGAAAACGGTGCGCGGATCACCTGACGCGCGGGACAGGATGAAGACGAACAGCGTCACCAGGATGACTACGGCGATGCCGTAGAAGAATCGTCGTACCAGGAACTTGGTCATTGCCGACGTCCGCTCTTACACCTTCGCGGACAACACAAAGGCCGCGAAACCGGCATTCGCGCCGACGCGGCCCTAAGGTAATGCCCGACTAATTCGATCTGCGGCGACGGGGATCAACTGGACCCCAGCCGCCGCGATCGTAACTAACTTACTTCAGGACGACCGACTCGAATGTACCAGCGTAACCGGCGCCTTCCGAGAATGGCCTCCACTCAAGTACGTCTCCGCTGGCCACCCAAATACTGGGGACACCTACAACCGGCGCGACCGTTAGCCAATGCGCTTGCATGTCTTCGGCCCGGATGTTGATCTGGATACGCTTCTCCGGATCTTCCTCGGCGTCGGCCTCTTGCCAGAGGTCGAGAACCCACTGAATCTCCATGCCGCGGTTCCATCCAGCGGAGGGAATCACACCGTGGCTGTGAGCATCGTCGATCTTGCCGACCGAGGCGTTTGACGCCCACATCCAGACCACGTCGATCGAGCGTTCAACCATGGTTGGCCTTCGGGCCTGGTACGCCGTGCTTTCGATGACGACGTCAAGCCCGATGTTTCTCCACATCTGGGCGATCGCCTCACCGATCTCGAGGCTAACGACGCCGGGCACGTCTGGCGGCAGGTAGAAGGGAACTTTAAACCCGTCGGGGAAGCCCTGTTCGGCAATCGTCTGCTTTGCGCCTTCAGGATCGTACGGAATTATCCATTCGTCCTTGAAGTACTGGGGGTTAGCGTTCTTGTCGAACCCGTACCAGGTGTACTGGGGTGAGCCCAAGCCAAGAAGGACTTCCTCGTTGATGAGATCCCGATCGATGGCCCATGCCATGGCGTGCCGAATCAGGCGGGCGCGCTCCATGTTTTCCGGGTTTTCGGGGTCTCCAATCCAGGGGTGCTCGTCATCGGCATTCAGACCCGGCCGGGGGTAGATGTCCTCACCGGAATTGTGGTCTTTCTTCATCCAGTAGTTGCCGGCGTACGCCACGTGCCTCGACGATGGGTTTCCGATTTCATGGAACTTTCCGCCGGTCGCCTCGGCGGCCTCGGCCAGTCTGTTGGTTGGGAACTGCGCCAGGTGGATCTCACCGGTCTTGAAAGCCGCCAGGCGGGTTGCAACTTCCTTGATCTCGACGATCTTTACGTTGGCCACACCGGGTGTCTGTCGCCAGTGGGGATCGATTGCTGAAAGCTGAACGATGTCGTTGGCTTTCCACTCATCCACTTCGAACGGGCCAGTGAAAACGGGGGTCAGTACGGCTTCGTCGAAACCAAGATCGTCGTATGCCTTCTTGCTGATCATCGGTACGGAACCGGTGTTCTGGTGCATCCACCCGTACCACAGGCCGCTCCACTTTTTGAAGCGGAACTCAAACGTACGGTCATCCAGAGCGACGCCTTCCGACATGAAGTCGCCAATTTCGACTCGAGCCCACGTGCTGCCATCGGCCTGGGTCTCATTGAAACTGTGCGCCACGTCGTGCGCTGTCAATTCGCCCCAGTCGTCGTGGAAATCTACTCCCTCTCGAATCTTGAACGTGATCTTCGAAAGATCGGAGGCGATTTCCCAAGTGGGAGCAATGCCCGTGTCGTTCAACTCGCCAATTAGCGGAGGCTTCACATAGTTGGTGCGTACCAGCCCCTCTCCGACTCCCCAGGAAACGATGTTGAGGTTGCCTGGCCATGGGATCTTGCTGGGCAAGAAATTGGGTGGCGTGATCAACGCTACGCCCACGTTCAGCGTGCCGGTCGGTCCGGCGGGAGGCGGCGTGGATGTGGGCGCCGGTGTGGCTGTAGGCTCAGCCGGGGCCGACGTCGGGGTCGACAAGACCGGAGCAAGGGTCGGTACCACAACCTTCGTTGTGGCGGTGGGTTGGACCGGTACCGCGGTTGCGGGCTCGGGTTCATCGCCGCCGCCGCACGCGACTACGACAATCGCCGCAATGGCCAGAATGGCCAATATCAAAAACTTCTTTGGAATCAATTCGGTTCCTCTCAAATTAGTACCGCAGCCGAAATGGACCGCGCGCTATGGCGGCGCTGAGACCTGCCAGTACAGTCCCACGCACCAGTTCCATATATTCGGCCGATATATTACATGCTTAACGAATGCTACGCCCGGTGCCGCGCCGCGAAAATCCCCTGGCCCGCCTGATTCGCCGGACGGACGGACGAAATCCATCGGCGATCCCACGGCCCGGATCAGTAGCTGAAGCAGCTCCGGAAGCCGAACCCGTAGTGGTCTTCTGATTGCAACGTGGTCAGCTCGCTTTTCGCGTCCAATATCTGCAAGGGCTCGTTGGGTCCAAAATTCAACTGCACCTGCGGAGCGCCGACCACCCGCTCGACCGCGGGCATGGGAGTGCGTTCGAACCACATGTTGGCGCCGATGCCGGAACTTACGACGGCCTCCATCTCAGACAACGGCTCCAGCAGAGCAGGCCCTTCGTTGTCCGGGTCCTCTTCGCCGGTAAGTAACACCGTGTCGATCCCGGCCCGTTCGCAGGCCTGCACGACCCTGGCGACCTCCATGAAGTCGTTGCCGCCCGCATCCCACGTGACGACCGCGCCGGACGCTCCGAGGTCGCGTGCGATGCGCGCCGTCTGGCCCGACTGAACGTTCTTTTCGGCTTGCGAGCTCCACCGGGTCCGTATCGTAATCACGCCGAGAAAGTTGCACTCTCCGGCCCGATGCTTGCGGAGCAGGCCCATGACCACGGGGTTGTTGGCCATCTCGTAACTGTAGGAACCGCAGATCGCTCCGTCCAGGATTTCCGTGGGTCGCAACACCCATGGAGGCGTTTGCCTGGTCAAGCCGTAAATGGCGACCCCGTACGCGTTCAGGCTGTGGGCGTAGTGCTGCGGAGAATTCATGCAGGCGACGTACACGATGGAAGGAACGTCGTCATTCAGCGGCCGGTTGCTGAACACCTCTGTCTCGTCGGCCGGCGCGTCGAGAGTCGTGTTCGCCAGCAGATCGGCAACCCTGAGCGCGGCCGCATGGATCGTCTCGTTCTGGTCGTCCAGGTGCAGCACCTGGCTCACGTCCAGGCTTATGCATATGTGATGCAGAGACCCGTACGGTGAAGCGTCGGCGCCGGGCCCGCTCATGTCGAACAGATTGGACCCCGGTCCTGCGGCGCCCCCCACGACGCCCCCAGCCGGGCTTGCGAGTTCGTACGACTTGATTGGGCTGAGCGGAGTTACAGCCACTCCCGAAAGTCGATTCGTTCCGCCCACGCCCACGGTCGTCACCGGTCGTCCGGCAACCCCCGGATATACCCGTCCTGGCCCCGATATTTTCAATCGAGGCTCAATGACGTCCTTGATCGCCGTAACACGGGTCGACTCACCGGGATGGACGAGTTCCACCTGAACGGCGGTCACCCGCGGGTCGGACCTCGCGGCGGCGGTCACTTCGTCGAGGTCGACTGATAGTGCGCCGTCCCGCAACTCGGTCCTGGCGCCAAATTCGACGCTATTCACCCTGTAAGTGTTAAGCGTCAGGGATTCCTGAAGATCCGTTGCCATAGATTAGGTCCCGCTACTCCTTCTTCTTGCGCGCGGATCGGGACTTCGAGCTTTTCGTAGACGCCTTCGAGGCGTACTCACCTTCGAACAGGCCAGTGCCCTGCGGTACCGCTTCGTCAATTGTCTGTTCGAAGTCCTCACCGGCTTCGTATGAGCGAAGAAACTCTTCGCTTACGAAGAACATTCATATACAGAACCCGTCACGGATGATGTCCTCGTGGTGCCGGTCACACGGGCATATCTTCTTGCGATCCTCGACCGGATCGCCGCTTAACGGCATTCAGGGGCAATAGCGATAGCCGTGATCCAGTTCGTTCTTGCCAAGTCCTTCCTGGACGACCTTGACTACTTCGGCGTCTGGGAAAAACTCGTAGGGCCCCCTGCTGACGTATTTATCCGAGAAATTTATGGCCCTCTGAAGGGCTTCTTCCTCGGTCAGTTGTTTCCTGGGCATTGCTGTTCCCCCGGGGCTGTGGATTTGCGGTTGATTAGGAGTAAGACCTGGATTTTATTTGAATTGGCCGGACCTGAGGCTTTGATGGGACCGGCAGGACATATTTCTGAAGCTGGCTTTCTGCTTCATCAGGCGGTCCAGTATGGCCGGCATCGCCGACTCCAGGTCGGCTTCAGTCCGGTCGTTTGCAACCTCAACGCTCAATACGGCTGATGTCCCGCAATTGCACCTGGCGCCAAAATAGACCTTTTGGAAACCCATGCCGGCAGGGGTCGGCACGTTGAGCTTGGGCAATGGGACCAGGTCGTGGTCCTCAGGCAGGGCCTTGATGACGTTATCGAGTATCACTTTGCGATCGATCATTATGTCGTCCGGTTCGTATCCTGCGCCCGGATGGCCAATACCTAATAGCCGCTTCCGGAAAACGGTCAGATTACTTATACAATCACCATATCCGGATTTCCAGAATCGCCGGATTCCTGGAGGATTGAAAACTTGACCGATTTTGACGCAGCCATCAAGGTCTTCACCTCGAACGGTTGAGGCCCTTGCCACATGGTGAAAGTGTACCTTTCACGAAAAGGTGTCCCGTTCGCGGAGCACAACGTCTCACTCGATGACGACGCCACCAGATACCTGTTGACCGAAGGCTACTCCTCGACTCCCGTGACCTTCATTGGAGACGAACGAGTCGTTGGCTACAAGCCGAAGGATATCGACGCCGCACTGGCTGCGATGCCCGCCTGAATCTCCGCGCCGCAAGTCCGCGCGCTGTGCCGGCCCACCCGGTCCAACGCGACGCGCCGGCTTTGGCGCGAACAGGGCGGGAATTCATGATCTCGTTGTTGGGCGGTGACCCGTTTGCTTGCGAATCGACACGGCGGGCTGAGTGAATACCTGAAACTGCTTGGTTACAGGCGGTTTCACTATCTCTGGTGGCCCAGGTCGTCAGCAAATATGACCGTGCTGCTGCACGGCCTCGGGGAATGCGCCGACACCTACGGACCATTTGCCAGTCGAATCCGCCGGTCTTCCGAAATAATCGCCATGGACCTGCGCGGCCATGGCGGCACCCCGTGGGACCCCGACGGCCAATACGGCTTCGATGAGTACGCCGACGATTTACACCTGCAATTGTCGTACTGGCAGCGGAAGGCAGTACTGGCGGGTACCGGCCTCGGCGCGCTGCTGGCAATTCGGGCGGCCGAACGCTGGCCAGATCTGGTGGGTGGATTGGTCCTGCTGGGGCCGCCGCCGGACAAAGTCAAAGTCGCAGGCCTTGTGGACCTTGTTCTGGGACCGGGTGGCGCCGAACTATTCCTGTTCGGGGATCATCCGTCCATGCGCGCTTCCGAAATTGCCGACATGCTTACCTGGGCCCGCCCGGGTGGGTTGAGGGCCCCCAAATTCGACCCGGCGGCAACAAATGTCGAAAACCAACCGGGCTTGACCGATGCCGCCGAACCGCGGGTGCCGACGCTGATTATTGCTACCCAGGAGGACGGGCCGGTCGATTGGCCCGACTGGCCGAATGCCAGGAAATTGGTGATCAACGGGGTGGGGAAATGGCCGCACATCGCCAACCCCATGGGCGCGGCCGATGGGGTTAACGCATTCCTGGACGGCCTTGCCCCCGACGACCACGACAGCCGCCCTGGTCAATAGCACCCCATGACCGGCTAGGCGCCAACAATTTTGGCACGGCCGCAGGGTTTCATAGGCCGAGTCAGGCCGAGACGAAACCGCAGTCGCAAGTAGCGAACTTCATCAGCACGCCGGTGTCGGCCTGCCCTCGACGGGATTGCAGTGTCGCAAACGGCGGCTCTGATCAGCTGCCGTTGGACTCCCGGACCTTGCGGACAGCCTGCTGGATTTCGTCCAGTTCCAGGACCATCTCCGCCACGCCTACTTCGTCGTCATAGACCTTCGCGTCCGCCTGGTTCTTTACCTCATCCTCGGTCACATGAAACACAGGCAAGCCAAGGGCTGTACCGGCCAGCGCTCCGGCCCAGGATGGGTCGCCGTCCACCATGGTGGTGGCGTAGAGCTCGGAACTTTCTGCTGTAGGAGTACCAAGGAGGACGACCAGATCATCGGTCCCTACCTTGTCCACCGTCCGCTTGATTTCATCTTGACCCTCAAGGTCAAGTGCGCCAGCGGACGTTCAGACGAAGCAGTGAGTGACTTCCAGTACGACTTCCGCCCCGGCGGAGCGGGCTATCGTGGCGATGGAATCGCCCTGGATTCCGTCTCGCTCACCCAGGGCGATTACGCGTTTGCCCTTCAGTTCCAATTGATTTCTCCTTGACGTACGATGGCCAGTCTTGAAATTTCGGCCCTATTCTACTGGGTCAAAAGCACGAATTCAGTTTGCCGGCTCCATGATAAACGACAAGCCGTCTGACATCTGCGTCATCCGGCCCAGAAACAGGCTCCCCTTCGCGAGGAACATTACCCGATTCAGGCTGCCGTTAGAAAGTCCGTCAATGGCGTGGGGCATGAACGGAATCGCCGACGCAATGTGGCCCTGCGTGGGAGAAAATCCCGGCATGCCGTGACGGGCCACAAAATCCGGCATTTCCGACCTGCTCAACTGGCCCGCCCTGACCGCAAGCGCGGCGATGAGCTTGTAGTTGAGTTCCGGCACGTTACCGGAGCCGGCTGGCTCGGTCACTTCAGGGTTGTGCATCTCCGTGGCGTACTTATCGACGTCGGCATACGCCAGCCCAAGCCGTTCCAGCGGCTTGGAGACGAGTTCGGCCAATATCGCCGCCTGCGCGCCGCCCGCGCCAACATCATGTTTCCCCACCGAGTCGAGCCGCACAACCGGGCTCCGGCCGTTGCTTTTTTGCACGAGCATCGCCGAACCAGCCAAAACGTCTTCGAGAATGGGCATATCGTTTCGGACGTGCCCCTGGTACTTCATACCCAATTTTGCCAGCGAACACCCGCCCACGATGATCACTTGCTCAAAAAGCCCGGCCGCGATCAGACCCGCGGCGATCAGGACGGCGTGGTTGGGGCCGGTGCAAAACGCCTTCACGTCCGATCCGGTTGAATTGATCAGTCCGCACCCCTGTGCGATCGCCTTTGCGAGGTTTCCGCCGCCCCTCTGGTAGCGGTCTCCTACGGCTTCCTCGCCGCTATTCAGTATGTATGGGACGGCGAGCGGATCGATCCCGAGGTCCTTGATGAGGCATTTGACGGCCATAACTGCCGCTGCCTTGCAGGCCAGATTTTCCAGCAGGACATCAGCAAATAACGACGCATCCTCCTGGTGTGCGGCGTTAACCACGCCGATCAACTCACCTTCACGCAGGTATATCGGGAGGTGCCCGGAACCTTCGCCGAGCTGTCCTTCGATCTGGTCGATCGTGACGCCGGACTCAAGCAAGGAGAGTTGCTTTTCGGTCCAATCTCCGGTCTCGCTCAGAGTGGCCGCCATCTTGCGGCTAAACCCATCTTCGAGCCATAGCAGGTCGAAGTCGTCCATCATCTTCATCACGCCGTAGAACTCTTCTTCCGGCATGATGTGGCCATACGGCTGGTCGCGCTCGAACTCCCCATCGAGTCCGTACCATGGCTTGTCCAACTCGGCGAGCCCGGCGGGCTGCAACCCGCCCAGATAGGTTTTGTTAGGCGCGTAGGCGGCAGCTTGCTCGAAGCTGCGCAGGTGGTTCGTGATTACATCGGCCACGTCAGGATTATCGTGAATGTCCCGCGTTGGCCGCGAACCGTGCATCACAAGGCCGGGGGTGTGGGCGAGGAAGTTCCTTGCCCCCGTGATTACAACTGACCGTGTGTCCAAAGTTGCTTCTGCCTGCCTTTCGATCGCGTATTGCCGTTCAATCTTCGTCTGACGAGCGAATTCGTAGATTAACATCCCAACCGACGAGCAAACCTTGTCGTTTCGCGTTGTCGATAGGGCTCTGGGCCGCAGGCTCAAGTAGGTCACACGAGGTGGAAATGGACGGCCAATCCCCAAAGACTTTGATAACAGTCGGTGCGTCAGACTCCGCGGGAGCTGATGGAATAGCGGCCGACATTCGCACGTTCGCTGCCATGAGCGTGCACGGTACCGCCGTGGTCACCGGCATCCTGGCAAAACGCGGCGACGATACGGAAGTGGTCGCAGCCATACCGGCAGGTGAAATCGTACGGCAGATCGAATCGGCGCTGGTCGTCACCGGCGCGGAGGTCGTCAAGATTGGCTGGATGCCGGACGCCGAATCGGTCGCCAGTGTTTCGCAGGCTCTCGGCCGGGCCTCGATAAAACACGTCGTCGCGGACCCGGACCTTGCGCACGCAGACGACGCTCTGAAGGATGCCCTTAAGACAAAACTCATGCCAGTCACTGAAGTCGTGACGATCAGCATGCCGGAGGCGACTAACCTGCTCGGCATCCCGGTCAGAAACGCCCTGGGGCTGAGGGCCGTCGGGAAGTTGCTGGATCGCGCCGGTGCGGCGAACGTGCTCGCAAAGGGAGGTCACCTGGGCGGCGACGAGTGCCTGGACATCCTGTGGGATGGCAGCGAATACCTTGAGTACCCGAGTGAACGCATCGAAACAACTTCCGACGACGGCGCCAGCAGTACATTGGCTTCTGCCATCGCATCTGGGTTGGCGTTAGGACGAGGTGTCGAAGAGGCCGTCGCCATCGCCAAGATGTACGTAACCGAAACACTGCGGAACTCATACGTGGTCGGGCCATCCGGGGGAAGTCCGAGCCAACTGTACCGGTGGTGGGAAACGGGCGGCAGCGACGGATACGGCGGATAGCCTACGGCCCCGCCATAGCGGATAACATCGGCCTTTAGCGGCCAGCGAGATACTAGTCAGCCTGCATCCATCGGAGCATCAGATGATCATCGACGTTCACACACATATCCCAAGTCACGAAAAGGCTGTCCCTCCGGAAGAAATTCGCTCCGAGACGACGATGCGTTCCGGCGATACCGTCCAACAGACGAACAGCGTGGCCGACTACCTGGCCGCCATGGGCCCGGTCGACAAAGCGTTCGTGTTCCCAATAGCGCAGCGCCCCTGGAAATCCGGCGAATATTTCGGTCTCGGGACTCAGGGTTGGCCTGACGATATGAACGGAAACGATGTTTCGGCCGCCGTAGCAAAATACGCGCCGGACAAGATAGTCCCGTTCATGTCGCTGCACCCGCTCGATCCCGGCGTAAATGACGAGTACGACCGCTGTGTCGGAGACTTGGGCTGCAAGGGGATCAAGATGGGCGCCAACTACCAGGACTTCGATCCCAATGGCGAAGCGGCGTATCGTCTCTATGCGCGGCTTGAGGCCGACGGCATTCCCATCATCTGGCACATGGGCACGTCGCCTATGTGGGATGCGCCTCTCCTGTACGCGCACCCGCTGACGTTCGACAGGGTGGCGGCGGCGTTCCCGAAACTAAAGATGATCATGGCGCATCTTGGCCACCCCTGGCACGTAGACACAGTCACAATGGTGCGGAAGCACCCAAACGTCTGGGCCGACGTTTCAGCACAGTTCTACCGGCCCTGGTCCTATTGGAACGGCATGCGGCTGTTTCACGAGTGGGGAGTGACCAACAAGATCCTCTTCGCCTCGGACTGGCCGGTGACGATGCCACAGGACAACATCGACCACCTGCGCGGGCTCAACAAGTTTGCGGCCGACCACCACCTGCCCGGCATCCCCGAACAGGAGGTCGAAGCCATCATCAACCGGGACGCTGCCGAGATTCTGGGTGTTTCCTAGACGTCTGCGTCGACTGCGTGGTCAAAACGCAATGGTGGCAACTTGAATCTGATTGAAAGGACCCGGGCGAGGTTCCAGGTCGCACCGTTTTACGGCTGGTACATCGTCGGCGCTCTCTTCTTTTCGATGTTCCTCGGCGTTGGAGCCAGGAACGGGTTTGGCATCTTCGTAGAAACTTGGGAGAGGGAGTTTCACGCGTCGGTTGCGACGATCTCTATCGCCGCAGCGGTCGGATGGCTCGTGAATGGCGCAAGCCAGGTTGTGTTCGGCCGGATGGTGGACAGGTTCGGCGGCCGCATTGTGGTAACCATCGGCCTGATACTGATGGGCCTGGGCACCGCGTCGATAGCCGCCGTGGGCAACGTTTACGCCCTTATCGCACTTTACGGCGTGGTGGTCTCATTCGCTTCCGGCGCTCTGTCCGGTGGACCGCCGAGCGTGGTGGCCGCGCGCTGGTTTCGGAAGAGTCGCGGCCGCGCCCTGAGCACGTTGGCGTCCGGCGGTTCCGTCGGCGGGCTCGTGTTCGTGCCGTTCCTGACCTATCTATTGATATGGACCGACTGGCGTACGTCGTGGCTGATTGCGGGCGCCATAGTTCTGTTCCTCGGCGCACCGGTGGTGTACTTCGTGGTTAGAGACGACCCCAGGGACGTTGGCGAATGGCCGGATGGGATTCGGGACAGGACGGGGATCGGAGGCGCCCCGGGCCGGACGCCCGACACTCCCCTGGAGGCGAAGAACTGGACGGCGCCGTTCAGGACCGCGCCGATGTGGCAATTGTCCCTCGGATATTTCGTCTGCGGCGTGACGACGGGATCGATATCCGTCCACTACGTTAGGTGGGCCATTTCCGAGGACATTACCCCGACGACGGCAGCGCTGGCATTTGGGTTACTGAGTGGGATCAACGCCATAGGGGTGATATTGATCGGTAGTTTGTCCGACCGCGTGGAACGCCGACTGCTACTCGGGTGCGTCTACCTTGTGCGAGGCTCGGCTTTCCTTATTCTGCTCATCTTGCCCGGCCAGTGGGCCCTGTGGGGGTTCGCACTCGCGGGCGGGGCGTCATGGCTGGCCACCGTGCCCCTGACGACCGGGCTGGCTGCCGATGTTTATGGCCTGCGGCACATGGGGTCGCTCGTCGGACTCATCAACTTCGCCCACCAAATCGGCGGTGCGCTGGCCGTCTACCTGTTCGGCCTGGTATTCGACATCTGGGGGACCTACGACCCTGCGATCGCAGCGGGCGTGATTTTCCTGGTCATGGCTGGCATAATTTCGTTGACCATCAGGGAACGACGGTACTCGGTAAGATATGCCTCGGCTTCCGGTTTGCCTGCGCCCGCCGGTCCGGCAAGTAACACCTAGCTCGTCTGTTACGGAGTTCGGGCATGACAAGCGCGCTCCGAATCCTCCTGCACCATACCGAAAGTGCGGACCCGACGCTGGTTCGATGGATCCGCGAAACCATCGACCACATGCTCGGACTGGGGCCTCAGACCATTGTCCTGGTCTTGGGGGTGGCGATAGTCGTCTTTCCGCTGGCACTTTTATGGATGGCTTCGCGCCGACGCAAGGCGACCCGGGAGCAAAGCTCAAAATCCTGATCGCACACGCGCAGATCGGTTCCTTCCCCGCAAAACGCTCGCTTCGAACGCATCGGTCTCGTTATGAGACCGGCAGCCGATGCCTTGCTATACCATTCGATTCAATGTCCTTATTGATTCATCTCACACGAAACAGGACGACGAGTAACGACACTTGGTCTCCGGATTGACGGAAAGGGAATCGATCGGCTGACCTGCCCCTTGGGTCTGCCATCGTTTCAAAATGCCCATGAGAGCAGCGCTTGATGACGGAACTGGCCGCTATGTGGTCCAGGACGTGCCTATGCCGAAGATGTTTCCCGGGTCGGCTTTGATCAGAGTCCGCCGGACTGGTATCTGTGGATCGGACCTGCACCTGACCAATTCCCGCACCGATCCGCAGACGTTGCCGACCGGACACGAGGTGGCGGGTGAAATCGTCGAATTGCCTACGGGGGAGACCAGGCTGAAGGTTGGCGACCGGGTGGCGTTGGAGACCATCGGAGCGGGCCTGTGCTGCGGCGACTGTTTCTTCTGCAATGACGGCCAGTTCAAGCACTGCGTTAACTTGGCGGGAGACACCGGCGGCGGATTCGCCGAATACATGACTCGCCGGCCCACAGGGCTATTCCCGCTCGACGAACGCATAGATTGGGTCGATGCCGCTTTGGTCGAACCCATGGCCGTGTCGGTTCATGCCGTCCGCTATTGTGGAGTCGCCAAGGGCAGCACAGTCGCAGTGATCGGAGCCGCAACCATCGGTCTGTCGTGCATAGCGGCCGCCAGGGCTGCCGGCGTGGGCAAGATAATCGCCTCGGCGAGGTACCCTCAGCAGCAGCAAGCCGCCCTGGCAATGGGAGCTGACGAGGTGGTCGGTTCCGAGCCGGGCGAACTCGAAGAGGCCTGCCTTTCGGCGACCGGAGGATTGGGCATGGACGTGGCCCTCGAAACGGTCGGAGGCAATCAGGCGGACACGCTTGTGCAAAGCATCGCGTGCGTACGCAATCAAGGGCGAGTCGTGAACGTGGGCGGAATAAAGACCCCTCAAACATTTGATTTCCTAACGCCTCTGCTACGGGAGATCGATCTGCTGTCTTCGAACTGCTACGGAGAAGTTGACGGCCGTCATGACTACGAGGTCGCGATCGACATTCTTGCCTCCGGGGATGTCCCGTATAGGGACATAGTCACTCACACCGTGTCCCTCGAAGATACGCAGCAGGGATTCGACACCGCATACGACAAGACGAGCGGCGTGATCAAAGTTCACATTCAGCAACACGACTGAACGTTCGGCTGCCGGCGCGCCCGTTCGCGCCTCCATCTCATATTCGATATTTCGCCGGCGACCGCCCGGCATTCTCCGCGGGGGAATGACTCGTGCCAATTGAGATAAGACAAAGAACCGAATCAGAACTTGACACGTTTCGAATTACCTCGGAAATAGCGTTTGGGGAGTCGGTGCGGCTTGATCCCGAGTCGACCAGGGAATGGCTTTCCCGTCATGAGATGGATCGCGACTTCGCGGCGTTCGAAAACGGTCAGATGGTTGGTACCGCCGGCGCCTACTCGGCCCGCATGACCGTGCCCGGCGGCGGTTCGATTCCGGTCGCAGCCATCACCGACGTGACCGTGTTGCCGACTCATAACCGCCGTGGCATTGGAACGATGCTTACGCGTGACCAGCTACAACGCGTGCGGGACCGCGGTGAGACAGGGGCAGCTCTCTGGGCATCCGAGAGCATCATCTACGGCCGTTGGGGCTACGGCATGGCGATGCAGACCGACGCCGTTTCGATCGACACCAGGCACAGCCGCTTCCAGAACCAGGTGTCGACGGGCGGCAACATGAGGATCGTTGACGTCGATGAAGCGGCGCGAATATTTCCCGGCGTGTGGGAACGGGCGATGTCCAGGTGGCCCGGATTCATGACACGAAAACCTGAGTTTCTCTATCGGACACTCAGGAGTCCCAATCCCGAACCCAGCCCTGGCGAAAGCAGTCTTTTCCTGGCCGTCTACGAGGAATCCGGATCCATAGACGGCTATGTGATGTACCGGTTTTTGCGGGGCACCGACGAGAGCAGTCTGAAAATCATCGAGCTAATCCCCACCACGGACAAAGCACACGCGGCACTCTGGAGATATTGCTTTGATGTCGATCTCATCTGGCGGGTGGCCTACGATCTGACTCCGGTTGACGATCCGCTTTGGTGGATGTTGGCAGACCCGCGGCGTCTGAAGCGGACACGCTACGACGCAATATGGCTCCGTATTGTCGATGTGCCCACTGCGTTGTCGGCGCGGAAGTACGCGTCCGCAGGCAAGTTGGTCATAGAGGTGGTCGACGAGTTCTGCCCGTGGGCCGGCGGCCGCTTCGAACTCGACGCTGACGAAACCGGCGCGACATGCAAGCCGACGCGGGACGAACCCGATCTTGTACTGAGCGCGGCCGATCTGTCGGCCAGCTATCTCGGAGGCGGGAATTTCGGCGCCATGGCGCGCGCTGCACGTGTAGAAGAACGCACATACGGCGCCCTGAAACGCGCCGACGCCATGTTCACGTCAGAACGGGCTCCGTGGTGCCCGTGGGATTTTTAAGAGGGGCCCAAACGAACTAGGGCCTGTTCACACAACAAAACACGTATCGCCACCCCCTCGGCTGTCATTCCGAACGTAGTGAGGAATCTCAAAACCTTGTCTTAAAGCCAGGCTGTCGCGGAGCAACGCGCCTCAATGAGTGGTCTAGTTGTACGAATGGCGCCGCGACTGGCAACCACCGGCTGAGATTCCTCGGCTTCGCTCGGAATGACATTTCGGGCGCTCGGGACAAT
Source organism: Dehalococcoidia bacterium (assembly GCA_965219065.1). Taxonomy (GTDB): domain Bacteria; phylum Chloroflexota; class Dehalococcoidia; order Lucifugimonadales; family Lucifugimonadaceae. Next base: position 1,306,497 of record OZ244715.1, read on the forward strand.
ATCTGGGGCCACCGTTTGCATGGACTTAGTGTGAAGAGGCCCAAGTAACCTCGCTGAAGCGCCTTGCCAACCCTCACGCTCAGCCTGCCTGCTTGGCGACAGCCTCAATCATGGCCTGGATATACCCGTTCGCGAATGCACGCCCTCGGTGGCCCCAGGTCGAGTCTCCCTCGGTGTGCGGCACGTGGTCGTCTATGAAGAAGCTCTTGTAACCGGCGTCGTTGTACGTCTTCATCGCCCGATACATATCGACGTGGCCCGTGTTGATGAACTCCTCGTGAAAGCTCTCCGGATTCGGCCTGTTCACGTTTCGGAAATGCACGTACAGGATGCGGTCGCGTTCGACCATCTCCTTGATGAACCCGTATATGTTGTCACCCGCCGAGTCATGCATCTCTGAAATGGTCCCCTGGCAAAATTCGATGGCGTTGTGGGGAGAATCGACGATTGCCAGGTAGCGGCGGTAGTTGTCGTAGGAGTTAAACAGCATCGGGATGCCGCCGAGTGAGTCGACGGGCGGGTCGCACGGATGGATACCGATCTTTATGCCCTCCTCTTCCGCCACGGGGATGATGATCTTGAGCCAGTACTCGAGGTTCTCCCACATCTCCTCTTCTGAATAGCGCCGTCCATGGGTATCGGGCATCTGCCGTGCTATTTCGTTGTCGAATGCCGTGGCCAGGGCGCCGCCCCGGATCGGCACCTCGGGAGTCCTCCACACGTGCGACGGCATCCAGTGGTATCCGAATATGGGAATTCCGGCGCGGCCCATATTGCTGATCGTGATGATCATCTTTTCGATCTGCTCATCCCGCCGCGGCCCGTTGAGCATGATGTGGTCATAAAACGAGATGGGCACGTTCTCGATCGCGGTGAGCGACATGCCGTACTCTTCGATCCGAAGCCTCAGCTTCACGAGGTCCTGGAGCGCCCATGTCCCATCGATGGATGGGATGCCCTCGGTACTGGGAATGATGTCCGTTGCGCCGAGTTGCTGCGCGTAGCGCAATGACTCTCGCGATGTCGCGATTCCGCTGCCAAATCCTGCTCGCATGATCTCTACCTCCAATAGCCCCGGCTACCAACCCGCCGCCGGGCGTTGAACGACCGTAAGGGTACTACCGACAACCAGGCGGTATGACGCGGATTTTCGTCACAGCCGGTGCACATGAAAGACGTTTTCTCTGATTTGCCGAACGCTTTCGGCCGCGAACTCCCGCGTTTGTTCTTTCACCGCAGGGCCCAGATCGGGTGGCGCCTCATCGGCGAACGTCGCCGGAACAGCTATCGATCCAAAAGACTCCGGAATGCGCTCCGGAAGCTCGAAACCGGCCATTGCCGCCAAGTCCATCGTCCATGCCCTCGCTACCGCGCCCGGGTCGTAGCCGCCTCCCCCTACTGCCACCCAACGCCCCGATTTCGCGGCTAACTCGCCCAGCCTGCGCACGGCTTCGTTATGTCCCTGCGTGGTCAGGAGCAGGTGGGTGATCGGGTCGCGGAAGTGGGTATCGATGCCGAGTTGAGTGAACACCAGGTCCGGTTCGAACGAACCAAGCAGAGGCGGTACAACCTTGTCGAAAGCCTCCAGCCACACTTCGTCGCCGGTATACGGAGCGAGAGGCACGTTAACCGAATAACCCGCGCCGTCTCCCCTGCCCGTCTCGTCCGTGTAGCCCGTCCCGGGGAACAGGACCTGCCCGCTTTCGTGAATCGAAATCGTCAGGACCCGGTCCGTTTCGTAAAAACCAAGTTGAACTCCGTCGCCATGATGACAGTCGATGTCCACGTAAGCGATGCGCAGGCCGTCGTCAACCAGGCCCTGGATGGCGATTACGGCATCGTTGAATACTCCGAATCCAGAAGCGCGAGCGGGCATGGCGTGATGGTGAACCCCACCGGCAATCGCAAATGCGACGGGAGAGGCGCCGGACATGACCAACTCCGTCGCCACAACCGAACTGCCCGATGATAGGGCTGCCGCGTCGTAAAGCCCGCGGGCAGGTGGGTTGTCGCCCATCCCAAAACCGAATTCACCCATACCCGGAACGATCATCCCTGCGCCGATGGCTCGCACCACGTCCACATAGTCGTGATCGTGAAACCGCTCGATCTCCGGTTGGCTGGCAGGTCTGGGAGGGACGATCCGTAAGTCTGGGGATTCAAGCAGCCCCGAAGTGCGCATCAACTCGACGGTGTGAGCGTAACGGACGGGCTTGAGCGGATGGTTCGGCCCAAGATCGAAAGCGGCTAGCTCCGGCGAGTAGACCAGAGTGGCCATATTTGCGTTGATCGACAAGTAGATATGTCCTGGACGGCGAAGTCCGCAGCTTCGCGGAGTCCGGCAAACCATATCGCGGTTTGGCCAATCAATGCACGGCCAAATTGGAAGGCATCGGGATGGAGGGTGTTCTAATAGGCTGTGGAACTCGCCGGCCAGCGGTTCAGGTGGTCCGATAGTAGTGGTGACCCTTAACATCATGCAGGTTTCATGATACCCTCACTACATGACCAATCTACAAGTACGTAACATACCCAACGCCCTGCACGAACGCCTTCGCCGCCGTGCCCGTGTGAACAACTCCACGATGAGCGCAGTCGTGCTCACCGCCGTCGAACGGGAGTTGGCGAGGTGGGAATGGCAGGAACGTCTGGCACAGCGTCCCACGACCGATCTGGGCGTTGAAGCCGCAACGTTGCTCGCGGAAGAACGCGCCCTCTACGACACGGAGACACGGTGAGCCGATACGTCGTCGACGCGTCCGTCGCGGTCGAGTATCTTCTGAGGACACCCCTTGGCCTTACGGTAGCCGGCATGTTCGAGAGCGCCTCGTTGGCCGCCCCCGAACTGATGGACGCAGAAGTCCTGTCGGTGTTACGGCGAGCAGTGCTGAACGGGCATCTTGAGGTGACACGGGCGGAGATGGCCATCGATGACCTGATCCGATGGCCAGTGGACCGCATTTCTCACCGATCCCTGACTCGTTTGGCCTGGCAACACCGCTGGAACGTCAGCGCTTACGACGCCTTCTACGTCGCCGCTGCACGCGAGCGGGGCGTCCCACTGATAACTGCAGATGGGCGGCTTTCACGTTCACCGGGCCTGGACGTGGCCATACAACATGTTCACATGACGTAGTTCGCGCCCGTGGGCGTGTCGCCTGTGTATGTGCCCTGTTGCTCACGCAAGAGCGGGGAGGGGCCGAGCCCCATGCGGCTCCTGGCGCAGCCGTGCGCCACTTGGTGAATACCTCTAAAATCCTTTCCGCCGGACAGGGCCATCCATCTACGCGAAAGCTAGGGGCGGAGTATGATCGACTGGCGCCGCGAAGCTTAGCTACGAGAGTCCCTGCACGTTCGGGGTAGTTTCTCAAAGGAATGGGCATGACAACAACAGGGGCCGACATATACGCGAAATTCGGAGCGCGAGCCGTCATCAACGCCCAGGGCAATCGGACCGTGCTCGGCGGTTCGGCCACCGTTCCAGAGGTGACCGCGGCGATGGCCGCCGTTAACGACACCTACATCGAGATGGCGGAACTGCTCGCCCGTTCGGGCGAATACATCGCTGACCTGCTGGGCGTCGAGGCAGCATACGTCACCTCCGGCTGCTCGGCAGCCCTCGCCTTCAGCGCCGCGGCGTGCATGACCGGGCGCGACCTCGACAAGATAGCCCAGCTACCCGATACGACGGGTATGAAGAACGAGATCGTCATCCAGAAGGCCCAGCGCTACATCTACGACCGCAGTTTCACGGTCCCCGGCGCGAGGCTCGTCGAGGCAGGCGACGAAGACGGATGCACCCGCGATCAGCTCGAGGAGGTCATCGGAGATAACACGGCGGCCGTCGCATACCTCATCCGGGCGGACGAACTCGACGGGGTCCTGACGCTGGAGCAGACGGTCGATATAGCGCACGATGCCGGCGTACCCGTCATAGCCGACGCGGCGGCGCAAATTTATCCGCTCGACTACTTCTGGCGCAATGCCCAGAGCGCCGACCTTGCCTGCTTCGGCGCCAAGTACATGGGCGCTCCCCAATCCTCCGGCTTCCTGTGCGGCCGCAAGGAACTCGTGGACGCCGCATCCGATCAGGGTTTCATCGCTTTCCAGGAAAACGGCGGCCGCTCCTTTGGACGTCCTATGAAGATGGACAAGCAAGAGGTGGTGGGCGTGGTCACCGCCGTCGAGCGATGGGTGAAGATGAATCACGAGGACCGTCTAATGGTTTACGAGGAGCGCCTGGACACCGCAAGGCAGATTTTGGCGGGAACCCCCGGCGTGGGCCTGGAGATCGAGAACGTACCCCAGTACTTTGGCTCAACACTCAATGTAACCGTCGATGCCGGAGTAGTCGGCAAGACGGCGCAGGACATCGCCGACGAGTTGGACGGCGGCAACCCGCGAATTTGGGTAATGGTGATCGACGAACGGACCCTCACTGTCAACTCCCACGCGCTCAACGAAGGCGAGGAGATCATCGTGGCCGAGCGTATCCGTGCCGCCGCCGGAGGTTAGAGCGGTCTGGGACTAAGCAGGGTCCGCTTTACTTATTCCCAATCCTGCCAGGCGGTCCGTTCTCTGTCCGTTTCGAAATCTCACCGACCTGTTCACCCGGTGCTCAGCGCTGGGAGAAGAGGAGGATTGACGAATGCGGACGTTGGAAGTCCGGCGACATACCATGAGGCGAAAGCCCGGCCAACACCTGTCGCAGGATGGGATCGAGTTGGCGCGGCTCGTCGGAAAAACGTCCGGCCCATTCAGTCTGGTGGTGACCAGCCACATTCCGCGGGCCATCGAAACGGCCATCGCGATGGGCTTCGAGGTCGATGAGACCGACGAGTTCCTTGCGCATATCCCACTGGACGTGCTCACCAGCGCGCATTGGCCTAGCCCGTTCTCAGCGATCTCTCAAGCCGTCAGTTCGGGCGGTCCTGCCGCGAATTTCTCTGCCGAATTGGCAGACGTCTGGCGCAGCATCGTCGAGCGCATACCGGACTCGACACAGGCTCTCATCGTCACCCACGGCGGACTAGTCGAAGTGGGAGCGGTGGCCACCGTCCCCAACTACCCGCACGCCGAGTGGGGCGACGCCATAGGCTACTGTGAGGGCGTAAGGCTTGGCTTCGACGGCCGCTTCACAAGTTGCGAGGTTCTCCGCGTGCCCAACGAGTACCACCTGGTCGAGAACTGATTAATTCGCTGCGCGTTAAGAACCGTTCGCTTGGCGGCGACGCGTTCTTAACCTCGCAAAGGCAAATGCGCCTGAAATTGCGGCGAACGCTCCAAGTGAAACCGCGATGATCACTATCGCCGCAAAACGTCCGGGCGTGCCGTCGTCCAGAACTTCCGCAGGAGACCTGTAATCGGACGCTTCCCGGGGCGGCGCCGACGTTGGCGCGGGCGCGGTCGTAGGCGCAGGTGTTGTCAAGTTGACACTTTCTCCAGCCCCCTCAGAAGTAGGCGAATTAACGGTGTCCGCCGGCGGCTTAAGGAGAGGTATTTGGGTCATGACCGGAGGCGGAAGTTGCGAACCGGCCGAGTCCGGAGTCGGGAGCGGCCCGGCGCCCAGTGTCGATCGCCACACGTTTTCGAAGTCGTATAGAGATTCGCCGTAGGTCGAATGGAACGCGTCCGCGATCTCTTGCCCGGAATCGAGATTCTCGAGCAATACGGCTACACGTTCATGGCCGTACGCGTTGATCAGATACCCGACAAAGTGGCCTGACTGCGGATAAAACACGTTGATCTCATCGCGACGGCCGGGGACACGGTTCATGTTCTTTATGGGCAAGAGATTGCGTTGTCGGACTGGCCCGGCGAGTCGTCGTTCGAGGGACCCGACGTCACCCTCGTTCTGAAAGTAGACCGCGAGACCCTCGTTCAACCAGGAAGGTGCGTCGCGGCCCAGCGGAGATTTCTCCGATTCCGCCACCACGATGTGGGTCATCTCATGGACGAATATCCCGCGTGACGGCGAGGCCATCACGAAAAGGCCATACTCCGACATGGCGAATCCGGCGAAGAACTGCCGGTCGGTGGCGGTCTTTGAGACGGGCGGGAAGTAAGGCGTCGCTTGCCTGACCGAGTCGAAGAGGACCGCCTTAATGGTGGGGGGTTCGTCGACGCCTATTGTGGCGGCAATACCGGGCAACACCTTTACTGCGTGATCGACAAGATCACGGGCCAAGTTGTCGGATATGCCGTGGTAAACGGCTGTCACGGGACCATTGCTCACCCGGCGCCAATTGATGTTTGGGTCGAGGTACTCGACCATGAATGGCGTGGTTGAGTGGGTTACGCCCTCGCTGTCCAGGAGTTCGAAATGGACTTCGAACTCCGTCCCGGGTGGATAGTACGTTGCCCCGCCGGTCGGTATCGTGAACTGCACGTTGAGCCTGTCAAATACCGGATTGACCTGGACGTCGGCGTACGCGTAGGTCGAAATTCTCGACGGCCCGTGCGGACGGTAGATCGCCCTCGTTTCGACGGTGTCAATACCGCCAACTTGGATCTCGGCATGTAGCTCAATCCCTTCTCCGAAGTCGATTTCGGCGCGGTGTTCGATTACTGGAAGTCGCGAAACTTCGCGAGACGCGTCCGGCTGCAGAGCGTTTGTTGTCGCATCGACGCCCGTTGCCACGGTGGCTGCCAGGGCAATTGCCACGAGCGCGGCGAGGAAGATGGTGAGTCGCGCCAATTGTTGATTTCCGAACTTGGGAGCTATGTACCTGATTTGTTATACGCCCAAAGTTGCTTCGGGTCTTTGCGATGCTCCACCATGTTTGCCCGCGTCCGCCGAAATGTGCTTCTCGACAATCGCGCCGGTTTTGACACCAAATTGACGTGCACGTAGCATCCGGCCAATCTCCGTCCGCAGACACCTAATAATCACACGGACGGTCGGCGACCTCCACAGGATGCAACGGGTACCAAAACATGCGCTACTACCAATTCATGACTAACTGCGAGGCCAGGGTTGGCGTTCAGACAAACGACCGCACCGTGCTGGACCTGACTTCGATCGAGCCCAGCGTCAATTCCACTCTGGAACTGCTTCGCATCGCCTCGATAACCGGATCCGAAATAGACGACGTCTCGAAGTCGCTAATTGGTCGCGGAGGCGCGAACGAAGTGCCGGTCGCCGCCCTCCTCGACCCATCAGCTCCGGGCTGCCCGTACAAGTTGCTATCGCCTATTTCGGCCCCCGAAGTGTGGGCGGCAGGCGTGACATACCACGATTCGATGAGGGAACGGCAGGCGGAAAGCGGCACGCCCGACGTGTACCAGATGGTCTACGAAGCAGAGAGGCCGGAAGTGTTCTTCAAGGCCACGGCTGAACGCCTTGTGGCGCCGTTCGACGACGTGGGCATCAGGGCCGATTCAACCTGGAACGTGCCTGAGCCGGAACTTGCGTTTGTCCTGTACGGGGGACAGATGGTGGCCTTCACTGTGGGCAACGACATGAGCAGCCGAACTATCGAAGGCGCCAACCCACTCTACCTGCCCCAAGCAAAGCTGTACGACCGTTCATGCTCCATCGGCCCGTGCATCGTTACTCCCGATTCGTTGGGTGACCCGCAAGATCTGCCGATAAGAATGTCTATCGAACGAGACGGTGTTGAAGCATTCAGCGGAGAGACATCAACGAGCGAGATGAAGCGGACGTGCGCGGAGATCGCCGACTGGCTGCAACGCCACAACCCTGTGCCCGACGGAACGACGGTGCTAACCGGTACGCCTCTGATCCCGCCGCCGGAATTCACTCTGGCGGAAGGCGACACGGTGAGCATCGACATCGACGGGATCGGCAGGCTGACCAACTCTATCGTGGTGGTTTGACCCTGCTGGCTGCGCGCCCCGAATGCCTGACTTTGGCGAAGTTCTACCGGCCGTAAACTGGCTGCCCACGATGGATGTCGGCGCGCCCCGATGGCCCAAGGGAGGCGGATTCGCGAGATTCGCCGGCGACCCCATTCAGATTCGTTCCCTCTGAACTGGTGGTAGGCTGAATAAGCTCGCCCGCAAGCGCCAGTCCATTGGCTGGCGTAACGGCGTCAGCGAAATATCAAACGGAGTTGACACGTGTTGGGGATCGAGTCCGAAGCAACTAATGAGACGGCCGCCCACCAGTCGATAGCGAACGTTCGTGATTTGGCGACCCGAGTGCGTGAAAACGTACAGCGGGTAATCGTCGGAAAGTCCGAATCCATCGACCTGGCTGTAATCGCGCTGCTGTGCCGCGGCCACGTGCTAATCGAGGATGTGCCGGGAACCGGCAAGACCACGTTGACAAAGGCGTTGGCCGCGTCTCTCAACTGTGAATTCCACCGCATCCAGTTCACCCCTGACCTGGTTCCGTCCGACGTCCTTGGAATCAACTACTTCAACATGCGGTCCGGCGAATTTGAGTTCCGACCGGGGCCCATATTCTCACAGATACTGCTGGCCGACGAGATAAATCGGGCCACACCCCGTACACAGTCAGCCTTGCTCGAGGCGATGCAGGAACGCCAGGCGTCGATCGACGGGGTGACCTCCGCCCTGCCTGACCCATTCATCGTCATGGCCACCTTAAATCCCATTGAAATGGAGGGCACGTTTCCGCTCCCCGAGGCACAGCTGGACCGCTTCCTGCTCCGGGTGAATCTCGGCTACCCCACACTCGAAGAAGAATCGGCGATGCTGACGCGGTTTCAGTCAATGCAAACTCTGGATACGATTTCCTCCGTTGCAGGGCCGGAGGAGATTCTGGAAGCTCAGCATGCAGTCGAGCAGGTGCGGATGGAACCGAACGTTCGCGATTACCTTCTCGCGATAATCGCGGCGACTCGAACTCATTCGCAACTCAGACTGGGCGCCAGCCCGAGAGCCTCGCTAAGCTTGCAGCACGCGGCGCAGGCTCGGGCCGCAATGGCCGACAGGGATTATGTAATCCCCGACGACATTAAGGAGATGGCGAATCCTGTTCTTGCCCATCGAGTCGTCATCGAGTCCTCGGCGGGCCTGCGCGGCAGGACGCGAGACAACGTAATTTCCGAAATCCTTGCTTCGATCAAGGTACCGATCGAACGGTAAGTTGCCCCGGATGTGCTGCCGCTTATCGACACGGTTCGTTGTCGCCGTTCATTCTCGCCCGATCGGCCACCGGTCCGGGTCTGAGACGAACAGGTCGGGCAGTGATGTTGGCCTGGCGGGTACGGAGCAGCACCGAAATGCGGTGGATTAAATGTTGTATCCGGTAATCGTCAGGCCGCCTCCACGTATTAACGACGGCGCAGCTATATCAGACCTGTTCGCCCTTCTGCTCGCCATCGTAGTGATCGTCGGCGCGGCGTTGGGAGAACCTCTCATCGCGGCCGTCGGCGCGCTCGTGTTTGTCGTCACCATCGCTGCGCGGCTGTGGGCCCGATTGTCCCTCGAGGAGGTGTCGTACGGCCGGGAGTTGAGCGCCGATCACCTGTTCCAGGGTGACGAAATCAAGCTGTCGCTGGCACTGGAGAACAACAAGCCGCTGCCTGTGCCGTGGGTGCGTGTACGAGACTTCTTGCCTCTTGGTCTGCAAGATGCGTCCGACACGATCGTTGAAAGGCCGTTTCTGGGGGGCTCCGAGATAACCGAGATCACGAGCCTGGGCCGTTATGAGCGGGTGCGCATAAATTTTCGGGTCCGGGCTGCCAACAGGGGGTTTTACCGGCTGGGTCCTGCAAAACTGGAAAGCGGGGACCTGTTCGGCATGTTCGGTTCCACCCGGGAAGAACCGCAATCCTCTCAAACCATCACGGTGTATCCGAAGGTCGTGCCGGTACCGTGGCTCAATCTGCCTGCGGCGCGACCGATCGGAGATTCGAGGACCCCTACGGGCCTATTGGATGACCCGTCGCGGCCCAACGGCATACGGGAATACCGGCCCGGTGACCCTCTGCGTTCAGTCGACTGGAAGGCAACCGCCCGGCACACTTCTGAGGAAAAATTATTCGTCAGGACGTTCGACCCGAGCGTGTCTCACTACGCAGTGGTGCTATTGGAGGCTGCCACTACGGACAAGCCCTGGGAGGGGTACCACGCAAACGTTCTGGAACGGGCAGTCACATGTGCGGCGTCGGTGGCGGTGCGCGCTTCAGACGCCGGTCATCGGGTTGGACTGATCGCCAACGGGGTGCCGCCGCACAACGAAGGCAGCGCCGTAATACCCCCTGCAACCTCACCCGGCCATCTCCTTGACATCATGAAGTCTCTCGCCATGGTCAAGCCAATGGCAATAAAAAGCCTGGATGAATTGGCGCGGAATCACGGGCAGGGCGCCATGCCGCCTGGCGCAACGATCATCTACGTTGCAGGAGCTTTCAGGCCCGGCGCGGTCGAGTATGTATCAGGTCTGAGCCGCCGGGGTTACCGAGTCCAGTCGCTGTACGTCGGTGATGACGACCCACCGCAGATTCCGAACCTCAACGTGATGTCGGTAGGCGCATATTTCGCCGAAGAAATGGACGAGAGCAGTCCCGCCGGCGCTGACCCGCACTCCCAATTCCGACGACCGACGGGCAGATCAGATGGCTGATAATCGCGGCAGGATCATCCTCGCGGCCCTGGCAATTGCCGAAAGCATCTGGATTTACGGTGTTCTGGCCGTTGTTGGCCTGTTGTCCGGAATGGGCGGATCGCCCCTGACGTGGTTTGCCGTTTTCGCACTCTATGTCACGGGGATGTTCATCGGCTGGCTGACGATGGGGCTCCGCGGCAACAAGGCGACGCTGGCCATCCTGGAGGGTCTGATAGGGATCACCATCATTTACCTGGTGGTCGCGAGCGGTACGTTTTATGAGGGCCGAAGCTTCGATATGGCGTGGCCCGCGAAACTTACCGGCGCCGACCTTGAAGCCAAGGCCGTCGCCGGCGTCATTTTTTCTCTCCTGGCCGCGGTTTACGTGTGGCGCAAAACGATTGGCATAGTCGCGGACGATTACGCCTCCGACCGGCTGCAACGAAGTTTCAAGATCGGTATCGCAGTTATTGCCGTGGGCGTCCTGGCGGAGCAGATCAGCAAGACAGACGTAGGTATACAGACCCTGCTGGTGCCGTTCTTCGCCGCGAGTCTCGCCGGCCTCGCTGCCGCGCGTCTGCCTGAACATGGACTCCGCGGCAAGGGCGCAGCCTGGGCCCGCACTATTGCGGCCGCAATACTAGGAGTAATCGCCCTCGGTCTGATTCTCGGTTTGCTGGGTGGCATCTATGGCGGCGTTGGTGTGAGGTTGCTGTATCGGGGTTGGGGCCTGTTGGTCGACACCCTGCTGTGGATATTGAGATATCCCCTTGAACTGCTCGTAAACCTGATGTTGTTGATTTTCAACTGGCTTAAGTCAATGTTCGGAAACGAAGAGCAGCCGGAGCAGGAATTCGGGGGCGGCCCACCGGGCGGGCTGCCTGAAGGCATCACCGAAACGGCTGGGGACAGCCAACTTTTCGAGACCATCTTCAACATCATCCAGTACCCACTTCTGGCCGTACTGATCATCGGCCTGTTCCTGTTCCTCGCACTGGCGTACCGGAAGTTCATCGCACGTGAGGGGCGGGGTGAAGACGAAGATCGAGAATCCCTGGACACGGACGCGGACCCGACGAAGGACCTGATGCGATTGTTAGCGGGCCTGTTGCCGTCCTGGTTCACCCGGTCATCGGAAAAGCCGAGGAGATGGCGCTATCCGGAGAACGAAGTAGGGGTGACAGAGGTTTTCTTGCTGTACTTCGACTACCTGACGGCCTGCGTTTCAAGGGGTCTGGTGTTCACGCCAAATTTGACACCCAACGAGCGCGTGCCGGACATGCAGTTAGCGTTGCCGGGAGCGCGCGTTGGGCTGGTAACCGAATTGTTCAACGCGGCATGTTACGGACACGTATCGGCCAATCGGTCGACCGTAGATCAGTTGAAAAGCGAGCTTGCCGCGTTCATCGGCCCAGCCGCACCCGGTTCAAACCCCGGGTGACAATGGGGTGACCGGCTCAGGAATCCGGATCACGCGCAGCAAGTTGGTGTTCCCAGGAACGCCGATCGGTATGCCGGCGACCGCTACCGCCAGGTCGCCGTCCGATGCGAAACCGGTCTCCTTCGCCGCCCGCGAGCCCTCCGGGAACATCTGCTGGAGAAGGCTGAATTCCGGAGCGTAAAGCGTTATCAATCCCCAGCGAAGAGTGAGTCGAGATCCGGCGGTTTCGTCGCGCAACATGGCGACCAGCGGTGTTGACGGCCTATAGGACGCGACACGCGCGGCTGTGCTGCCGGACTCGGTAAAGGCCAGGATGACCGAGGCGCCCACAGCCCGGGCGGTACGGACGGCGCCATAGGCGATGGCCTCATCCAGGCTTTGGCCGCTTGCCTCGCGCGCTTCACGACGCCGCTCCAATAGACCGCTGTAGTCCAGTTCCTCCTCGGCGCGGCGCGCGATCTGCGCCATGTATTCGACGGTTCTAACCGGATACTTGCCGATCGACGTTTCCCCGGAAAGCATGATCGCATCGGAGCCGTCCCGGACCGCGTTGTGCACGTCTGACGCTTCTGCGCGGGTCGGCTGTGAAGACTCGATCATCGACTCCAGCATCTGCGTCGCAGTGATCACGACCTTTCCGGCGTCGTTCGCTTCCCGGATCATTCGCCTTTGGATGCCGGGCACGTCCTCGATGGGCAACTCCACGCCGAGGTCCCCCCGTGCGACCATCAGCCCATCGACCTGATCGAGAATGGATTTCAGGTTATTGACGCCTTCAGCCACCTCGATCTTTGCGATCAACTGGTGTGGATAAGTGCTGTCCTTCAGACAGCCTTTGACCTGCTCCAAGTCAATAGAATTGCGCACGTAGGACAGGCCGACGAATTCGACATCGTTTTCTTTGACGAATTCGAGAGCCGATCTGGTTTCATTCGTCAGGTAGTCGAGTGTTGAAGTAATCCCGGGTGTCGTTACGGCTTTTCGAGATTCCAGCGCGCCGGGTGACGTCACCCGGCAGTGAACGTCGACACCGTCGACGCGTTCGACCACTAGCTCGATGGCGCCCTCGTCGATCAGGATTCGAGAATCGACCGAAACATCGTCGTGAATTCCGGGCGGCCAAACCGTGGTGCGGTCGGCGCTGGTTTTGACGGTGGACGCAGTCAGTGTCAACCGAGCGCCTCGTTCAAGCTGAATAGTCCCCTCATCAACATCGCCGGAGCGGTACTTGGGACCCGGCAGGTCGGCGAGAATTCCGATTGGCGCTCCAGTGATCTCCGCTGCCGCCCGGACGTCCTTTACGTAGTTCCGGTGAGATTCACTGTCGCCATGGGAAAGATTCAGACGGGCTACCGACATGCCGGCCCGAATCAAGTCGCACATGATCTCGACCTGATCGGTCGCAGGTCCGAGGGTGCACACGATCCGGGTGCGGGGCCTACCGATCACACACTCCGGCAAATGGTAGTCATATTTCTGTTTCTTGCTATTCGACATCTTTTGCTGCTGCGCAGACCCGTGATTCTCTGTGATGGATATTATGTGTCATGCAGGATAATTTACAGCCGACAGGGGTGCTCCGACACGCCTCGTTGCAGGGATTTGACGTTTTGATTTGTTGACATAATGTTGTCCCGAACCTAGACTTTTATCTTCGAACAGCAGTATTTAAAGCATCTGAGAGCGAGATCATTTGAATTCAGCAAGGGCACTACATGAACTCCAGGCCACCGACCAGCAACTAGCGTCTCGACGCAGCGAATACCGGCGGGTTACGCGCGACCTTAAAACGCAAGGCGGACTGCCAATGTTGAGGGAACGCGCCGAAAGAGCCCGCATAGGAGAGTTGGAGGCAAGGCTGGAGTCTGCCAGGCTGGAATCTGAATCGGCCGCCCTGAGCGAACGCCTGGCCCGTCTGGAAGAGCGCTTGTACGGTGGCGCCATCACCAACGTTCGCGAACTGACAGCCATCGAGACGGAACATGCAGCTGCCAAGCGGGAACTTGCCCAGGTAGACGAATCGTCCGAACCCGCTCAGATAGCAGCCGCGGAAGCGATGAAGTTGAACGAACAGCGCCAGGCCGAATTGGAAGAGGCTGAACGGATATGGGGCGAAAACGAGAGCCAACTCAAGTCCATCAGAAGGCGTCTGGGCCGCCAGTGCCTCAAGATGGATGAAGAGCGCAAGATCTCCACGTCCGACATCCCGGCCGAAGCCCTGTCCCTTTATAACTCTCTCTTGATCCGCAAGGGTGGTGTAGCCGTGGTGCGTGTTGAGCGCGGTGTGTGCCAGGGGTGCAGAGTACGTCTGCCGCTGCGGGAGTTGGCTCGCATTCGAGCCGCAGGCAGCCTCGTTTCCTGTAGTAGTTGCGGCAGGATCCTGCTGAACGACTAACCGATGCGGGCGGTTGGAGTCTATAAGTCCCATGCCTCATCCGGGGTCGAGTCCGGTTACCCATTGCCGCGCGGCCCCGTTGGCGACGAGGCGATACGCGACTATTGCGATCAATTCCACCACAACCTGGTTGAGACGTTTGCGGATAACGACGGAGACAAGAATTACGCCAGCCTGATCGCGAGAGTCGGAGGGCCGGCAGGCAGGCCGGCGCTGGTCATTATCCCGGATTCCACGCACCTGGCTGATGATCTTGAATCGCTGGTTGAACGGCTGCTCGAACTACAGGCGACGGGCTCCGAAGTCCGATGTCTCGACTCCGACTACCCGGACCTCCTGCAAAACGGGCTCCGGCACCTGAGCCTGCCGGGCAGATCGGCAGGGTCGCTGCGACGAATCCGGGAGGCGATTCTCGCCAAGGCGTCCCGCGGCGAGGTGCTCGGCCGGACTCCGTACGGCTATTGGGCCGGTCTGGACGGCCAACTCAAGGTCAACGAAACCGAGGCCGCCGTCGTCAGGCAAATGTTCGATGCCTACGCCGGACCGCCCCCGGCCGATGGACTGCCCCCTGCCGGCGGACAGGGTTTGCGGAAGATAGCCGCAGGGCTTAACGAACAGGGGCGGATGACCCGAAAGGGGCGCCCGTGGACACCCGTTGCCATTGCCGGAGTGTTGCGAAACAGGGTCTACGTCGGAACGTACACTCGCTACGGGGTACGTATCTCAGGTTCGCACCGACCTCTCGTCGATAGGGCCAGGTTCAACTTGGCCCAGCAAGTTCTCGAAAACCGTAAACCGGTCCGCCGCGCTCCGTCTTCAGAGCCCTATCTCCTTGGCGGACTGGCTCGCTGCGCGTTGTGCGGCCAGGGCGTGTTTGGCCTCACCCGAAAGAGATCATGGAAGCGGAAGGACGGCGAAAGGGTTGACCGAATTTACAGGTACTACGAATGCCCGGGCGGGGCGGGGCCTGGCAGCGATAAGGTCGAAGGGCACGCCTCCTGGCGGGCAACCGAACTCGAGGGAATTGTTCGAGACCAATTGTTGCAACTGGCCAAATCAGGCCGCCTTTCTCGCGCCGGGTCCAATTTCGCGAACCCCATACCCTCAGCCAGAAATGCAGCGAACATAGCAACCGCAGAGCGGGAATTCATGAAGGCGTTGAGGTCTGTAGCTTCAGGCTACGGCAGCATCGCCAACCTCACGTTACCGCTCGCAAATCTCCGAGGGGCGCGAGCAGCCGACGCCAAAGGTAGCGGTCCACGGGGAGACGCAATGTCATTGATGGAGGCTGTGACGGGGCAAGACAGGAGCATTGCCAGGGAAGCCATGTCCGCCCTGTTGGAACGCGTGGTCGTGAGCCCCCAGGGAGCGGAAATCGAACTGCGTAAAGCGCCGGCCAAATCCCCGCCGCGACGACGACGGACCTTATAGTCGGATAGTCGGCGTCGGCCAGCGTCCCGGCGCTGCTATCATCAGGCCAGACCAAGGTGGACGGGCGGCCGCTCCTCGGCATATCGAGGGGAGGAAAGTCCGAGCACCTTCGGGCAAGGGCGCCCGCTAACGGCGGGGCGGGGAAACCCGACGGAAAGTGCAACAGAAACACACCGTCCGCTTAGTCGGATAAGGGTGAAATGGCGAGTTAAGAGCTCACCGCCCGGCCGGTAACGGCCGGGGCAGGGCAAACCCCGCCCGGTGCAAGGCCAAATAGGGGGGCTACGACGCAGCCCGACCAGCCCCCGGGTTGGCCGCTCGAGCCCTGCGGCAACGCAGAGCCCAGATGGATGGCCGCCACCATGCTGTAGGGAGAGGAGGAAGGTCTCACGAGGCCGTAAACTCCCCTGCCGCAAGGAACAGAACTCGGCTTACAGTCCACCTTGATCGAACACCCGCGCCCTCGTTGGCGCGGGTGTTTCAATTACGGTCATTCTCGGCCCGAAGCGGCCCCCGAACACCAGACCGTCCGCGAAACTCCGCTCCCCTGATTTCCCTCGACGCCGTGGGGACGCCAACTTCACACGGAATCGTGCGTCCGCCCGCCGGCTACGGAGTTGCTGGCGTCGAACGCCCGTCAGGTGTCCTGACCGCGCCGCGCCCAGTCGGCGTTCTCGAACATGTTGAGGCCGGGGTCCGCGACAACTCCGTCAACTGATTCCGGCGGGTTGGAGCGGATGAAGTTTTCGTCGAGTTCAACTCCCCAACCCGGTCCTTCCGGAATCGGAAAGTACCCGTCCACAACCTCGGGGTAGTTTGAACCCGCCTGTTTGACGAACGGATCGGCAAAGTCGTTGAAGTGTTCGAGGATTTTGCCGTTTCTCAAAGTCAACGTGAGGTGGAGCCCGGCCATGGTGGAAATTATGCCGCCCACGTTGTGGGGGGCCACCATGATGGAGTAGGTCTCGGCGGTCGACGCGATCTTCTTGGCTTCGAGTATGCCGCCGGATTGGGTGATGTCGGGCTGGATAATGTCCACCGAGCCGCTGGCCCATACCTCCCTGAACTCAGGTGCGCCGTATAGACGTTCGCCGGTCGCGATGGGCAACGAAGTATGTTGACGGACTGATCGCAACGCCGGTATGTCGGAAGGTCTTACCGGTTCTTCGATCCAACCAACGTTGTACCGCTCCACAATGCGCGCGATCTCTCGGGCCTGGTGCGGCGCAAACCGTCCGTGCATCTCCAACATGATCTGCGCGGTGGTACCGGCTACGCTCGCAACCGCTTCTATCAGGTCGAGCGACTTGTAGAACTCCGGCCGTTCCAACTCAAGGTCGCCGTTGCCGAACGGATCGAACTTCATCCCCCTGTATCCACGCTCCATGACCCGTCTGGCAGCTTCGGCAAACTGCTCGGGCGACCTTTCGACCGTGTACCAGCCGTTGGCATATGCCGGCACCCGGTCTCTGGCCTGCCCGCCCAACAGCCGGTAGACCGGCTGCCCGCACGCCTTGCCGATGATGTCCCAAAACGCCAGTTCGACAAGCGCCAGTCCGGTGTATACGACTTCGCCGGGCTTACCGAAGTCGAGAAGTGTCATGCGGCGATAGAGCGCCTCGATGTTGAACGGATCGTGGCCGATGAAGTGGCGCTGCACGTCTCTCAGGTACTCGCCGACCGTGTGTGTCTTGCCGAGCACCCTGGCCTCGCCGACGCCTGTCAGGCCCTCATCCGTTTCGATGAAGACGTAGGTCAGGTTCCGCCAGGGAGTGCCCAGTACCGCCGTCCGAAATGACGTTGTCTTCATTCACTCATCCTACGGTAAACAATTTGGCCCGATCAGACGCGAATCCCAAGTCGGACGCGGCTCGCGGGCGGAGCGATGCCAACACAGTTGTTGAAGTTGCGCGTACGGATCATTCGGGATCCCGATGCCTGGAAATCGCCGGCAGGCCCGAAGAAGCGGCCCGACCGGAAATTGGTCGGGCCGCTTGCCGGATCGCCCTAATCTCGCCTACCAGGTCTGGTAGAGGGACATCGTGTTTTCGTCCAGGGTCTTGACGTCGAGCAGGCAGCACCTGCCCTCGGCGTTGTGTTGCCTGGCCTTTCTGATCGCGTCGCCGATATCGTCTCCGTTTTCGACTGTGATTCCGACAGCGCCGAGCCCTTCGGCAATGCGAGCGTAGTCACCTGTCATGTTGCCGGCGCCGTACTTCTCCATCGCCGTCGGGATCGACCGGTCGTAGCCGCCCATCGTCCCGTTGTCCAGGACAATCGTCGTGATCGGGACGCCGGAGCGCACCGCGGTTTCGATATCCAGACCCGACATTCCGAACGCCGCGTCGCCCATGAAGTTCATGCAGAATTTGTCGGGATTGGCAATCTTGGAACCGATCATCAGCGGGATCCCGTAGCCCAGATGCGTTGTCTTGCCCCAGCCGATGTATCCGTGCGGCACGGTGGCCCGATAGAACGGCATGATCTGGTCGCGGGGGTGTCCTGCATCGTGCGTCAGGATGGAGTTGTCATGGTCGACAGCCTTGTTTATCTCGTTGACGAGGCGGTACGGGTTTATCGGCCGGGATTCTGAAGTGAGCAGCGGCTTCCACTCTTCCAGCCACCTGCGTTTTACGTCCGCCACGTCTTCCTGAACAGCGGTGTCCCCGCGCCGTCCCTGCTCGCCGAGTTGCGCTTTTGCCTCGTCGATCATCGCCTCAAGCACCAGCCTGGCGTCGCCCGGCAATCCGATGTCGATCGAGTAGTCCTTGTTGATGTCGTCCACGTTGTTAGTGGAGTGGATCATGAACTTGCCTTCAGACGGGACGTCGATGCCGTAGTTCGTCCGTGTCAGGCTCGTGCCGATGCCAAAGTAAACGTCGGACTCTTTCAGCCATGTCCAGACTCCGAGCGGCGCCGTACGGTTCGCAGCGCCCAGCGCCAGGGGATGGTCTTCGGAGATCGCCCCTTTGCCCTCCATGGTTGTTATCACGGGGATTTGAGTAAGTTCCGCAAACTCCCGCAGTTCATCCGTAGCCTCTGCGTAGTACACGCCCTGGCCCGCTGAGATGACGGGGCGTGTTGCAGACAGTAGTTTGGTAACCGCGTCCTTTATGTCGGAACGGGAAGGCATGACCTTCCACTCCCGGGGCGATTTGTAAGAGTCGAGGTTGGTTACCTCGCCCATCATGACATCGCGGTGGATCTCATACACAACCGGGCCCGGCCTACCGTTGCGCAAAGCGTGGAACGCTCGCCTGAGCAAGGGGACGATGTAGTCTGGGCTGCTGGGCGCGTCAACCCACTTCGTAATGTGCTGATAGTTCGTGGTCGCCTTAAAGTGCGGCTTAACTCCGGCCTTGTACAGACCCGGTCCATCGGGGAAATACATTATCGGAACACCGTCACCCCAGGCCTGGGCAATTCCACCGAATGAATTTTCGACTCCCGGCCCACCTTGCGAGGCGAAGATACCTGGTTTGTTACCGTTGTTCATGCGGCTGAACGCGTCAGCCGCCATGATGCCGCCACGCTCCTGTCGGAACGTGATTGGGCGAATGTCTGCCTCAGCCACCGCCTCGATCAATGGATTCGAGGGGAAACACGCGATCCACTCGACGCCTTCCATCTTGAGCACGCTGGCAATAGCTTCGTAGCCGTTCATCGATTGAACCTCCATCATTGGACAGCCGGGCCAGGACCTGCGAATCAGGCCGATTGCCGGGTCGCCTCAGTGTATGCCGGGCCTCACGGGCCCGCAAACGATTGTTAAAGCCAAGGCCGCATTCGAGGGCCATCGACCGCTCGCCTACATTCGCCGCGCTTGGACACCTTGACCCGTGACTTCTATCATTGCCGCCTGTCACCCATGAAAACTTCGGAAACAAATCGCTCCGGGCGCATTACCAAGCGCGAACTTCTGGCCTCACTGCCGGATGTCAACTCGACCCTTGCCATTACCGGCCTCCGTGGTCCTGTGACGATTATTCGGGACGCTTGGGGTGTGCCCCACATAAAGGCGGAATCCGAGTGGGACGCGTTCATGGGCCAGGGATTCGCCACCGCACAAGATCGACTGTGGCACATGGAGTACGACCTACGACGCTCTTTGGGCAGATGGGCGGAGTGGGCCGGGGCCAGCGGCACGGCCCACGATCTCCTGTGGCGCAGGCTCGACATCGAACGCGCAGCCAAAGCGGATCTTGAGGCCGCCGGAACAGGCGCGGTGGAAATGCTCGAAGCCTACTGCGCAGGCGTCAACGCGTTCATCGAAACGACCGATAGCCTCCCTGTCGAGTACCACATCCTTGACGCAACTCCGGAGCCGTGGTCGCCATGGCATTGTCTGGCCGCGTACAAGGTGCGGAATCTCATTTACGGCGTGTGGGAGATGAAACTCTGGCGCGCCCGGCTGGCTAACGAGATCGGCCCGGAGGCCGCCGCAAGGCTTTTCAGGGGTTACGAGACCGGGCATCTGATTACGACTCCGCCCGGCGAAGTATTCGATGGACCGGAACTAGAGGGTCTCGACGACCTTATTGAAGCAGTTGAACTCCTTGGAGACCCAGCATTCGGAGATGGGGGCAGCAACGCTTGGGTTATCGGGGGCAAGCTGACGAAGTCCGGGATGCCGCTGGTCGCCGGCGACTCTCACCGAGCCCTCGACACACCGAACGTCTACTACCAGGTGCATCTTTCGTGTCCCGAGTGGCGCGTGAGCGGATATTCACTGCCCGGCGTCCCCGGGGCGCCACACTTCAGCCACACGGAGTACGTAGCCTGGGGGATGACCCACGGGTACGCCGACTACCAGGACCTATTCGTTGAGAAGTTCCGCAAAGGGCCTGAGAATCGGCTCGAGTACAAGGCCGGCCGGGAGTGGATCGCGGCGGAACATCGAGATGAAGAGATACGAATCCGGGGCGCAGCGTCGCAGCCGATTGGCGTCGTGCGCACCCGGCACGGGCCGGTCATATTGGGCGACCCGGAGAACGGCGGCGGTGTCGCTTTTTCGCACCCCGGTACGAACAGCGGAACCCCGTGGGCCAACACCCTTCTCGGCCTCCTCAGGGCCCACAACGCAGATGAGGTCGAGGAGTCGCTGAGGGACTGGACCGAGCCGGTTAACAACTTCGTGTACGCCGACAAGGCCGGGGAATTCGGTTACAGGTACCGTGGGCGGATCCCCATTCGATCGATGTCGAACGCGTGGCGGCCGATCGACGGGTCGGGAAATGAGCATGAATGGGGCGATGAAATCCCGTTCGAAGATATGCCGGCGACGAGAAATCCCGAGGCCGGTTGGGTCGTCACCTGCAACCAACGCGTGACGGGGGACGACTACCCGTACTACATAGCCCTCGAGTACGCACCGGACTTCCGGGCGCGCCGGGTGACGTCTCACATAGGGAACTGGCGCGGCCGAAAGGCCGACGTGCAAGCAATGGGGTCTATGCACGCTGACCGGGTTTCCTTGCCGGGGCTAACATTCGCGCGGGTTGCAGCCGGCCTTTCCGTGACTGACGAGCCGGTCGCATACGCCGTCTCGTTGCTCAAGGCGTGGGACGGCTCGATGGAGGTCGACTCGCCAGCGGCCGCCGTATACGGGGCTGCCCGCGCTCACCTGTTGAGCACGTTGGCGGGTATCCTGCTGGGCTCGCTGGCTGATGAGGGAACGAGCAACTCCGGCCGGGGAGCATTCGTCCACCTGTCCCAGATATTCAGCAGGGCCGTAGCCGACATGGAATCCGAGAACCCGTCGTTCCTACCCCGCGGGCACACCTGGGGCGCCATCGTCCGTGATTCACTGGCCGCGGCGGTAAGGGAGCTGACCGACCGCCTCGGACCCGACATGGCGTCATGGAGATGGGGTGACATTCACCGGACCAACCCTCAACACCCCCTGAGCCCGATGTATCCCGAAGCGGCAGATCTGCTCGACCCCCCAGGGTTCGAGTATGGAGGCGATGCCGAGACACCCCAGGCCGCCGCCTACTCTTTCACCGACCGTTTCAACGTAAGCAGCACTTCCTCGAACCGGTATATTCACGACACCGGCGACTGGAACAGGTCTTTGTGGGTGGTCCCGCTGGGCGCTTCCGGTCATCCCGGCAGCCCACACTACGCCGATCAGGCGCCCCTGTGGGCCACGGTGCGCTATGTGCCCCAGCTTTGGGACTGGGACGACATCGAAAAGAACAGCGAATCTCGCCAACAACTAATGCCAGTGCGAGTCTCTGAGTGACGTGCCCATGAAACACGGCAGATATTTCGACGATTTCGAACCGGGGCAGACCTTTACGCACTGGCCGGGACGCACCATCACAGACGCGGACGACATCTGGTTCTCCCTGTTGACGCAAAACCAGAACCCGCTTCACATCGATGCCCACTATGCCGCAACCCGCGGTCCGCACCACAAGCCGCTCGTGAACGGAACGCTCGTTTTCTCGATCGCGGTCGGGCAGACCGTATCCGATATATCCCTGAACGCCGTTGCAAATCTCGACTACGAGCAGGTGAAACACGAAGG
Organism: Dehalococcoidia bacterium; assembly: GCA_965219065.1. Taxonomy (GTDB): domain Bacteria; phylum Chloroflexota; class Dehalococcoidia; order Lucifugimonadales; family Lucifugimonadaceae. The sequence continues at coordinate 1,328,836 of OZ244715.1, forward strand.
GCCCGTTTTTCACGGCGATTCCATCTACACGACGAGCACGATATTGGCGACACGGCTGACTTCGCGCGGGGACCGCGGCATCGTCACGTTAGAAACCGTCGCCAGGAACCAGCGGGGAGAGCGCGTGCTTTCTTTTCGCCGAAACGTGCTTTTGCCCCGCGGCCCGACTGACGCCGCCAGTTGATCCCAGGCAGGGTCGGCGTCGTGACTTCTGGTCCTATCAACACCATCAGACGGCGTTACAACGTGCAGAAGGAGGTCTCGCGTGTCCGGTCCGCTTGAAGGGGTGAGAATCCTGGCGATCTCGCAGTTCGGCGCCGGGCCGTACGGCACCCAGGCGCTGTCTGATCTCGGCGCCGAGGTGATCAAGATCGAAGACCCTCTGTCCGGCGGAGACGTTGCGCGTTACGTGCCACCATTCGAGATCGACAGAGACTCGCTGTATTTTCAGTCGTTCAATCGCGGCAAGAAATCGGTAGCGATCAATCTGCGGGATCCAGCCGGATTCGACGTCTTTCGAGAATTGGTGCGAGTATCAGACGCCGTCTACAACAATCTGCGGGGAGACCTGCCGGCGAAGCTCGGTCTCGATTACGACGGACTCGGCCACCTGAACAGGGCAATAGTCTGTTGCTCTCTGTCAGGATTCGGCACGGTCGGACCGCGTAAATCCCAACCCGGATACGACGCAATACTCCAGGCCCTGTGCGGCTACATGGACTTGACCGGCGAACCCGGCGGACCGCCTACAAAGTGCGGTGTGTCGATAATCGACTTTGCAGGCGGACTGGCGTCGGCCCTGGGATTGGCCGCTGCGCTCGTCGACGCGCGGGCGAGCGGCGTCGGCCGAAACGTGGACGTAAGTCTGTTCAGCACGGCTATCTCGATGCTGTCGTATCTCGCGTCGTGGAATCTCAACCGGGATTGGGAACCGGTGCGGGCTGAGGGTTCGTCACATCAGACGCTCGTTCCCTCGCAGAACTTCGAAACTACCGATGGCTGGATAACGGTATTCTGCGCCAAGGAAAAATTCTGGGTGTCGTTGGTCGAACAGCTTGGACTACCCGATCTCGCAAAAGACCCTCGCTTTTCGTCATTCGCCGCCCGTAATGAAAATCGGGGCGCGTTGCTGCCGATATTGACGAACCGATTCAGGGAACGGACCACCGACGAATGGCTCGAGGCAATGTCGCCCCACCTGCCGTGCGCCCCCGTCAACGATCTCAAATCGGCGTTGAGCGACCCGCAGGTTGATGCGCTCGGCATGATCTCCCGGACCCATCACCCCGAATACGGCGAAATTTCGCATGTGGGGAGTCCTATCGACGCCGGCGGCGCGGAAAACCGAGATGCGCCTGCGCCCAAGCTTGGGCAACACACCGACGATGTGCTGTCCCGTTTGCTTGGCTACGGCCCTGACCGCATCTCTCGTCTAAGGGAGGCGGGCGCGCTTGCGTGATTCGATGACACGTCGTTCAAAGTGCACGTCGGAGACGGAAACGGCGGATCAATTCATTCGGAGGTCGGGCGGAAACCGGCATAGCCGAACTCGGATTCCGTATAGCGCGTCAGTTGGTAGAATTCCCTGAATGTCACTATGCTACGCAGATAGTCCGAAACTTGGCCTTGTCCCACTATCCATCCGGGTGGGATTACGAAATGAAATCGGGCATGGGCCGCCCGGTTAGCGTAAGCCGCCGATCTGCCCGAAACCTCTGCACGTCCAGGAGACAGCCATGCAGGATCCCATAGCCGCTGGACTGGAAAGTCTCACCATGAAAGCCACCATCAAGGTGGTTGGAGTTGGTGGTGGCGGCTCGAACGCCGTCAACCGGATGTACCGGGACCGGATTCCCGAAATCGAGTACATAGCCGTCAACACGGACTCACAGGCTCTCGATAATTCCACAGTACCGCTCCGACTTCGGGTCGGTGATCAAACGGCTCGCGGCCTGGGTGTAGGCGGAGACCCGTCAAAGGGACGGGCTTGCCATGAGGAAAGCATCGACGAAATCCGCGAAAAGCTGGAAGGCGCAGATCTTATCTTCGTGGCGGCCGGCATGGGCGGAGGCACGGGAACCGGGGGATCGCCTGTAGTTGCGCAATCCGCCCGCGAGGTGGGCGCGCTCACCGTCGGAGTGGTAACAAAGCCCTTCGCATTCGAGGGTTCCCTTCGCATGAAGAAAGCCCTCGAGGGTATTGAGGAGATGAAGTCCTGCGTCGACACGCTGATCGTGATACCTAACGACCGCCTCCTCGCCATTTCGGACGAGCGGTTGACTATGGAAAACGCGTTCCGAATGGCCGACGGCATCCTGCAACAGGGTGTGCAGTCGATTGCCGAACTGATCCTGATTCCCGGAGAAATCAACCTCGACTTCGCTGACGTACGCGCCGTGATGGAAAACGCCGGTCCGGCATGGATGGCCATAGGCAAGGGTTCCGGACCGGACTGCGCAGTAATTGCCGCGAGAGAAGCTGTGAGGTCACCATTGCTCGAGGTATCGATCGAAGGCGCCACAGGGGTGATTTTCAACGTAACCGGCGGCACGGACCTGACCCTGGATAAGGTCCACCAGGCGGCACAAGTCATCTCGGAAATGGTCCACCCCGACGCCAACATCATATTCGGGTCGGTGACCGATCCGAAGCTCGAAAACGAGGTCAAACTCACGGTAATCGCCACGGGATTCCCAGTCGAAGACGAAGAGGTCATTGAACCGGAGACTCCTGGTGAGCCCGTACCCGTACAGGAAATGGACGCTGAGACGCTCGCAATTCCACCTTTCCTACGTCACCACCCGGCGGCGAGAAGGCGCATTCTGGCCAGCCGCCGTGGATCGGGTTCCCAAAGCTCTTCCTGACGGCGGCGGCCTAACCCTCCCCGCAGGATCAACTGTTACCTGCCTGGCGGAGAATCCGCCGGAGTCGGCGCGCGCCATTGTCCTACAAGGGCCGTCCGTGCTAAAGCAATGCGTCTAATGCGCGGTTAGCTACTGCAGTCGGGCCGTTCAAACGAGGGTCCGCGACTACAGTGAACGCCTCCGCCAGCGCACCGAGCATCGGGGTTGGCGCCGCGGCGACGCGGTAGCTCAATTTGGCCACGCGCTTGTTGAGCCGTAATGACAGCGGACCTGACTTGGCCCGCGCTTCAGCGTTCCTTGGAGAAGCGCGCAAATCCTGGATAGCCAAGAGAGTCCGGAACTCGCTGGTCGAGCCGCCGGCGAGAAAGACGCGTGTGTCGCGAGCGATGTTCGCGCTGGAGGCGATGTAGACCGGGCCAGAGTCGTCGAATATGGCGAGAAGACCAGGCTTGTCGCCAAGCATCCAGGTGCCCTCCGGAGTCAAAGGCTGGGAACTGCCCTCCAAAAGGTCATGATAAAGCGACTCCCATTTTCCAAGGTGGCCCGGCGTAAATGTGGACATGACGACCCCTACTTTAACTTGTGCCGACGCGGATGATTACTACGATCGGGGCCCAAGACCTTGGCGAGCGCCCAGGGGAGACGCCACTGAGGACGTGCCGGCGGGAGAGCATCTTGCGTCTGCGGGCCAGCGCCTCTTCCGACACACACAACCGCGGTGAAGTGCTAGCCTGCAATGTCTCCAGATTTGGGGCCGGTCGCTGGCCCGGAGCCATTCGGCCACTGACAGAAACCGGAGCGTAGTTTTGCAAAGCCGCGAAGACACCTTAATCACCGGCGGACACGTGTTGGATCCCGCGAACGGGGTCGACAGGGTGTCCGACATTCTGATCAGGCGCGGGCGGATCGAACGGATGGCCGAGACCGTCCAAAACCCCGGTGGGGCCAGGGTGATAGAAGCCGCTGGCAAGTACGTGATGCCGGGCCACGTCGATCTGCACGCCCACGTATCCTCCGCCGCGACGGAACGCGGTAGGGACCGCGCCGTCGGCCACCGCATGTTGGTGGAGAGCGGCACAACCACGATCCTCGATCTGGCGGGCGAACCGAACCGGATGGCCGAAGGTATGAAGCGGGACGGAGCCGGACTCAACGTAGCGACACTACTGGGCCTGATCCCCCACGAGACGGTCGACGAAGACGATCCTCGTCCCCCGGTGATTCGCGAGACGATCGCGAGCACGTTGGAGCAAGGCGCCATCGGCGTCAAACTGCTCGGCGGATACCACCCATTTACGCCGGAGGCCAGCGCCGACGTGGTCTCGGCCGCCAACGAAATGGGCGCCTGGGTGGCGTTCCACGTTGGTTCCAAGGACAGCGGCAGCCACATCGACGGCCTGCGCGAAGTCCCAGGCATCGTCGGTAACGGCCGGCTCCATGTAGCCCACATAAATTCGTATTGCAGGGGACTCATCATGCCCGCCCCTGAGGAATCGAATGAGGCGTTGCGTATCCTCGGCGGCATGAGGGGACAGGTCGTTACCGAGGCCTATCTGGCCCAGCAGAACGGTACGAACGGTCTCTGCGATGAAGACGGCAACGTCGTATACAACGTCGCGCAAAACTGCCTCGTCACCAGGGGTTATCCAACAAACGAAGATGGCCTCAGGCAAGCGATGAAAGACGGCTACTGCTCCGCGCTCAAGCCAGAAGGCGGGCGAATTGTGCTGGTGACCGGCGACGAGGCGATCAATATTTGGGAATCGGCGCAGACGAACGCCTCGCTGAGCTTTCCGGTGAATCCGGCCTCGACGGCCTACTCCTTGACCACGGCGCGCCACGAAGACGGTGACTGGGCAATCGACGCCGTCAGCACTGACGGCGGCTCTCTGCCCAGAAACGTGTCGATCAGGCGCACCTTCGCCCTGGTCGCATTCGGCGCTCTTTCACCACTGGAGGCGGCGGACAAACTGTCGTATCGGCCCTCCCGCGCGCTCGGCCTCCTGGACAAGGGGCACTTTTCTGAAGGCGCAGATGCGGACGTCACCATAGTCGACAGATCAACGGGCGCCGCATCTATGTCGCTCGTTGCCGGGAACACGATCATGGTCGACGGTAAGGCGGTCGGCACAGGCGGCACCTGGTTGGTGACCGCCAGCGGTGAAGACACGGCGCGGGCGAGCGGTCTACCCCACCAGGTGATCGACCTTGGACAGTCAAAGCTGTACGAGGGCTGGTAAATACACGCGGGTGTTTGAACAGAGCCACGGTCGCGATACAGCGGCCCCGGGGAACCCCAACCCGTTCCACCCGCCGCCCACACAGTTCAATGTGCAAATCAAAACAGGAGTAGGACATGCCTGACGACCGGCCGAACATCCTGATCCTGATGGCGGACCAACTCAAGGCTACCGCCCTAGGCCTCTACGGCAATCGCGACGTTCCTACGCCCAATCTGGAGCGTCTTGCCGAATCGGGGATCCTCTACCGCCGGCACTACGTCGCCGCGCCGTTGTGTGTTCCGTCGAGAGTTGCATTCTGGACAGGCATGTACCCGCACAACACCGGCGTGCGCCACAATCAGGTCCTGATGCCCGAGGACAGGGTTCACTACGCCCGGCTGCTTTCCGACGCCGGCTACCGGATGGCCCTCATTGGCAAAGACCACTGTTTCCAGGGTTCCGACAAGGACCTGTTCACAACCCGCATGGAGGCGGGCCACGCCGGTCTGGCCTCGACGTCGGCCGACAGCGACGCCCGCGCGGTTGCCGAATTTCTGAGCGACCAATCGTTCAACGAATCGGTGACTCATTCAGCGACTATCCCCTACCCGCCCGAGGCATGCACCTCAAGCCGGATCGCGGCGGAAACCGCGGAATACCTGAAAGAGAACGCCGACTCAGCGGAGTCGCCGTTTTGCGCGTGGATCTCGTTTCCCGATCCACACCATCCGCTCGCCGCGCCCGAGCCCTACGCCTCCATGTACCCCCCTGAATCCATCGACATGCCGCCCCAAATGGCCAGTGACCTGGAAGACAAAATGGAGCGCCTGCGTGTCTATCGCCACGTGATGGGATTGGACCGCACTTCGGAGGATGAGCTCCGGCAAGCCGTGGCGATGTACTACGGGATGATCCGGTACCTCGACGATGCCATTGGCGCGATCCTCGACACTCTCGAAGAAACCGGAGCTGCGGAAAATACGATCGTCGTGTTTACGGCGGACCACGGAGACTACGCGGGCGAACACGGCCTGATGTTGAAGTCAGGCACGTTTTACGACAGCATGACCCGGGTCCCGCTGATCGTTTCGTGGCCCGGTGGACTGGAAAGCGGAGTGGTCCGGGAAGAGCTGGTCAGCAACATCGACATCATGCCGACAGTTGCATCCTTGATCGGTCTCGACGTCGCGGAACCCGTGTACGGAAGACTGTTGCCCGGCGCTGGCGGAACAGGCAGGGAAGCGGTGTTCGCCGAGCATGGGGCAGGAGGACCGCGAGTCCTCATGTCGGACCTAAAGAACTACCCCGACTACACGGACCCAAACCCGGTTTTTCACTTCCGCATGATGCACGCCCGCAGCGCTGAAGGTCGGCCGAAGATGATTCGAACGGACCGCTGGAAGTACGTCTACGATCCCATGGACCCTGTGGATGAGCTATACGACATGGAGGCCGACCCGTGGGAATTGACCAATCTCGCCGGTCAATCTTCGTTCGACGCAACCCGGCAAGAATTGCGAGACAGGCTGCTCCGTTGGGCCGTGATGACCGAGGACCACTCGCCGACACCGCTCTTCTCCGAACCGGCAACCCTTCGCGACACGCCGGACGGCGGGCCCAGGTACTACTTCCACAAGTTGGCCGACTCCTGAAGAGACCCGGAAACACACATCGGGGCAGTATCCGTCAAGCGAACTTCGCGCATTTCCGCCCATACGCATAGCGTGGCCGAGGCGGTGGCTTGCTAGCGCTGTGAGTTGTGTCTGACAGCCGTTGAGGATATGTCTTCCCTGAAGGCCGATTCAGGGATTGCTTCCAGCAGGTCACTGAACTCCTCCGGCACGCCCAGATCGTCAAGGGTCAAGAATCCCCGATCGCCCATCGCCCGGCCGGCCACCAGTATCCGGCAGCCGTTCCTACGCAACTCCTGCAACGCCAGAGTGGTGGGCGATACACGGCACGGGTCGCCAAGGGCCGATTGATCGCGCTTGTAGTAACGATCGACAAACAGTCGTTCAGCCGTGTCGACGCCGGTCACAAAAACTGAGCCAGGCGCCAACCTGGACTTTGCGACAAACGTCGGGGCGTTCGTCACGATCACCCCAGCCGACCCTGCAAATTGCTCAAGCCTGCTTCTCAGTTCCTGTTCCGATAGTCTCGGTTTGTCCACGTTTTCGATGGACAGTTCGAAGTAGCCGCGGCGGCCCGTAATATCCCGTGCCGCTGCGAGCAGGCCGACGTGGCCGCGGTGGAGAGGATTGAACGACGCTGCCAACACGACCGCGTTTTTAGGGGCGACTGAGTGCTGGCGCCCATCCGGCTCCACGACGACAAACGAGAGTTCCCCTGAATACAGGCGTTCGATCAAGTCCCACATTTCAGATTCACCGCCCGGACGCTAACCGTTTTGAACCGGGCTTGATCAAGACTCATGCGCAACGACTGATTCGCCTTTGAGCAGGAGCAGGTCGACCCGTTCGTCAACGCCGCAAGCCTCCGCCAGCGTATTGAGAAATAGCCGGCTGACCACCTCTTCCTCTGCGGCGCGGTCACGCGCTCCCTTTTCAAGCGTCAGTGAATATACGGCACTGTCGCCATCCCGCGCCCATGCGGTGGCGCATCGATGTTCACCCTTCTTGGGCCGGTCCGTCGCTATGGTGGCCGTACAGGATACTCCCGCAACGCCCTCCATCGATTGGGCCAGATGTTGCCCTCTCGCCAGGGCGGCCGTCGCCACTCGGCTGGCTTCGAGCGGCGAAACGTGCTGCTCAGCGTCGACATCCACGTACTCGTCCAACGCTCGCATGGAGTAGGGGATCTGCGCATCCAAAAACGTCCTCGACGCGCCCGGCTCACCAAACAGCCACGCCAACGACAACACGCCCCCACCCGTCACGACCGCGCAGACCCGGGTTGGCGCGGCGTGAACGAGCCTTACTAATTCGACCGGTTCAATCTTATTTGCCGCCATTATCTTGAATCTCGGGTTACAAATGCCGTGAACTCGAACCCCGTTTGATCATCCGCCGCCGCGAATCGGTCTGTAGCGTGAAGGCTACGCCGGTCCCTTCATAGGCTTCACCGGCACTGTAACCGCGGCCGCAAAACCAACTGAGTCGGGACGACCGAGTTTACATCTCCGACGCCCCACCCGACGTGAGCCCCCAGGGCGAATAAACGCAAAGAAGGGCGGCCGCCCGGCACTCCGGGTTACCGAACAATCCCCCGAAAAACGGTTACGCCCGCTTCCGGCCGTCGTGTCAAAAATCAAGACCTGTTTCCGAGTCAACCGACGCGCCTTAAAGCAATGACAATTTCGAGGGAAACGCTCGCCAGAGAGTCCGCCAAACGACCATGGCTGGTTGTGGGCATATGGATCGCTGCGACCGTCGTGTCAGCGGTTCTCTGGTTCAACCTGATCGAATCCGGCACCACTCAGGGTCAGGGCATGTTCACGGTGGAGCCGGAGGCGGTTAAGGCGCAGCGGCTACTTGTGGAAAGCGACATCAGGGATGAACGCCTCGACACTTCAATCCCATGACATAGCCGACATCAATGCCGAGTACTAAAAAGAGGATTCACATGAACGCGTTACTATCCAAAGCATCCGGAGCGGGCCTCGTAGGGCTCTTGCTTCTCTTTGCCCTTGCCGTGGCTTGCTCGGTCAATGGGGATACAGGGCGAGAGGCCCAGAAGACCGACAAAAAGGTACCCCAACCACAGAACACCACGGCCCCTCAAGTGGATAACGAGCAAGCGGCCCCGTCGCCCGACGAAAACAAGCTCCCATCGCAGCAAGCCATAGCCGCCCGCGTGGATACCGAACAAGCAACCACGGAGGTCGATGAAGTGGAGATGCCGAAACCGGGAACCATACTCGTCGACGTGACAGCCAGCAAGGTCCCCCTACCAATAACCATGGAGGAGCTACTCGACCGCGTGGACATCATAGCGGTGGGGCGGGTCGGCTCGATCGTCCGTGAAGCGGAAGAGGACGGATTCGATCGCACAGGCCCAGGGTTAACACCGCATACGTATTTCGAACTAAACATAGAACAAGTGATCAGAGACGATGGCGCTATTGCTCTCGGAGAGACCATTTTCCTGCGTGCAAAAGGCAGGACACATAATTGGCCCGAGGACAGGAGTGTAGAAGGGATAATCAAGGTATACCACGATGCTGATCCGTTGCCAGTGACCGGTCAGCGCCGCCTCTTCTTGCTTTCCAGAACTCCAAACGGCAGTTACATGTCGGGTGGACCCAGTGGCCTGTTGATCATCGATGGTGACGTCGTCAAATTCGCCACGGAGGACCCCAAGCCAGTACCCTTTGCGACGGGCAAGACATCGGAGGATTTCTTAAAAGAGCTTAGGGGCGCCGCCAACGCCGGCCGGTAAGACCAACCCGGCGTAGATCGCCTTCAAATCCATAAGAAAGAAAAGGAGCTGCTCCGATAACTGGGGCCGCGCCCGACTTAGTCTTTGGCGGCGTATAAATGTAAAGACGGGCAGCCGCCCGGCACGCCGGGTTACCAAACAATCCCCCGTGGCACGGATACGCCTGCTTGCGGCCGTCGTATCAACATTTAAGACCTGTTTCCGAATTAACTGAGGCGCCTTAAAGCAATGACAATTTCGAGCGAAAGGCTCGCCAGAGAGTCCGCCAAACGACCATGGCTGGTTGTGGGCATATGGATCGCTGCGACCGTCGTGTCAGCGGTTCTCTGGTTCAACCTGATCGAATCCGGCACCACTCAGGGTCAGGGCATGTTCACGGTGGAGCCGGAGGCGGTTAAGGCGCAGCGGCTACTTGTGGAAAGCGACATCAGGGATGAGCGCCTCGATACAGAGATCATGGTGATACGCCACGACTCGCTGACCGTCGACGACCCGCAATTCAGGGAACGTATAGACAAGGTCCACGCCCAGATCCTCGCGCTCGATAGCGACCTCGACAACCCTGTCCTCCATGATCCGGGTTCGGTCCTCAATCTGAACCTGCTTCCGCCGGGCGCAGCGGAAATGCTTATCGCGTCGGACCGGACTGGAACGTTCATTCCGATCACGCTGGCAGCTACGGGACATGCTGTGGGCATCCTTGAAATCGCCGAGTCCAACTCGACCGACGGATTCGACATCGCAGTGGCCGGAGAAGCCGCGACTGGCGAGGATTTCAGAAAAGTCGCCAAGAGAGACCTCATACAGGGTGAGACCATCGGAGTGGGGATCGCAATCGTCATCCTGCTGCTGGTGTTCAGGGCGGTCGGTTCAACGTGGATCCCCGTAATTCTGGCCGCCATGGGCATTGCCATCGCCACAGGCGCGGTCGCACTGATCGGGCAGTTTTACAACAATATCCCGTTTTTCGTGACCAACTTCATAACGATGATCGGGCTGGCCGTCGGAATCGACTATGCGTTGTTCATTGTGGCTCGATACAAGGAGGAACGGAGCAAGGGACTCGCGGTGGAAGAGGCGATAGCAAGGTCGGGCGCTACGGCGAATCGGGCCGTTTTCTTCTCAGGCATGATCGTAATGATCGCCCTCGTCGGAATGCTGATTGTGCCCACGACCATATTCTTCGGCATGGCGCTGGGGGCGATACTCGTCGTGTTGGTGACGGTCCTCGCTTCACTCACCTTTCTGCCGGCGCTACTGAGACTGCTCGGCGACAAGGTGTATGCCTGGAAAATCCCGGTCCTTCAGATAAAGTACTTCAACAGCGACATCAGCTTGGGCGGGTTCTGGAACTGGGTCACCATGAGGGTGTTGAAGCGCCCCGTGATCCACCTGGTGGGAGTCGCAGCGGTGCTTGTAGCCCTGGCGATACCGTATTTCGACATCAACCTCGGCTTCAACGGCGTCGACACCCTGCCTGACGACTTCAGGTCGAAGGGAGCGTTCACCTATCTGCAAGAGGAATTCCCTGAAGCCCTCGGGACATTGTCCTCCATCGATATCGTTGTCGACAGCGACGCTTCGTCACAGCAGGTTCGAGACGGTATGGACGCGTTGACAAAGTCAATCGACTCCATCCCGGCGTTGGGCGATGCCCAACCCTATGTCGTTAGCGAAGGTGGTGACGTAGGGCTCCTGGAAATACCGCTGGCAGTATCGGGCGATTCCAGGGAGGCCAACGACGCAGTCGAGGAGCTGCGGGAGCGGCTGATCCCGATGTCCGGTTTGCCGGAGGGAGTTCTGATTGGCGGCGCAACCGCGATAAACGTGGCGTTCTTCGATCTGGTCTCGATGTGGACTCCCATAGTCATCGGCATCGTGCTGGCCCTGAGCTTTGTTCTGCTCCTCTTCGTGTTCAGGTCGATCCTCGTCCCGGTGAAGGCGATACTCATGAATTTGCTCTCCGTGGGAGCCGCCTACGGCCTGCTGGTGATCGTGTTTCAAAAGGGGTTCGGGGCGGACCTGTTCGGCTTTACGCAGGTGCAGTTCGTCGAAGCATGGGTGCCGTTGTTTTTGTTCACCATCCTGTTCGGGTTGTCCATGGACTACGAAGTCTTCTTGCTCAGTAGAATCCGGGAGCGATTCGACCAGACCGGCAAGAACGATGAGTCGATCGCGTTTGGATTGCGCTCCACGTCCGCCATCATCACCGGCGCGGCGCTCATCATGGTTGCGGTCTTCATGGGATTCGCGGTCGGCGACCTCGCCACATTCCAGCAATTAGGCTTTGGTCTGGCCATCGCGATCCTTGTGGATGCGACCGTCATAAGATCGGTCCTTGTACCGGCCTCCATGAAACTCCTGGGGGACAGAAACTGGTATCTGCCGAGTTTCCTCAAGTGGCTGCCGGATCTGAGGGTGCACCCGGCCGACGACAACCTATCAACTGAAGTCAACGGCCGAATCGACTGACCTACGGCGTTGGGCGCTGGTCTTCGCCGCCAGTCCCGACCCCACTCAACCCAGTTCGACGACCGTAACTCCGTTGCCGCCGCGATTTGCCGGCGCTGGGCCGAATCCCACCACGTGGGGCGTTGTTGCCAGCAACTCCCTGACGGCTTGCCGCAACGCGCCCGTGCCGGCGCCGTGGAGAATCTCACACGACTCCATGCCGTTCAGGGCGCAGTGGTCGACGTATCGGCCGACCTCTATCTCGGCCGCGTCGACGCGGTATCCGCGGATGTCGAGCCTGTCCGTGTCCGATGCTTCATTTCCGGCATCTACCCTCACGTCAGCCGGCGGGTCTTCTGCCCGTTCCTCAGCCTCTTCCAGTACGCGCAATTGATTTGCAGACAACTGGATGCGGGCGTTGCCCATCCTCAGGTCGGCCGTGCCGTCACCGTGTACGGCCAGCACACTGGCCTTGATATTAAGACCCTTTATCTCCACGAGGTCGCCCTGCTGCACACCCCTGTCTTCGGATTCAGCGGAACCCGGAGACTGTCCGGCAGCCATCTCCTTAGCCTCGTCGACGCCGGCGATGGGAAACCACGTGGGGTCGCTGACCCTCTGCCGGATTCGGTTCACCGCGCGCTGTGCCTCCGCCGGAGTTGCGTCGCGCCTTGCCTCGGCGACTACGCGACGTAACTCTTTTCGAACGGCGTCGGCGTCACGCCTAAGTTCCGACCGGGTCCGTTCCACCAGGTCTTCCTGCTGGCGAACGACGGTATTCAGCCTTCTCTGTAAGTCGACTCGCACCGCCGCCGCGCTAGCCAATTCTTCCTGGGTCTTGACGGCCGCATCCCTTAGCTCGTTGCGCTCAGTCTGCAGTTGGTCGAGCAGCAGTTCTGCCTCGATGTGTTTGTCATCCAGCATCAGGCGCGCTTTGGCCAAAATATCTTGTGGCAGCCCGAGCAGGGAGGCGACATTCAGGGCATAGCTGCGTCCGGGAATGCCGGTCACGAGGTGATATGTGGGCAACATGGACGTTGGATCAAGTTCCACCGAGGCGTTCACGACCCCGTCCATGGAGGTTGCGAACTCCGCAACGGCTCGGTGATGAGTTGTAATCGCCGTCGGGATGCCGCGCTCCAGAAGGTACGAAAGGATGGAACGGGCCAGCGCAGAGCCCTCGTCGGGGTCGGTGCCGGTACCGAGCTCGTCCAGTAAGACCAGGGAATCGGGGCCGGCTTCCCCGAGGATGTGCACCACGTTGCCCATGTGGGACGAAAAGGTCGAAACCGATCGTTCGATACTCTGCGCGTCGCCGATATCTGCGTACACGCCGTCAAACACGGCAAGGGCCGTGCCTGTCAATGCCGGCACCTGCATCCCGCACTGGTGCATCAGGGCAAAGAGACCAATGGTCTTTAGCGCAACCGTCTTCCCGCCCGTATTGGGGCCGGTTATAACCAGCCCTTTGTATCCCGGGCCGATCGACACGTTCACAGGCACTGCGTCCACGCCCAGGAGTGGATGACGGGCGCCATATAGCCGGATCGACACCTCGTCCCCGGCAGACAACGACTCAGCCCGTACACCGTTCATGGAAGCCGCAAGCCGGGCGCGCGCAACCATCAGGTCGAGGTCGGCAGTAGCCTCCAGGGCGTAGGTTGCTTCCTGCTCGCGGCCGCCGATGATCTTCGAGAGCCTGATGAGAACCCGCTCTTCTTCCCGCTGCGCCTCGGCCGCAAGTTCACGCCACGTATTACAGGGTTCAACGGCCCGAAACGGCTCTACAAAAATCGTGGCGCCCGTTTTCGATACGTCGTGGACGATACCGGGCACTTCATTCCGAAGTCCCGCCCTTACCTCCAGCACCAGCCTGTCACCGCGCGCGGCGATCGCCGACGACTGCAACGCGGCCCGGATGGCCGGCCGTGCCGTCATCCTTTCCAGCAGGCTCAACAGTCGCTGATACGCCCGGGCAGCCTTCTTCCGAAGCGGTCCCAGTCGCGGCGTTGCGTCGTCGACCACGTCGCCGGTGTCAGAAAGAGACTGCTTGATCCGGTCGGCTACAGGCCGCAGGTCGGGAATTTCGTTTGCCAGATCTTCAAGCCGCGGCGCCCTGCCCTTCATCGAGGTGACCACCGACCTGGCCAGCCAAATGGATTCGACGACGCTGACGATCTGCATTAGCTCGGCGCCGGTGAGCATTCCGCCCAACGCAGCGCGGCGCAGCAACGGGCGTGGGTCCGCGATGCCTCCCAGACCTATGTCTCCCACCGTGTCGAGCATCAAGCGCGCTTCGGCCGTCTCTGATTGCAGGCGTTCGACGTCGTCCAGTTGGGTCTGTGGGACTATCGCAAGAGCCAACTCGCGCGATAGGAAAAAGCGGGTGTTGCCAGCGAGCTTCTCGGCGATACTCGGAAACTCGACCAGATCCCTGGCAAGGGCGCGCAGATCGGTGGCCGGAACTGGCGTGTAGACGCCTCCGTCCGCCGGTTGATCTTGATTCTGTACTTCCGCTCGCTCGGTAGTCATGATCCGATTTTAGTACCCCAGGGACATCGTCGAAGGTTTCGGTGATCCCGATTCTTCAATCCAGGCGCTAACACGGCTTTCGACCCGTAATATATTTTCGAGGCCATGGAAATTACGTTAGGTCGCCCTCCACATATGACCGCGGCGCGGCAACGGATTCACAGCAGCATGGTCGAACTGCTTGCACAAGCGGGGCTCGACTACAGCGGCGGTTATGTGAACGTCGGCGGCAACCGAGTGCACTACCTCGACTACGGTGAAGGCGAGCCCGTGGTGCTCATACACGGCGGAGGCGCCGGCGGGGCGGTCTGGTACCGCCAGATCGCGGCGTTAAAAGATTCGTACCGCGTATTGGCGCCGGACAGCCCAGTATTCGGCCTGTCGAGCCAGCCGTCCGTCCCCACGCCTTTGCGGCAATTCGCACGAGAATACGTGCAGGGGTTCATCGAAGCCCTTCAGTTGGAATCCGTGCGAATTGCAGGGCTCTCCCTGGGTGGGTTCATAGCTCTCGCGCAAGCGGTCGATCGTTCCCCGCGAATCAGGAGCATGGTCTTAATCGATTCCGCCGGCCTCGGTCCCGACCTTCCATGGGTCTTTCGCCTGATGGCCCTGCCGGTCTTTGGCCACGCGGTCTCGGTGCCGAGAAAGTTCATGCAGGACTGGTTCTTCGACATCAAGTTAGTGGCGGACTCCCGGGGGCGGGAATCAGAACCGTTCAAACGATACGCGTTCGAAACGACCCGTCTCGAGGGTCACGCCCTGTCCATTCGTAGACATGCTCCAGAGTTTGCAAATCTGCGGGGGCAAAGACTTGTGTTCAGAGACGACGAATTGAACGCGATCGAGACGCCCACTGCGATCATTTGGGGTCAGCAGGACCGGTTCTTCCCCGTGGCACACGCGGAACGCGCCCATCGGGCGATACGTGGATCAGAGCTACACCTGGTCCCCAATGCAGGCCACGTCTCCGTATGGGACCGGCCTGGAACGGTCAGCGATATTCTATGCGAGTTCTTTTCGAAGACCTGAGCGACGCGGAACACGCGACCGCACCCCGGCCTGCGGCGCGGTCAACGCAGGCAATGGCCCGAAATCAGCGTCCGAGCGAATCCCCGGCCTGCAATCCAACCGTTGTCGACCACTCCCTGGCTGCCACCTTGCGTTGGCCAGGGACCTGTACCCGCTTGACACGCAGCAGGCCACCGCTTGCCGCTACCTCGAAACCTTCGCCCGCCACGGTGACCACGGTCCCGGGTTCGATCTCCGGGCCGGAACGAAGTAGCTCGCAATCGAACAGCCTGAGCATCTCGCCGCGATGTGTCGTGTGCGCGCCGGGCCTCGGGTTCGAGCCGCGAACCAGGTTGTAGATCTGTTCGGCCGGTCGCTTCCAGTCGATCTGGGCATCGCCGTCCTCGCACCAGCCTTCGTACGTGGCCTGCGTCTCATCCTGCTCAATACGAGGCGCTTCGCCTCGCCGCACGAGGTCGACCGACTCCACCATCGCCTCCACTCCCAGCGAAAACAACTGGCCGAAGTAAAGAGACCCGAGGGTGTCGTCCGGCCCTATCGGGACGCGCTTCTGGAGCAAGATCGGGCCGGTATCAAGACCGTCATCGGGCCAGAAAATCGTTAGACCCGTTTCCGTCTCGCCAAAAATAATGGGCCAGTTGATCGAACTTGGACCGCGGTGCTTTGGCAGCAGCGACGGATGGTACTGAATGGCACCGTGGCGAGGCGCTTCGAGGATTCGCGACGGCACAAAGTCGGTCACAAAGGCCATCACGCAAAGATCGACGTCGAGCGACTTGAATTCCCCGACGGCCTTCTTGCTACGCATTCTCCTGGGCTGAAACACGTCGACCTTCAACTCGCCCGCGGCCGACTTGATCGGATCGACGGTGCGGCCCTCCCGGTCCGGTGGGCAAAACACTCCGACGATGTCATCCGATCCGTTTTCGGCAAGCGCCCTTAACACCGCTTCGCCGAATGCAGACTGGCCTATGAGTGCGATTCGCATGTTCCCAACCATACCGAACAATGCCCCAGAAGATGCGCCCGTACTCAGTTCCCCGATCGGAGTCGGGGAATACGGGTGATCCCCACCCTCTCCGTCATCCCCGTGAAAACGGGGACCTCCGCGCCGGACTGCCTAGTCAAGCCGCGGCCGGATTGCGTGGCCGGTCAAACACAGGTCCTGCAACGGGCATCCGTGACAGTGGGGCGTCTTCTTGCAGGTCCGGGAACCGTGGGCGTCCAGGAGCGCGTGATATTCGTTGAACAAAGCGGCATCAGCAGGCAACAGGTCGGCAAAGAGACGCTGATAATCGACGTACTTCGCACCGCCGCTTTTCCAGCCGATCCGGTCGACGATTCGCCTCGTGTAGGTGTCGATTACGAACGACGGCTTACCCGCCGCGTACAGCACGATGTCGTCCGCGGTCTCCTCCCCGATACCCCAAATTTCCAGGAGCCGCCGTCGAAGCGCGGGGATGTCCAACGCCAGCAGCGCCTCCACCGAGCCGTCATATTCTTCCACGACTACAGAGGCGAATTCCTGCAACTTACGGGCCTTGGTGTTGTAGTACCCGGACGGCCTGATGACCTGAGCCAACGAGGCGCGGTCCGCTTGTAACAACGCCGGAAAACTCCACAGGTCGGCACTCTGCATGTTGCCCAGGGCCTTTTGCACGTTTTTCCACGCAGTGTTCTGGGTAAGGATGGCGCCGGCAATAACCTCGAACGGCCCGTCCGCAGGCCACCAGTTTCGAGGACCGTATGCGGAGTAAAGCCGTTCGTAAACGGTCATCAGCTCCTGGCGGGTTGGTGTAGTTAGTTCAACACTCATATCGGTTGCGGGGTCATGGATTAAGCGTGTTGGCCCTAGGCCAGAATATACTAAGGTCGACCAGCGCCGGCTGAGCAGGACGCGTTGAAGGGACGGGCATGCACGCTTTTTTCAATAGGCTTGATTCGGAGCAAGTTGCAGCACGCAGCCTTCTATGTGTGGGTCTTGACCCCGACCCGAATCTCATGCCGGTGAAGGGCATCTTCGATTTCAATCGCGCCATTGTGGACGCCACCGCCGAACAGGTCTGCGCGTACAAGCCGCAAATGGCCTGGTACGAGGCGCAGGGGTCCGCCGGCATCATTGCCCTGGAAAAAACTGTCGAGTACATCCGCTCGCAGGCGCCGGACACTCAAATCATAAGCGACGGTAAACGGGGGGACATTGGGTCGACCGCCACAGCATATGCCAAAGCGATGTTCGAGACCTGGGATTTCGATGCTGCGACGGTAAACCCTTATCAGGGCGTCGACACCATAAAGCCTTTCCTGCAACATCCGGGCAAGGGAATATTCGTGGTGTGCCGCACGTCCAATCCGAGCTCCGGGCAGTTCCAGGACCTGATCGTGTCGAACGGCAGTGGCCCGACCACACTTTATAGTGTGGTGGCTGAGGCTGCGAATTCCTGGGACCGTCCCGGCAGTGTCGGCATCGTGGTCGGCGCTACCGCCCCGGACGAACTGCGCTTGCTGCGCCGTAACCACCCGGGACTTACATTCCTCATACCAGGAGTCGGCGCGCAGGGCGGGGACGTGCGTACGGCTATCGAGGCGGGAATTAACCGCTCCGGTCGAGGCCTCGTGATTAACTCCTCGAGGGGCATAATCTACGCGTCCCGTAGACGCGCCGATTTCGCCCAGGCGGCGCGTGACGCTGCGAAAAGGTTAAACGCGGTCATCAACTCCGCCGTTGAGCAATCCTTGGCGGGCCGGGAAACGTCTAACCATCATGAGCCCGGATGACCGAACGCCGTTCGCTCCGGGTGACCGGCTTACCCTCAAAAAGACACACCCCTGCGGAGGAAGGGAGTGGGACGTGTACCGTATCGGCATGGACATCGGATTGAAATGCACAACGTGCGGCCGACACGTCATGTTGAGCCGGCGCGTTGCCGAGTTGCGGACCATCTCGCGGACGCCCGCTCACGCCGCGCGAGACGCCAATAAGACTTGATTCCGGCGGTCTGGCCGATTGCCCATCGGTAGATGGCATGTCGGCCGCAGATGCGGGTTGAACCTTTACACTAGGACTCGCCGACGGTCCGATTCGCATTTAGGCCAATTAGTGCAAGAATAGGCTGCGTGGCCGTCGGCGCGAATCCACGGCGCGGCGCAAGGAGACTGGACCATGATGGAGTTGGAAATCGACAGCATCAGGGTAAGCCTGCTGAACTATCAACGTGTGGTGATTCTGAAAGAGAAAGAGGCGGATCGTTACCTGCCAATCTGGATAGGCCCCAATGAGGCCGATGCAATAGCCATCAAACTCCAGGAAGTGGCAGTGCCGCGCCCCCTTACCCACGACCTGCTCCACAATGTGCTGGGCGAACTGGGCGCCGTGATTCAACACATACTGGTCTCAGGCCTTGATCATGAGACCTTCTTCGCCAAGATCATGGTCTCGATTGGCGAAAAGACGATTCCAATCGATTCCAGACCGTCCGACGCTCTCGCCCTGGCGGTCCGCGCCCGGGTGCCGATATTCGCTGACGAAGATGTCCTGGCGAAGGCCGGCGTGAAGCTCGATCAGGAAACGGGCGGCACGATCATAGGTTCGAGGACACCGGGCGACTCTGAACAGAGCAATCCGCGGCCGCTCAAACCGGAAGAACTGGAAAAGATGTCCGCGTTCTCCGAATTCATCGAGACACTCGACATGGGAGGTATCGGCGAAAAGAAGGACAAGCCCGAAAGCAAGGAAGACAAATAAGCGCTCTGCGTCCGGTGCCCCATTACATGTCTAACAAGAGGCCCCGCCAACTGGCGGGGCCCCGTCTTTCTTGAGGCGCCAGCACGGTATGACCGGGCTCCTGTGGACCACTACGCACTGGGTGGCTGTCGGGCCTGTCAAAAAAACTTTGTGATAAACTACGCAATCGAATTCGGAGGGGTCGTCCCCAGTTGCCTGGCGAACCTGAACCGCTCAAATCGAAGAGCACAAACCCAGGGTCCGGCGACGGTCATCAAGACGAATGGCCGAGCACCGTCGCCCTGCTTTTGAGACTCACCGGCATCGGCTGGTACGTGGCCTTGTCGATTACCCTGGGAGCGCTCGGCGGGTGGTGGCTGGACGGGCGCTTTGGAACAGGACCCGCAATCACGTTGGCTGGAACCGCGTTCGGAGTAATAGTTGCATTCACAGGCATGTTGCGGATGCTAAGCGCCGCAGGCCGAGCATCTGATAGTAGCCGTCGGCGCCAGACGGGGCGCACCGACGACGAGACCAGAAACAGAGACCTGGAGCGGTGAAGGCACTCTTCTCCAATCCAAAGATTCTGGCAATCGCCATCATTGGCCTCGCCGCCCTACTAATCTCCTTTGCCGGTGGGGCCCTGGGCGCGGCCTTTGGCGGCGGATTCCTGAGCGGACCCATTCCGCTTATTCAGCTTCCCGCCGAAAAGGTTGTAGGTCTCGGCTCCTTCGACGTAATGAACACGTCGGTCATGTTATGGGCAGCCGGACTCCTACTCGTAGTTATTTCGTGGCTTGCGACGCGCCGGATGCGGGACGTTCCGACGGGACTCCAAAACCTCCTCGAGGTAATAGTCGAGTTCTTCGACAACACAGCCGACAGCGTTGCAGGGGGCGCACGTCACGCGGGGCGCCGCTTCCTTCCACTTGTCCTCGTAATTTTTCTCGTGGTCCTGTTCGCTAACTGGCTGGGCACACTGCCCGGCGTCGGAACCATCGGCCGGATCGAACCTGTGGAAGAGTGGGTGGAACACCGCATTCACGACAAAGAAGTCGAAATCGAAGAAATGCGGAATGAAGAGGGTCTTTCTCATTTGTCCGAGGACGAACTGCATGAGCACGCCCTCAGGGCGGTCTTGGAAGAGAACGCGGATCAGACATTCGTGGTCTTCGACGGGAGCGGCGGATTCGGGACCGTTCCGGTTGGACGCGGCGAAGACGCCAAGGTGGCGCTGCTCGACGTCGTGGACATCGAGAACGATGACATACACCACATCGAAGAGGACCTGCACGCCGGCGTCGTAAAACGCGCGCCTGCAGATGCCGACGACCGTGACAAACACTCAAATCTAGTGGGCAAACGCGCCGGTCTGCTGGTGCCGTTTTTCCGGGGCGCAAGCACAGACCTGAACACCACGCTCGCAATTGCCATCGTGGCGATGATCTCAGTACAGATTTGGGGGATCCGTGCCCTGGGCCTTCGCCACTACAGCGGCAAGTTCATAATTCTCAACAAGGGCCCAATACAAGCCTTCGTTGGCTTCCTCGAAGCGTTCGGCGAGATCGCCCGTACGATCAGCTTCACTTTCCGACTCTTCGGCAACATGTTTGCCGGCGAGATACTGCTTGTCGTGATGGCGTTTCTGCTCCCGCTCATCGGGATCATTCCGTTCCTCGGCCTGGAACTTTTTGTAGGGTTGATTCAGGCCTTTATATTTGCAATGCTGACTTTGGTGTTCGGAGTTATGGCTAGTATCAGCCATGGCGATGAGGAGCACGCCGAAGAGCATTAACAACGTGGTCAATTGCCGCGCCCGCGTCCGCCTTTGGACGAACGGACGGCTGCTTGGACAAACATCCAGGAGGAACTTAGTTGGAAGAAGGACTTAAGGCGATAGCCGCCGCACTTTCCATTGGTCTCGGCGCAATAGGGCCGGGCTTGGGAATCGGACTGCTCGCGGGGCGGGCCATGGAAGCGTTGGGCAGGAACCCCGAAGCCAGGGGGCCGATCCAGCAGAACATGATTCTGGCTCTTGCGTTCGCAGAGGCCATCGCTATCTACGCGCTGGTAGTGGCAGTAATCATCGTCTTCGTGGCGTGATCGTACCCGGCCGATCGGCCGTTTGAGGTAAGCATATGGGTGGACTAGGAATCACCTTGCCCGGTCTGTTGACCCAGTTGGTCAGCTTTCTGGTCCTGTTCGGGCTGCTTTATCTGGTTTTGTACAAACCGATGACGCGCATGTTGGACTCCCGCTCCAGTCGCATTCGGGAAAGCCTGGAAGCTGCAGATCGGGCGCGCCAGGAGGCCGCTTCATCGGCCGAGCAGGTTGAACGGGAACTGGGGGATGCAAGGAATCAGGGCCAGGCGCTCATCGCCGAGGCCCGCACGGCAGCCAGCCAGTTCAGGCAACTGGAAGACGCGCGGACCCGCGCGGAGATGGAGGCGATGCTCGAACGGGCCCGCGCCGAAATCGAACGCGAAAGGGACGCCGCAGTCGAGCAGGTTAGGAGGCAGTTTGCCGACCTCGCTATCACTGCTGCCGAACGAGTTGTCGAGCGTTCGCTCGACAAGGATGCCCATGCGCAGTTGATCGACAAGGTTCTTGAAGAGGGCCTAGCGAAACGGCGCAACTGATAAAGCCGGAGACGTCAGGTCCCAATGGCAACTAGATCGATCGTAAATGTCTACAAGCAGGCGAATCCCATTCCGGCGTTCGTCTGTCCCGGACGTTACGCACCGGCGGTACGCCCCCTGACGGCAAAGTAAATGGCAGCGCCCAAACCACGTAGATACGCCATAGCCGCGCTCCAGCTGGCCCTAGAAAACGAGGGCATATCGCGCTGGGAGCAGGACATCGCCCGCGCCGCCGACGTGTTGGGCGATGATGATTTTCGCGCGTTGCTGGTTGCGCCCCAGGTGTCTGACGAGGCAAAGCTCAACGGGATTTCCACCCTTTTGGGCGATGTCGCGCCGCTTATTGTCAATATGGTCTCGCTGATGGCCGTACGCGGCGACATAGGTTCGTTTCCAGAGGTCTTCTCGACGTTTCAGGAGATTGCCAACGAGCATCGGGGCATCGCGCAGGCTGAAGTCACGTCCGCCGTGCCGCTAGACGACGAACGCAGGGAACGAATACGCGTTAGCCTCGCCGACATTACCGGCAAAGAGGTCACAATGACCGAAAGCATCGACCCGCAGATCATCGGCGGGGTCGTTGCCAGGGTTGGCGACCAGTTGATCGACGGCAGCACGCGCTCGACATTGCGATCGTTGCGCGACCAGATAGCCGTCCGGCCCGCGGAGGTAGCGTAGGAGCGGTTAGCCGCACGGTCTTTATTTGACAGAACATGAACAGGGTCCTCATGGACCGTCCGGTGTAGCAGCGATGCAATCAGCCCGGGCGATCCGGGTCCCATCGGCGCAGTAAGCGGAGTAAAAAGTATGGCAGTAGCAGGTCAGGACATAGCCTCTGTTATCAAGAGGCAGATCGAAGAGTTCGGCGCCGAGCTGACGATGGTGGATGTCGGGACCGTCATCGAAGCAGGCGACGGCATCGCCCGCATCCACGGTCTATCCGGCGTTAAGGCGAACGAACTACTCCAGTTTCCCGGGGAAGTTCTTGGTCTGGCTCTCAATCTGGAGGAAGACAGCGTCGGCGCGGTCATCCTGGGTGATTTCCTCAACATCAAGGAAGGCGACGAAGTCCGAAGCACCGGTCGAATCATCGAGGTTCCGGTTGGTGAATCGCTGCTCGGCAGAGTGGTCGACCCCCTCGGCAGGGAGCTCGACGACAAGGGACCGCTTCACACGCAGGCAATTCTGCCCGTGGAGAAGATCGCCCCCGGCGTGGTCACTCGCAAGTCTGTCGATCAACCTGTTCAGTTCGGTGTCAAGGTCGTAGACGCCATGGTGCCGATAGGCCGGGGCCAACGCGAGTTGGTGATCGGGGATCGCACCACCGGCAAGACGGCGCTCTGCGTGGACGCAATTATCAATCAGCGCGACTCTGACATCCTGTGCATCTACGTGGCAATCGGCCAAAAGGCGTCCAAGGTTGCAGCAGTCGCCGCCAAGCTGGAACAAGCGGGCGCCCTCGAAAACACCATCGTGGTGGCTGCAAACGCGTCGGACCCGGCCGCTCTTCAGTATCTGGCCCCCTACGCCGGCTGCACCATGGGCGAGTACTTCATGGCGCAGGGCAAGGACGTCCTGATCGTCTATGACGATCTGACCAAACACGCCTGGGCATACCGGCAAATGTCACTGCTGCTCAGGAGGCCGCCGGGGCGTGAGGCGTACCCGGGCGACGTGTTCTACCTGCACTCGCGGTTGCTCGAGCGCGCAGCAAGGCTCGATCCTGAATACGGCGGCGGCTCGATAACCGCCCTGCCCGTCATCGAGACCCAGGCCGGAGACGTGTCCGCCTATATTCCAACGAACGTTATCTCCATAACGGACGGGCAAATATATCTTGAGCCCGACCTGTTCGCCTCTGGGATTCGACCTGCTGTAAACGCCGGCCTGTCGGTAACCAGGGTGGGTAGTTCTGCCCAACAGCGCGGCATGAAATCGGTCGCCGGAAGCATGAAACTGGACATGGCCCAGTATCGGGAACTCGCCACGTTTGCCCAATTCGGCACGGCCGACCTCGATCCGGCCACACGACGGCAACTGGAACGCGGACGCAGGTTCACCGAACTGCTGAAGCAGGACGAAACCCAGCCGGTTTCTTTCGAGAACCAGGTCGCGCTGTTCCACATAGCCAACAGCGGCGTATTCGACGATGTCCCGATCGAGTCCGTGCGACAGTTCGAGTCGGGTTGGTACGACTACGCCGCGGCAAACATACCCGACGTGCTCAAGGAGATCGCTGAATCCGGCGACTTGTCCGACGACACGAAGGAGAAATTGGGCGAGGCGGCGAAGGGCTACAAACAGACCGCCACTATGACAGTTGCGGGGGGTTAGTCCGGCCGCGATCAGACCAGATGACGCCGGAAACGGCCCAACCGTGGAATTCGGAGTTGTGTCGCAGACACGCCACCGGACGATGGCTTAAGTAACAAGACATGCCGAGCACCAGAGAACTTCGCCGCCGCATTCGGTCGGTCGATAATACTGCGCAAGTCACTAAGGCGATGCAGTTCATCGCAGCGTCCAAGATGCGCCGCGCCCAGCAAATGGTCCTGGCCGGCAGGCCTTATTCCCAACGAATTCAAGCCGTCCTTGCGGACCTGGTCCAGACACTGACGTCGCAGGATGACGAACTGAATATCCCGCTTCTTGATGACAGGCCGGTAAAAAGGACCGCGCTGCTGCTCATCACCCCGGACCGCGGCCTGTGCGGAGCATTGGTCGGCAACATCCAACGTGCGGCAGGCGAGGCCATACAGACGTCCGAATCGCCGGTAGAGGTGATCGCCGTTGGCCGCAAAGGCGAAACCTTTGTAATCCGAACGGGACAAACCCTAAAGGCCTCGTTCAGCGTTGGTGACCGCCCAAGCCTGGACGAAACGGTGGGCATTTCGCGCATGCTCATGGACGAATTCGAGAATGCCGACGCCGATCAGGTGCTGATCGCGTACAGCGAATTCGTAAACATGGGAGTTCAACGTCCTGTCGTAAAACGACTTCTGCCGGTCGAACCGCCCATCGACGCTCCATCCGGCGGCCCGTCGGACACCTCGGGGTTCATATACGAGCCAACCCCGCGTGAAGTGTTGCTGGAACTCGTGCCCCGTTACGTGGAGACGCTTGTCTACCACACGATATTGGAGGCCATCGCCAGTGAACACTCGGCGCGCATGGTGGCCATGCAAAATGCCACGGACAACGCTCTTGAGCTCGTGGACGACCTCACTCTGGAACTGAACAAGGCGCGCCAGGAGATGATCACGTCGGAATTGCTGGATATCATTGGCGGTGTCGCAGCGGTAGAGGCCTGATAGCGACTGGCTGCAAACAACACGAACTCTCGGAAAAAAGTTAAACAGCAATTGCGCTGATCGGGACTCCTTCCTGGACCGGCCAGACAACAAGGGATAGATCGCTCCGGCATCCGGCCTGGAGCAACGCAAAGGAAAACGAGATGGCAGAAGGTTCCAAGGGCAGGGTCGTACAGATTATCGGCACCGTTGTGGACGTCGAGTTCCCGCCCGAAGAGATGCCCACCATATTCAGCGCCCTGGAGCTGGCCCTCGAAGGCGAAAGGCTCGTGCTCGAAGTCGAACAACACGTCGGCAATAGCTGGGTGCGATGCCTCGCCCTGGGCCCTACCGACGGACTGGCACGCGGCATCGAAGTATCCGACACGGGCCGGCCGGTTACCGTGCCTGTCGGTGAACCGTCTCTGGGCAGGCTGTTCAACGTGGTCGGAGATGCCATAGACAACCTTGGCCCCGTCGACGCCGTGGAAATGTGGCCTATCCACCGCCCTGCCCCGGCGTTTGCCGATCAACGCGGCACCACCGATATTCTCGAAACCGGCATCAAGGTGTTCGACCTCATCACCCCCTTCGCCAAGGGAGGCAAGATCGGCGCCTACGGCGGCGCGGGCGTGGGCAAGACCGTCATCATTACCGAACTGATACGGAACATCGCGCAGGAACACAGCGGGGTATCCGTTTTCGCCGGGGTCGGCGAGCGTTCCCGCGAGGGGAACGACCTTTGGCACGAAATGCAGGACTACGGCGTGCTCGGTTCCACCGCCCTCGTGTTTGGCCAGATGAACGAGCCGCCAGGAACGCGCGCACGCATCGCGCTCACCGGACTGACGATGGCCGAGTACTTCCGGGACGAACAGAAACAGGACGTTCTCCTGTTCGTCGACAACGTCTACCGCTACATCCTGGCCGGCATGGAAGTCTCGGCGTTGCTCGGCAGGATGCCCTCCGCTGTGGGATACCAGCCAACCCTGTCCACCGAAATGGGCGATCTCGAGGAACGTATCGCGTCCACAGTGAACGGCTCAATCACTTCCTTCCAGGCCGTGTACGTGCCTGCAGACGACTACACGGATCCGGGTATCGTCACCACGTTCGGGCACCTCGACGCCAACATCTCGCTTGACCGGTCGCTGTCCGAGCAGGCCCTGTACCCGGCGGTCGACGCCCTGGCGTCCAACTCAAGGATCCTCGAGCCGGCGATCGTGGGTCAGGAACACTACGACGTAGCGAGAGGCGTGCAGCAGATTCTGCAACGCTACAAGGACCTTCAGGACGTAATCGCCATCCTGGGCATCGAAGAGCTTTCCGATGAAGACAAGCTGGCGGTGGGCCGGGCCAGACGCATACAGCGATTCCTGACGCAGCCATTCTTCGTCGGCGAAGTGTTCACCGGCATACCTGGCAAGTATGTTTCGACTCCGGAAACCGTGCGAGGCTTCAAGGAGATCGTCGAAGGCAAACACGACCACCTGCCCGAACAGGCCTTCTACATGGTCGGAACGATCGACGAAGCCGTGGAAAAGGCGCAACAGATGGCCGCAGTGTGAGGACGGAAAAGAGCGCTCGCTGAGCGAATTCGTTCAGGCAGGGCAATTGCCTCACCGCGGCAATCCAGGAACGGTATACGGGGATTCCGACACACAACACGGACTTACAATTTTGGCACAACTGCAACTAGAAATAATCACAGCCGAAGGGCAAGCCTACTCCGGCGTCACTGAACTTGTGGTCGCGCCCGGTCAGGTTGGGGAATTCACTGTTCTTCCTTCGCACGCTCCGCTCATCACAACCCTCCAGCCCGGCGAGGTCAGGCTGACCGAGAACGGGGAAAGCACGTCTCTGGTGGTGTCCGGCGGCTTTCTGGAGGTCAACGGCAATCGGGTTGTCATACTTGCCGATGCCGCCGAGCGCGATGAGGAGATCGACCTCGATCGCGCCGAAGCGGCCGTACAACAGGCGCGGGAGCGCATCGAGAACCGGACCGGCGAAATGGACCTCGAAAGCGCCCTGTCGTCGCTCAGGCGGGCGCAGGCACGGGTCGGGGTGGCGAGACGACGCCGCCAGCGGCGGTCCTCTTCGTCAGGCGCGTCTTAATAGTCGTACAGGGCGCGGCCATAGTCCCGCCCGCAAACGCGATCCCCGTCGATCGCGATCTGCCGTCTGCCAGATTTTCGTCTGTACGCGCAATTATGTGCGTGTCGCCACCGCCTCGGCTGTCATTCCGAGCGCCCCAATGTCATTCCGAACGAAGTGAGGAATCTCAAAACCTCGATATGAAGTCAGTCTGTCGCGGAGCAGAGCGCCTCGATGCGAGGCCCGGTAGCGTGAATGGCGCAGCGACTGCCGACCGCCGACTCAGATTCCTCGGCTTCGCTCGGAGTGACATTGGAGCGCCCAGGACAAAACTGGGGGCGCTGAAACGATGTCCTGGACCGTCCGAAGGGGTTGACTTAGTGCGAACAAGCCCTGGTACGGCAAGAGTCGGCGTGTCTTGGTGGCGCCACGCTTTGTTCGCGGCTAGACGGAAGGGTTCTTTAAGTAATAAGTCATCGACTGAAGCGCCAGGACGGGGTCGACGCTCCTCACTTTGACGCCATCCGGCACGCGAGGCGAAAACGGGGCGTAGTTCAAAACAGCACGGACCCCTGCGGCTACCAACATGTCTATTACGGACTGGGCCTCGATCGCCGGGACAGTCACAATGCCGATCTTCACGTTCCTCGACAAAACCGTAGTAGGGATCTCTCTCATCGACTGGACCCTCAGGCCGCCGATCTCCTCCCCGGTCAACCTATCGTCGATGTCGAACGCGGCGACAACCCTAAATCCTTCCGGCTCGAACCCGGGATATGAAACGACTGCCCTGCCCAACCTGCCCATACCGAAGACCGCTGCGTTCCACGAAACGTCGAGGCCAAGAATGCCGCGAAGGGAGGAAGCAAGGTGCTGAACGTTGTATCCGCGGCCTTGTTTGCCAAATCGGCCGAAGTAACTGAGGTCTTTTCGAATCTGGGCCGGGGTCATGTTCAGGCGGACCCCGAGCTGCTCGGAGCTCACGACTTCGACATTATTGGACTCGAACCGGCCGAGCACCCGCACGTACAGAGGCAGGCGTTGAACTACAACGTCTGGGACTTCTTCGGTCGTCGGGACTTGCGAAGACCTGCGCTTGTTGTCTCTGATAGAAGCCAATTGGTGCGAAGTCCGCTTTACGCGGGGAAACCGTAGGAGGGATCAGTCCGTGACTTATATCACAGACAAAAATCAACGGGCAAATCAAGAAGGAAAAACGCCCGGCAACCGCACTTGACGTTTACCGTGCCAACATGCGAAAAACTCGCTGGTGTCGTCCCGATCAACCCAACGCGCCCAAAAATCAAGCGGCGCCGTTGACGGCAAGACGGCGCACATGTCCATCGCCGAAGTCACCGCGCCACTCATAGGGCGGGCGTAATAACGAAAGTCAAAAAACCAATATGAGCAGACCACTCGTCGTACACCTGGACCAGGCTGAACAACCTGTCACACTCGAAAGACAAGCCCTCGCGGGGATCGACTGCGAAATCATTTCAGCAGCAGTTGAGTCACAGGACCAAATCCTTGCCGCCATACGGCAGGCCGATGTCGTTTTAGACGACCACTCACCGATCACGCCAGAGACCATCGGGCAGCTCGATCGGTGTGGACTGATAGTCCGCTACGGGCACGGCTACGAGGGCGTCGATCTCGACGCCTGCACGGAACACGGGATCATGGTCGCCAACGTGCCCGGGTCGACATCCGAGGAAGTTTCCAACCATGCCCTGGCGTTGATGTTCGCCTGCGCCCGCGAATTGAAACGGTTCGACAAGGCCGCGTCCGACGGCCGTTGGAGCGAGGTCTACTCGCGTTCCGTTGGTCAGCGCATTTTCGGCCAGACCGCCGGGGTTGTCGGGTTTGGCTGGATCGGGAGATCGTTCGCACGCAAGGCGAAATCGATGGGGATGGATGTGCTGGTCCACGATCCTTACGTTGGCGAATGGCTCGGAATCGAGTATCAAGTGAGCTTCGTTTCGTTCGATGAGTTGCTGGAACGTTCGGATTTCATTTCAATTCACTCCCAGCACGATGAAACATCACATCACATGTTTAACGAGCAAGCGTTCGACCGCATGAAGAGTTCCGCTTACCTGATAAACACCGCCCGGGGCGGAATCGTCGACGAAGCGGCGATGATCAACGCGTTGCGAGCCGGGAAGATCGCGGGCGCTGGACTTGACGTATTCGAGATCGAACCGGTCGCAACAGACAACCCACTCCCGCACATGGAGAACGTGGTTGTAACACCCCACATCGCAGGATCCTCAGAACCGGGTTGGGCTGCGATCCGCCGTCGCGCCGGCGAAGACGCGGCTCGCTACTTGCGCGGCGAACGCCCGCACGGATTGGTGAATCTGGAGGTCCTTGGTCGACTGCGACATCCCTGATTTCGTGCAATAATGCACAAACCGGTTTCGGTCACGGTGTCGACTGACCATCCGGCCGCAGGGCGGTTCCTCGTCTGTAGCGGGATATTAAGTAAAGGAGGTTGTCGAATAATGTCAGATAGTAGAACCAGAGGTGCTTTGCTTTAGCGAAGGTACCCGCAGGCAAAGTGCCTCGGCGTAGTGGGGTCACCCGGCCGGGATTTTTCCCAGCCCGGTGGCCCCACTCGCGTTTCGCCCATTTCGTGCCAGACGTCGCATGCCCGCCGAGCGTCCCAATGCCCGCCGAGGGCCCAAATGCCATGCCCAGCGCCGTAATGTCATTCCGAGCGCAGCCGAGGAATCTAAGCCGGCGTTTGGCAGTCGCGGCGCCATTCCCGCAACAAGGCATTGCATCAAGGCGCGTTGATCCTTGACAGCTTTACTTTGGGACAACGTTTTGAGATTCCTCACTACGCACACTCTTGTGTGAACAAGCCTTAGCCGATGACTAACCACCAGCCGCTTCGCAGGCACTTTGTGGCTACGGCGTTCGTTGTTTATGGGGACGCCGTCGTCCTGCATTGGCACCGCAAAGTCAAGGCGTGGTTGCCGCCAGGCGGCCATGTCGAAGCGAACGAAGACCCCGTTCAGGCCGCGCTGAGAGAAGTACTCGAAGAGACGGGCCTGCGAGTGGACATCGTGCCAACGGTCCAGCTATTGCCGATGCCAAACATCGAACAGGTCCAACCCCCGGTTACGATCCTGATAGAGGACATTCCCGACGATGGCGACGGCCCTCACAAACACATCGACTTCATATACTTCACTGTGCCTAAGAAAATTCCCACTGCCCTACCCAAGGGCTGGAAGTGGTTCACCAGGAACCAGCTTGAAGAGGGCTCGGCAGTGACCAATGAGAACGGCGTAGCCGTACCGCCTCCCGAAGACGTGTTATTGCTGGGAATCGCCGCCATCGACGCCGCGACGCGAATGACGGCCGGAGGCCGTTAGCCCGGTTTCGTCAGACCTGTGGCTTAAAAAAGATGTCGGCCGTTATTACCTGAATCTACCGCGGGCAGTTATCGGAATCACGTCCTCCAGGACTCCGTTCCTCACGCCAAAGTAGTGCGAGTGCTGGTTGATGGTGGTATCGCCGTGCATCGGGAGCAGCCGGACCCGATCTCCGACCTTGAGATTACGGGCCTCGTCTTCCAGCGACAGGATGCCGTGCTCCTCGGCCATCCGGGAAATTTCTGCCCCGGGCCTATCGAACACAACTGGCGGACCGGAGTCCACGCTCACCGACTTTAACCCTATGTCGATCACCGCGCGTTCGGGGACCGGCCGGCTCATCACCTGTGAAATAACCGTAAGGGCGGTCGTAAATTCAGGCGCTTCGGGACCGTACGCGCCGTCCATGAATATGTAAGTGCCGCACTGCACCTCAGTCACGCGTTCGTGAGAACCTGACGCCCGATAGGTGGTGGTGCCGGCGCCGGAGACTACTTCGACGGGGTATCCCGCTTCTTCCACCGCGATGATCGCCGCCTGCAACTTGCCGAGCCAGGTCTCCACAGCGTCCGTCTGCGCCTGCTCCTCGGGCGTTACGTGGCCTTCGTAGCCCATTAACCCGTCGAACCGCAGACCCGGCGCATCGGCGATCGACCGGACCAATTCGATTGCCGGTTCTCCCGGCTCTACACCGGTGCGATTAATGCGTACGTTGATGTCCACCAAAACGCCGATCTCGACGCCTGCCCGGCTGGCCGCAGCCGACAAATCTCGGACATTGTCCGCATCGTCGACAACTACACCGATAGTCGCTTGGTGGGCGAGGGCGACGAGGCGGGGGATTTTGATCGGTCCGACGATCTGGTTGGCGACCAGGATGTCTTTCACCCCGCCTGCCACCATCGCCTCCGCCTCTCCAACCTTGGCTGCGCAGACCCCGATCGCGCCGGCCTCGATCTGTTTTCGCGCCCAGTACGGACTCTTGTGCGTCTTGACGTGAGGCCTGGCATTCGTCCCGTTTGCGTCGCACCAGTCTTGCAGGGCCTTGATGTTGGCCTCGGCAGCATCGAGATCAACGATCAGCGCGGGAGTGTCTATCTCCTCGAGAGGGGTGCCGGGGAGCGGCATGTAATCGACTGTCAAAGGTCTTCTCCGGGGATGTGCGCACCTTGGCGCTTGGCGAAATTCGTTCGGCGAATGAGTCTAGCAGGCATGGGTCATAGACCGGGGCGGCGCCTGACTGGATGTTACCTGCGGCAAACGGGGCGGTCAGAACGATGCCCAACAGTGTTCACGGCGTGATCACAATCAGCAATGAACCCACCAAACCGTCGTTCCGGCGTAGGCTTGATCCCAACGTACCGTCGCCCCGGCGAAGGCCGGGGCCCAGGGGCGGGGCATGGGAACCGCCACCGCCCCCGTAGTCCCCAACCACGATCGGGAACCCTATACGACATCCTCAAAAAGCTGTTCCCTGCTACGCCTTGTCCTCTTCGATCAGTCAGACTTTTCGTTGTCTTCGCCGTCCCCGCCGTCTTTACCGTCTTCTTTGGATGAGAGGCTTCGTTCCAGCTTCTCAAGTCGCTCGGTAAGTCCCCTATTTGTTTCTTCCAGTTTTTCGAGGTCGGAACGCAATTTGTTGACGTTGTCCGGCGCGTTCTTGCCGGCCCGGATTGCGCTGATCGCTTGGCGGGCCGTACGCACGACCCTTCCGTCTCGCTCGCGATCCACCATGCGTTGCAACGCCGGCAGCGCGGCGTCCGCGGTCAGGCTGCGCAACGCCCCGGCAGCGCCAAGCCGTGTCCTGTACCAGCGGTCGTCAAGTAAGTCTGACAACAATTCGACTGTGGGCTTATGGTCCTCGCCCGCCTTTCCCAGGGCCGCCACGGCCGATTCACGGGAGCGTTGGGGTAACCCGTACTCGGTCCAGCGGGCTATCACCTCGCGTGATTCCTCCGTCTTCAATTCGGCCAGACCCTGGAGCGCGCTGGCCCGTATCACCTCCATGTGTGAATCCCTGTCCAGGGCGCTGACCAACTTGGCGTGGGCGCGGTCGGACTTCGTCTTGCCAAGACTCGATGCTGCTGTGGCGGCAACGTAGTAGCTCTCATCGGAGTCCAGCATGTTCGTGAGGGCTCCTGCAGCCGACGGGCGTTTGAACCTGCCAAGGGCCTCCGCCACACCACGCCTCGCCTTCGGGTGGTCAACGTCAACGCAACTCACGAGCGCGTCCAACGCTGCGTCAGTACGAATCTCCCCCAACGCACGGGCCGCCGCGACCCGTACACCCCAGAATGCGTCTTCGTGCACCGCCTTCTGCAGAGCCTCGATTGCTTCCGGGGAGCTCTCTTTGCCGAGTCCCTGTGCGGCATCGACGCGGCCGATCACATCCTCATCGTTTTGGAGTTGATAGATCAGCAGGTCCTGGGACCTGGTGAAATCGACAGTCTTTACGACGGAGTAGCCTGCATCGAACTGCACAGCCTTTGGCTGCCCGTCGAGCCGATAGACAAAACTGTGCTCTTTCTCAGTGATCTTGGCCCGAAACGTCTGCCGCCCATCTTCAAGCAGAAACGCAACATCCAGACTGCACCTGAAGGCATTTTCCTGGGACTGCCGGATGCTGAGCGTGGCCGTGCTTTGTTCATCGTCCCATGAATACTTGACCTTGAATTGGGGATGGCCGGGGCCGAACACCCACTGATCGAAGAACCAGTCCATGTTGCGGCCGGTCACGTCTTCGATTGAGCGTTGGAGGTCGACGGTCAGGACGTTGTGGTCCTTGTACTTCTTCAGGTAGTGGCGGATCGAATCGAAAAACGCCTCGTCCCCCAGTTCCCTGCGCAGCATGTGCAGTACCAGGCCGCCCTTTTCGTAGAGGTGGTGATCGAATATGTCCACCGGCTGGTTGTAGCGTCTTTCGACTATAGGACGCTGGTAACCCTCGCTCAGGTATCCGCGGGCCATCAGCAGGATTTCGTAGAGGTATTCGTCGACGCCGCGATGGTGTTCCTGCCATCGCGCCTCGAAATACGTGGCGAACCCCTCGTTGAGCCAGCCGTGGGACCACTCCCGGCAAGTGATCTGGTCTCCGAACCACTGGTGCACGGCTTCATGAGCGACCAGGAAGTCCGACGAGAAGTCGAGGTGGGCCCGTTCGTCGTGCAGGGTCAAGTCGGTCTGCGTGGTCGCAGAGGTGTTTTCCATTCCGCCGAAAATGAAGTCCTGCACAGCGACCTGCGTGTACTTGTCCCACGGGTACTTTTCCCCGAAATCGTCTTCGTACAGTGCGATCATCGCCGCAGTGTTCTCAAACGCTCTCCCGGCGTCCTCCTCGCGGCCGGGTTCGCAATAGAAGTCGATCAGCGGACCCTCTTCCTGTTGCACGACGCGAGAGAACTCGCCGGCCACCAGCGTGATCAGGTATACGGCGTGTTTCTTGTCCTGGAGCCAACGAACGGTCCGGGTCCCGTCCTCGCGGTTTCTCCTGTCACTGATCAGGCGGCCGTTTGAAATCACCGTCCAACTTGAAGGAACAGTCGCCACGATTTCACTGGTCAGGCGGCCCTTGGGTTCATCGATGCACGGGAACCAGTGGTGATTATCCGTGTCCTGGCCCTGGGTCCAGATCTGGGTCGGTTTGTCCGGATAGCCTTCGTCGGGGCCGGTGAAGTAGATGCCTTGCTGTGGAGTCGATACGTACTCGATCGCCAGCAGGAATGTGCGCCCACGAGAGTACCGCCAGGGGAGTTCGATCCTCAGTTTCTTGCCGTCGAGCACAAAGCCCGCCTGCGTCATTCCCACGCTTATGGAGTGGACCCGTGTGTCCTCGCAGTCCAGCTCGATGCGTTGCACGCCGTCAACTATCGGCGTCAGCCTCAACTCAGCCTTGCCGATGACCTGTTTCTTGTCCAGGTCGAAGCTGACGGTGAGCTTGATGTGGTCGACGTCTACATTTCGGTCCTGAAGGTAGTGCGGCCGGTCTCCCGGCAAGGCAAAAGGCGCGGCGGCTTGGGCAAAGCCGGTTGACTCCCACTCCCTGCCTGTCAGCCAACTTTCGTCACGAGGTCCCATAAGCCTGGTCATGTCCCCGTCTCCTTTTGCCATTGGGGTGTGCCGGAAACCCGTAGTCACGGGTTTTCAGGCCACTAACATTCAACGAATATTCACGTCCGGCGCCGTTTCAGTCTATTGTCTGCCACCGGGTTCGTTGCAGATTGTATAAAGTCGCCGCGCTAAAGTTTTTGACCGCGCCCCGTGCAACGATTCAGTTTGGTCGCCAAAGCAATGACTACGCCTAACAGAGGAACAAGAATGAACAGATCAGGGACAGTCGATTCCCATGTCCACATCTTCCCGAACATGGGAGGGTCGTCAGGGTTCGAATCGGTCGAGCGGCACATGCAGTTCACTACCCACGTCGTTTTTCACCGGTCGGAAGGCCGCAGACTCCACGACAACGCGCGAGTCGTCGGGCGGGAATGGCACAAGGGCGAGGATCCGTACGAATTGAACCTCAGGGGAGGCGATTTCGGCCGATTCCTGTGGACGGCGGACGGGATGGACTACGCACGGTACTACTTGCCGCCAACCGCCCGCGAACTCGATTCACCGCCGGAACAGATCATCGCCCAGATGGACTACATCGGCGTGGATCGCGCCGTCGTACAGGCGGGCCACGTATACGGTCGACTCAACGATTACCTTGGCCAGGTAGCCGAGGAACACCCTGATCGTCTATGGGCACTGGCAACAATCGAAGAGTGGCGCGCCGACGACCCGAGCCAGTCGGCTGAGATCGAGCGAGCCGTAGGGGAGCTTGGGCTCACCGGCCTGTTCTATGACACCGGATCGATTGAAAAGTTCGGCCGAAAGACTCTGCCCGACGACCCCTGCTTCGATCCGTTCTGGCAGACGGTCCGTCGTCTGGGCATTCCGGTTTTTTGGAACATCACATCCCCCGAACCGACTCTCGACGCGTGGCTCGAACAGCAGCGATCATTCGGCCGTTGGCTCGCCAGATATCCCGAAATCAAGTGTGTATACACGCACGGTCTGCCCCTCTACAGATTTGTTGACGACTCCGGCAAAATCACGGTCCCCGATGAGGTCTGGGCGCCGCTGGATTCCGCCAACGTGTACACGGAGATACTGATTCCCATATTGATGGGAGGCGTGTGGGAATATCCGTACGCCGAGGCACAACCCTTCATCCGGGCGTACTACGAACGGATAGGGCCGGACCGGCTCATCTGGGGGTCTGACTTGCCAAACGTGGAACGCCACTGCACATACGAGCAGTCGCTCCGGCACCTGCGCGACCACTGCGATTTCATCCCCCCGGCTCACATGAAGAGGATTACCGACGAAAATACCCGTTCTTTATTCGACGGCTAACATCCGAAGGTGGGCCGTAGAAGGGGTAATTCAGCGGTCTGCGGGTATCATTGCGGGAACCCCACGTAAACACAGGAACGGCAAATGACTACAACCCGAAAACCCGACGAATCAGCCATGGGCAACGGCGCGGCGGCCCCCGACACACCTGCCGCCGGCGCGGCCGGGCGAGTGCCAGGAAAGCACAGGAGTTGGGAGACCACCGAAGGGGTCATACGCGCGCCGAATCGCTCCATGATGTGGGCGATGGGCCTGACCGACAAGGACATCAACGCGCCGTTTGTGGGCGTCGCTTCCACGCACAACGAAGTAACCCCGTGCAACTCGGGCATCGCGCCGCTCGTCGAGGAGGTCAAGCGCGGCGTCTTTGCGGCGAGGGGTACGCCCTTCACCTTCGGGACGATAACCGTTTCAGACGCCATCTCGATGGGTACGGAGGGCATGAAGGGCTCTCTCGTTTCACGCGAGGTCATCGCCGACTCGATCGAGACGGTGTGTTTCGCCGAGCGATTCGACGGCCTCGTAGCTGTAGCAGGCTGCGACAAGTCATTGCCCGGCGCCATGATGGCGATGGCGCGGCTCAACCTGCCATCGATCTTCATCTACGGCGGATCCATACTTCCAGGCAACTGGCGCGGGCGGGACATCCAAATCCAGACGGTTTTCGAGGCGGTGGGCCAGTGGCAGGCAGGCCTGATCGACGACGACGAACTGCGCGCCATCGAGGTGCACGCGTGCCCGGGGCCGGGAGCGTGCGGCGGCATGTTCACCGCCAACACTATGTCTTCCATCGGAGAGGCGCTTGGCCTTTCGCTACCCGGCTCGGCCTCTGAACCGGCGGTCGACCAACGCAAATTGGCTTCTTCCCGCCGCGCCGGGGAAGCCGTCCTGAACTTGCTGCGCGAAGACATTCGGCCCTCAGACATCCTCACAAAGGAAGCCTTCGAAAACGCCGTGGCTCTGGTGGTGTCGATGGGCGGCTCGACGAACTCGACACTGCATCTTCCAGCGATCGCACACGAAGTTAACGTGGAACTCACCCTGAAAGACATCCACGACATCTCGATGCGCACTCCCCTGCTCGCCGATATGAAGCCAGGCGGCCGGTATCTGATGTTCGACCTCGACCGCGTTGGCGGCGTGCCGGTCGTTATGAAACGCCTGCTCGAGGCGGGCCTTCTTCACGGGGACTGCATGACCGTGACGGGCAAGACGGTCGAGGAAAACCTGGAAGATTGGCCCGATTTTGGCGATACAAACGTGGTGAAGACGGTCGATGCGCCGCTCAGCAGCACCGGCGGACTAGTGTCCCTGTTCGGCAACCTCGCGCCACAAGGATGCATATTAAAAGTCGCCGGCCACCAGTTCGGAGCGCGATGGTCAGGCACAGCCAAGGTGTTCAACCAGGAAGAGCAGGTCATGGACGCCCTGAGGCGGCGGCAGATCGTTGCCGGAGACGTGGTGGTCATCCGCTACGAAGGCCCGAAGGGCGGCCCCGGAATGAGGGAAATGCTGTCCGTCACGGGCGCGCTGGTAGGCCAGGGACTCGGCGAGAAGGTGTTCCTCATTACGGACGGGCGTTTTTCGGGAGCGTCTCACGGCTCGATGATCGGGCACGTGGGACCCGAGGCCGCCGTGGGCGGGCCGATAGCCGCCGTGCGGGACGGCGACGTCATAGAGATCGATCTGGACAACTTCGAGTTGAACGTCAGGCTCAGCGACGAAGAGATTCGCGCCCGGCTGGAGACGTGGGAACCCCTGCCGCCCCCCTACAAATCCGGCGTCCTAGGCAAGTACATCAAGCTAGTCCATCCAGCCGCCCAGGGCGCCGTAACCGGGTAACAGCGCTTACTTAAGGGTTTCGGGCGCGCGCCCTGTAATTCTGAAGGTCCCAGACAGAGCACAGCATCCATCCCCGGCGAAGCCACACCTGGGCGCCTCGCCAGGGTTGACCGCTGGTTGTTACTCCCCGGGGTTCTCCACGCGCCCCACAAACAGGATGGCGTCCGTAGCCCGGTCCCGGATCAGGAAGATGAAAGGCCGGTCGACCATTATCCTTATCGAGTCCGGTCTCCCCGACACCACCTTTTCAGTAATCACACCCGTGGCCGCAGCCGCCTCGGTGCCCTCTTCATCCACCGACACGAACGCCTTGTGAACAACATTCGAGATCACCAGACACGGTAAGTCTCCGGCGAGGCACGAGCGGCCGTCCATCCCTGAGAATTCGGATGCGCTACGGTCGAAGGCATTGGGCATCCCCATCGCCTTGAGGGGATCGCTCAGGCTGAACTCCGATTCGAATTCGAATTTCGGCATCGTCAACTCAATGTAGTCGCGTTCGATACTCTCGAGAGTCCGGCTGAAAAGAGCCGCATCCATGGCCTGCTCGAACCCTCTGAACGTCCCCGCGTCGGGGAGCAGGATGGTCATGGATATCTCAAGGCCGTCGTAGGGCAAGTCCAACAACTGGTACCCGTCTCCCTTCACATAGCCTAGTCTTTCGGTCTGCCTCATCATTGGCACGTCAACCTCGCTGCCATCCAGCAGATGGAACGGACGTACACCCATGGAGGTCTTGAAGGGGTAGTTCCACGCTGCCTTGAAGTAGATGGCGTTCGTGAGCACCAACACAGTGATCTCTTTGATGGCGTTCTTTGGAATCAGGTCCTTGATCCTGTCCTCCGTCTGGTCGGCGATCCAATCGTTGATGGTGAGCCGTGATTCCTCCCGGGCATCCATGTCCTTGAAGTCCACCGGCCTCACGCCAGCCCCGTAGTTCTCTGCGAGCACGTCCAGGAACGGCGCCAGGAACTCATAGTCTTTCTGGCCCCAGACCGCGTTGGCGATGTTCAACGTGAATCCCTCGTCTCCTTTCCCCACCGTCCCTCGTCCACGGGAGGCGAGCTCGATGTCCAGGGCGTTGAACGCGGGGTGCATCCTGTCCTGGGGTAGTAGGAAGTGGAGCGTGTCTGACATCTGGCGTTCCGTCTCGCCCCTCGCGCCCGCGTATGTCATGGCAAGCGCCAAAGAAATGCTGTAAGGCGAGTAGAACAGGTTCCCGTCCTCCGCTCCAAGAGACCGGTACAGATCGAAGGCGAATGCGCTGTTGCCATCGACCAGTTCCGTCAACTCCACACCCGTGGCCGACGTCGCGGCTCGCTCCTTCGTCGAGCGCAGCTCGTCCGACGCGGTTGGAACAGCCGGGACAATCGTGGGCGTGGCCGTGGGCGCGGCTCGCTCCTTGGTCGAGCGCAACTCATCCGACGCGGTTGAAACAGTCGGGACAATCGTGGGTGTGGATGTCGGCGTCGGGCCAATAGCCGGCGTCGATGTGTTGCCGCTCGCGGGGGTCAGAGTGCTTGAGGGGTTCGGAGTAGAGGCAGGTTTAGTCTCGTCGCCACATGCCGACAGCAGGGCCATGGCCGTCAGGGACAGGGCAATAACGAATGCGGCGGACCATACCGGCGGCTTCAGTCTCTTCAGATTAGTAATGCGCTCTAACATCTGTCGTCCCCATCCGGCCCCTGTCCCGCCGCTCTCGCATGCTTGGGAGCCTATAACTGATAAGACGTACCGGCCCAAGAAAATGTTCCATAATGCTCGTGTTGTGCGTAGGTTTGTAGGAGAGCCGCACCCGCGCGCCTCGCCGCGGTTTAGCGGAATTTGCACTACCCCACCGGGTCCTCCACGCGGCCCACGAAAAGGATGACGTCGGTCGCCCGGTCCCGGATAAGGAAGATGAAGGGCCGGTCGACCATCACCTTCTTCGGCGTTGGTCTCGCCGATTCCAAGATAACAACGATACCCGTGGCCGCAGCCGCTTCTGTGCCCTCTTCGTCAACGGATATGAACGCCTTGTGAAAGGCGTCCAAGATCAAGAGGCATACGCCCGGACACGACCGGCCGTCCATCCCTGAGAAATCGGCAGTGTTTTCATCGAAGGCGTTGGGCATCCCCATCGCTTTGAGCGTTTCCTTTAGGCTGAACTCCGATTCGAACTCGAACTTCGGCATGGTCAACTCGACGTACTCGCGCTCGATATCTCCGAGGATGCCAGCGACCAAATCCGCGTCCATCGACTCCTCGAACTCTCTGAAGGCCCCTGCGTCGGGAAGCAGAATGGTCATCCACATGTCCCGTCCCCTGTACGGTAGTTCCACAGCCTGGTATCCATCCCCGTCGGCATAGCCGAACCGTTCTGCAGCCGCCATCATCATCATTGGAACGTCAACCTTGCTGCCGTCCAGCAGATGGAAGGGGCGTGCGCTCGTGAGGTGTTTGAAGAATGGGTGGAACCACCTTGCGTTGAAGTAGATTGCGTTCGTGAGTACCATCCGGGTCGACCGGTCTATGGCGTCCTCCGGAATGAGGTCCTTGATCCTGTCCTCGGTTCGTTCAGCGACCCAGTCATTGATCCTGACCCTCGACTCTTCAGGCGATCCCACAAAATCCGCCGGCCTCACTCCGGCCCCGTAGTTCTCTGCGAGCACGTCCAAGAACGGCGGCAGGAACTCATAGTCGTGTTGGCCCCAGACAGCGTTGGCGAGGTTCAGCGTGAATGCGTCGCTCTCCTCCTCCGGCGCATCGGCCATCGAGGCGAGCTCAAGGTCGAGCGAGTTGAACGACGTATGTAATCGCTCCTGCGGCAACAGGTAGTGGAGCGTGTCCGCCATCTGGCTTTCCGTCTCACCCCTCGCGCCGGCATACGTCATGGCGAGCGCCAAGGAAATGCTGTAAGGCGAGTAGAACAGGTTCCCGTCCTCCTCTCCAAGAGACCGGTAAAGATCAAAGGCGAATGCGCTATTGCCATCGACCAGTTCCGCAAGCTCCGCAGCCGTGGCCGCCGGCGTGGCTCGCGCCTTGGTCGAGCGCAGCTCGTCCGACGCAGTTGAAACAGTCGGGACAATCGTGGGCGTGGCCGTGGGCGCGGCTCGCTCCTTGATCGAGCGCAACTCATCCGACGCGGTTGAAACAGCCGGGACAATCGTGGGCGTGGATGTCGGCGTCGGGGCAATAGCCGGCGTCAATGTGTTGCCGCTCCCGGGGGTCAGTGTGCTTGCGGGGTTCGGAGTAACCGCAGGTTTAGTCTCGTCGCCACATGCCGACAGCAGGGCAATGGCGATCAGGGACAGGGCAATAACGAATGCGGCGGACCATACCGGCGGCTTCAGCCTCTTCAGATTAGTAATACGCTCTAACACCTGTCGTCTCCATCCGGCCCCCGGTTCCGCCGTTCTCGCAAGCAAGGGAGCCTATGACAGATAGACGCACCGGCTCAATAAATGGTTCCCTCATGCTCGGGCACTGCGTAGCCGAGCCACCACGTGGGGCCTCGCCAGGATTGACCTTAGGTCACTACTCCTCGGGGTCCTCCACGCGGCCCACAAACGGAATGGCGTCCGTCGCCCGGTCCCGGATCAGGAAGATGAAGGGCCGGTCGACCATCACCTTCTTCGGCTCTGGTCCCTCCGACAACAAGCGGGCGACAACACCCATGGCCGAAGCCGCCTCAGGCGCCGTGACGGGTTAACAGCGTCTAGAAGTTTTTTGTTCTTGCCCGGTAGGCCAGTAAATCTTTTTCATCAAGATCGCCGTGGTCCACGAGCCGGTAGTGCTTTTCGCTGCTGATCCTCACCTCCGCGCCATCCCTTTCCAGCTCAAACATTGCGATCAATTCGTCGTCCATGAACTGCGCGGCAATAGATCGAGCCACGAGATTCGGAAACTTGGCCGCGCATAGTTCGAAGTCCTGGGCGATCTGCACGACGCTGATGACATCACGGCCGCCCTTTGCCTGGACGGGGAACACGTAGTGAACTCCAAACTTATCCACTCCCACGTAGACCTCATCCGTCTCGATCTGACCCAAATTGGCAACGCTGGTCCGCAAGTGGCTCTGAAGAGAGTAACAAGCGACGCCCGTGAATATGTCCACCAGCCGGTTGTATCGCAGTTTGGCCAGCAAGGCCTGCTCATCGCTCAATGAGTACAGCGCGACGACACCTGGAGTCGCGTCCGGGATCTTCGTTTCAGCCAGTTGCTCGTTGGGCCTGATGTTTGTAAAAGCCGTCGCAACGAAGACATACCTGGCAATTCCATCCGGCCTGATGACCCATGAATGCCCGGGAGGCGCTTTGTCGATAATGCTCTGAGGCAACGGTTTTCTATACCGAAATGTATAGACCACATCCCCTAGGTTTAGCGGAATATTCAGACCCAACTCTTCTGCGGCATCTGAAATGTCCTGCCTCCGAAACCTTATTTGCTGGTCACCTTCGACGTACCGGGAAAAGAAAATGTGTTCGAGAATAGCTTCGTACGTCGATTGCTTACCTGGCATTGAATGGTCCTGTGCAATCCACTCGACTTACCCCGGCCAACGCAGCACGAGCACTTCTTCTCGCAACTGAGCTCCCGTCGCCGTGGCGTGCCGTGTCCGGAACAGGTCTCGTCGCAAGACCTGATACCCAAGCCGCTCAGCAGCCAAGGCGATCAACTCGCCCGTCCTGATCAGCACCCGTAAGTAAGAGGCCTGATCACCGACCACGTAGGCGAGGTTGGCTCCTTGCGTGAGCACCTCTCGAAGGCCCGACAAATGCTTCACCATCCCTCCGAAATACAGTCTTGTAACACGTGGATACTGTTTCTCGAAGCCTGAAGTCTTGCCTAGACGGAGCCGTTGGTCCTCGATTTCATCTGCAATTGCCCCGGCTTCTGGCAACACTTCCAAATAATTGTCATCGTCATCGGACTTGTAAACACCTCTCGTATTTGAACGCACCAAGTCCCGTTTTGTTGCTCGCAATTCGGCTTTACTTGTGACGAAACCCAGAATGACAGATTCCAGTCTGGTTGTCCGCGTGTAGTCCTTCTCATTTGGATACGGCGGGGAAGTGATGACCGCGTCGATTTGGTTCCTGCCCAGTACTTCGTTTGAGGCACGGGAATCCGCGTGCAATACGGTTGCAACAGCATCGGGTTGACCTGCCAGAGTGCCCAAGTCAGCCACCATTTCGTGCACACGCTCGAGCCAACTGGCTATGACCGGCGCGTCGTCCTTGGAGGCTCTGACTCCCACTTCCGGACCAAAGTGTAGGTTCCCAATGTCAGATGGTAGCGCTGCCGCCAACGCGAGCAATTGATGGTCCCGCAAACCTTCAGCTCCGTCGGCCAGAATCGTATCCCTCAACACCAAGGTCTTGTGCAGAGGAACCGGGCTGATCGACCCGCCAATAAGCAATTTCGCGGCCTCGATCGGTAAAGTCCACGGACTCGACCGGGAGTCCGAAATTCGCTGCGCCGCCAATTGGGCCACGTTTTCGGCGTCGGCGAGCAATTCGTCAGGTTCAGGGTCCCAGTTAGTCTTGACCGAAGCAACCATGTGCGTAAGCGGATGGGCTTCGATTCCGATGCTATCAATTCCCTGTTTCTTGCACTCGACCAAGACAGTACCTGTGCCACAGAATGGATCGAGCACCGTGTGCCCTGGGCTGATTTGGAACTTGCCCAGGTAGTCTCGAACCAGGTGAGCGGGAAAAGACAGAACAAATCGATACCAGTCGTGGACCGGACGGTCCTCGATGGAAAGCCGGTTCGCTGCCCCGTTGGTTCGCTGCGCTTCCAGCCCATTCATGGTGAATGTGGCCTGTATGTCATGGACGTAGTTCATCTACGATTACCGCGTTTTTTGATTACCACTGCAAGATACAATTGACCAGAGCTATTCGGTCGAGGTCATGTCGTTCACGTTAAACGTCAGCCACGTCACCGCAAGGCTCGACAAGTTTAACGACGACTGTAGATTGCATCCTTCCCAGACACCTGTAAAGCGCGGCCTGTCATGTGACCCGCGTCCGGTAAATGGTTCATTTGCGTCTCACGATCGTTCTAAAGCAGCGCCCGCCGTCCTTTGTAGGCGGCCATCAAGGCGTCCCGCCACTCTCCCGGAAGGTACTTCACCGCCTCCCTCATGGTCACTCCGGAGGCGCGGTTAGTTCTCGGCGCGATCCAGTCGAACACAAGTTCCGGCCTCTTCTTACTCACCTCGCGCAGCACCCAGCCTATCGCCTTTCAGATAAAGAACTCTTTTTCTTCCGGCATGCCGTCGGCATACCGTGCAAA
Source organism: Dehalococcoidia bacterium (assembly GCA_965219065.1). Taxonomy (GTDB): domain Bacteria; phylum Chloroflexota; class Dehalococcoidia; order Lucifugimonadales; family Lucifugimonadaceae. The sequence continues at coordinate 1,372,983 of OZ244715.1, forward strand.
CCGGTCGAAGTCGCCTTCTCCCTGCCGCAGCGGGATTAGCAGCGCAAGCATGGCCGAGCGGCGGACCCAAAAATCGCCGTCCGTCGACCACCGGTCCAGCGTGGAAACCAGTTCGGGAAATCGCTCGACGAGCCCGCCCGCAAAGTAGATGGACAGAGGGTCAACATACGCCCATGTTTTCGACTGCCGAATGAGGTCTTCGATGAACGTTATGTCCCGTATTTCAAGGAGGGTGGATTTTTCCTGCAAGGCGAGAATAGCGGTAACTCTCCGTTCGTGGACCCCGGTCGCCCAACTCGCCTCGGCGAAATCCAGCAGTGAGTCCCTGTCAGAAATCGCTCCGGACCTCAACGCAGGTCTGACCGCCCGGCGTATCAGCGGCTTTGCGACGCCGATGAACTGCAAGTCGCTTTTCAGGTATCTCTTTTCGTTTAGGGCCCGTTCAGGGTTCGAAGTGGCTATAAGCGCGGCTTCGATCTCCGCCACTAGTCCCTCAGGCGACTCGGGCGGATGACCGGTCACTGCGCCTCGCACAGATCGCACGCCAGCGCAAGCATGCAGCGGGTGGCGCTGATGAGTGTCGCGATTCCGACCGATTCGTCGGTACCGTGCGCCCGGCTCAGCATGGGGTCGTCACTAGGGTGGGATCCGGTAAACCCGTAGGTCACTATGCCGAGGTTGCGGGTAAACCTGGAGTCGGTGAAGCCATTGCTGACAGCCGGCACCCACCGGATGTCATCCCGCTGGACCGCGAGGGCCTGCGCACGCCGAACGGCGTCTCCCAACTCCGTCTCGAATGGCGACGAATTCGGGACGGACATGTAGTCGACGTCGTATTCGACGTTGTCGATGCCCGCCAGCACTTTGTCTAACTGCGACCTTACGTAGGCTTCGTCCTGGAAAGGGAGGGTTCTCACGTCGCACGTGAGTTCAAACACCTCTGGCACGCTATTGGATTTGATTCCGCCCTTGATCATGGTTGGAGTCAATGTCATGCGAGAAAGGGCGCGCAGCATGGACCCCAGACGCGGCGAAATGCCATTCGCCTGTTCGACGATGCTGTTGATGTTCGCAGGGCTCGCCTGCTCTTCGATCGCAAACTCGGAAAGGTGATCGAAAATCTCCAATGAAGTGTCGAGTTCGGGTTCGTACTGCTCAATGGCCTTCAGACCCTGGGCGAGCGTGTAGCTCGCGTTCGTGCCTGTCCACGGCACGGATGCGTGGGCGCTGTCGCCCCTGAACCGGATGTGGATTTCAAGGCGGCCCTTCTCGCCCGTGCCCAGGGCGTAAACCAGCGAATTACCGATCTCGACCGGCGTTCCCCCACCCTCGTTCACCGCGAAGTCACACTCCAGCGACTCGGGGTGGTTGTCGGCAAGCCACCCGAAGCCCCAGCGCCCGCCGTGTTCCTCGTCCGCTCCGCTCACGAGTCTCAGTCCGTGACGCAGACGGACACCGTTCCGCTTGAGAACGGCCATAGCCATCAACTGGGAAGTCAGTAGCGCCTTGCAGTCGGAAGCGCCCCGCCCGTAGACGCGGCCGCCCGAAATTTCGGCGCCGAACGGGCTGTGCTCCCACTTTTCAACCTCTTCGACCGGTACAACGTCGGTGTGCGACATCAGCATCAGGCGAGTACGCGGCAGTTCGCCTGGGTACACCGCGATGATGTTTCCCCTGGCCGGATCGCGGGCCAGGATTTCTGATGAGATGCCCTCATTCCCAAGCCAATCCCGGATGAACTCGGCAACCTCCGTTTCGTTCCCCGTGGGCATTGCGCCGGTGTTGACCGACGGGATGCGTACGAGGGCCTGTTCCAGTTCCACGATCTCCTGTGTCAGACCGTCTACCTGGTCGAGCATTGTTTGTAGTGGAGGCAATCGCGTCCTCGAATTTCCTGGCCGGATGAATCAACCGGCCCGATATCTACCCGTTGTATGTGCCGTCGGACGAAGCGTGATCCCGATTCCGAACGGCGATCAGGCCTTGTCTACCGCGATAGGTACAGGTTGCTCTTGTGTTCATCCAACGACGGCGCCTGGCCGGTGGCCCCTGAGCCCGAACCCGGAAGCGCGTTGGCAGCCGCGTCCGCCTGTGTTCTGCGCCACGCGGCCTTCAGGTCCTGCGTGTGACCGCGGAAGTGAGGCATGACGTAGCGGGCGAACAGCTCAAGGCTGTAGTTGGTCTTGTGCGAATTTACCCACTCGTGGGTCGACAGCATGATGCCGCCGATACCACCCGCCTCGCGGTCGATCGCCTCTATCGCCTCTATCGCGTCGTCCGGTGTGCCGATCACCCAGCCGCGCAAGGCTGCGATTGATTCGACGTTGAACTCCTCGAATGGCTGCCCCGGATATTCAGCGTAGCCGGCGGTCCCGCCAATAGTCGCGAAGTAGTGAGTGTCCCTCATCGCGGTTTCACGTACGTCGTCCCATGCCTGCTCGCGGGTGTCTGAAAGGTGGAACCACGAAACGGCGCGCATGTTATCCCTCGCGGGCGTGTGGCCGTGTTCCCGGGCTGCCTCCGCGTAAACCCCCCAACGCTCAGCCGGCGGGACTCCACCCGGGGGCGTTCTGCCAACAGGTGAAAGCATGATCATCCCGTATTTGCCTGCCAGTTCTATGCTGGCGCGGGTGCCGGTAGTCGCCATGCCAAGCGGCAGTCTCGGTTGCTGATAAGACCGCAACTGCAGGGCCATGTCGTTGATCGTCCAATAGCGACCTTCGTATGAGATCGGTTCGGGCGACTCCAGCAGCTTCACGATGATGTCGATGGATTCGAACATCATCGGCCGCAAGTCCTGGACCGGGATATTGAACAGCTTGATGTCCGGCTGGAGGTTCGATTGCCCGACGCCGAGGATCGCTCTGCCGTTTGTCAGGTGGTCCAGGAACGCCATCCTCTCCGCCACGTGAAACGGGTGATGGAACGGTAGCGAGATCACCGACGTGCCGAGCCGGATTCTCGGGGCAAGCGCGGACGCCTTGGCCAGCGCCATTTCCGGCGACGGCATCGTTTCCCATCCGGCAGTGTGGTGTTCGCCTATCCAGAACTCGTCGAAACCGAGATGGTCCACATAGGCGATCAATTCAATGTCACGCTGAAACGCAAGCGACGGATTGTCGCCCGGAACGTGCAACGGCATCATGAAAAACGAAAAGTTCACGCGGTTAGAACCTCCCACGCTTGCCCGGTCAGATGAAACAGACGAATGCATCCACGGGCATTGTTGATACGCGGCAACGTAGCACCAAGAGTGTTGGCGGTCAACGCCGCGCCGCCACGCGTTTCACGCCCGCATCCGGTCTGACCCGACAAGTACGAATACCACAGGTCATCCAACTCGGCACTGTAATGGCCTACCCACTGGAAGCGCGTGAAAAGCCTTAATCTCGCAGCGTATTTCCAAAGCGTTCACTGCGCCTCCATTGCTAGTCTGAAAATCAATTATGCCCGGTCAGCGTCCGGCAGAGTGGTTGCGCCCAGGCAACGAGTCCCTCGAGTGGCCGGTTTCGCTCCCGGCCGACAGCGCAAAAGAGGCTGATCCCCGATGTCCGTTCTTTGCGATCAAGCGATTCCCAGGAAACACACATTGAAGTCATGGGTTAGAAGGGCTGTTCCCGTGACCGTAGCCGCCCTCGTGTCTGTTTTTGTCGCCGCATGCTTCGGCGGCGATGGGACAGGAGGACTGGCGGTCTATTCTTCGAACGAGGACGGCTTGCCGGGTGTTTACCTGGTCGATACAGAATCGGGCGACGTTACCCGGCTCACTTCCAGCGCCGGTTACGACTCGGAGCCTGTCTGGTCTCCGGACCGAAGTCTCATCGCCTTCATTTCCGATCGCACCGGGGCCCAGACCCTTTGGGTGATGAACACCGACGGAGCGGGCGAAGAAATGCCGTTCAAGGACCTCGAGCAGGTCACAGATTTCAGATGGGCGCCGGATTCATCGCGCCTGGCCGTGGTTGCAGGGGATACGTCGGGTGGGCGCATTGTCGTGGGAGACATCGAGACCGGCGTGATCGAACCGCTGACACTTGAGGGAGAGAAAGCGCATCTTGGCGACTGGTCCCCGGATGGAGATTGGGTTGTCTATACATTGAGCGATGAAGACCGCATGGGTCTTTACAAGAGAAATCCCCGCGGCGTGCAGGAGATCCAGATAACGAGTGGTCAAGACACAAATCCCGTTTGGTCCCCAAAGGGCAGCTTAATCGCGTTTAACCGCCCGGGTGATGATGGCGACCTGGACATCTACGTTGTATCTCCCGACGGTGAAGATGAGAGGGTGCTGTACTACACGAACGGTATGGAAACCGGTTTCGAGTGGTCCCCGGACGGCCGAAGACTGGTTTTCGTTTCAGATCAGGATGGCAACAGGGAAATCTATCTCATGGACGTCGACGGCAAGGACGAGCCCATCCGGTTGACGCGGAATCGCGTCGCAGATGATCTACCCCGCTGGTCGAAAGACGGGAAGTACATATTGTTCACTTCCGACAACGACGGGGATTTCGACCTTTACACGATGTACAGAGACGGTACTGGGCAAAGGCGCATCACTTCAAACGACGCGGACGAGGTCCAGTTCGACTGGTAGTCGACGCGCCGGGTTCAGGGATTTCCTGGAGCGCGACGCGGACGCGAGAATGTAAATAAGTTACCGACGCGTCCGGCGGCCCGCCTTAATCGTCTTCAGAAACTAGCCCGAGCCGCTTAAGCCAACTGGTGCGTCTCGGTCCGGTTCCCTTCCCCTTATTGTCGTCCGCCCCTACGCCTGCCGGCTCTCTGCCAATCTGTTGCCGACTCCCCGGGCCCGGGGTGCTTCCGTTCGTTGACGGTCCGGCTGTACTGCCGACTCGCCGGCGGGCCGGTGTGCGCCTGAGCAGTTTCCTGGCAGATTCGACCGAAGACCCGTTAGCCTTGGGAAAAACGGACCTGGTTTTCCTTGCCGTTGTGCTTTTCTCAGTCGTTTTTGGTGTTGCCGCCCGGCGTCTGTTCGTCGGTGCCTGTTGGCGCGGTGTTCGGGCCGGCTTGTCCTCTCCGTTGGGAGACGATATCTCATCTTTTATTTCCGGCTTGTCGGCAGACTTGGCAATCGCCTTCGCACGGGTGCGGGTCATCCAGAGGCCGGTGAAGAAAGTCTTGTTCAACTTGATGTGAAGATCGGCGACACGCGACGCCTCGGCGGAGATGTTCGATTCGAACGCCGCGACCTCCACCTGTTTGCCCCGGTCCTTCACTGCCTGTATTGCCGGATAAAAGTCCCCGTCGCCGCTGACCAGGATGGCGGTGTCATACTGGTCCTGGTACGCACGCACGACCAGATCGGTCGCCAGCATCACGTCTACTCCCTTTTCGACCACGTGGTCGCGGCGCTGCTTGGCGACGCCAAGCCGGACCTCGACATATGGCGTTTCGTACAAGGAATGGAGGAAGCGGTCCTGGTCTACCCGGCCGTCGTTACGATCGGATTCCTGGCGGATGTTGTAGTAGTAGATGCGTCTGAGGCTGCGGTCATTCGCGAGCTTCTTTGCGAACTTGTCGAACTGGACATCGTGTCTTGAGCAATTCTGGTCGAGGACGTGGTATAGGTTGCTCCCGTCGATAAATACCATCACGCGCTCGTTGACGTTATCGGAAATGGATGTGGTTGCTTTGGACGGCATTCAGGCCTCCGGGCCCAGGGTTCAGGATGATTGCATTACGATCTGTGCAGCAGGCGCGCCGGGCCGGGGAAATCAATGTGATTCGTGGCGCAACTCATGCCAGACATCAAGGCCGAGACAACAGACAAAAGTGGGATATATCAATTCAGTCGGCCTACGTTCGACTACATTCTACTACGTCGCGGCCTGAAACACATTTGACACGGCGCGCCTTGACGAGCATGACCGTCTGCCAGAGTATGTTCAGGGCGAAACCTCCAGCCCGTCAACCGGTGCTGGAACAGTTGAGTCGCCGGCTTTGAATCGAGGAAAAAATGAGACCTGTAGCCACGTTTGATTCGCCATGCAAGCACCCAAACGGCCTTCAATGGGCCGACAACGAGTTGTACGTGATCGACCAGGAATTGGACGACGTCCATGTCCTGGGCGAATCTGGAGCATTGGTGAGAACGATTCACACCCCCACGGAAAACGGCTCCGGAATCACGGTCGGCGGGGGGTTCCTATGGACCGCCTCGAACGGGGTCACCGCCGCACGTCCGTTCCGGGCGACCGATACACATATGGGCTGGATCTTAAAGCTGGACCTCGAAACGGGGGAGATGGTCGACCGTTTCAGGACGCCTGACGGCGGCGGCATCCACGGCATCGAATGGGACGAAGGAAACATCTGGGTTACGCAGTTCAATCCAAAGGCGATCTATCTCGTCGACGGCAAGGACTACAGGACTATTCATCAGTTCCCAGTCGAACTGGAACGCCTGCACGGTCTGGCCCGAGACGGAGACGGTATCTGGTGCGGGCACACCACCGACAGGGTAATTGCCCGTTACCATGTCGAGTCAGGCGAGGAGTTGGACCGAATCACGTTCGGCTCCGATGACGCCTATCCGCACGGGCTCTCAATCAGGAATGGCGAACTGTGGTATTCGGACGCCAACTTTGGCGGCAAGGCCCATAGCGACACCCTTCGCGGTTGGCCGGAAATAGGAAAGATCGTGGCGTGATTCGCTCCGCTCTTTGAACGTGTATCAGGAAGAACCGATGAACAATTCTGCGACGGTTGTAGACAGCCATCACCATTTTTGGGATGTCGAAAAACTCGAATATCCGTGGATGCCTCCGGGAAAATCGGTTCTCAGGCGGAACTACCTCCCGGAAGACCTCGCGCCCGAGTTGGACCTGACCGGCGTGAACAAAACGGTGATAGTCCAAGCCCACCAATCGATCGAAGAGACGATGTGGCTGTTGGACATCGCCGGGAACTCTGAATTCGTGGCCGGTGTGGTTGGGTGGATTGACCTGACCGCGCCCAACGTCGGAAATACCCTCGATGAACTTCAGGCAAACCCCTGGTTCAAGGGTGTTCGCCATATCTGGCACGACGAGCCCGATGACGACTGGCTCGCCCGGCCAGAACCAGTCAATGGGCTGCGCGAGATCGCGGCCAGGGGACTGGCATACGATTTCCTTGTGAGACCCCAGCACCTCAAGTACGTGCCGGAGATCATGGACAAAGTACCGGATTTGCGCTCGGTGATTGACCACATCGCCAAGCCGCTGATAGCCGAAAAGGTCATCGAGCCGTGGCTTGAGGACCTCCGTGAAGTGGCCAATATCCCCGGGATGATGTGCAAGGTGTCCGGCATGGTCACCGAGGCCGACATGGACAACTGGTCGGCCGACGATCTTGCGCCCTACGTCGCCCACGTGCTGGGCATGTTTGGATATGATCGACTCATGTACGGATCCGATTGGCCGGTATGTCTTCAGGCGGGGTCATACCAACAGGTGATCGGCGCCGCCAAGAAGACTTTGGCTTCCCTGACTTCCGAGGAGTCCGAAGCGGTTTTCGGCAAAAACGCAGCACGGTTTTATAGGCTCGACTGAGGAAGCCGCCGAAACAGCTTCAGCATGGTCAACCAGTCCGACACCCTGATTTCAGCCCGGTCGCTCACTCGTCACTACGGCAACGTCGTCGCGCTCGATTCGGCCGATTTCACCGTCGGTCCAGGCATTACGGGCCTGCTTGGAGAAAACGGGGCAGGGAAGAGCACGGCGATAAAGATCTTCCTGGGTCTACTCAGTCCTACGAGCGGCCGCGCCGAGGTGTTGGGCAGCGATCCGCGCCGCGATGTCGAGATTCGTGAAAGGTTGGGGTATTCTCCGGAGCACGACTGCCTCCCCCTGAACGTGTCCGGCGCCGACTTCCTGACACATATGGCGCAGGTGAGCGGTCTGCCACCTAACCACGCCCGTTCACGGGCCGCCGACACGTTGCGTCACGTTGGTCTGTTTGAAGAACGATACCGGCCGATCAAGGAATATTCGACGGGCATGAAGCAACGGATCAAGTTGGCCCAATGCCTGGTCCACGATCCGTTGTTGATCCTGCTGGATGAGCCCACGGCCGGTCTCGACCCCGGCGGCAGGGAAGAGATGCTCGACCTGGTCCGCAAGACCTATGCAGAATTCGGCATCAGCATAACGCTCTCCTCGCACCTCATGAACGACGTCGAGAGGACCGCCGACAGCATTATCGTCTTGAGCGAGGGCCGCGTCGTAGAGGAAGGAAGAGTCTCTTCATTCACGACCGAGACCGAATCGATCTACGTCGAGGTCGACGAAATGCACAAGGAATTTATTGCCGCACTGACCTCGAGGGGCCTGGCAAGCAGTACAGAGGGATCAACCGTAGTTATCAGGGACGTGGCCGATGACGGCTACGACATGATCCGGGACGCGCTGGCGGAATCGGGCGCCCCGGTACGCCGCCTCGGCCCCCGCCGCCACAGCCTGCGTGAAGTATTCACCAATGGCGATGATCCCTCATCCGCAGACGGGCCGTCTCCCGTGGCAGAGCCGCCTACGCCTGGCGCCGAAGCACAGGAAACCCCATGAACACCTACGCACGCGGCCAACTCTCCCGTCATTCCCGTGAAAACGGGAATCTAGTCCGATGAACCCGCGCGACCTCAGCCAAGCCACCCCCCACTCTCGCGAAAGCGGGAATCTGGTCAAATGACCACACGTCCCCGTGGTCAGGTCTTTGACATTGGCTACCAACGTTATGAGGGCCCGCGAGGCGGCCGGGCGCAGGCGCGTGCGGCAATATTCGCCGACGGTGTGAAAGCTGCGCTCGGCATAGGCCGCGGCGGACGCGCAAAGATCCTTCCCTGGATATTCCTGGTCGCCGCAGTAATTCCGGCCTTGATCATGGCGTTCATTGCAGGAACTGTCGACCGGTTAGTAGGCGAGGGTGCAAGTTCGGAACTGCCCTCCCACCCCGATTACTACGGAATCGCAGCCTACATCCTCTTTCTCTTTGCCGCGACGGCAGGGCCCGAGTTGCTGTGCCCCGACCGGCGGAGCAACGTCATCAGCCTCTACCTGATACGGCCGTTGACCAGCACCGATTACGTTGGCGCCAAGTGGCTGGCTTTTCTTGTTGTCATGCTGTTCGCCGCGTGGCTACCGCAGTTCGTATTGCTAACCGGGCTGGTGCTCGGCGCCCAGGAGCCGGGCGTCTACATCAGGGAAAACTGGCTGGACATTCCCAGGTTCCTGGGCGCAGGTTTTGCCATGGCCCTGTTCTTGACGACGCTTGGATTGGCGGTCGCAGCGTTCACCACCAGGGGCGCGTATGCCGCGGCGTTTTTGATCGGGTTGCTGATCATCACCGCGGTCGTAGTCGGCCCGATCGCCTCGCAGGACAGCATAGATCTGGATATCCGCAAGCTCGCTGGCCTGTTCGCCCTTTCGGATATTCCACTTCACATGAACAACATCATTTTTGACAGTTCGGACCAGAATGACGGACTCATTTCGGCGGTGACGCGCGAGTACTCCAACCTCATCCTTGTTAGCTGGTACGTTCTGTGGACGGCAGGACCCGGACTCATCCTGTGGTGGCGGTACCGGAGGATTGCGTCGTGACGAACAGGGATCATGGATCGTCGGGAAACGCCGCTTCGTCCGAACCCGTAATCAGGGTCGCCGGTGTATCCAAATGGTTCGGCAACGTTGTCGCGGTGAGCGACATATCGTTCGACATCCGGCCCGGCATTACAGGGCTCCTTGGACCGAACGGCGCCGGCAAGACGACACTGCTACGGATGATGTGCGGGCTTGCAAGTCCTTCCGAGGGGACGATCACGGTATTCGGCAACCCGGCGAGGAGCGATCATTCGATGTACGGCCGCATCGGGGTGATGCGCGAGCACGAAGCGGTCTACGAGTTCCTGACCGGTCGGCAGTTCGTGGAATTCTCGGCAAAATTGCGGGGTGTGAGCGACGTTGCCAGCGCAGCGGGCTGGGCCATCGACGCCGTGAATCTGGCTGTAGCCGCCGAAAGGAAGATAGGCGGCTATTCCCGCGGGATGCGCCAACGTATCAGGCTGGCGGCGTCAATCGTTCACAATCCCGAGTTACTGCTTCTCGACGAACCGCTCAACGGCGCAGATCCGCGTCAACGCGCCGAATTTCAGAACCTGTTGAGACGGATGGCGGAGCAGGGACGGACCATCATGGTCTCGTCCCATATTCTCGAAGAGATCGAGAATTTGGCCGGAAGCGTGCTGCTCATCGTAAACGGAAAGCTGGCCGCCTCCGGCGACTATCGGGCGATACGGGCTTCGTTGAACGAGCGGCCGTACCACGTGCGAATCATCTCCGACGACCCTCGTACGCTGGCGGCTGGCCTGGTGAAGCTCGACGCCGTAGATTCGGTGTCGCTCGACCCCAATGGGGCCCTGATAGTGTTGTCCCGCAACGTGGGCGTGCTCCAGGAATCGTTTGCGGGCGTCGCAAAGGACCTTGGAGTCCGCATAAGAACGTACGAGCCCCTGGACGACTCGCTGGAGAGCGTGTTCGGGTACCTGGTGGAACGCTGAATTGATCTCGCTCTACGTTTTGTCGCTCCGGCAGTTGGCAACCGTTCGGCGGCTCGTCGTGCTCGTTGTTCTGGGACTCCTGCCCGTCTTTATTTCCGCGGTGCTGAGCGGAAACAGCGATTCAATCTCGTCGTTCGTCGACGATGTATTGTTGACGGGTGTGATCACGGCCGCAATCGTCCCTCTGATCACTTTGGCGGTGGGCACGGCGGCGTTTGGAAACGAGCTCGATGACAATACGCTCAGCAATTTGACGCTGAGTCCGTTTCCCCGCTGGAAAATTGTGGCGCCAAAACTGATCGCCGCCCTGACAATCAGCGCGCCGATCCTGGTCGTCAGCGCCGTTATTTCACTACTGATAGCGCTCGACGGAGACGCAGCCCCGGCAGTGGCGGCTGGAGTGGGCGTGTTGGTAGGCGTGGCGATCTACGCGGCCCTATTCATGTGGGCCGGACTGATGACCGCCCGCGCGCTTTGGTACGGCCTGTTCTACGTCTTCTTGTGGGAAGGGCTGTTCACGTCGTTCGTCGACGGGGTCAAATACCTGTCCGTTCGTCAATACACGCTCAGCCTGATCAACACCCTCGACGATTCGCTACTCTCTGAACCCGATCTGAAACTGGTCGAAGGGCCGTTTGCGATAGCGGGCGCCATCGCCGTGTTCGCAGTCTTTACCGCGCTGAGCATTCGCCGGCTGCGAAATATGGACGTGCCCTGAGGGACAGGCGTTGACGCCCGGCAATACCTAGTGGCTGGGCTTGCCCGAACTCCAGTTCCAGTTGTCCGGCGGCCAGATGTTCAGCCCGCGCCGGCCGCCGGCGCGCTCGCCTGAGTACCAGTTTTCGACCGTCTTCCGCCACTCCTGGATGTGCGGCGTCTTCGCGTGATAGTCGAACGCTGCCTGGTTGACGTACACCTCGTATAGATAGAGTTCGGCCGGATTATCGACGTTCTGGTAGACGTCCAACCTCAAGCACCCGGGCTCTTCGCGGGTCGATCCGATCGCATCGCCCTTGAGCGACTCTATGAAGTCATCGACACGTTCGGGTTTGATCGGGAGCGGTGCGTGAATTATGTGGAGGCCGCGCTCGAATGCGGGATCTTGCACCGCGTCCGCCCTGTGGGAATCCCACTGCGCGTCGCCAATCGGGAACACCGGCTTGCACTTCGAGACCTGGACCGGATCGGCGTGCCAATCGCCCGTGGTATCCCGCCATCTTGCGTAGTGCGGCCTTGAGCGGTGGTCGTCGATGGCGTCGTCGTCGTTGTACACCTCGCACAGGGCGAGCATGGTCGGGTCGTCCATGTCCTGGACGATGTCGAACCTTCGGCATCCCGGTTCGTTCATAACAGAACCCTCCGCATCTCCGATCATCTCCACTATGAATTCATCGAGGTGTTCGGGCTTGACCTTGATGCGGACCATCAGGATTTCCATGTCGACTCCATTCCCTAACGCGAGTTTGTTTTAGTTCAGTCTGTGGTTTACGGCGAGGCGCCGGCGGGCAGTATACCGTGCATCCGCCCGGCCATCGCGCCGCGTCGCCGGCGTACACCCTTGGTCGATGATGTCGCCTTTATCCCCTGCCGATGTACTTCTGCATTACCGGCAGTACGATGGCCTCGAGCATGTTTGCTTCCGGAGGCAAGGTGACCATCAGGAGAACGGTGCGCGCCATCTCATCGACGGAGATCATCGGCTCACCATCTTCATTTACGCCCGTCGACGAAACAGTCCCCGGCCCGCGGCGCTCCACCTCCGTGTTCCCCGGATGCAGGCAGCTCGCAGAAATACCGAACTCCCGGCCATCGAGCGCGGTGCTTTGGGTCAGGCCCCAGATGGCGTTCTTGCTCGTCGCATAGGGAGCCGAGTGAAGTCGCGTTCGTTGAGCCGAAATACTTCCGATATTGATGATCCGCCCGCCGCCGGCATCCTTCATGATGGCGAACGCCTCCTTGGTGCACAGAAACGGACCGGTGACGTTGGTTTCGATTACGCGGTGCCACGCCTCGGCGGAAACCTGATCGACGCGCCCCCCGTCGAACGCGCCCGAGTTGTTTACGAGGATGTCGAGGCGGCCCAGAGCATCCAACGACTTGGCAAAGAGGTTCTTGACATCGTCCTCGCTGGTAACGTCGGTGGGCACGGGTATGATCCGCGTGCCGTGTTCGGACAGTTCCTTTGCGGCCTCGGCCAGCCGCTCGGCATTCCGGGACGCGATGACTACGTCGCACCCTTCACGCGCAAATATGCGGGCGATGCCCTTCCCGATGCCCGTACCGCCGCCCGTAACAATCGCTGCTTTTCCTTCTAGTTGTCCCATGTCGCTCATTCCTCTGTAGTTCTTGTTTGACTAACTATGACCCGAAAGCCGTCGAATACTGTCGTCGGCAGGACGGATCTACATCAGGCTTGATACGTTGCGCAGTCTCGCACGACAGGACCGTTTCCGGTCAGGGTGTCGGCTGATCATGATATTACCCGCGGACACGGTCAACGCGCAGGCGGCCGGGGCATCGCAACGAAACAACAGAATTCAAATCTGCGGGTTTCGGTCGCATCTCACCCCGACCGGATACCAACGTCCCGCGTCATGAGCGCGGCTAACCACGCAACTGCGCTAAACCCGGCAAGTACCAGGAATGCCAAGCGCATGCCCGAGACGAACGCCAGAGCCGTGCCATCCCCTGACGTCGATGCCATGGCGCCCAGTTCGGGTTCGAACCCCCGGCTCACCATGACCGATGCGACGATGGTCGTCGTAACTGCGATGCCGCCGACGGTCGCAACATTCCGTACCAGGTTGAGGAATGCGCTGACAATACCGTAGTTGCCCCGATCGACCGCGCCGAGCGTGGCGCTCATGTTGGGGGCCATCCACAGGCCGGAGCCGATTCCGTTAAGGGCAAGGGCGATCATCACAAACCATAACGGAGTTTCCAGATTGAAAGTTGCGAATGTGACGCCCATGGCCGTTGTCATTCCGAGGCCGATCAGGCTGAACACCTTTACCCCAAACCGGTCCGACAGGCGCCCGCTGATTGCTCCCGTCACGGACATGCCAAGCGCTCCGACAAAGATAACCAGCCCCGCGGTAGACGTGGAGTATCCCAGGGCGTCCACAACGTAGAAAGGAAACAGGAACCAGGCCGCGGAGGTCCCAAAGAATCCCAGGAACCTCGAGATAGTGCTCCACGAGAACTGCGGAATCTTGAACAGACGCAGTTCCAACATCGGGTTGGCGACGCGAAGTTCCCAAAGGACAAACACAACGCCCAACGCCGCTGCGCCCAGCCCCGTCCCAACGACACCCAGGGATGTCCACGCAAGGTTGAACGGGTTCGTCACCGTGAGAATGGCGAGCCCCAACGCGCCCGCAGAGCTAAGGGCCCCGATCCAGTCGTATGGGGTTCTGATTCGGCCCCTGATTGTGCCAATCCGGTCGTCTTTGAGGATTATCGCGGCAAGCGGGAACGACAGGATCGTGGGGATCGACAGGAACCAATAGACTGATCGCCACCCGAAGAGATCCACCAACGGCCCTCCAATAATCGGCCCGGCAATAGCGCCGACTCCCACGGCCATAGTGATCATGCCCAGTCCTTTGCCTCGTTCGTGGGCAGGGAAAACCGATACAACGATCGCCATGACCAACGCCTGGTCCATCGCCGCCCCTATCGACATGACCACCCTGGCTGCGAGCAATGTCGGCAGATCGGGAGACACTGCAGCGAAGATCGCCCCGGCGGCGAACAGCGTGATGCCGACCAGGTGCACTGACTTGCGGCCCGCTATATCGGCAAGCCTGCCGAGTGGCAAAAGGGCCGCGCTTATAGTCAGCGACCCTGCAATCGCCACCCAGGAAACGACGCGCAAACTCAACGAAAAGTCGGCGGAGATCGAAGGCAAGGCGATGCCGGTGACGGAGGCATCCATCACCATCGTGAACAACGCGATAGCTACAACAGTGAATGCTTTCCACTTGTAGTTGTCGTCGGCGGACGTTGCTTTGTCAGGCAACTCCAGGGAGCCGCTCAGGCCCAACTTGACCACTCGCCAGTCGCATCGCAAAACCTGCTGCGCAGCGACCCGTTATTCGGGATCACGAGGGTCCGCCTTCTGCGGCACGTTGCCGACTGCCGACCGCTGTCGAACCGCCTCGTATAGGACGATAGCCGCCGCCACCGAGGCATTGAGTGATGCCATGTTTCCGCGCAGGGGGATGGAGATGAGTGAATGGCAAGCCGACTTAACTCCGGGCGCGATGCCGCGTTCTTCCGAGCCGACCACGATCACCGTCGGCACAGTGTAGTCGGGTTCGGCATAGTGGCCCGGCGCGTCCTGATCAAGCCCGATGAGGTTCAGTCCGATCGTCTTCAGGTATTCAGCGCTCTTTGCGACGTTGTTTACCCGCGCTACTCGCACATGCTCCAACGCCCCTGCCGACGCGCGTATGGCCCCCGCAGTAACCCCGGCCGCTCGCCGTTCTGGAATGATGATTCCATGTCCCCCCGCGGCATCCACGGTGCGAGCGATCGCGCCAAGGTTGTGTGGGTCCTGAACACCGTCGAGGACCACCAGCAGCGGCGGTTCGTTGAGACCATCGGCCGCGAATATCAGGTCCTCTATCTGCACATAGCGAGTATCGCGAACCAGCGCTATCACGCCCTGATGCTTCCTGGTGGCGGACTGACGATCCAGATCGTGACGTGAAACGCCGTTGACCGTGATGCCGGCGCCGTTGGCGAGGAAGACGATCTCCCGTAGTTGGGGACCGAGGTCTGCGTCGTCCTGCATCAGGATCTGCTCGATTTCGCGACCCGCCCGCAAGGCCTCTATGACGGCCCTTCTACCCTCTACTGTCGGCCTCTTACGGAGCCGCCCATACCTGGACAACTCAGCCGCCGGCAGACTGAATCAGCGATTCGATTTCGGACATGTCGTTTTGATCGAGTTCCCAGTCTCCCGCCGCCGCGTTCATGCGGGCCTGTTCGGGCGTTTTGGCCCCGACGATGCTCGAAGTGACGGCAGGGTGCCCCAGGGTCCACGCAATCGCAAGGTCGGCAAGACTGCGGCCATGATCGGACGCCCAACCTTTAAGGCGGTCCGCCACTGCGAAGGCCGTACTCATCACCGACCCGCCGTAGTACGGGTGGTCGTGACGCTCATCGCCCTCCGGGAATTCATGCCCGGCACTGTATTTTCCGGTGAGAAGACCTTTGGCCAGCGGTGAATGCGCGATGACGCCGATCCCGTGCTCCAGACAGTGAGGGAGAACCGACTCCTCGGCATCCCGCTGAATCATGTTGTAGCGCGGCTGCGAGCTGTGAATCAACCCGTGCGCCGATGCCGCTTCGGTCTGTTCCGCCGAAAAATTAGACACCCCCAGGTAGCGGACCTTGCCTTCGTCGCGGAATCTGACCAGTTCCGCCATTGTGTCCTCGATAGGCCACTCCGGTTTCGGGCCGTGGATCTGGTACAGATCGACGTAGTCGGTACGAAGGGCCTTCAGGCTGTTGGTCAGGGCTTTACGAATGTGCTCGACGGAGTGGTCACCGGAAAGTTTCGTGGCGAGGAACACGTCGTCCCGTCGTCCTTCCAACGCCCGACCCAACACGTCTTCGCTCGTTCGATAACCCTCAGCGGTATCGATGAACGTTACGCCGGAATCGATGGCGGCGTGCGTTGCGGCGATGGCCTGACGTTCATCGACCTCACCCATCCCTCCGCCGATCGGCCAGGCGCCGAAGCAGATAACGGGAACATCCGGACCGTCTTTGCCCAATTTGCGTGTGCGCAATGAAATATACCTTTGATAAATGGTCGCTGATAGGACTGCGCGTCGACGCGGCTCAAGCGGCGACATGATCATTGGAGTTTATGCGGGGCGGCCTCCCCGTGCTAGACTCGGCTCCCAATTGAGCATCAGCCTGGAGGCAATTCCCAAGTGCCCGATTTTGCAGTCAATACGTTGAGAAAGAAGATCGCCGATGGCGGCGTAGGCGTGCTCGCCAACGGTCCGAACACATCCGAGATGTGCGACTACATCGGCCAGTTCGGATTCGACGCCGCGTTTGTCGACTTTGAGCATGGCGGTGTGTCGTGGCGAGAACTCGCCGACATCACCCGCGCGTGCGAGTTGTGGGGCATGTCGACTATCGTCAGAGTTAACAAACTTGACGAGGCGCAGATCCTCCGAACTCTCGATCAGGGGGCAAGCGGTGTAGTTGTCCCTCACATAATCACCCCCGACGACGCCAGACACGCCGCCGCAGCGTGCCGATACCCGCCGGACGGGGTGCGCGGCGTAGCAGGAAGCCGCCGCTCCTACGGGGTAGATGACTTCTTCAGGCGAGCCAACGAAGAGGTGACCTGCACGGCCCTTATTGAGGATCACGCCGCTGTACAGAACATCGAAGAGTTGATCGAGGTCGACGGCGTGGACGTGTTTTACGTCGCGCCATCGGACCTCGCTGCCAGCATGGGTCACACGGGAGACGTCGGTCACCCCGACGTGCAAGATGCGATCAGCGGCGCCATCAAGAAGATCGTGAAGGGCGGCCGGGTTGCCGGTACCCTGGTCACCGAGGAAAACGTGGATCGCTATCTCGACCTTGGAGTTCGCTGCATCGGAATCGCCTATCTGGCCTGGATCGCAAAGGGCGCGCAAGAGTTCCTGGAAAAGGCCGCAGGCCGGTAAGTCCAACACGAACCAGGGGGTTAAAAAAGTGGTATCGGCTGGAGAGGCAGCGACAATTCTTCAGGCCCTGCGCCTGAGGCGGACCAGCAGGGACTATGAAGATCGCGATGTCCCCAGACACGTGCTCGAGGACATGGTGGAAGCCGCGAGATGGGCGCCGAACCACAGGCATACCGAACCGTGGCGGATATTCGTCCTTGATAGGTCAGGCGACAAGCGCAAGGAGATCGCCGATCTTGTCGCCCAGTGGACTTTCGACAGCATAAAGAACCCCGCGCCCGGCCGCAGGGAAAACAGCGCTGAGGCCGCTCGACAGGAGATCCTCGACGCGCCGTCGTTCATCTACATGTACTCGATACCCGGTCCCACCGAAGAGGTGACCACGGAGAACTACGCCGCTACCTGCTGCGCCGTCCAGAACATGCAACTTGCCGCATACGCCCACGGTGTGGCAGTCGGTTGGTCCACGGGAAAACCGACCAAACCTGAACGGCTTGCTGATGTCCTCGGAGCAGACCCGGACTGGACAATCGTCGGGGCGCTGTACGTCGGATACCCAAAGACCGTTCCGCACATCGAACGACGCTCCCCGGCCGAATTCGCACGCTGGTATTAGCGCCGGCGAACGGCGCTCAGGCCGAAGGCGGAGGCATTACGACCCTGTCGTACGGGTGCCTGGAGCCCACTAGTCCGGCGTGTTCGAAAACGTCCAGAGCCGACTCGTACAGTTCCGGCTCTATGGCGATACCGCCAGACCATGCGCCCAGGTCCTGGTAGTACTTGATCGCCTGGGCGACCGCCTCCGTCGCCATGTCGGGAAAGAAGCTCGCTTCGGCCCTCGCCACTTCGGCGGGGTCTGCCGTGTTCACCCACTCCCGGGAGGCACGATACGCCGCCGTAAACCGTTTGGCATCGTCCGTTTCGAGCCACTCGTGGCGCGCTACCAGGCTGCTGAAAGCGACGGGACCGACGGCCTCGCCCACGCTGGCAACGATGCTGGCCACTCCCTCGTGCTCAAGCTGTTGGGGATAGGCCCCCTGCTCGTGAAAATAGTCGCCCTCCCCTCCCCGGAACGAGTCCATCATTTCGGGAGTGGTCGGCTTGTTAATGCCGTCCACCTCGTCAAGATTCACGCCCATCCTGAACAAGCCGTATCGAAGCATCGCTTCCGGCTGCGCCCCGTGCACGTACATCACGCGGCCGGTCAGGAGTTTTTCCCACGAGAAGTCGGGATCGGGTTGCCTGGCCGCGATCAGGAAGCCGTCGTACCGGTTGATCTGGGCGAACTGGCTCACTGGCGGTACTTCACCCCGGTCGAGCGGACCCCACGACGCAGAAACAGCGGCCTGGCCCACATCCGCCTTGCCTGTCGCCACTTCCGAGGGAGAGGTACTGCCCGCAGGCGCCACGGCGTAGGTGCCGGAGAGCCCTTCTTTTTCCAGGAATCCTCCCGCAATCGTGGAGATAAACGGACTGTAAAAAGCCGAATGGCGGGAAACAATAAGGCGTAGTTCGGTCAAGGGTCTTGCCTTTCAGATCACGGCGGATTGTTGCAACACACAAGGGCGTCTGAATTCTAACGCCGCGGAGGCATGCACGGCCCCTCTCTTACCCTCGTCATCCCCAACTCCTCCTCCGTCTTCCGGCGAAGGCCGGAACCTAGAGGTAGGGGTGGGCTGCCTTCCAAAGTACGTCGGCGCGGCCTAGGGCGTGAAGGTATGGGCAAGGGATCTACTTACAGCCTCATAGTAGGAGTGCAACGACAAGGCCTGCGATGGCAACTCCACCAATGACGACTAAGGCCAGCGTCAGCACGAGGAGCCAACGCAACAAGGCCGCGTTGTGTTGAGTCAATTGGGTCATCAACTCGGTTTGTGTTTCTTGGTAACCCTCTATCACATCGAGGCGCTTCTGGATTCCCGTTAGGTCCTGGGTGGGTTGTGAAGTCGGCCGTCCCCGCACGCTGTCATAAAGCTTGACGGCAGCATTCACCGCTGCGGGGACAACGGTGACAAGTTTGAGCCACGGTACTCCGGCTAGAAAACCAACCATGGTCTAGTACTTCCGAGGTAAATTGCACCACGGGTGATAGCAATACATGCAACCGGGGTTGCCCTTGCCCCGCCTCGCTGGATCCCCGATCGGTGTCGGGGATGACGGTGGTTGGTTCGGGGATGACGGGTGGTTGATTCGGGGGTGACGGTGGCTGGTTCGAGAATGTTGGGCGCGCAGCCCGACACTACGGCGTGATGAACTCGTACGTGTCCAGCGGGTATATCTCGCCAATCAGGGCGTCCACTCCGATGCCTCCCACCAGGAAAATCCTTCCGTCCGGCAGCAGCGTCGCGGAGTGATCGAATCGCGGCTCGGCCAGATCAGGTCCCGGCGACCATGAGTCTGTCCGCGGGTCGAAAATCTCGGTGGTCGAGTGTGGGGAGTTCGGTCCGTTTACTGGATCATCGCCGCCCACGGCGAGCACCCTTCCGTCGGGCAATAGCGTCATAGTGTGAAAAATTCGGGCGTGCGCCATGATCCCGGTCGGCGACCACGTGCCCGCGGCCGGGTCGTATATCTCCGAGCTAGCCTCAGGGGCGTCGGAATTCAGATCTGACACACCGGTCACAAGGACCCGGCCGTCTGAAAGTACGACCGCGACGGGGAAGGACTGCGGAACATTCATACTGCCGGTGAGCGCCCACTCATTGGCTTCCGGGTCGTATATCTCGGCGCGACTTGAAGCGTCGAAGTTAAGGGCCCTTCCGCCTGTCGCCAGAACCCGGCCGTCCCCCAACAGGACGACCGCCTGGTACTCATGAGTCTCGTTCATGCTCGGCGCCTGTTGCCACTGACCAGTCGCGGGGTCGTAAACCTCCACTACTGCCCCGATCTCGTACGACTGCCCGCGCGCGGAAAAGCCGCCTGTCACCAGGACCCGGCCATCGTCAAGCGCCACCATCTCGGGTAGCCCACGGGCCAACGGGTTGGGGGGCAATTGCGTCCACGAGTCCCCACCTTGCTCCAGGACAACCCTCGACCCGGTGATGTGATCGACTTCTTCGATAACGCCGATGCCCAGGATCCTGCCGTCGGCCATTCTTACCGTCGAGGCGTACAGCCCGGGGCCAACTTCTGACAGGCCATCAAATGAACCTACCAGCCCCCATGTGGCTGTCGTGAAGTCATAGGTCTGGACCACCGGGACGGCTTCAGGAACAACGACGTTGTTGTTTGCGACGCCGGTGAATCCGCCCGCGACGAGGACGCGCCCATCGTCGAGCAGCGTTGCTTTGTGCCCATATCGAGGAGATAACAGACGCGGCGTTACGATATCGACTTTCTCGCCGTGGTCGAAGATTTTCACCGTCAGCTTCGCCGAACCGGTCTCGTCGTCGACACCTCCCACGATCGCGGAGAGGCCGGTCAGGTTGAAATCGCCCTCGGCCTCGACCTGCCTCAACAGGCCATCTTCGACACCCACCCAGTAGACGACGTCTAGCCCGCCGTCGGCGTTGGTTCGGTCTACATCCAACCTGACCGATATGACATGCGTATCCACCCCGTCCAGGACCTCACTGCCCATCAGCGACAACTGCCCGTACGCTTCCGAATTGGATAGTTGTTCTGAGTTAAAACCAAAGAGCACGCTGGGATTGGCGAAGGCCAAGAACGGCGCATCTTGTTCCAATTCGTCCCAGGTCACGGTCGAAGCATCGAAGACGTAGCTCCTGCCAGCGACGATGACTTGCTTTTCGGCGGTCTCGGCTGGGGTGGCAAGAGTAAGGGTGGCAGAGCTGTAGTTGAACAGTCCGTCGCCGGCGTATGTCATCATCACTTCGCCGCCATCGATCTCCACGGCGACATCCATTTGGAATGCGAAACCTTCCACATCATCCATCACTCCCCTCGCCTCGTTGATGATGCCGAATGCCGGTCCCGGCGTAGGTGTGGAAGTCGGCGTGGGAGTACTCGTCGGAAACGGGATGTTAGAAGCAGGCTGTACTCCTGTCACCGGAGTATTCGGGACTTGCGTCGGAGTGCTCGGTGGGACTTGGGTTGGCGTGCTTGGCGGTGGAACTGAAGTCGGCGGCACCGGGGTTGGCTCGGCCCTTCCACTACAGGCAATGCCCAGTACTAGAACCAGCGCCACCCACACCCAGACGAACTTCATCTTCATTCCCGGCGCCCCTTCTGACGTGTTCCCAAGTAGGGGTGGGTTTGCAGAGCCTGTTTCAAAAGTCTCCTCTCAAGAGTCGACCCTTAGATGCGCGACGATTTACGATATCGACCTTGTCATCAAAACGTAATACGGTGCCAAATCCCGTCATTTGTATGTTGCATTTGTCCCGCAAATAGGCCAATTTGTGGGGCAGGTGGGAGGGGCGCGTCGACCGTCATTGGGCGGACCGGGTTTTAGCCTCGATCGCGCCGAACGGGAGTAGGACACCCCTCCCGCCAGTCGGACACTCCGAACAGATCCAGGGGTTCAGGACCCGCATTTACAAGTGTGGAGGCCGACAACGCAATCATACGGATAAGGAGTACGCGATGGAAGTAGTGGCGGGTATCGGCGTAGGTAAAGACAGCCTCGAGGTATGGTCCGGCGATGGTCCGGCGAGACGTTTCGACAACTCGACTGGCGGCATCAGAGTGTTGGTGGATTGGCTGAAGGAGCATGACGTCTCAGAAGCGGCGTATGAACCCACCGGCGGGTATGAGCGGCAACTGGTCACACAGTTGGATGAAGCCGGATTGATCCCTCGCATGGTCCATCCCGTCAGGATGCGGTCCCTCGCCCGGGCCCGTGGGTTCGAGGCGAAGACCGACGGTCTCGACGCACAGGTCCTCTCGCTGTACGGCCGCACCTTTACCATGGCGGACACGCAACGGGGCAAGCCCGACCCGGAGCGGGACGAATTGCGCGACCTGTTGCGGCGCCGGCGTCAGTTGGTCAACCAGCGAGTGCAGGAACTCAACCGGCTGGACAAAGGGATCACGAAAGGCAGCAGAGCCTCCACCAAACGGCACATAGCCTGGCTGGATGACGAAATCGCCCGGCTGGACAAGGAGTATCAAAAGGCCCTGCAAAGCAGCTCGGAGCTGTCCCGTCGGGCTGCCCTTTACCAGAGCGTCCAGGGCGTGGGCATACTCACCGCGGCTATCCTGGCGGCGGACTTGCCGGAGCTGGGCGAAGGTGACGGCAAGTGTTTGACCTCTCTGGTGGGCCTGGCTCCCTGGTCCCGCGACAGCGGCCGGCAGCGAGGATACCGGGCCATCCGGGGCGGACGCGGTACGGTGCGTCGAGCCTTGTACATGGCGGCCTTGTCGCTGATCCGAAGCAACAACAGCGCCCTGGCGCGCTTCTACAACCAGCTGAAAAAGCGAGGCAAACCCGGAAAAGTAGCGCTCGTGGCAGTGATGAGGAAACTACTTTTGCAGTTGCACGCCATAGCTCGGCGGGGAACCCCCTGGGTGGAAAACTACGCCCCAGCCACCTAAAAACTCTTGACAATCAAACACAGATACTCCCGTGAAAAGAGACCTTTGCATAACTAGCTCCCCAGCCAGTGATTCCTCACTCCATGTCACCCTAAGCGCCCCCATGTCACCCTGTGCGCCGCCGTGTCACCCTGAGCGAAGCCGAAGGGTTTGGGTAAGAGGGGCGGGGCATGCCGTTTGGATGGCCTAGATTCTTCGCTGCGCTCAGAATGACATTTTTTGAGGTTACGCAAAGGTCTCTGAAAACGGGAATCTAAAGGCGGGGGGTCCCAGAGGTTTCGAGTTTGTGAAACACCCTCTTGCAATCCACCCTCCCCGCGTATTTCTCTACCCTGACCGGCCAGCCCACCCTACGGGATGCGGTCGAATCCTGTGTATTCGCGGATAGGTTCGGGAACCTCGATCGACCCGTCCGGAAGGACGCCGTTTTCCAGCGCCGCGATAAGCAGGCGCGGCATGCCGAATGCCGAACCGTTCAGTGTGTGCGGGAATCTTGTTCGCGCGCCTCGTTCAGGCCGAAAACGGGTGTTGTTCCGCCTCGCCTGGAAGTCGCCGCAAGTCGATATCGAGCTGACCTCCAGCCATTCGCCCGAGCCGGGCGCCCACACCTCGATATCGTACGTCTTCGCTGATTGAAAGCCGAGATCGCCTGCGCACAGCGCCAACACGCGGTGCGGCAGACCCAGCCGTTCGCAAAGGGTAGTGGCCTGCTCGACCATCTCTTCCAATGCACGTTCCGAGTCCTCCGGCTCGACGTACCGGAACATCTCCACCTTCTCGAACTGGTGCACCCGCTTGATTCCTCGCACGTCCCGCCCGGCTGCGGTGTGCTCTTTGCGGAAACACGGCGTCCACGCTACGTATTTCAATGGCAAGACGTGCGGCTCGATGATTTGCCCCTGGTGCAGGCCGTTCAGCCCCACCTCGGCCGTCGGCACCAGCCAAAGGTCGGTCTCTTCGTCCCTGTACAGGTTGTCTTCGAACTTGGGCAGGTTGCCCGATCCTGTCATCGTGTCGGGGCGGACCAGCAGCGGAGGTGCAATTTCCGTATACCCGAACTCCTCCGTGAGCACGTTAAGCAGCCAGTTTGAGAGCGCGCGGTGCAGTCGGGCGCCCTTCCCCCTAAGGACGTAGAAGCGGGCGCCGGAGAGCCGCGCGCCAGCCTCCATGTCGATGATCCCGAGCTCTTCGCCAAGGTCCCAATGTGGCTTGGACGCAGGGTTTGGCGAAGCATCGCGGCCGACGCTCACAAGAACGTTCTCAGACTCGTCGAGGCCGTCGGGGACCGAGTCCTCGGGCAGGTTGGGGATGGCGAGCAGGATGGCGTTCAGCGACTCCTGGACTGAACCGAGTTCGGTCTCGATCTCCCTGATACGCCGGCCTGCCAGGCGCATTTCCGATTTCTCTTCATCGGTCGGCGGCCGTCGTTCGCGACCTATCGCCCTGCTGACCTCGTTTCGCTTAGCCCTGATCGTCTCCGCTTCGTGAATCAGGTCCCGGCGTTGGCTATCGAGCGCCAATGCCTCATCGAGCGGCGGCTCCTCGCCGCGTCGCTGCAGCCCGGCTCGCACCGCTTCGACATCGTTGACTATCTGTTCGAGGCTCAGCATGTCTTATGAAAACGCTCGCTTTCGCCTATTTGGGTAATAAATGGCTCCCAAATGCGCGCAAACACCCACCGGCAGAGAGGGTGCTTCAGTGTGATTCGGAATCACTTTAGGTCCTTAGCTGCGGGAATAGGAGCACTTCACGTATCGAGTCCTCACCGGCGATCAGCATCGCAAGCCGGTCGATCCCCATGCCGAGGCCGCCGGTCGGGGGCATACCGTGCTCTACGGCTACGAGAAAGTCCTCGTCCAGCCGGTCGGCCTCATCCTCGCCGAAATCGAGGCGTAGACGTTCCTGCTCCTCGAACCGCTCTCGCTGGTCGACGGGGTCGTTTAGTTCGCTGAACGCGTTCGCCAGTTCGCTGCCCATCACGAACGCCTCGAAACGCTCCACTATGCCGTCTGCGCCGGGTTTGCGCTTGGCCAGGGGTGACATGGCAACCGGATAGTCCACCAGAAATGCCGGCTGCACGATGTGAGGCTCCACATTCGTCGAGATAACCTTGTCGAGCAGACGGCCCCACGTCGAACCCTGCTCCACGTGGATCTCGCACTCACGCATAGCTCCGGCAAGAGAGTCTGCATCGGGGTGCTCGAGGAAATCGATTCCCGTCCTCTTGATGATCTCGGTCCGCAGGTCCAGTCGCGGCCACGGCGGGGTCAGGTCGACATCGGGTCTCTCTCCGTTACTCGACGTAATGACGGCCGATCCCGTGACCTCAATGGCGATGGTCGACACCATCTGCTCGACCATCGCCATCACGTCCCGATAGTCAGCAAACGCCTCGTAGCTCTCCAACGTAGTGAACTCCGGATTGTGGTCGTGGTCTATGCCCTCATTCCGAAACATGCGGCCGATCTCGAACACCTTCTCCATGCCGCCCACTATGAGCCGTTTCAGGTACAACTCACTCGCGATACGGAGGTAAAGGTCCCGGTTGAGCGCGTTGTGATGCGTCTCGAACGGGCGCGCCATCGCTCCGGCCGCCACCGGTACGAGCATAGGTGTTTCGACTTCGATAAACCCGCGGTCGTGCAGAAAACGCCGCATCTGAGCTACGACCTCTGACCTGAGACGGGCGTTGCGAACGGCCCGGTCGTTTGCTATCAGGTCAAGGTACCGTTGGCGGTAACGCGCCTCGGTGTCGCGCAAGCCTGCCCACTTGTCAGGTAGCGGTCTCAGCGCCTTGGCCAGCATCGCAACCTCGCGGCCCTCGATGCTCACCTCGCCCCTGCGAGTCCGAAAGACCGGCCCGGCCACGCCGATGAAGTCCCCGAGGTCCAGCAGTTCCATTAGTCCATACATTTCGCCGAGCAGGTCGGCACGCAAGTGGACCTGGATACGACCGGAGCTGTCCTGCACGTCTATGAACGACGCCTTGCCCATACCGCGGCGCGCCATGATCCTGCCGGCGATCCGAACGTCGCTCGTCCTCGGGTCGGCGGCGCCTTCATCAACGGGGAGCGATTCGAACAACTGCAGGGACTCGGCCATCGAATGGGTGCGGTTGTACCGGGCGGGATACGGGTCGATGCCGCGGGAGCGAGCCGTCTGCAGCTTGTCGAGCCGCGCCTGTGTCAGGCGGTGTTCGTCGTGGGCCGGCGGCTCGTTATATTGTTCGGTAGTCGGCATGGCTAGTCCAAGGATGCGAGAAGCCGGTCTGCCGACCCCTCTCCAACGTATCAACAATTCTAGTCTGCGGCCGCGGCCGCGCAACTGCGTCCGAAATGCTTTCTGCGCTAGCGTCAGCCTGCGATTTCGTGTAAATCAATCCAAACCCGCTGCGCGTGCATGTTGCGATGAAACGGCATTGATCTGAATAATCCGAATGGTCCTGATGACGCGCCGCCATGCGGATTTGCCGTCGCCACCGGAGCGGAGAGCCCGCATCGGCGGCGTTTGAACGGTCAATTCCCCGTTTGGGGCGATGCCGGAGGGGCAGAATAACGATGCCAGTCAAGCGCGGGACCCGAGGGGGCCGTCCCGGGCACGAGACGAAAAACCGCCTGCGACCCACCACCGGCCGGGTGTTGGGCGCACTGTTTTCAATGCTCGGCCCCGGCGGAGCCGAAGGCAGGGTCGTAGCGGATCTCTATGCCGGTACGGGCGCGTTCGGTATTGCCGCGCTGCGCAAGGGCGCAGAGCGGGCGTTGTTCATAGAGCGTGATAGACAACTTTGTGGACGCATCGAAGAGGCGTTGAAAAAGGGGGGCTTCTCTGAAAAAGCCACGGTCCGACAGGGCGATACCATCGCTGTGCTCGGCCGGCTGGAAAGCAAGTTTGATCTCGTGTTTGCCGATCCGCCATACAGGCTCAACCCGTTCGAACCACTACTCGGACGACTGTCGAGCCGCGGAATGCTGGAACGGGACGCCGTGGTCTATCTCGAGCACTCGTCTCGCACGGAATTGCCGGACAAGCTGCCGGGAGTCACTATAGTGTCCCGCCGCATCTACGGCGATTCGGCCATTAGCGTCTACCGCAACGCCGACCGACCGGTTGACACATCGGCACGGGGGTCGCATTGTCCATAGTCAGGGCAGTCTACCCCGGCACGTTCGACCCAGTCACGACAGGCCACGTCGACATCGTCGAGAGGACGGCGCGGCTGTTTGACGAGGTGGTGGTAGCGGTCTACATCGATCCGCCCAAGTCGCTGATGTTTTCGGTAGACGAGCGGGTAGAAATGGTCCGCGCGGCCATCGGTCACGTGCCGAAAACCGACGTACGGCCATTTGGCGGACTGTTAGTCGAGTTGGCGCACCGCGTTCACGCAACCGTCATCGTGCGGGGGTTGCGAATCGGCAGCGATTTCGAGTACGAGCGGGAGATGGCGCTGATGAACCGGCGGTTGCTGCCGGGCGTCGAGACTGCTTGCCTGCTAAGCTCGCTGGAATACCAATTCGTCAGTTCCACAAGGGTGAAGGAAATCGCGGCGTTGGGTGGAGACGTCAGCGAGTTCATTCCGGCCCACGTTGTGGAGCCCCTTTATCAACGTCTCAATCTCACTCCCCCATCACAAACTTGAACCCGTAAAACCGGTAACGGTCTGGATTCACAAAAACGGAGGCAGAAATGTCAATCGGACAGCACTTGGACAACATCGAGTCGATGGTCACCGCAGGCCGGGTACGCGGCACAGCCCGCACATTGGTGAATATCGAAGCGATCACCGAGGCCCTCAATGAGGCCAGGGGCTCGATGCCCGACTACATCAAAGAGGCGGAGGCCGTCCTCAGGCAAAAGGAAGCCATCCTCAAGCAGGCCGAGTTGGAAGCGCGCCGAATCCGGACCTACGCCGATGAAGAGGCCACCACGATTCGCCAACTCGCCGAAGAGCAGACTAACGCCTCGTTGACCTCGGCCCGGGAACAGTCCCGCAAGATGATCGACCAGGCCGAGGTGATCAGGGTGTCTGAGGAGCAGGCCGAGGAGATTATTCATAAGGCCGAAAAGCGGGCTGCCGCCATCATCGCAAAAGGCGAGGCACGCGTGAATGGAATAATCTCCGCGTCGGAGATGGAAGCGGATGAGCGACGCCAGGGCGCCGACAACTACGCCCGGGAAGTCTTGTTCGGACTCGAAGAGCGCGTCGCCGACACGTTGGGCCAGGTGCGGACCGGGATCGACACGCTCGGCAGCCCGTCCTCGAAACCGACCGTAACCTCCTCCATCAACTAACCCGCCGCCCGTGAGACAAATGTCCCTGCCCCCGAAAAGGGGGCAGGGGGCTTCCCCTGTCACTGACGGGGACCTTCGGCGTCGGGCGGAGTAGTCATCTCCCATGCCTACTAGGCGAGGGGGAGTGCTCTCTCCTACTCGGGAAAGAGCGTCACAACGGTCGTCACGCGCGTGAAATCGCCTCGACTTCCGTAGACCGACGCGATGCTTCCCAGGTTGGCTGCCAATAACCCGTACACCTCTGCGGCGTCGCCCTCAGCGCTGCTCGACATTTGGGCGAAAACATCGTCCAACCCCACGTACGCCAGCATGCTCCCGCCTTCGGGAAGCGCCTCGATCGCACGGCGATACTCCTCGTCCGAATCGATGCTCGTCAACTCGCCGTTCTGTACTTCAACAACCTGCTCGACCGCGCCGTACGTCGACCCGATCAACAGGTATTCATCGTGCAGCACGTAGGTCGGCCTGTAATCGAGCAACCGAAATGTCCTGGCGTTGCCGTCTGCGCCCATGTCGATCGAGTCGGGGTGGAATCTCATCGACCCGAGAAATCCGTCGAAAGTACCCACTAGGTCGTCTCCCTGGTTGGCGCCGTGCGAAAGCAATGCGAACATCTCGACCCGGGTCGAACCAAACATGGATCCCCCCCGGTTGAATTCATAGTCGGGGATACCTGCGACCACGTTGCCGGAAAGATTGCCGAAGAGGTCATTCTCAAGATCGACTTCAAGCAACTCCGCAATAGTCAGCAAACTGTAGTCCAGCAGGTCGGCGAGGGTCGGGTTATCCCCTCCCTGCAACTCGGCGTCGACTTCCACGCCAAAAAAGTTGCCACTCTTGAATTGCTCGATGTCCTCACGTTCCACGCCCAGGGTGTCGGCGAAACCGTATTCGCCCAGGGCGGCGCGCCACTTATCGAGATCTGGGTCGAACGACACGGCGGCGAAGGCAAGGGTGCCGAGCGGTACCAGCGCGCCAGTGTCCGCCAGCACAGGAACGTCGAACCCGTGGTCCCGCCCCGTTGGCATCACTAACTCCACAACGATCCCGTCGTCGATCCACGCCGCCGACCCCGCGACCCAACTCGCCTCGCCGAAAAGTCCCGAAATCCCGTCCATCAACTCGATAGCGTCTACGGCGGGATCTTCAACGTTCAGGTAGGCCGAAACGAAATGGCCGTCGGGCATAACGGCTGACGCCGCTATGAAGTGCGGGTTATCAAGCAGCGAGGTCTCAACGCGACCGGACATGCGCGACAGCGCGTCGAGCAACCCCTGTTCACCGGCAGAGATCACCAGCCAATCGTTCGTCAAGGCAAGCGCGGGCCGGTCGCTGTCGCCGATGGGGACCCACCTATCGACACCGTCAGCGGAACTGGACGTGAAGTCCGATACGTCGGCGCTCAATCCCTGCTCTATGAGAACCGGAATGAACTCTGCGGCGCGGTCGCGGTTGCGCACGCCAATGATTCCGATCACGCCGGCGTCCGTGACCCCCGCAGAGTGCCTGAAGCCAATCCACGGGGACACCTGTTCCAACTCGATTCCCGAATCCTCCGACACCCCGCCACGCAGATCATCGATGAAATCCTTGAGCAGATCGGCATCGCCAAACCCGTCGCGCAGTTTCATCAGTTCGCCAATGTTTCCAAACGTCGGCCTGGCGTCTATGGAGACGTAGGCGAACGTTTCTTTCGGGTAGAACCGCGCCGAGTGATCGGGCTGACGAGATGTGACCAGTCCGAAAATCAGACTAAAGGGGATGTCGACAAACAACGCCGCCACGGCGGGCGCGACCGTCAAGACAATGACCACCGCAATGAGCGCCGTCAATATCTTGCGTTTCAAAGTGGTTACCCTGGCTACAGATCGCGCTGACCCGACCGCCTGCCCCGGCGCGCCGCCGAGCCTGCGCCGGAGACCGCCACCGTGCCATCGGGCATCCATACCGGGCAGGCCGCAGAGGATTTTACGTCACCGGTGCGCGGCCAACCGGGCCCCACCTCCGTCTTTCCGGCGCAGGCCGGAACCCAGGTGCGTGGGGTCACTGACATACACCCGTGACATCCCCTCGTTTACAAACTAGAACAACCGTTCTAATATCAACCTAAGTCGTGTCCTTACACGACGTCCATGCCAACCAACCCCATCGGAACGTAACGGGGGACAACTCCGCGGCATCGAGGTGTCCTCACCTCGTGTTAAAGCCCGTTACGACTGAGAAAGGACGCGTCCGCTTTGGAAGAGGGCGCGGGTGAAACACGGATTCTCAGGCCCCCGGCTGCGCGGCTGATAGGGGAAGGGAACGACTTGACATGCCGCCAACGTGGGCGTGGCGGCCAACCCTGACCATGGCGCCTCGGGGCCCGTTATAAAGGTCGCACGTGAGTGTGACCGAGGGATGCGACCGGAGTGAGCCGCGGAGGAACTAGACCGAAAAACCGGGAGCAATCGCGTCTGTTTCATTGCACAAACGCACCCCATTCAACCGGGGTGCGGGTGAAGGGCCTGAATATCGTCTTCCCTCGCGGCCTTACGGCCGTCCGTATTGGCGGGGTAGTTGCCGTCATACCGTGCGCTTGTCACACGGTCCGGGGAAGACACGAGGAAACCACTACTTCCAAACAATCCGCCTCAAGGCCTCAGCCAGGGCACGGTTACGACTACAGAGACACTGTCAACCGAAGCAACTCCAGAATAACCCCCGGGGTTGCTTCAACGCGCGTTCGTCAAAACCCCGCAACCGCACACTGGCCGTCATTGTCTGTAGGGGCGGGTTTCAAGAGGGTGTTTCATAAGTCTCCTCTCAAGAATCGGGCCGTACACGGCTCGACGATTTACGACATCAACCCTCCTGTAAATACGTAATACGGCCGTAACTCCCGTCATTCCCGTGAAAAGAGACCATTGCGTAACTCCTCGCGTGGAACCATATCGGGAAGTCCTGACGTGCTTTCCAGTCGTCAACCCCCGCCCATAGATTCCCGCTCGGGGGCGGGAATGACGGTTGCGCAAAGTTCTCTGAAAACGGGAATCTAGAGGCGGGGGTCTCAGTAGGATTCGAGTTAGTGAAACACCCTCTTCAAACCCGCCTTGGGGCAGAGCGCGGGAACCTCCCGCCCTTCACTCACCACCACCCCGGACCCCATCCACTACATCTTTCCGGCGCAGGCCTGAATCCAGGGGTCCAGGCGGGCCACTCTCCGTCGCACATGAGGTAAAACCACCGCACGATTTATTCATCAATTCTTGAATCTTCAGCCTTAGCATCGCAGCCGGCGACACGAGCGCCCGACCGAACTGAGATAAACGCCGCGGCCGCAAACGGGGTCTGCGAGAAAACGGATATCGGGCTGGTCGACGGTCTGAAATACTTGCCGAGATAAACTAAAGGCTGCAATTCAATGACCACGGCGCGTGCTCTGGCGCATACGTCGCAAACTTATTCATACGAGTCAACCGGCCCCAGTTAACCGTTGGTATAGCAGTAGTGATGGCGAACAACCAACGCACCGCCCTCGTCACAGGCGGAGCAGGATTCATCGGGTCGCATCTTGTGGGTGCGCTGGTCGCCCGCGGCGACAGTGTCGCAGTGATCGACGACATGTCGACCGGAAAGTCCGGGTATCTGAATCCCGCTGCTGAACTCTACGGGATGGACATCGGGGACGACGATGTTAGCAACGTGATGAAGGCCGTCAGACCCGACGTGGTGTTTCACGTCGCGGCCCAGATCAGCGTCTCTGTCTCGGCAAGAGAACCAAAGTTCGACGCCGAGACCAACATTCTGGGATCGCTAAATATTCTCGACGCCATGAACGCCGCGGGCGCTCCGAAAATGGTGTTCGTTTCGACCGGCGGAGCGATGTATGGGGAACCCGAGACACTGCCAGCGCCGGAAACTCTTCCTGCACGCCCGGCGGCGCCTTACGGCGCATCCAAACTGGCCGTGGAAAACTACCTGTCCGTTTACAGGGGGCTGCGCGGGATTGACTATTCGATCATCCGACCGGCTAACGTCTATGGGCCTCGCCAGGACCCGCACGGTGAAGCCGGAGTCATGGCGATCTTCACCCGCGCCATGCTCGCCGGTCAGCCTGTCCGGATATTCGGGGATGGCACAGACGAACGGGACTACGTATTCGTGGAAGACGTCGTGGACGCCCTGATCCGTGCGGCCGACTGCCCGGGTACCGGTCCTTACAATGTCGGGTCGGGCCGCGGTACGTCCGTGAACGACATCGCGGCAAAGCTGGCCGCGCTCACCGGATACACGGACGAGCCTGAGCACTTACCCCCAAGACCGGGAGACCTGCGGCGGATCAGTCTGGACGCCGCCCTCGCAAAAAAGGAACTGGGATGGTCGCCGACCACAAGCCTGAACGACGGCCTGCGCCAGACCGTCGACTGGTTTCGCTCAGAAATGAGCGCCAGAGCTTGATTCGCTCCCGCCCCTACCGGACGACCCATTCCGGTAGCGATCCAACGGCGGTGCGACCACTAAAGGATGTGTCCAGGCTCGCCTCTTTCTGTTTATTCGCTTTCGCATTTGCAATGGTCGCCTGTTCCGGCGACCCGGCGCCGGAAACTCCAACCCAGGCATCGCCGACGGCCACGCGAGGTGAGGCGACGCCGACTGTGATCGCAACGTCCACACCATCCGCCGCCGTTGCTACCGCGACCCTCTCCCCTACGTCTACACCGGCTCGTTCAGCGACCGCGACTGCGGAACCAACCCCGATCGCGTCGGGCGCCGCCACTTCGCCTTCTGCCCCGGACGGGTTGGTTCGGGGGGGCGTCTTGCGGTTTGCCGTGCCGGAACTACCGCCCCACCTCGATGTTCACCAGACCCAGTCGCCGGCGTTGTTGACCTGGGGTCCGGCCCTCGCCTATAGCCGGCTCTTCAGATTTGCCACCGGAGTAGATGCGCCTTCGCCGAACACCATCGTTGAGTGCGACCTGTGCGCTTCGTGGCGCCTGCTGGACCCGGTCAGCCTCGAAGTGAAGCTGCGAGCAAACATTCGTTGGCATGCAGTTGAGCCGGTCGACGGCCGACGGCTTACAGCTCACGACGTGGTATTCAGCTACGAACGCCAGATGACCGATGGATGGCCAAACGCGCCCGTGCTCGCAAATGTCGCGCACGTGGAAGCCATGGACGACAGGACCGTGCTGATCCGCTTCCGCCAACCGGAAGCTGAGTTCCTCCATGGACTGGCCGACGGGCACAGCCGCATAATCGCGCCCGAGGCGGTCGCCGCGGCCGGAGACCTGCTACGCGGCCCTACAGTCGGAACCGGGCCGTGGCTGGCGGCGCGTATAGGCAACGACGGCGCCGAATATGAGGCCAATCCGGACTACTACGAAAAAGGGTTCCCACTTCTCGACGGCCTGGACGTACAGATCGTCAATACTCCGGAAATCCGGGCCGCTGCCCTGCGCAACGGCCAGTTGGATTTCGACCGGTCATCCTACCAGAGCGTTATCGATGCAAAGAGCGCGTTCCCCGGGATCGAATCGGCCGCCTTCGTCGACCCCGGAGCGGGCGCCGAACTGATCATGAATACGACCTGGGAGCCATTCGATTCGCAGGAAGTTCGAACGGCGGTCCTGCACGCCATCAACCCCTGGACACTGAACCAGACGTTCTGGAATGGACAGTCGATGCCAACAATGGGTCTGCGCGTGCCTGCGCCGGACTGGCTGTTGACCCTGGATGACATTCGCGGCGCGTTTGCCAAACGGGGCGCGGCGCGGGAGGTCCTGGGTGAAGCTCCTGGCGTGGTCAGGCTCACGGTGGGTCAGTTCGACGCAAGTTTTCCGGCCCAGGCCGAATTCATCTCAACGTCAATGAGAGAACTGGGACTCCGGACGACAGTCGAAGAGATTTCGACCAGGGAGTACGCCGACCGCGTCTGGGTCGGAGGGGATTACCAAATGGCGCTCGGCGCATTGCCGCCAATATCCAGCCTCACAGGCGCTCTCCTGGCCGTTCATCATTCCCGCGGCGGGGTGAATACGACCAACCACGAGATATCTGAACTAGATGAACTTATCGAATCGCAGGCAGTTGAACTCGATGAATCGCGCCGCAAAGCCCAGGTGCTGGAAATCCAGCGGATCATTCTCGCCGGCGCATACCGGATCAACCTCGCGGCCCGCGCAGAAAACTGGATGTGGTGGGACTACGTGGAAGGATTCGCGCCGAACATGGCGCGGGGCGAAAACTACTTCTTCGCCAAGGTCTGGCTAAGCAAATAACCATCGCGCGGCCAGGATACAAGGGCCTGTCTCACTACTTCGGCCAATGCGGGCCAATTTCCTGTATGCTTGCGCCCGCCAAAAGTCGGGTTCCACTGAGCCTGCCTCTATCTGAGTCCTGAAAGACACTCTTGATGTGCGTTTCGCTGGGATGCGGAGTTCTTCCGTGTCTCCTTGCGGCGCACATCAGGATAGAGCGACTTGTGGCAAAGGATCTCCGTCCCTAGCCGCAAGGAGGCTTCCCAGTGCGGTTCATTTCGCTGACTTTGTCAGCCCTGTTTCTGATGGTCGCGGCAATCGGCTGCGCTGAAGGTCTGAGCGAGGCGGAAGTCAGAGCAATCGTCCAGGAATACTCTGTTCCAGGTCCTGCGGGACCACCGGGCGAAGCGGGACCTCAAGGATTGCCAGGGCCGGTTGGCGCAACCGGCCCCGTTGGTCCACAGGGACTGGAAGGGCCGCAAGGCGAACAAGGCCCAGAGGGTGCGCGAGGTCCTGCGGGCGCGGATGGCGAAGATGGCGCACCTGGTCCGCGAGGTGAGCAAGGGCCGCCGGGTGAGCAAGGCCCGTCAGGCGCCGATGGGCGGGAGGGCGCGCGTGGACCGAAAGGAGACCCCGGATCGGCTGGAAGTCCCGGACCCGCGGGACCTCAAGGTCCACCTGGGCCAAAAGGTGAACGCGGTGAAGCAGGCCCACAAGGACCTTCCGGCGCAGACATACAGGTACCAGCATCTACGGGCGACGGAGAGAGACGAAACGATGGGTCGTCGCAGACCCAAATAACGGATTCCAACTTGGGCAGTCGTGCCGAGCCGCTGCCGTTCGGCGAGCCCGCGGAGATAAGGTTTGACGCAACGGACCACTGGGAGTTAACTGTCGTTGGGGTGACTCCCGACGCTACGACCTTGTTGTTGGCTCACTATCGCGGCAATGTGTCACCTGACGGTGGAAAGCAGTATTTTGTCGCAACGGTGAGAGCAAAATACCTAGGACCAGGTTCGGCGTCGTTCGCTGCCGGTTACAGACTTCGCGCTGTTGGAGACGGGGGCGCGGCTTATACGACATTCGGCAGGGATGACTCCTGCGGGGTCGTCCCCAACGGCTTCCAGCAACGCGAGCTATTCACTGGTGCTGAGGAAGAAGGGGCGGTATGTTGGACAATCACATCCACCGATGCCGATTTTTTGGTGATGATTGTCGAACAGGACAGGGCCAGCGACGGGCGCGCCTGGCTGGCGCTGAGGTGATGATGCGTCAACTGGTGACGGTCGCCACGCTTGCGGAGCTGGCCATCAAGTATCTGCCCGGCGGCAACACGAAGGAGGCTGTTCATGGACAAAGCGAGGTTGCGAGCTGCGCTGGACAGCCAAGGGGCCTACCATTCGTCCAGCGGCCCGGCCCACCGCGGCGAGGTTCTGGTCTATCACAGATCGGAGCTTTGCCCGGATGGCCTGCGTATACCCGAGGAGAACCTACGGACCGGTCGCGGGCTTCGCCACAAACTCTGCGAGACATGCGACGCGATTCTCCAGGCGTCCCAAATCGAGCACTGCGGAGCAAATCAGGCGGTGAGGGCCAGCATGTACGTCGTCAACGTCAATAAGACGCACCAGTACGCCAAACTGCACCATCGCGACTGCCAAAATCCGAACTGCCAGCCCAAAGAGAAGACGGCTGCAAAAGGGACTTGGGTGGATGTCGACTCGAAGGCAGAGGCGGAGCGGAGCGCCAATCACTGGGAAGTGACGTTAAACATGTGTAGGGCCAAAGGGTGTCTCTGCGAGAAGATCGGTTAAAAGGTGCCTATTGTGGATGACAGAATCTTCGAACTGTCGTTGAAGTTTATTGTTGCGCCCGTCTTTATTGCAGTCGCCATTGTCGCACTCGCAGCCTGTTCCTCGCCCATCGCGACGCCGACACCCTCCCCGGTGCCGACTTGGACGCCTTCCCCTACACCACATCCGACACCCACACAAACTCCCACCGCGACGCCGATACCGTCCCCAACACCGACCAGTACGCCCTCGCCCACACCACGCCCGACATCCACGCCACGTCCCACGCCCACACCACTGCCATCCCGTTAGATCGACGAAGCGCACTTGTGGGTAAGGGTCGACGAAAACGGCGTCGAAATCCTGGGGCCATTCGCATTTGGCAACGAGTGGTTCAACGTCACTGTCACCGTCTATGGCGATGGCCGATGGGCAAGATACCAGAGGAGGATTTTGTCGCGGGCCCCTCTTTACGGCCACGACCACAGATTCTCTCCGCTGCCCCGGAGCACGGGTGAGGAAGACATTGGCCCTGACGATGTCGAGCGGGTCTCGGCTGCAGCATGGGCGACAGGTTTCTTGTATGAAGATCTGACCGGCCTGAACTGCTATCGCCAACTGAGCGAGCGAACGCTCTGGGGATGCGTGGAAGATTAGCGGAGATTCCCTGTGCCCACAAGCAAGC
This sequence comes from Dehalococcoidia bacterium, assembly GCA_965219065.1. Lineage (GTDB taxonomy): Bacteria > Chloroflexota > Dehalococcoidia > Lucifugimonadales > Lucifugimonadaceae. The sequence continues at coordinate 1,409,744 of OZ244715.1, forward strand.
CGCCGAACGGTCAACTAACTCCGTGGTGGGGCCGCGTCGTCTACTTGGCGATCACGTTCGCGATCCTGGCCTTCGGGTGGTGGCTGCTCCGGTGGGTGGACAGATAGAGGAGGCCCGCTATGGGTGGATTCTTGGAAGCCGTCAGGGATTTCGCCACGTTCTTTGGCGTGTTGGTCGTGGCGGCTCTGGCGATCTGGATCTGGCGTAGGTTCAATGAGTAGTGCCGTCTGTTCCCACTATACCCACAGACCCCGGTGGTGTTACGGCCGGGCAGACGAAGAAGGCCACCCCGGTTCAAGGTGGCCTTCGACATAAATCCCTTACGAATCATCCCCTACAAGCCAACCCGGCGCTCAGGCTTCAGCAGATAGCTTCTGCCGGTAAGACTCCAAAGCGTCCTGAAGGGCGGCCCAGGACAACAGGGCGCACTTGATCCGCACAGGGTACTTTCGTACGCCGCGAAGGGCCTCAAGGTCGCCCAGGTCGTCAAGTTCGTCCTCGGTTAGATTCTCGTCCCTCATCATGCGCCGGACGAGGTTTGTAGTGCGCGACAGTTCACCTTGCGTACGCCCCTCCGCCAACTCCGACAGTAGCGAGGCTGACGACTTGCTGATGGCGCATCCGCGGCCGGTGACACCGACTCCGTTGACCCGGCCGTCCTGGAATCGGAGTTGAATCTTTACCTCATCGCCGCAGAACGGGTTGTTGGCTTCGATCTCCGTGTCAGGGTTATCCAACTCCTCGTTGTTCCTCGGGTTGCGGTAATGGTCGAGGATTATCTCTTCGTAGAGTTCGTCGAGTTCACCTAACCCCCGCATGTGAGAAGTACCCCTCCGCTTCCTTGATGCCGTCCACGAAGAGGTCCACCTCCTGCTCCGTGTTGTAGATGTAAAAGCTGGCTCGCGCCGCGGCTACCACCCCGTAGCTGCGTACCAGCGGCATGGCGCAGTGATGGCCAGTGCGGATGGCTATCCCCATGCTGTCCAACGCTGTGCCCAGGTCGTGCGGATGAAGTGTGTCGTGCACGAATGAAATGACGGCCCCTCTCGATGAAGGGTCGGTCGGGCCAAAAATCTTGACGGTCTCAATTTCGGCCATTCGTTTCAGCGCGTATGCCGTCAAGTCCCGTTCGTGTGCGGCGATCCGCTCCATCCCGAGATCGGTCAGGTAGTCGACCGCCGCGCCAGTGGCGACGGCGTCGGCGATATTGGGTGTCCCAGCCTCGAACTTGTACGGCAAGTCGTTCCAGCGTGCGTCCTCGTAGGTAACCTCGATGATCATGTCTCCGCCGAAGAGAAACGGCGGCATCGCCTCCAGCAGTTCCGGCCGACCATAAAGCACGCCGATGCCGGTGGGGCCAAGCATCTTGTGCGCGGAGAATGCCAGGAAGTCGCAGTCGAGCGACTGCACGTCGATGGGCATGTGAGGCACCGACTGTGCAGCGTCCACCAACATCACTGCGCCTACCGAGCGGGCCAGGGCCGTCAGGTCGGACACCGGGTTGATTACGCCGAGAACGTTAGACGCATGGACCGCGGCCACGATCTTGGTGCGGTCGTCAATGAGGCCTTGGGCGACTTCCATTTGTAGGTAGCCGTCATCACCAACCGGGATGAAACGGAGTTCCGCGCCGGTCTGTTGAGTAAGCTGTTGCCACGGCACGATGTTCGAATGGTGCTCCATGGCCGTTGTGACGATGTTGTCTCCAGGCTTCAGGTTGGCTCGCCCCCAGGTGTGAGCCACCAGGTTGATCGACTCGCTGGTGTTTCTCGTCCAGATAACCGACTCCGGACAAGGGGCATTGATGAACCGTTGCACCTTTGCCCGCGCAAGCTCGTACATGTCGGTCGACTCGATGCTCAGCGTGTGGACGCCGCGATGGACATTGGCGTTGTTTTGCTCATAGAAATCCACGAGCGCATTGATTACCTGGCGGGGCTTCTGGGAAGTGGCCGCGTTGTCCAGATAGACAAGCGGACGCCCATTGACCTTCCGCTCGAGTATGGGGAAGTCTTGCCGTATGCGTGCTACGTCCAGCAAAGTGTTGCCTGAAGCGCCCGCGACTTAGCGGAGACCCTCTGAAAGCCCTGGCAAGAGCCGGTCTGTAACCTGTCCCACATAGTCACGCAACGCCGGTGGCACGAATTCCTCAACGATCTCGGACGCAAATCCCCTGATGAGCATCGCAGCCGCCGTATCGCGGTCCACACCGCGCGACTCCATGTAGAACAACGCGTTTTCGTCCACGTGACCGGCCGTCGCCCCGTGGAAACACTTCACGTCGTCGGCATAGATCTCAAGGCTGGGCATCGTGTCGATCTCGGCGCGCTTCGAAAGTAGCAAGTTCAGGTCTTTCTGATCTGCGTACGACTTCTGGGCGTCTTGCTCGACAAGCACCTTGCCGCTGAACACCGCACGTGATCTGCCGGCGAGGATGCCTTTGTAAAATTGATGACTCGTGCCGTTCGGCTTGGCGTGTGTCGTGCTGATGTGGTTGTCCAGGTGTTGGCGATTGGTCGTCATGTACAGGCCGTGAAGAGTACATTCGGCGCCCGGCCCGTCAAGTTGGACGTGTAAGTCGTTCCGCCCTATCGCAGGGCCGGTAGCGAACGAGATGGACCGGAGATTGGAGTCCGAGGACTGGTGGACCCGCGTGACGCCGATGTGGAACGTGCTTTCGTTCTCGGTCAGTATCCGGTAGTGATCCACCTGTGCGCCTTCTTCGAGGACCATTTCGACGACACTGTCCGTGAATTGACGATTGTCACCGAGGCTGACGTACGTCTCTATCAACGTCACGCGGCTACCCTCGCCGACGACCACAAGCCCCCTCGGATAAGTCGCCCGATCCCCGTCGACATTCGTGTTCACGTGAAGAATGTGTACTGGAATGTCTACATCTGTTCCACCCGGCACGTACACGAACGCTCCGTGATCGACGAACGCGGTGTTGAGGGCCGTAAACGCATCGTCTTTGACCGACGCGAATCGCCCGACATTACTTTCCAGCAGGGCGCGGTCCGCACCGGCCGCGTCGGAGAAATTGCATGCGGTCAGGCCATCGACGGCCCCGGTTGAATACGAACCCGTGTACCGACCATCAACGAAGAGCAATGTCTGCCACGAATCGTCCCACGGCGCAGCAGCCCTGATTTCGCCGGCGGTCACAGCCGATGAGGCGCTCTCTGCGCCGAACTGGAACGGGACCCGGTCCACCGGCCTGACGTTGGTGTACTTCCACTCCTCGTTGCCTCGGCGCGCGACGGGGAATCCCTTGTTGGCGAACTGTGCCCACGCTCTCTCCCGTAGTGGGGCAAGCCAGGACACGCCGTTTTTCGATGCGACGGCGGCCAGCGCCCGGTAGTCGGCAAGATACCGATCTCCGTGAGTAGCCGCGTGTGTGGTTTGCTGATCTACGACCATGGTGCGCCCCTGCAAGGGCAATGCCCTCGCGACTAGCGCAGCGCCGGATCCGGCATGAATGACTCGTAACCGGTAGTTTCGACTTTGTGCGCCAGTTCGGCGCCGCCCGAGCGAACGATCCGGCCGTCGATCAGGACGTGAACAAAGTCGGGTGTGATGTGATTCAGAATCCGTTGATAGTGGGTAACCAGGACGAACGCCCTGTCGGGTCTGCGCATCTGGTTGACTCCTGCGGCGACCACTCGCAGCGCGTCCACATCGAGGCCGGAGTCGGTCTCATCCAGTATGGCAAGCCGCGGTTCCAGGACCATCAACTGCAACATCTCGTGGCGCTTCTTCTCGCCCCCCGAAAACCCTTCATTCAACGATCTCTTGATGAGGTCGGGGTCTATCTTCACGCGATCGACAGACTCGTCGAACAACCGTGAGAACGCGCGCACGCTCAGTTTCTTATCGCCGCGATAATCGGCGAGCGCATCTTTGGCAGCCTTCAGGAACTGCCAGGGACGCACACCCGGCACCTCGGCCGGATACTGAAATGCTAGAAACAGGCCGCGGAGCGCCCTGTCGCTGACCAGCATGGGGACAATGCTTTCACCGTCCAGCAGGATGTCGCCGGCCGTCACCGCGTAGTCGATCCGCCCGGCGAGCACGTTGGCGAGGGTGCTTTTGCCGGAGCCGTTCGGGCCCATTATGGCGTGAACCTCTCCCGCGTTAACTTCAAGGTCCAGGCCCTTGATTATCTCAGCGCCGCCGGCAGCGACGGACACGTGCAAATTTCTTATGCTAAGCATGGTTTCGCAATTCGATTAAATTGGAGCAGGCTCCTTCGCCTGCATCAACTTCGGGTTTTTCTACGGACCAACCGTGGGGTCAAAACCTGTGACACGTCGCTACGCTTGCGATCCTGCGAGGTGGCGTCAGCGGTTACCGATTCACCCCCGGCCGGGCCTTGCAGGCCCAACGGGATCGTCGGCGTCCAGTCCGCCCCGCCGTGTGCGGTCTTTAGCCCACGGCTCCTTCCAGACTGACCTTCAGCAGTTGCCCGGCCTCAACGGCAAACTCGAACGGCAACTCCTTGATCACGTCCCTGCTCCAGCCAGTGATAATCATGTGGTGTGCGTCCTCTTCGGAGATGCCGCGGGACATCAGGTAGAAGAGCTGGTCGTCGCTTACCTTCGACGTCGACGCCTCATGCTCCAGCCGCGCGGATGGGTTTCTGACCTCGATATAAGGCACCGTGTGTGCGCCGCACTTGTCGCCGATAAGCAGGGAGTCGCACTGCGTGTGGTTCGTGGCGTTTTCGGCGCCGGGCATTATCTTGACCTGGCCGCGATAGGTGTTGCTTCCGTGGCCCGCCGAAATCCCCTTTGCCACGATGGTGCTCTTCGTGTTCTTACCGAAGTGGATCATCTTCGTGCCGGTGTCGGCCTGCTGGTAGTTGTTGGCCAGCGCGACGGAGTAGAACTCGCCGGTCGAGTTGTCCCCCTTGAGCATCACGCTGGGGTACTTCCACGTAATGGCTGAGCCCGTCTCGACCTGGGTCCACGAGATCTTTGAGTTATCCCCCTCGCAGGACCCGCGTTTGGTCACAAAGTTGTATACGCCGCCCTGGCCGTCCTTTGTTCCGGGGAACCAGTTCTGGATAGTCGAATATTTGATCTCGGCGTCTTTGAGCGCAACGAGTTCCACCACCGCCGCGTGGAGTTGACTCGTTCGTCTCATCGGCGCAGTGCAACCCTCGAGGTAGCTGACGTAAGCGCCCTCATCCGCGATTATCAGCGTGCGCTCGAACTGACCCGCGCCTTCCGTGTTGATGCGGAAGTAGGTCATGAGTTCCATCGGGCACCGGACTCCGGGTGGCACGTATGCAAATGAGCCGTCGCTGAACGCGGCTGAGTTGAGAGAGGCGAAAAAGTTGTCGGTGTAGGGAACGACCGAGCCGAGGTATTTTTCGACCAGCTCGGGGTACTCTCTCACTGCTTCATTGAAGGAGCAGAATATTATGCCGAGTTCCTTGAGTTGAGATTCGTACGTAGTAGCCACGGAAACGCTGTCAAAAACGGCGTCAACGGCCACCCCGGCCAGCTTCTCCCGTTCGTGAAGGGGCACGCCGAGTTTCTCGAATGCTTCGAGCATCTCCGGATCGGCCTCTTCAAGTGACTTCGGCCTGTCCTCCTGCCCGCGGGGAGCAGCGTAGTAGTAGCTGTCCTGGTAATCAATCGGTGGATAGCTGACCTTGGCCCACGTGGGGTCTCCCTCGCTTCGTTCGAGGTTCTCCCAGTAACGCAGGGCGCGCAGGCGCCATTCCAGAAGCCATTCGGGTTCGCGTTTCTTTGCCGAAATCAGCCTGACGATGTCCTCGTTCAGACCTTTCGGGGCAAGGTCGGTGTCGACCTCGGTTACGAAACCCCATTTGTAGTCCTGATACTCTGAAGTCGAGAGATCGGAGTGTCTTGAGACCGTTTTCGTCGAGGTGGTCAAGCAATTAACCTTCGGCTGCGGCTGGATTCGAAATCTGGCAGGAACGTCGTTAACACTCGTGCGGCGACGCCTTAAGTATCAACGATGTATTGTTGACCTGCAAGGTCAGCTTTAATGCTAGCCACTGCCCGATTGAGTGTCAACGAATTTCGTAATTGCGAATCCGCTTTTGTGTGCGCGCGAAACATGTAGCTATCGGAGCGCTGGTAAACAGGCCAAATGCACGTAGAAACGTAAAAGAGCGCCAACGTGCCCTCACAGCAAGTCTTGAACAGCGCCCGGGAACCCGGCCTGGAGCGATCGCGGCTCGAGTTTCTTGACCGAATAGTGCGCCGGGGCGTGTCGGCAGCCACATTGGATGCCATGTCCAGGGTCCCCCGCGAGATGTTCGTGGCGGAGTCGTTCAGATCGGAAGCCTACGAGGACGTCGCATTACCCACTGCCAATGGGCAAACCATCTCCCAGCCCTCACTCGTGGCCAGTATGATCGACTTGCTTGAGCTCGATCCCAGTCATCGCGTACTCGAAGTGGGCGCCGGTTCCGGCTATCAGGCCGCGGTCCTTTCACTTCTCGCGTCGCAAGTGGTATCGGTCGAGAGAATTCCCGAACTCACGCAAACGGCGAAGGCCCGGTTACACCGGCTCGGTTATGCCAGGTGCCGCATAGAACAGGCAGGCGACGAAATTGGATGGCCCTCGGCCGCCCCTTACGATCGGATTGTCGTAGCGGCGGCGGCCCCGAAAGTGCCGGCCGCGCTATCCAACCAACTCGGCCCCGGAGGGCGCATGGTCATTCCGGTAGGGAGGCGAACCGATCAGGACTTGCTCGTTGTTTCGCGTAAATCTGACGGTCTTAGCGTGAAGAAGGCCGGGAAATGCATGTTTGTCCCGTTGATAGGCCGCGACGCCTGGGCGCCGGCATAAGCAGGCACAACGCAGACTCTGACGACCAGGCGCGACGCGGAATCCTCCCTGCGCGCCAGTCTGGTTAATCTAGAATCCCGGCTTTCCTGAACGCGTCGGCCAATCGTTCCGTTTGGCTTTCGGTGAGCGGAGGGTTGGGCCTGCGGGGCCGTGTTCCTTCATAACCCAGCAGATTCAGTCCCGCCTTGAGCGCAGCGACCCCGTACGTCATGCCGATGTAGTCGGCGTCGAGAATACGGTTTTGAATCTTGCGCGCTTCTTCGAACTTCCCGGCCATCCCCAGGGTCATGATTTCCTTGACTAGGTGAGGGGCCCAATTGCCGAAAAACATGCACGCTCCGTTGGCCCCGATCAGCGCTCCGTGGAGAAGTATGCTGCCGTTGCATATCCAGAATTTTTTGTTAGCCGGCACGAACTGGCGGGTTCTGGATTCGAGACGCATATTGGCATCAGTGATGTAACCGAACACGTTATCCATCGAGCAAATGTCGCCAATCTGCTCTGGTGTGGCAGCAAATGGCCGCCTGGCGAACGTCTGGTGGATAACAATTACGGGGATCGGGGATTTTTCTACCACCTCCCGGTAGTAGGCCACGACGTCTCCGCCTACGGGAATCCGCACCCGCACCAGGTCCGCGCCCGCGGCGCACATCGACTCGGCGAGGCGTAGTGTGTTGGTGGTGGACGGGTTGTCGATTCCGCCGACAACGAATCTTTGGCCTTCGTGCGCGTCCGCCACTGTCTTGACTGCCGCCACTCGTTCGGCATCCCCAAGAAGAGTTTCTTCACCGCCCGCGCTGCCCACAACGAACCCCGATAGAGGGGTCCGAAGCCAGCGTTGCACGTTACGTGCGAGTGCATCGTGGTCGATTGAGTCGTCCGGTCTAAGTGGATTGGGGGTTGGCGCGACGATTATCGGGTCGACGTTGGGTATGGCCATTTTGTTACCTGCCGCGTGTCTTCTGAGTCAGGCCGGCTGCCCCGGCCCCATGCCCCGGCGCGAAAGGTCGCCTCGAACATCCGCTCTGGACGAGGTCAATTCAACCCCATTTTCGAAGAGACCGGGCGCGTGAACACAATTTACGCGATGTTATAGTCCAATTCGGACCTGAGTTAATCATTGAACGCAGGCACGGTCATTATCCAGTTCCCCGGCGGAGCCATGGACACGCAGTACGAAACGGTAATCGGTCTCGAAGTTCACGTGCAGCTACGCACTCACAGCAAGATGTTTTGCTCGTGTGGGGCTGACTACCAGTTGATGCCGCCCAATACACGCGTGTGCCCTGTTTGCCTGGCGCTGCCGGGCACGTTGCCGGTGGTCAACTCCCGTGCAGTCGAAGATGCCATCAAGATCGGCCTGGCTCTCAATTGCAAAGTTGCTGAGACGACGAAGTTCGACCGGAAAAATTACGCCTATCCGGATCTCATGAAGGGTTATCAAATATCCCAGTACGACGTCCCGATTTGCTACGACGGGTATATGGACCTGCCTGTCGACCCGTCGTCCAGGATCGGGATCGAACGGGTGCACATGGAAGAGGACGTTGCCCGGCTGATACACATCCCGGGCCAGGATGGAGAGGCCGGCCACACATTGATGGACGTCAACCGAGCCGGTGTGCCGCTCATGGAGGTAGTGAGCCGGCCAGACTTGCGCACCACAGATCAGGTCGAGGCGTACATCTCCAACCTGCAAATGATCATCCGCTACATTGACGTGGGTACCGCAAACATGGAGGAAGGCTCATTCCGATGCGATGCCAACGTGAGCATTCGCCCCGCCGGTTCAACGGAGTTGGGCGCAAAAGTTGAAATAAAGAACATGAACCGCATCCGCGCCGTCACCCGCGCGTTGGAGTACGAGATCGCCCGGCAGACCGAGGCCGTCAGGGCAGGAAACCGCGTAGTACAGGAAACCCGCGGCTGGGACGACGAACTCGGGGTTACCGTGTCGCAAAGATCCAAAGAGGACGCGCACGACTACCGTTATTTTCCGGAACCTGATCTACCTCCGCTGCGAATAGATAGGTCGACAGTGGACCAGATTCGGTCCGACTTGCCTGAACTGCCGGCCCTGCGAAAAGATCGCTTCCAACAATCATGGGGATTGCCGGAATACGATGCTGCGCTGCTCACGTCTTCCAGGACCACCGCCGACTACTTCGAACAGGTGGTGCGATCCGTGGGTGCGATGGCAAAAGGCGAAATGAGCGCGTTCGCGAAGGAAACGGCAAACTGGCTCAACGGTGAGATGGCTCGCCACATGAACAATGACGGGACCACGAACGTCTTCGATACGCGGATCAAACCCGAGAATCTGGCGGTCCTCGTTGGGCGTTTTGGGCGACGCGAATTGAATAACGCCGGGGCAAAGCAAGTATTTGGCGAGATGTACCGGAGTGGCGCCGATGCGGACGACGTAATCGAACAACAGGGATTGCAACAGGTCAGTGACACATCCGAACTCGATCCCGTCGCTGAGGAAGTGATCCAGGCCAACCCCAGCGCGGTGCGAGACTACCTGGGCGGCAAGAAGACTGCGGTCCGGTTCCTGGTTGGCCAGGTCATGAAGGCCACCCGCGGCAAAGCCGATCCGCAGGTCGTAGCGGGCATTCTCCAGTCGAAACTGGACGTCATGATTACAGCCAGATGAGTAAACAGAATTTTGGCGAATAACGGCGTATCGAACGGAGGCCTCGAGAGGGGCAAAGGGCCAAGGATCGCCGCGATCGGAGGCGGGACCGGCCTGTCGACGTTCCTCCGCGGGATAAAAGAACGGACTTCGAACGTCACGGGCGTGGTTACGGTATCCGACGATGGCGGCAGTTCGGGGAGACTCCGGCACGAACTGGGCATACTTCCGCCCGGTGATATCCGAAACTGCATCGTTGCTCTTGCCGAGGCCGAACCTCTGATGAAGGAGTTGTTCGAGTACCGCTTCACGGAAGGTAACGGCCTCGCCGGCCATTCATTCGGGAACCTTTTCATCGCCGCCATGTCCGGCGTCACGGGAAATTTCGAGCAGGCGGTCAGCGAGTCCAGCCGGGTCCTGAAAGTCACCGGCCGGATAGTGCCGTCGACCCTCGTGGACGTCCGGTTAACTGCCGACATGGCCGACGGAACGGTCGTACTGGGCGAAACCAATATCGCCGCGTCGCCGAAACGGATAAGGGACGTGCAAGTTTCTCCCGCAAACCCGGAAGCGTTCGACGCCGCAACGAACGCAATACGGGATGCCGAACTTACGGTCATCGGACCCGGCAGTCTGTACACAAGCCTTATCCCAAACCTCCTCATACCCGGCATCGCGCGCGCGCTTATCGAAAGCAGTGAGCCAGTCGTCTATGTCTGCAACATCGCAACACAGCCGGGTGAGACGGACGGATACACCCTGGAGGATCACCTCAAGGCGATCGAAAGGCACCTGCCGGGGCTGGCCATCGACTACGTGGTGGCTAATAGCAGCGTGAGGCCGTTGGGTCCCGATTTCCCCGCCAGCGAACTCGTGGAGATCGGAGACATCGGATCATTCCCTGCCCGGCTGGTCACGGCTGACCTGATGAATGACGGCTTCAGAGGACACCACGATCCGCCCAAACTGGCCGCCGTGCTCATGGACATCTATCACGAAACCCGCGGCCAACGGCAGAGCCCGGATTTCCGGCATTCGACCGTCAGCCTGTAGACTTATAACTTCGGAACTATGGATATCAACTTCGCTCTACAACTTGTCGAGATTGCTGTCGCAGTCATATTGGTCGCCGTTTTGCTGCTCCAGGTACGAGGCTCAGGCACCACACTGTTCGGTCAGGCCGAAAGTTCGTACCGCTCCCGCCGAGGTGTGGAACGTCTAATGTTTCGCTCCACCATCGTGCTCGCGGGCGTGTTCGTCGTGATCGCCATCGTTAACGTCCGGCTGGGCTGAACACGCCGGTAGAGCGTCCAACGCTGGGATGGATTACTTCGGTTGCCGGCGTAATTCACCGCTCCGAAAGTTGCCTGATCGCGGTACGCGTCAGTTGCGCGCCCAGGTAGTCCCGTCCGGTCCGTCGGCTACGGCGATCCCATTCGCCTCCAACTCCGCACGGGCGGCGTCGGCGTCGGCGTAACGCCTGGCCTTCCGTAGTTCCGTGCGGATCGCTACGAGGCGTTCCACCTCTTCATCCGACAACCGCCCATCGACCGCGTCCGCAGCGTCTTCGAGGGTCAGACCAAGGACCCCGGTTAATTCTTTGAGTTTCGACTGGGCGGCCTCGATCCCTGTGCCCGAGTCGCGACCCCGAAATATGTCCCTGCCAAGATCGAACAGGACGGCAACTGCCTGTGCCGTATTCAGATCGTCATCCATGACCCTGACGAAACGTTCGCTATACGGCGACGGGTCCAATTCATCAGGTGACGCGGGCGACTTGGCCTCGATCGCGGAACGCAACCGTCGAACTGCCCGTTCCTTTTCGTCGATGGCATGTTCCTCGTACCGGAGCGGAGCCCGATAGTGGCTGCTCAGCATCCATAACCGCAGCGCGTCAGGTGAAAATCGCTCGAGGGCATCGCCAACGAAGATGATGTTGCCTATGGACTTGCTCATCTTCTCGTCGGAAAGCTGGAGCAATCCGTTGTGCATCCAGATCCTTGCGAAAGGCTCGACGCCCGTGGCTGTCTCGCTCTGGGCGAGTTCGTTCTCGTGGTGCGGGAAAATGAGGTCCAGGCCGCCGCCGTGAATGTCGATCGAGTCGCCAAGGTGCTTGCGCGCCATCGCGCTGCACTCGATGTGCCAGCCGGGCCTCCCCGGCCCCCACGGACTGTCCCACGACGGTTCACCCGGCCTTGCGGATTTCCAAAGGGCGAAATCGGCGGGCGCACGCTTCCCGATGCCCATCTCACCCCGGGTACCCTCGAGCATCTGCTCGACCGAACGACTGCTCAACTTGCCGTAGTCGTCATCGGCGCTCACGCTGAAATAGACGGAACCGTGAATTACGTACGCCGCGCCGGCGTCGACCAACGTAGAAATCAGGTCGATGATCTCGGGAATGTGTTCGGTCGCCTTGGGGTACAGGTCGGCCCGCCGGACGTTCAGACCGTCGAGTTCTTCAAAAAACGCGGCTGTGTACTTCTCGGCGATCTCGGACGAGTCGATCCCTTCTCTGTTGGCGCGGGCGATTATCTTGTCGTCGACGTCGGTGAAGTTCTGGACGCGCTTCACCTTGAATCCCCGGTATTCCAGGTATCGATGCAAAACCTCAAAGGCGATCGAACTGAGCGCGTGCCCGATGTGCGGTCTGTCGTACACAGTGACCCCACAGACGTAGAGTTTTATCTCGCGATCAGCAGGGCCGAGGTCTTCTTTGGTTCGCGTGAGGGAGCTGTAAAGACGCATGCGGCAGCCGGCAGGGCGCGAATTAGTATGAGCGCCGGGAAAGCGTGGCAATAGCCTGGGCGGCGATGCCCTCCCCTGCGCCTATCGCCCCTACACCGTCGGTAGAGGTCACCTTTATGTTCACTGCTGTCAACGGGATTTTGGCGGTCTTGGCTATCTGATAGGCCATGTCGCGCAGGTGGCCGGCCAGTTTGGGACGTTGGGCCACGATTGTAGCATCGAGATGTGTCACGGCCCATCCGCCGAAGCGGGCCATCTCGATACACCTCGCCAAAATCACCCCGCTGTCGATTCCCGCCAATTGTTGATCGGAAGACGGGAAGACCGAACCCAGATCGCCTAACGACGACGCCCCCAAAATACTGCTCGACAAGGCGTGCAGCAGAACGTCCCCGTCGGAGTGACCCTCGAGGTGTTGGTCAAACGGTACATCCACCCCTCCCAATCGAAGCGGCCCGCCAGAGACGAGCTGGTGGCCATCGAATCCCGTCCCCCAACGCTGTTCGCCGGTAGACGGTCCCTCTCCCTGTCGGCGGCTGGCGATCAGTCCGGCTACAAGCAGATCGTCCGGCGTGGTGATCTTGATGTTCTCTGGGTGGCCGTCGAACACCGCCACCAGACCGCCCCCGACCTCGACCATCGCCGCATCATCCGTGACTTCGGCGGTGACTGTTTCGTAGGCGGCCGACAGCACATCAGTGCGGAAGATCTGGGGCGTCTGTATAGCCCACAGGCCGCGCCGGTCGAGCGTTTTCGTCACCACGCGGTTCGGTCCACAGGCCTTGATCGTGTCCTTAACCGCCACGCTGGCAACCGCCGCGCCAGTCACTCTGGCTGTGGCGAGCCCACGCTCTATCATCGAATCATCGACGAACGGGCGGGCGCCGTCATGGACCGCAATGAACTCCGTTTCGGCCACTGAAGACTTGAGTGTCTGTAAACCGATCCTGGCCGAGTCCTGCCTCCGTTCGCCGCCCTGAACGCAGATGACAAGGTCGTCTAACCCCGCGTCAGACACGAGCCTTCGTCCGCGGTCCAGATTATCCGACGAAAGTACAAGGGCGATTCCGGCGACATGTCTGCACCGCGCAAACACCCTGAGGCTGTAGCCAAGGACGGGTTCGCCGTTCAGGTCGGCGAATTGCTTGTCGCCCCCGCTCATACGGGCACTCGACCCGGCGGCAACGATAATCACGCCAAGTGACCGGGAGTTCGAGCGTGGGTCACCCATTCAAGAAGTTTCCTAAGAACGGAACACCGTAGAAATACCCGTAGTAGCAAGCGTACGCGACGCCGGTCGACTTGATCGACTTCGCGACAAACAGGATCGCAAGGAACCGGCGCACAGGGTACGCAATGCTGCCTGCCGCAATGCCGACAATGTCAAATGCCGGATTTGGGATGATCGACATCACGAAGAGAAATACGCTGCCGTAGCGCCGCATCCATTCCTGAATACGCGGATACCACCTGTAGCGCGCTACAAAGTTCCGGCCGCTCACCCCGGCCAGGTAGCCGGTCATTTCGCCCAGGGCCTCGGCCGAGCCGGCCAGGACACCGATTGCGATGGGGTTGAGGCCAATCTCCGGAGTTCCCGCCACACACACCGCGGCGAGACCCGGTACCGGTACCACGATAGACGCCGAACCGATGAAACTTAGTAGCCAGACCCCGGCAAAGCCGACCGACTTCAGGTCGAATTGGCCAAAAAGCCAGGTGATCAGGCCGATAACCACGAACGCCAGGACTATGACCAGAATCGCCACCCTGAACACAAGGTCGCGGTGTTGGGCCAGCCACGCCAGTGGAGGATTCGGCTGTCGTTCGTCGCTGAATTCAGTCACGGTTGTTTGCGCGAGGTCTGCATTGCGTAGCACAGGGGAGAAGCAAACGGCCCCGAGTAGGATCGCCTGCGCACTCCCCTGAATTCATATTTAATCAGCCGCAAGTGGGCGCGCTACCTTGTACAAATGCTCCGAATCCGGGAGATTGACCATCGGCGGGGCATCTATTGATCTGGTGCACTGTGATCGACAGGCTCGTCCGCCGATCGCGATTCGACCAAACCAGGACCTCGATCGCCGCCTCATGTCAATCTGATTATCCAGTCGATGCCCTGCCGGCACGCATATGCCACCACCACGAACTTGATCACCTTTCCGGCCAGCACGTAGAGAAGGAACCGTTTTAGCGGATATCCGAGCGAACCGGCGGCAATTCCTGCGATGTCGAAAACCGGGTTCGGGATGACAGACAGGACGAACAGGGCCATGCCTCCGTTCTTGATCACCAGCTGCCTGAATCGCTCGTAGTGTTTTGATCGTTGAATGAGCGTGTTTCCGCCGTAACCGGCAAGGTACCCGCTCATTTCTCCGACCGTGGAACCGAACCCTCCGGCGAGACCCAGCAGCACCGGGTTGAGGCCGACCTCTCCCGCGCCGGCCCCGCACACCACAGCCAAGCCGGGCACCGGCACTATCACCGACGCCGAACCTATCACGTTGACCGCCAGCACCCCGGCGTAGCCTACGTTCTGAAGTTCAAGCCGGCCGGTTGCCCACATGAACGTTCCGAATGCAACCGAGGCGCCAACGACCGACCATATGCCGATGGTGAACGCCTTTGGGTGCGTCGCTGCCCACTCTGCCAAGGCGTTCGACGGTCGCCTTGAATCCGCCGGACCCGGCTGTGACTGCCCGTCGCTGTGGGTTTCCCCAACCTCATCTGGGAGCATTACGTGATTATTCAGGGATGTCTTCCGCCGTACAAGAAGGCGCCAGTACGAGGATGGACACGTTGATTGCCGGCGAGGGAGCGTTCACACCGTCACATTCTTCATATCCTCGGCCGTCGCATGGCGACGAAATGGTTAGTTCCGACCATGGACGAACGCCCATGGGCAACGCCCGACGTCGCAACGAACACGAGGCCCGGGGATACTGCGGGCATAACTTCATCTGAAGGTACTGCCCAGCCTCTCCGGGACGAGATGCGGACCTGTCTGGGGATCAAACCGCCGTCGGCGTCGGCGTCCGGCTCTCCGAAAAGGTCAACCTGTCGTTTTCAACGTCTACGACGATCTTTGACACAGGACCGAAGTCGCCTGACAGAATTCGCTTCGAAAGCGGGTTCTCAAGGTGATGCTGGATCGCCCGCGCCAGCGGCCTGGCGCCGTACGTCTTGTCAAATCCCTCATCGCCAAGCCACTGCCGGGCGGCGACCGTCAGTTCAATCTCGACGTCCAGTTCACTTACCCGCTCCTGAACCAACGCAATCATCTTGTCGACAATCAACATTATGTCGTCACGCGTAAGTGGATCAAAGATGATGATGTCGTCGATCCGGTTCAGGAATTCTGGCCGGAAAACCTTCTTGAGCGACGCGTCGATAGACGCCCTGAAGCGTTGATGTTCATCGGATCTGTTCCGCGCACCCTGAAATCCCATCGCGTCCTGCGACAATCCCTCGGACCCCAAATTGCTGGTCATGATGATCACGGTGTTCCGGAAGTCGACAGTCCTGCCCTGCCCGTCCGTCAGGCGGCCATCGTCGAGCACCTGGAGAAGCGTGTTGAACACCTGTGGGTGAGCCTTCTCGATTTCATCAAACAGAATCACGCTGAACGGCCTCCGCCGCACCGATTCCGTGAGCTGCCCGCCCTCGTCGAAGCCGACGTAGCCCGGGGGAGCGCCGATGAGCCGTGAAACGGCGTGCCGCTCCTGGTACTCCGACATGTCGACCCGGACCATGTGCTCCTCGTCGTCAAACAGGTATTCGGCGAGTGCCCTCGCAAGCTCCGTCTTGCCGACTCCCGTAGGACCCAGGAAAATGAAGCTGCCGATAGGCCGTTTCACTTCCTTCAATCCGGCTCGAGCGCGGCGAATGGCGTCCGATAGCGCTGTCACGGCCGATTCCTGGCCAATCACGCGCTGATGAAGTCTCTGTTCAAGGTGGAGCAGCCGTTCAGCCTCCCCTTCCACGAGCCGCGCGACCGGGATGCCCGTACGCTCGCTGATCAGCGCCGCGATAAGCGCAGGGTCGACGGTGTCGCCTATCTTGCGATTAGCCAGCCATCCGGCTTTTGCCTGATCGAACTTCTGGGACGACCTCAAACGCTCGGATCTGAACCCCGCCGCGGCCTCGTAGTCGCCTCGCTCGGACGCCGAACTTTCTTCTTCCGCGAGTCGCTGAATTCGAGCCTCCTCCTTCTTAAGCTCATCTGGGAAACTCTCATTCTCTATGCGAAGCCTCGCAGCAGCCTCATCGATCAGATCTACGGCCTTATCGGGCAGCATTCGGTCCGAGATGTACCGGGCGCCGAGCAAAGCCGCCGATTCGAGCGCCTGATCGTCTATCTTGATCCCGTGGTGCTTCTCGTACCGCGGCCTGAGATTCCGGAGCATCTGCACTGTGTCGTCGATCGACGGCTCTTCGACCCAGATCGGTGAGAAACGGCGTTCAAGGGCTTTGTCGGACTCGATGCGCTTGCGGTACTCGTCGGGCGTGGTGGCTCCTATCGTTTGCATCTCCCCGCGTGATAGGGCCGGTTTCATCATGTTCGACGCATCGAGGGAGCCGTCACCCCCAGCCCCAGCTCCTACCACGGTGTGAATCTCGTCGATAAACAGGACAATATCGCCGGCTGCGGACTTGATCTCGTCCATCACAGACTTGAGGCGTTCCTCGAACTCGCCCCGGAATTTCGCCCCGGCGATCAAAGCACCCATGTCGAGTGAAATTACCGTCCTTCCCTTCAGGCTTTCCGGCACGTCGCCGTTGTGGATGCGTTGCGCCAATCCCTCGACGATTGCGGTCTTGCCGACTCCCGCATCCCCGATCAGCACGGGATTGTTCTTGGTTCTCCGGCTGAGCGTCTGCATTACCCGCCTGATCTCAGCGTCGCGACCCACGACAGGGTCGAGGCGGCCTTCGCGGGCCAGTCCGGTCAGGTCCAGGCTGTACTTTTCGAGAGCCTGGTACTTGCTTTCGGCCCGCTGATCGGTCACGCGCTGCGAACCTCGAACGTCGAGCAACGCCTGATAGATGCGCTCCTGGCTGATGTTTCGCCTCTCGAAAGCCTTACGGACGCTTCCGCCTATGCCATCCTGCGCCAGGGCCAGCAGCAGGTGTTCGGTGCTGATGAACTCGTCCTTAAGGCGTTTCGCCTCTTCCCGCGCACCATCGATCACTGCCTTCACGCGCGGGGTCGCGAATATCTGGCCCGTTGTCGATTGCTGGGAATTCAGCCTCGGCGCAGCGTCGAGATCGGACCGGACCTCGTCCGCGATCTCGCCAGGGCTGACGCCAAGGTTTTCCAACAGGCGAGCGGGCAAGCCATCCGAAACGTCAAGTAAACCCAATAGAAGGTGCTCAGCGTCCCACTGCGAGTGG
The DNA here is from genome assembly GCA_965219065.1 of Dehalococcoidia bacterium. GTDB lineage: Bacteria > Chloroflexota > Dehalococcoidia > Lucifugimonadales > Lucifugimonadaceae. The sequence continues at coordinate 1,427,349 of OZ244715.1, forward strand.
CGCATCTGCATCACGAGTTGTTGCGACGCACCGAGCGCCGCTTGTGCCTGTTCCGTGAAGTCTTCCTGTCTTAGAACCATAGTGTGTATCCCCCGGATTTTCGGGTCGATCGCCTTGCTGTAGTACCGCTTCGTTGATCAGCCGTGCCCATCGCGGCCCGGCAGTGTCCGGCCGCTATCGCGCATCCTGATCATCTCGACCGTCAGGTCTGTGACTTGTTGCTCGAGTTTGTGTATGCGTTCGAGAAGTTTCGTCATCACTTCGACTCCCGCCAAATTAAGGCCCAGGTTGTTCTTCCACTCCGTTATCTGAAGGATCCGTTCGACGTCAATCTGCGAGTACATTCGAATCCGGCCCCGACTTCGGCCGGGAACGACCAGACCCCATCGCTCGTAATTGCGGAGTGTCTGCTGATGGACCCCGATCATCCGGGCAACCACGCCTATCGCGTAAACCGGTTCATCTCTGCCAATGGTCATTTGCCCTCTCCCCCCACCGGCTTGGCCGTGACCGTCTCGAGTCGCCGGAGCTCCATAAACAGCTCCTGTTCTTCCGTGGACAGCTCTTCAGGAAGCCTGACGTCGACCACTGCTACGATGTCGCCAAACGAATCGCCCGACTCAGATCTCGGCATTCCCTTGCCGCGAATTCGCAGCGCAGTTCCGTTTTGCGTGCCGCGCGGAATCGTTAACGCCACCTCGCCGGACATAGTCGGGACCTCGACCTCTCCGCCAAGGACCGCGTCCAGCAGCGGCACCGGGACTTTGACGCGAAGGTTGTCGCCCCTACGTTCAAAACTAGGGTCTTGCCGGACCTTCACAATGATCAGCAGTTCGACGTCGGGCTGCGGCTTTATGCGGATTTTGACGCCGTCCCGGATTCCAGCAGGGATGTCGACGTCATATTCACCTCGCGATTCGACACCGCCGCCGAGCTTCAGCCGGCGGGTGGTTCCGCGATACGCCTCTTGAAGCGATATTTCCGCGGTTGTCTCAATCACCCGCGGGCCAGACGGGGTACTCCGCGTCTGCCTTGTCCGCCCGAATCCTCCGCCGAAGAGGTCGAAAATCGAACCGGATTGACCACGGTATCCTCCGAAGCTGAAGTCACTGTAGCCATGCGCTCGAGAGCCGTGACCAACCCCCGCGCGCCTCAACTCATCCGCATGCCGCCAGTTGTCGGCGAACTGGTCGTAGTCTTTGCGGGACTTTTCGTCCGCAAGGACCTCGTAGGCCTCGTTCACCCGCTTAAAGCGTTCCGCCGCGGCCTGGTCTTCGGGGTTCACGTCCGGATGAAGCCTGCGGGCCAACTTCCGGTACGCGTCACGTACATCCTTGCCGGAAGCGTTCCGGGGGAGGCCGAGCACGTCGTAGTAGTTGCCGTCCAATTTGATACTCCGGCTACCATTGTCCCACAAGGACCGACTATGATCAACTATCCTAATAGATACCCAGTAACGTTATTTGACAACGATATTGTCAAGTTTTTATCATTACATGTGTCAGAGTCAGGTGGGCTGCCCGGCTCGACTGCATACATTCTGGTTTGGAACTTTAGGAGGAAAACATGACTCTCGTACGTTGGAGCCCTTTTGCGGACCTCAGGCGCGTTGACGAACTGATGAACAGGGCCTGGAACGCCCGGTCGTCGAACGCTGACGCGGAAAGACGCTGGCCTGTACCGCTGGACGTAGCCAGAGACGGTGAGTCCTTCATCGTCAGGGCGTCTTTACCGGGCGTCGATTCCCAAAAGATCGACGTCAACGTGGACGAAAATGTCCTTGAGATCAAGGCAAATAACGAGGCCGAGTCGGAAGAACGGCAAGACGGCGTTCTTCTGCGTGAGATGCGAACCGGGACCTTCTACAGGTCGATCAGGCTTCCCGAAGCAATTGACCACGCGAAGGCTGAATCGAGCTACAAGGACGGCGTCCTGACGGTGAGCTTGCCCCTGCAGGAGTCGACAAAAACGCGCAAGCTGAAGGTCGTCGCGGCCTAGGCGCAACGAGCACTGCCGGCGCTGGCGAGCAGATGATCCGGCAATCGCAAGGGGCCTCCCGGCCGACGTGGGTGCATTCGACCCGCGTCGACCTGGAGGCCTTTTGTATGCCGCCATACACTGACGCTCTCTACAGGCAGCCAAGTTGCCAGAACGGCGCATTTCTTGTCGCCAAATTGCTCCGGAACTTCGACTAGAACCAATTATCTGCGATACCGCCTTGGCTCCCTCATAATTAACGGTCTCGCACCGTCATCAATTCCGACTACAACCCGGCCTGGGGTGTGCCCCAATTGACACCATTTCGCGCAGGTTGCTAGCATCCGGGCTCGTCAGATGACCCCGCGGCGGTACCCAAGGAGCAGCGGATTTGTCCAGCGTGGCAGCATTTCCCTCCGATTCGTCCGAATCGATTCGCGCAGCGTCGCAAGGTATGCCGGCCTTTTTCGCCCGTTACCAACCGCTGATCGAAGGCGCGTTGCGACGGGAAATGGACCAGTCGAACTTGCCCGTGTATGACGCCCTTCGATACATGATGGGCTGGGTGGACAGCGAGGGTAATCCCACCGGTTCGGGCGGTGGCAAGGCTGTGAGACCGACCCTCTGCCTTCTCGCCTGCGAGGCCGCAGGAGGAGACATCTCCCGCGCCTTGCCCGCGGCCGTCGCCCTCGAATACGTTCACAACTTTTCGCTGATCCATGACGATGTGGAGGACCGCGACCGCTATCGACGCCACCGCTTGACCGTATGGGCTGTTTGGGGGGAACCGATTGCGCTTGTTTCCGGCAACCTGATGCTGAAAGTTGCGGACCTGGCGATTCAGCGTCTTGCCGAAAACGGGGTTTCCGACGAGACCTGCGTCGAAGCATGCAATGTGCTGACAGCAAACTACCTCAGGATGATCGAAGGACAAGTCTTCGACGTCTTATACGAAAGCAGGCCGTCAATAACTATCGACGAGTACCTTGACATGATCGAGCGCAAGACCGGAGCGTTGATCGAGGCATCGAGTTACCTCGGCGCCCTGGTCGGTTGCGACGGCGGGCCGGACAGAGCTGTCGCAACTGGGCTGCGTCGGGTCGGATACGAACTCGGAAGGATATTTCAGATACGGGACGATGTATTGGGGACCTGGGGCGGCCCTGAGACCGGAAAGCCCGTTGGTTCCGATATCCGGCGCAAGAAAAAGGCCCTACCTGCGGTCCACGCCATAAACGAAGCCTCCGGAGCGGCCAGGGCCGAACTCGAACGAATTTACGGTTCGGAATCCATCGACGAAATAGACGTAGAGCAAGTGCTGGAAATCATGGGTACGCTGAACACGCAGGAGTACTGCTATCGACTTGCCACAGAACGATGGCAGTCTGCACGGTCCGTGTTAAGGTCTCTCCAGTTGCCTGGAGATTCCGTGCGTGAATTCCAGGAACTGGGAGACTACTTGCTGGTGAGGGACAGTTGACGTCGGGTGGGGCGTCATAACTGCCGAGCCCGTTTCATAAGGAGTCAAAGATGGCCAGACCAGTCGAACTCGCCGTAAGGGTGGGTTGGTACATATTCAAAAACAAACTCCTTAAGCGGCGTAAGCGATTTCCGCTTGTGACGATGCTCGAGCCCCTCGAAGCATGCAATCTGGCCTGCGAAGGATGCGGCAGAATCCGCGAGTACGAGTCTGTAATACACAAGCAACTCACAGCTCAGGACTGCCTGACCGCCGTTGAGGAATCCGGCGCTCCGGTTGTGTCCATCGCCGGAGGGGAACCGACGATCTGGCCCCACCTGCCCGAGCTCGTCAACACCCTGACCGCGCGCAAAAAGTTCGTGTACGTGTGCACCAACGCCCTGACTATGGGCAAGATGATGAAAGAAATTCCGCCTTCCAAGTACTTCGCCTGGGTGATCCACCTCGACGGCACGGGTGAGCGGCACGACGTTTCGGTGTCGCGCAAAGGCGTCTATAAGATCGCCATGATGAACTCTCAGCGGGCGGTCGAGCGCGGTTATCGAGTCTGCAGCAACACGACGTTGTTCACAAGTAGCGATGCCGACGACCTTCAGGCACTGTGGCGAATGACCACCGAGATGGGCTTCGAAGGCGCCATGGTGACGGCGGGTTACGACTACGAGAGCGTGCCGAATCAGCAACTCTTCCTGAAAAAGGAACAGGCGAAAGAGATTTTCAGAAAGGTCTTGGACCCGGCGCAAACGAAGGATATCAAGCTGTACAACAACCCCCTGTACCTCCAGTTCCTCCGAGGTGAACGGGAGATCGAAACTTGCACGGCCTGGTCCAATCCCACTTACACGATCATGGGATGGCGTAATCCCTGTTACCCGCTGGCCGATTCGCACACCCAGAAACTGGACGACCTCATGCAGGATGAAATCTGGGACAACTACGGCAACGCACAGAAAGACTCGCGGTGCGCCAATTGCATGATGCACTGCGGTTTCGAATCAACCACGATTTTCAGCGCTTTTTCCAATCCAAAGGACGCCGCGGCGCTGGTGCGCGGCGGCGCTCTGACCAAAAGTGGAATAACCGCAGGCTGACCACCCGCCGGAGCATTGCGCCCTGGGCGTTCGCCCTGCGCTGTTCTCAGCATCCCTGAACGGTGCATCGGATGTTGCTGATATTTGCCGCCCTTCAAGAAGAAGTTTCGGGCATCCTGCGAGCCGGGAATGCAAGCGAAGTCCCAAGTCCGGACGGATTTCAGGCGTTTTCCGGCAAGTTTAATCACGGAAAATCCGGCGCGCAGTTTACGGCTGTAATCAGCGGCGTCGGTCGTGTCCGTGCGAAGGAAGCGGCGAAATGGGCCATCGAACAGGTAACGGATCCAATGCTCCTCGTTGTTGGATTCGCTGGCGGGACGAGCGCCGCTCTGCGAAGAGGGGACCTGGTAATTCCGACCAGCGTCTCCAGCATTGAAGGTTCCCCGATCACCTGGGACTTTCAAGGAATGTCCGAAGCGATATCCCCGGATTCGGGCATGATGACGTGCGCACGTATAGTCGTCGAGATGGCCAATATCGATTCCGCCTCCGGATTGCTCGTGTCGTTACCCTCAATCGCGAGGACTGCGGATATGAAGAGCTGGATAGGCAATCGATTGAACGTTGCAGCCGTGGACCTTGAGAGTCATACCGTATGTTCCATCGCATCCGAGGCTGGAATTCCATTCCTTGTCGTCAGGTCCGTTGTCGACGCAGTGGATTTCAATCTCCCGCACTTCGTTACCGAAATTGCCCAGGGGCCGTCGGATCGAAGAGTGTGGCCGGCGATCAGGTACGTCGCAAGAAGGCCTTGGCAGTTGCCGATATTGATCGATCTAAAAGAGGCGTCTCGCGCTGCAAGGGGCAACCTAACCAGGTTCTGCCAAGATTTCAGTAGCGAGATCGATGGCGCGGCTGCCTACCGTGCAAGCTCAGGAGCGGCGGTGTGAAGTTTCTGGTCACCGGCGCCACCGGATTCATAGGAGGCGCAGTAGCCCGGCTGCTGGCCGCGTCCGGACATGAGGTTCGGGCTCTCGTTCGCCGCGGGCGAGACACTTCGGCCCTGGAGCACATCGGAGTCCGCCCTGTAACGGGAGACCTGCAGGACGAACCGGCGCTTAGGCACGGGCTGGAGGGGGTCGACGGCCTTTTTAATGTCGCTGGCCACTACGCATTCTGGGCGCGTGACCGATCAGTGTTCTATAAGACGAATGTCGATGGCGTTAAAACCATCGTCGACGCGGCTCGCCGGGCCGGGGTGAGAAGGGTTGTGCACACAAGCACCGTCGCCACACTCAAGTGGCCTGGCCCGGGGCGAGTCGCTGATGAAACAAATCTTGCGGAATTGGATGACCTCCACGGTGACTACAAGAAGTCAAAGCTCCTCGGCGAACAGGCCGCCTTGTCTTTCAATTCGCCCGAATTGGAAGTAGTGATAGTCAACCCCACCGTGCCCTTGGGACCCGGAGATTGGCGGCCTACTCCGACCGGACGCATAGTCGTCGAGTTTTTGAAGCGCAGGTTTCCAGGGTACGTAAATACAGGCCTGAATATCTGCGACGTGGACGATGTTGCCGACGCGCACGTCGCCGCGTTCACCAGCGGACGGCCCGGGGAGCGGTACATTCTGGGAGGCGAAAACCACTCGCTGCTCGGGATCTACAAGCTGTTGAAACAGGCGACGGGCCTGCGTCGTTGGCCGGTCCGCGTCCCCTTCGCCCTCGCCCTGGCATTCGGCATGTTCGACGAAGTGGTTGAAGGCAAACTGTTGCGGCGGGAACCCTATATCCCCGCAGAGGGCCTGCAGGTCGCGAAACATCCAATGTACGTGGACTGTTCGAAGGCTGTCCGCGAGTTGAAATTGCGGCAACGCCCTGCCATCGAATCAGTTGCGCGCGCCGTTAGATGGTTCTCCGACCACGGATACGCGGCCGCAAATCTTCCGGCGAAGGCTGCCGGAGAGCTGCGGGCTGCTGAATGACGACCGCATCACAGGCGTCGCATGCGCTTCCGGTTCCGGTGTTTCGGACCGGGATGCCGCGAGAGCCATCGCCTCAAGGGCCGGCTGCGTCGACTGAGGAGGCCATCGCGAAAACGGTTTCGCTGCTGCGGAAGACTCAGCATGAAGATGGCTACTGGTGGGGAGAACTCGAATCGAACCCAACGATGGAGGCCGAGTATGTCTTCCTCACCCACATCCTCGGCGCGTCGAATCCGGAACGATGGAACAAGATCGCCTGTCACATCGAACGGCAGCAAGGCGAGGATGGCGGTTGGCGGCTTTACTACGGGGCCGCCGGCGATCTGAGCACCACGGTAGAGTGCTACACAGCCCTGAAGTTGGCCGGACGAGACCCGGAATCGCCGGCGATGCGCAGGGCCAGGGATTTGATCCTCTCGAAAGGCGGTATTGAAAAGGCGCGCAGCTTCACCAAAATCTGGCTTGCATTGCTGGGCCAATGGGAATGGTCGGGCACTCCCTACATAGCGCCGGAATTGATTTTTGTGCCCAAGCAGCTTCCGTTCAACGTCTACTCCTTCGCCAGTTGGGCTCGCGGAACCGTAGTGCCCATGACGGTGATTCTCTCGCAAAGACCGGTATTCTCCCTGCCGCCCGGCGCCGAGATCGACGAACTATATGTGAACGGAAAGGACAACGCCGCCTATACGATTCCATTGCCCGATGGCTTTGGGTGGGAGCGTGTCTTGTACGCCGGCGACCGACTGCTTCAGGCCGCCGAGCGGTTGTTGTGGATCCCGGTGAGAGGCAAGGCCCTGGGCGAGATCGAGCGCTGGATCATCGAGCGCCAGGAGGCCGACGGGAGTTGGGGGGGCATCCAGCCGCCATGGGTCTACTCCCTCATAGCCCTGTACCAGTTGGGCTATTCCATGGATGATCCGGTCATGCGGAACGGGCTGGAGGGGTTCGAAGGGTTCGCCATCGAGGACGAAGAGACCTGGCGGTTGCAGGCCTGTGTTTCACCCGTATGGGACACGTGCCTAACGTTGAACGCATTGCACGAAGCTGGAGTGGACCGGGATGATCCCATGTTGGTCAGATCGGCGGACTGGCTGGTTGGAAGGCAGATTCGCACACCCGGCGACTGGTCGGTCAAAGTTCCAGACCAGGAACCCGGCGGCTGGGCATTCGAGTTTTTTAACGAAACGTACCCGGATACCGATGATGCGGCCGAGATTTTGATAGCCATATCGCAGGCCGGAACCAACCTGGGGGCCGAGCGAGATGAGGCTATCGACAGGGGCATGAGGTGGCTCCTGAGTATGCAGAGCAAAAACGGCGGCTGGGGTTCATTCGACAAGGACAACACGTCCCTGCTGGCGACCAAGCTGCCTTTTTTCGATTTCGGCGAGACCATCGACCCGCCCACCGTGGACGTAACGGCCCACATCCTGGAAGCCATCGGCATACTCGGTTGGCCGAAGGACTCCGACGCGGTCAAGTCTGCGGTCGACTACATATGGTCGGAACAGGAGGAAGACGGCCCCTGGTTCGGTCGGTGGGGAGTCAACTACATTTACGGGACCGCCGCCGTTTTACCCGCCCTGGAATCCATAGATCACGACATGCGCGATCCAAGGGTCCAGTTGGCCGCGGACTGGGTGGAATCTCGCCAGAATGCAGATGGGGGATGGGGTGAAACGTGCGCGTCTTATGCGGACCCGGGTTTGAGGGGCATAGGCGAAAGCACGGCATCTCAAACGGCTTGGGCGATGATGGCGTTAATGGCTGCGGGCAGGTATTCAGACGATGCGGTCGAAAGGGGCGCCCGCTTCCTCGTAAGTACTCAGCAGGAAGATGGCACCTGGGATGAGCCGCAGTACACCGCCACCGGCTTCCCGGGATACGGCATAGGAGACAGGCGATTCAGGTCGCCGAACGGCAACCCGAGTGAACTACTTCCAACCGAACTGCCGTCGGGATTCATGATCAAATACCATATGTATCGAATCTATTGGCCCCTGCTCGCGCTGGGTCGGTACAATCGCCGTACTCGAACTCCCATGGAGAAGAGCACGCCGATGGTCGACTGAGGGCCTGAATTCACTTTGCCCGAGTCAATCCCACCCGATCTGACGTCGATGTCCACAGCGAACGGAAATGTAAGGCGCATTGACGTTCGGCCTCGGCCCATAGTTCAGTCGCCACGGAGTTCAAGGTACTCAACTTCGAGTTAGATGAGCCCAAGAACCACTGCGTACTATTGCGGGTGATGCGCATCTAAAGCCGGGGTGAGCAGGATTAACAGCGTACTTACGGTCAAATGAGGGCTACTTGGACCTTCCAGGAATCGACCTTGCGGAACGTAGGGGCCGCTCCGCGACTCCCGAGGCCGCATTCCGCGCCTGCGAAGATTTGGCAAGGTCTCACCACGAGAACTTCTCCGTAGGAACCCGCCTGATCCCGAAGGATCTACGGCGGCACTTCTACTCCGTTTACGCGTTCTGCCGCGGCGTGGACGACCTCGGCGACGAAGCGAAAACGGACCAGTTGGTGTTGCTGGACGAGTGGGAACGCCAGCTACGCCTCTGCTATGAAGGCGCCCCGGACCACGTCTATTTCAAGGCCCTCCAGGTAACCGTAGAAAAATTCGATATACCGCAGGAACCGTTTCTCAAGCTCATAGAGGCCAATCGCAGGGACCAGCGAATCAAGCGCCACCCCGACTACCAGGCATTGCTCGAATATTGCGAACACTCGGCCAACCCCGTCGGGAGAATCGTCCTCTACGTGTTCGGCCATCGCGAACCGGAGTTTCACGCGCTTTCGGACTACACCTGTACGGCGTTGCAATTGGCCAATTTCTGGCAGGATGTCGCGCGGGACTACTCGATCGACCGGGTCTATATACCGCAGTCGGACATGTCCGAGTACGGGGTTGGGGAAGACGTGATCGAGCGGCGCGCGCCATCTCCGGAATTTCGGAGGTTGATGCAATTTGAAGTCGAAAGAACGAAAGACCTGTTCCGACGCGGGTACGCATTGGTGAATAGGGTTATCAAACCGGCCAGAATCGACATCGCATTGTTTACCGCCGGCGGGTTGTCCATCATAAAGGCCATCGAACGGCAGGACTATGATGTGCTTACCCGCCGCCCTACCCTGTCAAAGTCGGGCAAGGCAAGACTGCTCGCCGCTGCGTGGATCCGGTCGAAGATCGGGCTTTCTCCACTGGCACAGCGCCTCTTTGACTGAATTGACCAAAAGACCGGCGGCCTCAAGACATCAGAATGGCGTCACTCAAAACAGCAACGCGAGACGGGGTTCTCGATCCCGCCGAGGTCAATCAGGCATACCTGGAATGCCAGGCCATCACCAAGGCGAGTTCGACGAACTTTTATTACGCGTTCTTGACCCTGCCGCCTCAGAAGCGGTACGCCATCTACGCAACGTATGCGTTTTGCCGTATGTGCGACGATATCGTGGACGACCCCGAAAGGCGAAAGACCGCAGAGAATGACCTCGCCGGTCTCAGAGAGCAACTGCTGGACGCCTACGATGGCCGGCCGAACGGCCCCGTCTGGACCGCTCTCGCCGATGCTCAGCGACGTTTCGGAATTCCCATGTCCCACTTCACCGACGTCATCGACGGCTGTGAGATGGACCTCACTAAGACCCATTACGAAACATTCGAAGAACTTGTCCAATACTGCCGCCGGGTGGCGAGCGCGCCGGGGCTCATATGTATCGAAGTGTTCGGCTATGAGGACGAACGCGCTGTGGAATACGCGATCGACCTGGGTATCGCAATGCAGCTCACGAACATCATCCGTGACGTGGCCGAAGACGCCCGCGCTGGGCGAGTGTACTTGCCCGAGGCAGAGCTTGAAAAATTCGGGTACGCCAACTCCGATCTTTTGGCCGGCACGATCAACGATTCCTTCAGGCGCCTGATGAGGTTTCAGATAGAGCGGGCCCATCGATATTTCGAACGCGGAGCATTGCTATTCCCGTTATTGGACAGAAGATCGCGGGCGTGCCCCAGGACGATGTCGTCGGTGTATAGGCGGCTGTTGGGACGCATCGAAGCAGCCGACTACGACGTATTCAGCCAAAGGATCAGCCTCAGCAAGACGGCCAAGGCGGCCCTGGCGGCGAGACTGTGGATTCAATGCCGGATTCCGATCCTGTCCTGAACCGCCACAAGGCGGTAGTCGTGGGGGGCGGACTAGCCGGACTGGCAGCGGCGGTCAGGTTGTCGGAAGCCGGCTACGAACCCCTCCTGCTGGAACGGCGGCCCTTCCTGGGCGGCAGAGCGTACTCGTTCGAGGACAAGGAGACTGGCGTAGAGGTCGATAACGGGCAGCACGTCTTCGTTGGCGCCTGTAACGAATACCAGGAGTTCCTACGGAAGATCGGCGCCCAGGACAACGTCAGGATGCCGAATCGGCTCGATGCCCCCGTTCTGCGGAACGGAAAAATGTCCCGCCTGAAGGCCAACGCGTTGCCCGGCTCGTTGGCGAATATCAAGGCTCTTCTGTTCTACGGTCATCTTTCGCCGACGGCAAAACTGAGGCTGTTCTACGGTCTGACACGAATCCGCCTGGCCAAGAGAGAGCCCGGCGGGCCGATGGAAGATGAAACATTCGACTCGTGGCTCAGACGACACATGCAAAATGACGAGACGATCGACAATTTCTGGAATCTCATAACCCTGCCTGCCCTGAATGACGACATTAAAGACGTAAGCGTGGACATGGGCGTGATGCTGTTTCAAACCGCCCTCATGGGCGCGCCGCACAACGCCGCCATCGGCTACCCGTTAGTCGGCCTATCAAGCCTTGCTGGGACCGCGGCTGCGGACTTCATTCGCTCCGCTGGTGGAGATGTCCATTGCGGCGTCGGCGTCGACGAGATCGGCTTTGATGACGGGCACATCCAGGTACGAACTTCGGGAGGCAAAACACTTCGGGCCGACGCATGTGTCGTTGCCCTGATGCCCGACAAGATGCTTGACGTCTTGCCTGATGGCCTGCGAGAGAATTCATTCTTTTCACAGGCGCGGATGGTGCGGACAGCGCCCATCGTGGGGGTGCACATCTGGTACGACCGGCCGATCATGGATGATAAGTTCGTCGCAGCCATCGACACCCCGGTGCAGTGGGTCTTCAACGTGACCGGGATGAGAGGGACGGAGGGTGAAGACGGAGGGCAGCACGTCGTTATTTCACTCAGCGGGGCCTGGAAGTGGAAGGACATGCCGAAGGCCGAGCTTAGAGATCTGTTTATTGGCGAAATGGAGGGGTTGTTCCCAGCCGCCGGCGCTGCCAACGTGAAAAGGTTCCTGGTAGTAAAGATGCTCGACGCCACGTTTCGGGTCGTGCCCGGCTCCGGCAGGTACCGTCTCTCGCAAAAGACCCCCGAACCCGGGTTTTTCCTGGCCGGAGACTGGACCGACACGGGGTGGCCGTCAACCATGGAGGGCGCGGTGCGAAGCGGCAACATGGCGGCAGACCTCGCAATCGAACACCTCAAGGGGCAGGGCTGACCGCCGTGCGAGCGTTACTGCTTGCCCCATTCTCCGATCAGGCGATTGCCGAACTCGTTGCGGCAGGCGTCGAAGTTGTCCACGAAGATTGGCTTCAAACCGGAACTTTGCAGGACCCTGAAGAACTCGGCGCCCGGATTTCGAGGGACGGGATCGGCGCTGTGGTGGTCGAAGGCGATTTTCTGTTTGCGGAGACCTTCGACCTGGCCCCGGAATTGGGTTTCGCCGGTATCTGCAGGGCCGCGGTCAATCAGGTAGACGTGGAGGCGGCGACAGAGCGCGGCGTGGTCGTGGTCAACACGCCGGGGCGAAACGCCGCCGCCGTCGCCGAGTTGACGCTCGGCCTTATGCTCGCCGTGGCGCGCCGGATTCCGGAGTCGGACAGATACGTGCGTTCGGGCTCGTGGGAGTCTCCAACAGGCCCATACAGGGAACTCCGCGGGAGTGAACTTGCCGGTAAATTGGCCGGCGTCGTAGGGCTCGGCGCAATCGGCCGTCGGGTGAGCGCGTTGTGCAATGCCCTGGGCATGAACGTGATCGCCTATGACCCCTATGTCCAGCCCTCCGAGGCCGCGGGATTGGGCGCCACATGGTGTGCGCTCGACTTCCTGATCGAGTCCGCCGACGTGATCACGTTGCATGCGCCGCCGCCGGGCGATCGCGAACCACTGCTGACCGCGGAACGGATCGACAGAATGAAACGCGGCGGCATCCTGATCAACGTGTCAGCCCCCGAGTTGGTGGACCAACACGCCCTGGAGACCGCTCTGCGCGCCCAAAGGCTTGGCGGCGCCGGCCTCGACATCTTCCCTACCCATCCGGTCGAGCCCTCATACCCGCTGCTCACGCTTCAAAACGTGGTCCTCACACCCCACATAGGAGGCGCCACCTACGAGACGATCGTTCGGCATTCGCAGGCGATCGCCGAAGACCTGCTCCGATATCGGCGCGGTGTGAAACCGATAAATCTGGTCAATCCGGAAGTTTGGGAGCACAGGCGTGGCACATAACGCTTCCGGACCGAACTTCTTGGCGTTTGATTTCGGCACCAGCCACCTGCGCGCCGCCGTTGGGAAGGCCACGGGCGCACCGGCGGCGGTCGCGAAACGCCCGGTTAGCTACTACAAGCCGGACCGGTCGCCCGATGCTGCCCTGGCATTCGACGCGGCTCAGGTTTGGAATCTCGCGGTCGAGGCTGCAAATGAGGCGATTCACTCATCGAAAGTTACGGCAGCGTCCATCAGGGCCGTGGGTGTTACCAGTCAAAGGCACGGCCTGATACTGCTCGACGCCGGGCGGAACGAGCTTTATGCAGGGCCGAACAAAGACCTGAGGGCCGCCTTTCAGGGTGGAGTTGTCGACGACGCGGCGGGCGATGATCTCTGGAACCTCACGGGACACGGACCCGGCTTCCTGACCTGGTGGGCGAGACTGTTGTGGATGAAGGAAGAGTCCCCGCAACTATTCGAACGCATCCGGTCGGGCTGCGGCATCGCAGATTGGCTGGCTTACCGCCTCACCGGCGATTTGACGATGGATGCAACGTTGGCCGTGGATTCGGGCGTCGGAGCGTTGACCACGGGCCAGCCGGCCGAAGTAATCGCCGAAAAACTGGGGATCGATGTCTCGATTTTCCCGCCGGTAAGCAAATCGGGCGGCGTGGTCGGCAAGATGTCCAAAGTTGCCTCTGACCAACTCGGACTGCCGGAAGGCATCCCGATAGTCAAAGCCGGGCCCGATACGCAAACTGCTTTGGTCGGCATGGGCGTTGCAGAACCAGGTCACGCCGGGATCGCAACCGGGTGGAGCACCCCGGTCCAGTGCGTCACGAATCAACCGACGCTCGATGCGACCCACACCCTGTGGACCGGCCAACATGTCGTACACGATAGATGGGTTGTCGAAGGCAATTCGGGAGTCATGGGCGGCGCCTACGACTGGCTAATATCGATGCTTGGGGGCACCCAAGACCTGACCGAAGCGATGGCAAGGTTGGATGCCGAGGCCAGTCAGGTCGAGCGGGGCGCGCGGGGTGTCGCGGCCTACCTCGGTCCGTCGCTGGTCCAATTTAACGACGTCGGCCTGCGATCGGGGGGCCTGCTGTTTCCGGTGCCCCTGGCCTTCGAACCTCCCGATGGCGCGACCATTGTGCGGGCCGCGCTCGAGAGTTTTGCTTTCGCAATTCGCCTGATACTCGACCGCATCCGGGAGTTGACGGGTCCGGTTGCGACGGCGTCCGTCGGTGGGGGTTTGACTCGGTCCAGAACTTTTCTGGATGTACTCTCCAACGTCGTCGAAATGCCGCTCTACGTTTCCGAAAGTCCCGACGTTTCGCTCCTTGGAACGATCACCCTCGCGGCGGCTGCAGTTGAGCATGGCCCGGTTCTCGAAGCCGGGCTCCTTGCCAGGCGCGGCGAACTGCGGCAGTTGCAACCTTCCCCGGCCTCGGTGGAAGAGTACAAATATCTGTTCGACGCGTGGTTGTCGCGGGAGCAACAACTGCTGGAACTCGAACTCTAGAAACAACTCCGTTCCACCGGCCCGGTGAACCAAAGTGACCGGCGTGTTACGGTATCCCGTCGCCGGACCCCACTAAAATCCCCATTGAAATGACCGACCTCAGAACACAACTGTATGCCGCCGTCATCGAGATGGAACGCCGTGGTCTGGTGGCCGGTTCGAGCGGAAACGCCAGCGTGCGGTCGGCGTCGGTAGACGCAGGTGAGCGTTATCTGATCACCCCGGCCGGGCTACCTTACGAACACATGAAACAGGCCGATCTTGTGGAAGTGGACGAAAACATCGAACCGGTAACCGGTGATGGAATACCGTCGACGGAGTCCGCCCTTCACCTGGGGATCTATCGTCGCCGGCCCGATGTCGGCGCAGTAGTACACACCCACTCCCTCTATGCAAGCGTCTCGGCGGTCGTAGGGAAACCGATTCCGCCAATCGTTGACGAGATGGTCGTTTACCTCGGTGGACCCGTCGAGGTAGCCGAGTACGGATTTCCGGGAACTGAGGAGTTGGCGGAGGCCGCCGCCGACGCCCTCGGCGACCGGCGGGCTGTTCTTCTTCGAAACCACGGAATGTGCGCCGTTGGCGAGACCGTGGAGGAGGCCCTCCGAAACGCTGTGCTGGTCGAACGAGTCGCACAGATCTACGCCTTTGCCCAAATAGCCGGGGGTGCGAAAAATGTGCCGGAGGACGCCGTGGAGGTGGAGCGGGCGGTCTATATGATGCGCTATGGGCTAAGCGACGACTAACCAGCAGCATTTCGGAGCAAGCGATGCCAGGAGTTCCAGCGTTCATATTGCGGCGGCTTTACGTGAAGGGCAGCCTCATTAACACGGCCGAGGGTTGGCAGTTTCAACTGCGGAATTCACTCGGGTCGGGCTATGCAAGGCAACTGCTACCGCTGACGGTCGACGATACAGAGTTGCCGCTGGAGTCGGCAGGATTCGATCTCGAAGGCAAGTTCACCGGCTTCCACGAGGTCGATGAATCCAACACTTTCGGCCTGCCCATGAATAAAGTGATCGTTATCTCCGTATCAGGCGCCCCACTCGAACCGGGGGCGCACAAGATCGGAATGTCGTTCGTAGTGCCCGGATTCGGCAAGATAGGATTCGATTTCACTGACGAGGTCGCCGTTGGCTGACTTGCCGGCCCGCATCGCCGTGACCGGCTCGGCCGGTTATCTGGGGAACGCAACCGTTGCCGCGCTTTGCGACAAGCCCGAAGTCGAGTTGGTCGCAGGAATAGACGTCGCTCCCACCGAACCTCGGCCGCGCCAAACACGCCGGCTCATCTCAATCACACACGATATTCGCACGTCTGTTCTGGATGTCCTGCGGGACCTTGATATTGAGGCCGTAATCCACCTCGCATTTTTGTTGCGTCCCGCCCGGGACGAGTCTCATGCCGCCGAAATCAATATCAACGCTACCGGCCGTCTACTCGAAGACTGTGAGGCTGCCGGAGTGGGCCAATTTATCTACCTGAGCAGCACAACCGTGTACGGCGCCGGACCGGAGCGAAACCGGCCTGCCGTTGAGGAAGACTCTGTAAACCCGGTCCGAGGGTTTCAATACTCGGAGCACAAGGCGGCCGCCGAAAGACTGATCCTGGACCATTCGAGGCGCAACCCCAACATGCGCGCCTGCGTCCTGCGAGGATGCGTCACGATGGCGGCAGGCGCCGAAAACTTCATCACGCAGGCATTCGCCCGTCGTGTTTTGCCTGTTCCGGCTGGCGCCGACCCGGAGATGCAGTTCCTGCACCTGGACGACTACACGGCGATCGTCGAGACGGCCCTTACCAGGCAGGCGAACGGCATATTCAACATCGCAGGCAACGGCACGCTGAAGTGGAGGGATCTGGTTCGAACGGCCGGGGCCATGGCCCTGCCGCTGCCGGCGCCGATCCTGAAGGGGTTGATTGGCCTAACCTGGCGCCTGGGGTTGCAGAACTCCTCGAAACCGGCCGGACTGAACTTCATCCAGTACCCCTGGCTGGCGTCGACGGAAAAGGTCCGAAGTGAATTGGGCTGGCAGCCGACCCATTCTTCGCGAGATGCGTTTGAAGAATGGGCAAAATCGCGGCGCGGATGAGCGGGTAGACACATTTTGAAACGTCTCAACGTGATCATCGACACCGACCCGGGAGTGGACGATCTCCTCGCCATCCTGCTGGCGCTGAATTCTTCCGAACTACATGTGGACGCTCTGACAACCGTCGGAGGTAACTGCTCGCTTGCCGATGCAACGCGAAACGCCTTGCGGACGCTAGAAGTTGCCGACCGGCCCGACATTCCGGTGTACAAGGGAGCGGCCCGACCACTGAAGGGACGATATGTATACGCCCGGTACTTTCACGGCCCCCGTGGACTGACGGGCAGGTTGCCAGAGCCGCGCATTGCAGCGGCCGATGGCCCCGATGCCATAGATGCGATCGCTTCGAGGATTGAAAGCGCCAGTTCGCCAGTAGCACTGATCGCATTGGGTCCCCTGACCAATGTCGCCCGGCTGATCATGCGTCATCCGGATGCGGCGAACGGCATATCTTCGGTGGTCGTGATGGGCGGCGCAGTCGATGTGCCGGGCAACGTAACCCCGTATGCCGAGTTCAACACGTTCAGCGACCCGGAAGCCGCGGACATCGCATTCCGAAGCGGCCTGAACGTGAGACTGATCGGCCTGGACGTCTGCAATCCGGTATTCCTGGAGCGCCATCGTGCGAGCCAAATATCCGGGGTGAGGGGGCGCGTTGTGCGGGGCTGGTTCGCCTTCCACCCTGAACTCGCCTCGATGTCATTGTGCGACCCGCTAGCAGTTGTTGCAGCGATCCGGCCGGACCTGTTCTCCTTCGAACAGGGGCCTATCGGCGTTGCTACGACCGGCGAGGAACGGGGCCGGACCTTCAGGATGGCGGATGGACCTTCCATTAGTTTCGCCACCGGCGTGGATGCGAAGGGAGCATACGAGGTGATCCGCAGTCGCGTGCTGATCTGACATCCAGATTTTCGATCGCGGTCGCGCCACCACGAACGGCTGGGGTTACCGGAGGGTGGGTGCACGCGGGCAGGCAACTTCAAGCGCACAGCTACCGATCCTCCCTCATCCGAGACATACCCGCTAAACACCGAGTAGGCGGCAGGCGCGATACTCACCTTATGCCGCTTGGCATACCTATGTTCGGAGGCTGATCTTTGCCGCGTTACTACCCGATATTCCTGGACGTGCAGGACCGTAAGGCCGTTGTATTCGGTGGCGACCACGAAGCCGAACGCAAGGTCAGGTACCTGGTCGAGTGCGGCGCCAACGTAACCCTCGTGAGCCCGGAATCGGAAATGACAGCCGGCCTGCAGGAAATGACGAGTTGCGGGTCGATAGACTGGTTACCGCGCGGCTACCGGCCAGGTGACCTGGATGGCGCCTGGCTGGCTATCGTCGCCGATACCTCCGACGACGAAATCAACCGCTCGATCCACGAAGAGGCCCGCGACCGGAACGTCGTACTAAACGTCATGGATGTGACAAACCTTTGCACGTTCATCGCCCCGGCCATCATTCACCGCAACGACGTCACCGTCGCAGTTTCGACCGCGGGGACTAGCCCCGCCCTCGCCCGCCGGTTGCGGGAACGAATGTCCGATACTGAACACTGCCGATGCCTTCAGTGGGCCGACATGGGCCCCTTGCTTGCCGAAGTACGCACCGATGTCCGAGCGCGTCGGGTGCCCGTTACACCGGATGACTGGCAGGACAGCATGACCGATGACTTGCTAGAACGATTCGGGAGCGGAGATGAATCCGGAGCCAAGACGGAACTGACCTGTCGGCTCGAATCCAGGGGTTCGAAGCGAAATACGGAACGGTCAACCTGAACCCATGCCGACGGCAAAGGCCCTATCAGCTAGGGACTGAACTCCCAACGCGATACGCTTAGGTTCGTTTCAACCAGGGGCCGTCAACGCAGATGCAGCCACAATCTACAAGGCCGATACGCGTGGGTACGCGCGGAAGCAGGCTCGCGCGGGCTCAGACCGCGCTGGCAATTGCCGCCCTGGAAAACGCTAATCCCGGGATTGCGTTTGAGGCGGTTGTCGTTAGAACGCGGGGCGACCGAAACCGCGTCGCGGCCGTTGCACAGCTTGGCGTGGGGGTCTATGTGAAGGAGCTCGAAGAGGAGCTCGAAAACGGCAACATCGACATGGCGGCGCACTCACTAAAAGACATGACCTCTGAATTGGCGCAAGGATTCCATCTGGCGGCCATCCTGGCACGGGGCGATCCGAGAGACGTGCTGATAAGCCATCACGACGCCGGACTGGCCGGACTCCCGTATGGGGCGACTGTGGGCACCGGCAGTATGCGCAGGCGGGCACTGCTCAAGTCCGCGCGGCCTGACTTGCGGGTCGAACCCATCCGCGGCAACGTGGACACGCGCCTGATGAAGGCCTCGGACGAAGGCGGAATGGACGCCGTGGTCCTGGCCGCGGCGGGTCTGCACAGGCTGGGAAGAAACGACGCCATCTCTGAATACTTCGAACCGGAACATTTCATCCCGGCGGTGGGACAAGGCGCTATCGCCATAGAGACGCTGGAAAGTCGAGCCGACGTTACCGACCTTGCCCGAAGCGTCGATCACGTTGAAACACGGGCCGCCGTCACCGCCGAACGAGCATTCCTTGCGGCGATTCGAGGGGGCTGCTCCGCTCCGACGTCCGCCCACGCCACCGTAAACGGCGAATCGCTGCGGATCCATGCTTTTGCGGCCGATAAAGACGCTTCGTCCGTCCTGCGCGCTTCCGCCGAGGGTGACACAAATGATCCCGCGCCGGTTGGCATCGCCGTGGCGAGGAAGTTGCTCGATTCCGGCGCGGCCGGGTTGATCGGCGTTTCGTACGAATCCGGAGACTCACCCGATGCCTGAAGCCGGAGTCGCATATCTTGTCGGCGCTGGACCGGGTGACCCGGGCCTCATCACAGTCCGCGGCCTGAACGTGTTGCGCAACGCAGACGTGGTGCTGCACGACCGCCTGGTACCGGAATCTCTACTCACCGAAGTCCGTTCAGACGCGGTCCTGATCAACGTAGGCAAGACACCGGGCCAAGCCAGCCGTTCACAACGGGAAATCAACAAGTTGCTGGTCGATCACTGCCGGTCCGGTAAGACCGTGTGCCGACTTAAGGGGGGAGACCCCTTCGTGTTCGGACGGGGCGGAGAAGAAGCCATGGCGCTCGCTGCGGCCGGCCTGAAATGGGAAGTTGTGCCCGGCATCACGTCTGCCATCGCCGCTCCAGCCTACGCCGGCATCCCGGTAACCCACCGGGGCGTATCGTCGGGGGTGGCTGTCGTTACAGGGAGTGAAGACCCTGATGGGCCCAGCAACCACGTCGACTGGGATGCCGCTGCAACGTTCAATGGCACCTTGGTGGTACTGATGGGTTGGCGAAATTTGCCCGATATTGTGGACGCCCTTACGTCGCGCGGGATGCCCGGGGAGCGACCAGCAGCGGCGATAGAGTGGGGAACGAAGAACACCCAGCGGGTGGCTGCAGGGACATTGGCCAACATCGCCGACCTTGCAATTTCTTGCGGTCTCGGTCCTCCCATGGCTCTCGTGGTCGGTGAAGTCGCGGCCCTGAGAAATGAGTTGGCGTGGTTCGACAAACGGCCGCTATTTGGCAAGCGTGTTTTGGTCACACGGGCGCGCAGCCAGGCCAGCCGCCTTGCCCAATCGCTCGAAGCTCAAGGCGCAGAGACGATCCAGGCGCCAGCTATACGCATATGCCCGGTAGCCGACACCGAAGAATTGGATGCCGCCATCGCAAGAATCAAGGAATATAACTGGATTACATTTACCAGCCCGAACGGCGTTCGGGGCCTACGAGACAGGCTCGCGGCGCTTTCCCTGGATTCCCGCGCGTTGTTCGGGGTACGAGTAGCTACGGTCGGCCCGGCGACGGCGAAGGCCGTGGAAGAGATGGGCATACGCCCCGACCTGTCGCCCCGAGTCTATGCTGCCGAAGCGCTGGTCGATGAATTTGCGGCCGCCGAGGTGAAAAGAGGCAGGGCGCTCTGCCTGCGGTCGGACATCGGCAGGGAAACCCTGCCAGACGGGCTCCGAAAGGCGGGTCTGGAGGTTGACGAGGTAGTTGCCTACCGCACCGAGATGGCCGCGGACTCGTCGGAAGCCGCCCGTGAGGCATTGTGCAACGGTGCGCCCAGCGTGGATGTTACGACCTTTACAAGTTCCTCAACCGTGACGAATCTATTGAGGTTGCTGGAAGGCGACATCGAGCCGATCAATCACACTGTCGTAGCCTGCATCGGACCGATTACGGCGGCGACGGCGCGCGCGCACGGCATAAGGGTCGACGTGGTGGCCAAGCAGCAAACGGTCGAAGGTCTTGTCGGGTCCCTTGTCGATCACTTTGAAGGCGAGCGCGACGAATGAACATGGGAATTCCGGACAAATTCGCCAGGCTGCGGCGGAATCGCAGCAGCGCCGCGGTCAGGTCGTTGCTTGCCGAGACCCGGCTAGACCCGTCTGACTTTGTGTACCCGATGTTCGTGACCGGGGGATCGGGCGTGAAACTGCCCATCGGTCCTATGCCGGGCTGCTACCAGCAATCGGTCGACGAGGCGGTCAAGACGGCAGCAACGGCCCACTCGCTCGGTATTCCCGCCGTGCTGCTATTTGGACTGCCATCGAAAAAGGACGAAATCGGCTCGTCCGCATGGGACCCTGACCAGCCAGTGCAACGGGCCGTCGCCGAGATCCGGTCCGCTCTGCCGGAATTGGCGGTGATCACCGATGTTTGCCTGTGCGAATACACCTCTCATGGCCACTGCGGGGTACTGGAAAAAGACGGCAGTGTCGATAACGACCAGACCCTGCCGTTGCTTGCAAGGATTGCCATGTCGCACGCGCAGGCGGGCGCCAGCGTCGTGGCGCCTTCCGCCATGATGGACGGCCAGGTGGCGGCCATCCGGTCGGCATTGGACGCCGAAGGGTTCGATGCCACAGCGATACTCGGCTACTCGGCGAAGTACGCCTCAGCCTTCTACGGCCCGTTCCGCACGGCGGCTGACTCGGCGCCGCAGTTCGGGGACCGGCGCGCCTACCAGATGGCGCCGGAAAACCGCTCAGAAGCGATGGCGGAAATCCAGGCCGACATAGACGAGGGAGCCGACATGGTGATGGTCAAGCCCGCTCTCGCCTATCTCGACGTGATCGCCGAGGCAAAACGCAGATTCGCAGTCCCGCTGGCCGCTTACAACGTGAGCGGTGAGTATTCGATGGTGCAGGCCGCAGCCGCAAACGAGTGGATCGACGGCACGCGGGCGACCCTTGAAATACTCACCTCCATCAAGCGGGCCGGAGCCGACCTGATCATCACGTACTCGGCATGCGAAGCGGCTAGGTGGTTGGACGGCCGCTAGAGAATGGCATAAACAGGTGCCTGACCGCGCCAGCGAGAGACAGCCGCCACATCCGTCGTCCCCGACTCCGATCGGGGACCGAACCACAACCGTCGTTCCCTGCACCACCCCTAGGCTCCGGCCTGCGCCGGAGAGACGATGGTCGCTGCGTTGGGGTAACGATAGAAACACTGCCGCAATGTGAATTGGGCGCGCCTGCTCACCGGATGTTGGTGTGCCCGAGAACACCTCCCGTGATGGCCGAGAAATCGATCGGATCGTACTGTCGACTGTCGGTCGATCGCGGTCGATTATCTCCCAGCACAACGTATTCCCCTGGCCCGGTCATCCACAAATAGTCAGCCGTGTTGCCGGGCGCGGCGTGGGGCTCATCCATCGCCCGGCAATCTACGACGAGTTCGCCGCCGCGAAGTTCGACTTGCTCCGCCGGCAACCCGACGATCCGCTTTATGGACCACGATCCCGGCCTCCGTGGATCGACAAACCGGACCACGTCGAATCGGGACGGTAGGCCGTGGGCATATGCGCGCCGGGACACCACCACCCACTGGCCGTCCCGCAGGGTTGGCGCCATGCTTTCCCCTCTAACCTTGACGAGTTGTCTGGAAAGTAGTTCGACCAACCGTTCACGCATCGCATCTCTCTTTGTGGAAGTCGGCATTTCTGGTAGATTTACCCGAAACGGCCAGCCCACGCGGTGGGCGCACATGTCGCGAGTAGTCGTCGGAATTACGTACAACGACTGCCACGATGGCCGAGTCCAGGTTCAACCTGCCGGGAGTTAAAGACACCGATGCTTCACCGTATAGCAAAATTTATCGACCGTTTCTCACCCTTTGGCGTGGCAGATGCCCATTGCGACATTCCGTGCGGGATTTACGATCCCCGCGACGCCATTCAGGCCGCTCAAACCGTCATCAGGATGACCGAGCTGATCGGAGAGGCCTCGGGAGGCGACATGTGCAGCGTGGGTGCCGCAAACTCCTTTAGCCGCTATGTCGCCGCCAAAGAGGAACACGCCGCAAAAGCCAAGCACGACATCCTCGTAATCTGGACCGACTACTTCAAGCCCGAACACCTGGCCGACTATCCAGACCTGCATGAAAAGGTGTGGAACGCTTGCAAGCTCGGTTCGCAAGTCAAGGTAAACGTCGATATGGAAGCAGCGCAGGCCTTCAAGGCCGCCCTGATCGAGATCGGCAAGATTTTTTGGGCGACAAAGGGAGAGGATGTCCCGCCCCTCCCATAGGCCCCTGCTCAAGCGGATCCGCGGCCAGTCGCCCGCGCCCTGAAGTTCAAGGCGTGCCGCATGAAACCGTTGCCGCTCCCCGGACCGCACGAAATTACAGTATCGCTAACTTCGGAGAGCCCCGATACGAACTGCCATTGAGAAATGAAGGGCGCTGCGAGTAGCTTTAGGAGTGGCGATGTTTAGACGCACACGTAACGAAGAGACCACCCAGACATTCAGCAACGCAATTCAGCCTGAGCCAACCGAATCGGAAACGCAGGCACTCAGCCTGTTGGGAACCATACTAGGGCTCCTCGTGGCGGTCCTGTCGTTCGTCGGAATGATGTGGTGGTTCTTCTCATTCGCCACCCTCGAGTCCCCGGCGGCGTTCTGGATCGCGGGAATCTCCGCAGCGGTGGTGATCGTTTCGGTGGTTTCGCGTACGCTTAAGCATGCAGAAGGTCACGATCACGTCTACGCAATTTCGACCTGGTTTGGGCTGGTGGGCACAATCGCCTTCACCATATTGGGCCTGATAATTCCACCCTCACTGGGCCAGGGACTTGATCCGGGAGAAGACCCATCGTCCACGTTGCTACAAGCCGTGGCGGCCGCCTTTTTCGTTGGAGGCGTGTCGATCAATATCGCCCTCGCGGTCCTTTTGGCCCTTCATTGGCCGCGCCGCGCCGGTTAGCTCCTCAGCCTGACTTGAGCCGTTCGAGGTAGTCCTCGCGAATCGGCGACCATATGTCCAGCGCGAGCGACGCGCTGGCGGTTCCTGTCGCGGAGTGTGGCACACCGGGCGGAATCACGTAGTGGTCCCCTTCCCCGACTAGCCGCGTCTCGCCGTCGATGGTCAGATGGAACGCACCTGAAAGAACCCTGCCGCACTGCTCGTGCGGGTGTGTGTGGTCAGGGATCTCCGCCCCCGGTGCGATGTCGATCAGGCCCATCATGATCCGTTCACCCCATATCGGCCTGCACGTAACGCCGGGCGCCAGTTCTATCGCCTTCGCTTCGTTCTGATCGAAAAACGGCATCTTTGCTCTCCATGTTCGTTCACCGAATCTGTGTCAAGGGCGGTGCTGACAAATAGCCCGTCGCTGCCCCGCCCGGCGTTTTCCAGTCGACAACTCCGCTTTTCCCCGTCACCGCTCAGCCGGCAGGTCGACTATCCGTGCGTGCCCAGTTTGCGGTTGATAGCGGCTTCCGCAACTGGTGATATGACCTGGTCTATCTCTACGTTGACGAGCGCAGGCCGCTTCGAGGCGAATGCCCGCGTGAGAGCGGGCGCCAGATCGGCCGCCCGCGTTACGTGTTCGCCGTAAGCGCCGAGACCCTCGGCGACGAGGTCGTACCGTGTGGGCAGCAAATCCGTCCACACCGGTCTGCCGAACAGGCCTTTCTGGATCTGCCAGTCGATTCCCCAAATACTGTTATTACCCAGAACTGCCACGACCGGGAGGTTATGACGCACCGCCGTATCGAACTCCATTGCGTTAAACCCGAACGAGCCGTCTCCCACAACCAGGACGCTCCGCTTGTCGGGGAACGCAACCTGCGCGCCGAGGGCGTAAGGGAATCCGACTCCGATCATCCCGAAACTGCTCACGTACAACCATCTGTTAGGGGCGTTGGCCTTGAACGAGGCACGGAAAAAGTGACAGTAGTCGCCTCCATCAAACGTCATGGGCGTATCGTCATCCACAAAACCCTGAAGTGTTTGGCTCACGAACATGGGGTGCATGGGGTCGCTTTCGCTCGCCAATTCCGCCAACTCCTCCTGGTGCGCGGCGCGGGTGGCGCGTAATGAACTGACCCACGGCGATTCGCTCCACCGCCGTGTTTCCGCGGCATCGGCCAATTGTGTCAATATCGGCCCGACATCGCCCAGTATCCCGACCTCGACCGACCTGGCGCGCCCGATCTCCGCAGCCGCCGGATCGACCACGATCTGCCTTACACCGGTCGCGAAAGGCGGAGTGCCTCCAAACCCCACCATGTAGTCGAGACGTCTCCCCAAAAGCAACACGGCGTCCGCTTCCCCTATGCGCTGCGCAGCTTTGTTGAGGGGCAGGTATCCAAACCCCACGCTGTAAGGATGGTCGTCGGGGATCAGGGCTCGGGCCGAGTCCTCGGTAAACACGGGGATGCGAGTGGTCTCGACAAATCGCGTTAGTTCTGCGGGATCCGCCGTTGCGCCTGCCCCGGGGCCTGCGAATATCACCGGCCGCTCCGCCGAATGCAGGAGTTCGATGGCCCTTTCAACCTGGATTTGGTCGCCCGCGGCCAGGCGGGGACCGGAGTACTCGCCCGGTGCGTAACGCTGGGCCGAGACTGAGTCGATCTCCGCCGACTGGAAGTCATGGGGCAACGTGAGATGGACCGGACCTCGTCTTCCGTCCATGGCGGTCCGGACCGCCATGGCGACGTACTCGGGAATACGTTCGGGCGAGGGGATCTGCCATGCTCCCTTTGTGACCGGCGCAGCGACCCCGACCTGATCGAATTCCTGCATAGCCCCGCGGCCAAGATTAGCCGAGTCTGCCGCGCCGGCGATGTTGATCACCGGGGCCTCGGAGTGCAGGGCATTCGCCAGCCCGGGAATGGCGTTAGCATGCCCCGGAGTGGTGGAAAGCACCACACCCGGCCTTCGCAGCAAGCGCGCGTAGGCATCTGCCATGTGGACGGCTGCCTGCTCGTGGCGGGTGTCGATCATTCTGATCGGTTCGTCGACCATCACGTCGAGCAGGTGGAGTATGTGATCGCCTGCAATGCCGAAGACGGTATCAACCCCCTCGGCTTTCAAGGCATCGATCAGCAGGTGGCTGCCGGTAGTCTTAACCATATTAATACGCGGTCCTGGATTGGGTAAGTAGGCTCACAAAACGGCCGCCGATCGGACCGGTCAATTGAAGAAATGCCCGTTTGACGGACGGCCGAAGAATAGCACAGGGCCCATGGCCGAACGGGACCGGCTCAGTCCAGCAACTCGACGATTATGTTGCGGTAGCGCGTGGTTCCGGTATTGGTCACCCGGTGGGTCGACGGGCTGTTGTAAACAACTTCCCCCGGTTCGGTGTCGGTGGTGTTGACGCCGCCGTCTTCATACTCGGCAAACAGCTTGCCACCCTCGACGACAATGAATATGTAGTCGTTTTCATGGGCGTGCCATTCGCTCGCCTCGCCCGGGTCAAGTTTCAATTCCCAGAGCTTTACGCGGTCGTGTTCAGCGATGACCCGCGTTCCGATGTTTGGCCCTGGTTGTTCTTTGGATGTCATGGATTTTTCCTTGTGTGGCTCGGGGCCGAAATCGTGCCGCTCAGTGTCTGGTCCAGGCGATCATAGCCCTTCGACGGAATGTAGCGGGCCGCCGCGTGTCAGAGCGTAAAGAGGTCGATAAACTCATCCACAGACATGTCGTCGAGTCTCGCGGAATCACGGCACGCCTCCAATATCGAGTCGGCCTGGTCTCCCTCAAACCGTGTTCGCAGGTTCGATTCGAACTTGCTCCAGAGAAGCGGTATCCCCTCTTCGCGCCGTCTACGGTGGCCAATCGGGTATTCGACGGCCACATCTTCGGTCGCCTCGCCGTCTGCAAAAACTACTTGCACCGCGTTGGCAATAGACCTTTTCTCAGGATCTAGATAGTCGGAGGTATAACGAGGGTTTTCTGCGACTTTCATACGTGCCCGTAGAACGTCGATCCTCGGATCGGCCGCCGCGTCATCTTCGTAGTCGTCCGCGGTCAGGGTCCCCTTGATAAGCGGCACGGCGACCATGTATTGCAGGCAGTGATCGCGGTCGGCCGGGTTCGAAAGCGGCCCTTTCTTGTCTATGATCCGCATCGCCGGTTCCTGCGTGGTGATGATCACCGACTCGACCTCGCCGATGCGATGTCCAACCGCCTTATGCAGTTGCAAAGCAGCTTCGACCGCCGTCTGCGCGTGAAACTCGGCGGGATAAGAGATCTTGAACAAGATGTTCTCGATGACGTAGGAGTCGAAGGGACGGGCGAGTTCTACCTTGTTTCCGCCGAACCAAACGCTCTCGAAGCCCCAGCCGGGCGCCGACAACGCCGTGTCGTATCCCATCTCCCCGGCCATCGCCATCATCGCCAATCGCACTCCCCGGCTCGTCGCATCACCGGCGGCCCAGGACTTACGCGAGCCGGTGTTGGGCGCTTGGCGGTAGGTGCGCAGCGTCGCTTCGAGCCAGGCGTTCGAAACCGCGTTGAATATCTGTTCTCTGCTGCCTCCAAGCATCGCCGTGACGACCGCGGCGGAAGCGACTTTGACCAAGAGGACGTGATCGATTCCGACTCGATTGAACGCGTTGTCGAGGGCGAGGACTCCCTGAATCTCATACGCCTTGGTGGCAGCGGCTAAAACGTCCCTAACCGTGACCGGTTTCGTGTCCCCCGAACGGCTCACAAATTGCGCTGCGGCCAGAATGCCGCCAAAGTTGTCCGAGGGGTGCCCCCATTCCGCCGCCAGCCAGGTGTCGTTGAAATCGAGCCAGCGAATGGCAGCTCCGATGTCGAACGCGGCCTTTACCGGGTCCAATTCCCAGGGCGTTCCGGGCACGCGCGCTCCGCCCGGTACCCGGTTTCCCTCCACGTAAGGGCCGAGGAGCTTCGTGCAGGCCGGATAGTTAAGGGCCAACAGGGCGCAGCCCATTGAATCGATCAGGCATAGCCGGGCCGTATCGAAGGCCAAATCCCCGCCGACATCCGGGCCCGCGGCGTACTCGGCAATGGCCTCGATAACAGAGTCGCGACCTGTCATTGGATCTGCCGCCAGCGTTGTGCGTATTTCGGTCGCATCAATATCGAATCGTCGAAGTTGTTCACGTTGACGCTACGGTCTGGAATCCAGCGGGACCCACGTCTGCGGCTCCGGTCCGGTGTATTCGGCAAGCGGACGTATGAGGCGATTGTCATTGCGTTGTTCGATGATGTGCGCTGCCCATCCTGCTGTTCGTGATATCACGAACAGCGGCGTAAACATCGCCGTGGGGACGCCGCAGTAGTGGTAGACCGAGGCCGAATAGAAATCCAGGTTCGGGAACAGGCCCTTCTCGTCGCGAATCACCTGCTCTATCCGTTCCGAAACATCGAATAACGTGCTGTCTCCGGACTTCGCCCCGAGCCGTTGCGACGCTTCCTTCACGAAATCCGAACGCGGGTCGCCGGTCTTGTATACCCGGTGGCCAAATCCCATGATGAGCCGACGGGCGGCCAGCATCTGCCTGGTCGACTTTTCCGCCTCCCCGGGGGAGTCGAAGCTCGATATCAATTCCATCGCCGCCTCGTTTGCCCCACCGTGGAGCGGTCCTCTCAGCGCGCCGATGGCGGCCGTGATGGCTGAGTAGAAATCCGCCAGTGTGCTCGTAACTACTCTGGCCGCAAACGTGGACGCGTTCAACTCGTGCTCGGCGTAGAGGACAAGCGACATATCGAGCGCTTGCAGCCTGTCGTCGTCGGGCTCAGCATCCGTCAACAACCGTAGAAAGTGACCGGCGATGGAGTCGTCTTCTGAACTCGTTTCAATCCTCTCGCCGCGCTGGTGGAACCTGTACCAATAGAGGAGCATGCTGCCGAAAGAGGCCATCAACCTGTCGGCAATCCCCGCTGCCGTTCGTCCGTCTTTCCCCTCTGGCTCCAAATTTCCGAGGAACGACGCGCCGGTCCGCATGACATCCATGGGATGGGTGGTGCCCGGGATCATCTCCAACGTTGCCATTAGGTCGTCTGGCAGGCTCCTCAGGCCCGCCAATCTCTTTCGATACGCGGCCAGTTGCGTTCGATTGGGCAGACGGTTGTAGATGAGCAAATATGCGACCTCTTCGAACGAGGCATGCCTCGCGAGATCGGTAATCGAATAACCCCGATACGTGAGGCCGGCGGTCTCATGACCCACCGTGGCGATGGCTGAACGGCCCGCAATTATTCCGGCCAGGCCCTCTGATGCGGTCGTCATGTGACATTCTCCTCGCCGGACGCAAACAGTTCGTCCAGCTTGCGTTCGAACTCGTGGTACCCGATGTATTCGTAGAGATCGTCCCGTGTCTGCATAATGTCGATCACCCCGCGTTGCGTGCCTCGAGCACGGATCTCGCGGTACACCTCCAGCGCGGCGGCGTTCATGGCCCTGAACGCGGACAGCGGGTACAAGGCAATCGCCACTCCGGCGTCGCCCAGTTCCGTGACGGTGAACGGCGGCGTTCGGCCAAACTCGGTTAGATTGGCCAGTATAGGTGCGCCCACGGCCGACGTGAAATGGGCGTAGTCGTCCAGGCTTTCGATGGCTTCGGCAAAGATCATGTCTGCGCCCGCGGCCAGGTAGATTTCGGATCGCGCGATAGCGGCTTCGAGGCCCTCGCCGGCGACGGCGTCGGTGCGGGCCATCACAACGAAATCGGCGTACGGCCGCGCGTCCACAGCAGCCGCAATACGGTCGGCCATCTCCGAAGCCGGGACGAGTTGCTTGCCGGGCCGATGTCCACACCGCTTTGCCTGGACCTGGTCCTCCAGATGTATGCCCGCGGCCCCGGCGCGGGACAACTCCCGTACCGTGCGGGCAATCATGAAGGCCGCGCCCCATCCCGTGTCGGCATCCACCAAAATCGGAAGATCAACCGCCCCGGTAATTCGCCGGACGTCCTCCGCCACGTTGTCGAGGGTTGTAATCCCCAGGTCCGGCAGTCCGTAGGACGCGGTCGCAACTCCGCTGCCGGAAAGATAGATCGCCCGAAATCCCGCCGCGGCGGCCAAGATCGCCGAGTAGGCATTGACGGCGCCCGCGACCTGGAGAGGCCTCTCCGCATCCAGAGCGGCCCAAAATTTACTTCCCTGGGATGAAGTCATTGCCAATTCGCGATGTGCGCGGCGGCGTGCGTCAACCGAGCATCTCCGATATCCCCTGGACTAATGTTATCGGCACCAGCGCCAGCAATATGACGCCGATCATCAGCCGCAAACGCGCAGGAGAAATTGCTCCCGTGAATCGGGCGCCAAGGAAAAAGCAGACGGATGCCGCTCCACCCATAACGCCCAGCAACGGCCAGGAGATGTTGCCGTTGATCAGGTGGCCACTGAAGCCGGAAAGGCCGATGAGAACTCCGATTCCCGTATTTGTGCCGACCGCTTGCCCCGGAGAAAGTTTCATAAGATTCATCAGCGCCGGCATTCGCAACATCGCCAGAAGCAGGCCGACGGCGCCGCCAAGCAGCCCAATCATCAATCCGATTGTGCTGTCTCGCGCCAACCTGAAGTAACGCCTCTTGCCTTGCACATCCTCTGATGTTCCCGACTCGGCGCCGGCCGCTCCGTCACTCGATACCGCGTTGACGATGAGATTGAACGCAGACCAGAAAATCAGCGCCGACACGCAGATCAACAATAGCCAGGCGGGAACGGTATCGGCGAACATTCCGCCAATGAACGCCCCGGTGACCCCCGGCAGACCCATCAGGAACACGATACGGAACATCACCCTGCCCGAACGCACGTGTTCCCAGCTTCCGGCCAGCGACCCGAAGAGGCCAACGCCGAGATTGGTCCCCGCAGCAACGAATGGATCGATGCCAATAAACAACATTACGGGCAGCCGCATCGTGCCAAGCGCCAGACCGGACATTCCGCCGATCAGGCCGGACACGGCAGAAACGGCCGCCAGAATCACGTATTCAGTGAGAGTGACGTCGACCACGACCTGTCCCCTACGACGTCAATTCCGGCGTAGAAGTGAGCGTCGTCCACCGAACAGAGTTTGGCGGGACGAACATGCAGGCCGGATTGGGTAGACGGGCGGCGGTGATGACATTTGCCAAGGCAGATGCGGACTGAAACGCAATGGACCGCCCGCCCCTACAGGCGCAGGGGCAGGTCTCCGAACCTTCGCTGGAGCAACCGGTGGTCACACCAGCCCCTGTTCCTCAAGCATCCGGTCGACCTCGTACAACTGCAAATCATCGGGTTCGAGGCTCGGGTGACGCGCGTAGGCTGATTCCATGCTGGTAACGCCTCGCTTGGCAATGATGTACTTGTAGATCGTGTTGGAAATCCCGAGTCCCTGGGCCAACGTGCGAATCAACGGCGCATGGCGGTGAAATTCGGCTTCTGCCGCCTTTTCGCTCCCGTCTTGCCACAGATTCCATAGGCGGACCCACACGTCCGGCATGGTGCAGCCGGGCATCGTGCCGACCGATCCACGTCGAAGCTCTTCGAGGAAAAACGCGCCTCCGGCGCCGCCGAACAGGATGAGCCCTGAATCGCCGCGCAGGCGCGCCGCCTCCGCAGTGCGCGGAGCCGTTGGCGGCGTCTCGACCTTGATGTAGCACAGGTTTTCGTGGCGGTTCGCACACTGCACCGCCATTGCCGGGGTTACCTGTGCGGTGCTTTGGTCCTGCAAGAACACCGGTATCGATATCGCCTCACCGATGCGCCCGAAGTATTCGACTACCTCTGATGCGACGGTCGGAACGTAGGTCGGCGGGCGGATCATCAGTGCGTCGGCGCCCAACTCTTCTGCCTGTTTCGACAGTTGAATCGCCGCGTCGGTTCCTTCGGCGCCGGTGTTCATAACCACCTTCGCCCTGCCGTTTGTGGTCTTCACCACGGCCTTCAGAACCTCGTCGCGTTCCTGGCCGGTGAGTTTGTAGACCTCGCTGGCCATTGCGATGCCCATACCGTGGACGCCTGAGTCGACAAACCATTCGACCTCTCGCTCAAGGTCCTCGTAGTCGATACTCGCGTCTTTCCGAAACGGCGTGGATAGGATCGGGTAGACACCGGTCATAGTTCGATCTGGCATTGGGCGGTCCTCATTTATTTCAGTCACCCGGGGGTCAAAAAAGAGTACTGGCTGGGTGAGGATCAGGTGCCGGGATTCTACAGGACGGCAGGCAACGTACGACCCCGGCGCGGTTTCGGCTACTTGACGAGGCCGGGCACTACCGCCAGCAAAACGCCCGCAACCGTCGCGGTGCCAATGACACCGGCCACGTTGGGTCCCATGGCGTGCATGAGCAGAAAGTTTGACTTGTCTTCTTTTTGCGCCATGTCCTGGACCACGCGCGCCGCCATCGGAACAGCCGAAACCCCGGCCGCGCCGATCATGGGATTTACGGGGTCTTTGGTGACCAGGTTCATGAGTTTGGCTAGCACGATGCCGGTCGCGGTCGCGGTGATGAAGGCAAAGAGTCCCAGGAAGAAAATCGCAATCGTTTCGGGTTTCAGAAATACGGCGGCTGGCATCGTCGCGCCAACGGCCAGACCGAGAAGGATTATGACTATGTTCATGAGCTCGTTCTGCGCCGTGTTGGACAGCCGATCGACCACGCCGGACTCCTTGAGAAGGTTTCCGAACATCATGATGGCAATGAGCGGGGAAGCCTTTGGCACCAACACGCTAACCACAATCGCCGTAATTATCGGGAACAGTATCTTCATGCGCTTCGACACGGGTCTGTACGAGTAAGGCATCTTGATCCGGCGCTCTGCCTTGGTTGTCAAAAGCTTGATGATCGGCGGCTGAATTATGGGTACCAACGCCATGTACGAGTACGCCGCAACGGCGGTGGCGCCGACGACGTCACGAACGCCTCCCGGACCATAGAAGGACTCGCCCAGCTCTTTCATTCGGGTCGCGATGAAGATCGTGGTCGGTCCGTCCGCCCCGCCGATAATCCCGATCGAAGCCGCCTCGAACAGCCCGAAATCGAACAACGTCGTCATGCCGAGCAACAGGGCGCCTATCAGTGCGAAAAACACCCCGGCCTGCGCTCCTGCGCCCAGCAACAGCGTCTTCGGGTTCGAGAGCATAGGTTCAAAATCGGTCAACGCGCCGAGGCCCAGGAATACGAGCAACGGAAGCAAGTCCGTCGTAAGGCCAAAATCCTGGAACACGCGTAAGAAGCCCATCGGCTCGCCGTCGCCGCCGGGCCTGATCAGTTCGCCGAGCGGCAGGTTTGCGAAAAGAATTCCCGAGGCGATCGGGACCAGCAGCAGAGGCTCTTTGCGCTTGGCGATGCCGACGTAAAGCAGCACGCACGCAATGGCCCACATGGCAACGATTCGAGGGTCTGCCCCGATCGCCGTTATGCCTTCCCAAACGGCGCTTATTCCGCTGCCTGCGTCCAATCTAACCCTCTATTCCAGTTCTACGAGCGTCTGCCCGTGCTGGACAGCGTCTCCCGCCTGGACATACACCGCGCGAACCGTGCCGGCTTGTGGCGCGGCGATTGTTTGTTCCATCTTCATCGACTCGATGACAAGCACCGACTGACCGCTCTCCACCCGGTCACCTTGATTCACATTCACAGATACCACGCGGCCGGGCATCACGGACCTGATTACACCCTCTCCCGCCTGGTTCGACACGGCCGGACGGGGCGGAGAAGTACCGGCGGGCGCGGCACGCGGAGCAGCCGCGGGCCTCCGTCGCGGGGATTCGACGCGACGTTCGGCTGCGCCCGGCAGATCGACCTCGTAGTCGACCCCGTCCACCGTAACCGTAACCGGGGAAGCCGTTAGGTCGCCGACCTCCACAGAGTACTGCGTCCCTCGAATCGTGATGCGATACCGCTTTGGACTCATCGTCTATTTACCGGGCCGATCGATCGAGCGCCCATCTCTCTGAACCGGCCTGACTGCAGCCACGAGCCGGTCGTGTTAGACCGTGCCGGAGCGACCGCAGGCGCGGATGTTTCCTCTTGGGCCAACGCGATGGCCGCGCCAATGGCCGCCACGACCTCGGCAGGAATGGCGGTGTCATCCACCTCAGGCGCGGCCACGGGTGCAGGTTCAGGCTCGGACTGCTCATCCTTTTTCGAGGCCAGCACGGTATCTATCCTGCTGAGAATCACGATAACGATGGCCAACAAAATGAGGACTACGAATACGGTCCCCAGCCCGATACCGCTGACAACCAGACCGTCCTGCAGGGCTTCCAGATCAAACGTGGCGACTACTCCGGTGGATGCATGAGGGTGTCAGAGCAAGAAATAGGGCGCGTCAAAATGGCCCCTCGCAGCGGCAAATGATATCACCGGGCCCCGCGATCCAATTCGCGGCCAGCGGACCCGGACCAGTCGCCGCTTACTCATCAATGGTCTCTATGGCGACAAGTTCGGGCCTGCCATCAACGTCCATCTGCAAAGTCTGGCGGAGTTTCCCCACCACTGGTCTTGCCAGTCGAAGGTCGTGCTCCTGGCCCTGCACATTGAATGAAAATGATCGTGCAGGGGAAGCGTCTTCCAGCGGAGATCGGATCAGTTGGCGCCTGCGATCCCGGGCCGCGGTCTGCGCTGCGCCTACCTCGGTTCTTTCGAACCTGATATTCGAGGCCGGATGGGCCTGGGCGAGCTTTGGGATATCGACGCTCGCGACAGTTCCGATCTTTGGGTACCCGCCCGTGGTCTGGCGGTCGGCCAGCAGGATTATCGGCTTCCGGTCGCCCGGCACCTGTATCGAACCAAAAACCACCGCGTCGGAAACGATGTCATACCGCTCGTTGACGGCGGCGATCTCCGGGCCCTCGAGCCGCACGCCCTGCCTGTCCGAACGGTCTGAGATAGCGTACCCGGAGCCGTAAAAGGTCCCGACCCCGGCAGCGGTAAAGGCGTCCTCCTGTGGGCCCGGTACAACACGGACGGTGATGGAAGACTCGATCCCTGGAACCAGGTCCATGGGTACGCGCAAATGGTCCCGTACATCCGGCGCGGGACCGACCGGCAGTTCGTCACCGGCCTTGAGCGGACCGCCGTCGTTGCCGCCTATGCCGGAAGCGACGTGGGTCGACCGCGAGCCCAGTACCGGCGCGGATGTGACACCCCCCGCCACGCACAGGTACGCCCGCATCCCAATGGCCGGAGCGCCAAACGACAGGGTGGAAGCAGCCGGGGCCAGGAACGATTCCCACAGCGGGACCGGTGTGCCGTCGATCGTCGCAGAAAGGTCGGCGCCGGTAATGGCGATGAATGCGTCCTCGTCGAAAGCGAACTCCGCCCCACCGAACGTCACCTCGACGGCAGCGAAGCCCGGTTGATTGCCGACGAGCCGGTTGCCGAGAACGAGCGAATCAGGGTCCATCGCGCCGCTGACGGAAACACCGAACCGCTGAAACCCGCGCCTGCCGCCATCCTGGATCAGGGACAGCACCCCGGGGGAGATGACACGCATGCCTGTCATTGTCAGTCCTGACCGGTGACTATCTCTATTTTGTAGTCGCCGGCCTCGACCTCGGCGGCAATCGTCCGGTACTTCGCCTCCGAGACCGGCATAAAAACGACCCTGCTCCCGGGAAGAATCGCTGCGGGAGGTTCTGCGCCCGGATCGAAGAGCTTTACAGGTGTTCGTCCTATAATCCGCCACCCGCCTGGACTGGCGTTCGGGTAGACGCCGGTCTGCGATTCGGCTATCCCGACCGATCCGGCCGCCACGCGAATACGGGGCGTTTGGAGACGAGGGCAGGCGATGCGTTCATCCATGCCGCCCAGGTACGGAAACCCCGGCGCGAATCCGAGCATGAAGACCCGGTAGCCGGTCCCGGAATGTATGTCGATCACCTCTTGGGAAGACAGGCTGTTGTGGTCCGCCACTGCTTCCAGGTCAGGTCCGAATTCGCCGCCGTACGCCATCGGTATGTGCACGACAACATTCCCGCGGGGGGCGGTATTGGCGGGACTTTCAGCGACCTTGGAGAATTCCTCAAGCCTCGCGGCCACGTCCTCATACGCCACTTTGTGAAGGTCATATTGGACCAGCAGAGACCGGTACGTGGGCACCAGTTCCTCTACGCCCTCGATATCCGCAGCCGTCACCGACTCGGCGAACGAATACACCCGATCGTTTAAGGCAGGGTCGATACTATCGCCGAACTCGACCAGTACCGCCGCGTCCCCGACCGGTAGGATTCTGGGGACCAAATCATCCGTGCGTTGAGGCATGTGGGAGTCAGGGGATAATTTCGGACATTGGCCTGATGTCGACGCCCGCCGATTCCAGCTCGCGCCTCACCGCGGCCGCAAGACCAACCGAACCGGCGGTGTCCCCGTGCAGGCAGATCGAATCCGCCTGAAAATCGATCATCGTTCCGTCGGCGGCCTTGACCCGGCCTTCCGTGGCGAGTCGCAAGGAACGTTCGATAACCTCATCCTCATCGTGGATGACCGATCCGGGTTGAGAACGGGGCACTAGTTTGCCGTCGGGCGTTACGGCTCGATCGGCATAACACTCGCGTGCGACTCTCACCCCGGCTTCCCGCGCGATGCATTCCCACAGCGATCCCGCCAACACGACGTGTATTAGATCAGGGGCAAATGCCTTGACTGCATTGACAATCGCAGTCGCCTCGGAAGTGTCGCGCACGGCCTTGTTGTACATCGCTCCGTGCGGCTTTACGTGTTGGAGTTGGTGGCCCGATGTGAACGCTGCCAGCGCGCCGATCTGGTAAGTCACGGAGTTCTGGATTTCGTCCGGCGACAGCGACATGTCTCGGCGGCCAAATCCGGCCAGGTCCGGGTAGGCCGGGTGTGCGCCGACGTGGACACCGTTCTCCTCAGCCAGCTTCACAGTACGAGCCATCCAGTCCGGGTCGCCGGCGTGAAAGCCGGTCGCCACATTTACCGAAGTGACCTGCTTGATGATCTCTTCGTCCAGGCCCATTACGTATGAGCCGAAAGACTCACCGAGGTCGCTGTTGAAATCGATTACTCCGGCCGGTGACGCCATCTCCGCATGCCTCCTCGCGGCATATTTTCAGACCAACCGGACGTGGTCAGCGTGGTGCGCCGTCAGGCGTCCGATTGCCCGATAGCGAGTAGTGCGAGAGTAGCACAGGACGGGACACTTCGACTGTCGCGAAAGCCGATTCACGGCAAGTAGCAGCCGACTACGAAGTCGGCCGGGACTTACTTGAAACCGAGACCGCGTTCCCGCATGGACACAAACTTTCCATGCCCGATTACGACGTGGTCCACCAAGTCGATTTCGAGTAGGCGGCCCACCTCTACGAGCTTCGCCGTCGTCTCGATGTCTTCATCGCTGGGTGTCGGGTCGCCCGATGGGTGGTTGTGCACCACCGCGATGGCCGGACAGTTCTTTTTGACCGCGCTGCCGAATACTTCAGCCGGGCGGACAAGTGCGGAATTGACGCTGCCTGAATAGAGCTCTTCAATGCCGACAACCTGGTGTTTGATGTTCATGAGCACCACGCGGAGGTCCTCGCGAGCAAGGTAAGCCATTTCTGCGGATAGCAAGGAAGCGATGTCCTCCGGCCGGTTAACCACCGGGAGTTGACGCGGATCGGGAGAAGCCACGCGGCGTCCCAATTCAATTCCGGCGAGAAGCTGGCAGGCCTTGGCCAACGATATCCCGCGCTGTTCGCACAAATCGTCGTACGAAGCGCGCGCAATGCCGTCCAGGCCCTTGAATTCTGCGAGCAACCGATTGGAGAACGCCAGAACGTTTTCGCCCTTAAGACCGGTCCTGAGCAAGATGGCCATCAACTCGGCGTTGGACAAGCTACCTGCTCCATAGGCGCACAAGCGCTCCCGCGGCCGTTCCCCCGCAGGGAAGTCGCGGATGAGTGGCGGGTTTGAGTTGCCGTTAGGCGGATAGACGCTGGCTACCGGGGGTTCGACTGTTGTCTGCAAGCATTGGGCTCCAAGAATGTGATTCCTGCAGCAACGTACCGCATCAACGGCCGTTCTCAAAGAACCGCTGTCACCAGCGCGAGTCGCTAAATAACGGCGAACTGCCCTGGGCCGCCGTGTCGATAGCCCAGGGTCCCGTCTACTGCCGGCTCAGAGCGGGAGCGGTACCCTCTCGCCGGTCTGCACGGATTGGGTCACCGCGTCGGTGAACTCCATGTACTTGACACCATCGACAAAATTCGTGTGCGTTACGGGCTCAAGTCCCCGTATGGCGTTTATGAACTCCTCTTCGACCCGCCAGCCGCCGCGCTTCTCTGCCGGGATTTCGACCTCAGCCATTCCCGTATCTCCCCTCTTGCCAGCCATAACCCGGATACCGGCGTTGAGCGAGTTTGAGATATTGGCAGAATCGAGGTGAATCGTGCCGTCAGTACCGTAGATCCAACAGTCGAACTGGGGCGAAAAGCCGGCGGTGGTTGTCACCGTGTAGTTCAGTGTTCCGCCACTGTGAAGTGCGCACAGCACGTCAAGGTGGTCCGGGATCGAAACCGAGATTCGCCGTCCGTCGGCGTTCAACCGGTGCTTGACCACGACCTGCCCAAGAGCCTGCACTGAAGACGCCGGGCCCAACCAGCGCATCAGGGCCTCGTAAAAGATGCCCATGCCCATGATGTTGTTGCCGGAAAGGTCGCGGTCGTGCCTCCAATGCAGAGGCGTTTCGGGATTGGGAAAATCGCTGCCCATGGCCAGATGGGCTCTGACGTTTATTACATCTCCGAGGAATCCTTCGGAGATCATGTCGATGACGGTCTCGTCGACCGCAAGCGTATGCGGCGCCGGGACGATCTGCGCCGTCAGGTGCGGATTGTCACGCGATTCCGCCAACATCTCCCGCGCTTCGTCGGAGTTCATCGCCATTCTGGCTTCGACGAGGACGTGCTTACTTACTTCGAGGGCGCCCACGGTGCACGGGTGGTGCATATAGGGCCAGGTGCCAATGCAGACTGCATCGATTTCGTCATCTTCAAGCAGTTCCTGCCAGTCCTCATAGACGTTTGGAATGTCGAAGTCTGCGGCGGCCTTCTCGCTCGACGTGCGAGTTCGGTTGACGACGCCGTAGATCTCCACCCCGTCCTGGGCCTTGAGCCCCGGTATGTGTTTCGTTCGCGTGTTTGCGCCGGCGCCGATTATTCCTACACGGATGGTGTCTTCTGCCATGTCCTGCTCCACTGGGTTGGACCTGTGCGAGGCCGTTCGCCTTGCGGTCCCCTGTCGATCATTGTCGTTTATGTTGTGCTTTTTGTGCCGAGCCGGTGAGACCCGGAGCATTGATTATGACGGTTACGACACGGGTTATCATGGCCCGAGGCCCTGTATTTTGTCGGATCGGGCAGACTCCCCGGATATGTCGCCTTAACGAAGCGACTGATCCAGTCGCATTTCAACTCGCCCAAAAAAGGATCGATGATTGACTACAACCGCCGATAATGTAGAACTGACCGGTGAAGGCGTGCAGATCGCGTGGTCCGATGGACGTACCAGCACCTACCCCTACCGATACCTGCGGCTTCAGTGTGCCTGCGCGGCATGCGTCGAGGAGATGACCGGCAGGCAGATTCTCAAAGTATCGGCTGTTCCGGACGACGTAATCGTCGTGGAGTGGATCCGCGTGGGCCGCTACGCGTTGCAATTCCTTTGGTCGGACGGCCATCAGACCGGCATCTATCCGTTCGAGATGCTGCTGCGGCTCGCCAAACAGGACGACGCCGTCACCTGCACGCGCGGCGGGCCTTAGCTACGCCCGGCCGCGGACGATCTGACCTCAAGGGCGCTCAGTAAGGCCGCAGAGGCCTTTGCTATTTCGTCGACCGCGCTATCGAACGCCGGTTGATTTATGCGGGACGGCGACCTGAACCCGCTGATTTTGCGCACGTACTGAAGAGCGGCAGCCCTGATCTCCGCATCTGTCGGCTCGTTGTACGGCGGCCTGAGAACCTTGATACTTCTGCACATGTTCCTGTCTTCCCTGTCATGCGGGTGTCACGACACGCGACCGGCCTCAGGCGTCGTTCAAAAGCCAACGCCCGAGGTACGGAATATTCCACCACCGGCCGGAACCAAAGTTCGCGGTGCGTGGATTCGGAACAAATCAACCGATGTGGGTTATACGGCCCCCAGCAGGGCTTTGGTGGTGCCTATCACCGCCGCCTCGTCCGGGATGAACGCCGTCTCCAACCCGCGGTTGTACGGCATTGGCGTATGGGGGCCGGTCACTCGCTTGATGGGCGCGTCCAGGTAGTCGAACGCCTTCTCCGCCACCACCGCTGCCACTTCCGACGCCATGCTGGCGCGCGGCGTGTCCTCATCCACGATTACGAGGCGGTTGGTCTTGGCCACCGACTCGAGGAAAATTTCTTCGTCGAGCGGAGATACGCTGAGGAGGTCCACGACCTCGGCGTCGATACCTTCAGCCGCCAGCTGCTCGGCCGCGTTCTTGCAGACGAGGGAGGTCCACGACATGCCGACAATGGTTACGTCACTGCCTTCTCTGAGCAGGCGGCCCTTGCCCAGGTCGATCGTGTAGCTTTCGTCGGGAACGAAACCCGAGGTGTTTATCAGTTTCTTGTGATTGCACACCATCACCGGATCGTCATCCCTGATGGACGCGGCGAGCAGTCCCCGCACGGTGTACGCGTCGGACGGCACCACAACCTTGATACCCGGTATATGCGCCAGGATCGAGTAGAAGTTCGATGAGTGCTGGGCGGCATGACCGGTGCCGCCTCCCGACCTGGCGAACATGGTGATCGGGACCTTGGTCTGGCCCCCGAACATATACCTGCTCTTCGCGGCGTTCGAAAGCAGTTGATCGAATGCGACGGCGACAAAGTCGAAGTACATCAGATCGACGACCGGCCTCGTACCAGTCAGCGCTGCGCCCACTGCGGCCCCAAGAAAACCGGCTTCCGAGATAGGGGTGTCGCGGATCCTCTCGGGACCGAAGTCCTGGATGAGGCCCTTGGTCGCGGCGAATGGACCGCCCCAGGCGTCGAGCGGCTTGCCTTCTTCGTCGAAGCGGCCCGCTCCTCCGGCGATGTCCTCGCCCATGATGAATACCTCTGGATCGCGGTTCAATTCATCGCGCAAGGTCTGGTTGAACGTCTCCCGGTACGACGTCACCTTGCCGGGCACGTCAAACCCCGGACCCAACGGTTGAGACGACCATTTCGTAGGCGCTTGTGCTGTAGTCATGTTATCTGTGCCTCTGGCAATTCCCGATTGAACGTATTGGTCAGCGAAGCCCTTGTAACGGATTGGTGTAGCTAACATAGACGTCTGAATAGAGTTCCTCGATGTCCGGCATCGGACTTACTTCCGCGAACTCAACGGCGTCGAGCATCTCCTGATCGATCTGGGCCCTGATTCCGGCAAGCTCCTCTTCCGTCATCAACTGTTGTTCGGTGACTCTCGTTTCGAAATTCTTGAGGGCGTCGCGGGCGTGCCACGACGCCTCCTCTTCCTGGCTTCGGTACTTGTGAGGTTCGTCGGCGTGGAAATGACCGTGGTACCGATAAGTCTTTAGTTCAAGGAGTGACGGCCCTTCGCCGCGCCTGGCGCGTTCGATAGCCTCGCCGGCGGCATCGTAGACCGCGAATATATCCATACCGTCCACGATCACTCCCGGCATGTTGTACGACTGCGCACGGTCGGCGATGTCGTTCACAGCCACGGCGTACTCGACAGGTGTCGCCTCGGCGTAGTGGTTGTTTTCACAGGCGAAGACGACCGGTAGCTTCCAGACGGAGGCAAGGTTCATGCTTTCGTGAAGAACCCCCTGCCCGTTCGCTCCGTCTCCGAAAAAGGCCACGCCAACTGAGTCTGTGCCCCGGTACTTTGCGGTCAGGGCGGCGCCGACTGCCAGGGGGACTCCCGCGCCCACAATGGCGTTGGCGCCCAGCATGCCCTTGGTGAAATCGGCGATGTGCATGGAACCGCCCTTGCCTTTGCACTGGCCGGTGGCCTTGCCGTAAATCTCCGCCATCATGCGCTTGGCATCGAGCCCTTTGGCGATGCAGTGGCCGTGGCCGCGATGGGTAGATGAGATCCAGTCGGAATCGGTCAGGTGAGCGCAAATGCCGGTCGGACCCGCT
Source organism: Dehalococcoidia bacterium (assembly GCA_965219065.1). Lineage (GTDB taxonomy): Bacteria > Chloroflexota > Dehalococcoidia > Lucifugimonadales > Lucifugimonadaceae. Next base: position 1,469,339 of record OZ244715.1, read on the forward strand.
TCCTGCCCATCGGAACTGTGCGTGACCCCCATCGACTTTCCCATGAAAGTCTGCTCGAGCATCGTCTCCTCAAACCGGCGAATACGGCACATCGTCGTATACATCCAATTCAGTTTCTCGGAGGATATTTCCATTTCTTGCTCCCTCGGCGGAGTGGCCCGTGTCATCAGGTCCACAACTCCGCGCACGATTTTCCCACATTCGCGGCTCGGCCCGCGCAGCCCGGTCCGGAATTCTTCCGTTAACCGCAGATGCTAGCAAATACGCAGGTTGTCGCTTGACCTTCCGGGCTCGGAGTTTCGACGAATAGCGTACTAACAGTCCCTTATTTGCGGAACCGCATTAGTCTTCCCACCGACGAAACCAGCGATCCTTCAGCCGCCGGAGCGTTGGCCAACTCGCCGCTCAACAACGGATCGTAAGGGGTGCTGTCAGTGTCGATGCTGGTGGTGATGGAGAAAAGTATGACGTCGTCCTTGCCGCGGTCTTTGCAACGCCGGGCCTCGTCGATCACTTCCTTCACCGTGTACATGGACGCAGGCGGAAGCACGACCCCTTCAGACCGCGTGAACTCGAGCCCAGCCTCGTACGCCTCCCGCTGGCCGTGCACAACGGCCTCCACAAGTTGTTCCTTGTACAAGGCCGAAATAAGCGGAGCGACCCCGTGGTAGCGCATGCCACCGGCGAAGATTCCGGGCGGTGTGTATTCGTGCCCCAACGTGTACATCTGCACCATGGGCATCTGGCCGGCCGAATCGGCGGAATCGTACGCGTACACGCCGCGAGTCAAACTTGGCGTAGATGCGGTCTCTACGGCAACAAATCGGGTCTCCGCGCCTTCTACGCGCCGCTTCATGAACGGGGCCAACAGGCCAGCGAAGTGGGCTCCGCCACCGACGGCGCCTATCACCACTGCCGGTTCCTCGCCGACCGCCGCGAGCTGCCTGAACGCTTCGAGTCCAACGACGCTCTGGTGAACGGCGGTGTGGTTCAACAGGGTAGGCATGGCGAACTTCACTTCGGGCCGGAGGGTCGCCTCCTCGTAGGCTTCGGCCAGTGCGACGCCGATCGAACCTGCGCCGCTCCCCCTGGTTTCGAGTGTTCTCGCGCCAACGCGCGTGTCGCCGCTGGGGCTTTCGACAATGTCTATTCCCCATAGTCTCGCCGCCGCTGCGCCAAAGTGTGAATCATCCCTGACTGAGTAGACCCGCGCCTTTATGCCGAAAACGCTGCACGCGTGACCCACGGCGTTGACCCATACACCTCCTGCCCCGCCGGTGACGATGGTGCTAAAGCCTCCGGCGCGGACGTAGTGCGCAACGGGAATTGCGGTGTTCGACTCGTACGAACCGGAAGGGCTGCCACCTTCGAATTTGTAGTACAACCGGGCAGGCGTCCCGATACGAGCCTCCAACTTGCGAGCCCTGAACATTGGCGTCGGCCGCCACTGCGCATAGGCCGACTTGACCTCAGGCGGAATGCGAAATGAGCGTTGCTGCCGATCTGCAAACTCCTGTTGCCTTATCTGCACAGGAAATAGCGGCTCGAGCTCCCTGGAAGTAATCGGGTAACCCGATGGCGACATCATGGGCGGTATTCGAAATGGGAGGTCCGCGGCGAGGTTGTACCAGGAGCGGGGCATCTCCCTGGGACTGAGCGTTACCTTGTCTTCTACTACGCTTGCCATCTACCGGTCTCCCAAAAATCGCTGATGAGCCTGCCTGGACCTTCCACACTTCACACTGTCCAGCGTCAGCCACACCGCGCCCTCGGGGAGGCGCACGTGCCGGTAGTATTCAACTGCTCTCAAGTTGCGAACCCGCCTGTCTGTCGTTCCCGACGGAATTGTACCGTTGTACGGACAAGGCCCGGATACTACAGCCGCCAGGGAGACAGGCATCCAGCCCGACTTCGCCGAACAGAGCGACGGGCCACTGAAACGAAACAGAAGCCGGATGATCAACCCTGATTGAGCCGGAGAAGGGTGTTGGACAGCACGTATGGCCCAGATATGGATCGAGATCGAGGAAAACCCGAATTGCGGTTACCTGCCGCTCCGAACGTATTCGTCTATTGGTGAAGAGCAGTCCGCCCGCTCGGTGTTGCTGGCGTACACAGAGGGTGGGGAATTGACTGAAGTAACAGGCTGGGGGCCGGACAATGGTGGGTCGCCGTGCGACGTGCATTGGGTCCGCGTCGGCGACTCCGGCGAGGGCGAATCCGTCCTCGTCTACGGCGGCGATTGGGGGGTCAGACTCCGGCCGTCCCCAAGCCAAACGGAGTGGTGCATGACCGCGCCGGACCAAAGCGGCGAACCGTACCTGTTGCTTGCGCCCGGCGTGATAGTCTGGCGGGCCGAATGACCCTGATCGTCAGGTAGTCTCGCCGGGATCAATAGAGGGATCCGGCCCGCGTTCCTCGCCTGTCCGATCGGTACGCCGCCGCGCAGGCAAAAACATCGGGTCTTCGGCGCCATCCTCCGGCTGATCGAGGCGCTCGCGGTCCCGCGCCGGGCCTGGGGATCCAAGACCGGGCGCTCCCATGACCCTGGCGGCCGTTTCCAGCGCGTCGGCCACGCCGAGTGCAGCTCGTTTCAGGAACTTGCGGCGGTCCAGCGCCCGGTGTTCGTCCCCATTCTCTTGCGTCATGGCATGAAATCGTACCCGGGCAGCTGCCTAATCATCGAATCAGCGCGTCGCCCTTGGCGGAATATCCGAGTAAATTCTGGCTCCGATGATATCCGTCTGGCCCCCGGCGGCAATACTGAGTCGGCCAAATTTGCCTTGACACTAAAAATTCTCTCGTGATAGTTTTCACACGTGCTTTCGCGTTACAGTCAATAGGGATTGACGCGAATACAAATGGGGTGCGCCAGCGCGGGCGGCCTCTATCGCGAATAAAGAAACCTTTATCAGGACCCGGAGTCGCCGTTCCCCAGTGGATCCGAACACGACCACAGGCGCTGACTGGGATTTAACCAGCACGACCCTCAAGTTACTCTGGGTATCTCTTTTGTTTGCTCTTTCGGCGGGTTTTTCGCTCGTCACGGCACACGCGATTATTCCGTCCGCGGTAGCGACGCGCACGATCCCAAAGACGTGGGAAAAACTTAGATGGCCACTCTACGCGTTCGGCATAGCCTCGGTGGCCGGGATTGGCATTACACTCGCATTTGCGGCGTTTGAGGCGGAGCCATTCATCACCAGGATCTACGACCGCTACTGGCAATGAGCAAATCGGCAGCAGTCCGAAGGGCCCTGCCGCCCCGGGACATCGACTGATTGGCGTCGTTACTCGACTTCATCAAAGAAAAGCACAGGACGACGCCCCTCTGGATCAAGGTCCTGGCGCCCTTCCTGATGCTTGGCGGTCTGGCCGTTTTTGCGGCCGTCGGGGCCGTCACGGCGTTCGTAGTGGTCGCGTGGCTTGGTCAGCCCGTGCCGGTGCTCGGGTTCGAGCAGACGGTCGAGCAGCCGATAGCGTTCCCGCACACGATCCACGCCGGGACCGGCGTATATACCGACGCGACCGGCCAGAGCATCGAGGGCCTCGGCATGGACTGCACATTCTGCCACCGCACTGTGACGACCCAGGCCAACGCCGGCGTTCCGCCCGTCGGTCTCTGCAGCTATTGCCACAAGGTTATTGGGCCGGAGGAAAACCCCGAACTCGCCAAGGTCCGCGGCGCGGCGGGATTGACCGGCGAACCCCCGTCTCCAATCAACTGGAAACGCGTGCATCGGCTGCCGGACCACGTCCGATTCGTCCATGAACCACATATTCGCTTTCTCACTCAGAATCCATCGGTCATCGGGAACGCGGCGCCCGGCGTGAACCAGCAGACTGAGGTAGTCCCGGCGATGGTGTGCTCCACCTGTCATGGGGACGTCGCCTCGATGGAAGAGGTTTCGCAGGTAGAACCGTTGAAGATGGGGCAGTGCGTGGATTGCCACCGCGAAAACGAAGCGCCAACCGATTGCACGGTATGCCACCACTGATCTACACACCTTCTGAGGCATCGTCTTGAAGAAACTGACACGCAGACAGTTCATGGCCCTGAGCGGCAAGGCCGCTACAGGCGCGGTGATATTCGTGGCGTGCGGACTGCCTGAGCGTGAACTAATTGTCCAGAGCCCGGTCGGTCTTCCCGAAGACCTCGTGAGGGGCGAGGACGCCTGGTACGCCACGACCTGGGGTGACGTGCCCGGGGGTGACGGCCTGATCGTACGTGTCATGCAGGGCAGAGCCAAAAAGGTCGCTGGGAACCCTGACTTCCCCGTAAATTCGGGCAAACAGAGCGTCAGACACGATGCGGCGCTCCAACTGCTCTACCACCCGGATCGGATCTCCAGACCCTACAGGCGCCGCAGCAAGGGAGGGATATTAGCCCCTATCACCTGGGCGGAAGCAGAAGCGGAGTTGTCCAACGCGCTCGGAGCCGCGTCGGAGGGTATGACGGTTGTTACCAACCCGCTGAGAGGACACCTTGGATGGGTCACTCAGCAGTTTTCAGCGCTCTACGGTGGCCGACACATGACATTCGACCCGATAGAGCAGGGAGTGCTCCATCGCGCCGTTGAAGACGTGTTTGGCCAGACCGCTCTCCCAGACCTGGACATCGGCCGCGCCCAGTCGGTGCTTTCGTTCGGCGCGGACTGGCTGAGCACGTGGGTCTCGCCCGTTGGCATGTCGGTCAAGTACGGGCAGTTCCGCGGTCAGGACCATCGCGGCTACCTGACGCACGTGGAACCACGTATGTCGATGACCGCCGCCGCCGCCGACCTGTGGATAGCTCCAAAGCCCGGAACGGAAGGCGCCGTTGCGCTTGGCATCGCCAAACAGATCATCGACCACGGCTGGTCCTCGGCCTCCGAGATAAGCGCGTTTCAGCAAAACATGCCCGAGGGCGCTCTCGACGACTACAACATAGAGGCCGTGGCCGAGCGCACAGGAGTACCGGCAGACCGCATTTTGAAGGCGGCCGAGAAGCTCGGCACAAATCGTCCGGCCGTGGCGTTCGGTGGAGGAAGCGCGGGCGCACACACCAACGGAAGCTTCAACCTCCGGGCGATCTACTCCTTGAACTATCTGCTTGGCGCAGTGGGCGCCGAAGGCGGCGTTCGCGCCAACCCCGGTTCCCCGTTGGAAGGCGTACCTTCGTCCGCCACCGGGGCGACATACTCCGAGTGGGAGAGCGAACTGGCCCAGTGGCGCGCCGGCAACGTCGGCACGGTCATCGTTCGCGGGGCGGACATCGTTCACGGCATGCCGGCGTCGGTCGACGCAAAGGGCGCATTGAACTCAGTGCCGCGGGTCATCGCATTTGCAACGGTTTTGGACGACACGGCAGGGGAGGCCGACCTGGTCATCCCGGAAACTTCATTCCTTGAGAGTTGGGGCACCGACATACCGGAGCCCGGCCCTGGTTATCAGACCGTGGCGTTCCAACAGCCCGTAGTGGGTCCAACCGTCAACCTCGATGAGTCAGCCCTGATTGCAGACGCCCGATCATTCGGAGACGTCCTCTTATGGGCAAGCGGAGGCGCATTAGGGGTCAGAACGATGGAAGACCTGGTTCGAAACGTCTCCGGCCAACTCTTCGATCTCGGCAGGCGGTCCGCTTCGGTCAACGCACCGGACAAGACCCTGTTCATGAACGGTGTGCTTCAGAGGGGCGGATGGTGGGATACCGGTGAGAACGGGGACGACCTTTCGAACGTAACCCCCGCCGTGGTTCAAGGGACATCCATTCCGGCCTATTCCGGCACGGTGCCGGAAGAGGAAGGCCGGGAATTCAACCTCGTCCCATTCCAATCGAATGCACTTCTCGACGGGCGGCTTGCCTCAACCCCCTGGGCGCAGCAATCGCCTGACCCGATGTCGTCCGCGGTTTGGGACACCTGGGCGGAGATCAGCAAGAAGGATGCCGAGGAGTTAAATATCATCGAAGGAGACGTGCTGTTCGTCCGCTCCATCAACGGTGAAATTGAAGCCCTCGCATATCCCCACCCGGGCGTGCCGCCAGGCGTCATCGGCATTCCCATCGGCCAGGGTCACAGTCACGGGGGTCGCTACGCCGAGGGACGCGGCTACAACGTGCTCAGCATCATTGCGGGCATGAAAGACACGGAAACCGGCGCACTTGCCTGGGCAGCGACGAAGGTGCGTGTCTCGAAGTCCGGCCGCAGGCGCAAGGTGCCGAAGTTCGAGGGTACGGTCGAAGCCTTCCCCATCGAGCCGGGCGTGCCTGTGCTCGTGGTGGGACCCGGCGAGACGGCCCACGACGCACAAGAGGCGAACCACCACCTTCATCAGCAAAGTATCTACGGGGGCGGAAAAGAGTAGGCTTTTTCAGGCACACTTGCTACCGCAACGGAATTGACGAATGGCAACCGAAACTTTCGGTAAACATAAGTGGGGAATGGTGGTCGATGTCGACCGCTGTACGGGCTGTCAGGCCTGCGTACTTGCCTGCCAGGCTGAAAACAACATCCCGCTGAACACGCAGGAACGATACGAACGGGGCCGAGGAATGGCCTGGATCCGGGTCGAGCGCTATTGGGAAGGTGAATTCCCCGACGTCAAAGCGCGCTTCATCCCGATCTTGTGCCAACACTGCGAGAACGCGCCGTGCGAACCCGTGTGCCCGGTATTCGCCACTTATCACAACCCGGAAGGGATGAACGTACAGATCTACAACCGCTGCGTCGGGACAAGGTACTGCGCCAACGGTTGCCCGTACATAGTTCGTTTCTTCAATTACTGGGAACCGGTGTGGCCCGAGTCGTTCAGGAACCACCTCAACCCTGACGTCACCATCCGCAGCCGCGGCATCATGGAAAAGTGCAGCTTCTGCATGCAACGCATCCGCAGAGGCGTGCGAAAAGCGGCAAGTGAAGACCGGGACCTGCAGGACGGCGAGATACAAACGGCCTGCCAACAGGCGTGCCCGACCGACGCCCTGGTCTTCGGAGATATCGATCCCGAAAACAACCGGACCAACCCGGGCCGGGCATACAGCATGATCCACGACGACCGGGCCTACACGCTGCTGTCCCGGTTGAATACCGATCCAAACGTCGTATACCTGGCGAAGGTAGACCCCGACCGCGAAGGTGGTGCTGGTGACCACTGATAGTCACAACCACAACGGCGGACACCACGCTCCTCCGGGGGTGATTCCTCCCAACGAGGTGGTGACGGACCTTGTGTCGAAAACCGCCGCCAGTCCCCGGTTCAAGCGCGCAGCCTGGATTCTGGGCATACTGGGCGTGCTGGGCGTGGCAGGCGTGATCGGCAAAATAATCGACGATGGCGGCGACACGACCAAGTGGGGCTACATCGCGGCGGTCATGGCGTTCCTGCTCACCGCGGGCGGCGGAGCGCCGTTGGTGGCTATCGCGCCGGCGTTGGCCAAGGCCAACTGGGTCAGACCCGTATCCCGTATGGCGGCGCTGTTCTCGCTTGTAGGCGTCGTAACGTCATTGATGCTGATCCCGCTGCTTGTACTGCTCCCGCCGCTGATCGTCGATGAGACGAGGCGCCGGTCGATCTGGTTTGAAGGGCCGAACTACTCCCCGCACTTCTGGGGCATCATTGCCCTCTTGGGCCTGACGATTACCGGGTTGGGCCTGCTCTACTCATCCGCCCTACCCGACCTGGCGGCGATGCGCGATCACTCGTCGGGCTGGCGTCAACGATGGGGCGAAAAGCTGGCAAGGGGTTGGAGGGGCACCGACATCCAATGGCGTTCGTTGCGGATGCGCATCGGCATGTTCGGCACGCTCTACTTCCTGGTCCTCGTGTTCACTCACTTCCTGATAAGCACCGATTTTGCGATGAGCATGGTGCCGGGCTGGCGAGACGCCATCTTCCCCATGTACCACTCGATTAGCTCCATACAAGCCGGCATCGCGTCCGTGGTGCTCGCTTTGTGGATCGCGCGGCGCTTCGGGGGGCTCGAACGCTACCTGCACCTCGACCAGTTCTGGTCGTTGGGCAAGCTCCTCTTCGCCTTTTCCCTGCTTTGGTTCTACTTCTTCTTCTCCGCATTCATCGTGTTCTGGTATGGACGGGCAAGCGCAGATGTCGCGTTCCTGGACCTTCTCATCAGGGGCCCGATGATCTACGGATTCGCCATAGCATTCGTCTTTTGCTTCTTTGCGCCCTGGTGGCTGCTCATATGGAACCGGCTGCGAACGAGCATAAACGGACCACCCGCAGTGGCCGTCCTCGTGCTATTCGGGATACTGGTCGACCGGGTGCGGCTGTACGTGCCGTCCTGGTCGGTTCCCGGTGACCAAATTCACAGCCCGTACTTGACTGACATCCCGGGCACTTTATGGCCGGACGTGTTTGACATCCTGGCGATCATCGGCGCGATCTCCGCTGCCATATTGCTCATGCTATTGGCGACCCGGCTGATTCCAGTGGTGTCGATATGGGAAATCCAGCAAATGAACCTGCTGTCCCGGCCGGTCAAGTTCTTGCGGACCCACGGGATACTAGTGGCAAAGCCTGATTAGGAGATCGATCGGGCCTCTCGGAGGACCCGACCACCTTTAACGATGCAACAACGCCGGGCTCTGGATCAGCCCTATACCAACAAAGTTCTGCTGAACGGTCAGTTGGCAACCCCCGCATGGTGGTTGCCCACGGTGATCGCGTTGGGCATCGTCGTGATCTGTGGTTGGGTGGTCATCGGATTCATCCTGAACAAGGGTCTGGGCGTAACTGGGCTGTCCCGTCCCGTCTTCTGGGGCCTGATGATCGTCACCTTCGTGTTCTGGGTCGGGATCAGTCACGCCGGAATCATGATCTCGGCCATCTTGAGGCTCACCCAGGCGGAATGGCGCAGACCGGTCACAAGGGCGGCAGAGCTTCTGACCGTCTTCTCGCTGCTGACCGCGCTACTCTTCCCCCTGATCCACGAGGGCCGACCCTGGCGGGCGTACTGGTACGCGCCTTATGACTTCGCCAGGGGAATCTTCCCAAGCGTCAGGTCCCCGCTGGTATGGGACCCGGCCGCCATTGGGACCTACCTGACAGGCAGCACGCTGTTCCTGTACGTGGCGTTACTGCCGGACCTGGGAAACCTGCGCGACCGCACAACCGGCTGGCAAAACGCCATGTACACGGTGCTGGCGCTCGGTTGGCGCGGCAATCCCCGTCAGTGGAAGATGCAGACCATAGGCGGAATTCTGCTCTCCGCGCTCATGCTTCCGATTTTCGTCTCGGTGCACTCGATCGTTTCGTGGGACTTTGCGGTGACCACGGGCGTGGAAGGATGGCACTCCACGATCTTCGCCCCCTACTTCGTCATCGGCGCGGTGCACTCCGGCGTATCGGCCGTTGTCACCATGATGGCCCTCATGCGCTGGCTCTGGAAGTGGGGAGACTTCATAAGGCCCGAGCACTTCGACGCGCTGGCGAGACTGCTTATCGTGGTGGCGACCGGATGGCTCGGCTTCACCTTCCTCGAACTGATCTTCGCCCTGTACACGCTGGAAGGACCCGAAATCGCTCTTCGCGAGATGCAACTGTTCTCGTGGCCGTGGAACGTCTGGTTCATCGTGTTCCTATTAACGGCCTATTTCATCCCCGTGCCTCTGTGGTTGTTCAAAAAAGTGCGGAACAACATAGCCGCGATGTTCTGGACGTCGATCCTCGTGAACATCGGGATGTGGCTTGAGCGTTTCTTCATCGTCGTTCCCGGCCTCGCAAGAAAAACCCCGTTCACCTTCGCCTGGGAGTCCTACAAACCGAGCCCCATAGAGTGGTTCCTGCTCGGGTGGTCCGTGGCGTGGGTCTTGTTCCTGATGCTTATGTTCGCCCGGTTCTTCCCGCTCGTACCGCTGTTCGAGCAAAAAGAGAGCCAGGTATTCACAACAGACATGAAGATCGGACGGGCCACCGTGCCGGCGATCATCAGGGAGCAGGAGTAAGAGTCAAATGGCATCAATGAGCGTTCTGGGCCTGTTTCAGGAACCGGACCCCGCAGCCGACGCCATGGACGGCCTTGCGGCGGCTGGGTTCGAAAAAGGCACGTTCGACGTGCTTACCGGCACCCCCTACCCCGAGGGCGCGTTTGGCGAACACGTGCCGCAGCACCGTCTGTTTCGCTTCCCCGCGTTCGGGGCCATCATCGGCTTTACGGTGGCGCTCGTCTTCACAGCCGCCACGCAAATCGCCTATCCCGTCGTTTCCGGCGGGAAGCCGATCCTGTCCCTGTTCGCAATGCTGATCATCATGTACGAGCTCACCATGCTCTCCGCCGTCATCGCGACCGTCATCGGCATCATCTTCGAATCCAGATTGCCTAACATGAAACCAGGCGCCTACGACCCGAGAATCACCGAGGGGTGGATCGGCGTCGTGATCAGTTGCGACGATGATCGAGTCGACGACGCCAAATCGGTTTTGACTAACGCAGGCGCTCTGGAAATCAAGCAGGCATCGTAAACCCACGGGCATGCCGAGCATCATCTCCACTTCAACAATGACCCGCCGTCGTCTGGCGCCTCTTCAACGCGCCGCTCGGGGGTTGGGCGTTAAGGCGCGGCTTGTACCGTGGATCGTCGGCGTCGCGTTGGTAGCTCTCGCGGCCGGGGCCTGCATTCAGCAGTCGAATACCTACCCGGTTGAGCTATTCAAGGAGATGCACTACTCCCAGGCCCACCGCTCGCAGGAACCGCCCCGTCAGGCGCCCGTTCGGCGAGCCGTGGCGTTCCTGCCGGCAGGCGGGCCGGATGTCGTGCTGGACGTACCCGCTCAGCGAACGCGGCCCTACGATCCGGTGGTGGCCCGCGAGTTGTACCGCGTGAACTGCACAGTCTGCCACGGCGCAGGTGGCCTTGGGGACGGTCCGGCATCGCCGCACATCACGGCGCCAAACAGCTTCTACGCATCGCAGGGCGACGGCACGCCGTACAACCCGCCACCCAATCTCATCGAACTCAGGTCGGACCGGACTCCAGAGGCGTGGTTCACCGTTCTAAACAGCGGGGTTAACGTGATGCCCAGGTACGGCGCCCTGATGCCGGAAGAGGAGATCAGGGACCTCGTCGAGTACATGTTCGATGAACAGACGGGGCTTGGCGCACAGTAAGCCGCCGGTTATTGAGCGTCGCAGGCCGCGGCCTTCTCCCATCTTCCCCGACCCTCGCCATCATCCGTCATCCGCGACCCCGATCGGGGATCCAGTAGGCGGGGCCCCCCTTTTTTCACGGGGATGACTAGGCGGATCGGCCTCGTCACCCCGCGTCTCTACCCGATTCCTACCACGTCTGCGGAGTAATCTTTAACTATCGCCCGCGCAGTAATGCAGACCACTCGAATGACAGGAAACTCCCCCAGTAGCCATTCCCGCCCCTTTCCCCGGCTGGCATTAAGCACCGGTCGCCTCCTTTTGCTGTGCCTGATTCTGCTCGCGGCCATCGCCTGCGCCAGCCGGGAAGCGACTATCGATGAGCGAGCCTACGCGCTCGACCGGCAACTGATGTGCCCAGTTTGCGACGGCCAGACCGTCGATCAGTCGAACGCGCAGGTGTCCCTGGATATGAAGGGAGTCATACGGGAGAAATTGAGGGCCGGTGAAAGCGAGAACGAAATCCTCGACTACTTCGCCGCACGCTACGGAGACGCGGTCCTGGCATCGCCGCCCACGACTGGATTCTCGATCGTGGTCTGGGTCGTGCCCCCCGCCGCGCTTCTGCTGAGCGTCGCCTTCCTCGTCGTCGTCATGCGGCGCATGAAAAAACGCGAAACGGGCGACGGAGCAACCGACGCGGAACTGGGCGATTATCTTGCGCAGGTCGACCGGGAACTCGGTCTGGACAACGCCGATGAAGGGGACAGCAGTTCACAAGGAGCGGCAAGATAGCTGAGCTCGGCCAGATAGCCATCCTGCTGGGGCTCGCGCTGTCGCTCTACGCGGCCGTTGGGTCGGCTCTTGCCGCCAATCGCGGACTGCCTGAACTTGCCGTAAGCGCGCGGCGCGCGGCCTACATGACGCTTCCCACCACCGTCATAGCCGTGGGCGCGCTCGTGGCGGCGTTCGTCTCCAACGACTTCTCGATCAAGTACGTGTACGACCACAGCAACCTGGTCATGGACCGGGCCTACACGTGGGTCGCGCTCTACGCCGGCAACGAGGGCTCGCTGCTGTACATAGTCTTCATACTGGCCCTGATGTCGGCTCTCGCCATGCGATTCGCCCCGAAGCGGTTCGCCCGCAGCATGCCCTACACCGTTGCGATCCTGGCAATCGTGCAGGCCTTCTACTTCTTCGCCCTCGCCTTCTATGCCAGCCCATTCGCCCCTCTCGGTTTCGAAGTGGACGACGGCCGAGGCATAAACCCGCTTCTCACCCACCCCGGAATGTTCAGCCACCCGCCCATGTTGATGGCTGGCCTGATCGGCATAACCATCCCGTTCGCCTTCGCTACAGGAGCGCTTATCGCAGGCAATTACGGGGACGATTGGGTAGACGTGGCCAGGGTCTCGTCGATCATCGTGTGGGGAATACTGGGCGTCGGCCTGCTGCTCGGCGCGTGGTGGGCGTACACCATCCTGGGGTGGGGAGGCTACTGGGGCTGGGACCCGATCGAGAACGTGGCTTTCATGCCCTGGCTCGTCCTGACGGCGTTCATCCACTCGATCATGGCCCAGAAACGACGCGGCATGTTCCGCATGTGGAATATCGCCCTGCTGAACATCGCCTTCGTTCTGGCCCAACTGGGGATGTTCATCAACCGCGGCGGCCCCGTCGTCTCAGTCCACTCATTCGCCGCTTCAACCTTAGGCGCGATATTCCTCTCGTTCATGATCATCTGCCTAATTTTCGGGTTCGGCGTGTTCTTATGGCGCCTGCCGAGCCTCAAGAGTGATCGGCCGATGGAGTCGTTCCTCTCGCGGGAGGCGTCGTTTCTTGTCAACAATTTCCTGCTGCTTGGCGTGACCTTCGCCACACTCTGGGGGGTTGTATTTCCCGTCTTTGCTGAATTCGCCCAGGGGAAGGAAATCAGCGTGGCCGCGCCGTACTTCAACACGGTGAACGGCCCGCTTCTGCTCACCGTGCTATTCGTCATGGGAATCGGCCCGCTGCTCCCGTGGCGGAGGACCGCTGGCCGCGGGCTGGCGAGGCACATCGCCATCCCGTCCCTCGCAGGATTGGCCGTCGTGGCTGGCATGATTGCATCCGGCATATCTAGTGTCATCGCTGTAATCGCGTTCGGCGTGATCGCATTTTCCGCGGTCACGGTGATCGAGGAGTGGTATCTCGGCGCGAGAAGTCGTAACCGGGCGGGCGAAAACTGGCCGCTCGCGTGGTGGAGGTTAGTCAAAGGCAACCGGCCGCGCCACGGCGGCTACATCGTCCACCTTGCGTTGCTCACGTTGTCGTTAGGCGTCGTCGGAACCCAGTTTTTCGACCAGCGCACGGACATCGTACTTCGGCCCGGCGAAAGCGCGGTTATCGACGACTACCGAATCGAGTACGTAGGCCGTAACAGCGCCCTACGGTCGGACCGAGTTGCTCAGTGGGCCGACCTGAACATCTACCGGGTGGACCCCAGCCAATACGCCGACGATCCGGACGGGTACCGAATCGAACCGCAGAAATTCGCGACCGGCTATCCGGAAGACGAACTGATCGGCGCGCTCCAGCCCTGGCACGGTTTCTACACCGACTTCAACCAGGTATCGGTCAGGGCGGGCATTCGGTCCACCTTGGCCGAAGACCTGTACGTGATACCGAGCGACTTCCTCAGTGAGGACCGGGTGCTTCTGCGGATAAGCATCAACCCGCTCGCGATGTGGCTTTGGATCGCCGGCCCGATATTCGTAATCGGAACCATAATCGCCCTGTGGCCCCAGCCAGCCCTGGAACGAAGACGAAGTTCAGTGGAATCAGCGACCCCGCGAGCCGCGGCTTAGGGGGACGACTCGCGAGTTACGATCCGGCACCGCGCGATTGCTTCGTCTCTTGGTCTGGTCAGTTGCGAATACGAGTCGCCGGATCCTCAGCAACTGCGGCGGTCACCTCCAACCGCAGCCCATCATGTCCAGCCGCGATTGGTGCTGTACTGACGCACGTCCAGGATGGGGCGGGAGAACAACTAGCCGTTAGAGGGCCAGTCCGTTAGTCCCTCCTCAGGTCGAACAGTACAAAAACGGCAAATGCGCGACGGTCATTCCGGTGAACCTGCTCAAATTCGGCGATAGCCGCTTTCGTCTCATCGATGTACTGAGAAACCGTATACCGCGAAAAGCGCTCGAATGGATCATAGTCGGCAAGGTGGCGTAGCCGCTGCATCCTCACGAACTGGTCTGCGAAGTCCTGGACCTCCTGCGGGAACCTCGCAAGGACCCTCTTTGGGCGCCTTTCAACAAATCGTCTCTTGACGTGCCCATGATCCGGAGCTCGGTACATCTGCCTCCATGCATGCTTGGTACGAGTTGACGATCTGCCGCCGACAAGCAAATTCGCGCAGTTACCGGCCAGGGTGTGGAACAGGGCGTAGTATGCTGCGCTAACGGCTCTCCGCAGTTCGGCCTGCCGTGGTCTCCCTCGCCGGGCTCCAATACCGACAGAGGCAAGGCGCTCAGCAATCGTCAGAAGATCGTCGGGATTCAAGGCAGACTCTTCTTCAAGTCAGGCCACTCGGACCGTTCGACGAACGCCTGTATGGGAATACCGGGATATCCAAGCTCCTCGGCACGTGACCAGAGGAGCCCGGACAGCCTGAGTGTCCAGATCGGGTCCAGGTTCTTCTGATCCCCGTGAAAGACAATGTATGAGTGCAGGTATCGGTCACCATCCTCGTCATAACGGGGCATTACGACTATGGGACCGAACTCGAACTCGTTTTCGAATCGTCCGCGCAGTAATCCCCGGATCATTTCCTTGATCTCGTCGGTTCCCTTGTCTACTACCATCGTCTCTCTCCGGCGCGAACGCTTTCGTTTCACTCAGCCTGTCAATTGTATTACCGGCGGAAGGAAGAGTTCCCTTGTGTGTCAATCAATCCGAGAAAGGACGTCTCTCGAGCCAGATTGAATTGGATGCAGTCCGGAACTGCACGGATGCAAAATGCTCTGGCTCTCCTCATGTTCGGCGCAAAAATGAGTATGCCTGGCTCCCCGCGGGCTCAATCGTCCTTAACCAGAGCGGTCACATGCAACCGCTGTCCGATGGCGCCGAGAGCGCGTCCATCATGTCCAGCCGCGACCGGTGTTAAACGTCCAGTACCCGGTCTACTTGTGACATGCGCCATCCCAGGCGGGCCAACTCCGCCTTGCCGACGCCCTCGTCCCTCATCCCCTGGTACAGCATCGCCTTCATGTAGGTCAGCGTGGGCATAATGGCGTGGTTCTCCCCTTGCGACGGCATGGGAATGTCCATGCTGGTCGTGGATGCGGGCCGCTATCGCCTCCTCCAGCGCGTGGACGGCGCGGGCGATTCCTCCTCACGGTCGTCTCCATAGGTTGTAAGTTCCGGAAAATCGAGGGGGGTCGCCAGTAGCGTACCGTCATCGTCATCCAGCATTATTGGATAGGCTGGCATCAGTCCAGTCCCTGGTCTTTGTTGATCTTCGCAACAAGTGAACGTTCCAGTTCTTTCCTGCCGCCATGCATGGCAACTGGCTGGTGCGGTCTCCGCTCCGGACGGTGAGATGTCCGCTGCAGCCCTACTTTCTAAGCCAGCGTCGGAGTTCTCGTGCGTTCATACACTCAAATCGCGCACAACATTTGTGTTGTCTTACAGCGGTAGCAACTTCCAAAGATGCCTCCGCAAGTCTCGCAAACCGAGGATTGACGGTACTATTCAAGCAGTGACGATCAGGAGGAACGGCGGGACATCCCCAATACCGCACCTGCCACCGATTGCGACAATAATGCGACCACGCTCAGGTAACAACTAGGACGATGGGCATTGCGTTGGGGGTAGTCCTCGTGTTGGCGGCGCTGGCGGTCGTGGTCTACCCGTTTGTGATAGTTCAGAGGCGCAGAGTCAACTCACCGGATCCTGCGGTCCAGCGCCTACGCGCGGCGAGAACGCGTACCTACCGGCAGATCGATGAGTTGGGCGCCGAATTGAAGTCGGGTGAAATCGCACAGGAGGAACATGAGACACAGGTCCATGAGCTTCGAATGGACGCCGCACGAATCCTGCGCGACTTGTCGGTCCTCGAATCGGATACGGCAAGTGAAGAAGACCTTGAGCGGGAGATAGCCGAAGCCCGCCGCGAACGATCATTTGCGGCCCGAGAGACTGACGCCAAGGTGATCGAACCGGAAGTGGATCGTTGATCGCACGCCGAGGCCTTGAGCTGCGCGCATGGCGGCTTTTCGGGTTGACGCTCATTCTCGCCGCGCTCGTATCTGCCATCCCACTTGGAGCGCGCACTGCAGCGGCGCAGACGCCGGAGACCATTGCCGGGCGGGTGATCAATGGGACGGCGGGCGGAACAGTGCCGGAAGGGCTCGAAGTGGTGTTGCTGACGCTAGACGAAAGCAAGGCGCAGATCGTTGGCCGGGATTCTGCATTCGTTGACGAAGAAGGCAGGTTCGAATTCACGGGGTTTACGACCGGTCCTGGACTTACTTACCGCGTTGCCGCCAATGACGGCCTGTTCACCCCATCGGTCGATCTCGCGAACACAACCGACTGGTCGAACGTGGAGTTGGTCACCTACGACCGGACCAGATCGCTCCACGACCTTTGGGTGTCGTCCTACTCCTTGTTGGTACCTTCGGTTGACGCAAGGTCGCGGACCATGGGCGTGCTGGGCGCAATCGACATCCGGAACGAGGGTGACACGGTTTGGCTGCCGGAACTCAACGACCCCGGGCTGACCGGGCTCCAACTCGTCAGATTCTCGATTCCGGAAGGCTACTCGAATCTGTCGGTGGAGAGTGACCTGCCCGCCGGAAACGTGATGGAGATCGGGACGGGGTTCGCTCTTTCAACCCCCATTCCTCCCGGTGAGTTCAACATCCTCATGAGTTTCCTGATGTCCTATGACGGTGACGGCTTTGAGTTCCCGCTGATATTGCCGTTTGGCGCAGACGAAGTGAGGTTCATGCTCCCCCACGGCAATACCACGATCACCGGCGAGGGTCTGGGGCCGCCGCGAACCACGACCGTAAATGACCGGGTCTTCACGATCGTGGAGGGTACCGGCTTCGAACGGGGAACGAGGCTTACGATCACGGTGTCCGCCTTGCCAAGCCCGTCGTTCGTCGAAAGGGCGGTCGACTACTTTGGCGGTCGGGCGTACATCCCTATCCTCGCGTGGCTGGCCGGCACGGCATTCCTGTCGTTGCTGGCGTACGCGCTGATCAGGTCGAGACGCAGACCGGCCACTGAGGCGCCCACACGCCGCGAGCTGGTGAACGCCATTGCAGCGCTGGATGAGCTACGGGACGCGGGCAAGATTGAACCGGAAACGTACACCGTCGAACGCGAAACGCTCATGCGGCGGGCGCTCAGGGCGCCAGAAGACGACGAGCCGTCCATGAGAGACGAGACCCGCCCCGCGCCACCGGCATGACGCAGCGACGCGCCATAATCATCGGCCTCGGCATCCCGGTCGGCTTTCTCGTAGCCATCCTGGTATGGGGCACGCTGCAAACTGGGGGCGAACAGGGCCGACCCGGCGTGAATTCCAGTTTCGGTGAGGTGGCGGTCTCGACCGATCCGCACTCAGACTTCGTATTGCCTCTACTTGATGGCGGGGAGATCAGCCTGGTCGATCTGCGAGGGAAGATCGTGGTGGTGGACTTTTGGGCGTCGTGGTGCCCACCATGCAGGGCCGAGGGGCCAGTGTTGGCCGAGGCGTACCGGGATTGGCGTGAACGTGGGGTGGAGTTCGTGGGGATCGCGCTATGGGACGTAGACGACTCCGTCCGCGAATTCGTTGCCGCAAACGGCATCGAATACGCTACCGGCATCGACGAACGGGGGCGCATCGGGGTCGACTTTGGCGTTAAAGGCCTGCCGGAGAAGTTCTTCGTAATGCCCGACGGCGAGATCGTAAAAAAGGTGATCGGGCCATCGTCTCGCTCGCAACTCGACCGGATCCTGACTGAACTGACAGACCGGGTCATCGGTATTGACCGGAGTTGAGGGTACACGCGCGGTCTTGCTGAGAATTACAGCAAACGCACCTTTGAATGTCATTCTGAGCGCAGCCGAAGAATCTACGCGCCTCGTACAACACCACCCTCACTCCCCACCCGAGACCCTTCGACTTCGCTCAGAGGCTGTGAGTGTTTTGAGGTTCCGTTGCTGTTGACCGGCGTGTTGTTGGTTGAAAGCGCCTTTTGGAACTTTCACCGGGTCGAGTATTTGTTTAGGCAGGGAACTTTGCGATAGAGTTTTGGCCATTTTCCGGTCGAAACCGCCCCGGGAGTCAGGAGCTTGCCCTCTGTGTCTACTTAGCCCATCAACGCCTCCCAGCGCAGGAGGTTGTGGGCCACGGCGACTAGGAGCATGACGCTGGTGATTTTGGTAAGTCCCCGTACGTTGAATTGGCTCACTCCGTGAAGACGAACCTGGGCGTTCGTCCACTCCGCCACTGACCCCCGCTGCCTGTATATGGCTTTGGCCTCGTCGGTGGCCATCCGTTGACGCCACCTTGCCACATCCGGCCCGTCCCCGTAGCGGGGATCGTAACGCTCCCGTTCGGGCTTGTTCCGGGGCAACCTCACCGGCGCATACACACTCACTCCTCGTTGCTCCAGAGCAGTGATGTCCTCCCGGGTAGCGAAGCCCCCGTCCATCAGGTAGGACTCAGGGCGCCGGCCCGTCCGCCTGACCAGTTGCTCCTCCATAGGCGCCGCTTGCCCTGCATCCGTACCCGACGACGTGACCCCTACTCCGACGATGATTCCGTTGGCGCTATCGGTGGCCAGTTCGATATTGCAGGCTGGCCGGAAGCCGCCATCCGGCATCTTCATCACCGTTGCCTGGGGGTCTGTGGTGGATACCCGCGCCTTCGTAACCTTGGGACGCTGATCCGTCGCCTTGGTGTGCAGTTGGCGTTCCTTCTTCGCTTGTGCCCGGGGTAAGTACGACAGCGCCTCCCGGACCCGTTCCTCCCGCTCTCGCGCCGCACGCTCCCGCGCCGCACGTTCACGCCGCGTCACGCCAGGATCGGGACGCTCCCGCTCCTGCGCCAGCCGCTCCACCTGTGCCCTCGCCTCCTCCATGCACTTCTTCAATCCCCCCTCACCACGAAAGGACGCAGCGCCTGCGCTCGCCCGCACCCGCATCCCGTCTTGAGCCACACGCTCCAGCCGGACCGCCCCTGCGGCCATCAGGGAACCTATGATCTGGGTCAAAAGGCCGTCCAGCGCCTCTTGGTGGGCTACCCGGAAGTCAGAGAGCATGTGATAGTTGATAGGTACGTTCCCCCTCATCCAGCGGTAGGCATCGTGCTCCTCGCACAAACGCGCCAGCCGGCGGGCGCTTCCTATACCGTCAACCGTGGCCAGCAGCCACAACGCCAGCAGCACTTTGGGGTCTGTCGTTGGGCGGCCTGGCCGGTTCTCCACCGCCTTGACCGGCGCATAAAACGCCGACAGGTCCAACCTCTCCAAAAAGCTCCATATAACACGGGCCCGATGCTCTTGAGGCAACCGCGATTCCAGGTCCAATACCGCCCACTCAGGCTGATTCCGCACCGGCCGCAGCACCCGGGCCTCACCCGGACTCGTTGGCGCAGGCGCTCGCTTCTCCTCAATGGCCGGCAGTTCAAACAGCGTCTCTTCACTCATGTGTTCACCTCGCCGATATGGCTGCCCAATATCGTTGTCCAGCAATCAGCCTCTCAATACCATAGGAGCATAAATGATTTATTCACAGCCTCTCAGGGTGACAGGGAGGGGGTTACTGGTGACATCAATGAGGGGTGTTGTGACATGAAGGGCGCACTGAATCGCCAATGGCGAAATACGCGTCCGGCATCCGAAACCGCGCGTATCAGTTATTAATCCAGCCGCCGGTTACGTTGATGGCCTGACCAGTGATGTTCCGGGCCCGATCCGACACGAGGAACGCCGTTACCTTGGCGATGTCCTGAGGCGTTTGCTCCCGATTCATAGGCGTCGTTTCGGTGAGCCGCCTCAGAAAAACGTCCCGCCCTGAGAGCGTCTTTTCGTTCGGACGTATCACCTTGCGCCGAACTGCCAGCTTCTCCCAGAGGTCGGTCCAGAGCAGCCCGGGACACACCGTGTTGACGTTTATGTTCGATGGAGCAAGGCGGATGGCGTAGGCCTGCGACACATTGATGGCGGCCGCCTTGGATGCCGAATAGTGGGCTATGCCCCCGGCGCCAATTCGTCCGGCCACGGACGCAATGTTGACGATCTTGCCGCTTTTCTGCGAACTCATGTGCCTTTCAACCGATTTGGTGCAGTGAACGATGCCAAACACGTTTACTTCAAACGCTGCGTCCCAATCTTCGCTGCTGCTTTCCGCCCGTTCCCACCAGCCGGGCGCGCCTCCGACGCCGGCGTTATTCACCAGGATATCCACCGTGCCGAATCGTTCGATGGCGGCCTCAACAAGTGAGTCGGTCGACTCCTGTTGGGTGACGTCGGTCTCGACGGCGATCGCGTCCTGGCCCGCGGCCTTTATCTCTTGAGCGACCTGCGCGGCAGAATCGACGTCGATTTCACCGAGGACTAAGTCCGCTCCGCGTTCGGCCAATTCCAGGGCAATACCGCGGCCGATGCCGTTGCCGCCACCTGTGACGATTGCGACCTTTCCATTCAATTCCATTTAACTGGTTTCCGCCCTGCTATTCCGAGCTCGACGGCGTCACGACGCCGACTCGCCGGGGTGTGATTTCTGGAGTGCTAGTGGCCTGAATCAAAAAGAGCCTCTCTCTATCCTTGCTCCAGGCGGCAGCCAAAGAAAATCGGACTATCTCAGGAAAAATCCACCATCGACGTTCAGGGCCTGTCCGGTGATGTTTCGGGCATCTTCGGATACCAGGAACGCTACCGCCTCCCCGATGTCTTCAGGTGTCTGGGGCCTGCCGAGCAGTATGTTGGCCTTGACCATGCTGTTGAATATCTCTTCCGGCGCCAGGTCCGCGAATTGCGGATCGTCTGCGCCGTACCTCCCGGCAACCTGTTCCCACATGGGAGTCCACAAAAGACCGGGACACACCGCGTTGACGTTGATGTTGTAGCGGGCAAGCTCGTTGGCCAGGGACTGGGTGTAGTTGATCACCGCCGCCTTGCTGGCCGAGTAGTGCGGCAGTGAGGGCCGCCCCTCGCGTCCTGCGATCGAGGCAATGTTGACGATCTTCCCTGCCCGTACCTTCGTCATCGCCGGCTTGACCGACTCGGTGCAGTTCACGATCCCCTTGATGTTTACGCGGTACGTAAAGCGCCAATCTTCCTCGGTAGACTCTTGTCGCGAATCCCAGCCCGGGGCGCCCGCTACGCCCGCGTTGTTGACGAGTATGTCCACGCCGCCCAGGGTGTCGAAGGCGGCCTCGACCATGCGGCCTGTCGCTTCCGGGTTGGTAACATCGGTTGCGACGAATCCGCTATTGACCCCAAGCGCCGCGAGGTCGGACGCCGTCGCCTCGGCAGCTTCCGAATTAATGTCAGCAACCATTATCGAAACGCCCTGGGTCGCGAGGGACATACCGATCGATCTGCCGATGCCGGTGGCGCCGCCGGTGACTATTCCTTTTCGTCCGTTGGGTTGCATGTCAAAATACGGGTTGTCTGCACAGACATTTGCCGTCGGGCAGTTTGTGCCGGGCGATTATATATACGCATTTCGGCTCCGGTCACTAATCTATCCAAAAGAAGTGGCGCGAGATGGTAATCCCACGATTGCTTTACAGCGAAACGGCGCAAGTCAAAGTCTGAATTTCGCAGGTCGGCGAGCGCCATTGTTAGCGTCTCGCCGCAAGTCCCTGAGGGCAGGGTGAGCATGTCCATCAGCCGAAAAAAAGCCCTGGAGTACGCATACGAGTTGATTGAGGTCCCCCGCGCCCACTTGCGGGTGCAGCTCAAGCAGAGCAAAGAGGGAGTTTCCTTGAGCTACAGGGGGCGCGTGATGACAAAGGTCTACATGAACCGGAGCGGCATGAATGCCGCCGCGGCAATTGCCGAAGCGCTGGGCGTGCCAATTCCGAAGCTCGGCGAAAGCGTCAGCGCCCTCGTCTCCACCGGTACCCTGTACCGCGTCCTGGCGCTCTCGGAACTGGACTACCGAAAACCTGAGTCATTCGAGGTTGCGGCGAGGCTGATCGACGACGCGGTTGACCAACGCGGCGGTGTCAGAGGCGACATTTGACCGCCCGCGATTGCCCGCAAGGTCAGGTCTTAATACAATCCGCCTCCTACGGGTATGAGCGCGCCCGCGCTGGACCCAATAGGCCAGACCGGACCCAGACTTGAATCTTGCCAAACTTGAAACCGGCCACAAACTCGGCCCCTACGACGTCGGACTGTCGGTCCGGGAGTCGATCAAATACGCCGAGGCCGTCGGCCGCGAGTGTTTGCCAGCCGCCGCAGACAAGGTGCCTCCTATGGCCGTCGTGGCGGCGGGACTTGGCAAGTTGATCGACGAACTGGGGCTGGCAGGCGGAACGATCCACGGCTCGCAGGGAGCGCGATTCGAAAGACCGATCGTAGCCGGGGAGAAGTTGTCGGCCACCGCCGTTTTACGGGGAAACTCGGTCCGGCGAGGGGCCAGATTCGCGACGCTGGATACCACCTTTATAGACGCCGATGGCGAGGTTGTGGCGACTGCAACCAGTATGGTGATTGTCAGTCCATGACGAATTCCAAAGACATGGGCGGCCCATGCAATGTTGGCGACCTCTTACCCGTCATAAGCCGTCAGGTTACCCAGGACCGTGTTGACCTGTACGCAAAAGCCGCGAAGGACTTCAACCCCGTTCACCTGGATGAGGAGTTCGCCCGCACTACGCAATTCGGTAGGCGAATCGCCCACGGAATGCTGACACTTGCGTTCGTATCTGAAATGCTCGAAATGGCGTTCCCGGGCACGTACGCGGCGGGCGGCGAACTCGACGTGAGGTTCAAGGCGCCCGTCTATCCGGGTGAGACCGTAGAGACCTGGGGCGAAATCATTTCAGTGACATCCGACGGCCAGGATAATTTTGCCCGTTGCCGGGCAGGTTGCAGAAAGCAGGACGGAACCGAGGTGGCGACTGGTCATGCCACTGTTCCCCTGCGCCGATCACCTGACGAACCCGCCAAATGACACGTAGGGAGGACCCTTGGATCCAACGACCAAAATGAGCGGACCGGGTGGGTTGATCCCCATCGCGCTGGATGCCATGGGGGGCGACCACGGTCCCCGCGAGACAGTGGCCGGCGCCGTACTGGCGGTCAAGCAAAGCCCCGTGGCCATTGCGCTGGTAGGCGAACCCGACTTAATCCATCCTGAGATCGAACGGCTGGGCGCGTCAGACCTGCCGCTGCAAGTCGTTCGTTCCAGTGGCGTGGTCGCCGAGGATGAGTCCCCTGTGACTGCATTCCGATCGAAACCCAACGCATCGGTTTTCGTGGCTGCCGGGGCGGTCAAGGCGGGCAAGGCAGCGGCGTTCGTGAGTATGGGTTCCACCGGAGCGTCTATCGCCGCCGCTACTGTCGTATTCGGCACCATGGAAGGTGTAGATCGCGGGGCTCTTGGAGGCCCTATCGTCGGATATGCGCCGAATACGGTAATCATCGATCTTGGCACCAACGTCGACACGCGGCCGCAACAGCTTCTCGACTTCGCGGCGCTTGGATCAGTCATTTCCCGCCTTATTTACGGCGCGGACAACCCTCGTGTGGCGATCCTCAGCGTGGGTTCGGAAGCGGGCAAAGGCAATCGACAGGTGAGGGAAACCTCGGAGTTGCTCAACGCCAGCAGCCTGAACTTCATCGGCAATCTGGAACCCGGCGATCTGCCCGGCGGCAACGCAGAGGTGGTAATCTGCGACGGGTTTGTGGGCAACATGGTGCTAAAACTGACCGAAGCCCTGGGTCAGGCGATTGTCGCGGACATCGAGGCAGCAGTGGGCCAAACCGATTCCGGGGCGGCGCTTGCACGTGATGTTTTTGACAGGACCAACGTGCTGGAGGCCCTCGGAGGCGGTCCGCTGCTGGGAGTCAACGGCGTCGCCATCGTGGGTCACGGGAGGGCTTTGGCCCCGTCTATTGCCAACGCTATCGCCACGGCGGTTACTATCGTGACAACGGACTTCGTCAAGGCGTCAGCCGATGAGTTGTCGAAGATCCGCACGGAAGTCCTGAACTAACGCGCTCATCAAGCACCGGGGATCATTTTGCCTGATCAATCACGTTGCGCCCTCATAACGGGCGCGTCCAGGGGAATAGGCCGCGCAGCTGCTTTGCGGCTGGCCGCGGCGGGGCACAGGATCGCGGTTAACTACAACACCCATCCTGAAGATGCAGAGGACGTGGCAAACGAGATTCGCAACGGAGGCGGAGAGGCGATCATCGTGGGCGCAGACGTCTCAGACCGCGCCGCGGTCGAAGAGATGTTCCGGGAGACCACCGATAAGTTGGGACCCGTCGAGATTCTCGTCAACAACGCCGGGATCATTCAGGACTCGCTACTCATGCGCATGAAGGACGACGACTTCAAGCGTGTGCTGGATACGAACATCTACGGAACATACTTCTGCTCCCGAATGGCCGTGGCTCCCATGGTGCGCGGCAGGTGGGGGCGGATAATTAACGTAACGTCGGTCGTGGGTATCAGGGGCAACGTGGGGCAGACGAACTACGCGGCGTCAAAAGCTGCGGTCCACGGCTTCACCAAGTCGCTGGCCAAGGAAGTGGCCACACGCAACGTAACCGTCAACGCCGTGGCGCCTGGTTACGTCTCTACTGCAACGACAATCGTATTGCCGCAGAAAGTCAAGGATAAGGTCCTGACATGGATCCCGTTCGGCCGTTTCGGGACTCCCGACGAGATCGCTCCCACCATCGCCTTTGTGGCGTCGGAAGATGCCCGGTACATGACCGGATGCGTCATCACGGTAGATGGCGGTATGGCCATTTGATGCGCCATCTCGGCCCATGTCCGCGTCCCTCTGCGAAATAGACCAGCCATGACTGGCCACGAACAAGGGCGCGGACAATTTGCCGGAAAGGTTGCGGTGGTGACGGGCGGAAGTCGGGGAATCGGCCGGGCCATCGCGCTGGAACTGGCCGCCCGCGGCGCCGACATAGCCTTCAACTACCTCAAGAACCACAGCGCCGCGCGCGAAACCCAATCTGCAGTCGAAGCCCTGGGCGTGAAGTGCCTGAGAGTTCGCTCGCACCTCGCGGATCCGGAAGCGATCGCTTCGCTCTTCGCGCGGATCGGGGACGAATTCGGGCGGATCGACATTCTGGTGAACAACGCCGCGTCAGGCGTAATGCGGCCGGCAACCGAACTCGACGTCCGGCATTGGGACTGGACCCTCGACATCAACGCCCGCGCCCCGTGGCTCTGTTCAGTCGAGGCTGCAAAGCTGATGCACCATGGCGGGAGAATCATCAACATATCGAGCCCCGGCGCAACAAAGGTCCTCACCAGTTACTTCGCAGTTGGTGTCTCCAAGGCGGCGCTGGAAGCCGTCACGAGGTACCTGGCAACGGAACTGTCCCGGCGCGGCATCGGCGTGAACGCGGTGTCGGCGGGGTACGTCATGACCGACGCAATCGACGCGTTTCCGGACGAACTGGGCGTGAGGGAACTGGCGAGCCGACCGACCCCGGCTGGCCGGACCGTAACCGCCGAGGACGTGGCGAAAACCGTCTCGTTCCTGTGCAGCGACGACGCGGAGATGATCCGAGGCCACGTGCTGGTGGTGGACGGCGGCGAGACCCTCCTGCACAGGTAAGTCGTTTCGGCGCCCGTCCTAACGGCGAACGGTCGACGGGGTTTCGACCACATTGACCTCGCCGGAACTCGCGCCTAACACAGTCCCGGGCTCGATGAATGCTCGCCGAACATACCCGAGCGCAGCCGAACGGCCTTTGTTCGTCACCGTTGAGACCGACGTTACCCAGCCTGCCGTCCGTCTGCCCGAATTCAGTGTCTCGCCGGGTTCGGACCCTTCTGGCACGTCGAGCACTACGAGCCGTCGCTGGACCTTGTCGTACGTATCCAGCCGGGCGATCACCTCCTGGCCTACGTAGCACCCCTTTGTGAAGCTGACAAATTCGTCCAGACCGGCCTCCAGGGGATTTACACGATCGGTAAGTTCGGCCGACGGCGCTGGCAAACCGGCCTTGATTCGGGCGTGTTTCAACGCGTGATGCCCAACAGGCGCGGCACCCGCGTTGATGGCTGTCTCCCACAATTGCCTTGCGGCGTCCGCGGGAAACACAAGGTCATACCCTTCGCGGATAAACGGGTTTCCCTTGAAAAGCACTACACTTTCGCCAAGGGCCGGGAGGGATTGCACTCCGCCGGAATCTACAGCCGACATGTCGGTCCCTGTGATGTCACCCGTAACTGCACGAGCCAAAGGTCCCCGAATGCCGATGCGGGCGGTTCCGGACGACATGTCTTCGAGGACGGCGTCTTCCAGGATCGTGTACTTTTCGATGTTTTCGATCAGCGGACCCGGTTCATTGGATTCTGAAATCAGCATGAGCCGATCTTCTGCGAGGCGTACGACCCGAACGACATCGACTACGCGGCCAATTTCAGATGTCAGCACCGTCGTCGCGACGCCCCCAGCCGCGAGG
Organism: Dehalococcoidia bacterium; assembly: GCA_965219065.1. Classification (GTDB taxonomy): domain Bacteria; phylum Chloroflexota; class Dehalococcoidia; order Lucifugimonadales; family Lucifugimonadaceae. The sequence continues at coordinate 1,496,096 of OZ244715.1, forward strand.
CCCCCAAGATCGTTCGTGGTCAGCCGGTTCAGTAGGTCAAGGGCATCCTCGCCATTGTGAAGCACACGCGTCGTGTGGCCGAGGTCTGCCACCGCCGTACCCGTGCAAAGCACCTCATACTCGGCACGCACGTCCCCATACGACACCGCGATCGGCGTGCCATTGACCGGCTCGTACTTTGCGCCGCAGCCGCGCAGCAAGTCCATCAAGGGAGTATCTGATGATTGGGTCACTCTGGCCATCTCAGGTCACCTGGAGGATGTCCAACCGGTTAAACGCTAATGATTCGTACTGACTACGACACCAGTTCAGGTCGTAGTGGCGGGATTGAAACCCGCCTTCGGGCTCGCCAGTTAGCAGGGTTGTCGGCATCCTCAGACCAGTTCCCGGGATTGTCCATGTACAAAAAAGGCCGCTCTCGGGTAGAGCGGCCCAAAAGGCGGTCTCGTCCGCCGATTCATACAGAGAACGAGTCGCCGCAGCCGCACGTTCGCTTTGCATTCGGGTTTTGGAATTCGAAACCTCGCCCGTTAAGGCCGTCTGAGAAATCCAGAACCGTCCCCGCCAAGAATACGAAGGCCCTCTTGGGCACATATACCTCTATGCCGTTTTGGGCAATGATCTTGTCGGCTTCTTCCGGACCGTCGACCAGCTTGAGAACGTACTGGAGACCCGAGCAACCACCACCCTGCACCGCTACCTTCAGCCCGAAGTGCTCCTTGCCGTCTTTCTGCGCGAATTCGCGAACCTTGCCGGCCGCCTTCTCCGTCACGCTGATCGTGTTTATGGGGACCCTGGGTTGAGGTATTGCTGTAGTCATGTTGACGGCGGCGCCTCTTGGAACAAGGGTGAATGTTTCTGGTAGTCGACTCGCGACGGATCCGGTAGGTGTAATTCATGATACCGCAAGTCAGGAATTAACACGCGCACAACCGAAGTCCGATTCGGCAATACAATGATGTATGAAAGGGGGCGAATTTGGCAACCGCCAGACCGATATATACCCGCCGCGGCGATGCCGGCGAAACCGGGCTACTGTACGGTGGCCGGGTCTCGAAAGACGATGAACGCGTGCAGGCCTGCGGCGCATGTGACGAGGCCGTCTCCGCGCTCGGTCTGGCACGTTCCCTTTGCGAAGACGAAGAGGTTCAGCACGCCATCGCAACGGTGCAACACGAACTGTTCAGGGTTGGCGCCGAACTGGCGACCGACGTCAATTCACGCCACCTCCTGGAAAAACACTTCTTGCCAGTCACCCCTGAGATGACCGAGCAACTCGAAGCCCGTATCGACGAGCTACAGTCCCGCATGGAATTGCCGCGGGCGTTCATTTTGCCGGGCGCATCGCCTGGGTCATCAGCCCTCGATCTCGCACGCGCACTCGTCAGGAGAGCAGAGCGTTTGGTGGTCGGACTCGACCGTTCGGCCCTGTTGGGCAATGCCGAGGTCCTGCGTTACCTCAATCGTCTGGCCGACTATCTGTTCATGCTGGGCCGCTACGAGGACCGCTCGTTGCCGGTCGAAATCGTGACAGGCGTGCGTAACAAGGGACAGGCCGGCTGATGGGAACGCGTATCGCGGTCGTAAACACGCGGGCATCGAACATTCACAGCGTTGAGAAAGCCCTGGTCAAAGTGGGCGCATCGCCCCAGGTCATATCCGACCCGACTTCGTTGCTGGATTCCGACGCCGCAGTGCTGCCGGGAGTCGGCGCATTTGACGCCGCGATGCGAGCGCTGGCCGACCAGGGCCTGATCGAGGCGGTCCGCCAGTTCGCAGAGTCCGGCAGGCCGCTGCTGTGCGTCTGCCTTGGGATGCAAATACTCCTGGATCGTTCGGAAGAAGGGGTCCGCGAAGGATTGGGGATTTTCGCCGGAGACGTCAAGAGACTGCCGGACGGGATGACGGGTCAGCAGGGCGAAACGCTAAAGATTCCGCACATGGGGTGGAACTCCATATCATTCTCCGATTCCGACGCCGGTCGGCACCCTTACTTTGACGGCATCGAGGACGGGGCGCACTTCTATTTCGTGCACTCATATCACTGTGTGCCGGATGACACCAACGTAGTCGCCGCCACCGCGGACTACGGGGTAGACGTCTGCGCCGTCGTAGCTGCAGGCGCGGTTGTCGGCGTGCAGTTTCACCCCGAAAAGAGCGGAGAAATCGGGCTCGGCATTTACGAGAACTTTGTCGCTCACTCGGCGCGTCGAGGTGGCGATGGGTCAACGAATTAACCGCAGGGCGCCGGCCGAATTCACTGGGACCGGCGCGCTCGAACCGGCCAAAACAAGACGTCTATGACGGGTTAAAACCCCAAGGTTTAAGACAAGGCATGCAAGTTATTCCGGCGATTGACCTGCGCGGCGGAAAGTACGTCCGCCTATATAAGGGCGATTACGGACGCGAAACGGTATTTGGCGACGACCCCGCAGCCGCGGCGACGCGGTGGGTTGAAGCCGGCGCAAGCCGGTTACACGTGGTCGATTTGGACGGCGCGCGTGACGGCGTACGCGCCAACATGGCGGCGGTTGACGCGATCCTCGCCGCAGTGAGCGTGCCGGTGCAACTCGGTGGCGGGATCAGGACCGCCCAATCGGCCGTCGAGTTACTCAGTCTCGGCGTAGACCGCGTGATTTTTGGAACCGCGGCCATCGAATCACCCAACGAAGTTCGCTCAACCGTCGATCAATCAGGCGCCGACTCGGTAGTCGTAGGCGTCGATGCGAAGCGAGGCGTCATCGCCACGCGCGGCTGGACCACGGCGACGCAGGTTCGTGCGGTTGACCTCATGGCCGATATGGCCCGCATCGGTGTTCGGAGGTTCATGTACACCGACACCGAACGTGACGGCACACTATCCCACCCGAATTTCGGTTCGATTGCTGAAGTCCTGGAAACGGTACCCCACCCTGTTATCGCGGCTGGTGGGATAGCTACAATTGATGACCTGGCGCGACTGGCGGCCCTGGGCGCCGAAGCGGCGGTGACCGGGCTGGCAATTTATTCCGGCGCGCTGGACCTCCGCCAGGCCATTCAGGAAGTCGAGCTTGCCAGCAGCCAGCAAGTATGAAGCCGCGGTCCCCCGTGCGAAAGAGCGATAGATGGTTGCGCAGACCGTAATTGAAGAAGCTGGGAAGCTCCTCAATCCGCCCCTGGATGAGGCGATCGACCCTCTGCAGATCATTGCCTTGACGCCGATTCGTCCCTACGAAGAAATTGGCGACATTGGCTGTGGACCCGGATACTTGACGCTGCCGCTCGCCAAGCACGCGTACGACGGCAAGGTGTACGCAATCGACCCCCGAAAGGAGATGCTGGATATTGTCCGTCAGCGGGTCGATTCCGCCCGTCTGGGAAACGTGGATTTTGTCCTATCGAAGCGCATCAAAGTGCCGCTCAATGACGAAGTGCTAGACGGCTCTGTCGTCTCGGATGTTGTGACCGCAGCGCGCAGGCCCAGGTCTCTGTTGAAAGAGGTGCACCGCCTTCTCCGCGGCGGCGGCTGGTTGGCCATCATCGACTGGATCAATTCAAATACGTCGGATGGCGCGGAAAACGACGATGACAGGCGGCTGCCTGCGGAACGCGTCGCCGACATGGCCTCCGAAATCGGCTTTACCAGGGTCACGCTTCGGCTCGTAGGCGGGCAAAGATACCTGTTGCTGCTACGCAAGCGGACGGTCGCGAAATGCTGACCAGGCGAATCATCCCCTGCCTGGACGTCGATCAGGGCAGGGTTGTAAAGGGTGTCAGCTTCGTCGACATTCGGGACGCCGGAGACCCGGCCGAACTCGCAGCGTTCTACGACACCGAAAGCGCAGACGAGTTGGTGTTCCTGGACATCACCGCAAGCTCGGACGGCCGCAACACGATGGTCGACATGGTCGAAAAGGTCTCTTCGCAGGTATTCATCCCGTTGACCGTCGGCGGAGGAATTCGCAACGTGGAGGACATGAGGCGCATGTTGGAGGCCGGCGCCGACAAGGTCTCGGTTAACACCGCCGCGATCAACGACCCGACATTGATCGAACGAGGCGCCAACGAGTTCGGGTCACAGTGCATAGTCCTGGCTATGGACGTAAAGCGCGTGGAGCAGCCGGTTCACCACGAAAACACGAATGGCAGCGTTCAACTGGCGGAAGCCCCGTGGCAGGTCTACACGCACGGCGGAAGATTTCCGACCGCCGTCGATCCGATCAAGTGGGCGCGGATTGGCGTCGAACTCGGCGCAGGCGAGTTGTTGGTCACCAGCATGGACTCCGACGGACAAAAGACGGGATACGACCTCGAACTACTGTCGGCCATCTCTCGAACCGTCAACGTGCCGCTAATCGCCAGCGGTGGCGCCGGAAATATGGACCACATGCACGCCGCGCTGACCGAGGGAAAGGCGGACGCCGTCCTCGCCGCAAGCGTATTTCACTTCGGAGAACTTCGCATTAGAGACGTAAAGACATTCCTCTCCGCGAAGGGACTCCCGATAAGGTCCGAAGGGTGACCTCGCCCGCAAACAAGAAGGGGACAGCCAAACCCCTTCCCACTCCGGAGGCCATCGTATTTGACTGCTACGACACGCTCTTCCGGAATCCCCAGACAGGCTGGCAGGCGGTTGTCGGGGAGATCGCAATCGATCAAAATCTCGACATAGACGCCGGCGGACTGTACCGCGAATGGAAGTCCTTGGAAGTTCAGTTCAGGGGCAGGCGGGTAAATATGGTCGATCCGCAGTTGGCGCCGCCGTTCATGTCGTACGAGCAGGCCTGGGCCGGATGCTTTGCAGAGACGTTCCGGTCGATGGGTCTGGACGGTGACCCGGCGCTGGCGGCGCGTAGGTGCGTAGCGCACATGGCCACGCGCCCACCATATCCGGAAACGGCTGCCGCCCTCGAATCACTGGATAAACTTTTCACACTGGGTGTGTTTTCCAACGCGGACGACGACTTCCTCTTGCCGTTGCTCGCCACAACCGGTATCGAATGGGCCGCCGTCGCCAGCAGCGAATCGGCGCGCGTTTACAAACCGATGACATCGGCGTTCACTCACATCGCCGAACTATTGGATGTAAGCCCGTCCCGCACCTGGTACGTTGGTGACCACTTGGTTGACGATGTACTTGGGTCTAACACTGCAGGCATGGTGTCGATCTGGGTAAACAGGGGCGGACTCGCATTCGACGGTAAATCGAGACCCGACGCGGTAATCGACGATCTGGACGGGTTGATATCGCTGCTGGACGGAGTCGGCGTCGCGGACGAACCACGGAGGGATGACGATGGTCAAGTTCGATGACCGGGGGTTGATCCCGGCTCTGATCCAGGACGCATCGACCGGCGACGTGCTCACACTCGCCTACATGAACGAAGAGGCGTTGCGGCGGTCTATTGCGGGACCCGACGTGTGGTTCTTTTCCCGCAGCCGGGCAGAGTTGTGGCACAAGGGCGAGACCTCCGGGAACTATCTCAAAGTGAAAGAGATCATCACCGATTGCGACGCCGACGCGGTGCTCGTAAAGGTCGAGCCGACCGGGCCCGCGTGTCACACAGGCAAGGTTTCCTGCTTTGACACCCGCTTAAGTGGACCAGAGGCGCTCAGTGTCGAGCGAAGGGCCGGGCCGGGTGTTCTCGCAGAACTGATGGATGTCATCGAACAGCGCAAACGCGACCGGCCAGAAGATTCGTACACCACGCGTCTATTCGACGGGGGAGTGCCGCGAATTGGCCAAAAAGTCGTTGAAGAGTCCGGCGAAGTGGTCATCGCCGCTCTGACAGGATCGCCGCAGGAGACCGCTGCCGAAGCGTCCGACCTGATCTACCACCTGCTTGTTCTACTTTCGGCAAGCGATGTCCCAATGGAACAAGTTTGGGAACAGCTGCTCGAAAGACGCGGGCAGCCCGCCAAATCGGCCGACTCCGACTAGACACTGCCGCCGCCTCGTCTCGTAGCGGCGGGTTTCAAACCCGCCGGTGCCGCGTGACACTGCCCGGCCCTTGTGCGGCCTTCACAAGGCCATAGTCATCCCGAACCCCAATGTCATTCCGAATGAAGTGAGGAATCTAAGTCGGCAGACGCCTCCGGCGCCCCATCAAGCGCCTGGGCGTAGTTCATCGCATCTATGGCGACTTCGATCATGCCGTCGTCTGGCTGCCTGGTGGTCATCTTCTGGAGCAGCAGGTTTGGGGAACTCAGAAACCGCACGACCGCCATCTCCGAGTGAGTACCGGCGAATCTGATCAGTTCGTAGCTGATGGCCGCAATCGGCGGAATCAAAATGAGCCGAGACGTAAACAGCAGCCAGAACGGCTCCCTCGGAATGGCCATGAACAACAGGATAGAGACCAACACGACCGTGAGCAGGAACGCCGTCCCGCAGCGCGGATGCGCCGTGGAAAATCGCCGCACCGAAACAACGTCCAGTGGCGCCCCGGCCTCATGAGCGGCCACGACCATGTGCTCCGCGCCGTGGTAACCAAAGACACGCTTGATGTCGCTCATCCAGCCGATCAGCCATATGTATCCAAGAAACAGCACCAGCCTGATGAGGCCCTCAACGATGTTTGCAACCACAGCGGATTCGATCAGAGACTCAACCCCGCGGGAAGCGAACAGCGGGATCATGAAAAACACCAAAATTCCGATTGCCAGGGCAATTACGATCATGGCGACCATCCCGCCCGTCGAAATAGCCTGGGACCCGCTTTCACTCGAGCCGGAAGGGTCGTCCGGATCTTCGACCGCTTCGTTGGCCGAAAAAGTGAGCGCCTTCATGCCCATGATCAGGGTCTCCAGAAGCACCAGTACCCCGCGGGCCAGCGGCAGTTGACGCGCCCTGTTCTTGGACCAACTCTCGAGCGGTATTGCGTGGCGGACGATGTCTCCCGAGGCTTTTCTGACCGTGACCGCCGCCTGGGTCCGGCCGCGAATCATCACGCCCTCGATGACGGCCTGGCCGCCGTATAGCGTCCGGTTACTCATGAACTGTCTCTGGGAATGGCGGTACAGGCAAAAAAACGGGGCGCACGCAACGCCCCTTCTGGATTCATGATTATGTTGTCCGTCCCCTAGTGGCAGTAGGACAACGGCTTAATCGATCAGGATCGATTACTTGGCTTCGTTCAGCTTGTATCGGCGGATGAGCCGCTCGACCCGGCCTTCCGTGTCGACGATCTTCTGTTCGCCCGTGAAAAACGGATGGCACTTGCTGCACAACTCGACGCGCAACGACTCTTTGGTCGAGCCTGCCAGGAACGTGTTGCCGCAACTGCACGTAACCGATGCCATCTGGTGATATGAGGGGTGAATGTCTGTCTTCATGTCTGTTAGGCCTGTGAAACTACCCGCCAGCTTGGAAACTATCTCAAAAGTCCCGTCATTCCCGTGAAAACGGGAATCTGGAGAGAGCGAGAGATGGTTTTGGCTACTTTATGCGTAGTTCTGAGATAGTTGCTTAACCCGCCTGGTCGTTATCGCTAAAACCCGTCGCTCCCTATGCTTCCACAGGGTCGACGTTGACGCGGCGCCGCTTCATCGCCGCAAAATCAAAACGAACCACGCCATGCGTCTTGGCGAAAAGGGTGTGGTCCTTGCCCATTCCCACGTTTTGGCCGGGATGAACCCGGGTGCCACGCTGGCGAATGATAATTGCGCCCGCCGGCACGGTCTCACCCGCATACGCCTTGACTCCAAGGCGTCGACCAGCGGAGTCGCGCCCGTTTCTTGAAGTCCCGCTTCCTTTTTTGTGGGCCATTGTCTGCTACTCCGATGGTCGGAACTACGTGCCTAGCTGGCAGCGATGGCGGTGATATGTATGGACGTCAGTTGCTGGCGGTGACCCTTCTTGACTCTCCGCCGGGTCTTCGGTTTGTACTTGAAAACCGTTAACTTATCGCCCTTGGTCTGGTCCTTGATTTCGCCGACGACCTTGGCGCCGGCCAGCGCCGGCTTTCCGACCGAAACCTTCCCGGCAACCGACGCCAACAGCACTTCCCTGAAATCGACGAACTCGCCGATCTCCCCGGCGAGCTTTTCGATCTCGATGGTGTCACCTTCCCGAACGCGGTACTGTTTACCGCCGGTCGAGATTATTGCGTAGTCTGCGCTCATGCCTTCCGCCTAACCTATCTATGTTAAGTATGTCACCCGGCACAGGTCAATTTGGATTTGCACGAATGCCGGCCTCCCGCGCGAATTCAACTGACCTTGCGAGCAGCCGTCGCATCGGTCGGACCGGCACGGCAATAACCGGGACAGAACCACCCGGAGTCAACCTCTCGTAACCCCGGACAAGCCGTGCGGCATCTCGGCGCCATCCTGTACGGAATACACTATATGTACGCCCACTTATCGGCGGCCCTACGTGCGGCCTAAGTTACGTCACCGCGCTGGATGACCCGAAAACATTGAACGAATGAGTGAATGACCCAACCAGAACCTAATTTGGCACATGATCGACCTGAACTGCCATACCGGAAACGATTCAATCCGATCCACTGGGCGATGGCTTATCCGTTGTTTGCCGCCGCTGTTGTGCTGTTCGCCGGGTTTTTCGCCGTTGTCGGATGGATCCTCGCGAGGGACTTTGTGCTGCCTGGCGGCTTTGTGGTCGTCGAGGTCTATCCTATAAACCTGACCCAAACGCAGGGTGACATCACAATAAATTACACCCGCATGACCTATCAGCCCGGGTTCCGAAAGAGGTTGAGCAGATGGCTCGAGGACCGTTCGGATCCGCTCCTGATGATCGACGGCTGGATAGTCAACAATGGCTCGGAACCCCTGGCCGCGTTCCTGGATACCCCCCAACAGCCCGCAGGAGTCACGTTCTTTGACGGACCGGACGGGGATACGCATTGGCGCGCCAGGGCCTCAGGTGAGCACACGTGCCTTGCAACCGGCACGGACCTGGCTCGCACGACGCCCGGTCTACGCAGGCGATTGACCATTGTTCTCCCGGCATCGGGTGGCCCAACAGAGTGGATAAAGAAGTCGGTCGAAAATGGAGAACTCCCGGCGCATGAAATCGGAGCCCTGGCTTTCGGCGATTGCGACGGCGAACCCGGGACCCAATTCCGGGAAACGACCGTTTTCAGATTCGACGCGGTCGACCTTCCATTGCCTGTAGAACACGACTACTACCCGTTCGGCGGTCCCACGGCCGGCAAGATCAGCGTCAACAACCGGCCGTACTGGAACATCTGGTTGCCCCGCGGAAATATAGAGTGACTGCCTTGACACAATTCGGCCGATGGTGCAGCATGCGAGTAAGACTCAGTAATAAAGTAATAAGAGGTGCGTATGTCTCGGACAACCAAGACGATCACGTTTTCGTTGCCGCCCCAGATGGCGGACCGGGTGGACGAGGTCATGAAACAGCAGGGACGCTCCAGGAGCGAATTTCTAAGGGAGGCATTGCTCCGATACCTCGAGGAGTGGGAGTGGGAGCAGTTACTTCAATATGGAGAGCAGACGGCCAGGGAGAAGGGCATAAGTCCTGAAGACGTAACCACATTAGTGGACGAATACCGGGCCGAACCCAGTTCTCCCCGCTCTCCCCGCGCGTGAGGGTGGTACTGGATACCAACGTAATTGTCTCCGGTCTGAACTTCCCCGGAAACGAGCGACGAGTCCTCGATTTGGCCCGCCGAGGGCGGTTCGAGTTATACATCTCTCAATTCATCCTGCAGGAGGTTGCCGGTGTATTGGGACGCAAGTTCGGCTGGAATGAAGAAAACTCTAATCAGGCCATCCAAATGTTGCGGAACGCGGCTACCGTAGTCGAGCCGTCGAGACACCCGGAGGTGATCTACGGTAACCACGCCGACAATCGCGTCCTCGCGTGCGCCGTCGAGACCTCCTCCGACTATCTGGTCACCGGCGACCGGCGGCATCTCTTGCCACTGGGGGAACATGGGGGGGCGAGAATCCTCAACGCGCCCAGGTTCCTTTCCGTTTTGGAGGGAAAATTCGGCCAGAATGGTTCCAGATTGTCAACTAAGAGGTGAAACGTCCGAATCTTCCCTCGTACCAGACCAAGGGCTCTCCCTCGCCGATTCGGATAGATTCGACCTCCGCGACAAAAACCGTATGGTCTCCGCTCTCATGGGCTGAGACAACCCGGCAGTCCATCGCCGCGATCGCCCCCTCCACAACGGGCGACTCCCCCAGCTCGGCAAACCGGATTGAATGGCCTTCGGGTCGGTGTTCCGGCGGCAGGGTGAAATGGCGGGCCACGTGTTCCTGTGTGGCAGAAAGCACGCTCATTCCGTAGCGCCCCGTTGCCTTGATGAGGCCGTACGTGTTCCGGTTATGGCCCACGCACACCAACGCCATCGGTGGATCCAGGGAGACCGACGTGACTCCGTTGGCAGTCATACCGTGCACCCCTCCGCCCGGCTCAACAGTAGAGATCACCGTGACGCCGGTAGCAAAGCGCGACCACGCACGCCGATACTCCAGTTGTCTCTGTTCGATGTCCGTCAATTCGACACTTTCTTCGGTCAGCCGTTCAAAGATGTTCCCAAAAATGCGCGAAATATGGGGTTCAACCGCAAGGCGCGGTCCGGATCCGAAGCGGCAGGGTCAAACAAACTCTCACCGATAAAGTCCTTTGCGCCACTCGATCTCCGGGGATTCTACGTACCCGGTCAACTCCACGTACGCCCGGCCGGATACTGACTCCCCTGCGCGGGTCCCTTTAACCCTCGTCTTTCCCTCCCAATAAATAGCCGCTTCGGGCACGCCCTCGGTCACTTCCTGATCGCTCAGGACGGGAACGACTTCCATATCCAGGTCCAGCGATTCGATCTGAACGCGCCAACGGGACGGGTACATCGCTCCGGTATGCGGGCTCGTCCACGTTTCCTCGACGCCGATGCGAATGCCGTCACGGTCCCCCGTCAGCCCGATGCCGTTTCCCCCAGGATCCATGTAGCTGCCGATAGTCTCGGTCACCGCGCCGTCCAGACCGCGGGACTCGTTGAGCATCAGCGAGGATCCATCATCAAGCTGGATTGCCATCCACTGCCACCCGGCCGGGTGACCCATGACGAAAAAGTCGCCCCACTGATGGTCGAACCACGCCTCGCCCGAGACCAGCATCTCGTCCCCGTCGAGCCTCAGTTCGCCAGAAACCTGCATGCGCGGCCATGAATAGTAGTAGGTCCAGCCGAACGGCCCGCCGAGCCAGCCCTCTCCACCATGGAGCAGCGCGGGTGCGAGCGGTTCGAGCGTCAATTCCAACCCGTACCCATCGTCGGAGTTCGCCACAAAATTATGAAGGCCTTCCGTGACCCCCAGGCGCCAGCCGCCGACTTGCAATTCGAGCAGCGCTCTGCCAGATTTGGTCGAGATGGAATCGTAGCGGAAGTCGTGAATGTGCCGGGCGCCGGCAAAGTCAGTGATCCCTAATTGGGCTGCGTAGGCTCCGCCCTCTCCTGCCAGCGACTGGAATATGACGAAATGAAATCCGAACTCAGCCCCGTCCTCCGATACCAGATGCCCGTTGTAGTACCACCACTCGAGATTATCGGAGTGAGGACCCTCGTCCGAGGGCAGCGAAATCGGCCGGGGCGCAGGAGTCGATTCGGCAGGCGGCGCCGTGGGCACCGGCCGATCATCGACCGACCCGGCACAGGCCATAGCTGTTGCCAACAACAGGCTCGCCACCCAGCCGATCGCGCTCTGCCGGCTAGGCCGCATAACTGACATCCGGCATTCGTCGGTCCAACCACTCTGGGAACCACCAGTTCCAGCGTCCGAATACACGCATCAGGGCCGGCGCCACGAGACCGCGCACGATCGTCACGTCCACTAAAACGGATATCGCCAGACCCAGACCCAACGCCTTAATCACCACGATGTCTGCGGCCACAAAGCTCGCTGCAACGACGATAAGTATTCCGCCCGCGCCGGTGATGATCAGGCCGCTCTTCTGCAAGCCCTCAATGACACTGGTCCGGTTGTCGCCGGTGCGCCGCCACGCCTCGGCCACGCGGGCGAGCAGGAATATCTCGTAATCCATGCTGAGGCCGAAGACGATGGCAAATAGCAATATAGGGGTTGTGGCCTCGATACTCCCGAGGGGCTCGAACCCAAGAACGCCGCTGAAGTGTCCCTGCTGGATTATGAACACCAGCGCGCCGTAGCTGGCCAGTATGCTCAGAACGTTGAGCAGAACGGCCTTGAGCGGCAGGATGAACGACCGAAACAGGAACATGAGGGACAGGTAAGTAACACCGAGGACAAACGCGATAACCCACGGGAAACGGCTGTAAAGGCCGTCTACGATGTCCTTCAGGTCGGCCGAACCCCCATCGACGTAGACCTGCCGTCCCGGACCCGGGTCGAGCGCGCGGATTTCGCCGACGAGGTATTGCGCTTCTGCAGAGAACGGATGCAACGGACTTTGCACCAGGAAAAGCACGGCGCCGGGGCGCACCGTTTCCCGCAGTAACCTCGACGCACGGGCGTCAGTGACCGACTCCGGGCGGGAATACATGACGCGATATTCGTCCGGCCCAAACGACGGCGACAAATTCACGATGCTGCTCACGCTCTCGACGTGATCCAGTTGTTCGACCGCCCGCCCGAACGCGTAGAGGTGTTCGATGTTCTCAGCGCCCAGTGGGTCGCCTTCCAGCGTGTAAGCCACCGGGATGACGGTGGACACGGCGAGGCCGAACTCCTCTCGCAGCACGTCAAACCCCTGGCGGGACTCCAGGCTCTTCGGAACGACCGTTGCGTCGACCGTTCCGAGGCGCAGGTCCTTGACCGGAAGCGCCAGTAGCACCAGGAAGATAGTGGTCGGAATCAAGACCAGGACCGGTCGTGCCATCACCCGGCTTGCGAGCGGCTTCCATATCGAACGGCCCTTCGCCCAGTCAGGTCCGATGCGCAGCCGATCGATGCGGTGCCCTAGCACCCCCAGCAGAGCCGGTAGCAGCGTCGTTGCGGCAAGCAGTGCCGATGCGATCACCACCAGGGCGCCGATGCCCACCGAACGTAACATCATGATGTCGAACGCAGTCAGGCTCACCAGGCCGATGAACGAAGTGACGGCCGAGAACATGATCGCCCGCCCTGCCAGGGATTGAGTTACCGCCACCGCGTCCTCGACGGATAGGCCGGCGCGCAACTCCTCCCGGAACCTGCTCGTGTAAAACAGCGAATAGTCGATGCCGATGCCGATGCCGAGCAGGGTCACGATGTTCAGGGCAAAGATCGACATGTCTATGCCCATGGACAGAAAAAAGACTGCGCCCAGACCTACCGCCACCACAGCGCCGCCAACCGCCGCGGGCGTGATGGCTGCGACAAGAGTGCCGAATACGAGCAGCAACGCCAATGTAGCCAGTGGAAACGCTATGGCCTCTCCGCGGCGCAGATCGCTCTCACTGGCGATGCTGATGTCCCTGTAGAGGGCAGGACCGCCCGTGACGATCATGTCCAGCGGCCCGGGTTCGACAGCGCCGATAACCGTGTCCAGGTAAGGCACGGACTCGTCGAGAGGCAAATCGAGCTCCACACTGACGCGAACGGTGTGACCGTCCTCAGAAACTCGCTCAGGGACACCGAGATGGGTAGTGACACCGGTTACGCCGTCAAGCGACTCGACGCGCTCCAACGCTGTCTGAACGGCCTCTATGAACTCCGGTTCGTAGGCGGTCCATTCGCGGCTGACAAAGATCAGTTCAACCGAAATCACCGAAACGTCCAATCGGTCCTGAAGGACTTGCCGCGCCTTCACCGACTGGAAGTTTTCGTTTGTGAAACCGCCCGGCTTCAGGAACTCGCGGGCACGTGGGGCGAATGGCAATACCGCAAGCACAAGGACGGCCCAGGCGACGATGACCGCGTATCGCCGTCGATAGATGAACCGCCCTGAACGTTCAAGCACCGGACTGGGACCACCGGACGCAAAGCCCCGCGGATTGTCGAACCCTATAAAACGGGGGCGCCTCGACACCCCCGTCAATCACTTTGCGTTCCGTGGCGACACCAGCCAGACTACCGGTCTACGGGATCAATACCGGGCGTACCCGAATCTGACTCCAACACCTGAGCAGGTTGCCCCTCCGAATCACCGTTAAGGGACTCGGCGCCGACCTGGTCTGCGCCATTATTTTTGTGTAGGTCGCCATCGAGCGACCGCGGATCGATCTCCCGTTCGGCCTTGCGCTGGCCTTCGACCACTCTGATGGCGCTTATGTGATCGCCCTCCTCGGGAACCACGATCTTTACGCCCTGAGCGATCCGGCCAGTGGAGCGAATCTCCGAAAGGTTGGTCCGAAGGACCTGGGCCCTGTCTGTCAGCAGGAATAGCTTGCCTTCTGAGTCGGTACGAACTTCCTCGCTAACCACCGTGGCCGCGGCCACTTTTCCGGTCCTGGACGTCACTTTCAGAGTGATTATTCCCATGCCGCCGCGGGACTGAACCCGGTAGTGGCGCATCAACGACAACTTGCCGTAGCCGTTGCGGCCTACTATCAACAGCGACCCCTCGTCGTCCACCACGTCCATTGCGACAATTTTGTCCCCTTTTTCGAGGGCAATGCCCTTCACGCCGCCGGCCGCCCTTTGGCGAGGAGTCACCTGAGTAGACCGGAATCTGATCGACATCCCCTTGCTCGTGACCAGGACGATGTCCTGGTCGGTGCGCGCCAGGTTCACTGCGACGAGTTCGTCACCGGGTTTCATGTTGAACGAGTTCAGGCCGCCCCGGTTGATGTTTCGCAACAGCGGCAGGTGCATGCGTTTAATCTGGCCTTGCCGCGTGGACAGGATGAGGTAGGTGTCTTCCAGGAGGCTGTGTACCGCCAGTATCGCCTGTACATGCTCACGGGGCTCGATGTTGATCAGATTTTGTACCGGAGTACCGCGTGCATTTCTCGATTGCTCCGCCGCCAATTCGAACACGCGTGAGGAGAAGACTCGCCCGCGGTTCGTAAAGAAAAGCAGCGTGTCGTGGGTATCGGCCACCTGGAGGTGAGGAGTGACATCGTCCTCCCTGGTCATGCGCTGTCCCCGCACCCCCTTCCCGCCGCGATGCTGAGCCCGGTAAGTGCTCGACAGGACACGCTTCAGGTAACCGTTCTGGCTCAGTGTTATCACCACTTCCAGGTGGGGCTCGGTGTCTTCTCTTCGCCACTCGCCCAGCTCTTCGGGGTGTATGACGGTCCGGCGCTCGTCGCCATACTTCCGCTTTAGCTCCAGCGTCTCCATGCGGATCACCTGGAGGACCTTCTCCGGGCTGGCGAGCAGTGCTTCGAGCTCGGCGATAAGTTCGATAAGCGACCGATATTCGTTCTCGATCTTTTCGCGTTCCAGCGCGGCCAGCCGTCTCAACTGCATGTCGAGGATGGCCTGGGCCTGTATCTCCGACAGCACGAATTCGGCCATCAGGTTGTTCCTGGCCGCTTCGACGTCCGCCGAGCCGCGAATTATGGTGATGACGCGGTCCAGATTGTCGATGGCGATCTTCAGGCCTTCGAGCACGTGTACGCGAGCGAGCGCCTTGCGCAGTTCGAATTCGGCCCTTCGCCGGACGATCTCCTCACGGAACTCGATGTAGTGCCGTAGCGCCGACTTGAGCGTGACCACCCTGGGAATATCGTTTACAAGCGCCACCATGTTGACGGAGAACGACGTTCTGAGCGGCGTGTGGCGGTAAAGGTTGTTCAGGATGACGGCCGGCGCAGCGGTACGGCGGAGCTCGATGACAATACGCATGCCCTTACGGTCCGATTCGTCCCGCACCTCCGAAGCGCCGTCCAACTTTCGCTGTTTGATCAGATCGGCTATGCGCGCCACCAGGTTGGCCTTGTTGACCTGATATGGAATCTCCGTAAAGACGAGGCGTTTGCGTTCCTGACGACCCACGTCCTCAATCTCATGATGGGCCTGCACGATTACCCGGCCGCGACCTGTGGCGCAGGCGTTTCGTATGCCCTCCATCCCCCATATGTGCGCTCCGGTCGGGAAGTCCGGTCCCTTCACGAATTGCATGAGGTCGTCGACGGTGGCATCGGGGTTCGATATCAGGTGAGCGATGGCGTCACACATTTCGCTCAGGTTGTGGGGGGGTATGTTCGTGGCCATGCCCACTGCGATGCCGGACGCTCCGTTGACGAGCAGGTTGGGCAGTCGCGCCGGCAGTATGGTGGGTTCCTTGAGTGAAGCGTCGAAGTTGTCCGCCCAGTCAACGGTCTCGCGGTCGATGTCGCCGAGGACCATTTCGGTAATCGCCTGGAGCCGGCACTCGGTGTATCGCATGGCGGCCGGCGGATCGCCGTCCACGGAGCCGAAGTTACCCTGACCGTCTACGAGCCTGTAACGAAGGGAAAACGGCTGGGCCATCCGAACCTGGGCGTCGTAAACAGGCGAGTCGCCATGAGGGTGGTATTTCCCAAGAACTTCTCCGACAAGGCGCGCGCTCTTCTTGTAGGACGACGTTGGCCGCATGCCCTGATCGTGCATGGCGTAGAGGATGCGGCGCTGCACGGGTTTCAAACCGTCGCGCACATCCGGCAACGCTCGTGAAACGATTACGCTCATTGCGTAGTCCAGGTACGAACTACGCATCTCGTCGGCGATACCGCGAGGCCGGATTGCGCCTATGTCAGAACTGACCATGTGTTACTCCCGATCTGAGCATCGCCATTCGGACCCGCCGTGGAGCGAGGGAAAACTTGAGTGTTACGACGTTCTCTACCTTAACGGTAACCACTTACGCGCCTGCGCGCAATCGCGCGCGCGCGAGGAAATTTTTGCCAATTTTCAATCCGCGCAAAAATTGGTTAGCGATGCGGTCGTGATGGAAATACACCACCACGCAAAAAGACACTGTCCCCGTCCCGTGTCGTAACGGCGGGTTTCAAGAGCCTGTTTCGTAACTCGAAACCTATGAGGGCCAGTGCCTCCAGATTCCCGTTTTCACGGGAATGACGGGATTTGGCGCCGTATTACGTGTCGATGGGAAGAATGACTCCGCAAATCGTCGCGCCGTGTACGGCCCGACTCATGAGAGGAGACTTTTGAAACAAGCTCTTCAATCCAGCCTCCACCCTTCCCTTGGGACGCCGTCCCGCGTTACCGGCGGTTCAAAAGCCGGCTCGCTCCACGAACGCCAACAGCAGGCTGTCGAATCCTGACGGCAACTCCTCGATCAGATGAGCGCGCCACTGCACGCCAATCACCCAATTCCGCCCCGGTAGTTCGACCGCCTCGACGACGCGGTCCTCGGCAAATGCGGAAGCCAGCAGGTCAGGCGCCAATCTTGCCTCGGTTATGCCCATTCGATGGGCGCTGTTCACGGTCACCCAACCCGATCCGCCTATCGTGTAGGAAAGCTTTGCGCCAGGGGCCAAGAAGATCCGATGTCGGCCCGAAGCACCGCCCGGCCCAGGTCCATGGCCCTCTACACGGGCCGGAGAGGCTCCTTCATACGCAGAGTTGATGGCGACCATACCCCATCCTATCCCGAGGACGGGCTTGCCCATGTCGGCCGCACGGCGTACGGCGGCGGAGACCGCCGGGGCTGACGTTGCCTCGCACTCACCTGCAAGAAGCAAGCCGGTCGTCGTATCGGGCAAGACCGCGCCAGGGGCCAGGGGGGTCGTGCGTCCGCCTGTAGCGGCGATGGCGTCTGCGAAGGGCGCAGGGTCTGTGCCGCTCGGCACGACGAGTGAGATTTCAGCCATCGTCAGAACCGTTCAGCCGTCGCGGCGTCTGCGCGGCGTTTGTAGGCCCGACGCCGCGGCACGGACTACAGGATGAACTTTACGGGGTTGGGATCCATGTAACGGATACCTGTCACGCTCCGGTCCCATCCCTCACTATCCACAAGCTCAAGCAGGTCTAGTTGGGTTCCAGGGTGCGTCTGAATCTCACCGTCCAATAGGGCGACCCAGTGGTGGGGGAAACGCCTCCTCAATTCGGCTGTCCGGTCGTCCAGTTCGCACATGTTCTTATGGAAGGCGGCAATGCCGTCCGCCACGACCTTCGCCCCACCCGCAGCCTCAATGACTGACTTCAGGCGTTCTTCCTTGTCCTCGACAGTCGTGCGCATCGTTTTCCTGCTTGCCCTTTTTCCGGTTGTACTCCCGCATAGTACCAACCGGCTCAGAAGGGTATGCCCCACAGGCCGAGCCATTCTTCCATCGAACGCTCGATCGCCATCCCCTCTTTGCGAATGAGAGTTGCCAGTTGCGCCTCGACAGGCCGGTCGCGTTGGCCTTCTTCGTCGCCCGTGGGAACGAATGGATAGAACGCCTTCCGGTCGTAGCGGTAGATCCAGTAGGTTCGTGAAGCGGTCCGGCGTGTTTCGTCGCTCACCACGCCCGTGAAATACATTTCGAACACCGCGGCCAGAAGGTTGTCCGATGCGCCATTGGCCCCCATGGCGTTGCCCACGGTGTAGGTAGAAGAGACCAGGTCCGGGAAATTACCGTCCTCCAGGACGACCCATTTCATGCCCTGATCGTCATCCATCAGGTCAAAGGATGTCTTGGTTGCCCCATCCCCGGTGTGGAGGACGTTACGCAGCTGCGAATCAATATCGGCCAGGAACTCATTGTCGTCCGAATGCCTGTAAATGATGCCCGCCCTGCGGGCCGGGGCGATCTCGCCCTTGACGCGAAGTTTGGACTCGGCGCGAGTGACCGTGGACATTGCGTCCCAGTCGTCCCGCGGCTGCCGTCGCCCGGAGAGGAACCAACACACAGGCTAGCGCATACCCCATCTTGCGCGTCTCTCGAGCTCTCTCAGGCGCCTGATGCGGTCTTCAACGGGCGGGTGCGTCGAAAACAGGTTCATCGCCGATTCGCCCTTCAACGCTGCCGGGATAATCATGAACGCGCTTGCGGTCTGCAGCTTTCTCAAGTCTTCGTCAGGGATTCGAGCCATACTGCCGCTGATCTTTTCGAGCGCGTTTGCCAGCGCGCCCGGATCGCCCGATATCTCGGCCCCACTATGGTCCGCCCCGTACTCTCGATACCGCGTAAGGGCCAGCACGAGAAGCTGGCCGAGGAAGTAGACCAATATCGTCACCAGATATACGAGCATGATTCCGCCCGACTGTTGGCGACGCCCGAATCCTCCAAACAGCATGTTCCAGAACAGCATAGTCATCAGGAAGCTGGTCATTGTTACCAGGAAGTTGGCAACCGCCAGCACCCTCATGTCACGATTTCGCACGTGGGCCATCTCGTGAGCCATCACCGCTTCCAACTCGCGGTCTGACAAGCGCTGCCTGATACCGACCGTCACGGCGACGAGAGCGTTCTTCGGATTGCGGCCGGTAGCGAAGGCGTTCGGTACCATGCTGTTGATGACTGCCACCTTGGGCATCGGCATGTCGGCCTTCATCGCTACGCGTTCGACCATCGCGAACAGTTCCGGTTCCTGAGAGCGATCGACCTGTTTCGCGCCTGTCGACCACATGATCATGCGGTCGGAGAGGAAATACTGAACGCCGACCAGCAGGGCAACAATCACACCGATCAAAATAATCGGGAAGTTGACGGCCATCAGAAAAAGAGCGAAGACCCCGTAGAGGATACCCAACATGAACATGGTGAAGTACATGCGGGTCACCAGACCGGTGTCTTTTTTGAATTTCGCCCTGGAAAATGATGCCAATTACTGCCTCCACACCGTCGATGCGTTTGCCGACTGTCGCCGCAATCCAGCTGAAGCGGCGCGCTTCCGGTTGACGTTTAGAATTCTAACGTCGTGCGCCGACGCGGTCCAACTCGGCGAACCATGAAAACTCCCGAATTCACGCCTGAACGCGTCGCTACCACTGCGGCCGCGGTCTCTACCAACCAGGATATGCAACACAATGCCAACGAATGATGTAGGTTCCCCTCCCGGCACGGAGCTATTAGTAGCGCTGCACGAAACGGCCTGCGCCGCGGCGAAGAACGCCGGAGAGATGGTTGCGGAGAGATTCGGCGGCCCTCTTGAGGTCGCATCTAAAGTCGACAAGACACTCGTAACGGACGTTGACAAGGCCAGCCAACAGGTCATAGCCGACACCATAGCCGCCCGATTCCCCGACCACATGGTCCTGGGCGAAGAGGACGAACACGAAAACGAGCCGCCCGCAACCGACTTCGTATGGGCCGTCGACCCCGTCGACGGCACGACCAACTACGTGAATGGTATGCCGGTGCATGCCGTGTCGGTCGCGGTGCTTTACCGGGGAGCGCCCGTTGCAGCAGCGGTGTGGGTCCCTTGGCCGTCGAAAAGCAGGTTCTGCCTTTTCCACGGGTACCTGGATGGAGGGTCCTGGCGAGACGACGAACCCATGAAAGTCAGGCCGGCGGGAGAAAATGGCGCGCCCGTAACCGGCCGGCTGGCAGGTGTGCCGTTCGGACTGTCGTTCCAGTACCAAATAGGCAAGCCCCTGCGCGCGTCATACGGCGACCCGCGCTCATACGGTTGCGCGGCCTACGAGGTCTGCTTGGTGGCGGCCGGCATGATGCAGTACTCGGTTACCGGGCCCGCCAAAATTTGGGACTTCGCAGCCGGCTCGCTGCTGGTATCTGAAGCGGGCGGCTCGGTACTTGCGTTGAATGACAAGGGCGATTGGGCCCCGCTCACCGGTTGGGGAGCGCCCTATGCACGGGATGCAGCCACCTCACGGAGGATGCGGGCATGGCACGGCGCAATACTTTGTGGCCCACCCGAAACAACAGCTTTCCTGGCCGCAAACATGACACCGAGGCGACGACCATTGCATCGCCGGCTGATGCGCGGCATCAAGCGCCAGAAGTGAGCCTAATCACCCCGCCATTCTTAGCGCGTGTATCTGTCATTCTTGTAGATGTCAACTAATTCGTTGACAGAAGTTTCAAGGCTTGTAGTGGGCTCTTGCCCTTGAGGCCTTGGTGGGGCCTCACCGTGTTGTAGTAGAGCAGGCATTCCACCAGCTCTTCCTTCAACTCCTCCACCGACTCGAACGTCGTTTCGTCGAGCAGGTCCTCGTTAAGGGTCCGCCAGAAGCGCTCGATCTTCCCGTTGGTCTGCGGCCGGTAGGGCCGGGTATAGCGGTGCTTGATGCCCAACTCTTGCAGCATCCGCTCCATCGGATGGTGGGTCTTGTTGGTCTTCGAGGCCATCTCGGGTCCGTTGTCCGTGAGGATGGCCTCGAAGCGGACCCCGTACTCGGCGTTCAGCAGGTTGATGCACTTGAGCGCAGCAAACATCGCGCTTAGGCTCTTCAGGTCGTCCACCACCTCCGCCCAGGCGAGACGGGTGCATGAGTCGAGCACCGACACCAGGAAATAGCGCTGCCTGGCCCCCATGATCAGGTCCTTGCTCAGGTAGTGGCTGTCGAGGTGGCCCAGTTCTCCGGCGCGGGTCTTGATGATCCGGCGCTTGGACTGTCGCATGGGCTTGGTCAACCGGTTCAGGCCGTGGCGCTTGGTGATGGCGTAGATGGTCGATGGCGCCGGGGTGTGGGACTTCAGCACCGGTTTGAGTATGGCATATATCTCGTAGCGGTTGATGCCCTTGCGCCGGAGCTCGAGCACCTTCTCCTCGATGAAGGGGATGGTGCGGCGGCTCTTCCACCTGGGCCCTCGCTTACGGGGCAGCAGGGCGTCGTTCGACCCCGACTGGCGGTAGCGGTTGTAGTACTTGGCGAAAGTCTGCCGGTTGGTGCCGTGATAGGTGTAGAAGTCTTGGAGAAAGCGGAACTGGTGATGGCGCTTGGCCTTGACCTGTTCGTACTCTCGGATCAGGAACCGGTACTTCTGGATGTGGTTCCGCTCCAGCGTACGGTCGTTGCTGTTGTTACGCATCTTCGCCTCCCGACTGGCATGTTTTTTCAGTGCCAATCTGTCAACGAATTACTTAACATCTACAATTCTCATGGGTGCGACGCAATAGCAACGGAAAACCGCGGTGCTCGTGGGCCGTCGATTTGGATGCAACCGAGTAGGCCACTTCAGCCACCCTGGCCGCCTTCTACGTGTCCGCGTTAAGGTATTCCAGCGTCCTGATTAGTTCTCTGGCGTCCTGAATGCCCTCCCGCACCGAATCCTCATCCAGGAACGCGTTATAAAAGTTAGCGTGGAGCGCCTCGACCGATCTGAGCAACCTCCGACTGTGTTCAGCTTGAGCAGGGTCCCGGCTGATCAGATTGTTGGCATTTTCGATCAGTCGCTTGTGCGACCCCAGAGGCCAACTCCGCTGACGGGCAATGAAGTTCACGTAGTGGGAGACCGCACCCCATGCTTTCTCGGAAGCCTGGAGCAATTCGCCTTTACGGAATTCGTCCTCGGCGTGATCCAGGAACTGAGCGCTAATCTCTCGATGCTGCTCTGCCGTGACCACCCTTATTCCCCTCCGTAAGCCTTGGGATCCGTGTATTCGATAAGCGAGAACTCTCCCTCCACCACCAGAAAACGGATAGTGGTCTCGACACCGTAAACGTCGATCAGGTGTAGGGCTTCCCCTATCTCGAAACGTGCGGCAGGATTTGCAAGTCGCCCGTTGATAGCGATGTTGTCACCGTAAACGTATCCGTCTTTATGCGGATTGAGCAGTCCTGAAATCCCTGGGACATATCCCGTCCTCCGGGTGAACAGGGCCGCCTTCCGCTCCTTCGTGGACGGTTCTAACTCCAGAGGGACGGTTTCTGATGTCCCCGGTACAACTGTGGTATGGAAAGGCAGGTGGCCCTCCGCAGCTGCCAGGACCTTCATTTTCTGGTCGGTGCGGTACAGGTCCAGTCTGCATTCACCCTCGGCGTCAGTCTGGCCCGTAAGGTATCTTCCGTCAGGATAGGCTGCCAGCAGGGCGGCGCCGCGTACAACCCCTCCCCTCGGCGCCTTGACTTGAAACACCACGTCTGTCACGCCTTTTCCTTTCGTGTCGTGCGGGGCGAACCATGCCCAGTTGTTCATTAAACCTATTTTATCGCACACTTACGCATGGCACTGGCGTCAAATGAACGGCCAGGGGACGTTCATGTTCGGGTCAAGCAACGGATATCCGCCCTCGGACACCATCCGGTCAGCCCGTTCGATCAGAGAGGCCATTTCCCGGGGGTTGAGGATTTCGGCCAGTTGATCGGCGACACCGACTTCACCGCGCAGTGAGTCACTCAACCTGGCGATCGACGCAAGTTCAGCCTCGGGGTAGGGGCGTCCGCAAAATTCGAGCATTACAGTCCGCTGCCTGGCCCTCGGATTGAAGGTCAGGCCGTGGTCAATGGCCCAAAGGCGTCCGTCGGTCCCGTTCAGACACGACCCGCCCTTTCGGTCGGCGTTCTGTATAAGCACGTCGAACATCGCAACGGGAGCGAAACGGTCCAGTTGGTCGTCGCGCATAGTGAAAAAGTTCGCCCGCGGGTCCGAATCGATGAAAAACTGCACGCTGCCTTCGCCGTGAGGCCCATCCCTGACAACCGTGGGTGGCACCAGAGGCCACCCGAGCTCCTGGCTCAACAGCCAGGCCGCCCTCTCTCTCAGGTGCAGCGTTCCGTAGGGAAAGTCACGCAACGGCCGCTCACCCGAAGCCGGCTTGTAGATCGCAAGGAGTTGATAGTCGTCGGCTGGCTCCTCGTCTTCGCGTCGTGATTCCGGTTCGAGGCGCACGACGAACACATAGTTCGAACCGCCCGGGTGCAGGCCGATTCCGGTGATCGGCCACTCCTGGAGCCGGCGGAGTATCAAGCCGGTTTCCTGCTCGTCCATTACGGCGGCTGCAATGATCCCTGTCTTGTGCCGCCCGCACTTGCGGAGCGGACTCGACTTTCGACAGCGGAATTCGCGTCCAGACTAGTCCCGGCTACTGCCCTGCCGGTGGCCGTTAACTTTCACGCAAAAATGCCCATCCGGGTTTATCGGGCCGCCGCACAGGGGACAGGGTTTTCTGCCGGCCGCCACTATTTCCAGCGCTCTGTCGGCCATCTGTTCCCCGAGCCGCCGCGTGAAACTGAATTGAACGGAGTCTGGCTGTGCGGAGGGGTCTTCTTCCTCGGACTCACCGCTTCGCGCCTCCAGGGTAAACACGTCCGACGCGCCATCGTGTTTCAACGCTAACTCTCCCGTTTTGAATTCAGCCGCAACGGGGAACGGACCGGCCGGGGAATCGGGCACGAACTGCGCGGGTTGTGAAGGTTCCTTGCGCGTGGCCGTCAGTTGCTTGATGGAAACGCCGATCTGGAATAGCTGCTCTTTCTCCATCCACACGATCGCCTCGCCGCGGCTGCTCGTCGCCGTGATCTTAAATGTTCGCTGTCCCGGTTCGCCGATCGACTCAGGCGTCAACGAGTCAACTAGGCCGAGGTCTTGATCCATGTATTCGCTCGCTTCACCTGGTCACGTTCGTAAATCGCTCGCGTCCAGCTATTCTAGATTCGGAAAGGTTACGTCACAACGCGGGATTACTGCTCAAAGTGCGATCCGCCGGATCATTGGATGCTTCGGGCCTGAATGCTTGGTACGCGAGCCCGGGGTCATCCGCATTGGCAATATGTTAAATTCGAATTGAAGGTGACGCGGACAATGTTCCGTGCAGGGGAGACAAGTGGCCCGGACACGGCCGCCGAGCGAGCCCGAATTAGTGTGAGAGGGTGCGTCCACGCCGGTCAGATATCCCTCCCCTGGCCGCCATCCAAAATCCGCGCTTTGAGGCGCTCCGGAGAGTAGGCGTGGCCGGGTTCGTAGCCCGTTAACAGCTACGCGGACATGAAAACGTGTCCGTATAGAGTGGCCGGTCTCAGGTCATTTCGCTCGGCTAACGGAATTCAGCGCCAGGCGAAAAGAGCAGACGGTAACCAGGGTGGTACCGCGGGAAAAGACAACCCGTCCCTTTTTGGGGCGGTTTTTTTATGCGCCAAATAAACAGGATCAGATCGACTATGGAACGCGTTGAGCTATACGACACGACTCTGCGGGACGGCACGCAACAGGAAGGCATCTCCCTGTCGGTGGAGGACAAGTTGGCGATCGCCCAACGGCTCGACATCTTGGGTATGGACTACATCGAGGGCGGCTACGCAGGCGCCAACCCGAAGGACGACGAGTTCTTCAGCCGGATTGGCGAGTTAGATCTCGAACACGCGGTGTTGGCCGCATTCGGCAGTACCCGCCGGGCCGGTCTCGACGCTTCCGAAGATCCTGCGCTCAATGCCCTCGCGGAGTGCCCCGTAGAAGTCGTCACGATTGTCGGCAAGGCGTCAGCGTCACAGGTACGGACGGTGCTGGAGTGCTCGCTGGAAGAAAACCTGGCCATGGTCGCCGACTCCATCAGGTACCTTGTCGGGATAGGCAGACGCGTATTTTTTGACGCGGAACACTTCTTCGACGGACACAAGGAAGAACCGGACTACGCGTTGCAGGTCCTGCGGGCCGCGGCCGATGCAGGCGCAGAACGCCTGGTCCTTTGCGACACCAACGGCGGCACGTTGCCGCGAGAGGTCGCTGAGGCCACGAGCGCAGTGGCGAAAGCTTGCGACGTTCCCTTAGGCATTCACACTCACAACGACACCGACACGGCCGTGGCCGCAGCTCTTGCGGCACTAGACGCCGGGGCGTTACAGGTCCAGGGGACGATGAATGGTTACGGTGAACGGTGTGGCAACGCCAATCTGGCCAGCATCATCGCAAACCTTAAGCTGAAACTCGGAGTGGACTGCGTTACCGACGCGCAACTGGCAAACCTGACGGAAGTCTCGAACTACGTCGCAGAAGTCGTAAACCGCCGACCCTTTCCATTCCAGCCGTACGTTGGCGCAAGCGCATTTAGCCACAAGGGCGGTCTGCACGCCGCGGCCACCGAAAAGACTCCGCACGCGTATCAGCACGTCACCCCGGAAACAGTAGGCAACGCCGGATCGGTCGTCATCTCCGAATTGGCGGGCCGGGGCAACGTGGTCCGCAGGATCCGGGAACTGGGACTTGAACACGAACTGGGATCTGTAGACGCCCGGAAAATTGTCGGCTTCGTCAAGGAACAGGAGGCAAAGGGGTACGCGTACGAGCACGCCAACGCCTCGTTTGAACTGGTCGTTAGGCGTGCCCTCCCGAACTACGAGCCCCTGTTCGAACTTGTCGACTTCATGGTACTGGTCGAAAACAGGCGCAGATCGTCGTTCGGAGTGGGATGGCGGAGCGGCGGAGCGGAGCATCCCATGCTGTCCGAGGCCACGATCAAGGTTCGCGTCGGCGAGGAATTGAAGCACACCGCCGCCGAGGGCAACGGACCGGTCGGGGCACTCGGTTAACGCCTTGCGAAAGGCGTTAACCGAGTTCTATCCGGGACTATCCCGCGTCAGGCTGACCGACTACAAGGTGCGCGTCGTAAATGAAGGCGCCGGCACTGGGGCCGTGGTACGCGTGGTCATCGAGTCGGCGGACGACAGAAACGTCTGGAACACCGTGGGAGCCTCGTCCAACATCCTGGAAGCGAGTTGGTCCGCCCTTGCAGACAGCCTGGAATGGTGGCTGATCAACCGAGGCTATTATGCCCACTCACCGTCCCCGGAGAACATAACGGCCAACGCCTGAAGCCTATGACCGGTAAGGCTTCCCGTCCGTCGTAACTAAGATCTCGGTTACAGCGCCGTCGTCGCCAATGCGAAACGCCCTCACCACCGGCCGCGTCTTTTCGACTAGCGAAGCGAGCACGTAGACCGGGGTGGTCCACATCGAATTGACGGCGTTCCGAACGTCGGCTGTCGAGGGATAAGCCTGCGTAAACGTGTGGGAGTGAAAAATGCCGGTGATGGACCTGCCGTCGGCGTCGGCGCGCTGTTCGGCCGCCGATTGTTCAAGCGGGTCCATCGAGTAGCGCCGCTCTTTGTCCTCGGCAACGTTACTTATCCTGACGAACTCGGTCGCCTCATCATCGCCGCTGCCCAGAAGCACCCCGCAGCACTCCTGAGGATCCTCCTCCAGCGCGTGCAGGATCATCTGGCCGATTACCTTTCGATCGATCTTGAAATGCACGGGCGCATACCTGCCATAGGAATTTGCGTAACTGATGCTGCCAACCTGCCGCCGCCGAGACTTCGCAGCCTGCCGATTATAGGCGTGCCGCCCGGCGAGCTGTCACGCTGCAACGTCTCGTATTGTGACTGCCTTGCAACTCCCGCCCCCGGTGTACGATGCGCAGGCGGTTGAAAAAGACGAGTCCAACCCTAAGCCGAAATAACTTGCCAGTCATTGGTCGCAGGAGCGCGAGCATGAAGATCACAGACGTGACGGTCCACAAGATGAACCCCGGCGTGGGTAAGAACTTCGTGTTCGTGAAAATCCAGACTGACGCTGGAATCACCGGTTGGGGGGAGGCCTACACGCAGGCCGACCGCGACGTCCAGATCGAGGCCCATATCCACCAGCTTGGACGATACCTCGACGGACGCGACCCGTTTCACATCCGGCATTTCACCCACATAGTCCACGAGGACTTCGCTACCAAGCGCCCCGGCATGGACCTCCACTGCGCCGTCAGCGGTATTGAGATCGCCATGTGGGACATCGTCGGAAAAGCTCTCGAACGACCTGTCTACGACCTGCTC
Organism: Dehalococcoidia bacterium; assembly: GCA_965219065.1. Lineage (GTDB taxonomy): Bacteria > Chloroflexota > Dehalococcoidia > Lucifugimonadales > Lucifugimonadaceae. The sequence continues at coordinate 1,523,628 of OZ244715.1, forward strand.
GGCGGTCCAACCAGACCCCGGATACGACTTTACGCCAACGGCTGGGGCGGCAGCGGATCGCCCGAAGAAGTGGGCCAGGCCGCGGCGAAAGTCGTCGAGGAGCGCGGGTTCACCGCCCTCAAGTTCGATCCGTTCCCCGGCCCGTGGCAGGAGTACGTCAACAGGGACGCGTTGGAACACGCCGCGAAGGTGGTCGGCGCCGTAAGAGACGCTGTGGGCCCAGGCGTCGAATTACTTATAGAGGTACACAGGCGGTTGTCGCCAATGAACGCCATCCGGGTCGCAAAAATGATCGAAAAGTATGAACCCTACTGGTTCGAAGAACCGTGCCCGCCGGACAACATCGACGCAATCAGAGAAGTGCGGCAGGCCACGACCATTCCGGTTGTGACAGGAGAGGCGCTATATACCAGGAACGATTTCCGGGAGGTCCTGGTCAAACGAGCGGCCGACATCATCAATCCGGACATCTGCAACACCGGCGGTATCCTCGAGTTGACGCAGATCGCCGCAATGGCGCAGCCCTTCTACGTCGGCGTGTCGCCGCACGGCTGGAATAGCACCAGCGTCGGGTGCGCTGCCGCCGTTCACGCCTCGGCGGTCATGCCGAACTTCCTGATCTACGAATACGCAATCAGCGTGGAACCGATGTCGCGGGACGTTTGCGACGGGTACCTCGAACCGGATTCCAGCTACATCGAACTGCCAAAACGGCCCGGCCTCGGCGTGGAGATCAACGAAGAGAAGCTGACGAAGTACCAATACAAGCCATTCCCGAAGCGCGCCATCCGAACAGTCGAAGACGAACGCGCTTGGCACTGAGGCCGTTCGAATAGTCCCTATCCGTTTGGATTACGTAGGCAGGAGGGCCTGAACGGACTCCGCCGTTCGCTTGATCTCGTCCCAGTCCCACAATTGCGGGATGGTCTCGACACCGGCCCACATCTGTTGCTGGTCTGTGTAGTGCGGACTGCCGGGATGACCCGACGACCCGAGCGGGGCGATCCAGCGCGATTTTGTCCAGTCGGACGGGTCGTGCACGTATCTGTTGACCGAGGCAGACCCCACCGCGAATCCACCGATGAGCGGGTACCCGCCGGCAAGAGGCGTATCCCCTCCTCCCGCGATACGCACCGACGGTGGATCGAGCACCGCCGCCGCCGCCGGGAAGCTGGCCGAAAGAGGGTGCATGTGATCCGTTATGTGGAGGTCTCCCCAACGCCACTTGGTCATGTCGTCGCCGAACCGAGACGTCATATAGTCAACGGGGGTCTCTTGGCACAGGTCAAGATCTCGAGTACGTTTACAGTAGGAGCCCGGCGTCCCGTCAGGCGTTTGACAATTGCATAAGGAAATATGTGAATGAATGACTTTTTGACTAAGTTGGCCGCGGCGCTAGTGACGCCGGTGGTCGTAGCAGTGATGGTGGCGGTGAGAAATGACATCGTCTGGACCATCCTGACGGAGGGCCTATCGTAGGCCTACCTCAAGGTGTGCACGCGCCCTTTGACTAGCCGAAGACCGTCTCGATCAACTTGACTGTGAAGTCGTTCGGTCGCCCCCTTGCCGCCCCGGCACCATCAACGGTTATACTCTGGGCAAACTGGGGCACGCTACACCGTTCCGGTCGAGGAGGTCACGATGGCGAAGAAAGATTCCATGCACCCGTTGCGTTTCGAGGACATCCTGAGGACCCACGTCAAATAGCTTCCTCCGAAGTAGTACGAGGACTCAGTGACCACAGCGCCGAACATCGGCGAGGTCGGTTAAGGCGCGAAGTGGGGCGGCCATGAACGATCACCTGCGTGACGGGTAGATGGAAACGCGCCGTGAGCCTATCTGGAGCGTCCCCAGAGAGGTTCAAGACCTCTATATCTTTTTGTTCGCACTGCAAGTCGTGGCCGCCGCCGTCTTCGTTGGCTTGGATTCAGTCGACAGCTTCCCGTCCGATGAACGTCGCGTGGTGCTTCGAGCGCTGGATTACGGTGTGATGCTGTTGGGCAGGCTCTCCGGCATCGTGATTGCATCAGCAGGAATTAGCGTCGTACTCGTTGAGACATTCGCTATATTCCAAACAATTATCATGCGCCCATTAAGACGGAGACTGGTCATAGCATGGCAGTTTTGCGTACAGATTGGAGGAAAGACCCGTGGTACTAGCCGAGAGGTTGAACAGGTGGCTCAACAAGAGAGAAGCCAAACGCCGAGCGAAGGAGAGACGGAATAAACTGGACAAGTTGATGGCGGACCGTCCACCATTGCGAGCCGAACAAGAGTCGCCGCCCAAACGAGTCTATTCCGATATTCCCAAACTGGACTGAGCCGACGGGAGCCCTCTTCAATTATGGAACTGCAGTGGATCAAGTGCGGACCCGGCGACAGATATTGTCACCTCGAACTCGTTAACCTCGGAGAGGTTACCTGCGACGGGGTCTACATAATTTGGAACAGTTCCTCCGGCAAAGTTATACGGATCGGCCAAGGCGACATTAGACAACGTCTTCAGAGCCATCGCCTTGATCCCAACATTCTCGTGTATCGAGGAGGTTCGACGTTGCTCGTTACTTGGGCGGAAGTGCCTGCCCATGAAATCAGGCTGCAGATCGAACGATACCTCGACAGGATTTTCGCACCGATCGTGCCAACCAATGCGCCACCAGGATCTTACTTACAGGTCAACTTACCCTAAAGACCGACTTCTAAGAAGCAGAAGTGATCCGCTCCACGCGGGGCACTCACCCCGGTAACAGGGCCTGAACGGACTCCGCCGTTCTCTCGATCTCTTCCCAGTCCCACAATTGCGGGATGGTCTCGACACCGGCCCACATCTGTTGCTGATCGGTGTAGTGCGGACTGCCCGGATGACCCGACGACCCTAGCGGGGCGATCCAGCGCGATTTTGTCCAGTCGGACGGGTCGTGGACGTATCGGTTGACCGAGGCAGATCCCACCGCGAATCCTCCGATGAGCGGGTAACCGCCGGCAAGAGGCGTATCCCCTCCTCCCGCGATACGCACCGACGGTGGATCGAGCACCGCGGCCGACGCCGGGAAGCTGACCGAAAGTGGGTGCATATGGCTCGTTCGGTGGAGGTCGCCCCAACCCCACTTGGTCATGTCGTCTCCCAATCGCCGGGTCAGATAGTCGACTGCGGCATCGAGGGCATCGGAAAACACTGTCCGGAGGTCGTTCCGGCGCGAGAAAGAATCTCCCTCCCCGCGTGCAAGATCGCGCACAAGGGCAGGAACCACGCTGCGGGAGTAGTGAGACTCCGCCCCTGGGTCTATGTCATCGCCAGAGCCAAGGGCGGCCCCGTAGAGGTCCGTGACCAGCGTCCTGTCCACCTCCGCCTTCAAAACGGCGCAGACAGCCGCTCCCGCAGAATCCAGCGACATCTCCCCGTCCCACTCTTCCAACAGCCGGGCTGCCTCACCGGTCGGACCGGCGGTCGTGGCGCAAGACGCGGCAAGCCCCGCGTACGCGAGCATCGGTGTCGAACGGCGGTCGGCGTGGATGGCGGCCATGTCCGAGGGGTCCACCGGGCCGCCGCGTAGTTCATTCAGCCGGTCTGTGACGCGTTGAGCCCTGAAGGCAGAGCCGAATTGGACCCCGAGATAATGTGGGTACTCGTCACCGACGATTCTCTGATTGCAGGTAACAACATACCCGACCGCTGGGTTTCGCGACTCCGGCAATTCGGCAGATGGGATGTTTCCCTCCCACTCGAAATCCCCTGTCCAGCCCTCGACCGGCCCCCAACCGGCCGCTGACGGCCTGACAGGTATGCGGCCCCGCAGCGCATAGCCGAAGTTACCGTGTACATCGGCGTACGGGTAGTTGTTTACGCGGTCCGTCCATTCAGAAAGGGCGTCCAGAAATTCGTTGGCGGAACGGGATTTCATCGCGCCCAAAGCAGCGTCGACCCATGGGGTGCCATCCTTCGCGCCCGGATCCGACAGCGTCAGGCCCACCCCATTGCCGGGGTCACCCGCCACCACAGGGCCGTGGTGGGTCTCCACGACGGCGATCTCTTCGTCTGCCCCGCTGCGCACATTGAGGGTCTCAGACTCTTCCTCCGCATCTTTCCAATCGCCCCTGAACAAGTATTGCAGCCGACCGTTGCTGCGCCGGAACTTCTCAGCGAACAGGTCCTGCGTGTCGCAGCCGCCGTGGGTCATACCCCATGCAACGTGTTCGTTGTGACAGAAGTGGAGGGCCCCCGGCATACCCGGCACCGCGTGGCCGATCACTGTGAATTCGGGGCACGATAGGTGCACCTGGTAGTACACGTTGGGTGTGTCGAGGGCGCGATGGGAATCGCCCGCTACGAGGGGCAGTCCGGACTGTGTGCGTTCGCCTGAAACGGCCCAGCCGTTGCTTCCACCGTCGATTGCGCCGAGGGCCTCGACGTGCCGGGCCGCCACGGCCAGCTCGTCTACCGCCCGCGAGACCTCGCCCTCCCACTTACGACCGGGCGGCACTGTGAGCAGGTGCCCCGGCGTGTATCCGGGCGTCAGGTCGGCGATGTTCTCCGGTCCTGTGGCGGCGGCCAATTGCGCCAGCCACAGCTTGCTCTGGAAGCCGCCCTCAGCCGAATTACGGACCTTGTACACAAGAATGCTGTGCCAGGACGCCCAGGGTTCCGGACGCGTTTGCAACAGGCTGTACTCCACAGGCAGCGATTCATTCGAATCCAGGAACGCGTTGACCCCGGCCGTGTACGCGTCGAGCATGTCGCGCGCCTCCAGGCTGCAAACGTCGTAATCGGCCTTCGAGGCCCGTTCGAACCGCCGACGGCGCATAAGCCGGTCAGACTCGAGACCGCGAGGCCCGGCGTACTCCGACCATCTGCCGAGACATCGCATACGATCGTAGTCCATCTGGAACAGCCGGTCCTGAGCGGTCGCGAACCCCTGTGCAAAAAACAGGTCGATCAAATTCCCGGCCTTAATATGCGGGATGCCCCAGGGGTCTCGATATATATTGACAGGACCGCTCAGGCCGTCGAAGGTCATAGTGGACCGCACGTCCGGCAGTGCAGCGGCGAGGTCTTTGTCGGTAATTGCGTCGGTCACGAAATTAAGGCTCCCATAGCTGGTCACTTGGCAGACGTAACCTTACCCACCTCGACGTATCGTATCCACAAGACCGCAGACCCCGGTCGCGGCTAGCGCAGCGTGTAGCTTGCCGAGGGGCTTGCCTGTCGGCCGGTGCGATTCGTATCGGCTGATAAATTCACAGTCACAGCAGTTACCAACTCAGCAAACAGGCGGGAGAGAATGACATGAAAGTTGCGACTTGGCGCGGCGGGGCCAAATTCACCCTGGACGAAGCGCCCGATCCTGTGGCCGAAACTGGCCAGGTTGTGGTCAAGGTAGACAATGTCGGCATCTGTGGCAGTGACGTCCATTTGACCCAGGGCCTGTTTCCCGGTGAACCACCGCGTGTCCTGGGCCATGAATTCTCAGGGGTGATCGTGGAAACCGGCCCCGGAGTGGACGAATCGATCCGAGGCCGCCGGGTGGTCGCCATTCCGACGTGGGTGTGCGGCGATTGCGCCGGTTGTAGAGCAGGACTGAGGAATGTCTGCGTAGACCCGTTGCGGGCATTTGGCATGGCCGAATACGCTGTCATGCCGGAGTACAACGCTCTGGAGGTACCGGCAGGACTCGATCTGCAGACGGCGGCAATAATGGAACCCTCGGCGTGCTGCCTGTCAGGCCTGGAAATGTTCGAGATGCCGGAGGATGCGGTCGTCCTCGTGATGGGTGGGGGCGTTATGGGCCTGATGACCGCGGCGTTCGCAAAGTTGAGGGGGGCGCGGACGGTCATCATGTCGGAGCCGATAGAGTCCCGCCGAAATCTTGCGGCCGAGTTAGGCGCCGACATGGTGATCGACCCGACGACTGGCGACCTCGATGGACTGATAAGCGACCTTACGGACGGCCTCGGCGCGCACGTCGTATGCGAAGCGGTGGGCAAACCTTCGTTGGTCGAGCAGGCGATAAGGCTCACAAGGCCAAGGGGAAACGTGCAACTCGTCGGGGTCAACCCGCAGGGCAGCATGATGCCTGCCGACCTCTTCGACGTTCACTTCCGCGAACTCTCGATCCGCGGGGCGTTCGGGGGCGGCGAGGCTTACCGCAGAGCCCTGGATCTACTGCCACAGGTGCCGTCCGTGGAACGGGTTGTGACTTCGTCCTATCCGCTGGCTCAGGTAAGCGAAGCGTTCGCCGAAGCGGTCGATCCTGCCGGTGTGAAGGTGGCGATCAGGCCAAACGGATAGCAACCCCGACTCGCGCTGGGATGAATCTGGCGGCTGTGTCCTACGGCACGGCGCCAAATCCCGTCATTCCCGTGAAAACGGGAATCTGGAGGCATTGGTCACCATAGGTTTCGAGTTTAAGAAACAGGCTCTTCAAACCCGCCGTGGAGGCCACTGTGTAGCAGCCGTCGCCCCGGCAGGCCTAACTGCGCGTCCTGCGATGGGCTTTTCGGCCGTTACCGCTAGTTGATACGCGAAGCGATCAGGTCGCCCATCTCGCGGGTGTTGAGCGTTTCGTCTCCGTCCATGGCGATCTCCCTGGTCCGATACCCCTCGTCAAGGATGCCCTCGACCGCGGCCTCAACTGCGTCGGCCTCTGCGTGCAGTCCGAACGACCACCGCAAGAGCATTGCCGAACTCAGAATGGAAGCCAGCGGGTTTGCAATTCCCATGCCCGTGATGTCCGGCGCGGAGCCGTGGATGGGTTCGTAGAGGTCGGGCTTTCCACCCCGTCGTGGCCTCGGCTTTGCGGATGGCACACGTGTCAGGGAAGCGGACGGCAGCATGCCCATCGAACCCCCGATCACTGCCGCCTCGTCAGACAAGATATCGCCGAAGGTGTTTTCCGTGACGATCACGTCGAACACGTCTGGATTGGTGACGATCTGCATCGCCGCGTTGTCGGCGAGCATGTGAATGAGCTCGACGTCCGGATACTCATCGCCCAGTTCAGTGACGACCTCCCGCCAAAGCCGCGACGTCTGCATGACGTTCATCTTGTCGAGCGAGTGCAACCGATTCCGCCGGGTTCTCGCCAGTTCGAAACCGACGCGGGCGACGCGTTCGATTTCCTGCTCCGTGTACTTCAGGGTATCCACAGCTCTACGACCGCGGCTCGTGTTCCACCGTTTCTTCGGCTTACCGAAGTACAGGCCGCCTGTCAACTCCCGAATGATGACGAAATCCACTCCCTTCAGCCGCTCAGGTCGGAGCGGACTGCTGTGGATTAGCTGCGGGTACACCTTCACAGGGCGCAGGTTGGCGAAGAGCCCGAGGTTCTTGCGAAGCCCCAGCACACCGTCTTCCGGCCGTGACTCCGCCGCCGGATCATCCCACTTGGGGCCGCCGACGGCGCCAAGTAGAACGGCGTCGCACGATAGCACCGTCTGCATGGCCTCATCAGGCAACGGAGTACCGTAATCGTCCATCGCGTTGCCGCCCACGGCGGCGGTCAGGAATTCGAACTCGTGCCCAAAACGGTCCGCCACCGCGCCAAGGACCTTCACCCCCTCGGCCGTGACCTCCGGCCCGATGCCGTCACCGCCAACAACTGCAATACGCGCTTTCACTACTGGCTTCTCCTGCTTTGCAAAATGGATCGCCCGGATTACCGGCCGTCAATTACCCGACTTGGACCGCCGACCTGGACGCCTCGAAAGCGGTTATGTCGTCTTCCAGTTCGAGTGTCCTGCCGATGTCGTCGAGCCCCTTCAGAAGGGAGTCTTTTCGGTATTCGTCGATGTCGAAACGTCCGGCAAATCCCGACTCGTCCGTCACGCTCTGCGCTTCCAGATCGATTGTGATCCGGTAACCGTCCTCACGGATAGCCCTCGCCATCAAGGTGTCGACCTCGTCTTCGCTGAGGACCACCGGCAGCATGCCGTTCTGCATGCAGTTGTTCCTGAAGATGTCGCCGAAACTTGTCGCGATTACCGCCCTGAATCCATACTCTCCGAGCGCCCAGGGCGCGTGTTCACGGGACGAACCGGAACCGAAATTGCGCCCGGCAACGAGAATCGAGGCGCCTTCGTACCGCGGCTCATTGAGCACAAAGTCGGGGTTCGGGACCCCATCTTCAAGGTATCGCCAGTCGAAGAAAGCGAACTCGCCGAAACCGGTACGCTCAATGCGTTTGAGAAATTGTTTGGGAATAATCTGATCGGTATCGACGTTCGCCCGGTCCAGCGGCGCGACCAGACCGGTCAATTTCGTAAATGTCTTCATGTTGTCTCCCCATAAAGTGCGAGCGCACGCGTAGGGGCCATCGCCCGCGCCGTGTTTACTCGTCCCGCTCGCGTCCGCTGGTCCGTATGTCGGCGCGTGATTTGCCTACCCGACCGCCAAGTCTCGGCGTAGGTTTGCTTTTTCGCTCTTCCCGCGCCTGCTGTATCAGGTCGAGTTCGGGAGGAGGAGGCGTGTAGACGAATTCGCCCACTTTCGCGTGCCGGGCTTCCTGCCTCAAGTGGAGCGCGGTCACCATCAATATGGCGAATAGCCCCGCTACGCCCAGAATGGCATCCGACCACACTGTCGTCTGGAGCGTAGAGATCGCTCCCTCGATGGTGTCGCCGGGGGGGAAGAAGACCCTCTGTACGAGTATCGGGTTGAAAATAAACGCCGCGCCCCAGGCCAGCGCCCAGATATACGTGATAGCGGGAATCTTGCCGGTTCGTTTCCAGTCCTCGGTTTCGTTGACGCTTGGGGATGGGTCGCTGCCCTTGAAAAGCTCCATGATCGCCCGCGCCGGTTTGACGACATTTACTATCGGGACGAAAAACCAGATGACCGCAGAGTCCGGCGAGTGCCGCTGTCCGGACGACTTCAAGGTTGGCAAGTTCCGGCTGGCGCGATGAATGACCGTGGAGAACGGGAACGCGATGATGACGAGCAACGCGATGAGACCGGCGAACATGAGATTGCCACGGTCTTTGCGGCTGTTGAACGCCCTCTGGATATCTACGACCCGCTGGCAGGGTTCCGTAAAGGTGACCACCTCTTCTGCGGATTCGCACGGGATCCCCTCGACCTTTGAATACTCGACCACCGTAGCGGGGTATATGTCGCCCGGCGGGGTGGTCGTCAGCCCCATGTCGGACTGTTCTTCCAGATAGCTGGCGGTCTGGTTGTCGTTGAACGCCAGCGCTATCGACAGCACTATCCACACGCCGAGAAAAACAATGAGCCAGCGCAACGTCTTCCAGTTCGACTCGTAGCTGTACGGGTCGAACCGCGAGCGCATCGCCTGATCCAGGTCCTCTCTACCGCTAACGCGCCGCCATGTGCTGCCTACACGTCCTCTCTTCTTGCCATCGTTGGGCGTGGAAGTTCGTACCAAGACTCAGTCCTCCAGGTCCCAATCGCTGATGTCCACGAAATGGCCGGCGGTCCCTGCCGCGGCGGCCATCGCAGGACTCACCAAGTGGGTGCGGCCTCCCTTGCCCTGCCGGCCTTCGAAATTCCGGTTGGACGTGGACGCGCAACGCTCTCCCGGGGCAAGAATGTCGGGATTCATACCGAGGCACATCGAGCAGCCCGACTCCCGCCATTCGAATCCCGCTGTCTTGAAAATCTCATCGAGTCCCTCCCGCTCCGCCATGAGCTTCACCGCCGTGGAGCCGGGAACGACCATGCAGCGAACGCCCGGCGCAACCATTTTGCCCTTCACTACACGGGCTGCCGAACGCAGGTCTTCCAGCCTCCCGTTGGTGCATGAGCCGATGAAAACCCGGTCGATAAGTATCTCCTGAATCGGTGTGCCGCCGTCAAGGCCCATGTACTCAAGCGCCCGGGCGGCGTTCTCCTGGTCGGCGGGGTCGTCGAAGTCGGCAGGGTCAGGCACCGAGTCGGTGATCCTGGCGACCTGGCCGGGGTTCGTACCCCAACTGACGTACGGCGCCAGCTTCTCACAGTCGACCACAACGGTCGAGTCGTACGATGCGCCTTCGTCGGTGACGGTCGACTTCCAGTAATCGACCGCTTCGTAAAAGTCCTGCCCTTTGGGCGCGTACGGGCGGCCTTCAAGCCACTCGAATGTCGTGTTGTCAGGCGCAATCATGCCTGCGCGCGCCCCACCCTCTATGGTCATGTTGCAGACCGTCATGCGGCCTTCCATGTTGAGTTCGCGAATTGCCGGGCCGGTGTACTCGAACACACGACCGACGCCCCCGGCGACACCCAACTGGCCGATGGTGGCGAGGATCATGTCCTTCGCGCCGACGCCCATGGGCAGGTCTCCGGCAAACCGGACCTCCATCGTCTTTGGCTTTTGCTGGCGCAGGGTCTGCGTCGCCAGAACGTGTTCGACCTCCGACGTGCCGATCCCAAAGGCCAATGCCCCAAAAGCACCGTGCGTGGAAGTATGGGAATCGCCGCAGACAATGGTCTGCCCGGGCTGCGTGTAGCCGAGCTCAGGGCCGATTACGTGGACGATGCCCTGCCTGGGCGACTCTATGTCGTAAAGCGTGACACCGAAGTCTTTGCAGTTCTCCCGTAGCGCCTCGATCTGCTTCCTGGCGATGTCGTCGGTGATGGGGGACGGGCGCAGGTCCGTAGGCACGTTGTGATCAACCGTTGCGATGGTCAGGTCCGTTCGCCTTACGCTTCTGCCTGCGAGCCGCAATCCTTCAAACGCTTGCGGCGAAGTGACCTCGTGGACAAGATGCAGGTCGATGTACAGCAGTGGCGGTTGGCCTTCCGGCGCCGCAACCACGTGCTCGTCCCATATCTTTTCGAACATCGTTTTCGTCACGATGGGTTCAACTCCTGCGCCAGCCGTCCGCGGATGGCGTAAACCGTGATTTTACTTTAGTCATGCAATGCTGTTGGCGCGCCGAGGCCCGGGCGCCACAAAAGTGATTCAAATGGTGATGGCAAAGGCGTGATCGAAACCCGCCGATACGGGCTAATACGCCGCGACTTCGACGATCCGCTCAAACTGTCCCGGGGATTTCAACTGCCGGGACACGCGATCCGATAGTCAGCGCCCGATTTATGGCGTTTATGTATGCCTTTGCCGAGGCCACGACAATATCGGTGTCGCTGCCGCGTCCTGTGTAGATCGAACCGTCTTTGTCGATCCGGATCGTCACCTCGCCAATGGCGTCCAGTCCCTCGGTGACCGAACTCACGGCGAACTCAGTCAGCTTGACGCGTTCATCGATCATGGCATCGATTGCCTTGCACACGGCGTCCACCGGACCTGTTCCCTGCACCTTTTGGGTTCTATCGTGCCCGTCCGGGCACTGCAAGGAAACAGTCGCCTCCGGCGTTACGTCATTCCCGCAAACCACGTGTACATCGGCCACCTTGTACCCGCGTACGGAATCGCTGAAACGGTGTTGCTCCGCCATCAGCGCTTCGAGATCGGCGTCTGTGACCTCGCGTTTGCGATCGGCCAAAATTTTGAACGAGGCAAAAACGTCGGACAATTCCTCTTCGGACATTGAGTAGCCGAGGTCGGCAAGCCTGGAGCGCAGGCCGGCGCGGCCGCTGAGCTTCCCGAGCACCAGGGCTTCCCCTCTCCAGCCAACCGATTCGGGCTCCATGATTTCGAACGTGGTCCGCTCTTTCAGATAGCCGTCCTGGTGAATTCCGGAAGAGTGTCGAAAGGCGTTCTGGCCGACGATGGCCTTGTTGTACTGGATAGGGAACCCGAATATTGTGCTGATCAGGCGGCTGGTCGGCCCGAGTTCCCTGGTCGCTATCCCAGTCGTCGTTCGGTAGTGGTCTGGCCGCGTCTTGATGGCCATGATGACCTCTTCGAGGGCCGCGTTGCCTGCGCGCTCGCCGAGTCCGTTGATGCACCCCTCGACCTGGCGTGCCCCGTTTTCCACGGCGGCAAGGCTGTTAGATACGGCCATGCCCAGATCGTTGTGACAGTGGACGCTGACGATTGCGCGGTCGATGTTTGGGACGTTTTCGAAAATGCCCCGGATGAGGGCGCCGAACTCCGCAGGGTTGCTGTAGCCGACGGTATCGGGAATGTTGACCGTAGTCGCCCCTACGTCGATGACCTCCTTGAGCATGGCGTACAGGTACCCCGGCTCGGTTCGTGAGGCGTCCATGGGCGAAAATTCGACGTCGTCGACGTACGTCTTCGCCCTCGCCACGGCCTCAACAGCCATTCCCATGATCGTCTCGCGGTCTCGCCTCATCTGGTGCAGGAGGTGGATTTCCGACGACGAAAGAAATGTGTGTATACGAGGCCGTTCCGCGAATTCAAGGGCGCGCCCGGCCGCGTCGATGTCGCCTGCGACAGCCCTGGCGAGAGTCGCAATTACCGGTCCCTTGATTTCACGGGAAGCGCGTTGGACCGCTTCGAAATCGCCCGGCGAACTGGCGGCGAATCCGGCTTCGATAACGTCCACGCCCAACTGTGCAAGCTGGTGGGCGATTCGCAGCTTCTCATCGACCGTAAGGCCCGCGCCCGCCGACTGCTCACCGTCGCGCAGCGTGGTGTCGAAGATTACTACCCGGTCTTCGGTCTCGCCTCTGGTCTGTGTTGTCATTGTCTGGTCTCTCTCTATGGGATGTGAAGAGCCGTACGCACTGCTCATTCGACCCGCCGCATCCCGGCAACCGGGTTGAAAGCGCGTCTACGTCGTCGCCTCCAGCCACGGCATCATGTCCCGCAGTTCTTTCCCTACGGATTCGATCGGGTGCTCGGCATTCTCTTTCCGCTGTTGGTGGAACCGATGCAGCCCTTCGTCGTTCTCGGCTATCCATTCTTTGGCGAATGCGCCCGACTGGATGTCGGCCAGGACCTTACGCATCTTGTCCTTGACCTGCTCGTCCACGATGACGGGCCCGCGCGTGTAGTCCCCGTACTCTGCTGTTTCGCTAACGGAGTAGCGCATGTAGCCGAGCCCACCCTGGTAGATGAGGTCGACAATCAGCTTTAGTTCGTGAAGCACCTCGAAATAGGCAGATTCAGGCTGGTATCCAGCCTCCGTAAGGACCTCGTACCCCGCCTTGATTAGCGCGGTAACGCCGCCGCAAAGCACGGCCTGTTCGCCGAACAGGTCGGTTTCGGTCTCTTCCTTGAAAGTTGTGTTCAATATGCCGGCGCGTCCACCCCCGATGCCCTTCCCGTAAGCCAGCGCCAGATCTCTGGCCTGGCCGCTGGAGTCCTGATGCACGGCTATGAGGCAGGGAACTCCCAGACCCTCGGCAAACACCGCGCGAACCCGGTGTCCGGGCGCCTTGGGCGCGATCATCACGACGTCCACCTCTTCAGGCGGGTTAATCTGCCCATAATGGATGGTGAATCCATGCGCGAACAGCAGCGTTTTGCTTGAGGTCAGGTGAGGCTCAACATCCTCCCTGTATACCTGCGCCTGTTTCGTGTCGGGCAGCAGCATGACTATGACGTCGGCGCGTTTTGCCGCTTCAGCGTTGTCGACAACTTCAAGGCCGTCTGCCTCGGCCTTCGCCTTGCTGCGGCTGCCCTCGTACAGGCCAATGACCACGTCGAAGCCGCTCTCCTTGAGATTCAGAGCGTGGGCGTGGCCCTGGCTTCCGTAACCGATTACGGCCACGGTCTTGTCTCTCAGGGGCGAATCGTCAATGTCTTTGTCGTAGTAAAGCTCTGCCATTGTCCTTTTATGTCGCCTCTCGTTCCGGTGATTTGCCCGACTTGCCGGGAACCCGGTTGTTGATTGATCTGTGCCCTCACGGGCTCGCAAAAATTAATGCGGTGAGTGTGTCCGCGCCCCGGAAAGCTCCGGGCAGGATTCATCAGACGCCGCCTGAATCGCCGGCGATGGGCATGGATTCCGAACCGCCGGCCATAATGTCCGGCCCCAGGTCGAACTCGCCGTCCTCTCCGCCGTCGATCAGGCTGCCGCGCAACGTGGCCACCCGGCCCGTGCGCATCACCTCCAGCAGCCCGTACTGTTCGAGCAACTTGATCAACGAGTCGATCTTTGCCTGGTCTCCCGTGATCTCGACCGTCAAACTCTCAGCGGCCACATCCACCACGTTCACGCGAAAGATCCCGGCCAGTTGGAGGATTTCGCTTCGGGTGGCGGGGGTCGAACTGACCTTGATTAATGCCAGTTCTCTCCAGACCAGGTTCTTGTCGGTGATATCAGACACATGCACCACCTCGACCAGCCGGTCGAGTTGGGCTGCCACGTGTTCAACGATGTTTGGAGGACCTTGCACAACGAACGTCATGCGGGACAAGTTTGGCTGCTCCGAATGGCCCACCGCCAGGCTGGCTATGTTGAAGCCCCGCCTCCGAAACATCCCGGCGATGCGAGCGAGCACGCCCGGCTTGTCCTGCACCAGGGCTGTGATGGTACGGGAGTGTGTATTCACCCCTTGTTGGCTTGTCATCACTATGCCTCGCTAAAGAGGGTCCTCGATCAACTCCGCCACGCTCTGACCGCTCGGAATCATCGGGTAGACGTGGTCTACCTGTTCGATCACAAAGTCCACCAAAACGGGGCCCGGATGTTCATTGGCTGCGCGTATCGCGGGCGCCACCTCTTCCTGGCTCTGGACTCGTATGCCCCTGATGCCAAAGGCCTCCGCAAGTTTTACAAAGTCTGGATTCGCGGTATAGGCGTCTGCCTGGTGGTCGTTGTCGTAGAACAGGTCCTGCCACTGCGTGATCATTCCCAGGTGATTGTTGTTCAGGATGGCGTACTTCACGGGTAGCCGGTTCTCGACCACCGTGGCCAACTCATACATCGTCATCTGGAAGCCGCCGTCGCCGCATATCGACCAGACGAGACCGTCGGGCCGGGCGACTTGCGCGCCCATAGCGGCCGGAACCTCGTAACCCATCGTGCCCAGGCCACCTGAACTGAGCCAGCTGTTGGCACGGGTAAATTTGTAGTGCTGGGCAGCCCACATCTGGTGCTGCCCGACGCCGGTGATGACTGTCGCATTGCCTTTCGTAACGTCCGACAATCCCTTCACGACATGCTGCCCCAACAATCGGTCCGTTTCGGGGATTCTCAGCGACGGATGTTCGGCCTTCAGGTGCTCGATGTGGCTTATCCAGTCCTCGTGGGTGGTCCTGGCTATACGGGGTATGAGTTGTCCGAGCACCTGCCTGACGTCTCCAAGCACTGGTGCTTCCACGCGGACACTCTTATTGAACTCAGCCCGGTCTATGTCGATGTGAACCTTCCGCGAACCGGTTGAAAATCTACTGGCGTCGCCAACTATGCGGTCGTCAAACCGGCTGCCGATAGCTATCAGTACGTCTGCCTGATCGATCGCAAGCGACGCGTAGGCCATGCCGTGCATCCCCGGGAATCCCACGCTCAACACGTGGTCCTCCGGAAATCCGGAGATGCCAAGCAGCGTGGTTACAACGGGGATCTGCGCCTTCTCGGCAAATTCGCGCAGTTCGTCGTAGGCGCGGGAGATTATGACTCCGTGCCCGGCGAGGATCACCGGACGTTCCGCCGAGTTGATGAGTTCCGCAGCGGCCTCGATTTCCGAATCGACCGCGGCGCCTGGCGGCCTGTAGCCAGGGAGGTCGATGTCTTCTTTAAATTCGTACTCAGCCGACTCCTGGAACACGTCGCGGGGTACGTCTATCAACACCGGGCCGGGCCGACCCGTTCGGGCAATGTGAAACGCCTCCCTGACGGTAGAAGCAATATCCGCCGCGCGCATGACCAGATAGTTGTGCTTGGTGACGGGCAGCGTCGCTCCTGTTATGTCTGTTTCCTGGAATGCGTCGGTACCGATGGCCGCGCGCCCCACCTGCCCGGTGATCGCCACCACCGGCACGGAGTCCATCATCGCGGTGGCAAGACCGGTAATGAGATTCGTGGCTCCCGGGCCGGACGTTGCGAACGCCACACCCACCTTGCCGCTAGCGCGCGCGTATCCGTCGGCCGCGTGGGCCGCCCCCTGTTCGTGCCGCACCAGGATATGGCGCAGCGACGGGTACTGCGAAAGGGTTCCGTACAGGGGCAGTATCGCTCCGCCGGGTAGGCCGAATACTACGTCCACGCCCTCTCGGATGAGACTCTCGCAGACTATCTGGCCCCCAGTTTTGATGGACATTCCCTTTTCCGCCTTGTCAATTTGTTCTATCGTCGTCCGTATGGCTTATGCCCGGACAAAGGCGTCCGGGCCGCGAAATGGTCATCCACAACGAGCATAAAAAAAGCCCCGCCCTGCCAAGGACGAGACTTGAATCCCGCGGTACCACCTTGCTTGCCGGATCATTCGCCGAAACGAACTTCAACGACCGCTCATGGCCGTAACGAGGCCAACGTTCATGCCCTAATGTTCGCGACTGGTCGCGTGTTCAGGCAGAATGCTCACGGGCGAGTTCCCAAGTGGACGGGCGCCGGTTCACACCACTGCCGGCTCTCTCGCGCCCACCACTACTGGTACTACTCCCGATCTCAGCAATTGCACCTTTGAGGATAGCAGCGTTTCTTGAACTCGGTCAACGAATCTCGACTCCGCCAGCCGTCAATCCTTCTCGACAACGAGGTCGGCGAACTGGTTACTTTCGCCGACCCACCCATTAGGCGATGAGTTTTGCATGAATTCCGGCGCGAAATTTAAATTACGCCTCTGACATGTGCCGTAAGATGCGTTGTTCTGCCATCATCTGGTCAGGCGTCATAGATCAACGGGAGGAAACGTGTTTTGATTCGCCGTCGCAGGTCCACGTCGACGATGCGAGACTCCGTAAGGCCGTTTCGGCCTGACGATATTGGCGCTTTTTTGGATTTGTTGCGCCGAATAGGCTCACACGGCCACTTGAAGTGGCCGGAGCATGAAGAGGGCTTGACAGCGTTGCTCAGCAGGCCGCGTGTAGACCCTGTGTTGAACTTGTTCGTTGCTGATGATCGGGGCAAGCTAAATGGCTACTCGTTTGCCTACCCGGAACTGAATATCGGCAGGGCGGTGCTTGGGGTCGGGGTTGACCGTAGTTTCTCTGTTGCCGCGTTGAGGATCCATTTGATAGAGCGGGCTGTCGAAAGGGCCCGGGAATTTTGCGCCCAATCTGCCGACATTGCGGTTAGCGGCGAGGACATGAGCAGCCGCGGGGCGATCGCATTTGCCGAATTCCTCCCAGTGACGCGCATGCTGGGGATGATCTCCCGCGAACCGAGACATGACGCCACGATACGTTATCCATTGCCAGACGGGTACTCAATCCGGCGGGCCACGAATGACGACGCGGAGCTATTGATGTCCCTGCAAAACGCGGTCTTCGACGGCTCCTGGGGTTATTCGCCGAACAGCGTCGAAGACATAGAGGTCCAACTAAAAAACAAGGGCGCCGGTCCGGAACGGGTCTTTATCGCAGAGGACGCCGACGGGCGTGCCGTTGCGTTCAACTGGACGCGCATTGAAGAACGGAGTTACAGCCGAACCGGATACATCCAAATGACGGGCGTCCTACCGGCCCACAGGGGCGTAGGACTCGGCATCGCTACCGTCGCCGCAGGTGTGACAAACCTCGCGCAAGAAGGCGTGGCCTCCATCTCACTCGAAGTCATCGAGTCGAATGTGGCAGCCGTAAGAACATATTCTCGGCTGGACTTCGAGACGCAAGGCATAGTCGACTGGTACAAAAAGGCCTTGGCCTGACGATTCGGCTCGCCTGTTCGACCACCGCGATACCCAGCGGCCCGCGCTTTCTGCAACGGGCCTAGTCTCTGCTGCCCAGGGCGCGGTCCAGGTTGAACGCCGCGCTGATCAGCCCAAGGTGGGTGAAACCCTGCGGAAAGTTGCCAAGCGCCTCGCCGGTGGGGCCGATCTCCTCGGAGTAAAGCCCGACGTGGTTGGCGTACCCGAGCATGTGCTCGAACATGAGACGCGCCTCGTCCAAATACTTGCTGTTTACGCTCGACGCTCGAGTCAGAGCCTCGACCAGCCAGAACGTGCACATGTTGAACGTGCCCTCTTCGCCTGATATCCCATCCGCCGTCGTGCTGGTGTTGTAGCGGTAGACCAGGCCGTTCGACACAAGGCCGCCGTTGTCGGGTGATCTCTTTATGGCCTCCAGAGTGCCTATCGCACGCGGGTCTGTGGGTGAAAGGAAAAAGACAAGCGGCATCATGAGTGTGGACGCGTCGAGGGTACTGCTTCCGTAGGACTGGACGAAGGTCTGTTGAGATTCATCCCAACCGTTGGCCATTATGTCTTCGTATATCTCATCCCTGACCCTTAACCACTTGCTCCGGTCCGCCGGCAGCGACCTCTTGTCGGCCAGCCGGAGGGCACGGTCCACAGCGACCCAGCACATCAACTTCGAATATACGAACTGGCGTTCCTTCCCTCGAACCTCCCATATCCCCCAATCGTCGGTGCGCCAGTTGTCGCAGACCCAGTTAACCATGCGGCGTAGAAGTGTCCAAAAGTCATACGAAATCGGCATGCCGTACTTGTTGAACAGGTACACGGAGTCCATCAGTTCACCGTAGATGTCGAGCTGCAACTGGTCGGCAGCGCCGTTGCCGATTCGAACCGGCTTCGACCCGCGGTACCCATCAAGGTGGTCGAGCACCTGCTCCGTCAACTCCGTATGGCCGTGGATGCTGTACATCACTTGCAGGTTGCCTTCCGGACCGGTCTCGCTGCACCGGGCTTCCAGCCACTCCATGAACTGAGTTGCCGCCTCCGTAAGGCCGATTCGAAGAAGACCGTAGACAGTGAACGCGGCGTCCCGGATCCACGTGTAGCGGTAGTCCCAGTTACGTACGCCACCCATCTCCTCAGGAAGGCTGGTCGTTGGCGCCGCGATGATCGCACCGGTCGGCGCGTAAGTTAGCATTTTCAGCACCAGCGCTGACCTGTGGACCATCTCACGCCAACGCCCGGAGTAGGAGGACTTTGCGATCCATCCCCTCCAATACGCGATTGTCTCGTTGAACTTCTCTTCTGCCCATTCGTGGCCGCGGTTTTTTGGCGCCGTGCTATCCGGTTCGAAATGACTGAGAACGAACAGTGAACGGCTTCCTTCGTTCACGTCCAGGTCAGCCACTGCCGAACCGTTTCTCTCCGTAAGTGATTCGGTGGACCACAGGTCCATTCCCGTACTGGATGTCCTGAAGTGCGCCCACTCCCCGGAGATGCTCACGGTGTGGGCGTCCCTGGCGTAGTTGAACGCCGGATCGCACTCCACGTTCAGCCGGATGTGACCCCGCACTCCGTTGACCATACGGATGATCGTGTGCTCCTTGTCCGTTTTGTCCCGCCCGCCCAGAGGCATGAAGTCGATGACCTCGGCCGCCCCTTCAGTCGACATGAAACGGGTAACAATGACATTCGTCTCCGGCAGGTAGCTCTGCTTTGTGCGTACCTCATCGCTCTCGGGTGAAATCTTGAATTTCCCGCCCTTGGCGTGATCGAGAAGGGAGCCAAAGACCGACGGCGAGTCGAAACAGGGGGGACAAAACCAGTCGATCGAACCATTGATCCCTACCAACGCGACCGTGTGCAGATCGCCTATGACACCGTAGTCGCTGATTTGCAGGTAGGTCATGTGACTACTTCCCCCGGGTTACAAGAAACTGTCTCGAAAAGTCCCGTCATTCCCGTGAAAACGGGAATCTGGGGAGAACGAGAGGCGGGTCTGCCTACTTTACGCGTAGTTCTGAGATAGTAACTGAACGCTGTCGACGAGGTTGGGGTCTTTTATTGTGTGGACCGATGTTCCGCAGTGGGTCAGATCAACCCGCTGCGGCGAGGCAGGTCATGGCGGGCGCGTCGGGTTTAAGTTCCTCAAATACGCCGAGTAGTCTTGCTGCCGCCGCTTCCCAAGTCAACGTCTCCGCGTGTGCTCTCGCAGCCAGACCCATAGCGCGGCGCAGGCGATCGTTGGCGAGAAGCAACTCGATTTTGTCCACGAACGGGCCGGGACATCGCCATGGGATCAAATACCCGGTCTCCCCGTCTTTCACCACCGACGGCAGGCCGCCCACTCTCGACGCAACGACCGGCGTACCGCATGCCGATGCCTCCAGCGCCGCCAGCCCGAAACTTTCGTAGTAAGAGGGAAGCACGCAGACGTCCGCGGCATTGTAGTAGTGAGCCAACTCATTTTGCGGCACCGAACCCAGGAATCGGGTCATCGACGCGATGCCCAATTCACCTGCCATCTTCTTCAGCCTGTTCAACTCCGGGCTGTTCGACGAACCCCCGGCGATCAGAAGCGTGACCTTGCTTTTATAGTCGAGGGCTGCCGTCGTCTCAAGAAGGATGTCCACACCCTTGAGCCGTTCGATTCTGCCGACGAATAGCAGGATAATGTCGCCATCAAGTCCCAGCCTGGCCCGAGCGGCCGCCTGATTGACTGGACGGAATCGGTCTGTGTCGACGCCCGGCGGAATAATGTCGATCTTGCCGGGGTCGGCATGGTAATAGCGGGTTATTGCATCTCGCTCATGCGGCGTCCAGACGATGATGCGAGTTGCCCCTGAGGCGATCTTGGCCTCGGAAACCGACCTTATCGGCGCCTCTTGCTCGCCGGGCCGCGCCCTTCGTTTGACCTCGGCAAGCGTGTGAAAGCTTGTTACGTGAGGGACGCCCCAGAGCCGGCCGAGTTTCAGTCCCACCAGTCCGCTCAGCCAATAGTGAGAGCTGACGAGATCATAGGCGACGTTCTCCCTGCGCCTGAATGCCAGTAACTGTTCAGTGAATTCCGGCAGCAGCGGGTAGGTCTGGCCTTTAGCCGCGTCCGCCGGCCCGGCGTCGAGATGTATTAGCCTTGCCCCCGGCGCAAGATCGATAATCTGGGGATCATCCGGGTCGTGGCGGCGGGCGAACACGTCTATCGTCGCGCCCAACGCTGTCAGCCGTCTGGCGGTCTCCAACACATAGATGTTCATGCCGCCGGCGTCCTGCCCGCCGGCCTGTATCACCGGGCAGCCGTGGACACTGATGGCGGCGATTCTCATTCGCCCTTCGCCGATCTGCGGGTGGCGGTCATTTTGTACAAGAGACGGTCCGCGCCGCCGAGGTGGTATTTGTAGGCTTCGTTTCCGCGCATGAAATCAAATACCGACAGCCCGGCCTCAATAGAACGGCGGATATTGTAGGCGTGGTTCAACAGACCCGCCGCCAATCGACCGTATGCAGGATCGTATCCGGAGTTGTAAAGATACTTCGTCCCGCAACACACAAAGGAAAGCGAAGAGGCGATCCGCAGATCGTCCAGCTCCACGAAGCTGAGCCGGGTAATGCCCTTTTCAGCCAGCAGCAGCGCGGCGCGGCGAAAAAATCGCTCGCGGTCCGGCGACATGAATTTGGCTTTCTCCGGAGTGCTCCTTCTGTGAAGATCGAAAAAGTCGTCCAGACCGTCCGTGATTGAAGCCGGATCGCTGAATTCAAAATGGCGCAGTTGACCCGCGCGCTCCAGCCGTCTCAATTTTCTTCGCAACTCGTGGCGGTTCTTCCTGGTCAGGCTGGCCACGTACTCATCCCAGGTGCCCGGCAGCGACAACCTCGGCGCAACATCCTCCTGCTCGACTGAGACTAACCACCCTGCTGCCTCGCACACGGCCGGCAGGTACGCGACAGCGGTTGAGTCCTCAGACAGCGACAGGAACTCTAGACGCGTGATATCGGGATCGCTAGTGAGTCTTCTGATCACCGCGTCAACATATGCGGGTCTAACTTCTCTTGCGCCGTCCGGACATATGAAGTCGTGGTAGTCGAACAGGTCAGTCCCACCAAGAAAGGAGGCCGTCCCGTTCGCGACCTGCAGCGGGGCAATCAACGCGGCCTTCCCCGCTTCATCCCAAACGGACAGTAACTTCAAGTCACTGTCGGCCGAGTACTCGTCCCACCAAACGCTCAGCCATTCGGGACGGTCGACGAATGTGAATCGGCCCGATCGGTCCGAGACGTCAGGGACGAGGTCGGCAAGAGACTCGAAGGTCTCTTCTGAAACTGCAATGGTGCAGGTCAAGCCTTGTTCCCCAAGTTGTGCTTAACGGGCGGCGAAATTCAGTTCCCCGGTCGTTGGTTGGTACCGGTCGACAACATGGATGCGATCTCCTTGAGGTCCGGCGCTACGTACTCTAAAGCTACCAGCGCCCGGCTCTCCGCCGTGCCCGGGTCCTTCAAACCGTTCCCGGTAAGAATGCACACGATCGTCTTGTCCCTCACGTCCACACCCAACTCCGGCAGGCGCAGGAGTCCCGCCAGGGAAGCAGCCGATGCCGGTTCGCAAAAGAGCCCTTCGTCCCGCGATAGACGCAGGTAGGCCGAAATTATCTCTTCGTCGGTCACCATGTCGATGAGGCCGCCAGATTCGTCCCGCGCCCGTTCGGCCCTTTCCCAACTCGCCGGATTCCCTATGCGGATCGCCGTGGCTACCGTCTCCGGATGATCGACTCGCTCTCCCAGCACGATGGGAGCGGCGCCGGCAGCCTGAAAGCCCATCATCCTGGGCAGGCGATTCGTCCGCCCTATGTTTGCGTACTCTCTGAATCCAAGCCAGTACGAGGTGATGTTCCCTGCATTACCGACGGGCATGCACACCATGTCCGGCGCATCTCCGAGATCATCCACGATCTCGAACGCAGCCGTCTTTTGGCCCTGTATTCGATACGGATTGAGCGAATTGACCAGTTCGATGTCCAGTATGTCCACCAACCCCATCACTGTCTGCAAGGCGTCATCGAAACTGCCGTCGACTGCCAGAATCCGGGCCCCGTATGCCATGGCCTGCGCCAGCTTGCCGAGCGCTATCTCGCCGGCGGGCACCAGCACAAGTGTTTCCAGCCCATACCGGGTACCGTACGCGGCGGCAGACGCGCTGGTGTTGCCCGTGGAGGCGCATATGATCCTTTCGCGGCCGGTCTCCAGGGCGTGTGCGACGGCCATGACCATGCCCCGGTCCTTGAATGAACCGGTCGGATTGCACCCTTCCAGTTTGAAGTAAAGGTCGTCGCAACCCAACATCGGGCCAATGGCGCGCGACCGCACGAGCGGTGTGTCGCCCTCTCCCAACGTCACATCCGGCGTGGACTCGTTGACTGGCAGCAAGTCCCGATAGCGTTCTATTACGCCCGCGAACATCCCCAATTGGTTCATGCTCCGCAGCGCGCGGGACCGTGCACGGCCTGCTTAGGCCGATCTGGAATAACTCTCGACCCGAATCAGATTGTCGAGCTTGTCTACGACGTCAAGGTCCCGCAACTGGGCTGCAGCATGCTGAATGTTAGCTTCCCTGGCCCTGTGCGTCATTATTACCAGGTCGGCCGTGCCCCGGGTTTCGTCATTATCCATCTGGAGAACCGAATGGATGCTGATGGCGTGCTGTCCGAGAATACCGGCGATTCTGGCCAGAACACCGGCTCTGTCGAGCGCGGTAATTCGCAAGTAGTACTGCGAGACATGCGTGCTCATCGGCAAGATACTCGGCGCCGGCTGCCCGGCGTCATGCCTGCGCGGCGCCATCCGGCCGCTCCGCATGTCCCTTACCACGCGCCATATGTCCCCCAATACCGCGCTGGCCGTGGGCTCAGCTCCCGCTCCCCTGCCCTGCAGCCAAAGGGGCCCGACAAGGTCCCCCTCCACTTCAACAACGTTCAACACATCATTGACGTTTGCCATCGGCACGTCGAGCGGGACCAGCGCAGGGTGCGCCCGGACCAACAATCCTTCGTCATTCCTTTGGGCCGCGGCCAGCAGCTTGATGGTGTATCCGAGTTGTTTGGCGTACTTGAAATCGCGCGCATCGACGCCTTGAATACCTTCGCGGTAAATGGCTTCATTAGGCACGCGGGTACCGAACGCCAGCCAGGCGAGTATCGAGATCTTGTAGGAAGCGTCGAACGATTCCACGTCGCTCGTGGGATCGGCCTCGGCATAGCCGAGTGACTGCGCTTCCTTCAGAGCGTCCTCAAACTGCGCGCCGTCGGCCGCCATCCGCGTAAGGATGTAGTTTGTCGTGCCGTTGATTATCGCCCTGAGGCTACGAATCCTGTTTGCGACCAGGTCATTCGTGAGCGGCCCCAGGATCGGGATTCCGCCCCCGACGCTGGCCTCGAAATAAAGGCTCACACCGTTTTCCGCGGACAGCTCGGCAAGCGAGTCTCCGTGCTTCGAGATGACTTCCTTATTCGCCGTAACGACGTGCTTGCCATTCCGAAGAGACCGCTCGATCAGCGTGCGCGCCGGTTCCTCACCACCCATGAGTTCGACCACGATATCGGCGCCAGGATCGTCGACCACCTCGGCTGGGTCGGTGGACAACAGACCGCGTTCCAGCTTGAAGGGGCGTACACGGTTCGCGTCCCGTACCAGGGCGCGACGCAGTTTCAACTCGGCGCCCGCAGAGCCTGGTCTGGAAGCGCCGTCCTCGAGGGCCGCCGCGACGGCGGACCCAACTACTCCGAGCCCGAGGAGCCCCACGCCAACCTGACCGCCGGCGTCGGCGCTGGGAGTGTCTGTCACTGCGCTACCTGGAACCCGCCACCACCGAAGCCGCCCAGACCGGGTATGCCCTGCTGAGGCGTTGCCGTGGGCCTGATAGACGCTATCGCGACCTGCCTGTTCACCCATGCGTAGATACGGTCATTCAACTCCATATAAAGGTCGAATTCACGGCGATGGTCATTGAGAAAATTGGTCAACGCGTTGTCGGCAAGGATTTCGAAGTGGGCGTCGGAAACTTCCCTTGCCTCGGTGGACTCGGTTACGACGTACACGACGATCTGCCGGGTCTCCGATTCGAACTGCGGCGGGCTCGGCTCCCCAAACGGAAGCAGCCGTTCACCGTCCTCGTTCACGCCAAACAACATTCGGTCCAGCGTCTCGTGAACATCCTCGGGGAACCACCCAACTTCACCACCGGTACGCTGAACGGCAGGGTCGATGGACAACTCCCTTGCCACTGCTTCAACTTGCTCTCCACCCTCAATCGCCCTCATGACCCGCTGAAGGTCCTGGTCACCGGTCTCCGAAAGTCTGATTTCGTACAGGCGGACATGCGGGACAATACGCGGTACGTCGGTCGCGATCGCGGCTCGTACCTTGTTCTTGAAAACTTCCTTCCGCACGAACTCCCAATAAACATCCTCTGCGAGGCCGACGTTGTTGAGGAACTGGCGCTTCCTCTCCGCAAGACTCGCCTGGTACTCGTCGGTTTGGCGTTCCGCCTGGTCCCTTGGGGACATCTGCAGCAGGAATTCGACCTCGAGGTCCACTTCGTCCGGAGTTACGGAGATCCCCAATTGGGGCGCCAGTTTGAAGGCGATCTCATTGTCCTGAATCACCTGTAACGCCTCGAAGAGCGAAGTCCCCAACTCAAACTGACCGCCTACCTCTTCCGTCAACCTTTGCCGAAACCTGATGAAGTCCACGACGTCGCCGCGGGTGTAAGTGGAATCTTCGACGCGGACGGCAATCTCTCTGGGCGGCAACGTGAATGTTGCGACGAATGCGTAGATGGGGAACGCGAGCAATGCTACAAGCAGTAGCGCGCCCCCGATTATCCACGGCCGTGAACGAATCTTGGTCTGGCGTTGCTCCGCCAGAAGTTCTTTGCGGCCCGGACCTCGGCGAGTGATGCTGCGGGCGCCCGGATCGTATTGGTCGGGAAGGACCGCTTCCTGTTCCGGGCGGCCCTCATTTTCTGTCAATGATCAGCCTCCAACGGTGACTTGAGGGGTTGGGCTCTCCACGTCTCGGATCGGATTGATCGGCCTCCGAACGAATCCCGGAAGAATGTGCCAGACCTCAGGCTTTCGCCACTTCCATATCGTCGGTTTCGGACTTGCCTTCGGGTTGTGCTACGTCGGGAGCCGACGCCGTGGATGCAGACGGCGTCTCCTGTTGAGCCGATTCTGCGGTAGCCGGCTCGGCAGCTGGGGCAGGTTCCACCGCCGCGGCTTCCTTCACTTCAGTCGCCTGTACACCAGCTTCGGCAGCTGGAGCCTCAGTGGACTGCGCAACGGATTCACCCCCAGGTGGTCCGACGGTTACACCTGTTGCATCTGTGGATGTCTCGCTGGCTTCACTTTTAGAGGCCTCCGCAGGAGTGCGCGGCGCCAGCATGTTCGTAACCCGCGTGTGGTCGGGCGAGTACGGCAAAAGCGACATGAACCTGGCCTTGACAATTGCGCGTCGCACCATGCGTTGATGCTTCGCGCACGTGCCGGTCTTCTTGCTTGAGTCGATCCGCGCGCGGTCGGTTACGTAGCGCCGTAGCCTGTTGACGGCTTTGTAGTCGACTGAATCGACGTGGTCTACGCAGAAATTGCAAACGCGTCGGCCGCGCCTGAAACCTCGCCGGCCTCCACGGAACTGGCCGCCCCCGCCTCCCGGGCCGCGTGATTGGCCTCCGCCGCCTGGACCCCCCGGGCCGCGCGAATAACCTCCACCGCCGGACCCCCCGGGGCCGCGCGAATAGCCTCCGCCACCCGGGCCTCCGGGGCCGCGCGGACGGAACGAGGATGACGACGAATACGAGGGCCGAGACCCTTCATTTGACTGAGGCGAAGTTCTGGATGTTGTCATTTCAAGCGCTTATCCGGTATTCAAGAACCGGTATCTGATCCTCCAAAGGGGATGAATATCGAGTTACCAGGGCAAATCCTCTACGCCCTCGGGGTCTTCCTCGGCAGGCGGCGCCGGCGTCCGGGAGGACCTCCCCTGGAAGTTGTCGCCCTGTTCGCCTCCATACCCCTGACCCGGCCGGTCGAGGAACAGCACCCTGTTTGCGATCACTTCGAACGAGGTACGGGTCTGTCCGTCTGAGGCGACGTATTGGCGGCTTCGGAATCTCCCATCGACAAAGACCTTGCTGCCCTTGACGACGTACTGATTGACGGTTTCGGCGAGCCGGTTCCATGCCGTGACGGTGAACCATTCAGTTTCATCTTGAACGTCGCCGTCCTGCCTGTTGCGACGGTAATTCACCGCAAGCCTGAAATCGGTTACGGCGGCGCCGCTCGGCGTATAGCGCATCTCTGGGTCACGGCCGACGTTGCCGACCAGGAGGATTTGGTTCAGGCTCAACTTGACATCGCCCTGCTACTCGGCCTTCGCCTCGGCGGTCTCTTTGGTCTCTTTCGACTCCACCTCTTCAGCCCTGACCAACAAGTGCCGCTGCACCGCTTGATCGGCGGTCATCTGCCCGTCGATCTGGATCGCGCCTTCCGGTTCGACCGAAAATGTGGCGACGTAGTACGTACCCTCAGCCTGTTTGTTGATCGGGTACGAAAGGTTGCGCCGGCCCCATAGACCGGCCGAGTGCAATTCACCGCCGTTTTCGGCGATTAACGCCTTGGCGCGGTCGGCTGACGCTTCGCAATCTTGGTCCGAAGCGTCGCCTGCAAGTATCCAAAGTAGTTCGTATCGGCGCATTTTCACCTGCTTGGGATCTATTGCTCCCAAACTTAACCATTTTACCACAGGGAGAGCCCGTACCCGGTTCCTGCCGGCGCGCATTTCCAGGGGTTGATCGTCGTCTCAGGCAGCTCCCGGCGCCTCGAATTTCGAGGTAAAGGCGGCCACCTCAAGTCTGATGATATCCAGTTTGCCCGGCCGGTCTGCCGCCCTGAGCGCTTCTAGGATATACCCACCAACCTGCTCCATATCCGTCGGACCCATCCCCCTTGTCGTGACAGCCGGGGTGCCGACGCGTATCCCGCTGCCCGTCCGCGGTGGTTGGGGGTCGAAGGGAATCGAGTTCTTGTTTACGACGAGGCCAGCCGACTTCAGAGAGGTCTCAGCCTGTGCGCCGGTCATACCAAGCGGGCGTACATCTACCAGCATCAGATGATTGTCCGTGCCGCCCGATACGATCCGTAGCCCACCCGACGCCAAGGTGGAGGCGAGTACACGAGCGTTGTCCACAACACGGGCGGCATATGTGCGGAACTCGGGCCGCAACGCCTCCCCGAACGCAACAGCCTTTGCTGCAATGGCATGCATCATCGGACCGCCCTGGACGTTCGGAAACACCGCGCTGTCAATGCGCCGCCTCAGCTTCGAGGCGCACATGATCAAAGCGCCCCTCGGTCCCCTGAGCGTCTTGTGTGTCGTACTCGTCACAACGTCCGAATACGGGACTGGGTCCGGGTGGACGCCGCCCGCTATCAGGCCGGCAATGTGAGACATGTCGACGAGGAGACGTGCGCCTGCCGCATCGGCGATTGCGCGAAACCGTTCGAAGTCGATCAGGCGCGGGTAGGCCGTAGCCCCTGCCACGATCAGTTTCGGTCGAAACTCGGCAGCCCGGCGAGCCACCTCGTCGTAGTCGATCGTCTCGCTTTCGGGGTCCACGCCGTAGTGGGCGAATTCATACAACTTGCCCGAAAAGTTCACCTCCGAGCCATGAGTCAGGTGCCCCCCCTGGTCGAGCCTCATGCCCATCACCCGGT
Source organism: Dehalococcoidia bacterium (assembly GCA_965219065.1). Classification (GTDB taxonomy): domain Bacteria; phylum Chloroflexota; class Dehalococcoidia; order Lucifugimonadales; family Lucifugimonadaceae. Next base: position 1,552,002 of record OZ244715.1, read on the forward strand.
CGCCCGGCTTGAGCAAGGCAAAGTAGGCGGCCATGTTCGCCTGCGCCCCACTGACCGGCTGAACATTCGCGTGGTCGGCCCCGAACAGGGCCTTCAGGCGATCGATCGCTGCCTGCTCGACGACGTCCATGTTCTCGCAACCGGCGTAGTACCGGCGGCCGGGGTAGCCTTCGGCATACTTGTTGGTCATGACCGAACCGGTGGCCTCGAGCACCGCGGCGCTGGCGTAGTTCTCGGAGGCGATCAAGACCACCTCGTCGATTTGCCTTTTGCGTTCGTTCTCGAGCGCGGCCGCGATTTCAGGGTCTTGCGATAGCAGGTTCGACATGCCAGTCATCCGGGATAATTAAGGAAGTCATTCAAGTCTAAGCCAGACGTATATCGCCACGCCCGATTGCGTAGGTATATTGTTGCGCGGTTTGGCAACGATTCCTGCCGCGGCCCCAAATGCGGAAATGGGCGCGCGAACCAGGGTTTGGCCAGCGCGAGAGGAAGGGAACAGCAACCCTAAATGGAGATTTTCGACGAGATTCCGGAGCGGGCGATGGTCGTCTTTGCTCACCCCGACGACGCAGAACTAGGTGCCGGTGGGACCTCAGCCACATGGGCTCGCGCCGGATGCGAGATCAGCTACGTTCAATGCACTTCCGGAAGCAGCGGCAGTAACGACTCGTCGATGACCTCCAGCGACATAGTGCCCATACGCGCGGCCGAACAGCGCGCTGCGGCTGAAGTGATCGGGGTCAAAAACCTAGTGGTCCTCGATCATCCCGACGGTGAATTGGAAGCCGATCGGACGTTTCTGGGCGAAGTGGTCAGGGCGATCCGCGAACACCGGCCCAACGTGGTCTTGTGTCACGACCCGCACAGGTTTTCGGGATTTAATCACCGGGACCACCGCAGCGTCGGAATCACCGTCATGGACGCGATTTATCCCTATGCACGGGACCACTTGCACTTTCCCGAGCACATAAGGGATGGACTGGAACCGCACAAGGTGAGGCACCTTATGTTTTGGGGCGCCGATTCGAAGAATACCGTGGTCGACGTATCCAGCGGGATGGATGTCCAAATCGAAGCTCTGGCCCAACATAAAAGCCAGATCCCGGGCCTTGTACGAGGTTCAGAGATTGAAGAGCGAATGAGAGAACGCCGACAGATGAATGCTGAGGACTTCCCATTCGAGTACGCCGAGACCTTCCGGCGGATCTCGGTACGAAGATAGACGTAGTCGGGCATGGTCAGCGCACACCTGCGCCGCCATGTCTCTCCCGGATCGGCAGACCGCCCCGATTCGAACGAGGAATCCCTCGAAATTAGAGACTGAACTCCCCGGTAATCGCGCGACCGGGGCATTCAGGCGAGGGAGAACCCTCGCGCCACCCGGATGAACAGGCTGATCACCGGTTCCAGAAGGTCGCGAAGCCGTAGTGTGCCCACAACAACCAGGATCCCCACCGCCGCGCCTCCCAGGATGTCGGTGGGATAAAAGACCCCTGCGTAAACCCTCGAAATCCCGTACGCCAGCGAACCTGCCATGAGCCAAATGGCGAGTTGCCTGTTTACCAGCCACGCAGCTCCGGCGGCCGCGAATCCTATGGCCACCGGATTGGCGGGAAACGATGGATCGGTCGCCCGGTAAAAGAGAAGGTTTATGTCGTCGCCCAACTCGACAAATGGCCTGGGTCTGTGCCAAAAAGAGTTGATCACAAACACGGCGAGGTTTGAGAAACCTATCGAACTCATCCCCACGAGAGACGCCATCTGGTACCGGGGTCTGGCGAGTTCTGTCCGGCTGGCAAACCACATGGCGACGACCGCCGTGGAAAACAAGAGCGGCATCAGGTAATCGCTCGCCAGTATCCTCAGCAGATCGTCGATTGGCTGGACGTTGCCGGAAAGGCCGTTCAACCACAGCACGATCTTGGTGTCGAACGTATTCACGAACGCAACCTTCTTGCAATCCACCCGAAAATACTGCGCGGGTGACGGGCGAGTTCACGTTCAGCGTCATCCTTGATTGAGGCGCGTAGGGCAGGCAGCGATGTCCTCAGGGCCGATAAATACGGGCGAGTCGACAAACCCGCCAATCCTTCTACAGGATCGCTGGCCGCGAGGCGTTGTGCAGCAGGAAACAGCCACAGCATCACAGTGCCGCCGGCAAGCGACGTAATCAACGCCAGGGCCATCGCCATCGGAAACCACCTCGCATGATCCGTCCCCGACAATCCACCATCCACGTCATTGACATTTCGCGCTGCTCCGAGATCCGACCATGCTGCCCGGCCCCACTCCCTGTTCGTGGAGTCGGACCCGACCGAGCCCGCAGCCCACGGACCGTCCACCCATAGCGGCATCAGGTAAAAGAGAACGATTCCGAGAACAATCAGGCCGCTGCCCAGGAATCGCGTAGAGATGCGACCCGGCAGAATCATCATGCCGCGAATCCCGGGGATCGAGGCCGCAATCTGTAGCGCGCCCAACACCACCAGGAACGCCATGACGAAGTACTGGCGGCCGATCTGTTCAGTGATGACTTCTGTAGCAGGCATCAATGGCGACTATTACTAGTGCAGGCGTCGGGACCCAGTGCATGATTTCACTGCGCCTATGGAGATTACCAACACGTTCTCTTGAACTCCACAACGACGACGCGTTAACGGCGATGCCTGATCAGTTCGAGGACCACCCACCGTCGTAGGGGCGGGTTTCAAAAGTCTCCTCTCAAGAGACGGGCCGAACAGAGCACGACGATTTGAGGCGTCATTCTTCCCATTAACACGTAATACGGCGCCAAATCCCGTCATTCCCGTGAAAACGGGAATCTGGAGGCACTGGCCCCCATAGGTTTCAAATTTATGAAACAGGCTCTTCAAACCCGCCTCACCGGCATCGCAACGCGGATTCTACGCCCGCGTAAACGTGGCGCGGGTAGATTGGATAGTGTGCGCTCGTTCATTCTGGACAATTCCTGGAAATGGTCCGAGAGTTCCGATAAACCTGAAAAATGGCGAGGCTGGCGACCTGACGTTCAAGCAGCCCCGATATCAACCTTCCCGAGGAACAACCGGTGTGCACCAGTCCATATAACGCTCATTGTTGCCCGTCACCGCGTCGGCGTAGAGCTCCTGCAACTGCGCGGTCATTGGGCCGATGTCACCGGTTCCCAACTTGCGATTGTCGAGTTCCCCCACCGGTGTAACGTGGGCGGCGGTTCCCGTGAGGAAAACTTCGTCGGCGAGATACAACTCACTGCGGTGAATACTCCGTTCGACAACCTCAATCCCGAACTCCTCCCGAATCAGTGTCATGACCGAGTCCCGCGTGATTCCCAACAGGCAGTTGTCCGTCTCTTTCGGCGTGGAAATGCGGCCATTCTGGATCAGGAAAAGGTTTTCGCCGCTGCCCTCGGACACAGTCCCGTCGTTGTTCAGCAAGATCGCTTCGTCATAGCCTGCGGCCACGGCCTCGGTCTTGGCGAGAATGCTCGTCGTGTAGAGACCGGTGATCTTCACACCCGTGGGCATCATCGTGTCTTCAGGCCGACGCCACGAAGATGTCTGGCACCTGATCGCCGCGTCTGTGTCGATGTAGGCGCCGAACGGCACGATGATGACGCAAAAGTTGTCATCCAACTCATGCAGTTTCAAATTGGCCACAAGCTCCTGGCTCTTGAACGCAAGCGGCCGGATGTAGACGTCCTCCCGATATCCGCAGCGTTCCAGGAGATCGACGGTGATCTGGCACATGTCGTCCGGGGAGTAAGGCAGCTGCATACGCAGGATGCTCCCGCCGCGATGAAGGCGTTCGTAGTGTTCCCGCAGACGGAATATGTAGGACTTGCCGTGTGCCTCGTTCCAGTTGCCGCGGATGCCCTCGAAAACGGCCGTGCCGTAGTGCAGCGCGTGAGTCATTACTCCGACATGGGCATCGGCGAGCGGAACCTGCTTTCCACCAAGGAACGCATACGCTTCTGGCGCCATCCTGGGGCCTCCGGTTGATACTTGTTGGTTCGGGTTTGCGTGAACCTTACGGTTCGAAAGCTAGGCAATTATACGGGCGGGAGTCTGCCCGGAGTTTGGACCCTATGCGGGCTCGACGAGATGTTCGTCGATGTATTCGAAATTGATGTCCTCGCCGAGTCCGGGCTTGTCCGGCATCGGAATATTGCCGTCGGAGTCCATCGGGTCGATGATGCTATTCAGGTACCCGGGCACCTCATCGTAGTCGATGAACGGGTGCAGTAACCCCCGCTCGTACCAACGCCCATTGAACATGGCGCCCAGCACGGCCAGGTTGCCCGGCCCGCCGCCGTGTATCTCACAGGCCACACCATGAGACTCGGCCAAATGGGCGATCTTCATACTCGGGCCTATCCCACCGACGTCCATCACGCCGGTCCGGGTAATGTCTGACGCGCCCCGCACGATCCATTCCGCGCGGGTGCGGAACTTGCCCTGCGCCATCTCGGGGCCCAGCACGGGCATGCTGAGTTGTTTTGCGAGCCATATGTATGACGACGTGGAGTGCTCATCCATCGGCTCTTCGTACCAGTAGTAGTCGAGCTTTTCGAGCTCTCTGCCGATGTACCACGCGTCCTCACGGCTGTACCAGTGGTTGGCGTCGAGCATCAACGGCAGGTCGGGCCCGACCGCCTCCCGCACAGCCGCGCACGCCTTCACGTCCATCTGCGGATCGGGCGCCCAGGAGACCGGCGGCATCCACGTGTGCAGTTTGATCGCCTGGTACCCCCGGTTTACCAGCCACTCGGCGAATTTGCCGTAGTCCTCCGGCGTAGCCAGGCCCCCGTCCATCTCGTCTCCGCACATAGTCGAGCCGTACGCAGGCACCTTGTCCCTGTACCCTCCCAGCAGTTTCCACACCGGCAGACCCAGCTTTCGGCCGGCGAGGTCCCAGAGGGCCATCTCGACAGGCGCCATCACGCGGTCGGACAACAGTTCGCCCGATCCCCGCTGCCTCTTGTAGAGGCCCTGCCAGATCAGTTCGCGATCGTACGGGTCGCGGCCCATCAACTCCGGCTTGACGAACTGATCGAGCACCACCTGTCTGACCGACCCTGCCGGGCCGAAGCAGTAACCGGCTGTGCCGTCATCGGCGGTGATCGTCACCAACGCCTGGAGGGCGTCGTGTTCCGGGCCGGGGTGGCTGTGGCCCTCGCTGTCGTGGACCTGATTCGATTTGTAAGTGAAAACCTTTACGCCTATGTCGACGATCTTCATGGGAGAACTCCGGCTACTAACTTTATTGGCCGATTCGTCGGCCAGGAATTCATGATTCGCAAACAGTCAGCCGTTAGAGATGAATACCCGGTGCAAGAGTAAGCCAATAACGGGGTCAGCGTGCAAGCACGCGCGGTTTTCCGCTGGGGGGCAAGTCCATGCAATTCTGCCCTGGTTCATTGCAAACAGCTGCACTGCAATTCGAACTGACACGAATGACGTCCGTGGCCTCCGGCCCCTTGCCATATGATCAGTGTATGATCTGTCGGCCAGCTTACATACAACCATGGTTGACCAGGAACGCAGCCCCGGCAGAAATACCGAAATGGGGGACCACGAGGACGACGCGCATCCAGACCATTCGGATCGCGTGCCGTCCCGCACCCTCATTTCCTGGGCGCTCATAGGACTGTCGATCGCCGTCGGCCTGAGCGCTGCGGGGTTGTGGCTGGCTCAAAGGCCGTCGACCTCTCCCGGACGTGTCGAAGTCATCATTCCCACGCCTGCCCCCATCGTCGTGCACGTTTTGGGCGCCGTCCTGAACGAGGGCGCATACAAATTGCCGCCCGGCTCGAGGATTGCGGATGCTATCGACGCGGCCGGCGGAGCAAGCGCCGACGCCGACCTGTCCCGCCTCAATCTCGCGGCCCGCGCTCCAGACGGCGCCCGACTACACATCCCGCTTGCAGACGAGGACTCGGTAGGCTCTCCCGGGGCAGTCGACGAGGATGCGCCGTCCGATACCGGGGGTGCCTCCGGCGGATTGGTAAACCTGAACACCGCACAGTTGTCTGCCCTGATGTCTCTGCCCGGTATCGGCGAAAAACGGGCCGAACAAATCATCGCCTTCCGGGAAATTAAGGGAGAGATCGTTTCGGCCGACGAACTTCTTGAAATCGACGGCTTTGGTCCGGCGACTGTCGACAACATCCGACCGTTCGTGGCGCAATCGACAACGAAACGACCAGGCAAAGTGACGGCCGGGGACGATTCGTCGGCCAGCGCCGGAGCAGCCTTCAACGAGCCCGTTGACCTGAACACCGGATCATTGTCGGCACTTATGTCGTTGCCCGGCATTGGCGAAACCCGGGCTGCCGCCATCATCAGGTTCCGGGAACTTAACGGACCGATCGAATCGGCCGATGATCTGCTTGAAATCGAAGGCATTGGCAAGGCGACCGTCGACAATATTCGGCCGTTCGTGGTGCAACCATGAAGCTTGTGGCAGCCGCGGCCGCGTTTCTTCTCGGCGCAGCAGCAGCACTGGGTTTCGATCTCGCCCCCGGTCTGAAAATCCCCGCGGCTGCGTTTTCTCTCCTGTTGGCGGCCTCGATCATCGGCGTCAGCGGCGCGCTGCTGGCTGGGCGGCGACTGGGCCTCGGCTTGCTGTTGCTCATCGCCTTGCTGGGGATGTGGCGAGGCGGACACTCCGCGGCCGTCGACATCAGGGATGGGTGGCACGGCGCGCCGGAAACTCCGGGCGTCGTGACGATCGAAGGGGAGTTGCTGACCGATCCCGCGCCTGCCAGCTTCAACACGCGCCTCCGGCTTGACGCCGTCGCCGCAACTGTGGACGGCAAGCGTAACGACGCGGTCTTCAAAGTGGACGTGTTCGCCGACCGCCTGGCCGATACCGCCGACTCGGGAACGCCCGGCAGACCGGTCAACGGATTCCGGTACGGAGACCGGTACATCGTATCGGGACCTTACGAACCGTCTTCCGGAAGCGGCGAGCCCGTCGCAGGCAGGATTTCGGTAACGACGGTTGTCCTGATCGGAGACGACGCAGGGAACCCCGTCCGCCGATGGCTCGCAACCGTGCGCCAAACCATGGCAGCGTCCATCGAACGCTCGGCAAGCGGAGCAGGCGCCGATCTGGGTGTCGCGTTGACCACCGGGCTGCGAGGAAGCCTCGACAAACAGTTGACCGACGACTTCCGGGCCGCCGGCACTGCGCATGTGCTCGCAATATCGGGGCTCCACATCGCGTTGGTCGGAGGCTTGGCCCTTGGCGCTGGAGCCATGGCATTCGGCAGAAGGCGGCAGGTCTACCTGTTAGTGCCATTTGCGGCGGTATGGGGTTACGCAGCGCTTGCCGGTTTTTCCCCGTCGGTGACGAGAGCCGCCATCATGGCGAGCGCCTATTTGCTGGCGCGCGCTATGGGCCGACAGCGGTCCGTGCTGCCTGCGATCGGATTGGCGGCCGGGTTGATGGTGGCGGTGGATCCGGCGATTCTGGCTTCCGTCTCATTTCAGCTGAGCTTTGCGGCGGTCGCCGGAATAGCGCTGTTGGCAACGCCCTTGCATGACCTGTTCCATCGCGGGATCGAGAAGGCATCGGGGTCAGATTCCAGATCGAACGTAGTGGTAAATCCCATCGTTGCCATGGTAGCAATGTCGATCGCCGCGACGATTGCGACTGCGCCACTGGTTGCCTTCTACTTCGGACGGGTTCCCACATGGAGCGTTCCGGCAACAACATTTGTTCTTCCTGTCTTACCACTGACGGTCGTACTGGGAGCGATGACCGGGCTGGCCGGTTTGGTGAATGAACAGCTCGGGGTCGTGTTTGGGTGGCCTCTGTGGATCGCGGGTAGATATATGTCGGGAGTTTCGAACCTGTTCGCGAACCTGGGGCCGGGCCTGTTCGAATCGGCGGCATGGTCGACGCCGGCTGCCGTCGCGTACTATGCGTGTGTGACGGCGTTTCTGGCCCGGAGGCGCGTCATCGCGGCCATGATCTCCCTCAAGGGGTATGCGGCGTCAGCGTCCAGCCGCGGCGAACTTCCGGCGCCGCCTCTATGGCTCGCCATTGCCGCAGTAGCTCTGGCCGCGACCAGCCTGGCGTTGGCTCTCACATCTTCGCCTCCGGACCTCCTGCGGGTGACGTTCTTCGAGACCGACCGCGGCCACATGACCCTCATAGAGACCCCGGCCGGTAACCGGGCGCTGATCGACGGAGGGCGGGACGCCGAAGAGGCGGTCAGAGCGCTGGAATCGCACCTGCCGTTCTGGGACAGATCGCTTGACGTGGTCCTATTGACTCACCCCGATGTCGATCACGTTGGAGGGCTGCAGGCCGTTGTGGAACGATTCGACGTCGGACTATTGATCGAGTCTCCGGTAGACCACCCCAGCCAGACCTACGCAGCCTGGCGAAATTTCGCCGACGCACATCCGAACAGGACTATTGCCGACCCCGGCCAGGTCGTCGCGCTGGATCACGGAGTAGCTCTACACGTCCTTTTGGCCAGGCGAGACGATCCTGACCTGTCTATCAACGACGCGTCTGTGGTCACCAAACTGACCTATGGAGAAGTGTCGATGTTGCTGCCGGGAGACATATCCAAAGTCTCCGAGTTCTCGTTGCTGGAGTCCGGCGCCGATCTAAGGTCTACCGTGCTTCACGTGCCGCATCACGGCAGCGACACGTCATCGACCGGAGAATTCCTGCAGGCTGTCGCCCCGGCGTTCGCCATCGTTCAAGTCGGGATCCGCAACCCCTTCGGTCACCCGTCGCCTGCGGTCATGTCGAGGCTGATTGCGACCGTGCCGGAACAACAGGTCCTGGTAACGCAGGATGCCGGAACGGTGACATTCGAGTCCGACGGCGAACGTTTGTGGGTTATGACGGCCAATTGACCGGCAGGTCAGAATCCTGCCGAAAGACGAAAATCGGGGACGCCTTCCCATCTCGCAGAGCCCTGCTCTCTCATCACCGCAATGCGCTTCACCACGTCGGGATTTGCGAGGCCCCAGGGCGCCCTGCCGCTCAGCACTCTGACTGCGTTTTCGGCCCAACGCCTCGACCCTTCCACTCCTGACACAGGTGACGCTCCGGCAACGTGAGGCGTGATCATCAAGTTCGGCACAGTCAGCAGCGGACTCTCGGCGTCGAGGGGCTCGACCTCCGTCACGTCGAGGCCGCAGGCCGCAATCTGTCCGATCGACAACGCCTCGTGGAGCGCCGATCCATCGATCACCGGACCGCGGGACGTGTTGACCAACACAGCAGAAGGCTTCATCTTTGCGAACGCCTCGCGCCCGAAAATATGCCGCGTGCCTTCGGTCAGTGGCATGTGGACCGATATGAAGTCCGATTCCTCAAGCAATTCGTCGAATTCGCAAAGTCGGACGCCGGAGAGGTCGGCCGTGGTCTGCGGCGTAAATGGGTCGTGGGCGATGATCCGGCCGGGACCAAAGCCGCGGATTCTCGACGCAAACGCCTGACCGATGTTTCCGAATCCGGCAATGCCCACGGTCGACCCGGCTATCCTCGACAAACGCTGCCTGAACCCGCTTAGTTCACCGGGCCGGTCGCTCCACGCGCCCGCCTTGACCCTCTCGTCGAGTTGGGGGATCTGTCTCGTGATCGAAAGGAGCAGGGCCATCGCATGATCGGCAACCTCTGTAGTGTTGACTCCCGGAGAGTTGCATACGCAGATGCCCAACTCCGTTGCCGCCTCCAGGTCTACCGAATCAACCCCAACGCCATTTCGGCAAATGGCCTTCACCTTGGGCAACGCCTCGAGAATTCGACGGTCGGTCAGTGGACGAATCGCAACCAGCATGGCGTCGGCGTCCCGCGCCGTCTCGATAACCTCTTCCGCCGTGTTACATGCGCGCTGCACGACCTCCACGCCTGCATTTTCCAGCACGCCAATGACATCCGGGGTCACGCCCGATTCCGATGTAACTGCAACTTTCATTTTCACGTGTTCAAAAACTCCCTGCGGCTGGTAGTGGACCGCCGCGCCTGACTTTTAGGGCCGGACCGGTCTGTACTACTGTGGCGACCGGCGTCGGATCGAAAAGATACACCGAAACAGGCGGTTTCGTCTTTACAGCCGCATCCTCAATCGCGCATGCTACTCGCCGACCGTCATCCTGGACACTGAACGGGGCCCTGACACCTAACCTGCCGAGGCGGGCTGGCATAGATACAATCGTAAGCGCAAAGTAACGGGGGTCCCGATGGAAGTTAAGGAAGCGGTGCGGACGGCAAAAGCCCATGTCACCGAACTCTTCGCAGACGAAGAGATCATGAACGTTGGCCTTGAAGAGGTCGAGTTCAAAAATGGTTGGAGGATTACTATTGGATTCTCCCGGCCCTGGGACCAAAAAATTCTGAACGCCCCGGGGCGTTCCTATAAGGTCATTTTCCTCAATGACAAGACCGGTCGCGTCGATTCTGTTACAGACCGCCTCCTGAATGTTCCCAACTGAATCGAAGGGCCGGGCCGGATTCTTCATAGACGCGAATCTTCTCCTGTTACTGATCGTAGGCGACGTCGGACGAGACTTGATCGCAAAGCATCGGCGATTGAGGGAATACACATCCGGCGACTACGACATATTGATCGAGGTTCTCAGCCCGGTTAACCGGATTTTCGTAACCCCAAACACTCTCACCGAGGCATCGAATCTGCTGGCTCAACATCGCGATCCAGAGCGTTCCCGCTTCTTCGACAGGCTCCGATTAATCATTCAGGAGAGCGAGGAAATCGTCGTCGCCAGCGTGGACGCCGCAAGTAACAAGGCGTTCGGGAGGCTTGGCCTGACGGACGCGGTGCTTTTGGAGGTCGTCACGGAGGAAACTCCCCTGATCACTGTGGATCTGGACCTTTACCTCGCGGCCCTGGAAAAGAATGAAAGCGCGGCTTTTAACTTTTCGCACCTCCGGCGTCTGTAGCAACTTCCGGCCAGCAACGCCGAACCCGGCAAACAACAACCAAACAGAGGTTCAAATCAATGCAACAACGTGAATCCGAAGCGCGCAAGTCCGGCAGACTTGGGGTCTTTCTCAACCCGAGGGAAGTAGGCGTTGTCGCCGCCGCCCTGACGTGGGCGCGGACCGATCTGGCCTTCGCCAAACGCCTCCTCGCCGAACGGGCGCCAGACCACGTCAAAGCCGAGGTGCCCGAAGAGCTATTCACCAATTGGGCCGAACTTCTCGAGTCGGCGCATCAGGTCTTGGTGCTGCACGCCCTGTCTGACTGCCAGGAGAGGTCGGACGACGAAACCAAAGACCAGGTCGAGGCGTCGATTCGCGAGTTGATCGAGCAGGCGCACCAGGCTCAGCAAATCACGAACGTTGTGAGGGCCGCAGTGCTCACCGCGGACATGCAAAAAGACGTTTGATGCCTTTAAGAATGGGCCCGGACCCGTTCAGTTTCCCGCATCGCCGCCGAGTTCGCGCGCCCCAAGTGGTGCGGCCTTACGCTCCTTGCGCCAAAGCCAAAGTCCAGAGCGGTTATGTTGGCTAAGCGTGCCATGTAGTCGAGGGCCGGCTTGTCCGGGTCGTCAAAGACCTGCCACTTACTCTCCAAATAGTGCCGCTATAAGCTCATCGTGGGACTTTCGCATGGTTTCGCGCCGCGCCTCACTGTGGTGGTGCTCCTCAACCTCGGTGTCCTTCGGCCGAAAAGAAGCGCTCGCTTGGTCGAAGCGTTCGAGAATCGATCGGGCTCCGTTGGTCCTGGCCGTGACGTCTTTCACATTGCCCGGAATGTTTACGCCGGCTTGCTCTAGCAATTCTTCAGTGGTGTAGATGGGTTTTCCTGTTTGCAGCGCCAGTGCCAGCGCGTCGCTAGGTCTGGCGTCAACCTCAACATTTGAGTCACTCTTCCGCAATCTCACGACAGCATAGTAGGTATCCCCCTTGAGACTGTCGATTCGTACCTCCTCAACCTGTACATCGGCGGCCACGAGAAGATTGGCAACAAAAGAGAATGTCAGGGGCCTGAGCGTCTCGAGATTCTTGAGGCCCGCAGCGATGGCTCTGCCTTCGGCCTCGCCCAGCCATATGGGCAGCATCCGGCGACGCTTCCAATCAACCAATAGCGCGACGTGAACAGGCCATGAAACGCCGGAGTCCCTATCCTCCCACCGCTGTTCGACGACGTCAGTAATCTTGACTTCGATCATTTCTCTATCCTTATGGTTCCAGACCTCGTTTGACCGATTGACATTGGTGTGGAGCGGCAGCAAGGCCTCGCGGAGTCGTACCCTCGCGCTGTGGAGCCTGTTCTTCACAGCGGACTCCGACATTCCGAGGGTGTCGGCCACCTCCCGCACGCTGAGTTGGTCATAGTAGTGAAGCAGGGTCGTTACTCTGGCCTTCGGTGGCAGGGACTCCACGGCATGGAGCACGGCCTGATGCAGTTCCCGTGACTCTGCCAACTCCAGGGGTGTGGGCTCCATGTCCACGATGGCGGAGCCCTCGTGGCGTGTTCCACCCATCACATCCTCGTAAGACAGGGGAGCTCTTTTCCGGTCACGGATGTAGCTCCTGCACACATTCAGCACGATCCCGTGAAGCCAACTCTGGAAGGTGGCGGCGTCCCTGAGCCTGTCCAGCGACAGGTAGGCTTGGAGCATGGCCTCGTTAGCCAATTCGTTGGCAATGCTCCTTTGGCCGACTACACCGAAGGCTACTCGTTGGACCATCGGCTGGTGCCGCTCCACCAGAATGCCAAAGGCCTCCCTATTGCGAGATCGAGCCATAGCCACCAACTCAGCATCGCTAGTCCGATCTCCCATCGCAGTACTCCTTAATGAGTAGTGGTGTCAGCCCGGCAAAAGGTTAGGTTGGTCGGATTCTTAGGACGGATGTCCGTCTGCCGTGCATAACGGCGCTATTTTCGTCGGTAACTACCGGAAGGACTGCCCAGACCGGCCCATGGTGGTCGCTGAGGTAGCCGACCAACCAATCCTTATAAATAACTGCCCACAGGGAAACGCTACTGCGCGCAGTCTCATTACCCCGCCGTGAGCCGGCCCCCTCTCGTTCAGTTTCCTGCCTGGTTGCCGTTCTTGAACGGTTCGAGGGCCATCACGAGCGCCGAACTCGCCGGGACGGGTATCCCCATGTCCCGGGCCATTCGAACCACAGCGCCCAGCAGTTCATCCACTTCCAACGGTTTTCCGGCGCGCATGTCCATCTGCAGGGATGACACGAACTCTTCGGCCTCTTCCGCAGCAGCCGCAATTCGTTCGTCGACCACGTCGGGCGGAAAGTCGATGCCCCGCGCCTTGCCGACCGCGACGATCTCTTCCATCACAGTCCTTATCGTGGCCGTCCCCTCTGGCCAACTCAGTACCGCGGGCAGCGCCGACCGCGAAACCGTCATTACCGTGCCGAACGCAGCCACGGCCACCAGCTTGGTCCACAGCGTGGAGGCGATATCGGAACTTACCGCGACCTGGATGCCCGTCCGGTCGAGCAGGGTCCTGATCGCCTGCGCACGCCCGCTCTCCGTTCCATCGCGTTCGCCAAACTCGATGCGTGCGGCCGAACCGGTCTGCTCAATGTGCCCCGGGGCCGCGATAGCAGCCTCGATGTAAGTAGCGCCCTGTAGCACCATGTCCCACCCGAACTCGTCAGCCAGGCGTTGCCCGCTCGTCACCCCATTCTGGATCGTCAGGATTTTCGTCTCGTCGCCCACCATCGGCCTGAGAAGCGGTACCGCCTCGTCATTGGAATAGAGCTTTACGCAGTGCAGGACCAGGTCGACCGGGCCCACTTCGCCCGGATTGTCGGTAGCGAACGGGTTGACAGTGAACTGCCCCCAATGGCTGTCGACGCTAAGTCCCTTCCCCCGAATCGCGTCCTTTTGCGCACCTCTGCATATAAGGGCCACGTCCACGCCGTCTCGCGCCAGCACGCCTCCGTAATACCCGCCCACCGCGCCGGCGCCCATAACTGCAACTTTCATTTGCTGCTCCATAATTCCTTAATGTCGCCCACAACCGCCTAGAATATCCTTCGGCGAATGAGCGATGGGCCGGATTGTCCCCCCGGACCTGCTGAACGGCAGATTCGGAGGGTACACCGGCCCAATGGCCCCCCGCCTCGCTCATGAGTTCGCCCTAAAGGAATCTACAACGCATGCCCCCGACCCGCGATCCATTACAGCCATCGCGACCTGATCCCGACGAACACGCAACGCGGGCGGACGGTCGTACGGCTGAGCAACTTCGGCCAGTGACGATCACCCCCGGTTTCATGCCCAGGGCTGAGGGATCGGCTTTGATCGAGATGGGGGAAACCCACGTCATCTGCACTGCCACCGTGTCGCCGGGCGTTCCCCGCTGGCGCAGAGGCAGTGGCATGGGCTGGGTCACTGCCGAATACGCAATGCTGCCGAGGTCCACCGACGAACGGGTCCGAAGAGAGGTACTCAGCGGACGCCCATCCGGCAGGACCCAGGAAATTCAGCGCCTGACCGGACGCGCCCTGCGATCTGTTACCGACATGGCGGCTTTGGGAGAAAACACGGTGACCATCGACTGCGACGTGCTGCGCGCCGACGGGGGAACCCGGACAGCCGCCATCACCGGCGGGTACGTTGCGTTGCACTTAGCCCTCGAAACGCTGAGGCAGAGCGGAGCGATCAAGTCTTTGCCGCTGAACGCCCAGGTCGCAGCGGTGAGTGTCGGAATCGTCAACGGTGTCGAGTTGCTGGACCTCACCTACCCGGAGGACTCCTCCGCAGACGTAGACCTCAATGTCGTGATGACGGGCGACTTCAGGTACGTTGAGGTACAGGGCACGGCGGAGCGCGAACCCTTTGACAACAAGCAATTCGACCGCCTGTTGGAGCTCGGCAGGATGGGTGTCGCCGTACTTGTCGAGGCGCAAATGGCGGCGCTGGGCGAACAAAAATGAGCGAAGTGGAACGGCAACTGCTGATCAGTGTAATCGGCCGCGGGGACGACGCCTCGGACCGCGCTAAAGAGCTCGCGTCCGAGGTTGGCAGACTACTGGCCCAACGCGGGGCAACGGTCGTGTACGGGGGACTCGGCGGCGTCATGGAGGCCGCGTGCAAGGGCGCCAAGTCCGCCGGAGGCACGACCATTGGCATTCTGCCGGGGTCGGACCCTGACGCCGCCAACAAATGGGTCGATATACCGATCCCCACCGGCCTCGGTTATGCCAGGAACACGATCGTCGTCAAGGCCGGCGCGGCGGTGATCGCCGTGTCCGGCGCGTACGGCACGCTCTCCGAAATCGGGCACAGCCTCGCCGAAGATAAGGCCGTCGTCGGCCTCGAAACATGGGACCTGAACCCTCCCGACGGCACAAGTGACGAGATAATCCGGGCTAGCAGTCCCGCAGACGCTGTAAAAAAAGCAATGGCTATTGCCCGAGGCGACCAGCCCAAGTGAGACCTTGCGCCATCCGGAGGGTCGAGAGCGTGAAATCGCCATGAGCAAGATCGAAACCGTGCTGGCAAGCGAAATCCTCGATTCGCGCGGAAACCCCACCTTGCACGCAACGGTTGTGCTCGACGACGGTGCGAAAGGCATGGCATCGGTTCCGTCCGGGGCAAGCACCGGCTCGCGGGAAGCCGTCGAGCTGCGCGACGGCGACGTCCGGCGTTACGGTGGCAAGGGCGTGCTCACGGCCGTAACCAACGCTCGCGGCGAGCTCGCGGACGCCGTCCGGGGACTCGATGCCGACGAACAATTGGCGGTTGACCGCGCCATGCTCGATGCTGACGGCGCCCCGAACAAAGCGCGGCTGGGCGCCAACGCGCTGCTGGCCGTATCGCTTGCCGTGCTTCGAGCTTCGGCCGCATGCAGGAATGTGGAGGTCCATCAGCGCATCCGGGAACTGTCAGGCGTCGAGGGACCCGCAGAACTGCCTGTCCCCATGTTCAATGTCCTGAACGGTGGCGCCCACGCCTCTGGTTCGACGGACTTCCAGGAATTCATGGTGGTACCGGTCGGGTTCGAGTCATTCTCGGACGCCCTGAGAGCGGGCAGTGAGATATACCGAGCCCTGAAAACGACGCTGGACGAAGACGGCTTGCCCACCAACGTTGGCGACGAGGGTGGATTCGCCCCGCCGGGCCTGACAAACCGCGTGGCTCTCGAGTACATCTCCCGGGCCGTAGAATCGGCCGGTTACGCGCCGGGCAAAGACGTTTTCATCGCGCTCGACCCTGCGGCCAGCGAATTCTACGTGTCTGCCACCCACCTGTACCACCTGGAGCGTGAGGGCAGGGATCTAACGACCGCCGAAATGATCGAGGAGTACGCGACCCTCTCCCGTGAATTCCCAATCTACTCGATCGAAGACGGCCTGGCAGAGGATGACTGGGACGGTTGGACGGCCCTCACGGCGGGGTTGGGAAACGACATCCAGTTGGTAGGCGATGACCTGCTCGTCACACAACCCGAATTCCTGGAGCGAGCCATCGAGCAAAAGGCGGCCAACGCCATCTTGATAAAGCCGAACCAGGTTGGGACCGTGAGCGAAACGTTGGAGACGATATCGATTGCACAGAAATCCGGCTTCAACACTGTGATCAGCCACCGATCAGGTGAAACCGAAGACACGACGATCGCCGACCTCGCCGTAGGTACGAACGCAGGCCAGCTAAAGGCCGGAGCGCCCGCCCGCGGCGAACGCGTGGCCAAGTACAACCGGCTACTCCACATAGAATCGGAACAGGGAGGTCGCGCCGTTTTCGCTGGAAGACGTGTCCTTCCCGGTACATAACCCTGTCCGATACGCGACGCAGGACTATCAACGACCGATAACATGAGGTCGCAATACAAACACGCTGGACCCAGGGGGAAGACGGTCAAATGGATGGCAAGACCAAAGTAGGAATAAACGGCTTTGGGCGCATTGGACGCCAGGTCTTCAGGACCATTTCCGAGCGCCACCCCGACACCCTCGAGGTTGTGGCGATCAACGATCTTACGGATGCCGCCACGAACGCACACCTCTTTAAGTACGACAGCACTTACGGCGTCTACCCGGGCAGCGTGAAGCCGAAAGGCGCCGACCTCGAGATCGACGGACGCACCGTCAGGGTTTTTTCAGAGCGTAATCCCGCAGACCTGAAATGGGCTGACGAGGGCGTCGAAATCGTCATCGAGTCCACGGGAATCTTCACCGATGCCGACAAGGCCGCGGGCCACCTTCAGGGCGGAGCAAAGAAGGTCATCATCTCGGCGCCGGCGAAGGGCGAGGACATAACCCTGGTGCTCGGAGTCAACGAGGACCAGTACGACTCCGCTGCCCATAACGTGGTGTCGAATGCCTCCTGTACCACCAACTGCGTCGCTCCCATGGCGAAGGTCCTCAACGACTCTTTCGGCATCGAGCAGGCCCTCATGTCCACCATCCACGCCTACACCAACGACCAGAGCATCCTGGACCAGGTCCACAGCGACCTGAGACGATCGCGGGCGGCGGCGAACAGCATCATTCCGACCACCACCGGCGCCGCCAAAGCGGTAACCCTCGTCATACCGGAACTGGCGGGGCGGATCGACGGGATGGCTTACCGCGTGCCGGTCATAACAGGATCCGTGACCGATCTCACCGCGACCTTGAGCAAGCCCGCATCTGTCGATGATGTTAACGAGGCCTTCAGATCGGTTTCCGACGGCGCCATGAAAGGCATCCTCGGTTACTCAGACGAGCCTCTGGTGTCAGTCGACTACATCGGTAACCCCAATAGCTGCACCATTGATGGCCTTTCGACCGCCCTAACGGGAGACGGCTTCGTGAAGGTCGTCGGCTGGTACGACAACGAGTGGGGTTACTCGAGCCGAACCGCCGACCTGGCGAACTTCATAGCTGCCAAAGGCTTCTAACCACCGAAGTCCCAACCCGCAACAGTCAGCCGCGCCGGAGTCCCTGCGCTTTTGCTTTCGCGGCGCCCGAATGGCGATCAGTCCGGCCGATTCGGGACGGGTCGGCAATTTTCCGCCGCGGGCTGGCGAATACCTCTACCCATGGGCGTATAATCTGAGCCAGTTGCGCTATCTCGGGCGCAAAGTCGTAACGCGGGTTCGGTGTCGCGGGTACGGCTCCCGTTTCAAGAAGAAATGGGAAAGCGCAAAAAGCCGGCAGGAGACAGGAAATGACGACCACCCCAGGTCAGGAAACTATTACGGCCACAAATGGCCAAGCCGATTCCCAGGATTTCAAGGCTGGGCGGGTACACGCCCGCGTGTGGAGCGAAGGCGACAAGCCGCTAGTTGGAAATTGGACGGTGAAGGGCGGCCTCGCACAGATGCTCAAGGGCGGTGTGATCATGGACGTAGTGACATCCGACCACGCCAAGATCGCGGAAGACGCAGGCGCAGTGGCCGTGATGGCGCTGGAACGCGTGCCGGCAGACATACGCAGGGACGGCGGTGTCGCCCGCATGTCGGACCCCGATCTCATCACGGGCATCATCGACGCAGTGACTATCCCGGTCATGGCAAAGTGCCGAATCGGCCATTTCGTCGAAGCGCAGATACTCGAGTCCCTGGGCGTCGACTATGCCGACGAATCCGAAGTGCTTACGCCGGCCGATCTGGACAATCACATCAACAAGTGGGACTTCGCGATGCCTTTTGTGTGCGGTTGCAGGGACCTTGGAGAGGCTCTCCGGCGCATCGGTGAGGGTGCGGCGATGATCCGCACCAAGGGCGAAGCGGGCACCGGAGACGTCGTTCAGGCCGTCAAACACGGCCGTACGGTCCTGGGCCAGATCCGCAAACTCACCTCCATGGACGATGGCGAACTAATGGCGGAAGCCAAGAAACTGGGCGCGCCTTACGAGTTGGTTGTAGAAGTTGCCAGGACCGGAAAGCTGCCTGTCGTCAATTTCGCGGCCGGTGGAGTAGCAACTCCGGCGGACGCAGCCCTGCTGATGCAAATCGGCGTCGACGGGATCTTCGTCGGCTCGGGGATCTTCAAGTCCACCGAACCGGCAAAAAGAGCCGACGCCATTGTGCAGGCCACCACGCACTACCAGGACCCCGACGTGCTCGCTAAAATCTCGGCGGGCCTGGGCGAGCCGATGAGCGGCATCGACACTTCGAGTCTGGCCGAAGAGGCCCGCCTTGAAACCCGGGGGTGGTAGCCAAAGTCGTCGCCAGAACATCGCCCGACACGAAGGCAATACGGCAGACCAGGATAGGCGTTCTGGCCCTCCAGGGTGACTTTCGGGAGCACATCGCTATGCTCGCCGACATGGGCGTCGCGTCCGTTGAGGTACGGCTCCCGGAGCACATGGAGGGTCTGGACGGCCTGATAATTCCCGGAGGAGAGAGCACGACCATCACTAAATTGATGGACCGCTGGGGATTCCGTACTGCCCTGCCGCAGGCCGTCTCGGATGGCATGGCCGTGTGGGGCACCTGTGCGGGAATGATCGTCCTGGCGAGGCGGCTCGTCGATCCATATCCGGAACCGCTCGGACTGCTGGACGTCACTGCGTCGCGAAACTGGTTCGGTCGTCAGATCGATAGCTTCGAAGCGGATTTCGACGTAGCCGGATTGAACGGAAGGCCGTTCCGCGCAATATTCATCAGGGCCCCGGTCATCGTGGAAACCGGAAAGTCGGTCGAAGTGCTCGCGGCCCTCCCCGACGGGCACCCGGTAGCGGTCCGGCAAGGGAACTTGCTGGCCACGTCGTTTCACCCTGAGCTTACCGGCGACGACCGGATTCACCGCATGTTCGTCAATATGGCGGCAAGCGGACCGGAAGAGACCCGAAAGGGAGCTTCCGGCAAGGCGGCCGCGGAGACCAGAGGATAGATCGGAGCGACCAGCGGGCAAGGCTGCATGATTCGACACCTGCACCCCATCGATTCGCCTGCGTTCCTGCCATTCAAACTGGCGGCGGGCAAGGCCCGCGCGTATCCCCTGCCTCTCGTTTTGACAGGCGGCACAGGGTCTTTTCCCGTGGTCAAGTACGCTGGAGTGGCAATGTCGCCCAGGGCTTGGCAGAGTTGCTGGGTGCAGACGCAACGGACCAAAATCCAGGTCCTTATGAGAGCCGGCCAACGGTCGGGGCAGTTGGCTTGGGAGGTGCGCGATCTATACGTGCACGAGAAGTTCGGCGCCGCCGCATCGGAAGCCCTGGAACAACTAGCCGTGCCTGCGGCAAGGTCCGGGGCTCGCAGAGTGTTCCTGCGCACGTCGTCGGATGACTGGTTGGTAGACGAGGCCAGGAAAGCCGGTTTCGTTCCGGTAGACTCCGAAACCCTCTACAGTGCAGAGTCGGCGGCGGCTGCATCCGAAAAACTGGGAGTTTCCGGCCGAGAAATGCGCATGAAGCCCCGTGACGAGGCCGACGACGCCCCTCTCTTTCGCCTTTATTGCTCCACAACGCCGGTGAACATACGAATGCGAACGTCACAGACCGTACCCGAATGGCGGGACTCCCTCGAAAAGCCCGGACGGCAAGTGAAGGAGTGGGTCGCGGTCGATAGCTCAGGAAGGGTCTGCGCCTGGCTACGTACCGCAAACGCCCGTTCCGGCCGCTTCTTTGACATGACGTGGTCCAGTGAATCCCCGAACGGCATCGGCCGCATTCTGTCTGCGGGTATGGACATGGGAGACGGGCCGGTATCGACCCTCGTCCCGTCCCGCAAGAAAGAACTGGCAGAGTTGCTGGTCGACATAGGCTTCCGTCCGATGCGGACCTACACGGTTATGGTTAAAACACTGACAGTGCGTGTTTCGGAAACGCGTAAAGTTGCGGCTGCAGTCGGCTAGCAAACAGGAGGTAGCGGGATAGCCACGAATGGCACATATGGCGAGCAGAGCATTTCGGCCGGCATCATGGATGACCTCGACGCTTTCGTGAAGATTCTGCCCGACAGGGTGCAGGATTACCTGAATGGCTCGCCTGACAGCGCCGACCTGACCGAGGTTGTCCTGGATCTCGGCCGGCCTCCCCAGGTCAGATACCTCATCGGCCAGGCACAGGTCGGCGTCAAAGAGGTAACGTCCGATGACATTCAGCACGTCGTCGAGCGGATAGGCTCGTTCGGCGATGACAACCGGGCAGGTATCGAGCGCACGCTCCACAGGATTTCGGTGTTGCGCAACCGCGCGGGCAAGCCCGTGGGCCTGACCTGCCGCGTCGGTCGCGCCGTATTCGGCAGCGCCAAGTTGATCGACGACCTGGTGCGAACCGGTGACTCGATTTTGTTGCTGGGCCGCCCCGGCGTGGGCAAGACCACCATGCTGCGGGAAGTTGCCCGCGTACTCGCCGATGACGTCGGAAAAAGGGTCGTCGTCGTAGACACGTCGAACGAGATCGCCGGGGACGGTGACGTGCCTCACCCCGCAATCGGCAGCGCCCGCCGCCTCCAGGTGGCGCGGACAGAGTTGCAGCATCGCGTGATGATCGAGGCCGTGGAAAACCACATGCCGGAGGTGATTA
Source organism: Dehalococcoidia bacterium (assembly GCA_965219065.1). GTDB lineage: Bacteria > Chloroflexota > Dehalococcoidia > Lucifugimonadales > Lucifugimonadaceae. The sequence continues at coordinate 1,573,435 of OZ244715.1, forward strand.
TCATCGACGAGATGAGCGCGGAGCTCGAAGCGCTCGCGGCCCGAACCATCGCCGAGAGGGGGGTTCAGCTGGTCGCAACCGCCCACGGCAACACGCTCGCCAACGTCATCTCAAACCCCAGCCTGTCGGACCTCGTCGGCGGCACACAGGCCGTCACGCTTGGCGACATCGAAGCACGTCGTCGCCGGACACAGAAAACCGTCCTCGAACGGAAACACGATCCAACATTTGACATGGTGGTCGAGATTAGGGAACGGAACCGCCTCGGCATTCACCTGGACGCCGGTACCGTCGTTGACCGGATCCTGCGAGGGATACCCGCGCCGCGTGAACTGCGCTGGCTCGACGAATTAGACGCCGTCCGAACCGAAATCGAAGAAATCGCCGAACCGCCGCAAGACTTCCGAACTGCGCCGTTCGACGTCCCGACCGGCAGGCGGCCCCGCCGCGAATTCGTTGTCGGAGAACCGTACGGCGGTCCTGGCCCTGCCGTGGAGCAGGCGGACGAAAACAGTCCGGTGGCCCCGATGAGGGTGCACCCATTTGGCCTCCCTGTTCCCAGCCTGAAGCAAGCAATCGGAGACATCGGCGCGCTCGTCGAGCTTGTGGATAATGCAAGCGACGCTGACGTGCTGGTTACTACAAAATCTCACTACAATCGCAGGCCGACCGAGGTGCGCCACGCCGAGCGGGACGGCGTCCCCGTATACGTATTAAGGCGCGGCACCGATGAGCAAATCGCACAATTCATCCGCCGATTTTCGCCCGTCGGGTCGAATGGTGCCCCCCACGTCGAGGCCGAAAACCACGAGGTTAGCCTGGCGCTGAAAGAGGCCGAAGAGGCCATTGAAATGGTCAGGGGCGGGGAACGGCGTGTGGAACTATCTCCGCAGGCCGCCTACATCAGACGCTTGCAGCACAGTCTGGCCGCCCGCAGCAACGTTGGGTCGTCCAGTACAGGCAGGGATGACGGCAGGCGGGTGGTGATTCGCTGGCGTAGACGCTAGCGGGCTTTCGTTATGAGAACGCAGGGACATGGGGCCCCATGCTGATATCCATCGAGGGCGGTGAGGGCGTAGGTAAGACCACACAGGCGAAACTGCTGGAACAAAAAATCCGCGCCCAGGGCTGCGACGTCGTGTTAATTCGCGAGCCGGGCGGCACACCACTTGGCGAGCACGTGCGAGAGTTGGTAAAGGGCGGGATCGGGCAGTCTTACAGATCGGAGTTGCTGCTATTCGAGGCGGCCAGGGCCGAACTGGTCGAAACCGTCATCCGACCGGCACTCGAACACGGGACTGTCGTGATATCCGACCGCTTCTCAGATTCGTCGCTCGCCTATCAGGGGCACGGTAGAGCCATTCCCCTTCAGGAAGTGGCACGTCTGAACGAATTCGCAACCGGGGGACTCGTGCCGGACGCCACCATTCTGCTAAATGTTCCGCCGTCCGTGGGCGCGGCACGGGCCGCAGAGCGAGATAGCCGCGTTAGCGACGCAAAAACAAAGTTCGAGGACGAGCCGGAAGACTTTCAGGAACGTGTTAACGAGGGTTTTCGCAAGATCGCCTCACGCGACCCACGCCGTTGGTACGAGGTCGACGCGACCCCGCCTATCGACGTGGTGGCGGACGCCATATGGCAGCATGTTGAAACGCTCTTATGCGAACGTGTAGGGAAAGATAGATGACCGAAGATTCACTGACGGACACCGAGGTTCTCGAACTCGTCCGCGGAACTCACCTTGCGGTGTTGACCGTGGTCAGCGCAGACGGCTTCGCTCATTCCACGCCGGTCTGGTACCTGCCGGAACCTGCAGGGAGCGCGACCATTCTGATCGACCCCGAATCGGTAAAGGCCCGCGTACTGAGACGGGATCCGCGGGCAACTGTCCTGATCGTCAACAACTCGGACGGCGGCGACCGGTGGGTGATGTATCGCGGTAAAGCAGAAATTTCCGACGATCGTATCGACGATCTAATGATCCGCATCTCCAGGCGATACATGGGAGATACAGAAGGCGACAAGTACGCGGCAAGTTACGGCAAGCCGCTGCCGTTCGTAGCCGTATCGCTGCGAAATCCCCGGCTGACGAGTTGGAAATCCCCGTTCGCCGGGTGACCCGCCAACCTTGCCGTTACGTTCCGTCTATCCCGACGGACTCGCATCAATCTGCAGGTTCTCTTCCGCCCTATGGGAGCGCTGTCGCCGTCACGATGTCTGAGTCTCCGACCGGGGCCGCAATGCCATTGGAACCTCCCCGCTCGAGAGTTTCATAGACTTCGTCGACAGACGCGACTAACCACGGGTCCGGCGCATGTACAACTGATTCGTCCTTGCCTGGATAAGGCATTTTGTGAACGACGTACCGCATGGCGTTGATGCGCGCACGCATCTTGTCGTCGGCCTTGATGAGGGTCCAGGGCGCGTCAGGCGTATGCGTGTAGTAAAACATCGCCTTCTTCTCCCGAGTGTAGTTGTCCCAGTTGGCGGCAGATTGTAGATCGATCGCGCTCAATTTCCACTTCTTGAGCGTGTCGTTCTTCCGTTGCTTGAACCGCCGCTTTTGCTCTTTCTTGCTGACGGAGAAGTAGAGTTTCACTAGCCTGATGCCGTCCTGGACGATCATTCGCTCCAACAAGGGCGTCTGACGGACAAACTGGCGGTACTCCTCTTCCGTCACGAAGTCCATCACCCGCTCCACACCGGCCCGGTTGTACCAGGAGCGGTCGAAAAGCACGATCTCGCCTGCCGTCGGAAAATTCTCAATGTACCTTTGGAAGTACCACTGACCGCTTTGCACGTCGGACGGTTTCTGGAGCGCCACAACCCTGGCTCCACGGGGATTCCAATGTTCCATGAACCGGCGTATTGTGCCGCCCTTGCCCGCCGCGTCCCGTCCCTCGAACAGAATAATGACGCGCTCTCCGGTCGCCTTCACCCAATCCTGAAGCTTGACCAACTCCACCTGAAGCGGGAACTTCTCGTTGTAGTACTCCTCGTGGGTCATTCGGTTCGGATAGGGGTAGAGATTGTTCCTGAAGTAGCGGGCGCGGGTCTCCGGGTCGACGACCGAGGGGTCCTCAATTGGAACCGCGTTTACCACCGCCTTCTTCTTCACCGGCCCCTTGGTTGAGCCGTCGTAAAAGTATGTGTAGTAGCCTTTGACCCGGTTCTTTGCCATAGCCATACTCCATCGCTGAATTCGTTGGCATGCGCATGCTATTGGCGGGAATGATAACGCTCTTCCGCGCTCTTGTGACAAGTACGAACGTAACAAAATCGGCGGCGTGCGCCGAAATCGACCAGATGTGGGACCGCCAACGAACAGAAAACCCGACTGACCAGCCGGATTGAAAGGGACATCAGGCAATCGTGAGAACTAACACGCTCAAACAAAAACTCAACAACGGAGAGGCCACGATCGGCGCCTTCGTAAACTCCCCATCGCCGGCGATGGTCGAGACGATGGGCTGGCTCGGATTCGACTTCGTGATCATCGATTGCGAACACTGCCCCATGGACTACGAAACGACCGAACACATGATCCGTGCGGCTGAACTCTCGGACATCACGCCGATCGTGCGCGTTGGGATGAACATTCAGCAGCACATCCAGCGGTACATGGACGCAGGGGCAGCCGGCGTACTCATGCCGCTCATCGACACCGGCGCGGAAGCTCGGGCCGTCGTGGATGCCGTCAAGTACCCGCCGGTCGGAAAGCGCGGCCTTTTCGGGGGCAGGGGCAGCATGAGCGGTTTGCAGGACATTGCGGAATATGTGAAAGAGGCCAACCGGGAAACTTTCATCGCCATCCAGATCGAGACGCTGGAGGCCATCGAAAATCAGGACGAGATCATAAACACAGAATACGCCGACCTCATTTTCCTTGGACCCGGCGACTTATCATCTGTGTTCGGAGTACACGGCCAGATGCGGCATCCGAAAGTCGTCGAAGCCATCGAGGAGTTGACGCCAAAAATCCGCGCCGCCGGTAAGCATGTCGGATCGATCGCCCTCGACGGTGACCACGCACGGCGTTGGAATGAGATCGGCATCAAGTGGCTGGTAAGCGGCACGAACCGGTTCTTCTCCGTCGGAAGCCAAGCCTATCTCGATGAAATCCGTGACAGCATAACAGCGTAAATTTTGATCCACGGGCGAGGACAGAATATGGCGGCAAGCAAAAGAGACAAAATCGGGTTTGTTGGACTCGGAATCATGGGGAGGCCCATGGCCGGTCATCTGGTCGACGCGGGCTACGAAACGACCGTGTTCGACCTGCTGCCCGATGCAGTCGGACAACTCGAAAGCAAGGGCGCTGTCGCTGGATCAAGCCCGGCAGACGTGGCGGCCCGTTCGGACATTACGATCACGATGGTGCCGGACTCGCAGCACGTCGAGGCGGCGATTGCTGGGCCTGGCGGCATCTTGGAGGGCGCGGCCCCCGGCTCGGTCGTGATCGACATGAGCACCATCTCGCCCATGGCCGGCCAGAATCTTGCGGCCAGTTTGAAGCAACAGGACGTCGAAATGCTCGACGCCCCGGTGACCGGCGGCGAGACCGGCGCAATCAACGGGAGTCTCTCCATACTCGTTGGGGGCGACGCCAACGTGTTCGAGCGGTGCCTCCCGGTGTTGCAAATCCTCGGCGGCGCAGTCACCCACATGGGGCCGGGCGGTTCGGGACATACGGCCAAGTTGGCCAACCAGGTGCTGGGTATCGGCTGCACGATCGGCATTTGCGAAGGACTCGTCCTCGCCAGCAAGGCAGGTCTGGACCTTAATAAGTTCCTCACCGCCGCCATGAACGGCGCAAGCACGTCCTGGCACCTTGAATACCTCGGGCCAAGGATCCTCAAAGGGGACTTCTCGCCCGGATTCATGGTGCGCCACATGCAGAAAGACCTGCGATTGGCGCAGGAAGTAGGCGCAGAAGTCGCTTCACCCTTGCCAATGGTGGCATTGGTATCGAATCTTTACCGTTCGCTCCAGGCACAGGGCGATGAAGCCACGAGCCAGGGGCATCACGCCCTTATCCAGGTCATCGAACAGTTGGCGGGCGAGCGAGCCCGGGCTCAGGACGTGTTGGACGGGACCCCCTGACCCAAAACTCCTGCCGTGGGGTCGGGGAATTCAGTCCGCCTCCCCCCGCATACGCCGCCCTTCGCGCCAGTCCTCGACAATCTGTTGGTCGTATGCGAACGCCATCTTCGGCAGGTCATCTATCGGGAAAACCCGTGATGCGAGCGTCTCGTCGCCCGCGACCAGAGCGCCGCCCAGCACCTCTGCGTTGTAGACGCCAAGTACCACCGGCCTGCCGGTCGTTGAGTAGATGCCTATGACCCAGCCCGCCGAAACTATGAGCCCGCACTCCTCGCGCACCTCCCGTTCAACAGCCCGATTCGGCATTTCACCTCGATTGACGTAGCCGGACGGGAAGCTCCACATCCCCAGCCCCGGCTCGATCGCGCGCTGCACAAGTACGATGCCACCGTCGAGGGGAATGACCGCAGCGGCCGCAAACTTTGGGTCCGCATACGCCACCCGTCCGCAAGATGGGCAGACCGGAACGTCGTTGGCTCGCTGGGCCAGCCTCGTCCCACATGTAGGGCAGTAAACGGAGTCTGGATTGATTGGATCGGTCATGCTAAATGGCACAATTACACTCGCTGCACGAACGCGCGGCAGAAGTGACAGATCAACGAATGTAGCAGAAGGTCCGGCGTCCGGTGCTATGGTCGCAAGCCAGGCCGGGAGACGTTGCGCGGGTTTCGCACAACAGCTCATCCTTAGTATTGGAGCGGCACACCAACACGGCCTGTTGACGCTCAGGCCATGCATCAGAACCGCCCACTCTGTCAACGAATTACCTAACATCTAAAGGAATCACTATGGCCTTGTGAAGGCCGCGCAAGACGATGAAAATGCGGCCGCCTTTCCACCGTCGCTCCGGCGCAGGCCGGAGTTTAGGGGCCGGGGCCTGGTTTCCCATTCAAGGCCGGACTGAAGGAATTGGGCCACTGCAATTCGTTTTCACATCAATGACAGTCGAGCGGCCGGAAATACGTACATTCCGGTGTGATCAGTCCTCAGACTCGGAAATGGCAACATGAACTCGTCCGAAGGCCAGCCCGAATCGACCTTACGGGCAGCGTCCACCGCATCCAGACGCCCGCGAATTCAAAGGGCCATCTGGCGAAGGCTGCTCATCACCCTGGTGGCCGTCTTTCTGTTCCTGCTAATCGTTGATTTGGCCGTGGCTTGGTACTACTCGGACGTGCTGGCCGACGAAGGGTTGCGAATAATCGACGACGAGATTGACTACGACCTGACCGCATCACCGGCAGGCGATGGTCTCGTGCGAATCGAGGGCAATTCCGATGAAGATCGGTTGAATCGCCCCGGCAATTGGGGCCTGGCCTGGGACGGCGGCCTTGCAAAAATCGGCGCCGTGGTCGACGAGGGAGACGGGTTCGTCACGCGGCGGATGACCATCATGGAAGGCAGGTTACGAAGGGCGTCGCCCGCCGAACTGTCTCGAAACGTCTATCCAGACGATCCGTACCTCGCCTTCGGCATCAGATACCGGGAAGTCGAATACAACACGCCCCTTGGCGCCACTGCAGCTTGGCAATTCGATGGCGCAGATGACACTTGGGTCATTTTTGTTCATGGCCTCGGCGCAGCGCCAAAGGACGGGATGGCAGCGCTGCCCATATTCCACGAGTTGGATATGCCCGCGCTGTTTATCAACTACCGGAACGACAAAGGCCAGCCGCGTGACCCGAGCGGCCAGCATCAGCACGGATTGACCGAATGGCATGACCTCCACGCCGCAGTTGAATACGCGCTAACCCGCAAGGGCGCCGGCAACGTCATCCTCTTCGGCCACAGCATGGGCGGAGGGATCATCATGAATTTCCTCTATAAATCACCGTTGGCGGACAGAGTGGCCGGAGTCGTGATGGACGCGCCCGTGTTGGACTTCAACGCTCCGGTGGATCTCGGCGGTCGCGAAAGACATCTGCCCGGGTTTATCGTCTCCTCCGTAAAGTGGATGACCACCGCAAGGTTTGGCGTGGACTGGGAGGCAATGGACTACCTTCAGTATGCGGAAAAGCTGAACGCCCCCATCCTGCTTTTCCACGGCGAACTCGATCCGCGCATTCCAATCGAAGCAAGCTCCGAACTTGCCAGGCTACGGCCGGACCTCGTCACCTTCAGCGCGTACGAGGCCGCGGGCCACGTCGAATCGTGGAATGTGGACAACGATCGGTACGAAGACGAACTACGGGAATTCCTGGTACGCGTGGCGAAGTAATCCGCCTTACGGACCAGGGTCTGCCGCCAATGCTTTTCGAATAGGCACGACCAACGCCACCAACGCGCCTAAACCCGCGATCGATCCCGCGTAGAACACCAATCCGCTGAATTCCCAGTTGGTGTAGACCAGGCCTGCGATGACCGGCGCAGACGCGCCGATGATAGCGCCGCCCGTAAACAACATCGCAACGGCCGACCCTTCGGTTCCTGGCTCGATTGCATCCATCGCCGTTGCCGTCATTACGGAGTTGATCGAAAAGACGAAAATCCCCAGCAAACCCAACATGACCGTCAGCCACACCCCTGAGTCGGCCCAGAGGAAATTGAACAAGATCGCCGTTATCGCAGCCATGCCGAGGACCATCACACCCCGCCTTCCCGTGCGGTCGGAAATCAGTCCAAATGCCGGTCCGGCAATAATCCCCAGGAAGGTCAACAAGCCCAAATGCAAGCCGATGCTCAGGTCACTGTAGGCCAGGTTCTCTTTCATATGGATAACCAGGAACACGGCAAAAGAACGGTGAGCCATTCCGCGAAGGGCGCTCACCGCCACCATGCCCAGCACCGCGGTGTTGCGGAGCAGCGGCCCGGTCGATTTCAGGTACTGTCCAAATGTCGGCCTGGTTGTCTCGCCCTGTAACGGAGATCGGAACGCGTAGAGGACGGCCAGCCCGGTCAATGCAGATGGGACCACGTGCAACAAGGCGACCGTGCGCCAGCCGAATCCAACCCAATTCAAGCCCCAAAAACTGACGCCGCCTAACAGAAGGCCGACAATTATCGGACCGGATGTGTCGCCAATCGACCCGCCGGACCTATGGGCGGCGAATGCAAAAGCCTTGCGGTGCGGGTATCTGGCCGCCAAAGTCGAAAAGGCTGGCGCGTGCCAAAGGGAGGTACCGGCCCCGGCAATGGTCACGGCCACGAGTATCATCCAGTATTGCGGAGCGAGGCCAATCGCCATGTAACCCACGGTCAGGCACGCCATGCTCGCGGTGAGCATCAGGCCGACCTGGCGCCTGTACATGTCCGTGAGGATGCCCGCGGGAACATTCATGGCGCCCATTGCGGCGGAACGAGCTCCCTCGATGCCTCCAACCGCAACGTCGCTGATGCCAAGACCCTCCTTCAGGTGCGGCAGCAAGACGATGATGCCCTGTTGATAGAAGTGCTTGACGGCGTGGCCCGCCGAGAGGCCAATGAGGAGTTTCTTGCCTGTCGGCGTGGAACGAGCGGGCGTCACGGTTTGGGAAACGGAATCAGCCCCGACTTCCGCCTGGGCTCGGGGTTCAGATGCTGCCAACTAGGTTGCTTTCTTGACCAAAATGTATTAATGGGGCCTTGCAGGCCGTTGCAAGATTCTTCCACCCCTTCGCCGGGTCCGCAAGCGGTCCACCCCTTTTGTTGACTTGAATTGCAGCGCGCCAAATCCCGGTGCCAGCTTTCTGGGAAAACTCCCCGGCAGTTTCGCCCGAACTCCGCGTACTTACACGTAATCGACAAGCCACGTACCCCGTCCAGGAATTGACTTGGCGCGCCCCCATAAGCGGTGTTAAGTTTCATTCCACCCACTATATGTTGCGATTCTGGCGAGAATCGTTTGAGTGTTTTCGGCCGCCTTATGGGGGATCGCGGCCGCAGATCCAGGTTACGTATCGGTCAGGGCTTGCGATGTCTCGGCCCAAGGTGGCGAATGCCCCATGCAGCCTGAGGCGGAGCCCTATTTTGGCGAATATGAACTGTCAATCTTGCGATAACGAAGAGTCGCGAGTAGTCGATTCGCGGGAATCGCCGGACGGCATCCGGCGGCGACGCGAGTGCCTTCGATGCAGAGAGCGTTTCACGACATACGAGCGGGTGCATGCCGTACCTCTCTTGGTCGCCAAAAGGGACAACCGCCGCGAGCCATTCTCCGCGGAAAAGTTGGAGCGGTCATTTCGAATTGCCTCTGCCAAACGCCCTATTGAAGTAGGGGCCATTTCGAAGGCAGTTAACGACATCGAAAGGGAATTGCAACTGCTCGGCAAGACTGAAATAGAATCGAGCGTGATAGGCGAGATGGCCATCGAACGGCTCAAAGAACTCGACAGAGTCGCGTACATCCGTTTCGCATCCGTCTACCGCGATTTTCAGGACGAAGAGAGTTTCGCCAGGGAAATCGAAGCACTGAGTAGTGATTCCGCGTCTGGCGGCGGTCGGAGCCAACTCAGGCTGATACCTGACAACGTGCCTCGACTCGCCGATCGCGGCAAGAAGCGGCGAAAAGCGCCAGCTTCTTGACGCCGCGGCGGGTGCTGCCCGCCGGGCGTCAACAATTGTCCGAAACTTTTACGAAAAAATTACACTACTTATTACAGGAAACATTTCATGACTTCTGGTCCTAGTAAGCCAAGCGACGACTCCAGCTCGCAAAATTCCCCGGATGCGAACGCCAATTCGTTCCGGCCGGCCAACTTGACCGAAAACGCACGGGTTGTGGTCGAGAAACGCTACCTCCGAAAAGGCAAGTCCGGCGAGCACGTCGAGGACGCCCAGGGCATGTTCCGTCGCGTGGCCGACGCCCTCGCACGGCCGGATCGCAACTACGGCGCAGACGACGAACAGGTCACGAAAACGGCGCAGCGGTTCTTCGAGATCATGGCCACGCTCGAGTATCTGCCGAACTCGCCCACCTTGATGAACGCCGGGACCGGAGCTGGGACGTTGTCCGCATGTTTTGTGCTGCCCCTCGCAGACAGCATGGAGGGCATCATGGGCGCGGCTCACGACGCCGCCATGGTGCAGAAGTTCGGGGGCGGCACCGGGTTCGCACTGTCAGAACTGCGCCGCAAGGGCGCTCAAATAAAGACCACCCATGGCAAGGCGTGCGGCCCCGTTGCCGTCCTCAAGCACCTGTCCTCAGTCTCCACCCTGGTGACGCAGGGCGGTAAACGGGACGGCGCAAACATGGCCGTCATGGACGTGCACCACCCGGACGTCCTGGAGTTCATCGACTGCAAGCAGGTTGAAGGAGACATCCACAACTTCAATATCTCCGTCGGCGTCAGCGACGAGTTCATGGAAGCCGTCTCCAATGGCACCACATATCCGCTGAGGGCCCCGGTCAATCCCAGCAATCCCGATAGCGACGTGGAAGTGGTAGGCCATCTGGATGCAGGAGAGGTGTTCGGCAAGATCGTTCAGGGCGCGTGGCGAAACGGCGAGCCCGGCATGATCTTCCTCGACGAGGTGAACAGAAACAGCCCCGTCCTGCACGTCGGGCGAATAACAGCCACCAACCCCTGCGGCGAACAGCCGTTGCTGCCGAATGAGTCCTGCAACCTTGGTTCGATCGACCTGTCGAAGTTCGTGACCGGCAACTATGCCAACGGCGTTTTGTCGGACGGAGAATCCTCGAACAACGGTGCCGCACCGCAGATCGATTGGACGAGGATCGGCCGGACCGTTCGGACGGCCGTCCACATGCTCGACAACGTGATCGACGCAAACCAGTACGCCGTCGATCCGATACGCGACATGACCTTCCACACCCGAAAGATCGGCCTGGGGGTCATGGGATTCGCCGACATGCTGATCCAACTCGGCATTCCCTACGACTCGGAAAAGGGCATCGAGATCGGGCGCAATATGATGCGGTTCATCATGGAACAGGCCGACGAAGCCTCGGCAGAGTTGGCAAAGACCCGGGGACCGTACCCCGCCTGGCACGACGGAGAACCAATGAAGCGCGGCGAGGCGCCTATGCGCAACGCATGCCGGCTGACGGTCGCCCCTACAGGCACCATCTCGATGATCGCAGGCTGCTCCAGCGGTATCGAGCCCATATTCTCGCTGGCATTTCGCAAACACAACATCCTGGAAGGTCAAACGCTCTACTACGTGGACCGCAACTTCGAGCGCGTCGCCCGTGAACGCGGCTTCTACAGCGAAGAGTTGATGGAGTACCTGTCGGACGGCGGATCGTTGATGGAGCGGAAAGACGTGCCCGACGATGTGAAACAGCTATTCCACGTGTCCGCCGACATCTCCCCGGAAAACCACGTGCTGATGCAGGCCGCATTTCAGGCAACCACCGACGCCGGCATATCCAAGACCATCAACTTCCCCAATTCAGCCACCATCGAGGATGTGGAAAACGCCTACATGCTCGCGTGGAGGGAAAAATGCAAGGGCATAACGGTCTACAGAGCCGGTTCACGCGAAAAGGAAGTGCTGACCACCGGCCACGACGATTCGAAATCTACAGATGAAGCCGCGGCCGACGCAGCGCACATGGCGATACCTCAGTACGTGACCGAACGGGAGCGGCCCGCAGAACTGTCCGGCACGACACGAAGGGTCCGGACAGGGCGTGGGAACGTCTTCGTGACGGTCAACATGAGCAATGACGGCCGGCCCTTCGAGGTGTTCGCCACTCACGGCAAAGCGGGAGGCAACGATGCCGCAATGGCCGAGGCTGTGTCACGCATGGTGTCTTTGTCATTGCGCAGCGCCGTTGACCCGAAGGACGTTGTAAAACAACTGCGCGGCATCACCGACATGCCGGCATGGGACCAGGGCCAACTAGTACGCTCCGTTCCCGACGCCATCGCGCTAGTCCTCGGCGACGTAATAGCCGCATCGGAGCTGCAGCCTGATGATGCCGGGCAGTTGACTATGCTTGAACGGCCCACTGCCAAAGAACTCGGCATGCCGTCGGCGCAGCCGGTCGCCGTAATGTCACCTCCCATAAGGGACATGGCCGCGATGTTGAACGCCAGCATGTGCCCCGACTGCCAGTCGACACTGGCCCACGAAGAGGGCTGCGTCAAGTGCCACGCCTGCGGCTTCAGCCAATGCTGAGGCCGGCGGAGGCAAGACAATGAAGGACCGATCCCTTTACTAAGAGGGTGTCCAAAAAGGGCCGCCGGAGCAGGGTGTAAAAATGTCATTCTGAGCGAAGTCGAAGAATCTACGTCCGCCTGGCAGTAACGCCATGTCCCCCGCCCCCAGACCCTTCGCCTTTGCACAGGGTTACAAACGGACTAGACACCCTCTAAGGCGCCGACCTCGCCTGGATGAGGGGATGGCCGCCCGAATCGGCCAACCTGATTTATCTCGACCCGCCTTTTAAAGGAACAAAGGTTTATGGACAACATCGACTTTGGGAGTCTGAACTACTTGGCGATCATCGTCGGGATCATCTTCAATCAGGTGTTCGGCGCCGCGTGGTACAGCGCCTGGAGCAAGCCCTGGATGGCCGAGGTCGGCCTAACGCAAGAAGACATGGAGGCGATGAAGGGAACAGCGCGGCAGTGGTACCCCTACGTCATCGCGATTGTGAGCGCCTTGGTGTTCACATTCGTCCTCGCGCTGTTAGTTCAAGGGATGGGCGCGGACAACGTAGTCGACGGCCTCATCCTCGGCCTCTTGGCGTCCATCGGGTTCATTCTGACGTCATACGCGACGACCTATGGCTTTGAGGGCCGCAGCCTCAAGCTCTTTCTCATCAACAGCGGATACCCGCTGATTTCCTACGCACTGATCGGTGTCCTGCTGGCCGCCTGGCAATAGTCCCGACATCCGGCCCCTGCGGGCCTGACATCAAAGGACCGTTCACGGCAATAAAGACGGGCGTGATCGGCGCGCCCGCTGACGCAGGCGATCCAACCTTCCCCGGTGCAATTTCTACGGGGACGCGAACGGGTACCGCACGTAGGCAATCGCACAAAGGTACGCTGATTCTGTAGTCGCTGCTCCAGGTCCACCAATGCCGGCATCTTAGTCTTTGGATGGCGTTTCCCTGTCACGGGACGACCACCTCCATTGCGGCGGCGTATCCTAATTCGCCTCACAGACTCGCTTTTGCGTAGCCTGTCACATAACGGGAGCACAATATCCAGCCATTGAAGACCGGCAAGCGCAGCCTATGGGGTGACCAGCCTTTCTTCTACTACGGCTGGATGATCGTATTCGTCATGGCCTCTGCCGGCGCCGTGAGCATGGCGATGGGATCGCTGAACTTCGGCCTGTTCATCAAGCCGATGGGTGACGAACTGGGTATCGGTCGCGCCTACTTCGGCTGGGCCCAGACGGCTCGCCAGGTGTCGAGCTCCGTGACCAGCCCAACGGTCGGCTGGCTGCTGGACAGGTTCGGTTCGCGAATTTTGCTGCCTGTCGCCGCCGTAGTCACGGGTGGCGCCATGATCACGCTCGCCTTCATCAGCAGCAATTGGCACCTCGTCGCGCTGTTCGCCGTGATGGGCCTGGTAGGAATGAGCGGTCCCGGCGCCCTTGTTACCTCGGTTCCAATTTTGAAGTGGTTCGTTCGGCGGCGTGGGGCCGCGGTCGCCTTCGTTGGCCTTGGTATCCCCGTCGGGGCGATGATTTTCGTGCCGCTCACCCAGTACTTCATAGACGCCTGGGGCTGGCGTACAGCATGGATCGTGCTGGCCATATTGGGTATAAGCATCATTGTTCCCCTGTCCCTGATCTTTCTGAGGCGCCGTCCAGAGGACATGGATCTTCTGCCCGACGGCCTGCCGCCCAGGGCGAAACCGGTCAATGAATTAGACACATCCGAGGAACCGCTTGAGGGACTGGAGATTTCCTGGACAGCGCGGAATGCGATGCGGACACTCCCTTTCTGGAGTCTTGTCGTCGTGTTCTCCATGGTGGCGCTGGCCATCGGTACGGTCGCCGTGCACAGGATCGCAGCGTTCATGGACAGGGGTCTCGACCCCACCCTGGTCTCGCTCGCCACGGCCTTTGATGCGGTCTGCGCGGGGGTGGCGACTTTTGCGTTCGGGATGCTCGTCAGGTGGGTCTCTGTGAGGATCCTGGGTGCAGTGGGGTTCTGTTTACTCGGGCTGGCGAGCGTTATGACGATTTATGCGGACTACACGTCCCTGATGTTCATATCCATGGCGGTCTTCGGGCTTGGTATCGGCGGCATGATGTTTCTTCAGAACTTCGTTTGGGCAGACTACTTCGGTCGGGAGTACGTGGGCAGCATCAGGGGAGTTGTAGCGCCGATTACCCTTACGGTCGGCGGGATCGGACCACCGTTGGCAGGCTATGTCCGAGACTGGACTGGTTCGTACAACTCGGTCTGGTGGGGAGGCGTATGCCTCATGTTTCTCGCCGCCCTTGTGATTCTCGCCACGACAGCGCCGAAGAATTTGCCAGATGAAGCGGGCGCCACGTAAATCCCCGTCTATCCCATGATTATTGACAATGCCGCTGGGTCGTTTCGTAATGGCGGATTTCAAGAGGGTGTTTTATAAGTCCCTTCTTCCGTTTGCAGAAGAGGCTCAACGTCGTGCCGGCAAACGCCGCAACCCACCACCTCCGTCTTTCCGGCGCAGGCCGGAACCCAGGTGTGCGGGTGGGCTCCCCTCCGTCCCACACGAGGTAGAACCAACGACATGACATAACCGTCGATCCGGCGAACGCCGTGGTTGCCGCCGATTTCGCTCCGGAAGTAACTAAAATGAAGTGGCCAATGACAAAAAGGTGGCAGACTAATCGTCTAGGACTCAGGAACCAAGCGTAATGCCAGCGGGATGAGCCCGTCTCGGCGCGAAAGGGGAGTTGAATGCGTATACCGCTATTCCGAAGGGGTAAGCCCAAGGCAATCGATCCGGTCTGCCACATGGAAGTCGACACGCAAAAACCGCCCGGCGGCAGCTGGGACCATGAGGGTGTCATTTACTATTTCTGTGGCCCGGGATGTAACCGGGCCTTTCAAAAGGAAGCGGCCTCGTATCTGTCGGGAGAAAAGCGAATCGAGATGTAGGGAGGAATGCTGGGTGAGGGGTGAGCACGCCGATTACGCGGTCGACACCATGCCGTATGCGTGGGCTACAGGTCGGAACGGCAGCCACGGTGCACGGAGAAGGATTTCCCGCAATGATTAGAGGCAAAAGCTCAATAGGTAGGCTCTTCGTCTACAGCCTTGTCGCGGCCTTTGTCCTGCTGATGATGATGGGATGTGGCGAAGATAGCGCCTCTCAGAACGAAACTACTAAATCGAACGGGACGGAACAGGACTCAACGACAGGCTCGTCCTCGCCCAATACGGCTCGTACAGGCGAAGAACTGTTCAGTGCTAACTGCTCGGTCTGTCACGGGGTGGATGCTGCCGGGACCAACCAGGGGCCACCCTTAGTCGACAAGACCTACCACCCCGGCCATCACTCTGATTTCAGCATTCGCAGCGCGATCAAAAAGGGAGTAAAGCAACACCACTGGTTTTTCGGCGATATGCCGCCCGTCGCCGGTGTATCGCCGGATGAAGCGGAGAAGATCATCTGCCACATACGCGATACGCAGCTTGCCAATGGCCTCTTCGAAGCGGACGAATACGAATCTACGTGCTGAGCAGAACTCACCGCGCGTCTTCATCGGCCTCACGCTAACGACGGAGGACCGTGCGCTGAAATAAGCGAAGGTTCGTGTTATGTGGGGTTCGGTGGATCAACCTGCCCTGGTTTGCGAATTCCTAGGAACATACCTGATCGTAGACCCGACCTTGCCATGCCAGACCCTTTAAGACAGTCCCGTGCGTCGGGCGATCCACTCCCGTGCGACTACGCCCTGAGCATCCTGGAATGCGCGTACCGTCGGCAATCCGGGTGGGGGCGGTTGCACAGCCTGGTGCGTGAAGTATCCGGCTATCGCCACCACCGCCGCGGTGATGGAGTCCCGATCGGCAGTGTGACTCGCGAAGTGCCTGGAGATCACCTCCTCGGGAGGTGGCCCACCCTGCATCGTCACGCTGGGAGCAAATGCGACTACGTCCAGCCATTGCGGACCTACGCGAGCGTGAGGCCAGTCGACGAACCATGTACGCTCCGGCGTGATCAGGATGTTGTCTGCACGGACGTCGATGTTCAGTAATGTGTCGCCTTCCATCGCGCCAGCGACAGTGTCCTCGATTGCCACTAACCTCTCCAGGTGACGGCATGACCACTCATCAACGTAGGCGACCCGGGACGGCCGTTCGTCTCGGAGTTGGCGCCAGCCTCGGATTGTCGTCGCGAATTCATCGCCCGCTGTACCGGCCACGGTTGCCGGCAGTGGCGATGGCGTGAGCAACCTGCTCAGGTCTTCCATGGCCGCGACCACTCGATTGAGTTCATCAGTCCGCCATGGCTGCGTGGGGTGGCGTCCGTCCACATCCTCGAAGACAAGCGCGATCCAGCCGCCCTCGCCCTCGTCGTAGGACCACAGCAGCCGTGGGACCGGCGCAGCAAAGGGCATGGCAGTCATGATGCTGGCCTCCCGCCGGTGCATCGCGGGTGTGTCACGGTTGGGCTCTGACCCGACCGCCTTCACAAAAACACGCCGGCCGTCGTCTACAGTCAGCCGCGCCGCCACACCGGGCGAAAAGCCGGTGGGCTGCGTAACTGCGTCAACTACCGCCCTACCAAGCCATCGCTCGATCTCGCTGCGCACGCGACCGGGCATATCAGCCCAGTCAAGCCTGACGCCGCGATCCGGCGGCGGACCTGCGCCCTCGTCAGCGTTCAACTCAACTCTCTCGGTCATGTCGCACATCCTGCCCGTTCGTAGACAGACACATGCGAGCGACTCTGCGACGTGAACGGCGAACGGCGCCAGTCGGCCCACCTATCGAGTAGGCGTAGACCGGCCAGGCGCGCCATCAGGTCCAGCTCTGACGCCCACACGTAGCGCAGGCGTCCGGGGTACATTCGGATGCCCTCTTCCGTCAGGTCCACGTGGCGAAAATCGACCACCTGGTTGAGGGCGTCATGGACCGATACGTCCAGACGGA
The DNA here is from genome assembly GCA_965219065.1 of Dehalococcoidia bacterium. Lineage (GTDB taxonomy): Bacteria > Chloroflexota > Dehalococcoidia > Lucifugimonadales > Lucifugimonadaceae. Next base: position 1,590,536 of record OZ244715.1, read on the forward strand.
CGGATGCCAGGTCGGGCAGGCTCGCACTCAGACCCTGGCCTCTGTCGAACATGGAAACGTCGGGAACAAAGGCGTGGACCAAAAAGACGCCGGACTCGTCGAGATGTGACGCAACGTTTTCGAAGCACCTGATCTGCTCCTCCTGGGAAGTGAGCATGAAGAACGTGTTTGAGACGACAAAGACGAGGGAGAAGGTCCCCTCCGCCTCAACGGCCGTGAAATCTCCGATGGTCACCGGCATCGCCTCTCCGCCTCTTTTGGCCCGAAGCCGATCGACCATTGCGCTGGAAGAATCTATCCCGTGGACCTCGACGCCCCGGTCCGCCAGGGGAAGCGCGAACGTCCCTGTCCCAATCCCAAGCTCGAGCGCCCGGCCTCCGGCCGCAAGCCGTGCGAGTATGTCGACACTCTCGGACACGTCTATCGGCCGATAGAAAGCGTCATACACGTTTGCGATCCGGTCCCCGTACGTCGAAGCTATGAACCCCTTCACGATTCATTTCCTTTCTCAAAAACTCAGCAAAACAAAAAGGCCTCCCGTGTCAGGGGAGGCCTTTACCTGGCTGATGAAACTCGGTGGCTAGATTCTCCCCAATATGAAGCGCAACGGCGCGGAAGCCGCAGTGGCGATAATGGCGCTGGTAAGGATGTGCATAGCCATCGGTATCATTCCAATTTACCGTTCAGGCACTTCGCAGGACATGTCGGCACAGGCCTGCAACGACCAATTATATGAGAATCAGGGCCTGGCTCCCAGTTCCGGGGTCAAAACTCAACGCGAAGATTCGTGTTTTGTGCAGTCTGGCGGGCCCGGTATGACCCGAACTTCCGACCTCTACATTAGGGGTAGCCACCAACTTCAGCCTGCCCGCGGATCCCTTACATCCCGATCATAACCTTGCACGTGTCGGGACGCGGTGAACTGGCGAATTCGATTGCGCTTACCGCTTCGTCAAATGAGAATCGGCCCGTCACTAGCTGAGTTACCTGTACTCGTCCGCTGCCCGTCAACGCTATCGCCGTTCCTGCAACTAGGGGATCAGACGGATCACTTTTGCGTTTCCGACGTGAGAGTAGCGTCCAGGAGTGCAGGTAAGCACGACAACCTGGCACTGTCTGCCCGCGGCAGCAATGGCTGCGCCCATACTTTGGAGACGTTGGGGGTCACTCCAACCTAGTGCGTCGTCGATCATTACGGGAGCCCCACCGTCCTCGGGGCTGACGATGGTTGCGCATGCCAGCCGACAGAGCACGCCGATCTGCTCTAGCGCTCCTGTGCTTAGCTGGTCGACATCAAGCATGGTGCCATCAAGCGTGCGACGCACAACCTGCAGATCTCCGTCGAGTTCCACCGCAAACGTAGGTCCAAACACGATGCGCCCGAGCTGGTCTATACACTCCTTGAAAGGCTCAATGTAGTGCTGGTGGGCTTGCTGGCGATGCTTTGAGAACGTCTCTCGCAGTAACCGCGCAGCGTCCGCGCGCGCTTCTTGGCGCTCGTACTCACGTAAGAAGTGGTTCAATTGGTTGGCCGCCTCGTCGAATGCGGTTTGCAGGCCCTGTTCCCCACGTAGGTCCAAGCTACTCCTCAACCCGTTCTGGCGGTCCCTATTGGACTGAAAGTCGTCGATTGCCCGTTTTGTGGCCTGCCTTGCGTTATCGAGTAAGGCTTCTACAGAAACGGGGTCCGCAACACTGAGTTGAACTTTAGCTTCATCAAAGGATTCCCGGTCCCTGGCCTCCTTTTCCTGCGCCGCTGTAACAGCGGCTATGAGAGCCTCATCGGCAAGTCCTTCTCTATCTGAGGCAAGCTGACTAGTAGCGTCGAGTTTGCTGCTGAGAGCCATCTCGAGTTTTGCCGTACGGCCAGCCCCATCGATTCGAGCTCCATTGAGTTCCGCCTCCGCATTTTTCGCAGCATCTTCGCATATACGCAGCTCAGCATTGCAATCTTTGACCAAGTCTGACACTTCCGCCTCAACCCGCTGGGCTTCGTCGAGATCCGTGGGAAGTGCAGGGTTCTCAGGACGCTCCTTGGGATAGGAAGTAACCCTCTCCGCAAGGTTGTTGACTTTGCCAAGTAGGACATCAGGAGTGAGGTCTCGAAGTTCTCTGTCAATGGCTTTGAGGGCCTCCACTTTATTTCGTTGGGCGTCCTGTCGTTCCTGCGCAGCCCTTCTCGCCTCAGGCGCATCAGCAACGCCCACTCCTTCGCACAGATGCCAATAGGTCTCTTGAGTTTTGCGACGCTGGTCGGCCAGTCCCTTCGACTCAAGGCCCGCGCTCACATGCATACGTGCCACGTTTGGAATGGTAAATACCACTTCGTCCTCGACGAGGGTGCGGTTGACTTCGTTGACTGGGAGTTCGACGATCTCATCTCCGACCTCCACGGTCATGTCGCGAAGAGCGGTCACCTCGACCGACGCAGCCGCACTCCCAGCGGCTGACTTAGCACGCTCATCCTCGATGTAGGCTTCCTCGATTTGTTTAGCCACTTCGTCATCAACCCTGGCCGATTCCAAGTGTGCCTCGGCCTGCTTGAGGGTTTGCTCCGCCGCCAAGTATCGGTCGTGGCGCTCCTTCAGTTGGTCTACCTCAATTAGTTGACGCAGGTAATCGCGGTCAGCTATGGCCCTGCTGAGTCTTCCCTGAGCGTCCCGCATCGCGGCATCGGCATCCTTGAGAGCGGCAGTGGCATCTTTGCTGCGACGAGTTGCCGTCGCGAGACCCGGCACCGCATCCTTGGCCTCGGCCTCTAGTGCTGCCAAATCCCTTGTGGAGGCGTCAAGGGTGGCGATTAGGTTTTGGCGGCGCTGCCATTCGCTGGAAGCACCGTCCCGCTGCGCCTCCGCGGCGCTGTGGATGGCATCAAGGCGCTCAACCTCAATTCGCAGGCGATCCATTGCGTTCCAGCGCTGTTCGAGTTCGCGTTCATTTTTCTCCAACTCTTTCATGGCGTCGGAGAGCCGTGTTGATTCGTCTATCAGCCAACTCATCTGAGCAGCGTCGCTCTCGATCTCTTGAAGCTGCCTCGTTAGCTCGGCAACCCTGTCCCGGGCTTCCTGTACCCTTTGACCCGACGACCTCCGCTCTCCCTTCACTTGGCCCGTCGCAGTCCAGTACTTGTCGTACTCCTCACCGATACGGATCCACAGAGTCTCTTCACGGTCGGTTGCAAGATCTCCGCCCGCAGCACGATCCAGTGCCCTGCCCATTGACGGCAGGCCAAAACTTGGCAGCATCAGTTCGGTGCCCTGCTGGATCCGCAATGCCCGCCAGAGTTCCTCGTCGAGGGTCTCGGCAAAAATTGCATTCAGTCGGTCGTGCGCCTCCCGCCCCGTCAAGCTCTCGCGATGGGGCGTTTTGACCTCAAGTGTGGTTACTGGCTGGCGCAGCCAACGCTTGCGGTAGACGAGTTCGTATTTGCCAGACGACAGTGAAATCTCAACTTCTGGGCCTTCATCACGGCCGACTGGTTGCACAGCCTTCACCCGAGCGCTCTTCGACGAGTCAGGCAAGTCGATGGCCAACTGCAATCCCTCGGAGATGGCGGTCTTGCCGACCTCATTCGGCCCCTCAACGATCGTGACGCCACTCTGCGAGAAGCTCACATCGCTCTTGACGACGCCGCGATAGTTGCGCAACTGCACCCGATGGAGCCTCATGGACGCGATCCCACGAGGCGATAAAGCAGTGCAAGAGCATCACGGGCGACAGGGGCTTGTTCTCCCCGCTCTGCCATCATGTGTAACTCGGTCAGGGCGTCGTTCGCAAATCCTGAAAGCCCAAAGTGGTCTAGGTCGGCGTCATCGGGAATCACCACGAGGTCGCTGTGCCTCTCCCATGTCTCAATGGCCGCGAGAAGGTCGGCGTGAAGTTCCAGCAACTCATCGAGGCGGGCTTTCTGATCCACAGAGACCTGGCCAACCATTGACACCTTAACGATCATGCGGTCTTTGTCCTCCAAGCTGGACAGCCACTCCTCGAGTGCCTCGATGTCCTTGTCAGAACTTATCTGCCAATCCCTGCGCAGGAATCGCCACGTACCTAGATGCTTGACATCGACATTCACGTGGTCGGCGTTAAGGTCGACAATGAGCGCGTTGCCCGGATCGATCTCGTCGTAATCGGTGGGCTCGGGGGCACCCGAATAGTAGACTCGGCCAGTGGTTCCCACATTCGTCGTCGAATGGCGATCCCCAAGGGCAACGTAGTGGATTAGTCCCGCCGAGATTCGCTCCTCAAGTCGCTCCAGAGCGATGGCCTTCGGGTCATTCGGATCGGGGGATATGGAGTCAATTGCCCCATGACCCACGATGATACGCAGGGAACTGGTTTGCTCAAGTCTGCCGCAAGCGGCCTCCACTAGGTCGGTAGTTGGGTGCTTATTGGGCCACGGAGCGGGAATCAGTTCGACTCCCGGTGCTGCTTGGACTGGCTCAAACCCTTTCAGAACCATGACATTTTCGGGGCAGCGCTTGATGAACGTCGGGGAGCTGTAGATCGACGATGCATCCAGCGGGTCGTGGTTACCAGGCAGTAGGAAGAAGGTGAACTGAGGAAACACGGCCATCTTCTCAAAGGCCCGGACGAGTACCTGTCTATGCACCTGGTTTGACTCGAACACATCGCCGCACACGACTACGAACTGACAGCCTTCATCAACGGCGAGGTTTCCCATCTGCTCGATGACGTCGAGGCGAGCGGCGCTGAAGCGTGCCTGGGCCTCACCGGTCAGAAAGTGTCTGGTCATCCCGAGTTGCCAGTCAGCGGACTGTAGGAACTTCACCATGTTATGCGCATACCTTCCTTTCGCATCCGCGAACACAATACACAGGCTTACATATTGAGACTCGTGGGTTGCTTCAGCCCTGCATGCCGGCAGAACCCGGGTTCGGTTGCGAGTCCAGAACGAACCTCATAACGAAGATTCAAAGTCTTGTGCAGTCTGGCGGTCCGGGATGACCCGAATTTCCGACCTCTACTTTTTTTAGCGGTCGCCTGCAACTTCGCCCTGCCCGCGGGCCTCTACAGCCCGATCATAACCTTGCATGTGTCGGGACGCGGAGAGCGGGCGAACTCGAACGCGTTTACCGCTTGGTCGAATGGGAATCGGTCCGTCACTAGCTGAGCTACCGGGACTCGTCCGCTTCCTGTCAACTCTATCGCCGTTGGGTAGGCGTTGGCGTAGCGAAAGACCGTAGCCAGGTCCACCTCTTTCACCATCGCCGCCACCGTGTCGATTTTTGTCGGCTGCGGCCCCATCCCGACCAGGACGACACGTCCGGCGGGCGCCGATGCATCGACAAGCGTCTGTGCGCCATCGGGATGGCCAGAGCATTCGACCCCAACATCCGCGCCGCGGCCACCCGTTGCCGTCATCACAGCCTCTGCCAGCGACTCGGACCGTGCGTCCACGACTGCCGCTGCGCCCAGTTCCTTAGCGCGTTCGAGGCGGGCGGGAATCACGTCAGCCACAATCACCTGCGAAGCCCCGTAGGCCAGAGCTGCCAGGAGCGTTACACATCCGATGGTCCCTGCGCCATTTATAGCCACCACGCAGCCCGGTCGCACGCCGCCGCGTTCGCAGGCGTGCACTCCCACAGCGAGCGGCTCCATCAGCGCGCCTTCTTCGGTGGTCATGTGAGCGGGTAGCCGGAAGGTCATAGCGGCCGGGTGCAAGACATACTCCGCCAGAACGCCGTCATGTGGAGGGGTCGCCCAAAAGCGGATGTCCTTGCACAGGTTGTAACGGCCGATCCGACACTCCCGGCAGGCCCCGCAAGGCACGCCGGGTTCCATCGCGACCGCGTCCCCGGGCGCGAGGGACTCTACGCCCTCGCCCACAGCGTCGACCACTCCGGCCGCCTCGTGCCCCAGGATCATCGGCTCTCTCAGCACGAAATCGCCGATCCGGCCGTGCTCGTAGTAGTGGACGTCACTACCACAGATGCCCACCGACCTGACGCTTACTCTCACCTCGCCCGGTCCCGGTACGCCGGGATCGGGAACGTCGCGAACGGCGAGGTCGAGCGGGCTATTCAGGACCAACGCCTTCAACGCGCTCCCTCGCCGCCGTCCACCGGCAGAATCACTCCGTTCACATAGTCGGACAGCGGCGACGCCAGGAACAGCGCAACTTCGGCCACCTCACGAGGCTTGCCGAAGCGTCCCATCGGCACGCCCGCCAGCTTGAAGTCCGTTCTCGGCCCCGGTGTCCATACCGCTTCGGCCATAGGCGTGGCTATCACCGTCGGTGCTATGGCGTTCGTCTGTACATTGTGAGGTCCGAACTCCACGGCCATGGTCATCGTGAGTAGCTGCAAGCCCGCCTTGGAGGTGCTGTACGCGGCGTGTTCCTCCAACGCGCCCAGCCCGGCGCGCGATGTAATGTTCACGATCTTCCCGCTGCGCCGCTCGATCATGCCAGGAGCGAAGCATTGCGTCAGCAAGAGCGGCGCAAGCAGGTTCACGTCCAGGGTGTTTCGCCACTCAAAAAGTCCAACGTCGAGCACCCTTTGGGGGTGCGTCAGGCCGGCGTTGTTGATCAGGATGTCGACCTTCCCGAACTCTTTGAGGGCAGCATCACCCAAGGATCTCACCTGGTTGGGATCGGCTAGTTCGGCGGTGTGTATCCAGGCCTTGACTCCCCTGTTGCGCGCCGAATTTGCCGTGGCCTCCAGCCCGCCTTCATCGCGCGCCGTCAACGCCAAATCGGCCCCGGCGTCAGCGAGTGCCTCTGCGATGGCGACCCCTATGCCCTTCGAAGCGCCGCTTACAAACGCCACCTTGCCGCTCAGGTCGATCTTCACTCCGCTGGGTATATCCATCTCACTCACCTGCGCTTGCCGCATTCGCTGATAGTCCCGGTAAGTTGCGGATGCGGCTCCTGGCAACCGAACATTACCACGCGGTTCACGTCGTCTCGATGCCTGTCGATTGCCTCCCCGCCGTCGTCCGCCGCTTATTCGCCAAGTTGTCGCGGGATGCAGGGCTGGCGCACACGCGAAAACCCCGGCCGGGTTCACTTGGGTCGGCGAGTCGATGACGGGCCTGAGTGGCCGAAATCCAGAGTTGAGGCCGATTCCGCCGTCACTTCGTCGCTAGGCATGGGAACGTTGTATGTCAGCGCGGCCTCGTCCCCAAACACCTCAATTCGCCGAGTATCGCCGGTAGTCTGCCCGGAGTCGAAGGAGAGCTGACTTGCCCTTACCGAAAGATGGGGGCGCCAAGTTGCGCACGGCGCTCCGAGGGTCTAGTCCGCCCGACTTGCCGGGCTCGGCGGGTGTGAACGATGGCAAACATCGCGAATACAGGGTTTTCGCTACACTTCACGTCTCTGGCGAGGAGGGTTGGAATGGCAAGGTTACTGAGTCTGTTGGTCGTCGGCGTTGCGCTGCCGATCCTGTTGACGATTGGATGTACCAACGAACCCGCGCCTGCACCGACCCCTGCGCCTACACCGACCTCCGCGCCCGCACCGACCCCAGCGCCTACATTGACCCCTGCGCCAACTCCAACCTCTACGCCTGCACCGACCCCTGCGACTACACCGACCCCTGCGACTGCACCGACCCCTGCGACTGCACCGACCCCTGCGACTGCACCGACCCCTGCGACTGCACCGACCCCTGCGACTGCACCGACCCCTGCGACTGCACCGACCCCTGCGACTGCACCGACCCCTGCGACTGCGCCGACCCCTGCGACTGCACCGACCCCTGCGACTGCACCGACCCCTGCGACTGCATCGACCCCTGCGACTGCACCGACCCCTGCGACTGCACCGACCCCTGCGACTGCACCGACCCCTGCGACTGCACCGACCCCTGCGACCGCACCGACCCCTGCGACCGCGCCGACCCCTGCGACTGCACCGACCCCTGCGCAGTCGGCTGTTGCCCTGACCCTTGACGAGTATTTGTTAAATTGCGCCCTGGTTGAAGAACTGAGGGACTGGACCACCTATGGGGAATTGTCCGCCGTCGCCGCGGAGATGATCGAGGTTTTCTCGCAGGCGCCGCCCCCCGTCGAAGTGGCCGACTGGCACAAAAAGGCGCTGATCCTAGTTCGGAACTTCAAGGCATTGGTTGACTCGCAGCCTGCGGACCAAGTTATAGGCATCGAATTCTTCCCGATAGCCGCAGAAGTGGAACCCCTGGATGATGCGGTGACTCGAGCCGAAAAAGAGCTGCCCGCCGACATACGAAGGCGGATGACAGAGGCCGGCTGCCTGGAAGAATCCGGCGATTGAAACCCCTATGCCCTTCGAAGCGCCGCTCACAAACGCCATCTTGCCGCTAAGGTCAATCTTCACTCCGCCGGGTATGTCCATCTCACTTACCTGCGCTTGCCGAACCCGCTCATCGCTTCGAACAGTTGGCGGCGCCGCATTTGCCAACCGAACGGTACCACGTGTACCAGGTAGTTTCGAGACCAGTCGATTGGCGCCCCGCGATTGCCCGTAGCCGTCACGTCCAACCCGTGCGCGAGTTAGGCACCTACCGTTACGCGAAAAATCCGGCCAGGTAGCCGGATTCAACTGGATTCTGGGACTGATGGTGGGCCCGGGATGACTCGAACATCCGACCTCTACTTTATCAGAGTAGCGCTCTAACCGGCTGAGCTACGGGCCCATCTGACCGCCGCTGCAAACGCACCGTTCCGACGCGTTGCTCGGGCGCTGCATCCCAAGGCCTGAAACATCGACATAACGACGTCAGGGCCGAGGATCAGCAGTCCTTGCGGCCGACACCGTCCAATTCTACAACCAGCTCGACCGGTGTGTTGCGCGCCACGATCAGGCGCAACGATTCCGAATCGCTCGTGTTCAAGGGCTGGTGAGCAGCGCCCGGCGGGATGTAGATCATGTCGCCCGGTCCGATCTCCTCCTCGACGGACAGGTCGTCCCCTGTCAACATGACGCCGCTGCCTGAGAGGACGAAGATTGCCGACTCGCAGTTCGAGTGATAGTGCGGCGACGAACATCGGCCGGGAGGTATGACCGACTCGGCGAGGTGTATGCCGGTGGCGCCTGTGAGCGACTCCGACACGCCGGCGACGCGCGTCATCGCGCCGGAGCGAATCTCGATCTCCCGTTCATCTTCGCGGATCACTTTGACCTGGGGCGCGGCGGTGTCTTCGTTTTGCATTCGGGGAGTATAGCCCTGAGAAGGTGGGTGAGGCGCCAACGGCCGCACCCGGGTAGCGCAACCCTGGAGTTCATCAGACATTCGACATGCGTCGACGTAGGTCAACAAAAAAAGCCCCGTCGCCGGGGCTTTTTCAAGCGCTTAACTTCTGAATAGTGAAAGGAAGAATACGTCGTTAGTTTTTTTGGTTTGTTTTGGTTTTGTTACTCTTTCGAGTACAAGGCGACGGATTTTTCTGAAGGGCGCCAATCAGGTCGTTGAAGAGCCCCTTCCACTCCGGTTACCCGAAGGGAATCTCGCTCTATCCGGCTTCCCAATTGCCGCCATCCGTCGATCGACCAGGTAGCTCTTTGCAGGTTAGTGCCATTCCTGTATAGACCGCCGGCAAACACACCGTGTTCGCGGCGACTTAACCAGGATGGCCCTGCTTAGCGCTCCTTAGAAAGGAGGTGATCCAGCCGCACCTTCCGGTACAGCTACCTTGTTACGACTTCGTCCCAGTCATCAGCCCCACCCTCGGCGCCTGCCCCCCCGAAGGGTTAGCCCAGCGACTTCAGGTGTTGCCAACTCCCATGACGTGACGGGCGGTGTGTACAAGGCCCGGGAACGTATTCAACGCAGTATGCTGACCTGCGTTTACTAGCAACTCCGCGTTCATGCAGGCGAGTTGCAGCCTGCAATCCCAACTTGGACCGGCTTTGTAGGATTGGCTCCACCTCGCGGCTTCGCAACCGTCTGTACCGGCCATTGTAGCGTGTGTGTAGCCCTGGACGTAAGAGCCATGATGACTTGACGTCGTCCCCACCTTCCTCCCGTTTAAGGGCAGTCCGGCTAGAGAATTCAACTAACCGCAGGGGTTGCGCTCGTTGCGGGACTTAACCCAACACCTCACGGCACGAGCTGACGACAGCCATGCAGCACCTGTGCAAGCTCCCTTGCGGGTCCCTCACCTTTCGGTTCAGTACCACTCGCATGTCAAGCCCAGGTAAGGTTCTTCGCTTACCATCGAATTAAACCACACGCTCCGCTGCTTGTGCGGGCCCCCGTCAATTCCTTTGAGTTTTAGCCTTGCGGCCGTAGTCCCCAGGCGGGATGCTTATCGCGTTAGCTTTGGCTCGCAGGGGGTCGATACCCCACAAACCTAGCATCCATCGTTTAGGGCGTGGACTACCCGGGTATCTAATCCGGTTTGCTCCCCACGCTTTCGTCCCTCAGCGTCAGAACTGTCCCAGAAAGCCGCTTTCGCCACTGATGTTCCTCCCGATATCTACGCATTTCACCACTACACCGGGAATTCCGCTTTCCTCTGACAGTCTCTAGTCTTGCAGTATCCCCCGACCGCTCCAAGTTGAGCCTGGAGTTTTCACAGGAGACTTACATAACAGCCTACGGACCCTTTACGCCCAATAATTCCGGACAACGCTTGCCACCTACGTATTACCGCGGCTGCTGGCACGTAGTTAGCCGTGGCTTATTCCTCAGGTACCGTCCTTGCTCTTCCCTGAGAAAAGAGGTTTACAACCCTAAAGCCTTCGTCCCTCACGCGGCGTCGCTGCATCAGGCTTTCGCCCATTGTGCAAGATTCCCTGCTGCTGCCTCCCGTAGGAGTGGGGGCCGTGTCTCAGTCCCCCTCTGGCTGGTCGTGCTCTCACACCAGCTACCCGTCTTAGGCATTTGGTAGGCCGTTACCCCACCAACAACCTGATAGGACGCGAGCTCCTCCCAGAGCGGCGCCGGTTGCCCGGAACCCTTTCCACCACTGCCTTTACACGGTGGAGCGTATGCGGAATTAGTCCGCCTTTCGGCGGGTTATTCCCCTCTCTGGGGTAGATCACCCACGCGTTACTCAGCCGTCTGCCGCTAGGACATCCTCCCCGAAGGGAGGAGCCTCGCTCGACTTGCATGCATTAGGCGCGCCGCCAGCGTTCGTCCTGAGCCAGGATCAAACTCTTCGAAACTGACGTATCTTCCTTTCACTATTCAGTTGTTAAGGTGCCAAATCCAGAAGGGTTTATTTTCCAGATAGACGCGCAAGTATACGAGTAGCCGCACAGCAGAGTCAATGTGCCACGCCCGAAAACCGAAGCCGAAACGACCGGTCTGGCCCAACCCGACGCACCCCAAACTCTCAAAATCAGGCCGGCTATTCCCTATGGGGTCGGCCCCTGCTCGTTGACACGGTATTGGCGGGACAATACATTTGCCTGATGAGCGATAGGCGCATTCGCAGACACCCAGCCACGCAGAACCGTCCCGAATGGACGGTCGGGGTGGCAGTCGCAATGACCGGCTTGCGCCAGTCCAACTCCAATAGAGCAGCATAGAGTGCGCCGGCGACATCGGCCGGTGCAGATTTCCCCCAGGGAGTCCTGAATGGCGAGGCAAGTACCCGGCGAACCTTACACGCGCGTTACCTCAGACGAGGCGTTTCAAATGCTCAAGGAAGGCGGCGCAGCCGTCGTCGACGTTCGACGCGATGACGAGTACAAGGACGGCCACGTCTCGGGCGCGATCTGGATACCGGTCGACGACGTAATCCCGCGATTCGACGAACTGCCATCAGACGGCAGCCTTCTCTTTATATGCGCGGTAGGCGCCAGGAGCGGGCTGGCCGCCGAGTACGCAGCCGCCATGGGCGCCGATACGGAGCGGCTCTTCAACGTGGATGACGGGACCCCCGCCTGGATCGAAAAGGGCTACCCGACGTCTATCGGCGACGACTTGTGAGCGCGGACGGCGAGGGACAGCCCGCGTGAATATCCTCGTGGTCGGCTCCGTCGCTTATGACTCGGTCAAGACGCCGCAGGGCCGCAGGGACCATCAACTCGGCGGATCGGCGACCTACTTTTCCGTGTCGGCAAGCTACTTCTCGGACGTCGGCGTAGTCGCGGTGGTGGGCAGTGATTTCCGACAGTCAGACCGCGATCTGCTCGAATCCCGCGGCGTCGATCTGTCAGGTCTTGAATTCGCAGACGGGAACACGTTCCGGTGGTCCGGCGAATACGCCGACGACATGAACTCCGCCATAACTCGCGACACCCAACTCAACGTATTCGAAAACTTCCAGCCTGCGTTGACGGAAGAGCAAGCGGCGTCGACGCACCTGTTTCTCGCCAACATCAATCCGGCCTTGCAACACGGCGTTCTGGATGCCATGGCCGCAAAACCTCGCATGGTGGCGTGTGACACCATGAACCTGTGGATCGACATCGCACGGCCTGAATTGGCCCGCCTCTTGCCAAGGACCGACGCCCTGCTAATAAACGAAGCGGAAGCCAGGCAGTTCACCGGTGAGAATCAGTTGCCGCAGGCCGCACATAAGCTACTCCAAAACGGCATGGAGTCCCTCGTTATAAAACGCGGCGAATACGGGGTTGCTCTGTTTCAGCGGGACTTCACCTTCGCCGCCCCGGCCATACCGGTCGTAGACGTAATCGATCCGACCGGCGCCGGTGACTCGTTCGCGGGAGGGTTCATGGGATACGTCTCCGCCTCAGGCGATACAAGTCCGAATACCATTCGCCGCGCCACAATTGTCGGTTCGGTGATGGCATCATTTACCGTAGAAGCGTTTGGCCTTGAAAGGCTGGCGTATTTGTCGGCGGAAGACATAAGACAAAGATTCGACGAATTCATCGAACTGACCAGATTCGAACCTCAAGGCGGCGGCAGCGACCTGCCGGTAAGGACCAAAACGAACTGACGGCCGGAACGGGTCCGCTGGTTCAACAAGGCCTCCTCCCGCAAACGTGACAGACTTTGATCGACGGAGACTAAATATTGGAATATGACATCAAGGATCCCACGCTGGCGCGAGAGGGCGCCCTAAGGGCCGAATGGGCGGGGCGCGAGATGCCTGTCCTGAGGTCCATCCGTGAGCGATTCGCGCAAGAGCAAACATTGCGAGGGGTCAAGATAGCCGGCTGCCTGCACATCACGGCAGAAACTGCCAACCTCGCCGAGGCGCTGCAGGCCGGCGGCGCCGAAGTGGTCCTGTGCGCATCGAACCCGCTATCGACGCAGGACGACATCGCCGCTTACCTCGTTCAGTCGGGGACCCCCGTATTCGCCATCAAGGGTGAGGACAGCGATACCTACCACCGGCATATAGAGGCAGCGGTCAAGTCCGGCCCCCAAATCACGATCGACGACGGCGCGGACCTAGTCGCTGCTCTCCATTCCAGCCACCCGGAAGAGCTCAAAAACGTGATCGGCGGCATGGAGGAGACGACCACTGGAGTTATTCGGCTGAAGGCCATGTCGGCCGATGGCAAGCTCCGCTACCCAATTGTGGCTGTCAACGATTCGGACACGAAGCACATGTTCGACAACCGATATGGCACCGGCCAAAGCACTATGGACGGCATCATTCGGGCAACCAACGTTCTCATCACGGGAAAGACAGTGGTAACGATCGGCTACGGCTGGTGCGGAAGGGGTTTCGCTTCCAGCGCAAAGGGAATGGGCGCTCACACCGTCGTGTGCGAAGTGGACCCGGTCCGCGCCCTCGAAGCGGTGATGGACGGCCACAAAGTCATGACAATGAACGAGGCGGCGTCGCAGGGCGACTTTTTTGTGACCGTCACCGGCGGCATGAGCGCCATAGACAGCCAACACTTTGAAAAGATGAAAGACGGCGCAATCGTCGCAAACTCCGGGCACTTCAACGTGGAGATCAACATCGACGCACTTGAAGAGATGGCCGAGGCGAAGCGCAAGCCGCGAGAATTCATCGAAGAGTACACGCTGGAGGACGGCCGAAAAATCAACCTGTTGGGAGAAGGGCGTTTGATCAATCTCGCCGCCGCCGAGGGTCACCCCTCAAGCGTGATGGACATGAGCTTCGCCAATCAGGCCCTGGCCGGTGAGTACATCGTCAACAACCACCACTCCCTCGAACCGGGCGTCCACATACTGCCCAAAGAGATCGACCGGGAGATCGCATCTCTAAAACTGGATTCGATGAAAATGTCTTACGACACATTGACCGAGGAACAGGAGCGTTACCTGGCAAGTTGGGAATTCGGGACCTGAGTCGAACCTGCCCAACCTGACGGCGCCAGTTAAACAACACCGGAAAGCCCTGATGACCAAGAGTGACCAAAAAGCCACCTACCTTCTCACCTCCGAGTCCGTGTCTGAGGGACACCCTGACAAGATATGCGACCAGATTTCAGACGCTGTCCTTGACGCGGTCATGGCGGCCGATCCCAGCGGACGGGTCGCCTGCGAGACGTCCGTCACGACTGGCCTGGTGCTGGTGTTCGGCGAGATCTCGACGACGGCTCACCTCGACGTGCCGAAGATCGCCCGCGAGACGATCAAAGGGATCGGCTACGACAACCCCGCTTACGGATTCGATGGGGACTCCTGCAGCGTCCTGGTAGCCATCGACGAGCAATCACCGGACATTGCCGCAGGCATCGGAACGGCTTTGGAAGTTCGCGGGCGCGAAGATGCCGACCAACAGACCGGGGCCGGCGATCAGGGCATGATGATCGGCTATGCGGTCAACGAAACCCCGGAGTTAATGCCACTGCCGATCGCGCTAGCCCACGGCATCACCCGGCGAATGGCCGATTGCCGCCGGCAGGGACTGATCAATTACCTCCGCCCCGACTCGAAAAGCCAGGTGACCGTCGAATACGGCTACGATCATCGCCCGATCAGGGTCGACACCATAGTAATCAGCACGCAACACGACGACGACGCGACGCAAGAACAGATCGCAGCAGACCTCGAGCGCCTCGTGATCAGGGAAGTCGTGCCGGACGAACTTCTCGACGAAAACGTGAAGACCTACATCAACCCTTCCGGGCGGTTCGTAGTCGGAGGCCCGGTCGGCGACTCGGGACTTACCGGGCGAAAGATCATTGTGGACACTTACGGTGGAAGCGCCAGGCACGGCGGCGGCGCTTTTTCGGGCAAGGACCCCACCAAAGTCGATCGCTCTGGCGCCTACGCCGCCCGCCATGTGGCGAAGAACATCGTCGCTGCCGGAATTGCCGAACGCGCCGAAGTCCAGGTTTCTTACGCCATCGGCATCGCCAACCCCGTCTCCGTAATGGTCGACACGCAGGGAACGGGCAAGCTTTCCGATTTCGAAATTGGGCAATTGGTGAACAAGCACTTCGATCTGCGCCCTGACGCCATCATCAACCGCCTGCAACTCCGGCGGCCCATATACAAGCAGACCGCCGCGTACGGGCATTTCGGACGTCCCGACCTCGACCTGCCGTGGGAGCGGCTCGACGTTGTGGACAAACTACGTCATGACGCATTTGGGCAGGACGCCGGGCCGGATTCCTGATTTCTGCCGCGCAATCCGCTTAAACAATCTTGGACCCAGGCCCCATGCCAGCCGACGAATCACGAACACCAATCCGATTCGGCACAGATGGCTGGCGGGCAATCGTTGGCGAGGACTACACCTTCGTAAACGTGCGCGCGTGCGCGGCAGCCTTAGCGGCCCACATGCACCACGCCGGGCTGGCGAAGGACGGAGCGGTAGTCGGTTACGACACGCGCTTTATCTCCGACCGGTTTGCCGCGGCCGTGGCTAAGGTCCTATCTGACTCGGGCATCCCCACCCATCTATTTAGTCGCCCCGGTCCCACTCCGGCCGGGAGCCTTGCCATCACGATGCTAAACGCGGGGGCAGGGGCGATTATCACTGCGAGCCACAACCCAGCCGAATGGAACGGATTCAAAGTCAAGTCGAACGCCGGTGGCAGCGCGCCGCCCGACATGGTGGAAGCAATAGAAAAGCACCTCGCCCGGATACTGTCCGGTGGCCAGGGACCGGAGCCCACGTCCACACAAGGGTCGATTTCAGAATTCGATCCTGTGGAACCCTACGCCGAGCGTCTGGGGGAACTCGTCGATACATCCGCGCTGCAGTCGGCCGGCCTCAAAGTTGTGGTGGACGCCATGCACGGGGCGGGCGCAGGCGTGTTGCCTACCGTGCTCGCCGGAGGTTCGACCGAAGTGGTCGAAATCCGGGCCGCTCCCAACCCTGCCTTCCCCGGCATGGGGCAGCCGGAGCCCGTCGAGGCCAACCTGTCGCAGCTATCCGACGCGGTTCGCGAACACGGCGCCAACGTCGGCCTTGCGCTCGACGGAGATGCGGACCGCCTCGGCGTGGTCGACGAGAACGGCGCCTACATGTCCACACTGGATGTCTTCTCGCTGATCGCAGACCACCTTATTGGTCGAAAACATGCCGGGGGCGGCGTCGCATGCACGATAACAATGAGTTCTATGATCGACCGGCTCGGAGAGATGTATGGCGCGCCTGTCTACCGAACGCCGGTCGGGTTCAAGTACGTCGGGCCTGCGATGGTCGATAACGGCTGCGCAGCGGGCGGTGAAGAGAGCGGTGGCTACGCGTTCCGAGGCCACATCCCAGAGCGGGACGGCCCACTCAGCGGCCTGATGTTCCTCGAAGCAATGGTGCACAGCGGAAAGACGCCATCGCAATTACTCCACGAACTGCATCAGATCGCCGGACCACACGTATTCAGGCGAATCGACCTGGAATTCCCCGCGCAGCGCGGCTCTGAAATCAGGGACGCCTTGGAAAATGCCCGCCCGAATGCGCTCGGGGGCATGCGTATCGAGTCGGAAGACCGGCGCGACGGGGTCAAGTACCACCTTGCTGGCGGCGCGTGGGCTGCTGCCCGGCTATCCGGGACCGAGCCGCTGGTCAGACTCTACGCCGAAGCCCCCAACGACGCGTCGCTAACCGCCATCCTGGCCGACCTCCGCACCCTGCTGGCCCTGTGACGACTAGTTGGGGATGGGAAGTAGTGTCAAACATTTAGCCTGCCCCCGAATAGGTATAGCGTTTCTACAACGGCCGTGGCACTGTCAAGTGTCCGGTCAGAGCTTCGTATTGAGTATCCGACGAGCCCTCTGGAAGCTGGGTAGGCATGAATCTAGCGTTGCGGGATTTAACTTGCCTAACACGACGAATGACTTTGCGCCCTTCTCGTATGGGGCAAGGCAGTCACGGGTTGCGTGCATCAGTTTGGCCAGTACTTCATCTCTAGGTCTGCGTTCGAGATCGTCAGCAGGAGGTAGGGCAGAGCGTTGAATGCCTTGGCCAAAGTGGGTGCGCAACGCGTCGTAGTCTGCCGCTATCCAGGTTTCCATGCATGTGGTCATTAACAAAACCTGGTCGTCCTGAGCGCCCCGCGGCCTTTGCCAGCGATCCCGCCTCATAAGATGGTCCCAGGTTTCATCAATATTTGATAGCGGTTCCTCACTGTCGATCAGAAGAGCGACATAGCCTTTTGTGGGCCCATGCTCCTGCGCAGACTTGAACTTATCATAAGCAGAATATCTGCTTCCGCAGGCAATCAGCGACGGCATGCGCCCACGTAAATCACACTTCTTAAGTAACTTCCTAAATCCTTCACGACATCGACTCTTGCCAGCCTTACCGTCGCCGCCGCCTTCAATGTAGAGGCGTGCGCTCACCACCGCACTCCTCCCAACTCTCCACTGGTCCACAACTCTCCCAGGCGGTACTTTTCAAGCCAGTGAGCCAATTCAGATCTGTCGAGCCGGCTCATATTGGTCCGGCCGTCGTGCTTCTCGCACACGACAATAGACTCCGGCCACTCCGACAGAGCATCTACCAGGACGTCCGAGTGAGTCGTCACAATCAACTGACATCTTTCGGAGGCATCCACCAAAAGGTCGGCGATCTTTGGTAACAAGTCCGGGTGAATTCCCAACTCCGGCTCTTCTATCCCGATCAGGGGCGGCGGTTCAGGATCTAACAGGATTGCTAGCAGGCAGAGGTAACGCAGGCTTCCATCGGAGATGCGCGACGCCGGTACGGCAAGCCTTCCCTCCGTAAAGAAGATCTCTACGGTGCCGCCCTGAAAATTCAATTCAAAGTCTGAAAGTCCTTCATAGGCGTCAGACAGACCGTTGATTAATTTCGCTTTGGTAGTGGGGTCTTGTCTGAGTCGGTTAAGGAACATCCCAATGTTGGTGAGGTCCTCAGCCAAAGGGCTCTGCCGAACGTCTGTGTCATGCGGTTGCCGGATAGCGGTCGTTCGTCCGATTCCCCAATCTCGATACAGACTGATTGCGCGGTACGACCTTCTGAGATGGGCCAACTCAGGAAACTGGTCCGGGTCTTCGCGTTGCGAAAGGATGGATTGGTCGGTTGCGACATCTTCGGGCCGGAGGCTTCTTTTATTACTGCCTTGGCCTTTGACTGCCAGTAACGGATGGCCCTGTTGGAATTTGTAGAAGAAGTAGGGTTCAGTATGCCCAATTTGTGGACTCTCATTTTCAACCCGCTCGTCCACCAGACTGAAGGATTGGTTGGACTCAGTGAACTCTATGGTGTGCCGCAGTGGTAGTGGTCCGTCCGGATTCTCAATGATCGCCTCTACAAGGGCCGTGGAATTTGGGTCCCTTTGCCATATCCAGTTCCGAGTTCCCCCGCCTCTGCGGATAGGCTTCACAAGCTCGTCAGGAGCAGCTTTCAGCAGTCCGATCGCCTCAAACAGGTTCGACTTTCCGGACCCGTTTGGGCCTATCAGGACATTGAGGGGCCTGAGGTCAAGATGGAGTTCACCCGGCTTCGGCCCGAATGAAAGCAAATTCTGTGCACTTATTTTTTGAAGCATTGGACCGATGGCGCTCTGATGTTTCCTCATGTAGCAGGATTCTCATGCCATTGTAAGACAGGTCGTAGGCTTCCCCCGGACTTCCAGGTCAACTTGACCAACGCCGCAAATCCTAGTCCAGGCGGAACGTTAGTAGCCCGGACCGGGACAAGTTGGAGTGGTCGCGAACAGGATCGCCTGGAGTATCGCGACAAACGCGACGGTGTGGATGCGAAGGATGCCGAGCTCGGTTGGAGACCAGCCGCTTATCGGTTGGAGACCACCCGCTTAACTGAGAGCGTTCTCTTCAACAGGCTGCCTGACATCAGTGCTTGGTGAAGCCACCGCACAGCCCTTATCCTTCCGACTGGCTGGGGCGACTCGGCTAATATGAAACTTCACCGTTGGACACTGATGAACGAATCACGACTTGGCTTCTCAGGAGAACGCATTGACCCTATCGGCACACTTCACTCCGGCGCTGTTTGAATTCCTGGCTGACCTGTCTGCCAATAATCGGCGAGAGTGGTTTCAGGCCAACAAGGACCGATATGAGACACACGTAAAGGACGCGCTCCTGGCGTTCGTGTCTGACTTTGGGGAGAGGCTCGCCGAGATCAGTCCGCACATGGTCGCCGACCCACGGCCTTCCGGCGGATCCATGTTTCGGATTTACCGGGACGTGCGATTCTCGAAGGACAAGAGTCCGTACAAGACGAACGCGGGCGTCCACTTTCGTCACGAGGTGGGACGTGAGGTGCACGGGCCCGGCCTATACCTGCACATGGAGCCAGGCAACGTCTTTGCAGCAGCCGGTATCTGGAGGCCCAACTCAGCAACGGTCGGGAAGATCCGCGGGGCGATTGTTGCGAACCCGAAACGGTGGGAGACGCTCGTCAACGAAGGACGTTTCAAGTCGATTTACGGGCTCGATGCCGAATCCCTCAAGCGGCCGCCAAGAGGATTCGACCCCGAACATCCTCTTATTGAGTACCTGAAATTGAAGTCGTTCGCCGCCGGAACAACGTTCAGCCAGGATGACGCCTGCTCACCCGACTTCATCGATATGTACGTAGACTCGTGCCAGACCGCCGGGCCGTTGATGGAGTTCCTGTGCGACGCGGTTGGCCTCGATTGGTGACGCGCCTCCTACGGTAAGTAGTGACTTGAAGAGTTGGAAACCGGGCTGGCTCGTGCGGCGCCCGGCTCCCCGCGGAAGAAGAAGACTCCAGCATTCGCCTCGATCCGGTATTAGGACAGGCTAATTGGTGCCGGGGGTGGGATTCGAACCCACAAGCCCTTTCGGGCAGCGGATTTTAAGTCCGCCGCGTCTACCATTCCGCCACCCCGGCAACTGATAATTTCTGCTTTGACCTCTCCTTTGGTTACGACCAAACTGCGCTCGCGGTCGCAGACATCCGCACACCCTCACCTACGGCCAACATCAGCCGGCCCGGAAAGGGCAGAGACTGCCGTATGCCCTATCGATACTACGGTTATCATGCCCTTAAAATCCGCTGTTTGGGCGGGCCGATAAAGCGACGAGTCCTCGTGTCGCACAAACTAAATGCTTTGGAAACCCTGACTTGAGACGATTCATTATCCGGCGAATCCTCGCCTCGGGTCTCACTATTATCGCCGCGACACTCTTCGTGTTCGGCGTTTCGAGGGCCGCATCCGACCCCCTCGACCTGTACGTTCAGGAGAGCGGCTACGGCATCACGGAGGAAAGCCGGATCGCCATCGGCAAAGAGCTCGGCCTCGACCGATCCATCCCGGTCGCCTATGTCCTGTGGTTGGGCCGCGCCCTTCGAGGGGACCTCGGCGAAAGCCTTGTCAACAAGCGGCCCGTAACAAAAGTGCTTGTCGAAAAGCTGCCCAACACGTTGCAGCTCGGTTTTGTTTCATGGGTTCTTGCCACGGTGATAGGGGTCCCGATGGGTGTGCTCTCCGCCGTGCAGCGGGGTAGCGTGTTCGACTACCTCGGCCGCGGCTTCGCGTTGTTCGGCCAGGCCATACCGAATTTCTGGTTCGCCATCATCAGCATCCTGATATTTGCAGTCTGGCTTCAGTGGTTCCCCGCGGCGTCCAAAGAAGGCCTTAGCCCAACTTATTTCATCCTGCCCGCCGTCACCCTCGGCTCGGCCGCGGCAGCCGGTTACCTCAGAATCACCCGGTCGGCGATGCTCGAAATACTTGACTCCGAGTTCATCAAAATGGCTCGGGCAAAGGGCGTGAGCCACAGCACCATCATCTGGAAGCACGGACTGAGAAACGCTCTCATCCCACCGGTTACCGTGTCGGCGCTGATTCTCACAGGCTTCATAACCGGTTCGGTGTTGGTAGAAGTCGTGTTCGCGTGGCCGGGGATCGGCAGAGTTGCCGTCACGTCAGTGACCAATAACGATTTTCCGGTGCTGACGGGGGCCATGTTGTTGTTCACTTTGATGTACGTGGTCATGAACTTTTTTACGGACCTGCTGTACGTAGTTATCGACCCCCGAATTCGATATGGGTAACCGGACCAAGTGGCTGTAAAGGCAGATACCTACACAGGCGTGGTCGATCACGAGCGGCGCCGGAATTTTCTCAGCGCCGGGTGGGCGTTTGTCCGGGCCTGGCCAATCCTGCCCGGAGCAATCGTCGCGCTGATGATTTTCACAGCCGTATTCGCCCCCCTGGTTGCTCCGTCCGACTCCCGCAAGCAGTCGCTGGCCGACAGCAGACACCCTCCTGTCTGGTTCGGAAATCCGGAACTTACTGAGCGAGACATAGCCCGGGGAACCGAAAAGTCGGGGCTTTACAGGCTGGGCGCCGACGAACTCGGCCGAGACGTACTCACACGCGTCGTCTTTGGCGCTCGTTTATCTCTGCAGATAGTTGCCGTCGCATTGACCAGCGGTGTGTTGGTGGGCACTTTGCTTGGGCTGTTCGCAGGGTACTGGGGCGGGTGGATCGACGAGCTCATAATGCGGTTGGTGGATTTCTGGCTCGCATTGCCGTTCATACTCGTCGCCTTGGTGGTCGCTATTGTTTGGGGTCAAAGCCTCATGATCATGTTGGGCCTGTTGGCGTTACTGGCCTGGAGTCCGTTTGTGCGAAACATCCGGGCCGAAGTGCTTACCCTCAAGGAACTCGACTATGTCAACATGGCGCGGGTAGCGGGGGCAACGGGGTCTCGTATCATGATCCGGCACCTGCTGCCCGGCGTGTTCAACACAATCGTCGTGATAGCCACGCTCCGGGTAGGAAGCCTGATTCTGGCGGAGGCTTCGCTCAGTTTCCTCGGAGTCGGAATCCCGCCGCCCACACCCGCATGGGGACTCATGGTGGCCGAAGGTCGGCAATGGCTCACCACCGCGTGGTGGATCTCATTCTTCCCGGGGCTTGCGATATTCCTGGTGGTGATGTCCCTGAACTTCTTCGGAGACTGGCTGCGGGACAAGCTCGATCCGCGCCTGAGACAAGTCAGAAACTGAACAGGCGTCCGGGCTCCGAACGGCTCGCACGTACCTACGCCCTCCGACATGGAGGGGGAAGTCCAGCCGGACATTCCGGACAGGTTAGAAGAGCCGGTTTTCTCCGCCGCCCGTCAATTCTCTGAGCAGATAACGCTCTTCCTGGCTCTCCAGGATGTTCTGTGTCAGCGCGTCAGGGTCTGGCCAAAAATCCCTGATCCGAGCGAACAGGCGATTTTGAATCGCCATCGTCTCCGACTGCCCCGCCAGGTTATTGAACTCGCCCGGATCGCGGGCCAGGTCGTACAGCTCGAACTCCGGTTCGTCCAGATGCGTGTAGCTGAGTTTCCAGTCACCCTGCCGGACCATGGCCCTCGGCCCCTCGGTCCCATGGGCGAGGTGCTCGCAGAAAACCTCGTCCTTCCACTCCGCCTGTTCGCCCGACAAGTACGGCAACAGGCTGTCGCCGTCCATGTTCCACTCCGTTGGGTCGATGCCGACGATGTCCATCATCGTGGCCACTATATCGACGTTTGAAGTGGGGCCGCGCTCCCATCTGCCTTCCGGCAAGTGCCCGGGCCACGACATCTGGAGGGGGACGCGGGCCGACTGCTCGTAGAAGCACATCTTCCGCCACAAGCCGTGTTCACCCGCCATCTCGCCGTGGTCGGAGGTGTGAACAATCACGGTATTGTCCGCCTGGCCGGTCTTCTCAAGCGTGTCGAGGATGCGCCCGTACTTCTCGTCGAGACACGTGATCATGCCGAAGTAGGCCGCCCGCGCTCTCAGCAACTGATCGTCGGTGTATGGGCCGCCGGTACCCGTGTACCGGCGTAGACGGGCCGCGGACGGGGGCAACGAGTCGAGATGACCTGGCGGATTGTTCGGAAGGTCCACGTTGTCCGGGTAATACATGGAGAAGAATGGCTCGGGCACGTTGAGCGGGAAGTGCGGCGAAATGAATCCACACACCATCGCCCAGGGACTGTCCTTCCGGTCTGGATCCTGCAAGTAATCGTGGGCCGCCGATTCGACCGCCTCGTCGTGGTCGATAACCGGACTACGACCCGGTCCCGCGGTGAGTACATCCGGCCACGGCGTAATGCCTTCGCCGACACCGTCTTTCCAGCGGATCACCGCGTGCTCGTTCGCAGCGTGCGGGTCGTGACTCAACTGCTCGTCAAAGCCGTTCAGCGGCCGCGGGCCCATCATGTGCATCTTGCCGTTCAGCGCCGTGTCATATCCGAGCGACTTCAGCAGCCAGGGCCA
Organism: Dehalococcoidia bacterium; assembly: GCA_965219065.1. GTDB lineage: Bacteria > Chloroflexota > Dehalococcoidia > Lucifugimonadales > Lucifugimonadaceae. The sequence continues at coordinate 1,614,047 of OZ244715.1, forward strand.
CGTGACCCTGCCGACATACAACGGTGTGGAGTTATCCCATCCCTGGCAGTGACTGACGTGCTTGCCGGTCATGAACGACAGCCGGGAAGGGGTGCACAGCGGCGAGTTGCAATAGCCGTTCTCAAACGTCACGCCCTGCTCGGCTATCCGGTCCATGTTGGGCGTCTTGACCAACTCGTGGCCGTACGTGCCGCTGAACATGGGACCGTGCTCATCGGACATGAACACAAGAAAATTTGGGCGTTCGCTGGAATTAGTCATTTCATCTCCGTCGGGGTTTGGCGCGGGAGCTTTGCGATTCGCCCGGGTCGGCGGCCGCGCCGACGCCGCGAGGCTGATACCCCGCGGCGCCTGTCGTCCATTTATCCTGATCCGAAGATCAGTCAATCAATTTGAGGCAGCCTATCTGGCAGGCACGATGTTTTCAGGCGCCCGATAACTCGACTGGAACGCCCGCGGCATGTCCCAGGACTGGATCGACTTGGGGTTGATCGTTACTACGCGCGGGACTGCCAGCACACCGGGAGCAAACGCCCAGTGGTACATCCATTCCGCCAACTGGTTGTTGATCTCGATACGCTTTTCGCGGTCCGGCTCCAGTTGGGCGGCCTTCAGGAAATTTGCGACCTCTGGAGCTTCTTGCGCGCAACTGAAACCGCCGCGTGAGAAGCTCGACATCTTGATGCCTCTCGGCCAGTCCCAGGGAGCGGATGACGTGCTTTCGCCACAGGTCTTCAGGAATGGAGTAGTGGCCGTCCGTTGCACGAATGACGGTCGGATGATCGAGTATGCGTGCGTCTGCGCGGTTGTCAGCACGCCGATCTCGTCCCACATTCCGGCAATAGCCTGCGCCTGGCTGGCGTATGTCGGTGGAGAGGGTTGACCGTAAAGCACGATCTCGAAGCGCACACCGTTGTCGTTGCGCGGCAGTCCGGCCTCGTCCAGAAGCCTTTCTGCCTCAGCGGGGTCGTACGCTATGTTCCACTTGTCCTGCCACTCGGGGGCGGTTGGCGAGAACATGGTTATGTACGTCGGCCAACCGAGTCCATTGTTTAGTTGCTCGTTCATCAGCTCACGGTCTATCGCCATCGCCAAAGCGTGGCGAACAAGCCTGGACTGTTCCATGTCGGCTTCATCGTCGGGGTGTCCGAGCCACGGAAGCGCCCTTGCGGCCGCCAGTGGACCGCGCTCCAGGGGCTCGCCTGAGACTGCGTGGTGCGTCTCCCAGAGATTGCCACCAAACATGATGCCGATCTCGTCAGCTCTGCCCCCTGCTGCCAGGACCTCGAAGCCCTGCGCTTTCAATTCACCGACTCTCGAAAGCGGTATCTCGGCCATGTCGACTTCGCCGGTGCGCAGAAGTGCGATCTTCGTGTCCGGCTCCGGAATCTCCAGCCATGTCACGCTGGACACTTCAGCAGCCTTGCGCCAGTGAGTCGGAAGGGCTTCGGTGACTATCCGGTCGTCGGGTACCCACTCAACGATTTCAAACGGGCCGGTACCCATCATGTGTCCGGGTTCCTTGGCCCATTCCTCGCCGTTGGTATCAATCGCATCTTTGCTGACGATCGCGACAGACTCACCACCAAGATTTAGTTCGCGCGATGCCCACGTCGGGTTGAACGCCACAAAAGTGGCTTTGACCGTATAGGTGTCGACCACCTCCCAGGGATTGCTCCCGAAAAGGGCGTTCATGTCACCCGCCTGGCCGTGAATGCTAAGTGGGGTGGTGCCGGCGTTGGCGTCGTTGACGTTCCACGCCACGTCCTCAGCGGTCATCTCTCCCCAGCCGCCATGGAATTCCACGCCCCGCTGAAGTTCTATGGTGACCGAACTCAGGTCTGGCGCGAGCGACCAACTACTCGCCAGCATCGACCCCTCTGCCGATTCGTCCGTAACCATGAAGAACGTCTCGGTGATCCCCATGTGCATGGCGCCTTCAGCCGAGCTGCCGGCGCTGTGCAATCCGCCACCGGTTCCCACTTGGTCGATGGCCATTACGAGGGTCCCTGTTGGGTTCTTCGGGTCGGGGATGTTTATCGTTACGGCGGTCGGAAGTGGGATGGGAGTGGCCGGTACCGGCGTAGCCACGACGATAACGGTCTCTACAACCTTTTCGGTGACAGTGACCGGCTTCTCGACGACAACCGTCTCAACAACCTTCTCGGTGACGGTGACCTGTTTCTCGACGATGACGGTCTGGATCTCCATTACCGTCTCGCCTTCGACGACTTTCTCAACGACGACCGTCTCTACAACCTTCTCAACCACCGTTTGGCCAGGCCCCTCTACAACGACGGTCTGGATAACGGTTTGGGGCTCGGCTTCACCTCCGCAGGCTACCGCCAACATGGCCGCGGCCAAGCCTAGCGCGACGGCCCACAGCCCGAAAAAGCGTGTTCGTTTAGTTAAGGAACCTCGCACGGTTACACCTCCTAAAAAATTTCGCCAGCGGTCGCAGCAACCGTACTTGTAAATCAGCCCGGGACGTTGACCATTTCCGAGTCCGTCCGACGAAGATGGCCGGTGGACGAAGATCGCGCAACATTATCGCATGAATAGAGCGTGCTCAAGAATTTTCGCGAAATCCCACCAACGCTCTGTGAGCAAACGATCTTTCACATTCAAGTTGTTTGACTCCCGGGCGCGGGATTCGAAGTCCTTGCGCGAGTGATTGTCGGCTCCAAAAGGAATGAAATATTATTTTGCAAGATTCACGCGTCTATACTGCCGCCACCCTGCCCTCCCTAAGGTGACCGGCACAAGCTGAGTGGCAACGAAAGCGATCATCAATTGAGCGAGCAATCTCGGAAACAACGTGCTCTTGGCATAATCGGCGGGACCGGCCTTTACGAACTTGAAGGATTCCGAAACGCCCAGTGGGTGCAAGTGGATTCGGCATTTGGTCCTCCGTCGGACGAATTGCTGATCGGGGAACTAGACGGCCAAAGACTTGTCTTTCTGCCGCGTCACGGCAGAGGCCACCGTATTCCTCCAACCCAGGTGAACTACCGGGCAAACATCGAGGCCATGAAACGCGTCGGCGTGACGCGGATCATCTCGTTCAGCGCCGTCGGTTCGCTCAAAGAGCATCTGCGGCCCGGCGACTTCGTCATCGTCGACCAGTACATCGATCGCACGTTTGCCCGCGAGAAGAGCTTCTTCGGCGCCGGCATGGCGGCGCACGTTAGCATGGCAGACCCTGTTTGCCAGCAGTTGGGAGATGTCCTTGAAAATGCCGCCGGTCGTTGCGACATGAGCATCACCCGCGGCGGAACATACCTCGTAATGGAAGGCCCTCAGTTTTCGACCCGCGCTGAGTCGGAGCTGTACCGGACCTGGGGCTGCGATGTCATCGGCATGACAAATATGCCCGAGGCCAAGCTCGCGCGCGAAGCGGAAATCTGCTACGCCACGGTCGCCATGGTGACTGACTACGACTGCTGGCACCCCCATCATGAGGACGTGAGCGCGAAGAGCGTCCTGGAAGTGCTCCAAGACAACGCAGGTCTCGCGAGGTCCCTGGTGAACGCCGCCGCGACGGGTGTAACCAAACTTGCTGCCGATTGTCCGGCCGGTTGCCACCGGGCGCTCGAACACGCCATCGCCACCGCCCCTGACGCCCGCGATCCTGCGGTCGTCAGGCGGCTCTCCGTCGTAGCGGGAAGAGTTCTCGCCAATGAGGGTTGGGCATCAATTTGAACGCGTCCATATTCAGCCAGCAAATAAAACAAGTCGCTAAAATTCCAGTCACCACAAGATAACAGGAAGCAGGAAGTCAATTGAAAGCAGTTCGAGTCCATGAATTCGGCGGACCGGAAGTGTTGGTCTACGAAGACGCGCCCGATCCAGTGCCTGGCGAGGGTGAGGCGCTCGTAAAGATCGGCGCCTCAGGGATCAACTACATCGATGTCTACTACCGGACCGGCCAATACCCTGCCCAACCGCCGTTCACGGCCGGACAGGAAGCGGCCGGAATCGTGGAATCCGTAGGCGCCGGCGTGGAAGGCATCTCTGCAGGCGACAAAGTCGCGTACGAAGGCGTCCTGGGTTCGTATGCGGAGTATGCCGTTGCGCCGGCTCACAAACTCGTGCCGCTCCCGGATGGCGTGGAAACCAGGATTGCCGCCGCAGTGCTACTCCAGGGCATGACTGCCCACTACCTGACCCGTGACACGTTCAAACTCGGGACGGGCGATTCCGCGCTGATTCACGCCGCGGCGGGCGGCGTGGGGCTCCTGCTAATTCAGATGGTCAAACAGGCTGGCGCCACCGCCATCGGCACGGTCTCCACGGAGGCCAAGGCGGCGCTCGCACGGGAGGCGGGGGCCGATGAGGTCATCCTTTACACCGAGAAAGATTTCGAAGTCGAAACCAGGCGCATTACGCACGGCCGCGGCGTCGACGTTGTTTACGACTCCGTTGGAAAGTCCACTTTCGACAAGAGCCTGGCCTGCCTGCGCCCACGCGGCACGTTAGCGCTATTCGGACAGGCGAGCGGGGCGGTCGGGCCTCTCGACCTGCAACGGTTGAACTCCGGCGGGTCGTTATTCGTGACCCGCCCGTCCCTCGTACACCACACGCTGACGCGCGAGGAATTGCTGGGACGCTCGAAAGACGTGTTCGACATGGTGGGGTCCGGCATGCTGAACGTGCGAATAGACCGCGAGTATCCACTGTCCGCCGCCACAGAAGCCCACAGTCGCCTCGAGGGCCGACAGAGTACAGGCAAGCTCCTCCTCATCCCCTGATACCACCTCAAGCCGAACCTACCCGTCTGATCGGCGTCCTGCAGGGCGGCGACTGCGGCAGCCCGCGCAGTCGAAAATGCCTGGCGCGAAAAGTCCCGCGGACCAGCGGGACTAAAGAAAACGGGGCGGCGGTTGGAGGCGACGGGCGGATTCGAACCGCCGAATAGAGGTTTTGCAGACCTCCGCCTTAGTCCACTTGGCTACGTCGCCCTTCGATTAACCGATATATGCGGCAATTCCAATTGTATCTGCAAGCCAATCCCCGGTGAACATCCGCCTGGACTGATCTGTATTCACGCCGGACCGCCGAGGGATGCCGCAGCTGATCACGGCAATGAATGAGGCGTTCACCAAGTCAGGTTAACTGGTGCCGAGGGTGGGATTCGAACCCACACGCTCTTTCGAGCACTGCGCCCTCAACGCAGCCTGTCTACCGATTTCAGCACCCCGGCCAGTTTTTGTAGTTCCAGGCAACTTGCCCGACGACGCAGTTTCTCGCCCCACCTAGCAACACGCTCCGAACACCGCGGCCGACCATGTACATGGACCTCAGAGGCCAAACGAACAATGCGACGCCGAGCCTCCGCATCTCAATCCTACCGCGAAACCCGGGCCTGCCGTCAGGTCGTGTATCTATCTGTCCGGGCCTTCATCACGCCGCATGTCCGCCCAGCCGGAATTCGCACTCAGCCCTTAGATCGGCTTCGGGAGTACTAAGCCATCCCGCACGGTTCAATCAGCGAACGCGGCCCCCTGTTCGAGAAGTACCAACACGTCCGAAGGGGGTCGGGATGCCAGACTCGGCGTTCAGGCCGCGGCACTTGGAACCGAAATGGGGGTGTGCATAAAAATCGCACACCCCCTGGTACAGAACTGAATCAGGTGGTTCGCCTGCCCACTGCCCCAGACTAAGAGCCGGAGGCAGGCCGGGCCATCATCAGAGGGCAGCGCCGTCGCGTTCGCCAGTGCGAACCCTGACGACCTCCGACACCGGCGAAACGAAGATCTTGCCGTCGCCTATCGCGCCATCCCCGCCGCTGCGAGCAGTGGAGACGATTGCCTCGATCACGGCTTCCTTCTGGTCATCGTTCACAACGGCGGAGATAATCGTCTTCGGCACGGATGCACGGCTCACGACCTGCCCACCCCTGCCCGTGAAGACTTCAACACCCTGCTGCTGCCCGCGGCCAGTTACGTTGTGGTAGCTATAGCCTTGGCAACCAGCCTCGACTATAGCTTCAAGCACAACATTGACCCGTTCCGGGCGTACAACTGCCTCTATTTTGATCATTGCGTCGTCCTCAATAAGGGCGGCTCCGGGGCGGTTCCAAATTCGACCGCCCCGCGCCTGCCAAGTCTAGTCAGCACCATCTGCCACGTAGGCCCGTTCACCGTGCATCGTCAAGTCCAGACCAGTGTCTTCTTCACTGGTCTCGGCACGCAAACCGAGGCCGGGAATCTTGTCCAACGCCAGCAGGATTATTGCGGTTACGATCAGCGACCAGCCAATCGTTGCGACGACCGCTCTGAAGTTGGCCCAGAGCAGATTCGCATCGCCGTCTATCAGCCCAACACCGCCGACCGCAAAGATTGCCGTAGCGATTGCGCCCCAGATGCCGCCCACACCGTGGACAGCGAACACCTCAAGGGCATCGTCGATCTTGAATCTGTGGCGGAGTTGCACTGCGACGTAGCAGAGTACCCCTGCTCCCAGGCCAACGGCGAGCGAGCCCATCGGACCGACGCTGCCGGCCGCGGGCGTAATCGCCACCAGGCCCGCCACCGCTCCGCTGGCAACACCAACGGCGCTCATCCTCCCGGTCCGGACGTAGGAGATGATCCCCCACGTAACGGCGGCTACAGCGGCGGCCATGTTCGTCACGAGGAATGCGTTGACTGCTACCCCGTCAGCGGCCAGGCCGGACCCGGCGTTGAATCCGAACCAGCCAATCCAGAGGATCGCCGCGCCAAGAACCACAAACGGGACGTTGTGCGGCTCGACTCCGCGCTCCACGTTGCGGCGTTTACCTACCAGGTAGGCAGCCGCTATCGCAGCGACACCGGCGTTTATGTGGACGACCGTGCCGCCGGCAAAGTCGGCAGCGCCGATACCGAGGATCCATCCGTCCCCTGCCCATACCCAGTGGCAAATAGGCACGTACACAAACGTGACCCACAACACGAGGAATATGAGGTACGTGCTGAACTTGAACCGTTCGGCGAATGCGCCGGTAATAAGAGCCGGCGTAATGATGGCGAACATCATCTGGAAGGTGGCGAACAGCATATCCGGTATGCCGTCTCCCTCGGTGGCGCTCACGTCCCTGAACCCGATGAAGTCGAAGTTGCCGATCAGGTTGTTAATACCCGTGGCTGCTTCGTCAGCCGCCGTTCCGAATGCGAGGCTGTAGCCCCAAAGGAGCCACACGATGCTGACCACCCCCATCGAAATGAAGCTGTACATGATGGTGCTGATGACGTTCTTGCCGCGCACCAATCCGCCGTAGAAAAAAGCGAGCCCCGGCGTCATGAACAACACGAGCGCCGTTGCAACGATCATCCAGGCGACCGATCCTGAGTCGATCATGGGCCATACCCCTCCCTGATTTGTAGAAATTCGGGTTGACGCGTAGTCAACCTTGCCGACACTACGGATCCCATGTTTCGTGAATGTTGCGCGGGTGTGACGGCCCGGTTACACCGGCGCGCCCGGCTTCAAACACGATGGCTGCGCAACCCTTTGGCGGCGGATTCCGTTGCTAAGGCGAAACGCTCTGACTGCGGCCGGGGCTACACCATCGTGAACCGTGGGAGGTGAGACAGGGCGGTGTGGGACAACTCGCAGACATCGCCAAGTCAGGGCCCGGCCAAATGGGAATTTTGGCAGGGGCGGAGGGGCTCGAACCCCCGACCTTCGGTTTTGGAGACCGACGCTCTAGCCAACTGAGCTACGCCCCTGTGCATATATGCGAACACCAGTCCAACGCCCGGTATCAACGGGACGCACCAAGTATGTGCACGCACAGGTATACGGGAATCGTACAGGTCACCGCGCCGTTGAGGCCCACGGGACGGACGCGGCAACCTTACTTCCACGAACCCCGAAGTTTGATGATACCGCGTCGGCGCAGCGGGACTCAATCGGCGAGCCGGTCGGAAAGGCCCGGCCTAGCCAGCATGCACGGAGGACGCCGCATTGCGCAGGCAGCCGCCCGTATTCCATCTAGAGAGCGGCGGAGTCCGGTTCGCATTCAGAATACCCCGCGCCTGCGGCCCTAGTCAGCGCCGTCTGCCACATAGGCCCGTTCACCGTGCATCGCCACGTCAAGGCCGCTGTCTTCATCGACCGGATCGGCGCGCAGACCCAGGCCAGGAATTTTGTCCAGCGCCAGCAGAATGATCGTCGTGACAACCAGCGAGAAACCGATCGTCGCGACGACAGCCCTGAAGTTGGCCCAGAGCAGATTAGCGTCACCGTCCACCAGCCCAATTCCTCCGACCGCAAAGATCGCAGTCGCAATGGCGCCCCAGATGCCGCCCACGCCGTGGACGGCGAACACCTCGAGGGCGTCGTCTATCTTGAACCGGTGGCGGACCTGCACCGCGATGTAACAGAGCACGCCTGCGCCAAAGCCGATCCCGAAAGCGCCCATAGGCCCGACGTTGCCGGCCGCCGGCGTGATGGCCACAAGACCCCCGATCGCTCCGGTGGCAACGCCGACTGCGCTCATCTTCCCCCCTCGGACGACGGACAGGAGTCCCCAGGTGACGGCGCCAACAGCGGCGGCCATGTTGGTGACGACGAACGCGTTGACCGCTACCCCGTCCGCGGCGAGGCCGGAACCTGCGTTGAATCCGTTCCAGCCGATCCACAGGATCACCGCGCCGAGAATCACAAAAGGAACGTTGTGCGGCTCGACCCCGCGCTCCACGTTGCGGCGCCTGCCGACAAGATGGGCAGCGGCTACAGCTGCCACGCTGGCGTTGATATGGACCACCGTGCCGCCGGCAAAGTCCACCGCGCCTATGCCCTTGATCCATCCGTCTTCTGCCCAAACCCAGTGGCAGATCGGCAGGTAGACCAGAGTCACCCACAGCACAAGGAACAACAGGTAGGTGCTGAACTTGAATCGCTCGGCGAACGCGCCGGTGATAAGGGCCGGCGTGATGATGGCGAACATCATCTGAAAGGCCGCGAACAGCATGACGGGAATGCCGTCGCCCTCCGAAGGGCTTACGTCTCTGAAGCCGACAAAGTCGAAGTTTCCGATGAAGTTGTTGAACCCAGCCGACGTAACGTCTGCCGCGGTCCCGAACGCCAGGCTGTAGCCGTACAGCGCCCAGATGATCATCACCACGCCCATGGACATGAAGCTGTACATCATGGTGCTGATGACATTTTTGCCGCGCACCAGGCCGCCGTAGAAGAAAGCGACGCCCGGCGTCATGAACAACACCAGCACTGATGCCACGATCATCCAGGCGACGGATCCTGAGTCGATCATCGGTTAACTACCTCTGGTCCCGTGGGACAAACCTGAGCTGAAACTATCGACATTGTGCACTTTTGCCTGCCGCCAATGTCGGCAATCAGTTGAAGATATGAACAAGAATTACTCATATAGTTGACGCACCGACCCGATACCGAAGCGGCGAAGACAGGGAACAGCCTCACAGACTACGGAAGGACGATCATGATCATCGACTCGCATTGCCACGCATGGGAACTATGGCCCTACCTGCCGGAAGTCCCCGACCCCGAGTCGCGCGGAATCGTCGAGCAACTGCTGTTCGAGATGGACAAGAACGGCGTGGACATGGCAACCATCGTCTGCGCGCAGATCTGGCAAAACCCGGCGAACAACGACTACATCGCCGCCGCCGTCCGCAAAAATCCTGACCGCCTCCGCATGTTCGCCGACGTCGACTCAAACTGGTCGGAAACCTATCACGTGCCCGGAGCGGCAAAACGTCTTGAAGAGGCGGCGACGCGCCTGCCCATGGCCGGCTTCACGCACTACGTCGCCAGCGAGGACAACGGGGACTGGTTTACGTCCCCCGACGGTGATGACTTCTTCGGCGTCGCAAACGACCTGAAACTGGTCGCCTCGATCGCATGCGGGCCACAGCACCAGCCGGCCATACGCAGGATCGCCGAAAAATGGCCGGACGTACCCATCCTGTGCCACCACATGTCTGGCCTGCGAGCCACCGACCGGCCGCCAAGCGAGAATTTGCAGAATGTGCTCGCGTCTGCCGAATTGCCCAACGTGCATCTGAAGCTGTCGGGCTTCCACTACGCCACCGAACAGTCGGCTCGCTGGGAATATCCGTACAACGACGCACGCTGGGTCTACGAGGCCGCCTACGAACAGTTCGGATCGCGCATGTGCTGGGGATCTGACTACCCCGTCGTCAGGGCGGACATGATCTACCGGCAGGCGCTCGAAGCCTTCCGCACGCACTGCACGTTCGTATCGGACGAAGACCGCGAACACATTCTCGGAGGCACGCTTGCGAAGATACTCGACCGGTCTCGCAAAATAGGGTGACGGGCAACTGCCAACCACGGCCCGGCGCCGGCGGTCAAACGCCGACGGTCTGGCCGTGGAATTTTGCGCCTAGGCCGAATGCTCTCTGATGAACCCAAGCACGCGGTTCCAGGCGTCCTCGGATGTGTCGGCGAACTCCTCGAAACGGCGGTCGAAAAATGAGTGCGGAGCGCCCGGGTACACGTGTATATCGTGTTCCACCCCGGCGCTGTCCAGGGCCTGATCGAACTTCTCGACCTCCTCGAGGGGGATACCCTGATCTTCGCCGCCCATCAAACCTAGCAACGGGGCGTCGAACGTGTCGATCCGGCCGATAGGGGGCGCCGACCCGTCGCGGCCGAGCCTGGTTGGGTGCCCATAAAACCCGACGGCGCCCGACAGGCCGATCCCTGCGCCTGTAAGGATCCATGAATTCGAGCCGCCAAAGCAGAATCCGACCGTAAACAGCGGACGGTCTTTGTTGCCATCGCCGCTGCGAAGCACATCCGCGGCAGCGCCGGCGTCGGCAGCAATGTTGGGTACCTTCGTCTGCTCCACGTGGGGCATGAAATCGAACTCTTCCGGCCTCTCGCCCGTGCCGGCTGTCCGGCCGAAGTAGTCGATGGTCACCGCGTCAAAGCCTTGCTCGGCAAGCCGGTCCGCCAGGTCTTTGTAGAAACCGAAAATTCCGCGAACGTCCGGCAACACAATTACACCTGCGCCGCCGGGGCTGTCCGACACCGCGTGATACGCGAGGAACTTCGTGCCGTCTTCAGACGTAAGGATCAAATCTGTCGAACTGATCGCAGAGCCTGATATGGGCCGAATCGGGGGCGTCGAGTCATACGGAAAACACACTGTAGATACTCCTGAGATTTACACTCGCCAAGGGTGAATTTGCGGCCCGGCGTCTGGAATTCTAGACCCTGAACCTATCCGCGTGTGAATCGACGGTTAATTTGGCTCTCTGGACGTTGCCGTGCGTCTTCGACGGATTCTGGTGTAGAACCCCAGGGCCAACAGGGCGGCCAGACCACCGATCATTGACCCTTCGAAACCTGCCCCCGCTTGCGGTGGCGCGTTGCATCTGCCTCCCTCGACGGGAGTGAGCTCCGGTGTTGCCTCGGGCGCCGTAGTGGGCGCGGGCGTCGGCGTTTCGGGAATCGACGTTGGCGTTGGAGAAGCCTCTACCGCAATCTCCGCGCCGCCGGCTATCGGCGTAAGGCTATATGGGGTGAGTGTGGGTCGGGCCAAAGGACTCAACGTAGGAGCAGGCCGCGGCGTCGGCTCCACGAACGGATCGGCGTCGATCGATTCCCGCCAGTGGTGGTCGAGATCGCGGACCCCGAAACCGTATGTCTGTATCAATGCCCGGTCAACGCTTTGGCCGTCGCCGATACCGGCAAGCAGGTCCGCCATTTTTTTCGGTCCCCATTCGCGAATCATAAACTCGACCAGATTCCTGGCCTGACCGTAGCCGACAATGACCAGGTTCGGATCACCCGGGAAACTCTGAAGCTGGTGGAGCGGCGTAAGCCGGCCGGTGTCGATCGCCCATTCGAGGTAGCGGTCGTAGGACAACGACTTGTCGAGATTGCCGAACTCTGCGAGACCTTCGTTAAGCCATACAGGTACCGTTGCGCCACCTCTCGTCGCCCTGTGAACCAGAACGTGGACCAGTTCATGCGTCGCCGTACCGATGGACCGGGTGTCGCCCCCCTGCACGATCACAACATTTTCCGATGAAAACGCCTGTCCCTCGGTAATGAGCTGGTGGGCTGTAGTGAAGCTGCGTTGCACAACGGCCTCGAACATCTCGTTCTGGTTGTTGTACATCGTTATCACGATCGGGGTTTCGATTTCCGACCCGGTGATTGGCCCCATGATGCTCAGGGACTCGTAACCCTTGTCTGCCAGGGTTTGGGCTTGCGACTTGACCGGTCCGTGGTAGTAGACGATTATCGGCCCGGTCTGCGCGAATTCCCACTCGAAGCGGGAGTCGAGCACGAGGAGATCCTGCGATTCGCTTTCAAACACCTCACCGGCCTCGTCATAAATTTCGAAGTTGAAAGTGATAAACGCGCCTGGCGGGATGTACGACTGCGAATTACTGATCCGGTGAACGTATTCCCCGCTGACCAGTTGGCCTGCATCCTTGGGCAGTTCCAGATAGTTGTATTGGGTCGTAGCGCGGGCGCCAATCGTGTAGCGCACCCGTATGTCTTCAATCGGGACGTCGCTTTCGACCTCTGCGAAGAATCGTATGTTCTCCGGGAATTTGGACTCTGCGCCAGACGAGATGATTCGCACGTGCTCGTCGGCCGCGGCCGTACCGGCGCCGCCAAACAAAGCGGCGGCGGCCACTACGGCAACCAACAACCGGACGAGCGCCAATCTAGTCGGGCAGTATTTTTTTAGCTTCTTCATGGACCCTGGAACCCGCGCCGTGATGACAGGATGATCAACACGGGCGAAATGTAATACGTAAGTTTCTCAAACCCGGACGGGCATACACACTTCATTTCGAGCAGGGAGCGTCATTTAGCCGGGGAATCCGCTGCGCGCCACTCCGCGTAGAAGCGGTGCAACGCCGAAAGTGGCGTGCCGATCGCAAGGATCCAGAGGGACGGTATCGGGTGCATAGCCAGCAGGCCGGCGGTCAAGATAACCACGCGCTCCGGCCTCGTCAGAAAACCGGAGGTCCCGCGGTAGCCAAGCCCTTCGGCCCTCGCTCTTACGTAGCTGACCATGAGCGAACCTGCCAGCGCCACAGCCGCAAGGACTATCGCGTGACGATTAAATGCGGCGACGCTGGAATAGTAGATCATGAGGCCGATAAGGATCGAACTCTCCGCTACTCGGTCTGCGACCGAATCGAGCAGTGCGCCGCGATCGCTCACCGTGCCCGTGTGCCTTGCGATGGCGCCGTCCACGAGGTCGAATATCGCCGCCGCCAACGCCACCAGGCCGGCGAAAAGGAACCGGCCCTCAATCACTAAATAAGTCGCCGCACCGGTCAGCGCTAGGCCGATAAGCGTTGCGCCAGTTGCATTGACTCCCAGCTTTGAAAGGGCCGTAGCGGCCGGCACTTCAAACCAGCGTTCTACCTGGCCGCGGAGACGGTAACGCAGGGCTTGCAAGCTGGGCACCGGAACCCCCGCCGGACTCAGATCGCGCCGACCGCGGCCGGAGTTTGTTGAATCGCGGCGCGGTAGCAGTCGACAACGGACTCGGCGAGACAGTCCCAACGGTATTGTTGCGCCGAAATCCGGCCGGCAGCCCCGAGCCGATTCCTGAGGGTTCGGTCCAGGATCAAGATGCGCAGGGCGGCGGCAATAGATTCCTCGGACTTGGGTTCTACCAGGAATCCCTGTTCGCCATCCCGCATAACCCCAAGGAAACCCGGGATTGAAGTCGCGACCACCGGTCTGCCTGCGGCCATGGCCTCTACTACGACGTAGCCGAAGCTCTCTTTGCCGGTTGCGGGACTGCAAAAAATATCTGCGGCCTGATAGTAGCCAGGCAACTCATCGTCGGAAACCGGACCGGCAAACACCACGTCGTTTATCGCTCGTTCGCCCATGGTGAGGTATGACGCGGGGTCAGGTTCGCCCGGCCCGACGACGACCAATCGCAAGTCGGGGAATTCCCATTTCAGGGTGCTGTACGCTCCCAGGAGATATCGCAGACCCTTGCGCTTTTCGCCCATTCTGCCCACGAACAAGATGTTAGTTTTGTCCGGGTCCATCAAGGCGGGCCACGCCGCCGGTTTGCCGAACCGTTCCACGTCGATGCCGTTCGGAATGACCTTGTAGTCGCCGGGAAAGTACCGATTCGCGAAATCCCTGGCGGGTTCGGACACCGCTATGCGGCTGTCCAACTTGCGGGCGCCCTGGGCAAGTACCGGTTTCCAGATCGTGTAACCGCTGCCGCGGCCCTCGTTGAAAGCGTGAAACGTGCCGACCTTGGGCGCTTTCGCCAGAAAACAACACATCAACGCAAACATAGGCATCAACGGCTCGTGCAAATGGACAACGTCGAACGCCTCCCTTTCGAGTGTCGCCTTCAGGCGCGGCCTGTGCCACACGCTGAAAGAGATGCGGGAGATCGATCCGGCCGACGGGATCGGCACGGATCGGCCGAACGGGATCAGTTCGACTTCGCCAGTCTCGACCTGCTCAGGATCGGAACAAGGCGCCAGGATTTTTACGTTGTGTCCGCGACGAGACAGTTCGTTGCCGAGGGACACAACGTGGCTCACAACCCCGCCCTTATAGGCGAAGTCATAAGGGGATACCAGCGCGATTTTCAGTCTGAACACTCCCCCGGGGCTTCCGGAGTTCCGACACCGCAGTTCATATCCTGACTGCGGGCCCACAGGTTATCGCCTCAGCGATCTAATCTCCCCTGACCGTAATCCCGAGAGTCTACTGGAAACTACACCCCATTTAATGAATGGTCACCAGATGCAAACTCCTCGACCATCTTCCGGGCGTCGTCATCGCGGTGCTGTACCGGGGGCGATTTCATGAAGTACGCGGACGGGGCTTCAAGGGCGCCTGAAATACCGCGGTCCAGGCCCACCTTTGCGCAGCGAATTGCGTCTATCGCCACACCCGCTGAGTTCGGGCTGTCCTCCACCTCGAGTTTTAGCTCAATGTTGAGCGGCACGTCTCCGAACGAAGTGCCTTCCAGCCTTATGTACGCCCACTTGCGATCCTCCAGCCACGGAACGTGGTCGCTGGGTCCGATGTGAATTTCGTCGGCGTGAATCTCGTGGTCGAGCTGCGACCGGACCGAGTTCGTCTTGGATATCTTCTTAGAAATGAGACGCTCGCGCTCGAGCATGTTAAGGAAGTCCGTATTGCCGCCAAAGTTAAGTTGGTAAGTGCGATCGAGCCGCACGCCCCGGTCCTCAAAGAGCCTCGCCAGCACCCGGTGGACAATCGTGGCGCCAACCTGCGACTTGATGTCGTCGCCGACCACCGGCAGGCCCTTGTCGGCAAAGCGCTTCTGCCAGTAAGCCTCGCGGGCGATAAACACCGGTATGCAATTAACGAATGCACACCCCGCGGCAAGGATCTGCTCGACGTACCACTTTGTGGCCTGTTCCGATCCAACCGGGAGGTAGTTGATGACTACGTCGACTTCCCTGTCGCGCAAGATTCCGATGATGTCGGCCGTCTGCCCTTCGGGCTTTGTTCGGTCTCTCTCGACATCGACGATGCTTTCGAGATATTTGCCAATTCCGTCGTGCGTCATGCCTCTGTCGACTGTTACGCCGGTCGCCGGTACGTCGTGAAATCTAAGAGCGTTGTTGGCGGGAGCGAATATAGCTTCGGATACGTCGGCGCCGACCTTTTGGCTGTCGACGTCGAACGCCGCGACCAGGTTGATATCGCCTACTGAGTACCCACCCAGCACCGGGTGCATAATGCCCGGGACGTCCCCATCCGATTCGATCTCGGAATATTTGTACAGCCCCTGTACCAGGGAAGAAGCACAATTGCCGACGCCAATGACGGCGACGTTTATCTTGCCCAAATTCTCCTCCGCATCCATCCGGCCGGCAGACTCTTCAGGTCTGCAAGGCAAGATGGGATCACACGGATAATCTTACTGGCGATGCGGCCTACGGCTTCGACTTTCGCCGATCAGTCCAGTTAACCGCGCCTTCACGCGACGCGACCGCCAAACACTGACGGCCACTACGAACAAGGGCGAATTCTAGCAGAACGGGCAGTCCGTCCCTTGGGCACAGTTAGAGACCTGGCGCGTCCGAAAGAGGGCCTTCGCCGTCACCACCCAACGGCAGCGCCGTCCTTGCGAGGCTCCGATCCGCCCGATAGCACGCCCGTTTCGGGATCACGGGCTATCACCTGGCCGCCGCCAAAACCAGTCCTGTCGTAGCCGGACCTGACCTCGATGGTATGGCCCCTGCGTCTCAGTTCATTGATCGTCCACGCCGGCAGGTCCTCTTCGACGCTAACGTTCCAGGAATCTTCCACGTCCACACGGAACCGCAAAGCGTCAAGGGCCTGCTGGGAGTTCATTCCGAAGTCGACCATGTTTGAAATTACCTGGAGATGGCCCTGTGGCTGCTGGAATCCACCCATCACCCCAAAGCTGAGCCAGAACACGCCATCGCGCGTCGCCATGGCAGGAATGATGGTCTGGTAAGGGCGCTTCCCTCCCTGCAGGTAGTTCGGGTGGTCCGGATCGAGCGAGAAGAGCGAACCGCGGTTTTGCAATGCAATGCCGGTGTTCGGTACCACAAGGCCGCTTCCGAAGCCTTGGTAGAGCGAGTTTATTAGTGAACACGCGTTGCCTTCGCCGTCCACGGCAGTGAGGTACACCGTGTCGGACGACGCAAGCGGATCGCCATACACCGGCTTTTCCACCACGTGGTTGGGCCCGATCAAATCACGGCGGGTTCCCGCGTACTCTTTGGACAGCAGCGCGTCGATTGGTACGTCGGTTACACGGGGATCGGCAACGTACCGAAGCGCGTCCGCGAACCCCAGCTTCAACGATTCGATGAGGTAATGATAGCGGTCAGGAGACTGGCAACCCATTTCCGCAATGTCGAACCCTTCGGCGACGTTGAGCGCCATCAGGGCGCCGATGCCCTGTCCATTCGGAGGACACTCCCACACGGTCACACCGCGGTAGTCGGTACTGATGGGCTCGTCCCAATCCGAATGGTGTGCGGCGAGGTCGTCAAGGACCAGCCAGCCGCCCGACTGCCTGACGTATGTGGCGATTCTCTCGGCGATGTCGCCCTTGTAGAACGCTTCACTGCCGCCCTCTGCAATGGCTTGGAGTGTGCGTCCGAGGGTGGGCAGCCTGACCACGTCGCCGTGGACCGGCGCTTCGCCCGTGGGTAGAAGCTCCAGCCCCGACGGTCGCTGTCTGAGCTTGCTTTCCGAACCCAATCCGCCCGGAGTGTCGGTCCCCTTCCATCCATGGGCGATGACCTCGCTCACCGCATACCCGTTTACGGCGTAGTCGATAGCAGGCTGAAGGACATCGTGAAGGGACATGCGGCCATAAGTCTTGATTGCCGTCTCCCAGCCGTGCACCGTGCCGGGGACGCTGACCGACATGCCCGCGTCGCGGCCGTGTTTTGGGATGGCGTCGTAACCCATTGAAGTCACGTCTGCCGCGTTGGCGGCGGCGGCAGAACGACCACTGCCATTAAGCGCTACGACGCGTTTTTCGTTGGCCATCCAGATAAGTGCGAACATATCGCCGCCGATACCCGTAGAAGCCGGTTCGACGACGTTGAGCGCGGCAGCCGTCGCCACCGCTGCGTCGACGGCGTTGCCCCCATCCATCAGGACGCGGAGGCCGGTTACGGCAGCGAGTGGTTGGCTGGTCGCAACCATCCCGTTGCGCGCCAGGACTGCGGATCGCCGGGACTGAAAGTAGGACATATTGCATCTCCGGGAGGGCTCTGGATGTACTGAACTGACATCGAGCGTGGCTGCCGAAATGTTACATAGACACCAAGCCTCATTGCCAGCCGCAACAGGGGCGAACTTGAGCGTTGTGAGTGTGAGGAGACCGAAGCGACACGCATGGTGTCTTTGCGCGACCGTTTCAAGCCTGGTAGCGGATCAGGCCTCCGCGCCGGGGCGGCTGCTATCTCGTGCGGGGGTTGAGCACGTCATTCAGGGCGTCGCCCAGGAGGTTCCAGCAAAAGATCATCAGAAACACAACCGCTATGGGCGCGATCAATTGCTCAGGATGGTTCTGCAAGACCGATACCCCGCTGCTGCCTGTGCGACCGATGGTCTCTCCTATCATCCGGCCCAGGCTGGGCCTGCCGACCTGCACGCCGAGTCCGAAGAAACTCAGTACGACTTCAGACAAGGCAATTGCGCCGAGGCCGAACGACATGGTCACGATGAGTGGGCTAACGACATTCGGGAATATGTGGCGCACAAGCAGTCGAGGCGTGCTGGTCCCGATGGAGTAGGCCGCCTCGACGAACTGCGATTCGCGCAGCGCCAGCACCTGGCCTCTGACCAACCTCATCGTGCCGAACCAGGTTAGCGGTAGCAGGGCTATGCCGATGACGATAAAATCCACGACTCCCGTCGACACGAGGCCGCTGAAGAAAGTGGCGTCTTCAAAATCTCGGACCATCTCCACGATTCGCGGCCTTAGCGTGGCCGCGATCAGGATGATGAGCAAAATATCTGGAAACGACGACACCACCTCCCCGAGTCGCATGACCGCGGTATCGATCCTGCCTCGAAAGTAGCCGGCCAACAGGCCCAGGCTGACCCCCAGGATCAGGCTTCCCGTCAGCGTGGTGACGACCGTGATGATCACGGTGGTCTGTACGCCCCAGATCACCCTGGTGAAAATGTCCCTTCCAAGGCGGTCGGTGCCGAACCAGTTTTCCGCATCCGGTCCTTGCTGGGACTTGAAAAGGTTTTGGTCCGAGTAATCCTTGCCAAGGGCCCCGGTAACCAGCGGCGCGAATATACCGAGGGTGTATAACGTCACCAGTATCATCAGGGCCGCCATGGCCAGTTTTTTTTTGCGCAACCTCCCCCATGCGATCGCGGCGGGACTACGCCCGTCGGCTTCTCCGTTTGACGATTCCGCGACCATCGGGCTACTGGAGCCTTATCCGGGGGTCGACAACCGTGTAAACGATGTCGATTATGAGATTTGCCATCACCAGCGCCGTGGCGCCGAGCAGAGTCAACGCCATGATCACCGGATAGTCACGGGAAAAAACGGACTCGAGCGCGAGCCTCCCGATCCCCGGTATTCCAAACATGAGTTCGGTAATCAACGATCCGCCAAACATGCCTGCGATCGTAAAGCCGAGAATCGTGATGATCGGCAGCAGTGCATTGCGGGCGACGTGGCGGTAGTTTACGACGCCCGCGCTCAGTCCTTTCGAGCGGGCCGTCTGGATGTACTCCTGCCCCAGGACGTCCAGAGTGCTGGCGCGCATCAACCGCACGAATATGGCGATGCCCGGCAGCCCGGTGGTAAGCGCGGGTAACACCACCCGGTAGTCAAACAAGCCGCCCCAGCCGGACACGGGCACCCAGTCAAGGTTGACGGCGAATATGAGAATGGCGAAAGGACCGGTGAAAAACACCGGAAGTGCGAAAATGATCAGCGCGCAAAACACCAGGGTAGGATCGGTCCACGTGCCTTGACGCCTCGCGGCATAAAAGCCCAGTGGTACGCCGAAACCTATCGCGATGATCGATCCGGCGATGTTCAACTGGGCCGACGTGAGCAGCTTCGGTCCGATGAGCGTGATTACGTCGCGGTTCTGGAACGTGAGACTTTTGCCCAGGTCTCCCCGCACCGCTCGACCGACGTAACGAGCGTACTGCACGAAGAAATGGTCGTTCAGACCAAGTCTTTCGCGCAGCCGCTCGGCAAGCTCAGGCGAGTAGTTGTGACCCAGGCGCACTTCCACAGGGTCGCCGGGACCGTAGGTCCCCAACAGAAATACGAAGAACGAAACTATCAGCAGCAGGACCGGGGTCCACATAAGCCGGCGAAGGCCGTAAGTGAGCATGCGGTGACTTTGTGCCCGGCGAGAGCGTGTGTCAAGCCCGGCGCCCCCGGCATTGCCGCCGGGGGCTATTCGTCGGGCCTACTTCTGGATGTAAACGTTCTTGAGGCGAGGAACGATGATCGGCGTGAATGCGTAGTTCTTGACCCACGGCTTGATCAGGGCGAGACCTTCCATGTCAAACCACAGGGGCAGCCAGGCCGCATCTTGCAGAATGATCTCCTCCGCTTCGTTGTACAACTCCACGCGTCGGATGATGTCCTGCTCCGTCCTCGCCTGCTCGACTCGTCTGTCGACTTCCCGATTACTGTATTTGCCGTGGTTGCCGGAGCTTTCCGAGTAGAACAGGATGTCGATGAAGTCCTGGGGGTCGGGGTAGTCTGCCTCCCAGCCGATGCCGCCCCAAGCCTGCAAGCGGCTCCTGTTTAGGTCCTGGAGGTACGTTGCCCACTCTACCTGCTGCACATCGATTTTGACGCCGAGAACGTCTTCCCACATGGTACCGATGACCTGAACGTCTAGCGGCGCTGAACCGCCGGTTCCGGGGATGGTCACAGTGATTCTCGGCCGCGTTTCCGGATCCGCATACTTCGACTCTGCAAGTAGCTGCTTTGCCTTTTCAGGGTCATACCCGATGCCTTCGACCTCGTCGGAGTAGCCAGGGAAGCCCGGAGGCAGAATGCCATAGGCGGGCATCACGAGGTCCGAGTAGACCTGTTCAGAGATGAGCTGCTTGTCGACGGCGTAGTTGAGCGCCTGACGGAATTTGGGGTCGTCGAACGGCGGTTCGGTGATGTTGAATCCGACGTAAGAGATACTGAAGTGCGGAGGGACCCGGACCAGGTCCTTGTTCAACTCCTCGGTTGGGTCCTGAACTCTGGTCAGATCGGCCAGGCCCACACCAGTAATGTCAATCTCGTCGTTCTCGTACATCGCCATCGAGACTCCGCCCGCGAGATTCAACACGACGTTGTCTAGGTAGGCATGCTTGCCCCAGTAGTTCTCGTTGCGTGCCAGCACCATTCGCTGCCCGATTCGATATTCCTCGAGGAAAAACGGCCCGGTGCCTGCCGCGTTGTCGGTCCACGAATCGCCGCCAGCTTCGACGTTGTCCCGGTTGAGGATGTACGCCGTCGGATAGGTGAGCTTGGCGAGGAAGTAGGCCTTGGGGGCGTCAATCTCGATTCGAATGGTCCGGTCGTCGACCAACGTCACTCCGGGCGCGGAGACGACATCTCCGCGGCCCTCGATGATCTCGTTTACGCCGACAATATCGCCAAGATAGATCTCGGCCACGGGCGATTCGGTGTCGGGATGCGCGGCCCGCTCGATAGACCACTTCACGTCTTCAGCTGTGACCGGTTCGCCGTTAGAGAACTTCAGGTCGGGGCGAAGCTTGAACTCGTAAACCGTTCCGCCGCCGCTGATAGACCACGATTCGGCTAATTCGGGAACGATGTCGAGGTCCTCATTCAATGAGACCAGCCCAGAAAATATCTCGACGACGATGCCGGCTGACGTAGTGTCCGTTACAAGGTGGGGATCCAGAGTCGGCGGGTCAGACCAGTTCCGTGTAAACACGCCGCCTACCGGTATTCCGTCATCCTCAGTGCCGGACGCAGAGTCGGTCTTGGCCGCAGCCTCGGCCGTTGGCGAACTCTGAAGAGACGGTGCTACCTCCACTTGGGCAGCGCGGGTCGGTACAGGTGTAGTGGTCGCAACCATCACCTGCTGGTCGATATTGTCAGAGCCGCCACCTGAGCACGCGGCCAGGATGACGGAACCCGCTGCGATCAGAATCAAAATCAGTAATTTGCGCATGTTCGTTTATCCAGTTTCACTTCGTTGACTATTGCTACGTTTGCCACCCATTTTGAGCCCCGCGGGACCGAAATTCATCTGTTTCGCGGATACGGCAGCAACTGCCTGTCGGTTTTTATGACTATTGCTCCTGGCTGCCGGGCCCTTTTACCTGGGCGTTCAGGCTGGCCTTGATCAGATCATCCAGATCCCCATCCAGAACATTCTGGGCGTTCGAAGTCTGGTAGGCGGACCGGTGGTCCTTGACCATCTGATACGGGTGCAGGACGTAGCTCCTTACCTGCCTTCCCCACTCAGGTGATACGTGATCTCCCCGCAGCCGGGCTTGTTCTTCCGCCCGTTTTTGCATCTCCAGGTCCACCAATTTAGCGTGGAGGATACGCATGGCGATATCCTTGTTCTGCCTCAATGACCGCTCATTTTGCACCGATACAACGAACCCCGAAGGCAGATGGGTCATTCTGACGGCCGAAGAGTTCTTCTGTACATTCTGGCCGCCGTGGCCGCTGGCGCGAAAGGTGTCGATTTTCAGATCGTCGGGGTTAATCGTCAGTTCTTCGTGCGCATCCGGTTCGGGAAGCACCTCGACGAGCGCGAAACTCGTGTGGCGAAGATGGTCCGCGTCGAACGGCGAAAGCCTCACCAGCCTGTGAACGCCCCGCTCCGACCTCAGGTAGCCGTACGCGTGGCTGCCGTCCACCTTGACCGCCGCGCTCTTTATGCCGGCCTCGTCACCCGCGGTCAGATCGAGCACGTCCGCTTTGAATCCGCGGCGTTCGGCCCAACGCAGGTACATGCGAAAAAGGATCTCGGCCCAATCCTGCGCGTCGACGCCGCCTGCGCCCTGTTTGATCGAAATGATCGCCGGGCGGGCGTCGTACTCGCCGTTAAGCTGTAGTTTGAACTCCTCGTCCGCCGTGATGGCCGTGATCTCGTCCAACTCGGCGGCCAATTGATCGCCCATCGAGTCGTCCGACTCATCCATGGCGATCTCGGCCAGTTCGACGAGGTCGGCTGAGCGGATCGTCAGGTCATTCCAGGTTCCGAGGTCCGCCTTGAGCGACGAAAGCTCGCTCATCACAGGATGAGCAGCGCGAGGGTCGTTCCAGAATCCGGGCGCGGAGGCCTGCTTTTCGAGTTCCGAGATGCGCTTTTCGATGTCAGGCAGGTCAAAGCCGCCTCACAATCCCGGCGATTCGCTTGTTGAGTTCGCCGGCGTCTCCCAATAAGTCGCGCATCAGGTCTCGTTTACTCAATTCCGGGCCATATGGATACCATCTCAAAATCGCAGCGGCCCAACTACGAATTATAACAACGCCTCCCTGCGTCCCCGAAGAGGAGTGAATGGCTGAGGGAAGCGCAAAAGTCCCGGGGCGGATGTGATACCTAATCGCCGGGATTTCTGGAGATGCCCGCCGACGATCAGGTAGCCGCGAAATGTTACAGCAACCCTCACCAAACCACCGGGCTGGCTCCCCACTGAGTTGTGATGTATGTAACGATATTCGTGGTGTTTTTTACTATGTTTACGTGGTGATTCACGGGCTGGGATAATGCCTTCCGTCGCCTTCGGGCGATGAACTAGACGGTAGGTTATGAGTAATTGTTTGGAGGTCTTGAATGTTTAGGTTGCTACTGCGCTGTTGAGGCCCCTGCGAGGAGGTTCCGGAGCCAATCTCCCGTACCCGTCCAGGGGGGAAGAACGGTGACCATTGGCTTTATCCGCGTCGATGACCGGCGCAATCACTAGAGGGTTAAATCATGACTATTTCCACGAAACTCTGGCGGGTAGCGGTTCCGGCCGTCCTGGCCGCCGCACTGACACTGGCGGTATTGGCGACTTTCGCCAATACCGCCAAGGCCGACGACCCGGAGTGGACGCATCACGGGTGTCGGTACGACCCAGATTCGATTTCTCCCATTTCATAACGCTTCTACGCCGTCGACGACAGGTACGAGACGGCGTTCAAGGCCGCGGAGGCGAAATGGGACACGACAGCGGCCCCCGGACACTTCCAGGAGCAGGATTGGACCGATGACCCCGAGATCGACGTGCTTGACGGGTTCTATGCCGGAAGCTGGAATGGGATCATGAGAGGGAGCTGTCCGTCCAATACGGGCTTGTGGACAAGAGATGAGGTCGAGATCGAATTCAACCGGCGGTTGATGGACAACCACGGCTCGGTGAGTAAGAAGAACACCGCCATGCACGAGATCCGCCATGCCTACGGGCTGAGCCACGTCTCGGCCGGATGCCGCCTGATGAGAGAAGATCGAATCACTATAAACACCTGCGGTTTGCCGATGCCTACTTCTGACGACGTGGACGGCGTAACCGCGAGGTACCCATAGACAGGAGAGGACCGATGAAGAGCAATACCAAACACCAGTGGATGCTGCCGCTCGGCAGCGCGTTCGTTGCCGCGGTCATAGCGGCCGGCGCATGGTTCGGGGTCGATGCGTTGAGAACGGACACCCCGGAGGTCGGGGACATCGCGCTGATAACGGACACCCCGGAGGTCGAGGACATCGCGCTGATAACGGACACCCCGGAGGTCGAGGACATCGCGCTGATAACGGATACCCCGGAGGTCGAGGACATCGCGCTGATAACGGACACCCCGGAGGTCGAGGACGTCGCGCTGACAACAGACACCCCGGAATCCGAAATGACCTACGTCGTAACCCTGAGCATGGACGTTTACCCAACGCTCGACGGCCTTTCGGGTGCCGCAGACATAGTGGTGCTGGGAACGGTCAGCAGGCTCGTCGAATCGGGGAACACAAGAGGGATGGAGCAGGACGGGGGGACATACCCCTACAACCTCTACGAGTTTGAAGTCGTGGAATCGTTCAAAGGCGATGTAGGCGGGACGATCTACGTTGTGAGAACCGATCCGAGCTTGTTTGGGGGTGCCCCAGGGATGGCCGAATACCCTCTCACCACGCTGAGTGCGGGAGACACGGTCGTCCTCTACCTGGACAGCATGAGCGCCAAGATCGTGCCTGAAACCGGCTTGACAGGCACACTTTACGGACCCGTCAGCTTCGACAACGGCGTCTTCGATGTCACCGTTACAGGGCCGATAGGGGCCGTGGGAACGGTCAACGACGACACTAAAGTCCACCCTAGGGGGGTCAGCCCGTCGATGTTTGCCAAAGGCACTGTCTTTACGGCTGCGGACATCCGGCAGGCCATAGAGCCGGACTCAGGCGAGGAAGGACCGGTCGGCAGCACGAATTAGACCTATACATGAGCCCACTCGGGCCGGGTAAGCTAAGGGCGCCGCTCCAGGTTAGGGGCGGCGCCCTTTTTCACCCCGCGGGGACTTTTGCGCTTCCCTCATGGCTTTAGCCATCGGAGGACGCAGGTCGACTAATAGGCAGGTCCTCATCCAAAACCGTGGGTTCAGCCCCGTAATCTACCGCTGCGGTGCTATCCTGAACCGCACGGGGCGTGGCGCAGCCTGGTAGCGCATCCGGCTGGGGGCCGGAAGGTCCTGGGTTCAAATCCCAGCGCCCCGACCACGCTTTGCAGCGCGAAGCGGCCGAAAGCGGCGCAGGGTGGCCCGATTTGAGCATGTGCCTGTTGGCGTCCCCTGGCTCGACGGGATATCGTTGACCCCCTGCTGACTGCCTCATACTTTAGACGAAAGGTCCACCATGGGAGCGGCTGCCATGCCGAGGAAGCTCGATAACGTGAATCACATGATCACTCGTCACCGCGACATCATGGCCCGGCACCCGGCGGACGAATCGTGGTCAGAGGTGTTGGTCGACGATGGGCGGAATAACGCCGTGTGGATTTCCGGGCCTCCCGGGACTCCTCCTGACCCACACATCCACCCCGACTTCAACGAGTGGTGGATCGCCCTCGACGGCAAGACACGGTGGCAGATCGGCCAGTACGAGCCAATTGTGGCCGAGTGGGGCGACGTGGTGATGGCCCCCGCCGGGTTCAGCCACGATATCCGCCCATGGGAAGGCCAACAGGCGATCCGCTTTGGCGTAACGCATCCCGACAGCAACCACGACATCAAGGGCATCGCCCCTTGCAGGTACATACCTGTGGACCCCGGTATGACCCCGCCCAACCTGATTCACACCTCCCTCAACGGTCTGCTCCAAAGGCACGACTCCGACCGCGGGTGGAAAGAGGTTGTGGTGCTGGATGAGCGAAACCGTGCGCTGGTCACACATGAAATGCCGGGCACAAAGAACCGCAGGATGTGGCACCCGGAAATGCACAAGTGGTGGGTCGTACTGGCAGGCGAACTGGAGTGGAGCATCGGCGACGCCGACCCGCTTGTCGCCACTCCGGGCGATGTGGTGTTCGTGGCGAGCGAGACCCCGCACGAGATTCGCACTGTGGGAACCGCGCCGTCGATCCGTATCACCATCACCGCGCCGGACATCGTCCACCACTACACGGACGATCCCGACGCTCCACCGCTCCCGTAGTTCGTCGCGCTCCGTTCGAATTCCAGCGTACTGGGCCGATGTGGCCGTTCGCTAAAACCCGCGGTAACTGGCGGACAGATTTCGTCCCGTGTTGATCTAATCTCGGCTTTGAACGGGCTTTTTCAGGACAAGGAATACCGCAGCAGCTCCTATCAGGAGCACGCCGCCGGCGATCAGCACTATCTCATAGGACCCTGTCCGGTCGAATACCCAACCCGCGAGTACCGGCGTAATGAGCAGCGCGGTGTTATAGATCGGGGCCAACATCCCTCTAATCGAGGCAAAGCGACGTCGCCCAAACATGTCCCCCACCAACGCCCAATTGAGCGCGCTGCCCGCCTCCGTTCCGGCGAACAGCAACAGAGCCCCGAATACCGGCCAGGTACCTTCCACGAAGTTGAGCAGAAAAAGGCTTAACGACGAAGATGCGTACATCATCGCCAGAACCACGTTCCTCGGCGCCTTGTCGCTGAACCAACCCGCAACGAGGATGAGCGGCACCGCGGCGAGGGCCAACAGACCGATCAGGTTCGCCGCCGTCTGCTGGTCCTCCCCTTTCCATACCAGGATGGCGACGAGGTGGACAAAGATTGCGCCGTGCACCGACATCCTCAGGACGGTACCCGCGGCCAATACCCAAAAGGCCCGTGTCCTTACTGCCTCCCTCACCCCCCAGTCGTCATCCTCCTCCTCCTGAGTGCCCGCGGCAGCCCCGACGCGGGCCTGTACTCGTTTGGGCGGGTCGCCATCCGGTCTGAGACCATGGTCCTCCGGCGACTTTCTGAACACCAACGCCAGTGGGGTTATGACGATGATCATCAAGAGCCCAACCCAGAACGCCGCGGTCTGCCATTCGAATTTCAGTATGACGAACGACAAAAGCGGCACAAGCCCGGCGCCCCCCAGCCTGAATGCGGCGCTGTTGATCCCCATAACAATGCCCCGCTTCCGCACAAACCACATGTTCAACGACGCAGTAGTCGCCTGCATAAAGCTGGTAGAGGCGCCGATCGATATGACCAGCAGGTAGACGAGCACGAACGAAAGATAGGTGGACGTCCGCGAAAGGAGGATGTAGCCGATGCCGACTAGCAACGTGCCGCCAAACATGAGTGGGCGGACGCCGAATCGGTCGATGAGCCATCCCGTTATCGGCCCCATGATGCCGCCTTCGGCCCTCGACAGGGCAAAGGGAAGAGCCGTTGCCGCGTGGGACAGGCCGAGGCTTTGGGCCACGGGCAGAAAAAAGACGCTGAATCCCTGCCAGTGGATGCTGCCGCCGAGGCCGTTTGTCACCGATGACGCGGCGACAATCCACCAGCCGTAGAAAATACCGCCCTGCCGGGAAGTGGGCGCGGCAGCCTCGTTCGATACGTTTGGCGGTGTAGGGCGAATTGTTTGCGGTCTTTCGGGCAAGATTCGTCGGTGTCTACCGCTCCCGCCTGCTCAGAAAAGATACAAGGACTGTAGAATCCCATCCAACGTCAAGTTGCGCACGATTTGGAGAGAATCAGGTGTCCATCAAAGTCGGTTCCGGAGAATACACCTACGAGCTGGTCGAAGGCTGGGCCAAGTTGCCCGAAGGCTGGAAATTTACACAGGTCGCGGCGGTGGCGGTCGATGAAGACGACTTCGTCTATGCCTTCAATCGTTCGCCGCACCCCGTAATCGTCTTCGACCCCGACGGCAATTTTGTCCGGTCCTGGGGCGAAGGCCATTTCCCCAACGCGCATGGCCTGTGCTTTGCCAATGACGGAACGGTCTGGCTGGCGGACAACGGAGACCACACGGTGAAGCGCTTCACCAAGATGGGCGAGCACGTAATGACCCTCGGCACCAAGAACACCGAGGCGCCCGAGGGGGAGCCGTTCAACAAGCCGACCGACGTGGCGGTGTCATCCAACGGCGATCTGTACGTCTCGGACGGCTACGGCAATACCCGCGTCCATGTCTTTTCAGACGGTGGGGACTACAAGTTTTCGTGGGGCCAGACCGAGGGGTTGCCGGGCGTGTGGGACGGCGACTTCAATCTTCCACACAACATCTGGATTCACAAAGACGTTGTCTACGTCGCAGATCGGGAAAACCAACGGATCCAGGTGTTCGGGCTCGATGGCAGTCACGTCGAAAACTGGACCGACTTCATCCAGCCGACCGACATCTACATCGACGCCAACGACGTCGCCTACGTCGGCGAACTCCGCAACCGAGTGTCGATCTGCGATCTGAATGGAAACGTAATAACTCGCTGGGGCAGATTCCCAACGGATGAGCCGGGAATGTTTTACGCGCCGCACGGCATATGGGTCGACTCCCGCGGCGACCTGTACGTCGGCGAAGTACTCGAAGGCCAGCGCCTCCAAAAATTCCGTCGCATCCGCTAGACACGGCACGCAACGCGCCCAAGCAGTGGACAAGGAGACGCGACCGCCCGCGCAGAAGTTCTGCGACCGTGGCGCGGCCTGGCTTGCGAATCGGCGCGTTGACTAACGAACAGATCGAAGTAAAAAAGAGGTGGTGGCGCCGGCCGCTCTACATCTCTCTCGCGGCAACGGGCGTCGCAATTGCCGGGCTTATCGTGCTGCCATTCGTTTGGGACGCCACCCGCACCAATTACGTCCCCACTCACTCAGAACGCGAAATCATGGACCTCGTGATCGAACACTACCGCTCGCAAGCGCCAATGACTTCAATACCCGTTTTCGATGGCTACGAAGACGCCTTAGAACGGGTCGGAGCGTCGGTCACGGGCGACGCGCCGCCGTTCATCAGGCTCGGCACACTCCTGAGATACGGAGTAGCTATACAGTGGCCAACTGACTTCACTTGTTACGACCGCATGATGCTACTTACCGACGGCAATCCTGAGTTCGAGATCGAGTGGCAACCCATCGTCCACGAGGGCAGAGTTCTGCGAGAGAGTAGCTGGCACATACGCATCTCCGGCGGCCAACGGCCAATCTGGGAGACGCACCGCTTCGCCGGTCAGACAAGCTGGGAAGGAATGCAAAGAATCCCGTTTCGCTCACCCATATACCTCGACGAAGTCTGGATTCACGACTTCGATGAGCAAGTCTTCGAGGCGAACTGCGCCGGACCCCTCGAACAATCGTCAGAGGTCAGCCCCTAGAACGGGACGGGGTGATGAACGGCACGCTGGCGTTGGTTGGAAGCGGGGAGTACTTGCCGACCATGGAGCGGGTCGACCTATGGCTGCTCGACCGTGTTCCTGGCGTACCCCGCGTCGCCCTGTTACCCACCGCCTCCGGGCACTATGGGCCGCGTCGAATCCAATACTGGCTCGACCTCGGAACCGAGCATTTCACCCGGCTGGGCGTCGAAGTCGATCCAGTAAACGTGGTCGATCGCTCGGACGCCCATGACGAACGGCTGGCGGCGCGAGTATCGGCGTCCAACTTCGTCTACATGTCGGGCGGTAGGCCCACCTACCTGCGGGCATGTCTCGGCCGAACCCCCTTACTGCGCGCGATTTACCAAGTCATGGAGTCCGGCGGAGTTGTGGCGGGTTGCAGCGCAGGGGCCATGATCTGGGGCGAAAAATTCCCAGGGTTCCCAAAACGCGCATGGCCTTGGCACGATGGCTTCAACGAGTTGAACGGCGCGGCAATCCTTCCCCATTACGACGAGATTCCCACTTGGCTGGCGTGGTTCACGCGCGCTTCCCGGCTGAACAGCCTGGCGACCATCGGCATAGAAAGAGACACTGCCCTCGTGTGCCGTCAGGGCCGATACGAGGTCAGGGGCAGCGGGCGCGTGGTAGTGCGAAGTCGCGACGGCGCGAAATCGTACGCAGAGGGCCAGACCGTTACCTGGCGCTAGATTCCTGCCTCTCCGGTCCCAAAACGTAGGGTAAAACGCCAGCGTCGATTAACATCCCATGTCGAACGTAACGCAACGAGGATTACGAGCGGAGTTCTATTCATGCTGATCGCTGGAATTGGCCGATCCGACATTACGCCCCCCATTGGCATAGCCCACGCCGGTTGGGGAGCGTCGACCCACGAATGCGCCGAGGGGATAGACATGCCTCTCTACTGCACAGCCCTTTACATGGCAAACGGTGATACGCGGGCGCTGATCATCGACCTCGACTTGACCGGCGTCACAGAACCGCTCGATTCCCAAATCCGGCAAGCCGCCTCCGAGGCTTCGGGCGTGCCGGGCGACAACATCCGGATTTCCTCCACGCACACCCACGCAGCCCCGGCGTTCGGAGGGCCGTGGCTCGTCAAGGGAGTCGATCTACTTGAACAGTTCTTCGCCGAACTTCCCGAAAAGACGGCCGCGGCTGCCCTCGCAGCAGCGAAGAGCGCCGTTCCTGCGACCGTCGGCTCCGCGACCGGTGAGTGCGGCATCAACATCAATCGCAGGCCCGCAGACACGGGCGGCAGGCTATTCACCGGACGTAACTGGGACGGCTACGTAGACCCTGAAGTCCTGGTGCTTGGATTCGACGATGCCAAGGGAAGACCGATCGCGACGATACTTCACTACGCCTGTCATCCCACCGTGCTTGGGCCGGAAAACAGGCTGCTCTCCCCCGACTATCCCGGCCACGCCCGGCGCGTGGTGGAGGAAAATATTGGAGGGCTGTGCCTCTTTCTCCAGGGCTCAGCGGGCAACCAGGGACCGGTCCATGGCTTCGTGGGAGACGTTGAGGTGGCGCGCAAGCAGGGCAAAATCCTCGGCCTCGCAGCAGCATCCGCCCGTATGCAGGTCGACCCTTTCCCGAGGGAGGAGCACCTCGTCGAAATCGTGCCGTCCGGCGCCGATCTAGGCATGTACGAGGACGTGCCAACAGGGGACCCGGACAGCACGCTCAGGGTAACCAACCGCTTCATCGATCTCCCCGCAGGACAATTCCCGCCGGAGGACGAGGCGCGTCGATTCGCGGAAGAGAAACGAATGGAGCTTGTAGCGGCGAGACAAGACGGCGACGACGATGTCATCAAGGCCGCCGTGATGTCTGCAAAACGCGCCAACTTCACCGTCACCAACGCACGGACCGCCAAAGGGGGAGCGGTCAACGTCAGGGTCCAGGCCATGCGCATAGGCAGCACCGTACTCATCGGCCTGCCGCTCGAACCGTTCGCCGAGTTCGCAGCCGAAATGCGCCAGCTGTCACCCGCCCCGCTTACCGGCTTTGCCGGGTACAGCAACGGACTACTGGGATACATGCCCACCTTCACCTCGTACGAGGAGGGCGGCTATGAAGTTGGCAACACCCCGCTGCGGGCCGGCGCTGGCGAAGAGGCAATGAGGGCCTGCGCCGAAGTAGCGTCAGAGGTCTGGGCAGACTGACGCTACTCCGCCCAATCGGCGAAGTGTCGTTTGAGCCGGGGGTAGAGTTGCCGGAACCGGGAGTAAGCCCTGTCATAGGACTCGGCCAAATCGGAACGCGGCTCGACGCGGTCGATCAAACGCAGCCACGACTCGCAAGCCTCGGGCACCGACGCAAAGCGCCCTGCCCCCACTGCCGAGAGAATTGCTGCGCCGTATGGCGCCCCGCCTGACGGCCCCACCCTCACGACCGGGACGGCAAGCACGTCCGCCTGCATCTGCCGCCATACGTCGCTGCGCGCTCCTCCGCCTACCGCGACGATCTCAGTGGCGTCCACTCCCAACTTCCGCATTAGTTCGAGAGAGTCGCGCAGCGCAAAGGTCACACCTTCCATGATGGCTCGCGTGAGATGGCCGCGCCTCTGGGCGGCGTTCAGGCCGGAAAATGCACCCCTGGCGTTAGAGTCGGCATGAGGCGTTCGTTCGCCGGTCAGGTACGGCAGGAAGGTCAACCCATTTGCGCCAGGGTCAGTCGTGGCCGCCTCAGCGATCAGTTCTTCATATTCGGGAAGCGAGCCTCCCGGACCGGCGAGCGTCTTCCTATACCAACCAAGGGCCGCGCCGGCCGACAGCGCCACGCCCATCAGGTACCAGGTGGAGTCCACCGCGTGATTGAACGAATGTATGCGCATGCCCGGATCGACGCGCGGCTGTTCGATGGGCGCGACCACAGCGCCGGATGTACCGATAGAGGTCTGCGTGGACCCGGGCGTAACCACACCCGACCCAACAGCCGCCGCGGCGTTGTCGGCGGCGCCTCCCACGACCGGCGTGCCTCGCTGCAGACCCAATGCGTCGGCGGCGGCCGCGGTCAATGTCCCCGTGATTTCGGACGAACCGAACACTGGTGGAAGCATCCCAGGGTCCAACTCCATGCCCGTGATCATCTCCTCGGACCAACGCCCCCGCTTCACGTCGAACAGAAGTGTTCCGGCGGCGTCGGATGGCTCGGTAGCCAGAACTCCTGTCATCAGGAACCGCACATAGTCCTTTGGCATCAGGAGCGTACGGGTCCTTTCGAACAGTTCAGGCTCATGTTCCCTGACCCAGAGAAGCTTGGGCGCAGTGAAACCCTCCAGCGCGGGGTTGCCGACCAACCGCCGGAGCCCGGCTTTCCCCACCCGTTCGGTAATGAACCGGCACTGGGCCGTGGTCCGTACGTCGTTCCAAAGTATGGCGGGCCGGACCACCCGGTCGTCCTCGTCGAGCAACACAGAGCTGTGCATCTGCCCCGAAAGGCCAATGGCCCGTACTCCCCGCGCTCCCGCCGTCTCCATGGACGCCCGTACCGCCTCCACCGTGCCCTTCCACCAATCGAGCGGATGCTGTTCCGACCAGCCAGGCGAGGGAACCGAAACTTCGAGGGGGGATTCTGCTTCGCCGACTGCCGCCCCGTCCTCATTGACCACCAACGCCTTGACGGCAGTAGTGCCGACGTCTATTCCCAGGTAGTGATCCGGCATCGTTGTTCTCCTGGAGTCGAAACTACGGGAGCGGCACAACGAGGTCAAGGATTCAGCAGACGACGCGTTGACACCCGACACTTGCCGTCCCTATGCTCGGCGGAGTCCCACGGCCAGCACAGATTGCCCGGCTCGGCATGTGCATAACGACCACGAAAGGTGAATATTCCATGTACGTCGGAACCCAGATCGGCGCGCGCCACGAAACAGACATCCGCCAGATGGCCCAACTCGGCATAGAGCACGTCGACATAACGCCCAAAGAGCATTGGACCGAATGGACGGTCGAGTTGCTCACCTCCTTGCGGGAGAGGTACGCGAAGCACGGCATCAACGTCGAGACGATGCACTCTCCGCTCGGCTCGCGCGACGCGTTCCACAACGACATGTCCCACGTTTTTCTCGGGCCCAGCGACGAGAAGGAGCGAGAACTGGACAGCCTGTGCGAACTCATCCGCATGGCATCCGAATCGGGCCTGCGCGGCCTGCTCTACAACATCACGATACTCGGCCACCTGAGAACCGGCCCGCGTTCCGGCCGCGGCGGCGCCACGTTGTCATCGTTCAAGTACGAGGACCTCGACCAGTCGCTGCCTGAATTCGAGGGCGGCGCCGCTGATGCCGACACGATGTGGGAACGCATCGACTACTTCCTGGAGCGCATCGTGCCCGTTGCCACGGAATACAAAGTCCAGATGGCCTGCCACCCGCAGGACCCGGGAATAAAGGACAACGAGTATCGCGGAGTCGCCCGGGTCATGGGGACAGTCGATGCGCTGAAGAAATTCGTGGCGATGCACGAGAGCCCGTACCACGGCCTGAACTTCTGCCAGGGTACAGTCTCGGAGATGCTGGAACGGCCCGGCGAGGAGATCTACGACGTCATCCGATACTTCGGCAGCAGGAAGAAGATATTCAACGTCCACTTCCGCAACATCAAGGGCGGCGTCCTGGATTTTGTAGAGGTGTTCCCCGACGAGGGCGACGTGAACATGCTGAAGGCCGTCCGCACCTACAAGGAAGTCGACTACCCGTATATGCTCATGCCCGACCACGTACCGGGCATCGACGGCGACGAAGCCCAGCAGGTGGGATTCGCGTATTGCTACGGCTACATCCACGCCATGATTCAGGCCGCGAACGCAGACTGATCCTCCCGTGCACCGGGGATTCAAGACGCGCGGCTAGGTCGCGTGCACACGAGAGTAGTTGACGGAGCAGATACAGACAAGGAATCAGGGAGTAATGACGTGACAAAAAAACCTGTGGTGCGCAACTGGCGCCAGGTCACACCGTACGTGGGCCACGAATCCGCCATCATCTGGCCAATCTTCCGAGGCGGCGAGGACACCGCTGAGCTGTCGGATGAAGAAGCGCCGATGCTGGACATGGTGGGTTTCACAATCCACCGGATGCAGGGCGGCAGGGCCGGCGATTACCACGATCACGAAGATCTCGAGCAGGTCTACTACTTCACCTCGGGCCGGGGAAAGATGAAGCTTGACGACGAGATATACGAAGTCCGGGACGGGGACGCCGTCCACATCCCGCCAACGGTCAAGCACCAACTGATAAACGACTCAGACGACTGGATCGAACATCTGCTGGTAACAGCCCCAGTCCGCACGTAGTTGTCAACAACGGGAGGGACGCCATGGGCAAGCCGCCGATCGTAACCAAAATCGAATCGACACAATTCAAGTTTGACGTGCCGGACGTGTCGGTGCACCCGGTGGGGGGTCAACTCACCTACACCCCCGGCGCGAAGGTTGAACGCACGTCCAGGGTGCTCAGGGTGTTCACCGATCAGGGCATCGTGGGCGAGTACGTGGGCGGCAGCGAGTCGGAGCACGCGGCCATCTCGCAGGTCGCGTCTTGGCTTGTTGGTCGCAACGCGTTGGCCCGTGAAGCTTTCTACAACCGGGCAAAGCACATCCTGAAGCAGACGGCCCGCATGGGGCTAAGCCAGGTCGATGTAGCCCTCTGGGACATTGCCGGAAAGTTCTACGACGCGCCGGTGTACGAACTGCTGGGCGAATACAGAAAAGACCTCCCCTGCTACGCCTCTACCACGATCGGCGACGACTCTCCGGACGGCCTGGGCTCTCCAGAGGCGTATGCCGATTTCGCGCAACAGTGCCTCGAGATGGGCTACCCGGCGTTCAAGATTCACACGTGGCGCGAAGCGCCTTTTAGCCAGCACATCGCCATGATTCGCGCGGTCGGCGAGCGGGTGGGCGGCAAGATGGACCTGATGATCGACCCCGCATGCACGTTCAAGACGTGGGGCGAGGCGCTCAAGGCGGGCAAGGTGTGCGACGAATACGGCTTCTTCTGGTTCGAGGACCCATACCTCGACGGGGGCGTGTCGGCATTCGGACACCGCAAGTTACGACACTACATGAAGACCCCTATGCTCCAGACGGAGAACATAAGGGGGCTGGAACAGCATGTAGATTTCATCGTGGCAGATGGAACGGACTTTGTTCGATATGACATCGACTACGACGGCGGCGTAACCGGTTGCATGAAACTGGCCCACGCGTCGGAGGGGTTCGGGCTCGACGCAGAACCGCACGGTCCCGGCCCGGCCAGCCGACACACGATGGCCGCCATTCGCAATTGCAACTACTACGAGATGGGTCTGGTACACCCCAAGATCCCGACCGCAACACCGCCCGTGTATCTCAACGGATACGCCGACCAACTCGATTCGATCGACCGGAACGGGTGCGTTCAGGTGCCGGAGGGGCCCGGACTCGGCGTGGCCCTCGACTGGGAGTTCATCGAACGCCAAAAAGTGGCGAGGGCGGTGTGGACGTGACCGGCAATACCCGACGCGGCTAGAGTTCGGGACGCCTCGTGTGCCAACCGGCCATTTGCTCGTAAGCATCGCCGGCGCGCAACACCGTCACCTCGTCGAAGTGGCGGCCGGTAATCATAAGGCCGATCGGCAGCCCATCAGACGTGAATCCGCATGGAACGGATAACGACGGCTGACCTGTTGTGTTGAACACGCCGGTGAAGTTTGCGAGTTCGCCGCCCTGCGGGGCAACGTTGCTGCCGGGCGGTGTTTCCGCTCCCGCTATGGTCGGCGTCTGCCCCGACACGGTCGGCGTAAACAAAACGTCGACGCCCTCCATCGCTTCGTTCATCTTCGAGACGAACCATCGGCGGGCTCGCTGCGCCTGCACATAGTCGACCGCCGCTATCGTCATCGCAGATTGCAATCGAGCGCGTATCTCGTCAGGGTAGGTATCGGGATGCTCGCTGATGTTGTCGCGGTGCACCGACACCGCCTCGGGCATGACGAGGCCCATATTTATTTTCCGCCCGTGCGTGACCCACGGCATAGGAATCTCTACGACCTCCGCGCCGTTCGCTTCCATCATGGCGATTGCAGCGCGCACTGCACTGTCTATCTCCGGGTCGACGTTTTCTGCGAAAAAGTAGTCTGAAGGCACGCCGATGCGAAGGTCTTCCGGCCCGCGATCCAGACCAAGCGTGTAGTCGACGACCGGCTCATCCGCCGAGGCCGGATCGCGTGGGTCGTACCCGGCAAGCGCGTTCATCATGTACGCGCAGTCCGAAACGCGGCGCGCCATCGGGCCGACGTGGTCGCAACTCCAACTGAGGTCCAGCACACCGGCCCTAGACACTCGCCCATACGTCGGTTTCAGTCCGGCAATTCCGCACATCGACGCCGGCATACGAACGCTGCCGCCGGTATCCGTTCCGATCGCCCCAACAACGCATCCGGCCGCAACCGCCGCCCCCGATCCGCTGGAAGAACCGCCTGTACACCGATCCAGGTCCCATGGATTGTGAGGATGGCCAGTGTACGGATTGTGCCCGGTGGCACCCATGGCGTGCATGACCAGGTTGGTCTTGCCGATGATGATCGCCCCGGCCTGCCGGAACCTGCTCGTTATCGTGGCGTCCGTGCGAGCTACGTTCTGCTGAAATAGGGGCGAGCCCCCGGTGGTGGGAGAACCGGCGACGTCCACGAGGTCCTTAAGGCCAACCGGCACGCCGTGCAACGGGCCCCGGTACCTCCCTGCCGTTATCTCGGCCTCGGCCTCGCGGGCGGCGCTTCTCGCGCCCTCCTCGAACAATTCGAGGAACGCGTTTAACTTCGGTTCAGTTTCCTGGATGCGCTCGAATGCGGCGTCCGTCACCTCGACCGGCGACAACTCGCCGCCCCTGATCAGGGATGACAGCTCGTCGATCGATGCGAATGTGATTTCGTGTGTCATCTGTGCATCGTTCCGGGTCGCCTAACGTGCACGACGCGGCCTGAAAGTACCCGCGGGCTCAAACTCCGATGTGTCTATCGTGCGTAACGACTCCGTCGCCCTGCGAAAAGTGGCGACGTGTTCCGCGACGTCGGCGGCGTGTTCCGGGGTTATCTTCAGGCCTGCTTTCGCCGCCGCCTTCACATAATCCTCGGGCGATTCTCCGTTGTGGGTTGACCCGCTTGACATTTTCCTGACCTCGCGCGCCTGCCGGCTCCGCCAATCGAACACATTCCCGGCGCGGCCAGAGTATAGCTTGACCGTGGCCGGGTTGTGCTAGCATCAATCGCTCGATGCGAACTGCGGCAGCCCTCTCCGAACTGGTAGCAAACGCCCTCGCGGCGGCCCAGAATTCGGGTTCATTGCCCCCTTCCGGCGACGCCGAGGTCAAGATCGAAATACCTCAGCAAGCCGAGCACGGCGACTTTAGTACAAGTCTGCCGTTGAGACTGGCGCGCGCCACTCGCATGGCCCCTCTCGCAATCGGCGAAGCCATAGTCGCCGCATTGCCGGCCAACGACCTCGTTAGTCGTGCATGGGTCGCGCGACCCGGGTTCATCAACCTGGAACTGTCCAGGGACTTTCTCCGCCGGCAGGTGACCGAAATCAGATCGGCCGGCGAATCTTATGGCGCAAGCGACGCCGGCGCCGGGACCCACATTCAGGTCGAATTCGTCAGCGTCAACCCGACAGGACCCCTCCACGTTGGCCACACCCGAGGCGCCGTTATCGGCAGCGGCCTTGCAAATCTGCTCGAGGTGGCCGGCTACAAGGTGCAGCGGGAGTACTACGTCAACGACGGCGGCAACCAGATGCACGTATTCAACGAGACGCTCCACGCCCGCTTCATGCAGGCGGCAGGCAGGGACGTGCCGCTGCCCGACCCCGCCTACCCCGGCGTATACCTGGTTGAACTGGCCGGGCGACTGTACGAAGAGTTCGGCGACGCGCTCTTATCGACGCCTAAAGAATCGGCAATCGCGGAATTGGCGCCTCCGGCCCTGACAGCCACGCTCGAGCTCATCAGAAAAGACCTTGAGGACCTGGGTGTCCATTACGACCTGTGGTTCAGCGAAAAGTCGCTGATCGACGACGGACAGTTCGATCAGGCCATGTCATTCATGGACGAGCGGGGCTACCTGGCCAATCGGGACGGAGCGAAGTGGTTCCTCTCGACCAAACTGGGTGAAGACAAGGACAACGTCGTGGTTCGCAGCGACGGCGGCGGCCCAACCTACCTCGGCACCGATTTCGCCTACCACTACAACAAGTACCTCGTCAGGGGCTTTGACCGCGTCATCAACGTTTGGGGGGCTGACCATCACGGCCACGTTGGTCGCATGAAAGCGGTCGTCAAGGCGCTGGGCAGGGACCCGGACGACCTGGTCATCGTCATTAACCAGATCGTCAGCTTCAAGGACGGTGGCCAATCAGTCCGCTTCAGCAAGCGGAAGGGGGTCATCGTAACCGTCCGGGAACTTCTCAATGAGGTCGGCGCCGATGCGTGCCGCTACATCTTCCTCAGCAGGTCACCCGACTCCCAAATGGAGTTCGATCTTGAGCTCGCCAGGCGACAGTCGTCCGAAAACCCCGTCTTCTACGTGCAGTACGCTCACGCACGCATCCGGTCTATCCAACGCGAAGCGGAAAGCAGGGGCCTGGACTACTCAGACGGGGACATCGCTTGCCTGGACCACCCAAACGAGATGCAACTGGTCAAGAAGCTCATCCGGCTACCGGACATCATCGACCACGCCGCGGCGCGATTGGAGCCCCACCACCTGCCGCACTACGCCTACGACGTCGCGCGTTCCCTGCAACGGTTCTACGAAGAATGTCGGGTCGTATCGAACGATCCGTCCGAACTCGAGTTGTCGAAGGCCAGACTTCTACTCGTGGACGCAGCCCGCGTGGTTCTGGCCCGAACCCTTGGAATCATGGGGATGACGGCGCCGGACCGAATGTGAGCTGCGGCGCCATACGCGCCCCCAGTGACGAGCGCCCGACCGGCCTGGCGTCAGCCTTGCAGACCGGCCTCTTTGTAGCGCCCTATACGGTCGACGTACGACTTCGCCGCGCCGCGCATTAACTCCCGGTGACGGTCCCTGACGCGACCCAAAACCCGGCCCGGCATACCCCGCACGAGCGATCCGGCAGGAATCACTACGCGCTCCGGCAGTACCGCGCCAGCTGCGACCAACGACCCCTCCCCCACCTCTACTCCATCGTTCAGCACCGCGCCGTTCCCAATGAGCGCGCCATTCCCGATGTATCTGGAATGGCATACCACGCCGTGACCAATCGTCACGTCGTCCCCGATCTCCGCGTCGGCATCGGCGTGGATCACCGTGTTGTCCTGCACATTGGACCGAGCCCCGATAACGATCTTGCCGCTGTCAGCACGAATAACGGCCCCGGGCCAGACCGACGACTGCGGCCCCAACTCGACATCCCCGATCAAGTAAGCCGCCTCGCTCACGAAAGCCGAATCGTCAATTTGGGGCGTCTTGCCGTCGAGGCTTCTGACTGTCACGTCAGGGAAGCCGGGGGAAGGAAAGGTCGCACTCATACGTGGTTGGGACGCTCACCGAAGTGAACTCAAAGACCTGATCGGCCTTGACGGTCGCCTGATCAGGGTCACCCAGGAAAATCTCCACGTCGGCTTCAACATCGTCAGACGTCAGTGGCCCGATGATGATATTGCGGTACGTTCCCGCCCCAGTCGAGATGGACGGCGACTTGGCGCCGCCAATACGGGCGAACATCGGGACGCCGGCCGGACCTGGCTCGCCGTCGACCTCGAATTCTCCGTGAAAGATATACGGAAATGATGGAGGGCCGCCGGGCGGCAACTGGCTGCCGCCTTGGGTCTGCCCACCCGTCGCGTCGGACCCGCAGGTCTCCGAAGGATGATGCGCCTCACCGCCGCCACCGCACGCGACCGCAATGGCAAGGATGACCGCCGCCGCGAACGTCGCAACCGCTCCCCGAGTTGGAAGAATCGACCGGTTCAAGGCATCAAATTCCAGGGTGGCTGAAGCGCCAGTTCGTCGCCTGCTCGTACGCGTATGCGATTCGAAGGATCGTTGCGTCGCCGAACTGCGGGCCCAATACCTGCAATCCGACCGGCATGTTTCCCGAAAATCCGGCGGGGACGGAAATCCCAGGCAAGCCGGCTATGTTCGCCGGAACTGTGCACACATCGCTCAGGTACATCGACAACGGATCATCGACACGCGAACCCAAGGGAAACGCAACGGTAGGCGACGTGGGGGTCAGCAATGCGTCGAATTTATTGAATGCTTCGCGGAACTCGTTGAGTATAAGAGTACGAACCTGCTGCGCCTTCTTATAGTACGCATCGTAGTAGCCCGCTGAAAGGGCATACGCGCCCAGCAAAATACGGCGTTTCACCTCCGCGCCGAACCCCCGTCCCCTTGTTCGGTCCATCACTTCCCTCGAGTTGCTGGCGTCGCTCTCCGAATACCCGTACTTGAACCCGTCGTACCGGGCCAGATTGGCCGAGGCCTCTGAGGGAGCGATGATGTAGTACACCGCCAGGGCGTAGTCGGTGAGCGGTAACGAAGTTTCCTCCACGTGGGCGCCCAGCGCTTCGAGTTCGCTGGCCGCAGACTCGAACGCGTTCCGCACTCCAGGCTCGATCCCGTCTACGAGGTATTCCCGCGGGAGTCCCAGCCGCAAGCCATTCACACCCCGTTCAAGGTCCTTGGCGTAACCATCGACCGGGCTCTTCACGGAAGTCGAATCGCGCACGTCGGGCCGGGCGATCACGTCAAGGACGTCGGCGCAGTCGCGCACCTCTCTGGCGATCGGGCCGATCTGGTCAAGGGAACTTGCAAAAGCTATCAACCCATAGCGGCTGACGAGACCGTACGTGGGCTTCATTCCCACCACCCCGCACAATGCGGCGGGCTGCCGTATGCTCCCACCGGTATCCGATCCCAGGGCGGCAAAACACATCGAAGCAGCTACCGCGGCGGCCGCGCCGCCGCTGCTTCCGCCAGGGACTCTGCCTGTATCCCAGGGGTTGTGTACCGGGGAGAACGCGGAATTCTCATTCGACGACCCCATGGCGAACTCGTCGAGGTTGCCCTTTCCCACCATCACTGCGCCATCCGCCTGCAACAGTTCCACCACGGTCGCGTTGTAGGGCGGGACATAGCCCTCCAGCATCCGCGATCCCGCAGTCGTAGATACTCCGGCCGTCGATATGTTGTCCTTGATCATCACCGGGATGCCTGTCAACGGTCCCGGACCGGCCCCAATGCCTCGGAGCCGCACATCGGCATCTCGGGCCTGGCTCAGCGCCAGATCGGGCGTGACCTGCAAATACGCACTCACCTGCGGATCGATCTCGTCGATCCGGTCGAGGACCATCTGCGTGAGCTCGACAGCCGAAATCTCCCGTCCGGCGAGCATCTCCCGCGCCTTGTGCGCCGACATGAAAATTGGAGAGATTCTGGTCTCGCCGCGCATCGCCACGTTGGCTGTCCCTACTCCAGAACCGGCTTTACGCGAAAAAATTCGCCGTCGTGGTCTGGCGCGTTGGCCACCGTCTCATCGCGCATGAAGGATCTGCCCTGTTGATCGGGGCGGGTAACGGAGTGAATGTTTG
This sequence comes from Dehalococcoidia bacterium, assembly GCA_965219065.1. GTDB lineage: Bacteria > Chloroflexota > Dehalococcoidia > Lucifugimonadales > Lucifugimonadaceae. Next base: position 1,655,922 of record OZ244715.1, read on the forward strand.
CCCAGTGGCCCGTCTGTTCCACGCCATCCGTCGGAACCTCGTCCAATGACCGAAATCGGTCCAGGATGTCGGAAAGTTGGGACCGCATGTCATCCACTTCCGCGTCGGAAAGTTCGAGACCAGCGAGGGATGCTATTTGTCGGACATCGGCCGCAGAAAGGGCTTCCAATTGGGCTCCCACAGAATACGGCGGTTTCGACACGCCGTAGTGACTGGCCAGGCAGCCCGGCGGCCAGATCATCAAGAGATGCGTCTGGTCAGCGGGCCGATACGCGGCGTCAAGTATATGGCCCGCGGCCGGGCCCGGCCAGATTGACAGCGCAAATACGGGATCCTTAGAATCCACCACAGACCGCCTCGGCCCTTTAAACTATGCGGGCCGCCTGATCACTCCTGAGGCGCACCGCCATCTTCCACACGCACCCGCCAACTCCAAGCAAACGCGAACGCGCCGGCGACGTTCGGGCGGGACTAGCACCCCAAATTTCAGGCACGGCCCTGCAAGTGGATCTCTATACGTTTTCTTATGGCGCGCGCGCTGCGAGCGCGCGCAGGCGGGCGAAAGAGCGGGCCGATCACGGTAGTACGCGGCGCGGCAGCTTGAAACCCAGATCAAGACTATTCTCGCGGCGGCCGCGGCCATGACGAAATACATCTTCGTGACCGGTGGTGTCGTAAGCGGCCTCGGCAAAGGCATCATCGTCGCGTCCATCGGCCGGATGCTCAAAAGCCGGAACATCACAATCTCACTGCTCAAATTGGACCCGTACCTGAACGTCGACCCCGGCACGATGTCCCCGTATCAGCACGGCGAGGTGTATGTGACCGCCGACGGCGGTGAAACGGATCTCGACCTGGGCCACTACGAACGATTCGTCGATGTCAATCTCACCAATCTTTCGAACGTCACCGCCGGCCAGATCTACAGCGATGTCATCTACAGAGAACGCAAGGGCGACTATCTCGGCGGCACCGTGCAGGCCGTCCCCCACGTAACCAACCTCATCAAGGAGCGCATCGGCCTGCTGGCCAACGAGACCGGGGCCGAGGTCGTCGTTGTAGAGGTCGGCGGCACCGTTGGCGACATCGAAGGCCAGCCGTTCCTCGAGGCAATCCGCCAGATGCGAAATGAGGTCGGCAGATCAAATACCTGCTACGTCCACGTGACTCTGCTGCCGTACCTGGGAGCGACCGGTGAACTAAAGACCAAGCCCACACAGCACAGCGTCCAGACGTTGCGCGGCATGGGAATACAGCCCGATGTCATCGTCTGCAGGGCCGACTACCCCGTAGACACCCCGGTCCGCGACAAAATATCCCTTCACTGCGATGTTCCCGTGGGCAACGTGATCGGCCTTCCCACCCTCGACAATGTTTATGAATCGCCGCTCGTGCTCGAAAATGAAGGGCTTGGCCGAATCCTCGAAGACTCCGTCGACCTGCCGTCGATCGAGCCCGACATGAAGCTGTGGCGGAACGTAATCGACATGGCCAGGGAGCCGGGGCAGGAGCTAGAGATAGCCGTGGTCGGCAAATACGTCGACCTGCACGACTCCTATATATCCGTACGCGAGGCCCTCTGTCACGCAGGCCTGTATCACCGGCGGGACATCGTCCTCCACTGGGTAGCGGCCGAGCAGGTGGAGGACGAAGGTCCCAACAAGCTCCTGGCCTCGGTCTCCGGAATAGTTGTGCCAGGCGGATTCGGCGATCGGGGAGTGGAAGGCATGATCGAAACGGCCCGGTACGCCCGCACGAACCAGATACCGTACCTGGGATTGTGCCTCGGAATGCAGGTCATGGTGATCGAGTACGCTCGCGGAGAACTCGGGCTCAAAGGGGCGAACTCGCAGGAATTCGATCCCCATACGCCGGATCCCGTGATCGCCTACCTCCCCGGACAAGAAGACCTGCTCGCCACCGGCGGAACAATGCGGCTGGGTGAATACCCTTGCGGGCTTGCGGAAGGCTCGCTTGCGCGGAGCGCGTACGGAGTGGGCCTTGTGACCGAGCGTCACCGCCATCGATACGAATACAACAACGACTACCGAAACCGGTTTGAGGCCGCCGGGCTCAAGGCCAGCGGAGTAGCCCCCGACGGATCGCTCGTTGAAGTTGCGGAGGTGTCCGGACATCCATTCATGCTGGGCTCCCAGTTCCATCCCGAATTTGCCTCGCGCCCCGATAGGCCGCATCCCCTGTTCAGAGAGTTCATTGGCGCCGCGATAAACGTATTAAGGGAGGGCGGACAACACTCCTTCCTGGTGAAAGAGGACGCCGAAGAAGTCACCGCGACCCAGGTCTAGCAGCAAAATCCCGCTGCTGATATACTCAACGCGTCGCAACGCCCGTTGCGGCGCAGCGGACAGGCGCCAGGCCACCCAGTCCAGCCGACTGACCCCGCTTCCCGATTCTCTTTATCTCCCACCGGAGACAGACGTATCTCCGACACACGCGGAATGCCCATTAGCAATTGAGGCCCGCCGGTCGCACCGGCTCTCGCCAAGACGGGTCAACCCAAGAACCCGGACTCATACCGGACACGCATCAAGGTCTCTGATCCTCAAAGGCCGGCAATCGCCGCCAAACTCTCCGGATACACACGCGCCGGTCTTGAACACCGGCAGTCGGGGTTGGCGCCAAGACAAACCAAACGGAATGACCCGCTACACCAAAGACAAGTACGGGATTCAACTTCAACCCGAATGAGAACCACTCTCTGGTACGACTGCCTTCCGACCCAAATCAGGGACGCAAGGCAAATTCAGGAGGAACCCTAACTGGATACGCCTACCCGCACCCACGCACGCCCTACAGGCAGGAGACGAACCGGAGGGCGCAGAAGGCCCGGCGCCCCCAAAGGCAACCGGCTAAACGGACAGGAGCAGATCCCCACCGACGCCGAACTTGCGGAGTCCAACGGGCAGTCCGAGTTGGGGCAACTCGGCACAAGGACGATGGACGAATTGCGGACCATCGCTCTTGAAGCCAATCTGAAGAACGGAATCCCCGCAAGGCGCTCCGACCTCGTACTCGAACTGCTCGCCAGCCTGGCGTCCGAGAGTGACCAACTCCTCGGCGCAGGCGTACTCGACGTCCTGAACGACGGATACGGTTTCCTGCGCACACCCGGCCAAATAAACGGGCATGAAGACATCTACGTCTCCCAATCCCAGATCAATAGATTTGGGCTTAGACAGGGTGACATGATCGCCGGTCAGGTAAGGGCCCCAAAGGAAAACGAGCGCTACTACAACCTGATGCGAGTCGAAGTCGTTAACGGATACGACCCCGTATCGGCGCGCAGGCGTGTGCGGTTCGACCGTCTCACGTCTATATACCCCAACAATCAACTCACCCTCGCCACCACGGCGAAGCAACTCTCCACCAGACTCATCGATCTGATCGCGCCCATTGGCCGCGGCCAGCGCGCACTCATAGTCGCTCCGCCAAAGGCAGGGAAGACCGTTCTGCTCAAGCAGATCGCCGCCGGTATCACGGCAAACCACCCAGACGCCCACCTCCTGGTGGCCCTGATAGGTGAACGGCCCGAAGAGGTCACAGACATGCGCAGGTCGGTCAAGGGAGAGGTGTACAGCTCCACATTCGACGAGCCGGTCGAAGACCATACCGCAACCGCGGAAGTGGCTCTGGAGCGCGCCAAACGGATCGTCGAAAGCGGCGAGCACGCCGTGCTCCTGCTCGACAGCCTCACCAGACTCGCCCGCGCATACAACCTCGCTGCCCCCAGCAGCGGCAAGACGCTGTCCGGCGGAATGGACCCGGTTGCTCTCTATCCGCCGAAGCACTTCTTCGGAGGCGCACGAAACTGCGAGGAAGGCGGAAGCCTCACAATCGTCGCCACGTGTCTCGTCGACACCGGCAGCCGATTGGACGACCTCATCTACGAGGAGTTCAAAGGCACCGGCAACATGGAACTGCACCTTGACCGCAAACTAGCGGACAGGCGGATATACCCAGCATTCAATATAGAGCTCAGCGGTACCCGCCACGAGGAACTACTGCTTCCCGAGCCGATCCTCCGGCAAGTCTGGCTCCTGCGGCGAATGGTGTCGATCATCTCGACCGACTCGTCCAACCCCACCGAGGCAGCCGAGCGAATTCTCGAACGGATGGTCAAGACCCAGACCAACCCGGAATTCCTCGCCTCCATCACCAAGCCCGAAAAATTCTAATCTAACTCCCCACCGCCACATCCTCGCGCGGCGCCGGAGCCGCGCGAGGCCAATGCCCCAACAGTTGACTCATGGGCGAAGTCCGGGCGGCTGCGCGCACTTTTAACCGACGCCTGACATCCCCCAACGCTTTCGACGCCTCTCGCGGCGTATGGCGATTCCCCAACGCCATTCCGTTTACCCCACTTAGGGATAACGCGGATACCTCGAACAAATGGCCCCTTGCCCAACCCGCATATATACCGCGTACGGTCGACATCCGCGGACGCCATGACGAGGCACGGGTGACGCAAACGCGACATATCTTCTCCCGGCCCGGGCGGGGTTCGCGAGAGGCGACCCCACATTTTTCGCCCTCGGGCCGACGCGGACCAACTGATATGAAGACGATTACGCCCGTAGAAGCGAGGGGCCACGGGCAGTCGGCAGTGTCGCCCTGCATCCCCTTCACAAATACACCGTGCGGGTCAACTCTGACTATTGCCCGCTGGCCGTTCGAGGGGCAACGCTTTACCTTCTGTAACAAAACTGACCATTTGGCGACGCGAATTAACGTTGACACCGTTTGGGCTGGCTCCATATATTCAACGTTGTCCTTCGGGGCGAAGGCGAGAAAGCAAAACAGAGCGGCCCCGCTTGCAGGTTTCGGTTGATATAGACCGCAATCGCCAGTAAATCAGGTTGACACTGTGAGCGCCGCGATGTAAAAATCGCTATGGTTCGTCCCACCGGACGGGGTTGTGCGCGCGCCGGTTAGCGCCGTCCACACCGGATAAAAGGGCTTAAGTTAACTAGGACCGGCAGTCAGGCCGCAGGTTTGACGAAAAAATTGGGCAAAACGCAGGAACATACTGCAAGGATCCTGCAGCAGGCCACCAGGGCAGTGACGGACACTCGCCAACGGCAGGTCACGCAAGGGGGACTAACGCTGTGAAGCATTCAGCGAAATTATTTACCGCTCTGGCAGCGCTCGCGCTGTTCGCTGTGGTTATGGTAGGCATCCAGGACAGGAGCGCAGACGCTCAGTCCGGTGGGACCACAGGACAGGTCTACCTGACCAACCTGAATTCGTGTCTCACGACACAGGCTGCCCCGCCAAGCAGTCTGAACTGTGGCAATGCCGGTCGCGTATATGTCGGTTCAGGCACGACCCTTTACACCACGGTGGTCGAAAGGGACAGCGAAGCTCCGCACGACGTGATGAACACGATCGCCGCAGACTCGGACGCCTTGATCGTCACTGTTATAGACAGCGACATGAACCTCTCGCAAGAAGGTACTGACACCGCGGCCGTCAATACCGCCGCCGGCGAGTTTACGGTTGTACGTGCCCCGGAAGGCACGACGCCCATAACCAGCAGCCCGGGTGACGTCAAATTAGAGGACGCCAGCGGAAACGCAGTGGGCTCGGCAGTCGTCACCGTGGTCGGTACCGACTTCATAGGTCTGGCAGGCGCCGTTCCAGGCGGTGGTGTCGCTGACATTGTGGTCAAGTGGCAATACAGCGACGTCGACTCATTGAATGTCGTGGCTTACAGCCTCACCGACACCCCGCGGGACCATGTGGCTGTAATGCTGGAAGAAACCGGCCCGTCCACTGGCGTGTTCGAAGGGCAAATCAGGCTCAAGGCCAACGTAGTCATTGGTGGCGACGACTCTCCAGGTTCCGACTCCGCATCGCCGGGCGCCGAGGCCGAATTGAAGGTCAACTCCACTAGCCGGGTAACGGTCAAGTACGAAGACGCCCTGGACTCAAGCGACGACGACGACACCGTAGTCACAGCTAACGCGCAGGTCGAGACTACTGCTCCCCAGGCGATCATCTCCGAACCCGCTGACGGTTTGAATACCCAGACACGCCAGTTGGCGTTCCGCGGCAACGTCACCGACGATCGCTCGGGTATCGATGTCAGCAAGATCATGTTGATCATCGATCAGGGCGACGATCCCGACAACAATAACCAGGTACTTGCCGGAGGCGTCGGAGACGGTGGGTACTCAATGACCGGGGCGGCGGAGGCTTACTCCCCTGCGCTCGCAGGAAACCCAGGCGACGGTGAAACTTCAGTCGCGTGGTCGGTTGCCGAGCCCGGCAACCTGCCGACAGACGTGATTGCGGTACAGCCCGATCACCAGGTCGACTACATCCTGGTGGCCCAGGACCTGGCGGGCAACATCGGTTTCTCAGACGCAGACACCACCACTTCGGGTGTGGGCGTAGTAGTGGACAACCCCGCCACCGACGCAGATGAATCCACGAACGAACCTCACGTCATTTCGATCGACCAGGTGCGTCCGAAGTTGACTTCTGCCGACACCGGTCTCGCGCCTGACGGCGACGATGACGGCGATGACCCCGACACAAACAACAGTCGGTCGATCGCCATCTACTTCGACGACAGCGTGGAAGGCGTTGACGCCAGCGACTTCCAGATCACTCTCGACGACGACACTAACCTGATACCTGTCGGTGTGCAGGTCGACGGCGGTACCGTCTTCGCAGAACTTGACGCAGACATACCGACAAACGACACTCCGATAGTAAGACTGCAGGGTGCCGTGTCCGACCCGGCAGGTAACACCACCTCTTCCGGCTCGGCAGAGGCCGCAGACCGCCTGTCGCCAGTCCTTACGGTGGAATTGTCCGGCGGCTCAGGTAGCGACGGTTCCGCACTGACCAAGAACGAGATCACCGTGACCATCTCGTCTGACGAAATCCTCGCCGGTCTCCCGACAGTCGAGGTCTACGACGAAGACGGCTTCCGCACCAGGCTCTCTGTGATTGCGCAGGGCGGCGAAACGTGGACATCACGGGCGACGCGAGCCAGACTTGGCGCCGACGGAGAGTTGAGCCTCGTGGTATCGGGAACGGACGTCTCTCCTGCCTCTAACGACAGCGTAGTAGGTAAGGAAGACCCGTCGAAGGCCACGGCCGGTGAGACAAAGTTCACCCTTGATTCAACAAAGCCGTCATTGGTGTCAGGCGACAGCAGCACAAGCCAGGGCAGGCCGTCGATCCGCATCGAATTCGATGAGGCCGTGACGGTAACCGCCGCATCGATCGGTGACACGGTACTCGTCGACGACGACATAAACTCGCTCGCCACATCGGACAACAAGCTCTTCTTCTACGTCCCCTCTGAGGATCTGGAGCTTGGCTCGTTGACCGTCAAGGCAACCGCAAGCGACGACGCCGGTAACACCGTCGAGGACGCCTCGTACACGCTCACGGTTGAGGAGCGGAAGGCGTTCGACCTTGGACTGTTCTTCGGCTGGAACGCAGTGTCCGTGCCGTCGAACCCGGTCGACCCTGACATCAACGCAGTGTTCACGAACGAGTCCCTTGCCCAGGTCGTGGCGTACGACGCCACCGATGCTGAGAGCCCGTGGCGGATCGCCTCCCGCGACCCCGTCTCAGGCGCATGGACGAGCACGACGGACACTCCGCTGAGGACCATCGTGGCCGGCCCCGGTTACTGGGTACACTCGAATTCGTTCGACGACCAGGAAATCGGCTTGGCAGGCCCGATCGAGCCGGGTAGTGGACAGGCCCCGAGAGTCGAGGCTATCCCGACCGGCGCAGGCTGGAACTTCGTAGGTGTCATAGACACGACCCGAGACAACACTCAGGGTTCATCGGGCGCCTCCCTGGTACGAGCTGACGGCACCGCGATAACCGCTGACAGGTACTTCGCATCAGTGGATGCCCGAAGAGCGTTCAGGTACAACTCCGCTCTGCAGTCGTTCACCGAGATCGCCCTGGACGGCAGCGCAACGGTGAAGATCGGCGACGGCATCTGGGTGTTCGTCAACCCGTTGGCCGACGGCTCAACGCCCGCAATAGCCCCGTAGCCACGCAACTCGCACGCGAGTCAATCAAGAGAGCCCCCTGGCAACGAAGCCAGGGGGCTCTCTCTTTTCTGTTCCCCACCAGCCAACCGGAGTCCTACTCTACGCGCGAGGATGCCCATCGTTAACCCCTGATGGGGCAATCACGCCATCGGCAGCGAACGTTGCCCAGGTCAACCCCGCACGTAACCGCTCCGGGCGCGGGAACCAAGTCCATGACTTATCCGCATTACCGACCACGCCGCGGCCCGGGGGTCGCCCGCATAAGACGGCGGCGATCCTTTCCGATGGGTGGGGGAATATTTAGCATTGAGTTGCACAAACTTGTTTCCACGCTACCCACAGTGAAGAAACCTGGGACCGAGGCACGGTACAATTGCAGGACGCTGTCCCTGCGCGGAAATTGGGACGACGGTGTAAAAAAACCTGTCTGCCTTCACCACACGTTTCCGGTGAAGGCAGATTTCGGGGTGAAAGGAACACCACCTTGAAACTGAGACTGGCGGCAGTCGCAATAATCTCGATGGCGCTCGCCGGAGCAGTCTTCGCCGCGACTTCATCCAGGACCAATGCGCAAGCGGGCCTGCCGCAATTTCGCGTGATTACCTATGTCGGCATCGTCACGATTGGCGGACAGCCCGCACAAGATGGACTCCTCATCACCGCCAGGGTAGGCAACTACGAGTCCGAGCCCGCCAAGGTGGGAGGCGAACCGGGCCAGGGCGTATCATCCGGAGCCTACTCGCTCAACGTCGGACCGGCCGCAGACTTTGAAGGGCTGGAGATTGAGTTCTGGATCGAAGGCCAGGTCAAGGCGGATCAGACCGGCGAATTGTTTGGCCCGATCGAGCCCGGAAAAGACACGGTCTGCCTCGGGTGCCCATGGTCACTGCCGATTCTGCGCAGGCTCGACCTCACATTCTCGACCGGACCGATAGCAACTCCAACTCAGACCTTCACACCCACCGCTACTGCCGTGATACTGGAACCGGCGTTCCTGTCCGGCACCGCTTTCTCCGGTTCGTCGACTCCGCCGGATGGAACGTTGATCTACGCCAAGATCGACGAATACCAGTCCGAGGTCGTGCCGATACTCAACGGTCGCTTCACACTCGTGCTCAATCCGGTGGCTGAAGAATTCGGCGGTAAGCCCGTCAACTTCTTCCTGAGTTCGTTCCAGTCTCTGCAGCCGTACAGATTCACAGCGGGTGAGAGCCGGACCGACCTCATCATCCTTTTCCCGCCCCTCCCAACACCCACACCGACGTTGACCCCCACTTTGACGCCTACCAACACACCTACCGTTACGCCTACAGCTACAGCCACACCGACGGTCGAACCGACGAGGACCCCCACCCCCACGCCCACGCCCACGCCGACAGCAACGCTAACGCCGACACCCACGCAAGTCATCGACGTTGCGGCTACGGTGTTCGCCGCGCTCACGATGACCCCGTCGCCGACGGAAACACCGACAGCAACGCCGACATCTACCCCGACGCCAACCCCGACGGTAACTCCTGTGCCAACCCCAACGGCAACGGCAACGGCAACGGCAACGGCAACGGCAACGGCAAGTCCGACAGCAACGCCGACGGCAACTCCCGTGCCGACTGCGACTCCTGTGCCTGAAAGCACGGGATTCTGCAACTCGACCGGAGGCGGTCAGGCCAACCTCGGTCTTCTGGCCCTGATGGCCCTGCCCGCTCTGCTGGTAGCCCGGCGCGCCACTCGCCGCCGTAACGCTTGAACCAGTTCCAACGCACAACCCGCCGATCCCCCACCCTGTAGGACCGATTCTCATAGTCGCCCGCCGGGGTGGGGCGCAGGGATCAGGAACTGCCGATGCGTTTGGTGAGATCGCCCAGGGCGGCGGCGGTGTAGCCGATCAACGGCAGGGCTCGTGCGTATTGCATGCGCGTGGGCGCAATTAGGCCAACGAGGCCACCCGTTTGCCCCGGGCTGCCGTAACGGCATACCACGACGCTGAACGCCTGCAGGGGCTCATAGGAGTTTTCCGAGCCGATGATCGCCTTGGCGGAACCGTCACGCGGCGCGCTTTCTGCCAATGTGGCGATGGTTCCGGAGTCTTCGATCGCTTCGAGCACCATCCGTTGCTGCCCGGGATTGCTGGTCACCTCCGGCTGGTCCAACAACCTCGACAGACCCTGAATGCGCCTTTCCCTCAGCGCCAGGTCATCGTGCCTCCGCAGAAGACCCAACGCAGTATCACGCACCTGGTAGGTGAGGGCGCCGGCGTCCTCCATCTCGACTGCCTCGATGTCACTGACCGACTTCCCGGTGATCGACTCGTTCAGACGCTGCCTGGTCGCATCGAGGTGGCTGGCGGTCACAGGTTCAGTGAGTGTAATCAACTGACGGTAGACATTCGCCTCCTGGAGGATAAGCACCAGCATTACAACGAGTTCCTGGAGCCTGACGAGCTCGAGGCTCTTCACCGACGCGGCAGTATCCCTTGGCGGTGTGGTGAACGCCAACGAATCGAGCAGAATTGAAAGAGCCGACGACGCTGCGTCGGCCCATCGGTCGATGTCCTCTTCTGCCGGCCCGAGTTCCTGATCGACGCGCCGGGCATCGTCCGGCGTTGGCGCTGTGCGTGACTGGATCGCCATGACGTAATGCCTGTAGCCGAAATCGGAAGGCACTGCGCCGGATGAGACGTGAGGGCGGTGTATGAATCCGCCTTCCTCGAGCATTGCGATCTCGTTCCGCACTGTGGCCGGACTCACGTTCAGGCCAGACTTTCCGGCCACTGTGGACGATGCGACAGGCGCCGCGGTGCTTACGTACTCGTCGACGATCAGATTCAGGATTCGATTTTTTCTTTCAGTGAGCATGGATTTGGATACGGGCGCGCTCGATTGCCATCAATTGGTCTGGCGAACCTAGCACGCCGTTTTCGTGGGTGTCAATAAAATGGTAGATCAGCCGTATGCGTGGCGCCCGTATGCAGCCATCGCGTAACCCTAACGGCAACCGGCCGACGCCAACACATAGTCCACGGGGAATGTTGAAATGGAAATACGCTTGATAGGCAGTGCCTCGTTTCTCGTTACGTCCGCAGCCGGCACTGTGGTCACAGACCCCGCGCCGGACACACTGTCTGACTCGTCGCTAAATGATGAGAACGCCATTGCGGTGTTCAGCAGGCAAGGTGGGATCGTCGCCAATTTCCCGGATTCCCTCACCATAATCGACGGCCCGGGGGAGTACGAAGTGTCCGGTGTGAGCGTGTTTGGCATACCAACCCCAGCCGGCTCGGATGCGGCTGTGACTCGGAAGGTGACCACCCAGTATGTGATCGACGCCGATGGAATAGCTGTGTGCTCCCTCGGATTCATCGGCTCGATTCCGGAGGCCCGGGCCTTGCGTGCGACAGGCAATATCGACGTCTTGCTGGTTCCGACCACCGACGACAGCCCAATGTCGGCGGAGCAGTTGGCGGCGGCGGTCAGGATCATCGATCCCAAGGTCGTCGTGCCGTCCGGTTTCGACGCGGAGGCGGGAAAACCGGGCGAGGAACTCAGGCGTTTCGTGGAGGAACTCGGGACCAAGCCTGACGATCCCGCCCCTCGCCTGACTCTCAACAGATCTAACCTGCCCGAAGAAATGCGCTTGGTTATTTTGCAGCCGCGGCCCTCGGGCGCAGCGTAGTCAGCATTCTGATTTACTTACTGCATTCCGCGGGGGCCTCATTTGGGTACCAGCCGGGGTCGTCTACAGGGACCGCGCCTTTTGTCGAATGAGCCTCACCCTCCCGACCGTGCCAATCAGTCGACCACCGTTTGGGCGTCTATCATGGATCCCGATTGATCTTGGTAGCGGATGGGTTTACGGCAGGTGTGTCACTTTGAATCAGCCGAGCAAGTTCACAATTTCCTCGACTGTCCAGACATGATCGGTTAAGCCGCCAGCCATCGCAGGCGTGCGGTTATAGGGGTTCGCCAAGCTCCTGTGAGTTCGTGCAAAGTTGTAGTACGTGAAATAGAGTGCCATGGCGCACACATGGTTTTTGAGCTTTTTGGAAAAAGCGTTGGCCGGGTTGGCGATCCTCCGCATTGACATACGACTGGTTAGGTTTTGGCGCTCCGCACGGCCTGTGGAGAAGTCGGTCCTGGCGGACGCCCCCGGCATAACTCTAGCCATCGCCTCAGAGCCGTCGGGCAGGCTGTAACGAGGCGATACTTCCTTGGTTGGCTCGACAGGTCCGTAGAGCTTAATTAGTTTGGCAGGGTCCAGTTTTGAAAAGGAGGCGCTCTCGACGGCCTCCAGGTATGACCGTTGGCCATCTGTTGTTAACCGGACACGACGGGATAGGCGCCGTGCAAGGTCGTTCACAAAGATCCAAGCGTCGTAGCTATCTCTGCCACCCACGTGCCAACACGGCACTAATTTCGTGCCAGAATCTAAGGCGGTCCAAGTCCACACATCCCCAATGCCAAACTCGCCTTCGTGCTCCGGTAGACGGCTCTTGGCATTCGAGTAGGCGAAGCTCCAGATTCGGTCGCACTGCAGGCGATTGCATGGGAGGCTATGCATGATCGAATCATGGAATTCCAGACACGTCGAACCAAGCTCCCTGAGTAGTTTCGCGACCGTATTGACTGCCGCTCCAGTCATTCGAGCAGTCCCGCGAATTGAGTTCCCGTCACACAACGCACTAACTATTTGTGAACGGCGTTCGTTGTTCAGCCTATTCATAATGCTCAATTATCCTTGACCGGTCTATGATCAACAACTACAAGATGTGTCAGTTTGCATTTTAGCGCAAACTACCATAAGGTTGCCAGCATGGAGCAAATGCGCTCAGACCACCGAACGCCGGGCCAACTTATCGCCGATCTACTAGAGGCAAAAGGTTGGACCAAGCGTGTTCTTGCGATTGTCCTCGGGGCCGACGAGACAGGGATAAATCGACTCGTCGCAGACAAACGGCAAGTGACTGCTGAAATGGCTCTCGCGTTAGAGGACGTATTCGAAGTTCCTGCTGATCGATTCCTCAAACTACAGAAGGACTACGACCTAGCCAAGGCGCGTATCTCCGCAAGGCCGGACCCGGGTAGAAACACCCGCGCCCAGCTGATTGGTGGTCTACCAGTCGCGGAGATGATAAAGCGTGGTTGGATAGATGTCTCTGATGTTCGCGATGTGCCCGCGGTTGAGGCCGCTCTTGCTAAGTTCTTCGGCGTCGCGTCGCCGGACGAAATAGAGATACTGCCCCACGCTGCAAAAAAGACGATGGTGGCCGGGGAAGTAACGCCCGTCCAGTTAGCTTGGTTGTATAGGGTCAAGGAAATTGCGAGCGAAATGTTGGTCGCCCGGTACTCCCCGAAAGGAGTCCGTGCTGCAATTCCCGATTTAAGCACGTTACTCGGAGCGCGTGAGGAGGCAAGGAAAGCACCTAGGATCCTCGCGGAGAGCGGTATCCGTTTCGTGATCGTGGAATCGCTTTCCTCGGCGAAAATTGATGGCGTGTGCTTCTGGCTGAACAGCACGTCGCCTGTTATCGGGATGTCTCTCCGCTACGATCGAATCGACAACTTTTGGTTTGTCCTTCGACATGAGCTTGAACATGTATTGCGACTACATGGTCGGTCAGCAATGGTTCTTGATGCTGAACTAGAAGGGGACAAAGCCGGAACAGGACCAAATGTGTCAGAAGATGAGCGAGTGGTCAATCAATCGGCTGCGGACTTCTGCGTGCCTCGTGATTCACTAGAAGGCTTCATTGCTCGCAAGTCCCCGTTTTTTCCAGAGCGGGACATAGTTGGATTTGCTCGCACTCTGAATATCCACCCAGGTCTTGTTGCCGGCCAACTTCAGCATCACACGAAGAGGTATGACAGGTTCCGCAAGCACTTAGTAAAGATCAGGTCCATAGTGACACCGAGCGCGGTAGTCGATGGATGGGGTGATGTCGCTCCAGTAGGATTTTAGGGGAAGGACGAAGTACGTTGGCGAGAAAAAACCAGGAGATGCAACGGATTATTCGCCTGTACAGGCATGAGACAGGTCAGAGCGAGGTTGATATGCGCCAAGTAGCGTCCTACGCGGAGAAGCGTATGGGGTGGCCGCTTCCGGTGCCAGTTGACCCGCTCGATCGTCTAGCTGCTCAGTTCTCTCAGGCGGCCCGAGACGAAATCAAACACGACAAGCGGACCGGCAGACCGTATCGCGTTAACCACGCCGTTCCCGCGGGGAAACGGGGAAGGCAACTAACCTACCTGTGGATCGATATCGACGAGGCGCACCGTGGCCCTATGCACAAATCGCTCATAAATAGGCGGGAGCAAATGGTTGGTGACGCTCTGCAGTTGGCGCTGGATGCTGAGCATTGGAACAACATTCATCCTGACCAAGATCCCATCCAGCTCCCGCTAGATTTCACGGATGACGTTGAGTGGAGGAAGAACGCGTCAGAAAAAAGGGCTAGCTAGGGGGACAACCCCATCTTGCAGCGGCCGCCTTCTTCGCGATCTCGTGGCGTTGTTTCGGTGTCAGCTTCGCCGCTCTTGCCTTCCCACCCTTCCTACCGCCAAGCCTGCCTAAGGCTACAGCGTGTGGGTTCTTATCCCCCATATCCGGCTCGGGTTCAAACGGAGCCAGAGTTTTCTTGGATTCCAATTCTCCCCCTGTAGCTTCCTGCACAACGCGGAAGGCGTTCACCGCGAAGTCTTGCTCTTTTTTCATGCGTCCCTTGGCCTCTCACTCATAGTCCAAGCATGCCATGAATTAGGGTTCTCTGGTGGGGCCCCTCAGGGCATATAATCAACGAGAATGCGCCTGCAAGGAATCAGGCCGTCGAGACGCAAACAATGAACCCCTCACCGCAAACCGGGCAGCAATGAATATCGCGCCCACCAATAGAAATGCCGCGGGGTTGACGCCCGAACTCGTGCGCAAGTTTGGCTGCCAATGACCACCAGTCGCGACTACTACGAGGTACTGGGCATCCAGAAGGACGCCTCGCCAGAGGACATCAAGAAGGCGTTCCGTCAGCAGGCCCTGAAGTATCACCCCGACCGCAATCGCGAACCTGGCGCCGGAGACCGGTTCAAGGAGGTCGCCGAGGCTTACCAGATACTGAACGACCCTGAACGCCGGACAGCCTACGATCGATTCGGGCACGCCGGTGTGAATGGAGGCAACGCCCGCGGGTTCGACGACTTCGCCGGGTTCGGCGGGTTTGGCGATATCTTCGATGCGTTCTTCGGCGGCACAAGATCCGATGCACCGCGCCGCGGCGCTGACCTCGAATACCAGATAACGATCTCTTTCCTTGAATCCGCATTCGGCGGTGAGAAGCTTCTGGACCTGAATCGCACCGAGGTGTGTTCCGGTTGCAATGGTTCGAGAGCCGAACCGGGTACGGAGGTCATAACCTGCGGCTCATGCCGTGGCAGCGGACAGGTGCGACGCGTCCAGCGCATGGTGTTCGGGCAGTTTCAGCAGGTCACCACCTGCTCGACCTGCGTCGGCGCTGGCAGCTACCCACAGCAGGCATGCTCGCAATGTAGAGGCCTGGGCCTGGAAACGAGGCGGAGGAAAATCGCCGTCGAAATTCCGGCCGGCATCGATGACGGATCGAGAATGCGAATTAGCCGCGAAGGCGAGCAGACAGGCGGTGGCGGTGAACCGGGCGACCTGTACGTATACGTTCGGGTTGAGCCTCACCCGCAATTCGATCGACACGGCAACGACATTCTTTACGAAACAGCGATAGACGTCGCCAAAGCTGCGCTCGGCGGAAAACTGATCGTTCCCACCCTGGAAGATGAGGCCGAGTTGTCGATCCCCGCCGGCACTCAGTCCGGCCAGATATTCCGCCTGCGCGGACGAGGGATGCAGCAGCCGGGGAGGTCCAATCGGCGGGGCGACCAGTTGATCACCGTATCCGTTGCCACACCGGTAAACCTGACCAAGAGGCAAAAGGAGTTGCTGGGGGAACTCGGCGGATCCTTCGGCGACGATGCCGCGAATGGTGCAGATGGGGGCCTGTTCGACAAGCTGAAGGGCGGCTTTCGGTAACGACGGAGGCGATTGACCCACCAGCCGGGGAAGGTGCAAATCTAGTGCGCTCGCGTCGCCGCACATTGTGTTCCGGCAAGTCGACACCCCGTGGACTCCGCCATCAGCGCGATAGTTGACAGGAATATCGGTGTGCCCTGGTTAGAATTGTCGGTTGTAACCCCCGGCGAATTCACTGAACCAATCGTTCACCTGTTCGCCAAACACGGCGAGGGGCGCGTCGCTGTGGAACAGCAGGGCGGCTTCAACCCCGACGAGGGTGAGTCCGGCCCGCCGCCCGATGCTCCGGTGACCGTTCGCGGATATCTGCCGATAGATGCGACCACAGACAGCCGCAAGGCAAACATAGACGTCGGACTGCGGCTCGTGAGGCACCTCGCCGACATCTCCTCCTTAGCGGAGAGGGTGATAGACGATAGCGAGTGGATGAACCAGGAGTTCGAACCGATCCGCATTGGGCGCAGGCTGCTCATCGCCCCGCCGGGACGAGAGACCGCCGCCGCGCCCGATGACTTAGTCATACCGCTGGCGCCGGGCATGGCCTTTGGGACAGGTCATCACCCCACGACGCGCATGTGCCTCGAATGGCTGGAAGAGATTATTCAGCCGGGATCGAAGTTGCTCGACGTGGGAACCGGCTCCGGCATCCTGGCCATCGCAGCCCTGAAGTCAGGCGCACTACGAGCGGTCTGCCTGGATATCGACCAAAACGCCGTCGACGCTTCGGTCGCCAACCTGCGGCGGGCGGGCGTTGCGGATGCGGCATCGGTGTACGCGGGCACCCTACCCCATCCCAAAGCACCCGCGCGGGCGTGGGACGTGGTCACCGCAAACATCTCCGCCGCCGTGCTCAGCGAAATAGCCGCCGACCTCCTGGCATGTTTGAGCGATGACGGCGTGCTCATCGCATCGGGTCTTCTCGCAGAGAGAAGAGAGGAGGTCGCACGCGCCTTTGCCAAGGCCTCAGGCGTGATCATCGAAGAACGCGCATCGGAGGACTGGCTGGCGCTCAAGGTCGTGCGGCCATGAGCTCGCCAAGGTTCTACGTGCAGCGCGACGCGTTCGAGGGTAAAACCGTAGTGTTGCCGGACGCCGCGGCACGGCAGACACGCTTAGTGCTGCGGCTGAGACCAGGCGACTCCGTGACCGTATTCGACGGCGGGGACAGCGAATGGCCGGTGACGTTGAGCCGGGTCGACTCCAATGGGGTAGAAGGCATAATCGACGAACGGAATTTTCCCGGCACTGAGCCGACGTGTCGTGTGACGATAATGCAGGCGCTGATAAAGCCGGACCGATTTGAACAGGTCCTGCAGAAAGGAACCGAACTCGGGGCCTGCAAATTCGTCCCGCTCGCAACCGCGCGGGTCCAGCCTGCCGACGCCAGCGCCGCCAGCAAATCCAGGTTCGAGCGGTGGCGGCGCATCGCCCGTGAAGCAGCGGAGCAGTCCGGACGCCTGACCGTGCCGGAGATCGAAAAAACAACCCCGCTCGCGGATGCTGTTTCCCGCGAGTCGGCCCGCGGACCGGTGGTGATGTTGTGGGAAGAGATGGGGAGGTCCGCCCCGGGCCTGCGAGAAGCGCTTGGTCAGTTTAGCGAGGGCCAATCGCGCGCAAGGCTGGCAATCGTGGTCGGGCCCGTAGGTGGATTCGAGGCCGGGGAAGTGGAGGAGGCCAAAACCGCAGGCGCAACGGTGATCGGCTTTGGCTCGCGCATCCTGAAATCTGAAACAGCCACCATCGCCGCGCTGTCGGCAGTGATGTTCGAACTCGGCGAACTCGGGGGCGGGGTCTGACGACGCCGGTCTAAAACCTGACCTCGGGCTGTGGCGCCCGTCGCATCAACTCGACGAGCGCCTGTTGGGGAGAAAGACCCTCGAACAACACCCTGTGCGTCATTTCGGTGATGGGCATTTCGACGCCGAGGCGGCGCGCAATGCGCATGGCAGCGCGAGTCGTTGGGACACCCTCCGCGGTTTGCGTCATGCCGCTGATCAGGTCGCCTGGATTCGAGCCGGAAGCAAGCTTTTCGCCCAAGCCGCGGTTCCTGCTCAATCCGCTGGAGCACGAGGCGATCAGGTCCCCCATCCCAGAAAGGCCTGCGAACGTCTCTTGGCGGGCGCCAAGGGTCACGCCGAGACGGGACACCTCATGTAGCCCCCTCGTCACGAAGGCCGACTTGGCATTGTCGCCGACGCCCATCCCGTCGATGATGCCCGCGCCGATTGCGATTATGTTCTTCAGCGCCCCACCTAGCTCCACACCGGCCACGTCAGTGCTTCTGTAGACCCTGAACCTCTCGGAGTTGAGCACACTTTGCGCAGCTGTCGCCGCTTCGGACGACGGAAACGCGAGAGTGGCCGACGACACCTGACCTTGCGCTATCTCGAGGGCTAGATTCGGACCCGAAAGCGCTCCGACGCGGGCCGGGTCGAGATCGGGCGCTTCCTCACAGATCAACTCAGTCATGCGTTTGCCGGTCTCGATCTCGATTCCCTTCGTGCAACTGACCACGAACACTCCGGGTGGCAGCCACGGCGCGATCTCCCGTACATTGGCGCGTACCGTTGTGGATGGGACGACGAAGAGAACCACGTCCGACGACGGGAACGCCTCGCCCGGGGTTCCCACAACCCTGATGTCAGGGTGAAGAT
This sequence comes from Dehalococcoidia bacterium, assembly GCA_965219065.1. Classification (GTDB taxonomy): domain Bacteria; phylum Chloroflexota; class Dehalococcoidia; order Lucifugimonadales; family Lucifugimonadaceae. The sequence continues at coordinate 1,674,670 of OZ244715.1, forward strand.
CGACGCCAGGCCGGGGCCTCGGACTATGGCCCGAGGCCAACTCCTCCGACTCTGCCTCTGTCCGTGCCCAAAGAGTCACGTCATGGCCGTCGCGGGCGCAAACCAGGGCCAGGGTTACACCCCAGCCGGTCGTGCCCGCCACGCAGATCCTTGCCATTCCGGCCGCCTTCAGGAGTCCTTTGTTCGGGCCTCGGTCGCTCTGCTCGGCCTGCCGACCGACAACCGTCTTTCCGTTCCTTTTATGAGGTTGAAAATATTCGGCAGATGACGAACATAAATCAATACGCCGACCGGACCCGCAAAGGCCAGATATGCGATGTCGACATCGCCTCTGACAATCAAAACGGCCACGAACACCACCCCGGTCGTCGCCCCAACGAGCGACCCCACCGAAACATATCTGGTGGCGCTGCCAATCACGGCGCCGGCGAACGCCGAAATTCCAACCGGCCACCAGAGAAAAAGCAAAACACCAAGCCCCGTCGCCACGCCCTTGCCGCCTCGGAAACGGGCGAACACGGGCCAGGAATGCCCTGCGACCACCAACACACCTGCCACCGCGATGTTGAGATCGGAAACGGCCAGCCCCTTGGCGATCGCTACCGCGGCCGAGCCCTTGGCGATGTCCAGCAAGAACACGAGCACGGCTGCCTTCGGTCCAAGCGTCCGCAACACGTTTGTCGCGCCGGTGCTGCCACTGCCGTAGCTGCGGATATCCACGCCTCGCCACAGGCGGGTGACTATCACGCCCGATGGCACCGATCCGATCAGATACGCCAGCGCCAGAGTGATAATCCAGTAGAGATACTCGTTCATTCGCGTCCGGTCCTGAAATGGAGCCGCAGCGGAGAGCCGGCAAATCCAAATGCTTCTCGCAACCGGTTCTCCAGGTAGCGGCGGTAGGTGAAGTGTATTAGTTCAGGGGCGTTCGTGTTAAGTACGAACGTAGGCGGCGCGGTTCTCACCTGCCTAACACGGTACAGATGTGTGGGCCGGCGGTTGTGGCGCGGCGGCGGATTTGCTGCGATGGCGCCATATACAACCCGCCGCAGATCCGCTCCCGGCACCGTCTTGGTGAATTCACCGTGCACTTCGAGAACTTTTTCCGGCACCAACTCGACACCCCGTCCCGTCAATGCGGACATGTACAGCACCGGTACATCAAACAGAAACTTGAACCGGCCGCGGATGCGGCGCTCTGCGACCTCCCGAGTTATATCCAACTGCGAAGACAGGTCCCACTTGTTTAAGACCACAACAACTCCGCGAAAAGCGTCGATGGCAAAACCGGCAATGTGGGCGTCCTGCGCTGTGCCGAACTCTTGCGCGTCCATAACCAGCACGACCACGTGTGACCGCTCTATGGCCTGAATGGTCCGTATTGCGCTGAACTTCTCTATGCCGGCTTCCGTGCGGCCGCGGCGGCGGAGCCCCGCCGTATCCAGAAACGCGAACTCCCTGTCCCGGAATGTTGCGCGCGTGTCCACCGGGTCCCTCGTCGTGCCAGGCACGGGGCTGACAATCGCCCGTTCCTCTCCCGTCAAGGCGTTCAGAAGGGCCGATTTCCCGACATTCGGCCTTCCTGCAATGGCGACGCGCACCGAGTCGACGTCTAACTGGGCCGGCAGCGGGGGCAGAAGGGCGAAGACGGACGTAATCAACTCAGTGATGCCGATGCCGTGATATGCGCTTACAGGTATTGGGGAACCCAAACCGAGGACATGGAATTCCAGGGCGAAGTCCTCCCTCACAGGGTTGTCGGCCTTGTTGGCCGCCACAATCACCGGCTTGCCTGAACGCCGCACCAGATCGGCTGCTTCGACGTCACCAGGTATCACACCTTCGTTCACATCGACCACGAGGAGCACCGCGTCTGCCTGTTCGAGAGCCTGCGCTGTCTGCCCTTGCACCTCCTCCCACAGGGCCCGTTCAGGCCGTTCTTCGATGCCGCCTGTATCGATCAGCACATAGGAATAGCCATCCCATTCCGCGTCGGTCGAAACGCGATCGCGCGTGGTACCCGCGATGTCGCTCACAATGGCGAACCGCCGGCCGGCCAGCCTGTTGAACAGCGTGGATTTGCCCACGTTGGGCCTACCGGCAATGACGATCACCGGCCTGGCCCGGCCATCATGGGAATTGTCCATGGGGCTGAAGTCCGAGTTAATGCCGGGTGTTAGCGACCAGGAATTCAAGCAGCGCGGCCTGCGCCCACAGGCGGTTACCACCCTGCTCGTACGCTACCGACCGGGGATCGTCGAGAAGTCCCGGGGAAATCTCCTCACCGGGATGGGCCGGCATGTCGTGCATGAATTTCACGCCGGGGCCGGCCAGATCGAGCAAGGCGGGATTGACCTGATAGCCGCGAAACGCTTCAAGGCGCTGTAAGGCCTCCTGCTCTTGGCCCATCGATGTCCACACGTCGGTATATACGAATTCTGCCCCTGAAACGGCATCCCTCGGATCGCGCAAAAGGGTCAGCTCACCGGTGGTCTGCGCCGCCGTCTTGCCTACCGCGTCGACCGTCTCGAGGGGCAGTTCATACCCCTCCGGCGACGCCACTGCCAGGTGCCCGCCCGTCGCTACAACCGCGTGTGCCAGGCTTACGGCGACGTTGTTTCCATCGCCGATGTACGCCACCCTTGCCCCTTCGAGAGACCCGCGATGTTCGAGCATCGTCAGCAAGTCGGCCAACGCCTGGCACGGGTGTTCGGCATCGGTCAGCGCGTTCACGACCGGCACCTTCGAAGCGGATGCAAAGCGGTCCAGAGTGCTTTGGGCGAATGTGCGCAGCACCGCCAGATCGGCCATCGTGGACACGATTTGGGCCACGTCTTCTGTAGGTTCCCGCTTGTCGAGCCCCACCTCTTCGGGGCTAAAGTAAACGGGCTTGCCACCGAGCAGTTCGACTCCGATCCAGAAACTCAGCTTCGTCCGGAGTGAGGGTTTCTCAAACAACAGCACCGCGGACTTTCCGCCGAGGGCGTTGCTGCCCGCGCCGTTCTTGAGCTCGCGACCTCGCTCGAGGATCGGCAGTATCTCCCGAACCGCAAGATCGCTGAATCTCAAAAAGTCCCGTTTCATCGACTAACTCCAGGCGGTTGACCGCTGCCACAAACCTGTACCAGTCGTGGGTACAAGGCAGGGGAAAGATAGATTCGCGGCGATCATGACGAGCGGCCGCACAGACGGATCCAGGATTGAGCCTCAGGCCGGCCTGAAAACAGGTAACGGCCTACCGTTTACTTCAGTAAAGGTCACCCTCAGCGCCATGCCGATCTCGATCTCCGAAGGTTCCGGGGCCACTCCCATGAGGCGGGTGGGCATCCGCGGCCCTTCAGCCAATTCTACAATGGCGGCGACGTACGGGATGTCCTTGACAAAGCCGGGGCCGGGCGCCTGGTGGACTATGGCGAACGCGTGAAGCGTACCGTCGCCGCTAGCCGGGACCCATCCAACTCCCCTGCCCCCGCACTTCAGGCAGAATACCCGCGGGTAAAACTGAAACGATCCGCAGTCGTTGCATCGTTGCAGAATGAGGCGCCCCTCCGCGACCGCGCCCCAGTAGGCGTCTGCCTCCTGCGAACCTCTGTATTGGCCGTCGTCCGTCATATCGATCACCATTCCGGGGGCCCGCGAACGGGCGGCTAGATTACGCCCTGCCCAATACAGTCGTTCCGGTGGAAGACAGAAGGCCGCCGGTGCCGTGCGCAAGCGCAATGTTGCAGCGGTCCAGTTGCCTGTCTTCAGTTTCTCCGCGGAGTTGCCGCACGGCCTCGACGATTGTGAATATCCCGTACATCCCGGGGTGCGTGTACGACAGTCCGCCCCCGTTGGTATTTAGCGGGAACGCTCCGCCGGGCGCTGTTCGCTGATCCGCCACAAGGTCCGGCCCCTCGCCGGCGCCGCAAAATCCCAGGTTCTCCAGGCTGACCAACACCGTGTAGGTGAAAGAGTCGTAGATCATCGCCAGGTCGATGTCGGAGTACGTCACCCCGGCCATTCCCATGGCTTGCGGACCCGTCTTTCGTCCGAACGCCGAGGTCAGATCGGCCATTTGGGAGACCATCGAGTGATCATGCCCTTCCGCTACTCCAAGCACCGATACACCGCCCTTTCGGGCGTCGCGGGCGCGTTCCGGCGTGGTAACCACGACGGCCGCCCCGGCATCGGTTACCAGGCAGCAATCGACAAGGTGAAATGGCCACGCGACCCAGCGCGACTCATGGTACTCATCGAAGTCGAGCGGCCGATCATGAAAGTAGGCTCTCGGGTTGAGGTTTGCCCACTTGCGAGTAGACACGGCGATCTCGGCAAACGCCTGCCGGGCCCGGTCCTCACCGAATCGGTGCATGTAGTTGCTGGCCGCCAGTGCGTAGGAGATCGGCGGCCCGATGATGCCGTACGGGTTTTCGTACTGCGCCATCGGCGCGCCGCCATTGCGGGGAATCGGCGAGCGATCCGACCTGCCGGCCTGCCCGTGGGTGATCAACGCCACCTCGCAGTAGCCGGCCGCGATTGCAGCCATGGCGTGGGCGACGTGAATCACGAAGGACGAGCCGCCCACGGAGGTCGAGTCGGTAAACCGCGGCTCGATACCAAGATACTCAGCCACGTCCAGCGTGGACCATCCGGCCGTCAGCAGCCCGTCCACGTCGCCGAGAGAGAGGCCGGCATCGTCGAGCGCGTTGAGCGCAGCTTCGGCGTGGAGAGCGAGCGACGACTTATTCGGTAGCCTTCCGATCTCGTCGGATTCGGCCACGCCGACGATCTCGGACGTTCCCGACAGTCGATTAAGTTTGGCGTCGTTTGGCATGAGTTAACCGTATTCAGTTCCGAAAGACAGGTGAAGGCTTCGTTATTCCAAGTTGTAGGGGCGGGTTTACAACCCGACCTCCCGGCATCTCGGTGGTCGCCGAGTCAATGTTGGCAGAACGGCGGAAAATCTTCTCGTAACTGTCGTCGAGAATTGCTGGGCGCATCCAACAGTTGGCGAGGCCAAGGGCGGGTTTGAAACCCGCCCCTACGTTCTGAAATGACGGAGTAATCAAAACGAATTGGTCTTACTTGAGCGGCGAGTAGGGAGTGGCTGCCAGGATCTGATTACTGACGTTTTTGACAATCAGGCCGTCCTCTTCGGACGCCGCCTTTGCCTTCTGCCACTCCGGATCCGCCTGAAATGAGGCCCACGCACGTTCCCTCTGCCCCATGTCGTCGAATGCCACGAGATAGATGAGATCGTTGTTCGAAGGGCCGACCAGGTTGGTCCAATAGCCAACGTTCTTGATGCCGTGCTTCTCGAACAACGCGCAAGTGTGCTCACTAAAGCGCTTATTCAAGTTTGGCAGCCTTCCGCCATAACATTCGTAGATTCGCAGTTCGTAGATCAATTGGTCCTCCGGTTCCACCGTGTAAATCACATGATTTGACCGGATTCTGTCCGGGATACGGCCGGCCGTCAACCCGTAGCGCAAATTTCGTCGTCGTAATCATCATCGACGAGCCACACATCGGACAGCGACACGATCCTGCCGACGCGACCGCTACAGTCGGGCAACAGCGTCAGCTACCTCGCCGGTCCGGCAGCCCGATGTTATCAATGAGCCGCGTTCCACCCACCCACGCGGCGAGTGAAAGCAACGCCGGACCGTCGACCTCATCCAACTCCTCGAAAGACTCCGGGTCGGCTGCGCTCACATATTCCACGTTGATCAGCGGTTCTCCGCGGAGAACCACCAGCATCGCCGCTCTCAGCTTGTCGCCGGAACGCTCTCCGTTAGCCCAGGAAACCTCGGCTGCATTTAGCGCCCGATACAGCGAGGCCGCGGCCTTCCGCGGTCCATCGGCCAGATTCGCGTTACGACTGCTGAGCGCCAGGCCGTCCGGATCGCGCACGGTCTCCACCTGGACGATCTCGATGCCCATACGCAGGTCTCTGACGAGGCGTTCGACAATCACGAGTTGTTGGGCATCTTTGCGGCCGAAGTAAGCCGCGTCGGGGTTGATGATGTTGAATAACTTGGCCACGACCGTGGCGACACCCGTAAAGTGATCAGGCCGATGGGCCCCTTCCAGAACGCTGGCGATCTGCCCGGGGTCGACCCGGGTCGACTCTCCGGCAGGGTACATCTCCTCCACAAGCGGCTCGAACAGAACGTCGGTCCCACACGCTTCGAAGATTTCCAGGTCCCGCTCCCGGTTCCGCGGATAGGTTGCGTAGTCTTCCGACGGAGAGAACTGCGCCGGGTTGACGAACAGCGAGGCGATCACGGTCTCGCACTCAGCACGCGCGCGGGCAAGCAGCGCCTCATGGCCGGCATGCAGCGCGCCCATGGTCGGCACGAGTCCGACCCGGCCCGGCAGGCCGCTCCGCACATCGCGCATTTTCAGCACGGTCCGGACTACGCGCATGGATTAGACGGTTCGGGCCGGTCCGCGATCGCCGGTTTGTCCCTCAAGGCCGATTCGTGCGAGAAAAACGACTCGGCGTCGCCCGGGAACGACCCTGCACGCACGTCGTCTGCGTAGCTCGTCATCGCCGTTCTTATCACGCCGGCGACGTCTGCGTACTGGCGGGCGTGCCTAGGCTTGAAATCGAGCCCCAAACCCAGGATGTCGTGCAGTACCTGCACCTGCCCGTCGCACATCAGGCCCGCCCCGATGCCGATAGTCGGGATTTTCAGCCGTTCGGTTACTTCGGCCGCCAACTCTGTAGGGATCAGTTCCAGCACCACGGCGAACGCGCCCGCCGCTTCGACCGCAAGCGCATCATCCATAAGCGCCGCTGCAGCCTGGGCTGACCTGCCCTGCACCCGGTAACCGCCCATCCTGTGCACCGACTGCGGTGTCAGCCCTACGTGCCCCATCACCGCAATCCCGACATCGGACAGTCGTTGTATGACAGGCGCGATTGCGCTGCCGCCCTCCAGCTTGACCGCTTGCGCTCCGCCCTCTTGGAGCAATCTCCCGGCGTTGCGGATCGCCGTCCCTGCGTCAACCTGGTAGCTCATGAACGGCATGTCGGCGACTATCAAAGACCGGTCCGCGCCCCGTACGACCGAAGTCGTAGCGCGGACAATATCGTCCACGGTCACGGGAATCGTCGAGTCGTAACCGAACACAACGTTGCCGATGCTGTCGCCCACGAGAATCATCGGGATCCCCGCCTCGTCAGCGATTCGCGCGGTCGGATAGTCATACGCCGTGATCATGGGGATCCGTTCGCCGCGTTGTTTCATCGACTGAATCCTGTGGGTCGTGATCCGTCTCGCCGCCATGTCATTCTTCTTTCCCGGTCTGCATCCCTTCCGAGCTTGCAGCCGATGGCAACAATCGTTGCCGGAGCCTTTCTGTATCTATTTCTTACTTGGGTCTGCAAGGCCGGTTCGTGTCCCCGCCTCGCCAATCGCCTGTTTCAGACAACTCTCGATCTGCGACCTGGCCGACTCTCCCAGGCCCCCTTGCTCTACCGCATACGGCAAGGCGGCCAAGGCCAGCGCCGCATACGCCCCACCGGTGGCGGACGAAGCACTATGCGTTGCCTCGATGTGCATCCGAACAGTCTCGACATCCCCCCGAACGTATGGGCCGGTCAGAGCCGCAGGGATGCCTCGTTCCCCGATGCCCTCCACTGTGGATGAGACCAGTGGGGTCAACAGTTCCACAGCGCGCTCCCGGTCGACCCCCAGGCTGGTCCACATGTCGGCCGACAGACCGACCAGGCCCGCCAGCAGTCCGCATGCCATCACGGCGGAGGCGTGGTACGCAGCGCGGACATCTGCAGAAATCGCGACCGTTGTACCGCCAAGGTCGTTCGCCACCCTTGTCAGCCAGTCACCCAGACCAGTGGCCTCGGACTCAATTCCGAATGCGATTCCAGAAAACCGGTGCGCCATGTCCGGGCTCGGAAAAGTCTGAAGTGGATGAAAACCGCCAGTAACAGCGCCCTGGGCATCAGCTCCGGATATTGCAGTCAATGGCTGCGCGCCGGAACAGTGAATGACCGACTGGCCGTCTCGCCACTGAAGCGAATCGCAGACCGCCGCTATGCTGCCGTCGTCCACGCATATAAACACCGCGTCGGAGGCATCGGCCACCTTTTGGGCGCTATGGGTCACGATCGCGCCCGGGACCCTGCCGGCCAGCCACCGCGCATGTTCCGGCCGACGCGTACTGGCTGCGGTAACCGTATACCCGGCAGCCGCCATAGCCTGCGCGAGGCTGGAACCCAGCCGGCCTGCGCCCACAACCCCAACCGTCGCAGGAACGGAAAATCCGGCTTCAGGCATTATTGTCAACGCCAATGGCCTCCCTCGCCGGGAGTACTCCGCCCAAAGCGGTTGCCGACTCGACGGCGTCGATGATTGCGGCGCACATGGCCCGCAGCGCGCCAGCATGCAGTTCGTCGGGGGTCGGGGCCTGGGAGTGAGAGCCGGTAGCGAGGGAAAACACGATGTCGCCATCGTTGGAAGTGTGCGACGGCCTGATCGTCATCGCGATGGCATCTTGACCCGCCATCGCGAACCTGGCCGCCCCGGGTTTGTCCAACACCGCGTCGGTCGCGACCACCCCGAGGGTCGTATTCCTGAAGAACCGGCGGTCCTTGGGGGGATCGGTCAACAGTATTTCGACCGAGTCCTCGAATCTCGATCCATCCTCGTTGATCGGCCCCGCGATCACCTTTCCGGTCGATGGATCGACAATGCTGCCGGACGGGTTGACTGCCGCCAACGCGCCTACAGTCGCTCCGCCAGCCAGCCTCACCGATGCTGTGCCAATTCCGCCCTTGACGCTAAGCTTTCGCCCCCTCATTCCGCCGATGGTCGCCCCGGTACCGGCGCCGACGCTACCGGTCTGGAATTCGTTCCCCGCCGCGCAACATGCGGCGTACCCGTCTTCCGCAGTGGGCCTGACCCTGTGTGTAATCATGCCGAGGTCGAAAAGAATCGCCGCAGGCACGATGGGAATGGTCGCTCGCCCCACGCGGAGACCGCGCCCCTGCTCTTCCAGGTACCTGACCGCGCCAGTGGCCGCGTCCAGGCCGAACGCGCTCCCCCCGGCCAATACGATTGCGTTTACCCAACTCGCCTGGGCCAAAGGGTGAAGCAGGGCCGTTTCGCGGGCGCCCGGGGCCGCGCCTCGAACTTCCACGCCGGCGGTGGCGGCTGGATCGCAGATCACTGCCGTGCATCCGGTCGCGTTAGCGGTGTCCGTCCAATGACCGACCCGGATACCGCGTACATCGGTGATCGAGCCGCGCTTGGGCGGCCGTGAGTTTTTGGTGGCGTCGACCAAGCGTTCGCCCCGTATCACGAGAATCCGGCAATACAGACGAAGCCGGCAGGTATGGAGGCCTGATAGTGGTCGTCAAGTCCGGGTGTAGCCGGTACTTGCGCCGCGGGCCGCGCATCCTGCTTGAAAAGGCTCGCCTCTTGCCGGTCCGGTATTTCCCAGTCGCCCCGAATTCGGGGCAAAAATCCAGCCTGACGAGAGTAGGCGGTACCGGAAGATTAACATACCGCACACAGGTCAATGAGATGATTTACACAGGCGGATGACACGCGCCCCGGCTGGCAAAGAGAGTATAATTTTCGAAATTCGCCGCGGCGGTTATCGGGCGTTTCGGAGGTTCGCAGGTCCGGCGCAACCACACCCCACCTTCCGCCCGGCTCTCAGTGTTTTCAGGAGCATTGCCTCGTTGCCACGATCATTGAAAGAATTGAGACCCGCCTACGGATTCGATGATGTAGCCATCGCCCCCGGTGACATAACCATCAACCCCGAAATGGTGGATATTTCGACGAATTTCGATGGCGTCAGGCTCCATATCCCCTTCATGGCTTCCGCCATGGACGCAGTTGTCGATCCGGCCTTCGCCATCAACCTCGGCAAACACGGCGGCCTCGCAGTCCTCAATCTCGACGGATTACAGGTCCGATACGAAGACCCTGCGCCCCTTTTCCTGGAGGTAGCGGAAGCCCCCCCTGAACATGCCACCGTACTCCTCCAAAAACTGTATTCACAGCCGATTCGCGAAGAGCTCGTAAGTCTCCGCGTAGAGGAAATTAAACGGGGCGGCGTGGCCTCTGCAGTCTCAGTAATACCGGCGAACACAAAGCGATTGGCGCCCCTGGCGGCGGAGGCAGGCGCAGATGTGATCATCGTACAGAGCACGGTCACGACGGCCCGCCACATATCGAAAAGCCTGCGAGGGGTGATATTTTCCGAGGTCATTGAGCAGGTCAAGACCCCGGTAATTGTTGGCAACACCGTCAGCTACGACGTCACCCGGGAATTGATGAACGAGGGCGTCCACGGAGTTCTCGTTGGGGTAGGTCCGGGGGCCGCCTGCACGAGCAGGGAAGTGCTCGGCATAGGCGTGCCGCAGGTCACCGCAACCCTCGATTGCGCCGCAGCCCGCGACGACCACTACAACGACAGCGGCCGTTACGTGCCGATAATCACCGACGGCGGAATTCGGACGGGCGGCGACTTGTGCAAGGCGTTTGCCGCCGGCGCTGACGCCGTAATGATCGGGACCCCCTTCGCCCAGGCAACCGAAGCGCCGGGGCTGGGTTACAACTGGGGAATGGCCACACCGCACGCCTCGTTGCCCCGAGGGACACGCATCAAGGTCGGTACCAAGGGCCCTCTCGATCAAATACTTTTCGGCCCATCATCCAAGACCGACGGCACGGAGAACCTCGTAGGCGCTCTCGAAATCTCCATGGGCATGGCGGGCGCCAACAACATAAGGGAAATGCACTCGGCAGAGTTGATGTACGCTCCGGCGGTCAAGACCGAAGGCAAGATTTTCCAGATGAGCGGGCTCGGCTCGTGAGCGCCCACCGCCACTAAGCGGACTGCGTACCGCATCCCCCGCACGCTGTAGCCGCAAAGGCGCGCGGAGACACCCCAACATGGCAATCCGCTTACCGCGAGGAACCAACGACATCCTGCCGGATGAGCAACCGTACTGGGATTTCGTTACGACCACAGCCGCAAGAGTGGCGCGCCAGTTCTGTTACCAGCAGGTCGAAACTCCCATGTTCGAATCGACCGACTTGTTCGTCCGCGGCGTTGGCTCCGAGACGGACATCGTCCAAAAGGAGATGTACACCTTCGAGGATCACGGCGGCGATTCCCTCACCCTGCGTCCTGAAGGCACCGCCGGCGTGTGCCGCGCCTATATCCAACACGGCATGCAAAACCAGCCGCAGCCCGTCCGGCTCTACTACGTCGGGGCCATGTTTCGCTACGAAAGGCCGCAGGCGGGCCGGCTCAGGCAACACCACCAGTTCGGCGTGGAGGCGATCGGCGACGGCTCACCACACGTAGACGCCGAGGTTATCGAACTCGCCCTTCGATTCCTTTCCGGGATCGGAATGCGCGGGCTTACCGTCAAATTGAACAGCATCGGAGACGGCGACTGCAGGCCCGAATACCTGGACGTGCTGAGAAGCTACTTCCTGCCGCACGCCGGCAGGCTATCTGTGCTCGACCGGGGCCGTCTCGAACGGAGTCCGCTCAGGCTGCTCGATTCGAAGGACCCCTACATGCTCGAATTGGGGGCGGACGCGCCGCGCTCGGTCGACTACCTCGATGACGCGTGCCGCGAACATTGGAATGAGACGCTCGCCCACATGGAGGACCTGAAGCCGCTCTACCCCGACTTCCAGTTTCAGACCGACCATCGCCTGGTCCGCGGGCTCGATTACTACACGAGGACTGTGTTCGAGATACACCCGCGCCAGGAGGGGGCGCAAAGCTCCGTTCTTTCCGGAGGCCGCTACGACGGGTTGATCGAAGAGTTGGGAGGCCCGCCAACCCCGGGTATCGGGTTCGGCAGCGGCATAGAACGGCACATACTCAACCTAAAACGTCAGGAAACCGGTCCGGCCGGGCGCCTGTCCCATCCCGAGGTGGTCGTGGTCCACATAGGACCGGAAGTGCGGCGCCCCGCCGTTGCGTTGACCTCGAAGTTGCGAGGCGAGGGCCTGGCTGCCGTCATGGCGCCGGATCGTTCAATGCGAGGCCAGATGCGCTACGCAGGTGGGTTGTCGGCGGCGTATGCACTGATAGTCGGGGCTAAGGAACTGGAACGCGGAGTGGTCTCCCTCAAATCTCTCGGCGGCGGTGACCAGACCGAGGTTCCGCTCGACCCCGTCAGCATCGCCGAGGCCGTACGAGGCGACTGAACCGAATCTACCGCCCGGAGCAACGAGGTCCGGCGGTTATGGACTGTTATGCTCGAATCATGCAGGACGCAACCTTCACCCGACTAAAGCAGATGGCTGAACGCCATGGCGAAATCGAACGCGACATGTCGCGGCAGGAGATCGCGTCAAATCCGACCGCCCTGCGAAAACTCGGTCAAGAGTACAACGAACTGCAAACCGTCATCGATCTTTGGACGGCCTACAAGACGGCGCAGGAAAGCCTCGATCAGGCAAAGGGCTTCATCGCGTCAGAGACCGACGCCGAAATCCTCGATCTGGCCCGAAGCGAAGCGTCCGAGATGACAAGCCAGTTGGATGAACTCGACAGCCAGATCAAAGCCGCACTGCTGCCGAAGGACGCAACCGAGCAGGCCGACGCCGTGGTGGAGATTCGCGCCGGCGCCGGAGGCGACGAGGCGGGGCTCTTCGCATCAGACCTGCTTCGGATGTACCAACGCTACGCGGAACGCCGGGGGTGGTCGGCGAGCGTCATAAGCCTCAACGCCACCGGGGTCGGGGGCATCAAGGAAGTCATATTCGAGGTCGAAGGGGAGGGAGCGTACTCCCGCCTCAAGCACGAAAGCGGGGTCCATCGGGTGCAGCGAGTCCCCGCCACGGAGTCGCAGGGCCGTATACACACCTCTACCGCGACCGTGGCGGTACTGCGGCGCGCAGAGGAGATCGACATCCAGGTAAACGACTCGGACCTGAAGATCGACGTTTTCCACGCCGGCGGTCACGGCGGCCAGAACGTAAACAAAGTGGCGACTGCGATTCGCGTTACACATCTCCCAACCGGCATAGTCGCCATCTGCCAAAACGAACGGTCCCAACTCCAGAACAGGGCGCAGGCTATGGAAATACTGCGCAGCCGGTTGTGGGACAGGGAACTACGGAAGCGGCAGGCCGAAACCAGCGCCGACAAGCGTGCGCAGGTGGGTACCGGCGACAGGTCGGAAAAGATCCGCACGTACAACTATCCGCAGACTCGCATCACGGACCACCGCATCAACCACAACAACCACCAGTTGGAGCGCGTGCTGGACGGCGACCTAGACGAATTCATCGACGCCCTTCTTCGCGAAGAGCAAGCCCTGAAATTGGCCGCGCTCGCCACGTCCGGCTGATCAGCACCGGCGGCGGCGAGCCTGTCGCGTGGCGACCCGGTCATGTCGGGAAGAGTGGGCAGACTTCCAGCGCCCCGCATCGGTTTAGGCGAGGACGCCAAGGTTCGCGGTCCAAGACAGTGAACATCAGGCAGACATATTCCGACGCGTTCGAAAAGCTGCGCGCCGCCGGGGTACCAGAGGCCGAGACTGAAGCCCGATTGTTGATTCAGCACGCGGCATGCCTCGACACGACGGCGTTTCTCACCTCACTGGAGTCACACTTCCCGGAGTGTCGACAACGGACTCTGGCTGAGCTATTACGCCGTCGGGCCAGACGCGAACCGCTAGCCTACCTCATCAGTCACAAAGAGTTCTTTGGGAGGGACTTCGACGTAGATAACCGGGTCCTGATCCCGCGGCCGGAGACTGAAATGCTGGTCGAATTGGCCACTGAATTCGCGATGTCCCTGGGCGGTGAAAGGGTGAGAATTGTCGACATCGGTACGGGGAGCGGGATACTCGCAGTTACTCTGGCCGCCGAACTCCCGGACGCTGAGGTCGCGGCCATAGACATCGACGAGGATGCCTTGGCCGTGGCCCGCCGCAACGCAGAGAAGTTAGGAGTAGGCGACAGGGTGGCGTTAGTTCACGCCGACTTCAAAGACCTGTCCGGGGACCGCTTCGCAATCGTGGTGTCCAACCCGCCCTATATTCGGAGCGACGCGTTGCAGAACCTCGAACCTGAACTGTCCTTTGAGCCTGTACAGGCCCTGGACGGCGGAGAAGACGGTTCGGCGGTCCTGAATCCGCTGATCGACTCCCTGCCCGATCTACTTTCGCCTGACAGGAGCGCAGCGTTCATAGAGATAGACCCGCCTCTTGCCATCGATTCCGCCCGGCGTACAGCCAAAGTCTTGCCAGGCTCGCGAGTCGAGATAGTCCCCGATCTTGCCGGTCTGGACCGTTGCCTGGCGATCTACATGGAGGCCGGAAACGGCCCGTAGCGGCGAGATTGCTTGAAGTCTAGCGCTTGGTGTACTGAGGCGCTTTCCGGGCCCGCTTGAGCCCGTACTTCTTGCTTTCCTTCATCCGGGAATCGCGGGTAAGCAGCCCGGCGGCCCGCAACCGCGGTTTGAGCGATTCGTCCATAACAACAAGCGCTCGAGCGAGGCCGTGAGCGAATGCCCCGGCCTGGCCGGATGATCCGCCGCCGTGAGTCTTTGCTATGACCGTAACGTCCGTGCGTGTGTTGGTGACCATTAGCGGCATCAGGGCGTGTTGCCGCCAGGAATCTACAGGGAAGACCTCTTCGACGGGCTTGCCGTTGACCGTAACCGGCCCCTGGCTCGCGTAGACGCGCACCCGTGCGACGGCGTTCTTTCGTCGGCCTGTCCCGTAGTAATACTGCTGCTGCGTCACCTAAGCGTCTCCCGGTACATCTTTGTTTCGGTCATCTGCTGCCGTATCGTCGTTACCCTCAGCCTGCACAGACCCGGCTGGGCGTTGCATCGACGACTCGTCCCCGACGGCGGTGTCGGCGCTGGCTTCAACCTCTGTGGCGGGGGCATCTGTGGTGGCCGGCCCGGCTGCCGTTTCGCCTGCGGCGACTGCCGCGGCGGCGGCTGCGGACCGTGTTCTGCGACGACGGCGGCGTCTTGGCGGTCTCGGCGGCGCTTCTACGGCCGGCGCGTCGTCCGTTGCTGCCTCGGTCGGTGCGGCATCGGCTACAACCGGCTCGGGCACATCTACGGCGGGCCTGGCGGGTCTGCGCCGTCGTGCCGGGCTCGTCGCTTCCTGAACGGCCGCCTTTACCGCCTCTTCAGCCGTTTCGACCGCCTCTGTGGCTAATCGTTCGATTCGCCGTTGTGAACCTGTCAGCTGCGCCACGTGCGGGTGCGTTTCCTCGGCGTAGACCTTGAGTCGAGTGTACATCCGGTCGCCGAGTTTGGACTTGGGCAACATGCCGCGCACTGCGTGTTCGATGATCCGTGTCGGATGTGTCTCCATCACCCTCTGGTACGGGATCTCCTTGAGATTGCCGGGGTACTGGCTGTGCCTGCGATATACGATCTGTTCGCTCTTCTTGCCCGTAGTCCGCACCTTCTCGGCGTTTATAACCACGACAAAGTCGCCCGAACTGAGATGTCGTACGTAGCCGGGCTTGTGTTTGCCCATGAGCAGCCACGCTATGCGGCTTGCCAGTCGGCCGAGCACCTCGCCGGAAGCGTCGATGACGTGCCAGTCGGCAACCAGATCTTTGGCTCTGGGGTTATAGGGTTTTATTCTCGTTACCATTTCAGTTCCGGAGTCCTGTGGGCTCGTCTCATCTATCGTACAGGCAACTGGCCGGGCAGGCCGCCCGGATAGCTGATCGACATCAGGCAAAGTCCGTGGGCCGGCATGACGCGGGTTGCGGCCCCTCGCGCCGAATCATCCAGCAAGTCACGCACCAGGTCCGGTTCGGCCTTGCCTCTTCCAACCTCCGCAAGCACTCCCGCAATTCGCCTGACCTGCTGGTTCAGGAACGAGTTAGCGGTGATTCTGAACTTCACCGTGTCGCCGTTGCGTTCGACACCTGCGCTATCGATATTCCTGACGGTCGACGCATCGTGACTAGTTGCCGGTCCGGCAAAAGCCGCAAAGTCCTTTTCCCCCGCCATGTACCTGCACGCCGCGTCCATCGCGACGTGGTCGAGGCGTAACCGGACGTGCACTGAAGTACGGCGGTCTATGACGGGTGGTGAGGCGGCGTCTGTCAATTTGTACTCGTATGTGCGGTTCCGGGCATGCCTTCTGGGGTCGAATTCGGGCTCTACGAGCCCAACTTGTCTGACCTTGATGTCCTCAGGCAGGTGATAGTTCAGGGCATTCCTGATATCGGAGGCGGTCAAAACCGTCTCGGCGTCCAGCGCCGCCACCTGTCCGATGGCGTGGACTCCGGCGTCAGTTCTACTTGCCATCCTCACTCGACCTGGAGTGCCAAACAGTTCCTTTGCGGCGTCTTCCAACTCTCCCTGGACCGTCCGGACATTCGATTGCAACTGCGATCCGTGAAACGCGGTCCCTTCATATTCGACGATCAATCCGATCCGCATTCTTTACCGCGGTTCGTCAGAGGCTGCGCCCCTATACCAGCTCGAGCAGAGCCATCTCCGCGGCGTCCCCCTTGCGGGGTCCCAACTTGGTGATGCGGGTGTATCCGCCGGCCCGTTCGCTGTAGCGCTCCGCGATGTCACCGAACACCTTGCCGACGACATCACCCTCGTTGATGAAGGCTGCGGCCCGGCGTCGATCGTGAAGCGAGCCGGCCTTGCCCAAAGTGACCATCTTTTCGGCAATGGGCCGCACTTCGCGGGCTTTCGCCAACGTCGTCCGGATGCGCTCATGCTTGAGCAACTCGGTCACAAGGCTTCTGAACAGGGCCTTTCGTTGGGCGCTCGGGCGGCCGAGTTGGCGGCCGGTTACTCTATGTCTCATCGCCGGAATCTCCGCTTACTGCCTGCACGGCAGCCAATTCCTCCGACTCTTCCTGCGTATCGCCCGACGCTGGCTCATCGCCCTGCACTGGCTCTTCGCCCGACACTGCCTCTTCGTCCGGCTTAGGCTCATCGCCCGACTCCAATATCCCGTGCTCCCTGAGCGTGCCGTAGAGTTCGTCCAGGGACTTCTGGCCAAAGTTCCGGATCCCGAGCAAGTCCTCTTTCGACATCGAGAGCACCTCACCGACCCGGTTGACGTCGGCCCGTTTCAGGCAATTCAACGTCCTGGCGGACAGATCGAGCGACTCGATCAGCATGTTGTAGATCTCGTGCGATACTCCGGGCGGGAATCCAACGGACTCGTCCTCTTCGGGTTCGCGTTCGAGGGTCGAGAACAAGTAGAACTTCTCGATAAGAAGATTCGAGGCCTTGCGAACTGCTTCCAGGGGTGTGATAGTGCGGTCCGTCCACACTTCAAGTACAAGTCGCTCCAGGTCCGACCGCTGGCCTATGCGCGTCCTTTCCGTACGGAAATTGGCTTTCCGTATGGGTGTGAACACAGAGTCGACCGGC
Source organism: Dehalococcoidia bacterium (assembly GCA_965219065.1). GTDB lineage: Bacteria > Chloroflexota > Dehalococcoidia > Lucifugimonadales > Lucifugimonadaceae. The sequence continues at coordinate 1,692,049 of OZ244715.1, forward strand.
AGTACGCCTATCGGCAGCCCCTCGTCGTGCGCTGCCGGCACATAGCCGGAACCTTGCTCGACGTTGAACTCGACGGATAGCCTGGCCTGCGGGGAATCCAGAGTCGACAGATGGTGCTCGGGGTTGACGATGTCGAAGTCGGCAGTTGCCATTATGTCGCCGGCCCGGACTTCTCCCTCGCCGTCCACTTCTAGTCGCAGGCGGCCGGTACGGTCCACAAGCGAACGCAGCCGGATCCCCTTGACGTTCAGCAGGAACTCACCGACCTCTTCACGCATGTGTTCGATGGTCGTGTATTCATGCAGAATGCCCTCAATCCGTACCCACGTTATGGCCGTGCCCTGCAATGAACTGAGCAACGCGCGACGCAGCGGATTACCCAACGTGACGGCCCAACCCCGCTCAAGGGGTTCTGCCACAAAACGCCCATAAATCTCGCCGAGCTCCTCGATCTTTATCGACAGGTCGGGAGTCTCGATCTCGGGAGGCATCAATTCCTCCGGCGGCGTGATGCCGTACATTCGTTCCAGCATCCGGGCTACCTCCTCGAGTAGAACTCAACAATTAGACGCGTATCAACGCCCGTATCGACTTCACCAACTTCCGGCAGGTTCAGGACCTCACCGGACGCAATATCCGGATTCAATTTCAGCCAGCCCGGCGGGTTCTTCCGTTCGAGTCCGGCGGAGACAGTCTTGAACAACTCTGTATCTTTGGACTGGTCCTTCCAGGTAACGACGTCGCCCTGGCTAACCTGGAACGAGGGGATGGTCGCCCTTCGGCCATTCACCCTGATGTGGCCGTGTTTGACGGTCTGGCGGGCCTGCGATCTGGAGTCGCCGAATCCGAGGCGAAAAACTACGTTATCCAGGCGCCTTTCCAGCATCTGCATCAACACAGCGCCGGTTACCTCGCGAGACCGCGCGGCCTTGTCGAGATACCTCCTGAACTGCCTTTCGTACACACCGTATATGTGGCGGGCCTTTTGCTTTTCCCGCAACTGCGTGCCGTGTTCCGAGATGCGCCGCCTCCGCTGCATCATCGATTTGTCGCCGGGCGGACCCCTGCGGCGTTCGATTGCGCAACGGGGGGTCATGCAGCGCTCCCCCTTTAAAAACAGTTTTTCGCCCTGCGCTCGGCAGAGCCGGCAAACCGGTCCTGTGTAACGTCCCATATCTTTCCTTGTGCTTATCGGGTCGGGTAAATCAACGCGAACGATCAGTGCGATCGCGCTCTTCAGGGCGCAGGCTGCGGACCTAGACTCTTCGCTTCTTCGGAGGCCGGCAACCGTTGTGAGGCGCCGGAGTAACATCTTTGATGCTCACGACCCGGATGCCCGCGCTCTGAAGCGCCCTTATGGCCGCTTCCCTCCCGGCGCCCGGCCCTTTGATAAAGACGTCCACCGTGCGCAATCCCTGGTCCATCGCCTGACGGGCCGCGTTGTCACCGGCACGCTGCGCGGCGAACGCAGTGGATTTCCGAGAGCCCCTGAACCCCATCGCGCCGGCGCTGCTGGCGGCAATGGCATTGCCCGAAGGGTCGGTTAGCGTGATGATCGTGTTGTTGAACGTTGCGGTAACGTAGGCCCGCCCCTGGGGGACGAACTTCTTTTCGCGTCTTCTGGTTCTTGGTTTTCTGGGCATGCGCAGTCTCGGTCAGTTCAGTTTTGGGTCGGGCAATAACTCGCCCGCCTGGAAAATTGAGGGACGATTCCCTAGGGTTTGAGGGTTCTCTTCTTGCCGGCCACTGTGGCGCGGCGTCCACGCTTCGTCCGGCTGTTGGTGCGCGTGCGTTGGCCCCGAACTGGCAGGCCCCGTCTGTGACGCAGGCCGCGATAGGCCTGAATGTCGACCAGGCGGCGAACATTCATCTGTGTCTCTCGGCGAAGATCACCTTCGATCAAAATGCCGGTACGACTTATGGCGCTGCGTATTCGCGCCAGGTCCTCCTCATTCAATTCCCTCACGCGGGGGTTATGAGCGAGTCCTACCTCGTTGATAAGTCGTTTCGAAACCGTGGGCCCGATGCCATGAATCGCCGTCAGCGCAACTTCAAGCCGACGGTTGTCCGGTACGTTAACTCCCGCTATCAACGCCATTTTGTCTTCCTAACCTTGCCGCTGCTTATGTTTCGGGTTGGTGCACATAACCCGAACTACGTTGCGACGGCGTACCACCTTGCAACTGGCGCAGATGGGCTTTACTGAAGCTCTTACCTTCATGCTATTTGCCTTTTGTCGTCATTCCGTGAGTGGTCCAATCGGACCTGAGCACCTATTTGGTGAATGGAGCCACTTATTTGAAGCGATACGTGATTCGTCCGCGTGTCAGGTCGTACGGCGATAACTCAACCAGAACGCGGTCGCCTGGCAGAATCCTGATGAAATTCATACGTATTTTGCCGGATGCTCGTGCCAATACTTCGTGGCCGTTGGGAAGCTCAACTCGAAACGTGGTGTTGGGCAAAGCCTCGCTGACCAGACCTTCAACCTCTATTGCCTCTTTTTTGGCCAAATGACTCCCCGGTACCCGGACTACAGGACAGTAAGCACTTCCGGGCTGGTGTCGGTGATCGCCACAGTATGTTCAAAATGAGCAGACAACTTACGGTCCGCTGTGACGACTGTCCATTGATCTTCCAATAATTCCGTTTGCCATCCTCCGGCGTTCACCATCGGTTCGATCGCAATCACCATCCCCGGCCTAAGCATGGGCCCTTGGCCCGGCCGACCGGTGTTTGGCACTGACGGAGGTTCGTGAAGTGACGTTCCGATGCCGTGCCCCGTATATTCCCTAACCGGTTCATAACCTCTGTGTAAGACGAAACTCCCTATCGCGTTCGATATGTCCCCCACCCGATTTCCGGGCCGAGCCACCTGAATCGCCAGATCGAGGCTTTGTTCCGTCGTGTCGATAAGCGCACGTTTCTCAGCCGTAGCGGTCCCCGCGATCACGGTGACCGCGTGGTCGCTATACATGCCATCCACAATCGCGCCGCAGTCGAAGGACACGAGGTCGCCATCGGCCACAATCCGGTCCCCGGGTATCCCGTGAACGATCTCCTCATTGACGGAGATGCACGCCGTTGCCGGAAATCCGTAAAGTCCCAGAAATGCGGGCCTGGCGCCCAGCTTCTCTATCTCTCCCTTACCAAGCCGGTCCAACTCTGCAGTTGTTATACCCGGCTCCAAGGCTGAAACCATTCGTTGAACGGCGAACGCGACAATACGACCAGCCTCTCGCATCGATTCGAGTTCACGAACTGACTTGAGTGTGGCGCCCTCAACCGCAGATCGGTTGGCGTTAAGGCTGGAAAACATCGTGCCGCGCGTTAAACGCTCAACCTTATAAGTATATCGCCAATCTGCTCCAAATTAAACCCCGGAAACATTAACCGCAGCCTCAACCAACCGGCCCTTTACGTCGTTCGGAGATCCCTCGCCGTCAATCTCTACGAGGAGACCCGCATTCTGGTAGTAGCCGACAACCGGCAGTGTCTGCTCTTCATACACCTGTAACCTGTAGACGACGGCCTCCGGACGGTCGTCTTCCCGTACCAGTAGCTCTCCGCCACAGTCGTCACAATTGCCGGTAGATTCCGACGCGGACTCCGCCGGGTTGAACGGCTTGCTGCAGTCGCTGCAGATCGATCGCCAAGACAGTCGACGCACGAGTTCTTCACGGTCGACTTTCAAGTTAATCACCAGATCCAACGGCGAACCGAGGCGGGTCAATTCAGCGTCCAACGCTTCGGCCTGCATCACGGTGCGCGGAAATCCATCAAGGATCATCCCGGCCGCGTCTCGCAGGCGGCTCCTGATCATGCCGATGATCACGTCGTCAGGCACGAGATCCCCACGATCCATGAACGACTTCGCCTGGCTGCCCAACTCAGAGCCGGCCTGTATCTCAAGCCGGAGCATATCGCCCGTCGCCAAGTGGACTGCGCCGAATTCGGCCGCAAGTGCGGAAGCCTGTGTGCCTTTGCCCGCGCCCGGCGGTCCCAGAAGAACGATACGCAAATTGCCAGCCCGACGCTTCGTCGTTACCTGATAAAGCCTTCGTAATTGCGCATCAGGAGCTGTGCTTCGAGCTGACGCATGGTGTCGAGGGCGACTCCTACGAGGATCAAGAGGCTTGTACTGCTAATGATGCTTGTCGCTGCATCGAGTCCTGAAACCAGCCCTGCAATATACGGGATGATGGCGATGAACCCGAGGAACAAGGCGCCGCCCCAAGTAATACGGACTATGACCCTCATCAGGTATTCGTGGGTCGGTCTGCCAGGCCGTATTCCGGGGACGAACCCGCCGTTCTTTTGCAGATTTTCGGCAAGGTTTTGCTGATTGAACACCACCAGGGTGTAGAAGAACGTAAAGATCACAACCAGGAGGAACACAGCGACCCAATAAAACACGCTCGCCGGTCCAAGGCTCGTTGCGAAGAAGTTCGCGATCTCCGCGCCGATCGCGCTGCTCCCCGGATTGACGAAGAAGTTGGCCAGATACGCGGGCAGGATAAGCAATGAGAACGCAAAAATCAGCGGAATCATGCCCGCGGAGTTGACGCGCAAAGGTATAAACGACGATCCCGCTTGCCGGTACATACGACCGCCGCGGAACACACTCCGCCCGTACTGGACGGGAATCCTCCTTTGAGCCTCGTTGAAAAACACGATCAGATAGATGGTCACCAGGCCAATCGACACCAGAATTAACACCTGGAAGAGTTGATCGCGCAAAAGCCACAGCTGGCCGAATATCCCCGGAAATGCCGTCACGATCCCCGCGAAGATAATCAGTGAAATACCGTTGCCGATCCCCTTTTCGGTGATCAATTCACCCATCCACACAAGGAGCATTGTTCCAGCCGTCATAGCGGTAAGAATGGTGATGGTGTTCAGGGTGTTGTCGCCGAACCCGATGCCGGAAATCGCGGCGCCCTGGGAAGTAGTGAACGTGCTCGACAGCAAGTTCAACTGACCGTATCCCTGCATGAACGCCAACGGCACCGTCAGGTAGTGCGTGTACTGATTGATCTTCTGCCGCCCGTAGTCCCCTTCTTGCGAGAGGGCCTTCAGGCTTGGGACGATTGGCGTAAGGACCTGAATGATGATCGAGGCCGTGATATATGGGTACACGCCCAGCGCCGCGATGCTCAAATTGCGCAGCGCGCCGCCGCTGAATAGATCGAGGAATCCCAGGATCGGGTTGGCGTCAAATGCGGCGCTCAGCGCGGCGCGATCAACGCCGGGCACCGGTACGTGGGCGAGGAACCGGAAGATTATGAGGATGCCGAGGGTGAACAGAATGCGGTACCGGAGATCCGGTATTCGCATCGCGTCTATGACGGCCTGAAGTAAAGCCGGGCGGCCCGAGTCAACTTTTTGCGCAGGGGCGTCCCTTAACATCAGTCTGCTTCGCTGGAGCCGTCGGCAAGTAGAGTTGCCGTGCCTCCCGCAGATTCAATCTTCTCTCGAGCCGTCTTGCTAAAAGCGTGGGCTGTCACCTTCAGACTACGGGACAACTCCCCGCCGCCCAGGATTTTGACCTTGTCCCGTCTTCGCCGCACCAGCCGCCGCTCCGCGAGAAGCTCCGGAGTAACTTCCGCGCCGTCCTCAAACAGATCGAGGCTTTGGACATTGACAGGGCAATACTCGGTGCGAAAAAGGTTCGTAAAACCCCGCATGAACGGAAGCCGTTTTACGAGCGGCAGTTGGCCCCCTTCGAACACCGTCGGCAGGTTCTCTTTGGCCTTCTGCCCCTTCGATCCCCGACCGGAATAGGCGCCGCGACCACTGCCGCGGCCTCTGCCGATCCGTGTTCGGGTTTTCTTTGACCGGGGAGCCGGCTTGAGTTCGTGTAGTCCTGGCATGTTCTTGATTCGCTAGCTCTTCGGCGACCGGCGAACGGTAAGTTTCCGTCCGCTACTCAACGACAGTTACGAGGTGTTCCACTTTCTTAATCATTCCGCGCACAGTTGGCGAATCCACCTGCACGACTTCGTGACGGATCCGGCGAAGGCCCAGTGCCCTGAGCGTGGCGCGTTGCGAGGGCTTTGTGCCAATGACGCTCTTCATCTGTCGGATGCGAATGTTCTTGACTTCGGATTTTGCCATGGTCAGGTTCGATCTAGATGCTTCAGGATGGAGTGTCCACGGACGCAGATGCGGGTGGAGTGTCTGTGGGCGCCGGTACGGACGACTTGACTACGGGCGCCGGTGCGGGTGGCGTGCCTACGGGCGCCGGTGCCGCGGGTGGCGTGGCTACGGGCGCCGGTACGGGTGGCGTGACTGCGGGCGACGGTACGGGTGACGCGCCTACGGGCGCCGGTGAGGGCGCCGTGACTGCGGGCGCCGGTACGGGTGACGCGCCTACGGTCGCCGGTGCGGACGGCCTGGCTACGGGCGCCGATACGGGTGGCGTGACTGCGGGCGCCGATACGGACGACATGACTACGGGCGCCGGTGCGGACGACGTGTATACGGGCGGCGGCGGCGCGGCAAAATTACGGCGGCGCCGGGTTTCCGCCACCGGGTCCCTCATCTGTTCAAGAGCCCTCATCGTCGCCTTGACAATGTTGATCGTATTGCTCGATCCGTAGGTCTTCGATAGCACGTCCCTCACGCCCGCTGCTTCCATGACGGCTCGCACTCCACCGCCGGCGATAATGCCCGTGCCGGGCGCTGCCGGCATTAACAAGACCTTGGCCGCTCCGAACTTGGCCACCATCTCGTGCGGGATAGTCGCATCATTCAATTTAATGGGATGCATATCCTTACGCGCGACGGATGTCCCTTTTCGAACGGCGTCCGGCACTGCGCCGGCCTTGCCAAGTCCCGAACCGACGTTTCCGGCCCCATCGCCGACTACGACCATGGCGTTAAAAGTCAGGTGACGGCCTCCCTTGACCACTTTGGAAACTCGACGAATCTTGACGACGCGCTCGATAAGTCCCGAATCCTCAGTCTCATCACGCCTGGACCTCCGATCACCGCGTCCCCCTCGCCCACCGCGATCACTCCTTGGACCGCCGTCTCTCCTGGGACCGCCGGGACCGCCGTCTCTCCTGGGACCACCGGGACCGCCGTCTCTCCTGGGACCACCGGGACCGCCATCTCTTCGGGGACCGCCGGGACCGCCATCTCTTCGGGGACCGCTGGGACCGCGATCGCTTCGGGGACCACCGGGACCGCCGTCTCTCCTGGGACCGCCTGGACCGCCTGGACCAGCATCCCTTCGGGGGCCGCCTGGGCTTCGATTCTCACGGTCTCCCGGGTTTGTGCTGACCATCTAGAAAACCAACCCTTCGGACCTGGCTGCGTCAGCCAGGGCCTTGACCCTGCCGTGATACTGGTATCCGCCGCGGTCAAGTACAACTTTGGAAACGCCAGCCATTTTGGCGCGCTTGGCAACCGTCTCGCCGACGATGACCGCGCCGCCCACTTTCCCGGCGGTCGTGCAATCCGCGCGCAATTCCGGTTCGAGAGAAGACGCCGCTACAAGAGTGTGGCCCCGTTCATCGTCGATGATCTGTGCGTAGATTTGTTTCACACTTCGAAACACCGCGAGGCGCGGCCTTTCGGTCAAACCGTTAACCCGCCTTCTTATCCTGCGATGCCGAATCCAGCGGGGCCTCGTGTCAAACTTTCGTTTACCCAATTATGTCGACGCCCCCGTAGCGGCCTTTCCGGCCTTGCGTTTGATCTGTTCGTCAGCGTACTTGATCCCTTTGCCCGTATAGATATTGGGCCGTCGGATCCTGCGGATTTGGGCAGCCTGTTCGCCGACCGCCTGTTTGTCGATCCCCTTCACCACGATCCGGTTGTTGCCCACGACGCTGAGTTCATTGTCGGCGAGCGGCACTACGTCGACCGGGTGGGAGAATCCGATCTGCAATGTCAAACCGTTGCCCTTCTGCTCCACCCTGTATCCGGTTCCCACCATGTCAAGCGTCTTTTCGTAACCGGTATTCACGCCGTTGACCATGTTAGCCAACAGGCTTCTCGTCAGGCCGTGGAGAGACCGTTGGGGAGGCAGATCGTTCGGCCGGTCGACGGTCAACACGCCGTCTGACAGATGTATCTTCATCGTGGGAGGAAATTCGGCCGAAAGCTCGCCCAACTTTCCCTTGGCGGACACTCTGGTCCCGTCGACTGTGACAGTGACGTCGGCCGGTATGGTTATGGGTGACTTACCTATCCTGGACATTTTCTTGTCAATACCTTCGGCTGCTGCCTCCATGACGGTCGGGGTAGACCGCATGGTCTCAGCCGCAATGGCGGCAACTCCTACCAGACGTAAAAGAGGAGTTCCCCTCCTATGCCCTGCATGTACGCCTGCCGTCCTGTGAGCACACCCTTGGACGTGGACACGAACGAAACGCCCAGACCGCCGTAGTAGCGCGGAATCTGAGTCTTGCCGACATACACCCGCAGGCCAGGTTTGCTGATTCGCTCCAGGCCGTGGATCACGGGTTCCCGGTCTTCGTAGTACCGCAGGGCTACCCGCAACATCTTTACGTTATTGTCGACGTGCGACTCTACACCGCTAATGAATCCCTCATTTTGCAACAGTCGCAGAAGCGAAGACTTCATACGCGAAGCAGGCACGTTCACGTGGTCATGCCGAACCCGAACCGCGTTCCGGATACGGGTAAGCATGTCAGCTATGGGGTCTGTCACTGGCAATCGATCAACTCCCCAGTTCGGTCAAAGACTGGCCTTCCGGATACCCGGCAACTGTCCAAGCAGCGCCATCTCCCGGAAGCAGATTCGGCATAGGCCAACAAAGCGGATGTATGCCCGAGGCCGCCAACAACGGTGGCACCGGTTCTTCTGCCGAACCTTGAATCGCTTCGGTTTTTTCCAGTGCTCTATTTTGGATTTTCTGGCCAAATTAAGGCCCCTTGCCTTGTTTCACTCGTCGAACCACCGGCGCACAGATGTGTTTATCTGAAACCGATGGCCTCACCGGGTCTCGCAAATGGCATGCCCAGCAATTCCAGAAGGCGTCTCGCCTCTTCGTCTGTCCGGGCCGTCGTTACAAACGTCATTTGCAGCCCGCGCAGACGATCTATCAAATTGTAATCAATCTCAGGGAATACGATCTGTTCCCTGAGGCCCAATGTGTAGTTTCCCCGCCCATCGAACGAGTTCCTCGGCACGCCGCGGAAGTCTCGCACCCGCGGAAGGGCCAGATTTACCAACCGGTCCACGAACTGCCACATTCGCGCCGCGCGTAGCGTGACCATGACGCCAACCGACATTCCGGCGCGAAGCCGGAAGTTGGCGATCGATATCCTGGCCTTGGTAACCACGGGCTTTTGGCCGGTGATCGTGGCAAGGTCTCTTGTCGCCGCGTCCACAGACCCGGAATTGGTCAGAGCCTCACCCAGTCCAATGTTGACCGTGACCTTCGAAAGTTGGGGCGCCATCATCGGATTCGAGTATCCGAACTCCCTGATGATGACGGGCGCAACTTCCAGTCGGTAGATGCCGAGCAATCGGGGTACAAACGGCCCTTCCGAACCGTTTGAAGCCGCCGGCGTTGCCGGCTCTGATTTGGATTTTGCAGGCGCCTTCCGCGTGCGCGGCTTGGCCGCGCCGCTTTCGCCGGCTCGTTTGCCTTTCGCCCGTGCGGTTCGGGTTGGCTTTTCAGTTTCGCCGGCCACTCTTTATAGCCCTCACCTTGGTTCCATCCTCCAGGAAGCGCCATGTGGCGCGCCCCGGCTTGCCGGTATCGGTGTCAATCAGCATCACTTTGCTAACTGATATAGGCGATTCCTGTTGTACCAGGCCCGTCTGGCGGGCGCCTTGCCGCTGCCTGACATGCCTGGTGACCACATTCACGCCTTCTACTACAACTGTGTTTTCGCCTGGAAACACGCGCACGACTGCGCCGCGCTTGCCCTTGTCCTTACCGGACAGAATAAGCACCGAGTCTCCTGTCTTGATTCGCTGTGCCATATCGATAGGCTCCCGGCTTCTCTCTAAAGAACCTCGGGGGCGAGCGACACGATTCGCATGAACTCGCGCTCCCGCAACTCCCTGGCTACCGGGCCGAATATGCGTGTACCGGCGGGATTCCTGTCCTCGCCGACGATCACGCAAGCGTTGTCATCAAACCTGATGTAAGAACCGTCGGAACGGCGGTGCTCTTTGGCGGTCCTGACGACCACTGCCTTTATGACCTGGTGCATTTTAATAGTGCCGCCGGGTGTGGCATTTTTAACCGAGCAGGTGATCACGTCGCCGAGGTTCGCGTACCTGCGCGATCCGCCACCGGAGATGTTGATACACAACACCTCCCTTGCGCCTGAGTTGTCGGCCACCTTCAGCCGTGTTTCTCTTTGGATCATTTAATTATTGCTCGATCACTCCCGCCGAACAGGGCGGCGTATTCGATATTTGAGGCCAACTTTCGGTTACGTTTCACTATCGGGCGCAGGGGCGGTCTCAGGATCGATCTCAACGGGCTTCACCTCGGCTAGGTCAGCCCTTTGGAGCACGTCGACGAGGCGCCAACGCTTCTGGCGTGAAATCGGCCTGGACTCTTCTACGAGAACCTGGTCGCCGGTGTGAGCCTGATTGTCTTCGTCGTGCGCGGCCAAGCGCGTCAACCTGCGCCTTTTCTTCCGGTATATGCGATCGCGCTGTAGCCAAGACACGCCGACGGTAATCGTCTTGTCGGCCTTGTCGCTAAGCACGGTCCCAACGCGTGTGCGCCGTCTTCCCGCCAATCCTCTACTCCTCTACCTGTGTTTCATCTCTGCTGCCTGTTTCGTCTTTGGCCACCTCGGCGTCAGACTCCGCAGGTTCCTCGTCCGGTTCCGCCACTGCTGTGCTTGAGGGCCTCGCCGCGAGGTTGTACTGGACCACGATCTGGCGCTCACGCATGACCGTTCGAATTCTTGCAACAGCGCGCCGCGTACTCCTGATCTGGCTCGTATCGGACAGCTGCAATGTGGCCATCCTGAACCTCAGGTTCATTAACGCGCGTTCCTGTTCACCCAGTTCCTGTTGCAACTCTTGGGAGTTTAGTTCTCTTACTTCGTTGATTCTCATCGCGTGCGCAGACTAAATCTCTTCGCTTCGAGCTACGATTCGCGTGGGCATCGGCAATTTGTGGGAGGCGAGCCTCAGGGCCTCGCGCGCCAGATCTTCCGGAACGTCCGCCATTTCAAAAAGCACGCGTCCCCGTCTGACGGCCGCCACCCAATGGTCCACGGCGCCCTTGCCACCGCCCATGCGCGTCTCCGCTGGTCTGGAGCTTACCGGCCTGTCGGGGAATACGCGTATCCAGATCTGGCCGCCTCGGCGGACATGGCCGGTGATGGCTCGCCTTGCGGACTCGATCTGCCGGCTGGTAAGCCAGCTCGGCTCTTCGGCCTTGAGGCCAAAGTCGCCGAAAACGAGCGTACTGCCGCCTGTCCGCAAGCCCTTCATGCGGCCGCGGTGCATCTTTCTGTATTTCGTTCTTTTGGGTTGAAGCATTTCGGCCAGCCGTTGTGTCAGGACCTGGATTCGCTGGTCTGTGTCTCAGGGCTGCGGCCCAAAGACATTCTCCCCACAGACCGGGTGCGCACGACCTCATCCGTCGGCAATACATCGCCGCGGTAGATCCACACCTTTACGCCCACCACCCCGAATGTAGTCTTGGCTTCAGATATCGCGAAGTCGATCTCGGCGCGGAGTGTGTGCAGCGGAATGCGACCTGCCATCTGTTTGTCGGATCGGGCGATCTCTGCGCCGCCCAGACGGCCGGAGGCGATGATCTTTATGCCTTTGGCCCCGGCCTGCATGGTGCGTTGAATCGTCAGGCGCATCGCCCGCCTGTATGCAACCCTGCGCTCCAGTTGCTCAGCCACACTGCGGCCGACGAGTTTGGCATCCAGTTCAGGCTGACGCACTTCCTGAATGTTCAGCCGCGCCCGCTTCCCTGTAAGTTTTTCGAGGTCGGAACGGAGTTCGTCGACACGTTGACCGCCACGGCCGATGATGATCCCCGGCCGCGCCGTATTTATGGTGACGACCAGGTCTTGCGGGCCGCGCTCTATGTCGACGCGAGAGATAGCGCCGCTATCGCCGTACCGCCCGTCGATCAATGTGCGAATCGACTCGTCTTCCAACGTCAGACGTCGGTAGTCTCGTGCCTTGTTTGCGAACCAGTGCGCCTGCCAGTCTTGGATAACGCCCAGCCGAAAGCCTATCGGATGTGTTTTTTGTCCCATGTGGTTTCTCGGCCCTTAAGGCGGCGCCGCTACTGCGACTCCTCGTCCGGCGCATCTACGATGACGGTAATGTGGCTTGTCGGCCGGTCGAATGCGCCGACGCGGCCGCGGGCTTTGGGTCGGAATCGTTTCAGCTGCGGACCTTTATTCGCGTATATCTCTTTGATAATCAACGAGTCGCGATCCTGCAAGTCGTTGTTTTCCGCATTGGCGGCAGCCGACTGCACTGTCTTTCTCACGTCCGTCGCCGCTGGCGTGGTCATAAATCGAAGTGTCTCGATAGCCTCGTCAACCGGCGCGCCGCGTACGAGATCGATCACGTGCCTGAGCTTCGTGCTCGAAATCCCGACGAGTTTTGATACCGCTTTAGCCATCGTAAGTCCAGTTAGCTGACTAACCTCTGTCTGTCTTCGAGGAGTGGCCCCGGAACAATCGCGTCGGGGCGAACTCGCCGAGCCGATGCCCCACCATGTTCTCGGTCACAAGAACCGGGATAAACCGTCGGCCGTCGTGAATGGCGAGAGTGAGCCCGACCATCTCCGGCATCATCATGGAAGAGCGCGCCCAGGTGCGTATTGCATCCCGCGCCCCTGTCGATCGGGCCTTTCGGACCTTCTTCATCAACTTGTCGTCCACGTAGGGACCCTTTTTTACCGAACGTGACATGGCCGTTTACAAGCGTCGTCCAAACGTCGGCTGCATCTTCATGCGGCCCGTTGCCTAGACTTCGAAACGCCTCCTCAATATCTGATTGTCCGTCCTGTTTTTCTTCCGGCGAGTTCGATGCCCGAGGGCCGGCTTCCCCCATGGAGTCTTTGGTCCGGGCATACCGATCGGCGAACGGCCTTCACCGCCGCCATGCGGGTGTGCCGCGGGGCTCATCGCCGATCCACGCACCGACGGTCGACGGCCCCGATGCCTGTTTCTGCCGGCCTTGCCGAGCTTCTGATTCTTATGGTCGAGGTTGCCGACCTGCCCAACCGTTCCTGTGCACTCGCTCCTCACCCGCCGCATCTCTCCGCTGGGCAGCCTTACCAGTGTGTAACCACCTTCGTGCGCCATAATTTGAGCCACGGCGCCGGCGCTGCGGACCAACTGCCCGCCATTGCCGGGAATCAACTCGACGTTGTGAACGTACGTCCCTGGCGGCAAGCTGCCGACCTTCATGGCGTTCCCGGGAGTTACAGGCGAGTCTTCACCGTTACGAATCTTACCCCCAACGTCCAACCTATCAGGAGCAATCACATATTTCTTCGTGCCGTCCTCGTAACGAACCAAGGCTATTCGCGCCGACCGATTGGGATCGTACTCGATGGCGAGAACCGTGGCGTCTGATTTACCGGCCGCGCGGGCAAAATCGATTATCCGGTACCGCCGTTTGTGGCCGCCACCGCGGTGCCGCACCGTAATGCGGCCGCGGTTATTGCGTCCGCCCTTCTTGGTGAGAGGCGCCAACAGGGACTTCTCAGGAGATGACTTGGTGATCTCGCTAAAGTCGGACGCGATGGCGCCGCGCCTGCCCGGCGACGTAGGTTTATGTGCCCTGAGACCCATCGACTAGGTACCCTCGAACAATTGAATGGTATTGCCCGGACTGAGAGTCACGATCGCCTTTTTCCAGTCCGGCTGTTTCGCTGGCCGGCTCCGGCCGTACTGTTTTACTTTGCCTCTGACCTTCAGCGTGTTGACCGACTTCACGTTGACGTCGAACGCCCACTCGACCGCGGCGGCGACGTCGGCCTTTGTGGCGCGCGTGTCTATCTCGAATACGTACTTGCCGCTTTCCCCGAGGAGCGTGCTCTGCTCAGTGATGAGCGGCCTCTTGAGGACTCTGGCCGGGTTCACGATGCACCTCCATCGCCCCATAGCGAGTCGACAATCTCGACGGCGTTCCGGGTGATGAGCAAGTTGCGCGCCGCGGTGGCCTCCAGTGGATTGAGTTCGGGCGCCGGCAACACCATTACGTTTTCGAGGTTGCTCGCCGACTTTACGAAAACCGGGTTCGAACCTTCAGTAACAACTAACGTGCCGCCCGACAGACCCAGCGCCGACACCAGGTCCTTGACGAATCTGGTCTTTGGCTCATCGATCGATACGGTGTCGATCACCGTAAGGCTTTCCTCTCTGACCTTGTCCGAGAGAGCAACCCTCAGGGCGTGACGGCGCATCTTCTTCGGCAGACGTTGCCGATGAGATCGGGGGTGCGGACCGTGGGCCACGCTGTTCCCCATGAGCATGGAACTCCGGCTGCCTTGCCGGGCACGACCAGTCCCCTTCTGGGAGCGAATCTTTGTCGTGGAGTATCGGGACTCGCTTCGGCGCATCGAGTCGTGCGTACCTGACCGCCGGTTGGCGAGTTGAGCAACCACGGCCTGGTGTAACAACGAGTCGTTGCGCGGCGCGGCCCAGACCTCGTCGCTAACCTCAATAGTGTCGACCACTTCGCCGCTATGGTTTTTTACCCGCAGTTCCATTAGCTCGGGCCCTGTTTCTGGATTCGCACGATTCCGTTCTTCGGTCCCGGTACGGCGCCCTTCACCAGGATCAGATTTCGCTCTACGTCAGTGAGAACGACCGTAATTCCGCGCAATGAGACCATGGAATTGCCATAGTGGCCGGGCATCCTGGTGCCAGGCCAGACGCGACCCGGTGACGTACCTGCCCCGATGGAACCGGGAGCGCGGTGCCGGTCCGACTGACCATGCGTCTTGGGACCGCCCCTGAAACCGTGGCGCCTTACGGTTCCGGCGAACCCTTTGCCCTTCGATCGGCCAACTACCTTTACCTTTTCGCCCGCCTCGAACACATCGGCCTTTATCTCCTGCCCAACCTCAAAGTCGCCCAGGTCCGACACCTTGAATTCCTGTAGATGCCGGAACTTTCCACCCGATCGTTCCAGGTGACCGGCCAGCGGTTTGTTTAGCTGCGTGGCCTGAAGAAAACCAACTTGAACGGCCTCATAGCCGTCGCGTATCTTCGTCTTGACCTGCGTGACGACACATGGGCCCACCTCGACCGCGGTCACTGGGATGACTCCACCGTCCTCGCGATAGTAGGTGGTCATTCCTATTTTCCGGCCAAGCAGGCCTTCAATCCCCATCTGTCAGAGGTCTCGTTTCCTAAAGCTTTATGGCTATGTCGACACCGGCTGGCACGTTAAGACGTGTCAGCGAGTCGATCGTCTTGGAACTCGGTTCCAATATGTCGATCAGTCTCTTATGAACGCGCAGTTCGAAGTGTTCCCTGGAATCCTTGTCGACGTGAGGGCTCCTGATCACGCAGAAACGGCGAATCGCCGTCGGCAGTGGAACAGGGCCGGTTATCTGGGCCCCTGTACGTTCGGCGGCATCCAGGATTTGCTGGGCCGAAACGTCGAGCACCCGATGATCAAAGGCCTTCAACACAATTCTAATCTTCTGTCCGGGCACTTGGTCAGGCTCCCACCGCGGTTTTGATCGCAACAGCCGGGGCCGCCGCGTAGTGATCGAGTTCCATCACGAAACTTGCGCGGCCGGTAGTGGCTGACCGCAAACTCGTGGCGTACTGGAACGTTTCGGCCAACGGCACATTGGCAACGACTGTCTGCGTGCCTGCTTGACCCTCCATGCTCTGAATCTGCCCGCGTCTGGAATTCAGATCCCCCAACACCTCGCCCAGGAATTCGGCCGGCGTGATTACTTGCATCTTCATGATCGGCTCAAGGACCACGGGCCCAGCATGCTGCGCGGCGTTCTTGAACGCCATCGACGACGCCACCTTGAACGCAATCTCGGATGAGTCGACCTCGTGGTAGGAACCGTCTATCAGCTGCACCTTTACGTCCACAACCGGGTAACCGGCAATCACGCCGGACTTCGCGGCCTCTCTGAATCCTGCCTCGATGGCGGGGAAGTAATCACGGGGCAACTTCGCCCCGGTTATCGCCGATTCAAATACGAGACCATCACCGCGGTCCAACGGTTCGATGCGCAGCGTGACATCGCCAAACTGACCGTGTCCGCCGGTCTGTCGTACGAACCTTCCGCGCCCCTCAGCGGGACGTGAAACCGTCTCGCGGTACGCGACGCTCGGCGCGCCAACCGTCGCCGCAACGTTAAATTCTCGCCGAATACGTTCGATCACTACTTCCAGGTGCAGTTCGCCCATACCCGCGAGTACCTGTTGGCCCGTCTCGTCGTCGGAAGAAATCCTCAGTGTGGGGTCCTCGTCCGCCAGGCGGACCAGCGCCATCGTCATCTTGTCCTGGTCGGCACGCGTCTTCGGTTCAACCGCTACCGACAAGACCGGATCGGGGAACTGGATCGACTCCAGGACTATCGGGGCGTCCCTGTCGCACAGGGTATGGCCGGTGAAGACATCCTTCAGACCGATAGCTGCCACTATCTCGCCGGGGCCCGCCTCGGTGATCTCTTCGCGGTGATCTGCGTGCATTCTCAGGAGCCGGCCGATGCGTTCTCTGCGTCTCCGCGCCGGGTTCTGCACCGCGGCGCCCGATTTCAATACGCCGGAATATACGCGGAGATAGACGAGACGGCCCACGTGCTGGTCGGTTACGACCTTGAAGGCCAGGGCGCTAAAAGGGGCGGAGGGAGAGGGGCGGCGCTCATCGGGAACACTGCCTTCGGAGGGGGAGGAGCCTTTAACAGGCGGGACATCCAGGGGAGAGGGGAGATAACTGACTACTGCGTCCAGGAGCGGATGGACGCCTCGATGACGAAGCGCCGAGCCGCAAAATACAGGAAAAATCTTGAGCGTACACACGGCGCGCCGCAGGCCCGCCTTTAGTTCCGCCTCCGTGATCTCCTCGTCCTCAAGGTATTTCATGAGCAGGGTGTCGTCAGTCTCCGACACCTTCTCGACGAGCCGCTGCCTATACGCTTCGACCTTCTCTTCCAACTCGGGGGGCACAGGCATCACCTGGTGGGCCAACGCCTCTTCCGTTTCGTAGACGTACGCCTTCCGTTGGATGAGGTCCACCATTCCGCGGAACTCCGCCTCGGCGCCGATCGGGATCTGAACCGGCACGGCATTCGCCCCAAGCCGGCGGTGGACGGTCTCGACGGCGTAATCGAAGTCCGCCCCCAACCTGTCCATCTTGTTGACAAATATCAGTCGCGGCACTTTGTGGCGATCGGCCTGCCTCCACACGGTCTCCGATTGTGGTTGGACGCCGGCCACCGCTTCGAGAACCACGACACCGCCATCGAGAACCCGCAGGCTGCGCTCCACTTCGGCGGTGAAGTCGACGTGGCCCGGCGTGTCTATGATGTTGATCCGGTACCCATCCCACTCTGCGGCCGTGGCGGCGGAACCGATAGTGATTCCGCGTTCACGCTCGAGGTCCATGAAATCCATGACCGTCGTGCCTTCGTCGATGTTGCCGATCTTGTACGTCCGGCCGGTAAAGAAGAGCACGCGCTCCGTGACGGTGGTCTTCCCAGCGTCAATATGTGCAATAAAGCCAATATTCCGGACCTTTTGCAGGTCCGTCAGGCTTGGCTTCTTCGTCATTGCCGTAGTCATTCTTACTGGCTTATGAGGGCCTGGCGGCCTTCTCCCCTATTGATTGTTCGCGACTACCCCGGCTGTGGTCTCTCACCAGCGATAGTGGGCGAATGCGCGGTTGGCATCCGCCATCCTGTGCAGCTCTTCCCGGCGTCGGGTCGCGGTGCCCTGACCCCTCGATGCCTCTAGTAACTCCTGGAACAGTCGTTCCGCTACCGGCCTCCCGGAGCGTGCCCGCACCGCCAGGATGATCCACCGGTGAGCAAGCGCTGACCGGCGCTCAGGCCTCACCTCGACCGGAACCTGGTACGTAGCGCCGCCGACTCGCCTCGGCTTGACTTCCAACGTCGGCGTGGCATTACGTATCGCCTGTTGGAAAACCTCGAGGCCGGGCCGGTTGGTCTCAGACTCTAGGCGGCCGAGGGCGTCGTACATGGCGCGTCGAGCAACGGATTTTTTGCCGCCCATCATGAGGCGGTTAATGAATTTGGCCAACTCTGTGCTGCCAAATCTGGGGTCGGGAGCGATCTCCCTGTGTGTTGCGCGCCTGCGCCTTGACATGTTCGAATTCCCTGTCGGGCAAACTTAGCCGCCTGCCCGAGGCCCGGACAGGCGGCGTTTAAGTGATCCTCTGGATTATGATCCGGTCCGGCTCGATCCGTACTTACTGCGTCCCTGCCGGCGGTCCCCTACGCCCGACGTGTCGAGCGTTCCTCTGACTACGTGATATCGGACGCCGGGCAAGTCTCGTACTCTGCCGCCCCGAATCAGGACCACCGAGTGTTCTTGCAGGTTGTGCCCCTCGCCCGGAATATACGCCGTGACCTCCAGGCCATTCGTCAACCGGATTCTAGCTACCTTGCGAAGAGCCGAATTCGGCTTTTTGGGCGTAACTGTGCGCACGTTAAGGCACACGCCGCGTTTTTGCGGGCTGCCCTTCTTACCGCGGGTCATCCTGTTCTCCAAAGAGTTCAGCGTGAACCGCAGCGCCGGCGTCTTGGGCTTCTTCCGAGACTTGCTGCGCCGCTTGCGCACTAGTTGATTGATTGTCGGCACAATACGCTCCGGCCGCGACTAACTGGGGCCGTTCTGATAAATGAACGACCTGGGCACGAGTTGCCAAAGCCGCAAACAGCGATTATATGAATTTACGCGCCAAGTAGTCAACGAGTTTCGTAAGGAAGCAGCGGCCCATCCCGGACAATTGGGCCGAAAAGGGGTGTCAGCCAGGAAATGCTAACCTGTCCCGTGACTCCCGCCGCGTGAGTTGGTTAACCTGACGAGGCGTCGTGTACCCTTTGATTCCACTTGTGTGCATGGTCGGCCAGTCGTTTTGCGGGTCATCGTCGGCCGTTGAAGAAATTCTGACGCCGGCGGGCGCCCGGGCATTCCGAAACATCCAGTGAAGACCATTTGTTTGATCGGATTCAGATCTGCCGAATCACGGCGCGTGGTCAGCAGCCTGAAGTTGAACGCACTCGACGCGACTTTCGTCGACCTCGAAGGTGACCTCTCCCCCCTGCAGAAGCTCGGACAAGCTGTGGCATTTGTGTGGTGCGGAGACGGAGATTTCGCCGCCGTTCCTAACCGGGTTTACCGCGCTGTGGAGACAGGAGTGCCGGTCGTAGCGTTATTGCCTGCAGTCGACCTGTTCGGAGTCGACCCGACGGTCGGAAAGTTCGAAGTATGCTTCCCGCCCTACAGCGGTCCCGAACTCATGATCCGAATGCACGTCGCGGAATCGAGGGCGGGCGTCGGCGCCGCGTCCAACCTGATCAGCCGAGGCGAACTGACGATTGATTGCGACCGTTACGAGGTCTCCGTCTCCGGCGGCACAATCAATCTCACCTATAAGGAGTTCAAACTCCTCGAGTACCTCGCCTCTAACCCCGGAAGAGTATTCACCCGGGAGGCCCTGCTTCGCAGCGTCTGGGGTTACGACTACTTCGGTGGCACCCGTACCGTGGACGTACACGTCCGCAGGCTCCGCTCCAAGATCGACAGGGCCCCGCATCGGTTCATCGAAACGGTATGGAACGTCGGCTACCGTTTCCGCGCTGCCAACGCGGTTACGGCCTGAAACGGCGGCCGCCCGGTCCCACTGCCGCGCCGGTATACGGTCAACGGCAAGGGCCGCGTTGACGACCTCAACCACGGGCCGGCGGCGCAATAGCCGTTCATCTGTATTCAATCTCGATTGACAAAAACTTCACAATGTTTCAAACTTGCGAATCTATTCCCTAGGCGTCCTCATAATCGACCACGATCTGAACCAGGCGCCAACCGGGCAGATCCGTGGGCGATGCGTTGCCCGGACCCATTCCCTAACAGATGACTAAGGCGCCTGAAATGCCGGTGCCGGGGTTCAACGAAGAGGCAGAGCAATTTGTCCTTTTCGCTGCCCATGAGCACGACGTCAAATTCATTCGACTCTGGTTCACAGACATTCTGGGAACCCTGAAGGGGTTCGCCATAACCGTCGACGAACTTGAGGAGGTCCTGCGCAACGGAGCATCGTTTGACGGTGCGTCGATTGCCGGACTCGTCAGGTCCGAAGAGACCGACATGGTGGCAGTTCCAGACCCCTCAACGTGGCAACAACTCCCCTGGCGACCCACTGAAAAGGGTGTTGCCCGGATGTTCTGCGATCTCGAAAACCCCGACGGCGCGCCCGCACCCGTCGATTGCCGGGGCGTCTTGCGGAAAAACATCGGAAGGGCTTTGGACCTCGGCTTCACCTTTTACCTCGCCCCGGAGATCGAGTTCTACTACCTCCACAGGGACACTCTCCAGCCGATCGACGAATCCGGATATTTCGACCAGACCTCGACGGATGGCGCCGGTTCGGATCTCAGGCGGGAGACGGTCCTGGCCCTGGAGGACGTCGGCATTCCCGTAAAGCACAGCCACCACGAGGTCTCCGGCGGACAGCACGAGATCGACATCCGCCACATGAATGCGTTGGCCATGGGAGATGCCGTGGTCACCTACCGCTTCGTGGTCAAGGAAATTGCCGCGCAGCGCGGCGTCCACGCCACGTTCATGCCACGGCCTTTCAACGACCGGCACGGCTCCGGCATGCACACCAGCATGTCCCTGTTCGAGGGTGACGAGAACGCCTTTTATGACGCCGAAGACGAACTGAAGCTTTCCGAAACCGGCAGAAGGTTCATAGCTGGTCTGCTGCGCCACTCCCGTGAGATAACCGCCATAACCAACCAGTGGGTCAACTCGTACAAGCGCCTGGTCCGCGGACTCGAAGCCCCGATCTACTCTTCATGGTCGTTGGGTCAATGGGGCGACCTCATACGGGTGCCTGCGTACCGCACCGGCAGAGAGCACGGCCTGCGAGTTGAGTACCGCGCCCCCGACGCGGCGTGCAACCCATATCTCGCCTTTTCGGTCATGCTCGCCGCCGGATTGGCCGGGATCGAGCGAGGATACCCGTTACCCGAGCCAATTAAGGGCAACGTCTATGAACTGAGCGACGCGGAACGGGCCGATTACGGCATCGAACGGCTCCCTTCTACGCTGGACGAGGCGTTGCGGGTAGCCGAGCAAAGCGAGTTGGTGCGAGATGCCTTGGGCGACCACGTGGTCGACAGCTTTCTGCAGAACAAACGAATCGAATGGGAACGCTACTCACAGGCAGTGACCGACTTCGAGATAAACGAGTACCTATTCCGGCTTTAGCCGAACGGTTTAACGATTTCCATCGACAGGCACGTCGGGAGCGTGCGCCGTCATCAAATGACTGAATTGCGGCAAATACCCGATCTCAAAGAGATCGCTGAGCGAGGGCTGTATTCGCCTGAGCATGAGCACGACGCGTGCGGTGTTGGGGTTGTAGCCGACCTGGGAGGCGAGTCTTCCCACCGAATTGTCGAGCAGGGGCTCGAAGTTCTTGTAAACCTTGGACATCGCGGCGCCTGTGGATGCGACCCTCGAACTGGCGACGGCGCAGGCCTACTGATACGCATGCCGCGGGAATTCATGCCCGCCGCTGCGTCACAAGCCGGTATCGCTTTGCCCGCGGACGGGAACTACGCAGTGGGCATGGTCTTCCTGCCGCAGTCGAACGAACTCCGCGCGAGATGCGAGGAGGCAGTCGAGTCTGCCCTGGAATCAAAGGGTCTGACATTCCTCGGCTGGCGTGACGTACCGGTCAACCCAATGGCCATCGGCGAAATGTCTAGCCGCATCATGCCCCGCATAAGGCAGTGCTTTGCCGCCGCGCCGCGCAATCTGACCGGCGACGGCCTCGAACGCTGCCTGTACGTAGCCAGAAAGGTCGCCGAACGGTCGGTTACCGACATGGCAACCTCAGAGACCGAGGCGGACCTCTCAAGCCAGTTCTACATTTGCTCGCTCTCCGGCAGGACCATCGTTTACAAGGGCCTGATCATGGCCGAACAGATCAGGGCTTTCTACCCTGATCTGGACGATCCCCGGATGATGTCCGTGTTCGCAATGGTCCACTCCCGGTTCAGTACCAACACACTCGGGGCATGGAAACTCGCGCACCCATATCGATTCCTGGCGCATAACGGAGAGATAAACACGCTCAGAGGCAACCGGAACTGGATGGCCGCACGAGAGCAAATCCTCGAATCCGAACTGTTCGGCGATGACATTCGCGACGTGGCGCCGGTTTGCGAACCGGACGCCAGCGACACAGCCTCCCTCGACAACGTTTTCGAACTGATTCGCATGGGCGGGCGGTCGATAGAGCATACGATTGCGATGATGATCCCCGCCGCGTGGTACGGGCACGAGGCGATGGCCGAACATGTCAGGGACTTCTACGAGTTCCACGGCGGGCTCATGGAGCCGTGGGACGGGCCGGCCATGGTCACGTTCACAGACGGCACGAAGCTCGGCGCGGTGCTCGACCGAAACGGCCTGCGACCCTTCCGTTACCTCGTCACAAAAGACGATCTGCTGGTCATGGCCTCAGAGACCGGCGTCCTCGACATACCGGCGGACAACGTCAGATTCCGCTCTCGCATGCAGCCCGGCCGGATGTTCCTCGTCGACTTCGAAAACAAGCGTATCGATCAGCCAGAAGAGGTTAGGGACCGCTTATCCCGCAGGCAGCCCTACGGCAAGTGGCTGGCCGAGAACCGCGTGAAACTAGACGATCTACCCCCCGCTGCACATGTGCCGGGCATCGATTTGGAAACCCTGATAACGCGGCAGGTCGCCTTTGGCTACACGCAGGAAGACGTCCGCCTGCTCGTCACGCCCATGGGCGTCGTGGCCAATCAGCCGCAGGGGTCGATGGGCAACGACTCCCCGCTGGCCGTGCTTTCCGACCGGCCGCAGCCGCTTTTCAACTATTTCAGGCAGCTCTTTGCGCAGGTCTCCAACCCGCCGCTTGACGCCATTCGCGAAGAACTTGTCACGCAGCTGTCCGTCCCGGCAGGCCGCCGGCCCAATCTCTTCAATGAATCGCCGGAACACTGCCGGCTGCTGCGCATCGATCATCCGGTGCTTCGGAATAGCGACCTCGCACGGATCCGCGCCGCCGATCACCCTGCAATCAAGGTCCGCACCATCTCCACGCTTTTTCCGGTCGCCGAGGGCGCGGCCGGCATGAAAAACACCCTCGACCGTATTCGCAGGGAGGCCGACGAAGCCGCCGCGGACGGCTGTACTCTACTTGTCCTGTCGGACAGGGGCCTCGATTCCGAACACTCATTCGTTCCGGCGCTGCTCGCCACCGGGGCGGTTCACCACCACATGATCCGTGAGCGGTCCCGCGATCTGGCCGACATCATTGTGGAATCCGGAGAGGCGCGGGAGGTACACCACATCGCCTGCCTGTTCGGCTACGGAGCAAGCGCGGTCAACCCTTATCTTGCGTTCGAAACCCTCGCCGGCACGCGTGAACTGCCATCAGCCGAGGAGATCATGCCGGACCAGGACGAAGCAGAGCGCAACTTCTGCTACGCAGTTGAAAAGGGCCTCCTCAAGACCATGTCCAAGATGGGCATTTCCACACTCCAGGGATACCTTGGTGCACAGGTGTTCGAGGCCCTGGGACTTTCACAGGAACTGGTCGACGAATACTTCACGTGGACCGCCTCACGCATCGGAGGCATCGGGCTCGAGGAGATCGCCGCCGACCAGTTGGCAAACCACGGAAGGGCTTACCCTGAGGCGCGCATCCCTGCCAATTTGCAACTCGAAATCGGCGGCTTCTACCTGTGGCGGGGGACGGGTGACCGGCATCTCTGGAACCCTGACACGATCGCCCTGCTCCAGGACGCCGCCACTCGCAACGACGCCCGCATATTCGAACAGTTCGAGGAAGCCTCGAACTCGGAATCCGGCTCAAATCTGACGATCCGGTCACTACTTGATTTCGCGTTCGACGAGCGGGAAGGCATACCCCTCGACGAGGTAGAGCCGGCCACGGAAATCGTCAGCCGATTCGCAACCGGCGCGATCTCGCTAGGGTCGATTTCAAGGGAAGCCCACGAGACTATCGCCGTGGCGATGAACCGCCTCGGCGCCCGGAGTAACACCGGCGAGGGAGGCGAGGACCCAACGAGGTTCACACCCGAAGCGAATGGCGATTCACGTTCCAGCCGTATGAAACAGGTGGCGTCCGGCCGTTTCGGCGTCACGACCAACTACCTGGTCAACTCGACCGACCTCCAGATCAAAATGGCCCAGGGTTCCAAGCCCGGCGAAGGAGGGGAGATCCCGGGCAACAAGATCAGCGAGTACATCGGCGGCATCCGGAAGACCACGCCGGGCGTGGAGTTGATTTCACCTCCGCCCCATCACGACATCTACTCGATCGAGGACCTGGCGCAACTGATTCATGACCTCAAGAACTCCAACCCCGATGCGCGCATCCACGTCAAGCTCGTCTCGGAGGTCGGTGTCGGAATCATCGCCGCCGGCGTGTCGAAGGGCAAAGGGGACGTGGTGCTCATATCCGGCGACTCGGGCGGTACCGGCTCATCACCGCTCTCCTCGATAAAGCACGCCGGGCTGCCATGGGAGTTGGGCCTCGCCGAAACGCAGCAGGTCCTGGTCGAAAACGGTTTGCGGGGACGAATAGTCGTACAGGCCGACGGGCAGATCAAAACGAGCCGGGATGTCGCAATCGCAGCATTGCTGGGCGCCGACGAGTGGGGGGTGGCGACGGCGGCCCTGGTGACCATGGGCTGCATAATGTTGCGCAAGTGCCATCTAAATACGTGCTCCGTCGGAGTGGCTACGCAAGACCCCGTGTTGAGGCGAAAATTCACCGGAACTCCCGAGGCGGTGGTCAACTACTTCATGTTCCTCGCCGAGGGTCTCAGGAAACACATGGCGCAGTTGGGATTCCGGCGGGTCGACGAAATGATCGGTCGGGTCGACGTCCTGCGGCAACGCGACGACAGCGGACACTTCAAAGCCGAAAAGCTCGACCTGTCCCGAATTCTCACCCGTCCCACGGGAATCGAGGGCGACTCGCCATTTTCCTGTCAACCCCAGGACCACAGCCTCGAATTCGCTCTCGACCACCGTCTGATCGAAATGTCCGAACCTGCAATCGACGGCACGTTAGACGTCACCGGCGCTTTTCCGATCAAGAACCGCAACCGGACCGTCGGTGCGATGCTCAGCGGAAAAATCGCAAAGAAGTACGGCGAAAAGGGTCTGCCGGAGAAAAAGATCAACTTCACCTTCAGGGGATCGGCGGGTCAGAGTTTCGGTGCATTTCTCGTCAACGGCGTCACGTTCCGGCTCGAAGGGGACGCAAACGACTACTTCGGCAAGGGACTGTCAGGTGGCACGCTCATCACCGTTCCGGACCGGGACTCAACCTACGCTCCTGAAGAGAACATCATCATTGGCAACGTCGCCCTTTACGGCTCGACGGGTGGTGAAGCTTACATCCGAGGACTCGGAGGCGAACGGTTCTGCGTGCGAAATTCCGCCGCTAACGCCGTCATCGAAGGCATAGGGGACCACGGGTGCGAGTATATGACCGGAGGCCGCGTGGCAGTGATCGGCCATACCGGACGCAACTTCGGCGCTGGCATGAGCGGCGGTATCGCATACGTGCTCGACGAGGACGGCACGTTTCCCGATCGTTTCAACGATGGCATGGCAGACCTCGAACACGTAGCGCCGGGCAGCAGCGACGACCTGGAGTTGCGAGGGCTTGTCGAGAATCACTATCGCTACACGCAAAGCACCGTAGCCGAGAGGTTGCTGGCAGACTGGGCATCGTCACTTCGCCGGTTCCACAAGGTGATGCCTCGGGACTACGCCCGAGTGCTGCGGGAACTCGCCGACGGACAAACGATCCGCTCCGGCAACGGGTCCCGGCCGGACCGTGAACTTTCAGTAGCCGCCACCGCGTATGGCTAAGGCGCGGGGGTTTCTCGAAAAGGGCCGCGTGCCACAGAAGCGCCGACCGGTGCATGTGCGCGTGGGTGATTGGCGCGAGGTCTACGTGCCGTGGGCAACCGCCGAAGCCCAAACACAGGCCAGCCGCTGCATGGACTGCGGCGTACCGTTCTGCAACAGCGGCTGCCCCTTAGGCAACCTCATCCCGGAGTGGAACGACCTCGTTTACCAAGGTGACTGGCGTTCGGCCATCGAACGGCTTCACGCCACCAACAACTTCCCGGAATTTACGGGCCGCATATGCCCGGCTCCTTGCGAGCCTGCCTGCACCCTGGCCATAAACCAGGACGCCGTGACGATCGAGATGATCGAAAAGGCGATAGTGGAGCGCGCCTGGCAAGAGGGCTGGATCAGGCCTGAACCTCCGTCACACCGCACAGGCAAGAAGGTCGCTGTAGTTGGGTCAGGACCGGCCGGCATGGCGGCATCTCAGCAACTCAACCGCGCCGGCCACTACGTGACCTTGTTCGAGCGCGACGAATACGTTGGGGGGTTGCTTTCGCTCGGCATCCCTGAATTCAAGTTGGAAAAACACCACGTAGACCGTCGAGCCGAGCAATTGGTTGCGGAGGGAGTGGAGATTCGCACCAACACGAACGTGGGCTCGGATATCACGGCGCAGGAGCTGCGAGCCTCGTTTGACGCAGTGTGTCTGACCGGCGGCTCGACCGTTCCGCGCGAACTGCCGGCGCCGGGCCGCGAGCTCGACGGCATCCACTTCGCCATGGACTACCTGGCCCAGCAAAACCGTAAAGATCGAGGTCAGGAGTTTTCGCCTCAGGAAACCATCACCGCCGAAGGCAAGAACGTCGTGATCATCGGCGGCGGGGACACCGGCGCCGACTGTCTCGGAACGGCAATACGGCAGCGCGCCGCCAGGATCATGCAGTTCGAAATCATGCCGAGGCCCCCCGACGGCCGCAAGAACGAAAACCCGTGGCCGCAGTGGCCATCCGTGTTCCGCATCTCTTCGGCCCACGAGGAGGGCGGGACGCGCGACTACAACGTTTCCACGAACAGCTTCAGGGGCGAGGACGGACGGGTAACTTCATTGAACTGCGTTCGGGTCGAATGGCAACCCACCGCGGAGGGACGACCCCGGTTGGTCGAAGTGCCGGGCAGCGAATTCGTCGTCAAGGCCGAACTCGTCCTGCTCGCCATGGGATTCGTTCATCCCCAACACCACGGGCTGCTCGATGACCTCGGGGTCGATTACGACGGTCGGGGGAACGTCAAGACCAACGCATCTATGATGACCAGCGTGGGCGGTGTGTTCGCCGCCGGCGATATGCAGCGCGGCCAGTCCCTCGTGGTGCACGCCATCGCGGAAGGCAGGGCCTGCGCACGGTACATCGATACGCACCTGATGGGCCACTCAAACTTGCCGACGGTCAGGGGCTACGCCCGCCCGGTGATCGAGAATGTCAGGGCCACCGCGCGCTAGCCGGGCGTCATCCATCACACCCTAATCGATATGAGCATCGAGACAGAGGGCTGCTCCGGTCGGACCCGTCCGGCAATCGACGGCGCGCCTGCGGAGACACCCAAGGCTCCGAACGTGGACAATTTCCGCATAGCGCTGGCACAGGTAAACACCACCGTCGGCAACATGCGCGGAAACACGAAACTCGTTAATAGTTGGATCGACCGGGCCTCGGCTCAGGGCGCCGACCTCGTGGCGTTCCCGGAATTGACCCTAACCGGCTATCCGCCGGAGGACCTCGTCCTGTACCCGTCATTCGTGGCCGAAAACAGGAGACTGCTGCAACAGCTGGCCCGTGAGGTCAAACACGTCGCGGCCATCGTGGGGTTCGTCGACGAGGTGGACGGGCGTTTATTTAACGCGTTGGCCCTCATCGCCAACGGCGACGTGCAAGGCGTGTACCACAAGATCCACCTGCCCAACTACGGAGTGTTCGATGAACGGCGGTACTTCGTGCCCGGCGCTGTGTGCCCTGTGGCCAACCTCGGACGCCGCGCTATCGGCTTGAACATTTGCGAAGACATTTGGCAGTCGGTCGGACCGTCGGAGATCCAGTGTCGCGCCGGCGCCGAGTTGATCGTCAACATCAACGGGTCCCCATTTGAAATCGACAAGCGTAAGACGCGGAAGGGGCTCGTAACCTCGGCCGCCAGGCGCAATCGGGCGTTCGTGGCGTACGTCAACCAGGTCGGCGGGCAGGACGAACTCGTTTTCGACGGCGGAAGCATGGTCGCCGGGCCCGACGGGAACATTCTTGCGTCCAGCCCGCAATTCGAAGAGGACCTGCTGGTCATCGATCTGGACATCGAGCAAGTACGGGCCGCCCTTCGCGAGAGCCCTGTCACATATCGCGGCGGCGCGGCGGCAGTGGGAACGACGGAGACTTGGCAGGTCCGCGCGCCGAAGCCGAAAAACAGGCCCGCGTTGCCACCGCCGCGGATCGTAGAGGCAGACATTCGCGACGTCATCTACTCGGCACTCATCGTCGGGACCCGAGATTACGTACGCAAGACCGGATTCGGCAAAGTGGCGGTCGCCCTGTCGGGCGGCGTCGACTCGTCATTGGTCGCCGCAGTGGCGGTGGACGCCCTCGGCGCGCCAAACGTCGTCGGCGTGTCGATGCCGTCGCGCTACTCTTCCGACGGTTCCCGGTCCGACGCAGTTGAAATGGCAAAACGGCTGGGCATCGAACTATGGCACATCCCGATCGAGGCGGGGCACGTCGCCTTCGAGGAGATGCTGGCGCCCTACTTTGCCGGGACCGAAACCGGGGTGGCGGAAGAAAACGTTCAGGCGCGCATTCGGGGCAATCTGATGATGGCCATCTCAAACAAGTTCGGCTGGCTCGTGCTGACAACGGGCAACAAGTCGGAGATGGCCACCGGGTACGCCACCCTCTACGGTGACATGGCCGGCGGATTCGCAGTGATCAAGGACGTTCCGAAAACCCTCGTCTATGAACTGGCCAGGCGCCGCAACGAGTCCGGCCCGGGTTCTCCGATACCGCAGGCGGTGATCGAAAAGCCGCCAAGCGCCGAACTCAGACCGGACCAATTGGACGAGGACTCGCTACCCCCATACGCCGTGCTTGACCGCATCCTCGAGATGTACGTGGAGGAACGCGAGCCGATTCAGCACATCATTGAGAGCGAGCGCGCGATTGACGGCGAATGCGCTGACGAGGCCACGGTACGACGCATCGCCGGGCTGGTGGACCGCAACGAATACAAAAGACGGCAGGCCGCCCCGGGCGTGAAGATCACCGGCCTGGCGTTTGGACGCGACCGGCGCCTGCCGCTCGCCTCCCAATACCGCGAATGACATCCGCTAAAGAAGGACGGTCCAGCCCGCGTCCCACGGCCGAATCCTTGACAACAACTTCACAATAGACACCTAGGCTTTATATAGTTTTTTATGTAGGAACACGCACGAGACCGGACCAGACTTGGGACGCGCTCGAGTGATTGAACATGAACAAGCTCCTCAAGATAAGAATCCTCCTGAGCGCCGTCGCAGTTGTGGCCGCCACGTCCATGATTGCCGCCTGCTCTGGAGTCCGCTCTGCCCCATCTCCGTCAGAGACCGTCCAATCCCCCAGCTTCCCGTCTGTCGATACGACGTTCGAATACACCGCGCAGGAGGCCCTGTTAGCCGACCTTTACGACAGGGTCGTCCCGTCCGTCGTCCGCATCGTGTCCGATGCCGGCGAAGGCTCAGGGTTCGTGTGGGATGAAGAGGGTCATCTCGTCACCAACTTTCACCTTGTAGGAATTGGGGACACGCAACGGGTCACGTTCCACAACGGCGACGAGTACGACGCCACTGTCGTCGGCGTGGACCAAGATTCAGACATCGCGGTGATCAAGATCGACGCCCCCTCCGGCGCCCTCGTCCCGGTCGCTTTGGGCAATAGCGGCGCCCTTCGGCCGGGCCAATTCGCTATCGCCGTCGGCAACCCGTTCGGCCAGGACTTCACAATGACCACGGGCATCGTCAGCGCTGTGGGCCGTCTCATAGACAGCGGTTTCAGTCATTTCGCCATCCCCGAGGTCATTCAGACCGACGCCGCGATCAACCCCGGCAATTCAGGCGGGCCGCTGTTCGACAGCCATGGCAGGGCCATCGGCATCAATTCGCAGATCCGCAGCGAATCAAGGCAAAACTCGGGTGTGGGATTCGCCGTGCCGATCGACCTCGCACGGCGAGTGGTCCCGTCAATCATCCAAAACGGGGAGCACCGCTATTCCTGGCTAGGCATCAGCGCCATGGACGTAGGCATGGACCTGCGAAAAGAGGCAGATCTCGATAGTGAACTCCGAGGCGCCCTGATACAGACCGTCTCGCCCAACAGCCCAGCCGAAAAGGCAGGCCTGAGAGCCGGAGAAGAGCAGATGACCGTACTCGGCAGGCCGGTCACCATCGGCGGGGACGTCATAGTTGCGATCAAAGGCAACCCGGTCAAGGCCATCGAGGACGTGATCGCCTACCTGGCCCTCAACACAAGCCCCGGAGACACCGTCACCATAGGAATAAACCGGGGCGGTGAACTTATCGACCTCGAAGTGGAACTGGGAGAACGTCCCCAGTAGGCTAAATCCCTATGAACATGTCCCGCGGCGCCCATGTGGGCGCTGCGGGACATGGTGTCCCTCGCGACGAAGCCGCCGCGAGGCGCGGCGGCTTCTCGTATCCCGATCTCTCAGGAGGACCGTCGTCCTGGTCTTATGCGTCGAACGACAGGAAGAACTCGTACGGGTGCGGCCGAATTCGCATCTCATCAACCTGTGATTCGCGCTTGTGCGAGATGTACGACTCCAGCACGTCCGACGTGAACACGCCGCCCTTGAGCAGGTATTCGTGGTCGTCCTCCAGCGCGTTCAACGCCTCTTCCAGGCTGCCCGGTACCTGGGGCAGAGCGGCCAACTCATCCGGAGGCAAGTCGTACAGGTCCTTGTCTATCGGCGTTCCTGGATCGGCGCCGGTCTCGATGCCGTCCAGACCTGCCATCAGCATCGCTGAAAACGCCAGGTAAGGGTTGCAAGTCGGGTCCGGAGGCCGGAACTCCACTCGCTTCGCGGCCCGGTCGTCATAGTAGACGGGAATTCTGGCTGCTGCGCTGCGGTTCCTGGCCGAAAGGGCGAGGATCGTCGGCGCCTCGAATCCGGGAACCAGTCGCTTGTACGAATTCACCATGGGCGCCACGATCGCCATCAACGACGGACCGTGCTTCAACAGCCCGCCGATGTAGGCCAGGCACATATCGCTGATGCCTGCGTAGCCGTCACCTGCGAACAGGGGGTCGCCATCCTTCCAGATACTCTGGTGGCAGTGCATGCCGGACCCGTTGTCGTCGAAGAGCGGCTTGGGCATGAACGTGGCGACCTTGCCATGCCTGCGCGCCACGTTTTTGACGATGTACTTGTAGATCATCACGTTATCGGCCTGCTCCAGCAGGGGCGCGTAACGGATGTCTATCTCGCCCTGCCCTGCAGTCGCAACCTCGTGGTGATGCTTCTCAATGGTCATGCCGAAAGCTGCCATGAGGTCGCACGCTTCACTTCTAATGTCCGAAAACGTGTCGTGCGGGGGCGCCGGGAAGTAGCCCTCCTTGTGTCGCGGCTTCATACCGAGGTTCAGGCCGTCGCCGCCCACGGTTCGTGACTCGCCGGAACGCCAGATTCCCTCTTCCGAATCGACCTTGTAGAACGCTTCGTTGGCACTCTGACCGAAGCTCACCTGATCGAAAATGAAAAATTCAGGTTCAGGCCCAAAGTAAGCAACATCGCCGACTCCGATGTCTGCCAGGTGCTTTTCGGCCTTGCGTGCAACGTACCGCGGGTCCCTGGAGTAGTCGCCGTTGGTGGTCGGGTCGCTAACGTTCGCAATGACCGTGATGCTGTTCCCTATGAACGGGTCTTTGTGCGCCGTCGACGCGTCGGGCACCAGCAGCATGTCCGACTCGTTGATCACCTGGAATCCCCGAATCGACGAGCCGTCGAACCCCGTCCCGCGCACAAAGAGGTCATCGGTCACCTCGCCCCTGGGCAGGGCGACGTGTTGCCAGGTACCCGGGAGGTCTGTGAACTTGATATCCAGGTAGTTGCAGTTCTCTTTCGTCATTAGATCGAGAACGGACTGAGCTTCGTTAGCCATGTGTCTGCAAATCTCCATATTTCAGCCCGGCGCCCAGACGCGTCGGGGATAGCTTCCGGCCGGTATGTTCCACAAAAACATTAACGCCAAAGTATTTCAACCGCGTTTCAAATGGCTGAAATCAGGCGCTCCTTTAGGGAACTGGTGATACCAGTTCGTTTTGGCAATGCCGAGAATTCGAACCGTGTACCCTCGCGCTCGTCCGTCGTTCCGTCCCCCATCCGTCATCCCGGCCCTCGCCCGTCATCCCCGACTCCGATCGGGGAACCAGCGGTCCAGCCCGGCTACCCCGCATACGTACGTCAAAAGCCAACAAGGACAAACACCACCCACCGTCGTTTCGGTGAAGGCCGAAACCCAACTAGGCTGACCCCGGAACCATCGCTCGCATGAACCCCTGCCACCTGAAACTCTTGCAACTCGGCGCCGCGTCCCTCGACGAATGGCGCGCCGACAACCCCGCGTCCCGCCTCGACCTGCGGGGCGCCTCACTGTCAGGGCGCAGCTTTGCCGGATGGAACCTGTCCCGGGCCCTCCTCGACCACGCCGATCTTGCCGGGGCCGACTTGTCCGGATCGGACCTCTCCGAGGCCAGCCTGAAGTGGGCGAACCTCAAAGGCGCAAAAATGCGAAACGTCGTGCTCTACCGTGCGACGCTGGTGGGATCCAACCTCCAGAACGCCGATCTAACCAACGCTGCCATGTACCGGGTGAGCCTCAAAGACGCCAACATCGAAGGCGCAGACTTCACCGCCGCCACCATGCAAAAAGTAATCATGCCTGCGGAGCGCAAGCCTTAGGGGGCGTTTGTTGGGCAGACTTCTGGCCGCCCTTACCGAGCATGTTTCATAATGTTGAGACCACCTGAATCACGATCCATTGGATTACGAATATCGCCCGAATTATGAGATTTGGTGCCGTATTCCAATCTCGTCATTCCCGTGAAAAGAGACCTTTGCATAACCGTCATTCCCCAGAAATCGGGAATCTTGGGGTGGGGATTCGAGATTGGAAAGTGTGCCTGGACTTTTCATATTGGTCCAACTCCAGGGGTTATGCAAAGGTCTCTGAAAACGGGAATCTCGTCGCATGGCGTTCGACACGAAAATGTGCGAAGGACTTATGAAACACCCTCTTACCAGCTGATATGGCCGGTGGAGCGCAGGATCGTTTCCTGGACGAGCAATTCGTGATCCAGGGACCGGTCGGGCGCCTTCTCGCCGCGTACGTCCTTTACGAATGCCGCCAGGTTGTCTACGTACCGCTGCCTGTCCTCTACCTCCACCATCGAAACGCCGGCAGGGTATCCGCCCCGTTCCTCGCTGAGGCACAACTTGATCGGACCCGGCGGTTCGAACGGCTCCATGATCGCAGATCCTGCCGTGCCGTACACCTCGAATCGACGCGCCATCGGGGGAGTCTCCACGGCCGCGATGTCTACGAACGCCATCGCCGAGTCGTACTCGAGCACGCAAAGCGTGTTGTCACTGAATCCGGGCACGTCCGTTGCGTCCTGCCTGAGGAACGACGTCACCTTTGTCGGCCTGCCGAGTATCCAGACGATCTGGTCGACCATGTGCCCCGACAGGTCGTAGAAAATCCCGCCCCGGTGCGGCGCTATCGCCTCTTGCGCAGGTCGCTCAAGGTGAGTCGACATGTGCGCCCTTATGGAGAAGATGTCGCCCAGAAGACCTGACCTGGCCCAGTCCGCGATGCGGCTGAACCCCGCGTGATGGCGAAACATGTAGCCCATCTGCACTTGGAGGCCCGAAGAACGCGCCTTCTCGACGATTCGTTCAAACAGCACATATTCGGTTCCTGCCGGCTTGTCGTAGAAAACATGTTTGACGGCGTCCACTATCGCCTCGGTGTGGGCGAGGCTCTCTGCGTTGGATCCCTCCGACGCTACCGCGAGTACCGTCGGGTCGTCGAGGAATTCAGTGGGGGAATCGAACCAATTAACTTCGCTCCACGGCGGCCTGCCGGCGCACTCCAGCGTTCGCCGTCGTTCCGGATCGGGCTCGTACACCCCAACCATCTCTACATCCGGGCTGGCGAGCATGACTTTGAGCACACCTTCAGCGTGGCCGTGCTTCGTACCGTACTGGGCCATCCTGACTTTGTGGCTCAAATTCGTTACTCCTTCGCGGATCGCCGACACACCGTCTCGTCGGGACTCTTGCACGCGGCAGAGGCCGCTCCGCAGAGCGGCCTCCTTGCCCATTTTCGCATGGAAGGGACCCGGCTCCCTCCCGGGCGATGGTCAGCTGCTGTCGCCGCCGCCGGACCCGCGCGCCCACACGCCCTGACCGACGATCACCAGCCAGGACACGCCGACAACGCCGAAGTAGGTGGTGTGCCAGATGAGCGGCGTCGGGCGCGAACCCGTAACGACGTTCGAGAAGGCGAATACGGCGAAGATGATGCCGCTGATGAAGAGCCCCAACAGGATCCATGGCCGACGTGCTGCCGGACCGGTGCGCATGAAGAATTGGATAAGCGCCCACGTGAAGATGAGCCCTACGATTAGTTCAATGATGCCCGTGAAGATGTACGCAGAGTCGCCGAGAGCTGTGCCCCAACCCATCTTGTCCAGCGTGTTTTCGAACGGGTTCATGTCGCCCCTCGCCGCGAACTTCACGCCGATATGGGTCCCGGCAATGATCTTGCCCAATCCGTTCGCGAGCCAGAAGAACATCCAGAAGATGACCGTTCCGAGTTCGAGCGATCCCACTCTGCCTATGTAGTTGTTCAAACGATCCATCGCTCGGCCTCCTTAAGCGATTGCGATTTTGTCTTTCTGAGCAATTGCAACAGTGTCATTCTGAGCGAAGCCGAAGAATCCACGTCCTTCATACGGTAACGTCTGCCCCTTTGACCCCGGCGCCTCCGGCTTCGCCCAAGGTGACTTAGGGGCGCTCAAGGGACAAAGGGACATCATCCACATCGATCTCGCTCACGCAAAGACATCCGGCAAGCGTTTGGGGGACTTTTTGGACACCCGCTAAGCGTTATCGAAGAGTCAAAACGGGGGCGCTCTGTCCCGCGCTGCCTCAAAGATGGCCTCGCGACTCATCCAGATGGACGTTGAGGAAACAGGCGAGCGTAGCGCCGGGCCTGCGGTGGTAGTGGGCATAGGGAGTACCCCGCTAAATTCCGCCGTGCCTTCACGATTCGGCATACTACGTTGATCGATCAAACCCCGTCAACGGTGTATGAATAGGTCACCCTCGCAGCCTGATCGGCGTTGTCGTCGGGCGGTGGAATCGGATCCTTCGCGGCGTGCTGAGACTGCGCGGAGAAGAAGGGGCGCGGCTAAGCCAGGCGCGACCGGTTTGCGTGGGACTCTGATCACAGCCACAGCGAGAAGGCCATCGCAGGATGTGGCGATAATCTCCCCCGTTCGCGTGTACTCGCAACTATGCGGGCTCTCCTGGCTGCTCGCTATCCGACGGCATTGCCTCTTTTTTCTGCATTCGCACTATTCCTGGAGTGTCAGGCCAACTCAACGGGACGCATGCAATGGAAGCCAAGAAGAAGGGACTCACACTGGACCTGGACCCCGTCTTTCAACGTCGGTTAAAGGTCGCCGCCGCACTTAAGGGCATCAGCATGCGCCGATACTGCCAGACCGCCATAGATAGGGAATTGACCTTGGATGAGGCCAGCGGCGCGGCTGGCATATTGCCTGGAAAACCCGACCACGAGTTGTTTGCAGAACTTCGGCAGAAGATATTCGGGGGTAAACCTCTGCCCGGAACTTCTGCCGACCTGATCAGAGAGGCTCGCCAATCGAGGAATGCCGGATAACTGCGCTCAAGCGAATCCCCAGCCTGTCGGTGTGAACGGGTTTAGGCCGAGCGGAGCGACTCGCTATCGGCGGACGCGAGTTTCAGTTGATGCGCACCGAGCCCCTCGAAGAGTTGCTCGCGGCAGGTAAAGACAACAATCTGTACGCGCCGTGCAGCGTGCGAGAGTATGTCGAACATCAGCTGCATCCGCTGATCGTCGGAGAACACCAGCGCATCGTCCAGAATCACGGCGGCGGGCGCGCCTTGGTCAACCAGCATTTCGGCGAAGGCAAGACGTACGAGGACGGCAATCTGTTCCTGAGTGCCCATGCTCAGATGATCGAACCGTTCCTCGTATCCCGGTCCTCGGGACATGCCAGTGATATTCAGGTCTTCGTCCATGCTGATTTCGGCATTGGTAAACAGCATTTGCAGGTACGGACGGATGCGGTTGAGAACCGGCGCGAGGTAGCGCTCTTTGGCTTCGCTCTCTGCGGCGCGGAGAGTCTTGGCGAGGAGTTCGAGAACGTCTATTTCGCCTTTTAGGCGATTACACTGACGTTTCGCTTGTTCTAGTTCGTGTTGCGTGTGTTCAATGGCCTCGTCAATACCGGCGCTATCGTGGAATTCAATGCGTTCACGCAAGCGGGCGACCTCAGTTCTCAAATCGGTACGTGAGTTCGCGCTTAGCTGAATCTTCGACTCTAACCGTGTAATCCGCGCTTCGAGTTGTGGCTTGGCGCCTTCCGACCACTCCGCCTCAAGCGTCGAGACAATCTGTCGCTGTACCGTCACTGCTTGCGCGGCCGCGGCCGTCGCCGCAGCGAGTTGGTCATCGGGCGTGATTTCGGCATCGTTGCATAGTTTTTCTTGACGCAGTTGAACCATTTCGATTTGGTAATCCACAGCGCTTTGCAGTTTGAGCACTGCCGCGTTACGCTCAGCGACGGCTGACCGCCGTTCCTCCATAGCCGCGCGGGCGACGCGTTCGTCTTCTCTCGCACTCTGGAGTTGTGTCTGTGCCCTTTGCAGAGCCGCTTGCGCGTGTTCCTGTTCGGGCAGTTCTGCGGTCTGCCACTCAGGCGGCAGGGACTCCTGCCATTGGCGCAAATCGTCAATTCGACTCTGAAGCGTCAATGCGCCGCCGAGTGGTTCGAGGCGCTTCAACTCCAGCCGGGCGAGGACGGCGGCAGCCTCGAGATCGCGCCGCTGGTCGCGCAGAATTTCCGCCTCGGCGAGCGACTGCGCGCCCGCTTGCTCGAGAGCGGCGCGCAGCGCTGTTCGCGCCGTTTTTTCCGCATGCAAGAGCTGGTCGCGATCAGCGATGGCCGGATCGACTAGAATCCGTCCGCGCTCCGGTATGAAGATCGCTACTCGTTCCACGGCGTCAATCGTCGTGGGTGGATTGGTTAAGGGAGCGCCAGCGGCCTCAATGCCTGCGAGTCGGTCCCTTGGGATGTCAAAGCTGATACGCGTCGTGGCGACGCTCAGTTGCGCGTTGGCTTGGTCGGCGGTGGTCGCGGCCTGGCGGATGCGCTGAAGAGATTCGTCAGTGACCTGTATTTGATGGGCCCGACGCTGAGCGTCGTTGAGCCGTTGTTGCGCGGCGGCGACATCTCTCTGGCGTTGGAGTAGGTCGCCCAACTCTTCTAAACGTGTGATGAGGTCGAGAGTGAAACGACATTTCGCTTCCGACCGCTCCGTCGCTTCAACGGTGGCCTGGGCCTTCTCCACTGTTTGGCCCAAATTTTCAAGGGGGGTCGAAGTTTCGTTCTCATGTTGTTTCAGTTCCGCCAAACGCTCGCAATTTTGGCGCACCTGATCCTTGGCATCGGCCAACTCGGAACGACGAGAGGCACGCTCGGATCGGGCGCGTAGGGCTTGATCCAACTGACCCTGACGGTTTTGTAGCTCGCTGCGGGCTGCTTCAAGCTGCGATTCGCGCCGTATCACGTGGCCAAGCTGATCCCGTGCCTGGGCCAGTTCTGCTTGATCGATTCGGTCCTGATTAGCGTCGTCCAGACGCTTGAGGCGTGTTTCCGCCAGCTCCAACTGCTCAAGCGTTTCAGCCATAGCTCGCTGTTGTTGCTGTTGCTCGCTGAGAAGTTGTTCCTTCTCAGCGACCTGATCGAGTGAAGCCTTGTATTCGCCGCGTGGTTGGCGTCGCGCCGCTGTAACCAGTTCTCCGAGACGTCGTTCAATTACCAGCGGCAACTCTCTGGCCCGTCGGCCACCGAGGACCACGCCCACTTCGGACTCCAATCCAGCACTGAGACTCGCCAGAGCCGAATCAGGCAAATCGGGACTGCCAAAGGACTGTCCCTGTTGCACCCAGAGCACGCCCCACATACCCAACGTTTCCGAATTTGCGCCGCGGATGCCAGCCTCAGCGAAACCAAGCAGATCGCGCAGCTTGTCTTCCGCTGCGTCTGATTCAAGCAACGTTCCATCGGGGCATTTCAGCTGCGCATAGGCGCTTTTTACAAAACGCTTGGTCAGTAAGTACTCAGCGCCGTTGACTTCAAAGACCAGTTCCACGACCGGGGCCGCGCTGCTACGGTCGTTCTGCAATGCCATGATTGGCCGCGCCTTTGAGCTGTAGCGCTCAAACAACACCGCTCGCAGCGCGTCAAGGAGGGTCGACTTGCCAAACTCGTTGGGACCGACGACTAGATTGAGACCGTCACTGAGTTCGCCCAGCCGTGCCGGCTCGGTGAAGCGTTTGAACTGATTCACTGATAGTGTGCGCAGCTTCATGGCTACCCAGACTCGAGCTTCTTGTGTTCGACATAGAGTCGGAGTAAAGCAGCACGGGCGAGATCAGCTTCGCTCCCGCTTCCGTCGGCGGTATCTCGAAGTCTATCTGCGGCGGCACGGACTATTCCTCCTGGATCGATATTGTCCAGGTCGTCGTCGGTCGGTTCTGGAAACAACTGCTCGCTGTTGATACGAAGGTGATAGAACGCTGCGGCCGTCCCTTCGGCGATCGTTTCCTGGAAATGCTGCATGACAGCTAGCGAGAGCGCTCCGGAGAGATTCAGATTGACCAGCGTGCGGTTGAGATCGCCGTCCAGAGTCCGCAGTTTGTGGTCGAGGAACTCAATGTCCTGGAGGCTCTCTACACGCTCGTTAAGCGATATCCAGTGGTACTGGCCTGTCGAGAGGTGAGTGATGTGGGGCAACTCGTTTGGGCCGTCTATTTCGATAAGCAGGGCCGTGCCCGTGCCCCGCGTCTGGAATGAGTCCGTTTCGGGCGTGCCGCTGTACCAGCAGCGCTCAGTGACCTGCAACTCTCCGTGCCAGTCGCCGAGCGCCAAATAGTCAAGCCGAGCGATCTGTGGACGTGCGGGTTCGACAGGGTTGGATCGCTGCTTTTCATCGGTGTCGAAGCCGCGGACGGCGCCATGCGCGAGTCCAATGCGGATCAGGCCATCGTCGGTGTGCGCGTGGTCCATCCATTCGGTGGGATCTGCGAGCGTACGACGATGCTGGAGTGGGGCCGGGAGCAAGGCGGCTATGTCTCGTTCAATGATTTTGACGGTTGGAACGGTGTACGCGTGGATATTGTCGGGCAGGCCGCGCTTACGGAGTTGATCCCAGAGTCCGTTGGGTTGGTACGGATCATGATTGCCAGGCAACATATGCCAATTCACCGAAGCGTGAGCCCGCATCCGCTCGATGACTTGGTTGCGAGAGTATGGAGAGGGGGTTGAGTGCTCGTAAATATCGCCCGCAACTAATACATGGTGCACGTCGTGTTCAAGGGCGAGTTTCCCGATGCGGGTGATTGCCTCCAGCCGCGCCAGCTGGAGACCCCCCATCGCCGTGTCATCGACAAAGCGGAAGACTTTGCCGATCTGCCAGTCGGCGGTATGGATAAAGCGGAATGCCACGGCGCAGCCAGTGTATTAGAAGGGAGCCACTTAGAATGTCTTAACCCCGAGTAGCTCCTAGGGTTGCAGTAGAGCCGGTTAACGGACCAACGCCAATTAGAAGGGCATTCCGTTGCGGAAACCCAAATTCAAGGCGTCGTTCTAACCGGCCTCAATCCGCCGGGTCGGCTGCCTTTGCGGTCTCGATGAAGTCCTGGATCTTCCGCCGGTCCTTCACTCCGTCACTCTCCACACCCGAGGAAACGTCCACGCCCCAGGGCCGCAACATTCGAATCGCCGACGCCACATTGTCTGGGCTCAGCCCACCCGCAAGCAATACGCCGTCCCTGTCGGCAATGCCCTCTGCCACTGACCAGTCGAACGTCTTCCCCGACCCGCCGGGCGTCTTTTCGTCGTAGCGGTCGAGGACCACCATTCGTCCGGCGTCCAGGTGGGATTGCACCTCAGCGCCCAATGCGGCCACGGACATTCCCTGCCTGACCCTGACCTGTTTCAAGACCGGCCGCCACATACTGCGCATATACGTCTCATCCTCGTCGCCGCAAAGCTGTACGTAGTCGAGCACGACGCGCTTGGAAACCTCGTTCACCCACGCGGCCGGTTGATTGCGAAAGAGACCGACGATCTTCATCCGGTACTTCTTCCGGCCGGCCCGAAGGCGATAGCCGGACACCACGGCCGCCCCTTCCATGACCTTCAACTGGCGCCGGACTCCTTCGACAAAATTCAGGCCAATGAAATCGGCGCCGGACTTGGCAGTCGCCAGCGCGGTGTCTGCATCCCGCAGACCGCAGATCTTTACCATCGGAACACGATTACTCATGTGGCGCCTGCCTGAGACATGGTCCGAACCAGCGACGCGGCATCCCCGCCGGCGCGCATAAGCGATTCCCCAACCAAAACTGCATCTGCGCCGGCCCGCCCCATGCGCCTCACGTCTGCAGCGTTCTTCATGCCGCTCTCCGCAATCCTGATCCTGTTGTGCCCAATGCCTGGCGCTACCCGCTCGAACACGTCCAGCGATGTTTCGAGCGTCCTGAGATTACGATTATTCACGCCGACAATTCCAGGATTCACCGACAGAGCAATTTCAAGTTCGCTTTCATCGAACACCTCGACCAGGACGTCCATGCCTGCGGACTGACA
Organism: Dehalococcoidia bacterium; assembly: GCA_965219065.1. Classification (GTDB taxonomy): domain Bacteria; phylum Chloroflexota; class Dehalococcoidia; order Lucifugimonadales; family Lucifugimonadaceae. Next base: position 1,733,165 of record OZ244715.1, read on the forward strand.
CAGCCCGAATAGATCGCGGTAAAGGGGCGCATAGAGAATCGACACGATAAGCAGGACGGCATCTGCACCGGCGGCGCGGGCCTCCCACACCTGGTACTCGTCGAACACGAAGTCCTTTAGCAGGACGGGCACCGAGTTACGGACGGCCGCGGTTTTCGCCGCTGTCAGGTCTTCGATCGTGCCCCGGAAGTGGTCGAATTCAGTGAGGACCGAAATGGCGGCCGCGCCCGCCGAGCAATACTCCCTTGCACGTAAGGCAGGATCCATGTCCGGATCGAGCTCACCCGCAGACGGCGCCATGCGTTTCATCTCCGAAATGACGGCGATCCCCGGGGCGCGGCGAATAGCGGCCGCCAGCGAGATCGGCGGGAGCGCGTCTTCCGCCTGGTCCCGTAGTCTCGCCATCGGCATCTCGCGTCGTGCCTCGTCGACGCGAAGACGCTTCGATTCAACGATCCGGTCGAGGATGCCGACGGCAGTTGTTTGCTCGATAAGTGACACGGCTACCTGTTGCTGACCTCGACGAGTTTTTGCAGCCTCGCCTTTGCTGCTCCAGAATCGATCGACTCCTTGGCCATCTCCGCGCCGTCCTGGAAGCTGTTGGCCTTACCCGACGCCACAAGCGCAGCCGCCGCGTTCATAACCACCACGTTGCGCGTGGAACGCGCGGGGCCGGGTGGAGCGTTGTGGCCCGCACCCTTCGAGTCCAGGACGTCTGAAATGATCTTGGCGCTCGCAGCCGTATTCCGTACGATCAAGTGATCGCGGCTGCCTTCCGGCAATCCAAAGTCCGCGGGCCGGGTCCGGCGCCTCTTCATCGCGTCGGGCGTGACCTGGTACACCAACGTCTGTCCTTCGACGTCGATCTCGTCCGCGCCCGAATCGGCGTGCACCACCATGGCGTATTCAGTGCCGAGGATCGAGAGAGCCTTGGCGACCTTCTCCGCCGCGACAGCGTCGTAAATGCCTATCACCTGGCGGGATGCGCCAGCGGGGTTCGTGAGGGGCCCAAGCAGGTTGAACACGGTGCGAATGCCAAGTTGCGGCCTGAGGGGACCGGCGAACTTCATGGCGGGGTGAAACTCCTGTGCAAACATGAAGCCGATTCCCGCCTCCTGGATGCAGTGCATCACGCCTTCCGGTCCGAGGTCTATCTTTACACCCAGCTCGTCGAGCACGTCGGCGCTGCCTGTTGCCCCGGACATGGCGCGATTGCCGTGCTTGGCCACCGGAACCCCTGCGCCCGCAACTACGAACGAGGCCGCCGTCGAGACGTTGAACCAGCCCTTCGCGTCGCCGCCCGTGCCGCAGGTGTCTACGACATCGGTTCCCGGGTCCACGTGCAGCGACACCTCCCGCATTGCCGTGGCCATGCCGGCAACCTCCTCCGGCGTCTCCCCCTTCATCCGAAGGGCGGTGACGAACGAACCGAACTGGGCAGGAGTTGCCTCAGCGGCCATGATCTGGCGCATGACGCTCGCCGCATCGTCTACGGCAAGGTCCGCGCCGTCCACGACCGCCTGTATTCCTTGCTGAATATTCATACCTGTTTCTCTCATTGCTCGCCGTAGTCGAGCCGCTCCTGCGCGGTGCGCTGTCTACATGTCGAGGAAGTTTTGCAGTATCTGTTTGCCCGGCGCCGTTAGTATCGACTCCGGATGAAACTGCACCCCCTCGACCGGCATCGACTCGTGCCTGACTCCCATGATCACACCAGAGTCCGACCATGCCGTCACCTTTAGTTCGTCCGGCAGGCTGTCCGGCATTATCGCGAGCGAGTGGTAGCGGATCGCCTCGAACGGATTCGGCACGCCGGTGAAGAGGCCCTCGTCGTCGTGCTCGACCATCGATGTCTTGCCGTGCTTTATCTCACCGGCGCCCTCGACCCGCGCCCCGAACGCGGCGCCGATGCATTGGTGCCCAAGGCACACGCCCAGCAACGGCTTCTTCCCCGAAAACCTGCGAACGACCTCGACCGAAACCCCAGCGTTCTCAGGCCGCGACGGGCCGGGTGAGACCACCACGCGGTCGGGGTCCATCGCCTCTATCTCGTCGATCGTGGCCATGTCGTTCCTCACGACCTCAACCTCGGCGCCCAGTTCGCAAAGGTACTGGTACAGGTTGAACGTGAAGCTATCGTAGTTGTCTATCAGCAAAACCATTTGGTGAACTATCTCCCGGAGGCCAGGGCGCGGTCACACAGCCCCTGCGTAACTACATCGGCTGGCGCAGACTTTCTCACGAAATCAACGTACACCGGCGATCTCCTCGGCGTGATCGATTGCGCGCATCAGAGCCCCGATCTTGTCCAGTGATTCCTGATACTCACCGGCGGGCGTCGAGTCGGCCACAACGCCGCCTCCAGCCTGCATGTGCGCCACGCCATTCTTGAGAACAATCGTCCGTATGCATATCGCCGTGTCCATGTTCCCCGTATAGCTGAAGTAACCCACGGCGCCCGAGTAGAGGCCCCGTTTATCGTTCTCCAGGTCAGCGATCATCTCCATGGCGCGCACCTTCGGCGCGCCGGAGACGGTACCGGCTGGGAACCCGGCGCGCAGTGCGTCAAACGCGTTGTACTCGGGCCGCAGACGGCCGGTGACGTGCGATACGAGGTGCATCACGTGTGAATAACGCTCTATGTCCAACTGCTGGGTCACCTTGACTGTGCCGGGGATGGCGACCCGTCCCACGTCGTTGCGGCCGAGGTCGAGCAGCATCACATGTTCGGCTCGCTCTTTTTCGTCGCTCGCCAATTCGCGGGCCAACGCCTCGTCCTTCTCCGGTGTGGCGCCCCGCGGCCTTGTGCCGGCGATGGGATGAACGGCTATGTCCCCGTCGATCACCTGCACCAACAACTCCGGCGATGCGCCAACCACCTGGAACTCGCCCAGGTCGAGATAGAACATGTAGGGCGACGGGTTGACCGCCCGGAGGGACCTATAGAGGTCGAACGGCGGCACGCCGGTGCGACGGGTAAGACGCTGCGACAACACCACCTGTATCAATTCGCCCGCGTAAATGCCGCTCCGGGCGACCTGGATCATTTCCTCGTAGTCCTCGCGGCTCATGTTCGAGCGGAGCGAACGGTCCGTACCCGCGTCGGCCGAGTAGTCCCGACCGGCATCGCCGGTGACGCCTCCCGAATCCGGCGCTCGACGATGGGCACGCGCCGGCAACGGCGATTCGAGGCGGTTCTCCATCTCCTCGATGATCTCGGTTGCGCGCTGGTAAGCGGCGTCCGGATCGCCATCGACTCGCGCATGCGCCACTACCGCGATCGTCTGCTTCACGTGATCGAAAATGAGCAGCGCGTCGGTCAGCATGAAGACCGATTCTGGTACGCCGACCCCCGGGCCCCCTAACGGCGGCACCTTTGGCTCGAAGTACTGGACGGCCTCGTAGCCGACGTACCCGACCGCGCCCCCGTGAAATCGCGGAAGGCCTTCCACCGCGGAGCACTTGACCTCGTCCATGCGCGACTGCAACAACGCCAACGGATCGACGTCGCCATATTTCTGGCCGGGCCCCGTTATGAGGACCTCCGACGGCTCTGTGCCGATGAAGCTGTAGCGCGCCACGTGTTCTCCGCCCTCTACCGACTCCAGTAGGTAGGAGTACGGTCCGCGGGCGGTCTTGAGATACGCAGACACAGGCGTTTCGAGGTCGGCGGTTATCTCCCGATAAACCGGAATAAGGTTGGCAACTTTGGCAAGTGACCTGAAGGTCTCCAGGTCCGGAGTGAATTTCATTTGAGTTCCCCTTGTTTTCATGGCGCGTCGAAGCAGCGATCGTCTAACTGCGTCGCCAGCGGAACTCGTTATTTGCAACCATGTACATGGGGGCGATCTTTACCGACAGCAACTCGATCCGGCTGTCTGATCAATTGTTCATTCCCATTTCGATGTATATGAGGAGATGCGCATGGCATCCCTGACCATCGTCATGGTTTCGGCCGCGATGGTCCTGGCCTGACCCACGCCCGACATTAGGGCCTCTTCCACCAACCCGATGCGCTGCTTGTAGTACTGCCTGCGTTCCCTGATCGGATCGAGGAATTCGTTGATCGCCGATGCCAGCGCCCTCTTCACCTCGACGTCCCCCACCTTGCCGGCCCGGTACCGTTCCTTGAACTCGTCGACCTGTGCGGTGTTCGGGTTGAACGCATCGTGGTACTCGAACACCGGATTCCCCTCTACGCGACCGGGAATGTCGGCCCGAATGCGGTTCGGGTCCGTGAACATGCCCCGCACCCGTTCGTTTACCGTCTGCTCATCGTCAGACAGCATGATGACGTTGCCCTGGCTCTTGCTCATCTTGCCCGCGCCGTCCGTGCCGGTCAGCCGTCCGACCTCTCCGATCAGCGTTTCCGGCTCCGGGAACACCTCCGCAAACATGCGATTGAACTTACGTGCGACCTCCCGCGTCATTTCGATGTGCGGGGCCTGGTCGTCACCCACCGGGACCAGGTGCGCCCGCGGCAGCAGGATGTCCGCAACCTGGCTCATTGGGTAGTTGTAGAAGCCAACCGTGCGGCGCTCCACCGGCAAGCTGTCCAGCTCCGACTTTAGAGTCGGATTGCGTTCGAGCATGCCCAGTTGCGTGATGAAACTGAGCAGCATGGTCAACTCTGCGTGCTCCGGCACGTAACTCTGGATGACGAACGCCGACTTCTCAGGCGTCAGTCCGACCGCGAGAAAGTCCAGGGCGACCTCGATGACCGACCCGCGTATCAGATCGATATCGTGAAAGTGGTCCCCCAACGCCTGGTAGTCGGCGATCAGAAAGTAGCACTCGTATTCGTCCTGCAGGCGGACCCAATTCTTCAGGGCGCCAACGTAGTGGCCCAGGTGAAGAGCCCCTGTTGGACGTATCCCCGTGAGTATGCGCGGCCGCGCCGCCGGCTTGGAGCCTGTGGCTTGTCGGTGGACAGTTTGTTCGTCGGTCATGGTCATTTGGCATATTTCGGCGGCATAAAAAAACCCCGCTCCCTTGCAGGGGCGAGGTAATCGCGGTGCCACCCTGATTGAACCGGCATGCCGGAACATCTCTTGTGCGGGGTCACGCACGCAAACTGCGGACGTACTCCGGGCCCTGATAACGGTGGCCAAACCGGCTCAGACTATGTGCCGCCGCGATTGCGAACGGCCTTCGTCCTGCAGCTCCCGGGTCCATTCGCTCCCAGTCGTGGTACCGGGCTCACACCTTGCCCCGGCTCTCTCAACCCCGTACTGGACGCTACTTGTCCCGTTCGCAGCCTTTGCGAATTTCGTAGACTCAAACGAGTATATGCAGTACAAGGGGCATTGGTCAACGATTCAAGCCCGCCCATAAACGCCTCACACGTCGTAGCTTGTCTGGATAAACAGCGCATGCTACGGTGCGAACGTCATAGCCGCACGGGGCCATCCCCGCATGCCCATTCGCGCAGCCGCATGAACCCGACTTGCGCCCTCATTGCTGTTTGCGCCCCGCAGCTTGTGGCCGCTGCGGATGTGACAAGCGCCATTCCTCACGGCAAGGAGGGTTCCAATGTCCGCGCGTACGTATCTAACCATCGCATTTGTCGTAATTCTCGCGGCCGCCTGCGGGAACGGAACTGGCGAAACATCCGAATCTCAACCGTCAGTCGCGCAGGATGCCGCGCCCACCGCCACTGCCACGCCTGACACGGGAGTTGTGGCACTCGAGGGCAACGGCAACCACGAGTCATCTGTACTCCTGGATGAAGGGCAGTGGTCCGTGGACATGACCGTGCAAGACAACGAAGATTGTTCTTCCGGTTCGTGCATTGAGTCCAAATTCACCGTCGAGATCGAATCGGAATCAGGCAAGGCGCTAGTCGTCCCGGCCAACGAGACCACGGCCGGTTGGAGCGGAAGCGCAACCATTGGTGTGGGAAGCGGGTTGGTGGACTTGACCCCTGGCACTCAAAAGGTGACCGTCACCGCAAAAGGCTCGTGGACTATCAGGTTCTCGCCGAAATAGACCGTACTCGACACACCATGACGGCATAACCGTTGAATACCGGGCCACGGAAAAACTCGTCGTTGTGCATCTTCTTGCCGCCTGACCGTCAGAACATTTCCGCCGGATCGCCTCCTTGATCGTCGGCCAACCGGGGCGGACTTCGCGTACCCTTCGCCGCGCCAAAGCCACTTGACATCAGACCTCTGATCACGAGCCAAACCAGCCCAACATTACGTAACCTTCTTCGCAAGTACACCGCGGCATACGAAGCCCGTGATTGCAAGTCAATACGGCTCAAATTTACGTAACCTTCGCCGCGCCAAAAAAGAGGTTTTCGATGATTGGTCAGCAGACTGCGCCGTACGGAACATGGAATTCGCCCGTCACGCCGGAAATGGTCACCGAGGCCGGCATCCGGCTCGGCGAGATAAAGACCGACGGTCCCGATGTCTACTGGCTCGAAGGGCGGCCTGCCGAGGGCGGCAGAAACGTCATCGTGCGATTGGGCGGGCCGAGCGACGCGCCCGGCCCCGTCGACGTCACACCCGAGGGCTACAACGTGCGCAATCGCGTCCACGAGTACGGCGGCGCGGCGTATGGGGTCAATGACGGAGTCGTCTACTTCTCGAACTTCGCCGATCAACGCATCTACAGGCACACCATCGGCGAGCAACCGGACCCTGTTACGGCCGATCCCGATATTCCAGCAGGCGACCGCTTCGCCGACGGCCGGTTCACCCCAGACGGTAGGTTCCTGGTGTGTGTAAGGGAACGCCACGTCGAGGGCCGCGAGGCCGTGAACGAGGTAGTCGCAGTACAAGTCGACGGCGGTGTGCAGACCGTTTTGGCCAGCGGGCACGACTTCTACTCCTTCCCCCAACTTTCACCCGACGGAACACGGCTCGCATATACGGCCTGGGACCACCCCAACATGCCGTGGGACGAAGCTGAACTATGGGTCGCCGCGCTCAGCCCCGACGGCTCTTCGAGCGGGGCGATTCAGGTGGCTGGCGGCAGCGGAGAAAGCATCTTCCAGCCGGAGTGGTCGCCTGACGGAAAGCTGCACTTCGTGTCGGACAGGACAGGGTGGTGGAACCTGTACGCGCTTGAGGAAGATACCGCCGAGTCAGTCTTTCCCGGCAACGCGGAATCAGGTGAACCGCAGTGGGTGTTCGGGCAGTCCACGTATGCATTCCTGCCTGATGGCAGCATTGCCCTGGTTGTTGGTGGAGAGGCCGGCCGCCGCCTGATGATCATCGACGGAGACCGGCAAGCCCGCGAAATCGAATTGCCGTACACATCGATAGGCGGCCTGGTCGCCACAGGGAGGGATGTGCTCATTACCGCCGCAAGCCCCACCGAGCCGACGGCCATCGTACGAGTCGACACCGACACCTGTGCAGTGGAGGTGGTCAGAAAGAGCTCGGACATCGAGATCGACGAAGGCCTGATCTCGCGGCCGCAGAGCGTCACGTTTCCTACTGGCGACGGCGAAGAAGCCCACGCCTACTACTACCCGCCGACCAACCCGGGATTCAAAGCGCCCGCATCAGAAAAGCCGCCCGTCATTGTCCTGAGTCACGGCGGCCCCACCAGCGCCGCATCCGCGTCGTTCAGCCTGGACATTCAGTTCTGGACGAGCCGCGGCTTTGCCGTGACCGATGTCAACTATCGGGGATCGACGGGCTACGGCCGGGCGTACAGAGACGCGCTGAAGGGGCAATGGGGCGTGGTCGACACCGAGGACTGCATCAACGCTGCGCGGCACCTGGTAGACCAAGGTCTTGCAGACGGGCGCCGGGCGATCATCAAAGGTGGCAGCGCAGGCGGATATACGACCCTGTGCGCGCTAGTGTTTCACGACTACTTTGCGGCCGGCGCGAGCTACTACGGTGTCGCGGACGCCGAGACGCTTGCCACCGACACACACAAATTTGAGTCCAGGTACCTTGACGGATTGATCGGGCCGTACCCGGAAGCACGTGATCTGTACCGCCAACGTTCCCCGATCGACTACGTCGACCAGTTGTCCTGCCCAGTGATCATCTTCCAGGGGCTCGAGGACGAAATCGTGCCGCCATCCCAGGCAGAAGCGATGGTAAAGGCCCTGAAGGCGAAAGGCGTGCCATACGCCTATCTGCCGTTCCCGGGCGAGCAGCACGGCTTCAGAATCGCCGCAAACATACGCCGCACCCTGGATGCGGAACTGTACTTCTACGGCAAGATATTCGGATTCGAACCCGCCGGCGAGGTCGAACCGGTCGCCATCGAGGGCCTGCACGCCTGAACTCACGCGTCGACGCTGCTGGCTCCCCGGGTCCGGTCAGGCGCGACGAACTCGTTTGCGAACCGGATGCGGCTCTCGACCGATGGATGGGAGTGAAACAGGAATTCGACTATCCGGTTGGACTGGCGGCGGGACAGGTTCTGGCTCGCCAACTTTGCCATCGCAGACGCAAACTCGTCCGTCATGCCGGTGGTTTTCAGCGCAAATTCATCTGCCGACCGTTCCTGCCGTCTCGAGTACGCGTTCGCCAGCGGCATCGCCGCGAGCGAAACGGCGGCGGTGATCAATACCATCAACGGTATGTTGGCGAAGTCCGAAATCGAGCGGTAGCCAAGCGACGTCGACCACCACCCCAGTCCCAGGTGCACCACGTACAGCGCCCCGAAAGCGATGGCCGACCTGAGCAGGAGCGCGCGCCATATGTCCCCGTGGACGTGGTGCGCCAATTCATGCGCCATCACAACCTCGATCTCATCTTCCGAAAATTCGTCGATGAGCGTATCGGCCAATAAAATGCGCCGCGTTCGGCCCCAGCCTGCAAGCGCGGCGTTCGCTCGGCTGGTCTTCTCCCCAAGCTTCCACACATACACCCCCCCGACCTGGGCGCCGAGCCTCGTGGACAGCTCCTCTAGTCGACGCCTCAACTCACCGTCTTCCAACGGCTCGAACTTGAAGAAGAGCCGGAACAGGAGCACCGGCGCGAGGCCCGCCATCACCACGGCAAATAGCGTGAATCCGGCGGCGACAATCAGCCACCAGGTATCCGGAAACGCACGTAGTGCCGAATACACCGCCTCGACCGCGGCGACGATCAAGACCGCCTGAAGCACCTCGGCCTTGGCGTAGTCGAGCAACCAGGTTCTGAATCCGGTACGCGACAGGCCGAACTTGCGTTCCAGCCAGTAGCCCGAGTAGTAATCGAGCGGGAATCCGATTACTTCGAATACCGCCCCCGCGATTAGCAGATATATCGCAATCGCGCCGGCGGGCGACGCGGACCAACGTTCGGCAAGATCACGGAGCGCTTCTGTCCCGTCGAAGAGAATGAACAACGCAGGCGCCAACACGCTGAGCGTTATGCCCACGGCGGTCGCGATCAGCTTGCGTCGTTCGAGACGCGCGGCGGACCCTTCCTGATCGGAATCGGAGACCGCCGTATCCGTTACCGGAGTGTCCAGGGCGCTCACAACTGCCCTACGTCTACAACCAGGGCCGCGCCCGATCCGGCGCTTCGCGCAATCGTCCAACCCCGCTGTTCAGACCGCGCAGCAGCACGTCCAACGTGAACCCGTCGCAGCAAGTCCCCGACTCAGGTCCGGCCGTACCAGTCGTCGCCCAGTTCATCGAACCGGCGATGAAGTTCCGCAACCACGCCGGGGTCGATCGGCAACGCCTCGTTCACCATCTTGACGTTATCGGCCAGGTGGTCAGGATTCTTGGTGCCTGCGATGACCACGTCCACCTGGGGATGAGCCAACGTAAACCCGAAGGACGTGAGCATCGGATCCTCCGGCTCGTCGGCTATTTCACCCGCTTCCGCAACCTGCATCGCCCGGTCATAGTAAATGTGCGCGTAAGGGCGCAAGTCTTCACGCCTTCGGCCCGTTCTGATGGCGTGCCACACACTGTTCGCCACCGGCCGTTTTACGATGATCCCGAGGCCGGCGTCGTCCGCTTTCTCGAGCAGGCCCGACGTGCGCGGAGTCTGATCAACCAGGTTGAAGCTCGTCTGCAGAGTGTCGAACAACCCGCTGTCGACCGCCCAGTGAGCCGCGTCGTTGTCACCGCTGTATCCGATGAAACGGGTCTTGCCGGCGTCGCGAGCGTCCTGCAACGCGCGAATGACGTCACCCATCTCCAGCACGTCGATACCGCACGTGTGCAGTTGCACCAGATCAACGTGATCCGTGCGCATGCGCACCAAACTCCGATCGATGCTGTCGGAGACCGTGGAGTAGGTCCACGGTTCACCGTCGTAATCGCCCGTCACATGTCCGGCCTTGGTCGCAAGCACATACTCAGAACGCCTCGACGACACAGAACGGCCGAGTAGTTCCTCGCTGATGCTGTAGCAAGCGCTTGTGTCGAGGAAATTCACCCCGCTGTCCAGGGCACGGTTGATAAGGGACACGACGATATCCACGTCATCCAACTCAAGCTCTTGGCCGATCTCGGCCAGACCCACTCCCAGGCGGCTCACTTTAAGGCCGGTATCGCCGAATGCCACTTTATCCATGCCGTCGCTCCTCTTTTTTGGAACTCGATCTCCAGGAACTAGCTTACAAAATCCCTGACCTTTGGGCCGGCCGGCTAATTTCGATCCTATGCGCCATTCGCAGCGTCAGTTCGTTGTCGTCAACCAGGGGATCCGAATCGCGGATGCGCTAACAGGGTCCGGGCGGCAGATGAGGATTCGGTCAGGACAGAGGGATGGCGTCAGGCAATAAAGGCGACGCTCAGCATACGGCCAGCCGGCAGGGTTCACGAGCCGGGTGTGCCGCCCTTCACGCGCATGAAGCTCGCAATCGAGGCGAGCTTCATTGGGTTCACTCTCCCGCCGCCTTATGCGCCGGGAGAGTGGATGATCGGGGAGGTGTGGTTAGGACTTCCCGATCTTAAACATCTTGGTTCCGCATATCGGACAAACGCCCTGCGTTGCAGGACGGCCGTTCTTCATGGTGATCTGAGTCGGGTTGTCCATCTCCCGCTTTGCCTTGCACTTCATGCAGAATGCTTCCATCGATTCGCCGCTCCCGTGTGGCTATTTGACTTTCGAGGCTGCCCAAAGCTCCCTGCTGCCCCGCCGTTAGATTGACGGTACTACAAGCAGCACGATTTTGCCTCTGGTTTAGAGGCCAGTGGCGGCCCTGTCAGGGAATTTCGATTCAACTCTCAAACCGTGCAACTGCGGGTTTCGTCTGATTTGGCAAGCCAAATGGATGGTTTGGAATTAAATTGGCAGCATAACGAGTCGGGTTGACGCGATTCCACTCTTCGTTCGCAATTCAGCAATTACACTCAACAACTCGCCCAATTCATCTCGGCAGGGTGATATTTCCCAACTCAGGACAAACTCAACACCGCACTCGGCCTGCGCCTCGGATCGAGCGGCCAGCGGCTATAATTACAGGCCGTCCACACCGTACTGACGGCCCCACGCCGGACAGATGTCCCCTCTATGACGGATTCCGTAAACGACCGCAGCGCCATCACGCTGCAGACCATCGACCGCCTCCGGACCGAGGCCGAAAAGGACCTGTCGGCGGCCAGTGATACAGACAGAGGGGTCGAGGCGTGGCGGGTCAAGTACCTCGGCCGAAGGGGCGCGCTAACCGCGGCGCTCCGCAGTCTCGGCGCCCTGCCGGACAGTGACCGCAGATCGGTGGGCGCCGCCGCAAACCAGGCGAAATCCCACCTCGAAGCGCTGTTGGCAGAGCGACGCGCGGCCACCGCTGCGCCGACGTCCTCCGACGGCATCGACGTCACCCTCCCCGGTCGGCGCCCAATGCGCGGCCGCCTGCACCCATCTACACAGATCAACAGGGAGATACTCGCCGCCTTCAACGCCATGGGTTTTCAGACCGTCGAAGGGCCGCAGGTCGAGTGGGAACGCTACAACTTCGACATGCTGAACATCCCTGCGGACCATCCTGCACGGGACTCGCACGACACCATCTGGATCGATTCGTCCGACAACAATGAGGGAACGTTGCTCAGGACCCACACCTCGCCGATGCAGGTCAGGGTGCTGGAAAATACGAAACCGCCCGTTCGCGTCGTCGTCCCCGGCCTTTGCTACCGCTACGAGGCTACCGACGCCACCCACGAATGGCAGTTCCACCAGATCGAAGGTCTTGCCGTCGATAAGCACATCTCGTTCTCGGAACTCAAGGGCACGCTCTACGAGTTCGCCAAACGAATCTTCGGGCCTGAACGCAAGGTACGCTTCCGCTGCGACTTCTTCCCCTTCGTCGAGCCGGGCGTCGAGATGGCGATCGACTGTTTCAAGTGCGGTGGAGACGGGTGCAGGCTGTGCAAACGGACCGGATGGATCGAAATCATGGGCGCAGGAATGGTCCACCCCGCAGTGTTGCGAGAAGCGGGCCACGACCCCGAGGTCTACAGGGGCTTTGCGTTCGGCATGGGGCCGGAACGCATCGCCATGCTCCGTCACGGAATCGACGACATACGCCACTTCTTCGCAAATGACTTGCGTTTCTTGACGCAGTTTTGAACAACTCAAATTAGCCGACGGCCACATGAGTCGACGCCGGCTCAACTATCGCGACCGCGAAAAACAGACCCAGTCAAATGAGAATCCCGATTTCATGGCTCCGCCAATACGTGGACCTCGATCTGCCAGCTGAAGAGTTGGCCCACCGGCTCTCGATGGCCGGCACGGAGGTCGAAAAAATCGAACGCACTGGCGACTGGGACGATGTCGTGGTCGGCCACGTCAAGGCGGTATCGCAGCATCCCAACGCCGACAGGCTGTCGGTCGTCACGATCGATCATGGAGGGGGCACGTCGGAGGTGGTGTGTGGCGCGCCCAACGTTGCCGCAGGCCAGAAAATCGCCTACGCCTCCGTTGGCGCACACCTGATAGACGGCTATTCCGGCAAACCGTCCCGGTTAAAGCGGGCCAAAATCCGCGGCGTGGTGTCCGAAGGCATGGTGTGCTCAGAAAAAGAGCTCGGCCTGGGCGATAGCCACGAGGGGATTCTCGTGCTTGATCCTGTCGCCGAGATAGGCACGCCGCTCGGCGACGTCATCGGCGACACGACCCTCGAACTTGAGTTGACCCCGAATCGCCCCGACTGCCTCGGAATCTTCGGTGTTGCGAGGGAGGTCTCGGCCTTCACCGGCGCAGAATTGCGCCAACCCTATGCCGACTACCCGGCAGGCAATGACGAAGTTGCGTCTCTGACCAGCGTCGTCATCCAGGATCCCGACCTGTGCCCCCGATACACCGCGTCGGTCATCCGCGGAGTGAAGATTGGCCCGTCGCCCAAGTGGCTGGCAGATGCCCTCGCGAGTATCGGCGAACGGCCCATCAACAACGTGGTCGACGCAACTAACTATGTGATGTTCGAACTCGGCCAGCCGCTCCACGCATTTGACTACGACCGCGTCGTCGATCACACCGTCGTGGTGCGGCGGGCACGCGACGGAGAACTTCTGACCACGCTCGACGAGGTGGAACGCAAGCTCACCGGCGATATGCTCGTAATCGCCGACCCCGAGCGGGCGATAGGCCTCGCCGGCGTGATGGGCGGCGCAAACACCGAGATCGACGACTCGACCGTTATCGTCTTCCTCGAGTCAGCCACGTTCGACAGCGCCAACAACCGCCGCACGTCTCGATCCCTCGGCCTGCAGAGCCAGGCGACACTGCGATTCGAAAAGGGTCTGCGCGCCGGGTTATCCGAAGTCGCCCTCCGCCGGACAACCCGGCTCATCCTCGAGGTGGCAGGCGGCGAGGCAGCAAACGGAATCATCGACGAGTGGCCGGCCAAAGGCACTGAAACAGACCGGGTCTTCTTGTCCGCCGACAAGTTGCTCGCCGTTCTCGGTAGTAATCCGGGAGAGCGAGTGGTCGAAGCGACCCTGACCTCGCTCGGGTTCGGAGTAACCACGAAATCCGAAGGATGGGACGTGACCGTCCCGTACTGGCGGCCGGACGTCTCGATACCCGAGGACCTGTGCGAGGAGGTTGCCCGCACCATCGGCTACGACAAAATCCCGCTCAGCACGAATGCAGGCGACCTGGCCCCATGGGCGCCGGTCCCGGGGATCGAACTGCGCGACCGCGTGCAAGACATTTTGGCCGACACTGGGCTGCAACAGATAATCACCTATTCCGCGACCTCTCCTGAGGGGGAGGCCCGGCTTGACCTCCCGCCCTCGACGGCCGAATCCCTGCGCATCCAAAACCCGGTTTCCGGCGAACACGCCGTCCTTCGCACTACGCTACGGGAGGGGGTACTCCAGACCACTGCGAACAACCTCCGCACGTGGCGGGGACCGATTTCCATTTACGAGTCAGGGTTGGTGTTCCACGGTCATGGCGAAGGTCTGCCCGACGAACGCCCGATGGTGGTCGGCGCTCTCACCGGCCCAGGAAGCGAGCCGCACTGGGACGGCGCCAACACCCCGCTCGACTACTACGACGCACGAGGCGCCGTGGAGGAGGTGCTGGAACAACTCGGAATCAGCGCCGATTTCGTGCCTGGCCGCGACCCTACGCTGGCTGAGGGCAGGACCGCCCACGTGAAACTGGCCGGATCCGGCGATACGCGGTTCGGGGTCGTCGGCGAAGTTGATCCCGGCGTACTCGCCAGGTTCGGGATCGACAGCGGCCCCGTAGCCCTGTTCGAGCTAGACATGACCGCAATCGAATCCATAGTTGCCAACGAAACCCGCGGCAAGGCGTACGAGCCGTGGGCACGATTCCCGGAATCGGCGCGTGACGTGGCCATCGTAATAGATGAAGCCGTGGATGCGAGTGAAGTGCTCGCCATCGCATCGCGGAACAAACTCGTCACGTTGTCCACCGTTATCGATATCTACCGGGGCCGGGGGCTGCCACCCGGCAAGAAGTCCCTCACATTCCGGCTGACCATGCAATCGCCGAGCCGAACTCTTAAGTCCGGTCAGGTCGACAGGGTCGAGACGGCCATCCTGCGCTCACTCAAGAAAGAACTCGGCGCAGAGCAACGGCAGTAGCGGATACCCTATGGCCACTCGAACGCACAGGCATACCCACCATTCGCGCCCGCACCGGCATCACTACGACGAGGAAATGTTGAGCGTCGAGGAAGCGCGGGAGCGAATACTCTCGCACTTCTCAAGGCTGGACGCCGTCGACACGCCCCTGCTCGAATCGCAGGGCCGCGTGCTCGATGAGGACCTCACAGCGCCCTTCGACATACCCCCGTTGGCCAATTCCGCCATGGACGGTTACGCCGTTCGCTCGGCAGACGTGGCGTCCGCCTCCGACTCACAACCCGTCTTGTTGCCCGTCGCCGGCGCAGTAGCCGCGGGCGAGTTGCCCGACCGCCCAGTACCGCCGGGCGGCGCGATCCGAATAATGACCGGCGCGCCCATCCCAGACAATGCCGACGCCGTCGTCCCGTTCGAGGACACCGACGAATCGGAACGCAGGCGGGACGGCAGGGTTCTAGACCAAATTTCCGTCAAGACCGGCGCGCTCGCCGGTGACAACGTCCGCCCTGCCGGAGAGGACATCGAGGCCGGCGAGTTAGTTCTGAAGCGCGGCACGGTCATGCGAGCCGCCGAAATCGGCGTAGCGGCCTCCCTCGGCAGAGACTCTGTGCTCACCATAAGGCGGCCGAGTGTTGCCATCATCTCCACCGGAGACGAACTTGTCTCACCGGGGTCGCCCCCCGAACCGGGCAAGATCTACAATTCCAACGCCTTCAGCATCGCCGCAATGGTGGAGCGCTACGGCGGCATCCCCCGGATTATGGGAATCGCGAAAGACACAATCGAGGCCCTCAGCGAAGTCCTCGATGCCTCGATCGACTCCGACATGGTCGTCACGTCGGCCGGAGTGTCCAAGGGCGACTACGACGTCGTAAAGGACGTCCTGGCGCGACGCGGCGCAATAACCCTGTGGTCGGTCCGAATGAGGCCCGCCAAACCCCTGGCCTTTGGAACGCTGGACGGACCGAACGGCCGCAAAGTGCCCCATCTCGGCCTGCCCGGCAACCCGGTCAGTGCCATGGTCGCGTTTGAACAGTTCGGCCGGGCTGCCCTGCACGTCATGCTCGGCATCCCGTTGTCGCCCAAACCGACCGTCGAGGCAGTAATGGACGACCCTGTCCACAACCACGATGGCCGACGCGTCTACGCCCGCGTGGTGGTCTACAAAACCGAAAGCGGCGCCTACAGGGCGCGCACCACCGGAAACCAGAGCTCAGGCGTGCTCACGTCGATGGCCGCGGCGAACGGATTGGCCATCTGCCCAGACGACGTTCCAGTCATCCCCGCGGGCCGGAAGGTCACGGTCGAGATGATAGATTGGCCCAATACAGTATTTTGAAACGAAACAGCTAACTGGTTACGAGGAATGGTGCAAAACTGATGGTCAACTCCGCCGCTTTGGGTACACAAGACGGCAACGATGCCGATTCGGACGATCCGGATCCCGCGTATTTCATAGACGTATCGACATTCGAACGGTCGGGCAAGTCATTCTCCTATGCTCTCAAGAGTCGGCTTTGTGAGACCTGCTCCGGATGTGAGGCTAACGCAGGCGACGAACCGAAGGAGCTCCGGACGCCCTCTGAACTCATGAGGCATATTGGGCAAAACTGCTCACGGCAGCCGGACTACCTGCTGTCATCGACGCCCATCACGGAGGCCGTCTTCCGGCTCCTGGTGGCCAACTCCAACCGGCCCATGAAACTGAGCAAGATACAGTCCGACCTCAGCAGCGCATGGGCCAGCGTCATCTATCTCAAGAACCTCTCCGACATCGTCGTCAAGAGAATGCTCGACCAACCCAACGAATACTTCATAGCCCGCTCGAAGAAGTAACCCCGGCGGCCGTCATCCCTCTTCCCCGACTATTACCCGTCATCCCTGGCAAAAGCCGCAACCCACATATCCCGTCACTACGATGCGGCGGCGGTGTCTATTTTCAGTAGCACGACATTGGGGTGCTCAGGATGGCGGCGGAGCGAACAGGCCCTGATTCGAATAGCAGCCCGTCAAATCGTGTGCCGGAGGGCTTCGCGCCAGCCGGCGTAGAGGGAGTCGCGGCGGCTGGAGGGCATTGCCGGTTCGTAACGTGCCGCCGACCGCCACAGGTCTGCGATTTCGTACTCGCTGTCCCACAAGCCGTACCCTCTGCCGGCAAGGAACGCCGCCCCTTGTGCCGTCGTCTCGGCAATTGCCGACACCTCGATAGGACGGTCGAGGATGTCTGCCTGGAACTGCATCAAGAACCGGTTTGCGGTCTGGCCGCCATCCGCGCGCATGGTATGCGTGGACCCGCGGCGTCTCCCCGCCGCGTCGATGGCCTCTACGACATCCCGGACCTGGTAGGCGGTCGCTTCGAGCGCGGCGCGGACGATGTGCGCGCGTGTCGTGCCCCTGGTTATTCCGGAAATTGAGCCGCGGGCTTCAGGCTCCCAATGCGGCGAGCCGAGGCCGGTAAACGCGGGCACGAAGTACACGCCATCGTTATCTTCGACGGAGTCGGCGATCCCGTCCGATTGTTCTGCCGAGGCGAGAACTCCCAGTTCGTCGCGGAGCCACTGGATGGCGGCGCCTGCGATGAAGATGCTGCCTTCGAGCGCGTAGGTACGACGAGCGCCGATCTGCCAACCGAGAGTCGCCAGTAGCCCGTTGGGTGATAAGGGCGCTGACGATCCGGCGTTCGACAGCACGAACGCGCCGGTGCCGTAGGTCGTCTTGGCCATCCCCTGTTCGTGACAGGCTTGACCGTATAGCGCGGCGTGCTGATCTCCCGCGACGCCCGTGATGGGTATTTCCGTCCCGAACACG
Source organism: Dehalococcoidia bacterium (assembly GCA_965219065.1). Lineage (GTDB taxonomy): Bacteria > Chloroflexota > Dehalococcoidia > Lucifugimonadales > Lucifugimonadaceae. The sequence continues at coordinate 1,750,956 of OZ244715.1, forward strand.
GACGGGTCTGTGATCCCGAATTCAACTGCAGACGGGCGCACCTCAGGAAGCATGGCTTCAGGAATGTCGAAGAGCGACATGAGGTCGGGGTCCCACTGCAGATCGTGGAGATTGAGCAGCATCGTGCGAGACGCATTCGTAGCGTCTGTGGCGTGGACGGCGCCCGCGGTGAGGCGGTGAAGCAGCCAGGTGTCGACCGTGCCGAAGCACAACTCGCCGTTTTCCGCCATGCGCTGACCGTTTGGGAGCCAATCGAGAAGCCACCTGATCTTGGTCGCCGAAAAGTATGGGTCGAGTACCAGGCCGGTCGTCTGCCGGATGTCGCGCTCGTATCCCGCGTCGGCCAGTTGGCGGCACGCTTCGGACGTGCGGCGGCACTGCCACACGATGGCGTTCGCCACCGGTTTGCCGGTCTCACGGTCCCAAACGACGGTCGTCTCCCTCTGGTTCGCAATGCCGATGCAGTTAATGTCGGTGACGTCGAGCCCTGCGCTCTTCACCGCAGTACGGGTCGCGGCGATCGCCGCGTCGGAGATCTCCTCCGGGTCGTGTTCCACCCAACCCGGTTTGGGATAGTTCTGTTTTAGATCGATCTGCGACGACGATACAGGCTGTCCGTCACCGTCGAAGACGATGGCACGCGTGCTCGTTGTGCCCTGGTCCAGGGCGAGGATATGGATGGCGGGTGACACGCGGATGGGCTGGGCCTGATGACGTTGGGTTGACGGCGTTCGCCCTAATCCTAGCGTTCAGGCGTTCGGGGTGGGTTAGTAAATCGCGCAGGCGCGTGATATCCGCAACATAAACGGACCTCCCCGGGGCCGGGTAGTCGTTTCGAGGGGTTCGCGGGCTGCCCCGCCGGCGCCCACAAGAGGCGCCGCTACGGGGACCTGAGGAGCCCGAATCGATTGACGATAACGGTCGCCAGACATCGGGTGTCAGAGTCTGGCGGTCAGAACTTTTACGTGGGCGCCGTCGAACCCGCAAGAGGTGAGGAAATTCAGGTCGCGCTCGTCTTCGGATCTCAGGGCTGAGAAGATCTGGCGTATTCCTCGAGCCTTGCTATCGTTTTTGAGCGCCTGGATCAGCAGCCTGCCGATGCCCTTTCGCCTGTGTTCAGGATGGACGGCAATAGCGACGATTCTTATGCCGGGCGGCAGGCCGTAGCCGGCTGACTGCGGTTCGGCCAAAATAAACCCGACTAACTCCCCATCTTCTTCCGCTACGAACGATCCCCACGTGGGCGTGCTCATGATGCTCACCTTGCTGGTGGCGAGGAACCTCCCTACGTACTCGTCCCACGTCCCCGACCTGTCGGGTCCCAGGATAAGCCCATCCAACATCCTGACGCTTTCAGCATCGTCTTCAGAGAGTCTGCGAATCGTGATTTCAGACATGTTGGTGATCCCCCCCAGCTTTGGGCGATATTCGAGACCGGCCCCCGAGGGGCCGGTCGAAAGCACTCGGGCGTTTATGAGGCGAGGGCCGCGCTGCCGTATCGCATTTCCAGCGCGCTCGAAACGGCTCTTTGCGCTACCTGCTCGTCGCTCACATTATCGCCGGTTTTGAATCTTAACGTGTATAGGTCCGGATCGGAGGGATCAGTGCCGGAAATCTTCGTAAACCAACCAGCCCGCGCCTTCTCCAGCCCGAGGACAATGTCTTCAGCGTCCGAGACGCCTACGCCAAGGCGGTTCGCCATTCTGTTCACCCTGCTGGCCCACGGGGAGAAGAGGCCCAGATGCACGACCCCCTGTCGGTCCCTGAGGGTGAGACAGCCGGCTCGTTTCACCAGGATCAGATCGTTGCCTTCATTGATGAATGAATGGGCAGTTCGATATACGCCGGCCACATATTCCTTGTCGGAAATTTCGGCCGGAAGCATTTTGACGTCAGGCTTATCGAGCATGTAAGGGACTGCCGGATATCCGTCTGCTGCGAAGTCTGCGCCGTACCATCCGATGCGGGAGAAGAGCAGTTCCAGCGCGGCGAGGAACCGGTCCTTTCGCGAGCAGAAGCCAAGCTCTTTCCGGGTTACGGCTTCGGCGGTGGCGCCCAACTCACGGGCCAACCTCCGTAAAGCCATGTGCTCGACGTACCGGCCTCCCAACTCACGGGCGACTTTTCTTCCGATCTCCGGGGCGCCCGCCCCTGCCTGTCCTCCGATTGTAAATGCGAGCATTTTCGGCCTCCCTGTGGATGATTTCTAAGGGGTGGTCAAATGGTGTTTGGCGCCGTGTCCACCCGCCCGGCTGTCAGCAGTTCCCAGACCGTGTTGGTTTGGTCTATTGGGAGTTGCCGACAACCTGGGGGCGGATGGATCTTGCGCGTCTAGTCACTGTTAGCGGCTGCGCGTCGTCTTGCGGCTATCACCACAGCAGCCGCGGCTACCAGTGCTGACAGGACTATCAACTTCTTCATGATCTACACCTTTCTGGTTTACCAATGGCGGAATTCACCAAATACAAATATCGTCTCATCTGGCCGAAGGGCCAACGGGAGGGGCGCGTGCGCGTGCAACTGTGTCAAACCGGGCCCGGCTGGGGTTCGGGCGGATTCGCCCGCGCGGCGCGTACGGTTTGCCGGTTATGGGACGGTCAGGGGGCCGTATTGCCCCGTAAATGTACTTCCATTGCGGAGTTACCTCGTGCGGGTGCCTTTATCTATTGTTATCGGCCCGCCAAGACCCTGTCAACATAGTTCAATCTGTCACAAATTAAGGGTCTGGTTCAAGGATGCTCCGAGGCGTGTTTCCGCGGGGATAGACCGGCTTGCGAAACCCTGAATTCGGAGTGAACCGCGGCGTCCCGCGTGTGAGTTGTCAAGCGGGCGCGATGGCGTCCAGTTCTTTGATGTCGTCGGCAGTAAGCTGCCATTCGGCTGCGACGACGTTTTGGCGCACCTGTTCCTCCGTACTCGCCCCGGAGATGACGGAACTGACCTGCGGGTTGGCCAACAGCCACGCGATCGCCAGTTCGAGGGTTGAATGGCCTCGTCGTCTGGCGAATTCCTGCAAACGGCCGAGGGATGCGAACTTTTCTTCTGTCAGATGACGTTCAGCGATGTTCGGGAAGAAGTGCAGCCTCGTTCCTTCGGGCGGGGTGTCCCCCGGACCGTACTTGCCGGTGAGGAATCCTGAGGCCAACGGGTAGTAAGGGAGTATGCCGAGGCCGTAGCGACGGCAGGCAGGCAGGATTTCGGCCTCGATGCCGCGGTCGAGGATGTTGTACGGGGGTTGGCAACTAACGAAATGGGCGAGGCGTTCGGTTCGGGAGGTCCACACGGCGTCGACGATTTCCCAGCCAGGGAAGTTGGAGCAGCCGATGTAGCGCACCTTGCCGGCGGTCACCATGTCGTCGAGCGCGCGCAGGGTCTCGTGTATCGGCGTCGACCGGTCCGGCCCGTGCATCTGGAAGAGGTCGACGTAGTCGGTCTGCAGTCTCCGCAGACTGGCATCCAACGCGTCGATCAGGTACTTCCTCGATCCGCCGCTGGAGTTGGGCCCCGTGCCCATCGCCCCAGAGAACTTCGTGCCGATCACCACTTGATCTCGAATGCCGCGTAGCGCTTTGCCGATGATGCTCTCCGACGCCCCGTCGCTGTAGACGTCGGCGGTATCGAGGAAGTTGACGCCGTTGTCCAGCGCTGCGCCGATTATGATCTTCGCCCGTTCGTAGTCCCAACGCCGGCCGAAGTTGTTGCACCCAAGGCCGACTTCCGAGACCTCGAGCCCCGATTTACCCAAATTCCGATATTTCATTTTTTTGGCTGGCCCTTTGTTCTTGGTGGTTGGTTGGAGGATGTGTGTGGGGTGTGACGGTGGGTTTCGACGGGGTTTTTGGCTGGCCCTTTCGTTCATGACTGGTCGTTTGACGATGGTAGTGGGATTTGACAGGGCGTGCGTGGGTAAGGACGGTTGTTTTGGCTGACCCTCTCTCGTCGTTCCGAACTTGATCCGGAATCCATGGGTGCGGGGCCACGCGAATTATTCGGGGTCACGTAAATCCCCACACGGGCCCTCAGCGCCAATGACTACCGGACTTACGCGCCGCCGACGGGACTCATTTTCGCGATTGTTGTCGTCGGCGGCAATCGGCATGGATGATTGGTACGAAATTGGATCCCATGCTGTCGTTCTGGCCTTGAGCAGGAAACCACGCCCGTACCCCTGGACTCCGGCCTCCGCCGGAGCGACGGTGGAAATGCGGTCGTCTTTTTAACAGTTTGCGCGGCCTTCACAAGGCCAAAGTGATTCTGAGCGCGGCGGAGATTCCAAGGTCTTGCAGGCGGCAACGCCCAACCCCACCTGAGATCCTTCGGCTTCGCTCAGAGGCTGTGAGTGTTTTGAGGTTCCGTTGCTGTTGACCGGCGTGTTGTTGGTTGAAAGCGCCTTTTGGAACTTTCACCGGGTCGAGTATTTGTTTAGGCAGGGAACTTTGCGATAGAGTTTTGGCCATTTTCCGGTCGAAACCGCCCCGGGAGTCAGGAGCTTGCCCTCTGTGTCTACTTAGCCCATCAACGCCTCCCAGCGCAGGAGGTTGTGGGCCACGGCGACTAGGAGCATGACGCTGGTGATTTTGGTAAGTCCCCGTACGTTGAATTGGCTCACTCCGTGAAGACGAACCTGGGCGTTCGTCCACTCCGCCACTGACCCCCGCTGCCTGTATATGGCTTTGGCCTCGTCGGTGGCCATCCGTTGACGCCACCTTGCCACATCCGGCCCGTCCCCGTAGCGGGGATCGTAACGCTCCCGTTCGGGCTTGTTCCGGGGCAACCTCACCGGCGCATACACACTCACTCCTCGTTGCTCCAGAGCAGTGATGTCCTCCCGGGTAGCGAAGCCCCCGTCCATCAGGTAGGACTCAGGGCGCCGGCCCGTCCGCCTGACCAGTTGCTCCTCCATAGGCGCCGCTTGCCCTGCATCCGTACCCGACGACGTGACCCCTACTCCGACGATGATTCCGTTGGCGCTATCGGTGGCCAGTTCGATATTGCAGGCTGGCCGGAAGCCGCCATCCGGCATCTTCATCACCGTTGCCTGGGGGTCTGTGGTGGATACCCGCGCCTTCGTAACCTTGGGACGCTGATCCGTCGCCTTGGTGTGCAGTTGGCGTTCCTTCTTCGCTTGTGCCCGGGGTAAGTACGACAGCGCCTCCCGGACCCGTTCCTCCCGCTCTCGCGCCGCACGCTCCCGCGCCGCACGTTCACGCCGCGTCACGCCAGGATCGGGACGCTCCCGCTCCTGCGCCAGCCGCTCCACCTGTGCCCTCGCCTCCTCCATGCACTTCTTCAATCCCCCCTCACCACGAAAGGACGCAGCGCCTGCGCTCGCCCGCACCCGCATCCCGTCTTGAGCCACACGCTCCAGCCGGACCGCCCCTGCGGCCATCAGGGAACCTATGATCTGGGTCAAAAGGCCGTCCAGCGCCTCTTGGTGGGCTACCCGGAAGTCAGAGAGCATGTGATAGTTGATAGGTACGTTCCCCCTCATCCAGCGGTAGGCATCGTGCTCCTCGCACAAACGCGCCAGCCGGCGGGCGCTTCCTATACCGTCAACCGTGGCCAGCAGCCACAACGCCAGCAGCACTTTGGGGTCTGTCGTTGGGCGGCCTGGCCGGTTCTCCACCGCCTTGACCGGCGCATAAAACGCCGACAGGTCCAACCTCTCCAAAAAGCTCCATATAACACGGGCCCGATGCTCTTGAGGCAACCGCGATTCCAGGTCCAATACCGCCCACTCAGGCTGATTCCGCACCGGCCGCAGCACCCGGGCCTCACCCGGACTCGTTGGCGCAGGCGCTCGCTTCTCCTCAATGGCCGGCAGTTCAAACAGCGTCTCTTCACTCATGTGTTCACCTCGCCGATATGGCTGCCCAATATCGTTGTCCAGCAATCAGCCTCTCAATACCATAGGAGCATAAATGATTTATTCACAGCCTCTCAGGATGACAAATTTAGGTGCACAGGATGACAACGGCGTCGGAGGGTGACAGGGGATAACTGCCCGCAAATTGTTAGACTACCGGCGGCAGTAGAGCATCGAGTGAGGACATCTTGGCATACATGACAGAAAGATCACCGCATGGGATCAGCGCACCGGCTTATCGGCCCGTTCGCATGGGCAGCAAGGGCGCCGTGGTGGCCAATCACCCTCTCGCAGCGATGGCCGGCATGACGACGCTTCAGCGCGGTGGTAACGCCGTCGACGCGGCGGTCGCCGTTGGGTTTGCCCTCGGCGTCGCCGAGCCGCAGAGTTCGGGCATCGGCGGCGATGGGTTCGTCATGGTGTACATGAAAGAGGGGCGCCGGCTCGAGGTGGCCAACGGCACCGGCGCAGCGCCACTGGCGGCAACCGCCGAGTTTTTCCGGGAAGGTATTCCGCACGACGGGGTCCTTGGTGCATCGGTGCCTGGAATCGTCGACGCCCTGCTCGCCGCGCATGAGCGGTACGGCACGCTGGACCTGATGACCTGCCTCGAGCCGGCAATTGAACTGTGTGAGGACGGCGTGCCGGTCACGCATGGGCAGGTGTCGGCCGCCAAGGCCAAGCCCATACTGCGCACGTTTCCGACCTCGGCCGCCGTGTACGCGCCGCATGGCCGCCCGCTCGAGGCCGGCGAGGTCCGACGAAACCCCAACCTGGGCCGCACCTACCGGCTTTTGGCCGATCAGGGCAGGGATGCCCTCTACGGCGGGGAGATAGCCCGCGAAATCGTGCGGTTTTCGGAGGAGTACGGCGGCCTGTTCACGATGGAGGACTTCGAACGCCACAAGATGAAATGGCAGCCTCCGGTGAGCATGGTCTACCGCGGCAGGAGCGTCTATGAAGCGCCCCCGAACTCGTCGGGGCACGTCTTGCTACAGCAACTCGCCATGTTCGAGCGGTTCGATCCGTCCGAATACACGTACCTTGCCCCCGAGACGGTGCACGTGATGGTCGAGGCGAAGAAGCTGGCATTCGCAGATCGCGAGGCTTACCTGGCTGATCCTGACTTCGTGGATGTGCCGATCGAGGGCCTGCTCTCGGCCGAGTACTCTGCGGACCGGTCGAGGTTGATCGACCCCGAGGTCTGCACGCCGGGAGTGAAGGAGGGCGACCCGTGGGCCTATATGGACCGGCCGCCCGACGATACGAAGCGGTATCACAGGCCCGGTATGACACCAGTCGGCGCGGGGATGCCGTCGGAATCGGATACGACGCACTTCTGTGTGGTCGACAGGTGGGGCAACGCGGTCGGCGAACTTCAGAGCGTGCAGACGGGGTTCGGGTCGGGCGTGATTGCGGGCGACACGGGGATACTGCTGAACAACCGCATGACCTACTGGAACCTGGGGGCAGGCCATGCGAATCTGCTACACCCCGGCCAGCGCGTGCGCCACACGATGAATCCCGTGATGGTGTTTTCTGCGCCTGTCGAGGACGACGGCGAACTGGAGCTCGTCTGCGGAACGCCCGGGGCCGACACGCAGGTACAGACCAACTTCCAGGTGGTGTCAGCCGTGTTCGACCACGGCCTCAACGTCGCTGAAGCAATCGACGCGCCGCGCTGGACCCACTACCAGGGCGCCATGACTTCGACCTGGCCACCCGATGACCGCCACGCGCTGACGATCGAGGATCGCGTGGAACCCCGGCTTGTCGACAGCCTTCGCAGCAGAGGCCATCAGGTGGACGTGATCGGGGCATGGGGAGGCGCAGGCAGCGAAGGCGCGATCCAGGTGCACCGGGAAAGCGGCGCGCTGATGGCGGCGTCGGACCCGCGAAGGGACGGTCAGGCGCTGGTCTGGTAGACGAAGCGGGCCGTCAGCCTACCAGGACGAACTGACGGTCGGGCGAGTTGTAGGCGATGACGCAGGTCATCGGTACGTCTCCGATGGCTGTGGCCTGGTGCGGCATGCCTCGGGGAATCACCACGCTTTCGCCCGGGCCGAGTTCAACCGTTTCGTCGCCGATGCGCTTGATGCACCGCCCGCTCGTGACCACGAGGACCTCGTCGCAGTTCGGGTGGCGGTGCAGCGGGTTACTTTTGCCCGGCTGTATCAGGCAGGTACCGGCGGTCATCATCGCACCCGGCGTCAGCGCGCCGTTTATGAGCCAGGTCAGTTCACCCCACTCGTGCGTCTCGTGAACAGCTCCTGCCAGCGTAGTGGCAAGGGTTGCGATGCTAGCCATGTGTTACTCCGGTCGGGATGTAGGGGTGTCGGCGCGCGGACTACGAATTCCTGATACGGCGCATGGTCTTTTGTCGGCGATATCGTGACTGGTAGTACACGTACTCGTTCCAGGTGCCCGGTTCCCAACTCGATCCATCCGTACCGTCTCCGGGTGATGCGGTGTTGCCCCGGCTCGGGTAGCGCGCCACCGCTTCTTCGTCGATGTCCACGCCCAGCCCGGGCCTGTCGGGCACCTCGATGTAGCCGTCCACGGTCTCCGGATGCGGATCGATCACCTCGTACCGCGCGGGTGAGTCGAACTCCAGCCGTTCGAGAATCAGGGCGTTTGGGATGGCTGCCAGCACGTGTAGGGCGGCGTACTCGCCCACCGGTCCGAGCGAACCGGAATGGGGCGCGACGGTTATGTAGTGCGCCTCTGCCATGGCGGCAATCTTCTTCAGTTGGGTGATGCCGCCGATACGGCCCGAGTCCGGCTGCACGACGTCCACAATCTCCCGTTCGATCAGTTCCCTTACACCCCAGATGTGAGAATGGCGCTCGCCCGCGGCGATGGGGATGTCCACGTTGTCCTGGACCCTTGCGAGCGCGTCCATGTTGTCGGGCGGCACGGGGTCCTCGTAGAAGAGCAGGTTGAACGGTTCGAGAGCCTTGCCCACCAGGATCGCGTCCTTGGTCGTGAACCATGGCGGACCGTGCGCGTCGACCATGATGTCCATCTCATCGCCGACGGCGTTGCGGATCGCCTCGACCTTGTCTACCGGGTCGAAGACGCCGCCGGTCTTGACCCCCGTAATGCCCTTCGCCTTGAGCTCAAGGGCTCCCTCCGGCGTGCTGGCGTGGCCGTAGACCCGAATGCGGTCCCGGACCTTGCCGCCGAGCAGGTTCCATACCGGCGTGTTCAGGGCCTTGCCCTTGATGTCCCACAGCGCCATGTCGATGCCGTTCATTGCGCCAGAGCCGACCGTGCCGGTCATGCCGTTGCCCATCGTGGCGGTCAGGATCTTCTGCCAGATGCGCTCGATGTTCATCGGGTCTTCGCCGATCAGGATCGGAGCGATGTCCTGCACCGCGGTCTCGATCACTCTCGGCCATCCGCTGCCCTCACCGATGCCGAATATGCCTTCGTCGGTGTAGACCTTCACGAACAGCCAGTTGCGGGCGTTCCACGTGCTCCCAGACTTTTCTGCAAGCGACGGCTTCAAGGGAGGTGACATGAGGAAAGTTTTTACGCCGGTGATTTTCATTTTGTCCGTATCCAAAGACTCGAAGAACTGCGGTGGCATGGTAACCCAATACGGACGCGCAGCGGGTCCGGCAAAGTGGGCCGAAAGATCGACGGGGAACGGGCTGGCCCCTGGGTCGGAAATAGGACCTCCAAAGGCGCGGATTCCTTTGGGGGTACGGACAGCGCATAGTGCTTATACTTGGAAATCGGCAAACCCAATTGAGGACCGAACAATGGCACGCTACGCGTTTAAGTACACCTTGACCGAGCCATGCGAGGACACCGAGGATATGTACTTCGCGGACCTCCCACCGATGCCGGGTTGCCACGCATGGGGGAAAACTCCCGAAGATGCCGAAGAGAACCTTCAGAGCATGGCTTTAGCGTTTCTTGAATCCTACGAGGCTCACGGAGATGAATTGCCCGCCGCCGTCATAGCATGGAAATCCTCGGCTCCGGTGGGGATTTACTTGCATCGCCAAATCACGTCGTAGCGGCCGGTTTCAAACCCGCCCCCGGCTTCGCCAATTGGCAGGGTTGTCAGGATCCTCAGACCATTTTCTGGGATTGTCCATGATATAGGTGGGCACCCTGTCCAACTCTCGGTCGCCGCGTATCATGTGGTCATCGAATCCGCGTTGCCATCAATTGCGCGGCCCTTACGTGCGCCATGAACATGAAGTACGCCGCGAGCGCGCCCGGCAGCAGTCCGGTTGTCGGGTAGTCCACCTGAGCCTCCTATTTGCCGCTTTACATAGGGATGCCCCGGGCGGGGAACTGGCTTGAGCAAATGTACCCCTAGGGGGTACTCCGTCATCGTGGAAACATCTACCGTGGTAGCATGTCAGGAGTGGTAGGGGCGGCAAGGATTTTCTTTGCCCCGTTGGTGGGTACCAACCTTGCCGTCCCCTACCGCTTCCCACAATACACGCTCCGGGTGAAACTATAGTCTCGCCGATTGTTCCCCTGCTTTATTACTTCTCAAGACAGGGGGCCTAGACAATTATTCCCTGTTTCGGCGCACTTCCCCCACTTGACGTAACGAAACCATGAGTACGTGGATGATCGCATCAATCATCGGGGGTGCCTTAGGGCTTGCTGTCGCTGTGCTCCAACACTTCCGAGTTCGACTGGGTCGGAACCGCTATGTTTTGCGCAATGCCGATGGGTCGGTGTACGGAGGGCACTACAGGATTGTATTTGGGTTGGGGTGCTGTGGACTGCGGTGGGCTTCGGGATAGCGTTCCAAATAGTTGCCCTAATCCGCTGGCTCATCTGACCTGACTTCACATAACTAGCGCAGCGCGAGGAAAGCCCCGGCACAACTGCCGGTGCGTTCTCTGTCCGTCCAAGACTCAGGCTGGCCCTTTCGGCACTAAGGTCTACTGTGCCGTTTCGCCGTCATCTGCGATGGCCTTCTTGAGACGTTCGAGCGTGAACTTCGCTTTGCTGCGGCCATCCTCCCATATACCATCTTCGAGCTTGAGTTTGGCGTACTTGGAGCCGATGACAACCTGGAAGTAGGAACTTTCCGTTCGACTCTTCAGGGAGACTTTAGAAACAGACTCTTGAAACCCGCCGCTACGGGGCGAGGCGCTGGCAGTCTCCAAATTACATACCGATGGACCGCCGGTGTATTAGGCCCGCTCATTCCCGCCCGGGAAGGTACTTGGTCGGCAGTTCGGCGCCGATGGCAGCCAGGCCGAGGGTGTACTGGTAGATGTTGATGCGGAAGTCTGGGTTGACGCACGCGTGCATGTAGGCCACCCCGGGGTCGACTCCGTAGTCGTTGACGAGCCAGTCCATCATGTCTTCGACCGCCTGGTGGACCATCAAGTCGAGCGATTTGCCGCTCCGAACGGCGATGATCCGATCGGGGAATACCAGCTGAATGAACGGGATCCTCTTGTTCTTGATCACCCGGCACGACACCTGTACGTCCGCCCGCGTCTCGTCCGCCGTGCCGTAGTACTCCGTGTCTGCCTGCGAACCGTGGACATCTCCGATGTATAGCAGCGCGCCGGGGTGGTAGACGTTCAGATAGACCTTCGCCCCTTCCTTCACGTCTCTCATGTCGAGGTTTCCGCCCGCAAGGGTCTGACCGGTGGAGGACGTGGTGACCTCCCGCTCCGGGGCGACGCCGATGCAGCCGATCATTGGTTGGAGGTCCCACATCGGCTTGCCGTACAGAAACGCCCGGCCGTCGCGAGTAGTCCCGCTAGGGCCGGGGCGGTGCTCGAATATCCTTACGGTGTATTCGTTGAGGTCGGGCCATCGATGGTCGTTGCCTATGGGCGTCCTGCCGGGTCCCCAGTTGGTGAACCCTTGCGAGTCGACCTCTATGCGTTCTATCGACACCTCGAGCAGGTCGCCCGGCTCGGCGTCCTCGATGAACACGGGACCGCCCATGGGGTTGCCCAAAGCCGGCGTTGACAGCCTCCTGGGCGAGTAGGGCAAACGTGCCGCCGCGTCCTCGGAGCGTACTTCCCCTATCCCGGCGTCCTCGGTTTCGATCACGAAACTCTCACCCTGTTCGACGGTGAGGACCGGCGTCTTTGCTGCGAATTCGTATTCGAGAGAGTCTTGCCTTTTGATGGTCTGCATTTTTGGCTGCCTTATTGGTTGCTGGCTCGTTGAACGCGCGGGGCGCTGCCGAGTCTCCATTTTGCCGTGGATTGACGGCGCCCGCAGGCCTGAAAGGGTCCGAGCCTAGACTTTCAGGACCTGCTCAGTCATCTTCTTTGCTTCACCGAAGTCGATATCGAATCCCAGGCCGGGCTTGGTCGGCGCGTGGATGTAGCCCTCTGAGTCCACCTGCGGGGCATCCGGGTATACGCCGGGGTAGATCATATTGTCGAAGCATCCCAGCGGCATAGCAAACTCGTAGTAGTCGGCGTTGTCGACTGCCAGTAGGAAATGGAGACTCGCTATTCCGCCCCCGAAGTCGTGCGGCTCCATCTTCATGTTATTCGCCTCGGCCAGGTGCGACAGCTTCAGCAGGTCGGTTATCCCGAACGAGGCCGGACCGGCCATGATGTCCATGCAGCGGTGGCGGACCAGCTCGGCGTACTCGTGGATTTCCTCCACTTTGTCGGCCATTCGCACCTGAACGACCTTGCACGCCGCGGTCAGTTCCGCCAAGCCCGGTATGTCCGTCTTGGGCAGCGGGTCCTCGAACCAGAAGAAGCCCAGATCGTCCAGCACGCGCCCCGCCCACATGGCGTCCTTCCGGCTATAGGGACCGGGGTACACCAGCGTATCTATCATCAGCGTGTAGTCGTCGCCCACGGCCTTTCGCACGGCGGCGCACAGTCGCATGTCGTCGGAGGCCACGCAGTAGGGATGCAGCTTGACGGCCGTCAGCCCGATCTCCCTGGCCTCCAGCGTCGTCTCCACGAATCGCTCGTCGGCGGCGTGGTGCACCGTGGACCCGTAGGCCAGGACCTTTTCGCGGGTTGCTCCCAGGAGCCTGTACACCGGCTCGCCAAGCGTCTTCCCCGCTATGTCCCACAGGCCGAAGTCGAGCACTCCGATCGCTGCGCTGGGCCACTGGAAGCGGTGCCTCAACAGGTTCTCGATCTTGCCGCGGTCGAACGGGTCCTGGCCCTCGATGTGGTCCCTTGCCACCGACCACAGGCCAGCCAGTTGCTTGACCTTGGCGCCTTCGGAGGAGACGACTCCCGTGATCCCCTCGTCGGTCGAAATGACGGCCACGCCGTTCTGCCGAGTGGGGACGTTGACGTATTCGGGCGTCTCCTGGTGGTGGTTTGTTCTCGGTTCGAAGAGGTGAACTTCGAGCCCTGCGATCTTCATCGTGGAAACCCTCCTGGGCAGTGCTGATTCGTGCTACTTCCCAGCATCCGTCAAAGCTGATCGGTTGGCCGGAATAATGCGACGCTTTTCGATGATGAGCTGGTTCGTCGATAGCTTATAGGTAACTGCGCGAAGACGAAGCTGGAACGGGGGAACCGCCGCGGGCGCTATTCCCGTCCGGTAGAGTCCTGTGCTTTCACTCACACCTCGCTCGCGTGCGTGCGTAGCGCGCCCACCTGGATTTAGGAATTGGCGACCGTCCGTCGCCCCGGAAGGCAGGAAGCCACGGTACCGGTGGTTGACAGGCCAACTGTGAGGGAATAACGTCTCCTACGACAGGCTGCCAGACGCAAACCGGCTTTCAGTCGGCTACTTCATTACGATTACATTTTAGTCAGAACTGAACTGCCTACGGTTTACAAAAAATCTTATCTGCGCTCTGCCAAGGAGGCGATCATGAGCAAGCACGAAGCACGTCCGGGACGATTTTTCTCCACGATAATGTTGGCGCTGCTGACGACTGCGCTGACGCTGAGTCTCCTGGCCTGTGGCGGGGGCTCAGACCAGAAGGGCACCCTTCGAGTTGCGATTGAGCGCATCGGCCTGCCCCAGTTCACCCCTTCAACGGTCACCTGGCCCAACGAGAGCAACCGCTGGGGCTACGGGGCAACTGAGACCCTCCTCGGTTCGGACGCCGATGGCAAATCCATCAACCGCCTCGCCAAGTCTTGGGAAGTGCGGGATGACGGCATCCACATCACACTGCAAGAGGATGTCGAGTTCCACAAGGACCAGGGCGAATTTACGTCCGCAGACGTTGTTTTCAACTACGCGGAGTCGATGAAAGACGGTAGCCGCTTCGTTGACCGGCCATCCTTGATAACGATGTTCGAGCCCTGGCAGGCGGTTGACGATCACACGGTCTTCGTTCCGTGGAAAGACCGGCCCTCCTACTGGTGGATGAAGCACAACTCACCCGCGTGGCCGGGCGTCGTGAACATGTGGAGCAAGAAGTACATCGAAGAGACGGGTGAAGACAACGTTTCCGTCGACGTTGGCACCGGTCCGTTCGAGATGATCGAGTTCCGGGCAGAGGACCGGGTAGAGCTTAAGGCCGTGTCGGACCACTGGAGACAGACGGCTGAGTGGGAGGGCTTGGAAATCCTGGAAGTTCGGGAGGCGGCCACCCGCGTTGCAATGATGAAGGCCGGGGAGGTGGACATCGCCGACATCCCGCTGCCGAACCTGCCCCAGGTGGAGGACGTTGGGACTTTCCGGCCCATGGTTTCAGGCACGATCTTCGAGATCCACCTGGCCGGCCAGTTCTACATCCTCAATAACCCTGAAACGGGCGAGATGGAAACCAACATCTACACGCAGGACGGTAACTACAAGAACGAGGCATGGCTGGAAGAACATCCGTGGATCGGAAACATAGAGGACCCGGAGTCCATGGAGCGCGCCAGGAAGGTCCGCCGCGCCATGGCCATGGCGATCGACAAGGAATCCATCGTGCGGAACGTCCTGCTGGGTCGGGGCGCGCCGATCTATTCCACAAGGACGAATACGTCGAGTGAGCACTTGGCGCCGGGAACCCACGATCGCTGGGCCGGGGAGCTCGGTTACGATCCCGAGGGCGCAAAGGCATTGCTTGCGGAGGCGGGATACCCGAACGGCTTCAAGACTGACTTCTTCAACGTATCCGGCGCCCGACCGCTCCAACAGGAGATCGGGACCGCGGTTATTCCGATGCTGCGGGCCGTCGGAATCGACATCAACGAGCAGCGGGTCGAGTGGTCGTCCATCGCTGGGAAGAGTTCCAAGGGCGAGGTCGCAGCCCCGCTCATGATCGGCGGCAGCAGGGAAATATGGCCGATTACATTCAGGGCGGGTCCTCCGCTCGGTTACGGTGGATTCGGCTGGTCACACCAGCGGGTCTTGGACGACCGCGACGTGATGCTGTTCTCGCCCACAATAGAGGCGATGTCCGAGGTAGGACGGGCCCATAACGAGTTCCTGTTCGAGCAGCAGTTCACGGTACCGGTCGTAGAGGCCCACCGTGTCTTCGTCGCAGGTCCCAATATCGGCGACTGGTGGCTGATGGCAGGGCCGGGCGGTCACATCAACAACTTCGAGTACGTGCAGCACGCCGAGGATAACGGCAACTAGCATCCGACTTGCAGCCCCACGCCCGTAACTGCGGGGCGCATGTCGGCCATGTGGACCGTTTGGGCAGGGACATACAATACCGGCCCGTCGCTACTCACCAGCGGCGGGCCGGTATCTCTGCCAGATGGGCGCACTTCGTTGAAGCTGTGAGACGCCCTCACCCCAACCCTCTCCCGCCGGGAGAGGGGGTTTTGCAAAGGTCCCGGGAAGGGAGAGAGTTGTTGAATCTGAGGTATAACCTCAGACTCCGTATTAAGGGTCCAAGTCCCTATGCACTCCCCGCGTTTGAGCGGCCTGCCGTCGGCGGGCGAGGAGCGGCCAAGGGTTGACCCGATTTCTCTTGATGCGGTTCGCCATGACTTTGGCGACCCTGCTCGCCGTCTCCGTCCTGGTTTTCAGCGTCGCCCGTATCCAGGGAGACCCGCGTGTTCTGCTCCTGGCCGACCAGTTCGGCGGCATCGACCCCGTTCAGTGGGAGGCCATGGGCAAAGACCTTGGACTGGATAAGTCTCCGGTCCACCAGTACTTCATCTTCCTGGGCAAGATATTGCGAGGCGATCTGGGGCGTTCCGTGTGGCACGCCAAGCCGGTCGGTTCGATCATTGCGGAGCGGCTTCCCGCAACTTTGCAGCTTGCCCTCGCCGGCCTGGCTTTCGCTGTTGTGACCGGCGTGCCACTAGGCGTCCTGGCGGCCGTGAAGCGCGGCACGATCTGGGACCAGATGGCGCGCGGCTTTGCATTGATCGGGCAGGCTGCGCCCAGCTTCTGGATAGGGATATTGCTCATCTTCATCTTCGGCGTGAGCATCAACCTGCTGCCGACGTCGCGGAAGGGAGACATCACTCACTTCATCATGCCGTCGATAGCAGTGGGCTGGTTCGGCGCGGCGGGTCTGGTCCGCCTGATCCGCTCGGCGATGATAGAGGCCCTCGACTCGGAGTTCGTTAAGTTCGCGAGGGCCAAGGGGGTGATGCGGATATGGACCATATGGAAACACGCACTTCGTAACGCGCTCATACCTCCGCTGACGTTCGCCGGCCTATTGATTGCGGCGCTGCTGACCGGATCCATCGTCGTCGAAACAGTGTTCGCCTGGCCCGGCCTGGGGCTTCTGGCCGCCAGCTCCGTATACAACCTCGACTATCCGCTGACGCAGGGGATAGTCCTGCTATTCACCACCTTCTACGTCGTTGTCGCCTTCGCGGTAGATGTCATATATGCGCGCGTAGACCCGCGCATCCGGTACGGATCATGAGGGACGCACGAACTTCCGAATCCTCGACAGCGGCATCGATGGATAGCCCATCCCCCGGCGGCTCGTCGAGGTCGGCGACAGCCAACTCCGTGATAAGAGGCGGCGCTGACCTGTTGCAACGGTCCTTCCGATTCACGCGCCGGTGGCCGCTCCTTTCGGGCTCGATTCTCCTGGTGTTTGTTTTTGTTGGCATAACTGCCCCTTGGATCGTGCCCCAGGACCCGAATGCGGGAATTCTCGACGATCGATTCGTACCCCCCATCTGGTCGGAGGACGGCTCAGCGAAGTTTCCTCTGGGTGCCGACCATGTGGGTCGAGACGTCCTGAGCCGGCTGATCGTCGGTACCCGATCCTCCCTCATAATCGCCACCATCTCTCTCGCCGCCGGGGCGTTTCTGGGTGTGGCACTGGGACTGATCTCAGGCTACCTTGGCGGCTTTATCGACGAACTCATCATGCGCACGGCAGACATCGGCGCGGCATTCCCGCTGATCCTCCTGGCGCTGGCGCTCGTGGCGGCCCTTGGCCAGAGCTTCCTCCTCCTCGTCATAATCCTCATCTTTTGGGTATGGACCGCGTTTGCGCGCCAGGTGAGAGGCGAGGCTCTTCAGACCAAAGAGCAGGACTTCGTTGCCCTGGCTCGGGTGGCGGGGGCGTCCAATCGACGAATCATCCTCAGGCACATCCTTCCCGCAACGATCAACACCATCATCGTCCTGGCCACGCTGCGGGTCGGCCTCGTCATAATAGTCGAGGCGTCCCTCAGTTTTCTGGGCGCCGGAGTTCCGCCGTCCATACCAACATGGGGGCTGATGGCCGCCGAGGGCCGGCAATACCTCGACTCCGCCTGGTGGGTCACCTTCTTCCCGTGCATGGCCATAATGGCAGTCGTCCTTGCGCTCAACTACATGGGAGACTGGCTCCGGGACTCCCTCGACCCGAGGCTGCGCCAGCTATAGGGCGCCACTCGCTGGCACATACACCGAATCGACATGGCCACGGCCTCCTTCGTCTCCTCGCAGATTCAGGACTTTGTAGTTTCAGGCCATGCTGGATCATAGAAAACCAATGAGGCGACCCGGCTAACATTGTAGAACCCACGACTCCACTCGACCCATCCAAAGCATTTCAACAACCGTTGGTAGAGCGCTATCAGAGGCCATACGCTATAGGCAAACGGTATCAAGCGCTGAATATCGCCGCCATCTTTTCTTCTTGAGGTTTGGAGTATATATTTCGCACACTTGCCGTCCCAGTCCCGGGCGCCGGAGGTCATTTCCTGCTGGAAAACAGTCTTTCTTTCGAAGGTAGACTCGCCCAACGGTTCCAATTGCCGAACGTGGATGTGTTAGTTAACGCAGTCTTCCGACCTTCCGCTTGCAGACTACTAGAATCCTACGGCATACGGATATACAACAATCTTCTCGGGTCCCATTCCGTCCTATTCTTGTTGGTTGACAACGATAAGTAATTCCTGATACGTCTAAGTTCAGGAGACCCGGAAATGAAGAAGACACTATTTCTTTTCGTTGTCGCGGTGGGCCTAGCCGGCTGCGCCGCCGACATTCCGCAGCCCACCACCGAATCGGTCGCGTTCGAAATTTCCCCATCAATCGATGGCATCTTCATCAACGAGGCAGTCAACTTCTTGCTTGTGGACATTGAAACGGGCGTACCGGCTCGATCGACCGAATTGGCGCATCACCAGCCACCACAACGTGCCCGGCGACCGGGGCGTGATGCGTTCGGACGGCCGATACACCGCGCCGCGCCTGGTTCCGGATCCGCCAACAGTGCTGATAAGGGCCAAATCTGGAGATCATCAGGTCTTTACAGAGTTCGAGGTGCGGGATCCCGCCCGACCGGACCCGGAAGCGACCGCAAGGCCGGGGGATAGCCACTTGCATCCCGTATTCGGCTTTATTGAGATTAAGACGTCCAGGCCTATTGAGGGTGGTCTGCGTATAGGAGAGTCGGTACGTATCACAGCGTTCGACGCGACAGGCCGCCCCCTGCTTGTAGACCACCACGAGATCGTGCACAAGAATCAGGTCGTCGACTACGCCGGAGACATCACACGTGACGGCGTCTATACAGCGCCATCAGTCGTCCCTAATCCACCACTTGTCCGAATCCATATCCTGTACCTCCGTGAAGGCGCCGATCCTGGACATCTTTCTTTAATCGGACCCCCCATCGAGATAGTGCACTAGCGCGTATTTTATCTGGCTGAAGAGGATTCCTGAATGTGGCAGTTGTAGTGATCGGGTTGACGGTTTTATGGTTATATTGGATGTGCTGCCCAGCAAATCGGTGTGTCTGAAAACCTGTTGACCACCCAGAGAGCTCGGCGTGGGCATGGCCCGGTCGAGTTGGCGGTTTCAATGCGAACAAGACCCGAATAGCCTGCCGCCCTCGCAATTGCGGCCAAGGGCGTGCGTATAATTCAAGCTCTATTCAAGATGACTCAGGATTCGGCACAATTCTGAATTCGTCTCCGGCCATCCAAGTGAAACCTGAGCGGATCACGGTTTACCACAACCACACATCGGGCTCGTGGCCATCCATTCGTAATGAGATGGCCGCATTCACGAGGCCCTCGGTCTTACTCGGGAACGGTAATTCCGGTGACGTCGTCGAGCGGCGGCGGGGCTTCCGGCGGGGGCGGGTCCTCGTCGATTATGTCTCCCGGTTCAGGCAACGGGAGGCGGATGCTCCTGAACACGGTCACGGCAATCCGTTGCTGCTCGCGCGTAAGTCCTTCACCCAATATGTGGAAATTGGGGCCAAATTTCTGATGGAAGAAGGCCCCGGTATACCCTGCGCCGGGGTCGATGGAAACGAGCAGGTTGGCCCCAACGCCACCGATTTCCTCGTAACCAACACCATAGTCGAGAGGTGGGCCGCTGCTCGGAGACAAAACCCGGCGACGCCCGCCGAAATCAAACTCCAGGCGTGCCCCATCGCCCACAACTTCGCCCACAACCTTGCCTGGGTGGGGGCCTAAACCCTCGAGAATTATCAAGTCCCAACCAGTAGGTAATTGAAGGGAGAATGCCTGCCTGCTCGGCCACTCCGGCCCTTTCACCAACCTCCAGTCCGCCGCCGGCTTTGTCTGCTCGGCGGAGTACGGCAAGGGTCTGGAAACGTGCACTCGTTGCCCGGTGTGCCCGTCGATGACGATCCGGCCTCCAAGCGGCTCTCGAAGCTGGACAGCAGCGCCATCTGCGCAATCCATGCCACCATGGAACGGCCTTGTGAAGGCGATCACCTTGACCTCCACCTCGTGTTCCGTCTCCCGCACCTGAGTCACTTTTGGGTCTCCGAGGCAGGAGCTGACATTGAGTCGGAGCACGTACGGGTTCTCGGGCGCGTATCCGTAACTCGCTCGGGGCACTGTCACCGCGCCGCGCCAGCCACCTCCGGCGAAGTTGTACCAGGCACAGACGCAGGCCACGAAGACCACCAACCCCGTCACGACAACCACGCTACTCATACGCAGCAGATGGGTGAACAGGGAGTACCTGGAACCCCAGCCGTAAGTCACGATGTTTCCTTCAATTGGCTAGTGATTGCCATGGCGTTGAATCGCAGTGGCCGAATCGGAGACTTGACCCTGGCGCGCCAGGGT
The DNA here is from genome assembly GCA_965219065.1 of Dehalococcoidia bacterium. Taxonomy (GTDB): domain Bacteria; phylum Chloroflexota; class Dehalococcoidia; order Lucifugimonadales; family Lucifugimonadaceae. The sequence goes on from OZ244715.1 coordinate 1,771,224, forward strand.
CCGCATGTCCAAAACACAGGGGAATTCACTCGACCGTCCTGACGCTCACCGGTTGACCGGTGTGGCCGTCAATTACGGTCCGACCCTCCGGCGAACTTCTAAGTTGGACCTCAACGTAGTCTTGGCACCCCACGTCGCGTGGGAAAGTGGAAAACGCTATAACCTCGACCTTCAATTCGAGGGAAGGCTCCCAATTGGTCGACGCTTTTCTTATGGACGCATAGCAGGAGTCGAGAATGAGTCTGAGCCTGTCGGGGGGATGGAACTCAGCTTCCTTCACACGCGCTGTTACGTACCAGGCGCCCCCACCCAGGTCAATCCAGACGTAGATACAGGCCGCGATGACCAGCAGCGCAGTCACGAAAGCGGCCGCGAAAATCTGGCGGCCTGGTCGGCCGGACAGAAATCCTCTTGAATCGAGCCTGGTAGTCATTGGGACTCGGGGTTGGATATTCCTTGCGATGGTGTTCAAATGCAATTGGCCAACGAAATACGGTGTTGAGTTCAGTGAGACTCGGAATCCGGCACGGCGGCAAAGTCCTCTCCGACGAACCAAAGTCCGCCGCCACAGTCAGGGGATACCTCCCTGTATCCACTATGTTCCACGGCTTCCTCACGGTTGACGGCAACGGCGCTGACCTGGATCTCATCTCCCACGCGTGCGACGACCCGGCCGGAGGGGTGGACTATTTCGGGAACATCCTCGTCCAGGCTGAGGGTGAAGTTGTCCGGCCAGATAAGCAGTTTCTCATCGCCCGGGGCCATGACGCTGTCACTAACGCGAACGGCGTCATCGATCACCAAACACCTTCCCTGCAAGACCAACTTCCCGATAAAGTCCTGGATCCACGAACCCTTCGAGAGCGTTCCGTCCTGTGTGGGAAAGTAGACTTCGACATCCGGCAGGACCTTGATCGAATGGATCTCAAACGTGCTCCCCGGGCAGTCCCCGTAGCCAGCACTGCTGAAGCCTCCTCCCCCTGCGATCCTGTCCCCAACCCGGGCGATGACTGTACCCGCCCAGTTGCGGACTTGGACTACGCCTTGGTCGACATGAGGTTCAAAACCGGCAGGCCAGACGATCGTGGTACCGGCCCCAAGCCGAAGGCACGTCCCATCCAGGACAAGCTCGCCAATACCCAATGCTTCACGCAAAAGCCCGCGAGTCGGAAGTCCGGTCCTCCGCCGCGGAAAGAAGACCTCCGGGTCTGACAACCGCAGTGCTGCGGGCTCATCGTTGGGATCGAAGACGGCAACCTCGTCGCCAACCACGTAAAACGGCCCGCCGCAGTCCTCGGACATCCCCCTCAGTAGGCCCTGGTCCGAGGCATCTTTGTAGTAAATCTTCGCGTGGGTGAGACGAACATGGTCTCCCACGCGCGCAACTATGCGGCCATCTGCGCCATCGATGTTTACGCTTCCACCTTCGACGCGGGACCCGAACCCGCTCGGCCAAATGAGCAGGCCCATCCGGCGCGGTCCATTAGCATCGGGCGGGCCCTCAACCCGGACCTGTCCATTGGCATCGGGTGGGACCTCAAGCCGTAAACACCCCTCGTCCAGGACTAGTCTTCCAGCGAAGTAGTGTCCCCCGTTGTCCGTCCCCAGCGGAGCGTCGTGAAGAGGAAACACCGAGACTATGTCGGCGTCTTCTGGTGGGTCCGTTTCGTCGACGTTGGATTCGTCGCCGACGCCAGCTTCTTCGCCGACGATCTCACCAGCAGCGGTGGCGTCATTACCGGGACCCCCACGGTCAGCAACACCCTGGTCGACGCCGCAACCTGCGGCCAAGCCCACCAATAGGCTTGCAAGAAGGAACAGCGGGGAGATGTGTCGAACGATCACAGCCCGGCCGGGGCTTGAAGAGCCGTGTCTTTGTGTAGAGGCGTCGTCGTTCATGGTGATTTGGAATCCCTTTCTGCTTCGACGTTCTCACCCATTGCCCGGGCAAGACCTGCGCGGATAACGGTTTCCCCCCATCGTGCGCTGGCCGCGTGGCGACAGACCGCCGGTCAGTCTGGCGCCGGGGCCGGCGCCAAGCCTGTAAGGGCAATGGCAGCCGGGTTGATTTTCATTCACAAGAGCCATCGTTCTGTTCCATTTCTAATGGTCCAAAATGATTACTGCCGTGTGAGGCACCTCGTGTCTCGTCAAAATGTCCAATATCTTCTTTACTACGTCGCCGTCGTCTTTTCTGCTCACTTCTACAAGCAAGCGGTTTCTATCAAAGGCGTAAATCACAAGCCGCACGGCCGGGATACTCCGTAGTTCATCGCTGATTGATTCGTGCCATTTTTTGAGCTGTTCTATGGAATACGGCGCCGCGAGTGGGCGGATCTCCCTGATCTCCTTGAGCAGGTAGGGAGACACGTATCTGTGGGCCGCTTCTTCGGCCGCTTCCTGAGAGGGATTAACCAGGCGTACGTACAAAATACTCCTGTCGTCGGGGTCCCGAAACGTGCCCCCGTATCCTGCCTGCTGAAGAATCGGGGAAGGTTCCGGCACGATTTCAATGCTATGGACGCTGAACACCTCCCCGGGGCACTCCCAGTCTTCGTCCCGGCTGAAGTATCCGCCTCCCATCGATAGCTTGTCCCCAACCTGGGCGATTACTCGACCCGCCCCGTTGCGGACCTGGACCACGCCCTCATGGACGTGAGGCTTGAAGCCGGCAGGCCAGATGACTGTGGTACGACCATTAAGGCGAAGGCACTGTCCATCAAGGACCAGTTCGCCGCCGCCTGCCGCAGTCATGCGCTCCCGGATAGTCGCGATTACGGTCCTCTGCCGGGGAAAGAACACGTCCGGGTGTGAAAGCCGCAGTTCTCTGGGTTCATTGTCGGGGTCGAAGGCGGTAACCTCGTCGCCAACGAGAAAATGGGGACCCGCGCAATCCTCGGACATACTCCTTAGCAGGCCTTGGTCCAAGGCTTCCTTGAAAGAGATGGTCGCGCCGCTGAGGCGAATGTGGTCTCCCACGTGCGCGGCGACCCGGCCATTGTCATCCGCTACCCGCACGACCCTGTCTTCTGCGCTGAGCGTGTACCCGCTTGGCCAGATGAGCAGACTCGATCCTCCGGGACCGTTGACATCGGGGGGAACTTCGACGCGAAGACACCCGTCGTCCAGGACCAACTGCCCAGCCCAGTAACTTCCTCCGTCATCCGTTCCCAGCGGCGCGCCGTGCTGCGGGAAGAACACCTCCGGCCCCTCCGGGTCTGGGGGTCTGACCGGGTCAACGCGACTGACGGCGGCAACCTCTTCGGCGATCAGCCAATAGGGGCCCGAGCAGTCCCCGGACAAGCCATGTATCCACTCTTGATCCAGGGCCTGCTCAAAGGAGACATTAGTGCGGCTGAATCGAACGTCATCTCCCACGTGCGCAACGATCCTGCCAGTTGCGTCGACTATCCGCACCACCCCATTCTTCGTGTCGAATGTAAAGGTATTGGGCCAAATGAGAAGCAACGATGCGGCGCGCAGACACCCATCCTCCATGGCCAGTTGTCCGACAAATCTCTCACTCCAATAGTCCGTTGGCGGTATGTCATGCTGCGGGAACACGACGTCGATGCTCTCCACGCCGCCGGCTTCTTCGCCGATGTCCTGGCCGCCGGTACATGCGGCGGCCAGGGCAACTAACAGGCTTACGACAAGGACCTGTAGGGCGGCGCGCCGGTTACCGGGCCTTGCCCGTCCTGGACCTGGTGAGCTTGGAGGGTGGTTTGACGCAGAGTCGTTCATGGAAACGGCCTTCTTTGGGTTGTCCGGATTACCGGCCATCGACATCACCAAGGCCGGGGCCGTCGCGGGGACCAACTCGGGCCAATCCCTCACGGCCTACCCATATAGACGGCGGCAGCCATGAAAAAGTTCCCGAGCCTCGCCCCATCGGACTCCCACGATGGACGCTCCTCGTATCTTGGTGAAGGTGGCGGGGCAGACCGTACGCCCCTTGGTCTCCGAGACCGTTCTGTAGCGGCGGCACGGGTGCGAGCCGCCGCCAATGGTCCGTTGGCAGCTTATGAGTCCGCTGCTGACGGTCCTCTGAACCTTATTCCACCATGCCATTCGGCTCGGATTCTGGTTCCCTAAGGGGTTGTTGGATGGTACGGGCCGGCACGGAGCCCGTGAGTACCCTCAGGCTAACGTCGCTCTCCACAATTTCAGCTGCTCTGCCTTGCAACGATTGTTCAGCTTCTGCTCGGTCCTGTATGGCTGCCACTATATCCGGCTTACTGGGTTGCGATGCCCCGTCCATAAGCCCAAGTTCCAGAATTATCACGTTTTCGGCCATAGCGAGGAACGTGACGAAGTCGTCGTATCCGAGTTCTAGTAACGCCTCGGCCGCAATCTCAGAACGTCGTTTGTGGTCTTCCAGCGAAACGTTGCCTCCTCCAGTGAGGAGGACGTTTTCTTTAGACATTGCCTCGGACGGCACTTCACCGACAAACCTGATGTTGCCTCTAGTATTAGGTCCAATGCCATCGAGGGGCGAATCCATCCATATAGCGGAAATCTGGCCCGGAAAGCTGCTTATGAGTTCACCTGCATACGCAGAGAATTCATCCTGGAATGCTAATGCCTTTACTATCTGATCTACTGGCAGGCCTGTCTCAGCCGCAATTATCGCACTGTCAGGTGAAGGACTACTGTCCGGGTCCTGCCAAACCACGTTCGGACCTTCGTGTTCTGGATCCTCCGTAGATGCAATTCCAATATTGTCCAACTCCTGCCGAACCACGTTGGGATCTTCGCGCCCTGAATCCTGTGTACACGCAGCCCCAGGAAAGACGCCAATGGCAGCCATTGTTAAAACCATGGCGCCAACAACTCCACGGAACGTGACGAATGTGGTCACAATAACTTGCTTTCAATAGTGTTCACTAGGGCTTCATCCGAACAAGATCGATGCCCAAGCATTTGCAATGACAACCGCGGATACTCGCATGAGTCACGCTCCAATCAAGGCGACCCCGAATCCGGCACGGCGGAAAAGTCCTCTCCCACCACCCAATATCCGCCGGTACAGGCTGGCGATATCTCTTTCAGCCCACTGTGATCCATCGCTTCCTCATATATGACAGCGACGGCACTGAACTGAACCTCATCTCCCACGCGTGCAACTACACGGCCACTTGCGTCGACTATCCCGACGACATCATCTCCCGTGCTGAGCGTAAAGGTGTGCGGCCAGATGAGCAGATGTTGTAACCCCGGTACAATCACGCGGTCGCTAACGCGAATGGCGTCATCGATCTTTACTCTGTCTTATCTACGTGGCGAAGGACGCGACTGCAGCGTCGAGATAGAACTGTTGGCAGAAGAAGCGCCTATCACCTTCAACAACTTCTTGTACCTGGCCCAGGGAGGGGTTCTACCACGGTCTGACCTAATAGCCTTGATGGTCTAAGAGCCTGAGAACCGGTGTTGAATAGGTCGCAGCTAGTCGGGGATCACTCTAAGGGGCGTACCTATCACTACGTCTACGATGATCCCTGTATCGTCGCCTACGGTGTCGTAGACCAACTGCTGCGCCTGATCCTCAAGCTCGTCTGCCTTGGACTCAGGAACCCCGGGCTCAAGCTCAATCACCATGCTGACTCGATCCCAGTCTGAATGCCCAGATCCTTCCGCCACACCCTCGGAGTCCATCAGGAAGTAGTAGACAAGGGAAACAGCCTCCTCCATCTCCTGCCTGCGGAATCCCAAATTAGTGCTTACCTCTATCTCCACCTCATTCGCCCCGCTGTAGTTATCCAGTATTGTCTGGATCCCCTCATCAATTTCACCGTAGAATCCAATTCGCGCGGAGCGTTTGTTACCATCTGCGGTACCGTATGCATGCTGAACGTAGGTTCCGGGATACTCCCTGTCGATGCGTCCCACCACTTCTCTGGAGAAACCATCGTGCCATCCGGATCGCCTGAGCACCTCCTCGTAGGAAAGGCCTTCCTGCCGAGCGTAGAACCTTAGGTCAGCCTCCTGTAACTCCTCCTGAGTTCGGGAGTGGACGTAGTCATCACAGGCCTTCTCCCTACTCTCGGGAGTGCTAACAGGCCCGTCCCACTCCTCCACCATGACGGATATCCCCTCATTGGCTCCGGACAGCAGAGCATGCTCAGCCGTGGACTGGAAGCCCTCAATGGACATGACCTCCCCATTGGCGGGCCCTCCTATTGCCACCAGTGACAGGATCATCCCTCCGTCTGCGCTGGTGGTGGCATCCATAGTCCACTGTGAGCAATATATGGCATAGTGGACTCTCTGGATGGCCTTCTCTAAGTCCTTCTCCGAATAAACCGCGTCAGGCCCCCACACCGGAACAGGAGGGAAGTCTCTTCTCCTGTCATCATCCTCTCCATCTGACGATGGCGGCGCGGTTGGTTGCATTGCTGAATGTTCTGATTGAGATCCCTGCTGGTCGTTGGATAACAAGCCAGCGGCAATGTCGTCTCCGACCACCCAATAGGGACCCGAGCAAGCCGGTGTAATCTCCCGTAGCCCACTATGATCCATGGCCTCCTGATAGGAGACGGAGACGGCACTGAACTGAATCTCATCTCCAACGCGTGCGACAACGCGGCCAGTTGCATCGACCACCCCTGCGACCTCATCTTCCAGACTCAAAGTGAAGTCTTCCGGCCAGATGAGCAGGTGCCGTCCTCCCGGCATGATGACGCGGTCTCTTACGCGAACGACGTCATCGACCTTTAGACACCTTCTGTCCAGTACCAGCTTTCCGACGAAATGCTCCATCTCCTGATCAATCCCCAGCATTCCGTCCTGCTTGGGGAAGTAGACCTCGACATCCGGCAGGACCTTGATGGAATGGATCCCGAATGTGCCCCCCGGACAATCCCCGTAACCAGAACTGCTGAAGCCGCCGCCGCTGGCAATTCTGTCCCCGACCTTGGCGATAGTCCGACCCGCCCCATTGCGTACCTGGACAACACCCTGTTCGACATGAGGCGTAAACCCGGCGGGCCAAATTATGGAGTCGCCGTGGCCGTCGCCTCCTCCCAGAAGAAGGCAATTGCCGTCAAGGACTAGCTCTCCGATGCCTGCCGCGGTGAGGAGTTCACGCGTACTTGCTATGGTGGTCGTTTGCCGGGGAAAGATGAGATCCGGGTCTGACAACCGCAATTCTGTGGGCTCGTTGTTGGGATCGAAGGCGGTAACCTCGTCACCCACCAGAACATAGGGCCCCGCGCATTCCTCGGACAACCCCTTTATCAGGCCCTGATCTTGGGCTTCCTGATAACGGACGGTGGCGCGGCTGAGACGAATGTGGTCTCCCACGCGTGTGGCGATCCGGCCATTTTCATCCACTATCCGTAAGGCCCCGTTTTCCGTATCGAGGGTGAATGTGCTTGGCCAGATGAGCAACCAGGATGATGCGGGAGTGTTGGGATCCTCTGGGACTTCAGCGCGTAGACACCCTTCGTCGAGGGCCAGTTGCCCAGCGAAGTAATGCCCTCCGTTATCCGTACCGAGCGGCGCGTCATGCGTGGGGAAAATACGGGCGCTAGCTTCCTGACCGCCACCCTCGCCGCGACTACACTCGATTGCTGCCAAGGCAACTAACAGGCTTACAAGAAGGACCTGCAGGCTGGCCGACCGACCGTCCGTTACAGCCCGAACTGCAGCTGTGGTGGTTCGATTGCCGCTTGATGCAAAGTCGCTCATGGTAACTGCCTTTGACGATCTGGACGCTATTCTTCGATCACTGAGACGCCGAGAACGGAAACGTATTTGATGAGTGTCCTTGGGACTATTGGAGCCGATGGGTTCAGGCCGCATATATGCACTCCGCCATGCCGAAACCAGTTCTCAAGGAGACCCCGAATCCGGCACGGCGGCAAAATCGTCTCCCACCACCCAATAGGGACCCGAGCAGGCCGGGGTTATCTCCCGTAGCCCACTATGGTCCTGGCCCTCCTGATAGGAGACGGAAACGGCGCTGAATTGAACTTCATCTCCGGCGCGTGCAACTACACGGCCAGTTGCGTCGACTATACCGACGACATCGCCTGTCGTACTGAGACTGAAGGTGTCCGGCCAGATGATGAGCGGCGGTACCGGGAATAACGCGCGATCACGATCGCGAATGACGGAATCGATGGTTAGACACTTTCTGTACAGGACCAGTTTTCCAACGAAGCGATCCATCTCGTGATCGGTCCTCAGCGTTCCGTCTTGCTGGGGGAAGTAGATGTCAACATTTTGCAAGACTTTAATATGATTGGGCGCCCATGTGGGTCCGCCACACTTTGGTCCTATCGTCTTGTCAGTGTAGTAGTTCCCATAGTACGCGGCGGCGCCGCCCATCCCTATTCTATCCCCGACTTGTGCGATAATTCGGCCCGCCCCATTGCGGACATGGATTACGCCCCGGTAGACGTGAGGCGTAAACCCGGGAGGCCAGAATAAGAGCCGAGACGGGCGGTCAGTGGATTTCAGACGAAGGCAGTGGCCTTCCAGCACCAGCTCGCCAATGGCCTCCGCCCCTAAGTGCTCGAACACGCCTACTCCTGTCCCTTGCAGGGGAAAGTGGAGCTCCGGGTCTGACAACAGTAATGTGCCTGGCCCGTCGAGACTGATAGCGGTAACCTCTTCGCCGGCCAACAGGTAAGGGCCCGGGCAATCCTCGGACAACCCGTGTATCAACCCCTGATCCCGGGCCTGCTGAAAGGAGACAGCGACTAAGGCGATTCGAACGTGGTCTCCGGCGTGTGCGGCAATCCTGCCGATCGCGTCGACTACCCGCACAACCCCATCTTCGGTGCTGAGGGTGAACGTTCCCGGCCAGACGAGCAGCAGCGATTTTCTCTGACGCAACCCGGACACCGGGTCTACGTCTAAAGTGGGGAAATCGGCTCGCAGACACCCCCCGTCCAAGACCAGTTTCACAACCATGTTATGCCCACGGTCCGTTTTCAGCGGCGCGTCATGCTGCGGGAAGAGCACCTTCGGCCCTTCAGGGATTGACGGTATGGCGGGGCCAACGTGACTGACGGCGGCGACCTCGCCTCCGACCATCCAGTAGGGGCCTGGACAGTCCTCGGACAAACCATGTATCCACCCACGATCCCGGGCATCCTCATAGGAAATAGGAGTGCGGCTGAATCGAACGTCATCTCCGACGTGTGCGGCGATCCGGCCAGTTGCGTCGACTACTCTAACGACCCCATCTCTCGTGTCGAATCTGAACGTATTGGGCCAGATGAGAAGCCGCGATGCGGCGCGCAGACACCCCTCTTCCAAAGTCAGCCGTGCGATGAAGCTCTCACTCCAATAGTCCATCGGCGGCGCTTCATGCTGAGGGAAATTCACTTCAGGGACTTGGTCGTCACCTGACACCGGTGCGTCACTCTGCGGAAGAGCCGCTGTTGGGGTCTGATCCTCGCCTGCCGGCGGAGCGCCAGGCTGAGTGGAAGTCACTTCAGGGACTTGGCCGTGACCCGACTGCGGGTCCCTCTGCGGGAGAACCGCTGTAGGGTCTTGAGCCTCGACAACCGGCGTGGCGTCCGGTTGTGTGGAAGTCGCTACAGGCGTTTGACGGTTTCCCTCGCCGCCACTACACCCGATTGCTGCCAAGGCAACTAGCAGGCTGACAAGAAGGACCTGCAGCGCGGTCAACCGGTCACCGGCTATTGCCCGACCGGGATCTGACGAGCCTCGAGTGTTGCTTATTGCAGAGTCGCTCATGGTGCTGGCTTTCTTTAAGTTGTCCGAATCACCGGCCCTCGCCAAAGCTGAGTTCTGGGTCACCGCCGGGCAAAACGCTGGTTGTCAGACTGGGTCTCGTACCCAGAAAAATGCAGCAATGATTTAGTCGGCCGACTGATGAGGCAACAAGCGAAATAAACTCGTTTCAGGCCGTTCAATAGGGGATAGGGCAAGCCGGAGGATACCCCTGTAGCCTCCCTATAGCTCCACGGCCTATCCATATAGACGACGGCTGCCCTGAAAAGGTTCCCAAGCCTCGCCCCATCGGCCGCCCACGAGAGACGCCACTACCGGCGGGTTGTTTTTTTACGGCCTTCTGATAGTCGGCAGGGTGGACTGTCTACGGTACCTGGGCTGGAAGTAGAGTTGCTCGAAGTATGTGCCCGGTTCCCACTTGTGCATGACCGGTTCGGTCCTTATTGGTCCGGGAGAGTTGCCCTGGCTCGGGTACTTCTCAATGGCCTCTTCGATGATGTCGACGCCGAGACCGGGCCTGTTCGGCACAGGAATGTGGCCGTCGATGGTGGGCGGGTGATGGTCGATCACCTCGTACCTCGACGGATGGTCGAACTCGACCCGTTCGAGGGCCAATGCGTTCGGGATTGAGGCCATGACGTGAAGGGCGGCGTACTCCCCGACCGGCCCCAGCGTTCCGGAGTGCGGCGCAACGGTGATGTAGTGTGCCTCGGCCATGGCGGCCAGTTTCTTGAGTTGAGATATGCCGCCCACGCGCCCGGCGTCCGGCTGGATGACGTCGACCAATTCCCGTTCGATGTGCTCCCGCAGTCCCCATATGTGGGAGTGACGCTCGCCCACGGCTATCGGCACGTCCACGGCATCCTGGAGCCTGGCCAACGCCCGCAGGTTTTCCGGCGCCACAGCGTCTTCATAGAACGCGACGTTGTACGGCTCGAGCGCCTTGCCCACAAGGATGGCGTCTTTCACCGTCAACCAGGGCGGAGGTCCGCATTCGACCATGATGTCCATTTCGTCGCCAACGGCCTTCCGCACCTCCTCGACCGCCTTGACCGATTCGACACCCTGCCCGGTCTTGACGGCTGTGTAGCCTTTTTCCTTGAGTTCCAGCGCGCGTTCGCCGACCGTCACGCCGTCCGGGCCGCTGTCGATTCCCATCTTGTAGCGAAACGCGTGGCCGTACACGCGCACGCTGTCCCGCACCTTGCCGCCGAGCAGGTTCCATACCGGTGTGCCGAGGGCCTTCCCCTTGATGTCCCAAAGGGCCATTTCGATTCCGTTGATGGCGCCGGAGCCCACCACGCCCGTCATCCCGTGGCCCATCATGCCGACGTAAAGGATCTGCCAGATCTTCTCGATATTCATCGGGTCTTCGCCGATAACCATTGGCGAGATGTCGTCGATGGCAGCCTTGATGACCACCGGCCATCCGCTGCTTTCGCCGACGCCGGTTATCCCTTCGTCGGTGTAGACCTTGACGAACAGCCAGTTGCGAGGAGTGTTCCCGACGCCCATCAGGAACGTCTTTACTTCAGTGATTTTCATTTGTTGCCTTTTTTGGTTGACAGGGTCGTGGTTTTCTTGGCGGCGCTGAATGCTGTTCGGGCTCGCAGAGGGGCTGACTATGGGCTGATTGGGAAAACGGACTCAGTTTATGGGGTTGATCGTAAGTCACAACACGAGGCCGCTTCCGGCAGCGCCAATTCGTAGTAAGTTGTGGCGATAGCAACCGACACGACACACGATGGAGCGCCCAATGGCAGACGTTACAGTCAACATCAACGACAATGGCCCGTACGAGATTCTCGGCCCGATTCAATTGAAGGACGCCGACGGCAACGAGTTTTCCGTTGAAGGGGACCAGTACCTTTGCCGATGCGGCAATTCCGGGACCAAGCCCTTTTGCGACGGGTCTCACAGGCGGGCTGGATTCCAGGACCAAGCCCGGGCGGAGTGACCCGGCGTTGTCCGGCTCCTTCGACACCCCTGGAGGAATACTTGTGCCAGACATGAAACCCGATACTCCCGCCGAGGCTTTGGCGCAGGTGTTGGCCGGCCACGCCGCACTCTTGTGGGGCGCGCCCAGGGCCGCAGACTTGCAGGATTCCTTGACCCAGGCCGCCCAGACTCTTATGGATGTTCGGCAGCAGTTACCCGATTCAGATACCGAGCCGGGCTGTTACCCGGCGGCCGAATCCGGCGAGACGGCAGCGCAATAATGACACCTCCGCATCGCCTGGGCGTCTTCGAATCGGCGCAGGAAATCCGCAGCGGCGCCCTGTCCCCGGTGACGCTGGCCCAATCGCTTCTCGAGCGCATCGACGCTCTGGAACCGGCGCTGCAAGCCTGGGTAACCATTGATCGGGAGCAGGTCCTCGGCGCGGCCCGGGAAAGGGAGAATGAAGCGGAGTCAGGGCGTTTCCGCGGGCCGCTGCACGGCGTTCCGGTGGGCCTCAAGGACATCTTCTACACGGAGGGGATGGCTACCACCGCCTGCTCGCGTATCCTGGCCGATTTCGTGCCGGATTACGACGCTACCTGCGTCGCGAAGCTTAAGGAAGCCGGAGCGATAATCCTGGGGAAGGCCGTCACCACCGAGTTCGCAGCAGGCGACCCCTCGCGCAGCCGCAACGCATGGAACCCGGCCCACACGCCGGGCGGCTCCAGTAGCGGGTCATCCGTGGCGGTTTCAACCGGAATGTGCGCCGCAGCGCTGGGTTCCCAGACCGCCGGCTCCGTCTGCCGGCCCGCCGCCTACAACGGCATAGTCGGACTGAAGCCCAGCTACGGCCGCATCAGCCGCCGCGGAGTGGTGCCCTATAGCTGGTCCCTGGACACGGTCGGGATCCTGGTCAGGAGCGTCGCCGATGCCGCAGTCATGCTGCAAGCGATGGCCGGCCACGATCCGCAGGACGGCGGTTCCGCGGCGGAACCCGTCCCGGACTACCTGGCGCAGATGAATGCGCTGGACCGTCCGCCCCGCATCGGCATTATTCGGGACTTCTTTTACGACCGATCCACTGCGGAGGTGCGGGAACATACGGACGCGGCGGCTGAAAAACTGGCTGCGGCCGGGGCGATCATCGAAGAAATCAGCTTGCCCGCCAGCTTTGCCACCGCCCACGCCTGCCAGAGCATCGTGAGCAACGTCGAGGCCGCGGCCTTCCACGAGGAGAATTTCCGGGAACGGGCCGACGAGTACGGGCCGCGAGTCCGCTCCAGCATCGAAATGGGTATGCTGGCGCCCGCGCTGAGTTACGTACAGGCGCAGCGCCTGCGCCGGGAATTCCGCCAGGACATGACCGCGGCCCTGTCATCCGTCGATGCGGCAATCATGCCCACAACCCTCGCCCCCGCGCCGGCGGACTTGAACACCACTGGCGACCCGGTGTTCCAGGCCCCCTGGACCAGCGCCGGACTGCCCACCATCACCCTGCCCTCCGGTCTCAGCGCATCGGGATTGCCGCTGGGGGTCCAACTAGCCGGTCAACCCTTCTCGGAAGGCAGTCTGCTGGCCGTGGCGCGATGGTGCGAATCGGCCTTGGGCGTTGAGCTTTGGCCGACGGACTATGCCTGAAGACCGGCGTCACCCTGCGCCACTAGTTATGCGGTGGGCGTATCCATCGCTGAAATATACGGACAGATCACATGACACCTACAAAATCCCCGAAACGCGGACCCCTTAGCCGCGCCGAACTCAGGTCCCGCATCGACGGTTTCCCGCGCGCCCGGCTTGCAGCTCTCCCGACGCCCCTCGAAGAGATGCCTCGCCTGACCGCCGAACTGGGCGGACCGCGGATCCTGGTCAAGCGGGAGGATATGACCGGCCTCGCCTTTGGCGGTAACAAGGCGCGGCACTACGAGTACGAGTTGCCCCACGTGAGGGACGAGGGGTACGACGCCATGATCAACGTCATGGACTACCACTCGAACAACGCGCGAATGACCGGGGCTGCGGCGAACAAGTTCGGCATGCGTTACGTGCTGGTGCTAAAGAACGCGAAGGGACGGCCTGTGCAGGGCAACTTGCTGGTCGATCAGGTGCTCGGCGCAGAGATCCACCCGCTGGACGACGATGAGTCGCACAACGCCATCGAGTACGCCCGTTCGCTGAAGGAACAGATGGACGCAGAAGGCCACAAGACCTACCTGCTGCAGGACCACCTGTTCCCACGCATCGTGGGCATGGTGGGGTTCGTCGGGGCCGGTCTGGAACTACAGGATCAACTGGAGGCCAAGGGGATCGAGCGGGCCCACATCATCGGCGTGGCGGGCCGCAGTCTGTGCGGGCTGATGTTGACGTCGTTGAACCTCGGGCTCGACTGGCGATTTACCGGTGTGACGGTCAACTACGACATGCCGCTGGGCGAGTACATATTCCAGCACTCGGGGGACATCCAGGACCTGCTGGACCTGCCCGTGACGTTCAGTGAGAGCGACATGACGGTGCTCGATCAGCACGTGGGCGAGGGGTACGGTATCCCCACGCAAGAGGTGATCGACGCGATTCACCTCGCCGCGCAGACCGACGCGATCATGTTGGACCCGAACTACACCGGAACGGTCATGGCCGCGCTCATCGACCAGGTACGGACCGGCGCCCTCGATATTTCTGAGCCCGTCGTCTTCCTGCACACGGGCGGGCTGCCGGCGTTTTTCACCTTCGCGGATGAACTGAGAGCCGACGGGTCCGGCTAGCCAGTAAACGGAATCATGTCAGCCGAACATTTTCCCTAGCGACCGACACTCTTCACATCAGATGGTTATTGTCCGCCGCGAATAGAACCGTGAGGGTCAATGTTGGTGTAGCGGCGGAAATGATGCGATTGTCCTTCTGCGTCTTCAATTGTGAAGCCACGGTTGCCCACATTTCCGCGCACGTCGTAATGGAATCCTTCTGGTAGTCGGTAGGTGAACTTGAAACTGCCGTATGGTGGATTCGACCCATGCCGGTCGGAAGCTACCTTGAATTGTAACCCTCTATTATCTTCCCATCGACCACCACTGTAGTGGGACTCCCTAAAGTGCCGTACCAAAGTGGAGACCCGCTCTAGGTCGTCCTTGCTAAGATGAATTGAGCGCATCCTAGACCACATATCCTTGCTTTTCTTCGGCGAGAAGGATCTTTCTGGCAGTATCCCCGCCGCATCTACTCCTCGCGGTCTGAGCTTGTCACGCCATCTACGTTCGAAATCCAGGTGATCTTCAATCATCTTTGTATACTTGGCCGATCCATAATATCCTAAAGAGTCGCGCTCCATCCACACTAGTCGATGACGGTCGTGCATCCTGCGATTGAACTTAGGATATTCGTCCTCTCGATGGTGATACGCAAAGACATGAGCTCCTTCAATGCTTTTAGAGGCTTCTACCAAAACCTCCGTCCAGCAAGATTGCAGATCGGGTTTCTTCTTGTCACGTGATGGAATCACTTGTACGCTCCAATCGTCCACCTGAGGCATATAGCCTCTATTTCGATTGGTCACGGAAGCTTGCATTCCAGCAATTATCAAGAGGGGCATGTATGGCCTCAGTGCGCGAAGAGTATTATCTCCCTGTCCCACCAATACTACGGTACATAGCCTCGACCGCTCGAAATGGAACTAATGTCGCCCTGACTTCCTCGTCAGTCATATAAGTTGCAAAGGTTGCCATAAGTTGCTGCGGGGACTGCGGTTTATGTCCCGCGTCTTGTGGCTCTATCCATTTAGGATTAAATTCAATTTCGTTCTGTTCTGCCCATTCTTCTATACTCTTTTTCAATGTCGTGGACTTGTAAATGTGCCATTCTTGTCCTAATCGTAGCTGGTTGATTTCAGATTGAAAGGATGCTAGTGGATTTGGGGAGCGCTCAATTGCTGTCTTAAGTTCTTCATGCGCCTCGCTTTCCTCTGCAAATCTGCGTCGTTGAACTAACAAACTTTCCAAGGTGACAGATGGGATATGAATCTTTTTGTGAGTATCATCTTGTGCGATATCATTACTGAACTCATCGGTATCAGAAAGATACCAATAGTCACTATCGCTAATCCTAGTGAACGCCTCGTAAATATCTGCTCGAAATCGCAGTTGATGCCTAGGCACCCATGCTCCCGTAGATTCAGGCCATTTTGCTCCCACTAATCCAACATACATGTCTGTATTAGGTCGTTTGTGGAGTTCGATATTTTCAATCTTCTGGACCACCGATGAGAATTTTTGGTTTGTTTCCGTCAGATAGCGATTGAAGTCCGAACCGGAACGGATAGCGATTTCACTGACTTTGCTGTGTAGAATAGCACCTCTTGTAAACACGGCGTCTGCTCGTAACTCTTTTAATGCTTCGATAATAATATCACCCCAATCTGTCATGGATATCCTCCTGAATGAGTTGTAGAAACGTGTGAATCGTTGATACTGGAGGGAGCGCACAAAAAAATAAGGGTGCCATCGGCACCCTTGGTGCATAATCCCTTGAGAATATACGTATTGCTCTTTACGAATGCTGAGAGTTTGATCGAGGGACCACTTCCCGAACAATGTAAGGAATGGCTCCGCCCCGCTCTGGGCACTCAAGGCTACACCGGCCAGCAAAAGCACCGGGGAGGTGTATCCACGGTCATTATAATACCAAGAGTCATTTGGGGGCAAGAGGTCGAGGCTACAGGCAGTATCATAGAGTTGGATCTAGCGGTAGGAGTAGCTATCCCCTCCCCGTGCACTTGGCCACTCCGGAGGACGCCTGCCAGGGAACCCTGGAATCAAGGGGCGGTTGGCGGCCTTGTTTTTCGGTAACCAAAGGACGGGAGGTGTGTGGAGTCCTGAGGCTGTTGCGCCTTCAACCCTCAGTGGAATCCAGTCGATTGCCCATGAGAACCGTACCCTTTTGTGTTGATTGGAGGACGGAGAACCCCGCGACAACACACCTGCTTCAATCTGGACCGATTCTCCAGTGCAACAGTATCGCCACGTCGGCAACACCAACCGCGGGGCGATCGGTGAAGAATTTTACGCCGTTATCTTCTCAAGAACGCTATTCAGGTGAGCAATGGGTCACGCACCGCGCCGACGGACTTGCAAGGTTTCCGGGCAGTTGTGCGAAGTGAAAACCGCATCGTTGGGCGCGAAAGGGACATTTCAGTTCAACCATATCCGATTGGACAAACCGTATCTCTATTTGTTGTGCCTCGGGATTTGCCCACCCAATATTGTCTTTAATGCATGGCGCAAGGGTGATGTCGCCGAGGGCAAAGCTGGAACATTGGTACGGATGGCGGAAGGGCAGAGCGTGACGTTCAAACTCACGAAGAAACTAAACGATATGCTCCCGATAGAAAACTTGCCCTCGTGGGCAAGGATAATTTGAGCTTCGTAAACCTGCGATTATATTGCCGCGGGGTTCACGTTGTGCGTGACTTTTCAGCGGAGGCCGGACCCTCCGCGGCTGCGGCGAGCTTGCGCAGTTTCATAGCCTTGCGGGACTGCAGGTAAAGCCATCCCGCGCCTCCGAAAAAGGCGAGGATTATGAGCCCCAGAACGGCGGTACCATAGGGAACGCTTGCGCTCCCCCGAACCCTGGGTTCTACCTCCAGCACGCCTTCAGTAGCGACGAGCCCGTCGACGGTCGTCACTTCAACGTCGATTACCCAAGCTCCGCCATCGTTGAGGGAAATTTGCGAAATGTAGGTATTGGGGTCGGCCGGGGAGTTGAGGGCAGGACTATAGGTCCGGCGGCCCCCTTCAGGCGGAGTTCCGAATATCGAGACCCTGGCGTCGGTGACCCAATCCCCCGTCGCGATATCACGCACGGTTATGGTGAGCCGTTGCGGTCCCGCGACCGACCGCGCCCCGGTGACGGCGACGACGATCTCGTAGGCGCCGGACACTTCGTTGACGATCACCTGTCTCGGCGATTCCTCGTCGGTCTGTGCCATGACGCCGTCGGCCTGCCATAATCCGGCCCATAATGCGGCAAGGACCAATAGAGCAATTAGCGCCAGCGCAACGATCCTGCCCGGGGACAATCCTGGAATCTCCTTGATCAATTCGTCTTCAGTACTCCGCCAGTCATCATCCGTTGGCCCATCTTGCGCCGCAGGTACTCCGCGATGAAGTTCAAATTCAGTACCAGCACCCTGCTGACCGCCGTGATGATCGTTCTCCTCATCGTGGGTTTGGCGGCAATGCTCAGCGCGTGGGCAGATGTCCGTCAGGCCATCGCCGGCGCGCGCGCGGGTCCCTTGCTGATAGCCCTCGGCGCGTCGGGCGTTGCATACGCCGCTACTAGTTTACGTTTCGCGACGCTGAGCCGGGTGTTCAAAATTCACGCGCCGATATTCCTGCTGTGGCAGGTCGGTTACGTGTCCACGTTGTTGGGCCGAAACGTTGTGGGCGGCGGAACGGCGGGGATGATGCTGTGCATGGCCGTCCTGAAGCGACGAGCGATCCCGTTGCCAAGGGGGGCGACGGTCTCTCTTGTGCAGTCCTACGTGAACCTGCTGATGGCCATGTCGATGTTCCTCGCCGCGGTCGCCTACGTGGTATTCAGCGGGTCGTTGGGGAGTGTTCACGGCGGCGCCCTGATAGGCACGATCGCTGCGCTATCGATATTCGCCGCAGCCGCAGCCGGCGCGCTGTTTGCCAGACGCTTCAGGGGCCGCTTGATCGACTGGCTGGTGGCGATTGTCAAACGGTGGACCGGCAAAGACTTGAAGGAGTTCGGCATTCAGTTTGCCGACGCGGTCGATGAGGGCATCGGAGCACTGCGCGGCGATATCGGCCGCATTGCGGCTATTGCGGCGATGCTGGCCGTAGAGGCCGGAATGACTCTGCTCTCGCTTTGGCTCTGTTTCGAATCGGTCGGGCTATCGCCGGGTCTGGGCGTGCTGCTGGCCGGATACGGCATCGGCCTGGCGTTGGGCATGGTCTCCTTGCTTCCCGGTGGATTGGGAGTACAAGAGGGTTCGATGGCGGGTGTCTATGCGCTTTTGGGTGTGCCTTTCGGCGAAGCGGTGGCAGTGGCGGCGCTGTTTCGGGCAGTGCACTACATTGTGCCGTTCCTGGCGAGCCTGGTCCTCTATCGCGAGATGCTTCGCACCAAGCGAGGCTGGGACACGGCCAGCGCGGCGGAAGTGGCAATTGTTGACCGGGGCCGGGGAAACCCGGAGTCCGGCTCGTAAGACGCTCCCCGTATACGCGTGGCGACCGTGTTGGAGTGGATTTACCGGTGATGCTATAGAATCGCCGCGTCGCCCCGCCGCGGGGTGAGGCGCTTATATTTTCGCTGTTATCAGGTCACGATTCGTAACGATGAGCCTCGCCGACCGCATTGGATTTGACGCCGGAACCACTCGGCTCGAGGACGCGTTGGAATGGGCGGGCGCGCATGACTTCTACTACGTAGATTTCAACGCCGACGCGGGGCCGAACCACTTGGACACATGGTCGTCCCGGCGCGTCCGATCGATCAGGGAACTAGCCGACCGGCACGATATACATCTGGGGCTACACACCCTTTCTGCGGTGAATATCGCCGAATTCTCCCCTCACGTTGCAAGGGCTGTCGATGAGTACCTTCGCGCCAATATCGACCTCGCAAACCGTATCGGGTGCGAGTGGATAGTCGTTCACGCCGGATACCACTTCACCTCCGACGTGAAGGCCCGCGTCCTGGCGGCGACCGACAGGCTTCAGCGTATTTCGAGGTATGCGGCCGACACCGGGGCGCGGTTGCTGCTGGAAAATCTGAATTTCGAGCCGGAACATGCCGAGGTGCACTACCTGGCCCACAACGCGGCGGAATTGCGGACGTACTTCGACGCGGTCCCGCCTGATCGATTGGGCTGGGCCTTTACCGTCAACCACGCCCACTTGGTGCCGGAGGGCGTCGACGGATTTCTGGAAGAGTTCGGGACGGAACGCATCGGAGAGGTGAGGCTCGCCGACAATACCGGCGACTACGAGGTGCATCTCGTACCGGGTGAGGGGACAATCGACTTCAGGTCACTTGTTTCACGCCTCGAGTCTTCGGGGTACCAACGCCACTACATGATGGCGTACGGCACAGATGAACAGAAGTTGCAGTCACGGGAAGCGCTGGCGCGCTACTCTGACTGACACGCCCCCGACCGGGCACGTATTTGGTAACCATCTCAAAAGCCCCGTCATTCCCGTGAAAAGAGACCTTTGCGCAACCGTCATTCCCGCCCCCGAGCGGGAATCTGTGGGCGGGGTTGACGACTGGAAAGCACGTCAGGACTTCCCGATATGGTTCCACGCGAGGAGTTATGCAATGGTCTCTGAAAACTGGAATCTGGACAGAGCGAGAGACGGGATTGGATTCTTTAAGCGTAGTTCTGAGATAGTTACTTAGCCCCAAAAACGGATTGAGTTTGCCCGGGAGGGCCATATGAGCGAGATGTTCCCGATCGACAAAGTACACGGCCGGTCTACGCGCGCTCCGGCGACGGGACGGCGGGGCATGGCGGCCTCCGCCCATCCGTTGGCGACGCACGCCGGTCTGAACATCCTGCGGCAGGGCGGGAACGCCATAGATGCGGCCGTTGCGGTGGCGAGCACGCTCAATGTGGTTGAGCCGTATATGTCCGGCATGGGGGGCGTGGGTGTCGGACTGGTGTACGTCAAGGCGGAGGGCCGCACGCGTGCGCTCGATTTCTCCGGCCGCGCGGCTTCGGTGGCCCAGCCAGAGATGTTCGATGAGGTCACGCGCGACAGGGGCCCGCGTGCGCCGCTGGTGCCCGGAAACCTGTCGGGCTGGCTCACGATGCACAGCGCCTACGGGACCTTGCCGCTCGACCAGGTGTTCAGGGAGGCCATCGACTACGCTGCCAACGGCTACCCGATAACGCCGATGAACGCAGAGACCATAAAAGGGACGTTCGAGAGGTTTGCAGACGTTGGCTGGTCTTCCGACGCGCTTGACTGCCGCGGCGAGGCCCCGCCAACCGGCTCGATTTTGTGCCAGCCCGCGCTGGCCGAATCGATGGCCGAGGTGGTTGCAGGGGGAGAGGAGACGTTCTACCGGGGCAAGTTGGGGGACCGGATGTGCGAGGGCCTGAACGCGGCGGACGGACTTATCAGCCGCGATGACCTGGCGTCATACAAGGCGGCCTGGCATGAGCCCATATCCACGACCTACCGCGGCCTGGACGTACGTGTGCCTCCGCCGAACTCGGCCGGGTTCCAAATACTGGAGACCCTGAACATTCTCGACGGGTACGGTCCGCTCGAATACGGGGCGGCCGAAACCCTCCACTTGCTGATAGAGGCCGTTTTTGCGGCCTCAGACGACCGCGTTCTTTACGCGGGCGACCCGGACCGCGTCGATATCCCGTTGGAACGGCTGTTATCGGGCGACTATGCGGAGCAGGTGCGTTCGCGCATCGCCCTGGACCGCGCCAGTGATCCGCCTGGAGAGCGTTTCGGCAGGTCGCAGATCGATCTGATACCGGAGTACGCGACCTATCCGCGGGTGCCCATGCCCGAGTTGACGACCCACTTCGCAACCGCCGACTCAGAGGGCAACGTGGTCACGGTCACCCAAACGTTGGGCGGAGGCTTCGGGTCGGGTGTTGCTCCGGGCGGCACAGGTGTGTTCCTTAACAACATGTGCAAGTGGTTCGACATCGACCCGGACTGCGGGAGCCCGAACATCGTCGGACCGGGCAAACGGGTGGACTTCTGCGTCTCTCCGGTGCAGATTTTTTCAGGAGACAAGATCGTCCTGAGTATCGGGACGCCCGGCAGCTACGGAATTTTGCACACGTCGGCCCAGATGATCCACCACATCGTGGACGCGGGCATGAACGTTCAAGAGGCGATCGAGGCGCCGAGGTTCCGGCACTACGACTCCGGGGACGTCTTCTACGAGGACCGGGTGCCGCGGGAGACCCTGGAACGACTGCGGCGAATGGGCCACAAGATCGGCAGGATACCTGAGTGGACAGCGGCAGTCGGCGGAGGCCACGGGATCCAGTTCACGGAGTTCGGTACGCTTCTCGGCGGGGCCGACCCGCGGCGAGACGGAGTAGCGGCCGGCTGGTAGAGCATGCATAGTCAACCCGGTGCGGAGACCTTGTAGCGAAATGCCCATGAGTGATCTGCGCTGCCGGTCATCCACCCCCAATCCCCGTCGACCAGGACTTCCCCCGCCCAGACGGCAGGGGTATTCGGCCCTTGGGACCGCATCCCGTGAATTGATTTGAAGTCCCGCGTCCCCGTTCCTGACAACGTGTTCTACGGCTGGTGGCTGGTGGGATCGGGCTTCCTGGTGCAGTGGTACACGTCTGCCGTGTTCTGGAGGGGCTTCCAGGCATTCTTCCTGCCCATCGTCAACACATTCGGCTGGAGCCAGGCAGCCACTGCTGGAGCGATATCCCTTCAGCGAGTCGAGGGCGGCATGTTTTCGCCGTTCGTCGGCACCATTCTCGACCGTTATGGGCCGAGGTGGTCGCTGCTGTTCGGCACGATCACCACCGGCGCGGCGTTCATCCTGATGAGCAGGGTCACCTCACTGTGGCAGTTCTACCTCGCCGTCGCGTTGATGACGCTCGGCATGTCGTTCGGCACGTTCATCGTGTTCGTAACGATGGTGAGCAACTGGTTCATTCGCAACCGTGCCCGCGCGCTGGCCATCCTCATGACCTCGTCGGCCATAGGCGGGTTCACCCTTCCGCTGCTGGTGCGGTATATCGACGTGTTCGGCTGGCGGGACGTGTTATTCGCCGTGGGCGTCGGATTCTGGATCATGGGCATACCGGCGATCATTCTCGCCCGCCGTCGGCCGGAGGACTACGGGCAGTTGCCCGACGGAGACGAGGAGGAGGTCGACGCCGCGGATGCGCCGGCCGGCCGCCGACGCGTAAGTCTGCGGCGAGAGGCGGCGTTTGGCATTCGGCAGGCCCTGCGGACGCCGTTCTTCTGGCAGCTTGGCATAGCGAGCAGTCTTGGTCAGTTGGTCAGTTCCACCAACCTGCTGCATTTGGCGGCGCTGCGGGACTTTGGGGTGTCGCCGGGAATAGCGGCGCTGGCTGCCGGCGCAGTCGCTTTCGGCGACCTCATAGGGCGGGGAGGCACCGCGTTGGTTGGAGACCGCTTCGACAAGCGCCATCTCCTGGCCTGGACGTTTTTCATTCAGATGCTGGGCGTCCTCAGCTTGGCACTGGTGAACGCGGAGGTGTTCGGCGTCTCCCTGGGGATGTCGACGCTGCCGGTGTTCGTCATAACGTTCGGCATGGGATTCGGCGCGTCCGTGCCCTTGCGTCTCGCGATAATCGGCGACTACTTCGGCAGACGGAACTATGGATCGATAGTCGGCCTGATCAGTTCTGTGAACGCCCTCTTCGGCGCGGCCGGGCCGGTGTTCGTGGGACTAATGTTCGACGTGACCGATAGCTACCGGCCGGCGTTTATGGTGCTGTTCATATTGCCGGCATTAGCAATCCCATTGACGTTGACCCTCGAACGCCCAGGCCGCGTTGCCGCCAGGTCCCGCCGTTCGGCCCGCGCATCCGGGCGGAGTGAGTGAGTGGTGTGGGGCCGGGGGGCGTATGGCCTTCGGCGTCTCGCCTGGCTCGGCGCATCAAACCGTAGTCCGAATACCGCCATCACAGTCTTCGGCCTGCCTGCCTGTCTGTCCAGAATTGATGAATTCAATGGCTAATGCGCCTAGAGACCCAGTGAACGCTTGTGTCATAACGGGTTTGTGGGAAACAAGACAAACCTGAAGAGCGCAAGACCTGACACCCTGTTGACGCAGTCGGTCACTATCGAGCCGCGTTGGCGTACTAGTGACTTGGAGCGACGTTCCCTGATTCGCAGCTTGTTTGCCGGGACGACTGGAAACAGACCGTTTTTCAAGCAAAGCGAAGCAGGGAAGAAGGGGCCCAAAGAGCGGCCCCACGGCTCCGCCCGGTGCTGCACAGAACCCCTCACGGGTCGGGTGACGCAGCCCCTTTCAACTTGTCATGCGAGCTGGCTAGCCCGGCCGCTGTATGGATACAGCGGACATGGGAAGTTGTTGAACGACCACCGATTTTTGTCAGTTGCCCCAACGTCTCATGGTGCTCCGAACGCCGCAACCTGCGCACCATCACAACGATCTGAACAATTACACGGAGACGACCCGTGAAAAAAGTGATGGTGGCGCTGGTAGTGGCGGTGACGGTCACCCTGACCGCTCTCACCACTTGGGCTCAGGTTCAGCACGGAAACGGGTGGGACTCGGAAACGGGCTGCCACAACCATCACTATAGCGAAGGCGGGGACCCGCCTGAATCGCGCGTGCACAACTCGGAGACGGGCGTTCACAGTAAATTCTGTCCGCATGTGCACCACGGCGACATGGCGAACGACGGGCCGTCATACACTCATGTTCACGATGCGTATACCCTGCCTCCAACGCCTGAGCCGCCTCCAGACCCGCCAACTGATCCACCACCGGATCCGCCAAGTGACCCGCCCCCAGACCCGCCAACTGATCCACCACCGGATCCGCCAAGTGACCCGCCAACTGATCAGCGCGAGAATTCAGGCACTCAGGCTGATCCGTGCATCGCCGCGATCGCGAAAGCTGATACCGACGGGGATGGCGACATCAGTCATGCTGAGGCGATTGCCGTAGTTAATCACTACTTTGACACCGATGGCGCGCCGAAGGAACCGGTCATCTGCGTCGTCGAAGAATATCTTTCAGGACTAGACGTTCAAGACTCCGGCTAACACACTGTTGCCTCCGCTGAAGTATTCGTCGCAGTGGCGCCTGGCATCCTGCTGACCCAAGGCCAGGGTGTAGCAAAGGAACAACCGCCAGGGCGAATATCGAGCGGGCACGTCCCCCCACGACAGTTCCGAGCGCCTCAAATCCCTATTAGCGAACGCCCTACGGGACTACGAAGAGAATTAGAAGCAATCGGGCGAGGAATAGTCCGCATCTTCGGCATATACATCGAAGTAAAGGGCGGCTATGTGTCTGATGTTGCGGCGGCATCCGCGATATGCGGTTGGAGCCGTCAACTAGAGGGAAAATTCCCAACCTTCCGCAGTGGGAAAATGCGGGCAACGGTGGGCGTGCCGGAGCCAACATGGCGCCTGAGTGGATAGGCCTGCGACCGCCCTGCGGAGCATCGCAAGCGACTCATGATGGAGTCATCTTTGACAACCTGCCGTGCGGCCGACTCGGGCCTTTCGCGTCTCGACTAGCGGGGCGCGTCAGGCTATAGTCCGGACATCGCCTTTGCAGTCTTTGGCGCGCCCGCGTGTCGCCCATTTCGGGGCACGGTCCGGGCTGCCCAGCAGGAGTTTCCGTGACCGCAACCGTGGAGCAGTTTGTCCATCTCCATAACCACTCCGAGTACAGCCTGCTCGACGGCTTTAGCCGTCTGGAACAGATGGCCAACAGGGCCGCCGAACTCGGCATGCCGGCCATTGCGCTTACCGATCACGGCAACGTTCACGGCGCAATCGACTTCTATCAGGCGTGCAAGGCGCAGGGCGTCAAACCGATAATCGGGGTCGAGGGCTACGTCGCGCCCGGCAGCCGATTCGAAAAGGACTCGAACGATCGTTTCCCGCACCATCTCACCGTGCTGGCCCAGACGCAGACCGGCTACCGCAACCTCCTGAGGCTCGTATCGGCCGGGCACCTCGAGGGCTTCTACTACCGCCCCCGGATGGACCGGGAAGTCCTGGCCCGGCACAACGAGGGCCTGATCGTTCTGTCGGGCTGCCCGTCCGGCGAACTCCCGAAGTTGATTGCCAACGGCAATGACGCCGAGGCTGCAAAGGTCGTCGCCTGGTATCGCGAGGTGTTCGACGGCCGCTACTACCTCGAACTCATGCATCACGACGGGGTAGACAACCTGGATGTCATCAACCGCGGTCTGATGCGCATCGCCGGCGAAACCGGTGTTCCGGTGGTAGCGACCAACGACGCGCACTACGTGATGCAGGAGCACGCGCCGCTCCAGGATGTGCTGACGTGCATCCAGACAAACTCGAACGTGGACGATCCGAAACGCCTCCGCATGATGGACGACTCGTACTACCTGAAGTCCGCCGATGAGATGGCCGCCCTTTGGCGGGAGACGCCCGAGGCGACACTGAACACGCTGCGAATTGCAGAGTCGTGCGAGGTGGAGATCGACTTCGGGACCACTCTGTTGCCTCACTACCCTGTGCCGCAGGGCATGACGTCGATGACCTACCTTCGCCAGCTTTGCGCGGAGGGTCTGCGACGCCGCATCCCGGCGCCGACGCCGGAGGTCACGACCCGGCTGGCGTATGAACTCGAAGTGGTCGAAAAGACCGACTTTGCGGACTACTTCCTCGTTGTCTGGGACATATTCAAGTTCGTGAACCGGCGCCGCATCCTGTCGGCGGTGCGCGGCAGCGCGGCCGCCAGCCTGGTCCTGTACTGCCTCGAGGTCACGGAAATCAACCCGCTGGAGCATAGCCTCGTCTTCGAGCGCTTTCTCAATCTCGAACGCAAAGAGATGCCCGACATCGACATGGACTTCCAGGACGACCGGCGGGAAGAGGTGATCCGCTACTGCGTGGAGCGCTACGGCCGCGATCACGTGGCGCAGATCATCACGTTCGGCACCCTTGGCGCGAGGGCGGCGTTGAGGGACGTCGCCAGGGCGCTGAACCTTGGAAACCCCGCCGGAGACCGGTTGGCCAGGATGATCCCGACCCGGCTCGGTATAACGCTGGACGATGCGCTCAAAGAGAACTCCGAACTGGCGAATCTTCGGAACAGCGACGAGACGAGCAGGCGGATCATCGACACCGCCCTCGACCTCGAAGGCGCTGTCCGGCACGCGTCGACGCACGCCGCGGGTGTTGTTATCTCAGAGGACCCGCTTACCGATTACGTTGCTCTGCAGCGGTCCACTTCCGATGACGACGACGCTCCGCCGACCACGCAGTTCGCAATGGGGCCGGTCGCCAGCGTCGGTCTCCTCAAGATGGACTTTCTGGGTCTGACCAACCTGACGATTCTGGACCGCGCCATGGCTCTTATCGCCGAGAACCGCGGCGAACATCTGTCCCTTCCCGACATACCGGTTGACGATCCGAAGACGTTCGACCTGCTCTCTTCCGGCGAGACGTTCGGGGTGTTCCAGCTTGAGGGCGGCGGCATGCGCCGCAACATCCGCTTGTTGCAGCCGAACTCAATCGCCGACGTCTCCGCCATGATCGCGCTCTACCGGCCGGGGCCGATGGAGCACATAAACACGTTCGTCGAGGCGAAACACGGGCGGGCGGAGATCCAGTACCCACACGAGGGGCTCAAGGACATTCTGGAGGAGACGTACGGGGTCATCGTCTACCAGGACCAGGTCTTGTTGATCGCCCAGGAGTTTGGGGGATACACCCTCGGCGAGGCCGACATTCTGCGCAAAGCGATGGGCAAGAAGATCCCCGAGGTCATGGCGGCAGAGCGCGACAAGTTCATCGCCGGGGCGCAAGGGAAGGGCTATTCAGCCGGAATCGCGACCCGCATCTTCGATCTGATCGAGCCGTTCGCCGGATACGCCTTCAACAAGGCGCACAGCATCAGCTACGCCATGATCGCCTACTGGACGGCGTACTTCAGGGCCAACTATCCGACAGAGTACGTTGCCGCCCTGCTCAACGCCGCCACTGGCAACTCGGACAAGGTGGGCGACTGCGTGCGGGAGGCGCGTCGCAACAAGATCGACGTACTGCTGCCGGACGTTAACCATTCCACGGCGTCGTTTGCCATCGAACTGACCGACGGGAATCAGACGGCCATCCGCTTCGGCCTCGCGGCGGTAAAGAACGTCGGTCAGGCCGCAGTCACCCCGATAGTGGAGTCTCGCAAGGAGGGCGGACCGTTTACGTCCCTCGAAGACTTCTGCCGGCGGGTCGATTTTCGGGCGTTCAATAGCCTTGCGATGGATAGCCTGATCAAGGTGGGCGCATTCGATTCGTTGGGCCATCGGGGCGGTTTGGTGGAGGCGTCCGAACGCATCATGGCCCTGGGTCAGCGACAGACCCGCTTGCGTGAAACGGGCCAAACCAGCATGTTTGATCTTTTCGGCGAAAACTCGCCGGTCCCCATACCTGAAATCGAGATTCCGGTCACAGACGACGTGAACGACCGGGAACGCACGAAATGGGAAAAGGAGATGTTGGGGGTGGAAATCACCGAAAGCAATTTCACCCGCGAGATGTATACGATGTCGGACCAGTTCGTGGTGTTCGCCGCTGAACTTACAGCCGACAAGGCCGGTCAATCGGTCCACGCTCTTGGTCAAATCGCAGACGTGAGAAGCCGCACGACAAAGCGGGGCGGGCAGTTCCTCGCCATGTCGCTTCAGCTTCTGGACGGAGGGGTGGAGTTGGTGGTGTGGCCGAACGTTCTCGAAACCACCGGGGGCCTATGGCAAGAGGGTAGATATCTGACCGTCAAGGGGCAGGTCCGTGAATGGGATGGGCGGGTGTCGATATCCGTCGAAGAGGCCAGAGAATACATCTTTCCGGGGACCGCCGAGTCGGACAGAAGCCCCGGCCGCGCGGAACCGTTGGCGAGCCCTGATCCACCCCCCCAGTTCGACAGCCCTGCGCCCGCCATGACCAACGGCGCCACCGCACCGCCGCAAAGACACGTTGTTGCTGAGTCAGCCGCGGATCCCATTGCTGCCTCGACGCCGGAAACGTCAAATCCGGTGCCCACGGAAGAGGCCGGCGTCATGGTCCGGCTCGGGGAAAGCGGCCACTTCGTAGAAGACCGCGGCAAACTCGAAGACGTGGTGCGGCTGCTGCTCAACTATCCCGGTGAATCGCCCGTCATCCTGGAGGTCGCTACCAACGGCAACGTCGTCAAGCTCGACATTCCCTTCGCGAAGGTCGAGCCGTGCGACGAACTTAGGTCGAAATTAGCGGACCTCGTGGGGGCCGACAACGTGGCGATCCCCTCGATGTCCGACGGCGGATGACTGGCGACTATGAAAGTGCCTGAATCGAGCGATCTGCGATGAAGTGGGTGGTTTTTGCAACCGCGCCGGACCAGATCATGGCTGAAATCTGGGTGCAGTTGGTGCGTTCCGAAGGCATACCCTGCCGTCTCCAGCCAGGAGACACAACGAACTTCCTCGGCGTGTCCGCCGCCCCAGTCCGCCTGATGACCCTGGAAGCCGAAGCAGATCGCGCCTCTCAGGTTCTCGAACGTGGAGAAGAGGTCGAAGAGGACGACGCGCTTCCCCAGGAAAAATAATCGCCTGATCGGTTACGGACCCTCGAACGTCGGGCACCCATTTCCACCGCCGTTCCGACCCTAATCCGTCATCCCCGACCCCACACCCGTCATCCCCGACCCCGATCGGGGACCCACTCCCACCGTCGTGCCGGCGAAGGCCGGTACCCAGGGGCGCGGCGCGGCTACCCCACAAACCGTCTTCCCCGACCCACACCTACATCACCCCCTCCCCCCTTCCATTTCGAGCGCTTTCACTGTCATTCTTGAGCGCAGCGAAGAATCTCCCGGCCCACCCACGTCACCCCAAACCCCCACCGGGTACCCACCCCCGACCGTCTTTCCCGCGAACGCCGTAACCCAGGGGCAGGGCGCGGCTACCTCCCAACCGTCACCCCCTACGCCCACCTACATCACCCCGTCCCCCCTTCCATTTCGAGCACTTTCACTGTCATTCTTGAGCGCAGCGAAGAATCTCCCGGCCCACCCACGTCACCCCAAACCCCCACCGGGTACCCACCCCCGACCGTCTTTCCCGCGAACGCCGTAACCCAGGTGCAGGGCGCGGCTACCTCCCAACCGTCATCCCCGACCCACACAGTTAATTCCGAGCGTCCAAAAATCATTCCGAGCCCGCCCAATTGTCATTCCGAGCGAAGTCGAAGAATCTGCGCCCCTCTAAAAGAAACCCCCACCCGCCAAACCACACCATTACCACCACCCACGCGGGATATCATCAACGTACCCATGCCCGGAACCAACACAAAACTCACCACCGCGGTCGAAAACTACTTCACCGACCTGCGCAGCATCCGCGCCTCCGGCGGATCGACTCCTGAACTGTCCTACTACCCTCCGCTGACCAACCTGCTCAACGCCGTCGGCAGCACGCTTAAACCAAAGGTCTTCTGCGTCAGCCAGATGGCCCAACAAGGCGCCGGCCACCCCGACTTCGGCCTCTACTCGGCAAGGCAAATACAAAAAGGAAAGCCGGTCCAGGGCCAACTCCCCGAACACGGTGCAATCGAAGTCAAACCCTCGACTAACGACGCCTGGCTGACGGCCGACAGCGGCCAGGTGAGCAAATACTGGGGCCTCTACCGCCTCGTCCTGGTCACAAACACCCGGGACTTCGTCCTGCTCGGCGAGGACGCGGCGGGCCATCCCGCCACCTCCGTCATCCCCGACTCCGATCGGGGACCTACAGGGGGCCTCGGGACGGGCGACGCGCATCCGGCAAAGCTGGAGACCTTCAGGCTCGCCGACAGCGCCGAGGAGTTCGACCAACTACTACAGAAACCTCGCGCATTTGCGAACCTCGTCGGGGCCGGCCTGGGCGAGTACCTCTCCCGCGCCCTCTCCCACACCGCCTCGCTCACCGAGCCGCGGGACCTCGCCTGGCTGCTCGCATCCTACGCACGCGACGGCCTCGCACGCGTCGAGGCCAACGGCGACGCGCCGTCATTGGCGACCGTCCGCTCGGCGCTGGAAGAGGCCCTCGGCGTCAAATTCGAGGGCGACCGCGGCGCCGCATTCTTCCGTTCGACACTGGTTCAGACCCTCTTCTACGGCATCTTCTCCGCATGGGTCCTGTGGTCTCGGCAAAAACCGCCGCCCACCGGCAAATTCAACTGGCATGAGGCGGTCTGGCACCTGCGCGCACCTGTCCTGCAAGCGTTGTTCCAGCAAGTATCGGCCCCCAGCCAGTTGCAGCCGCTGGGCCTTGTCGAGGTGCTCGACTGGACAGCCGCGGCCCTCGACCGCGTAGACCGCGACGCCTTCTTCGACCGCTTCAACGAGAGCCTGTCCCCGACCCGATCGGGGAGCGAGGCCGTCCCGTACTTCTACGAGCCCTTCCTCGAAGCATTCGACCCCGACCTCCGCAAGCAGCTTGGCGTCTGGTACACGCCCGCCGAGGTGGTCCGATACATGGTCGCCCGCGTAGACCGCGCGTTGAAGGACGACCTCGGCATCGCCGACGGGCTGGCGGCTGAGAACGTCTACGTGCTCGACCCGTGCTGTGGCACGGGCGCTTATCTCGCCGAGGTGTTGCGCCGCATCGCCGCCAACCTTGAAGGCAGCGGGCTCGGCGCGCTCACCGGCGCACGGGTCAAGCAGGCGGCCACAAAGCGCGTGTTCGGCTTCGAGATCATGCCCGCGCCCTTCGTTGTCGCCCACCTCCAAGTCGGCCTCACCATGCAGTCGCTCGACGCCCCGTTGGCGGAAGACGGAACTGAGCGCGCAGGCGTCTTCCTCACCAACGCCCTCACCGGCTGGGAACCGACGGTGCAGAAACAGTTGCCGTTCCCCGAGTTGGAAGAGGAGCGCGACCGCGCCGATCGCGTGAAGCAGGCCACACCAATACTTGTCATCCTAGGCAACCCGCCCTACAACGGGTTTGCAGGCATGGCCGTCGACGAGGAGCGCGAGCTTACAACCGCCTACCGAACGACCAAGCAGGTACGCAGGCCGGAGGGCCAGGGACTAAACGACCTCTACGTCCGGTTCTTCCGTATGGCCGAACGTCGCATCGCCGAGAAGACCGGCCGCGGAGTCGTTTGCTTTATCTCCAACTACTCCTGGCTCGACGGCCTGTCTTTCACCGGCATGAGGGAACACTACCTAGAGGCGTTCGACGCGATTCGGATCGACTGCCTCAACGGCGACAAGTACAAAACCGGCAAGAAAACGCCTGACGGCAAGCCCGACCCAAGCGTCTTTTCAACGCCCGAGGATCCGGTCGGCATCCAGGTTGGTACCGCAATAACGACGCTCGTGCGAAAACCTAACCACATACCTACAGGGATAGTCGACTTCCGCCACCTCTGGGGTCAGGCCAAGCTCGAGGAATTGACGGCGACTGCGGAAGCTGACTTCGACACGCTCTATGACAGAGTTGGACCGAACTTAGTTCTCGGCCTGCCGTTTACGCGAATTGAGGTCAGCGATGGATGGTCGAACTGGCCGTCCCTGCCCGATCTGCTTCCGGCGTCGTTCCCGGGAGTCACGACGAGCAGGGACTCGTTCCTTACAGATGTCGACATTAGTCGGCTGAAGGAACGGGTGGCGGACTATTTCAACCCTGAGTTGGGCCACGAAGAAATTGCGCGGCTCTATCCAACGGCTATGAAATCCACCGCGCGATTCGATGCCCTCACGGTACGTGACGCGTTGCTCTCGCGGGGCGGACCGACTGAAGGAGGGTTCATTCGATACGCCTACAGGCCTTTGGAAAACCGCTGGCTCTACTGGGAAGCGCACACGAAGCTGCTTGACGAGAAACGCGCCAAGTATAAGCAGCATGTGTTTGAAGGGAACATCTTCCTTGAGGCACGTCAACGGGAATCCACGGAAAGGTTCTTAAGAGGAACCTTGGTCCGCCATCTCGCTAGTGATTTCGGCAATGGACGGTCGCATTTCTTTCCTGCCTGGCTCCGCGACGACGGTCTGGGACTAGGCGGCGACGGAAAGCAACGCCGCCCCAACCTCTCCCCCGCAGCCCATCGCTACCTCGACAAACTTGGGCTGGGCGTCGAAGACCTGTTCCACCACGTCATCGCTGTGCTGCACGACCCCGCGTACCGCGAGGCGAACGCCGGCGCGCTCAGGATGGAGTGGCCCCGCATCCCCCTCACCGGCTGGCCCGACGGAGACGCCGCCGGCGCATCGGACGAGTTGGCGGAGTCGGCTGCACGCGGCCGCGAACTGGCCGCCCTGCTCGATTCCGATACGCCCGTTCCCGGCGTGACCGAAGGCGCGCTGAGGCCCGAAATCGCCGCCATCGCCGTGCCATCCACCACCACCGGCCACAACATGTCCGGCGACGACTTCGCCCTAAAGGCCGGATGGGGCCACTTCGGATCAGGCCAAGCCGTAATGCCCGGCCAGGGCCGCGCCGTCAAACGCCAGTACACCGCAGACGAACAAGCCGCCCCCACCCTCGGCGACACCACATACGACATCTACCTGAACGACGTCGCCTACTGGCGCAACATCCCCGCCACCGTGTGGACCTACAAGCTCGGCGGCTACCAGGTCTTAAAGAAGTGGCTGTCATACAGGGAACGGAAGGTCCTAGGTAGACCCCTAAAACTAGACGAAGTCCAGCACTTCACGAACACTGCCCGGCGTATAGCGGCGATATTGCGAGTGACGGGTTGAGAGAGCGCGTATGAAGCCCACGGATTGGCTCCGCCGCCGTCCGGAAGGATTTTGGGTCGCCGTTATTATTCTTGTCACGTTGGCGGTTGGCACAGTTCTATCGTGGGTGTTTTGGGATTGGCTACGGGAAGGCGAATCCGGCAGCTCCACAGTACGAAGTGTCGGTCTCATAATTGGCGCCGTCGTTGCGATGGTTCTCGCCGTTTGGCGCAGCCGCGTAGCCGGGCGTCAGGCTGCCACTGCGGAGAGCGGCTTGCTGAACGACCGTTTCCAGAAGGGAGCCGAGATGCTCGGCAGCGAAGTCCTCGCAGTCCGAATTGGTGGCATCTATGGACTGCTACATCTGGCAGGCGAACACCCGCAACAATATCACGTTCAAGTAATGCGCCTGTTCTGTTCGTTCGTACGCGGCGGAACTGCGGGCGGAATGTTGAATGAAGATGCCAAGGCTGTTATGGGTGCAATCGGCGCTCGTCGTGAGTCCCATCTCCGCCTAGAACGAGACGCCGAGTATTGGCTGAACCTGAGCGGGGCTAAACTTCAAAATGCCAATCTCCAAGGTACAAATCTATCAAGCTTGGATTTGCCGACTGTGCAAGATGGCGTGTGGCCGAATCGGACGTTCACCGACTTATCCGGCGCCCATTTTTATGACGCAAATCTAGAGTTGGCAATTCTAAAAAATGCAGATCTGTCAGGTGCTTACCTCCTAGGTACCAAATTATCCGGTGTGGACTTCGATGGTACCAACCTATCCGGCGCAATGTTGTCAATAAATAACGGCTCGGAACCTGCAAAAGGCCTGACCCAGTCGCAGTTAGATCGCGCCCGGGCCGACCCCAATAATCCGCCCCAACTGGACAGCGTCGTCGACGCCGAGACGGGTAAGCCGTTGGTCTGGCGCGGTCGTCCATTGCAAGATGATGCCGACGGAGACCGCTAAATGCTGTTAAAAGACCGCCCGACATCCCCGTGACCCTGCGCCACCCAAACCGTCGTTCCGGCGTAGGCCGGGACCCAGGGGCACGGCGGGGTCACGTTCGATTGCGGACTGAAGCAGAACCGGCAGGCGGACTCAATCTCCGATGAACCCCGAAAAAATCCCCTGTGTTTACATGCTCGCCAACAAGAGGAACGGGACCCTCTACATCGGTGTGACCTCGGACCTTACGAAGCGAGTGTGGCAACACAAAAACGATCTGGGAGTCGGATTTGCTATGCAACATGGCGCTCACCTCCTCGTCTGGTACGAAATCCATCCGACCATGGAAAGCGCGATCGTGAGGGAGAAACGGATGAAAGGCTGGCACAGGAACTGGAAGATCCGCCTGATAGAAGAGACGAATTACGACTGGGTCGATCTCTACCCGCAGATACTTTGAATTCGCGTATCGTGCGCCCCTCCTCCCCTGGGTCCCGGCCTACGCCGGAACGACGAAAAGAGACCCCCAACCACCTGTGACATCCCCCTATTTACAAAACAGAACACACGTTCTAATATCAACCTGAGTCGTGTCCTTACACGACGTCCATGCCAACCAACCTCATCGGAACGTAACGGGGGACAACTCCGCGGCATCGAGGTGTCCTCACCTCGTATTAAAGCCCGTTACGACTGAGAAAGGACGCGTCCGCTTTGGAAGAAGGCGCGGGTGAAACATGGATTCCCACGCCCCCGGCTGCGCAGCCGATTGGGGCAGGGAACGACTTGAACATGCCCTCTAGGTAGACGTGGGGGCTGATCCTGACCATGGCATCTCGGGACCCACAGGCTAAAAATGAAAAAAGTGAGAGTGAGCGCCTGGGGAGCTATCGGAGTAAGCCGCGGAGGAACTAGACCGAAAAACCGGTAGCAAACGCGTCATAACCTTTCAACGCCCAAACGTGCCCCATTCAACCGGGGTGCGGGTGAAGAGCCAAAAATATCGTCTTCCCTCGCGGCCTCACGGCCGCCCGTACTGGCGGGGTAGTTGCCGCCATACCGTGCGCTTGTCACACGGTCCGGGGAAGACAGAGGAAAACCTTACTTCCAGAAAAACGCCTCACGGCTCCAGCCGGGCGAGGGAAGGGTCCACAGAGACACTGTCAACCGAAGCAACCTCGGAATAACCCCCGGGGTTGCTTCAACGCGCCCCACGCACAACCGTCATCCCCCACCAACACCCCCTCTTCCCACCACCGTCGTGCCGGCGCAGGCCGGTACCCAGGGGACGGGCGCGGCTACCACCACAACCGTCATCCCCTACCAACACCCCACCCTCCCCACCACCGTCGTGCCGGCGCAGGCCGGTACCCAGGAGACGGGCGCGGCAACCACCTCAACCGTCATCCCGCCGGGTATCACGGGCCACCCTAACCGGCCGCCGGAAACACCGTTATCTTATGGCCGGAGCGCTCCGTGATACGGACGCAGTCACCGTCATTGAACGGGTCGGCGGAGCGTCTTCGGACCCGTACCGTGTCGCCGGAAGGAAGCCTTATTCCGTACTCGGTAAACTCTCCACGGAACTCTCGATAGACGACCCGCGCGTCCGAGTCCCCGGTAGCAAGGGTGATCTCCAATTCCGAGGCTCGTAGCAGGGCGAGGACTGACGCGCCATCGGCAATTTCCCCCGCGGCGCCGTTCACGGTGAATTGTCCGGCCTCAGTCTTCACCTTCCCCCCTTCGATCACGCCGGGCGCCAGCATGCAGGGGCCGACCAATGTCGCCACGGCAGGGGAGACTGGCGATGCGTACACCTCGGCTGGGGCGCCGATCTGCTCGACTCGCCCGTTGCCCATCACGGCTATGCGGTCCGCAAGCGCCAACGCCTCCTCGCGGTCGTGCGTCACCAGTATGGTCGTGGCGCCCGCTTCCTTTACGATCTGCCTGACTTCCCGCCTGAGACCGGCCCGCAATTCCCTGTCGAGGTTACTGAACGGCTCGTCGAGCAGCAGGGCCACGGGCTCGGGCGCCAGGGCCCGCGCCAGGGCGACGCGTTGTTGCTGGCCGCCCGATAGCTCGTGGACATACCTGCGTTCAAGACCCGATAACCCGGTCAGTTCGAGCATGAAGCCGATGCGTTGCCGTTGGGTCCGGCTGTCCTTCGAATCGAGACCGAATGTTACGTTTTGCTCCACGGTGAGATGCGGAAACAGGGCGTAGTCCTGGAAGACGAGCCCCACGTTCCGCTTGTCCGGCGGCACGTGCACGAACGAGGAACCGACCAGCTGCCCGCCGAGCCTGACATATCCGCTTTCGACCCGCTCGAACCCCGCCAGGGCGCGCAACGCGGTTGTCTTGCCCGCCCCGCTCCTGCCGAGCACGCTGACGAACTCGCCCGATTGCGCAAGCAGCGAGAATCCCTCCAACGCCGGTTTGGTCGATCCGGGGTAGGAGCACGTGATGTCGTCGACGTGGATGAGGCCGGTTTCCGGCACATCGGCGCCAGCTTCGCCATCGTCGTGTTTCCAGGGGAGTCTCAAGTTCGCAACTCGGTGTCAATGATAGCCGCGTCCACCGGCCCGGCGACCGACAGTCTCCTGATCCCGTTTCGGAGTATCTGAGGATAGACCGGCGAGCGGGTCGCCTTTTACCCTGCGCTCCGGAAACGTTGGTCTCGTAGTACGAAGAAAGCGGTGGGGATGCCGGCAGCCACGATTAAGAGCAGGGCCGGCGCGGCGGCCTGGGCAAAGTAGGCCTCGGATGCGGCCGCCCATATGGAAGTGGCGAGGGTGCGTGTTCCGATGGGACTCAGGATGAGGCTGGCAGGCAGCTCTTTCATTGTCATCAGGAACACCAGCGCAGCGCCGGCCAGCGCGCCCGGCAACACGAGCGGCAACGTGACGCGCCACAACGCTTGCCAGCCGGTCTTGCCCAGGCCGCGGGCCGCTTCCTCGATGCGCGGGCTGACCTGCAGCATGGAGGACCTCAGGCTTCCCACGGCGGCGGGAAGGAACAATACGGCATATGCGAACACGAGTAGGCCGCTCGTTTGGTAGAGCGGTTGGGCCATGTTGACGCCGAAGAAAACAAGCGCAAGGGCTATCACGATGCCCGGCAGGCCGAAACCGATGTACGTCGATCGTTCCAGCAACCTGCTGTAGGGGCTGCTGTATCGCACGGCGAGCAGCACCACCGGTACGGCGGCGGCAACAGTGGCGATGGCGGCGAGCAATGAGTAGTAGAGGGAGTTGCGCAAGGGGCCCCAGAGAGGCACAAAGTCCTCGCCGCCCGAAAGCCCCCTGACGAGCCACCAGGCAAGAATTGCAACGGGAGCGGCGAGCCCTACGAGAACCGGCAACGATACGAAAACGGCTGCCGGCCAACGCCATCCGCCGAGCTCGGCGAGTTGCTGCGACCTCGGGGCGCCGGCGGAGCTTCGATGGTAGTGACCTCGTCTGCGGCTGAACCCGTCGAGCACTAACAGCATCACAGCAAGGACCACGAGGACGAGCGATAGTCCGGCCGCGACTCCGCGATCGACCGACGATTCGTATTGCGTGAAGATGGCTGCCGTAAAGGTCTCATACCGCATCAACGCCACTCCGCCGAAGTCGCTGAGCGCGTAGAGGGCGGCGAGTAGCGCGCCGCCGGCGATGGCGGGTCGGAGCAACGGCAACGTCACCCGCCACATGGCCTCGACCGGACCGTAACCCATGCTGCGCGCCGCCTCTTCCATTGCGGGGTCGAGCCGGACGAGCGCTCCCCGCACCGTGAGGAATACGTACGGATAGCAGATGAGCACCAGCACAATCGTTGCGCCGGGGAGTCCGTAGATGGGAGGCACGCTATCGAGGCCGAACGGGCCGGAGAGGACCTGCTGTAGAGCGCCCCTTGGGCCGAACATGTCGATGACGGTCATCGCCATGACGTAGCTTGGGACTACTAAAGGCAGTGCGGCGGCGACGGTCAGTACTCGCCGGAATGGCATCGTCGTCCTTGTGGTCAACCACGCCATGGGTACGGCCAGCACGACTGAGAAGCCCGTGACGGTGGCAACCAGAAGACCGGTGCGGCCAAGGATCTCGGCGGTACGTACTCTGGCGATGATGCTCCAGGCATCGGTCCCGCCGTCGAGTGTCTTGACGAGCAGGTAGAAGACGGGCAGCACGGCGGCGATGGCGACTAGGGTCGCGGCCGCGAGGAGTCCTGCCGGCGGCATGCGCTGCCAGCGTTGAGGCATATGTGGAACGCGCGCAAAGGCGGCACGCGAAACGGCCACCGAAAATCCTTTTTTTGGTTGACCCTCTCCTGGAGAGTCGGCTAACTAGGTGTGTCTTGGCCGACCCTGTTCATAAGGGTCGGCCGACGTGAGTCGTATTTGGCTGTTCGCCATGTCCTGGGCGAGGGTTACGGGATGGCGCCTACTTCCCTCAGAAGGGCTTGTGTGCCGGAAAGGTCGGAGAGATCCGCGAGGTCGATGTCGGGTTTCGTGATCTCGTCGAGGGGGAGCAGCAGGCGGTCGGCTTTGACGCCGTCGACGAGCGGGTATTCGAATGTCTGGCTGGCGAAATACTGCTGACCCGGCACGGACAGCAGGAATTTCAGGAAGGACTCAGCGCCTTCGCGATTGTTTGCGCTCTTGAGGATCCCGGCGCCCGCGGCGAGAACCACCGAGCCGGGGTCGGCAGCCCGCGTGTAGTAGTTTCGTGCCGCGAACCCCTCGCCCTCTTCTGCCAGGAAACGGTGGAGGTAGTAGTGGTTGACGAAACCGACGTCGATCTCGCCGTCTGCCGCGGCCTGCACGGTGGGCGTGTTCTTCGGGAATACCTGGGGCTCATTGGCGATGATGCCTCGCAGCCACTCTTCGGTCTTGTCTTCGCCCCACAGTACCCTCATGCTGGTCACCATTGCCTGGAATGAGGCGTTGGTCGGAGGCCAGCCGATGCGTCCCTTCCATTTGGGGTCGGTGAAGTCCCAGATCGAGTCCGGCAGGTCGGCTTCGGTCAGGGCGTTGGTGTTGTACACGACCACCCTGGCCCGACCGGAAATGCCGACCCACTTGGAGTCGGGCGAGCGCGCCCACACAGGCGCAAGTTCAATGATCTCGGTCGGCAGGTCGTCGAGCAGTTCCTCTACAGTGCCTATCCCGCCGGTGTCTTGCGCGAAGAACAGGTCGGCGGGAGACTTGCTACCTTCTTCCAACAGGGTCGCCGCCAGCTCGCCGGTGGATGCGTACTTGACGTTTACCTTCATGCCGGTGGCGTCGCGGAACTGCTGAATGATCGGCTCGACCAGGGACTCGCTACGGCCGGAGTACACTACTAGTTCGTCGCTGGCTGAGGCTCGCCCGCATGCGACGGTGGAGGCGGTCAGGGTCAGCAAGGTCGCTGCAACCAACAGCGCAGCCACCTTCCACCTTGACAGTCGGATGAATGTCTTCCCCACGAAGTTACGCAATTTCGCAGACACGACCAAATTTGTTCGCTGACGCATCAAGGACCATTCACCGACTCCGCAATAGTCAAAAGTGTACCTCGACGGTAGGGTATTATTTTCCGGCGGTCAACACCTGTCGAGGCGTGTTTTCGTCCGTTTCAGCTCGAAATTGAGATGATGCCCCGATCCCGCAACTGTTAGCAGGTGCATTGGGGCTTGTTCGTAAGCAGGAACGATTCGCTGTGTCAGGGGGTTCGACGACGATTTTGTCAGCCCTGAAATCGATAGACTAGCCGGTGGTGTTTCATGATTTGCCGACCATCGTTAAAATGGTGGATCGGCGCGGCCCCTAGCCTGCGAATTGACGATTTGCACATGGAGTGTTTGAACCAGCGATCAGTGTCGGCGGCCATGTTGTCGATTCATTTATGCCCTATGACCTGGATGCCAACGCTGAGGTTGGTGATTTGATGGCTTTGAACCCCCTGCGACTCTGCGAATGACGAAACGGCTTCAACTGACTTTGGCCGCCGTGGTGGCGGTAGCGATAATTGTTGCGGTGGTCGTCAACCTGCAGGGCGACGGCGGTGTCGAGGAGGTCCCTGAGACTCCGACTGTCATCGCGCCCACCGCGGTCGTCGCGTCGCCAACGACCATTTCCACCGCGGCGCCCGCAACTCCTCCGCCTGCGGTGTCGACCCCTTCGCCCGCGCCGGTCCCGACAGCTTCACAGTCACCACCTCCTCCCGCTCCAACGCCAGTGTCGTCCCCGGACCCGACTCCAACGGCGGCTCCTACCCAGACGCCGACGCCGGCACCAGCGCCCACGCCCACGCCCAGTCCCACGCCAACGGTCGTGCCCACGCCCAGCCCGCCCGACGCACTCGCCTTGGCGAAAGCGATGCTCATCAGCAAACTTGGCGTCAATTCGGATGAAGTGCGGGTAGTCTCTACCGAGCAAGTCGAATGGCCTTCGTCGGCCCTTGGATGCCCCGAACAGGGGGTTGCCTACCTGGCGGTCATCGTAAGCGGCTGGAAATTCACCCTTGCGCACGGAGACCAGACATTCGAGTTCCATTCCGACGAGTCAGGAAGCAACGTAGTTGACTGCACGGAGCGGGCGGACGAACTACGGTCCAGCGACATGGTTAACGTTGTGGAGGCCGCAGGGCTGGACATTACTACGGCCATCATTTCTATTTCTCGATTCGACGCGGCGTCCGGCGAATACAAGTGGATTTCAGACGTGACGGACCCGGGCGAAATAGCGAAATTCATCTCAATTCTTGACATGTCAATCCGGATTGTTCCTGCAACCGAGTGTCAGCCGATTTTCGAGATGACGTTTGAACTGCCGGGGCATTCTGAGACCTTCCGATACATCTGCCCCGGCATCAACACGCTGTTACGGGGCGGACAGTCGTTCTGGGGAGGGGGCGACGGGGAGATCCCGCTTGAGTTCGGCAGGGTGTTCGGGCCGCACGCATCGAAGGGGCCGATCCCCCAGGTCCCGTCAGGGCCGTGATGCAGGCGGGCGCTCCGACCTCCTGAATTTCCCACCCTCCACGGGCTTTAATGTGTGCCAACTGGTATCAGGCAGGAACGGGGGTGGGGAATTCGGGGTTTTGTCGTGCTGAGTTCGTTGGTTTGGTGATTCAATTGGGTGGTTATGGGAGTTCGACTAAGGCCGGGGAAGCTGCCGAACAGTCTGTTGAAGCAGATGCTCGAGGGCCTGCGCGTAGACGATCCGCGGGTGCTCGTTGGGCCGGGGGTCGGTGAAGACGCCGCCCACATCTCATTTGGTGGGGTGACGCTGATTGCAAAGGCTGACCCCGTTACGTTCGCCACGGACCTGATCGGCTGGTACGCGGTCAACGTCAACGCCAACGATGTGGCGGCCACCGGCGGTACTCCCCGGTGGTTCCTTGCGACTGTGCTTCTGCCGGAAGGACAGGATTCTGCGGGTGCGGCCGCCATATTCGACCAGGTGCGAGAGGCCGCCGACGAGTTGGGAGTCGAAGTGATCGGCGGGCACACCGAAGTCACGATCGGCCTGCCCCGGCCCATCGTATGCGGCGCGATGCTCGGAGAGGCGCCCGCCAGCAAGGCGGTCTCCACTTCCGGGGCCGGGGTGGGCGACTCGGTGGTCCTCACTCGGGGAATCGCCATCGAGGGCACGTCCATATTGGCCAGGGAGATGCCGGAACGGCTGATGACTGCCGGGGTTGGGCAGGAAGTGATCGACCGGTCGGCCAACTATCTGTTCGACCCTGGCATTTCGGTAGTTGCCGCGGCCCGCGTAGCCGTGGAGTCGGGTGGTGTGACCGCCATGCACGACCCCACCGAGGGCGGCCTGGCTACGGCGCTATGGGAGGTTGCCGAGGCGTGCGGCCAG
Organism: Dehalococcoidia bacterium; assembly: GCA_965219065.1. Lineage (GTDB taxonomy): Bacteria > Chloroflexota > Dehalococcoidia > Lucifugimonadales > Lucifugimonadaceae. Next base: position 1,813,068 of record OZ244715.1, read on the forward strand.
GGCCTCGAAGTTGATGCCTCGACCGTGACGGTCCTGCCCGAAACCGAGGCCGTCTGCCGAGTTCTGGACATCGACCCGTGGGGCCTGATCGCTTCAGGCTCGTTGTTGATCATGGTTAGACCCGAGGCCGAATCGAATCTGCTGAAGCGCCTAGCTGCCGCCGGATTTGATCCCGCCGTCATCGGCCGCGTCTCCGTGGGGGAGGGAGTAACTTTGTGGGACGGGTCCGGCGTTTCGCCCCTCCGGATATTTGCACGTGACGAAATCGCCCGGATTTTCGAGTCAATATCGGGCTGAGAGAGACCTTACAATGTTTGAGGCGGGCCACGCGCCAAAGTATCATCTACATACACCAGGCTGTTGAAGCCACACCTGATCTTCAGCCACAGGACCCATTGGCATGCCGGGCGAACAGCTCCTGTCGATAGTCGACACTTACCTGCCCCTTGAAAGAGCCCGTTTCGTTAAGGGCTCGCTGAAGTTTGCCGAGGCGGCCCACCGCGGCCAGCGCCGCATGTCTGGGGAGCCGTATATTGAACACCCGATAGCGACCGCCACGCTGTTGGCCGAGTTGAAGATGGACGCCACGACCATCGCGGCGGCGCTGATGCACGATGTCGTCGAGGACTGCGGCATCGAGTTAGAGACACTCAAAGACGAATTCGGGTACGACGTGGCCCGGCTCGTGGATGGCGTGACCAAGCTCAAGGGGATTGACAAGATCGCCGGCATCACGCCGACGGCGCCGGACGAGGCCCGTGCGGCGAGCACCCGCAAGATGCTCGTAGCGATGTCCGAGGATATCCGCGTCGTGATGATCAAATTGGCCGACAGGCTCCACAACATGCGTACGTTGTCGCACCTGCCGCAGGCGCGCCGCGAGCGCATAGCCCAGGAGACCCTCGACATCTACGCGCCGCTGGCGCACCGGCTCGGCATGGCGGACATCAAGTGGCGGCTCGAAGACGAGGCGTTTCGCTTCCTGAACCCGCGGGAATACAAGGCGATATCGCGGCTTATCAACCGGAAACGCGTGGAGCGCGAAGCGTACGCGGAAGAGGCAGGCCGCGCCGTTACCGCCCGATTGGCCGCGAGCGGTATCAACGCCCTGGTGTTGGGCCGGCCGAAGCACCTCTACTCCACTTTTGGAAAGTTGAAGCGGTACGAGGCGCTTGGGCGGGACTTCGACGAGATTTACGACCTCATAGCGCTCCGCATAATTACGGACACCGTGGCCGACTGCTACTCCGCGCTGGGCATCGTGCACTCCATTTGGCGTCCGGTTCAGGGGCAATTCGACGACTACATCGCCTCGCCCAAGGAGAACCTGTACCAGTCTCTCCACACCTCGGTCATGGGGCCGGAGGGCAGCGCAATGGAGGTCCAGATTCGCACGAAGGAGATGCACCGCCTGGCGGAAGACGGCGTCGCCGCGCACTGGGTCTACAAGGAGGGCGAAGAGGAACCGGCCAGGCTGGATGACAAGTTCGAGCAGAAGTTGTCATGGCTCAAGCAGCTCATCGAGTGGCAGCGAGAGGTGCAGGGGGATCAGGAGTACCTCGACACGGTGAAGACCGACATCCTGCGTGATCAGGTCTTTGTCTACACACCGGCGGGCGAGGTGAAAGAGCTGCCTGCCGGCGCAACCCCTCTTGACTTCGCCTTTCGCATTCACACTGAGCTCGGCCTGAACTGCGTCGGCGCGTACGTAAACGGTAAATCGGTCCCGCTAAACACCAAGTTGTCTAACGGGGACACCGTCCGGGTCCGGAAATCGTTTACCGACCGCGGGCCGAGCCTGGACTGGCTGAATACGGACCTCGGCTACCTGACCACGGCAAGCGGCCTTGCCAAGGTTCGAGCGTGGTTTCGGCGCCGGGCCAAGAGCGAAAACATCGAGCGCGGCAGAGTGCAGTTGCGCAATGCGATCAGCAAGCTGTACCTGGCCGGGAGCGAAGGGGAACTTGCCGAACGTCTTGGATTCGCGACGGTAGACGAACTGGCGGAAGCGATAGGCAGCGGGCAGATAGCCCCTTCGAGGATCGCCGAGGTGGCGTCGCCGCGTGACGAGCAGCCTATCGATACCCAACCGGCTTTCAGGCAGTCGTTGAATGGCGCAAAGACGGTGGATTACGGCCTTGTTGCGTTGGGATCCCCTGACACACCGGCCCGTGCAGCGCGCTGCTGCAAGCCGGCTTATGGAGACGACGTGGTCGGCTATCTGACTCGGCGGCGGGGGATCTCGGTGCATCGGCGCGGCTGCGCCGTGTCGCGGGCAGAAAGCGAGCCGGAACGGCAGGTCCCGGTGGCATGGGGGCACGCGTCGGGCAGGATCCCGGACCGGTTACGCCTGGAGGCTGTGGACCGAATAGGTCTCCTGCGTGACATAACCAACGTCATGGCGAGTGAGCATATCAATATACATTCGATGAGTTCGGAAGAGGATTCGTTTTCGCAAGACTGCACGGTGTCTCTCACGGTGTACACTACAGGTTTCGAGCAGTTGAGCAGACTGTTCTCCAAACTTGAAACAATACCCGGGGTTCACACGATTGCACGCCTGACGGGCGCTACTGCATGACGAACCCGTCCGCTACGCCACTCCCGACCAACCCCGGACGCAATCCTTACTTAGCCACCTTTCGAGGAACCCAACATGCCCAGCGCAAAAAGCATGCGCACCCAGCAACGCAGAACTGAACGCAACAAGGCCACCCGTACGCGAAGCCGGTCGAGTGTCGGCGAGGCCCGCGTTGCGATCTCGGACGACCCGTCGGACGAAAAAACGAACAAAGCGCTTACCGATGCATTCAGCGCTCTTGATCGCGCCGCGTCGAAGGGTGTGATTCACCCGAACAATGCGTCGCGTCGCAAGTCCCGCCTCGCCAGGAATTTGAACAAGGCGAGGTCAGGCCAAGCCTGAAGTGAACCCTGTTGGAAGGGCAAAACAACCCGTCCCCGGGCGGTCATCACTCCCATGGTGACGCAGGGCATAGCCACCCGCACGAATCGCCAAGTCTCAAAGACCCCAGTACGACGTATGTCTGGCGTGTTCATCACCCTGTAGACGGGATAGAGGACCGGGTAGCTGTTGAGGTATCCCCTCGTCGCGGGCTATTGCCCCGATGGCGATTTGTCGTGCCGGCCGAATGGGAATCCCTGCTGACTTGGGGCGTGGGCGAGCCTGGCGGCGGGCCGATTAACCCGTCGGTCAAGCGGCCGGTGGAGGGCGGACCCGTCAATCTGGTGAACGGGCCTCGGGTTTGGTGGTTCGGCGGGCACGAAACATTGTCATCAAGGCTTAGCGCATACCTGATGTTCGAGGGCGAGCCGCCTCACTATCTCGCATTCGGCCAGGCAGACGATCCCGGCGGCCCGCCAAACCGGCTGGAAGGCATCACCTTCGGGCGTCACCAGGTCCATCCAGGGGGGCCATGAGGGGAGGCGGTTGGGCGCAGCGTTTTTTGAGTACGCGTTATTGCCCGGACAGAATCCCAGCCGCCATCGAACAGGCCACGTTAACCGGTCTTTATTCCGGCTAGCTGGCTGTCGATGTTCTCGGCCTCCGACGACAGCCGCTCCCACTCTTCCCAGAGCGATTGCGCTTCCTTCTTGAGCGCGCGGTACTGCTTCCCTGATGCCGCAATTTGATCCGGCTCGTCGAACTGGTCAGGCCTTGCGAACATGGCCTCCAACTCCGCTATGCGGTTCTCGCGGTCGGCCAGCGAAGCGTTTATTTCCTGTATCCGCTTTGCCAACCTGCGAGACTCATTGCCGAGCCATCTTTGATGCCTCTTTTCGGCGTTGAATGGTCTTCTTGGACGGTTCCTGGTCGGGATCTGGCCTGACGCACCGGCGGCAACTCCGTTGGCTGGTGAACCGGGGTTTTCCTTACCGTTCTCGACCTGCTTCCGGTACAGGTAGCTGTCGTAGTCACCGGGGAAGACCGCTGGCCGACCGCCGTCTATCTCGACAATCTTGTTGGCGACCTGCCGTATGAGAGTCCGGTCGTGGGTTATGAAACAGATGCTGCCGTGATAGTCGCCCAGGGCATCGGCAAGTATCTCCCTGGAAGCGATGTCGAGGTGGTTGGTCGGCTCGTCCATGAGGAGCAGGTTGCTTGGCTGTAGAAGCAGCTTGGCCAGGGCCACCCGCGCCTTTTCGCCGCCGGACAGCACGGATATCGGCTTTCGGACATCATCACCGTGGAACAGGAATCCGCCGAGCGTGTTGCGGAGGTTCTGCTCCGATTCCCTTGGCGCCGCCTGTCGCAACTCTTCGATGAGTGTATTGCCCGGGTTGAGGAGTTCGAGCACGTGTTGTGCGTAATAGGCCGTTACCACGTTGTGGCCGGTCTTTCTCTCCCCGTCGTCCAATGGAATGACGCCTGCGAGCAACTTCAGCATTGTGGTCTTGCCGGCGCCGTTCGGTCCGACCAGCGCGACCCGGTCGCCGCGTGAAAGCGTGAGGTTCATGCCGCGGTAGACGAGGTTGTCGCCGTACGACTTGCTTACGTTTGCGAGCCGTATGACCTCGGAACCGCCGCGCGCCGCCGCTGGGAATGAGTAGTGGATTTTCCTGGTCGCCCTCGGCAACTCGATAACCTGCATCTTCTCAAGTTGCTTCAGTCGGCTTTGCACCTGGGTGGCCTTCCTCGCCTTGGAGCGAAAGCGTTCCACGAAGCGCATCTGCCTCTGTACCTCGCGCTCCTGCCTCGCCTTGGCCGCCCGCTTGATCTCCAGGGAGCGCTCGCGTGCAACCAGGTAATGGTCGTAGTTGCCTCTCAGGAGCACCACCTCGTCCGTCTCGATGGCGAGAACCCTGGTTGCCACCTGGTTCAGGAAAGCGCGGTCGTGGGATGTGATGAGCACCCCGCCCTTGAACGAGGCCAGGTACTTCTCGAACCACAGGTTTGCGTCGAGGTCGAGGTGGTTGGTCGGCTCGTCGAGGAGCAATAGGTCGGGATTTTGGAACAGCAGCCTTGCAAGGCCTGCCCGCATGGCCCAGCCGCCGCTGAACTCGCCCATTGGCCGGAGGAAGTCGGTCTGCTTAAAGCCAAGGCCCGACAGGATGGCCTTGGCCTCGTGATCCCGGTCTTCTCCGCCGGCGGCCTCCAGGGCCATGTCGAGATTGCTGAGGCGTTCCAGCAGGTCGCCCTGTTTGGCGGGGTCGGTCTCCGATGTCAGCGCATCTTGAGTTGCGGCGATCTCGTCCGTGAGAGCGTTTACCTTTGAGCCGGCGTCCAACACTTCCTCGAGCAAGGGCCTGTCGGCAAACGATGCGGGCTCCTGCTTGAGATAGCCCACGGTGACGTTGCGCCGACTCGATATGCTCCCGGTTTCCGGAGCGGCATCGCCTGCCAGGATGTCCATGAGCGTGGTCTTACCGGAGCCGTTAGGGCCTATTAGCGCAACACGGTCCCCGGCGGCCAGGCTTAGGCTCAGTCCACTGAACAGGGTCCTGTCCGAGTAGGACTTGCTGATGTCGGAAGCAAAAAGCATGTCATTGACCGCGAATGAAGGTTCGATGCGCTGGGCGGCAGCGCGTGGGACAACCACAGGTCAATCGTAACCGTTCCGACTTGCCGGGGCGGGAATTGATCTTGCGGCGTCCATGCTAGCCAGAGGTCACGACGATGCCGGGTGGCGGCATTGCGCGCAGGGGACGTCGCTGCTACTGTCCGCCGAGCCGCCAAGCAGAAGTCGGTTGTCCGGTGTTAGATTCGATGGGCACGGAGGTAAATCATGACTCGAACGCTGTCGGTCGAAGAGGAAATCCAGAGACCCGCCGAGGTGGTGTGGGAGGCCCTCACCGATTGGAAAAACGCCCACAAGTGGATGCCCGGGATCGAAGGGATGGCGGCTGAGGGAGGCACCGCCGCGGGGACGAAACTGACTTTCCGGGCGCGCGGCGCGGAACGGTCGAGCGCCATCGTCCACTGCGACGCGGGTAAATCGATCATACTGCGTTCGGTCCAGGGCGGAGTGACCGCGGACTACAAGTACGAGGTCCACGAACTGGACGGCCAATCGACTCGCGTAACGCTGGTCGCCGACTGTCAGATCACGGGGCTGTGGTGGCGCATAGTATCGCCCCTGCTTCGCATCGCGATTCGGTTCTCCGACGGCAAGCAGCTCAGACTGCTAAAGGCGATGATCGAGGGAGCGTAGTGCTTTGGCGAGGTGGGTGGAGTTACGATGACCTTGGCTACCGCGGCGACGGTAAGATCCCCTATTGGCAGGCGCGATGGACACCGGGGGCGAATATTTGACTGGGGTTTTGGGCGCGTGGGCCGGTAAACATGCCAGTCCCGGCGTAGCCTGGCAACACCGGCGCCTGCAGACGAAGTTATTACCTCTGGTCCTCGTAAGATACCGCGTCGAGTTCTTCGATGCGTTCGTCAGATGTGAAGCACCATGTCCCGATGTGACCTCGACGGAGGTCGCCGTTATCGTCCCAATCCAACGTGCCGGAAGCGCCGTCGAAGTCGATCTCTCGCCCTTGAGTAAGCAAGGACAGGCCATCGGCGATCCCAGTGGGAGTGCCTCGAACGGTCCGGCCGGGCGGTCCGGCGATTTCTCGCAGATGATCGCGGATTGCGGCGCCGTCGACACTGCCTGCAGCCTGGGCAGCAAGAGCCAGGGCGATGACTGCATCGTAGGTCTCTTTGACGTAGGCGAGAACGGGCAGTTCGCCGTACTCTGCGATGAAGGCGGCCTCCCACTCGGGCGTTGCGGCGTTGTCGGGAGGGGACGCCCCCGCGGTCCCATACATGTCCCCCAACTTATCGCCGCCGATCACTCTTACAAGACTTTCTCTTTTTGCCGCGTCGCCAAATACGAACTGGGTGTAGACGCCTTCATCGATAGCCTCGCGCACGATGGATAGGGCCTGACCCTCGAATGCGATAACGACCAATGCCTGTGCCCCTGAGTCCGCGCTCTGCGCCAACTCCGAAAGGTAGCTCGTCTGTGACGTATCGACGGAGACGACCCGCAGCGTCCCGTCCCAGGACTCTTCGAAGGTGGCAGCCAGCCCCTGACCGTATGCATCGTTCTGGTAGATCAGGCCGACGTTGTCGAAGCCGCGGTCACGAGTTACGCGTGCAAGCACAGGACCCTGGGCGGCATCGGAGAGCGCCGTCCGGAAGAAGTAGCCGCTGTCCTCGACATCGCTAAGCTGGGGAGAGGTGGCCGAAGGGCTGATTGTGGGAATGCCAAGCGTCCCGGAAATGCTCTGTGAAATCGGCAATGCCGCCGAGCTGGCGTTGGGGCCAACTAACGCGTGTACACCCTCGACCTCTACAAGGCGCCGCGCCACCACCACGGCAACAGACGGATCTTGAGTAGCGTCCGCGACTACGCTTTCGACAGGGATCCCGAGTACGCCTCCGCCCTCATTGATGTGCTGTAGCGCCAGGTCGAATGCTCGTTTTCTGTCCTCAGACGCCTCCGGCGATCCGGTGAAGTTGAGCAGCAGACCGATTCTCAATGGGGTCGTGGCGGGTTGCTCCTTAGAAGCGCCATCGCAACCCGAGGCAATAGCTAGCAGGCTGTTCACTGCCAACAGCAGGACTACACATAACCCGATTGACTCGTTCCTGGCTTGAGCATTCCGTTTAGTCGTTGGCGACATGAATAACGTACTCTCCCGCCGCAAGCGGGCAGGCCTGCGTCGGGCTACTCCCTGAGCCATTGCATGAGCATCACTTCGCTGTTCGCTTGGCCGTCACTGTCTCAGCGGGCCATTATGGTGGCCTGCTCGTCCCGCGTCACGAATGCTGTGGTGCGGAGATGCTGCTGGTGGAAGGACTCTGAACCCTGATGAAGGTGGACTCGCTGTCGAGCGTTGTGTCATCCAGGTCGAACAACAAGCCGTCGACGGCGGTCGTACCCAACGTCTACCTCCGGTCCGGCGAAGGGGCGAAGCCTGTTCCGTGACCGAGGTTGGTCCTAGTTTCCCCTCATCGCTATTCACTCGGGCTCTACTTGAATATCGAGGTACGTTTTACTCTCGGACTCGTGTGCTCCCAGGTACCTGGTCACAGCGAAGTGGTTGGCGAGGTCATCCCAGAACGATGTCTTGATAATCTCCGGGTAGACGGTCATGCCGTCCATGTCGTCCCTGGGGACAAACCTAACGTCTTTGATCATGTGATCAACGTCGAATATCCCGGAGCCGGGATTGGCCCCCGTCTTCAGTGTCCCCGAGTACGAAGTCGCAACGAAGAATATCTCGCAGTGGTGAAAGCCGGGCTCTATGAATTCTCGAACGTAGGCGATTCTGCCCAATTCCACCGACAGGCCCGTCTCCTCCAACACCTCGCGCCGCGCACACTCCATCAGCGACTCCTTGCCCTCGACGCCGCCGCCCGGCGGCACCCACCACGATTGTCCCTCGTTGATGTCATTGTGCTGATGTTGGACGAGGAGCACCGAGTCGCCCTCGGTAACTATCGCCGCCGCCCGTATCCTGTGTCGCATTTGTGTTTTCTGCCGCTACGCTGACAGGCAGCCCAATGACGGCTCAACTCGCATCCTCATCCTCGCGACCCTCGCCGTTCAGATGGGAGTCAGGGAGATCCTGATGTGACCTCACAAGCGCATACCGGCCTGGTGACGGCTCCGGCGGCCAGCTAAGGATTGCCTACGCCGTTGCGCCGAATGCGCCCTTGATCATGCCGAAAAGACCGTTTCGGCGGCCATTGAGTCGCGCTCCCAGGAACTCTTCCAGTTCAGGGCGGTTCAGGACTGTCCGCCCTCCGACGCTTGCATTGTCGTCGATGAGGGTGGAGGGAACATTATCCCAATCGAACTCGCGCCGCCCAAAGGTGTCGGTCTGTTCGATGACTATGACCTTGTCGCCTTCCAATATCCAGCCTGTGGGCAGGTCTCCCTCTTTTTTCATCTTGGTGGCTGGCCTAAGCAGGTGCTCGACCTGGGCCTTGACCCTTTCGTGGCGCTTGTCGGCGTATTCGTTCCACTTTATGGGCGCGCACCACTTTGGTGGGCTGTCGTCCAGCAGGTCGCTGATAACCCCGGAGAGGATGGTGGAGGAGAACTCAAGCCAGTCTTCGGGTTTGGGGACCTCGTCGAGTCGAAAGAGGACCCTTTTCAAGTATTCCCGGTAAAGATGGGTGGACAGGCCTCGGCGCACCTCTTGGATCTTCAGGTGCAGGTCGTGGCGAAGGCTCTCCTTGTATGACGGGAGCGCCGTGGTCGTGTAGATCATCAGGCTGCGCTTCACGATCTGATCGGTGAAGGCTTTTAGCTCTTGATTCATCGAAAGCACGAAACAGGGATACTCAGCGACCAGCGGAGGATTCTCGTCCTTGATTGCCTCTTCGCCATGATTACGAATGGCGGGCTTGCCTATGTCATCGAACACGGCGGGGAACCGCTTATACGCGTGCTGAATGTCTCTGAGCCTGCTCTTTGTGAACTCCCGCTTATCGACGTTGTAGGCTTTGCCGAACATCGATGTCATCAGGGTGTCGATCAGGCTGGACTTGCCGCAGGACGGCTTGCCGTACACGATGGCGAAAGATGGAAACCTGAAGATGTCTCCGTCGTGGCCTGCCAGCGTCCGCATGTCGCACATAAAGGGTGAGAAATAAAGCCAGGACCAGAGTATGAAGTAGTCCCGCTGGAGCCTCTCGACTCCCATTCCACCCTCGAACGTCCCCTCGTAGTTGCGGAAGAAATCGACCAACAGTTTCGCATCCCTTCGCGCTGCGGCGGAATCGCTTTCCAGGGGGAACGGCTCACCAAAGAGAGAGATGATCTTTGCGTGCCTGTCGATGGACAGTTCGCGATGGTCGGCTTCATTCTCGGACTGCACTACGCGTATACGGCTGTATTCCTTTACTATCTGGCGCCTGAGCTCACGCGTTACCTGCTGCTTGCCGTTGCGCGGCGGCGGGATGATGTTGGCTATCACGGGTGGAATCGCCGCCTTCATCTTCTCGATACGCTCTATTTGCGCGGGGATGTTGAAGTGGACAATATTGCCTGGCTGTTGTTCCGTCTCCGGAGTCTCAATAACGAGGGTTGAGAGGTCGGTGGGATCCAGGACGGGCACTTCATGGAGTTTTATCTCTGTTTGCTCGACTCGCTCGGGCGGTAGCGGTATCTCGTCGGATGCCTGGTCCCTGATGGACTCGTACATAGCGAGGTAGTGGCGCCATGCGGACTCGTCCTCGTCGAAGCAGACCAGGGTCTCGGACTGGCGTCCCCCAAAGGCCGTTTCGGACAGGTTCGCAGAGCCGATGAGGGCGCGGGTTTTGCCGGACTCCGTGTTTTCAAGCAGGTACAGCTTGGCGTGGGCTATCTGTTTGCGCAGCACTCGAAACCGCGCCTGACCCTCTCTTACACGGCTGAGAATAAAGGCGTGGCGCTCGTCGGACAGATTCTTTATCGCGGCTCTGGTGTCACCGATGGCGACCTGCTGGAAGGCCATTATGTCCTTAAGAGTGCGCAGGGTACCCTCACATCCAAATACGCACTCGAAGTCGCTGAATCCATGCCTATCGAGCAGCCGGACTATCGCACTCACGCCTGCTGAGTAGGTGAGGATGCGAATGCGGTCGTAGCCATCGAACAGCGACCAGGAGAACTTGGACTCGGACTCGAACCGGGCTTGAGCGACTCGAAGTCCGGTCCCGTCGTCGATGTCGAATCCTATTAGTTCTCCGAATCTGCGTTCGTTAAGTGTCATGCCATCATTCACGATTTACGAAGTCCGGATAAGGTGTTGCGCCGGTCTTTCCAAATAGGTGAGTTGAAAGAACTATACCGCCATCCCCGGGGCTGAGTGAGAATGGTGTCAGAGCCAAAATATGACGGGGTGAGGAGCATGACCTCATCTCCGGTGGGTCAGCATCTAGGCCGGATAACGAAGGTCACCTTGAAGGCGTCGGGGAGTTCCGTGAGGTCGCCGCGGCCGTTTTTTTGCCGTTTAGGAGGGTGCCGAGGGGGGTGTATCTGACGAGGTAGCGGTATGTCACGATTCCCAGGGCAGCGGTCGCAAGGCAGGCTGCCAGGAATTTCAGTTCCGCGCTCCAACTGAAGCCCGTCAGGTCCTTCAGCCAGCCCTGACGGTCGAGGTGGGCGAGGTAGAACGTCAGGAAGGTCACGACCGGCAGGTGCATGATGTATATCCAGTACGACGAGTCCGCCAGCCAACGGACCCACGCCCGGGGCAACTGAAGAATCCGCTCGAAGAGGCCGACCAGCCCTACACTGAACAAGACCGCAGCGAAGCCGGAGAAGATAGTGTCGAGCAGCCTCAAGAACTCTATCGACTCGGTATCCCCGCCCGACTTCGTCATGCCGTCTATGACTCCGAGCAGTACCAGGTGGACGCAGTAGGTCACTATGCCGATCGACAACAGAGCGGCCAGCGCCCCATCTCCCCTGAGCCTGTCGACCAGCTCCCGCCGGGCGTAGAGCCCATACCCGTATAAGAAGAACAGCGCACCGTACAGCACGTCCGGCACGTTCAACGGCCAGATGGGCTTCGCCTCGTTGCCGGCCCGCAGGACGAGGAGGAGCACGGCCCCAAGCGCAAGCAGCAGCGGCATGCGCGCGTAGACGGCGTCGCCGAGCCGCCTGCACGCGGAGGGCCACCACGCAGGCCGGACGATCCGCAGTAACCGACAGGGCCCTCCAAGCGCCCTGAGGACCAACAGAGCGGCGTACATCAGCAGCAGGTAGTAGAGGAACCACAGGTGGGCGATGAGGTCACCGCTGGAGTCGAGGTCCTGCCTGTCCGCCAGCACGTTCCGCAACACCTCGAAGGATACGGCGCCGGTCCATCCGTAGACCCATATCGGCGGGATGATCACCGCCATCACCGCCCCGAAGAGCACCAACGGCAGGGCGACCCTCTTCAGCCTGTCGAGAATGAACATCGACGTCGAGCGGCGGTCCAACACCAGGTGGGCAAAGAACCCCGCCAGCAGGAAGAACACCGGCATTCGCCACGAGTGGATGAAGTCGAACACCAGGGCTAATAGGACCGACTGGTCGTCGTCGGCCGGCCAGACGAACTCGAACTCATATAGGCGTGAAAAGTAGGGCACCGTGGCGTGCAGGACGATGCCCAGGACCATCGCGAGTCCCCTGAGGCCGTCGAGCCCGTGGTATCTCCGGACCTGTGTCCCGCCGGTGGGGCTCATTTCGACTGGTCAGAGGGGAGGCGGGTTTGAAGAGGGTGTTTCAAAAGTCCTTCGCACATTTTCGTGTCGGACGCCATGCGACGAGATTCCCGTTTTCACGGGAATGACGGAATTGGAATACGGCGCTTACCTCATAAGTCCGGCGAAAACCGTAATCCATTGGATCGTGATTCAAGTGGTCTCAACGTTATGAAACACGCTCTTGAAACCCGCCGCTACGACACGGTTCTGCGGCAGCAGTCATGTGGAACACCTAAGATGTTATTCCGGGCGGTATTCGCGGGGACCCATGCCCCTGGGTTCCGGCCTGCGCCGGAAAGACGGAGGTGGAGGGTCCCGGCCTTCGCTGGAAAGACGGAGGTGGTGGGTTGGGGTGTTCGCCGGAAAGATGAGGAGAGACGGCCGCTTGACCCGGCTATTTTCATAGCAATGACATCTCATACTCCGCCGCTCTCCGGCGCGGGCTGTGTGCCTGTAGGTACGGTAACCCCTCACCCAGTTCTCTGGGTTTGTGGACCGCCGTATATGGTGACTGCCTCCTCTTGTTCGACCTCCTGCTCGTCTTCGTCTTCGTCCGGAGGCGCAGGCATTTCGTCGTCGTCGTCGTCCGGAGGGGTTTCTTCAGGTTCTTTTTCTGCGGCGGGTTCGGATTTTTTGAATATCAGTTTTGTCATGGCGATGATGAACATCACGATCGCCATGATGAGGCGCAGGGCGAACTCCAATGCTATGAGGAATACCAGGTAGTACAGGATGTTATCGATGTAGTTCATCGACTCGTTCAGTATGACCAGGGAATCCTGGATCTGGAAGAACGACGTGTTTACCAGGAAGAGGCCCAGTACTGCGAAGGGCAGCATCTTTGCGAGGTCCCTCGACAGGTCTTCGTTGACATACGCCGACACACGTATCGTTCCCACCGTGGCCAGGCCCATCAACAGGACCTGCGAGAACGATTGGTCTTTCGCCAGGAAGGCGAGGATCAATGTGACGACGGCGAACCAGAAGAATGCGAAGACCGGAAACAGGATGATGTACTTCGCTATGTACATGATGACGTGCAGGAGCGATCGCACGAACTGAAAGCGAGACTGTTCGTACTTGGACAGGTCCATCGCAAACATGTCCCGTGAAGCGACGAAGCGATAGAACGTGAACACGAAGATGGCGTACACGGCCATTCCCCCGATGTAGACCGCCACAGGGCGCAGCAGATCGAGGGCGTCGTAGATGTTCAGATCGGTGGGTAAGAGGTCATAAATATCCACAAGCGTGACCTTTCGTAGTTGAGCGCCTCGACCGTGATTGAAAGCGGCCGCTTCAAAGAGGTGTTTCCCAACAAAGGCAGGCCTGAGCCCGCCACCTGCCCGCCTAAGATAGCAGTTCCCCGATCGGGGTCGGGGATGACGGGGGGTGTGGTCGGGGATGACGGGTTGTGTGGTCCGGGATGACCGGGGGGCCGGGGTCGGGGATGACGGGTTGCCGCCCCCCCGATCCCGGCGGGGGGTCACGCCCGTTCCCCTCACCACTGGCCCTTCGGCTTCGCTCAGGGTGACATGGGGGTCCCCGATCGGGGCCGGGGATGACGGGTTGTGTGGTCGGGGATGACGGGTGGAACGCACCCTCTCACCACCGTCACCCCTGGGTCCCGGCGTTCGCCGGGAAGACGGGTTGTGTGGGTCCCCGATCGGGGTCGGGGATGACGGGTTGTGTGGTCGGGGATGACGGGTGGGGGTAGGGGCGGATAACGAAACCGGGGGCCTTGTTAGACCCCCGGTGCTATGTGTGGGTTCCGACCCGAGGTCCCCGATCGGAGTCGGGGACGACGGGTGTCGGTCCTAGGCTTGTTGTTGCTGGGCCATCATGCGCTGGCGGGCGTATACGACTACGCCGGCTGCTACCACGATCACTGCGAGGATGATCAGGATGATCGCCCAGGCCGGGAATCCTCCGCGTTCCTCTTCGGCCGGTGGCGGCACAACAACGGTCGCTGTCGGCGCGGGTGGCGGCGGTACGGATGTCGCGGTCGGCGGCACGGATGTCGCCGTTGCCGGCGGCACTGACGTAGCCGTTGGCGGCACGGATGTCGCTGTTGGCGGCACGGATGTCGCGGTCGGCGGCACTGACGTAGCCGTTGGCGGCACGGATGTCGCGGTCGGCGGCACTGAGGTCGCGGTCGGCGGCACGGATGTCGCGGTCGGCGGCACTGACGTAGCCGTTGGCGGCACGGATGTCGCGGTCGGCGGCACGGATGTCGCTGTTGCCGGCGGCACTGACGTAGCCGTTGGCGGCACGGATGTCGCGGTCGGCGGCACGGATGTCGCGGTCGGCGGCACGGATGTCGCTGTTGGCGGCACGGATGTCGCGGTCGGCGGCACGGATGTCGCTGTTGGCGGCACGGATGTCGCGGTCGGCGGCACTGCCGTCGCTGTTGGCGGCACTGCTGTCGCTGTTGGCGGCACTGCTGTAGCCGTTGGCGGCACAGGCGTCTCGGTCGGCACAGGCGTCGCTGGCGGTGAGTAACTTCCGCCGCTGGTGGTCGGTGGCGTGGCGCTACTGACCGTCACGCTGTTAGCGCCGGTTACCTGGACCGGTGGGACTGTCCTGTCAAATGACTGCAGGTATCCGGAGATGGTGTGTGTTCCGGTCTGGGTGGCTTCGACGGTGTACGTGACCGACAAGTTATTGCCCACCAGCGTGTAGGTGAGGGTCTGGCCGTTCACGATAAGTGCGTCGGCCATATTGCTGGACACGTATTCGAGCCCTGCCCCCAGCGATTCCACGAGGGTCCCTGCGAGGCCGTAGTTGAAGGCGATGACCGTCACGTCGAACTGGTCGCCTTCTACCAATGCGGTCTCGGAGATGGTCCGGAGGGCCGTGGGCGGAAGCTCAGCGACCGTTACGGAGGAGACGCCTCCAACCGGGTAGGTGTCCTTTTCGAAGTCCACCAACTCACCATCGAACGAGTAGGGACCGAGCGTTTCGGGCGCGTCGACGGTGTAGGTAAACGACATGTCCTCTCCCAGCAGGACGAACGACACCACCTGGCCGTTTACTTCGCCGAGTCCGGGCGGCGAGCTGGATACGTAGGCGAACCCGTTCGGCAGTGTTTCATGTACCAGGCCGGAGGCGCCGTAGTCGTTGGCCCTGATCGTCACCCTGAGCTGGCCGCCGGGGACAACCGCTGTTGAGGACAATGCCCGAGAGGCGCGCGGTCCGGCGACGGCTTCTACCGTTACGCTGGAATCGCCGCCGACGGTGACTTCTTCGGTTTTCTCGAAGTTCTCCAGCGTGCCGGAGAAAGAATATGCGCCGGGCACGTCGGAGGCAGTGACGGTGTACGTAAACGTATCATCCTCAAGGTCAATGAGTACGAACGACACCTCTTGACCGCTTTCGGCGCCGAGTCCGGACGGTGAGCTCGATACGTAGCTGAATCCTGCGGGCAGGGTTTCGGTGACAAGGCCGGTGTCGCCGTAGTTGGCGGCCGTGATAGTTACGTCCAGCGAGCCGCCCGCTTCTACTGTCGAAGAGGAGAAGGACCTTGTGGCGTTGGGTCCGGTGGGTTCCTCTGTAGGCTCGGCCGTGGGTTCTTCCGTGGGCTCGGCCGTGGGTTCCTCCGTGGGAGTGACCGGCGCGGCCGTAACCGTTACGTCGGTATCGCCACCAACGTCGCGAGAGTCTCTACGGGAGTCTTGCACAGTTCCGGAGAACGAGTAGTCGCCCGGATCCATGGAGGCCGTAACCGTGTACGTGAATGTATCGTCGGGAACGTCAAAGGGAACAAACGTGACATCTTGACCGTCTACGTCGCCCAACCCGGCCGGATCGGACGACACGTAGCTAAACCCTTCGGGCAGAGTTTCCGTGACACTGCCGAATCCGCTGATATCGAACGCGATGGATATTTCCACCGTGCCGCCTGCGGCGACTGACGCCGGGTCGATAGTCCTGGTAGCGCTATGGCTCGAGGCGTCTGCTGCGCCTGCAAACAACAATCCTGCTGCGGCAAAAGCAACCCCTATAACCGCCAACAGCGTCAATGCTCTATGTGTCAAGCTACTCGTTCTCCTGGTAACTGTTCAGTCTTCATGACTGTGTTTCTTCGTCGCCTCGACGCTATGGCAATAGACCTGCCGCCGTGTCGTTTCATTTGGGAGGGCGGAAATTCACATCCCGACACCTGGATTCCGGCTCGCGGGCCGGAATGACGGCGGAAGGGACGCCACCCCATTTTCATCACGCTGTGGGGCCTTCGCAAGGCCATGGCAGTTCCGATTTCTGTGATTCTCAGCGCAGTTACCTGTCATTCTGAGCGTTGCCACCCGCATCCCCTCTGACCCAGACCCTTCGGACGGGCGGGTTTCAAACCCGCCCCTACGCCGGGACACAGAATGGGTTCAGTGTGGCCTATGTCCTTAATCCAGAACGCCCTCTCAACCTGGCCCTTCGGCTCCGCTCAGGGTGACAAAAAATCGCCCGAGGGTGACAAATGAATGCCCGAGGGTGGCGAGAGGGCGCTGTTGGCTTGTGTATTTTTCCTGTCGTAGGGGCGGTCCCCGATCAAGTCGGGGATGACGGGGGCCGCCCTTACGTCTTTTCGCAGTTACGTTCTCCTGATCCTGTACCTCTGCAGGGTTAACTGCCGTTGCCGAAGTACGCTCGGATCACTAGTATCACGTCGTCCCTGTCGATCATGTCGTCGAAGTAGTCTCTGATCGCCTGGATGACCTCAGGCCGTTCGATTGCCCCGCTATCGTCAGCGTCGTAGGACAAGGGGTCGAACGCACCGTTTGTCGCGTCGTCGGACGGGTCGTTGGTCACGGTCACGGTCACGTCGAGCGTGGCGCCGCCGTTACCGTTGTTCGCCATCACCGTCACCATGTACACGTTGTCGGTGTTCGCGTCCGTCGGGGCTTCGTAGTCAGGCGATGAGCTGAAGCTCAGCACTCCGCCATTGATGGTGAAGTCGCCAGCGTCCGCGCCTGACAGCTCCCACGTCGGGCTGTCGATCGTCGTCGTGTACGTCCCGACATCTCCGATGCCGTTCTCACGGTAGGAGACGTATTCTCGTCCGCCTACAACACCCGCTGACGGGGGAGTCGATCCACCGCCGAGCGTCAGGGTCGGGCCCTCGTTCACGTCCGTGACCGTGATGGTGACCATCGTCGAGTCACTGGCGTCGAACGGATCGGTGGCCGTCACCTCGACCACGTAGGTCCTCTGACCGCCCTCGTAGTCCAGCTTCGTCCCCTTGCCGACCGTGATCTGGCCGTCGTTGCTCATCTTGAACGAGCCCATGTCGGCGCCGCCGGTGAGGGTGTAGGTCAGCACGTCGTCGTCGGGGTCGGTAGCCCTGACCGGTCCGCCCACGGTTCCGCCCTCTTTAGTGTTCTCCGCGACCTCACGCGTGATACCCGCTTCGAACACAGGATCGGCGTTTACGCCGGGCTCGACCCGGACCGCATTGACGGAATCAGCCTCCGCCGCCACATCGTCGTCGGCGTCAGCCAACGCGTCGTCCCTGTACGTCACCATGGCGCGTAGGTACAAGCCCTCGTCGCCCGGGTCCTCTTCGTCGATGAGCGCCGTGGCCGGATTGTCCTCCGTCGCGCCCTTCGGCGTGTACGTGTCCGACGTGGCGCCGGAGATGTCAAAGAAGTAGGTGCCGTCAGCAGAACTCTGCCACTGCCACTTCATACCGGTCTCGCCGGTGTCGGGGTCTGTCAGCGTCGCTGTGACCGGGAACCCGACCGCAGGCTGGGTCGTCGACAGTTTTACCTTGCCATTCTCTTTGGCGTTTATGACCCTGACGGTCAGGTCCTTCATGCCGGCCAGACCATTCTCATCCGTGGCCATCACCGACACCTCGTACCGGTTGTCCTTGTTGGCGTCCATCGGCGCCTCGAAGTTCGGATCCGACTTGAACCTCAACTCGTATCTGTTTCGGTTGGTGTCACCATCCGCTGCTGTTGTTTCTGTTTCGACCAACTCGAAGCGGGCCGCGTCGTCTCCGGACAGTGACAACTTGACCTGACCAGCGGTTGCCCGCCCATCAATTACCAAGGTGGGATCGGTGTCATCGCCTGCGGCGACTTGACCGGTCGCCGTCGCGGCGGCGATATCATCGTCATCCGCCGTGAAGGTGTAGCCCATGGCCATGGCGGTGCAGTCGTTGTTGTTGGTTACAACATTGCTGAACACAGGTTGATTGCCCGCGGTATCGGGGTCTCCGTCTTTGTCCACCAGTTGGCTGTTCTCTTCGATGCAGACCTTCGAAATCTCATTGGCCACGACACCTCCGGCACTGATAGCTGGCTGTGCAACGTTATCGGCGACTACACTGGCCTGCCTTACCTTCGGCTTCTCGTTAACCTCCTTCACGGTGACGGTCACCGCAAAAGCTTCTTCGCGAGCGTCATCTTCGTCGGGGTCTGCACTAGTGTCTGAGTCTGTTACATCCTCATCATCGTTTTCAAGTCCGAACGGGTCCCTGGCCAGGACGTAGAGTGTGTAGGTCCAAGTTTCCGTGGGCGAGTCGTAAGAAGGTGAGCCCGTATCCGTAGTTGCCGCTACCGCTCTATCGGCGTTCACCAACGCAGCCTTCACCTTTATCTGACCCGTCTTCGGGTCGATTGAGAAGGGTCCTTCGTAGTCGTCGGGATCGGCGGTAGAGGTGCCTAGGCTATCCACAAGCCTGTAGGTGAGTAAGTTCAGGTCCTCGTCCACAGTCGCTGTGACCGGGCTGCCTACATGCGTACCCACCTTCGCGTTCTCGTTAACGTTCCGCTTGTTGTCTGCGTCTTCGAATCTGGGCGCTTTATTCGTTTCCTTGGATTCATCAGGCGTCAGACGCACCGGGACGTCAGTCACCGCGTAAACCACCTTGTCGTCGCCGTGAATGTCGCTGTAGGTCACCTTCGCACGAAGCCTCTTGCCCGCATCGCCCGTCACGCCCGTCACGGCCACGACGGGAGGATTGGCATCGGCATCAGCCTCGACCGCCTTCTCCGTCTCCAACGGAGTGTAAGAATTCGTGCTTGCTGTGCCAGTAGCTTTTATCCAGTGCCGATCATTGTCGATCTCAGGCCTCGAAACCCTCGGCACAGACCATTCCCACGACCCCTCGACTTCTGGGTCGTCGCCGTCTTTCAGCGTTCCCATCCACGGCACACCTTCCTGGGGCTGCAGATAATCGAAGGTGACCTTGCCCGGCTCGTCCACGTTGTTGATGTTCACCGTGACGGTGACCTGGGTGGAATTGGCCGGACCGGGCTCGTCCGCGCCCAATATCTCCGTGGCCCTCACAATCACTGTGAAGGTCCTGCTGGGGTTTTTGGTGTCTTCGTAGTTGGGAGAGTCCTTGAACTCGAGCACGCCGCCGTCAATCGTGAATTTGCCGGCGTCGTCCCCATTCAAGTCCCAATCGACTCCCTGTCCCTCGGGGTCCATCGCTGCGAAGTCGGCCACGGCCACATCGTCGTTCTCGTCGTAGGAGCACGTAAACACTGTGCCGGCGCTATTCGCCTCACACGACGGTTCATCCATCGTCAGTCTTGGCTTTTCGTTCACGTCCGTGACCATGATGGTCACCATCGCCGAGGCCATCGCGCCGAACGGATCGGTGGCCGTCACCTCGACCACGTAGGTCCTCTGACCGCCCTCGTAGTCCAGCTTCGTCCCCTTGCCGACCGTGATCTGGCCGTCGTTGCTCATCTTGAACGAGCCCATGTCGGCGCCGCCGGTGAGGGTGTAGGTCAGCACGTCGTCGTCGGGGTCGGTAGCCCTGACCGGTCCGCCCACGGTTCCGCCCTCTTTAGTGTTCTCCGCGACCTCACGCGTGATACCCGCTTCGAACACAGGATCGGCGTTTACGCCGGGCTCGACCCGGACCGCATTGACGGAATCAGCCTCCGCCGCCACATCGTCGTCGGCGTCAGCCAACGCGTCGTCCCTGTACGTCACCATGGCGCGTAGGTACAAGCCCTCGTCGCCCGGGTCCTCTTCGTCGATGAGCGCCGTGGCCGGATTGTCCTCCGTCGCGCCCTTCGGCGTGTACGTGTCCGACGTGGCGCCGGAGATGTCAAAGAAGTAGGTGCCGTCAGCAGAACTCTGCCACTGCCACTTCATACCGGTCTCGCCGGTGTCGGGGTCTGTCAGCGTCGCTGTGACCGGGAACCCGACCGCAGGCTGGGTCGTCGACAGTTTTACCTTGCCATTCTCTTTGGCGTTTATGACCCTGACGGTCAGGTCCTTCATGCCGGCCAGACCATTCTCATCCGTGGCCATCACCGACACCTCGTACCGGTTGTCCTTGTTGGCGTCCATCGGCGCCTCGAAGTTCGGATCCGACTTGAACCTCAACTCGTATCTGTTTCGGTTGGTGTCACCATCCGCTGCTGTTGTTTCTGTTTCGACCAACTCGAAGCGGGCCGCGTCGTCTCCGGACAGTGACAACTTGACCTGACCAGCGGTTGCCCGCCCATCAATTACCAAGGTGGGATCGGTGTCATCGCCTGCGGCGACTTGACCGGTCGCCGTCGCGGCGGCGATATCATCGTCATCCGCCGTGAAGGTGTAGCCCATGGCCATGGCGGTGCAGTCGTTGTTGTTGGTTACAACATTGCTGAACACAGGTTGATTGCCCGCGGTATCGGGGTCTCCGTCTTTGTCCACCAGTTGGCTGTTCTCTTCGATGCAGACCTTCGAAATCTCATTGGCCACGACACCTCCGGCACTGATAGCTGGCTGTGCAACGTTATCGGCGACTACACTGGCCTGCCTTACCTTCGGCTTCTCGTTAACCTCCTTCACGGTGACGGTCACCGCAAAAGCTTCTTCGCGAGCGTCATCTTCGTCGGGGTCTGCACTAGTGTCTGAGTCTGTTACATCCTCATCATCGTTTTCAAGTCCGAACGGGTCCCTGGCCAGGACGTAGAGTGTGTAGGTCCAAGTTTCCGTGGGCGAGTCGTAAGAAGGTGAGCCCGTATCCGTAGTTGCCGCTACCGCTCTATCGGCGTTCACCAACGCAGCCTTCACCTTTATCTGACCCGTCTTCGGGTCGATTGAGAAGGGTCCTTCGTAGTCGTCGGGATCGGCGGTAGAGGTGCCTAGGCTATCCACAAGCCTGTAGGTGAGTAAGTTCAGGTCCTCGTCCACAGTCGCTGTGACCGGGCTGCCTACATGCGTACCCACCTTCGCGTTCTCGTTAACGTTCCGCTTGTTGTCTGCGTCTTCGAATCTGGGCGCTTTATTCGTTTCCTTGGATTCATCAGGCGTCAGACGCACCGGAACGTCAGTCACCGCGTAAACCACCTTGTCGTCGCCGTGAATGTCGCTGTAGGTCACCTTCGCACGAAGCCTCTTGCCCGCATCGCCCGTCACGGCCTCGACGGCAGGACTGGCATCGGGATCAGCCTCGACCGCCTTCACCGTCTTCAACGGAGTGTAAGAATCCGTGCTTGCTGTGCCAGTAGCTTTTATCCAGTGCCGATCATTGTCGATCTCAGGCCTCGAAACCCTCGGCACAGACCATTCCCACGACCCCTCGACTTCTGGGTCGTCGCCGTCTTTCAGCGTTCCCATCCACGGCACACCTTCCTGGGGCTGCAGATAATCGAAGGTGACCTTGCCCGGCTCGTCCACGTTGTTGATGTTCACCGTGACGGTGACCTGGGTGGAATTGGCCGGACCGGGCTCGTCCGCGCCCAATATCTCCGTGGCCCTCACAATCACTGTGAAGCTCTTGCTGGGGTTTTTGGGGTCTTCGTAGTTGGGAGAGTCCTTGAACTCGAGCACGCCGCCGTCGATCGTGAATTTGCCGGCGTCGTCCCCATTCAAGTCCCAATCGACTCCCTGTCCCTCGGGGTCCATCGCTGCGAAGTCGGCGACGGGCACATCGTCGTTCTCGTCGTAGGAGCATGTAACCATTGTGCCAGCGCTGTTCGCCTCACACGACGGCCCGTCCGCCTGCTGGGCGGATGCCGAAGGGGCGAGGCCCACTGTGGCGAAGGCGATGGCGAGGGAAAGCACGAGAGCAAAGGTTGCCGCTCGGGCGATCACGGATTTGAAAGGACTCTTAAGCATGTGATTCCTCACTTTGCGGGATTTTTGGCCGGGGTCATCTTGCACGTACCCCACATCACGCGAGATAAATGGCTGCGCCAGGGTGCCGGCGAGTGTGCCGACGGCCTCCGCGATGGGTGCCATTACTGCTTTTGACGGCCGGTGCAACATGAACTTCCTCAATTCAGCAATCTTTGAACGGCGCGACTCTTCCATCCCTGAATCGCGCAACATAGGGAATTTACCGTTCGACGGTGTTGGTGTCAATACATATTGGTCGCGGTACCCGTCAGTTTGGGCCGTACGAGGCGGCCGAGGGGGGGATTCCGGTTTTCACGGGAATGACGGAGGGGTGGGAAAGGCCGTTTGGGGCGGGTTTTGCCTCGTTGTAAGGGTCGCGCGCAGGGCCGGGTAGGGGGTTTCGGGCGCGGTGGCGGGTTTGCGCGCGTGTGTTTGAGGGGTCGTTTCCCTGCGGTGTGAGGGGGTGTTTTCGGGGGGTTGGGGAAGGGGGATTGGGGGAGGGGGATGGCGGTGCGCGGGTAGCCACGCACCGCACCAAACGGGCGCCCACAAGAGGCGCCCCTACGAGTGATGTGTTGGGGGGCCGGAATGACGGGGGTGGGGAATGGGGATGACGGGGGTGGGGGTGACGGTGGGGGTTGGGGGGTATGGACGCCGACGTTGCGGGTGTAGGTCGTGAAGGTGTGGCCGGGCATGTGCGCATGTGGGGGACCGTGTGTGTTCCCCCGCGTGGGCTCGCGTGCGCGCGTATGCGTAGATTAAAAGGGGAAGGGTAGGAACGGGGGTGTCGGGGGGCGGGGGGGGGGGGGGGGGGGGGGGTTATGAGGGGGGCGGACTAATTGTCGTTGTTGCGCAGGCGGCTGCAAAGCACGACCCCGAGCGTGAATCCAATGACCGCAATGACAGCCGGCGCGGCGATACCGGGGCCGCGGGATTCGGGTGGGTGTACTTGGCGAGGAGGGCTCATCAACTCAGATGTCGTAGGTGGTTCGCCGACGCTCGGGACATCGGACTTGGCATCTTGTTTGGGCTTAGGCCGGATAATTTGCCTGAATGTCTCATATAGAGGTTTGCGTGTGATCGTGAATAAAATGAATAAGAACATCCCCAGGCCGCCATAGAACAAATATTCCCGCCACCAATCTTCGTGGGGAACTTTGGAGAATTCGGATATCCAGGCCGCTGTGAATGTGTACAGCGCCAACAATCCCAGCCACGGCGACAAACAAGGGATTTTCTTAATCGCGTAAGCCCGAAGCGATGGGATTACGGAAGCCGCAGCTAGGAAAACTGACGAAACATATAAGAAGGCGCCGAGCCCAAGAATAAGTACGGTTGGAACTGAAAAGCGAAACCAATCGGAGGATTCTTCTCTGTTGGTGTCCGGCAGTTGCAAAAACTGCGCCGTCAAAAGCACACCAGCGAAGGCAATCACAGCGCTGCTGGCAAGCCAATCTTTCTTCAGTTCTGATTTTTTCATTTTAGGCGTTGCCGCTTTCTGATCTGAAATCTCCATTTATGACCGCGTCCGTGAATACTTTGAAGCTGGAGCTGCGCTGGACGATGGTCTGAGCGTCGAGTTCTCTTGCGATCTCCTCAGCAATATGAGCGGTATAGACTCGACTGCCGAGAAGGTTCTTCAGGTGGAGCTTAGGGTTCTGGATGGCATCAGGCTTCGAGGGGTCAACACTTCCCAACGCTCCTCCGAGGTAGTTTCGGAGGTTTGCTTCGTCGCCAAAGTACCAGGCTTCGAGATGTTGCTGCGCGTATGCGAATTGGACCGCTGCCCCGATGTCGTCACTCAATCGTCCGGGCAGTTGCTGCCTGAATGGACCGATCACGTCATCGGGAGCTTTTCCGTCTGTATCCACTAGAACAACAAACTTGTCCGGCGGCGCATTTGAGTTGCCATACCACGCCGCCTTTATAAGCCTCTCGGCCATTCGTACGTTTAACGCCCGGTTGCTCGGTGGAACGAGTACGTCGATTACCGAGATTCCCATATCTCTGAGATGGCGCACGAGGTGAGGGAGCGCCCGCCTCTCGGTCTCGCCCGAAGCGATGACGACTACGTGCTTATCCAATGGGCCTAGGCACCAAAGCCCGTTGTTTCGAAGAACTCTCCGAGGCCGAATCCAGAGGCGTCCAGAGCACGCCGTACGTCGTCATGGTTCTTAGTGTTCTCGACAGTCGTTCCTTCCCCGTCCATAAGCCGCACCACGCGCACCGCCGCCGGATCGTCGAGGAGGTCGAGGAGCATGGGCGAGTGGGTCGTGAGCATGATCTGGACGCGCTCCCGGGCGTCGATGAGATGCTCGACAAATGAGGACAGAGCAGTTGGGTGGACGTAGTTTTCCGGCTCCTCGATTCCTATGAGGATCGCCTCGGGATGACCGTGGAGTGCCGTCATGAGCGCAAGCATGCGCAATGTGCCGCTGGAGACTCCCATCTGATGGACGGGGTATTTGAGCCTCGGCTCATCCTGTACGAAGTAGAACCGTCCCTCGACCTCCCGGGTTTCGATGTGCGAAGGTAGCCCCACAATCGAGCGGGTTGCTTCGACGATCTGCTCCACAACGTCCGGCGACGTAAGTAGGAGGGCATGTAACGTCTCGGCCAGGTTCCGTCCGTAGGGATCGAACCTGCCTGAATCGAGGCTGGGCCAGTCGCGGCGGAGCAGGAACGGGTTGGGGTCGAAGAACCCCCAGCGGGCTACAAATTCTGCGATGGCACGGGCGGGGAATGACGCATCCGCGGCGGCGGCGGCGAGGGCGCATGACGTGGGTCCCTGTTTCAGTTCGACCTTGCCTTCGTTGCCCGACCACCACCAACCTTCACCCTTGTTGGCATAGAGCAGGGTAACTGGCGGGGACCCGGTGGTCACCTCTTCGACACGCTCACGGACATAGAATTCGTATCCATCCCTGACAAGCTCTACCGTCCATTCATAGTTCTTCCCGCTATTTTCGATGCGGACAACGAGGCGGATATCCTGGGCCTCCCGCCCCTTCCAGGCAAGATGGATGATGCCTCCCCGCGAGTACATCGGGGTTCTGAAATCACGCGCTTGAACTGCTTCCTGGAGGAAGCGGAGCGCGTCGAGAATTGTGCTTTTGCCGGAGGCGTTGGCGCCGATAAACAGGTCGAGGTCGCCGAATTCGATATCGGCGTCGCGAATGCTGCGGTAGCGCACCGCGTGGAGACTCAAGAGCCTCATCCTTTCAAGTCTCCTTGACACTTGTGTTCAAAGCCGGCCTTCTCAACTCAAGCTCGAACCTGATACTCAGCCGTTACCGGCCGAAACGGCGTTCGAATACCAGAGTAACAGCCGCTCGTATTGTTGCGGTTCCCCGATCGGGGTCGGGGACGACGGTATTGCTGCGGTTCCCCGATCGGGGTCGGGGATGACGGTGTTGTTGCGGTTCCCCGATCGTGGTGGGGGATGACGGACACCGGGGGTGCGGGGCGACGCGGGTGGGCGGATGCTCGCGTGCACGCGTGTTCTCTAATTTGTTCACCGCTGGAATCTTCTATCTGCGGTCGAATGTTGATAAGATACCGGCACACTTGAGAATCCCCCATATTCGATTCAGGCGGTATGCAATGTCTACACAGCAGATTCAACTGATGGCACACCTGATGCGGCGGGCCGGTTTTGGCGCATCGAAGGACGAGCTGGAAGCGCTCGTGGAGCAAGGGTACGAGGCGACGGTGGAGCGCCTGCTGGACTCCGATAACCCGAACCACATGTCCCTCGATCTGATACGGCGGTATCACCCCGATCATATGGGCATGATGGGCATCGGGGCCGGAGCCAACTGGATGTACCGGATGATCTCCACGGACGCGCCGCTGCGGGAGAAGGCGACGCTGTTCTGGCACGGCATTTTCGCCACCGGCTACAGCAAGCTGGCCAACGGCAAGGTGCTGCACGACCAGATCAGGATGTTCTCCAGGCACGGTATGGGCAGTTTCCGCACGCTGCTGCTGGAGTTGTCGAAGGACCCGGCGATGATCGTGTGGCTCGACAACTGCGAGAACCATAACGGCGCGATCAACGAGAACTACGGCCGGGAGTTGCTCGAGCTGTTCTCCCTGGGGGTCGGGAACTACTCCGAAAAGGACATCAAGGAGGCATCCCGCGCCTTCACGGGCTGGACCATCGGCAACACGGAGTACATGACTCTGAAGTCGATGCGGGACTCCATTTGGCCGTACGGCCGGCTTTCGTTCCACTTCGAGTTCAAGCCTGAGGACCACGATGACGGCGAGAAGGAGTTCCTGGGCCACAAGGGACGCTTCAACGGCGAAGACATCATCGACATCATCTGCGAGCAGCCCGCCACCGCGCGGTTCATCTCCCGCCACATGTACAGCTTCTTCGTGGCCGACGAGCCGCCGGTGCCGGAATGGCCCTACAAGCCGCCGCGCGATCCGGAGGCGATAGAGGAGCTTTCACAGGCCTACTTCGACAGCGGCTACAACATCAGGGAGATGCTGCGGGTCCTTCTCAAGTCAGACTTCTTCAAGTCCGAGGACGTGTGGTACGAACGGGTGAAGAGTCCGGCCGAGTTGTTGGCCGGCGTGCTGAAGCTGACCGGGGAGTTCGCCCGCCCGCGGGAAGAGATGATCCCGACACACATGCAGTCATGGTTCATGGGGCAGCACCTGCTCAACCCGCCGTCGGTCGAGGGTTGGCACTGGGGCACGGAGTGGATCGACTCGGGCGCGCTGGTGGAGCGCGTCAACTTCGCGTCGGAGCGACTGGGGAACCTCGAAAGCCCGGGGGTCGATGCGATGGTCAACAACGTACTTTCAGACGGCAACGGCAGCCTGGGACCGGCGGAGCTGGTCGAAAGGGCGCTGGACCAGTTGTCCCTGACCGCGATCACCGACGAGACACGCTCATCGTTAATCGATTTCGTAGAACGAAGCGATCAACTGGGAAGCTCAGCCGGCCGGACACCCCGCGAGAGGGCGGCACACGCTCTGAAACTGGCGGCGGCGGCGCCGGAGTTCCAACGGGCATGATTCGATGTTGACGAAGGCGGATGGGTGACGGGCATATGACACTGGCCGAATCGAAAGTTCAGACCGGGCGGCTCGCATATAACCGCACGATCGGGGTTACGGCGATGTCCGGCCGCGGCCTGTACTACCCGGTGGACCTCGCGGCCGGAGACGATGACCGTCTATACATGCTCAACCGGTCTTCGGATGCCGACAAACGCGGTGTGCGGGTCACGATAATGGACCTGGACGAGGGCTATTTCGGCATATTCGGTTCGTTCGGCGAAGAAGAAGGCCAGTTCACATGGCCGAACTCGATAGCCATCGATAGAGAACAACGGGTGTTCGTCAGCGACGACTACATGAACCGGATAAGCGTCATGTCGATCGACGGCGACTTTATCGCGCGCTGGGGGGACACAGGCGCGGGCGACGGGCAACTGGACGGACCCAACGGGCTGGCGTTCAACTCAGACAACGAACTGCTGGTGGGGGACCATCGCAACAACCGCATCCAGCGGTTCACGACCGACGGCGAGTACCTGGGCAAGTTCGGCGAGGCCGGTTCCGCCGAGGGGCAGTTCAACCTGCCGTGGGGGATCTCCGTCTGCGAGGACGGGCAAATCCTGATTGCCGACTGGGGCAACGACCGCGTGCAAAAACTGACGCCCGACGGAGAATTCGTCGCGTCGTACGGCAGGCCGGGTCAGGGCGAAGGCGAGTTTCACCGGCCGTCGAGCGCGTGCCTCGAT
The DNA here is from genome assembly GCA_965219065.1 of Dehalococcoidia bacterium. GTDB lineage: Bacteria > Chloroflexota > Dehalococcoidia > Lucifugimonadales > Lucifugimonadaceae. The sequence continues at coordinate 1,841,094 of OZ244715.1, forward strand.
GATGACGGTTATATCTACGTGGCGGACTGGGGCAACCACCGGGTGCAGGTGTTAGACCCGGATGGGGGGTTCGTACAGTCCCTGAGAGGCCAGGCGACGATCTCCAAGTGGGCGCAGGCGTTCCTCGACACCAACGTCGAAGAAGCCGCCGCAAGAGCACGGGCCAACCTCGATCTACCCACGGAACTGTTCGACGGAGACCCGCACGAAGAGTCATCTCACATAGAGAAGTACTTCTGGGGACCGTCGGCCGTGAAACTGGTTGGCGGCCACATGTACGTGGTGGACACCAGCCGTCACAGGGTGCAAGTTTTCGATGTACTCACATCCAGCTAATAGGAGATTGCACTAACCGCAGACCTGTATGAAATTCGGGGACGGCGTGGATGCTAAATTGCGGACACGCTCCCCATGCGGGTGTTTCACGTCGCTCAACGTGTCCGGCGATTAAACAGCCGCCCGTGCCAGGAGGTACCAACTATGACTATGACAGCCCAACGCGATCCGTCCCTGGTGGTGATCCAGCTATCCGGTGGGAACGACGCGATGAACACCGTCGTTCCGTACACGAACGGCATATACCAGGACTCGAGACGGGCGATTCGCCTGACCGAGGACGACGTAATCGACCTCAATGGCAAACTCGGCCTTCATCCCAACCTCGGCCCTATCAAGAACCTTTGGGACGATGGCAAGGTGGCGATACTCAACGGGGTCGGGTACCCGCGGCCAAACAGGTCGCACTTCCGGTCGATGGACATCTGGCACACCGCCGAAACGGTGGAGATCGCTCCGGACGGCTGGCTAGGGCGGGCGGTCCGGGAGATCGATCCCGACCACCGAAACGTCATCGCCGGCGTCAACTTCGGGCGCGGCCTGCCCCGGGCCCTGCACTGCAAGGGCGTTCCGGTTGCATCGGTGGGAAACCTGGCAACCTACGGATTGATGCCCGATATAACGGACACGCCCACGCGTGAGTTGGCGCTCGATATTTTCACCCGCATGTACGGCCCCGCCGAAGGAAAGGACGCCATCCTGGAAGCCATTGGCGAGACGGGTATGAGCGCCTACCTGGGCGCCGACATCCTTCGCTCGGCCCCCAAGAAATACACGTCTTCCGTCGAGTACGCCGACAGCCCCATTGCCCAAGCCCTTCGGGACGCGGCGCAGGTGATGTTCGCCGACGTAGGCACACGCGTTTTCTACATGCAGCACGGCAGCTACGACACCCACGCCGGCGAACTGGCGAATCACGCCAAGCTGCTGGAGGAGTTGTCGACAGCCGTGGGCGACTTCTTCGTCGACCTAGAGGAACACGGGCGCGAGAACGACGCGGTCGTGATGGTGTTCTCCGAGTTTGGCCGCCGAATTAACGACAATGGCTCGGGCACGGACCACGGTTCAGGCGGCGTGGCGTTCGTCATGGGCGCTCCTGTAAAGGGCGGCTTTTACGGCGAGTATCCCTCCCTGAACCCCCTGGACCAGGTCGAAGGCGACATGGCCTACAACAACGATTTCAGGGGTCTGTACGCCACTCTCCTGGACAGCTGGATGGGCATCGATCCCTACCCCGTTCTGGGCGGCACATTCGAACAGCTGGACATGATCAAACGGTAGGGTAAGCCTGCCGCACAGGGACGTTTTGCCGGCGGGTGGCTGCCTGTAGGGGTGCGAGGTTACGCGCATATTGCGGAAACCAGGTGACGTGGTTTCCGCGACCTCTGCCTGGCTGGGGGCTCCGCCGGGTGACAGATATATGCCGACGTATCTCGAGCGTACGGGGCGTGCATGTCGGGTTAAGTTGACTTTAATTGCCTGCGATTATAGTCTTGCGGGCTGATTGAATCCTCCGGCTGGGGAGGATAACCAGGCTGAATCGACTGGGTTCGGCCACAGAATCCGACTTCGCCCGCCAAACGCGCCCGTTTTCGGCGCGTCCCAACGAAGCAGGACCTATTACGGAGGAAACCTGATGCGAAAAGCCAGGTCTATGTGGAAACACTTGTTATTGATGGCCATTGCTGGCGCCGTGGCCGTCGGTCTTGCTTGCGGCGGTGAAACCAAGACGGTCACGGTTGTCGAAACCGTCGTAGTCACTGAGAAGGTGACTCAAGTCGAGACGGTGGTTGAAACCGTCGTCGTCGAGAAGCAGGTCGCGGGCGAGACCGTACGGGTGATTGAGACGGTGGTGGTGGAGAAGCCGGTGACCCGCACCGAAAGGGTCATTGAGACCGTCGTGGTGGAGAGAGAGGTTACCCGCACCGAGAAGGTCGTCGAGACCGTGGTGGTGGAGAAGGTCGTTGAAGGCCAGAAGGTAACGGTCGTGGAAACCGTTGTGGTGGAGAAGCCGGTGACCCGCATCGAGAAGGTTGTGGAAACCGTTGTGGTGGAGAAGCCGGTGACCCGCATCGAGAAGGTCGTCGAGACCGTGGTGGTAGAGAGGGTCGTCGAGGTAGAGGTTACGCCGGTTCCCATGCTTCCTGCGACACCGACCCCGGTTCCCGCCGCCAAGCCTGCGCCGCAGTCGAAGAACCCCAGCGGCGAACTCGTGTTTGCCAGCGCCGCAGTTTCAGGTTCCATAGGCGCCGGGTTCAACGCAGCCGGCCTGTGCTGCAATTCGAAAGCTCTCAGCGTGACCGAGACTCTCTGGAAGCCCACGAACGAGGATTCCGCCACACCGCTGATCGCGGAATCATGGGTATTGGCGGATGATTCCCTGTCTGCGAACGTAAAGATCAGAAAGGGTATCCCGTTCCACACGCAGCACGGCGACTTCGGCGAGTTGAGCGCCGATGACGTTGTCTGGAGCTTCAACGACACCAACCCGAACACGTCGGAAGAGCACGGATCCGGCCTGGTCAGCATTACTGACGGCAGCGGTTCCTGGGCGGGCTTCCTAGGACTGGTCCCAATAGAGAAGGTCGACGATTACACCGTCAAGATAAATTGGCCGGCGTTTGACCCCAGGTGGCAGACCTGGTTCTTCGGGCAGGACGGACTTACCGCCAGCATCGTGAGCAAGAGCGCTTTCGACGAGATGGGCCAGGATTGGAACTCGGACAACATAGTGGGCACCGGCCCGTTCATGATGACCGAATGGGTTCGCGGCGACCGGGTTGTGGTCGAGGCGGTAGACAACCACTGGCGCAAAACCGCCACGGTTTCGAAGATCACTAACCTTGCGGTGCCGGACGAGACTGTGCGACAGGCTATGTTAAGCACTGGCGAGGCTGACATTGCGGACATCGGCTTGCGCAACATCCCGGCGATGCAACGCATCGGGATGACCACGGCAACCCCCGGCGTGGCCAACATGTGGTCGATGATGTTCGCCGGAAACCTGTGGGAGGAGTTCCACCCGACCACCGGTGAAAAGCTGGAAATCAACACCGTCGTGCACGACATTCCGTGGATCGGGAACCCCGGGATCGCGCGAGCGCCGCGGGACAACAACCCGCCCGGAATGACCGACATGGAACAGGCTCGCCTGGTGCGGCTGGCCATGTCCGTCGCGATCGACCGCGAAAAGGTCAATGAGGTGGTGTTCGGTGGGCTCGGTTGGCCCGTATACAACTCGTACTTCGACATTAACAACCCGAACTGGGATGACAAGTGGAAGGTCGAATACGACCCGGCACGGGCAGAGGCGCTACTCGACCAGGCCGGCTACCCGCGGGATGACGACGGAATCCGGTTCGAGGCCCCGATGTACTCCTGGGAACTCCACAGGTCCTGGTCTGGCATCGGTGACGCAGTAGCAGCGTTCTGGGAAGACATTGGAATCAAGGTTGAGGTGCTCCACTACGCGTACGCGGTGTGGCGCCCGACGCTGGTGTCCAAGTCGGCCACGGCCCCTTACATCGATGGTTGCGCGGTAGGGTGCCGGGCCGCATCGCCCTGGGACTGGCCGCGTGAGAGCCAGGCGAGCGCGCTTGCCAGGGGTGGCAAGAGCAACTCGATCGAGATTCCGTTCATCACTGAGACCTTCCAGAAGGTTTCCAAAGAACCGGACAGGGAGAAGCGGATAGAATTGAACAACGCGCTTGCCGATTACCTTCACGAATGGGTGACCTCGGCCGGCACGGTGGCTCAGCCCCTTCGGGTGACCCTGAACCCGAACTCGCTCTCCTGGCCCATGGAGAGGGGACTCAGGCTCCGCTTCAACACGCCAGAGAACATCGAACCCAAGTAGGCAGACGAACAGATGCCGGGCCCGCGAGGCCCGGCATCTGCTTGCTGCGGATCTCGTCGGCAGGACCCAACCCAGGTCCTGCCGGGCGCCCTCGACAGTCCTGCGCGCCGACCGTCCCGGACAGGTGGGTGGTCGACTATTAGCGAGGGCGTTTAGCCTGAGGGAAGACAACGAGCCACGATGCGCGATTTCCTCATCCGAAGGGCTTTGCTTGCAGTAGTCACACTGGTGGGCGTGACCATGCTCGTCTTCATCCTTTCGCGCCTGGGCCCCGACCCGCTTCTCGTGTTCATACGTGCGGAAGCCTACGGACTGAACGAGGAGACGGTCGAAAAGCTAAAAGTAAAGTGGGGTCTTGACCGGCCGTTGATCGTGCAGTACGGCATCTGGGTGGGCCGACTAATGAGGGGTGACCTCGGCAGGAGCATAGGCGCCGATCGGCCGGTCACTCGGATTATCAGAGAGAAGATGCCGGCGACTCTTCAACTCGGAGTGGTCGCCTGGTTCTTTGCCACCGCGATCGGAATCCCGCTTGGAGTATTGTCTGCTGTCAGGCGAGGGTCTATCTGGGACTACTTTGGCCGTTTGATTGCGCTCATTGGACAAGCGACACCAGCATTTTGGCTCGGGATCGTCCTGATATTGATCTTTGCGGTCTGGCTGGACCTGTTGCCGGTTGCTTCGAAGGGGGGTGAATCGCTGTGGGATCAGGCAAGGTATTTTGTACTCCCGACAGCGGTCCTGGCTTTCGATCCGTGGGCGACCTACCTTCGTTTGACGCGCTCTTCCATGTTGGAGGTGCTGGACTCGGAATATGTCAAACTGGGCCGCGCCAAGGGCGTGGGACGTTGGAAAATCATCTGGAAGCACGCGCTGCGCAACGCGCTTATCCAGCCCATAACAACTTCCGCACTGGTGTTTGCCGCATTCATTACCGGAGCGGTGTTTGTCGAGCAAATATTCGCCTGGCCGGGACTTGGACGGCTCGCAGTCCAGGCCTCGATCGACAACGACTTTCCGGTTCTTGCCGGGGTGACCCTGATGTTCGGGGTGATGTACGTCGGGTTGAATTTCCTTGCAGACATGGCTTACGCCATCATCGACCCGCGGATCAAGTACACCTAGTGACGTCATGGTCGTAGCCGCAGACACTCTCCGTCAGCCTTCGGGACCGTTTTCGTGGCCGTACAAGACGTTCACGTTCATGAGGCGATATCCCGTCATCGCTACGGTTATTCTCGTTCTGCTTGCAACGGGAGCAGCGTTTGCGCCGTTCCTGTCACCGTACGACCCCGGCAAGCGGATACTGGACGATCGGGACATCCCGCCGATATGGGCTTCCGACGGTGTGGCAAGCCACCTATTGGGTACCGATCACCTGGGGCGCGATATTTTCAGCCGCATCCTCTACGGAGCGCGTATATCACTGATGGTCGCCGGCATCGCCGTCTCAGTCGGAGTGATTGCAGGGACGGCGACCGGTCTAATTGCCGGCTACTTCGGGGGTTGGGTAGACGAGGTCCTTATGCGAGCCGTGGACCTGTGGCTCGCATTGCCCTTCTTGCTGCTTGTCCTGGTCGTGGCGGTGAGTCTGGGTTCCAGCCTGCCTACCGTTATCTGGCTCCTGGCCGTTTCCTCCTGGTCGACCGGGGCCCGTAATATCCGCGGCGACGTGCTGTCGCTGAAGACCCTGGACTATGTGGCCCTGGCCAAGGTGTCGGGGGCAACCCACATGAGGATCATCCTCCGGCACCTTTTGCCTCACGTTCTGCACATCGTGATAGTGGTCACCACGTTGCGCACCGGACAGTTGATAATCGCCGAGGCGGGGCTCAGCTTCCTGGGGGTTGGCGTGCCGGCCTCCACACCGACGTGGGGGAACATGATCGCTGAAGGCCAGCGGTTCCTGCTGACCAGTTGGTGGATCGCCATCCTGCCGGGCGTCGCGATATTCTTCACCGTGATGGCGTTCAACTTTTTGGGCGACTGGCTTCGGGACCACTTTGATCCCCGTCTGCGCCAGGTCGCCTGACAATACCGCTGCGTGTTTCATTCTCCGGGAGAGCGTTCGTCCGGCAATTGGAAACTAGAACGGGTGGCAACTCGCCCGCCGGAGGAAGAAGGCTATGGCCAAGTATGACCTGTTGCTGAAGGGCGGCCACGTAATCGACCCCGCGAACGATATCGACGGGCCGCGGGACGTGGGCATCTCCGGACGCAGCGTAGGCGCCGTAGAGAGCGGCATACCGGAGTCTGATGCCCGTCGCGTTGCACGCGTCGACGGTTGGTATGTGACACCCGGCCTGATCGACCTGCACGCCCACTGCACCGGGTTCGAATTAAGCATGTTTCCGGACGAGATGTGCTTCCCGAATGGCGTGACGACGATGGTGGACTGCGGCGGGTCCGGTTGGCGTACGTTCGACGAGTTTGATGAAAATGTCGTCCAGAAGTCGGATGTGCGAGTCTTCGGTCTGCTCAACATTGTCGGGCGCGGTATGCAAGCCCCAGCCGAGCAGGACATCTCCGACATGGACCCGGAGCTGACCGCCGAGACCATTATGCGGCGCAGTGACGTCCTGGTCGGCGTCAAGGTGGCGCATTTCCGGGGACGTGGCTGGGAGTCGATAGACCGCGGCGTCAGGGCGGCCGAATTAACCGGCACATTCTGTCTTATCGACCAGAACCCGTTGCCCAACCGCACATTCGCGCAGATGCTCCTCGAACACATGCAGCCAGGCGACGGCGTTACCCACTGCTTCGCCTACAGCCAGCCGATGATCGGCAACGACGGCAAGGTCAAGCCGCACTACCTGGAGGCGCGTGAGCGCGGTGTGACGTTCGACGTGGGGCACGGCAACAACAGCTTCTCCTTCTCAATGGCGTTGCCTGCGATCCAGCAAGGCTTCCCACCTGACACGATCTCGACTGACCTGCACCGTATGAGCCTGCACACATCAAGGGCGAATATGACAGAGGTGATGTCGAAGTTCCTGGCCATCGGAATGCCGATGCGGGACATCGTGGAGAAGTCAACGACCGCACCTGCGAAGAAGATTGGCCACTCCGAATTGGGCACGCTGACTCCCGGCGCCCCTGCCGACGTGGCGGTCCTCGAGTTCGTCCGGCGTCCGGCGGGCCTGAGTGATTGCGGGCCTACCGGATACCGGATCATGCAAGCGGACGGAAGGCTGATCAATCAACTCACAATCAAGGACGGAGTTGTGCGATTCGACTACGATGGAGTGGCAAAGGACGACTGGTCCGAGACTCCGAGGACCGACTTTTCGAGACTCGATACCGTGAAGAATCGCGGGCTGGGGTCGATTAGTCGCCGTTGAGGTCCAATTCCCCGGCTCTGCTATGACAGATCGGCCCTGTTTGACATAGACGCAAGCGATGTCGGACTTGGCGCCGGCGTTGTATCGGAGTTCATGCGTCCCAAACCTCATCCGGATGTTGTTACCTGGTTGGACAAGCCGCATATAAGCGCCTTGTTCGTTGCCGCAGCACGCCGCGAGCCGTGATAAACTTATGATTGCAATGCAATCAATATATAATATCGCGACAATGCATAAGGAGGCGCAGTCATGGCCAGTATCACAGTGCGCAACCTCGACGACGACCTGAAGCGGCGACTGCGCATCCGCGCGGCTGAAAACGGCAGGTCAATGGAGCAGGAGGCGCGGGAAATTTTGCGGTCGGCGCTGGCCGTGGAGGCGGCGCCAACCAGGAACCTCGGAACCGCGATCCACGAACGATTCGCGCCCTACGGCGGCGTGGAGTTGGACATCCCGCCAAGAGACCCGATGCGCGAACCGCCCAGGTTCGACTGAGGTGCAGGCGACGATCGTCCTTGTCGCCAACGTCCTCTCGGAGCTCCGAAGTCGGATACTCCATCCGGATTAGTTGTATGATTCGATGAGAAGAGATGATTGCAACGCAATCACTGCATAATTACGAGACATAGCGTATGGAGGTGCAATCATGGCTAGTATCACGGTACGTAACCTCGATGACGGATTAAAGCGGCGGCTGCGCATCCGCGCGGCTGAAAACGGCAGGTCCATGGAGCAGGAAGCGCGGGAAATCCTGAGGGCTGCATTGGCTGTGGAGGCGGCGCCAACGAGAAACCTCGGCACGGCGATCCACGAACTATTCGCGCCTTATGGAGGCGTGGAGTTGGACATCCCGCCAAGAGACCCGATGCGGGACCCTCCGACGTTCGATTGATCCACTGGTGATGTTCGTCGTCGACACCAACGTCGTCTCGGAACTGATGCGTCCTAGACCGCATCAGGATGTGGTTGCATGGTTCGACGAGCAACGCATTAACACGTTGTTCGTTACTGCTGTCACCGAGGCGGAGATTCGGGCAGGCATAGCAATCTTGCCCACGGGAGAGCGCCAGCGCGGACTGGTAGGGGCGGCTGACCGCGCATTTGGCGTAATGTTCTCTGCACGCATCCTGCCTTTCGACAGTTATGCCGCCAAGGCCTACGCTGCCATAGCCGCCGCGCGCCGCGCCGCTGGGCGTCCCATCAGCCACGCCGACTGCCAGATCGCGGCGATCGCCCGCGCCCTGGGGGCATCGGTCGCCACGAGAGACGAGAACGGCTTCGAGGGATGCGGCATCGAAGTGATCAACCCGTGGACCGGCGAGCGAACACGGTTGTGAGGTAAAAGTGACTCGCCGGCTCAGGGACCGGCCAGAATGACGACATCGGGGGACAGCAAGCCAATTTGCCTCTTTTCTCCGTCCTCCGCGATCACATACGTTCGGCGTGAGTATTCACCGGGTGGAAGTGGCTCGCCGGTCTTTTCTGAGGCCAAGCCGTCCCCGAGCGGAAACGAGACGCTGACAGACGGCGGATCGATGTGAAACGTCTCCGTATAGGGCCCGAAGGCGGCGTTTTGCAACGTCAACGAGACATGGGCAATGGGCTTGTTGAAGCTACAGCCGCCGCTGTTGGCACTGTCCGGGGCCGTGCGCAGTCGATCGTCGAGTGATTCCAGCGCCAAAATCTCGTTGGCGCCGATAAGTGTCTGACTGCACTGACTCTTCAGCTTGACGGCGCCGGGAATGCTCAGGCCGAACTCGTAGGCGACTCTGTTGTCCTGCCAGTGACCGATCAGACGGATGTTGTAGACACCGGGACCCAAGCCCGCCAAGTCGAGCCCTGGCGAGGTCGTCGACAGCTGCCTCAAACCACCCACCATGATGGTCCCCGGCCGGGTGAACACCTGGGCGAACATCTTGGTCGGCCTCGTGTCGGCGTCGATTCTGATGGGGATGTGCGATCCGGGAACGACCTCTGGGTATTCACGAACTCCCGACCAGATGGCGTAATCCTGGAAGACGGGATCAGACGCGTCTTCGAAGTGCCAGTAGTACCTTTGAGGAGATCCTCGAGTCGGTCCACTCTCGTGCTCCAGCCACATGACCGGCAATGGCGGGACGGGCCAACTGTCCGGCCATTTGACCACCCAGACCACCTTGGGCGTCGGCGTTACGCTGTCGGCTTCCGCAGGTTTGGTCGCGGGCGTGACGTTGTCGGGTTCCACGGGTTTGGTCACCGGCGTGACGCCGTTGGGTTTCACCGGATTGGTGACCGGCGTGACGCTTTTGGATTCAACAGGCCGCGAGTCCCCACCGTTGCCGCAAGCGATTGCAAATGCCAGAAGTGCAACGACGGTGAGAATAGCCTTGAGCATCTTTATCATGAACGCACCCCAATCTAACTTAGGTTCATGATTAAAGACGCTCGGCCCGCGTCATTTGTTCCGTCCGCCTGTTCGATCCTCTGCTTCACCCATAGGAACGGTAACCACCGTATCTCTTATTTACGTTACTGCCTTCAGCCGAGCCAGGCCTCAATAATGGGCGGTCGAGGACTCAAACCCCAGGGCCTGATGCGCGTTGGGAGTGAGCTTCAGGCGACTGCACTAGCCGACCGTCAGGACGAAGACGGGATCCGCTACGTCCTTGCAGCTGTCGTAAACCTCTCAACCTCGATGCCGTCCGCCCGTTCCTGCGCGCGCCAGAGGTCGTAGGCTGTCTGCATGCCGAGCCAGGTTTCCGGTGAAGATCCTAAGGTCTTGGACAGGCGAAGGGACATCTCGACTGACACGCCGGCCTTCCCGTTGACCAAATCCGACAGCGCCTGTCGGGTCACACCCAGGCCTTGCGCCGCCCTCGTGACCGTTAGCCCAAGTGGTTTGAGGCATTCCTCTCTTACGATCTCACCTGGATGGGGTGGAGTGTGCAACGGCGTCATCTCGTCTCTCGAGTGTGTCTTGTGGGGTGAATCAGGCTGTGTTCGTGAAGCGGATGATGAAGGGGACTGTTATTGCCGTGATTGCCAGGGTCACGATGGCGCCGGTAAACAGGAGATAGCGGACCCTGTAGTTAGAGATCGGGGCCGGGTCGTAATACTTGTCGACGTCGTTGTCGCGATACATGGCGACCAGGCCGCCGAGGAGCGTGCCTCGGGTGCGCCTGCCCATCATCAGTCCTGCCACCGCGATGATGTTGACCAACACCGTCAAGACAATGAAAACGGTCAGTACGAGGTCGTACGTGGTGGTCACATTTTCTTCCGTGGCGGCCAGGGACAAGCCGGAGTTGATCGCGAGAACCAGCAGGTTGAACACGATAGCGGTAAGCACGAATATGATGTCAGTGCGACTGCTCTCGCCAAGTTCGCTGACGATGTGATCATGTACTTGACCGAGCAATTTAGTTCCTCCGCATGTGGTGGATAGCCGGGCGTCTTCGGAACGGCCGGGAGGGCGGTTGGCCTGGCGAATACTAGCAGTCGGCGGCTCCGGCCGCTTTGGTCACTTGCTCGGCAAGATTACGACTGAATTGAGGCAGCGGAGTCTTGGCGACCACAGCTCAGCCGTTAAATTCCAGTCTCGCCGAGTATCCAATGGGATGCCGGCCGCGCGGGCGTTTCGTGCCAGTCAGGCAGTTTGCGTAATTGCGTTCGTTGCCTGGTCTCATCGCACGCGACGTATTCGGGTATCGTTGGACTAGCATCGCTCAAAGGCACACGGGGCGAGGTTTCATGCTGCGGTTGATCTCGGAGATACTTTGCGGTTAGGGAGAGGAATGTTGGCCGACACCGCGTGAATCAACTTGAAAAGTAGAGCCGGACGACGCCGATTGCCTCCACCCTGGTAATGCGGTCGGCGAAGTAATCGACTATGGCGGCTATGACCTCACCCCTTTCGATCACACCGTTGTCGTTGGCGTCATATCTGATACCCAAGTCCCTGACTGTGTAGGTGTGAGTCGCCAAATTGTCCTGGGAGACAACTCTGATCTTGATGGCGGGGACGTCGGCGCTGAAATCAAGTTGGTGCCCCACCAACGCGGCATCGGCGTCTTCTATTGCATCGTTGTTTTCGTCGAGTACCGCGAGAGAGGCATTGTGGTCGTTTGCAGGGACCACCGTAACCCTGGACCGGCCCACTGCTACGGTGTAGTCGGTGCGATAGGGGTCGAACGACTGGATCAGCCTACTTGGGCTGATGGTCAGGCCGCTCAACAGGACGTCGCAGAACGGCAGACCGAGGTAGTGGAGGTCATGGCGCGCTACGTCACGCAATCCCTCGGTTATGCACCCTGTCAGCTGGTTCTGTGAGAGGTAGAGCCAATCCAAGTTTGCGAGGCCACCCAGTTCGGCAGGAATCGGGCCGGTCAGCCGGTTGGCCCAAAGGAACAATCCTCTCAAATAGGTAAGGCCGCCCAACTCCGCAGGAATCTGCCCGGTCAACTGGTTGCTGGATAGGTCCAACCAGTCCATCTTGGCGAGGTTGCCCAATCCCACCGGTATCTCGCCGGTCAACTGGTTGGCCTCGAGTTTCAACGTAAAAAGATCGTCAAGCTTGCCCAACTCCGCAGGAATCTGCCCGGTCAACTGGTTGGAGGATAAGGCCATCCAATCCAGCCGGGCAAGGCCTCCCAACTCTACCGGAATCTCTCCGGCCAACCGATTCTCCGAGAGGTCTATCGTTTGTAAGTGAGCCAGGCCTCCCAACTCCGCGGGTATCTCGCCAGTTAACTGATTCTGCGAGAGGATTATAGATCGTAGGTCACCGAGGCCTCCGAACTCCACGGGTATCTCCCCTGTCAACTGGTTGTTTCGGAGAGTCAACCATCTCAGGCTTAATAGGCTGCCCAACTCCTGCGGTATCTCCCCGCTCAATCGGTTACCGCTTAGCCATAGCAGTTCCAGGTTGGCAAGCCCGCCCAACTCCTCTGGAATCTCTCCGCTTAATTGGTTTTCGTGCATGTACAGTTCTTGCAGGCTTGAGAGTCGCCCCAGTCCGGGGGGTATCTCTCCTGTAAGTCCCCTGTTCGGCAGGTTCAACTTAGTAACCCGGAGCGGTGTGCCGCCTACCGTGACGCCCTCCCATTGACCGATGGGGGTACGAGCCGACCAGTTCAGCATCGCGCTCCCCGCCAGCCAGTCCCGCGCCGTCAACAACACATCGCAGTCCGATACCAACCCTGGGTTGTTGAGTGGGTCCGCCACAGCTTCTCCGGTGAGGCAGCGCGTCATGTCAATGGAGTAAGTTAAGGTCGCGCGTCCGTCTTGGGAGATGATCCTGATATTTACGGTCGTGACGTCCGTGCCAACCTCTACCTGATGACCCGCCAACGTGCTATCGGCATCCTCTAATGCGTTGTCGTTTTCGTCGAGGAATTGGAAAGAGGCGTTGTGGTCATTGGCGGGAACAACGGTAACCTTCGACTGGCTGACCACAACTGTGTATTTGGTGCGATAGGGGTCGAACGATGGGACCAGCGATCCCGGGCTTGTGTCCAGGCCGCTCAGCAGGACATCGCAGAACGGCAGACCGAGTTCGTCAAAGTCATTGTTGTACGCGTCCTTCAATCCCTCGGGAATGCACCCGGTCAATTGGTTGTAGGATAGGAACACCCGTCGCAGGTTGGCAAGGCCGCCCAACCCCGCCGGTATCTCCCCAGTTAACTGGTTGCTCGATAGTCGCAACTCGTGCAAGCTGGCGAGGTCGCCCAATTCTGTCGGTGTCTTCCCGGTCAGTTGGTTGAACGCCAAGGACAGTGTCTCCAGATTAGCGAGGCTTCCTAGTCGGGCCGGTATAGATCCAGTCAACTGGTTGCCAGTTAGGTACAGCCTTTTCAGATCGGCGAGGCCTCCTAGTTGCGACGGTATCTTCCCGGTCAGTCGGTTGTACGACAAGGACAGCCCTTCCAAATTGGCGAGGTCTCCTAGTTGGGGCGGTATAGACCCAATTAGCTGATTGCGCGAAAGAGACAACGACTTTAGGTTGACCAGACCACCCAACTCTTCCGGTATCTCCCCGCTCAACTGGTTGCCCCATAGTAACAGCGCTTCCAGATTGGCGAGGTCTCCTAGTTGCGCCGGTATAGGTCCAGTCAACTGGTTGCCCGATAGGAGCAGCCATACCAGGTTGGCAGGGTCGCCCAACTCTTCCGGTATCATCCCGGTCAACTGGTTTCGCGATAGGTCCAGCGTTTCCAGATTGGCCAGGTCGCCCAACCCCGCCGGTATCGTCCCGATCAACCGGTTTTGCGATAGGTACAGTCCAGTGACCCGTCCGTTTGCATCATTGGTGACGCCGTGCCATTCCCTCAGCGGCCGGTCGCTCAGCCAGTGGGTCTTGTCCTTCCAGTTCGGCCCGTCCAAAGCGTTGTAGAGCTCGACCAGGACGGCCATATCTTCTGACGAGTCCATCGGAGAGCAGCTGCTGCCGCGCACGATTGCCACGCTCTGGAACCATGTCTGAAATGCGTCATCAAGGGGCGCGCAAAGACTTGGGTTTTTATAGAAGACAAACGCCTCCAGCGCCTTCAGTCCAGTCAATCTCCGAGGTATCTCCCCGGTCAGCTGGTTGATATTGAGGTACAGCTCTTCCAGGTTGGCTAGGTCCCCCAACTCGTCTGGTACTTCCCCGGTCAACCGGCTGTTATTCAGGTGCAACTCTTTCAAGTTGGCCAGGTCCCCCAACTCCTCCGGTAGCATCCCGGTCAACTGGTTGTAAGAGAGGTCCAGTGATTCCAGGTTGGCCAGGCCGCCCAACTTCTCCGGAATCTCCCCGATCAACTGGTTGTAAGAGAGGTCCAGTGATTCCAAGTTGGCCAGGTCTCCCAACTTCTCCGGAATCTCCCCAATCAACTGGTTGTAAGAGAGGTCCAGTGATTCCAGGTTGGCCAGGTCTCCCAACTCCTCTGGTATGTCCCCGGTCAACAGGTTGTAAGAGAGGTTCAGTGATTCCAAATTGGCCAGGTCGCCCAACCCTTCTGGTATCTCCCCGGTCAGCCGGTTGCCCCATAAGGACAGCACGTGGAGGCTGGCGAGTACCCCCAACTCATCCGGTAAATGGCCCGTCAATCCCCTATCCCACAGGTCCAACTCAGCAACCCGTGGCGGCGAGCCAACCAGAGTGACGCCCTCCCACAGATCAATGGGCCTATTGGCCGACCAGTTCAGCGTTGCACTGCCCGCCAGGATGTCCCGCGCGGAAAGAAGAGCCTCGCAGTCAGACACCAGTCCGGGGTTGTTGGCAGCGTCCACCACCGCCCCTCCCGTGGCGCAGGAGTCGGCTTCACCCTGGGCCTGGGCCGGGTGGACCCCCGCCAGCAGGGCGGTCATCATGACTAGCACTCCGACGGCGATTGTTGGGGGTATGTGGAAGCGTTTGGGCGTCGGAATTATGAACAATCTACTGTTTCCGTCGCGCAGGGCCTTGCGGTGACCGTGAAGATTTCACATTTGGCCCGATCGTACTATGAACTCGAAAAGCACTTTACATTTGTTCAGGCCGACGAGTACTGCGGATGTGCCCGCAAGCCTGTGGAACTAACCATGGAGCGGCCTGCGAGAACGATCAACGGATTGCAACTCAGCGATCAGGGATCCCTCAAGCTGCAAGACAGTTTGCCGAACCCAATGCGCGCCCGACGCGGAATGCGGCGCAAAATCTACTGCTAGGGATGCTCTGAACAACCCAATGTAAGCTGAGTTGAGTTGGATTGGAGGGGTTGTTCAAAGATTTCAGTCCTCTTGCAACCCCATGATGGCGCCGCGATAGGGATTGTTGGGGCCTTACATCAGCCCTGTTGGGCGGTTTTGCCGCCCCAGTCCCGATTTGGACGCACTGCGCCCCGGTCACGCCGCCAGGTGGCGCTCGGCCGTCATCAAGTTGGCCAGTCCCAGCAGCACCATCAGCCGTTGCGTGTTCTTGGCCAACCCCCGGTAGCGGACCTTGGCGTAGCCGAAGCGCCGTTTCACATACAGGAACGGATGCTCCACCTTTGCCCTGACCGACGCTTTGCGCTTCTCCTCCAGCGCCTCATCGCTTCCCGGCTCCAGTTGCCGCCGACGGCCAGGCTTCATCGCCACCCGCCACTCCATCCCCAACTCCCGATTCTCCGCCCGCTTGTCAACTCCCTGATAACCCGCATCGCCCCACACCCGCTTCTCTCCTCCGTGGAGTAACCGGTGCGCTTCCGTCACGTCGTGCACGTTCGCCGGTGTCGTAGTTACGCTGTGCACCACTCCCGTTTGAGCGTCCGCGCCAATGTGTACCTTCATCCCGAAGCGCCACTCGTTCCCCTTCTTCGTCTGATGCATCTCAGGGTCTCGCCCACCACTACGATTCTTCGTCGAAGACGGCGCCTCGATGATGCTCGCGTCCACTATCGTCCCCTCCCGGAGCCGTAGTCCCTGAGACGCCAGATGACGGTTGATCTCCTCAAACAGACCTTCCCCCAACTCGTGCTCTTCCAACAGATGGCGGAAGTTCAGGATCGTCGTCTCGTCCGGCAGCGGGCCCGACAGCCTCAAACCTGCGAACCGCCTCACCGACTCGACCTCGTACAGCATGTCCTCCATACCAGGGTCACTCAGGTTGTAGAACAACTGGACGCAGTGTATCCGCAGCATCGCCGGCAACTCATAGGGCCGGCGGCCCCGGCCCGCCTTGGGATAATACGGCCGGATACGCTCTTCCAACTTTCCCCATGGGACCAGACCATCCATGCGCTCCAGGAATATCTCCCTGCGAGTCTTGCGCTTCTTGCCGTCGTATTCCAGGTCCGCAAATGTTGGCTGGTCCACCGGATCCTTCACTCCCAAACATCTTTGTCTGATTACATATGGCATGTCACTATGCCACAACACGCGGACTTGTTCAGAGTATCCCTAGTACTTGCCCTGGCTTGCCCAGGCGGCGCCGTCGACGGGCAGCCAGATTCCGCTGATGAACTGCGCCTCGTCGGAGTGAAGGAACAGGGCCGCGTTGGCCACGTCCCAGGCCGTGCCCATGCGACCCCCCAGGGGGACCCGGGCGTTCCGCGCCGCCACGACCTGCTCTCGCGGCACGCCACGGGCCACACGGGGTTCGATGGCCATCGGCGTATCCATGAGGCCCGGAAGGATGGCGTTCACCCTGACACCCGCATCGGCGTGGGCCGACGCCAGGTTCTGAGTCAAGGCGATAAGCGCAGTCTTGGTGGTCTTGTATCCGACGTAAGGGTAGTCCTCCAGCGCCGCAAGCGACGAGATGTTCACGATGGAGCCGCCGCCCTGAGCCCGCATGATCGGTATCGCATACTTGCAAGACATCCAGTGGCTCTTGAGGTTCACCGCAAAGCTAAGGTCGAACGCCTCCTCCGTCAGATCGACCGCCACGGCATCGCCCAGCGCGATGCTCGCTCCCACGTTGTTGTGGAGTATGTCGAGGGCGCCTTGGCTTGCCGCCGCGTCGCTGATGAGCTTCGCCACAGAACTTTCATCGGTCGCGTCGACATGCTCGGCGACGGCGTCGCCACCTGCGTCCACGATCATGTCGACGGTGTCCTGGGCCGACGCCAGGTCCCGGTCGGCGACCACAACCTTGGCGCCCTCCCGCGCCAACACTATCGCCGTCGCCCTACCGTTCCCTATGGTTGCCCCCGGAGCCTGCCCGCCCCCCACGACAACCGCAACCTTCCCAGCCACGCGTCCAGCCATGCTTTCCTCCCAGACGTCTCCAGGTTCTATCGTTTAAACCCTTACCCAGGTTCGTGGTCGAACCATGATTCTAACCACCCCGTATTGATAGTCGAGCCGTCAATCGGTTACTTCGTCGGCAGTGGATCTGCCCGGCGACATCGTAGAACGCTCCCGAAATTTGCGCTTCAGGCGGTCACGTGGGTGGGTGCCAGTTCAGCGCCTTATGCAAGTTGGAGAGATATTCGGCGAACGCCTGGCGTCCCAGCGGTGTCGCCTGAACCCACGTGCGCGGTTTGGAGCCGACGAACTCTTTGGTTATGACGAGGTAGTCGGCGTCCTCGAGTTTGCGCAGGTGGGTGGTCAGGTTTCCGCCGGTCAGGTCGAGCGTCTGCTGAATGAACCCGTAGGCGAATCGGTCATCTTCAGGTAGCGAGACCAACAGCGTCATTATTCGCAGTCGGGTGGACTGGTGGATGGTCTCGTTGAGGTGAATGGCCTCGTCGGTCAATTGACCCCACTCTTGCGCATCCACCACGCGCCCAGGACCACTACTACCAACATCAATCCCCCCGAGACCGGCATGGCAACATCGCCCAAGAGAAGGTTGGGAATGTAAAACGCTGCGGCGAACCCCACTCCCACTATCGCCAATGCAGGGCGGTGCATGATACCGAAAAGAATGTAAGCAAGGGACACTATGCCTATGGTGACCCTTGGTATCTGGTCCCCGTCTTCGGCGTTCCACATCCCAGCAGCTGCCGGGATGAGGAACATCGCCACCACCACTGCCAGCCAATAGAGGAACACCCTTATGCCAGCGCTGCGAGCAGCGTCGCCTGGCGCGATCTTCCTGCCGGCGCGGCTTCCTATGATCCCGCTTCCGACCATGCCCGGCACCATGAGGACCCCCCATAGCACCCCGAAGATCCAAGGGCTGCGATCGGCGAAGTCGGGCGCCAGCTCCAGGATGGCGTACTGAGATCCTAGTCCCACGGACACTATGGCAGCCCAGAAGAGCAATATCGTCGCTGACCCGGCGACGTACATGGAGCTACGGGCTTGGTCCATGGTCGCGTGGATGGCCTGAACACCTTGTTGGGGTGTGAGAGCAGCGGTTTCGTGGTCCGTTTTTTGCATCGCGATCCTCCGTCTCTTATTGAGAGCCGTGGGGGCCCTGGATATGCCGGGCGGACCCGGTCAACATGCGAAATGCCTGTTGCCACCGAGTATATCTGTATCGCAAAGTAGTTTGCAAAACAAATCATAAAATAGCCCGTTGAAGCTGTTGAAACACACCGCCGAACGAGTGCGGTCACGCGCTGCACGTCATGGGCCGTGCAGGCCTATGGAATAACGGCATTGCCCTCGTCGAGGTACGACGAACCTCCCACGGTCGTGACGGAGATTTCCTGCCGGTAGTCACCAAGTTCGGCGGAGTGCGTCTCCGTATGTGATTCGATGTCTGACGAATCGTCGCCGCCGGCGAGCGCTTCATGAAGGATCCGTCCGTCCATTTTTTCTCCGCCGGGCAGGCCCAGCAGGTGGAGAATCGTGGGGGCAACGTCCACGTTGCCCGTGGGCCTGTCTACGACGGTTGATCGAAGGAAACCGGGTCCACGCGCTATAAGCGTGTTCCGCAGTTCGTGGCGGGTCATGCCACCGTGCGTGCCAACGCCGACCGGGCCCCCTCCGGCTACTGTGTGGCCGGGATAACCTGCGTCGTTGGGAGTGGAGTTCCAGGCGAAGGCCATCGCCAGGTCGGGACCCCTGGGACCGTCTATGTTGCCCAGGCTCGCGGGGAGCGTACCGGGCACATGGCCGACGCGTTCCGATGCAAGCATCGCACCGCACCACGGCTGCCGTGCGAGCCAATTTGCCAGCCGCACCACGGTCTCGGGATCGGCTTCGTGAGCGTAGAAGAGCGATGATCCGCCGTTCGGCGCGACCAATACTCCGCCAGGTTGGCCGCCGCCGGGGAAGCCCGCAGCCCGCAACTCGGTCTCAATGTCCACGATGTCGCCGATAGTCGCGTATCCGTGGTCCGAGACCACTATCACGTCGGTCTCTTCCGAGCCGCCGTTGCGTTCCATCCATTCGATGATCCGGCCGAACTGCTCGTCGGCAGAGGCGAGGGCCCTGTTGGAGAGGACGGCCCCCACTCCGGCCTTGTGGTTGGAGCTGTCCGGCTCGGAGAACCACATCAGCGCGACCGCCGGATCGCGTTCCGCAAGCACGTATTCAGTCAGCACCCGCGCCCCCTGCTCCATCTGCGGAGTGTTCGGCAATTCATTGGCTGGCCACGGGCCAAAGCGCTCGACAAGCTGGTTATGTAGTCCCCTCGGCAGGCAGAACTCCGGGTGGATCGTGGCTCCACCCGAGGCCTCGGCCCGCGGGTTCTGAACGTAAGCGTTGCCCGAAGTGCCGACGCCCACGGCCACGTATTCTTCCCCGTGGTCGTGCAGGATGTCCGCCAGCGTCGGGGCCAGCAGGACGTGCCCCGTCCGCTTGGCGACCTGTGCAAGCTGCGGTTCCATGGCTGGCAAGGTGATGTTCGGGTTGTAGTCGCGGAAAACGAGCGTGTTGCCTGCCAGCCCGTGCGAGCCGGGGTTGCGGCCCGTGACGAGGCTGGCGACGTTGATCCGGGTTACCGTAGGAAAAACGGGGTGATTCCTGGCAAACGTGACACCTCCGGCGGCGAACGCGGCGAGGTTTGGCGCGAGGTCGGCCCGCACCTGCGAAGGCTGGAGTCCGTCGAAAGCAACTATGAGGACGCGGGCCATGGGCGAAATTGTCCTTTATGATGATTAGAGGCTGACCGAAACGATAGCTTCCGGCACAACTCAGGGCAAGGCGTGAAGGCCACACCGGTGTCCACTAGACATGAGCCGTCGGGTCGCCGGAAGTGGCCGGAAGCCTTAAAGGGATTCTAGTCAGTCCCATTGTCATCTTGAGCGCGCCCTGTAACCCTGAACGATGCCGCAGGATCGTGGAGGTCGGGGGACAGAGCGTTACTGCCAGTCGGACGTAGATTCTTCGGCTTCGCTCAGAATGACATTTTATTACGTTCTGCTCGGGCGGCACCCTTTTAGACACCCTCTTGGAGGATTTTGGGCCCGCGGCACACGATGTAAGCTTGGCGATCCGAATACGGTCGGAACAAGTCGGCGATTTGCCCAGTAAAGCACCTTCTGTCAAAGCCTGTTCCCGTCAATCGGGAAGGTTAATCCTCAGCGCAGATTGGCGAGGGCCGGAGTGAAAGTGGTTGAAAGGTCAACAAATTCCTGACGGTCCACAACAAGTACTCGGAACGCAGCCATGGATTAAATGGAGGCGAACGGCGCTAATTGTGGCGACCGTGGCGGTGGTTGTCGCCGTCCTGTATCTCGCGCGCGGCGCGTTGTTCCCGTTCATCATCAGTATTGTTTTGGCTGAACTTCTCTATCCGGCCGTGGTGTTCCTGGAGCAACGAATGCCGGGCCGCGGCCGGATGCCCGGCGTAACCCGTGTCGTGTCGATTCTGACGATCTACGTGGCGTTCGCAGCAATGGTCGCGGGCATTCTGTACGTTACGATTCCGCCCCTGTACTCCGAATCGCAGGAACTGGCCAAGAGTTTCCCCGATCTGTACGAACGCGCCAGATCCACCGTAGAAGGCTGGTCGGACGACATCACCGAGCAGGTACCGGTTGAGTTGCGCGATCAGTTTGAGGAGGTTGTTGCGGGGGGCGGCGATGTACTGACGGACGCCGCCCAGGGCGTTGCCCGACGATCGGTAAGCGGCGCCTCGAACGCAGTGACGCTTGTGATCGGACTCGCCATAGTCCCGTTCCTGTTGTTCTACATCCTCAAGGATCGTGAGGAAGTAGTTGGCGGCGTTTACTCGATGCTATCCCCGACGGGACGAAATCACGCCCGTAACGTCATTTCGATTGTCAACAGCGTCATAGGGTCTTACGTCAGGGCCCAGCTGTTGAGCGCGACGATCGTCGGCATCCTGGTGTTCATCGGGCTGTCCATCCTTGGCGTCGAATACGCTGCCATGCTGGGACTGTTGGCCGGCATGTTTGCCCTGATCCCGATAATCGGACCTTTGCTCGGCGCCGTGCCGGGCCTCCTCGTCACGCTGGCAAGCTCGCCAGATCTGGTCATTTGGGTCGCCCTCGTCTACGTTTTGGTACAGGTATTGGAGAACTACGTTATCTCGCCTCGCATACAGGGTGGCGCAGTCCGGCTCAACCCCGTAGCGATAATGGTCACAATAGTCTTGGCGAGCGAGATTGCGGGGTTGTGGGGTGTGATAGTCGGAGTGCCCCTGGTCGCCGCCACAAGAGACGTCTTCGTTTATTTCCATGAACAATGGGAAACCGGCAAAAGCGAAGCGCCCCCTGCTCCTGAAGCCCAAGCGGAGCCAATATCCGCACCGTCCGAGTCCGGTCCTGTACGAGAAGCCCAGCCGGAGGAAATGGTCTGAACGTGGATCCCAACCGGCTTCCGTTTTTGTCTTGATGGGCCCGTGGCTGGAACGGGTTGGCTGTCGGCGGCTGTTCCGATGGGACTAAGCCCACACAGACCGTATATCGCATTCCGCATCACGCTTCCCGCTCACAGTGCCGGTACGCCCTGCAACGTGAAGGGACTTGGTCTCGTCTGGGCGTGGCGGACTTAAGTATGTTTCATTGGGAATGTTTGTACCGGTTCTGCGACTACAGCAAAATCCTCCGTCGGGATCGCCACCGCGATGTTGACGTTTCTGCTGCCGCCGCTTGTCACGCCATCAAGAATGAGTTGCAATACCTCCCGGCGCTTCGTTCCCGACCCCCGCCTACCCCTGCCTGAATTGCCGCCCAATTTGTCCCGGCTTGCAGAGTGAAATACACTGCGGCAGGCCCCAAAAGAAGGCCGCAATCCCCCTTAGCGCCAAAATCCGGGAGGAAACTGAATGGCGGACGCCCCCTTGTTCCCTGTAACGGTCGTTGGAAGTTGGCCCCGCTCCACCGAGCTGGTCCGGGCCCTGCGTCGCAAAGAAGCCGGCGAAATCACCCTGGATGAATTCAACTCAGTGGCCGACGGCGAAGTGTTGGCCTGCATCCGCGCGCAGGAAGAGGCCGGGGTGAACATCATAAGCGACGGGGAGCAGCGCCGGGACAACTTCTACTCCTTTGCCGTGGACAAGCTGACCGGAATGCGGCTGATGAAGGTCTCGGAGCTACTGGACTACTCCCGGGACCGAGCCCGGATGGAAGAAATGCTGCGGGCCCTCGACGTGCCATCCTTTGCCATCAAGAGCCCCATCGTGGTTGACCGCCTCGGGAGGCGGGAGGGCCTGGCCCTTGATGAATTGGCCTTCATGCGAGAACACACGGATCGGCAAATTAAGATTCCCCTGCCCGGCCCCTATATGCTGACCCGCTCCAGCTGGTTCGAAGGTCTCTCCGACCGGGTGTACCCTGATCCCGAAGACTTGGCCGCCGACGTGGTGGCCATCCTACGGGAAGAGATAATCGCCCTACGGGACCAGGGCTGCGACTTCGTTCAGTTGGATGAACCCATCCTCAGCCAGGTGGTATTTGGCGAGGAAAACACCGAGACCTTCATGTGCGCTGCTCTGCCCAACCGCCGGGATCCGACCGACGAACTGGAGTTCGCGGTGCGCCTGATGAACCAGACCACCGAGGGAATCACCGGAATCAAGACCGGGGTCCACATCTGCCGCGGCAACTGGAGCCGGCGGGAAGACGTGCTGCTCACCGGCAACTACGGGCCGATGTTGCCCTACCTTACCCAGATGAACATTGACCAACTGGTGCTGGAATGCGCCACGCCCAGGGCTGGAGAGATGGAGGTCTTCAAGGAATATGACAACGAGCAGGAAATCGGCTTCGGAGTGGTGAATCCCCGGACCGACGACATCGAACCGCCGGAGCAGATTGTCGCCAGAGTCAAGGAGCTTCTGCAATACTTCGACCCGGACAAAATCTACCTCAACCCCGACTGCGGTTTTGGCACCTTCGCCGAAAGAAACGTCAACACCCACGAGATCGCATCCAAGAAAATGCAGGTGATCACCCAAGCCGCCGAACAGCTCAGGGCGGAATATCGATAACGCCAGAGTTCACGGTTTTCGACGGATAAGACCAATTGGCATTAAGGAGTTGGAAATGGCTGAAGAACGAGACCTTAACGGACTGCCTCGGGAGAAACTGGTGGAAGTCCTGGAGTCTTTTCGGGACCCGGAGGTTTTCAATGCGGTAACCGGGCCCTGGAAGTCGCGGGTGGTCTGGCAGGACGGGATGCGGGCGCGCGCCTACATGCGGAATCACCAGGTGGACATGGACGAGCCCGGCGACCTGACCGCCACTGACGTCGCCGCCAGCGCCCACGAGCAGCTGCTGTCGGCCATTGGCAGTTGCATGACCGTGGGCTTCGTGGTCAACGCCACCAAGCAGGGGGTCCGCATCTATGACCTGGAGGTGGCTGTCGAAGGGTATTTCGACAACATCCGCAAGTGGGCCGGGGTCGAGGACGAGGGAAACCCGGGTTACGGCAGGATTTCGGCCAAGTGCTTCGTGCGCGCCGACGCCGACGAGGAAACCCTGCGGGAAGTCTGGCGTTTGGCGGTGGAGGGCTCCCCGGTCACCCAGTCGGTAGCCAACCCAACCGCGGTCGAGACCGACTTTGAAATGGTCGGTTGATGGCCACATTCGTTTCCGCGGATTGGGTCTCTGATCATATCGGTCGGCCGGGGTACTTGATAATTGACCCGCGGTCGGCCATGCGCTATTTGATGGGCCACCTGAGAGGGGCGGTCAACGTTCCTTTCAAGAAGCTGCAAGGCCCGGACGGGCGTCTCGGCCAGCCGGAGCAACTTGCCGCCGCCTTTGGCGATGCGGGGCTGGGCGACGGCGTAACCCCGGTGCTTTACGACCATCAGGATGGCCGCAACGCCGCCATGGCAGCCTGGGTCCTGGAATACCTGGGCCGCGACGACGTTCACATCATGGACCTGCTCTACGACGCCTGGAAGGACCAGGGCCGGGAGGTCCTCTACCGGCCCGTCCCAACCGAGCCAAAACTCTTTTCGCCGCGCCTCAACCCGTCCGTGCGAGCTACGATGAACGACGTGGCCAATCCCGGCGGTACGATACTCCTGGATACCCGCTCCCCGGAAGAGTTTCGGGGCCAAACGGAGATGGACCATTGCCCCGGGCACATTCCCGGCGCCGTGAATCTTTCTCACTCAGAAATGGCCGGCGCCGATGGGGAACTGCTCATCGAGCCAGATCTGTTGCGCGAGCGGCTGGCAGCCGCCGGCATCACGCCTCGCGATCCGGTGGTGGCCTACTGCCGCAGCGGGCTCCGGGCCTCACTGGCTTACCTGTCTATGCAGCAGGCCGGGTACAACGTCCGCCTCTACGACGGTTCCTACGCAGAATGGATGGACAGCGGGTTTCCTGTGGAAATCTAACTTCCCCGATCTGAACCCTTTCCTCACCAAGAGGCGGAGAAATTCCCGGACCCGGCGCCCACCCCGAAGGTTCGAAAGGGTTAGCAGAGCGGTTGGCAGACCTGGTCAAGGCGCGCCTTGCCTCGAGTACACCTCAGTTTTTGGTGTCTCTTGCGAACTGCGAATGTCAGGCGCAGTCACCTATGAGGGAGTTCATGTGTGGGCGCTGCACTGGTCCCTCAATCCCCGCCTGAGCTCTACTTTGGGACCGCTTCACTTCTCCGCATCACCGATTGCCCCGGAGCGCCTGCTAAAGGCCCTCCAGTCTTTCTCGCAGCGCTGAAATGCTCGCCTCTACAGGCTGTCCCGCTGTATCTACGACGATACTGGCCTGCCAGGGTTCATACTCACGGTCGCACACCTGCTGCCATGTGGGTAATTCGTGCCCGACGATGTCAGCTATCCGTGACTCGACCCTGCGCCGGTGCTCCGCCTGGTCGGAACAGACGATCTCAATTTCGATGCAACGCTTGCCTGCCCGCTTGGCGACTGTCCGCCAGGCGGCTCGCGTCACCTCCACTGGGTTCACAGAGTCGGTAATCACGGTGCGGCCCAATTTCAGGTTGTCCTCAGCAATCGCATAAGCGACCTCGTACCCCTCTGGCCCCGATATCGTCACACAGGAGTTGCGCAACGCTTGCTCAATGGAATCGATGCGTAGATGAACGGCCTCAATGGCCCGAGCCAGTCCAGTGGCAATGGCGGTCTTGCCCACCGCGGGAAGGCCTCCGAGGATCAATAACATCAGATCGCGCTAGGCAATTAACAGGATTTCCAAGTGACAACGCCTTGTACCACACGCAATCCGACCGTCCACGAGTACCTCAGTTCTTGGTATCTATTCTGTACTGCGAATGGTTCGTTACGCCGTCTCACCATAGGCCATGGCAGTCATGCTCCAGAAGGCGAACAGGCGGGAAGGCGGAAGCCAGACTCCGAAAATGCACACCGCGGCAGGTCAGGCGGCGTTACCGCCAAGTCGTTAGTTGAGGCGCCATTCTCTTCATGTATCGAGGCGTGGCAGCCAAACCCGCATTTTCGGAAGGCTCGCAGGCCGCGGCCCTTTTTGGACGCCCCCTTAGACCCACGGCCCATGAGTACCCGGGCTTTTGGGGCCTGTTGAGTACTCCGGACCTTTCGGCGGGTAGTCGCAATATGGACGATGGCAATAACATGTCTCGGTCGATAACTCCGCAGAGCTTTGTAGCAGAGACACACACCTCCCCGAAATCCATGAATCACAAGGAGCAAGGCGATGGCAACTCGAACTCCCACAATTGACTCACAGGTACACGCCTACGAGCGAAACCGCCCTGAACGTCCCTGGAGAGGGTTCTTGCAGGGCCCTGATGAGGTCACTGGCGACGACATGGCGGCGGCGATGGACGCTGTGGGCGTCGACGGGGCCTTGTTGGTGTCGCCGTTCGCCATGTACGGCTACGACGCCAGCTACGCTCTCGAGGTTTACGCGAACCATCCGGGCAAATTCGGCCTGATAAAGCCGTTTGACCCACAGTCTAAGTCGATCGACGATGAGATGGCGGAGTGGACGGGGACGCCCGGTGTGGTCGGCGCCCGCATCATGCTTGCGTACGAGCCGTTCGAAGCGGACGACCCGGGTGTGAACCGCATACTCTCCGCCGGCGCCCATGCCGGCGTTCCGGTGAACATCATGTGTTCGGGCAAGCTGCCATTACTGCGTGAACTGGTTCGCCGCCATCCGGACACCCAGGTGGTGATCGATCATGTGGGCCTGGTCCAGCCATTCGAGCCGCCGCCGTCGCCGGAACCTTTTGCCGACCTGGCCAACGTGCTTTCGCTGGCAGAATTCGACAACGTAGTTATCAAGATTTCCGGGGCCTGTACCCTGTCCCACGAGCCATTTCCTTACCCTGACATCTGGGCGCCTCTGAGCAAGGTGTTCGACGCATTCGGCTTCGATCGATGCATGTGGGGCACCGACTGGACTCGTGCGGTGGAACTGTTGACCTACGAGCAGGGCGTAGAGGCATTCCGGGTCACCGACCAGCTTTCGGACACGGAGCGTGCCGCGCTGATGGGCGGAACGCTGGCGAAGATCTATGACTGGGCGCCTGGGAGGGGTGAGTAGGTTGCTCTTTCTGTACCAGGCCGGGACCTGTTGGCTACCGAAATCAGCCTTCTTTAACGCCCCGCCAGGCTAGTCCCAGGCTCCCATCCCTTCCTCTGACGGTCCTCCTCGGTCAGGAACGGCTCCACCTTGCCGGCAAACTCGGCGACCGACTCCGCCACCGTCACGCCGCTGGTGCGTATTGCCAGCTTGTGCTTCAGCTCCGTGCTGGCGTACTGCTCCTCGAACAGGTCGATCACCTTTTCGACGTCCTCTTCGCTGGGAACGCCGTCGGGCCGCGGGACAGCGCGCATCCGCTTCCGTATCGCCTCCGGCGACGCCCTGAGCACTACAAGCAACGTTTCGGGCGCGTACTCCAGGAGCGCCCTGTCCCACTCGCGCGCCCGTCGTCGTCGGTCAGAGAAGGTATCCCGTCCGTAACCGTAGTACAGCGGCGCGTACACCGCCTCCGCGTAGTGGAGGCCGACCTGAATGCTGTCTGACGCTTCCTCCCCGACTACGGTGTGGTGCATGTGACGCCAGACCAGGGCGCGCTGCATTTGCTCCAGCAGCCACGGCTTCAGCGCCCTAACGTCGGACGCCCACTCCTCCGACAGCGCGGTGTCGCCGTGCACGCTGCCTAAATGGCGGTAGCGCCACTTCTCAGGGACGATGCCGCGGGGGCCCAAAATGAAGCATGTTGAAGGGTCCTGGTCGGCGATGTACGGGTAAACCCAGTGATCGTGGATGCGTACGGCGGTCGCCGCGCGCTCCCGTAGGAGCCACTCGCCAATGGCTCTGGCCATCGTGCTCCCGCCGGAGTATTCGCATCCAATCAATATGAGTCTCATGGTTGGCGCCTCCCCCAGAGTATGTCCGATGTACGCTCAGTCATCGAGATGAGGGTCATGACGGCCGTGATGCTGCGTCGGACGCTCTCATCCTGCGGCCGCCGCGTTGTCGCGATCTTGATCGCCTATTGCCGACTCGTAGGGACAGACCATCTCTCCACAACGTCCAGTAGCTCTGATCTCCGATCCTCCGACGTGAAGGACGCCAGGATAGCCTGCCGAGTAAACGACAGCAGGTCATCCACGCCGAAGTTGAGGGCCGCGGCCAACTCGTACTCGCGTTCGATGGTCGTACACAGCCGCACAGGATCGTCCGTGCTCAGAGATACCGGCACTCCGGCTTCGACGAGAAGCCGAATTGGGTGTTCATCTAATGATGGAACAGCGCCCAAAATTGCATTCGACGTAAGGCAACACTCGACGATGACACCTGAGTCCAGAACTAGCTGTAGTAGTTCTTCTGTCGCCGCCGCGTGCACGCCGTGGCCTATCCGTTTGATACCCGGGAGTCTCAAAGCTGCGGCGATGTTGGCGGTTGAGAACTCCCCCGCATGGACCTTGATGCCCAACCCCGCTTCGGCGGCTCTATCTGCACACGCGTAGGCCCCCGCCCAATCTGCCTCGGAATCGTACGGTTCGGGTATAAAGTCGATCCCTGCCAGCCCATCATCACGGGCACGTAGGCAGGACTCAAACACATCAGGTTGACCAAGCGCAGACATGCGTACCGCAGCAATCGCTTCTGCGCAAAAGTAGGGGAACTTCTCACGGGCACGACGTTCCGCCTGCCGGAACAAGTACATGTGTTGCGGACCCAGTCCGTCCCCAACACCGAATCGCACTTCGACGAGCACCGCACCCTCATGTGCAGCCTCCTCGAACATAGTTGTCAACCAGGAGTCGAAATATACGTATCTCACTGCCAAGGCGTGCAGAGCAACGGTGTCGAGATCGCCGTTGAGCCGGTTGAGGCGGGGCATGCCGGGAGGAAGTGCTGCCAGGCGCTCGATCCAGCTCTCCCAATCATGGGGAGGACGGTTATTGAGCCTGGCGATCAGACGATCCAGGTGAGCATACGTCTCGGCGTGCCGATGAAGGTCCGCCTTGGGAATCTTCCGTAAGGCTGCCGAATGTCCCATGTACCACCTACATACTCATAGTAGCGCCTTGAATGCGGCGAAGGGCCATGGTTACGCAGAGACCGGCCGGCCGGCCGCTTATTCCCGGGCGGCCATATATACGCCGCCGCCGCGTTAGCGGGGCCCCACTGTCCGCGCTGACGGGCCAGAAGGTGGCCGCAGGTTCGGTGGGGAGTAGAAGTGCTGCCTAGCGTCCTGTGGTAGGCGAGTGTCTGGACATTCCTCTAAGGGTTCCCGTACGCCTGTAGTTCTCTCGCTTCTCTGAGGTCAATCCGCGCTCGGTGTCCATGTTTCTCAAGCAACGACAGGAGTTGAGCACCGTTGATCAGGGTCAGCGGCTTGTCCTTCGCGAAGCTAACCGAATCGGCGCCGTAGTCCGAGGTTGTCACAAGGATCCCCCGATCCGCACCTTCGTGTATGACTGTCCCATATAGGTCGCGCACCGCAGCTACGCCAACTGTACGCGTGAAGCGCTTGGCTTGGATCACGTATTTACCACCGCGGATGGGGTCCGGATCAAATGCGACCGCATCTACGCCCCCGTCACGACTGGCCTGTGTCACTTTTACCTCGCCGCCTTCGACAACGAATTCCTGCTCAAATATCTCGCGTACCAGGTGCTCGAAGCTCTCCCAATCCATAGTTGCGAGGTTCGACTCCGCTGAGAGATTTTGGGCAACCTCTCTTGACTCTACGAATCGTCGGTCGCCTGTGTCGAGATGGAGGATCGGTTGGACGGGAGTGAGTGTAGCGAGCTTGGCGGCCGACACACCCTTTAGGGCCCGGTAACATGCTCTGGGCTCTACCTCTGCCAAGTTTAGTGACAAGAACTCCTCACGGCGCGCCTGCACGGACATAATGCAACTGTCGCGCATCTGGCCTGTGGCTGGATCGACGCTCTCAACCCATCCATTGAATACGACCGCATCAAATGCGGGCACTTCATCCGCTTCGCACAGTTCGTGGATAGTGCGCAGGGCAATCTGGTAAAGCATGCTTTCGTAGATTGCCGTCTTCTCGCGTTCGGAGATGAAGCTCTTCTTTAGCTCATCCCGACTCTGAATGTAGGAGACACTTTTGACCGTTGGAATCGAATCTTCCAAGGGGAGCCGATACTCGATGACGATCGTCTTTGTAGACACATTGTAGCCAAGCTCGAAGTCAACCGAAAACCAATCTGGGTATGTCGATGCATTAAGGACTAACTCAGCGTGCTCTTCTACAGCACGGCCGTCGTCACTAACGCCTTGCTCGTAGTTCCAGCGGAAGGTATCGACCTCAGCGTTCGCTGCGTCTTGGCGGGCCTTGTAGTCGGCCTCTTGTACTGCCCATTCGTTCTGTTCCGCGTTGAGGGTTGCTTGACATTCCTCGTCTATGCGGTCCGCCCTATCTAACTCATCCTGCCACCGCTGCTGCGCTCGCTCAAATGCGATTCGTGCAGCTTCTTCCTTGCGGTTCCTTCTAGACGAAAAGAAGTGATCGAGGAGGCTGAACAGGGGTGGATCATAGTTGGGGGCTGTACCCGAGGGTTGAACAGCCCGTCGGTAAGCAATTGGCTTGCCGGTTTCCCGATGATATTCGATGCCCTCGGTCCCCCTAGGGTCACGAGTCATTGGTGCGTGGTCCTTTAGCGACTCCCAGTCCACGCGGTCGTCAACATCAAGGGTGTGCTGCAGTATGTTCCTGCAAGCCTGTAGGGCGTGTTGAGCTTCCGCCGTCGCGGCTTCCGCTGCTGATAGGCCAGCGTGTCGACGAGCGGCTCGCTCCTCTCTCTCAAGGTGTTTCTCATATTTGTCATACCAACGGCTGAGCTGCGCCCTGAGCTTGTTTTGCAAGACGCCGATGTCCCGATCGCTCAGAACACGGTGTTCATTGAGCCCGTCGTGCCATACCTCAATCTGGTATCCCGATGCGCTGCCCGTGGTAGTGAAACGTCTTGTGACTTCACCGATGCGAACTGGGTTTTCGTGCTGAGCGTCCATGCTATCCCTTATCACCTGTTCGAGTCCCTTGGAACGAGGGATAATGATAGTGGTGTGGCATCAAGCCGGATACCGCTTGGTGGGCGGTGGAGGACTCGAACCTCCGACCTCATGCGTGTGAAGCATGCGCTCTAACCAGCTGAGCTAACCGCCCGGGAAGGTGTTGGTGGCGATGGGAGGACTTGAACCTCCGGCCTAGCGCTTATGAAGCGCCCGCTCTAACCACTGAGCTACATCGCCACAGGGCCTGGCAGCGCGCCAGGCAACTAACACAAATGGTAGCCACGCTACAGAGGCCGGTCAATTCAATTCGTCGTGGGCGCACGCGGCAGGCGCGGCGCGCGATGGCTGGCGGGCATGGCGCGCGCGCAAGTGTTCAAACCGGCGGCGTTGCGGCACGACTCGTGCGGGTGCGCCGGGTCAGGGGGCGCTGTAGTCGCCGCTTTTGCCGCCGGACTTGTGGGTGAGCCTTATGTCGCTTATGACCATCGCGCGGTCGGCCGACTTGCACATGTCGTAGATGGTGAGGGCCGCGATGGAGACGGCCGTGAGGGCTTCCATTTCGACACCGGTTTTGGCGCGGGTTCGAGCGGTGGAGGTGATTTCGAGGCCGCTTCCGTCTCGGTATGGCGTGATATCGACATTTACCTGTGTTAACGGCAGTGGATGGCAGAGGGGAATGAGGTTGGATGTCTGTTTGGCGGCCATGACTCCGGCAATGCGGGCAATGCCGAGCACGTCCCCTTTATCGAATCCGCCTTCCCGGATCAGGCTAAATGTTTCGGGGCTCATCGTGACGCTGCCTTTGGCCTCGGCGACCCGTTCCGTGTCGGGCTTTGCGCCGACATCGACCATGCGGGCCTTTCCGGCTCTGTCGAGGTGCGACAGCCTGGGGCTCTCGTCGCGCCGCTGGCCGTCGCCGCGGTTGTTGGCCTTCTTTCGGCTTCCTGAGCCGCGAATCGCGCGAGCCTCGCCACGGGCCAGGGTGTCGGCCAGTTCATTTAAGGGATGGCCGGAATGGCCGCGTATCCATTCCCAGGAGACCGTTCGTTTCGAGACCATGTCGTCGAGTTGGTCCCAGAGATCGTTGTTGACCTTTCGTTTCCAACCGCGGGTCATGGTCTTGATGACGTACTCGCTGTCGGACCACACGGTGACGTCTGAACCAGGCGGGGTTTCGTCGATACCGCGGATGGCGGCCGTGATCTCCATCCGGTTGTTGGTGGTCTTGGGTTCGCCGCCTGCGAATTCAATGTGCGCGTTGCCGTGAATCATGACGGCTCCCCAGCCCCCAGGACCCGGATTGCCGATGCACGCTCCGTCTGTATAGACCTCAAACTTGCCGCTCGAAGTAAAGTAGCGCTTCTTATTGTCTTTCGTCACTCTGGTAGTCCCCGTTGCTTCCGAGGTTTCTCATGGACGCTCCCGCGCAAATGGGAAGCCCACACGGCGATGGGTGGTGTTAACCGCCTATCTGGAACATTTCTATCTTTTGGCGCGGAAGCGTTACGTTGCCCTCGAAATCCGTGTTGGCGGCGCGTTCCTCGGAATACCGGTCGGCCCGTCGTTCCCACACCCCGGAAATGATCTGCAGTAGTTCCTCGTCCGTCGCCCCATTACGCATCGGAGTCTTAAGGTCCTTGCCGCCCGATGCGAACAGGCAGGTAACGAACCTACCATCGGTCGAGAGCCGTCCCCGCGTGCAGTCTCCGCAGAACGGAACCGACACGGAGGCGATGACGCCGATTTCACCGGCGCCGTCTGTGTAGCGGTATCGGTTTGCCACTTCGCCCGGGTAGTTCGACGGTATGGGTTCGAGAGGGAATTCGGCGTTTATCCGGCCGATGATTTCGCTGGCTGTCACGACCTGGTTGAGATTCCAGCCGTTGCGATTGCCGACGTCCATGAACTCGATGAACCGCACGATGTGGCCGGTGCCCTTGAAGTGGCTAGCGAGGTTCGCGACATCGTCTTCGTTTACGCCGCGTTGCACGACGCAGTTGATCTTTATCGGGCTCAGGCCCGCCCGTTCGGCCGCTTCGATTCCTTCGAGGACACGTTCAGGGCCGTAGTTCCGGCCGGCCATCTTGCTGAACGTATCGGGGTCGAGGCTGTCGAGGCTGACCGTGACACGTTGCAGGCCGGCATCCTTTAATGACTGGGCCATCTTTGCCAGGAGGAAGCCGTTCGTCGTAAGGGTAAGGTCGTCGACCGTTTCGATCGCCGCCAGCCGTTCGATCAGGTTGGTCAGTTTTGCCCTTACGAGTGGCTCGCCGCCTGTAATGCGCAGCTTGGTTGCCCCCAACGACCCGAACAGCCTGGCGAGCCGCTCTATCTCTTCAAAGGTGAGAA
Organism: Dehalococcoidia bacterium; assembly: GCA_965219065.1. Classification (GTDB taxonomy): domain Bacteria; phylum Chloroflexota; class Dehalococcoidia; order Lucifugimonadales; family Lucifugimonadaceae. Next base: position 1,874,213 of record OZ244715.1, read on the forward strand.
TTTCCGGCCGCGGGAGAAACTCATAACGTTCTCCGTAGATCTCTGCGGGCATGCAGTACGGGCATCGGAAATTGCACCGGTCGGTCACAGAGACCCGGATGTCTCGCAGGCGTCTGCCGAACCGGTCTTTCATGGACGCGCCGGGAGACTGCCGCGAAATAGTGGGAGTGGTGGTCATGCTAATTCGACTTTGAACGGCGTTGCCCTTGACGCCTTTTGAGTGAGTCTAACCCCGATGGCTGCCCTGCGACCAATTATGTGAGCGTCGCGAGGAATCTCGACATCGCCGTTGCCGCCTTGCCGCGGTGGCTCAAGGCGTTCTTCTCCGCCGCCGTCAATTGGGCCATTGTCATCGCTTTTTCGGGTAGCCAGAAGACCGGATCGTACCCGAATCCGCCCTTGCCAACCGGCTCATGGCATATGGCGCCCTCGACAGTTCCGTTCGTGGTTTCAAGTATGTCAGCGTCCGGCGGGGCGGCGAGGGCGAGCACGGCGCGAAACCGGGCAGTCCTTTGCCATCCGGGGACATTTGCCATGTTGGACAGGAGTAACGACAATCTGTCGCCGTCGTCGAGGTCCGCTCCGCCGTACCGCGCCGACAACACACCCGGCGCTCCGGCCAGCGCGTCCACCTCCAGCCCCGAGTCGTCTGCGAGCGTCAGGACGCCGGCAAGGCCACAGTAAGTGGTAGCTTTAAGTTGGGCGTTTTCCTCAAAGGATGAGCCCGTTTCAGGCACATCGAAGCTGATGTCGAAATCGTCAAGGTCGGCAAGTTTGAAAGGTAAATCAGCAAACAGATTGCGGTACTCTCTGATCTTTCCGGAGTTTCGGGTTGCGATGAGCAGTGTTTTCACGTCACTCTCCCTCAGGCCGACCGGAGCAATCCGGACATTCCAATTGGCTGTAACAGGTCGCCGGGGCCATTGCGCGGCATAATGGGCAATGCTATGCTCAGCGCGTTTGTTACAAATAGCACAATCGGCGCCACAGGCGCTGGTTGGGCCGACAAAATCCGAAGCGAAAGGACCTCCGTCCCGCCGCTTTCCCGGACGGACTCACAGCCAGCTTTGATGTCCCTCATTCGTAGTGTGACCGGACGCCCGGGCGCTGCACTATTTCCCTTAATCCTGGTTGCTTTTGTAGCAATTCTGTCTGCCTGTACGCCTTCTCACGATCAGTCCACGTTCGACGCGGCGGGCCCCATCGCCAAGCAACAGGCCGACCTGTTCATTTTCATCTTCTGGGTCGCCGTAGCAATTTTCATCCTCGTAGAGGGAGCGCTCATTTACTCGGTATTCCGGTACCGGTCGCGGCCCGATGACAAGATACCGAGGCAGGTTCACGGCAACACCCGCCTTGAAATCACCTGGACGATTGTTCCTGCGTTCGTCCTTTTGGCCATCGCCGTGCCGACGGTCAAGGCGATCTACGATCATGCCACGCCCCCGACGGACCGCGGCGAGCCACTGGAGATCGTCGCCATAGGCCACCAGTGGTGGTTCGAGTTCCGGTACCCCAGCCTGGAGATCGTGACCGCCAATGAGTTGCACATACCGACCGACCGGCCGATCGTGGTGACGCTTCAATCGCAAGACGTCATCCACAGTTTCTGGATACCCAAGCTGGCGGGCAAGCTGGACATGGTCCCGCTTAACGACAACGTCTTCTGGTTTCTCGCTGAGCGCCCCGGCATGTTCTACGGGCAATGCGCCGAATTTTGCGGGGTCGCTCACGCCCACATGCGTTTCCGTGTGTTCGCATCGCCGGAAGAGGAATTCGGGGAGTGGGTCACGGCGATGCGAACGCCTCCAGACGCGCCCGAGCCTGACAGCCCCGCGGCGTTGGGAAGGACCACGTTCCTCGCCAACTGCAGCATGTGCCACTCGGTCGACTCATATCGGAGCGGCGGATACGGTGACGAGATCGCGGCGCAGGATCTGCGCTGGGATACGTTGGAAGAGCAGCGTGAAGAATCGCCGATAGTTTCCGGCCCAAACCTGACACATCTCGCCACGCGAAACGCGTTGGCCGCGGGCGTGGTCCCGTTGACCGAAGAAAACCTACTGAAGTGGATCCAAAACCCCGCTTCGATCAAGCATGGCACCCGCATGCAAACGAACGCTGCGGTCTACAAGACCAGCAATAATCACGTCGATCTGACTGACGAACAGTTGGACAATCTTGTTGGGTACCTGCTGTCCCTCGAACCGGGCGAGGGTGGGCCAGCGGAGGCGATTCCTCCTTCAGAGAGCGGCGAGCCTGACGCAGCACGGGGCGAAGCGCTGTTTGCCGCCAACGGCTGTTCGGGGTGCCACTCATTGGGCGACGATATGCTCGTGGGACCCGGACTGAAGGGCGTGGCCGAACGGGCCGCTACGAGGGTGCCGGGTCTTTCCGCGGACGAATACCTGTATCAATCGATTCGCGAACCTGCGGCGTTTGCCACGGAGGGATACACCGCCGGCGTGATGCTCAACTTCCCGTCGTTGACGGATGGGGACATCGCCGACCTAATCGAGTACTTGAAGACGCTGGAATAGGCTTGGCGCGGTAAGCTTTGACAATGAACGCGAGAACGAGCATGAATCCCATACTGGGAACTGGGGAGAAAAAGTGACAACAGGCACCCTAACACTCCCGAGGATCGTGCCGCGACCGAAAAGTGATACCGGCATATGGAGCTGGATCGGCACGGTCGATCACAAGCGCATCGGGACGCTGTATTTCTTCACGTCTATCTTCTGGTTCATGATCGGCGGGGTAGAGGCCCTGATCATGCGCCTTCAGCTGTCTTCTTCGGAGTCGGGCCTTGTGTCTCCGGAGGTCTTCAACCAGCTGTTCACGATGCACGGCACGTTGATGGTGTTCCTGGTCGTGATGCCGCTGAGCGCAGCGTTCTTCAACTGGCTCGTTCCCCTGCAGATAGGCGCGCGCGACGTCGCGTTTCCGCGGTTAAACGCCTTCAGTTACTGGCTCTTCCTGTTCGGGAGCCTGCTGCTCAACGCCAGTTGGCTTGTTGGCGACGCTCCGAACGGCGGTTGGTTCGGGTATGCGCCCAACTCCCAGACGCTGTACAACCCGTCGAACGGCATGACGTTCTGGGTGATCAGCCTGGGGGTCCTGGGGGTGGCGTCGATCGCCGCCGGGCTTAACTTCATCGTTACGATAATCAACCTGCGTGCGCCGGGCATGACCATGTTCAGGATGCCCGTGTTCACCTGGATGACCATGATCACGTCGGTGTTAATCGTGCTGGCGCTGCCGGTTCTTGCCGTTGCCGGCATTCAGCTACAGACCGACCGCCTTTTCGGCACGAACTTCTATAACCCCATTAACGGCGGCGACCCGGTCCTGTGGCAGCACATGTTCTGGCTGTTCGGCCATCCCGAGGTGTACATTTTGATTCTGCCGGCCATGGGGATCGTGTCGGACATCCTGCCGGTCTTTTCGCGCAAGCCGTTGTTCGGGTACCCCTTCGTTGTCTTTGCGGGCATTGTGATCGCGTTCATGGGCTGGTTCGTCTGGAGCCACCACATGTTCACGGTTGGCCTCGGTCCCGCGGCCAACTCGGCATTTGCCGTATCGACGATGGCGATCGCCATTCCCACCGGCGTCAAAGTGTTGAACTGGCTTGGGACGACATGGGGCGGCTCGCTTCGACTTCACACGCCCATGCTATTTGCGCTGGGATTCATCGCCATGTTCACGATAGGCGGGCTAAGCGGCATAATGCACGCATCCGCCCCAAGCGACGCTCAGCAACAGGACACCTACTTCGTTGTTGCCCACTTCCACTACGTCCTGTTTGGCGGAGCGATACTCGGCATATTCGGCGGCATCTACATGTGGTGGCCGAAGATGTTCGGTTGGAAATTGAGCGAAGGGTTAGGCAAACTCAATTTCTGGTTGATGCTCATCGGCTTCAACCTGACGTTCTTCCCGATGCACTGGCTCGGCATGGACGGCATGCCCCGACGCGTCTACACCTATCCAGCCGACCAGGGATGGGACGGCTCGAACATGGCGGCGACCATCGGCGGGTTCCTGATCGCGTTCAGCGTCCTGGTATGGGTGATAAACGTAATCGTGAGTTGCCGCCGGAACGATCGGGCCGGGGGCGACCCCTGGGATGCACGCACGCTCGAGTGGTCGATACCGTCCCCTCCGCCCCACTACAACTTTGCCGAGATACCGATAGTTGAACACCGCGACGATTTCTGGTTCAAGAAGCATCCGGAGTTGGTCGAGGAGTATGAAGGCCACCACGGCCCGAGAGGCGCGCCGGAGGGAGCACAGTTCGACGACGACTTCGATGAAGCCGAAGACGACGATATGCACGCGAGCCACGACAGTGAGGATGCCGGCGGCCACGGGGGTGGCGGCTATGGCCACGGCGGCCACGATGAAGACGACCACGGGCACGGCATCCATTTGCCGGACATGTCGTACTACCCGTTGGTCCTTGCTGCGGGCATCACACTGGCGATGGCCGGGATGTTCACCGAGTACTGGGTTATCGGCATAGGCGGCGGATTGATCATCTGGGGCATTCTGGGATGGTCGTTCGAGCCGGTCAACGACTGAACACTACGTATTCCATTGACAAGCAGAACGGGACAGAAACAACGTGACTGAAGCGACACACGTCGCACATGAAGAGCCGCTGGAAGATACGTCTACCGGGCTGAATAACAGGAAGCTCCTGATGTGGACCTTCCTGGCATCAGACGTGATGTTCTTCGGCGCGTTCATCGCTACGTTTCTCGTCTACCGCAACCGGAGCCTCGAAGGGCCATACCCCAACCAGGTGCTGGACATACCTGTCACCTCGGTCAGCACGTTCGTGCTTCTTATGAGTTCGCTGGCCATGGTGCTGGCGCTGGACGGCATACGGCGCAACAATAAAACGATCGGCCGGTTCTGGATTCTGGCCACCGCTTCCCTGGGTTCGGTTTTCCTGGGCTTTCAGGTGTTCGAGTTCAACGAGTTCGTTCATCTGGGGCTGACACCCCAGACGAACCTGTTCGGCACGACCTTCTTCATATTGACCGGTCTGCACGGAACACACGTTACGTTGGGTGTGATTTGGCTGTTACTCATGGCCCTCGTGTTTTCGCCCTCACCCCTGGAACGGTGGGGCCTCGTGTTTGCGGTTGCGGGCTTCTATGCGTTCATGATTTCGACGTTGAGCGGAATCTTCACTGGCGCGGACAGTTCCCTGGCGGTCATCACGACACTCACCGGCTGGCCGGCGATGGTGTTGCTCCTGCTGGCCATCGTGGGCATATTCGGCGGGCTGAGAATACTGTCGACCGCCGGCAAGGGTGACAAGTCGAGCGACGGGGCCCTGGACCTTGAATTGGCCGGGTTGTACTGGCACTTTGTCGACATCGTCTGGATCGTTATCTTCACCGTTATTTACCTGATATCGGCTACGGACGGCATGCCTCCGGGCAGCATGCCGTTCGAACTCCCCGGTCACGGCTAGACGAAGCGGGTTATGGGTTTAATCACACGCATTTGGAACTCGATGTTCTACCATGGCGCCAACGAATGGTGGAACCTGCCCAGGACGCGGGCGCAGCAGCCGCACCCGCCGAATGAAGGGCCGCTAGGGCAGATGCCGGCGCGCATCATGCGGCTGCTGAATGCCGCGACCTCGGGCGACCACCACGCCACCCCGTGGTTCTACGCGTGGGTCGGTGTGATTCTGGCGATCATCACGCTGGCGGAGGTGTGGATATTCACCTTCGAAACGCTCGGACCGTGGTTCGTTCCGCTGTTGCTCATCCTTTCGCTCTTGAAGTTCATCATGGTCGTGGCGTTCTTCATGCACCTGCGATTCGACAACAAGCTTTTCGCCTGGATATTCGGGTCCGGCTTCACAATCGGCGTGGCCGTTTTCCTGGCGATCCTGGCGCTTTTCTTCAAACTTAACGGCTGATCCAGCCGACTACGAGCGGCTCTTCCCCTCGGGCGCCGGACAAAATCTGGCGCAGCGTCGATTGGTGCTACTTTGAATTTATCGGGGACTGGCGCGGGCGCGCCCGGAATACTTCACCAGACCGCGTAATCGATGGAACCCACACACACATTCATAGACTTTTTAACGGCGTGGGACCTTACCTCGCCGTTTCTGCCCCTGCTTACGCTGTCGACCGCGGCATACTCGGTGGGGGTGTTGAGGCTCAGATCGCGGGCTGGTGGAAAGTCGGTCGATCGCTGGCGAGTTTCGATGGGCTACGGCGCATTCCTGCTTCTCGCGTTGGCGTTGTTCGGCCCGTTCGACACCTACGCCGACTACCTGTTCCTGGTGCATATGCTGCAACACCTGACCCTGGCGCTGGCGGCCGCTCCGCTGCTCCTCATGGCCGGTGTGATGCCAGCCTTTATGTGGTCGATGCCCCGGTTCCTGCGGCAGGGCGTCGGCGCGGAATTTGCAGTGACGGGCATGGCCAGGCGCGTCGTGACGTTTGCCACGCGACCACACGTGGCCCTGTTGATGTTCGTCGGAGCCCTTTGGTTCTGGCACATCCCCGACTTCTACGACGCCGCGGTGCGCAATGAACTCATCCACCTGGTGGAGCATCTGTCGTTCTTCTTGGGGGCGCTGCTTTTCTGGTGGCCGATCATCGGGCCGGCGCCGGTCAGGTCGGCCCTCAGCTACCCGCAGCGTTTGCTCTACCTGCTCATGGTCGTGACGCCGTCAGCAGTCCTGGCGGCGTTGGTAACGCTGGCTGGGAGCTCGATATACGAGTCGTACGACGGAACGAACGAGGTGTGGGGCCTCGATCCTTTGAGCGACCAGCGAATCGGGGGGGTGATCATGTGGGTGCCCGGCAATTTCGTCTACCTCTTTACGATGACGGCGCTGTTCTTCAAGTGGTACGAAAGCGAAGAGCAGAAGACGCGGTCACAGCGCCCCCGGCGTCGCAGACGAAGGCCGCGACGGCGGGATAATTCGAATGACGAGTGATCTGCCAGAAACGATCGGCTTTACCGGCACGGTCGCCGGCAGGGTGCAGGGCGTCGGGTTCAGGTACTTTGTAGCCCGCTCCGCCCGCGGCCTCGGACTATCCGGCTACGTTCGCAACCTGCCGGACGGCACGGTAGAGGTGGCCGTAACGGGGAGCCGCGCCGGCCTGGACGCGCTGGCAGCGTTGCTCGAGAAGGGGCCTCCCGGGGCCATCGTCGAATCGGTCAACCTGGACTGGTCGATCCCGCCTGACCAAACAGGCATGTTCGACGTTAGGTTTTAGGGAGGGCGCAGCGATCATGCGAACATCATTGCCAGGATCAATCTTCATCCCCTGCGCCGACCTCCACGCCTCTTACCTGACCCCAATCAGGGGCCTATCCAACACCCTCCTACCTCCATCCAGATACAAGAGGCGGGTTTCACAGAGCCTGTTTCAAAAGTCTCCTCTCAAGAACCGGGCCGTACATTGCGAGACGATTTACGACATCAGCCCTCCTATCACTACGGTATACGTTCCCAAATTCCGTCATTCCCGTGAAAACGGGAATCTAGAGGCGGGGGTCTCAGTAGGATTCGAGTTAGTGAAACACCCTCTTCACAAGCCCCCCTGTTGTCTTTCCTGCGAAGGCCGGAACTAAGGTGTGGTATGTCGCGGAGATCCTCGATCGGAGTCGGGGATGACGGGTTTTGTGGGTTGCGGCTTTGGCTGGAAAGAAGGTGTGAAGATGGCTTCCCTAGATTCACAAACGAAGTGCAACACCAGCTTAAGGTGGTGCCGTGGGAACTCAATACAGCCAGATCACATTTGAAGAGCCGTGTGAAATGGCCCGTTTTCGCACCGCGAGTCACCGCCAGTATTCATCACCCCGTGCGACCTTCGCATGGCCATAGTGATTCCTCACGCCAAATTGTCAGCGAATTACGTAACATCTACAATTCCGAGCGAAGCCGAGGGATCCAAACCCGTCATCGGCAGTCGCAGCACCATTCAGACGTCAAGGCCCTGCGACAGGCCGTATCGCTGCTCGCCAACCAGGACTTGACTGGCGTGAGCAGATCCTGGACGAAACCTCGTGATGTCGGCCACACTTCGGTTGAAACTTGTATTCTTGGGCTGGTTCGTGGTCCTGGCGGGACGCGCAGTCAAATCGATCATCGTGTCCCTGACGCGTTGACGGCCGAACACGAATAGATCGCACGGACTGACGAAACCGGGAATGCCGCCGGAGTTGAGGTTATGAGATGCACGTAGGCACACAGGGCAACGCACGAACCGACACCGACCTGGAGATCCTCGCCCAACTGGGCGTCAATCACATCTGCCAGGACCCGCCCGGCAATTGGCGAGATTGGACGGTCGACGGGCTGGAACGCCATCGGGACCGCGTCGCGTCCTTCGGCATATCGCTCGACATGGTCCAGTTGCCTCTCAGCTCGGCCGAAATCGACACCCCCAACAGGCAGGGCGAGGCGCGACACATCATGCTCGCCAATGAACCCGAACGTGATCGAGAGCTCGACGAAGTGTGCCAGCTCATCGAAAAGTGCGCCCGGGCCGGCATCCCCGCCGCCAAGTACAACCTCAACATCATCGGCATCCCGCGGTCTGAGCGAGAGGCCGGCCGGGGCGGCGCCAGCAACTCCACGTTTCGCTGGTCGAAGGTGGACCAGGACGCGGCATCGACATCGGCCGGAGACGTGAGCGAGGACGAGTTCTGGGAACGCATAGACCATTTCCTCGGTCGCGTCGTGCCCGTTGCAGAGTCGAACAAGGTCCGCCTCGCCTGTCACCCGCACGACCCGTACACGCCACCCGGCTACCGCGGCGTGACCCGCGTGCTGGGCACGGTCGAGGGCCTCAAGAAGTTCATGGCGATGCACGAAAGCCCTTACCACGGCCTCAACTTTTGCCAGGGCACCGTGTCGGAGATGCTCGACGACCCTGGCGAGGAGATCTGTGACGTCATCCGGTACTTCGGGGAGCGCAAGAAGATCTTCAACGTCCACTTCCGCAACATCCGGGGCCGGAAGCTGGACTTCATGGAGGTGTTCCCCGACGAGGGCAGCGTGGACATGGTGATGGCGCTGAAGGCCTACCAGGAAACCGGCTACGAGTACATGCTCATGCCGGACCACGTGCCGGAAATTTCCGGACCAGACGCTCGGCACGCGGCATTTGCCTACTGCTACGGCTACATCCGCGCCCTTCTACAGGCGATAGGCGAACTCGACGATTGACGAATAATCGCCAACCCAGTGGCATTCGAGATAACCGACGATGAGACTTCATGTGACGAGCGTGTTCGTGAACGATCAGGCAAAGGCGCTTGAGTTTTATACGTCGAAGCTGGGTTTTGAGAAGAAGACGGATGTACCGGTGGGCGAATACCGTTGGCTCACTGTCGTCTCGCCGGATCAACGGGATGGCGTCGAACTGCTGCTGGAGCCGAGCGACCATCCAGCCGTTAAGCCATTCAAGGAAGCATTGGTAACTGATGGAATCCCCTACGCCTCTTTCGAGGTTGATGACATCGAGGCGGAGTGCCGGAGACTCAAGTCGCTACATGTGAACATCACCCAGGAACCGGTGAACGTAGGGGATGTATCAATCGCGGTGCTCGACGACACTTGCGGAAATCTAATCCAGCTGATCCAAAGAACCTAGCTTCAGAGGGAAAACAAAATAGTGGCGATGCTCAACGACACTGACGGAGTGCAAAACCGGTTAGTTCAAGGCACCTAGCTTCAAAGGGAAAGTCAAAACAATGTATCTTGGCACTGCATCTCAAGCGCGCGGCGACTTCGAATACGAGGTCTGGGCTCAACTCGGCCTCAACCACATCTCCGGCTACCCGCCATACAACTGGTGGGACTGGACCACCGACCGACTGGCGGCGTACCGGGAAAAGGTCAACTCGTACGGCATCGAGCTGGACATGGTCCGCATGCCCATGACGCCCCACTCGATCGACTCGGACTTCGCCAGGTCCGGCACGCCCCACATCATGCTCGCCAAGTCGCCCGAACGAGAGCGCGAGCTGGATTTGGTCTGCGAGATCCTGCGCATGTGCTCCGAAGTCGGAATCCGGGGCGTGCAGTACAACATGAACTTCCTGGGCATACTGCGAACACAGGAGACCATCGGCCGGGGAGGCTCGCGAAACTCGACGTTCAGATGGGAAGACGCCGATAAGGACGCCGCGCCGACATCTGCGGGAACAGTGCGGGAAGACGAATACTGGGAACGGCTCGACTACTTCCTCGAACGCGTCATGCCCGCTGCCCACCAGTACCGCGTTCAAATGGCCTGCCACCCGCACGACCCCTACACGCCGCCGGGCTACATGGGCGTCGACAGGGTCCTCGGTACGGTCGAGGGCTTCAAAAAGTACGTGCAAATGCACGAAGGGCCGTACCACGGGGTTACCTTCTGCCAGGGTTCAGTTTCGGAGATGCTGGACGACCCGGCGACGGAGATCTTCGATGCGATCAGGTGGTTCGGCGAGCGCGGCAAGCTCTTCAACGTCCACTTCCGCAACATCCGCGGCAAAAAGCTCGACTTCTACGAATCGTTCCCCGACGAGGGCACGGTCGACATGGTCAAGGCCCTGGAAACCTACCGCGACTGCGGTTACAAGTACATGATCCAGCCTGACCACGTGCCGATCGTCTCGGGCGAAAACCCCTCCGGCGTTGCGTTCGCCTACACGTTCGGGTACATCCGCGCTCTAATGGAGGTGATGGGTGAACTCAAGAACTGAGCTCGCCGATGTGACTGTCGGCGCTCATAGGTTGCTTCGGCGGGCCCGACAATAAAGCGGTCAACAAGTACGGAGACTGACATGAAATCCGGCGGCGATCCGCCCTCCGGGAATACGAACGGCGAAGACGTAGCCGTCGTCGATAGTCTTGGAACGATCCAGTTCGAATCCAGCACGGATCGACCGGAGCGCGGCGCCCCCCCGACCGGCGTGATCCTCCCGGGCGACTGCGTCGAACTGATGCGCGAGCTTCCCGAAGAGTCGATCCGGATGGTGGTCACGTCGCCGCCGTACAACATCAAGAACAGCACCGGCAACGGCCTGAAAGACGGCCGCGGCGGCAAGTGGCCTACGGCGGCCCTCCAGAACGGGTACTCTGAGCACGACGATTGCATGCCGCACGATGAGTACGTCGAGTGGCAACGAGAGTGTCTTGCCGGAATGTTGCGCGTGCTGCGACCCGACGGAGCCATCTTCTACAACCACAAATGGCGGGTCCAGAACGGCCTTTTGCAGGACCGTCACGACATCGTCGACGGATTCCCTGTCCGGCAGATCATCATCTGGCAGCGCGCCGGTGGGATCAATTTCAACCCCGGCTACTTCCTGCCCAACTACGAGGTCATCTACCTCATCGCCAAGCCGGAGTTCCGCCTGGCGCCCAAGGCGAACGCATACGGCAGCGTGTGGAGCATCAAGCAGGAGCACGACAACCCGCACCCCGCGCCGTTTCCCGTCGAACTGGCTGAAAGATGCATCCGCTCCGTCGGCGCGGGCATCGTCCTCGACCCATTCATCGGCAGCGGCACGACAGCAATAGCCGCCGAGATGGCCGGCGTGCCGTGGCTCGGCATCGAGAAGTCACCGCACTACGTGCGCATGGCCACAGACCGCATTAATAAACACCGTCAATCTCCGTAGGCGCAACTCTTGTGGTTGTCGGATGGCGCGTGGCAACGCCCGGGCTTACCTCAGAAGTCCGTGCAGCATCCGTCATCCCCGACCCCGTTGGAGATCCATCGGGTGGCCCGGGGCAACGCCATCGACCCCGTCGCTATCTTCGCCGAACTAACCCGGCCACTGGATCAGCTCCACCCGCACGTGGTCCGGCGCCTCGACCCAACAGAAGCGCGTTCCGTCAGGCAACTCATTCGGCCCATCCAGCAAAGGCGCGCCGAGACCGGCCAGTCGTTCGATCTCGGCGTCGATGTCCTCGACGTCGAACCCGAAGTGCTCGAGCCCGAGCTTGGCGTGACCCTCACTCTCCGGCAGGGTCTGGCCGTCCAGCGGACCCGAGATATTCACCGGCACGCCATTCTCAGCCCGGCAGCGGATGAACCGGTCGCCCGTGTGGCGTGTCATATCGGCCACGATCTCGAAATTGAATGCATTCACCCACCAGTTCGCCGCCTTCTCAGGGTCAAGCGCCTTCAGGTGAACGTGATTAAGGTTGTACGGCATCGTCATCCTCCGACAGACATATCATCGCAAGCGGGGACCAAGGCCCCCGCATGCTCATCATAGCGGCCGCAGAACGCTGATGCTCCCGCGTTGCGACAAACGGATCTTGGAGTTAGGAACGGAATGGTTAGGATGGTGGGGACAGGGGAGCTGAAATGAGTGGTGGAGTGCGGCATGACTTGACGGGGTTCATGCGCAAGTTGGCCATTGTCATATGGCTTCGGGCAAAGTGTTAAACGTCTGCGTCTGCGGCCAACTAGCGAAGCACCACGCAACTGGCGACGAGGATCTGGAAATCACGTTGAAAAACGGCGGCGAGCACCGGCCGGGATGGGTGGGACCATAAAGTGAACCATATGCCCCCAAAGAGTTGACGATGGAATACATCTGGTACGCGAACCAGCAAACCTCAAGAGCCCGAACATGGGAGGAGGTCATTTCATGAGAGAATTCGACAGGATTACCATCGATCCCGCCGTCATGGGCGGCAAGGCGTGCATCCGTGGTTTGCGCGTCACGGTTGGTACGGTTGTGGGTCTCTTGGCGGCTGGCCGCTCGCCCGCCGAAATCCTGAAAGCCTATCCGTATCTTGAACGGGAGGACATCGACCAATCCCTCGGCTATGCCGCCTGGAGGTTGGAGGAACGCGAAGTTCCGCTCACCTCGGCATGAGGCCGAAACTCCTCCTCGGCATGAACTTATCGCCCGAATGGTTACCAGTGTTGCAGAAGCATGGATGGCAGGCAGTGCACTGGTCTTTCGTCGGCGACCCAAGGGCCAACGACAAGGACATCATGGATTGGGCAGTTGCTCACCAATACGTCGTGTTCACCCACGATCTGGACTAAGGCACCACGCTGGCGCTGTCGTACGAAGTAGGTCCGAGTGTGATTCAGGTCCGCGCCGAGAACATCCTGCCGGACTACCTGGAAGGCTCGGTCGTGGCCGCTCTCAATCAGCATGAGGCCGACTTGTCCTCTGGAGCCTTGGTCGTGGTTGACGAGAGTCGAAGCCGGGTCCGAGTGTTGCCGATATGAGACCGCGCTCCGCGCCTCGCCGTCACCACCCGCAGGGCGCGGTGAGCATGATCTTTGACCGAAGCAAAAAGAGAGCTATGAACCTGTCCGTGGATAAGGAAGCCGACGCCCTCTACCTCCGCCTCGACGACTCAGCCATCGTTGAGTCTGAGGAGGTGTCGCCGGGAGTGGTGCTCGACTACAACGAATCGAACGAAGTGGTAGGGGTGGAGTATCCTGATGACAAGTACGGCCCTAGCTTGTTGCTCCTTGGCATCACGGAATCGGGGCGGCCGCTTCACGCGCAGGTATCGGCCGCAGACACACCGCTCGTCAGGATAATTACGCTGTACGAACCTAACCCGGATGAGTGGCTGTACAACACCTTCAGGAGATGAGCATGTCTAGCTGCAGCGCCTGCGGCTCCGCTGAACGCAGGGACGAAGCCGTCGACGAGGTCTTCAACGTGGACGGAGATTACGTGCTGGTTGCCCGTGTGCCTTCAACCGTTTGCCTTAGGTGCGGAGAGCGCTCGTTCAGCCGGCATACCACGGAAAAGGTGCGATTGTTGGTCCATGAACAGGCGAAGTCGCCGCGATCCGTGCCTTTGCGTGTGTACGAATACGCGTGACCGCGTCACCGCCTGGTCCAATGGTCCCCCAGGGCGAGGACAATTCTCGTCCCCTTCTCCGTCTGGCGCACAATAGGTGGATGTCACGCACCAATTTAGACATCGACGACCGGGCCTGCGCCGAAGTGATGCGGCGTTATCAACTCTCGACCAAGAGTGAAGCGGTTAACTTCGCTCTGCGAACGCTGGCGGCCGAACCCATATCTGTCGACCAGGCTCACGCGCTTCGAGGGATCGGTTGGGAGGGCGACCTTGACGAGATGCGCTCCAGCCGTCTGGCGGGATCCCAATGAATAGCAGACAAGCCATGTATGTAAGAGTCTCTTCACGGGGCCAAGTTACTTTCCCGGCTCAGGTGTTGGACGCGCTTGGAGTGAAGCCAGGAGACCAGATTGAATTGGTCGAGGGACCTGACGGCTACGTACTACGCCCAAGGCGTATCGATCTGTCCAAGCTCGGATACTTGCGGGACAAGATCCCACCAGGGACTCCGTCTTTCGACATCCGAAAATTCCGGGACCTCAGGGAGAAAGGGTTTGGTCCATGCTATCTGGATTAATGTTTCGGTACTGTCACGGCTCATGCTGCTATACACCGAACGCGCCCCCTGTCGCCGTGGAGGTTCGGGAAGCCTACGTCGTGATGATGGAACAGGTCTTCGCCAGGCCCGGGTTAGTGGCAGCGAGGGTGCTACGACACTACACGTGGTTCGGTCAGCCCAGGAGAACTAAGATCAGGCTGCTAATCACAGCCGCTAAGAGGATCGCGACAATAGTGGCTATACGAAACCAGTTTTCCTTTAACCAGTAGATCTTTTTCGCGTTCCACTGCTTGTACAGTTCCTCGCCCTGGGCGGTGATAAAGGGGGGGCCATTGCCCATCCGCTCGATGGCACCGCACTGTTCAAGGAAGTCAATGGCTTCGAAGTTCACGCGTGGCCTGCCATTTTTGCGAAGCGCTGCCTCCCAGTCACCATCGGCCACCGCTTGCAAGATTCGGCGCGCTTCCTTCTGTACATCAGATCGCATCAACGCTGCCCTGAAGATCGTGCGGTAATTGCCTTGTTGAGCATTGCACTTACCTGAAAAAGTCGTAATTAAATAGTAACTGATACGATATCGTATCGAAAATTGGCTCCCGGGCCAGGATTCAGAATTCACTTTGGTTTCGGCGGGTATGGGACTTAGTACCACATCCTGTACCACACGACATAATCTTGCCAAATTGGGGAAAGGCGTAGGTGGGACTGCCTGGCCGTCTGGTGAATAGAGCGAGACCCACGGATGGAGGGGTGTGCAGTAACATCCTTCTGACGCCCATCGAGGAGGTCAGCAGGTGCAGCATAACCTCGATGGCGAACGTGTCCGGCCCGGCAGCGAAAGCGATGGTGTTTTCATCCCTTGAACCGGCCTCCATCGCCTGCGCCGCGAAGTCTTCCTCATAAACAGGCTGGACCGTATAGTCGCCATTGCCGTAGACGGGGAATACAGGAAAACGCCGCAGCGCCCGGGCCATGTTGTTGAGCAGTAGATCACCCACCCCGAAGACCAGCGCCAGCCTGATGATGGCGTAAGGAATTCCAAGGCCCTCTACCATGTCCTCCATTTGGGCCTTGCCTCTGAAGTAGGGCAGCCCGGACCCGGGAGGAGGCGTTCGTCGCCGAGAAATGGAGCATCCAGCCGACGCCCGCCCCCATGGTAGCCTCGAACAGTGTCCTGGTGTTCTCTCCCGCGAGGTCGAAGGTGATCCGGCCCCGTACGTACCGCACCCGGTAGGTGTTGGATAAGACGCCTTCTCTCTGCATCGACCGGCACAGCCCATCGGGGTCGCCAAAGTCCAAGGGGTCCTCCCCATCCGGGCTGCGGATCAGTATCCTGACGCGGACCCCCCGGTCAAGTAGACGCCGGGCGACATACCTGCCCGTATAGGTGAAGGCGCCGGTGACAACGGAGAGGTCGGGGTGCGGCATCCTGTACGACTCCTCACTACCTCATTAGCGGCGGTTCTTCACCGTGGCGCCGGCCCCGCGCCGTGTCCTCGAAAGCAGCCCGCGTGGTTCGCCATCTCCCCTATCACTAGCCGACATTTCGTCGGTATTCGGCCCGCAGGCCCCGCGTCGGCCGACAGGAGAGCGACAAGGGGATGTCACTTGTCAACTACACATCATCCAACAGGCCGTTTCGCACGGCCCAAACCACCAATTCCTGTTTTGTCTCAATACCCAGTTTGTCCTGGATGCCGTAGACAGCGTTCCGGATCGTCAGCGGCCGGTTTCCTCTGACCTGGGCGATCTTTGCGTACGAATGCCCCTGCGAGAACAGCGTGAGTATCTCCTGCTCCCGTCCTGTCAGCCTGCTCAGCTCGTCCGGCTTTTTCAACTCCGCCGCGCGTATCCCGGACAATACTCGCCGGATGGCATCGGCAGGCATGCGGTACTGGCCCTCGGCGACGTCTTTGACGGTTCGCAGCAGGTCTCCCTTCCCGGAGTATTTCTGGAGGTATCCCACAGCGCCCGCGGTAAGCGCTTCCAAAATAGCATCCTCTTCCGATGCGGCCGTGAGTATCAGCACCCTCGTGGCAGGTAGAGTCTCTGTGATCTCCCGGCAGGCATCGATACCGTTCTTCATAGGCATCATGACATCCATAATGATCACGTCGGGCTCGACACTCTGAGCGACCCTCACCGCGGTCTGACCATCGCCAGCCTCGCCGACAACGTCGAAATCGCCTGAACGTTGGAGTACCTCCCGCAAGCCGTCTCTCATGATTTCATGGTCGTCCACTAGTAGTACCCTAGTCTGTGGGATTTTGGGCAAGTTAGGTTCCTCCTTGATCCGGAAATCTTGGAATCACGCAAATGACAGTCGTGCCGTGTCCCATTTCTCCAGGGACCACTTCCAGCTTGCCTTGCATTCGCTCTGCGTCTGTTTTCATGTTCCCGAATCCGTGGCCGCGGTCTGCGTAGTCGTCTGGAAGGCCTTTCCCGTCGTCGGATATCGACATTCTCAGGCTGTGGTCCTCGAAGCGCAATGAAATCGATACCCTTGTGGCATCGGAGTGACGAAGTGCGTTCGTCATTGCGTTGTGAGCTATTGAGAACAGCAGTCGCCCGGTAGTCGACGGAAGTGTCGGCTCTACGCCGGACTGGACCACCTCCGTGGGGATCGACGTAATTGTCGTGAAGGCCGAGGCGTGCGACCGCAACACGCGGCTCAGTTCCCTTCCTTCGAATATCGGGCCTATGTCGATAGGATGCCTTAGTTCCCACATCGTCGACTTCGACAGACCGTGGGTGGCGTATAACTTTGAAAGCAGCTCGTCGCGATTTTTCTCGTCCCGGGTCTCGGCAAGCTCGATCGCCGTCTCCAGGCCCAGACCGATCACGTATGCGGACTGGGCTATCGTGTCGTGTATCGTCTGCGAGAGTTCGATCCGCTCCCGCTGCAACTCGCGTTCCCGCTCCACAGCCTCCCTCCTTCTGGTCCGTTCGAATCTTGCCACCAGATTCACCGCCGCCACGACCGCATACATGACGGCGATCCGCATCAAAAGCACCCTCTCCTCCCCGCTGTCGAAGCTGATTCCTGGCTCTGCCGTCAGGCTCAATGTCGCATAGACGGCCGCTACCATAGTGACCCAGACAAAACTCAGCTTGAAGGACGTAAACACTACGGCGAACATGGCCAGGGCTGCGTAGTACAGGACGAAGAATGTGTTGCCGAATCCGCCGGTAATCCACAGACCTGCAGTCAGCATCACCGCGTCCATGGAGCTGAGTGCGAGCGCCCAGTGCCAGGTCACTTTCCGATTCGTCTCTACTAGGTAGTGAACATAGCCGTTGAGAGCCAGCAGCGACAGGGAAACCATCGTATGGGCAACGTAGGCCTGGTCTAGATTGACGCTGTATTGATGTTGGGCCAACCAGACGAGTACGAGGAACCATCGCACCCAAACCGAAATCCTCAGGCTGTGTCTCAGGTGGTCCCAATTGGTCCTGTCAGGCACTTTCTCCGCCTCATAGCAGCGTCACGTTGGATGGTCCTAAGTGCGAGTCTTTACAGCATTAGGGTATAGTGCCCAACGGCCTCAACAAGGTTCATTCATACCCCATCCCACAGGTACAACTGTACCGCCAAACATGAGTACAACAGCACCTTGCGGAATCGCGCGGCCAAGGCAAAGATCGGGGGAGTAGCTGCTCGGAGCACTCTTCGGGCGAAGGATGAGCGAAAGGGCGAAGCGTGTCTTGGGCCCACCATCACACGGCAACTCCGTGGACGGTGCAACTCTGGGTGGCACTCATTTGAGGATCATCGTAGAGACACTGGCTGCATGGGCAGATCCATGAGATATCGAGTTTTCGGACCCGGATTATCCGGCCGCTTCCTGAAGACTGCTTGGGCTGTTCTGGTCATTCCGGGCGTGCTGGCGTGCGGCCTCTTTTCGGGCGATCCGGCGCCATCTCCAACATTGTCCTCCGACGAAAGCCCCACTGCGACGGGTGAAGGGTCTCCAAAGGGCGAACCCGGCACCGGCATGGAGTTCGAGCCGAAGGCCACACCGTTCCCTACAGCGACACCCTACCCAACGGCCACACCATTCCCTACAGCCACGCCATATCCTACGCCGGCGCCTCTGCCGACGGCCTCACCGACTCCAACGCCCGGGGCCGGGCCTTCAGAGGCAACGCCAGTTGTGACCCCGGCAGCCACGCCTGTCTCGGCTGCATCGCCGACGCCCACTCCGGCGGCCGGGACCTCCTCTCCTGAAGCGACCGCAACACCGGCGTCTGGAGCGGCGCCAGTTGTATCGAGCCCCGTGGCTGGGCCCACACCGACAGCGGTCGCAGCCGCTCCGCCAGGACCCTCAACCGGGACTACCCGGTTCACTCTCTCGCGAGGGCCCGAGTTGAAACATCCCAAAGTGGGGTCCTTGCTCGACGACCTGATCGCCGGGGTGCAAGCGGGAGAGATCTCAGCCGAGGAGGCCGCTCAGGAGGCCCCTCTGCACCGGGGAGACTCAATCGGAGTGGCCATCCATCTATCAGGAAATGTAGAAAGCGTCGTGCGCTTCCTGGAATCCAACGGCGCCTCGAATATTTCTGCCAGAGACGACTACATCGAAGCCTACGTGCCGGTCCTGCTGCTGGCAGAAACCTCCCAACAGCCAGGAGTCGTCCGCGTAAGGCCTATTCAACCTCCGGTAGGGTCCCAGAGCGGGTCTGGAATCCCCGGCAACGGCCCCGCTGTTCACGGCTCGGCAGCTTGGAACCAGGCAGGGTACACGGGCAGTGGCGTCAAGGTGGGGGTCATCGACAGTGGATTCGACGGATTCGACGGTCTCATGGGTACGGAAGTACCGGCAAGTGTCCAGGTCAGATGCTACCCGTCGCTGGGTGAGTATTCCCCAGACCTGGAGAAATGCCGAGGGGGCAGCCACGGCACCGAGGTTGCAGAGTCGGTCATGGATATAGCCCCGAACGTGACTCTATACATAGCGGACCCGCAGTCGCATGGAGACCTCAGCGATACGGTGGACTGGATGATCTCGGAGGGCGTATCGGTCATCAACCATTCGAGGACGTGGCAATTCGACGGTCTAGGCGACGGTACCTCGCCGTATGCCTTCAGCCCGCTGAACACAGTGGACAGGGCAGTGACGGCGGGGATCGTATGGGTCAACGCCGCGGGGAATTCTGCTGAGATCACCTGGTTCCAGCGTGGCCCATTTTCGACCAGCACCATAAGTAACATCTATCACAAAGATGGAAGCATCTATGACCAAGATGTCACGGTCATAAACTTCTCGGGGTCCAACTTCAGGAATCGATTCCATCTTTGGGGACCGCTCCTATTGCGATGGGACGATACGTGGGGTGGAGCAAGCAGCAATCTTGACCTCCTTCTTTTGTGGGAAGAGAGCGACCTCATCAACTTCCGCAACAGAGACCCGGGCTTGTGGGAAGAGAACGACATCATCGCCATTGGCAGCAGAAACCGCCAATCGGGCGAGGATTGGCATGACCCATTTGAAGCGGTCCTCGCCCATCGATCATTTGATGTCGTGATAGCACACCGCGGCGGCGATCAACCTGGTTGGATTCAGTTGCTGGCATGGGGTGGGCGTGAGATGACCTTCAGAACTACGGAAACGGGCAGCATTACCAATCCCGCCGAGAGCGCCAACCCAGGTATGTTGACCGTGGGTGCGGCCCATTGGAGCAACGTGTTTTCCATAAGGAGCTACAGTAGCCGGGGTCCTACGCCCGACGGCCGTATCAAGCCCGACGTGGTCGGAGCGGACTGTGGGGAGACGGCTGGCGGAGATGGCCCCTTCTGCGGAACGAGTCAGGCCTCGCCCCATGTGGCCGGCATGGCGGCGATGGTGCGCCAGAGGTTTCCCGTGTACTCCCCGGCACAGGTCGTGTCCTACCTGAAGGAGAATGCGGAGGAAAGGATAAGCAGCCCAGACCCCAACAACACCTGGGGCCACGGCTTCATAGTTCTTCCCCCCAACCCTCCCCAACTCTTCGGGGCGCCGTCCATCGACTCGGTGACAGAAGGCGTGAACTCCCTGTCCATGCTGTGGAGCGCTCCCGCCGGTGATGGTGGCTCACCAATCACGACCTATGACCTGCGGTACATCGAGACATCTGCCGATGAGACGGTGGACCCAAACTGGACTGTGGTCGACGATGTCTGGACGTCTGGGGCGGACGCTCTAAGCCACGAGCTGACCGGACTGCGGGCAGGTACCCAGTACGACATTCAGGTGCGCGCGCTGAACAGCACAGGGGACGGCCCATGGTCGACTACGGTCACGGGTACGCCAACGATTGCGGAAACTCCCTGCTCCACCGGCGGCGCCGTGCCTGACCCGAACAACAACCCTGCCTTGGTCGCTGACTGCGACACGCTGCTGGCGGTACGCGACACCCTTGCCGGGAACGGGACGCTGAACTGGTCTGCCAGCACGCCCATCACGAGATGGGACGGCATCGAAGTCAGCGGAACACCTCAACGAATCACTGTGCTGTACCTCGTTAGACAGCGATTGACCGGCATAATTCCGCCGGAGTTGGGGAGTCTGACTGGTCTGGACCAGCTAACGTTGATCGAGAACCAGTTGACGGGGCCAATCCCTTCTGAACTGGGCAACCTGGCCAATCTGAGCGGGTTGCACCTGTTCAGCAACCGGTTGACGGGCTCTATACCCACAGAGCTGGGTAGGCTGACAAACCTCCAGGGACTGGGGCTCTACGACAACCGGCTGATCGGGTCGATACCATCTCAGTTGGCAGATGTCACCAACCTGGGAGCTCTTCACGTCGAGACCAACCAGTTGACCGGGCCGATACCGCCGGAATTGGGCCGCCTTGCCAACCTGCAGTGGTTGACTCTCCACGACAATCAGCTGACCGGCGAGGTCCCAGATGAATTGGGGCGACTCACGAAGCTAGAGCAACTGTGGCTTGGCGGCAACCAGTTCACAGGATGCGTTTCGGCCGAGCTGCGGAGCATCCGAGAGATTGACAGGACACACCGGTTCAAGGAGATCGGAATTCCCTACTGTGACGAGTTGCTGAGTGGGCTGAGCATAGACCCTGCAACCCTATCTCCTCAGTTCGACGCATACGCTACCGACTATACAGTGGCTGCCCGTTCTTCCCGAATCACGTTTTCCCCCGCCAATCGTCACAACGCCACCTTCGAATACCTGGATGGAGATGACAACGTACTCGCCGACCTGGACAACTCACAGGCGGGGCACCAAATGGACCTGCCCGCCGGCAGGGTAACGACCATCCGAGTTAGGATCATCGCCCCGGAGAACCGGTTCGGGTGGCATACCTACACATTTCATGTGACTGGGCCGGAGACCTTGGGGGCGTCCGCGATCGACCAGATAGCACCGGGGACTAACTCCCTAACGGTGTCGTGGACTCCGCCGTCGGCCGATGGCGGCTCCTCCATCACCGCCTACGACCTGCGCCGCATCGAGACCTCTGCCGACGAGACAGTGGACGCCAACTGGACAGTGGTCGAAAACGTATGGACATCGGGCTCAGGCGCCCTCAGCTACGAGTTGACTGGCCTGGCCGGTGGCACGCCGTACGACGTACAGGTGAGGGCGGTGAGCAGCGCCGGGGACGGTCCGTGGTCGGCGACGGCTGCCAGTACCCCGTCGCCAGCAGACTGCGCTACCGGCGGTGCGGTACCAGATGGGGCCAATAACCCTGGCTTGGTGTCCGACTGCGAGATTCTGCTGGCCATGCGGGATGCCCTGCGGGGAACAGGGACACTGGACTGGTCTACTAGTATTCCCATCACAGAATGGAGGGGCGTGACCGTTGGCGGAACGCCGACACGAGTGACTGCGTTGTATCGCCCTTACTCTGGGCTGAATGGGGTGATACCGGCAGAGTTGGGCAATCTGGCAAAGCTGGAGGAGCTCACCCTAACGGGAAACCAGTTGAGCGGCAGGATACCGGCAGGTCTGGGCAATCTGGCAAATCTGAGGGATCTTTCCCTCAGCTCCAACAACCTGAGCGGTGAGATACCAACAGCGATGGGCAATCTGTCTAAGTTGGCGGTGCTCTTGCTGGAGAGCAATCAGTTGACAGGGGAGATACCGGCAGAGTTGGGCAATCTGTCCAGTCTGGTGTGGTTGCACCTAGATCACAACCAGTTGACCGGTGAGGTACCGGCTGAGCTGGGCAGTCTATCCCAACTGGAGAGGCTCTACCTCGGTAACAACCAGCTGACGGGGTGTGTGCCGGCCAGTCTACGTAACGTCGCTCAGAATGACCTCGAAAACCTCGGCCTTCCCGACTGTGGCCTTGGAACCCTTCCTGGAGCGCCTACTCGTTTGGAGGCAACTTCGGGCGGCCAGACCCAGATCGACCTCTCGTGGACCGCGCCAGCCGATGACGGCGGCTCGGCTGTCACCGGGTATCACATCGAAGTCTCAGAGGACGGAGCGGGCTGGAACGACCTCGTGGGCGACACACGGTCTACTGCAACTGGCTATTCGCACACCGGCCTGACTCCAGGGGTTACCCGACACTACAGGGTATCTGCCATGAACTCCGCTGGCGTGGGACCACCGTCGAATATCGCCAATGCCGCCACTGGCGCTGCACCCACGCCGGACCTCGTGGTGGACGCGCCCGCGGTCAGCGAAAGCGCTCCGGCGGCGGGGGCGCGCTTCACACTGAGCGCCACGGTGCGCAACCAGGGCAACGGTGATTCGGCATTCACCACCCTGCGCTACTATCAGTCCAGCGATCCGACGATCACCACCGGCGACACGGAGGTCGGCACGGACTCCGTGTCCGGCTTAGACGCCTCGGAGAGTGGAGACGAGTCGATCAGCCTGGCCGCGCCGTCCATAGCCGGCACGTACTACTACGGCGCGTGCGTGGACGTGGTATCCGATGAGCCCGATACGACCAACAACTGCTCGCCCGCGGTAACCGTAACGGTCGGCGCTGCGCCCGCGCCGGACCTCGTGGTGGAAACGCCCGCGGTCAGCGAAAGCGCTCCGGCAGCGGAAGCGCGCTTCACACTGAGCGCCACGGTACGCAACCAGGGCAACGGTGATTCGGCATTCACCACCCTGCGCTACTATCGGTCCAGCGACTCGACGATTACCTCCGGCGACACGGAGGTCGGCACGGACTCCGTATTCTGGCTTGACCCGTCGGAGAGCGGAGACGAGTCGGTAAGCCTGGACGCGCCGTCCACGCCCGGGACTTACTACTACGGGGCCTGCGTGGACGCGCTGTCCGATGAGTCCGATACGACCAACAACTGCTCGCCCGCGGTAACCGTAACGGTCGGCGCTGCGCCCGCGCCGGACCTCGTGGTGGACGCGCCCGCGGTAAGCGAAAGCGCTCCGGCGGCGGGGGCGCGCTTCACACTGAGCGCCACGGTGCGCAACCAGGGCAACGGACGTTCGGACTCGACCACGCTGCGCTACTACCAGTCATCGGACCCGACGATCACCACCCGCGATACAGAAATCGACACGGATTATGTATCCAGGCTCGACGCATCGGAGAGCGGAGACGAGTCGGTAAGCCTGGACGCGCCGGCCACGCCCGGGACTTACTACTACGGGGCCTGCGTGGACGCGCTGTCCGATGAGTCCGATACGACCAACAACTGCTCAGTTGCGGTGACTGTAACGGTTGGCCCGGCACCCGCGCCGGACCTGGTGGTGGACACGCCGACGGTGAGCGAGAGCGCCCCGGCGGCAGGAGCGCGCTTCACCCTGAGCGCCACGGTGCGCAACCAGGGCAACGGACGTTCGGACTCGACCACGCTGCGCTACTACCAGTCATCGGACCCGACGATCACCACCCGCGATACAGAAATCGACACGGATTATGTATCCAGGCTCGACGCATCGGAGAGCGGAGACGAGTCGATCAGCCTGGACGCGCCGTCCACGCCCGGGACTTACTACTACGGGGCCTGCGTGGACGCGGTGTCCGATGAGTCCGATACGACCAACAACTGCTCCGCTGCGGTGACCGTGACCGTCGGCGCGGCTCCCGCTCCCGATCTTGTGGTCGATACCCCCACTGTGAGCGAGAGCGCTCCGGCGGCGGGCGCGTCCTTCACTCTGAACGCTACGGTGCGCAACCAGGGCAACGGCGCATCGGCGTTCACAACGCTGCGCTACTACCAGTCTTCCGACTCGACGATAACGACCGGCGACACGGAGGTCGGGACGGACTCAGTGTCCAGCCTCGACGCGGCAGAGAGCGGAGACGAGTCCATTAACCTCACTGCTCCTTCTTCTGCTGGGACCCAATACTACGGCGCATGCGTGGACTCGGTATCCAGCGAAACCGACACGACCAACAACTGCTCCGCTGCGGTGACCGTGACCGTCGGCGCGGCTCTCGCTCCCGATCTTGTGGTCGATACCCCCACTGTGAGCGAGAGCGCTCCGGCGGCGGGCGCGTCCTTCACTCTGAACGCTACGGTGCGCAACCAGGGCAACGGCGCATCGGCGTTCACAACGCTGCGCTACTACCAGTCCACCGACTCGACGATAACGACCGGCGACGCGGAGGTAGGCTCGGACTCCGTGTCCAGCCTCGACGCGGTAGAGAGCGGAGACGAGTCCATTAGCCTCACTGCTCCTTCTTCTGCTGGGACCTACTACTACGGCGCATGCGTGGACTCGGTATCCAGCGAAACCGACACGACCAACAACTGCTCCGTTGCGGTGACCGTGACCGTCGGCGCTGCTTCCGCTCCCGACCTGGTGGTGGACACGCCAACGGTGAGCGAGAGCGCTCCGGCGGCGGGCGCGTCCTTCACGCTCAACGCCACGGTGCGCAACCGGGGCAACGGCGCATCGGCGTTCACAACGCTGCGCTACTACCAGTCTTCCGACTCGACGATCACGACCGGCGACACGGAGGTCGGGACGGACTCAGTGTCCAGCCTCGACGCGGTAGAGAGCGGAGACGAGTCCATTAGCCTCACTGCTCCTTCTTCTGCTGGGACCTACTACTACGGCGCATGCGTGGGCGCGGTTGCCGATGAGTCAGATACGACTAATAACTGCTCGGCTGCGGTGGCTGTAACGGTTGGCGCTGCCTCCGCTCCCGACCTGGTGGTGGACACGCCAACGGTGAGCGAGAGCGCTCCGGCGGCGGGCGCGTCCTTCACGCTCAACGCCACGGTGCGCAACCAGGGCAACGGCGCATCGGCGTTCACAACGCTGCGCTACTACCAGTCTTCCGACTCGACGATCACGACCGGCGACACGCAGGTAGGCTCGGACTCCGTGTCCAGCCTCGACGCGGTAGAGAGCGGAGACGAGTCCATTAGCCTCACTGCTCCTTCTTCTGCTGGGACCTACTACTACGGCGCATGCGTGGGCGCGGTTGCCGATGAGTCAGATACGACTAATAACTGCTCGGCTGCGGTGGCTGTAACGGTTGGCGCGGCTCCAGCACCGGACCTGGTGGTGGACGCGCCGACGGTGAGCGAGAGCGCTCCGGCAGCTGGAGCGCGCTTCACCCTGAGCGCCACGGTGCGCAACCAGGGCAGCGGCCCGGCAGACTCGACCACTCTGCGCTACTACCAGTCCACCGACTCGACCATCACGACCGGCGACGCGGAGGTCGGCTCGGACTCCGTGTCCGGCTTAGACGCATCGGAGAGCGGAGACGATTCGATCAGTCTGACCGCGCCGTCAACTTCCGGCACGTACTACTACGGGGCCTGCGTGGACTCGGGGTCAGGGGAGTCCGACACGACCAACAACTGCTCAGTTGCAGTGGCGGTAACCGTTGGCGTGGCGCCCGCGCCGGACCTGATAGTCAGCACGTTCACAGTCAGCAACAGCAGCCCGGTTACCAATCAGTCCTTCATTCTGCACGTTACGATAAAAAATCAGGGCAATGGTTTAGCAAGCTCTGTAACCCTGCGCTACTACCGCTCCTCCGATGCGACCATCACCACTAACGACGCGAGAATCCCAACAAACGGGAGACCGGGCTATCTCTCTGTGGATCGTCTGAGCCCTTCCGGAAGCGAGGACAAGTCGGCTGGTACCAATGCACCGAACGCACTCGGCACTTACTACTACGGCGCATGTGTGGAAACGGTCACCGGGGAGTCCGATACAACGAACAACTGCTCGAGGGCGGCAACTGTAACAGTAGAGAGAACAAACCGGGGTCCTCAGCTAACCGGAGATGTTGACGACATTATCGTGAAATTGGGTAAATCATTCACAGTCGACCTCTCCGGGCTCTTCACGGATCCGGATGGCGACGATATAACCAGCTATGGCTTCCAATACGGAACCAGTGGAATCCTTAGCGGGATCGTCTACACCAAGACCGGCATTTTGAGCCTGCGTGCCATCGCTGTCGGGGAGACCATTGTCGCCGTTAACGCCAGTGACAGTTACGGTGCATCGAGTGCATCTGAGGACGTGTTCAAGGTTACTGTGACTGCCGCGGAAACGGCCGAAAAGCCCGGCGCACCTATGAGCCTTACGGCGACCGCGGACGGCCAAACGCAAATCGACCTGTCTTGGACTGAGCCGTCGGATGACGGCGGTGCGGCCATCACCGGCTACCGGATCGAAGTCTCGACGAACGGCTCTTCCTGGAGCGACCTGGTCGCGAACACCGGGACCACCACCACCAGCTACTCCCACACCGGGCTGACGGCGGGCACCACCCGTCACTACCGGGTCTCTGCCATCAACTCCGCCGGCACGGGCCCGGCGTCGAATACAGACTCTGCCACAACAGCGGCGGCTCCGGCGACCAAGCCCAGCGCACCGACGGGCCTTACAGCGACGGCGGACGGCCAGACCGAGATCGACCTGTCATGGACCGCGCCATCGGACGACGGCGGCGCCGCCATCACCGGCTACCGCATCGAAGTCTCGACGAACGGTTCGTCGTGGAGCGACTTGGTCGCCGACACCGGCTCCACCACAACCGGCTACTCGCACACCGGACTGACTGCGGGAAGCGCCCGGCACTACCGGGTCTCTGCCATCAACTCCGCCGGCACGAGCGTGCCGTCGAATACCGACTCGGCAACCACCGCCGCCGAAGAACCTGTCTCAAATGGTATTTGCGCAGTGAACTTGATCGTTGAGCCCGGGGCAAGCTGCACCTATCCCGGCACGTCTACGGAGTTCTCAGTGGATTCCAATGGGACGGGTCGGTTCCTCTTTACGAGTTCCGGTTCGAAGATCGAAATACGCAACACGATCCTTAACGACGAAACGTACACATTCGTCGCCAGCAAACAGAGTGATGGGAATTGGCTTGTCGAAGAAGTGGGGTGATCGCCAGCGGATTCAGAATAAGGCGGCACGGGCCGAGTTCAACTGACCCCATCAAGATCAAGAGCTTCCCGGAGGAGGCAAGAAGTGAATAATTTCGAGGCGGCACACCGCGTATTCAGAACATGTTTGACGCCGATAGCGTGCGCGCTGGTCCTTCTATCGATCGCGGCATGTGGAATCTTTTCGAATGATGCGACGCCGGTTCCGCGGCCTGCGGCCATACCTACGTCGCAGGCCACAGCCGCAGTTAGCCGGTCCCCCATGTCTGAAGAAGACTCCGATCTCTATCGTGCTATCTGGTCAGGCGATGTTGAGACACTCAAGAAACTTGTTGCAGAAGGCGCAGACGTTAATCAGAATGACATGGATGGAGACCCGTACCTGCACGAGGCCGTATGGCGGAGCCATCCGGAAGTCGTGCAGGTTCTCATCGACGCCGGGGCGGACGTGAACGCCAGGGACACGGACGGCAACCCGCTGCTGTATGAGGCGATATGGCGGGGCCACACTGAAGTCGTGCGGCTCCTCGTGGACGCCGGCGCGGATGTTGACGCGAGGGACTCCGACAACGAACCGCTACTGTACGGCGCGGTCTGGCGGGGGAAAACGGAGGCTCTTAAGATTCTCATCGAGGCTGGAGCGGACGTAAACGTACCACGGTCCAACGGGGAATCGCTCCTATACGTGGCGCGTTGGCGGGACCATACCGAGATCCAGCGGATTCTCCTGGAAGCGGGCGCTCAGGACTAATTGTGGTTGTCGCTGAGGCGTAGGCGCTTTGAAGTATAATCAGCACTGGCATTGGAGGCACTGACGCATGGGCGCCAAGAGTTCAGCACGTCTGGCTGTGTGGGTGCTGGTTCTGCCGGTGACCGTAGCCTGCGGCTTCTTCGGGGGCGACCCAAGTCCGACTCCCGCGCCCGAACTGGTTTCCACTAACATCCTCACGCCGACTCCTACCGCCCAGGGCACTGGCGACCGTCCCGAAGAGCGGACCTTCGATCCGACGCCGCAACCGACATACACTCCAGAGCCGACTCCTACGCCACAGCCGACCTATACCCCTGTTCCTACGAGCACTCCTGAACCGACGCCCACGCCACAGCCGACCGCCACAGCCACGCCCGAGCCGACAGCTACATCTACACCCGAGCCGACCGCCACAGCCACGCCGGAACCGACTGCCACAGCCACGCCGGAACCGACCGCCACAGCCACGCCCGAGCCGACGGCCACAGCCACGCCAGAACCGACAGCTACAGCAACGCCAGAACCGACCGCCACAGACACACCAGAACCGACAGCTACATCCACGCCCGATCCGACAGCTACAGCCACGCCCGATCCGACCGCCACAGCCGTACCAGAGCCGACCGCCACAGCCGTACCAGAGCCGACAGCCACGTCCGCTCCAGTGGCTACGCCAGTGCCATTGCCCCGAGGTAGTGACGCTCTCCTAAAGGCAATTAACGATAGAAATGTCCAACTTGTCGAGACCCTCCTGGCCGCCGGCTTTCCGGTTGACGTAAGCGACGAAGATGGCAATCCGTTCCTGTACTTTGCGATCGTAAGAGGGAGAAAAGCATTCTTCAGAAGTGATAAAGCGGACAGCCAAAGAATTGTGCAAATTCTCGTCGATGCGGGCGCGGACGTTAACGTAAGAAATGCCATCGACGGCGACCCCGTACTCTATTCATCATTTAATTGGAGTTCGGACATTGTGCAGATTCTCGTCGACGCGGGCGCGGACGTTAACGCAAGAACCGCTAGCGGAGAAACGCTCCTGTTCGAGGCGGTTAGCTTATCGGGCAGCGCATTCTTCTCCAGCGATAAAGCGCGCTTCGCCAGAATTGTTAAGATTCTCCTCGATGCAGGCGCGGACGATAACACGGGGACGCCAGAACCTGATTCGACAGCCGTGCCGACAGCCACTTCTTTACCCACTGACACGCGTACCACGGTCACACTCCTCACCGACAACGACGCTATAGATCACATCCCCGACTGGTCGCCCGACGGACGGCCCATCGCGTTCTACTCCGACCGCGACGGGGACCCGGATATCTACGGGATGAACGCCGACGGCTCCGGGGCGCGCGCCTCTCTGACAATGGCGCATCGGACATGAACGTGCGAGACAGCGATAATGATCCACTGCAGTGGATGAGGCAGACTGCCGCAAGGTATGGCAGGGTAAGGGCCACACTGCCACCTTTGAGCTCTATGCAGCGAGAAGCGCTCTGGAGGAGACCGGTCATCGCGATTCTGGCCTGAATAGAGGCTGTTGGGGGGATTACGAGATCACCAACTGCAAGATCAACGCATAATTTCAGGATAAGGGGAGCACGGAATCTTGGCCGATATAGCAGGCTTTAGGCAGATAAACGATCTAGTCGAAAAGGAGGCGCGATTCGTCCACGCTCTCCTGGCTGAGATTCGGAAGACGATTGTCGGTCAGGACCGGCTCGTGGAGCGCACACTGGTGGGGCTGCTGGCCGACGGCCACATTCTGCTGGAAGGAGTGCCCGGCCTGGCCAAGACTCTCCTGGTCAAGACTATCGGCCAGGCAATCCAGGCCGGGTTCTCGAGAATCCAGTTCACGCCCGACCTTCTGCCCTCAGACCTCATAGGCACCCGGATATACAATCCCCGCACCGGCGAGTTCAGCGTTCAGAAAGGACCGGTCTTCTCGAACCTGATCCTCGCCGACGAGATCAACCGAGCGCCGGCCAAGGTCCAGAGCGCGCTGCTGGAGGCAATGCAGGAGGAGCAGGTCACGATAGGTGACGAGACATTTCCGCTTGAGGCTCCATTTCTCGTCCTGGCGACGCAGAACCCGATAGAGCAGGAGGGCACCTACCCGCTGCCGGAAGCCCAGATCGACCGGTTCATGATGAAGCTCGTCGTCGATTACCCGGAATACTCCGACGAGCGCGAGATGATCGGCCGATTCACCGTGGGGGCCGCGGTCGAGGTGCAGCCGGTGGTGGACGCGGAGTATGTCCTGAATGCGCGAGACATCGTGCGAAGGGTGCACGTCGACGAGAGGATCCAGGACTACGTGCTCAACATCGTGGTGGCGACACGCGACCCGGTTATCGCGGGGCTCGATGACCTCGGGAACCTGATTGCCTACGGGGCTTCGCCTCGCGCGGGCCTCTTCCTGATTGCTGCGTCGCGGGCATATGCCTTCCTCAAGGGGCGCGGCTACGTCACTCCCGACGACATCAAGCAGATTGCTCTGGACGTTCTGCGACACCGGATCATAACGACCTTCGAGGCCCAGGCCCAGGAGGTCACGCCCGAGCAGATCGTGCAACGCATCCTCGACAACGTGGACATCCCCTGACATGCTGACCGACGATCTAATTGCCAGGGTCAGGAGAATCGAGATCACAACTCGTCAGCTAGTCGAGGACGGTCTTGCGGGCGAGTACCACTCGGTGTTCAAGGGCCGTGGCATGGAGTTCGACGAGGTCCGTCAATACATTCCCGGCGACGACGTGCGCACCATCGACTGGAACGTCACCGCCCGCACAGGAGAGCCTTACGTCAAGAGCTACGTGGAGGAGCGGGAACTGACGGTCATGCTCGCCGTCGACGTCAGCCGGTCCGGGGAATTTGGCACCAGGAACCGGTTCAAGCGAGACCTGGCGGTCGAACTGGCTGCCGTTATGTCCATCGCCGCAACGACCAACAACGACAAGGTTGGACTGCTGCTCTTCACCGACAGAGTAGAGTTGCTGGTCCCTCCCATGAAGGGAAGGACCCACGTCCTGCGAATGCTGCGAGACCTGCTGGCGTACGAGCCTGTGGGAACGGGCACGGACATCCGGCTGGCGCTGGACACGATCTACGTGCTCCTCAAGCGGCGCAGCATCGTGTTCCTGGTCTCTGATTTTCTCGCCGACCCGGGAGCGTATCGACAGGCGATGTTGGTTACCAACCGACGGCACGACATAGTGGCGTTCGACATCAGCGACCCAATGGAGCGTGAGATAGCGGACGTGGGCATCATCGCTCTTGAGGATGCCGAGAGCGGACATCGGCGTTGGGTGGATACGGGTGACAGACAGTGGAGAGCGGCCTTTTCGGAAAGAGTGGCAAGGATGGACGCAGAAAAAAGCGACGTTTTTGCCGCAGCGGGTGTAGACCACGTCAGGGTGTCAACCGAACGGGACTATGTCGCCGAGGTTGGAGGATTCTTCAGGAACCGGCTGTCAAGGCTGTCGCGATGAGAGGAGCAGGCCCTGTGTGGCCGATCAGGTGTTTCGAATTGCGCGCGACGTAATCGGCGGCGGCCTGGGTTTCCGGGTTCGGCTTCTGTGGGCGGTTGCTGTGACCTTGGCCGCCACGTTGCCTGGCGTTGCCTTGGCTCAGGACGCATCCCACTCCGGCGTCCGCATCTCCTTCACCGCCGACCGCGCCAATCTGACAGTCGGCGAACTCGTGGAGTTGGCGTTGGAGGTGACTCACCCGTCGGACCATGCTGTCGTCGTTCCTCGATTGGGACCGGAATGGGGACCATTCGAAGTCGTATCGCAGAGCCCGGCTCAGACGGACTCCAACCCAGACGGCACGGAGACGACGAGCCAGCGGATGGAGGTCACGCTCTTTGCTCCGGGCACAATCGAGACGCCCGACCTTTCGATATCCGTCCGCGGCCCGGACGGCGGCGTCGAGCGAGTGTTCCCCACGCCGGTGCGACTGACTGTTGATTCTGTGCTGTCCGGTCCCGACGAAACGCTGAAGGACATACGCCCTCCCGCGGACCTCTCTCCGCCCTCGTGGAGACAGCCAGGCGTGCTGGCCGTTGCCGCACTGGCTATTGTGGCTGTCATGGTCTCAGGGTCGCTTCTTGTCCGCCGTCGCCTACAGGGCCGAGGGGAACAGGTTGTGTCGTCGGTGGACACTCGAACGCCCTGGCAGGACGCGGTCCAGGAATTCGATCGGATCGACCGGCTCGATCTACCTCGAGATGGCCGCTTCAAGGAGCACTACACTCTGATCGCACGAGTCATACAGGGTTATGTCCGCGCGTCGTATATAGAGGGTGTGGGCCGTCCGGACGCGACGGACATGACGACTGAAGAGATCAGAAGCGCGATACGGCAGTCATCCCTTGATCGCAAGAACGCGCGGTTGGTCCTCGACCTGCTCCTTGAGGCCGACCTCGTAAGGTTCTCGAGTTACGCGCCCTCCGCGTCCCGGGCGTACGGGGCGTTGCGAGACGGCCGGGAGATTGTGGAGGGGACGAAGCCGGTGGGAGAAGATGCGGGGCAACGGGAAGATGCCCCTGCCCAGCCGGAGGCGACGGCGTGACCGACCTGACCTTTCAGTCCCCATGGCTTCTGTTCCTGCTGCCTGCGGCGGTTGCTCCGGCTATTCTGCCGTACCTGTGGAAGCAGCGTATGGGACCCGTCACCATGAGCTACCCGGAAATAGGGCTCCTCCCCGGCACCAGAAGGTCGCTGCGCCTTCGGATCATGCCATTCGTCTCGATGCTGCGATATCTTGCGCTGGCGTTGGTAATCGTCGCAGTCGCCAGACCACAACTCGCCGACGCGCGGGAGGTCATCCGGGGCGAGGGGGTGGACATCGCCATAGCCCTCGATGTATCCGGGAGCATGGGCGAGACGGACTTCGAGCCGCACAGGCTGGGTGCGGCAAAGGAGATCATCGCGGATTTCATCAACGAAAGGAAGTACGACCGCATCGGTCTCGTTGTGTTCTCTCGCGAGGCCTTCATCCAGAGTCCCCCCACGCTGGACCATCTCGCTTTGGAACGTCTGCTCAGGGATGTATACCTTGCGGATGAGATGAGGCTTGAGGACGGTACTGCGATTGGCAGCGGGATGGCGACTGCGGCGAACATGTTGAAGGACTCCAGCGCCGAGAGCAAGCTCGTCACATTAATTACGGACGGGGTGAATAACGCGGGCGAACTTGATCCCATTACAGTCGCCACAGCAGCTGAGGAGGTAGGCATCAAGCTGTACACGATCGGAGTCGGAAGGGATCGAGAGGACGGCGACTCGCGACTCGGCTCGTCTGGCGCCGGGTCCTTAACGCAGGAGAACCCGCTTGATGAGGAGACGCTTCGGGAGATCGCGGCCATCACGAACGCAAAGTACTACCGGGCCACCGACGCGGAGGCGCTTCGTGGCATATACGCCGAGATAAACGCCCTGGAGAAGTCGGACGTGGAGATACTAAACTTCGTGCGCTATCGAGAGGTCCTGGCCTGGTTCCTTGTCCCGGCTCTGGCCTTGCTGCTGCTGGAGCTGGTCCTCTCGAATACTGCGTTCAGAAAGCTGCCCTGAGCCCCATATGACCTTCGGATCCCCACAGTTCCTGTTCGCCTTGGCCGCGCTGCCTGCGCTGATGGCATTCGCGCGATGGGTCTGGGCGCGTCGGGCAGCGGCGTTGTTGCGAATTGGCGATCCGGTCCTCGTAGAGCGACTGAGCACAGGCGGGAGCCGAACGATGCGACTTGCCAGGCTTTCCCTGTGGTTTGTGGGTGTAGCACTGATAATAGTTGCCCTGTCGCGGCCCCAGTGGGGCAGCGAAATCGAGATTGTCGAGCAACGTGGTGTGCAGCTGATGGTGGTACTGGACGTATCTCGCAGCATGCTGTCCCAGGACGTGAAACCAACTCGCCTTGACCGCGCCAAGCTGGAGATATCCGACCTGATATCGCGGCTGAGGGGTGACACGGTTGGCATCGTCCTATTCTCGGGCGCCAGCTTCATCCAGTTCCCTTTGACTGCCGATTACGCCACAGCCCGTACCTATCTGAGCAGCGCCGGCCCGCACGCGATCACCCGCCAGGGCACAGTGATCGGCGAAGCTATTTTGACCGCGATGGGCGGTTTCAACGATCAGCGGGCGAGTCAGAAAGTCATCGTCATCATGACAGACGGCGAGAACCACGAGGGTGATCCCATTGAGGCCGCCCGGGAGGCTGCGGCGGAGGGAGCGGTGATTTACACCGTAGGATTCGGCTCGCCGGAGGGAGTGCCTGTAGCCGTCTACGATGAGCACGGCGAGGTGATCGGATTCCGGCAGGATGCAGAGGGCCGACAAGTCGTGTCCCGGCTGGACGAAGTCGCCCTTCAGAGCATCGCGGAGGTTGGCGGCGGCCGTTACTTCAGGGCTGACACTCCTGGCGCTATTGGCGGGCTGCTGGACGAAGTAGAGTCTTTCCAGGACGAGAGCCTTCAGAGTGAGCTCAGCGAGAGAAGAGTCGAGCGGTTCCAGGTATTCCTGCTCGCGGGCGCTCTCTCGCTGTTCCTGGCCGGGGTCTTGAAGGATAGGCTCCTGCTAACGTCGAGGAGGCGACTGCGGACAACTATCGAGGGAGCGGGACGTGTTTGGTCGTAGAGCGCTCATCGCCTTGCTGGCCATTGCCATCTGGCATTCAGCCTGCGGGCCAACACCCGATCAGGTCAACAACTCGGGCCATGAGCCATACGGGAGCGCGGATTACAAGGCCGCCCTTGACGCGTACGCAGGAGCTCGGGACCGTGCTCCTAAGTTGGGCGAGCCCCACTACAACGCCGGGAACGCACTGTACAGGATGGACGAAATCGAGGAGTCGGTAAGCGAGTATGACGAGGCCCTCAAGTATGCCAGGGGCGATTTGCGCTCACGCGCGTTCTTCAACCGAGGCAACGCGGCGTTCCAGGCGCAGCAGTACATCCAGGCTGTCGAGGCGTACAGGGAAGTGCTGCGCATGAATCCCGATGACTTCGATGCCAAGCACAATTTGGAATTGGCCCTGAGGCAGCTGCCGCCGCAGGACCTGGACAACGAGCAGACCCCTCCAAAGGCTCAGCCTCCGCAGGCTCAACCGCCACCGCAAGCCCAGCCCCCGCCTCCGGAACCGCAGACCGAGCCGTTGACCGGGGAACAGGCGCGGCAAGCGCTTGAAGCTGTTGGAGAGGACGCGCAGACACTTCAGGAGCGAAGACAGCAGACCCTGGTCTCCCCCAAAGCTCAGATCGAGTTCGACTGGTAACCGTTGACCGTGAGCCCCACAAGAACCGTGCAGCGAGCTCTCGTAGGCGCAGCTCTTGTTGCGACGGCGATGATTCCTGCCACTCTGCCCGTTCGCGCCCAGCAATTGCCGTCAGATGAGCCGCTGATTGTCACAGCGTCCGTGGACAATGGCCAGCCCTACATCGGCCAGCAGATCACGTACATCTCCAGGATATACCAGCGTTCAGACTCTTCCCACTCGCTCCACTACGAACCGCCGGGATTTGCCGGATTCTGGGATGTCCAGGCGACCGAGCAGAATGAATTTAATGAGACTATCGACTCCAGGGAGTTCAGGGTCATCGAGCTGAGAACGCTCCTCTTTCCAAGCGTCGTTGAAACGATAGAGATAGAACCCGGCGTGCTGACGGCATCCACAAGCTCTTCACACGCGCCCATCGTTGTGGAGGGTGTCCCTGTCGTGGTAGAGGTCCGTCCGACGCCCACGGATGCGCCGGTACGGTTCACGGGTGCGGTGGGCAGGTTCGAGGTCTCTGCCGACGTGGACACCACTACCGCACGGATGAATGAGACCGTCCAGCTAACGGTGAAAGTCGAAGGCGAGGGAAATATCGATGCTCTTCCGGCTCCGTCCTGGCCAGAGTTCCAGGGTTGGCGTGTGGTCGAGTCGCCGGCCGTCGTCACCAGTGACGTTGTCGATGGAAGAGTCGTTGGGAGTCGGACGTACGAGATAGTACTGGTGCCTGAAATGGCTGGCGAGCTGACAGTCCAAGAAATCTCGTACGTATACTACGATCCTGACAAAGAGGAGTACGTAGAGGCTACGACGTCACCGATCGTCGTAACTATTGCCGAAGCGGACGGTGCACCGTCACTTCCTCCATCCTCAGTTGATGGAACGAAGGACGAACGGACCGTTCCCGGCGCAAAGCGCATCAGGCCAGTGCCGCTCGCTCTCCGCAAGCCAAGCGGGGATATGACGGACAGCGTCGTGTACTGGGCCATGTGGAGCCTTCCGTTGCTCGCGATCGCCGGAGCGGCGCTCTGGAGGCGCAGGCGCGATGCCTGGGAAGCCGCCCTTGTGGACTCACGACGGCGCAACGCCCTGGCAAATGCGCAGTCCACACTTGCACGGGCCGCAGCGGGCGGCGATGACCACAGCATCGCCGCTGCCGACGCTGTGCTTTCCTACCTCTCGAATAGGCTGAGACTTTCGTTGGGTGGACTGACCCGGGAAGAGCTCGTGCAGCGGCTCAGGGATGGGGGAGTCCCGAACGAGGTGGCAGAGCAAGTCGAGGACACTCTCGCCTCGGGCGAGGCGTCAAGGTACACGCCCGAGGCTCAGTCCGCTGGTCCCACCGGAGATCGAATCGAACGCGCAGGGCAGCTCCTGGCGGAGCTTGATGGAGTTATCGAAGTATGACCAGGCAAATGTGGCACAGCCTCGCACTATTGGCGGCTATCGTCGCTCTTGCGGTCGTCGCCGCGGGGAACGCATCTGCACAGGAATCGTCGGCCACCCGCCTGATGGCCAAGGCGAATGAGAGATACGAACGCGGGGAGTATGCGGAGGCCGCTCAGCAGTATGAAGCCCTGATCGACCGGGGATACATTGACGCAGCCCTTTACTTCAACCTGGGCAACGCTTACTTGGAGAGTGAGGACCTCGGGCGGGCCATCCTTCACTACCTGCGTGCCCGGGAGCTGTCTCCCCGCGACCCGGACATAAGGGACAATCTGGAACTTGCGCGCTCCAAGACGTTGGACAGCATCGTGGGTGAAAGAGGTTCTCTGGTCGAAGGCGTGTCCTACTTCGGGCGCCAGTGGACCACCCCTGGCGAGCTTGGCGCCGCAGCTCTTCTGCTGTGGGCAGCGAGCAGCCTTGCCATCGGCGCACTTCTGGTGTGGCGGGTCTTTCCTCTCAGGCGCGTGTTGCGCGTCGTAACAGCCGCCATTGCTGTTGCGACACTCGCGTCATTCCTGATTCTCGTGAGTATGGCGTACGCCAATCCCAATGAAAACACCGGCGTCGTGACCGCTGCGGCCGTTGAGATCGTGACCGGGCCTGGGCCGCAGTATCCCGAAGAGTTCACCCTTTATAGCGGCGCGCAGGTGCGCGTTACCGACTCCCGCCACGGTTGGCTTAGGATCGAACTGCCCGGCGGGGAACTTTGGGGCTGGGCGCCTTCTCACACCATCGATGTCGTGGGGGGAGACGCCTGAGGGTGGGCTGCCCATCCCCCGCGCAAACGGCCACCCAGGCAGGATCTGCGTTCGCCTTCATAGTGAAACCGCGTCTGGTATGGGCTTTATCACGACCCAAGATACCGGGGTTCCGAGGTAAGTAGATCGATGTAACAAGGCCCGGAAGGTCGTGCTCCAAGTGTCCAATTCTCTTGCTACGTCTCATCAGAGAACAAGTCCCGGTCCCACGTCTTGCGTGCCGCCTTCACCTTCGAATTCCGGTTCAGCGAGGAGGTCCGCCTGAGCTATGAGCCCCGCGGGACCACTCGATTGTGGTCACCGGCGACACGGTGACCAGGGTGCAGCGGCTGGACAAACCAGGTAACACCCTCTGGCTGATCACCGTTGTGCCAGACACCAATGCAGGCGTGACCGTTGTCCTGCCCGCCACCGAGGCGTGCGACGACATGAGGGCGATCTGAACGGCAGAGGAAAAGATGCCGCCCACCCGGCTCGAACTGGGCGACGGATGTACGCCTCACTCCCTCTGCGTAGTCGGCTGCCTCGCTAATGGTCGCCAGTTTGCGGATCCCTTCAGCCCACAGCAGATTGCCGGTATCGACGCGCATCCGGACATCGCTCATCGCCGTCCGGAAGATGCAGTCGCCCGCCTCGGAAATGACCGGGTTGGCAGCCCGGCCGGAGAAGAGGACCGCGCCGTCCTCTTCGACGTGGAGCGCGACTCCCAGCATCGCGCCGCTGCAGGAGGCGCCGAGGATAATCTTTATACCGCCCAATTTGGTTAGCTTCCTGTATGCTGCAATGGAATCCTGGGTATTGCACCTCGAGTCTTCAATAGTCAGCTCCAGCATGCGCCCGTCGATGCCGCCGGCCGCGTTGATCTCGTCCACGGCCATCAACTTGGCCTGCACGGCCACCCTACCGTAAGTTTCGCCCGGACCGGTTAGCGACTCCATCACGCCTATCGTGAAGGGGACGGGAACCGCCGCTGTAGGTGCTGAGATCGCAGCAGACGCAGGTTCCGGGGTGGGCATGCCCGTTGTTGTCGCAGTCTGAACCGGCGCGGGTGCAGGCGTCTCGGCAGACTTGGGGTCGCCAGGCGGCGGGATCATCAGTGCCGGTTGACCCAGTGGCAGGAGAGTTGGTTGGGAGTTTGTCGCCTCCACAGGCCATCAGAGCGATAGCGAGCAAGCAAAGCAGCCCGGTGCATCTAGGCCACCTATAGACTCATTGCAGTCGAGTGGAAAGACCCGAGGGCCCTCGTTACGCTGCCTCCCACGACAGGGCAAACGGCATGTCCACCACTTTGAGTGTAGTTAGAACTGCGTCGTGCCGGGCCGCCTTTCCAGCAGCCCATCCGGGTATAAGACTATCCTCTGGCGTGGGCACGGTGTCACTCATCAGGATGTTGTCAGACCTCAACGGATTATCTTTGGCGGCGTCAATAAGACCAGCCGCCTCAACTGTCGGTCCGGCGGCCGTACTTGTTCGGGCCCGCGTCACTCGGGCGCACCAGGAAGATGAAAAGAACCACCAAAAGAACGAGGCATAGAATCCAACCTAAACCCCATACCAATATCCATATCCCAGAACTTGCTTTCCAAAATAACCACCAAACTATACTTTCCTGCAGAGGAGACAACCAACCCATGAGTATTAGATAAAACAGCGTCCACCAGCCACTCCGTCCCGTATCGTGAAGCCGTCGAGTGGCTGCGGCTAACAATGGCAGACCAGTAACCAAGATTAGTCCCCAGAACGTAATTTGTACGGCTGTTACGCCAAATAGTGCGACGACAAGGACAAGGATCATGATGTTGATGCCGAATTGGACGAGCGTGAACCACCAGAACTCCGGCAGGCTGGCACGCCCTTCAAATTCCTGGAATCTGCTAAGCCCTTGAAGGTAGTAGCCTACTGTCATCCCACCGCCCACCGGCCGGGCCGGGCCGGGAGACACTGGCTCAGGTCTGGCAGCGCTCGGAGTCGATCCGGACATGGCCTTGCCGCAGCCCACCGGCCGGGCCGGGCCGGGAGACACTGGCTCAGGTCTGGCAGCGCTCGGAGTCGATCCGGACATGGCCTTGCCGCAGCCCTTGCAGAATCTCGCTTCGTCGTCATTCTGGGACCCGCAGCCCGTGCAATAGTTACCCAATCTGCCTGGTCCGCGGTCATACTCATTCGGGCCTGCATCGCTCGATTGCAACAGGAAGATCAACACCGGAATCCAACCAATGACTGGTATCAGGAGAAGCAGCATCAACCAACCACTTCGCCCCGTATCGTGGAGCCGCCGAGCGGTAACTGCCAACTGCGGGAGGGCCGTACCCAGACCGTGCACCAATAGCATGACCGCAGAGACCCTCTCAAGAGCGGGAGAGAACACTGTGCCGAGGACGACGATCGCAATCTGGATGCCGTAAAGGACTAGATTGAACCACCAGAACTCCGCCCGACTGGCACGCCCTTCAAAGTCTGCGTATCTCCGAAGCCCTTGAACGTAATAGCCGATTGTCATCCCATCGGCCGTTCTACCGGGAGACGCCGGTCGGTATACGGTTGGTCGAGCGTTTTCATTCAGCCACACCCATTTAACAAACGCTCCTCATCCCGATCACTCGGGGTCGCCGTGCCCGGTCGTTCAAGAATGCCTTTGCCATAACCGGATTGCTTCATGTGCGAGGGGGCATCGGCATCGTGTCTCGCCAAGCCTTTACGGCCGACGACGAGTAGTGTTCGTGCTTGATGATCCACCGCATTCGCGCCGTCAGGCCAAGGGATTTCCTTACCTGCGGCATATCGCCCGTCCCTTTATCCATTTGCGCGGATCATCGCTACACTGCCTGACTGCATGATTTCCGGAGCTTTTAGTCGCACATAGTCCGGTTGACCGCCCGCAAAGCGGCCTTATAAAACATATTCTGTGTCCATGCCGGATATAAGGTGCAAATGTCTAATTTGCACTAGACATTTGTCTATAGCTATTCCGTAGGCAAATGACTACAAGGCGCCTATGCCATGCCGCGTCAGGTCTCAGTCCGGCGTGTTGAGGAAGCAGCGCGGGCGTTCAACGGGACCCCCATCGGCTGATGGCCGGGGATGGCGGGGAGCGCGCGGGGCGTAGCCGAGAGCGTCGAAATGGCTACGGCGATCTATAAAAGCCAGAGGCCCCCGCCGCTACAGCAGGGGCCTCGTCGCTGCTCGATACGTTGCCTGTCGGCCTGATTCGCCGGTTCCCGGCGGAACGCCAGGGGGCAAGGCAGGCGGCTTGCGGCGCGAATGCTGCGGGACCGCCTTGCCGTGGGACATTGGGCGGCGGGTGAAGGCGCTATCGAGTCATGGGGAGTTAGCGCGGGAGAAATTCAGCCGAGCTCTCGGTCCACCAGTCCGTTTCGCACGGCCCAGACGACGATCTCCTGCTTGCTGCCGAATCCCAGCTTGTCCTGTATGTGGGAGATGGTGTTGCGGACCGTCGAGGAGCGGTTGCCCCTGGACTCGGCGATGGCGGCGTACGACATCCCCTTCGCGTACAGTGCGAGTATCTCCTTCTCCCTCGATGTCAGTTCCTTCCGCTTTGGCGAATCGCTCTCCCTCGGCATGCGGCGCAGCCGCCTGAACACGCGTCTCATCACGTCCCGCGGCATCCGGTATTCGCCTCCGGCTACGTCCCTGACCGTGGCCAACAGCTGCTCCGTCCCGGTGAACTTCTGAAGGTATCCGTCCGCGCCTGCGGCCACCGCCTCTATGACGGCGTCCCTCTCGGTGGAAGCGGTCAGCATGAGCACCCTGACGTCCTCCAGGGCGTCTATGATCTCCCGGCACGCATCTATCCCGTCCCTGCCCGGCATCAGCACGTCCATGATGATGAGGTCCGGGACCACCTCCTTCGCGATCTGCTCCGCCTCCTCTCCGTCGCCCGCGTGTCCCACCACCTCGAACTCGCCGGTCCGCTCCAGCACCTGCTGGAGACCGTCCCGTATGACCGGGTGGTCATCCACCAGCAATACTCTGACCGGGGTTGGAGTCATTTCAGCTCCCTCCTCTCATATGCCTGTAGGGAAGCTCGCAGGTCACCGCGGTCCTCCATTCGGACCCGTTCGTCTCAACGACGAGCCTGCCGCCCAGCCGCTCGGCCTCCTCCCTCATGTTCCTGAAGCCCTGGCCGCGCATCGCGTAGTCGTCGGGGAGACCGGCCCCATCGTCGGCAATCGACAGCCGCAGGCCGACCCGCTCGAACTCCAGCCCGGGCTCCACCGCGAGGCAGAGCGCCGCATAGACGGCCGCCGACATCGCGACTCAGACGAGGGTGGGTCTGACCGATCCGAAGACCACCGCGAACATGGCGAGGGCCGGGTAGTACCCCACGAAGAAGGGAGACTCGAACCCCCGGTGCGCCGCGCCGCCGCCGCTGAGCATCACCAGGTCCAGGGCGCTCAGCGCAAGCATCCACCGCCAGGACACGGTCCTTTCCGTGGCGAGCTGGTAGTACAGGTATCCGTTGGAGGGCTTGCCTGACCATAATTGTGATTACTCCAGCCTGAGACCGAGCCGCTGGTTTTCAGGCTGCGGGTGAAACCCTCCGGCGTTTACCTAGCCGCGGGAGGACTGGCCTGACCAACATTACTGCCTGCCCAAGACTCGTTGGATCCCCAGCATGCGACGGCGCCGTCGCTCCTTAGACCGCAGGTATGGTAACCCCCCGCGCTGACCGAAACGAAGGCGCCGTCCGGCGGCGTGGCCTGGCCGACCTCGTTTCCGTGAAAGTCCTCGTTGGAACCCCAACATTCGACCGAATCGTCGGTTTTCAGTCCGCAGGTATGAGCCGCTCCGGCGCTGACTGAAATGAAGGAGCCGTCCGGCGGCATGGCCTGGCCCATGACGTCGCCGATCAGATTCCTGTTGGAGCCCCAACATGCGACAGAGCCGTCGGCTTTCACGCCGCAGGTGTGGTGCGCTCCGGCGCTGACCAAATCAAAAGAGCCTGCGGGCGCGTCGGTCTCACCTGACTGATTGAGCCCCCAGCATTCGACCGAGCCGTCGATCCTCAACCCACAGGCGTGGAACCCTCCGGCGCTGACTGAAATGAAGGAGCCTCCGGGCTGATTGACATACTCAAAGCCCGAGTTCCTCGCAAAACTACCGTCATCGCCCCAGCATTCGACCGAGCCGTCGATCCTCAACCCGCAGGTAAGATTTCCCCCGGCGCTGACCCATACGAAGGGGCCGACCGGCGGCGTGGATCTTCCGTCCGGGCTAACCCCGCTCTCCTCCGTACATTCGAAATGGTCGTAGAGGTCGAGACTAAATCCGCAAGTGATATCCCCTCCGACGCTGAACGAGGCGAAGGAGTCGCCCGGCGGACTCGCTTGGCCCGAGCCGTACGGGCTTTCATTTGCGCCCCAGCATTCGACCGAGCCGTCGGTCCTCACTCCGCACGTGTGCTCCCCTCCGGCGCTGACCGAAGCGAAGGGGCCGTCAGGCGGACTGGCTTGGCCTGAGCCATACAGGCTTATGTCGGAACCCCAACATTCGACCGAGCGGTCGGCCCTCACGCCGCAAGTGTGATATCCACCGGCGCTGACGGAGGCGAAGGCATTTGCGGGGGTGTCGGTTGACCAAGGAGCATGAGCTTTTTCTCTAAAGCCCCAACATTCGCCCGAGCCATCTGTCCTCACTCCACAGGTGTGGAGAGGCCCGGTGCTGACCGAAGCAAATGAGCCGTAAGGTGGCGTAGCTTGGCCACCCGCGATCCCACCCAAGAGTTCGTTGGACCCCCAGCATGCGACGGAGCCGTCGAGCCTCACTCCGCAGGCGTGGTGCCACCCGGCGCTGAGCGAGGCGAAGGAACCGCCAGGCGGCTCGGCTTGGCCAACAACATTGCCATCCTGATCCTCGTTAGAGCCCCAGCATTCGACGGAGCCGTCAGTCCGCGCTCCGCAGGTGTG
The DNA here is from genome assembly GCA_965219065.1 of Dehalococcoidia bacterium. Classification (GTDB taxonomy): domain Bacteria; phylum Chloroflexota; class Dehalococcoidia; order Lucifugimonadales; family Lucifugimonadaceae. The sequence goes on from OZ244715.1 coordinate 1,918,051, forward strand.
TAACGCACCGGCGCTGACCGAGTCGAAGGATCCATCCGGCGGATTTGACTGCCCATGCACGTTGGAGCCCCAGCATATGACCGAGCCGTCAGGCCTCAGTCCGCAGGTGTGGAAGATCCCGGCGCTGACCGAGGCGAACTCTCCGGAAGGCTGAGTGGCCTCCCCAAATTTGTCGCGGCCCCAGCATTCGACCGAGCCGTCGGTCATAACCCCGCAGGTGTAATTCACCCCGGTGCTGACCGAGGCGAATGAGCCTCCCGGCTGGCTGGATTCCCCATGCTCGCTGGAGCCCCAGCATTCGACCGAGCCGTCAGGCCTCAGTCCGCAGGTGTGGGTCAACCCGGCGCTGACCGAGGCGAAGGACCCATCCGGCGAATTGGACTGCCCATGCTCGTTGGATCCCCAGCATTCTACCGAGTCGTCGATTCTAAGCCAGCAAGTGTGGGCTCCTCCAGCACTGACCGAAGCGAAGGCATTTGCGGGGGTGTCGGTTGACCCAGAGGCAGGAGACCCGTTAGGCGGTGTGCCACCTCCACAGCCCATCAGAGCGATGGCGAACAGGCAGGGCAGTCCAACGCATCCAGCCCCCAACAGGCGCATTGCAGTCGAGTGGAAGAACTTCAAGAATCTCATTACGCTGTTACCCTGCCTTCTATAACGGAGCAAACGACAGATGCAACACTTGGATTGGCCATCTACGTCAGTCCCCCGGCAGTGCGGTCAGCCCACGGGTTTGTTCACCCCAGCAGGCAACGGAGCCGTCGGTCCTCGCCCCTCAGGTTGCGTCTGAGTCATTTCCGTTCTCCTCTCTTGTCTGATACGTCCTGTTTCGGCAAGGTCGTCAGCGCATTCTCTGCCCGCCTGGTCCGGGCTTACTCAGTTGGAGCGCCGCCCAGCACCTTGTAACCCTTGTTGCCCTCGGTCCGCTGCGCGACCGGCAGCACCTCCACCACCATTTTGACGAGCCCGACGACCTCACCGTCCTCGTCGAAGCTGTAGCTCTCACCGAGGGCGCCGCTCCACTTGATGCTATATAGGCAGTCCCTGAATCCATCCGCATCCTGGTCGTCACCTGTCTGCTTCAAACACTCAGCGGCGATGTACACGTCGTCGTACGCCGATCCCAGGTACCACGGGAGCAGAACGTAGCCATACCGCTGCTTGAAGCTGGCCAGGACCTCCTGGGCCCTTTCGTTGTCCAGGTCCAGTTCCGCGGTTATCGCCTTCAGGCCCGTCGCGGCTTCGCCGGCTATCTCCAGTGCATTAGCCAGGGTCGTCACCACCTCGGAGTAGAGAGGGCCGGCGTAGCCAAGCCCCCTGACCTGCTTGACAATGGTCCCACCCGCAAATTCCGTCTGAGCCGAAATGAGAATGGCGTCCGGGTTCGCATTAATCAGCATGGTAAGCCGGCTCCTGAAGTCGGTCGTGTCTGAGGGATACCGCTCCTCGCCTACCACCTGGCCGCCTCGTTTCTCGAACTGGGCGACGGACTCGCGTCTCACGCGCTCAGCGTAGTCAGTCGCCTCATTGATGGTGGCCAGCTTGCGGATGCCGTCGGCCCACAGCACGTTGCCGGTGTCGATGCCCAGCTGGTCGTCGCTCATCGCCGTCCGGAAGATGTAGTCGCCCGCCTCGGCGATGTCCGGGTCGGTCGCCAGCCCGGAGAAGAGCACCACGCCGTCCGGCTCCGCATGAGCCGCGGCTCCCAGCATCGTGCCATTGCACGACGTGCCCAAGATGATCTTGACGCCGTCCACGTCCGTAAGCTTCTTGTAGGCGGTGATCGCGTCCTGGGCGCTGCACCTCGAGTCTTCGACGACGAGGTCCAGCATGCGTCCATTGATGCCGCCAGCAGCGTTGATCTCGTCCACCGCCATCTGCTTGGCCTGGACGGCCACGTTGCCGTACGTCTCGCCTGGGCCGGTGAGCGACTCCATCACGCCAACCCTGAAGGTCGCGGGAGCGTCCGTCGGCGTGGCCTGGCCATCCTCGTTGGAGCCCCAGCATTCGACGGAGCCGTCGGTCCTCACGCCGCAGGTGTGGAACCACCCGGCGCTGACCGAGGTGAAGGAACCACTGGGCGGACTGGCAGGACCCCAATCATCGATTTTGAAGCCCCAGCATTCTACCGAGCTGTCGGTCTTCACTCCACACGTGTGGATGCCTCCTGCGCTCACCGAAACGAAGGAACCGCTTGGCGGACTTGCTGGGCCCACTGCACTGCCGACTGGGTCCGCGTTGCGTCCCCAGCATTCTACCGAGCCGTCACTCTTCACTCCGCACGTGTGCTCAACCCCGGCATTGACCGAAACGAAGGAACCGGACGGCGGTGTTGCCTGGCCATCCTCGTTGAAGCCCCAGCAATCTACCGAGCCGTCCGATCTCACCCCGCAGGTATGGATACCACCGGCGCTGACCGAGGCAAAGGAGTCGGCGGGTGGCGAAGCCTGGCCAACAAAATTGCCTTTGGCATCCTCATTGTAGCCCCAGCATTCGACGGAGCCGTCGCTCCTCACCCCGCAGGTGTGGGCCCCTCCTGCGCTGACCGAGGCGAACTTCCCCAACGGTGGCGTGGCTTGGCCAATAACGTTGCCGTCGTCATCCTCATTTAACCCCCAGCATTCGACGGAGCCGTCGCTCCTCACCCCGCAGGTGTGGGCCCCTCCGGCGCTGACCGAGGCGAACTCCCCCGACGAAGGCGTGGCCTGGCCAATAACGTTGCCGTCGTCATCCTCATTTAACCCCCAGCATTCGACGGAGCCGTCGTTCCTCACCCCGCAGGTGTGGGCCCCTCCGGCGCTGACCGAAGCGAACTCCCCGGCGGACCTCTTCTTTGGTGCGGCGGCAGTCGCCGTGGTTGCGGACGGCGGCGGCGTGGCCTGGCCATATTCGTCATCGCCCCAGCATTCGACGGAGCCGTCGAGCCTCGCGCCGCAGGTGTGGTCCGACCCGGCGCTGACCGAGGCGAACTCCCCGGACGGCGGCATGGCCTGGCCAACCTCGTTTCCATCGTAATCTTGGTTGGATCCCCAGCAGGCGATGGAGTCGTCAGCCCTGATCCCACAGGTGTGGGAGCCCTCGGCGCTGACTGAAGCGAACTCCCAGGATGGCGGGGTAGCCTTGCCAAACTCATTCCGACCCCAGCATTCGACGGAGTTGTCCCGCCTCACTCCGCAGGTGTGGTTCAACCCGGCGCTGATTGAGACGAACTCGCCGGACGGCGGCGTCGCCCCGCCATATTGATTCGACCCCCAGCAGGCGACGGAGTCGTCGATCCTGATCCCGCAGGTGTAGGACCCCCCAGCGTTGACTGAGGCGAACTTCCCGGACGGCGGCGTGGCCTCGCCAGAATAATTATTGCCCCAGCATTCGAGGGAGCCGTCAGCCCTGATCCCGCATGTGTGGAACGCCCCGGCGCTGACCGAGGCGAATTCCCCGGACGGCGGCATGGCTTGACCGACTGCGACTCCAAAGAAACTTTTGTTGGACCCCCAGCATTCGACGGCGTTGTCCCCCCTCACTCCGCATGTGTGGAACGCCCCGGCGCTGACCGAGGCGAACTCCTCGGACGGCGGCGTGGCCTGGCCATCCCCATTCCGACCCCAACATTCGACGGAGCCGTCGCCCCTCAGCCCGCAGGTGTGGTACCCACCGGCGCTGACCGATACGAAGGAACCGGCGGACTTGGTCTCTGCTGCTGCGGCAGTCGGCGTGTCTGCGGAGGTTGATGTGGCGGTCTGGAGAGCGACAGGCGTGGGCGTTGCCGCTTCCGGTGCGGCGGTGTTTGTCACAGCCGATGTGGGGGCATGCGTCGGCTCCGGATTGCCCCTTTGCTCCGATGAGGTGGTGGTGATAGAACCGGTCCCGTTCGAAGGATTGGGATCTGGCTCATCGGAACACCCGGTTAGCAGGATGGCGAGTGCCGCGATGCCTAACAGCAGTCTAATGATTGACTTCGACATTGCCTTCACGTCCTTAACTTCCCTAACTTGATGCTTGTTGGCTCCTCGTCACTTGACCTTTGGATTAGGGCGGCGTGGCCTTTCCATATTCGTTGGAGCCCCAGCATTCGACGGAGCCGTCGGGTCTCAACCCGCAGGTCTGGTCCCTCCCGGCACTGACGGAAGCGAACTCCCCTGGCGGCGGCGTGGCCTGGCCATCGTAGTCAGCGCCCCAGCATTCGACGGAGCCGTCGCGCCTCACCCCGCAGGTGTGGAACCCCCCGGCGCCGACCGAAGTGAACTCCCCGGACGGTGGCGTGGCCTGGCCATAAAACTCGCTTCCAATGAGGCTTTCATTGGAGCCCCAGCATTCGACGGAGCCGCCGGCCCTCACCCCGCAGGTGTGGAGCCTCCCGGCGCTGACGGAGGCGAACTCCCCTGGCGGCGGCGTGGCCTGGCCAAGATAATCGCCGTCCGCATTCTCGTTCCACCCCCAGCATTCGACGGAGCCGTCGCGCCTCACCCCGCAGGTGTGCCAGTACCCGGCGCTGACGGAGGCGAACTCCCCGGACGCCGGCGTGGCCTCGCCGACGACATCATCGCCCCAGCATTCGACGGAGCCGTCGCGTCTCAACCCGCAAGTGTGGTCCCACCCGACGCTGACGGAGGCGAACTCCCCGGACGGCGGCGTGGCCTCGCCGGCAAAATCATCGCCCCAGCATTCTACTGAGCCATCGGTCTTTACCCCGCAGGTGTGCCACGACCCGGCGCTGACGGAGGCGAACTCCCCGGACGGCGGCGTGGCCTCGCCATATAGATTTAAATCGCTCCAGCATTCGACGGAGCCGTCGCGCCTCACCCCACAGGTGTAGCCTGACCCCGCGCTCACTGAGGCGAACTCCCCGGCGGATCCGGTCTCTGGCTCATCGGGCTCAGCGGAACACCCGGTTAGCAGGATAGCGAGTGCCGCGATGCCTAACAGCAGTCTAATAATTGACTTCGACATTGCTTGCACGTCCTTAACTTCCCTAACTTGATGCTTGTTGGCTCCTCATCACTTGACCTTTCATGTAACGGAAAGCGGACCGGGTCGCGGAGCTCACGGCAACACGGGCTGCTGCGACGGCTGTCTCTGCTGCGCCGATGACTGGGATTCCTCGTCTACCGGTGCTGGTCATCGCTCCTCTATCCTGACGTCGTATGATTACCTGGACTGCTCGTAGCCCAGGACAAGGCTTGCCGCCCGTAGAGCAACCCCTGCCAACGAAAATCGTACGGAGCTTCCAGGCCGGATATAAGATGCATGTGTCTAAATTGCACTAGACATTTGTCTATAGGACTCGCATAGGCAAATGCCTACGAAGTGCCCTATGCCCATGTCGCGTCAGGTCTCAGCCCGGCCTGTTCAGGAAGCAGCGCGGGCGTTCAACGGGACCCCCATCGGCTGATGGCCGGGGATGGCGGGGAGGGCACGAGGCGCTGGCCGAGAGCGTCGAAATGGCTGCGGCGGTCTGAAACAAGCCGGAGGTCCCCGCCGTTACAGCCGGGGCCTCGTCGCTGCTCGATACGTTGCCTGTCGGCCTGATTCGCCGGTTCCCGGCGGAACGCCAGGGGGCAAGGCAGGCGGCTTGCGGCGCGAATGCTGCGGGACCGCCTTGCCGTGGGACATTGGGCGGCGGGTGAAGGCGCTATCGAGTCATGGGGAGTTAGCGCGGGAGAAATTCAGCCGAGCTCTCGGTCCACCAGTCCGTTTCGCACGGCCCAGACGACGATCTCCTGCTTGCTGCCGAATCCCAGCTTGTCCTGTATGTGGGAGATGGTGTTGCGGACCGTCGAGGAGCGGTTGCCCCTGGACTCGGCGATGGCGGCGTACGACATCCCCTTCGCGTACAGTGCGAGTATCTCCTTCTCCCTCGATGTCAGCTCCTTCCGCTTTGGCGAATCGCTCTCCCTCGGCATGCGGCGTAGCCGCCTGAACACGCGTCTCATCACGTCCCGCGGCATCCGGTATTCGCCTCCGGCTACGTCCCTGACCGTGGCCAACAGCTGCTCCGTCCCGGTGAACTTCTGAAGGTATCCGTCCGCGCCTGCGGCCACCGCCTCTATGACGGCGTCCCTCTCGGTGGAAGCGGTCAGCATGAGCACCCTGACGTCCTCCAGGGCGTCTATGATCTCCCGGCACGCATCTATCCCGTCCCTGCCCGGCATCAGCACGTCCATGATGATGAGGTCCGGGACCACCTCCTTCGCGATCTGCTCCGCCTCCTCTCCGTCGCCCGCGTGTCCCACCACCTCGAACTCGCCGGTCCGCTCCAGCACCTGCTGGAGACCGTCCCGTATGACCGGGTGGTCATCCACCAGCAATACTCTGACCGGGGTTGGAGTCATTTCAGCTCCCTCCTCTCATATGCCTGTAGGGAAGCTCGCAGGTCACCGCGGTCCTCCATTCGGACCCGTTCGTCTCAACGACGAGCCTGCCGCCCAGCCGCTCGGCCTCCTCCCTCATGTTCCTGAAGCCCTGGCCGCGCATCGCGTAGTCGTCGGGGAGACCGGCCCCATCGTCCGCAATCGACATCCGCAGGCCGTCGCGCTCGAACTCCAGGCCGACGCGGACGTGACTCGCGTCGGAGTGGCGGAGCGCGTTGGTCAGGGCGTTGAAGGCGATGGAGAACAGCGCTCCCCGCGTTGCCATTGGCAGGGGCGGTTCGACGCCCGTCTGCGCCAGGTCGGCGGGTATGGAAGAGATGGTCGAGAAGGTCGCTACGAGCGACTCCAGCACCCCGCCAAGCTCCATCCCCTCGAAGATCTCCCCGATCTCCATCGGGTGCCTCATCTCCCACATCGCCGACCTCGACAGGGCCGAGGTCTCGTCGAGCGTGGAAATCAGGTCCTCATTGGACCGGTCGGCAAGCTCCTTCGCCCTCTCGATGCCCACCCCTATCATGTAGGCGGACTGGGCCATCGTGTTGTGGATGGCGTGGGAGAGCTCGATCCGCTCCCGCTGGAGCGCCCGCTCCCTTTCCACCGCCTCCATCCTCATGATCCGCTCAACCCTCGAGATCAGGTTGACGACAACCACCACCGTGTACATCCCGGCAACCCTTATGAGCAGTATCTCCTCATCGTCCGCTGAGAAGTCCACTCCGGGCTCGACCGCCAGGCAGAGCGCTGCGTAGACGGCCGCCGTCATCGTAACCCAGACGAGGGTGAGCCTGACCGATCCGAAGACGACCGCGAACATCGCGAGGGATGAGTAGTACCCCACGAAGAAGGGGGACTCGTACCCCCGGTGGGCCGCAACGCCCCCGCTCAGCATCGCAAGGTCCAGGGCGCTCAGCGCAAGCATCCACCGCCAGGACACGGTCCTCTCCGTGGCGAGCCGGTAGTGCAGGTATCCGTTGGTGGCGAACAGCAGTATTGCAAGGGCGACGTTCGGCCTATACATCACCTCGTCGACGTTGAATGGGTACAGCCAGGCGAACGCGGCAAGAGACCAGACGAACCAGCGTCCCCAGACATAGACCCTGGCCACGCGGCGCAGTTCGCCCGGCTCCGGCAGGTCGAAGCTCCGCAGGAAGGCCGGAAGCGCGCCGGCCGCTGTGCTCACTGGATTCAGGACTCGTCTCCGTCAGATTGGATTCCGGCAGATTGCGGCTGGAATGAGATTTGTCCCTCTACCCGGCGCGGTCGCCTCAGTCTCGAAAGTGGGAGGATCAAAGTGGTCAAACCGGCCAGGTGGAAATACACGCCCACCATTCATTTGTTTTCCTGGAATTTAGTCCAGTGAGCCGAAGGCATCAAGGTCGTATGAACCACAACGGCTATAGGCATTTGTCTATGCCTTGCCCTGTCATGAGGGGCGGTCTGCGGCTCATACTGGAGGGGTCCGGGGAGTTCGAGATGGGTCGGTTACGCCAAGGACGGTGTGGAGGAGGTGATCTGGGCGGTGCGGAACGGACTGCTGGACGAGTGGCGAGACGGACTGCTTCGGCGATTCGCAGCGGGTGCCGCACTGCGGCGCAGCAGCTCCGCCGCAAGCTGGGCGACGACGCATCAGACCCGGCCCTAATCTTCGCCGAGCCCAGGGTCGGCTACCGGATGGAGAAGGGGGAGAAGCAGAGAGAGTGAAGTCCCAATGGCGAGACGCTCCTTAAGTTCCTCCGTCCCTACGCGTCACACTACAGGAATCGAGAGACCTCGGTGTGCCGACTGGCTACCGAGCCACAACTCGAAGACGATGGTATCGACCGTACGCGGTGGTGGCCTCTATTCGGTGGACTCGTGCGCAGACTATCAGTCGATCTCACCAATGAGACGCAAAAATCATTGGTCATCTGAAGGCTCTACCCCTGAACGAAAATCTGCAAGAGGATATCCGAGATTGCAAGTTGTGCCGGTTGTCTGTCCCGCAATCAGGGGACGACTTCAAACTCGACCTGCGCAACCTTGCGCTCCCCGTCGTATATGTACACGCCATACTGCCCAGTTGCCCAGCTGTCGGGGTCGGTGGGTCCAACTCTAGCCGTCTCCCAATCGTAGGTCCTTCCCCCGCGGACGTCCAACACATCCTCAGTACGCTCGAAGATAAATCCGTCCTCGGAGTATTGCGCCGTGGTCATTGGCACGTTCATATTCTGGGTGGCGAGGGGGAAGGTGACAAGCCAATGCACGTAAACGCGCCCGCCAAGCTTTTTGAGTTGCGCCAGCGAGACCCGATTGGTGCGGGATTTCGGGTCATCGCGCGATCCCTGATCCAGCGAGATGAAAGCGTCGGCGACTTGCCCGTCGATGCTGAGCATGTTGGGGTCAACCGGCCGGCGGTCAAGGCGGGACAGGTCATACGGTTCCGTGCCGTCGTACCACCGAGAGATTACGTTGTCCACCGTCTCAGCTGCTTCGGGGGGCGCAACAGACCGGAAGGCGTGCCTGACGTGACATATCCCCAGCTCGTTATCATCGCAGCCGTCGTCAGGAGCATTGCGCAATCGTTTCAAATAGAGGTTGCGGAACCCCTCCCGGAAAGTTTGCTCGCCCAGGCTATGGTACAGGTCCAGGAAGAGCCGTTGGCCCAGGCTGTATTTGCACCTGGATTCGTCGGATTCAGCAACTTCCAAGTCTCTGATATCGTCCAACAGGCACGGCTCCCGGTTGGCGACCAGCGGTCGCCCGACGCGAGCATTCTCGACGATTATGGCGAGGAAGTCCGCGGCACCTTCTTTCATCCACGACGGAGTGCTTTTGTCGATCCAATGCGTGCCCCTGCTGGTCCAATAAAGATGGCCCGACTCGTGGGCAATGTGACTGGGTCCCCCGCCATAATTCTCATCATCGTACTCTGGATTGGAAGCTATGTGAGTGCCGTAGTGAATGCCACCGCTCATCTGGCCGAAGTACCAGGTTACATGGTTCGTGTGCAGCGGCCAGCCCATGAAATCATCGATAGCGGCGACGGCGTATTCGAAACGCTCCATGCTAACGCTGGGAATCACCTGGTCCACATGGCGGATGATGGCCAGCGTCACTTCACCCGAGTAACTAAGGTTGACTGTGTGCTCTTCAATATACACGCCTTCGCCGCTGACGAGAGTGTCGAGCAGTGGAAGCACTGACTCAGGCTGATGCTGATTGGTGCCAGCCACGAGCAGAACAATTTTAGCCTCATCATCCGTGATTTCGCCGAGGGCAGGATGTGCCATCAGTCTAAGCAACTCAGTTGAACGATCGCCCCTGTATCTCTCCTGATACAGAGACCTTATCGCCAGGGCATCAGCGCTTTCCACGGTGTTCAGGAAGGGCATGGCCAGAATCTCAACCGCCTTCCGTATGGCCTCTTGGTGCCGGGGAGTAACCTCGGCGCGAATAAGCCCGTACAGACGGTAGATTACCTCGGCTTCGTCGCGGGTGATACCGTCCTGCGTCCAGGGTTTCTCCAGCGCCGTGCCAGCCAGGTCGGGAGCATACTCGGCGATCCAGCGTATTCTATGGATGGAGTAAGCCTCGTGAACTGTAATGTCGCCCTGCACCCACCGCATTTCCATCAGAGTGTCGAACACGGCGGGATGCCACAACGCGGCAGCGATCAGCGCTTCGCTGGCCTGGCGTTCCGAATGGCCGACCACCCCGTCGACCACCCATCGTAGCGCCTTGATGCGGTTGGCCGACACGAGACGGTTAGCCTCCAGCCAGTCGCCATTTTCCAGATCGGCAAAGGAGATTGGAGGCCCGGAGTCCGGTGCCGGTGGGTGCGGCAGAACATGCCAGGGCGTCGCCGTGGGTGTGGGAGTCGGCATGGGTGTTGCTGTGGGAATGGGAGTCGGCTGCGGGGTGGGCGTTGCCGTGGGAACGGGTGATGGTGTAGCAATGGGAGTGGCGGTCCCAGTGGGTGTAGGCGTGGCGGTAAGCGTTAGGGTTGCGCTGGCGGTTGCCGTAGGAACGGATGTTGATGTGGCAGTGGGGTTGGGAAGAATCTTTGCCACCGGCGAAGGGCTTGGCTCATCGGAACATCCGGCTAGAAGCATGGCAAGGAGTATCGCTCCCGGGAGCAGCGCACTGATTGCAATGGACTTTGGCACGTTCGCTCCTCTTGCCCAACGTCGTATGAATGCCTGGACTCTTCGGCGCCCATGACAAGGCTTGCCGCCCGAAAAGCAGCCCTCGCCAACGTAAATAGTAGTGAGCCTCCACGCCGGTTGTAAGGAGCAAATGTCTATTTTGCATTAGGCATTTGTCTATAGGAGTTGCGTAGGTAAATGCCTATCATGGGCCTATGCTCATGCCGCGGCAGGTCTTAGCCCAGCGTGTTCAGGAAACGACGTGGACGCTCAACGGGACCTCCATCGGCTGCAGGTCGGGGAATGGCGGGGAGCGCACGCGGGGCGCAGCCGTGAGAGTCGGAATCGCTGCGGCGGGTCTGAAACAAGCCATAAGCCCCCGCGGTTACAGCAGGGGCCTCGTCGCTGCTAGCTCCGTAACCTGTCGGCCTGCCCCGTCGGTTCTCGGCGGGTCGCCAGCGGGGCAAGGTCGGCGTCAGATTACAGCGCCAACCTGACCCGCAAGGTGAAGGTTCTTGATTTTATCAAGTCTGGTGGGCAGCCTCAGCCACGAAATGGGAAAAGTAGAACGTGGACGCCGAAGGGCCGCGGACAAGGCCGGGTGAGCCGGTCATCGAATGCATCGGGGAACGTCGAGGAAATCCTCGACCCACGGTTCGGACGTCGCTGCACGAGCTGGTGCGGGAGAAGGAGCCGAAGGGAACGGCGAGCCTCCACGACCTCCTGGGCGCCCGATCGGGACGATGCGGCGGCGACCAGGAAGCCCGACTCTAAGCAAAGACGCCTCATCGCCCTCTCACTTCGTCGCCGCGTAGGCGATCATGGGAGGGTTGTCGAGAAAGTCGTCCCAGAAGGGGTTCTTCCGCTCGTCGGGTATCAGGGAGACACCGAGCCAGCGGAAGTCGTGGAACCCGGATTCCTTGAAGGCGTCGTGGTAGGTTTCCGGCTTCAGGAAGAAGTTGTGGAACTCGAACTGCCGTCCGTCGGCGTCGGTTAACCGGTAGTGGATCCGGTCTCCTTCTTTCGGGGCCGAGAGCGGGCCGGTCTTTTCGATGCCGTACCTGCGCCACGACACCTTTCCCCTGGGCGGATTCATGACATTGTCGTTGAATCCAACGAGCCGTCCGCCCGGGCGCAGCGCGTCGTGGCAGACCCGAACAGCCGAAGGGATCCTGCTCCTCCTCGCTCCGGGCCAGGCGGATCATCTCTGTGGAGATGTCGACCCCTGTGACCTGGACGGCGCCTGCCCTCTTGTGCAGGCTGGTGTAGAAGCCCCGCCACAGGCGAAGTCCAGCGCCGTCATACCCTGGATGTCCCCCAGCGCCTCGAACAGTGTATGGCGCTCGATGGCCTTTCGGAACGGGAGTTTCTTGGAGTCCTGGTACGCCTCGACGATGGCGTCGTACTGGGTCAAGCGCTTCCTCGCTGCGGCACGCTCGCGGCCGATGATGTTCTTGTACGTATAGACAAGCGTTAAACAGTTAACGCCAATCGTTGGCGTGTGTCTATGGTCCCCGTTAAGTGAGTATGGGCGTGCAGGGAGTTGGAATCGGTTGACGCGGGACGCTAGGCCGCAAGACACAGGGGAGCGCCGCGATTCGGTGTCCTCCCCCTGCACCTCCATGCATGCGGACCGTTATAGTACAATGACGATCTGTTGAATCACTTGAATCACTCGATAGTTGCAAAACATCCCAATAGGAGAAATGACATTGGCGGCATACGTGATAGTGGACTCGGTGATAACCGATCAGGCTGTATTCGATGACTTCCTTGAGCAGGTGCCGGCTGTGGTTGAGGCTCACGGAGGCAAGTATCTGGCGCGCGGCGGCGCCATTGAAATTGTACAGGGAGATTGGACACCCAACCGCATAGCAATAGTTGAATTCGAAAGCGTAGAGTTGGCACGTGGCTGGCAGGATTCTCCAGACTACGCCGAGCTCAGGGCGATGCTCAACAGATCATCCAAAACCAGCGTCATAATCACCGAGGGCATTTAACCTGAACCGCGCTAGCCCACCATACGCGGGCTAACGCGATCCCTCGACTCGTACCGTAACGATGTCGATGCCGTGGTACTTCCGGTGGCGCACGGAAGAGGCGTAGTGTCGCAACAGACGGAACGATATCTCGCCCTCATCCGGGGTTTCGGTCTGCTCGCCTAGATATGCCACCCGGTCTTCGAGGTTCTCTCCCTCAAAGGCCGCCATGAACTCAACCTCGACCATCCCGCTACTTGGACGCGCGACAATAATCAGGCGACGCACGCTGTCGGGCGCGTCGCCATCCTCGTGTCTCAGTAAGCTTGAAAGTGTCTCCTCGCCTGCGGCGCTCAGCCGTTCTGTCGAAGCCTCGTTCCAATTGATTCTGGCCGCGATTCTGCGTAAGAACCCGTCAATCTCAGGCAGAGATGCGAAATCCATTTTGACATCCAGACGTCTGCGCCTGGGATTGGTGAGTTCCATGAACAAGGTCAGCGCGATGGCGGTAAAAGCGCCGACGGTCATCCCGCTGCTGAACAAGACTCCCCACGCTCCGCTCATCCTGTCCGCAAAAACAGCCTGATTCTGAACCCCCACCCCAATCCAGAACGCCAGCCCGGCTATTGTGGCGTTCCGAACGTCGAACCCCTCCTGCAAGACCGTTCTCGCACCTGCCACAAAGAGCATGGCCATGAGGATTACGAAGTAAACCCCAGCGACAGGGCCCGGAATTATGAGCAGGACAGTTATCAGCTTGGGCAGAAGCGCGAGCACAATGAAGATCGCTCCGATGACATAACCAACGCGCCGCGCCGCGACTCCCGTGAGGCTGATTAGGGACGTACTGCCTGCCGTGTAGCCCATGGTGGGGAGAGTCCCCGCGATCCCGGACAGCAGAACGCCCACTCCATTGGCGTTCAGCGTGCCCTGGACGACGCGAAAGTCGGTTGCGCGCGGCCTGCGGAGTGAGGCCGCCTGGATGACGATGCCGTCGCTGATGCTGTTGATAGCGAGCATCAGAGTAACGACCACGAACACAGGCAGCAGCGCCCAGAATTCTATGCCGGGAGTCAGGTCGAGTCCCTGCCACTCGCCGCTGGGGATGCCGAGCCAGGGAGCTTCGATCACTTGTTGAAAGTCGTAGAGTCCGAACAGCGCGGCGACCGCGCAGCCCGCTGCAATGCCAATGAGCGGAGACCACAGCCGCCAGCTGCCCGAAGCGCGCAGCGCCAGACCGGTAGCGACCAATAATGTCGCGCCCGCGATGCACGGGGCGGCGATGGGCGGCGCCCCGTCCGGCACGTCGTCTAGCAGCTTCAGCGCAATCGGCACGATGGTGGAAGCTATCAGCATTATCACCGTCCCTGAGACGACCGGCGTGATAATCCGGCGCAACAACGGGAGTCCAAAGGCCAGCGCGAACTGAAAGAGCGACGAAACGACCACGAGACTCGCCATCATGGCCGGACCGCCCTCTGTTAGCGCGGTGACGCAGATGGCTATGAAGATGGGGCCGGGACCGGTGATGACCAGGTGCCCGGCTCCGATTCGCCCGAACCGCACAGCCTGAAGGAAAGTGGTGATGCCGCAGACAACCAGCGCCGCGAAAACGGCCCACGACAGGTAGCTTTCGGGCTGATTGGCCGTCCGGAAGACAATCGCCACGTTCACCACCACCGGGGCGAGGATGAGCAGGACTCCCTGAAAGCCGACGCCGATGGACAAGAACGGCGGACATCCCTCGTCCGCCTCGTAGCGGATGTCCTCGTTTATATTGGCTCGCGCCGATTCCAAAACGTCTCCTTAACCCAGTCTTGTTCCGGATCAAGGCAAATCAAAGTGCGCTACTGGTTTCCAGCAGTATCTCGACCAGTTCCCGGGGATGCGAGACCATGGTATCGGGGGCGGAATGGTACAAGCGAATAGGTCACGGCCTGCTCGTCGGGCCCTCGAGGGCGAAAGAGGCCGAGATAGCCGTTTCTATTTTGCCCTAGAAAGCGGTGATAGTTCTGTTAACAGAGTCTGGTTACAGGTGAATTAGTAGTGACAAGCGCCCCGGCGACGTAACGGGGGGCCAGCCGCAAGCCGGCGGAATCAGACAGTGGCACGTTGAACGAACCCGACAACGTGAGACGCGAGAACGAAGCGCTGCGGGGGTCGCCTCCGCCTGTGCCGGCGGCTAGGCTGCACAAACCAAGTGGGCCTCGCTATCCACAGCAGGGGCCTACCGGTCGTCACATTCGTTGCCTGTTTCGACGAGGTGGGAAGCAGGCTCAGCCTACATCTTCAAGGTGAGCGTCAGTGTGAAAGTTCTTGATTTTGTCAAGTCTGGTGGGCCGAGGTGTACTGAATTGCGAACTTTTTGGTGGGAGGTGACTCTGTGATATTGAACGGCCGCCCCTCACTTGTCCGGCGGAGTCCGCGCGGCAGTTCCTTCGCGGAGGCGCTGCGAGTCAGGGGGAAGACGCCGGAACACGCAGGGGCGCCGTGTACATCAAGTGTTGAGGCTCCGGGCACAACGATATAAAGAACCGTCTTCGAGATGGGGCTGGGCAGCTTGTAAGCCTAAAGCGCACACCATGAGTCGGCCGATCTTATTGGTCCAGTTACAGTAAGCCACGGTCTCCAGGACGCGGCACGCAGGCGGAAGCCACCGCGTGAAAAGGTTAGGTGCATTCCTTATCTTAGGGCTTACGAGTCCCAATTCCGATGAACGACCACCGTTTTCGGTATTCTGCTAATCATTGGACGAACCTACTCCAAGTTCTCAAGTCCGCGTCAATCCGTACGTTGTCAGGTACCGAACCTGACTACAGAGGAGTTCGTAGACCTCACTAGTGGCTTCAGCATTTTGGCGAGTGCGTCCCGAAGGGCGACCTGGCTTGCGCCTTACGCCTAGAGCCCTCTTTATTTGCTGTACACGACGTTCGGGGGCGCCTACCAAGTCCAGATCAATGACTGGCTTGATGATGGCCTTAGCCCGCGCATCCGAAAGGTAACCTGTTAGGTGCACATATAGAAGAAGTGCATCAGTAGCAGGATCGCGCTGACCTCTCGGTGGCCCTTTGGTTGGTTCAGGATCCAGACCGTACGCCGGTTGAACCTCAACGAAGTGTTTCAGCAGCCAGCCCATGCCCCAAGGGACATCATCAAGGCCGTGCCGTTGAGCGATCGGATCCAACGCGGTTATGACACTCGGACGTTCTTCCTTGACCGATTTCGCGATGGCTTGGCAATAGCTCACCCAGAGTTGGTAGTCGCCGTATGGGCCATCCTGCACGGTCAGACCAGACGCTAAGGCTCTGGTCTTCTCGTGCCAAGGACGCGATCCAATCAGCAGATCGCCTGTGAGCATCTCGTATTCGTATGCGACAGCCCGTTCATAGCCATACGCATACGGAGGATGCGGGAAGCGGCGTCGCCAACCAGGCGGCAGAAGCAGACCCAGTCCGTCGGCCTGCTCACCTGTCATCCTCCGTGCACGACCTATCTTGTCCCGCTGGAACCATGCCGTTACCCAGGTGCCTACATCGGTGTATCCATAAGTGCCTGGTGGTTGCTTCCTCGCGTCCTGTCGCCATTCATTGATCTGCTGATCATTCTCCATCGATGCCTCCAATTCGGTAAGTGATCTAAGGAGAGACTGACAGACAGTTTGCGGTGATAATAGTGAGAGTTCAGGGAACCTATCTCATGGCGCACCGAATACCAACGTCCGGCGTCGGCTAGCCTACTCCCAACCGGGGTCCTCTCTCTGGGTTCTCAAATCGTGGGATGATCTCGACTCTTCTGCACTACGAATTTCTTGTCAAACTGTCCCAATGAGAATGTCGCTACAGCGCAATGCACTCGGTTGCCCAATCCCTTCAGATCAGGACACTCGCCTTGGCTCTCACACGATAGTCCCTATCGAGCCGCCAAAACCCCATCCGGCCCGGTCGCCATTCCGGTATCGTTACATCATACGAACTGGACCGAAACGCCGCGGCGATCACGCCGATGCCCGTGACCCGGAGCTCGTAGTGAGCACCCTCAACATAAGCAGCTTCATATGGGGCATCGCAGACGACGTGCTGCGAGACGTGTACGTACGCGGCAAGTACCGCGACGTCATCTTGCCCATGACCGTCATCCGCCGCCTCGACGCCGTCCTGGAACCGACGAAGGATGCGGTCCTGCGGATGAAAGACCATCTGGACAACGTGGGAATAGTCAGCCAGGATACCGCCCTGCGTCGCGTGTCCGGAGAGGCCTTCTATAACACGTCGCCGTTCCGCCTGCGTGACCTTGCCAACCGCGCCAGCCAACAGCGGTTGCGGGCCGACTTCGAGGCGTACCTCGACGGCTTCTCGCCTAACGTCCAGGAGGTGCTCGAAAAGTTCAAGTTCCGCAACCAGATCCCCACGCTCGTCGAAGCTGACGTGCTCGGCTTCCTGCTGGAGAAATTCCTCGACAGGTCGGTCAACCTAGGCCCAAGACCCGTTCTCAACGGGGACGACTCGGTGCGGCTAGAGGGCCTCGACAACCACAGCATGGGCACGGTCTTCGAGGAGCTCATCCGGCGCTTCAACGAGGAGAACAACGAGGAGGCCGGCGAGCACTTCACCCCGCGGGACGTGGTGCAACTGATGGCCCGCCTCATCTTCATGCCGGTGGCGGACCAGGTCCAGTCGGGCACATACCTCGTCTACGACGGCGCCTGCGGCACGGGCGGAATGCTGACGGTGGCGGAGGAGACGCTGGTGCAACTCGCGCGTGAACGGGGCAAGGAGGTGTCTGTCCACCTGTACGGCCAGGAGGTGAACCCCGAGACCTACGCCATCAGCAAGGCCGACCTCATCCTCAAGGGAGAGGGCGTCGAGGCCGACAACGTTCAGTACGGCTCCACACTATCCTCCGACGCCTTCCCCGCTCGAGAGTTCGACTTCATGCTGTCCAATCCGCCCTATGGCAAGAGTTGGAAAGGCGATCTTCAGCACATGGGCGGCAAGTCCGGCATCAGGGACCTTCGCTTCCTCGTGGAGCACAACGGCAATCCGGATCACTCCCTTATAACCCGATCCAGCGACGGTCAGATGATGTTCCTGGCCAACATGCTGAGCAAGATGAAGCATGACACGTCGATGGGCAGCCGCATCGCCGAGGTCCACAATGGAAGCTCTCTCTTCACCGGAGACGCCGGACAGGGCGAGAGCAACATCCGCCGCTGGATCATCGAGAACGACTGGCTGGAGGCCATCGTCGCCCTCCCGCTCAACATGTTCTACAACACCGGCATAGCCACCTACATCTGGGTGCTCAGCAACCGCAAGCCGGAGCATCGTCAAGGCAGGGTGCAACTCATCGACGCTACCCAGTGGTACCGGCCGCTGCGCAAGAACCTCGGCAACAAGAACTGTGAGCTTTCCGGCGAGGACATCAGGCGCATCTGCGACGCTTTCCTGGACTTCGAGGAGACGGAGCAGTCGAAGATATTTTCGAACGAGACCTTCGGCTATTGGAAAGTTACAGTCGAGCGGCCTTTGAGGCTCACCGTGGAGTTGTCGCCAAAGCGTCTCGGAAGCTTCCGAGACGTCTGTCTGGACGCGAAGGAGGAGCCGCTGGCGAATGTGGTTGACCGCGTGGGACCCAAGCTCGGCCCCGGTCCGCACCGGGACTTTAACCACTTCATGTCGGCGGTTGTAGTGGATGCCGGCGCGCACGGCGTCAAGCTGACCGCCAAGCGCAAGACGCTGCTTAAGACATCGCTCGCCCGCCGAGACGAATCCGCCGAGCCCGTAATAAAGAAGGTCCACCGGAAGGAAGTGGCGCCTGCTGCGCTGCGCGGCCTATACCAGGTCATCGTCGACGGCAGACTCGCCGTCATCGAGTACGAGCCGGACACCGACCTGCGTGAAACCGAGCAGATTCCTCTCCTTGAAGAAGGCGGCATCGAATCATTCATACGCCGCGAGGTCCTGCCCTACGCCCCGGACGCCTGGTACGCGCCGTCGAGCGTCAAGACCGGCTACGAGATCAGCTTCACCCGCCACTTTTACAAACCCCAACAATTGCGACCCTTGGCGGAGATACGAGCCGACATTCTGTCGTTGGAGCGGGAGACGGAAGGGCTGCTGTCGGAGATACTTGTCGCAGGCGGCCGGACGAATGCCAGCTAACGTCCTGGAAAGAGTTCAAACCATCTGACAGGAGGAGCCAATGTCTGAGACAGAGATCATCTTTGAAGTCAGCGAGGACGAGGTGGACGGTGGATACACCGCCAGCGCGCTGGGATACGGCATCCACACGGAGGGCGAGTCCCTGGAAGAGTTGCGCAGCAATGTCAAAGAGGCTGTCGATTGCTACTTCGACGAGACTATGCCGCGACCCAAGCTGATCCGGCTGCACTTCGTACGCGAGGAAGTATTGGTAGCGTGAGATTACCCCGCGATGTCAGCGGTACGGCTCTACAGACGTCGCTTCGACGGCTGGGCTACGAAGCCGTTCGGCAGCGCGGTTCTCATGTGCGCGTCACGACACAGGTCAACGGCGAACACCACGAGGTGATCCCTCAACACAATCCTGTCAAGGCGAAGACGCTGTTGAGCATCTTGAAGAGCGTGGCGCGGCATCACGGAATGAGTGTGGACGAACTCCTCGGCGAGTTGGAGCTATGAGCGCTGGCCATCCCATAGGCGGATTCAAGCCTTACTCCGTTGACAAGCCACAGCCGTTACGCTCATTCGAGGAGATTCGGGCGGATATATTGTTGCTTGAACGTGATACAGAGGGGCTGTTGGCGGAGATTGTCGGCTATCGGCCAGCCGTCCATCAGGAGTTGTAGAAGTGACGTTTCAGCAATATAGCCTTGGACATCAGCAACGAGGCAATGTCGTCGAAGTGACCCTTTCCGGTAGTGCTGCAAATGTACGCCTAATGGACAGTGGGAATTTGCAGAAATTCAAGTCCGGCCGTCAGCATCGATACTATGGTGGTCTCGTTAGAAGATCACCCACTCGCTTAGTCATTCCTCGTACAGGATCTTGGCACGTCGTCGTGGACATGCAAGGCCTTCGCGGTAGAGTCAAGTCTTCTTTAAAGATTTTGCCTCGCGAACTACTCGCACCATTACCTGAATATCGTGAGAAACCACTTTCTTCGCTTGTACGACCTCTCCGACAAGAAGTCAAAAGTGTTGATACGACTGAATACTATGACGTCTTTGTCTCTCATGCGACAGAAGATAAAGAAGAAGTGGCGCGTCCGATTGCTAACGCTTTAGTGGAACTCGGTCTCCAAGTCTGGTATGACGAGTTCGAACTAAGGATAGGCGACAGTCTCCGACACAAGATTGACTATGGCCTCACTCGGAGTAGGTTTGGCATAGTAATTCTTTCACCTTCATTCTTTGCGAAGAGTTGGCCGCAATATGAATTGGACGGTCTCGTTACGATGGAGATGACCGGTGAACAAACTATCTTACCTTTGTGGCACCGCCTTACAAAGGACGATGTCATCCGGGAGAGTCCCTCACTGGCAAACAAAATTGCCCGTAGTACGTCCCAGTTCACCATTGAGCAGATTGCGGATGAGATTGCTGATGTCATAAGAGCGGGTCAGGCATGACCCTAAACCCTCAACCCTACTCCACCTACAAGCCTTCCGACGTCCTTTGGCTCGACGAATTGCCGGCGCACTGGGAGGTACGACCGTTGAAGCGTCTCTTAGTCGAGCCTCTGAAGTATGGTGCCAACGAACCAGGACAGTATAGCGATCATACCGATCCTCGCTATATCCGCATCACTGATATTAGCGAAGACGGGAGGTTGCGAGATGACAGCTTTAGATCACTTCCAAAGGAAATTGCCGAACCATATCTCCTGACCGGAGGAGATATTCTATTTGCGCGAAGTGGCGCAACGGTTGGGAAGACCTTCCAATATCGTCCAAATTGGGGTAAAGCAGCACATGCAGGATATCTTATTCGTGCCCGGTTTAACAAGACTGCGATAGAACCAGACTTTATTGAATACTATACTCAATCACAAATTTATCGAGATTGGATTCTCGGGATCTCAATTCAAGCAACCATTCAGAATGTAAGCGCCGAGCGCTATGGCGGCCTTAGAATTCCCCTCCCACCCCTCTCCGAACAACGCGCCATCGTCCGCTACCTGGACCACGTTGACCGGCGCATCCACCGCTACATCGACGCCAAGCGGAAGCTCATCGACCTGCTGGAGGAGGAGAAGCAGGCCATCATCAACCAGGCCGTCACCCGCGGCCTCGACCCCAACGTCCGCCTCAAGTCCTCCGCCGTCGGGTGGCTAGGCGACGTGCCAGAGCATTGGGAGGTTGCGCCCCTCAATCGAGTTTCAGCCATCCTCAGAGGCAAGTTCACACACCGGCCACGGAATGACCCTTCACTGTACGACGGAGCATATCCATTCATACAAAATGGCGACGTGGCAAGCGCTAGCAAGATGATTATGAGTTACAAGCAAACCCTGAATGAAAAAGGTCTAGCCGTAAGTACTATGTTTCCAAGTGGAACCCTGGTAATGACTATCGCTGCAAATATCGGTGATGTAGCGATTCTAGACTTTAATTCTTGTTTTCCTGACAGCATAGTCGGTGTCATTCCCAGTAAGAACATATACCGGGATCACTTATATTACTTGTTTCGAGCAATGAAGCGAGAATTTATACGCGAGGCGCCTGTGAATACGCAGGGGAATCTCAATGTTGACCGTATCGGCTCCAGAAAAGTCGTACTCCCACCTTTCCCGGAACAAATCGCCATCGTTGACTACCTCGACAAGGCCACATCCGAAATCGACTCTGCCATCTCCCGCGCCCGCCGTCAAATGGAACTGCTCCAGGAGTACCGCACCCGGCTAATCTCCGACGTGGTCACCGGCAAGCTGGATGTGCGTGATGTGGCAGCCCAGTTGCACGAAGAAGGGGACGACGGCCGGGACCCGGTGGTAGAAACTGGCCCCATGCTGGACAATATGGACGAAGATTCCTATAACGCGAGCCAGCCAACGGAAGAGGAGCTTGCAATCGAAAGCGAAGTAACAGCATGACGGACTGGAGCAAGTGCCCGGCGGTCGAGAGCGTACCCGGCAAGGTGAGCGGGGCTTGGGTGTTCAAGAACACAAGGCTGCCCGTGTCGGCCCTTTTCGGCAAACTTGCGGAGGATGCAACCGTCCACGACTTCATCGAG
Organism: Dehalococcoidia bacterium; assembly: GCA_965219065.1. Classification (GTDB taxonomy): domain Bacteria; phylum Chloroflexota; class Dehalococcoidia; order Lucifugimonadales; family Lucifugimonadaceae. The sequence continues at coordinate 1,939,733 of OZ244715.1, forward strand.
TGGTTCGGCGGGGTGGACGAAACGCAGGTAAGAGCGGTCTTGGAGTTCATAGTGCAAGATCTTGACGCCAAGGTCGCTAAGGTCTCGCATGCGAGTCCTGTTTGACCAGGAGACGCCGGCGCCTCTCTTGCTCTGCTTGCCCCCGTCCCAAGACGTGACTACACTTCATCAACAGAATCAAGGCCAAGTAATTGATTTGGGAGTGGGACCAAGAGAAAAACAGAGAAAACCTTCGGACTCACGGCATAGAGTTTGAGATTGCAATACTCGTCTACGATGATCCGCTCGCAGCAACATACGACGATCCATACCCGTATGAGCAGCGATGGCGAACGATTGGGATGATAGAAGGACTTCTCGTATTGGTCGTTCACACTTGGCCTGATGATAGTTCGGACACCGGCCCTGGCCAAAGCGCCGGGCGCATTATCAGCGCCCGTCTGGCGACGCCACATGAAAGAAGATCTTATGGGAAAGGACATGTCTGAGCTTACCCCGAGGCAGAGGTCTCAGATATTGGCCCTGAAGAAGCTCGCCGATGACCGGATCGACACATCCGACATCCCTGATAATCTGAATTGGTCAAATGTGACTCGGGGTGCGTTCTACAGGCTTGGCCAGAGGCACGTAGGGCGGGAGATTGCCTCGACTACCGACACCACTGAGAAGGGGCTGGAAAGCCTCATCTGCGCGTCGCTGACGCGTACACCCGACGATCCCTTGCGGGACGGCGTAGTCCGCGAACGGCCTTCCAGTAACGCCGCGGGCTGGGTACAGGGTCATCCGCAGGACTACGACCGTGAGTACTGCGTAGACCTCGCCCAGCTATCCGTATTCCTCGGAGCAACGCAGCCCAGAATTGCCGAATCGCTGGACCTCGACCAGGACGGCCCGACGCGCCGCAGGTTCCTGGCCCGCCTGCAAGGGGAGGTCACCAAGCGAGGGACAATCGACGTGCTGCGCAACGGCATAAGGCACGGGCCGCACCACGTCGACCTGATGTACGGCACGCCGTCGCCGGAGAACGAGAAAGCCAAGGTCCTGTACGGCCAGAACCGGTTCAGCGTGACGAGGCAACTACGCTACAGCCGCGACCAGACCCAGCTTGCCCTTGACCTGTGCCTGTTCATCAACGGCCTGCCGGTCGCCACCTTCGAGTTGAAGAACAGCCTGACCAAGCAGACGGTGGAAGACGCCGTCGAGCAGTACAAGCGGGACCGACACCCGAGGGAGAAGCTCTTCGAGCTTGGCCGCTGCCTGGCGCACTTCGCTGTCGACGACCACGAGGTGCAATTCTGCACGCACCTTCATGGCAAGGAGTCGTGGTTCCTCCCCTTCAACCGGGGGTGGAACGACGGCGCAGGCAATGAGCCGAATCCCAACGGCCTCAAGACCGACTATCTGTGGAAGCAGGTCCTCACCCGCGACGGGCTCACCAACATCATCGAGAACTACGCCCAGATCGTTGAGACAAAGGACGAGAAGACCGGGCGCAAGAGGCGGACCCAGATATGGCCCCGCTACCACCAGTTGGACGTGGTGCGCAGGCTGCTGGCCGACGCGTCCAGCGAGGGCGCCGGGGCAAAGTACCTGATCCAGCACTCGGCGGGCAGCGGCAAGTCCAACTCCATCGCCTGGCTCGCCCACCAACTAATCGGGTTGGAGCGCGACGGCGGGTCGCTCTTCGACTCGGTAATCGTAGTGACGGACCGGAGGATACTGGACAGACAGATCCGGGACACCATCAGGCAGTTCACCGAGGTCGGCTCCGTCGTCGGCCACGCCGAGAGTTCAGCGGATCTCCGCACAATGCTCCAGGGCGGCAAGCGGATCGTAATCACCACCGTCCAGAAGTTCCCATTCATCATCGACGCCATCGGCAATGAGCACCGGGGACGCACGTTCGCCATGATCATCGACGAGGCACATTCGAGCCAGGGCGGTCGGACGTCGGCGTCAGTATCGATGGCGTTGGGAGAGGCCGGCGCCGAGGAAGAGGACGAGACCACCGAGGACAAGATAAACCGGTTGATGGAGTCCAAGAAGATGCTGTCCAACGCCAGCTACTTCGCCTTCACAGCCACACCCAAGAACAAGACCCTGGAGATATTCGGCACGCCCGTTCCCGAAGGCGGGAATACGAAGCACGTGCCCTTCCATTCCTACACTATGAAGCAGGCCATCCAGGAGGGCTTCATCGTCGACGTGCTGGAGTCCTACACGCCGGTGAACAGCTACTACCGACTGGTGAAGACGGTAGAGGGCGATCCTGAGTTCGACACCAAGCGGGCTGGGAAGAAGCTGCGCCGCTACGTGGAGGACAACGATCACGCCATCCGCCTGAAGGCGGAGATCATGGTCGACAACTTCCACGAGCAAGTGGCCGGCCTGCGGAAGATAGGCGGCGAGGCGAGGGCCATGGTGGTGACGAGCAGCATCCGGCGGGCAATCAGCTACTTCTACGCCATCAGGGACTACCTGGAGGCGCGCAAGAGCCCGTACCAGGCCATCGCCGCCTTTTCCGGCGAGCACGAGTACAACGGCAGTAAAGTCTCTGAGGCGTTACTCAACGGCTTCTCGTCGAACCTGATTGCCGACAGGTTCCAGGAAGACCCGTACCGCTTCCTGGTCTGCGCAGACAAATTCCAGACCGGCTACGACGAGCCGTTGCTGCACACGATGTACGTGGACAAGGCGCTGTCGGGCGTGAAGGCGGTGCAGACCCTTTCGCGTCTAAACAGGGCGCATCCCAAGAAGCACGATGCCTTCGTGCTGGACTTCTCAAACGACGCCGATACCATCCTGGCCGCCTTCTCCGACTACTACCGGACCACCGTCCTGGCGGAGGAGACCGACCCAGACAGGCTGCACGATCTCAAGGCGGACCTCGACGGCTGCCAGGTTTACAGCCCGGCGCAGTTGGACGCATTGGTGGATCGGTACCTGTCCGGGGCCGACCGTGACCAACTCGACCCCATCTTGGACGCCTGCGTCTCGGTTTACCGGGAGCAGTTGGACGAGGATGGCCAGGTCGACTTCAAGGGCAAGGCGAAGGCGTTCCTCCGGGCCTACGGGTTCCTGGCAACCATCCTGCCCTACACCTACGCCGAGTGGGAGAAGCTCTCCATCTTCCTGACATTCCTCGTTCCAAAGCTGCCAGCGCCCGTCGAGGACGATCTGTCGAAGGGGATTCTCGAAGCCATAGACATGGATAGCTACCGGGTGGAGAAGCAGGCGGTACAGGACATCCAGCTTCCCGACGAGGACGCGGAGATCGGGCCGGTGCCCACTGAGGGCGGCGGACAGAACCCGGAACCTGAGATGGACCCGCTCTCCAAAATCATCAAGGACTTCAATGACCGGTTCGGCAACATCGAGTGGAAGGACCAGGACAAGATAAACACGGTCATTTCAAAAGAGTTGCCAACGACGGTCGCTGCCGACAAGGCGTATCAAAACGCAATAGCAAACTCAGACGAGCAGAACGCACGGATCGAGCACGACAAGGCCCTGGAAAGGGCGATGACCGATCTGCTCGCAGACCATACCGATCTCTTCAAGCTGTACAGCGACGACGAATTGTTTCGGAGGTGGCTCTCGGAAATGATCTTCACCGCGACTTACAGAAGAGCCGCCTAGCTGCTACTTCCGCCAAATCCCCAATGTGAGTATGCGGCGCACCCAGCGCAGCATCTTCCGCCTCGCCAACGCCTGCCGCGTATCTCTCAACGCGGTACGGCGCCAGTTGGTCTGACCCTTGCGCCCGAAGCCGCGCAGGGGTTGTGTCTCCGGCGGCAGCGTCAGCCCGTGGTCTTCCAGCATCGCCAGCTCCAGCGTCAACAGTTGCTCCTCCGTGACCAGCCAGGACAGGCTCCTGCCCTGGTGGGGGTGGCCGGCCTGCAGCTCCCGCCACTCGTGTACCAGCGGCCAGGCATCGCCGTAGACCTCGGCGTCGTCCATGGTGGGCTCCTCAGTGACCACCTCCGGGTCCAACAGCCTCTCCGAGACGGGCTTATTCGCGCGCAGACCAGCCACCGGAGGGGCGTTACTGATCCCAATCCGGCCCGCCCCTTTGCCATCCCGACGTCGGGCATGATCCTCACCCAGGTCCTTGGCATCGGCCTTCTCCGCCACCGCAGCCCGAATCTCTTCGAGACCGCCTCGTAGCTCCGTCGCCAGTTCCTCCACGCCTTCCTTCAGTTGCTCCAGACCCTCCTCCAACGCATCGACTCGCTCCCGCAGCCGCTCCGCCTCGGGATCGTCACCCAGCCCCAGCAACCGCTCCAAGGCGTCGCTCATGCGACCCGTGATCCGGCCCGACTCCTCAGCTCTCACCAGCGTGCGGTAGTTGACGCCCAGGAGTTCCGCCGCCGCCATGCGTCCCTCCTCCCGCACCAGTTCCCGCAGGAACCCGTTCAGCCTGAGCCGCCGCAACTGCTCCCGGTTCCGGTCATGACCACCTTCGCCGCCGACTTGCGTCCCGACCGCCTGTGTCTCGTTCATACGCCCCTCGTTCACAGCGTCACCTCCTCAGCCCCAGTCGTCCTGTAGGGGCTGTCCTGTAGGGATTCTTCTCTCCCCTCGGTTAGGTTCCACTCCACCAATCGCTCGCTCCGATGTAGCAGGAATTGGCCCCATCGCCCCGATCTGAGAATTGTATTAATGCAACTTTCGCCAAAATGCTGGGGAACCGGCCCTTACGTCAAATCGCTCGCAACTACCGCTCCGAATTGCATCTTTCTGGCCTTTTTCACGTTGGGACCGGCCCCGGACTTGCACTTCTGCAACTGACGCAAATCCCTGTACACGGGTATGACATCACATCCGGCCTGTCGAAGTGGAGGCCCCGTGAGGGGAGCCCCCGCGCGAGGCCCCCTCACAGACCCTGATTTTTCGTTCCCCGGATCCCCACACTCGGAAGTAGGCAGACGACCGCGACCAACGCCATCGTCCCGATCAACACAGACCGGGACTTCCCGGCGCGTTGGAAGCGCGGCGAGTTCGTAGTCCGGTCCGTCCTCGCCCCGCAGATCGAGTGGCTTACCGGTCGCAGGTTGCGGCCGGCTTCCTCGCCCCAACGGAGGACCGGAACTATATCGACAGGAGCAAGATTATGAAACTGAACCCGATCAGGTGGCTGCCGCGCGCTGGCGACAGTAGGCCACCAGTGCTGCTTGCGGTGACGCCGCCCAGGACCGGGGAGCGAACGCTGCTCGGGGTCGAGAACCTCCTCGGCTCGATCGCCGTCCCCGAACCATTCTCCCTCGAGCTGGCCGGGGATGCGGACGGGGTGACACTCATGGCGCGCTGCCTGGACGAGAGGGTGGTGCGCGGCCAGATCGCAGCCGGCTACCCGCAGGCCCATATCCAGGAGATTGCGCCCGAGGACGATCCACTGCGACCGGGCGAGGATGAGCAGGCGTGGAGCATGACCCTGCGGGCCGATGGACCCGAGTACGCGCCGCTCCGGGTCTTCAGGGACGACGACCTGCTCGACCCGGGCTCGGACCCGCTCATCGCCCTCATGGGCGCGCTTTCGAACCTCAACGAGCGTGAGCGTATCGTGGCGCGGCTGATGCTGCGCTCCCTGGGCCCCGACTGGTCGCAGGCCCACTTGGAGAAGGTCCACGGGCGGCCCGTGGAGGATCGGCGGCACTCCTCAAACGACGGACAGTCCGGCAGTAGTACCCAAGGTACGACATTGGCCGTCCTCGCCCTCGGAGTTCTCGCGGCCCTGAGGGGCTACACGTGGGTGCGTGCGGGCGAGACCTGGAAAGCGGTCCTGTTGGGCGTGGGACTCGTCGCCGGTCTTGGCATTGCAGGCTGGGCCTGGCAGCGCTGGAAGGCATCGCGCTCGCGCGTCTTCGACCCGCTGCTCGTAAAGGAGAAGGTCTCACGCATAGCCTTCGAAGCGGAGGTGCAGGTGACGGCGGTCCTGCCTCGCAGCGTCCGGCCACAGAGGGCGAGAGAGCTGTTGGACCAGGTGGCAACTGCCTACCGCCACTACGACTATCCGGCCGGCGCCCGCATGAAGGCGAGTAAGGCCCGTCCCGCCATCCCCAACCCGGAGGACCTTCACCCCTCCGGACCGGGCCTGTTCGGCAGGCGAAGCGTCATCGGCGTACGCGAGGCGGCCTGCCTCTGGCACCCGCCGGGCGCCCGCGACGAGACTCCATTGGTCTCCCGCGCCGGGGCGAAAATGCTGCTGCCAACGGCCCGCAGCGTGAAGGCAGGCGCACACGTGGGCGACACCGTGACCGGAACCCCCAGGAAGATCCACTTCCCCCCTGACCTGCTCCGTCGCCACCACCTCTACGTCGCCCGCACGCGCATGGGCAAGTCCACCCTGATGCGCCACGTCGTCGTCCACAAGATGCGTGAGAAGGCGGCGGGCAGGGACGGAGACGCCATCGTCGTGGTCGATCCGCATGCCGACCTGGTGGGCGGCCTGCTCGAACACGTCCCGGAATCCCTCGTCGACCGGGTGAGGCTGATCGATCTTGCCGACGAGCGGGGCGCGCCCGGCGTGAATCTGCTAGACACCCGCGTCTTCTCAGACCGCGACCGCACCGCCGACTCCGTCGTGCGCGTGTGCAGGGGCCTGTGGGACCAGTGGGGGCCGAGGATGCAGTCCATCCTGGAACAGACGGTCAAGAGCCTCCACGAGGCCAACGAAGGCATGGACGAAGGGGAGCAGTACACCATCCTCGACGGCCTGAGGATCCTCTCCGACGCCGACTTCCGGAGCAGGGCGCTTGCGAAGGTGAACGATCCCTACCTGCTGGAGTGGTGGGCCAGGGACTTCGGAGGCTGGCGCCGCGAGACCCGCGCCGACGCCCTGGCCCCGGTGCAGACCCGACTCTCCTACTACGCCTCGTCCAAGAGGGCGCGGGCCATACTGGGCCAGTCCCGCTCCACGATCGACCTGCGCCGGACCATCCACGACGGCGGCATCCTGTTCGTCTCAACAGCCCAGGGAACTGCGGGCAGGGACGTGGCCGCACTGGTGGGCGCATCACTGCTGAATCTCGTTGACGCCGTGGTCCGGGAACAGGGCAACTTGCCCATCGAGCAGAGGCGCGGCGCGCTGGTGGTGGTGGACGAGATGCAATCGATGCCCGGCGTTGACTACGAGTCGATGCTCAGCGAACTCGGAAAGTTCGGGGCGTCCTTCATCCTGGCCACCCAGAGCCTCGCCAAGCTGGACGACCTCTCCAGCACTATGAGGGACACCATCCTCGCCAACGTTGGCTGCCTCGCCGTCTTCCAGGTGTCGGGCAACGACGCAAGGCAGCTGGTATGGGAACTGGGCAAGGAGCGGGTGAGCGAGGACGACATCACGTCGCTCCCGGTGCACCACTGCTACGTCAGGGCCACCGTGGGCAGGGAACGCATGGCCGCCTTCTCCATGATGGTCAGGAAGCCGAAGGAGGGCGACTCCCGCGTTGCCGACCGCATCCGCGCCCAGGCCGGGAGCTACCTCACCGAAGCCGGCGACACGGCCGAGCGGGAAACGGGGAAGCAGGACCTGGTGGAGAGGTACCGGCGGGAACTCGAAAAGCACGGGAACGGCCGGGATGCCCAGGCGGCGCCGAGCGACGAACCCCGGGACCGGCCGCGGCGCAAGCAGCGCTCCAGGCGCGACCGGAAAAGCGCTGCTGTACGGTCGCAGCCGCCTGACGTGGGACGTGGCGAATGAGGCCGGTGGACGGGGAGCTGCTCCGGCTCCTGGCCGGCATGCCCTTCCTCGACAGGATGGAGATGGCGGCCGTCTCCGGCTGGTCGAGGGGAGCGGTGTACGAGGCCGTCTCCAGGCTGGAGGACGCCGGGCTGATCGGCTCTGTTCCCCACGGAACCGAGCTCACCTCTCCCACGCGCAGGTTCCACCTAACCGCCGCAGGGTTGCGCCGCCTGGCGAAGGACGAAGACGCGGCCCTGGAGGGACTGCTTCGCAGCCACCCCGTATCGGCCCGGTGGAGGCGAGTCCTCCTGGAGCGCCTCGACGCCGTGGCCGTCATTTATCGCCTCGCCTCCGCCATTTCGAACGTGGCCCATCCCGTCCGCTTCCGCTGGTATCGCGCCATGCCTATGGACGCCGCCGTCATCCTTCCCGGGGGCGGGACCGTCGGTATCGTCCGGCAGGGAGCCTCGACCGACCGCACGGGTTTCGCCAAGCGGCTCTGGCGCTTGAGACAGGGGACGCTTCCCGGAGCAGTTTTCATGCTCATGCCCGACGAGGTGCGGCTGCGCCATGCTCGCAGAATGCTCTCCCAGACATCCGTTCCGGCGCTCTTCGCACTGGAACGTGAGGCGACGATAGCAGCCCCGGACGCACCGGTGTGGCGGCTGCGGTCCGTAAACACCGACGTCAGCCTGAGGTCGGCTATCGATAGGATGCACCGAAGAGGATTGCTTCCCGCTGAACGCCCCTTGGCGCGGGTCTCCATGCCCCCGGATACCGACGAGCGCGCTCCCGGAGGGGACGCCCCCGATTACCTGCTGCCCGCGCTGCTGAAACCCGCCGAGAAGCGCGCCCTCGACCTGCTCTTCGACTGGCCATGGCTCGGCCTGAGAGACCTCGCCGGACTGCTGGGGGTCTCCCGCCCGCGGGTCTCCCAGCTTGTAACCGCCCTGGAGGGCTTCGGATTGGTGATGCGGCGCGCTACTGCCTCGGGCCGCCGCCTAGCCCTCACCGATCTTGGACTGGCGATGCTGGCCCGGAGGGACCGTGCCGCCGTGGGGCAGGCGAGGAAACGATGGAGCGCCACTCCCGCGGACTCAGGAGATTGGCGCGCCGTTCCAGGCAGGCGCAGCCGCCAACTGCTGCGCGACATGGAGCACACCGCGGCAGTCCACGGCTTCGTCGCGGGCCTGGCAAGTCAGGCTCGCTCGATGGGATGGGAGATCGCCCAGCTGGACCCTCCCCTCCGGGCCTCGCGCTACTTCCGGCACTTCGGCGGCAGGCGTTCGATACACCCAGACGCCTTCGGACTCCTGCGACGCGGCGACACCGCATGGCCCTTCTTCCTGGAGTGGGAACGGCGCGCCGTACGACCGGTCACCATGGCGGCCAGGCTCGCGCCCTACCTGCGGTACTACTCGACCCACCACCCGATCGACGACCACGGTGCACGGCCCGCCGTCTTGGTCGTTTTCGACGAAGACCTGGCAGCGATCCACTTCCTGCGCGTTGCCGTCGAAGAGATGGTACGGGTGAGGACTACACTTCCGCTGTTGGTCTCCCATCGGGGCCTGCTGGAGAGCGAGGGGCGGTTGGGCCGGGCATGGCTCAAACCGGGTGGCGGCTGGGAGCCGGAGTTCCCGTTGCCGCAACCAGCCGCAGTCCAATCCTAGACGGCCGACGGTGAACGTTAAATTAACTTTCATATACCGGTCCGAGGATCTCCGCTGCTACGATCAAGCCGCCCGACTTCCACTTTCGCAACCTACGTCATTTCTCCGTACTCGACAGCGGAATGTCAATTAGGGTCTTCGTCGGAGGTCTTATGGGGTGCTCATGTAAGCGCACCCATTAGGTGGCTATTCCCAACGTCTCGACCGCTAATACTGGAACAAGAACCTCAGGACCACCGGTCTTGGCGCAGTCACAAGGAGGGCGTGATGAGAAGCGTCAACGTACGGAACCCATCGATCTATCGCCGGCACACTCCGCCGAGCAGCGGCTCGCGGACCGGTTTCCAGGCTTAAGCCTGGCTCTCGTCATGTCCGCCAACCCATCAGACGGCGATTTCCATTCCCTCGCTTGTGTCAGCGATGGTAAAACTTGAGCATCATATGATAGTCATTAACATCGGGATTGTGATACTCATTGCGTTGCTGGTCTTGGTTATCAGCAGTTGCGTATTGAAACTTGAACCGAAACCGCGATGGGCAGTGATAATAAATGCTCGGAACTATCTGATATCTGGACCCGTATCACTGGCTTTCGCTGCGGTAATTGTCGCCGTAGAGGTGATTGTTGCTCTTACTGGCACTAAGGAACAGATCATATCGAATTTTGGATTGCCTAATAACAACTTTGGGGCCTATTTTGTATACGCGTTTCTGCATGTTGATAGCATGCACCTTCTGGAGAATGCTGGCTCGCTGCTTATATGCGGTGGAATCGTCGAATCGAGCATAAGGAGTCGGTGGTTCTTAATCCTCGTGGCCTCTATTGTACCCTTTGGGGGCTTTCTCGCTACGCTGGCCGCCCCGGTGTTCATTGATTCTCCCTGGACTGGCGGTGCTCCTTCCGTTGGGTTTAGCATTGTCGTCTATGCCATACTGGTCATGTGTTTAATCTTTGTCATTGAGTTTCTCCTGAAAGAGCGACTGATCAAGCTGGCCTGTGAGAGGTGGAAGAGGTTGTCAGCCGCGGCGATCGTATTGCTGTATTTCTTGAGCTCTTTCATCACCGGCGTTCACGACAGCCCAGGGGAATCAATCTTAGGGCATTGCATAGGAATGGCACTGGGACTGGCAGCTGTGACCATTTATTGCCTCGAACGTAGAATTCGGCGCCAGGTCACTGCCTGACTAAGTTGACTTCGTGAGACAGCATTGAGGCCCACCGCTCGAAAGTTGTCATCGGTAATGGGAGCCTTTGATGCGGGAAACCGGACGATGGCTACTCTGTCGCGTCACATAGGCATCTGGAGGTTGGTTGGAGATGTTTGACAGGAATTTCGCCACTGCCTCTCATTTGCCTTCCCCTATTCTAGAGGCGTCTGATCCTCCTTGGGCTTGCGTTGTAAACTCAAGTACAGTCTCGGCGTTCAGACAGCCTGAACCTAGCGTCACATCAGTCAAAGGTAGACGCAAGTGAATACCAAAAGGGTTTTGCGTGTCACGCTAGCCGTCGTAGTGATTGGCTCACTTGTGGGTTTAGCTGTCTATGCTGCCCTGACCGACTTGGCCGCCGGAGTGCAGGCCCCGCTCTTTGCTCTCATTGCGGCTACGGGGTTGGCCGTGGGCATGCGTGTTCGCACAGGCCAGATTTGGGAAAGGGCCCTCAACTTGCTCGTCCTGGTGACGGCAGGTGCCGCCGTGGTGCTTTCAGCCTACCTGTGGCTGCTGAGCCAGGATGCCAAGACCGGGTTGGAGGTGGTTGGTGCCGTAGGGGCAGGGCTTGCTGTAATAGCCCTCTTAGTAAACTTGGATGATGTCGATGCCGAGACATAGAGACGAGACCGGCGGGACGGCGAGTCCCATTGCCGCCGGGCGTCTCAGATCTTTCTGTTCAGACACCACGGGCCATCCCCAATGAACGTGCACTGGCGGCGCTAATAACTTTGCTGTGGGACACCCCGCGGCAGTTCAACCGTAGACCACTCGATGCCCGCCTGAGCCGCCAATAGATCGACGGGTCGACACCACTCGTTTAGAGCTCAATCGGGAAGGGTGGCCGGTAAGCAAGCAACCCATTCCACCCAAACGAATTGAGCACGGGCGGCCTTCGGATTCGCACGCACCTGTGCGACATCGGATAAGCCGAGGTTCCCGCCCAAGAGTGCCTCAATTGTCGGTTGCGTTTACGTTGTAAGTTCGGCGGGCTGTATTCTGGCGACAGCCCGGCTCGGACGCTCAGGGAAGATACGCAACACAGTTTCGCCACGTCCGGAGGCTGCTCGCCCATACGTCTGTGCCTGCGCTCTTCGCTCTGGGTCTCGCGCTATTTTCCCACTTCGAAAGCAAACGTTCGATACACCCCGATGCCTTCGGCCTCCCGCGACGAGGGGAGGCTGGCTCCCTACCTCCGCTACTACTCCACTCGCCAACCCACCGACGTTCACGGAGCCAGGCTCACTGTCATTGTCGTCTTTGAAGAAGGCTTGGCGGCGACCCGTTTCTTGAGGGTGGTCGCCATGGAGGTTGCCCTGACGAGGACCGCACTTCCCCTGCTGGTCTCGCACTGGGGGCCTGCTCGAACGGGACGGGCCTCTGGGACCAGTGTGGCTCAGGCCAGGCGACGGCTTCGAACCTGACTTCACTTAGTCACAGCTCACTGCAACAAAGTACTTGACGGCAGACCTGTTGCAATAAGACCATACTGTACCGACGAGGCCGAGGATGTCTAATACTTCGTCCGCTCCGCGACTGGGGTGAAGGTTGAGCCAGAATTCGTCTTGTTGAGCCGCGGGCTCTACCGAACACGGTTTGACGCCGACCGCCAACCGGCGTAACGGGGCATGCCGACTTTCGAGGGTAAGGCTGAGCGCAGGATCGGCCAAGGCAGGGACCGAAACGTTTAACGCGGGATGGGCATCGTCGGGGGAGGCGCTAATACCGTCGGCGGACCCGAGCACGTCAATGTCTACTTCCGCAAGTCAGACTTGCAGGGGTTCGAAGGCTCCAGCTATGACCGACTACTGAATTGCATCGACAAATCCGTTCCGACGGCGGGGGTGCCGAGCCTTCCTCATCGTTGACGAAAGATGGGAAGAGACGATCACCGCGGGCTCAGCATCGCAACCCTATGCCCTGTAGGTACCAGCCGAAACCGGATGGCGATCACAGGGATGATATGCCCCTGCGGAAAGTCATCTTGGAGGTCAACGGGGACCCCGCCTTCCGAAGCTGCCACTCCGACTACCCGCTACGGTTGGCCGATCTCATCGCCCGTGCCCGTTTAAAGGGCGTAGAGAATCCGCTGCCCGACAAGGAGCGCCTGGACGGCGCGCGAGTCTTCAAGATCGAAGACCAGGCGATCAATCGGCGGACGTCATCTGGAAACCAGGCCAGCGTTTGAATGGCGCCGGGAGAAGACCTGACAATAGTGCCGATTCTCGGATTAACCTAAAATAACAGTCTGCCCGGAGGTTGCACCCGGGCAAACTGGTGCCTTAGCCATTAGACTCAAACTAAAGGACGGACGTGATTTGAAGAAGAAGAAGCTGTTCGTGACCGCATGGAGAACCTACGGAATCAAGGCCATTTTGTCCGTACTGATTCTCGGCCTCTCGACGGCGCTAATCCGTTACACCAAACCCGGATGGCTCTCTCTAGATGATGCCATCCAAATGATGACACTGGCCATCTTGGTGATCGTTACTTTGTTCTACGCCTGGTCTACACATAACATTTATAAAGTCGCTTTAAATGCCGAAAAGAACGCTGTTTTTCCAATTGTCAATGTAACCACCGATGTGATTAGCCAAGATTACATACGAGTTTCTTACCAAAACATAGGCAAAGGACCAGCGTTGAATTTCAAAATCTGGGTGGAACGAGAAGGTGAAGATAAATTCTTATATCTAAAGAGCCAAACCAAAAAGACTGAAAGTTTTCGCGCCGCCGTTGGGGCGGGCCAAAGTGGACACCACGAATGGGTAAATAGTGATGGCCCATTACCCACTAGGAATTCGGGCTTCGACGTAGTAGCTGAGTACACAGATGTATTCCAGCAAGTTTTTGTGTCAAAGCTTCTCATAATCGGATTACATGACCAGGAGTTTCGCTTTGGGAAGAAGCAATAATGGATGGGTACCGACATACCTGCAAATCGAGGAGCATGTACGGAGTCGCACCGGACGAAAGGTCAGGAGTTGTTGGATCGCGGAGGTCAAGCGCGAGATGGGTTTGACTACACGAGTCGCGTGGAACCGTGGGCAGGGTCGAGGAGCACCACCGTGCCCAGAACATTTCAAAGAGGCGATACGACTCTGTATCGCGAGCTTCCGATCATCCCAGGGGACGTAGCAGAAATACCCAAGGAAAGTGCGCTTTCGGTTTCAGAAACTGGCCTGGGTGTAGCAACCACCGGATGAACCCAGACGAGCGATCCGCTCCTGATGTCTGAACCAACCCCGAAGGTGCTCCTGATGGAGGTGAAGCGGGCGATTGCGTTATACGGGCTGCCCAAAAAACGAATCCAACCTCTCAGCTCCGAAGGCGATCGCCGACCGGTGCCGGAGTTAATCCTGCCTACACGACCCACACCAGAAGTTGTCGGATCAACGCAAGACCTGGTGCAGAACCTTGGGAAGATCAACAGTCGGGCCCCGACCTCCTATCCTGCGTGAGGTTCCGCGCGACAATGGATTGGTTGCACGCGCCATTCACCGGCACTTCAGCGGATTGCCGACGACTGGATAGGATTGCCGAGGCTCCTAGTCGCAGGGATGCCACCCAAGTTGAACACAGACAATTCTGACGGATCTAACGATAGTCGCAATTCGTTGGTTGGAAGGATTCCACAGTGACAGCCCCACTATTTCACGACGCCGATTTAAGAAGCGTCTTGACAGTAAAAGAAAGAGCGCTGTCCAACGAGATCATTGCACTTGGCGAGGATCGAGTTCTGAACACCTCGTTAGAGGACCTGTGCGATTACTTCGTCGAGAGGCACGAGGTTGAGCCAATCGTGATCGATGAGTCTGGAGTTCAGGTCGACTACGGCGACGCTCAAATCGACGTTAGCCACAGGTTTGAGTACGTTGTAGACGACAGGAGCACGCCCACTTTCGTGATCGGCACCAAAATTACTTTTTTTGTGCCGTTCTCGGGCGACTCGGGGCTTTTCAAATGCAGGCCGTCTACGTTCAACTTCAACCCCCCGCAAGGAGTGGTCCGGGGCAACGAACTCGTGTTCAGTTACGTACGGACGACACAGGACGCCCCTGGAATCAAGGATGAATTTGAGCGGGACATCGGGAACGTGAAGAAGTACGTCTCCTGGATTTCCAGCGATGTCGAGCAGTTCAACTCAGTTGTCCACACCGAAACGAGGCAGCAAATCGAGGCTCGTCGGCAAAAATTGCTTCAAGACAGAGGGATCGTCGAGAATCTGGGCTTGCCCCTAAGGCGCCGTGCCGGTGTTCCTGTGACCTATTCGTCCCCGGAGGTGAAGCGACGCATCGTGCCGCAACTCCCTCCGGTCTCAACAAAGCCACAGAGGCCAGAACCTGCTCTAGTTATGGCCGAGTACGAGCATATCTTATCGGTCATTTCGAATATGGTCATGGTCATAGAGCGCAGCCCGAAGGCATTTAGGAACATGGGCGAGGAGGACTTTCGGCAGCACTTTCTAGTGCAACTCAACGGCCAGTATGAAGGGCAAGCCACTGGCGAAACCTTCAATTACGAGGGCAAGACTGACATTCTGATTAGGGAAAAAGGCAGGAATATCTTTATCGCTGAATGCAAATTTTGGTCTGGTCCATCCGGCCTCCATGACACCTTGGACCAACTGCTGGGTTATACGAGTTGGAGGGATACAAAAACGGCCCTGTTGATTTTCAATCGCGGAACAGCTATGTCCACGGTTCTCGAAAAAGTGCCAAAGGTCATCGAGAAGCATCCCAACTACAAAGCCAGCCACGAGTTTAATTCGGAGACTGGTTTCAGGTACGTTTTCAGTCATCGAGATGACTCCGAGAGAGAACTCACTTTGACCGTAGTGGTGTTTGACGTGCCAGGCTAGGTCTACCATCTGGGAGAGCTAGGCGGGGCACCCCGCCCCGCCTCTCTCCTCGGTCGGGAATCCTTAAACCCCGGTCGTTAGACGAAAGCCCGGCCGCCGATGCGGCCAGGGCTGGTAGCAGTCCATCAGCAGCGTCGCCATACCGCCGGACACCTAACAAGCCCACAGTTTCATGGCTCTTATTTCATGGGCTGTCGGGGTGGCACTGCGACGCCAGTCTCGCGCTCGTTCTTCGGGCTGGTCCGTCACGCGGGCAATCTCCTCTTGCAAAGTCCCGGACAGATCCTCAAGCCGACCCAACCGACCCGGAAAGTCTTCGGGAAGGGACGGCGCGAAAACCCTTGCTGAATTACCGTGAGTCTATTGCCAATTTCCACCGTACTCTCTGTGAAGATCGCGGCGACGTCCGTTGCGTCGAAGCTGCGCCTGATCCCGGTTAAACACTCGACGCTGCAGCCCTTCCGGGTCCAAACCATCGGGCATGTCGCGCCCGGGACACATCAGAATCCCTTCCCGCAGTCCCATAGCCTCCGCCAGCGTCAGCAGCAGGAAGAGGTGGGCCGGGCTTGGAGCAACCCCTTTCTCCCTCCACTTCCAAATTCGATACGGTCTGACGCCCAGGAGACGCGCCAGCGCCTTCCAGCTCAGTCCGCTTGCCTCCTTGAATCGCACCAGTCGCTCGGGGAAGTCAGGCGGAAATTCGAATTCGATGGGTCGATAGACCCGTTTCTGCACTCCCATGGCTCAGGCTTCCCGGGAGTCCCTGGTTAGGCCGGATCCGGATGCCGGATTAGGCCTAAAAGGGTCGACGGGCGGGGCAACGCGCACCTGAAACAACGTGTAGACGCCTCCTGGTATGTGAGCCGCCAGCACGATGAGCGCCCACAACCCATCACCACTGGGCTTGGTGCCCTTCCGCCACCGCTGAAGCTGACGGGGGTCCACGCCGATCCAAGCGGCCAAGTTGTCCCAGGAGAGGCCGGTTTTGATCTTGAATGCTTCGAGCCGTTTGCCGAAGTTTTCCGGTATACGGCCGCCGCGGATGACGAGATAGGACGGGAGAAGACCTCTTTTCACGAGACGACCTCCAGGATGAACAGATCCTCGAAATAGGTGGCGCCCAGGGGTTCTTCAAGCCGTTCACGAAGTTTCGCTGAACGGCAACGCGTCCTTGACATGCGCTGGGACAGATCGCCCCACGATGTGCTCGACAGCTGCGCCAGTCCGTTCCGGTTCAGCAGTTCCCACGCCTGGTTGGCACTGAATTTGACCCTAGACGAGGGTTGCCCGCGCTTCATGTCGCGTTCTCCGTCACTACACCCCGATTGAACTCGAAACTGGCTCCCGATTTCCCATTTTGGATCTGCCTCAAATGCCTGTACACCCTCCATGAAATCAAAGGGAACTCCTGAACGGAATCCCCTGCAGGGGGGTGCGCGGATGAACCCCCTTACAGGGGATTCCCTTGGGCAGTTCCAGCCTCCACACTTGATTTCCAGAACCCATGTTCTTTGGTGTCAAGTTAGCCCAGCCGTGCTTCCCGTGTTTCAGCGAGGCGTTGAGGCGGCATTAAACGCCGCCAGCACTGGCCTCGATTCGCCGAGAGCCGTTGGCCCATTCCGGCCCACCAAGGACAGGTCAGCGGCTCATCGACTCACTGGAAGACCAGTGTTTGGCCGGGGCGAATTTAAGTACACGAAGAGGTGATGAAAATGCATGACAGACTGTTGAGACGTCGACAAGTCGAAGAAATCACGGGTTTGAGCCGCTCTTCGATCTACCGGCTAATGCAGGATGGCGAATTCCCGCGTCCCGTTAAGGTCGGCCCCGCTGCCGTTAGATGGAGGTCGAGCGACATCAAGGTCTGGCTGGAATCACGGCCGGTGGCTACGGGTGATTTCGGCCCGCCTAAAGCCGCCTAATCGCAGCCCTGGCTTCACCGGAGGTCAACCGGTCAAATAATCCGCCCATTGTTGCATCAGAGCGCGGCGACGCTCGAACAAATCGGATCTAGCGTAGGCCTGTTCCGTCGAATTGCCCAGAGAGTGAGCCAATGCTGCCTCGCCGACGGCCCAAGGAGTGTCCGTCTGTTCCATGCACCACGTCTTGAACGTGGTCCTGAATCCATGAACGGTCGCACGGTCTGCCAGACCGATACTTCGGAGCAACTTTGTCAGCGTCATGTCACTGAGCTGGCGGCCGGGTTTCAGGGCCGACGGGAAACACAATCCCGAGTCGTCATCAAGTCGGTACGCCTGCTTCAAAACGTCTAACGCCTGTTTGCTCAGCGGCACGCGATGTTCTCTGCCCGCCTTCATACGTGAGCCCGGGATGGTCCATGTGGCGGCCTCAAGGTCTACCTCACTCCAAGTTGCGCCGCGAGCTTCACCCGAGCGTGCCGCGGTGAGTACAAGGAATCGGAGACATAGTCGAGAAGGTAACGACGCGCCGGAAGTTTCAATGGATCGCAGCCCCAGTCCCAATTCCTGATACGGCAATGCCCGAAAGTGCTCTTTGACGCTTGGCATGGCCGGCAAAGCCGCGTTGATAATCTCACCCGCGACGTTGAGTTGGATGTGGCCGTGAGCCTGGGCGTAGGCAAACACAGCCCGTATGCGCTGCCGCAACTTCCGAGCAATCGATGGCTTTGTTGTCCATATGGATAGAGCCGACAGCACGTCGGATTGCGTGATCCGGTCGATTCTTAAGTCGCCAAAGACGGGATAGGCGTAAGTTTGCAACGACCCATGCCAATTGATCGCAGTCTTGGGATTCCGCCAACGTGGTGCGTTCGCCTCTATGTACCGTTCCGCCAGCTCTCGAAACGTAGGTAAAGTCTGCCTGCGTTTGTCAGCTCGCGGGTCCCGTCCGCCGGCAACGGCTGTTCGGTTGGCCGATGCGCGTTCGCGGGCACTTACGAGGGATACAGCGGGGTAGCTGCCCAGTCCCATATCGCGGCGACGCCCGTCCACAACCACACGCTGTACCCACGATTTCGAACCGGTAGGCCGGACCACCAGATAGAGCCCGCGACCGTCCCCATGCCGTCCAGGTTCTTTGAGATTCTTGACTTTCAATGCCGTCAGATTCGCCATGATGTCTCAATGGTACCACATGTCGTACCACATCCAGATCAGGACTTCACGGCATTGCGCCGGATCAGACAAGACTTCAGGGGAAGCTTTACCAGTACGAATTCGGCAGAAAAAAGAACAAATGAGCGTATACGGAAGGGTTTAATGGCTCCCGGGCCAGGATTCGAACCTGGATTGGAGGATTCAAAGTCCTCAGTCCTACCATTGAACGACCCGGGATCGAGCGCGGAAATGCGCCATAGATTTAGCTTAAGGCATGCGGACGCCGGTTGGCCTGCGTCGTCACCGAAATTTGACCTACCCCGGTTTCCGGCTCCACGGACCAAGGTGAATGTGAGCAGGCGGCCCGTGGCAGATCTTGGTGTGAACACTTAAACTTGTTGGTGAACAGGCTGAGACGGAGACGAGTAGCAGCAAACGCGTCAGGCTGAGCGAGCCCGGTATGGTGAGAGCGGGCGTCTGGCCACTGTGAATATCGCTCCCGAGCCGCCGTCTGAACAATCCGAAGCAGTGTTATGGGTTGGCACGCCCGCCGTGTGAACGACACGCAGAACCTGCCCGGATCAGTAGGCACGACCGGTCTGGCCGACCGTTACATCGGCCACGGGTAAGGCGCGGAGGCGTCTCGCCCGCACTGAGCGCCCGTGCGAAATGGTTTGAACAAGGCCGGATTTTCACATGGGAACCAGGGTGGTACCGCGGGTACCAATAAGGCAAGAACGCGCGCCTTGGCAACGACGGGAGTCAACCCCGATCCGATGCCAGGGGCCGTGAGGCCGAAGTCGACCCGTCCCTGTTTTGGGGCGGGTTTTTTGTTGGCAAAAATTAAACGGGCAATGTATGGCGACAAAACAGCGAATGACGGGACCGCGTACACACGTCCGCTCCCCTTTTGACGACATGCCGTCTGCGTCACTGACACGAAAAGTGCGTTCAAATCATAACGAAAACCGAGAAAGCCATGACTGAACTTAAAGAGAAGATGACGCGCCGAGCCTTTGCGCCGGTCGCACCGAAGACCGATTTCGTGGCGATGGAAGAACGGCTGCTCAAGTGGTGGTACGAGTCAGGCATCGTTGACCGATACCTGCACCGTAACGATTCGGCAGAGAAGACCTTCTCGTTCATAGACGGCCCGATAACCGCGAACAACCCCATGGGCGTCCACCACGCCTGGGGACGAACCTACAAAGACCTGTTCCTCCGTTTCAGGAACATGCAGGGCTACAAGCAGCGCTTCCAGAACGGTTTCGACGGCCAGGGGCTGTGGGTAGAGGTGGAGGT
Organism: Dehalococcoidia bacterium; assembly: GCA_965219065.1. GTDB lineage: Bacteria > Chloroflexota > Dehalococcoidia > Lucifugimonadales > Lucifugimonadaceae. Next base: position 1,959,536 of record OZ244715.1, read on the forward strand.
CGAAAAGGAAAAGGGCTTCGGGTCGAAGCGAGATATCGAGACCTACGGCATCGGACGATTCGTGGAGGACTGCAAGGCTCGAGTCCGCCGATTCGCCGATGTGCAGACGGAACAGTCGAAGCGCCTCGCGTATTTCATGGACTGGGACAACTCGTACCACACCATGTCGGACGAGAATAACTACACCATCTGGCATTTCCTGAAGGTGTGCCACGAGCGGGGCTGGCTCTACGAGGCCTCCGATTCGATGCCGTGGTGCCCCCGTTGCGGGACCGGCTTGTCCCAACATGAGATCGTCACCGAGGGCTACCGGGAGGTCACCCACCCCGGCCTGTACGTGAAACTGCCGCTCCTCGACCGCCCGGGCGAGTCCCTGCTCATTTGGACAACGACCCCGTGGACGCTCGCCGCAAACGTCGCGGCGGCGGTGCACCCGGACCACACCTATTCACAGGTCCGCAACGGAGACGACGTTCTGTGGCTCGGCACCAGCAGGTTGGAAGTCCTTGACGGAGATCGCGAGGTGTTGTCCCAAGTCTCCGGAAGCGAACTGGCCGGTTGGCGCTATCGGGGTCCGTTCGACGAACTGCCGGCGCAAAGGGAGGCCAGCGGAGTTCACCGCGTTCTCACCTGGAACGACGTCGGCGAAGACGAAGGCACGGGCATCGTCCACGTAGCGCCGGGCGCGGGGGCGGAAGACTTCGCCCTCGGCAAGGAACACGGCCTGCCGGCAATCGCGCCGCTCGACGAGTCGGGACGCTACATCGAAGGATTCGGCCCGTTGTCAGGCCGTTCGGTGTCGGAAGTCAATCCCGACATCTTCGACTCGCTGAAAGCGATGGCGGTCTTCTACAAGGTCGAGGACTACACGCACCGGTATCCGGTGTGCTGGCGATGCGATACCGAACTGGTGTTCCGGCTCGTCGACGAATGGTTCATCTCGATGGACGAACTGCGCGCTCCCCTCATGGACGTAACGAACAAGATCCGGTGGGCGCCCGCGTTCGGCCGTGAGCGTGAGCTGGACTGGCTCCGCAATATGCACGACTGGATGATCTCCAAGAAACGCTACTGGGGCCTCGCCCTGCCTATCTTCAAGTGCGAACACTGCCAGAACGTGGACGTAATCGGCAGCGAAACGGAACTGCAAGAGCGGGCAGTCGAAGGATGGGAGGAATTCGACGGCCACTCCCCGCACCGGCCGTGGCTCGACGCGGTCAAGATCGCCTGCTCGAACTGCGGCGAAGCGGTCAGCCGCATACCCGACGTGGGCAACCCGTGGCTCGATGCAGGCATCGTGCCGTTTTCGACGCTTGGATACCGGCACGATCGGGAATACTGGGAGCAGTGGTATCCGGCCGACTGGATCTCGGAGAGCTTCCCAGGCCAGTTCCGCAACTGGTTCTACTCCCTGCTGGCGATGAGCACGGCCCTGAAGAACCACGAGCCAACCCGCGCCGTCTTCTCATACGCCCTCATGCGGGACGAGCACGGGGAGGAGATGCACAAGTCGAAGGGCAACGCCATCTGGTTCGAGGAAGCGGCCGACAAGATGGGCGTAGACGTGATGCGGTGGTTGTACTGCCGCCATAACCCGTCGTCGAACCTCAGTTTCGGCTACGGCCCCGGCGACGAAGTCCGAAGGCAGTTCCTCATCCCGCTGTGGAACGTATATTCGTTCTTCGTGACCTACGCCAACCTCGACGGATGGACGCCGTCGCGGGCAGCAAGCCCGGGCGACAGGTCGGAACTCGACCGCTGGATCATCTCCGAACTGAATCGGCTGACTGCGCGAGTGACGGACTACCTCGAGAACTGGAGGCCGCACTACGCAGCGCAGGCCATCGAGGAATTCACCGACGGCCTATCGAACTGGTACGTGAGACGCTCCCGGCGCCGGTACTGGAAGAGCGAGGACGACGGGGATAAGCAGGCGGCCTACTCGACCCTTTACACCTGCCTTTCCACCCTCGCAAAGATCCTCGCTCCGTTCACGCCCTTCGTGGCGGATGAGATGTACAACAACCTCGTGGCCCCCTGGGACGACAATGCGCCTGAAAGCGTGCACCTGACCGACTGGCCGACAGCGGACGACAGCCAGATCGACGAGCAGTTGTCGGACCGGACAAGGCTCGCCATGCGCCTGGCGAGTCTCGGCAGATCGGCTCGGTCATCGGCCGGTCTCAAGGTGCGGCAGCCTCTGTCGGAACTGGCGGTCGAGCTTCGTCACGATCACGAAAGGGGCTTCCTGCCTATGATCGAGGCGCAACTGCGCGAGGAGCTCAACGTGAAGCGCGTAGTCGACGCCGCAGAGACAGGCGGGCTCAAGGCGTACCAGATCAAGCCTAACCTGCCGATACTGGGACCAAAGTACGGCCGCGAGGTGGCCGAAATCCGCGCCCTGCTTGCCGAGGCCGACGCTTCCCGTATCGCCGCATTGGTGGAGGAAGGGTCGCCCGTCGCGCTCCCCGGATTCGTGCTGGAACCCGTCGAAGTGCTCGTAGAGCACACCGCGCCGGAAGGGTACGTCGTCGCCTCGGATTCCGGTTACGCCGCTGCCGTGAACATCTTACTCACGGACGAGTTGCGGGCCGAAGGCACGGCGCGGGAGATTGTCCGGCTGGTGCAAAACTTGCGTAAGTCGTCCGGCCTGGAAATATCGGACCGCATAGTGCTGGGCGTGATAGGGCCGGATGCCGTCAGGACGACTCTCTCCGACTTCGAAGCGTACGTCAAGCAGGAGACCCTTGCGGTCGAACTAAGCCACGCGGACATACCCAATCCCGATGGAAACGCCGCGCACAAACTGGACGGGGAGTCCATCAACATCACCCTCTCCAGGCAGGCATAAGCGCCCGCAAATACCACCTCTACGGATAGTCATCCGCCAGCGGATGTGGCGCGGCGCGTACATAGTCCACGAAATAACCCAAAACCTCATCCCCCAATCCGCCATGCAGGGGTGTCTCTTTTGGGCGACCGTGGTGTGGCGTGAGGAAGCGCGCACATCGGTCATCAGTCGCATGAGGGCCGTTTCCGCCGCAGGCCCAAAAGCCCGAACTACCGACCGGCTGAGGCCCTCGGGTGTGTGACCGAGGAGAAGCCGGGTAGAGTGTCCAGCGCCCTGATGCGTTCGAGGTTTATCGACAACGACTCGTTACGTTTCTTGTGGGCCATTGCCGCCTTGTAGAAAACGTACCGCGAGGTCAACTGGGCGCCCACCAGCAAAATGATCGAAGAAACGTACACCCACGCCATCAGGACGATCACCGCATTCACTGCGCCGTAAACGTTCGAGGCGGTGTCGTAGTTCTGCAGGTAGAACACGAATCCCGCCTTGGATATTTCGAACGCCACGGTCCCCGCAACGGCGGTTGGCCACACATCGCTGAAATTGAGTTTTGTGTTCGGTAGCCACCAATAGAGAATCGTAAATACCGAAAAGGACAGTATCGGCGGCACGACCACCGCCATTCGCCGCCACAGCGCGGGATCGGATATTGGGGCGTCCGGCGCCAGCACCGCGCTAATCTGCTGGAAGTAGCTGAGGATTCCAGTCACGAACACAGAACCGAAAAGCAGCATCGCCGCCCCTAACATGAGCGCGAAATCCATCGCCCGCTCCGTCAGAAACGGCCTTGTTCGCCGGATGCCCCAAATATTGTTGATGCTCTTGCGGATGGACCCAAAAACCGCGGTCGACGTCCAGAACAGACCTACGGCAGCCAAGATGGTGACCAACGTGCGGTCGGCCGACAGCGATTCGATGACTTCAAGGATCGTGTCCCCACTTTCGGACAGGACGGGAATCTGCCGTTGCAAGCCCTCTATCAACTGCTCCTTGAATCCGCCGATACCCACGACAATACCGAACACCGTAATGAGCGCCAACATGAGCGGGAAGAGCGAAAAAAGCGAATAGAAAGATATCGCGGCCGCGCTGTACGGGCCGTTCTTGTCCAGGAACTCGTTAAAGTTGCTCGCGCAGAAGGCGATGAACTGCACGAAGTAGTGCTTGATGATTCGCATTTGGGCAGGCTAATTCGTCCGGACGAAAACTCTCAGGTGACCGGGGCAGGCCATTGTCCCACATTCGCACCGGTCAGCCGCAGCCGCCGTTATTTCTAGCCAAGCTGGCCCGAGCGATAGGCGCCGATAAAGTTCATACAAAAGTCATCTTCGCCGCGCAGGAGGTCCAACGTCATTTTTATCGGCGGTGACTCCATGTCGAGTGCCATGACCCGCCTGACTTTAGTCTCGACCGGGTTGATGATCCCGCTGTCGACCCCATAGTCGAGCGCCAGGCGCAAAAACACCTCGTTGATCAACTTGCGCTTGGGAAGCCCAAATGACACGTTGCTAATGCCTCCGGACACGTGGATCTCTTCGCCAAAGGTGCGCCGAACCTCCCGCATCGCCTCAAGGTAATGCAACCCGTATTCGCCGGAAACCGAGATAGGGAACACGAGGCCGTCCACAAAGATGTCGGACTTCTCGATGCCCCTCGACAGGGCGGCCTCGACGATCTCTCCAACGTTGCGCACGCGCTCATCGGCGTTGGACGGCATGCCGTCGCCACTGGCAGCGGTGAGCACTACGCGGGCATCGTGCTCAATTGCAAGATCGAGGGCGTCGAGACGCTCAAGCGCTACAGAGTTAAGTAGCGGCCGGCCGGCCGAGCCATCATAAGCTTCTAGTCCGGCGGCGATGATGTCGGAGTTCGAAGAATCGATGCTCAGGGGCGCCGTCGAAATCCTTTGTGTCGTGTCCACAAGCCATCGCATGGAAGCGATCTGTTCATCGAGCTTGTAGGACGCCTCGTCCACGTTGAGATCAAGATAGTCGGCGCCGGCCCTAACTTGGCGCCGCACCTCTCGTCTTATGTAAGAAACGCCCTGCTCTCGTTCGTCGGCATCCCCATGCACTCCTTTCCACACCGCAATCATGAAGTGCTTCAGATTGCCCTGCTCGTAGGGCTGCGTACGGGTGAAGTGCTCCGGAACGGTCAGGTGCCTCACGCCGCCGTTTTCGTCCTTGTACACAACCGCCTCTACGCCGCTGGGAAGGGTGGTGGCACGCAGGCCGTTGCGGCGCACCACGCGGGTGGTGTGGATGTTCTCGCCGATCGTGATGAACTGCTCTGGGGAGGTGACTGTTCTTGACATCATTAACTGGAATTTCGGTCTGGGTGAATCGTCGCAGTTTGACTGCGAAGGACTTGGCGGGAGCGCAAACGCATAATTTTACGCAGGGAACGGCGTAACTGGGTGGTTTGCTGAATTCGCAGGCACGGTCACCTCGTGCGCGTCCCCGCCGTTCATTGACCGGGATCCTCGCCCGAGTCGGATGTACCCGCTCCGTGGTGGTCGCGGCCAAGAAACGTATTCGCCCAGGCCGATGTACCCCTGAGAGCCGAGTCCCGGAAGACTATGGGCCGCTCCAGCATACGTTTTTCCTGGCCGTGCGGCTTGAGGCGGTTGTACGCCCTGATCCAGATGCATTCCTTGTCCAATACCTCGCACTTGCCTGCACGAGTGCCGCCGCAAGGCCCGTTTCGTTGATTCTTAACGCACTGTGATTCCGGGCAAAGGTACGCTATGTCCGGCAGTGAGCAGTCCCCGCAGTCCTGGCAGCCATAGATCGGTACCTTAGACGCCTGTTCGACGACGTGAGCCAGCTTTGAGACGCGGCCGGATTTTTCGACTACGGAGTATAGGCCTTTGCCGGCCTTGAAGCCGGCTGATCCGTTTTCGAATACCTGCGAGTGGACCAACCGCCCGAGTTGGTACGCTGGAGACTGGGTGAGCTTGCCCCGTAGTCGGGCCGTCTTCGATTTTGAGGCCAGGTAGTCCCGATTCACCTCGTCGCTGCTCAGGCCCTTGTTCTCGCCTTGCTCGAAATAGTAGAACTCGTCCGGCTGGGGGAACGCGATCTTCGCCGCGAAGTTCTTCCAGTCGTCGGCGGAGAACGATCGTTCCATTTCGAGGATTCTGCGGAGTCTCGACAGCCGCAGGCGGCCCGAGATATACGCGCCGCGATAGCCCAACCCCCGCAATACCGCTATCTGCCTGGCGGCCAGTTCATCGAAGAATGACCGGCCGCGGTCTTCCGACTTGGCCCGCGCCCTTGCAATGTCCCTGAGTTCGTCGCTAACCGCCACTCCCGGAATGCCCCATCGATTGAAAAACCCCGCAGCAGGACCCGACAGCACGAAAACCGAGCCCAAGAGCGGCACGCCAAAGCCGTTCATACTGGCGAATCGTCGGAGTTCATCCAGCTTACGGGAGTCATATCCGATCTGCGTTACCGCGTATCGGGCGCCTGTACGAACCTTGAGGTCGAGCTTGAAATACTGTGTCATAAGCTCGCCCTCGGTCTTTTTGAACGGGTTGACCGCCGCGCCCGGGTAGAAACCGGTCGGATTGTGTCTTGACCCTTTTCTGGAGGACGGCCCGGCTTGCTTTGTCAGTCCCTGGTTCATCAGCCGGATCATCTCGAGCAGCCCCACCGAGTCGGTGTCAAACACTGGCGCGGCTTGGCCGCCAAGGCCCTCCGCCGGATAGTCGCCGCTCAGGGCCAGCACATTCGTCAACCCGGCGCTGCCCAGGGCCCACAATCTGCTTTCGAGGCCGTTGCGGTTGTAGTCCTTGCAAGAGACGTTGATTACCACTTCCATACCATGGCCAAGCAGGTTCTGGCCGAGTATTTCGGGCCGAACGTGGGGATTACCTCCGGGGTTGTCGGTGATGAATGCAACGTCGGCGTCGCCGGCCTCGGCGAGGCTGCGGGCCATGCCTTTCACGCGGCGGGCGTCTTCCTCCATGGCCAGCCCGCGCGAAGTTTCGAGTTCCACCGTGATGAGAAACCGGTCCGTCTTCTCAAGAAGGTCGCGCAGGGTCATGTCGGAGGTTGCCAGCGTGCGGTCGTCGTAAGGTTGAATAACGAGACTCGTCCAATCCAAAAGGTTAGCAGGCGTGGAGACGTTTAAACTGATGGCCCGGAATCCGGCGCGCTTCGCCCGACGCCGGGCCGTTGTTGACATGAAACTGACACATTTGGTCGTTTATCAGGTTCAGGCGCTTGGCTAAGAACTTCCGGTTACGCCCTGGCGACATCGTCGCGCGCAGGCCGCGTTCTGCCCAAATTGCGCCCGTGCGGGTGCAGGCTGAGACGCGAACCGTTTCAGTGCGCGGCCCCGCGTCCCCCATGCTGTTGGTGTACGGCTTCATGGGGCTGGTGGTACTGGGAACAGCCCTGCTTGTCCTGCCCATTGCAAATGTGGAAGGCGGCTTTACGCCTTTCACCCAGGCGCTCTTCACTTGCGTCTCTGCGGTGACAGTAACCGGCCTAATCGTGGTCGACACCGCAGACGCTTGGACCGGTTTCGGGCAGGTCGTCATCCTCGGGCTGGTCTTTGTCGGCGGTCTGGGATTCATGACCGGCGCCGCCTTCATTGTAGTGATCGCGGGCCAAAGGCTCTCCCTGTCGAACAGGCTGATCATCATGGAGGGCCTTGGCGGCGGGCAACTCGGCGCGGTCACCCAACTCGTGCGGAACATAGTAGTAATCGCCGTGGCAATTCAGGTGGCCGGCGCCGTGGCGCTGTTCCTGCGTTGGTACGTCTTCGGTGAGTTGTGGGCCGGGGTCTCCCTGCCTGACGCGATCTGGCACAGCATCTTCCACAGCGTCACCGGCTTCAATAACTCAGGAATCGAGGTACTGCCGGACGAACGCCTCGGCGGCGGATCGAGCCTCGTTCCGTTCAGATATGACGTGCCGGTCCTGGTCATCATGGGTTCGCTCATCGTTGTCGGCGGGCTTGGATACGTGGCCCTGCGGGACCTGGTGACCGTACGCCGCTTCTCCAAGTTTAGGCTCGAATCGAAAATGATCCTGGTTGGAACCGTCGCGCTGATCCTGGTGGGTGTTGGATCCTTCTTATTGGGCGAATGGAAGAACATCGAACTCGAGGCCGAAGAGGCTGTCGGCATCCGGATCAGCGATGCGTTTTTCCACTCCGTGAGCGCGCGCACGGCGGGATTTTCCACTATCGACTACAGCCAGGTGCACGGAAACAACGCGCTGCCCACCATGGTGCTGATGTTCATCGGCGGGGCTTCAGCGTCAACAGCCGGCGGCATCAAGATCACCACCTTCCTGGTAGTTATGTTCGCAATAATCGCAAACGTCAGGGGGCGCTCCAACGTAGCGGCTTTCGGCCGCGAAATACCGCTTGTCAACGTGCGCCGCGCATTCGTGGTAACGCTGGCGGCGGTGTTCGCCCTGTTCACATTCGCGTACCTGCTGATCGCGGTCCAAGATACACTGCCTTTCCGCGATGCCCTCTTTGAGGCAGTGTCGGCATTCGCCACGGTAGGCCTCTCCATGGGAATTACCAGCGAACTGAACGAACCCGCCAGAATAGTCATTGTCGTCGCCATGTTCCTCGGCCGCCTCGGACCCATAACGCTGGCCCTCCTGATGACCGGCCAGGGAGCGCAGGAGCGTGTCCGGCTTGTCCAGGAGGGGGTTAGAATTGGCTGACCATTCGACCCCCATGAAGGGATGCGCATTGCCCCAATCGCATGAGATGACCACACAGGTAACACCGGCATGAAACAACAGGTCATGGTAATCGGATTGGGCCGGTTCGGGTCCAACGTGGCGCGCACCCTTTACCAACTCGGACACGACGTCATGGCGATCGACCTCGATGAAGATCTGGTCCAACCCATGATGGGAGAGGTCACCTACGCGCTGAGGGGCGACGCCACCCAAGAGGCCGTGTTGCGAGAGATGGGAGTACAAAACTTCGACATGGCCATCGTCGCTATTGGTGCTAACGTCGAAGCGAGCATCATGGTAAGCGTGCTGCTGAAAACGTTGAACGTCCCGTACATCGCCGCCCGGGCACACAGTTTTCTGCATGGCAACACTTTGGAGCGGATTGGCTGCGACAGGGTCATCCATCCAGAGGAGGAGGGGGGTCGGCGTCTGGCACACTCACTGTTCAACCCCGACGTGCAGGATTATCTGGAAGTCGCCAGCGCTTTCGGCATCAGCAGAATCACGGTTCCCGACCGGTTCAAGAGTATGACGATCGGCGAGGCGGGGTTTGCCGGGCCGCGGGACAAATACGGGGTGAGCGTCGTTGCGTTGCGAAGGGGCGATGAGGTTATCTTAAGGCCCGATCCCAATGAAATGATGAAGCTGGGCGACGCCCTGATTCTGGCCGGACCGGACGAATTGGTGCGGCGAATTACCGACTAACCAATCACTCAAACCTGACCCATGGCAAATTCGAGAGTAATGGCGCTGACGACCGGTGACGCGTCGGACCGCGCCGTGGTGGACCACGCTGCCAACATCGTGCGATTGGCCCGCGGCCAGCTATTGGTGGTGTACGTAATCAAGATGGACAGGTCTTTGCCGGTCGATGCGGAGGTTCAAGAAGCGGTAGATAAAGGCGAACAGGTTTTGCAGGAGGCCGAAAGGATCGCGCGGCTGCACAGGAACTCTTTCGACACGCAATTGCTTCAGGCGCGCGAAATTGGCCCCGCCGTAATCCACGAATCTGCGATACGAGACATCGAAACAATCGTCATAGGAATGTCTTACCCCGGAGGGCCCGGCAGGTTTTCGCTAGGCAACGACGTTAACTATGTGCTGGAACACTCCGCAAGCCACGTTATCCTCCTACGCGAACCGCCGCCAGTCGTAGCTCAGCCGGACGAATCGGCCAGCCTCGCCTTGGATGGCGCCCATTCGTGACACGCCTTCACGATAGAAAAGACAGATCATGAACGTAATCATCGTAGGGGCAGGCAAGACGGGCGCGGGGATCGCAACCTGGCTTGCGGACCACGGCCACACCGTAACCCTGATAGAGGCCGACCTGTCGCGCATCGAGGCTTTGAACACCCAGAAAATCGAGTCTGGCGCGATCAGCGTGGTGGAAGGGGACGGCGCTGACCCCGCCTGTCTCGAAATGGCCGGAATCCGAAACGCTGACGTTTTCATCGCAGTCACCGGCCGCGACGCGTTAAACGGCCTGGCGGTCCAACGAGCAATGCACGAGTTCAACGTCCCCAGCGTTTTCATGTGCGCACGAGACGAAGGCCTGAGAACTCTGTACGAGTCAATTGGCGTCAGGGCGATAAGTCCAACAAAGCTGACTGTCGACAGAATCGTCGCTGGAATTCCGGCGTGGTGAAGGGGGTATAGGCGTTGTACATTGTGATCGCGGGAGGCGGCCGCACCGGCGAGTCCATAGCCGCCGCCCTGATCGCCGGAGGTCACGAGACGTTCGTCATCGACCGTGACCCTGCGCGGGTCGCTGCCATCCGCTCACGGCTCGGCAGCGTCGCGGCGGTCGGAGACGTCGCTTCGATGTCGTGCCTCAATGATGCCGGGATGTCGAGGGCGTCCATTGTGGTAGCGGCTACCGATTCCGACGAGGACAATCTCGCCGTCTGCCAACTCGCCAGGACAAACTTCGACGTCCCCAAGTCGATCGCCTTGGCGCACCGTCCGGAAAATGCCCGGCTCTTTGAAGTGTGCGGGGTCGACATCGTCGTGAGCAGCATCGATCTCATCGTATCCAGCGTGGCCTCCTCACTTCCTGCTCACCCGCTCGTCAATTTGATGCTGATACGGGATCGGGGACTTGAGATCGTCGCCGTTACCATTCCGGCGGGCGCCGCGGCTACAGGAAAGCCGCTGCGCGATGTTGCAATACCCTACGGATCGAACATCGTACTTATCATTGGAGAGGCCGGCCCGCCTGCAACCCCGACGCCGGATACGGTCCTGGCGGGCGAAACACTGGCTATAGCGCTGTGCCCCGTCGATTCAACGACCAAGCTGTGGGAAGCGCTGACCGAGATGCGATAGATGAACAACCCAAAACGAGTCGCCTTCCTGGGTCCGGCTGGAGCGTTCGGCGAAGAGGCGGCGCACCTCTACGCGCCGGACGCGCACCACGTCCCGTATCCATCTAACCAACACGTCGCCGGCGCCGTGGAAGACAGGGACGTAGACGAAGCGGTGGTGCCGATCGAAAACAGCCTGTACGGATCGGTCGCTGACGTCCTGGATGTCCTCGTGGAAGCGAAACGGACCAAAATCCGCGGCGAGCTGCTGCTGCCAGTCAGGCATTGCCTGATCGTCCAGCCCGGCACGAAACCCGAAGACGTGGCAAAAGTGCTGTCGCACCCCCAGGCCCTCGGACAATGCCGCAAGTACCTTGCCAGCCATTTCCCCCGCGCACTACAGGAGGGCACGGCCAGCACCGCCGGCGCAGTGGCGGCGGTCAGTCGAGGAGACAACACGAGCGCCGCCATCGCCTCCGCCAGGGCGGCAGGGATCTACGGCCTGGAGATCCTCCAGGAAAGTATCCAGGACAGCGACACAAACATCACGAGGTTCGCTGTCTTGGCCAATGAAGACCACCCCGCCACCGGTGACGACAAGACCTCCGTGGCGTTCGACTTTCACTCCGACGCTCCGGGGCTGGTCTACTCCGCGCTAAGGCCATTCGCCGAACGGGATATCAACCTGACCAAGATCGAATCGAGGCCCACAGGTTCGGAGCTCGGCCGGTATATCTTCATCCTTGATTTTCAGGGCCACCGGACTGATCCGAACGTCGTTGAGACGTTAAACGAAATCAGGCCGCACATGGCCGTGCTCAAGGTGCTCGGCTCCTACCCGAGGGCGTACCTGAACACTTGAGCGTGAGACCGGGCGGGGATCAGAGTTCGTCGCGGTCCAGATCGAAATCGTTGAAGCCGCCGCCGCGTATTTGCGAAGCAGCCCGTCTGCCCTCAAGGGCGGCCGACGACAGCCGTTCTTTCGTTGCCGCCGCCAACTCCTCCGCCTTGTCTCGCCATTCATTGCCCCGTTCTGCCAATAGGGCCCTGGTCTCTTCTCCCGACTTGGGCGCCAGCATCATTCCCGCAGCAAAACCGATGGCGCCCCCTATGAGCAATCCGATCAGCAGCCCGCCACCCTTGTTATCGTTTTTAATTGCCATTTAATAGCCTCCTATTTCTTACCGAAGCAGGGAGAATCACTCCGACTTCCGGCCTCGGCCCATTCCAAAAAACCATCCCACAAGACGGGAAACGCCGGCCAAACCGAAACCCTCCTGGGCCACGCGGGTGAATTCCTGAAGGGTTTTTCCCAAAGACTCCAAGCTCGATATCGCAGGATCGAGTCTTTCAAAGGCCTGCTCGGCTCGGGTCGCGAGCCTCGAGATCCGGCGGTACAAAAGAATCGACAGGATGGAAAAGACGAACAGTACGAAGAAGCCCAACAGGCCCACGGCGATCACAATCACGTCGCGGATGAATCCGACGACTTCCGGCGCGTCGATTGCTGCGAGAAGGGTCATATGGGTCATCACAAGGAATCAGGACTTATAAAGTTGATCTCTACTAGAAATTTTAACAGCCATTTGCCGAGCAGTCCATATTTATAGTGTATTTACTTAATAAGCATGTACTGCATAATTGGCTCACATGCTGAACAGCGATCCCGGTTGGCATCTCCTACAGTAGTTCGTCTCCCGCCGATTGGTCGTGATCGACGTGATCGAATTGCCGCAGTCCGGGCACGGCGTCCCGCCCTTGCCGTGGACCTTCAGAAAGTCCCGGACCTTCTTATGTATGTCGGCGCCAACCCGGCGCCTCAGGACACCGACTGCCCGAGCCGGCGTCTCGTACACGGCGTCTCTCAGGCGAGCAAGTTGCGTCTCACCAAGCCGGCCCCGCTTGGTGAACGGGTAGATTTTGGCCTCGAACAGGATCTCGTCGGCATACGCGTTGCCTATTCCCGAAATGAACTTCCCGCGTGTCAGGATGCCCTTTATCTCACCGCGAAATGGCTTCAGTCGATCCTTGAACTCACCTAGACCCAGCCGGACATCCAGCACGTCCGGTCCCTGCGCCTCCAGCCGCACTATTCCGGCCAGTTTCTCCGCTGTCGCGTAGTAGATCTGGCCCATTCGCTTTTGGTCGAAGTAACGCAGCTGCATCCCGTCATCCAGTTCCAGTATGAGAACGGTAGACGCCATCACCCGCGTAGCTGGGGCGCAGTGCTGTAGGCCGCCTGTGAGCATCGGGCTGACAATCAACGAACGGTCGCCATCGAGATCGATCAGTAATAACTTGCCTTTGCGGCCGATGCCGGTGACCTCTCTGCCAGCGATGTCCTGGGTGAATTGGCCGTCGGCAAGATTGCGGATCACCAACGGCTTCCGCTCGGTGGCTTGTACGATCTGCCTTCCGACGATGCGAGGCTGCAAGTACTCCATGATTACTTGCAGGTCGGGCGCTTCCGGCATCTGCTTCTCCAGTGCAAGGGCTTCGAGTGCCCCACGAGGCCCGATCCGTCTCCTACATCACACGCCGGGTGGTTTCAGGATGCGCGTCTCAACGTGGTTCCCCGCGACGAGCGTACGGAAATGGGGTGGAAGACGATGAAGACGCGGCGCGGTGCCGGCTATTCGAGGAAGTCTCTAAGAACCTTGCTGCGAGTCGGGTGCCTGAGCTTCCTGAGCGCCTTGGCCTCGATCTGACGGATGCGCTCTCTCGTCACCCCGAACTCCTGCCCCACCTCTTCCAGTGTGCGGCTTCTGCCGTCCTCCAGGCCGTAACGCAGCTTCAGCACACGCCGCTCCCGCAGGCTCAGCGTGGCGAGCACGTCGCCCACCTGCTCCCTCAGGAGATGGTGGGATGCAGCATCAGCCGGGGCAAGCGCGTTCTTGTCTTCTATGAAATCTCCGAGATGGCTGTCCTGCTCCTCACCGATCGGTGTTTCCAGCGAAACCGGCTCTTGAGAAATCTTCAATATTTCTCGCACCTTGTCCGATGGCATGTCCAGGTCACGGCCAATCTCTTCACTCGTCGGCTCCCGACCGTATTCCTGGACGAGACGCCTGCTCACCCGCAGCAGCTTGTTGATGGTCTCCACCATGTGAACCGGAATGCGAATGGTCCGGGCCTGGTCCGCTATCGAGCGGGTGATTGCCTGCCGAATCCACCACGTGGCGTACGTACTGAACTTGTAGCCCTTTCGGTAGTCGAACTTCTCCACGGCGCGGATCAGCCCGATATTCCCTTCCTGGATAAGGTCGAGCAGCGACATGCCGCGGCCGATGTACTTCTTGGCCACCGAAACAACCAAGCGCAGGTTGGCCTCGGCGAGGTGGCGTTCCGACCTCAGGCCGTCGCCGCGAATTCGGGCATAGTGCGACCCGAACAGGAACTCATACACTGAAAGCCTCTGGTCCATGCCTCTCTTGAATATGACGCTCTCAAGTTTGGAAAACTTGGGGTCCGCTGCCAGGGCATCCACAAGCTCGCGCGGCACCAGCGCAGAGACGATCGACAACTCCACCACCATCTGCTGAGCGTCTGCGACCTCGCAGTCGAAGGTGTCCGACAGGTAATTGAGCAAGTCTTCGTTGTGAGGTCCGTCGATCAGCGTCCTGAGTTCCGGATTGACCAACAATGTGGACAGCCGCATGTCCGGCTGCAGCCCAAGGAACTTGCCAACCGCTTCAGCAACCCTGCGCTGCGGCAGGAGTGTCACGAGTACGTAATTGGTGGTCCGGCACGAAGTCGGCTTTGCGCCTTCTTCTTCCTCCAAGGCCTCCTGTATCAGATCGAGACGCCTTTGGAGCTCCATGGCACGCGCCAGGACCCGTTCGTCCCGTGCGGTAAGCAGGGTCACCCGCCCGATTTCGCGAAGGTACATGCGTACCGGATCGTCGGTGATCTCGGAGTCTTCGACCGCCGGGTCCCAGATCAACGTCGCTCTGCGTTCGGCGGAAGCGTTGGCGGAGCCCTGGTCCCATCCCTCGAGTTCGGACGCGCTCGACGGTGCAGAGGCCGACAGCAGTACTGAAGGGTTGGAGCCGTTGGAGGACTCGTCGTCGAATCCCGTACCAGTCTGTGTTATTCCCAGCCGCAACAATTGGGCCGTGTCAGCCAGATCGACAACGGTCTGTTCGTCTTCTTCGGTAGTGCGTGGGCGGCGTGGCATAAGCTCTATGGCCGAACTGTAAATACTTGTTTCAGTTTGACGTCCGCCTCGGCGGCTGTACGGCGCAACTGCTGCAACTCTTCTGCAGGAACATCCGGCGCCATCCGGGCGAACGCCTCCGTCTGCAAACGTTTCATGTATCGCAGGTGGCGTTCGTGGAGGCGGTGCACGGTTTGGGAGACGTCCTGAACTTTGAGCAGATGATCACCCGGCGGGAGCGGCTTCGATATCAGCCGATCAACTCGGGTTGCAAGATGATCGTCCATTGACGAATGAACCTCATCGAGTGTAAGCGCGGTTCGCCACATCGTAAAGATGGCCCGATTACCTGAATCGTGGAAATGGTCTTCCGGCACGCCAGTCGCATAGTCGCGCAATTCCTCATGGCTGAGCACCAGCGTGAGAAGGTGATCCTCCAGCCCGTTCTCGTTGGCCGCGCCGAGCGCGTTGCTCACCTGCGCCGGGTCGAGCCGCTCCTCTCTAGTTCGCCTCGCCGGCCCTGGACGTCTGCCCGTGCCCCTGTTTGTGCCCCGCGGCATCGGCCGCGGACCCTGCATCATTGACCGTAGCCGCTCCGCCGGTACGGTGAGCAGTTCACCCAGTTTGGTCAGGTAGCGGTCCTGTTCGAACGAGTTGTCAATAGCCAGAATCAGGGGCCGAACGTCTTCGACCAGCCCGGACTTGCCTTCGCCGGAAAAAAGATCGCGGCGATCTGAATAGGCGGTGATGAGATAGTCCAACAACGGTTGGCCGTTTGTGATCGAAGTGCGCCATCCTTCGGGGTCGGTGCGAATAGCCTCGTCAGGGTCCTTCCCTGCCACGGAACGCGCCACATTCACCCCCACCCCATTCCTAGCGCTTCCCGGGCCGCGCCCTGCGTCGGATCGCCACGCCTCTTCCAGGCCGCGCAAGGTTGCTTCCTGCCCCGCTGTGTCGCTATCGAGACACAAAGTAATGCCGGCCGTTATGCCGCGCGGCGGATTGGCCAGGAGTCTGCTCAACTCCTGTATCTGGTGCGCCGTGACCGCCGTACCCATGCAGGCGACCACGTTTCTGAAACCGTTCTCGTGCGCGGTAATGGCATCCATGTAGCCCTCGACCACGACCGCACGGCCCGATTGTCTGATTGTGTCCGCCGCCCAATCGAGGCCGTAGAGGGTCCTCGACTTGTCGAACAGTTCGGTGGCTTGCGTGTTCAGGTATTTGGGCTCCGATCCATCAAGACTGCGCGCGCCGAACCCGATGATCCGACCCTGCGAGTCGTGAATCTCGAATGTGATCCGCCCGCGGAACATGTCTCCCCACTCGCCCTCGCGCCTACGCGTCAGCAGTCCCGCTCCAACCGCGGCGGTTGAAGACACCCCGCGCCCCTTAAGGTGCCCGCCCACGGTTTCCATCCCGGCCGGGGCCATACCGAGGCCTCGCCTTTCGGATATGTCCGCAGATATGCCGCGGGATTCCAGGTACCGCCGCGCGTCAGCGCCCTCCGGTCCTGCGAGCAGCGTTCTGAAGTAGCGCGCCGCGATGTCGTTCGCCTCGATCATCGAGTTGTTGCGCTTTGACCGACCCTTGTCGGCGAGGGTGTCGTGGTCCCTGATGTCTATTTCGTACCGTTCAGCGAGCCTGCGGAGCGCGTCGCCGAACGAATAGTTTTCCTGCTTCATCAGGAACGTGATGGCGTCGCCGCCGGTCGAGCAGCCCCCAAAACAGTGCCATGTGCCCGAGTCCGGATAGACGACGAATGACGGCGTGCGTTCCGCATGAAACGGGCATCGCGCCTTTGGGATGCGCGACGACGTGTCAAGGTCGACGTAGTCCGAGACGACCTGGATGATGTCGGCCCGTTGTTTAACTTCGTCCAGTAGCGTCATGGGAATCGATGCACGTGGATTTGGGGTGGCGGCAAACCCGTGTCGTCATCCTACCTGTATATACGCCCGAATGTCGGGGTTGGGAGGGGCATGTCCATGATCGACAACAATGCGGAAGTTTGAGTTCACACCCTACCTTCAAACACCCCCTCGCTAATGCCGGGGCTCAGCTGTTCTGCCTGAGTGATCGCAAAGTTGTCTGTCATGCCGCAGAGGTAGTCCGCCGCCGCCTGTTCGTCGGAATCCGACAGTTTTCGAATCCAGGGCGGCGCCTTATGAATGTTCTCCCGGATATCCAGATAGAGAAGCTCGACGATTGACGCCGCCGCCCTTCCTTCCCTGCCGGCGCTGATGGGAAGGTAGAAGTTATCGAACATGAAGTCCCGCAAGCGGGTAACTACCGCCGTCAACTCGTCCGACATGCTGATCCACGGCCGTTCTGTCGTTTCCGTCTCTCCGGTGGCGTCCCAGGACGTGGCCACCACGTCGTTGACGAGAGTGTTGACCCGCTGCGAGTTCCGGTCTCCCAGGGCTTGAATCGCATCCCGGGGTAGGTCATCCAGCGAAAGATGCCCGGCCCGGATTGCGTCGCCGATGTCGTGTGTGAGATAGGCCAGCGCATCGGCCAGGCGAACGATCTGGGCTTCGAGCGAAAGGCCAGTCACCGACTCCCGGTCCATGAATTTACCCTGCGGCTTGGAATGCCGCCGGATTCCATCGATAACCTCTTCAGTAAGATTCAGCCCGCGGCCGTTCTTCTCGAACCGCTCCACGATCCGTACGGAGTGGCGGGAATGATGAAACCCGTCCGGGAGCAGACGGTCCAGGACCGTCTCACCTATGTGGCCGAATGGTGTGTGGCCGAGATCGTGGCCCAGCGCGGTCGCCTCCACAAGGTCCTCATTCAGGTTGAGCGCCCTGGCAATCGTTCGGCCGATCTGAGAGACCTCGAGCGTGTGCGTCAGGCGGGTCGCGTAGTGGTCCCCAATCGGCGCAACAAAGACCTGGCTCTTGTGTTTCAGCCTCCGGAACGAGTTTGTGTGCAAGATCCTGTCGCGGTCGCGCTGAAACTCTGTTCGGAGGGGTGACTGGGGTTCCGGGGTACGCCGGCCTCGGCATCTTGCTGAGCGCACGGCCCACGGTGAGAGTCTCTCCTCCCGCTCTTCGAGTTTGAGTCTCACCAGGTGGCTTGGGATGACTTTGCTTCGGTCGAGGTCCATATGGGAAGAATACGCGGCCGGTGACTAGCCGGGAATCGCGAACGAAACGCTGAGCGTCAGACCATCTCGGCCCTGGCGGCCGCCAATCGCCGGCCATCGAGGCCGCGCACATGGCTGGCGAACACAAACACGGCTAGCACTATCCCAATGAGAATCACCGCCCCGAGGCCGACGGCGACGCGTTCGTCGTACACCTCTGCAACCGCTCCACCTAGCAGTCCGCCGAGCGGTATGAGGCTGAACGTGATGCCGTGCACGCCCATCACGCGGCCCCGCAGATGGTCAGGGACTCGCAACTGCAGGACCGACATCGAAGTAATCATGAAAAACGAACTGAAAAATCCGGCCACGAACAGGGACACGAGAGCCAAACCGTATCCGGGAGCAAAGGCGAATCCAATTACGGTCAGGCTGAACAGTAGACCGCCCGCCAACATGACTATTCCGGTGTGGCGGCCTCCCTGCAACTTGCCTACGACGAACGTACCGAAGACGGCGCCAACTCCGACCATCGTGAACATCAACCCCAACCCTTCGGCACCCACCTCGAACCGCCTGGCGAACAGCGGCATCAACTGCACGTGCTGCCATCCGAAAAAGTGGCTGGCGTAGGTGAGAGGAATGAGCACCGCGAACATCGGGTCCCTGGCTATGAACTTCACACCCTCCAGCAGGTCGGTCATCACGTGGCGGCGAGAGGCGGGCCTCTGTACTGGCGGCTTGAGGGACAGCAGGACCAGCACCATTGCACCAAACCCCGTCGCGCCGCCCATGAACACTGCGCCCGTTCCAAACAGCCGGATCAGGAGCCCCGCGATAGCTGGCGCAACCACCCTCGTCCCCTGCCACAACACTGAATTCAACGCCACCGCGCTCATGATGTACGCCCGCCCGATGAGCGCAGGAAAGAAGGCGTTCCGCGCAGGCCAGTCGAATCCGGAGACCAACCCCAACATCGCGCCGATGGCGATCACATGCCATATGCGCACCGCCTCGGAAACCGTCAGTACGACCAGCACGGTCAGCAAAGCCGCCGACAGGATGGACGTGGCGATCAGCAGCAACCGGCGGTTGACCCGGTCTGCCACCACGCCGCCGAAAAGGTTGACCGCAATCGTGGGCAACGCCGTGGCCGCTCCGAGGTAACCGAGGTCGAGCGGAGAACCCCCAAGCTGGTTCACGATCATCCAGCCCTGCCCAATCATCACCAGTTGGACCGCGCCTACGGCGGCCAGCGATCCCAACCAGTAACGTCGGTAAGCGGGCTGCGACAACGCGCCCATCCGTCGAACGGGCGCATCGGTCTTCAGGGATTCAACAGGCGATACCAAAACCAACAACTTCCGGGTAAGTCAACCAAGTGGTCAGACACTACACGAATGAGGATGTACGCATACGGGGGAACCGGGGAAGCTGAGTGAGTTGTTATTACGGACGCAAAACGGCAACAAGGTAGCGCCCCCTGTCGCGGACGGCAAAGACGAGGGTGGAAACACCGACACCTCGGTTGAATACAAGATCAGTGTGACCATCACTGTCGCAAGTGAATTCCCTAATACTAGTTGGACTGGGCCATAAGTTCCGGCTGGGAGGTAGTGGACGTTGGTTATTGCAGAGCTTAAGATCTTTTCGAGTAAACGTAACATGAGGCAATCTTCGGACGATCCGTAATCAGCACCAAGTGCTGTGGGACGATATGCGGAGGCTCGTCACGGTTTTGACGCTCAGAAGCGTCTATAGAGTTATTGCGATCGCAGTGGGATCGGCGGCCTTGGCGGCTGGTCTCTTAGGGCCGCTTGATACTGCTTCCGCTCAGAGCGGCACCGTCTCCTGCGCCACCGGAGGCGCAGTCGTAGACGCCGACAGCAATCCAGGGCTGGTGTCCGACTGCGAGGCCCTACTCAACGGACGGGACGCCTTGGCTGGACGCGCGACGCTGAACTGGTCAGACAGTACCCCAATCAGCCAATGGGAGGGCGTCATATTGACCGGTTCCCCGCTTCGGGTTACTGCTTTGGAACTCGCAAGCAAAGGGCTGTCTGGCGAGCTTCCGGGCGAATTAGGCGGACTGGATCAACTGGGAAGGCTTGAACTTCAAAATAATGAGTTAACCGGGCAAATACCACCCGAGCTAGCTAACTTAAGCAAATTGTTCAGATTGTTTCTATCGAACAACAAGTTGGCCGGAGAGATGCCGTCGGAATTAAGTAATCTTAAGATCCTGCGCTACTTCACCGTATATGACAATGAAATGACTGGAGAACTTCCCCAGAGTTATATAGCACTACAACCGCGTTCGTTCTATTTCCAATTCAACTTAGGCCTTTGCGCTCCCATTAATGATGCGTTTCAATTGTGGATGCAAAGTATAGACAATGTCCGCGGTAGCTCGTGCGCTCGCGAAGACTCGAAGCGAGATCGGACTGTATTAATTGATTTATACAACTCGCTGGACGGGAAGAATTGGTTGAGGAACGACAATTGGGAGAGTGACCGGCCGATCAGGACGTGGTATGGAATAACGAACGACGTGAATGGACGAGTAACCGAGTTACGGCTTAGATATAATCAGATGAGTGGCGAACTACCAGAGGAGATAGGCAATCTCGAGAACCTGGAACTGCTTAATCTCCGCTATAACAAACTCTCTGGAGAGGTTCCAGAGGAATTGGGTAATCTAGCCAGCCTGAAGCAACTGTTAATTGATAACAACAATTTGACCGGAGAAATACCGTCGACATTAGGGAATCTGACTAACCTTAAATGGCTGTACCTCCAAAGGAACCAGTTGCGCGGCAAGATACCATCTGACTTGGGGAACCTGATGAATCTTGGCACACTAAGATTAGATTCAAACGAGTTGACCGGGGAAATACCAATCGAGTTAGGCAACCTCGAAATCTTGACTTGGCTTAATCTCAGTAAGAATCGGTTGACCGGGGAGATACCACCGGAACTTGGGGATCTGGCCAACCTGGATTGGTTGTACCTTAGTTTTAACCAGCTAACCGGCGAGATTCCACCAGAACTTGGAGGCCTAGCCAGCCTGTATGAGCTTGGGCTCCATTATAATCAGTTTACTGGAGAAATCCCCCCTGAACTTGGGGGCCTGGCCAACTTGGAAGGGCTGGACCTCCATTCAAACCAGTTGACAGGAGAAATCCCAGAGGAGTTGGGCAACCTCGAAAACTTGACTTGGCTTATGCTCGCCGACAACCAGTTGACAGGAGAAATCCCAATGGAATTGGCCAGACTAACAAATCTGGAACGACTGTCTCTCTCGCGGAACCAATTGGTCGGATGCATTCCTGGAACTTTGCGACAAGCGGCATACAATGACTTAGTAAACATTGGTCTGCCGTTTTGTGACACTTTGCTTAGTAGTCTGACAATCAATCCAGGTTCATTGTTTCCATTATTTGATCCCAATCAAACCGAATACACTATTGCCGTTGGCCGCTCGCGAATTACGGTTGTTCCTGCCAACGATCACGATGCCACTATCTTATTCCTCGACGAGTCCGGTGACGCAATCGCAGATGCGGATGATACGCAACCAGGATATCAAGTTGACTTCAGCACCGAACTCCCCAACATCAGGATCAGAGTCGTCTCCGAGGACGGTTTGGCGTTCAAGACCTACATGATTGCCGATCTGGGAATCCGATATGACGCCAACGAAAGCGGTGTAATCGACAGGGACGAGGTCATCACGGCCATAAAGGATTACTTCGATTACAGCATAACGAGGGACGAGACGATAGCCATCATCAAGCTCTACTTCTCCAGTTAGGCTAGAGATTGCTGGTCAATCATCAAATTTTGTCTATTAAGAGAGCCACGACGAACAACTAACGCCTGAAATGGACTGACGCGCTCTACTCAAGCCGGGCAGCCAGCTTCATACACATACCAAAGCCACATGTCTTGGGTGTTCGCGGGCACGTAACGGCGGAACGTTGTCGCGCCATCCGGCGCTTACTGACCGGCCAGGCCTGATCGTATCGAAGGGGCCACCTGCATTGTCCCCGGACCGTGAAGACGTGAAAGACGCCAGGTCTCTTCCACAGATCACCAGCTGAGCGGCAGTAGTTGCGAGCCTGGACAGATGTCGAAGGCAATTTCAATTTGACTCATTGTGGGGTCGCCTGCACGGAGTTCACTATGACACCCACAAGTCGAATCTGCGGGTTCTCCATTAAACCCGAGCACTTTGCCCTTAAATATCCCGCGTAAACCTATACGGCCCGCCGGCGTTCTCGGCGAATTTGCCGCGGTTGACCTCAGGAATCAGCGAGGCGATCCTGCGCATTATCTCGTCAGTGGCCGACATCAGTCTTCTGCGGGCCGGCGTGCCGTCATCCTGAACGATCTTGAACGGCGCGCCGATGTTCAACCTCAGCTCTCCGGTCGGTCTGACCACGCCTACGATTCCCTGCAGCTTGCTCGTCCCGGCCAGGCCAAATGGCACAACCGTCGCATCGGTTATCGAGGCGAGGTGCGCCACTCCGGGCTTTCCCGATTGCAGGACCTGGTTTCGGCTGCGAGTACCTTCGGGAAACAGGATCATCGCCCGGCCTTGTTCAACCAACTGGGACTTCGCCCAGTTCAACGCTGCCAGGTCCGCCCCCGTCCTGTCGAGCGGATGGACCCCGTAACCGGCAAGCAGGAATCTCATCATCGGATTCGAAAAAAGCTCTTTCTTGGCCATGAACAGCGGCGGCCTGTTGAGGGCTGACGCCACGATCGCCGGATCGATATTTGCCAAGTGATTCGGCACGACGATGAGCGGCCCGTGAGTCGGAATGTTCTCCCGTCCGACTACCTTGTAGTCCGCAAAGATGCCCATCGAACTCTTGAACAGCACGTTGGCGATTGGGAATATCCACTGCCCCGTCATCGCGCCGCCTCGACAAGCTCAGCCATTCTGTTTACTACCTTCTCCAGCGTCATGTCGTCTGTGTGCAAGATGTGCGCATCCTCCGCCGGTCGCAACGGCGATGTCTGCCTTCCTGAGTCGACGCGGTCCCGCTCGCGCAACTCCGACAGCACCTCATCGTAACTGGACGTGTTCGACGCCGCGATGTGCTCTTCGTGCCGACGGCGCGCCCGGGTTTCGGCAGATGCCGTTAGATATATCTTGACCTCCGCATCCGGCAGAACCACCGTGCCGATGTCTCTCCCGACCATGACCACGTCGCCGGTCTCTGCGAATCGTTGCTGCTCCGCTGCCAACTGTTCCCGCACCTCCGGGATGGCCGAAACGAATGAGACGCTCCGGTCGACCTCCGGCGAGCGGAGACTGCCGTCGACGTTCTGTCCATCCAACGTGATCGTCGCGGAACCCCCCGGACGGGCCGTCACCATGATTCGAGCGCATCCTACCGCCGCTGCAACTGCGTACTCGTCACTCGACCCAATCGCGGCAAGCGTCGCCGCACGGTACATCAGCCCAGTATCGAGGAACGAGAAGCAAAGGCGACGCGCCAGAAGCGACCCGGCCGTGGTCTTGCCGGAACTTACCGGACCGTCTATCGCGACCTTCAACGACTCACACTCCGCTCGAACAAATTTTCACGGTGCGGGACACCATGACGATCCGCCATGATCGCGCCGGACTGGATACCCTGCGTTGATATACTCAACCCGCAGCGTTTTGGAGGCAACCGCCATTCGGCGCCAAGTTGAGGCCGGGGCTGCCAGAGCTTTCCGGGAATCGAGCGTACATCCGCCCGCCAGACCGTCCAAGCGCCAGTGGATTTTACCTTACAACCACTTACAGGCAGTCAAAGTGACGCAAAAGTGGCCGCTACGATGAGTTCCAGATGAACGTATTCGATTGGATCGTGCTCGCAATTCTCGCGGTCACGCTGTTTTATGGGTACAAGACCGGCCTGGTGGACGGCGTGGTGACAGTCCTCGCCATCTACGCGTCTTTACTCATTGGCGGTCAGTTTGCCGGCCGCGTGTTGAGCCTGCTGCCCCTGAGCGTCGAAAACGAGGCGCTATCGACTCCGATCGGCTACGTGATCATATTCGTCGCCGTTTTCATTGCCAGCCGGATTGTGTCCGGCGCCGCAAACGCCACTTTGGAGAAAATATCGGTGGTGGACTGGGCCAACACGGCTGGCGGCATCGTATTCGGAGTGGTTATGTGGGTGTTGCTTGCCAGCGCCCTGATGACCGTCACGGCGCGCTACACGTACGTGTTCGAAGACCCCAACAAGGGAGGAAATCCCAGCCAACGGGCAGCGCGGGAAGTGGTCGTAAACGATGCGAGGAATAACCTCGACGACATCCTCACCGGATCCGCATTTGTCCCCCTGCTACTCGAATTCCGGGACGTGATGCCCGGCGGTATGCTAGGCATAGCGCCTGCGGACTTTGGCACTGCATTGGACATTCTGGATAAGCGGGCATCGAATTAACGGTCCAACGCGCAAAATCTGACACACTAAGCAGGAACCAGGCCTTCAAAAAAGCACGATGCTCACCCGATCCCCGGTCCTCGTCCTCAACCAGAACTACCAGCCGTTGAACGTTTGCGACGCCCGGCGCGCTGTGTCTCTCTTGGGTCGCGGCAAGGCCGAGACGATTGAAGAAGGGCCGTACTACCTGCGCAGCGCAACCAGGATTTTCCCGCTCCCGGAGGTCATACGGCTGATCTACATGGTGAAACGGCCAATTCACCGCCGGAAACTGTCCCGTCGGGAGGTCTTCGTCAGGGACGGCTACCGCTGCCAGTACTGCCGTAAGTACACGCGCGATCTGACTCTCGACCACGTTGTGCCACGGTCACGCGGCGGATTGCACACGTGGGAAAACGTCGCCAGCGCGTGCAAACGATGTAATCACCGAAAGGCCGGACGCACCCCTCGGGAGGCGAACATGGCCCTCCGTTCCCGCCCTCGCGAGCCCGCGCCCAACCCATACGCCTTCTTCAACGCCCGCAGGATACTGACCACCTGGCGGCCATTCCTGCCTTGGGTTCAGGAGTTCCAGTTCACCGACGATCGAGGGTCGAACTCAAACGGCGTCGAGGTCGCTGCGGGAGACTAGGCGGACTATGCGCCCGGCCGGTCTCACCGCGCTGCCCTCCAGCAACTGGTCAGGGGCGACTGCCACTTCGGCCTCTACTGTAGACGCCTCGTCCGGCAACTCCACCTCGACCCGGTCTCCGGCGAGGATGTGGACCTCTTCCGCGTAGACGAACCGGACCGGCGAGTTACGTTTAGTGCGTATGCCTGCGACCGCACGTCGCGGCGGTCTCACAATAGCGATGGCACACCCTCCCCGGCGACAGGCGCCCCAGGCTGCGGCACGGCAGACCCGTCCACGCCTGGCAGATCGAGCATCATGACCTCGAGCGCCAGCCTCGGCATCGCATTCGCCCTCAAGGCGTCGAGCGTACGCTCGACGGCGTCCACCGCAGCGGACAGTTCGCCGGACTTGAGAGCGCTGCCCACAGCCGACAATGACGGCAGCCAGTCGGCGTTCACAACGTGCTGTCCCAGCCCGTTCGCCGCAAACGCCACGTCTCGCCACCAGTCCAGCCAGGTTTCGATCTCGGCCGTGCCGGCGGCCCGGTCCCGTGCAAAAGTGGCCGACGCCTCGCGGGCGTAACGGAACCGCTCTTCGATATCGCCGGTCAGCACCGACATGATCCGCTGGGCCGACTGGGTCCGCTTGTCCATCGCCGTCGGATCGTTCAACGCGTCTATAGCCCACCCCGGGCAGCCGCGGGCGATTCGGGAAAGCACGGCCGCGTCTTCGGGTTCTGCGCCGAAACGGTCTACCAGGGCACGCTCGATCTCCTCGCGTGGTACCAGTCGCAACTCGATGCGTTGGCAACGCGAGACGACTGTCGGCGGCAAGCTGTCGGGAGAAGCGGAAACCAACACGATCATCACTTCCTCGGCCGGCTCTTCCAGCGTCTTGAGAAGGCGATTCGCCGCCTCGGCTGACATCGCCTCGGCCTCATCGACAATAAACACTCTGCGCCGTCCTTCAAACGGTTTGAGCGACGCCTCCCGCTGCAATTCGGCGATGTGTTCGATCCGGATGTTCTTCCGGCTTCTCGGATTGCTTCCCTGGCCCGACTCGGACCTGCCGTCGGCGCTTGGCAACTCGGTATTCACGTCGATTACCCGGACGTCGGCGTGCAGGCCGCGGGTAATGCGGTCACACGGCGCGCATTTGCCGCACGGCGGTTGGAGCGTCTCGCCAAACATATCGGGCGACGGCGTGCAATTCACGGCCCGCGCAATGTCGAGAGCGAGCGTCCGCTTGCCAACCTGCGCCGACCCGGTGATGAGGTAAGCATGACTGACGCGTCCCAGACTGATCGCGCCGCCGAGCAGACGCAGCGCTCCCGGATGGCCGAAGGTGTGCCATCCCCGTAGAGGTTGATCAGACAACGTACGTCGCCAACAGGTCCTCGTAGGACTCTCTTCGGCGCATCAGCCGGGCGTCGCCGTCGGCAACCATCACTATGGCGGGGCGCGGCGCCATGTTGTAGTTACTCGCCATCGGCACGCAGTAAGCCCCCGACGCGGGAAGGGCAATCAGATCGCCCGGCGCAAGATCCGGCAACGGAACGTCCTTGGCCAGCAGGTCTCCCGACTCGCAGAACTTGCCCGCAATCGTCGCCGTTTGCGTGCATTCGGTTGCAGGATGCATGACCGGAGTTACCGTGTACGCCGCGTCGTACAACGCCGGACGGATGTTGTCGCCCATGCCGCCGTCCACGCTGATGTAAGTTCGAACACCGGGGATGTTCTTGATCCCACCGATCCTGTACAGGGCCACACCCGCTCTGCCGACAATTGCCCGGCCCGGCTCTACCGTTAACGAGGGCACGTCCAGTCCATTCGCGTCGCAACCCTCCCGTATCGCCTGCGCGATCTCGGACGCGTAGTCCGCAATTGGAGGCGGAGGCGAGGCGCTTTTGTATCCGATCGCAAATCCGCCACCGGGGTTGAACTGACGCATCTCAAGCCCGTGTTTCTGCCGCATCTCCGCCGAAAACCGCAGCACATAGCGGACCGCCTGCGAATACGGTTCAAGTTCGAAAATCGGGGAACCCAGGTGGAAGTGCAGGCCTTCCACGTCCAGGTTTCGTGCGGCCATCGCCTGTTCGACAGCCTTTTCGGCGTCCCCTGTCTCGATCGAAAAGCCGAATTTGGAATCCAGAATCCCGGTCGTCGTGAGCAGGTGGGTGTGCGGGTCCACGCTTGGCGACACGCGCAGCATCACCGGCTGCACCATGCCGCGCTCACGCGCCACCTCGTCAAGTAGCCCGATCTCATGGAACGAGTCGACCGTGACATGCCCAATGCCGTAGTCGAGGGCCTCTTCCAGTTCAGGTCGGGTCTTGTTGTTACCGTGAAAATTCAGCCGTTCGGCCGGAAACCCCGCTGCCCGCGCCACGGCCAACTCTCCACCGGTTACCACGTCCATGCCGAGTCCCTCGGACTCAAGCAGCCTTGCCAAAATCGGCGTAGAAAATGCCTTGGAAGAGTAGAAGACCGACGCGCCGGGCATCTCCCGCCTGAACGAACCAACGAACTCGCGGCACATGTGCCGTATCGTCGCTTCGTCGTATACGTAGAGCGGCGTGCCGAACTCCTCAGCGAGTTCGGACAAGCCGCACCCGCCGATCGAAATCTCACCGTCTGCATTAAGGGAGGCCGTGACCGGAAATAGTTCATGGCCGGGGAATTGGATTGACATATCGATTCGAGTATATCGGCCCGGTTAATTGATAGGCGCAGCAGGTTGCGCTCTCCGGACACGGACTCAGCCGCGGTGAAAAAAAGCGGCGGACGCCGATGTAGGCGCCGCCTTTACAATACTCGCAGACCCGTTCAATAGGTCAGGCAGTAACTCTGCCGGGAAAGTGGACCAGGATAGATGCAAACTGAGCACGAAAACGTGAGGCTGACCTCCCTCGCCGGCTGCGCAGGGTGAGCAGGCAAGTTCAGCCAGTCTGAACTGGCGCAGGTCCTGCGCCACCTGCCTGTAAACAACCTCAACGATTCAAACGTTTTGGTCGGTTTCGAAACCGGAGACGACGCTGCCGTCTACCGGCTGTCGGACGAACTCGCCCTGGTCCAGACCCTGGACTTCTTCCCGCCGATCGTCGACGACCCGTTCGACTACGGCGCGATCGCCGCGGCGAACGCCCTCAGCGACGTCTACGCCGTGGGTGGTCGTCCCATCAGCGCGCTCAACGTGGCCGCATTTCCACGGGACCTGCCGCTGGAAATTTTCGCCTCGGTGCTGGCAGGGGGCATGGAAAAGGCCACCGAGGCCGGATGCTCCATCGTCGGTGGACACACCGTGGACGACCGGGAGCCCAAGTATGGACTGGCCGTGACCGGCCTCGTCGAACCCGGCAAACAGGTGACCAACGCTGCCGCACAGGGGGGCGACTGTCTCGTGCTCACGAAGGCCATCGGCACAGGGGTGATCACAACCGCCCACAAGAACGACCTGGCTGACCCCGGCCCGTTGGCAGAGGCGGTCAAGTCCATGAAGACCCTCAACCGGGGAGCGTCCGAGGCCATGATCGCGGTCGGCGCCAATGCCGCCACGGATGTCACCGGGTTCGGCCTGCTGGGTCATCTCCACTCGATGATGAAGGCCAGCGGCACGGCAGCCCGCATCAGCAGATCGGCGATACCGGTACTCCCCGGCGTCCTCGAACTACTTGAGAAAGACGTCGCGCCGGGCGGGACCCACCGCAACATTGAATCGCTTGAAGGTCACCTGGAATGGGATGACGGACTTCCCGAAACGGACCGGCTGTTGTTGTGCGATCCCCAGACATCGGGCGGAATGCTGATCTGCATCGCCGCGGCGAAGTGCGACCTTCTAATTAGTAACCTGGTCGAAAAGGAAACACCCTACGCAGCGGTTGTTGGGGAAGTGACTGACGGCGAACCGGGCAGCATCACTATTACGCCCTGACACGCGCCTACGTCGCCCCCTGCCCCCAGACCTGCCTCATTTCATCTGCGGAAAGCTCGCTCAAGGTTCGAGGCTCAATAGCCTTTTCCGCTCTCAAGATCCTGTTGCGCAACTCGAGGCCGTAACTTCGCAACGCCGTCTCGGGATCGTGGCCCATCTCCTCGACGCGCCTCGCCACGCCCATCAGGTACCGACCGACGTCGGATTCGGAAGCTGGCGGCCCCTCGCCGTCATTCGCCACAGGGGCCACATCGTCAATCGGCACGCCCGCCTTCTCCGCCCTCCCCATGACCGCCGAGGCGTATGAGAGCGCAGGCATCGAAACCGGCAGGCTTTCGACTATCGACCTGCGGCCCCTCTCCCGGCGTTTCAGATCCTCCCACTGCTCCACCACCTCAGAGGCGTCTTGCATACTTTCGCCATCGCCGAACACGTGCGGATGACGCCGGACCAACTTGTCGATCACTCCCGAAACGACATCCGCCGCGTCAAACTCCCCGGCACGCGCAGCTATATCGATATGGAACGCCATGTGCGTAAGCAGGTCTCCGAGTTCCTCCGAAAGTTGCTCCGGTCCGCCACCTTCCATGGCTTCAAGCGCCTCGTACGTCTCCTCCAATAAATACGGCCTGAGCGATTCGTGCGTCTGCTCCGCGTCCCACGGGCACCCGCCGGGGTCGCGAAGCGTTGCAACAACTCGCAGCAGGTCATCGAATGTCCTGCCGGTTGGAGGCTGGTCGACCTCATCCTCAGTGGTCATTAAGTGACTCCCGTAAGTACTGACCTGCCGCCGGGCGGCCAAATCTGCGTATCCTTGCCATCATGAACTCGTTTGGATTGAGCGCATTGCCGTCTGGGCGGGCAGCGACAACGGCGGCCATGACACTATTCGCCCTCGCGTTGCCCATTTTCTTCATCACCGCCAACGTGCGCCACATCGCCAACAGCGACTGGGTCTACGGCTACAACTGGTGGCGTAACGGCATCCCCGAGCGCTCCGGCTTCGACACTTCCGAACTCGACCGGGCGGCGAGCCAGATCATCGACTACTTCAACAACGATGATGAACTTCTGGACGTGCGCATAAATTTCAGAGGCAGCCACGTTTCGTTGTACAACCACCGGGAAGTGTTGCACATGGTGGACGTCAAGGGGCTGATGACCGGGACGTTTACCGTCAGCCTGTGGACAGGCCTGTTCCTGCTGGTTTTTGGAGTCGGCGGCGCTGTGTTGCTGGGACACCGCTTCTGGGGTCTGCTCTACGGGGCGGCCGCCTGGTCGGCCCTCGTTTCCCTTGTCCTTATCGGCATCCTGTGCGTGGCCGTGCTGATCGACTTCAACTTCGTGTTCACGAGATTTCACTTCCTCAGTTTCGCCAACGACCTGTGGATGCTCGATCCCCGGACCGACAACCTGATAATCATGTTTCCGCAGCGCTTCTTCTTCGAAGCTACCCTCCTCATCGCCGTGATGACCGCCATCGAATTCGCCGGCCTCGTCGTAGGCGCAAAACTCCTAAGCAATCGATACGGCGGGAGAGGCTAGACGAATTCCCGTTCTATACGTTCGGGAGAGAATCACAAACGAGGGTGACGGGCCTACGCAGTTGCAACTCTACGGGTCCGCTGGCCAAATCTAGCTGCACGCTCCGCCGCAGCATGCCCCGCTGCCGCAACCGCCTCCACCCATGCCCGCAACAGGACCCGACTCGCCGGACCGGCCGGTCGTCGAGGCGGCGAACACCGACAGTATCCGGGTTGACGGCTCACCACATGAAGGGCAGTCGGCTCTCGCGGCCGACATGTCCATGGGTCGGAGAAGCTCGAACTCACGAGAGCAGGCGGCGCAGCGGTATTCGTAGAGTGGCATGAGTTACGTCCGTGGTTCGCTGGGGTGGTTGGAGAAGCTTGTCGGGTCAGGATCAGGTTCCCAAGGAACCGGAATCCACCCGCGTTCCTATGGTATCGGGCGCGGCGAGCCACGCGTCAACAATCGCCGGTATCTCGCTGATGTCGGCGGCGAAAAAGTCCGGCTGGACCGTGAGGCCTGCGCGGTTCGGACCCGTCAACCATGCCGTCCTCATACCCACGGCTGCCGCTCCGGCGACGTCCGCCGCCGGATTGTCGCCAACGTGCAGGGTGCGGGATGGCGCAACCCCTAGGCCGTCGAGTGTGTGGCGGAATATCTCCGGGCACGGTTTCGCCATCGCCAGTTCGTTCGAGAGCGACACCACATCGAAAAAGCCGTCTATTCCCATCGCCTTAAACATCCGCCCGTACGCCCTTCTGGACGAGTTGCCGGTGTTGGATATGATGCCCAGCTTCACAGGTCTGCCGGACAGATCCTGGAGGGCCTTCAGAGCCCCTGGCATCAAAAAAGGCGGCGAGTTGTCAAGCGATTCGTCGATAACCTCCCACACCCTCTCGATACCTGCCGGTCCAAGCCGTCCCGGCAATCCCTCGTCGAGCATCGACAGCGTCTGTACGATCCGGTCCCCGAAATACATGTCGAGACCGAGCTCGTGATCGGAATTGATCGTTTCGGTAATTGTGTCGAACGCGTCGATCAGTAGGGATCGGTCGAAGAACTCGCCGTGTTCGGCCAGCACCGCCAACGTGCCGTCAGCGCGAAGCAGCCGGCGGTTTGCGGAGTACGAACCGCCGGTTGGCTCCGAGATCAGGGTCAGCCACAGGTCCAGCGTCACCGCCCAGGTTGGCTCAGTCATATTTCCAAGTTAACAAGCCAACGGCAGAGGGGCAAACGTGCATCTGCACGCATGTCGGAGCGTTACCAGTTGGCTGGCTTGGTGATTTTGCCGAACCGGTCCGTCAAAGTGTCGGGGAGCTGGCTCCGTCTCAGGTGGCTCTTCCAGAGTCGTTTGACGTAGGTCGCAGCATTGGACAGGTCTCTGGGGCTCGTGTTCCTTTGGTCGGGGTTGACCAGCGTGACACGAAGACCCAGGCCGTCCCTCACGTACTTCATGGCGCCGGCAAAGTCTGCATCGTTGGACACGACGACCGCCTGTTCGTACTCCCCGTTGAAGCCATCGACCAGTAGCCGGGTTGCCAGATTCACGTCCGACCCCTTCTCCTCCGAGTTCTTTACCAGGACATAGGCTGGACGCCCCGGCACAGGTTCGGCCAAAGGACGGCGTTTGACGCCGGACCGGAAGACTCCGTAGTAGGCTTCGAAGCCCGGAAGAGTCGCCAAGGCTCTCAGGTATGCCTGCTGCCGCTGGCGTTGAGCGGGATTGCCGGGACGCGCATCGAGCCGGGCGGTGAAATAACAAACCCTATAGATGGTGTCCTGCGGGAACAGGTTCTCGGCCAGCTTTCGCAGGTCCAGCCATCTGAATGGAGTGTCCTTGAGGGCGCGATAGTAGAGATTGAAGCCGTCGATGTAGACGTTTGTAATCAATCGCCAATCCCTGACAAAGACAGAGACCGCCTCGAAAGACGGTCTCGACCCTACCGCCGAAGAGATAGGGGGGGTAGATGAATATTACCACGCGGGGCGACGGCTCTCAACAGGCTGAATCCTGTCGCAGGGATTCGAAAGATCAGCGGTCAATCGCTGCTCCCCTTACAAAGACGGAGACCGCCTTGGAAGGCGGTCTCGACCCTACCGCCGAAGCGATAGGGGTGGTATGCAAAACCCTACCACGCGCGCCAAGGATCATAAACGGGCTGAAATAGGCGGTACGAGTGGCTCCAGGCGCCAGGTGTCTTCTTAACATGGAGTCGCCTGCATCTCACCTGATCACTTGACAAGGGCGTAGCAATAATAATCTCGCGGCTCCGAGCTGATGTTGGGATGTATGCCCCATCGCTTGAGCACACCCTCCCGGACCATACCAAGCTTCTCCAGGACTCTCACCGATGCGGCGTTTTCAACGTCACACACGGTCCAGACTCGGAAAACCCGGCGCTGGCTCAGCGCCCAGTCCACGAGTGCCCGTGCACTTTCAGTAGCGTATCCCTGACCCCATACGGATCGGGCCAGGTGATACGCGAAGCCGACTTTGAAGTACTGTTTTTCCTCTTCAGTACTGAGGAAGTCACCCTCTCTGGCAGAGTGGATGCCCATCGACATAAGACCCATGAGCCTGCGATCTTCCTTGCTCTCGACAATCCAGGCATGTGTCCCACCACTCTCTATCGCATTCAACAGGTGGGAGAGGAATGTCTGGGTCTCCTCGACATCACTATGCGGACGCCAAGGGAGATGTCGGGTCATGTCGGGGTCGCTCGCGTAACGTGCATAAATGGACGGTGCATCTGTCATTCGAGGTTCACGCAGGCGTAAACGTGGGGTTTCGAATGTGTCGGGTGGACGAAGCATGGGTGATTTCCTTACGTGATCCGTAGCCAGTAGTCACGCGGCCTATTTTTCAACTGCACTCACCACGGAGGACCTAGTCTTGGAGCGAGGGTTCCGGCACGAAGATGCGCGTTAAGGTCCACAAACCCCTCTTATCGTCACGCGGGCTTGGGATTTTTTGCTTGGATGGCGACGGTATCACGCGGGGCGGGCCAAATTTCGCCTGAGGCTTATCTGTCGCCCCTCGTCTCGGACTCCGCCATCTCGCCGCCACCCCATGGCTTCGTAGAAGGCGATACCCTGCTCGTAGCTTTCCACCGTCCACACTATCGCCTCGTTGTAGCCGTCCGAGACCAGGTATTGGAGAGCGAGTGACATCAATGCCCTTCCGATTCCAGTGCGCCAGTGCGGCGTATGGACGGCGATCGTATCTAGTTCGCCGACTTGGGGGTCTACCGGGTCCCGGCTGGGGCCGATGCCGACGACCCCCACGATCGAACCCATACGCTCGGCAACCCACCAACGGTGCGGGACGGGACGGGCAAGGTCATGACTCCAGCGTTCGACAAGGCCCGGCGTCACCGTTCTGTCGGCCCGCGACAGCAGTTCGCCATATCCGGCATTCCACGAATCGATGTATATGCGCGTTACCTCGTCGACGTCAGTAGGCATAGCCGGACGGATTGTTAGCGGTTGTGCTTGCATAGCGATTTCGTGTGCCCCCTTTTGACGCTTGGCAACGCCTGTCACTCCATGCGCCTCCTCGTCGCCTTATGCACTCAACATAACGCCTTGTGCCCCCGGTTAAGTGACCCTTAGCGCACCCCATGCCACCCTGAGCAAAGCCGAAGGATCTGGGGTGGAAGGGACGGCGTAGGTGCGTGACGGGCGGGAGATTCTTCGCTCCGTTCAGAATGACACGGGGGTGCTCAAAATCACAATGGCCTGGGTCAGGCCGCACGAGGTAGTGGATATGGGCGGTGTCTCGCGGTCCGCGGGGAAGGCGGGTTTGAAGAGCGTGTTTCAGAAGTCCTTCGCACATTTTCGTGTCGAACGCCATGCGACGAGATTCCCGTTTTCACGGGAATGACGAGATTGGAATACGGCACCATATCTCATAATGCTGGCGAAAACCGTAATCTGATGGATCGTGATTCAGGTGGCCTCAACATTGTGAAACATGCTCTTGAAACCCGCCGCTACGACGAGGCGGCAGTGTCTATTTTCAGAGGCATGACGGACGTTCACGCTCCCTTTCGCCCGAAGGAAAATCAATGCCCAACACCCGGCCGGCCACCAACTAAGGAATCCCGAAGACTTCTGAGTCGGGGAAGAAGTCGGTCCATGCAAACCAGAACACGTTCACGGCGTGGACCCGCCTCAGGGCATTACCCGCCAACTCGCCGTCGAGCGCCTGTCCCGTAAACGGGACCCACTTCGTGCCCGTCTGTTCGTCAACCAGGTAGACGCCGTCGTCCGTTTCAGACAACTCAAAAGTTAGTTCCTGACCGTCGAGCGTCCGGTCGAACGCCAGCGCGGTAGCCGTTGTTTGGTCGAAGTGGACGAGCACCGGCTGGTCCGCCACAAAATCGTTGACCAACCCCGACTCCACGAGGACCGTGTGCGGGAACGCCTTTGGCTGGCTATCGAAACCAGCGCCTAGAACGAGCGCCTTGGTCGGCAGACGATCATCCACGTTCATCTCGCCGATGACACCGGCGCTTCTGTCCCGGTAGTAGCCCGTGTACGGATCGCTCGAGCCGGAAAAACCCTTGTTGAGCGCCAGCGTGTGCGGATAAGTCTCGACCCACTTGCCCCACGGGGTGAGGGTGACGGGCACGTTCTCCAGCTTCGTCCCGTCGAGCGGACCGGATATGGCCTGCGAAAGAAAGTGGCTCCACAGTGTGCCGGTCTCGCGGTCAAACATGACGAGCGCGTTCATGATGAGCTTGCCGGACACCCCGAAATCGAGGACCTGGCCGTTCACCTCTCTGGAGTACCCGACTCCAGTAAAGCAGAGAGGTCACCACGTGACCGCAATCGGCTTCCCTCCCACCACGTCGTTCACGATTTCATGCCTGCTGAGCAACGGCACGGAGTATGCCCGGGCGTCGCCGTCGATCTCGACGCCTAGCACTAGTTCGTCCGGGCCGTATTCATCCCCCGCCTCTTCGGCTGAAACGAACGAAGGATTGGAGATCGACGGAATGGCGTCGGGCGGCAGGAGAGTGACTATCTCGTATTCCCGCTCCGGCGTTGGTACGGATGTCGGAGGCGGCGTGCTGGTAGCTATAGGGTTTGCCGTTTTTCTCTCCGGTGTCGGCGTTGCCGTTTCTGGTCGCGGCGTCGGCTGCCCACCGCTGCTTTGCGGCGCGGCCGTTGCGGTCGGCGCAGTCGCCGGCGTTTTCGGCTCCGGGGTTGCCGATACGGTTTCTGCTCGCGGCGTAGACGTATCCGGCGCGATCGTTGCGGTCTTCGCAGCCGCCGGTGTTTTCGTTTCCGGGCTTGCAGATACGGTTTCTGCTCGCGGCGTGGTCGTATCAGGCAACGGAGTTCCCTGCGCGGTCGTTGGGGTGCTCGCAGCAACGGCAGGCGACGGCGTGTCAGTCGCCCTGGCAGTCTGACCCGGCTCAGCGGTTTGTCCGCATCCCAGCGCCAGGACGATGACCACAATGGCGGCCACTATTAGCGCAACGGTCAGTATGCCGCCTATCGCCGTCGATACGGCCGCCTTGAGCACCAGTGTAAACATGCCCACCGCGGCTAACACGAAGGAGACCGTCAAGTTGACGATGCCGGACGCTATGGAGATGATTGCCTTCAAAGTCTTCAAATCTCTGGGCCGAGACGCGCTTTCAAGTTATGGCTCTGCATTGATCTGATGTAATTAGTCCCGCCGAGATGCTCTGCTCCGATGCTACTATTCAGTCCCGTGCGCTGAAACGGTACGTCGGGCCCATTCCGCCATTTCAAACCACCGTACGAGGTGTAAGCCATCCATCTTTCAAGGCTCGCCCTTGCGGGATTCCGCAACTACACCTCCGCTGAACTGGCGCTGGAACCCGGCCTGAGCGTCTTCGAAGGCGAGAACGGTCACGGCAAGAGCAACCTGCTCGAGGCCGCGTACCTACTCGCAATCGCAAAGTCGCCCAGGGCGTCGAACGACCGCGAACTCGTCAGTTGGGACGTCGCACAATCAGGCGGCCATGTCCAGGTGCTCGGAGTGGCCCGACAGCACGACTTGACGGTCCAGGCTCAGCTGGACATAGAGGCGTCCCCGCCCTCCCCGGTAGGTCCAACATCGTTCCAGAAGTCGCTCAGGGTAAACGGCATAGTACGCACCGCCGCCGAATTTGTGGGCGCCATCAACATAGTCTTCTTCCAGGCTGACGATCTTGAACTCGTCACCGGTCCCCCGTCTGTCCGGCGGCGGTATCTGGACATCCTCATTTCACAAGCCGACGCAGCCTACCTCAAGAATCAGCAGCGGTACTCCAGGGTCGTCATGCAACGGAATCAGCTTCTGCGCCGCATCCGGGAAGGCCAGGCAAAAATGGACGAACTGGAATTCTGGGACAGTCGTCTGGCCCACGAAGGGGCAGCCATCGTCGAACGTCGCCAGAAAGCGGTAGACGACCTCGTAACCCACTCAACCCCGGTCCACGAGAACCTGAGTTCAGGCGGCGTTCTGAGCCTGGACTACCGGCCGCGGGTGTCGGGCGGCGCTAGAGATCCTCGCGCCGGGAGCGATTTCGGAACTGCCTCCGTCGCCGACAATATCCTCAACGCGCTGCGGGCGCTGCGGGCGCGAGAGGTTGCGCAGGGGGTTACCGTGATCGGACCGCACCGCGACGACCTCGATATCGTCCTCGATGGTCAACCCGCAGGCGCATTCGCCTCGCGTGGCCAGGCCCGTTCAATCGCATTAACCCTCAAACTCGCCGAGGCGGCTGTCGTCACCGAGTCGGCAGGTAGAAAACCTATACTGGCGCTGGACGACGTATTGTCCGAACTCGACGCCACCCGAAGGAGACTGGTCCTCGAAGGGGTGTGCGATTACGATCAGGTCCTGCTGACAACGGCCGATTTCAGTCTCATAGGCGACAAGTACCTGGCGAACGCAAATAGTTTCGCAGTGCGCAACGGCGCAGTTTCACGACATGCAGCTTGAACAGATGAACGATCAGGCCGGGATAGGCCAAACGTCGCAACTCGCCGAATCGATCGACCGGGCCGCCAAAATGATCGTCGACAGCGACTACGCCGTGGCGATGACCGGCGCCGGCATGTCGGTGGAAAGCGGCATTCCCCCGTTTCGGGGCGCCGGCGGCCTTTGGACCCGCTACGGGACCCCTCCCATGGACGGCTACAGCCGATTCAAGGCGGACCCGCAGGGATATTGGCATCGGGAGATGAACCGCGAGATCGACGCACACATCCTGGAACTGCGGAGCGCGCTGGCCGCCGCGAAACCGCACGAAGGTCATCGAGCGCTCGCCAGGATGGTCAGGGACGGCGCGCTGGAGACCGTAATTACACAGAACATCGACGGCCTCGACGAACGCGCCGGCATCACAGACCTCATCGAGATCCACGGAAACCGCAGTCGCCTGCGATGCACGACGTGCGGCGCAAGGAAACGGCTCGGCGGATTCGTGTTGGACGGCCCGCCCGCACCGTGCGGCGCCTGCGGAGGCCCGGTCAAGTACGACACGGTAATGTTCGGGGAGCCCGTACCCGAAGACACGATGAGCGCGGCGCGCAGACAAACCGGCATGGCCGACTGCATGGTCGCCATAGGCACGTCGGCCACCGTGCGCCCCGCAAGCGGTCTGCTTTGGATCGCCAAGGCCAATGGCGCCCGCATAGTCGAGATCAATCCGAACGAAACAAAGCTGACCTCAATCGTCGACCTCGCGGTCCGGGGCAAGGCGAGCATAGCCGTACCCATGCTCTCCCGAGCCGTTTCCCGGCTCATGTGTTCGCAACAAGCCGGTCAGGAGCGGGATTTACCAGCGGCGGCGGCGCGGTTAGGATGACGACAGCCTACTCACAATAACCCGGAAACACTAGGCGGCCGCGGCCGCCGGGGAACAGGAAAATGACCGATTCGCTTCAGGCCGATCTTGACCGCTACATATCGAGTAACCAGCAGTCCCTGGGCCTGCACGAGCGCGCCGCCAAGGTCATGCCGGGAGGCGACTCCCGCAACTCCATTTGGTGGCCTCCGTTTCCGGTCTACGTGGCCAGGGGCGACGGATCGAGGTTGTACGACGTCGACGGCAATGAGCGCGTCGACATGGTCAACAACATGACGACCCTGATCCTTGGCCATCGTCATCCGTCGGTCGTCAAGGCCATGCGGGACCAACTCGACAACGGCGTATCGTTCCCCGCGCCAAGCCCGCCCGTCATCGAGTGGGCCGAAATCATGGTCGACCGCGTTCCCTCGGTCGACATGGTCCGGTTCGTCAACTCCGGCACCGAAGCGACTCTCAACGCCATCAGGGCGGCCAGAGCGTTTACCG
Source organism: Dehalococcoidia bacterium (assembly GCA_965219065.1). Lineage (GTDB taxonomy): Bacteria > Chloroflexota > Dehalococcoidia > Lucifugimonadales > Lucifugimonadaceae. The sequence goes on from OZ244715.1 coordinate 1,998,494, forward strand.
GCAACGACGTAATTGCAAAGTGCGAGGGCGCGTACCACGGTAACCACGACGCCGTCTCGATCAGCGTTCAGCCGCCTCTCGAAAGCGCAGGCGACGCACTCAGCCCCGACCCGGTAATCGGTTTCGAGGGCATCCCTTCCCGCGTCGTCGATGACATCGTCATCATGCCCTACAACGACCTGCCGGCGTGTGAAAAAATCATCCGCGCCAACGCCGACAGGCTTGCGGCGGTCATCGTCGAGCCGGTCAACGGTCAGAGCGGCTTCATCCCCGCCGAGCCGGAATTTCTGGCCGGACTCAGGGCCCTGACTTCTGAACTCGGCATCATCCTGATTTTCGACGAGGTGATCACATTCCGGCTGTCGCGCGGCGGCGCGCAGGAGTACTACGGCGTAACCCCGGACATGACGGCTTTCGGAAAGATCATCGGAGGCGGGATGCCGGTCGGAGCGTTCGGAGGCAGGGAAGACCTGATGTCGCTCTACGACCCCAGCAACGGCAGCCCGCGCGTCCAACACGCCGGCACGTTCAACGGCAACCCGATGACAGCCGCCGCCGGTATCAGCACGCTGAACGAACTCACGCCCGATGCCTACAAGGAACTCGACGAGAAGGGTGAGTACGTCAGAGACAAGTTGAGCAAGCTCGCAGCACAGGTCGAAGCCCCGATCGGCGTGACCGGAATCGGGTCCTTGTTTGGGATTCAGTTCACCACAACGCCCGTCACCAACTACAGGACCTTCACGACCAACGACCAAGATTTCGCCCGCACCATGTTCATGGGCCTGCTTAACGAGGGGTACGTTGTGTCGAAGAGTTGCGCCGGCAACGTCTCGACAGTCCACGAGCCCGCAGAACTCGACGGATTCGTCGGCGCAGTCGGCCGCGTGCTCGAACGGGCCGGATACGGCTAAAGCCCGGCCAGCGGCAACAGGCAGTCTCGTGGCGGCGTAACGGAACCCCGCTCAGGAAGGGTCCTGACCCAAAGGAAAAATGGACACAATCTCATTCATCACGGACAGCCTCGACCAGGTGCACGTGCGACTGCTGGCAACGTGCGACGGTCTGACGCAGGAGCAGGTCGAGTGGCGTCCTGCGCCATACGCCAACAACATCGGCTTCATCCTGTGGCATCTCGCCAGGGGTGAAGACAGAATGATCACCCAGTTGAGTGGCGCCAGCACCGACTTGTGGGAGTCGGAAGGTTTGTACGAGCGATTTGGACAGCCCGTCGAGATGCCCGACCCCGGCGACAGGATGGGCCTGCGAAGTCTGGCCATCCCGGCCATCGACACCCTCATCGGCTACCTGAATGCCGCGCACCAAAAAACGAGCTGCTACCTCGCGACCCTGTCGGACGACCGGCTAGCTGAAATTCCTGAGACCTATCCCAGAGGGGCGTCAGTCGGACAGGCTCTCCGCCACCTGATCACCCACAAAAACAACCACCACGGCCAGATCGACTTCCTCCGCGGCCTGCAAGACCCAAATTGGGACCTGCCACGAGGCACCGGCATGACCCTGCCAACCGCATAGCCCCGCGGACCATTCTCTCTGCGTAGAAATTGGAGCGGGTCTTGCGCGCGCCGGGAACGCGACGCCGTTAGGCAGTCATCACTCCGCCACCTCGAACACCTCCGTCGTGTGCGTCTCAGCCAGCAACGGGTAAATCTCCCCGAACACGCTTGTAATACCGGGCGTTCGGCGCACCACGCTGCGGGACGCCTCATACGCGGCGATATCCTGCCAGACCTGCTCCGTCTGCAGGGCCCCGTGCATACCGTGCCAGCCCCGCAATACGGTCGGCCGCTCGAAACCGGCCTCGGCCATGGCGTCGGCCGCCTGCTTCACAAGTGCCAGCAACTGGCCGCCCGTGCCAGGCAAAGGCAAGTATGTTCGTCTCACGATGATCATCTATTCGTCCTTTTCGTATTCTCGGTGACAGGCCGAAGGTTACTTCCCAGGCATGTCAAGCCGGGTGATTGTCGTTGCGGACGAGATCGCACATTTCGGCGATCGTGCGGCTGGCCAGCCCTACTCCGTGTTCGGACGCCGCCTCTCGCAGCGTACGGAAAATCGTCTGTAGGTTGACACTCGCCGGATGCTCGGGGTCGGCATAGTCCTGGTCCTGGTGGGTATTCGTGACGTAAGTGGGGAACGCGGCGCCGTCGTCGATGCTCCGTGCAATCACGTTGCGGGCGACGGCGCGGTGGTCGTACAAGCGCGAAGGGACGTAGGGCCACTCGAATCCGGGCTCACGCCGGTCCCCTCGCTCCATTGGCCTCGAGGGATCCGCCGATATGGGGACCTCGATAAAGTCGCTGTCGCCCTTGATGTGACGGAACGAAAGGTTCGCCCTGTGCGGGTATAGCTCCGCGCCCGCCCAGACCGCCACCGCCTCCGGCAGGACCCTCCCGGGACAGGAAAGGCTTCCGCCCTCGAAGCCAAGTTCTACAAGCACCCCGAAGGTCGAGTCATTGGCCGAGAATACACCGCCTCGAAAGAACGTGGGATGCTGGCCCAGGGCGTCCGACCACACCTCCGATGCGGCGGAGATGAGCTCGGTCTGCTGGTCTGCGGTGAAAGCGCCCAGGTCTTTCGGATACCGAACGGTGTCGAACTTGTATGGGTGAAGGTGCATTCCCAGGCAGGCTCCGGCATCCTGAAGCTCGAGCAGCAGCGCAGGCTGGGCGACGGCGACCTCGGGGTGGGCGAACAGAGTCACCGGATAGCCCTCCCTGTCCGCTGCCTCCACGTATCCCCTTATCGAACTCTCGCCGGCCTCGTACGTAGCCGGTCCTGTGCCGGAGAGCTCGATCGCCAAGGGCGAGCACTCGAACAGTGCTGGCTCGCAGTCCATCGTCAGGATGACGTTGACGTTGGAACTCATGTCAATTTGGACTTCCATTTCGGCTGGTCTCAGGCCCCGAGGACGGACCAACCGGGACGGCGACAATATAGGGTTGCCCTCCACGGCGGTCAATCCCGGGCATCTCCAACAATAGACGCGGTTCCGCTTCACACCACCGCGATTATCGCGACTCCCGCCACCACCGCAGCCGTGGCCATCGCCTTGAGGGCCATGTCCGACCTTGTCATCTCCTCGTCCGGGAGCAGCCTCTTGGCCAACAGGCCGATGCCGATGGTGATGGCGAGGACGAAAACAGGGCGGGAGGCCACAACTCCGCTCACCAGCGAGATCGGTCCGACGGCGATAGCCCAAAGTAGCAGGAGATTGCCCACGAAAGGCCCTACGCCGTCATTAAAGATGACCGCTCCGGCCCTGAGAGGCGACCTCATGTAGCGCGCCAGTGCGATGAAGGAGCGCGGCCTCGCGAACGGCACGAACATAGCGGTAAACAGGCCCAGTCCGCGGAACGCCATAAGACTCCAGATCGATTGATCGGCCGATCCCTCCTTCAGCAGCAGCTGGCCCATGCCGATCAGGAACGCGCCCAGGAGAATCACCAGGAACGTGGGCCGGATGCCAAATCCGATACCCAGATCGCTACTTCGCATCGATATCGCGATTGCGCCGAATACGACTAGCGCAATGGCGAGCCATTGCGCCCAGCCCAGCGACTCGCCGAGAAAAAATACCGCCATGATGGCCACGAATATGGGAGACGTGTGCCAGACCGGAGCGACTCTCGACACCTGCTCTCGAGTGAGCCCCCAGAACATGAGCGTGAGCCCTGCTCCCCAAAACGCGCCGCCGCCAAATCCCGCCAGGGCTGCGTAAAGCGGCACACCACGCGGTGGGTCGAACGCCAATATGAACACCGAGACGATGCCCTGACTCGCGCCGGTGAAGATGTAGAAAGCCGGCAGACGAATCCCCAGGCGGGTCAGGATCAGCTTGTCGCCTACCGTCACGCCCGCATAGATGATCGTGCTGGCCAGCGCCGCTAGCACCCAGTTCAGTTCCGTCACACCCGCCCCCCACAACAATCACCCAACTCAAAAACAATCATGTAATACAGACCCGGGCGCATGGCTGACACAGTGTAGTGATTCCCTGGCCGCATCAGAAGGTCCAACCCAATCCTGTGGACATCCCCACACCGCCGTTCCGGCGAAGGAACGTCATCCCGTACCCCGATACGGGGCCGGAAACCAGGGGCGGAGCCTGGCTGCCCTCGGATACCCGTTACAAATAACCAACCAGGCAGGCATCGCCACTGCGTTCAGTGAACTCCCCGGTGACGCATTTGGGATCGTAGGTGTTCGGCAATATCGCGCATTGAGGCCGTATCCACGCCCCACCCTTCGCCGGGGCAACGATGGAAAGCCGGCAGCCAACATCCGTCATCCCCAACTCCCATCGGGGAACAACCTGACGGGCATCCCCGACCATGATCGGGGATCTACCGGGTGGGGGGGTCCCACTCTTTGCCCGGCTCTATCGCACGCCACGTGCGGGGCTAACGATCTTTCAGCCCACCGCCGAAAAGCGGACCGGGAACGTTTCCACACGTTCCCGGTCCGCTTTTGGCAAGTCCCCTGCCATGGGAGAGGACGCAAATTGGCGACCTCCCTCAGTCTCAAGTGGTGAAGTAGAGTCTGATGATCGCTATGACATCGTCCCTGCTGATTCGGTCATCGAAGTAATGGCGAATGGCCGTTATGACCTCGTCCCGTTCTATGATGCCGTTGTTGTTGGCGTCGTAACGATCGCCCAACTCTCCCAGGGTTGAACCACCGGTCACCGTGATGGTCACCGTGATGGTGTCGCTGCCGTCTGCTGTGTCAGTGGCGGTTACCGTCACCGTGTATGTGGACTTGGTCGCGGCGTCAAGGGCGGCCTTGGTCTGCAACTGGCCGGTGGTCGAGACGATGTCGAACGAGGCCGCGTCGGTACCGCCCAGCGTGTAGGTCAACGTTTCGCCCGGGTCGTCTTCAGCCGACACCGGGTCTCCGATGTCCGTGCCCGCGGTGGCGCCGTCGTCCACACTCCGGGTGGTGCTTGCGCCCTCCAGGAATGCGGGTGGACTGTTAGGAGTCGCCGCGGTAACAGCGATCGTCACAGTGATCCTCGCGAGTTCCGTCTCATCGTCGGCCACGACAATCACCGTGTACTCCTCCGAGGCGATCAGCGTGATGCCGGACTTCGTCAGAAGCTGGCCGGTCGCGGTGTTGATTTCGAACAACCCGGCGTCCCGCCCCTCGAGCAGGTAGCTCACTGTGTCGCCCGAATCGGCGTCCGTCGCTCTGACCGGTTCGCCGATGTTTGTTTCTGGCGGCGCGTCCGCGCTCACGCTCCGGCTGGTGTTCAAGCCTTCGGCGAACACGGGCGGGTTGTTGGCGCCGGGCGCGTTCGTCGAACCGATTCCCGGATTCGACCAGTCGCTGTCGCCCTCCGCGTTCGTCGCCCGCACCTCGACGTCGTAGGAAGTGCCTGCCGCCAGTCCCGTGATCTGCACCGTCGTCACCGTGATAGTCGTGGTGGTCACCTCGGTCCAATCGCCCGACGGCTCCCGGTAGCGGTAGTCGTAGTCGGTGATGGGCGGCCCCTGGTTGTCGGGCGCCTCCCAGCTCACCTGCAGTCTCGTGCTCGATACCGCCGTCACCGTCGGCGCGAACGGCGTTTCAGGCGCTTCGCCGTCGACGTCCGTCACGTTGATCGTAACGTTCACGGCATCGGCGCCGCCCCTGCCGTCTCTCACCCGGACGGTAACTGTGTATCTCGACTCCTCCTCGTAGTTCAGAGACGCGCTGGTCCGTATCTGGCCTCCGTCAGAAGTCGACAGTATGTCGAACGAGTCGGCGTCCGCCCCTTCCAGCGTGTACGTCAGCGTGTCGCCATCGGGATCGGTGGCCGCGATCGCAGTGCCGATGTCGGTATTCGACGCCGTGTTCTCGGCTACGTTCAAGCTGCGTGAACCGGCCGCGAAGTCAGGGTTCCTGTTGGCCACGTCCGGGTTGGGCGAGCCGGACCCCCAGCGCGACCATTCGCTCACGCCCTCGGCGCTTCTCGCCCGCGTCTGCACCTCGTAACGTGCGCCGGCCTGTAGCCCCGTGATGATCGTGCTCCTGTCCGCTCCGAAGTGGTCCCACCGCGTCGGGCCCTCCCCGACTTCGCGGTAGTGCACGTCGTACTCGGTAACTGATGGCCCCGTGTTCGCTGGCGCGGCCCACGTGACGCGTATGCTGCTCGTCGAGCCGGGTATCCCAGTCACTGTCGGAGCCGCGGGCGGAGACGGCATCTCGCGGACGTCGTCGACCGTGATCGTCACCGACTTGGCGGCGACGCTGTTCTTCCTCTTCTGCCCGTCGTCCGCCTTCACTGTCACCGAGTAGCTATCTCTCGACTCGAAGTCGAGGGGCGACTTCGTCCGTATCTGGCCCGATGACGAGACGATGGTGAACGAGTCGGCGCCGGGTCCCTCGAGGCTATAGCTCACCGTGTTGCTGTCGGCGTCCGAGGCCGAGACCGCGCTGCCGATGTTCTGCCCGGCCCGCGTGTTCTCGTCCACCCTCAGCGTGACGAGCAATTCCTCTCTGTCGAAGGACGGCCTGCTGTTGCTCTTGCCGGTCGTGGCCTTGGCCACGGTCGACCATGCGCTCTCGCCCTCGGCATTTTTGGCCAGCACCTGTACTTCGTATTGGGTGCTGGGCTCGAGGGGGGCTTCGGTCCCGTCGGTGGTTATCGTTTCTATCTTTGCGCTCCTGTCCGTGTTGTCGGCATTAGGGTCTTCTTCGGTACCGTGAGGCCAGGACTGAAAATCGTCCGGGCTGGTGGCCTTGAACTTGCGGTACTGTATGTCGTAGTCGGTGATGGGGGGCTTACCCGTGTTCCGCGGCTCGTTCCAGGTCACGTCCAGTTTCTGGCCGGTGTCTTTCGTCGCCGTCACCCTCGGAGCGCCCGGCGCGGCCGGAACCTCGTCCACGTCTTCGACCTCGATCGTCACTTCTATCGAGGTGCTGCCACCAGCTCCGTCGTCGGCCTTGACCCTCACTTTGTAGGCGCATTCGATTGTAAAATCAGTAGCAACGTAGCCGCAGGCCGGGTCCTCGTGATCCAATGCCGATTTCGTCTTTATCTGGCCGGATGAGGATACGATGGTGAATAACGCGGCGTCACGACCTCCCAGGCTGTAGGTCCATGTGGTCGAACCGACGTCGGTCGCGCTCACAGCGCTGCCGACATCCTGCCTGGCAGGCGTGTTCTCGTCCACGGTCCGTGTACGATCCTCTACTGACGTGTCAACGAATACAGGCGGTTGGTTAGCGTCCTTGTTGGTCTTCAATGTGGCCACGGTCGACCATGCGCTCGTGCCCTCGGCATTCTTGGCCCGCACCTGCACGGAGTAGGAAGTGTCCTTCTCCAACCCTGTGATCGTGGTGGTGGTCATCGTGTTGAGGTTTTCGTTGTCGTTGTCGTCGTCTAGACCGTCGCAGTTGTTATTACCCGTTTCGCCGCAGTTATCGTCTGAGAAGGTACCGCCGGCCTTGCGGTACTGCAGGTCATACTTGGTGATTACCGGACCCGAATTCCTGGCGTGCCAGGTCACTATTAACGTTGTGTTGTCGGCGGGCGACGTCACCATCACCGTCGGTACGGACGGAGGCTCGTCCCTGTCGCGCACACCGATCTTCAACGTGATCTCGTCGTCGGCTTCCTCCTCCTTAATCTCGACTCTGTCGTCATCCAGGCCGTCCCGGACCTCCACCTTTACCGTGTAGCACACGTCGTTGCCCCCAACCCCCTCGACACGAGGCGTGCCACAAGTCGTCCCGGAATTGGCGGGGTCGATGTCTTCGTAGTTGTAGGTTACTCCCGCCTTCGTCCGTATCTCTCCGGTCTTCTCGTTGATGGTGAACTTGTCTGAATCATCATCGCCGTCGGCTGGCGCCGGCGCGACCAGCTTGTAGGTCAGGCTGTCGTTGTCTCCGTCATCGGCGAATATCCTGCCGACAACCTGCCCCGACCGGGGGTTCTCGTCCATCGTCCGCGAGATGAAGTAGTCAGACCCGCGTTCGCTGCCGGTGCCGGTGCCTGGTCTGTCATCGAATATCGGCTGGTGGTTGGCCCTGTGGGTCCTCCCCGTGCCCGTTCCCGACCAGGCGCTGGCGCGCTCGTCGTTTATCGCCCGCACCCTCACCTCGTAGGTGGTGTTGGGAGCGAGCCACGGCGCATCGTCATTATTAGGATCGGCGCCCGAAATGGTGGCGGTGGCGCCATTGAAGGTGACTCCACCGGCTGAGAAAGTATCGGTGCCTTTACGGTACTGCACTTCATAACCGGTAATAGCGGGACCGGTGTTGTCAGGAACGTTCCAACTCACGTCGAGGCTCGTGCTCGACTTCTCCGTCCCACGAACGGTGGGACGGGCCGGCGCCGACGGAGCCTCGGATCTGTCGTCGATTTCGATATTCACCCCCACCGCGTCGCTTCCGCCCGCCCCATCCACAACGATCACCGTCACCCTTAAGATGCATGCGGTTGGGACAGCAGTAGCAACGTAGCCGCACTCCAAGTTCTCATGATTCAGAGGGGCCTTCGTCCGAATTTGACCGGACTGGGTGTTGAAGTTGAACAGGTCCGCGTGGGGCCCGCCGAGGTCATAACTCAGAGTGGTCGTATCCCGGTCAGTTGCCGACACCGGGCTATTGACGTTCTCCCCGGCGGGCGTGTTCTCGTCCACGTCCAGTTCGACCAGTGAATCGTCCTCGTTGAATGAGGGCGGGCTGTTGCCCTCCTTGTTAGTCGAGCCGGTTCCCACGAGCGACCAAGCACCTAGACCGTTACTGTTCGTCGCCTGAACCCGCACGTCGTAGGAAATGTCGGCCTCCAGCCCTGTGATCGTGGCGTTCGTGGCCGGGAAGGTGTCGATTACCACGTCCGAAGTGCCAAAGGTGGTCGCGGTGCTTTTCTTGTATGCCACCGCATAGGAGGAGATATTGGGCCGCCCCATGTTATTGGGCGGGTGCCACACCACTTTCAGGCTCGTAGTCGATACTTCGTTATCATCGGTTAGGTCGTCGTCCTCTCCCGACACCACCGTCGGCGCGGCTGGCGCTAACGGTTTCTCGGTACCGGCCACGTCCGTGACCCTTATCGTCACGGTCTGTATGCAGGTCGTGCAGGGTGAGTCTGCGGGGCGGGTCTCGCCATCGTCCACTGTCACCGTCACTTCGTAGGAGGTCTTATCGCCTTCGGCGTCCAGCGGGGCCTTGGTGATGAGCTGTCCGGTCGAGGCGTCGATGTCGAACGACGCTGCGTCCGTTCCTCCGAGTTTGTAGGTGAGCGTGTTGCCGAACTCTATGGCAGCGTCGCCGGTCTCGTCGTCGTCGGTGGCCGAGATGGGGTCGCCGATGTTGACTCCCGGCGGCGTGTTCTCAGGCACCTCTCGCGTGTTGGCACCGCTGACGAAATCGGGTTCGAACGCCGCGTAGACCGGGCTGTCCGCGAGGAATAGAATTCCCGATACAAGGGCAAGGGTCAGCGCGATCGCTGCAGCCAAGGGAAAGACGGGCTTGTTGTGTCTCATCGATTCCTCCATAGAACCCAATAGCGAGGAGGTTACCAGCCTTCGGGTAATCTCCGCGCCGAGTCGCTATCGCCGAAAAGGCCATTCGGTTCCAGTTTATTCCGGTTTCCCTATGTCAAGTCAATTGGTTTTAGAGTCTCGAAACACGACAATCGCAAGGTTTGCCCCAAAACTCAGACACGCGACGAAAACCGGCGGTCAGTCCGTCAATTGATTTATTCACCCCGTTGAACGACCGTCCTCAACTCCTCCCTTTCTGCACCGCTCAGGTCCCAGTCCGCCGCCGCGGCATTCTCCTCCATCTCTTCCGGTCTGCGCGTACCTACCAGCGCGACCGAGACAGTCAGCTCCGATGCCACCCACGCCAACGCAAGTTGCGCGACTGAGTAACCTTTGTCAGCCGCTATCGCCTTGAGCCTGTCCACCTTCTTCAGGTTTTCGAGGAAGTGTTGACCCTCGAAGATCGGCTGACCAAAGGCGTCCAGACCCTTACGCCAGTCGTCTTTCTCAAAGGTTGTCTCAGGCGTCATCGTCCCCGTCAGGAGGCCGTGTGCAAGAGAGCCGTACGCCATTATGCCCATACCGTTGTCTCGACAGAATGGGATGATCTCCGGCTCAGTCCTGAAGTCAAACAGGTGGTATCCGACCTGGTTGGTGATGATGGGGAACACTTCCAAACATTCCGCCATCTGCTGCGGACTGTGGTTGCTGACTCCGCCGTACCTGATCTTTCCCTGCTTCTGAAAGTCGACGAACGCCTCCATCGGCTCAGACATTGGGCGCGATTCGTCCGGCCAGTGGATCAGGAGGAGGTCGAGATAGTCTGTGCCGAGGCGAGACAGGCTCTCATCGAGCCCCTTCGCCAGCGTCTCGCGTGAGCTATCCCTGGGGTGTGCCCTCCCGCCGAGACCGGGTTCGTCCCACGTGAGGCCACCCTTGCTAACCAGCACGATTTCGTCGCGCCTGCCCGCGATCGCTTTCCCGAGCAGCTTCTCGCCTTCGCCCCATCCGTATACGGCGGCGGTATCGAAGAGAGTTACACCCAGTTCGATGGAGCGGTGAATGGCCGCAATGACCTGCTGTTCGTCGAACGATCCATAGTGGCCGCTGCCCATCGGCCAGCCGCCAAAGCCAACTACCGAGGTCTCGAGGTCGGAATTCCCGAACTTCTTGTATCGCATGACTGCTCCCTATTCTTCAGAGCCGACTGATCTGTATTTTCTTTGAACCGCTGTCTTTGTGGTACTTATTCGCCATCGATTACACGATATCCGCATCCGCGCCCGATGATAGTCCTATGGGAGCGTACACCGCAGAGGCCGTCCTGTACGGCGGAGTTGGGATTTCGGTGCGTTGCTGGTGGGCGGTGGAGGACTCGAACCTCCGACCTCAGCGATGTCAACGCTGCGCTCTAACCAGCTGAGCTAACCACCCGTAGGGCATTTGGGCCGTCGTTACGTGGGTACGGTTGCAATTACGCCACAATTCACCGATGGCCAAACACCCTGTAGGGGCGGCTCTTGGAGAGATGCCACAAGAGGCGCCCCTACAGGTGGTCGTCCGACAAGCCCTGGGCGCGGGAACCTCCGAAGGCGTGAACGGGCGGTTTCTCCCATGTCACCCTGAGCACCATTCCTGTCACCCTGAGCGACGCCGAAGGGTCTAACGTTATAGAGGCCGGGTAGGGTTAGCATGAAAATGAAGACCGACGTGTTTGCAAGACCCGCGCACAGGCATCGCTGCCCAAACGTGCCATTGGCAACATGATCCATCCAGGACGCCGGCTGACCAAGCCGTCAACCTAAGAGAGTGTCCAAAAAGGGCCGCCGGAGCAGGAAAAAAATGTCATTCCGAGCGAAGTCGAAGAATCTACGTCAGCCTGGCGGTAACGCCTTGTCCCCCAACCCCCAGACCTTTCGCCTTTGCACAGGGTTACAAACGGACTTTTTGGACACCCTCTGAGACCCGAGCCCTGAGAGTTGAATAGTTCATTCGTAATAGGCAAGGTTGCCGGCATCGAGATCGGGATCCATTACTCGTGGCTGTTCGCGTTCGTGATAATCACGGTGTTCCTCGGAATGTCCGTGTACCCGTCCTCGTATCCTCACTGGGCCGACGTGACCCACTGGGTAGTGGGGGCGGTAACGGCGATTGCCCTGTTCGTGTCGGTGCTCGCCCATGAACTGGCGCACTCCTTTGTCGCGCTGGCAAAGGGCATACGCGTCCGGTCGATCACTCTTTTCATCTTCGGCGGCGCGAGCAATCTGGCCACAGACACCCAACGGCCCGGCGACGAGTTCCAGATATCCATTGCAGGTCCCCTCACTTCCCTGCTGATCGGTGGGTTGGCGTTGTTTGCGTCGAGGTCGATGGCGCCGGTCAACCCGCGCGACGCACTGCCGCTGGACGCGGTGCTCTTCTACCTGGGATGGATGAACCTCGGGGTCGGCGTGTTCAACCTGTTGCCCGGACTGCCGCTCGACGGCGGCCGCGTATTGCGCTCGATCGTCTGGCAGGCTACCGGCAAGGTGGAGCTGGCCACCATTGTGGCCGGGCGGGCCGGTCAGATCGTTGGGTGGGGGATCGTGGCGTACGGCGTTTACGTGATGTTTGCACGCGACAGCATATTCAGCGGACTCTGGTTCGTACTGATCGGCTGGTTTTTGGCTGGCGCCGCAAGCTCTGCAATACGGCAGGGACGGCGGCGTAAGGTCGAGGGTCCCGCGGCCGACGTGCAGGTGCGGCAGGTCATGCGGCCGAATCCCGTCGTCGTCGGGCCCGACCTGTCTGTCGACGAATTAGTTCACGAGTGCTTCCGCAGGTTGAACTGCTCCGCCGCGCCGGTGCTCGACGGGCAGGGTCTGACCGGCATCGTTACCGAGGCGGCCGCGCTGACGGTGGGCGAATCCGGTTGGCGGCGTCTTGTCGTCCGGCAGATCATGGACTCGAACCCGGTGATAGTCAGGCCGGACGATCCGGCAGCCGGCGCATTGGGGCGGATGTTGGCGAGGGGCGCAACGCACGCCGTGGTGGCCGACGGCGCAAGTGTGATTGGGGTGCTGGCGATAACCGACTTGATGGGAGTGTCGGACCCGGCCGGGGACCTTCGTACCACGACCTGGCGTTCGTGAGTGGGGCCCAGACACCATCCGTCATCCCCGGAACCCCCAGATTCCCGTTTTCACGGGAATGACGGTTAGGCGGGGTTCCCGTGTTCACCGGAATAACGGCCGGGCTGGATTCCCGTTTTCACCGGAATGACGGTCGGGCTGGTTTCCCATGTTCACCGGAATGACGGCCGGGCGGGTTTCCCGTGTTCACCGGAATAACGAAAACGTCCCGGCCCCGTCCAACCGTCGTCCCCGATGCCCCATATCCGTCATACACGGCACCCACTACCCGTCACCCGCAGCACCCACTACCCGTCATCCCCGACCCCGATCGGGGATCACCGGTGGCGGTGCGAGGCACCGGCTACTAGATGCCCATGATGCCGTAACCCGCGTCGACGGGGATGACGGCGCCCGTTATTCCGGAGGACAGCCCGCTGCACAGGAACAGGGCGGCGTTCGCTACCTCCTCGTGCGTCACGTTGCGTTGCATCGGCGATCTATCGGAGTAGGCGCGGCGCATGTGGTTGAAGCCTGGTATCGACCGTGCGGCGAGCGTCGGCAGCGGGCCGGCCGAGACGGCGTTGACCCTCACGTTTCGAGGGCCGAACTCGTTGGCAAGCTGCCGGACCTCGTTTTCGAGCGCCGCCTTGGCCGTGCCCATGATGTTGTACCCGGGATACACCCTATTGGCAGCGTCGAACGTCATCGCCACCACCGAGCCGCCCTCTTCGCCCATGTGCGGGACCGCCTTGCTCACTATCGGTATGAGCGTGTATGCGCTCACCTCGAGCGCGGTCCTGAATCCCTGGAGGTCGGAGGCCGAGAAGGCGCCGCCGAGGTCCTTGCGGTCGGCGAATGCGATCGAGTGGACCACGATGTCGACGCGTCCGTGGCGCGCACTGACCGCCTCGTACACGTTGGCGACCTGCTCATCGCTGGTGGCGTCGCACTCGACAAGAAGCGGGTCGCCGAGTCCCGAGACCGTCTTTTCGACGGGGCCTCGCAGCCGTTCGTTCTGGTATGTAAACGCCAGGTCAGCGCCCGCGTCTGCAAGGGCTTTGGCGATTGCCCAGGCTATGCTGCGTTGATTGGCCACGCCGAATATGACGCCTGTTTTTCCGGTTAGATCGATCGCGGTCACGGGTCTGCTCCGGGTATGGGGTTTGATGCTTGTTCTGTGGCGGCTGCGCTCTGCGGACTACCAGTTGGTGACTGAGCCGTCCCGGCGGTGGACGTGGGGCGATTCGGAGTACCTGAACGGCTCGTTCAGAGAGGCTTCATCCACCTCTATCCCGAGGCCCGGCGCGTCCGACAGGAACACCTTGTCCCCCCTGAGTTCAGGCTGAACGGGGAATATCTCCTTGTCGTAAAAGCCCTGCTTTTCGGTCGGCGACTCCCGTATTTCGAGCCACGAGAAGTTGGTCACGGCCGTGGCGAGGTGGGCGGTTGCGGCGACGCAGATCGGCCCTAGCGGATTGTGAGGCATGAGGTCTATGTAGTGCGCCTCGGCCCAACCCGCAACCTTCATGGCCTCCGTGAGGCCTCCCACGTTGCATACGTCGACGCGTGCGAAGTTCGTTATTCCCCGTTCTATATAAGGAAGGAACTGCCACTTCGACGCGAATTCCTCGCCGATGGCGAACGGTATGGGTGTCATCTTCCGCAGCGCCTCATACGCTTCGGGCGTCTCATCCCTGATCGGCTCTTCGAGGAAGTCGAGCGTGTGCATCGGCATCATCTGGCAGAACGACGCCGCTTCCGCAACACTGAGACGATGGTGGTAGTCGATGCCGAAGACGGGTTCAGGCCCAATGTCCTCCCTGATCTTCGTCAGCCACTCGGCGGTCAGGGCGATCGACTCCCGCGGTTCGTACAGGGCGTCGTCGCCGCCTGTGTCGGGGTGAAGGATTGTGGTGCGGATCGCCTTCCACCCCTCCCGCTTGAGGAGCCGAACCTCTTCGAGAAGTTCCTCACCGTTGTCTGCACCGGCCGTGGCGAAGCACGGGACGTAGTTCCGCTGTTTACCGCCGAGAAGCTGGTAGACCGGAACGCCGAGCTTCTTCCCGACTATGTCGTGCAGCGCTATGTCGATGGCCGAGATGGCGCCGGTCAGGATGCGCCCGCCTTCGAAGTACTGGCTGCGGTACATGAGTTGCCACAGCCCGCCGCGGCTCATCGGGTCCTTCCCGATAAGAAACTCCCTGTAGTGCAGGACCGCGGCTTCGACCGCCTTCTCACGGGAGGACACGCCGGCCTCACCCCATCCGTAGATACCCTCGTCGGTCTCTACCTTGACCAACATCTGGTTCCGCCTGCCTACCCAAACCGGGTAGGTCTTGATGTCAACGATCTTCATTTCTGTTGTCCCTTTTTTATTTGCGTGGTTACACGCGTTGGCGTCCAGACGCGCTGCCCGGCACTAAGGTTGATTCGGGTGGGCGCGGCGTGTCAAGTTCGGCGATTGCATCCGCCTGCGCAGCTTACAATCTGCGGGTGACTACGAACGAACCGAAACAGGCCGAAAAGAACGTCACTGAGTTTCTGCCCCCGTACGCCGTGATTCTGCACAACGACGATGTGAATGAGATGGCGTTCGTTGCCCAGGCGCTGCTGAGCAGTGTGCCCGAGTTGGGGCAGGAGGACGCGGTGCGCGTCATGCTGGAGGCGCACAACAACGGAACGGCCGTGGTCATCGTATGTCCGCTGGAACGGGCCGAGCTGTACCGCGACCGCATCAGGTCATACTCGCTGGGGTGCACCATCGAGAAGGCCTGAGGGGGGTGTGCGCCGGTCAGCCGGAGTAGTTGGCGTAGAGTTTGCTGTTGGTGAGATCGATGACCTCTACCGGCAGCCCCGTTCGGCGCGCGGCGCGTTCGCCCTGGGCGGTTGTCAGGACCGTACCGCCCGATTGCGCAACCTGCCCGTCGACGAGCACGGGCCGTCCCGCCACGAAGGTGCGCACGGCTTTTCCGGCCGCCGGATCGATCACCGTTACGTCGCCGTCAGCACCGGGCGACAGGTGGCCCTTTTTCAGCAGGCCGAACATTCGTGACGGGTTGTACGAGAGCTTCTCGACCATCTCCAACGGCGAAAGAGCACCGAATCGTACCAAAGCGGTCGTGCTTTCAATATTGATGTTGCGCGGGTGCGAGCCGCCGTCGGATGCCACGGCGTCAACGACAAAGTCGCCGTCGGCGTCCCTGGCGGTCGTGAGAAGGAAGGCCGATCTCGGCAGGTTTACCGGAAAGCTCAGTGGGCAATCGGTGTCGAGTTCCTCGAAGATCGCCGACGCCTCGTCGTACTTGACGTATCCGATTACGCCGTCTTTCTCTCGAATCATCGACGCGTAGCCGTCGCGAATGGCCTCCCGTATGCCGTCTGCGGTGGTCGGGTAGCCGCCGAGGTTGAGGCAGTTACGGGCGACATCCGCCAGGACCATGCCGTCTTCACCGCACGCCCCGGAGGTGCCGTTGGGCACGGCCTGGTGCACCTCCGAGTTGTACTGGCCCTTCTTGGCCGTGAGAATCTCCAGCGCCTCAGTGCATTCGTCCACCGGGTCCAGGATGGAGCCGCGGGTGTAGGCGTTGATGTGGGCGATGTGCAGACGGCCGTTGCCGACGAGTTCGGGAACCTCCCGCATGCCGTCGAGACGGCTGCCCGTCTCCTTCGTTCCGATGTGGTAGCCGACGTAGGCTCGCTGTTCGTTACAGGCGGCGATGATGTCGGCGGTTACCTCCGGCGTGAAGGGATCGTATCCACCAATGATCTTGACGCCGAGCGCGCCCCGCCGCAGGGCGTCCGAGACGATGGAGCGGACTTCGGGTGGCGGCGGGTCGTCGCGCGGGATCGTGCTGCCGGGCCTGAGAACCAGCAGGCCGCCGATGTTGATGCCGGCGCCGAGGCGTTGCATGCCGTCAAACAGGGATTCGGGTGTGCAGCCGAAGTCGATGCCCGTGGTGACTCCGGCGAGCGCGAGCATGCGGAAGCCCAGCGCCGGGTCCCACGTGGCCCGCTCACCGCCCACGTGCACGTGGCCGTCGACCATGCCAGGCATGACCCACAAACCGGCCGCGTCCACAACCTCGGCCGCCAGGGAGCGGTCGATCTCCGGCTCGACGCGGTCTACCCGTCCGTCCGAGATGGCTACGTCGGCGACGGCCTCCAGCGAGTTGGCCGGGTCGAGAACAGTACCACCGGCAATCAGCAGATCGTATTGCGGCAAAGTGTTAACTCCTGAATGGCGCGGTCGTTGGGGGTGTACTGGCAGGTGGGCCAACGGCCCGCGCTACGTGACACACGCCGTCACTACCTTAAATGAAGACAACGGGGAGAAACGAAGTTCGTCCAGAGACGGCACTCCCAAAATCGACTGCGATTTGATCAACTTCGTCAGGCTGGCGCTTTCCAACACCACTTGCTTCTTCCGTGACCCTTATCTGGAACCTTCAACGTCTTTGCCGGCACCTTAAGGGTATAGTGGCGGTCAGTACACGCCCATCTTCCTGTCAATGCGAGTGTAGGCACCTGGCAAGTCATTACCCCGGCTATGGGCGCCGGAAACGAGCGCATGGCGAAGACGCCACTATTCAGCCGCTTCCCAACACTGCCTGCGGCTGCCGTCGTAGCGCTGGCGCTGCTGGCCGCCGTGCTGCTCCCAGTCCATCCGGTCTCTGCCCAGAGTGGCGCCACCCCCTGTGCCTCCGGAGACGCGGTGGACGATGCGGCCAACAATCCAGGGCTATTGTCAGACTGCGATGCGCTGCTGGCGGCGCTGGACACCCTGGCGGGGAGTGCGACACTGAACTGGTTGGCGGGTAGATCCATCGCAGATTGGGATGGCGTCACCCTGGATGGCTCACCGCTGCGGGTTACCGGGTTGGTTCTTTACAAGGAGGGGTTAACAGGGGAAATACCGTCAGAACTGGGCACCTTGGCGGGCCTGGAACTTCTGTTACTCGCGGAGAATCGATTGACCGGACAGATTCCGACCCGGTTGGGAAGTTTAGCTAACTTGATTCAACTAGACCTCTCCGGCAATCGGTTGACTGCTCCGATACCGAATTCCCTTGGCAGCCTGACCAATCTGACAGTGCTGGATCTCTCGGAAAACCTGTTGAACGGGCCGATTCCGCCAGAACTGGGTGATTTGGCCGATCTGCAAGACCTTGACCTGTCGCGGAACGATTTGGCCGGACAGATTCCGGATTGGCTGGACAACTTCGAGCGCCTGGTAGCGCTGAACCTCTCCGAGAACCAGTTGACCGGAGAGATACCGTCGGAACTGGGCAGCCTCGACAATCTGCGAATTTTGTACCTCTGGGGTAACAAGTTGGCTGGCCCGTTGCCAGCCTGGCTGGACGGACTAATCACCCTGTTCCCGGCCACGGAGTCCGGCGTGAGGAGGGTGGCCGAGAACTCTGGAGTGGACGACGACGCACACACGTCCCTTGTCGGCATGGTGAGCCAGAGAGTTAATTTCAACGCTGGCGTTGTTACTGTGATCAACGTCCCGCCAGAAATGCAGCCGGTCACCAGCGGCGTGAATGACATTGAATTGGTGGACGCGGCCACCGGAGCTACGGTAGGCGGGGCGTTTGTCGCGCAGGTACATTCCGACGTCATTGTCATAGTTGGCAGGACACCGGGGGGCGGGTCGCGGACAATTACAGTGAAATGGAAGTACAGAGACGTCAACGCGGCAGGCCGCAACGTGGGCGCCCCATTTACGGCCACGGGCCGTGGCCCCGATACGTTGACCTACACGCTGGGCGGCCCTGACGCGGCCCTGTTCGATATTGACAGCGACACAGGTCAGATAACTGTCGCTTCAGGGACGAGGTTGGACTACGAGACACGAAACAGCTACACGGTCAACGTCACGGCCACAGGCTTGGCCGGCTTGAGGGGAACTATTACGGTGACCATCACGGTGACCGACTCCTGTGCCTCCGGTGACGCGGTGGACGATGCGGCCAACAACCCGGGGCTGTTGTCCGACTGCGACGCGCTGCTGGCTGCGCGGGACGTGCTGGCCGCGAGTGAAAACCTGAACTGGTCGCCGGGCACTCCCATCACAGACTGGGACGGCCTCACCCTCGGAGGCTCGCCGTTGCGGGTTACCGAGTTGGATCTTAACTTTGAGGACCTAACTGGCGAGTTGCCTCCCGAATTGGGCGGACTTGAAAAACTTGTGGTTCTGAACCTTTCTGGGAATGAGTTGACAGGACCGATACCGACGGAACTAGGCAACCTGTCCAATCTGGAATCACTGAGCCTTTTGGGTAACCAATTGTCCGGGCCGATACCCACAGAATTGGGCGGCCTGTCCAATCTGGAATCACTGGACCTGTTTTCGAATATGTTAACGGGGCCTATACCGGCAGAACTGGGCAACCTGTCCGATCTGGAATCACTGAGCCTCTGGCAAAACCAATTGTCCGGGCCGATACCCACAGAATTGGGCGGCCTCGCTAATTTGGAAATACTGGGCCTGTTTTCGAATAAGTTAACTGGGCCTATACCAGCAGAACTGGGCAACCTGTCCAATCTCAAAACGCTGCTCCTCTGGCGAAACCAGTTATCCGGGCCGATGCCCACAGCATTGGACAGGCTCACCTACCTAGAACACATGTACGTATCAGAGAATCATCTGACAGGACGAATACCTGCATGGATAGGTAGCATGTTCAATCTGAAGGGGCTGGACCTATCCGATAACCAATTGACAGGTCCGATTCCCACCGAACTGGAAAACCTCGTCAAACTCGTAGAACTGGACCTGTCTGATAATCAACTGAACGGAACAATTCCCGCCGAACTGGGAGGTCTCCGCAACCTTAAACGACTGAGCGTCTCGGGCAACCAAATGAGCGGGGGGATTCCCGCCGAACTAGGAAATCTATCCAGCCTCGAAAACCTGAACCTCGTGCTAAGCCGTTTATCCGGACCAATTCCGCCAGAACTGGGCAACCTGGCCAACTTGCTGGAATTAAATCTCTCCCATAACTCGCTTTCCGGACCAATTCCAGCCGAACTGGGCGGCCTCCACAAACTGGAAGACTTGGCGCTTCGGGACAATCAATTTAGCGGACCGATCCCGGCGTCCTTGGGCAATTTGGCCAATTTACATTGGCTGGAACTCTCCAGTAACAGATTGACCGGGTCGATCCCGGCTTGGGTGGGCAGGCTGAACAATCTGCGCGGGCTCCAACTCGCCGACAACCAATTGACCGGACCGATTCCCGATTGGGTGGGTGGGCTGGACAATCTGACTCGGCTGAGCTTCTCCGACAACCAGTTGACCGGGTCGATTCCCGGTGAATTGGGCAGTTTGACCAATCTGTATTGGCTGAGCTTCGCCGACAACCAATTGACCGGGCCGATTCCATCTGAACTGGGCAGCCTGTCCAACCTGTATTGGCTGAGTCTCTCCGGCAACCAGTTGACCGGTCCAATTCCGTCAGAATTAGGAGGCCTCACCAACATTGGGGGACTAAACCTCTCCGATAACGAGTTGACGGGGCCAATTCCGACGGAACTGGGTGGCCTCAAGAGACTATTCCTGCTGAACCTTGCAGGTAACCAGCTAATCGGGTCCATACCGCCGCGACTGAAAAGCCTGTACAGGCTGGAAAGGCTGTTTCTGTGGGGGAACCACTTGACCGGACCCATACCGGAGTGGGCCGACAGCCTGGTCACACTTTTCCCGGCCACGGAGAACGGCGCCAGGAGCGTTGCCGAGAACGCCGACACAGGCGAAAAGGTTGGCCAGCCGGTGGCGGCCGCGGGAGCCGACGTCGCGTTGACTTACGAGTTGAGTGGCCCTGACGCGGCGTTATTCGATATCGACAGCGGCACGGGTCAGATAACTGTGGGCGCCGGCACGACGTTGGACTACGAGACGCGGTCCAGCTACATGGTCGAAGTTACGGTCACCGCCCAGGGCACGACCTCCGACAGATTCTCGTTGAATGCCACCGGGACCATCACCGTGAACATTATGGTGACCGACGTGAACCTCGGTCCACTGGGCAGCCGATATGACGCGAATCGAGACAGGGTGATCGACAGGGACGAGGTCATTGCGGCGATTAAAGACTATTTCAACGACGTCATTACCAGGGAAGAGACGATAGAGGTTATCAAGCTCTACTTTGCAGGTTGACCAAGTCGGCCGGGTACTGAATGGACCGTACGAAAGCGACTCTCTTGAATTTCAACGGAATGGTCGGTGACCCGCGGCACCCGATCGCCGAGAGTCAAAAGGTTCTTGCCAAGGGTCGGCCAGATGTCGGCGTAGCGCCAGAGATCCGGAGCTTGTTTGCCTGCCGTCAAAGCCGTCATGGCGAAACAAAACTGCCATTGCGACAGGCCTAAACTGATTTGACCACGGTGCGTCTTCGTCCGGCGCACGCTGTTTCTCACACAAAGCCGGCTTGCCGATCTGCCTGCAAACCCTGTTAATCAACTGTTAGTGGCTGAGAAAAAGAACCTCGAAGAGATCGTGGTCATATCCAGGACGGGAATAATTTCCGGCGCGGCGATAGCAGGTGTCTCCGGTCTCACCGTCGGGTGGATCGCAATCCGCGGTCGTTGACAACCCTGTCCGACTCTTTCCGGCTCGGGGAGACCTTTGCTTAACCGTCGTTCCGGCCTCCGAGCCGGAATCTAGGGGCGGGGATTCAACATTGAACAACGTGTCGAATCTTGGCGCGATGCCTCGACATGAGCAGTTTCGCAAAGGTCTCTTCAGGCGAGACAGCGGGAGTAGCCCTTAAAGAATTCCTTATAGACGGAGACCTTGCAAAGGGGACTATCCAGTTGACTCCACGTGACGCCTGCTTGCCGTAGTCAGGTGGTGGTCTACAGGTACAGCTCTGGCGCGGGAATGAGCCGATGGTTGGTCGTGTCAGCAATCAGCCCCAGAGACTGCAACGTCGTGGCCCCCAGTAGGTACCTGCCCTCTGCGCCCAACACCACTGGCGAGAACGCTTGCTTCCCCGCCACGGCGATCTGAGCATCTCCTACCGGCAGTACTCGCTTACTGCCGTCCGCCAAGGTGAAATTCTCTTGTCGATCAGCTTCGATGCCGAGACTCTCACGCACCAGCGAATCAGGCAGAACCGTGAAGGTAGCCCCAGTGTCCAACAAGACGCTGACCTACATACCCGGTCCGCCATTGCCGTCACTAACGTAGATGTCTTCCCTAAAGGCGCCCACCGTCCTACACTTCCGACTTGAGTTCTTTCTGATTGCAGTCTAGTTGACCGGATTGAAGAATTCTAAACGCTTGCCCTGGAAGCTCTGAATCGACGTTCAGGTCGTCTATCTTCACGGCACTTCCGTATGGCGCGATGGCACAGGACGCAATTGTCATTCGAAGGAGCGCGATGCCTCTCCCCATAAACGCCGATTACATCTTTGAAGTTCCTTCGGTCTCGCAGCCGCACCTGTCCGACGACGCCTCCACGCTGGCGTTCGTCAAGACGACGATTGACCGGGCGACGATGGAGCGCAAGGCGCGGATAATCGTTTCACGCCATCCGTTCGATGATCGTTCAGCCCTGACCGACGGGCCCACCGATACGGCTCCGGCTATCGATAACGATCGCGTCTTCTTCCTCCGTCCAGACGACGACGACAAAAAGCAGGTCTGGGCCGTTCCGGTGAACGGGGGAGAGGCAAGGCGCATTACCGACCTTCCGGGCGGCGTCGACGAGTTCTCCGTTTCACCGAACGGCGACAGAATCGCGGCCGTTTCGCCCGTCGACCCCGACGCGTTGGATGAGCAAGAGTCCGACGTACCCCGCGTGCGCGTCGTCCGTCGCATCCGCTACCGTCATGACTCTCGTGGATATACCGGCGACGCCTTTCGGCAATTGTTCATGTTGGATGTCGAATCGGGGTGTACGCGTCAAATCACGGACGGCGAGGGTGACAACTGGTCACCCAGATGGTCAGCCGATGGCGGGGCGCTCGCCTTCATTTCCGACGATATAGAGGGTCGAGACTTCACCACCAACACGCAGGTCAAGGTTGTGAAATTGCCAGACGGCAAGCCGGTCTCGTGGTCGGAAAGTCTCCCCTTTGTGTGGGCGGTCGCATGGTCACCGGACGGCAAGTCGCTGGCGGCCATCGGATCACACGACCCCGAACTGTGGGACCCGCGCTCCGCGTGGCTCTACGTTTTGGGCCCTGATGGAAGCGTCCGCAGGATCACAGACGGCCTCTACACTCCTGTGCCGGAGTGCGGACTGTCGTGGACTGCCGAGCGCTGTATCGTGTTCGTCGGCGTCCATCGAGGGGTGTACTTCGTATGCTCCATCCGCCCGGACGGCAGCGACTTCAAGCTCATCACGGGCGGCGACGAGCAAATCGACGGCGCATCAATCGACGGGAGCGCCACCAAAGCGGTCATCCTCGCCGAATCGCCTCGTTCGCCGGGAGAACTGGCGTATGTCGATCTCGATACCGGATCTGCCCAGACAATTTCCTCGTACGCCGGGTCTTACCTCGACTCCCACACGCCAGCCCGCATGGAGAAATTCACCATTCACCGCGGCGGCTTCGGGATTGAGTCGCGCGTACTGCTGCCTCCCGACTTCATCGACACGAAGAGCTATCCGGTGGTCCTGGACATCCACGGCGGTCCGAACGGCCGCTTCTCCGACAACTTCGATCCCGTACACCAGGTTCTTGCGACCAACGGGTATATCGTCCTGACCGTGAACCCGCGCGGCTCCTCAACCTACAGCCCCGAGTTCACCAAGTCGGTGCGCGAAGACTGGGGCGGCGAAGACTATCTCGACATCCTCGCATCGGTGGACGAACTGGCCGCACGGCCATACGTGGACGAGGACCGCATGGCCGTTCACGGGTCCAGCTACGGCGGCTTCATGAGCAGCTGGATAGTCGGACACGACCACCGGTTCAAGGCGGCCATCGTCGCTTCGATGTGCGCCAACCTGCACAGCATGTACGGTACCTCCGACTTAGGCACGGTTTTGGGAGACCTCAACTGGGGAGGCGTGTACAGCGAAGCGCGGGACGAGTACCTCCGTCATTCGCCCATCACCTATGCCCCCAACGTCCGGACCCCCGTGCTCCTGTTACACGGAGAGGACGACCTGCGCTGTGCCATAGAGCAAAGCGAGCAGTACTTCGTCGCGCTCAAACGCCTCGGCAAGACCGTAGAGTTCGTCAGATTCCCGAACTCCACCCACGCTTTCCGAAGGACAGGCCATCCCACCTTGATACTCGAGTATTACCGACGCCTTCTCGATTGGCTGGGGAGGTACATCGGCGTCGGCCCTGCGTGACATGGAAGACTGTGTCGTTTTCGATTTCAGCCGCCGAACGTTGCACCTGCGACCTGAATCGGACCGTCTATACTGTGCCCGGTGAGGTGCTCGTCTCCAACCTGGCGTCCATGGAGTTCTGGGCGGACCCGGATTCCAGGATGGGCACGGCCGTTTTCGGCGTTACCCGACTTTCGGCTCTTGCGCGGCAATGGCGGGTATTTCCGGCCTCCCCGTCGCCTGGTTCGTAAGCCGCGGGCGCTGACAAAGCTCAAGCCAATCGATCTCCGCAAAGGCGCCGGGTTGTCCGGCATTGCGCCGGAACCCGGTCCGTACTAACATTCCGCTGGATTGTCAGGATGATGTTGGCGGCCTTGGCGCGGTCCAAAGTGGGTGACTGCGAGTCCAGGTCCGATCAGGAGGACATAATGAGTTTGATCAAGTCAAGTTTGATGCGGCGCGCGACACTGGCGTTGCTCGCCATTGGCGGTGCACTCGGCGCGCTGGCTGTCGCTTGCGGCGGCGGCGACGCAGAGGTCGTCACCGTGGTGGAGACGGTCGTAGTTGATAGACCGGTCACCCAGGTAGAGACGGTGATCGAGACGGTCGTAGTGGAGAGGGAGGTGACCCGCACCGAGAAGGTGATCGAAACAGTCGTAGTGGAGAGGGAGGTGACCCGCACCGAGAAAGTGGTCGAGACGGTCGTAGTGGAGAAGGTGGTTGAAGGCGAGACCGTCAAGGTGGTAGAGACTGTCATTGTGGACAGGCCGGTGACCCGCACCGAGAAGGTGGTCGAGACGGTCGTAGTGGACAGGCCGGTCACGGTCACGGAGAAGGTGGTTGAGACCGTCGTCGTGGAGAAACCGGTCACCGTAACGGTGGAGGTGGTCGAGACGGTAATCGTCACGCAGGACGTAATGATCGTGGCGACACCCACACCAATCGGTATGGAACCCGTCAGTGGCGGGACCGTGAGGTGGGCGCTTGACAACAATGTCGCGACCCTGGACGCGCTCAAGACGACGTCGCAGCCGGAAATTGGCGCCCTGCATAGTCAAGAGAAGCTATTCGAGTTCGATGAGAACCTCAGCCCTCAGCCCTCCCTGGTGGAGAGTTGGACTACCAGCGACGATGGGTTCACGTGGACCTTCAAGTTGCGGGAAGGAATCACCTACAACGCACCTGTCGAAGGCCGCCCGTTCACGTCGGAACACGCAATGGGCAACTGGAAGCGCTGGCTGGCGAGAGACAGCTTTGGAGGGATTCTCAACGGATTCATCGAGTCCATCGAGACCCCCGACGACCTCACGTACGTCGTGACTCTTAGCGAGCCGACTGGGCTGCTCCTGGACGGATTCGCTCGCCTCGGCGGGTACTCCCCGTACATGATGCCGCCCGAGATGTACGCCGTTGATCCGGACGAGGGCCCCGGAAACGGGGACTTTGAGACATTTGGTGGCACGGGGCCATACCAATTGGTCCAGTGGCGGCCGGGTGACCGTTTCCTCTTCACTAAGTGGGCGGACTACAAGTCCCCGCCCGGGCCGACTTCATTCCTTGCAGGCACCAGGCTCGCCTACGCCGATGTGCTGGAAGCGATCGTGATTCCGGAAGAAGCGGCCCGCATCGCCGCCCTCGAGACGGGAGCTGTCGACTGGATCGGAACTATTTCCGGTGACCAGAAAGAGCGCCTCGAGGCGAACCCTGACTTGCACGTATTTTTGGACGACACCGGACCGCTCCGAATAGGCGCCTGGCCGAACCACGTGAAGGGACCGATGAGTGACGCACGGGTCCGCCGTGCGATCATGATCGCATTCCCGAAGGACGACGCTCTGCTTGCGACGGCTGGCGACCCCGCCCTCTTCAGGCAGTGCGGCTCACTCATGCTTTGTGGAACGCGCTGGGGCGGCATCCGAACACCGGGTGACGAGATCTACTACGACCCGCCCGACCTGGAAGCCGCCAAAGCGCTGATCGAGGAAGCGGGCTACACTGGCGCCAAGATGACCCTCCTGACCAGGTCGGGCTCCGCGCCGTCTGCTCTTGTAATGCGCGAAGTGGTGGAAGACCTCGGATTCGAGGTCGACTACCAGCACGTGGACGCCGCCAGCTATGGAGAGCGCAGATCTGACCCTGACAGGTTTGACATGTTCTTTACCGGCGGGCCGGTCTCCTGGGGCGGCATAAGCCCGTTGCTCAACAGCACGCTTGCTAAAGGAAAGTACTGGAACAAGTACCAGGACCCGTCAGGTAACTTCACGGCGATGCTCGAAGAGTTCGCCCGCGCGCCGAGGGAGAGGCAGGACGAACTCATAATCGAGATGCAAAAGCTGTTCTACCAGGACATGCAGTACATCCCATTCGGCGAGGTCCTGGAGGTGTATGCAGGTAGCAAGGCCCTGCACGGAGTTGAAATCCGGTTGCTCGGCACTCACACGAGCTTCGTGAACGCCTGGAAGGACAGATAGCAGCGAAGCCGACCGGACATCGCCGGAATTCCCGAACGGTTGAATGCGAAGCCGGGCTCACCCCTGACCGACGTGGGGTGGGCCCGGCCAGCGTTACCGGACTGAATTTCATGGCTACGGACAGGTGGTGTCGTCTAACGGTTACGGCGACCGAATTGGGAAGTGAATTAGGCGCAAGCCGCCCATCCGCAATAAACTCAGCGTCAAAGCAAGGGGTCCCGCGGTCCGCAACGATCGACACAGCAGTTTCAAGCGCGTGAGTCTGCAGATCAAGGCCGCAACCGATCAAATGCACGAGGAGATTGACACCCGAGCGGCGCGGCATTGGCGGTACGCGCCTACACGAGGGTCTTTGACGGGCCCGCGCAGTTCCTCGCAGCCGATTGTCAACCCAATCCGCCCACGGCTCGAACCCTGAATGAGCGGTTATATCCTCCGGCGACTCGTCATCAGCCTTCCTGTTGTGATGATCGTCGCGATTCTCACGTTTTCCATCACGTACATTGCGCCCGGCAACGCGGCTTACGCCATCGCGGGGGAGGACGCGACGCCCGAGGACATCGAACACATTACACAGGTCATGGGCCTCGACAAGCCGTTCGTCGTCCAGTTCGGCAAATGGTTCGGAGGCATCCTGCAGGGTGACTTTGGCCGATCGCTTTTCACCGGCCACCGGGTGACGGAACTGATCGGCAACAGAATGGAGCCGACGATCAGCCTGACCGTCCTCGGGCTGGTGTTGTCCGTCCTGATCGGGATTCCGCTCGGAGTTGTGGCCGGGTGGAAGGCCCACACCTGGATTGACCGCACAATCATGTTCTTTTCCGTCCTGGGTTTTTCCGTGCCGGCCTTCTGGCTGGGCTTCATGCTGATCCTCATGTTCGCGGTAGGTCTGAGGTGGTTTCCGGCCATCGGTTTTGTAAGCGTGCTGGACAGTATCCCCGGCTTTTTCAAGAGCATGACGCTGCCGGCCTTGAGCATTGCGGTCTCCGGGGCCGCAATAATCGCCCGAATGACTCGCTCCAGCATGCTGGAAATCCTTAACGAGGACTACATCAGAACCGCCAGAGCCAAGGGGCTGACTGACCGGATAATTTTGCAGAGACATTCGTTGAAGGCCGCATCCCTTCCCGTCGCCACGATTGTCGGGTTGCTGCTTGCAGGGTTGCTTACAGGCGTCGTCGTTACCGAGAAGGTGTTCACGATCCCCGGCCTTGGCCGCCTGGCCGCCGACGCGGTAGTGAATCGCGACATCCCTGTGCTGCAGGCGGTTGTGCTGGTCTTGGGCGGGATCATTGTTTTCGTGAACCTGTTAACCGATGTCATCTACGCCTACCTCGACCCGAGAGTCAGGTACTGAGTATGGCCGTTTACGACGCGGTTCAGTCCGGGCACGGCAGGTACAGGATGCTCAGGCGCGCTCCACGGCTGGGAATTCGGCTGCTTGCGCGCAACCCGAACATGAGCATCGGCCTTTTGATTCTTGGCGTCATGGGCGTCGTGGCCATATTCGCGCCGTTCATCGACCGATACGATCCACTGCGGCTTGCTGTCGAAGATCGCCTGATGTCGCCAAACTCTGAACACTGGTTCGGCACCGACAGCTTCGGTAGAGACCTTTACTCACGGACCGTTCACGGCGCCAAACTTTCGCTGCTGGTCGGTGCGAGTGTCGTGGTCATAGCCGCAATAGCCGGGGAGATACTCGGTCTGATTGCCGGGTACGACCGGAGAATGGATGCAGTACTCATGCGCATCGTCGATGGCATCATGGCGTTCCCGGGCCTGTTACTTGCCCTGGCGTTGATAGCAATGCTGGGATCGAGCATCCAAAACGTCATAATCGCCATCTCGGTTAACGCAATACCATCCATTGCACGCGTGGTGCGTAGTTCGGTGCTGAGCCTGAGGGAACGGCCATTTGTCGAGGCTGCCCGTGCGACGGGAGTGCCAACCTGGCGGATATTGCTCGTCCATATTGCGCCAAACACGCTTGGGCCAGTTACGATTCAGGCCACATTTCTATTCGCGGTGGCGATGTTGACTGAAGCGGGATTGAGTTTCATAGGCGCCGGAGTTCCGGACTACGTGCCGAGTTGGGGCAATATCGTCAGCATGGGCAGAAACCAACTGTACAACGCGCCATGGATCGTGGTGATTCCGGGCATATTCCTGACGATGACGGTCCTGGCGGCGAACCTAGTAGGCGACGGCCTGCGCGACATGATCGATCCCCGGCTGCGGGGTACCCGCACATGACGCGGCATCGAATTCGGGTGTCCACCGTCATTTTAAGATTGTCGTCGCGCGTCACTTACAGCGGAGTTGCGCCCGTGGACGGAATCGCTCTTACAGCGGCATTAGCCAAGAAACTAACGAATGAACGCCACAGTGGCCCCTGCGGCCGACAGACACGAGGAGAACAACGTTGACCAAACTTACAGTCGATGAACTGCGCGCGGAGTTCCCGGTCGTCAAGTCCTGCACCTACCTGGACTCGGCCTATTGGGGCCCCTACCCACAACGCACTGCAGACGCGATCTCGGACTTCGTTCGAAAAAGAAGTCAAATGGCGTACCCGTTCGGTCGAGCGGACGAGGATCGGGTTTTCGTCGACGACGTCAGGTCCAAGATGGCGAAAGTGCTCAACGTAACACCGGAAGAGGTCTGGTTCCCGAAGGGGACTACCGACGGGATCAGCACCGTGGCGAACGCCCTGCTCCGACCCGGGGACGAAATCATTGTCGGCGGCCTCGACCACCCGGCAGACTACACGATCTGGTCGAACCTGGCCGAACGGGGAATGACAGTTACGGTAGTGCCGCAGCGTGACGGGCGCATGGACCCCGATGACATCGAGCGTGCCATCACGCCAAAGACGCGCGCCATCGGATTGTGCCTGGTCAACACGTACAACGGCTATCGGCAGGACCTCGACGCACTGAGCCGGGTTGCAGGCGACCACGGCCTATATCTTTTCCTCGACGCAATCCAGGGGATGGGCCACCTTGCGATAGACGTTGCCGATACCAACGTGACGATGATGTCTGCGGGCGCCTACAAGTGGTTCTGCTCGCCTGAAGGTCTGGGCGTGTCCTACGTGAACAAGGACGTAATTGAGGACATCATTCCTCACAGCGTGCACTTCTACGGAGTGGACCCGCGGCAATCTGACTGGGAATCGTTCGTACACCAGTTATTTGAACACGGCGCGGCGGACAGCGGACCGCAGTCAATCCCCGCCGGAACGCTCGGCTATCCGGACACCGCGGTTCGGATGGAGGTCAGCCCCAGCATCATCGCCCTGATCGGACTCAGTCAGATGGCGGACATAATCCTGGAATTCGGAGGCATTGAGGCCGTCGAGAAACGGGTCTTGTCGCTTTCATCCCAATTGCGGATCACGGCGCAGGAGCATGGCCACAAGGTCCTGTCGCCACCCGAACCTGAGGGCATGACTGGTATAAACGCCATCGCGACGTCCAGCGCGGACGGATTCCAGGACTACGCCGAGAAACGGGGAATATACCTTAGGGCGCGCCCAGCCACCGCGTTAGGGCAGGATTCAGCTCGCGTCACCCCCCATTTCTTCAACAACCAGGACGACATCGACACGCTGGTGGAAGCGTTAGACGCCTACCGGGACAGTTAGACGTACTCGTCCGTCGACGGCCACGGCCGCACCCTGACTCGCGGGTACCAGGAGGACTACAAAATCGAATCGATACGCTATTTGACCCACTACAGCACCGGCGACTTCACACTGACCGGCCGGATCGTGGACGCTGCCACCGGGCAGAAAGTAGGCGCACGAGTCCAGGTAATCGGTAACGACGGCGCCCCGCTGGCTCCCCCCGACGCGATGTGGAAAATCGGCACGGGCGAACCGTTCTTCTACTCCGACGGCGAATTCAGCCTGAACGTCCCCCGCGGCCGGGTGCAAATTACGGTGGAGCGAGGCACCGAATACGTGCCCTGGCGCCGGACGGTGGAATTCACCGAACCCGGTCACATCGAACAGGAGATCGAACTCGAACGGTGGTGTGATCCAGCCGCCGACGGCTGGCACCCGGGCAACCTGCACCTCCACTACAAGGAGACTGAGGAAGATCCGGATCGCCGGGTGATGTACGACTCGCGCATCGAAGACTTGCGCGTAACAGCCCTCAGCTACGTAAAGCGGTGGGACTTCGCGTACGCCAGTAATAGGTACGCCCCGGGTGTCCTGCGCAAGTTCACCGACGCACGGCACTACGTCCAGTGCGGCGAAGAGACTCGACACTACATGGGGGGCGGGCATATCTACGGCTTTGGCCACGTGATGCTCCTCGACATCCGAAACGTCGTCAATCCGCCCGGGCGCGGGCTTCTCATAGACGCCTTCAGCCCGGAATATCCGCCGATAAGCTACGCCTGCGACGACACGCACCGGCAGGACGGCGTCGTCATCTGGTGTCACAACGGTCACGGCATCGAAGCGTCGGTGGCGGCGATCCTCGGCAAGGTGGACGCTCTGAGCCTGTGGGACGTGTATTGGGAAGACCTCGAATACGACGCCTGGTACGGGCTTCTCAACTGCGGCATCAGGTTGCCGGCGTCCACCGGATCGGACTGGTTCTTGTGTTCAGCCAACAGGGTTTACACGAAGACACAGCCCGAATTCGAGTACACAAGCTGGATGCAGGCCCTCCGCGATGGAAAGACGTTCATCACAAACGGCCCGATGCTGGGCATCAACGTCGATGGGTCGAGCGTCGGCGACACAGTGCAAGCGAGCAGCGGGGTCCGGGTAACGGTTGACGTTGACTGGACATCGCACTACCCGATACACAGGGTGGAGGTCGTCGCCAACGGCAGACCCGTTCACACGAGGGACCTTCCGGACGGGTCCACGGGGGGTTCGTTCGAATGCGAGGTGGACGTTGCGGGCGACGGTTGGATTGCGGCGCGTATCGGCAGTAACTCGCGGGACAGTTTCGCCCAGCCCATATGGGCCCATACCAGCCCCGTTTACATCGACGCCGGCGGCGCGGCGTCCCCTGAAAGAAGCGTCTCCGCTGCCCGGATCGTCAGTCAAATAGACGATTCGATTTCCTGGTTGCGTGACGACGGAAAGTTCTATACCGACGAACAGCGAAACGAAGTGCTGGACCTGTTCAGACAGGCGCGTGACCTGTATCGAAAGATGGTCGATTAGGGCCGGCGCAGAAGACGCTACGGCTCCGCGGGACGCGGCGAACGTTGCACCTTAAACTCATTCGTACTAACATTCCAGAACTTGGCGCGGCCGAAACAGTGATCCTCGGATGATCGGAATGTTCGAGGCCGCGTATTTATATGGAATATCAGCAGGAGGAAATGATGGGATCAATTAGGCCCAAACGGGCTCGGTTGTTCGCGCTGGGCGTGCTGGCAATCGGCGGCCTCATCGCCGCGCTGGCTGTGGCGTGCGGCGGGACCGAGATTGTAACCGAGCGGGTAGTTGAAACCGTAATTGTCGAAAAGCAATTGCCGGGGCAGACGGTCACCGAAAAGGTCGTCGAGACGGTGCTTGTAGAGAAAGAGGTCGAAGGCAAAACCGTCACGGTTGTCGAGACGGTCGTCGTCGAGAAAGAGGTCACCCGCATCGAGAAGGTCGTCGAGACGGTTGTCGTCGAGAGAGAAGTCGAAGGCAAGACCGTTATGGTCGTCGAGACTGTCATCGTCGAGAAGCCTGTCACTCGTATAGAGAAGGTCATCGAGACGGTCGTCGTCGAGAAGGCGGTGACAGTGGTTGAAAAAGTGGTTCAGGTTCAGACCGTAGTGGTCGCTCCCACGCCAGTACCCCCTCCGACGCCGGCGCCGACACCGGAAGGCGGCCCTCAGGGTACGTTCCGCTACGCTACCGAGAACATTATTCCGCCGCTCTTCGTTCCCGCGCTCGGCGGCGTCGGACACGAACAGGACTACGCTTCATGGGGCATGGTCGAGTTCCTCGTCTACGCCGACCACAATGAGGAATACGATCCAAGCATCAGCATCGCAACTTCGTGGGACCTCGCCGAAGACAGTAGCAAGGTTCGCTTCACGCTGCGCAGGGGCATCCCGTTCCACCAGGGTTGGGGAGAATTGACCGCCGATGACGTCGTGTGGAGCATGAACAACGCCATTCGCGAGGGCTCCACCTTCTGGGGCGTTGGTGGTCTCCAGATTTGGATGGACCGGTGGGAGAAGATCGACGACTACACCGTCGACATGTACTTCAAGACGTCTAATGCATCCTGGCTGCAGAGTTTGTCGAATCTCTCCACGCACCAGCCGTGGATCTACCCCAAGAAGGCAATCGACGAACTGGGAGAGGACCGGGCCAACGTGACTCCGTTGGGTACCGGGCCGTTTGAGAACGTGATCTACCGCACCGGTGACATTGTGGTAGTCGAAGCGTTTGACGGCGGAAACCACTGGCGGGCGAAGCCAGCCGCCCAGCGGATGGAGGTCGTCGAGATCCGTGAGCCACTGGCTCGAAACGCCGCATTTATTGCGGGTGAAGTGGATATTATTGCGGTCCTGAACAAGGACATTGCCAGTTTGAAAGAGCGGGTGCCTGGTTCTTACGAGCAGCCTGCCCGGGGCTCTGGTTTTACCCATATCATGGTTTACACCGGGAACTATTGGAAAGGCGAAGAGCCTTGTGACTCACAACTTGAGGGCTCCTGGACCTTGGGTGAGAAGATCGTCTACCCGCGGTCCGGCTTCAAGCCCGACGCAGAGCACCCCTGGATAGGCGATCCGTCGGGCAACGGCAACAGCATGGAGAGCGCGCTGAAGGTCCGACAGGCGATGTCTATGGGGATCGACCGCCAGACGTTGGTCGACACGGTATTCGGCGGACTTGGCCTTGCGACAGGGAGCTACATCGGTTTCCAGCCATACGATTCTGAATGGAAAGACGAGTGGGACGTCGAATACGATTTGGAAGGCGCGAAGGCTTTGCTGGCCGAGGCCGGATACCCGAACGGGTTCGAGTTCGAGTTCTACGTGCCGCCCGACCACATCGTGATGAACCCCGAAGCCGGCGAAGCGGTCGCGCAGATGTGGCGACAGCTGGGTCTGAATGTCAACGTTGATCGAAGCGCGTATGCTGCGACCAGACCTCGCCACTTCAACGGCGTTGACGACATCGTCTGGTACGCTGCCTCGTCTATCGGCAACCTGGACAAGGAGAAGATCGTTCTCCTGGGCAGGGCTCTTACCTTTCACGGCGCCGAGGTGCCCTGTGAAATACAGGACCTGGCGGCCTCAGTGGACGATGAAACCGACTACGACAAGCGTGTCGCGATCAATGTCCAGGTAGAGGACTACGTAAGCGAGCAGCGCCTGATCTTCCCAATAGCCACCGTCACGGACCACTTCATGGTCGGCCCACGGATCAAGGCTTGGACGCCGCACAGGATCGTCGGTCGTTACTTCACGAACCCTGAGACGGTGCAAGTCCAGAACTAGCGAGCCGCACGTACGCGCTCATAACAGAGCCGCCATGCCGGGATACAGGCCCTGCTGCTGAGCACTCAGCAGCAGGGCCTGCGCCATGGCGGCTTTTGTATAACCAAGAAGCGTAGGAACACGGCGCATGTCTGGCGTCAGTAGGGCAAATTGAGACGTTTTCTATTGCGACGAGTCGCCTTCTCACTCTTGATGCTGTTGGTGACTACCGCTTTTGTCTTTGGCCTATCCCGTGCCGCGGGCGACCCCAGGTTTCTCTACCTTAACGAATACAGCACCGCAGCCCAGTGGGAACAGTGGGGCGAGGCGATGGGACTGAACAGGCCCCTGGTGGTGCAGTACGCCGACTGGCTGTGGGATGCTCTCCGGTTGGATTTCGGGAATTCGATACAGCAACGCCGCAGCGCCCTGGAATTGGTCCTGGAACGCGCTCCGGCGACGTTGCGCCTCGCTGGTGCGGCCTTTCTGTTTGCAGTACTTGTATCCCTGCCGTTCGGCGTTCTCTCGGCGGTTAAACGCGGCACCGTATTAGACTATTCTGGACGCGTGTTTGCGCTGTTGGGACAGTCGATGCCCGGATTCTGGATGGGCATTGTGCTCATCATGATTTTTGCCGTAGAACTCGGCTGGCTGCCGACAGGCAGACAGGAGCATGGCATCAGGAGCTACGTGTTGCCAGCCATAACCCTCGGTTGGTACCCTGCTGCGGGTCTTTTGCGTCTTACGAGATCCTCTATGCTGGAGGTGCTAGACGCCGAGTACATGAAGATGGCTCGCGCCAAGGGCGTCGGCGGCAATATGATCGTTTGGAAGCACGCCTTCCGGAACGCTCTTATTGGGCCTATTACTTTCTCGGGTTTCCTGATTGCAGGATTCGTTACTGGCGCCGTGATCACTGAAAACGTCTTTTCCTGGCCAGGTCTTGGGCAGTTGGGCATACAGGCGGTAAGTAACAATGACTTCCCCGTGATGGTCGCCGTCGTGTTCGTGACAGCTGCAGCGTTCGTTGCGTCGAACCTGATAGTAGATTTGTTATACGCCGCCATCGACCCCAGAATAAGGTTTAACTAGGAGTCCCCGCGGCATTGTCAACCGAAATATCAGCCGCGCAAAATATCAGGTTCAGCGATATAGCATCCCGACAAGGAGTTCGTTGGACAGTGCGACGCTTCATCAGAGAGTGGCCTCTGGTGCCGCTGGCGTTATTGAGCGTCATCATGGTCTTCGCCGTCTTCGCCAGCGTCATTTCCGGGTACGATCCGACCTTTGGGGAACTCACCGACCGCCTCATCCCGCCGGCATGGTATGAGGAAGGGTCGACAGCACATCTGCTCGGCACCGACCCGCTCGGACGGGACGTCATGACGCGCATTATGCACGGCGCAAGGATCTCTCTGATGGTAGCGGGAATCGTTCTCTCCGCCGGGGCCATTTGCGGGACAGTGCTGGGCATGATCTCGGGCTGGTTCGGGGGTGTCATCGACGAGATTATCCAGCGTTTCGTCGAATTTACAATCGCGTTGCCGTTCATCCTGGTGGCCCTGGTAGTAGTAATTGTCCTTGGCGCGAGGCTGGAGGTGATCATCATCCTCCTGGTGATATTCAGTTGGGGCGGTTTTACGCGCCAGGTGCGAGGCGAGACATTGCAACTCAAGAACATGGACTACATAGCGCTCGCCAAGATCGCAGGAGCGTCGACCACTCGCATTCTCGCGCGCCACATCCTGCCCGGCGTCATAAACACCGTTATGGTGCTTGTCAGCTTGAGCGTCGGTACGCTGATTATCACCGAATCGGTGCTCAGCTACCTCGGCGTGGGCATTCCGCCCCCGACACCTGCCTGGGGCGTGATGGTATCCGACGGCCGTAACTACATCGTCGACGCCTCCTGGGTGTCCTTCTACCCGGGCCTCGCGATACTCTTCACCGTGCTGGCGTTCAACTTCCTGGGTGACTGGATCCGCGACCGGCTCGACCCCAGACTCCGTCAACTATTCTGACCGGCCCGCCGTTGCTGGGCGGGGGTGGACCTATAAGACGTGCTCATACCGGCGGGCAGGCACCCCTTCTTGTTGGTGGCAGAAGGTGTGGATGCGGCCCGTACTGGCCGCGCATGCCTGTTGAAGTGGGAGTCGACCCCTAATAGAATCGAGCGGTGGCGGCGAATTCGGCCGGTCGACGCCAGTCAATACGGACGCGGCCATACCGGCCAGACTCTTTTATGAAGGCTCGACGAACCAGAGACATCCTGAGTGAGGGCGACCCAGCGCGGCGCGATACCCTCACTATGATGGCGCGGGCCTGAACTCTACCTTCCTGCCCGCGCCTTTAACCTGAACTCGGCGGCGGGCCTCACGTTTCGTCCCTGGCCATCCCGCGGCGAGCGCCATGATGTGGCCGCATTGCCGGGCCCTACGAGTCCGCACCTGCTTCTACGTAGCGAGCGCGCCGCGGTCTCCACCAATCCCTCACATCGGATATTTTGAACAGAAGAAGTTGGCGAAATGACAGAGAAAATCACATCCGGCGAACAGCCATCAGGCGAGCGTAGGAAGAGACGCTTTCGCGATCTCACTCCCGAAGAACAGGCCGACCTGCTTGGCGACATGCGGCACTCGGCGGCCCACGTGCTGGCCGAAGCGGTACTCGAACTCTTCCCCGAAGCAAAGCTTACGATCGGCCCTCCGACAGACGACGGCTTCTACTACGACTTCGACGTCGCTGACCCGTTCACCCCCGCGGACCTCGAACGCATCGAAGCCCTCATGCGGGAATCGGTAAAGGCGAACAAGTCGTTCGTCGAGCGAGAGGTCGACCGCGCCGAGGCGCGCAAGCTGGTCGCAGACAATCCGTACAAGCAGGAAATCATCGACGGGATCCCGGAAGGCGAGCCGTTGTCGTTTTGCAGTCACGGCAACTTCGATGACCTGTGCCGGGGCGGACACGTCGCCTCGACCGGCGAGATCAGGGCGTTCAGGCTCTTAAGCTCGGCAGGCGCGTACTGGCGTGGCAGTGAAGCCAACCCGATGCTGCAACGCATCTACGGCACGGCGTGGGAGTCCCCGAAGTCGCTGCGGGCCCATCTGCGACGGCGGGAGGAAGCCGAAAAGAGGGATCATCGAAAGCTCGGCCGGGACCTGGAGCTGTTCTTCTTCGACCCGGTGGCGCCGGCGAACCCGTTCTTTCTGCCGAAGGGCGCGTTCGTATACAACGCCCTGACCGACTACATGCGCGAGCTTTACGAACGCTACGGGTACCAGGAGGTGGTGACGCCGCAGATATTCAAGACGGACCTGTTCAAGACCTCCGGCCACTACGACAACTATCTCGAGCACATGTACATGTTGGAGATCGACGAGCAGGAGTACGGCGTCAAGCCGATGAACTGCCCGTCCCACGCGGTCATGTACTCGAAGGGCCTCCACTCGTATCGCGACCTGCCCATCCGCTACGCCGACTTCGGGCGGCTGCACCGCTACGAGTTGTCGGGCGTGACGCAGGGCCTGACTCGCGTCAGGTCGTTTTCGCAGGACGACGCCCACATCTTCTGCCGCGAGGACCAGATCGCCGACGAGGTGAATGGTTTCATCGACATGCTCATAGAGAGCTACGGGGTGTTTGGCTTCGATGACACCCGGTACGTACTGTCGCTGCGCCCCGAAAAGCGCGTCGGATTCGATGAGCAGTGGGACAAAGCGGAATCGGCCCTGAAGTCGGTGCTTGGTGAGCGGGCGCTCAACCACCAGGAGGCCGAAGGGGAAGGGGCGTTTTACGGTCCCAAGATCGACATGTTCGTGCCCGATGCACTGGGCAGAGAGTGGCAACTCGGCACTGTACAGGTCGACTTCAATCAACCTGAGCGGTTCGACCTGGAATACGTCAACGCCGAGGGCGGCCGGGAGCGGCCGGTGATGATTCACCGCGCCATGCTCGGCTCGATGGAACGATTCCTTGGCGTGCTCATCGAGCACCTGGCAGGGGCGTTCCCCGTCTGGCTCGCGCCCGTGCAGGCGACGATAATTCCTATCACGGACCGCCACCTTGAATACGCCTCATTCGTGCTGAACAGCCTGAAAGGGGCCGGGATCCGTGCCGTAGTGGACGACTCGGGCGACCGCATGAACGCCAAGATTCGCCGCGCCCAGCTACAGAAGGTGCCCTACATGCTGGTGATCGGAGATCGTGAAGAAGAGGCCGGCGCGGTGGCCGTGCGAACGCGGACCGGGGGCAACCTCGGCGCGCGCCCTGTGGACGCGTTCACTGAGCACATCGCCGAAGAGGTTCGGGCCAGGTCCAGGGTATAGTCTCCGCAAGTTTGGGGCGAGTTCGCGCCAATTTGACGGTAAGTCGGCGCGATGCTAGTGTAACGGTGCTCCGGGAAAGCGACTTTGTGTGTTATTTCTCGCTCCGGTTTGGACGGTATGCACGGGTGAAAAACTCAGAAATTTCAGAGTGTCCCCCCGTTATCGTTCCAATCGTTAGTGTCGATCCCGGTGTTCCGGTAAAATTTGTCGCAGCCGACCACATTGGAGTATGCGCGCGGCAATCGCCTCGCTGGGTTGAACATCAGTGACCTCGAACGACATAAAACTTCATCGCGGTCTGCAGGGCGTCTATTTCGACCGCACCGAGACCACGTTTATCGACGGCAGGAAGGGCGTGCTCGAGTACCGCGGTTACTCGATTCACGACCTTGCCGAAAAGTCGACTTTCGAAGAGACCGCCTACCTGCTTCTTTACGGGTCGCTGCCTACCCGCGCCGAACTGGCTGACTTTGACAGCCAACTCAAGGCCTCTCGGGTACTCCCGGGCCAGGTCATCGACGTCATACGGATCGTGAAGGACTCACATCCGATGGACGTCCTTCGGACAGCGGTTTCCGCTCTTTCGGCAACCGATCCGGACACCGGCGACAACTCCATCGAGGCAACGTGTCGGAAGGGCGTCCGGCTAACCTCTCAAGTGCCGACCGTCGTCATGGCGCATAACGCCATCCGGAACGGGCGGGAGATCGTCGAACCCGACCCTGCGTTGTCTCACGCCGCCAACTTCCTGTACATGTTGAACGGCGAACTCCCGACCGGCGACACGGCGGAGTTGCTAGACCGCGATTTCATTTTGCACGCCGATCACGGTTCGAACGCCTCGGCATTCACGGCGCGTGTCGTCGCAGCCACCGGCGCCGACCTGCACAGCGCAGTGACCGCCGGGGTGGCCGCGCTTTCAGGCCCATTTCACGGCGGCGCAGCTGAAAACGTCATGACGATGGCGGAGGAGATCGGAGCGCCCGAAAACGCCGCCGGTTATGTGAAGGGGTTGCTCTCCAACCGAGAGCGCGTGATGGGGTTCGGCCATCGCGTCTATCGGGCCGAGGACCCGCGAGCCCGCCACCTGCGCTCGGGCGTCCAGCGGCTCAGCCACGAGATGGGCGAACCGAAGTGGTACGACATCCTGGAGGCCGTCATCGAGGCCATGAAGCCGTACGCCCGCCGCGGGATCCACGTAAACGTCGATTTCTTCGCGGGAGCCATCTACCACCTCATCGGCATCCCGAACGACCTGTTTGTCCCGATATTTGCCGTGGGCCGCGTGCCTGGCTGGACCATCCAGGTAGTCGAGCAGTATCGCCACAACATCCTTATTCGCCCGCTGCTGCTATTTGCCGGAGAACGGGAGCGCGAATACATACCAATCGAAGACCGCTAAGACCGTAACGCCTGAAAGACGCACAAGCCACGACAGCGTGGCGAAAAGGGGGATCCATTTTGAAGAGCCAGGTTTCTGCGCAAGGCGCGGCAAAAAGCGGCAGTTGCGTTCACTTCTGGCGCGTTGAAGCGCCGAATGGCCCCACGAGCAAAGGGACATGCAAGCACTGCGGTGATGTACAGGAGTTCAAGAACTCCATCCCCATAACCGGATGGCAGCGAAGCACCCCTGAAACCAGGCGCAAAGCCGCAGAAGCCAGGCAACGCGCCGGATAGCCCAAATTCTTTGAAGCACAGCGGAGCGCCACGAGGCGCTCCGCTTTCGCGTCCATTAAGTACTGGGAACTATGGTCTCAATACGGCGTCAGAGCGGCGATTCCGGGCATCTCGATCAGTTCCAAGTCTCGTTAATCCGCGCTTGAGCGCGGCCCGGAACGATCCCTTATCGCCCGTACGGGGTATGCGCGCTCCCTCTAAGGAGAAGGCCGTTCCGTCAGGGCATCGCGGCTGCCTCTGCTGAACTCCGTTTCGCTCATCGGCATGCCCTCGCGCGTGTTCCACCTGTCCCGTCCCTGGTACTTGCCCAACACCTTGGCCATCTCTCGCATGTGCGTCGCCTTGCACCCGCAGCAGCCGCCTATGTAGTTGACGCCGAGGTCCCTAGCCGTCGACGCGAACTCCCCTAGCTCGTACCTGTTCAGTTGGTTCGGCTCCAGGCGGTCGGGGAAGCCCGGGTTGCCTGTAAACCACGGGGTTTCGTCGGTGCATCGGAAGGCGACCGGCTGGGCCGCCAGGTAACCGTCGAAAGCGTCGCGCATCTCCCGGATGTGCGGCAGCATGCGCTGGGGATCGTTCATGCAATTCAATCCCACGATGTCGACTCCGGCGTCATGGAGTCTCCGGGCGCATTCGGCAGCAGTAAAGCCGTCCTCGGAGATGTTGCTCTCACGAAATGACATCGTGATCATGGCGGGCAGGGACGTCTTTCGCTTGATCCTGTCCGCGCACAGCAGGGCTTCTCCAAGCTTGAAGAAGAGCTCCCCTATGACGAAGTCCACACCTGCCTGCGCGTCTATCTGCTCGTCGAACATGTCCGCGACCAGCCTTTCGGACTCGTCGTCGTCGGGCTCCCACATCCAGGTCGTGCTCAGGTCGCCTGCCACCAGCATGTCGTCGCCGGCAACCTCGCGGGCAATGTCGGTCGCTGCCTGGTTGATCTCGAGGACCTTGTCGCCGTATCCGACGGTGTTGAGCTTCTCCCTGCTGCCGTAGAAGGCCATCACCTGTAAGACCTCGCAGCCTGCGTACTTCATTTCACGGTGAAGCTCGCGGATCGCTCCGGGGTGCGTGATGGCCAGCTCGGGCGTGAATGCCCCGGCCACCACGTATCCCCGTTGCTCAAGTTCAATGATGTATCCGCCGTCGCCCAGGACGACGCCGTCGGACAGACGTTCCAGGATGCCTTTCGCGGTCATTGCGTACTACCTCCTAGCCTGCCTTAGCGTGTAGCTATTAGCAACACGATGACGATGGCGCGCGCCAGTTTAATCCCAAAGGTTTGCAGATTCAGGACCCCGATCAGACCGATTGCCCACATATACATATCCACCCATTCTCTGGGGATCAACGCAGACTCCCGACGTCACGTTCTCATCCCGTGGATCATCTAAGGCGCCTGTGCGACCGTCGCGCGAGTGCGTTTGGCAGCGGGCCCCTGCCGGGTCCACCTTCGATTGGCCGGCCTCAAAAGTCCAGACTACAATGTCGCCATAAATTTGAGCCTGAAAACTCAGCGCATGGGAACCCCCAGCCAGGTACTCGACATAGTCACGTGAAATTCGAAAACTACGAGCTTGATCCCTCGACATACGACGAGATGTTCCTGCCGGACGGCGCCCCCCGGGAACATTACAGGCAGGTCCACCAGACCCTGACCCAGCTCTCCCAGGAGGAGCTGGTCAACATCCAGGACCGGGTTACGCGCTCGTTTTCGAACGAAGGCATTACGTTTTCGGTGTACGGGGACGAGGAGGCCGAGGAGCGGACGATTCCCGTTGACTGTCTGCCGCGGGTAGTTTCGAGTTCCGATTGGCTGCATCTCGAGGCGGGGTTGACTCAGCGCGTAAAGGCGCTGAACCTCTTCCTGGAAGACGTCTACGGCAGGGCCCGCATCGTCCGTGACGGCGTCGTTCCGACCGATATGGTGCGAGGTTGTCCCCAGTACAGGATCGAGATGCGCGGATTCTCCCCGCCCCACGGGACATGGGTAGCCATCTGCGGAACCGACCTCGTGCGTACCAACGACGGCTTCATGGTGTTGGAGGACAACCTGCGCGTCCCCTCCGGTGTGTCCTACATGTTGGCTAACCGGAAGGTGGCCAAGTCGAGCCTGCGCCGCCTCTACCGAAGCTCCCGCGTCCGGGAGGTGTCGGGCTACGGGCGCATGCTCCAGGAGACCCTGCGCGACCTCGCGCCGAAGGGGCAGTCCAACCCGTCGATCGTGCTGCTGACCCCCGGAGTCTACAACTCCGCTTTCTACGAGCACATTTTCCTGGCACGTGAAATAGGCGCGGAGCTCGTGGAAGGGAGAGACCTCCTCGTCAACGACGGCTTCGTCTATATGCGCACCACAAAGGGGCTGAGGCGCGTGGACGTGATCTACCGGAGGGTGGACGACGACTTCATCGACCCGCTCGTCTTCCGGCCCGATTCCCTGCTCGGCGTACCAGGGCTCATGCACGCTTATAAGCTCGGCAACGTGACGCTGGCTAACGCCCCGGGGACGGGCGTGGCGGACGACAAGAGCGTCTACCCTTATGTGCCCGACATGATCCGGTATTACCTGGGCGAGAAGCCCATCCTCCCCAACGTCGAGACAAAGCAGTGTCGCCGGCCCGAAGACCTCGAGTACACCCTCGACAACCTACAGGACCTGGTGGTCAAGCGCGTGGGGGAATCCGGGGGCTACGGGATGCTGATCGGGCCTCACTCGACTCCGAAAGAGCGTATCGAGTACGCCAAACAGGTCCGGGCAGACCCGGCGGGCTTCATCTCACAGCCGGTGCTCAATATCTCCTGCTCACCGTGCCTGATCGATGGCCGATTCGAGCCCCGTCACGTCGATCTGCGACCATTCGTGCTGCACGGCCAAAAGACCCGGATAGTTCCCGGCGCGTTTTGCCGAGTCGCCCTGCGAAGAGGCAGTCTGGTGGTAAATTCCAGCCAGGGAGGAGGCGGCAAAGACCTCTGGGTGCTGGAGGACTGAAGGGTGCTTTCCCGCAGCGGACAGGGTCTCTACTGGATGGGTCGCTACCTGGAGCGAGCCGAGCATCTTTGCCGCCTGCTCAGGCTTGAGGCAGAGGCGCTGGTGGACCGGCCGCCGCGGGAAATCTACTTCGGCTGGAGCCGAATCTACGGCAGTATTCACCATCTGCCACCCGGGGGCGCCCTCGATATCGGCGACGACTTGTTCACCCTGGTCGACTCTTACACCCTGGCCGATGACCTCACGTTCGAGCGCACCAATCCCTACTCGGTGAGGAACTGCTTTTCACTTGGACGGGAAAACGCCCGCCAGATGCGTCACTGCATAAGCGCCGAGATGTGGACCCAATTGAACCTTGCGTACCTGCGGATCCAAAAACTACGTATCCAGGACATCTGGCACTCCCCCGAGAGCTTCTACGAGGAATTATTGACCGAGATCGCCACCGTTACAGGAGTGGCAGACACTACCATGTACCGCGACGAAGGTTGGAGGTTCCTGCAGATCGGCCGTTTCATCGAACGCGTCCAACTCTCGACCTCGCTGCTCCTGGCCCACCTTGCCGCCGATGTTGCGGTTCCGGGCGAGTCGGAGACGGACTGGACCAGCCTGCTCCGCGTATACCACGCCTTCGACGCGTACAACCGCAGATATAGCGTAGAGGTGAGGCCAAAGCAGGTCATCGACCTGCTGGCCACGGACTCCAGGCTGCCCGACTCGCTGTCGCGCTCCCTCGACAGGGTGGCTTCGGGGCTTGACGACCTGGGCCCGGGTCCGGACGAGCGCGCCAGCGCCGACGCGATGAGGCTGGCCGGACGCATGGCCGCCCTGGTGCGCTACGACTGGCAGGACCAGGAGGACCACGCGCAGCTTTTGAGGCAGGTGCGCGGGCAAGGCAGGGAGTTGCATCACCTCATGGCCTCCGCCTATTTCGACTACCCCGTAGAGGACTTCCGGGCACGCTGACGTATGGCCTCCACCACCCGTTACGAGATCATTCACGTCTCCAGGTATCTATACGCATCGCCGGCGCGCGGCTGCATGATGTCGCTCTGCTTAAAGCCGCGCGGCGAACCCGCACAGCGGCTGCTGGAATTCGGGATCGCGACAAACCCCGTCTCCTCGATGAACAGCGAAACGGACTGCTTTGGCAACACCAAGCACGTTTTGAACATCCACCGGGAACACGAGGCGCTGGAGATTGTCGCCCGCTCGTCGATTGAGATCACGGCCGCCGAGCCGCCCTCCGGCTCCCTTGGAGCCGACTCCTGGGAGGAGATCCGCTCCTGGAGGGACTCTTTCACGTACTGGGACTTCATGCACGCGACCACGTTGACCCGGCCCTCCGCCCGTCTCAAAGAGTTTGTAGACCGGATGGGCATCCGGGCCGGCGGCGATCCGTTGGAAGCCCTGACCGGGCTCTCCGACGCGCTCCACCGCGGCTTCGAATACGTCCCGGGTAGCACATCGGCAGCCTCGCCAATCGACCACGTCCTGGAAACCGGACGGGGCGTATGCCAGGACTACGCCCACGTCATGCTCGCCATTGCGCGCTCCTGGGGAGTGCCGAGCCGCTACGTTTCAGGCTACGTGCCGGTAGATGCAGCCGGTACGGCTTTGGTATCGGCGTCTC
Source organism: Dehalococcoidia bacterium (assembly GCA_965219065.1). Taxonomy (GTDB): domain Bacteria; phylum Chloroflexota; class Dehalococcoidia; order Lucifugimonadales; family Lucifugimonadaceae. The sequence goes on from OZ244715.1 coordinate 2,042,954, forward strand.
ATGCGTGGGTCGAGTGCCGGTTGCCCGGCCTCGGTTGGACCGGCTTCGATCCCACCAACGGGTGCCTGTCAGGCGAAAGTCATGTGCGCATCGCGGTGGGTCGTGACTACTGGGACGTGGCTCCGACCCGCGGGGTACTGCTGGGCGGCGGAGGCAGCCGGCTTGAGGTAGAGGTGCAGATGCGTCCTATGGAGCCGGGGTCTGGGATCGAGGACTAGTTCGACCCGGGGCCCGTCTTGGCTGACGGGTCGGCTCACGCCTGACCGGCTGGGGCATTCGCTTCTCACGGGTGTAATGGGCATTGAGTCAACGCAGGGGCGAAGCGGGTCGAACGATGAACGAACTTGAATCGGCCATCAGGCAGGGCATCCTCGACTCCGGCCCGATCACGTTCGCCGAGTTCATGGATGCCGCTCTCTACTCCCCGATGGGCGGTTACTACACGCGGCTGGGCGCGGGAGACGGGTCAGCGCAGTCCGGCGGTCCAGCCGACTACTTCACCAGCCCCATGGCGCACCCGGCTTTCGGAGCGCTAATCACCGTACAGCTGCGGGATATGTGGCGGCGCATGGCCAGACCAGGCGCGTTCACCGTCGTCGAAATGGGTGCGGGAGACGGTCTCCTGGCCCGTGACGTGACCTCCTACGCAGAACGGTTCGACCCAGAGTTCGCAGCTACCCTCGAATACCTGGCAGTGGACCGCGTCCCCCGTCAGAATGCGTACTACCCTGTGCACGGCCCCGACCAGATCCCGTCGTCGATCAATGGGTGCCTACTGTCCAATGAGTTGCTCGACGCCATGCCGGTCCACCGATTCGTCGTCGAAAAAGGCGAACTGCGCGAGCTCTACGTTGGAATCGAGGGAGACCGGTTGTGCGAGGTCATCGGGCCGCCCTCGACCCCCGCAATCGCCGCCCGCATCGGCGAGTTGGCCCACGGCCTGGCGGACGGCTACCGGGGCGAGGTGAATCTCGGCATCGACACCTGGTGGGCCGGACTGGCTTCAGAAACGCTCGGCGCCGGCTATGTGATGACCGTCGACTACGGTTACGACCGCGCTCAACTCTATGCGCCGGTCCGCTGGCGGGGCACGCTTCGGTGCTACTACCGGCACACCCACGTCGATGAACCGCTGGCCCGGGTTGGGCAGCAGGATTTGACGGCCCACGTCGACTTTACGGCGGTCGACGAGGCCTTCGGCCAACAGGGGTTCGACATAGCCGGCCACACCACACAGGAAAAGTTTCTTACCCGGCTCGGAGCTGCAGGGTTCGTTGAAGCCCTGCGAAGCAACGTCATGTCCCCATTCGAGCAGGCGGCCAACAGGGCCGGAATTCTCGAATTATTGAACCCCCGCGGCATGGGTGGGTTCAGGGTGGCGATTCATGCCCGTAAAGCGCCCGCGGATCGTCTTATCGGCCTGACAGAGCCGGACGATCATGACACCGGCCAATCGTTACCGCTCCCGACCTTAAACACTCGCGGCGGTCACGCGTCGTTGTTGGCCAGCCGATACCCGGACGCCGCGCGCATGTCAGGGATCACGTGGGAGGGGACTTTTGAATAGACAGCGGCTGTGCCGGTGAGAGTGTTTCGCCCCCGCCCGGCCATCCGCATCCGGAGGGTCTGCGCCCATCCTGATCTTCTCCCGTCACAGGCGAATGGTGTTTAATCCGCGTCCAACGCGAGGGCCCCATATTCCCCGAATTCAGGCCCGCTCCCGCCGTGTCGAAATAAATATCGAGCGTGTAGGATTCTGAATAGAGACCTCGTCTTATTTGGGGTTGGCTAGCAGGTTACTTCTTCCCTTCGCCCGTCTTCAGATACCCATGACAACCGAATGCCTCAAGCAGACCCCACTCCACGGATTGCACACGGCGGCCGGCGGTCGCATGGCCCCGTTTGGCGGGTGGGACATGCCGATTCAGTACCCGACGGGCATACTGCGGGAGGTGGCTGCGGTACGCAGGAATGCTGGCATGTTCGACGTGTCCCACATGGGCCGCATCGAGTTCTCGGGATCGGCATCGGCCGCGTTCCTCGACAGGCTGCTCAGCGCCAACGTCGCGAAACTGCGGCGGGGCAGGTCGAGATACCACGTCATCTGCGACGAGGCTGGCGGCATCATCGACGACGCCATCGTTTACAACCTCGGCGAGGACCGCTACCTGCTGATTGTCAACGCCGGTAATTACGACGCCGTATCAGCCTGGCTCGCCACTCATTCCAAGGGTGTGCCTGACCTCGAGAGCGAGGTGACTACCGAAGACGTGGCGATGATTGCGGTGCAGGGCCCCGACGCGGTCGGATTGACGGAGAGATTGTCCGATTCGCCGGTGTCATCGCTTCGTCCGTTCGCCATTGTCGAAGCTGAGATAGCGGGAATTCCATGCCGCATCGCCCGGACCGGCTATACCGGCGAGGACGGCTTCGAAATCATGCCCCCGGCCGACGGGGCGACTAGCCTGTGGATCGCCCTTGAAGAGGCTGGCGCATCGCCGTGTGGGCTCGGCGCACGCGACGTGCTCCGGCTCGAGGCGGGACTACTGCTGCACGGCAACGACATGACGGTCGAGAACAACCCCTACGAGGCCGGTCTCGAACGTTTCGTCTACCTCGACTCGCCTGGCTACGTAGCGGCGGACGCCCTGCGTTCAGTCAGGGATGCCGGTCCGGAGAAGCGGCTAACCGGTTTCAAAATGACCGGCCGGGGCATCGCCCGCCAAGGCCACCCGATCCTCGCCGGCGGCGCCAGGATCGGCACGGTTACGTCAGGCACGCATTCGCCAACGCTTGACGCTAATATTGGCATGGGCTACGTTGACCCAGAGCACTCAGCGCCATCAACCCCTGTCGAAATCGACATTCGCGGCAGGATCGTGGAGGCCGAAACTGTGCCCCTGCCTTTCTATCGACGTACATCATGACTTCCTGAGACCAGCACACAATCATGTCTGAACAAAATCCCTCCGGACTCAAGTACTCCAAAGAGCACGAATGGGCGCTGGTGGAAGGCGACTCGGCAACAATCGGTGTCACTCACTTCGCCCAGGACTCCCTCGGGGACGTCGTGTACATCGACGTGCCCGCTCCGGGCTCGACGTTCGAACAGTTCGCCAAGTTCGGCGAGATCGAGTCGGTCAAAGCAGTTAGCGACCTGTTCATTCCCTTGAGCGGCACGGTCACCGAAGTGAACCAGGAAGCCGTCGACGATCCGGAACTGGTGAACACCGATCCCTACGGCGGCGGATGGCTGATAAAACTGCGAATCGACGACTCGGCGGGGCTGGACAACCTGCTGTCTGCCGAGGCGTACGAGGCGCTGCTGGCCGAGTCCGGTTAGCCCGGCATGTCGACCCAGTCCGTTAACCCCGCCTCCGCGGCGTCTCCCCATCCGTATATACCGAACACCGGGGCCGATCGGGCCGAAATGCTCGATGCGATCGGGGTATCGGGATTCGACGAACTCGTGGCGGACATACCGGCCAGCCACGTCTATCCGGACCTACGATTACCCGAAGGAACTCCGGAACAGACGCTCGTCGCAGAATTGGCGGGCATGGCCGCAAGCAACGCAACGCCGGGCGACTACGCATGCTTCCTCGGCGCAGGCGCATACCGCCACTTCGTACCGGCGGTCACACGCTCCATCGCCTCCCGCGGCGAGTTCGTCACCGCCTACACCCCATACCAGCCTGAGGCGGCTCAGGGCACGCTGCAGGTGGGGTTCGAATTCCAGACCGCCGTCTGCCAGTTGACCGGCATGGAGGTGGCGAACGCCGGAATGTACGACGGCGCTACCGCGTTCGCCGAAGCCGCTCTTATGGCATGCCGGGTGACCCGAAGAAACTCGATAGCCGTACTTGAGACCACCGACGAACGGCTTGTGGAAGTACTTCACGCCTATTCCCGCTACCAGGGATTGGAAGTCAACGTCGTCGACTCATCATCTCCCCTGCCCGACGGCGCAGCATGTCTCATGGCGCAGTCGCCGAACGTGTACGGCGTGATCGAGGATCTCGGGGCCGTGGTCGAAGCCGCCCATGCCGCCGGTGCGCTGGCGGTCGTGCACACCAACCCGGTGGCGCTCGGCATGTTCAAGCCGCCCGGCGAATACGGCGCCGACATAACGACCGCCGAGGGACAGCCGCTGGGCGTCCCGCTCAGTTACGGAGGCTCGTACGTCGGCCTCTTGGCGTGCAGGCAAGCGCACGTCCGGCAGATGCCTGGCCGCATCGTGGGCAGGACGACCGACACGCTGGGCCGCCGCGGATTCGCGCTGACCCTGCAGACCCGCGAGCAGCACATCCGCCGCGAGCGCGCCACCTCGAACATATGCACGTCGACGCAACTCATCGCGCTCATGGCAACCTCCTACGTTGCGGCGATGGGCAAGACCGGCATGCGCCAGGTCGCCGAGCTGTGCTACCAAAAGGCCCACTACGCCGCCACCCAGATCGCCAGGCTCCCCGGCTACTCGTTGCCGGTCGAGGGTGACTTCTTCCACGAGTTCGCAGTCGAGTGCCCGATCCCGCCCGCCCGCCTCAACCGGTTTTTGCTGGAGCGTAAGATCATCGGCGGGTACGACCTCAGCCACCGCATCCCGAACACCATGCTGGTCTGCGTCACCGAGATGAACTCGCGGGAGGAGATCGACTCCCTTGTGACCGCCCTCGGCGAGGCGGAGAACCTCTCATGAACGGCCACCGCGCGCCGGATCGGCGACTGTTGATGGACCGCAGCGTGGCGGGCCGCTCGGCCGTGAGGGTAGCCCAAAGCGACGTGCCCCCGGCCGAACTGCCCGACGCGTCGCTGCTCAGGGACGATCTCGAACTGCCGGAGGTGTCCCAACTCGAACTCGTCCGGTACTTCACTCTACTGAGCCAGCTCAACTTCTCGATCGATACCAACTTCTACCCGCTCGGGTCGTGCACTATGAAGTACAACCCGAAAATGAACGACGAGGCGGCGTCGCTGCCCGGACTCAGCCAGATCCACCCCGCCCAGCCGGACGAGACCGTACAGGGCGCGTTGAAACTCCTGTACGAGTTACAGCAGATGCTGGGCGAAGTCACGGGCCTGCCGGGCGTCGGGCTCACGCCCCTTGCCGGAGCGCAGGGCGAGTATGCCGGACTGCTGATCGCCAGGGCCTGGTTCGACAGCCGTGGGGAGACTGGAAGGACTGTGGCGCTGATACCCGACAGCGCGCACGGCACGAACCCGGCGTCGGCGGCCATGGCCGGGCTCGAAGTGGTCACCGTACCGTCCGACGAGAACGGCAACCTCGACCTGGCTTCGCTCGCCGCGGCATGTGACGAGCGGACCGCTGTATTCATGCTGACGCTGCCGAACACGCTCGGCCTGTTCAACCCGAACGTACTCGAACTGACGGCCGCCGTGCACAACGCGGGCGGCCTGGTGTACGCAGATGGGGCAAACCTGAACGCCTTGTTGGGCCTGGCCAAGCTGGGCGACCTGGGGTTCGACATCTGCCACTCCAACCTGCACAAGACCTTTTCGACGCCCCACGGCGGCGGCGGTCCTGGAGCCGGACCGGTGATGGTTACTGAAAAGCTTTCGGACTTCCTGCCGGCCCCGGTGGTGAGCATGTCCGACGGGGCCTACCGGCTAACGCGGCCCGACAAGAGCATCGGCAAGATCAACGGCTTCCACGGCTCTTTCTCCATACTGGTGCGCGCCTACGCGTACATGCGCTCACTCGGCAAAGACGGGTTGCGCGAGGTCGCGGAAAACGCCATCATCAACGCCAACTACGTCCAGGCCGGGCTGCGCGACCGGTTCGACCTGGCAGCAGACCGATACTGCATGCACGAGACCGTCCTGACCGCCAGCCGCCAAAAGGCACGCGGCGTTGCAGCCCTCGACATCGCCAAACGTCTCCTCGACTACGGCATTCACGCCCCCACGATGTACTTCCCCCTGATCGTCGATGAAGCCCTCATGATCGAGCCGACCGAGACGGAGTCGAAGGAGACGCTGGACCGCCTGGTGGAGGTGATGCGCCGCATCGACGAAGAGATCGACACCGACCCGTCGTTGCTACACGACGCCCCGCACGACCTGCCGAATACGCGGCTGGACGAGGCCACTGCGGCTCGCCGGCCCTACTTGCGTTGGCGGCCTGAGGAGTAAAGAACTTGACTGAGAGCGCGGGATGCAAATAGGTGCGCTTGTCCTGGGCCTGATAGGGGCCGTAATCGGCTTCGTGGGCGGCGCGACGGTAGCGGTTTTGGGCGGTGTGTCGGTCCTTAACCTGGGTGAATTCCTGGCTCAGTTCGGCTCTGAGGAAAACAGCGTCGCGGTATGGCGGGGAATGCTGGCCGTTTTGGCGTCTATCGTCGCCGCGGGCGGGGCGTTTATGGCTCTGACTCGCCCCAAGGTATCGGCAGCCATACTTATTCTGTCCGCCGCCGCCGGCGTGTATCTCATCGGCGGGTATTACGCCCCTGCGGCCGTATTCCTCGTCCCGGCCACCCTGTTCGCCGTTCGCGGCGGCTTAGGCAAAAAGGCCATTGGCTTCGGGCGGAGCACAGCCACCGCCGGTTCCGGCCCGCAGCGGCGGCGGCCAACCGCGGGCGGCAACGGCAAGGCCCCGCGCCGCTAGTCGCACTCAGATGGGCCTCTGACAGGCTGGTAAGATAGTCACGACTTTCATGTTGTTCCGCTGATAAAATCCAATTGTCAGGCAAGGCGAAACCACGGCAGGCGCATCAAGGCTACCTTCGCCCCAAATAACATCGACCCATGTTCCATTACACGGTATCACCTCCATGACATTCATCATTTTAGTTCCCACTTCCTTTAAACAAACCGACGTTTTGCGTTAGGGGGTTTATATTGATAACTGAAGCGACGCAGAACATCTCTCTTAATAATGAACCAGATGCCGTTGACGATGACAGCTTGCAAATCGAAGAGATCCATTCACCAGAGGATATTACCGAACCATTCGATCCCGAAGAAGTTAAAATACGCACCGTCAACATAGTCGTCGCTCAGCTGGTGTCTCGAATAGAGCACGGCGGACTCGATTTATACCCAGATTTTCAACGACACCGTGGAATTTGGGACAGTACGCGAAAATGCCGCTTGATTGAATCTCTCCTTTTGCGAATACCCATACCCGTATTTTATGTTGCGGCTGACGCTAATGATGACTGGCTGGTGGTCGACGGATTACAGAGAATGTCTACTATTAATGATTATGTCACCAATTCTTTCGCATTACAGAAACTCGAATATTTGACTTGGTTTAATGGACAGAAACATGATCAATTGCCGCGACAGATGCAACGACGAATTAGTGAGACGCAACTCATAGTTAACATCATCGAACCCGGCACTCCCTACGAAGTGAGGTTCAATGTATTTCAGAGAATCAATACCGGTGGATTGACGTTGAATAAGCAAGAAGTTCGACACGCTATGCACCCCGGTGCTATTCGATCTTTCTTACTAAACTTGTCGGCATCTACTGAGTTTCTACAAGCGACAGATCATTCTATATCTAAACGACGCATGGCAGATCGAGAGTGTGTACTGCGGTTCCTTGCGTTTTACATCACAAAACCACAAGATTATACAACTCAAGATCTTGATGGTTTCTTAGCTGCTGCGATGGACAACATAAATGAGATGTCTTCTGAACAGCTTAGGATCATCGTTGAAGATTTCAAGAAGGCGATGGTTGCAGCGTTCAAAATATTTGGCAAAGATGCATTTAGATCAAGATATAATACCGAGCATAAGAGATACCCAATCAACAGGGCTCTGTTTGAGGCTTGGGGTGTACAATTAGCACGTTGTTCGAAAGATCAGTTACATATCTTGACTGAATCCCAAGAACAACTACGGTTTAGGTTTAGGCATATCATGACCGAGGACGTCGACTTTGATAGGGCCATATCTCGATCAACTGGAGACCCGAAAAGTGTTCGGAAACGGTTCCAGACGGTCGATGACTTATTACAGGAGTTTATCTGATGCTAACAAATATCGCCCTTGAAAATTTTAAATGTTTCGAGCGATTGCAGTTAACCTGTCAAGCAATGAACCTTCTTTGTGGTTTAAACGGGATGGGCAAAAGCAGTATTATTCAAGCACTGCTTGTCTTGCGCCAATCGTTCGAGGCAGGCGAACTTTCGAAAGGTAGATTGGTTCTTGGAGGCGCTCGAACGGACTTAGGCACGGGCTCCGATATCCTATTCGAGGATGCCGAGAGCGAAATATTAACACTTGGATTGCAAGGTGATAGTCCAATCCCTCGGTGGAGCCTCGCATTCCAGTATTCTAGAATCGCGGGACAATTGAATGCGATTAATGACCGAGTCGAAGAGCTGGTGCCCTTCGACTGGCAGCAGGTTCCGCCTTTTGGCGGGAATCTTGTTTATGTGAGCGCTGAACGGATTGGCCCTAGAAAAACTTACCCCTTGTCTGAGATCCACGGTCGGCTCGTAGACTTCGGTTCGAGTAGCGAATACGCTTGGAATTATTTGAGTCAGCATCAAGATGACGCTTTTCCCGCGAACGATCCTCGGTGCTTGTCGGACAACAGTAGGCGCCTAGTTAACGTCGTAGACGACTGGCTTCAGGACGTTAGTCCGGGTGCCCACTTACGGCTAGACAATGTGCCAGCGGCTGATGCCATCGTCGCAGGATTCTCGTTTGACCGTCAAGGGGATGTAGAGTCCCGACAACACAGAGCCACGAACGTAGGATTTGGACTTTCGTACGCGCTCCCGGTGATACTTAGCTTACTGTCTCCACCAGGAACCCTTTGTCTCTTGGAAAATCCGGAAGCCCATTTGCATCCACGCGGACAGACCAAACTGGCCGAATTGGCTGCCAGAGCCGCCAGTGCGGGCGTCCAAGTGTTCGCCGAAACTCACAGTGATCATTTTTTGGACGGAGTTCGTATCGCAATCAGAGATGGAGTGATCAATCCGACAGACACTGCCGTCCATTACTTTGAGCGCGACGGAAACAAGTCGATCGTTAAAACTCCCGAGGTTGACGCGGATGGGCGGTTATCGGCTTGGCCATCAGGGTTTTTCGACCAGCACGACGAAAATCTTGCGAGATTGCTCGCGCCGAAACCGTAATATGCGGGAGATGGTACTGAATCAAGCGAGTCTGACTGCCCCGAACCGCACCACAGCGCTCAACTGGCTCAGGGAGGTTGCGGTAGGAATGTCGGTATTGGTCTCGGAAGCTGTGTCCGAGCCTGCCTTTAGGTCGTCACTATACTCGCATGAGATACGCTGTGTCGGCGATTGGACCTTGAGTGATGCGTACAATGCATTGCGTAGCCGGGGTGCACGCGACGAAAGTTTGTTCCTACTTCGACTTGAAAGTAAAGCCCCGCTGCTCAATAAGGTCGCGCCAGAAATCAAAGATCGATTTCTTAGATGCGAAGACAGGACACTACTGTCGCCCGACGGAAATCCGTTGCTGTTCTGCGCGATCAGCGATGGAATCGCGGTAGGATTCCCATCCGACCGCGTCTGGGACAGAAGTGAGTTGACGGTTGACTTTCTTGAACTCCTACCTAACGGAGTTTTCGACGAGACCTCGGAAACAATTGACAATCTCGCGAGGATGGCGCATGCGCTACTAATAGTTAAGAAAACTCGCGCCCATATGCGTGAAAATCTCGGCCATGTCACTAGCGGAAACCATCTGTGGCAAGAAATTGGCAACGCATTCCCAAACCTTGTGTTCGGAATGGATGTGGAGAATCAGTTGAGCCAATTGAATACGGGTGACATGGGGACAATAGTGAACAAACTTTCAAGTTTGGACGATACTGCCGTAAGCTGGCGGAAAGTCGCGGATGCAATGCCGCCTTGGCACTCCAAGGTGACCAACGAATCCCTCAATGTCAGAAACTCCCCTACGCTCAGTCAACACCGGTGGTTTAGATCAAGCAATGGCTCCCGCTACCCATATTTTTGGCACGCACGTTTCGGAAGTAGCGGTCGTATTCACCTCCGGTTCATACGACGAACTTATCTTATTGAAATAGGGTACATCGGCCCGCATTTGCCTCTGTGAATACCGCGTTGAGTGTAACTCGAAAGGCGGGGTCAGGATACGAAAACTGTCCCCGGGTCCACGCCGCATCGCCGCAGGATGATCCTGGTGAACCGCGCATGGTCGTACGCGTTCGGGAACGAGTCGATCCAGTAGTTCCCTACCTGCTTCGGCTCGTCGAATGGCCGGCCATTTTGCTTGACCGGAGACGTATGGACGATGTGCGCCCCTCGATACGTAGTCAAAGGGCAAGCGTCATTGGTCAACTTGCCCGTGTCTGCCAGCCACGCGACTACGGCGACCTGAAGATCGTACCAGTATCTGAGCGGTCTTCTTGCTCCGTCCGGAAACGTCATAAGACGTCGCGGCGTATGCCCAACGCCGGGGCTCAATTCGCTCAGCGGAACGCTGCCTGACCCGGGCGTCGCATCGCGAACGGGCGGCGTCGTTGTCTTGACCCGCTGCCTTGTAGTCCGCTTCGCTGGCTTGGTCGGCACCTGTACCACGATCGCGTTGGGTTCGGACATCGCACGCGTCGCAGACGCGCTGGTGGCGTCGGACAATCCGTCTCTGATGCCCTGGACCGCCCTGGCCTCTTCCGACGCGCCTATGTTGCGCAGTACGTCGGCGATGTCGGTGAGCCGCGCCGTTACCGAATCGCTCTCCATATCGCCGCTGCCGGGATGGCTGGCGTCGTTTCGGGCATCTCGAATCAGGAACAGCCGGCTGCGGTCGGAGCTTTGCATGGATCGGCTGAAGATGCCCTGCCAATTGCTGCTGACGAGATGCGGGAAGTCGCCGATATCTACGGCGTCGTGGGCCTTGTGGCCCTTCCTGACAGCCTCGATCATCCGGTGGCGGAGATCGTCCGGCACGGAGCTGGGGCGCCGGCGCCCCAGGTTGATCACAATGAACGGGCGCATGGCGTCGCGGTAGATATCGAGCGCCCGAATCATGGCGTCTTTGTTGGGCCGTGCGACAGTGACCATTGGGGAGCGACTCCGCGTCTAATTCGTGCCCGCTTCCGGGCCTGGGGACAGGTTAGTCGAACGGCTTAGCGTGATGCCATATACGGCAACACCGGGCTAGAAGAAATTGGGCGGCCGGGGTCAGGACACGGAGACTGTGGAGAGGTATACGCCGCACCGCCGCAGTGTTGCTCCTCATCGCCGAGCTATTCGCGTTCCTCTGACGCCATAACACAGGGTTTCGCAATAGCCCCTAAAACCAATTCGGTTCCCAACCGGTGCGTTTGACCGGAGCAAGTCAAGTCCATTTCTGCACTGGGCTAGGTTTCCCTGGGGCCGTACGTCTCCTCAAAAATCTCGCTCAGATTCCGACCCTTGTACGTCCAATGCGGAGTGGGACGCACTCCAAGCTGGTCGGGATTCATATCGAGTACAGTCCTGGTCGCGGCGGTTAGGGAACATTCCTCGCCCCTAAACAGAACTCGCTTGTCTCCCACCACGGTCGCCTCCTCACCGGTGTGCAACGCAATCAGCGTTGACTCAACCGGTATGCCCATTTCACTGAAGTTCAGGTTGGGCCTGCGTCTCCTAAACCTCTGCGCCGCTTCGATGTCCGTAGGATCTAGGTCGTCCGTATCCATATTTACCTCAGGGGTCACGTCCTTGCCTCCTGGCCACATCCTAAGAACTGCTTCGACTTGGCCCGAGTCAATTTCAAAAAACTCCCTGCGAGGATTGAGCCGGTTGGGGCCGAACGCTATATGCAACGCCCTCTCAAGCCCTATGGCAGTTTGTTCGTCGCCAACATCCACGGCGATGGAACATTCAAATGGCAATGGGACCCCTACGGTATAGAGTTGATTCATCCTTACTTGCGGATCTTCGTTGTTCGTTCTTCCGATCTTGATGATGCCTGGCATAGCAGGATTAGTGAGCACGTACACAATGTTGGCCACTACGGAATTATTCCTTCCCTGTAACTGATACTAATTCACCAGAATGAACCGAGTGATCGGCGGGTGACCCACACCCATGCTTTGTATCGGTTGCGATGTTAGTCGGATCAAAGCCGGGCTGGGCCCTTTACGTAGGATGGCCTCCGGCACTCGTGGCCGCCCAGAGGGAACTCAGGGCGAACCTGAGATGTGTCCGAGAGATCCCAGCCGAGCGCTGTCAGCACAGGGTCGATCAGCGAGTAGCGGGTCGCTGTTTCGTTATTTCGAAACACGTCACCGTACCGCCGAATCTTTTCGCTCAGTTCGACGACGAGGTCGTTAAGTTCATCTAGCCACATGGCTCTCATTCCCTGATGGGGGCGTTTTGGGGCGACGGTTTGCGACGATATGGTAACCGAACGGCTGGGGAACTTGCGTCCCGGGACTTGACCCCACATACAATGGCCGCCCAGCACACTACCCCACCCGCCACAACCCCCAGGAACCATCATGAAAATTTCCGAAATAAAAATCTCCGTATTCGAAATGACCGGCATCATCACACCGTTCGACCTCGAAGAGTCAGGACGCGCGGGACACCGCCGGTGGCGGCACCAGCCGCGCCCGGCGCTGCAGAGCCACATGCACGTGCTGCACGTCCGCACGGACGAGGGCCTGGAGGGCGTCTGCCCGGTCGGCGACGGCCGGTACATGACCATGCCGGTCCCGACGTTGGAGCAGCTCCGCATACTCGCCCTCGGCGAGGACCCGCTGGACCGCGAGCGGCTGTTCCAGAAGATGAAGCATGCGACTCGGCAGGCGTTCGCACCGTACGGCTGGTTCGGGGTCTTCGACAACTGCCTGTGGGACATCGCCGGAAAGGCGGCGGGCATGCCTGTTTGCGCCCTCATGGGCCGCGTCCGGGAGCGGGCGCCCGCCTACTACAACATCCGCGGAGACTCGATGGATAAGGCCGTCGAGGACTCCGAGATGGCAGTAGGGATGGGGTTCCCCGCTTTGAAGGACCACTTCGTCCAGGAGCCAGGCGACAACATCGAGTGGTTCCGCGCCGTCAGAGATGCCGTCGGGCCCGACGTGGACCTGATGCACGACCCGGTGGGCATGTACACGTTTGGCGAAGCCGTCCGGATTGGACGGGCCCTGGAAGAGGTCGACTTTCGCTGGCTGGAGGAGCCGATGAACGACGTCCGTAGGCACGAACTGCAAGCCCTTTGTGACACGCTAGACATCCCAGTTCTCAACCCTGAATCCTTGACCAACGCCATCGATCTCAGCGCACAGTGGCTGATCTCCGGCGCCGCCGACCTGCTACGGGTCAGCGCCAGGCACGGCTCGACATCCGTCCTGAAGCTCGCCCACCTGGCCGAGATGCATGGCACGAACGTCGAAATGCACGGCGCGGGCGGCCTCTTCGGCCTCGTGCACACTCACCTGAACTGCGCCATCGCCAACACCAGCTACTACGAGTTCTTCCCGGGCGGCATCCGGGACGAAATAGGCAAAGAGATCGGCATGACGAATCCGCCTCTACCTTCCGACGGTTACATGACCCCTCCGCAGAGTCCCGGCTGGGGCGCGGAATGGGACTGGGACTACTTCCGCAAAAAGACCGTCGCGGAGCTTTAAGCGGGCCAGAAGCTGTTCTCCGCCCGACCACCTTTCGTCACGAAATGAGACTGCCTTGGAGGGTGTCCAAAAAAGGGGACGGTCGTCGCTCTGAAAATGGCCTGGCCAAACGGGCATTCCCCCGGTTTCCGGACTTGATCCGGAATCAATGACACGGCGAGTTGGCGCGGGTTATCCTGAAATGTGTGACCACCGTCGACCAGGGCCTGTTCACACAAATATACGTATCGCCTACCCCCTCGGCTGTCATTCCGAACGTAGTGAGGAATCTCAAAACCTTGTCTTGAAGCCAGGCTGTCGCGGAGCAACGCGTGGCCAGGTTGGATGACTGGCGCCGCGACCGCCAACCACCGGCTAAGATTCCTCGGCTTCGCTCGGAATAACATTTGGGCGCTCAGGACATTATCCGGGGCTGCCGCAATGACATTTTTGGAACGCCCTGCGGGGTGGATTTAGTGTGAACAGGCCCTGGTGGGCTATGTGGTCAACCAAACGATGCCCTCAAACCCATCAGGGAACCCGCCAAAAGGACCAACATTGAAATACATCCACCGGAATGAATGGCTGATTTATGGCTTGCTTGTCGCCGCTGTGGTGGCGGTGTCCCTGCCGCTCTACCCGTACAGATGGCACACATTCCTGCACATCGCCGGCGCGGTGGTCTTCCTGGGTAACATCATCGTCACCGCCGCATGGATGCTGATGGCCGAGCGCACGCGGAGCAACAACGTCATACATTTCTCCGCCAAGGCCGTTATCCGCGCCGACCTCCTGTTCACCCTGCCCGGCGTCCTTTTGATCGTAATCAACGGGTTCGTCATGGTGGTTTCCGGCTGGGGAGGGTGGGACGCGTTTCACGAATTCTCCTGGATAAGCCTCGCCCTGGCGCTGTTCATTGCGTCCGGCGTCATATGGATGGGAGTGCTAATCCCCGTCCAGCATCGCATGGCCGTATATTCAGACCCGTCGAACTACCCCGATTCGCCGCCAACGCAGTTCTTCTCAGCGCTCCGCAAGTGGTACTTCTGGGGAGCTGTAGCGATTGCGTTGCCGCTTGTCTCCCTCTACCTGATGGTCAACAAGCCGACCTTCGGCTAACAACCTGGCCTGACTACGCAGCCGGGGCATTCGGCGCTAACCCAGACTCCCTGTCCCGCGGCTAGCTTCCGAGCAGTCCTGTCAGCGTGAGTTGCCGGAATCGATTCGGCATGTCGAATCCTCCATTACCTTCAGGCTGATGCGTCACCCCTCCGCAGAGTCGCGGTTACGGGCGACATATTTCTGCGACATTTCACCCCCATCGTAAGTGCTGTCAAGGGTTCCTCGCGAAGGAGGCAAAAGGGTGATTTTCAGAAAACTAATGACGAAGAAATTCATGATCGGGGCGGTCTTGGGGACCATGCTCGCCGCGTTGATAGTCAGCGGCTGCGAGGTCGACCACGGATCGGAAGACGGCCGGGATTCTGACCGTGCCACGGTAAGTCAGGGCATCTCCGAGCGAGAGGGTGGCGACGCCGAAGGTGAGCATGGCAGCCGGGGCGAGGGCGAGGAATCCGGTGAAGGCAGCGGTGAACACGGCCCCGGCGGAGATGGCGGCAGTCCAGGTTCTGACGGCGGTGGAGAGAGCGGAGAAGCCGCTATGTCGAGCCCAGTCATTCCTCTCGGAAAATCGTGGGACGGTGTCCTCGGCGGACTGGCTGTTTCCATGCAATACGATGCAGCAACCCGTACTGTCCACGGAACGGTGCAAAACACGCTCTCACAGAAACTTTGCTACGTGCAGGCCGAACCTCACCTGAAGTCTGGAACGAAAACAGTAGGAGAGCTTGGTCCCGACAAGCTGGGGAATTTGGACCCTGGACAGGAAGCGACATCAAGCCTGTCGGTCGCCAGTGAACCGGAACTTGCAGGAGTCTCTTACGACGGATACGTCGTCCACATGGAAGTGTTCGACTGCAGCGGCCCCGGTCCTGCGGCTCACACAGGAGGAGAGGGCGGTGAAGGCAGCAGCGAACGCGGTCCCGGTGGAGAAGAGGGGAGCGGCGCAAATGCCCTGGCGCCGGATGAGACCTTTGATGAGGTTCGCAGCGGCGCTCGACTGATCCTGAGCTACGACGTTCCAGGCAACTCCTTCAAGGGGAGCGTGGAGAACACTACCAACGGCATCCTGGAACGGGTCAGGATCGAAGTACACCTCTCGAACGGAGCGGAGCTAGGTCCGACGACGCCGACGGACATGGCTCCGGGCCAAGTGTTAGCGATCAACCTGCCCGCTACGACGGCATCGTTCACTGGATGGACGGCACACGCCGAGGTTGGCGCCGGAGGTGAGGGGGGCGAGTCGGGTGAGGAACAAAGGGACGGTGGCGAGCATGGCGACGGCAGGGAGTCTGGCGGCGAGCATGGGAGTGGTGGCGAACGGCGGGAGGGCGACTAGAGCCAATCGGGAGTCGACCAAGGGGAGATGTCGAACCTTCAAGTGAGATGATTCGACCGCGAGCCTATCCGGCGGATGGACGTACGCGGCGCCACTATATGACATCGCGTCTGAGGTGACCCCATAGAGGGCTGGCGATGAGCGGCACAGTATTGATAATCGAAGACGATGCGAGGATCGCGAACTGGGTCAAAGTTTACTTCGAGCGCGCAGGATTCTCCGCTGAGGTTGCCCATGACGGCAAGCACGGGCTGGCCCTGGCCCGTGATCTGGCTCCTGAC
This sequence comes from Dehalococcoidia bacterium, assembly GCA_965219065.1. Taxonomy (GTDB): domain Bacteria; phylum Chloroflexota; class Dehalococcoidia; order Lucifugimonadales; family Lucifugimonadaceae. The sequence continues at coordinate 2,059,275 of OZ244715.1, forward strand.
CTGATAATCCTCGATCTCATGCTTCCTCGTCTCGACGGCGTGGAACTTTGCAGAATCCTGCGTCGAGAGTCAGACGTTCCGATAATCATGCTGACGGCCAGGGAAGCCCACTCCGAGCGGATCATCGGACTGGACAGCGGAGCCGACGACTACATCGTCAAGCCCTTCGATCCGGAGGAAGTCATTGCACGGGCCGATGCCGTGCTTCGTCGCGTCAAAGGCAGAGTTCAGCAGATCCTGACACGCGGCAACATCACGCTGAATGAGACAACCCGGAGCGTGACGGTCAATGAAGAACCCATAGTCTTGAGCCAGGCGCAAATCGCTCTGCTATCGACATTCATGCGCCATCCCAACCAGGTGCTTACCCGCGATCAGCTGATCTCCCTGACCTTTGACCACGGTTTCGATGGGTTCGACCGCGCCATCGACAGCCAGATCGCCCGCCTGCGCAAGCAGATCAACCGGGATGGCAAACAGCCCATTCAGACTGTCTACGGCGCAGGCTACAGGTTCGTGGTGGAGGAGGAATGATGTCGCTCCGCTGGCGAATCATGGGTTCGACCGTCTTTGTCATCGTTCTAACCGTCCTGATCAGCGTCGGTGTGGGCTACTACGTGACGCAGTCCCGCCTCGGTGTGTTCGTGGACGAGATAAGCAGTGATGAAGCGAGCCGGTTGGCCCAAAGTTTGAGCCGGGAGTACACCGCCGCCGGTGGCTGGGACACGGTGGACAGACCGCTGTCTGAGGCCGGATACATTTACGAGGGGACCCCGCAGAGGGAGCGGCATGAAGAAGGTGAGGAAGAATCCTCAGAACTCTTCCACAGAGATCCGATACGAATCGTCATCGTCGGCGTCGATGGGCGGGTGGTGAAGGACAACTTCTCCGTACTGGTACCCGGAGCCACCGCACCCGACCTGGATGGGCATCGCGAGACGGTGTTCGATCTGACTACGGACCAGCCCGCGGGCCGCATCTATGTGGACGTGAACCACGAGTTCCTGTCGGCTGAGTCACACGGATTTCTCAACACGCTCCTGTACATAACCGTTATTGGCGGAATGCTGACGCTCGGCGTTGCCATCCTGCTGGCCGCCTGGTTATCCAAACGAATCACGGCGCCCGTAACGGCCTTGACGGAGGCAACCCAGGCAATCGCTCAGGGGGATACGGCCCGGCTGCCGGTCACAACCTCAGACGAGTTGGGACAGATGAGTGCTGCCTTCAACCGTATGACTTCCACCCTGGAAACTCAGCGCGACCTCCGCAGGCGGCTGATAAACGACGTCTCTCATGAGTTGAATACTCCGCTGAGCGTCATACAGCTGGAGGCAAAAGGGCTACGCGATGGACTTCAGACACCAGAGAGCGCCTCAGACCACATCATTATGGAAGTGGATAGGCTGCGCGGACTCGTGACTGATCTGGACTGGCTTGCGGAAACCGACCAAGGGGAGTTGAGGCTCACGCTCGAGGCAACGTCGATTTACGAGCTGCTGACCGCAGAGGTGGGTCGTTGGCAGCCGCAATCCCAGGCTCGACAGGTTGAATTGTCGCTGCACGTATCCGGTGACCTCCCGGACATGGATATCGACCGGATGCGGATGAGCCAGGCATTGGGGAACGTCCTGAGCAACGCCATTAATTGCACCCAGGCGGGCGAGCATATCGTGCTCAGGGCGTGGTTGGAAAGCGGCGATGCGCTGGTTATCTCGGTCATCGACAATGGCATAGGCATCCCCGCCGAAGACCTTCCCCACGTCTTCGACCGCTTCTACCGTACCGACCAGTCTCGCAGTCGCGGCATAGGCGGCACAGGTCTGGGATTGGCCATCACCCAAGCCATAATCGAAGCCCACGGGGGCACTATCACCATAGAAAGCGACGGTCTTGGACAGGGCGTCACCGTGACTTTTCGCCTTCCCCTGAACAAGTAAGCATCACCCTCCCCGGCGAAAGCCGCAACCCACCACCTCCGTCTTTCCGGCGCAGGCCGGAACCCAGGGGCGGAGCGTGGAACCGCACACAACCCCCGTCATCCCCGACCCCGATCGGGGACCTCCACGACATACCCCTCCCCGTCGTTCCGGCGAAGAGAGCCTGGTTGCCCGATGTGCGGTGCTCCGGCTGGCATTAGGCGCTCAGTGTGGCAGGCAGACACTCCCTCCGTAGCCCCCACTTGCGCAGAGGCGCGCCGCAAAGGTAACAGCGCGTATCGACCGCGGCAGTCGTGAGCGGGGTATGCTTGCAGTTTTGGCGACGGTCGCCAATAGCGCTCTGGATGGTGTTCGACATGGCAATTAACCCCGGTGAAATGGCGCCGGACTTCACTTTGACGTCGCACACGGGTTCGCCCGTCACTCTTTCGGACTTGCGCGGCGCGCCGGTGGTGTTGGCGTTCCACCCTGCCAGTTTTACGGGCGGGTGAACGAATCAGTTAACCGAGTTCCGTGCGAACTACGATGACTACGAACAGGCAGGGGTACGGCTACTTGAGGTCAGCGTGGACAACGCGCCGATCCAAAAGGCCTGGGCGGAGTCCGTTGGCGGTGTTTCATTCCCGCTGCTTGCCGACTTCCACCCCAAGGCTGAGGTGGCGATGGCATACGGCATCTATAACGACGAACGGGGAATCGCGGGACGGGCGACGTTTGTGATCGACGCCGACGGCGTGGTCCGAGACGTTCGAACCTACCCGCCGGGATCAATGCCCGACGCTGCCGAGCTCTTGGGCGTAGCGACCGGGCAGTAGACCGGGGGCGTCTGAGACGCCGTCCGGCCCGGGAGGACGATACAGTCGCATCCTCGCGCAGGCACGTTCAATTGTGGCCATGAAACGCGTTTTTGATTGGCGAAAACGACGAAAAGGGTAGGGATGTCCCTACCTTTTGAAGGGCAGCCATGCGATGATTAAGTGTGACGCTTGATCTCACCGGGGCGGCCATTCGAACCTGCGAAACAAGAAGGTGAAACATGATCAACAGCCTATTCAGAAAGCAGTGGATGGGAGTTGGGGCGGCTTTCCTGATCGCCGTTCTGATGCTGACCGTCGTCTCCTGCGGGGAGAGTGAACCCGTAGTCCAGACGGTCGAGGTCGTCAAGGAAGTTGAAGTCGAGGTTACGGTTGAAGTTCCGGCTGAGACCCTTGACCCGCTGATCGTCGGGCACCTCAACGCTCTTACCGGATCGCTGTCCTACTTCGGCGAATCTCACTCCACCAGCATCGGCCTTGCGGCGGACCACATCAATCGGGCCGGCGGCATCCAGGGCGGCTCCGTAATCCTCGTTCACCGGGACACCGGCGTGAATCCGGTCCAGGGCGTGTCCGCAGCCGAAGAACTGGTCAATGCCCAGGGAGTGGTTGCGATCGTGGGGGCCTTGGCCAGCGGCGTAACCATACCGGTCGCCACGTCGGTCACCATCCCCAACGGCATAGTTCAAATTTCCGGCGCATCGACCGCGCCCGCCATAACCGTGCTCGAAGACAACGATTTCCTGTTCCGTACCGCGCTGTCCGACGCCTCTCAGGGCGTGGTCCTCGCGGAACTGGCCAATGAGCTTGGCTATAAGACCGCGGGAATCCTGTTCATCAATAACGCGTACGGGGAAGGATTGGCGGCCCAGTTCACCGAATCGTTTACCGCCCTGGGCGGGACCGTAACCGCCTCGGTGCCGCACGAGGACAGCCAGCCTACGTTCGTTTCCGAGCTGGAGAAGGCCACCGAGGACGACCCCGACGTCCTGCTCGCCCTTAGCTACCAGCAGGCCGAGGTCTACATACGCGAGGCCCTGGAAGGCGACTATGCGGACACCTTCCTGTTCGTGGACGGCACCAAGATCCCCGAATCTTTCGAAGTCATCGGATGGGATTTCCTGGAAGGCAGCTACGGCACCGGGCCGGGCTTCGAGTCCAACCCGTCGACCCAGGCGTTCATCGACTCCTACATAGAAACGTACGACAAGGCGCCTGAGCATCCCTTCATGAACGAAACGTACGATGCCATGATCCTTATCGGCCTGGCGGCGGCCAAGGCGGGTACCACCACCGACGCCGCCGCGATTCGCGATGCCCTCCGGGATGTAGCCAACGCGCCGGGCGAGGTGGTGAGGCCAGGTGACGAAGGCATCAAGCGGGCCTTGGAGCTAATCGCCGCGGGCGAGGACGTCAATTACGAGGGCGCCGCCGGTTCGGTCGACCTGGACGAGAACGGCGACGTCATCTCCGGCCACATCGAGGTGTGGAAGATCCAGGGCGGCGAGATCGTCTCGGATCGCCAGGTGCCGGTCGACCTGGGCCGGTAAATCAGGCACGGGGGCTACTCTCTGAAGTCCGCGACGTAGAACCAGCAGGGACAGCCACCACCACCGTCGTCCCGGCCCCCATTCGTCATCCCGGCGAAGGCCGGGACTCAGGGGCGCGGCGGGGCAACGATCGGATGTGTGCGAAGTAGCGTGAAATCCACCGCCACGCCCGGTATGTGACACATCCGGCCATGAGCAAAAGAACTACGGCCGGATTGACCTGTCCGCGCAGCTACTCTGGATACGTGGAGCGCGCGCCCCCATCCCTGGGTTCCGGCCTGCGCCGGAACGACGGTGGAAGGGTCCGTGCATGTTGGTCTTTGACTTACGCTTTCGAATGTAGCCCGGCCGCGCCTCTTTAACTCCTGTCAACGAAATAGTTGACATCTACAATCCGCCGCGCTGCTGTTCAGGCGGCTGGGCCGCCACAGCAGGCGCCTCTCGCCGTGCAATGCGGCGCTGTTCGCCGAGAATGCCGCCGGGGCGTAGCAAGATTACCGTCACGATAAGCGCGCCGATCATGAAGAGGCGGAAGCTGGGATCGGACAGTATGCCGGGCAGGGACTGCGTGCCGGTCCATATGCCCCACACCACGAATGCGCCCAGGATCGCCCCCCTATTGTTGGCAGAGCCGCCCACCATCAGCATGGCCCAGATGACGAATGTGGCCAGCAGCGGGTCGAATGTCAGCGGAGAGAGAAAGCGGATGTGGTGAGCGTAGAGCGCGCCGCCGACGCCCATGATCATCGCGCCCATGATGAACGCCTGGAGCTTGAATTTGAACACGTCCTTGCCGCTGGCCTCTGCAGCCGTCTCGTCTTCCCGTATGGCCCGCAGCACCCTTCCCCATGGGGAGTTGACCGCCCGCTGCACAGCCAGATACAGCCCCGCCAGCACTAGGACCACCACCACCACGTACAGGTAGTTGTAGTTGTCCGGCGTTATCCAGTCGCCCAGGAACTTGGGAATCCTGTACAGCCCCTTTGAGCCGTTCGCAAGCCACTTTTCGTTAAGGAAGACGAGACGCACTGTCTCGGCAATTCCCAGCGTGGCTATCGCCAGGTAGTCGCCGCGCAGCCGCAGGGTGACGTAGCCGATGACCAGCGCTATCACCCCGCAACACAACGCCGCCGCCGCCAGCCCAAACACGAACCAGGCGTCGATGCCCCAGTCCAGGTAGCCCAGGTTGGCCCAGTTGCCGCCGAACTTGAAGTCCTCGAAAAACGTTGGGTCCGGAGCCGATGTGGTCAACAGAGCCGAGGTGTAGGCCCCCAGCGCGAAGAAGCCGGCGATGCCGATGTTGAACAGTCCGGTGAACCCCCAATGGACGTTCAGCCCCAGGGAGAAAACGGAATAGATGCCCGCCACTATGGCGAACCCCACCAGGTAGTCGAGAATTCCGATTACTTCCATAACGCTACTTCAGCGCCGCGATCGTCAATCGTGATGCCAGGCCTCAATTCCGGCCACCCCCGAATATCCCGCGCGGCCGTACCAGTAACACAGCGATCATCAGGGCGAATGCCACCGCCGGCTTGTAGCTGGGGTTAATCCACTGGGTCGAAACTTCCGACGATACCCCGATGACAAATGCGCCTGCCAGCGCGCCGTAGGGGTTGCCGATTCCGCCCAGGATGACGGCGGCGAACAGGGGAATCAGGAACTTCCAGCCCATGATGGGCAGCATGTTCGCCTGGAACACCGCCAGCAGAATGCCGGCGGTGGCCGCCAGCGCCGCGCCCATCACCCAGGTCCACCAGATGACGCGCTGCGTGCCGATGCCGCTGACCAGCGCCAGGTCGGGGTTATCCGCCGTGGCCCGCATCGCCTTGCCCATTTTGGTGCGGTTCAGCACCAGGTACACCGTCGCCACGAGAAGGATGGCTACGATGGCGATAAAGATGGCGTCCGGCGGTATCCGCACGTCCATGGGCAGGTGAAACACCTGCCGCGTCTCCCGCGGGAAGCGCTGGATTTCTCCGCCCCAGATTAGCTGCACCAGGCCGCGTAGCGCGATGGCGACTCCCAGCGAGGCCATGGACACCACCACGACGTTCACGCCCCGGTCCCGCAGCCTCCGATACACCAACGCGTCCAGAACGATGGCCATCGCGGCGACGGCGGCCACCGCTATCGGCAGGGCAATGAGCAGCGGGTAGCCAAAGGTGAATGGCCCCAGACCGCTGCCTTCGATTCCCAGACGCGTCAGGATGCTGGCTACGATGAACAGACCGGTATAGGCGCCGACGGTCATATAGTCGCCGTGGGCCACGTTGGCAAAATTCAGGATGCCGTAGATCAGGGTCAGGCCAATCGCACCCAGGGCAATGATGGCGCCTATGAATACGCCGTTGACCACCAGACCCATCTTGACGAAGGGCAGGAAGCCGATGGCTATGGCTACCACCACGATCAGTGCGGTCGTATATCCCGGCGTCCAGGATTGACTGACCCGTTTGGCAATCTGCCGCAGTGCGGTCATGATTGACGTTCCGTAATCCGACTTACGTTACCCAGCAAGGCTTACTCATCCTCCCAGGTAAAGGGTGGCTACTTCCGGGTTGTTCAACAGGTCGGGGCCGGTGTCTTCCAGGCGGTTCTCCCCGGAGGTCAGGACGTAGCCCCGATTCGACATTTGCAGGGCCTGACGGGCGTTTTGCTCTACCAACAGCACCGCGACCCCACCACGGTTGATGTCCCGGATACGGTCGAAGACCAGACTCGTCATCGCCGGAGAGAGTCCGGCTGAGGGCTCGTCCAGTATCAGCAGCATCGGGTCCAGCATCAGGGCGCGGGCGATGGCCAGCATCTGCCGCTGCCCTCCCGACAGGCTGCCTGCCTTCCCGCGCGGCTGCATCGCCAGATCCGGGAAGAGCTGAAACATCTCGTCAATGCGCCCCCGGTAGTCGTCGGAGCGGACGAAAGCGCCCATCTCAAGGTTCTCCCTGATGGTCAGGGACGGGAACACGTTGTCGGTTTGAGGCACGTAGCACAGGCCGGTCCGGACAATCATCTCCGGCGGGACGCTGGTTATATCCTCGCCCCGGAACGTCACACTTCCCTTTCGCACTCCAACCAGGCCCACGATGGCCTTCATCAGAGTGGACTTCCCGCACCCGTTGGGGCCGATGATCGTGACAATCTCGCCCTCGGCCACGGTAATGGACACGCCATGCAGTATCTCGGCCTCTCCATACCCAGCCACCACGCCGGAGGCGTCTAACAGCGTCACGCGGCTGAACCTCCCAGGTATGCTTCCATGACCTGCGGGTCTGCCTGTATCTGCAGCGGCGTTCCCTGCGCGATTACGGCGCCGTTGGCCATGACGATGACCGGGTCGCACATGGTCATGACGAACCTCATGTCGTGTTCGATGATGACGAAGGTGATGTTGCGTTCGACACTCGCCAGCAGGATGTTTCTCGAGATGTCCCGAAGCAACGTGCGATTGACTCCGGCGCCGGGCTCGTCCAGGAGCACCATTCTGGGCCGGGCCATCAACGTACGGGCCAACTCCAGCAGCTTCTTCTGGCCGCCCGACAGGTTGCCGGCGTACTCGGCGGCCAGGTGGGATAGGCTGAGCAGCTCCAGGACCTCCATCGCCTGGGCCTCGATGAGCAGTTCTTCACGGGCCACTTTGCGGGGCATGAGCCACGACGCCCATAGGTGTTCACCGGTCTGCGCTTCTGGCACCAGCATCAGGTTGTCCAGCACGGTCATGCGCTTCATCTCCCGGGGAATCTGGAAGGTGCGCATCAGGCCCAGCCCAAAGGTCTGGTGCATCCCCATGCCGTCGATGCGCCGACCGTTGAACATTATCCGCCCACTGGTCGGGGACATGGCGCCGGAAATCAGGTTGAAAAGCGTCGTCTTTCCTGCGCCGTTCGGGCCGATCAGTCCCGTGATAGCGCCCTCGGACACGTCGAGCGAGCAATGGTCGACCGCCCGCACTCCACCGAACTCCTTGACGACATCGCGTACCTGGAGCAACGGCGACGAGTCGGTCGACTCCGCCTGGACATGATTGGTCGTCACGTGGGGCTGAACGTCCTTGCCTCCTGTCGAATGAGACGATCGGATCGACCGTAGCGCGGGATAGCCCGGACTCTATCCTGCCAATTTGGTCCCCATCGTAACGTTTCGCCAACGGCGCGTGAGGGTTTTTCAGGCGGACGCGAACGGGATGAGGTGAAACCATGTCGCGGCGGAGCGCGCCGTCACCCCCGCAAAGCGTTATCCTTAGTGTGTATGAGCGGTGGCAACTTGCCGGGGTGGCGAAATGGTAGACGCGCTACGTTCAGGACGTAGTGCCCGTAAGGGCGTGTGAGTTCGAATCTCACCCTCGGCACCACAACCCCGCAAAATACCCGTTACGCGCGCTTGTAGCTCAGCTGGATAGAGCGCAGCCCTGCGAAGGCTGAGGTCGTGGGTTCGAATCCCGCCAAGCGCGCCATTATTTTTGCCCCTTCCAACGTGCTGTAATCCAACTACTCCCTCAGCCACCAGTAAGACGTGCTGGAGGTATTCAGTTGGGCCCCTTCTTTTAGCTGCTCCCACACCTCTACGACCTCGGAGATGGACAACGCCCGCTGCTGGCCCTGCACCCGGTAGTAGTTCGGCCCGGCCGTCACCCGCGATGCCTGGCTGACGCCCATCACCCGACCGTCAAGATCGACGACCGGCCCGCCGGAGTCGCCCGGGTCGAAAGTCGCATCGGTCTCAAACGCCGACAGTGTGCCCCCCTGGATGTTGTAGGCAGTGGTCACGACGCCGACTCTCACATTCGGAAACCCAGTGGGCGGGTTTGAGGAGTAACCGAGGCTCATCACAGGCTTGGCGGTCTGACGCGTAAATACGCCCGACGCTACGGACAACGAGGCAAGATCAATATCGACCTCGATCGCTGCGAGGTCACGGTACCTGTCTGTTCCCCTTACGTAGCCCTTCGCCGACTCCGAGTTACCGTCCGCGTCCGCGAACCAAATGTCGACCACCGACATCCCTTGGACCACATGCTCGGCGGTCAGCAACCACCCCGACTCGTAGACCCAACCGGTGCCGACACCGGTCGGCGTAACCACCCGCACCACCGATCGCCGGACGTTTGAGTAAACATCTACCCACGTGGGCGATGGCGTGGCGGTAACCGGCAAAGTAATGCTGAACGGAGTCGACGTCGCCTGGGGAGTCGCTGTGGGCGGCGGCGTAGGCGCAGGTTGCGGAGTCGCCGTAGGTTGCGGAGTCGCCGTAGGTTGCGGAGTCGCCGTAGGCTGAGGCGTCGAGGTTGGCGGAATCCGGACTGCGGTAAGTGTGGGTTGCGGCGTGGACGAAGGCTGCGGAGTCGCGGTCGGCTGAGGGGTTGGCCATGGTTGAGGTGAAGGTGTCGGCTGCGGCGTGGCCGTTGGCTGAGGTGTTGGCGCCGGTTGCGGAGTCGACGCTGGCTGTGAAGTCGACGTTTGCTGGACGACGGACGCGGGTTGCGGCGTGGGCTGCGGTCCGGGAGTCGCGGTCGGCTGAGGTGTGGACGTGGGTTGAGGTGTCGGCGACGGCCGTCTCTCCAAAGCCGCCTGATCGTATCGCAACTGGGTCAATTCGGAATTAAGCCGGCCGATCTCGTGTTGTGCGGAGTTCAGCGCCACCGACACAAGTGCGATACCTATTCCCGCGCCAACCAAAACGATCAGGACAGCGGCGGCCAGAAAACATCGATTCAAACAGAGTGCCTTAAGTGGTCAGGGAGACCGGTCATTCGTTAGTACATGCAAAAGAATCATATTTCACACGACAATCATCGGTAAAACCCTTGCGTCACGCGAAAATACCGCTCAAACGCCCGCGTAGTGTAGCAACGCGACCGGCGAGTCCAAGGCAGTCGTGCCATGTTGGGCAGCGCGGAGCGTTTGTCTGGACGGCCGTGGTCCCCGTCAAAATCCAACTTCGAGGGTGCCCAATCCGGGATCATGTTCGTAATTTTGAGTGTCGATTGTGAGGACTTGTGATGAAGCGATTAAGGGGCGGTCGTCTGCAGGTAGCAACCAAAGTGATCGGCTGGCCCGTTCTATCCGAAGTGCAAAGTTTGATCCTGGTGCCATTTCGACCTAGTCTGATAACTAGTTGGTCTCATGGAAGTTGGAGTCAACCCTGACAAAAAATGGCCGGTCCAGGACGGCAAATCGAGGTTCGGCGAGCTGCTCGATTCCACCCTCGCCGAAGGGCCGCAGATCTTGACCAGGGGCGGAGTGGGTATCGCTGTTTTTGTTCCCATCGAGCAGTGGAGGAAGATGGAGTGGATGACCGGACCGGATCTGAAGGAGTTGCTCCTCGCCTCGGAAGCTCGGACTGAGGACCTTACGCCGCCGCGCCGCCGGCATCGCCGCCGAACACCTCCCGTCGTGGATTAGGCCTGTGTACCTCCTCGATACTAACGCGGCCTCGGAACTGCGCCGCCCTCGTCCACATGGCGCTGTCCTGGAATGGATCGCGGATATGCCGGCGGAACAACTATTCGTTTCCGCGGTAACGGTTGGAAAAATACAGGCGGGGATCGAGATCTCTCGCGAGCAGGATCCGGCCAAGGCGGAGGAGCTGGAAACCTGGCTGGATAAAGTCCTCGTGTCCTACGGTGTATTGCCGATGGACGCGCCAGCCTTTCGAGAATGGGCGCGGCTGATGCACAGGAGGTCAGACACTATGACCGAAGATGCCATGATCGCTGCGACAGCCAAGTTGCACCGCCTCATTTTGGTCACCCGGAACGTGTGTGACTTCGGCCAGCTCGGCGTGGAACTGACCAATCCTTTCGAAGCCAAGTAGCGATATACAGGCACGTGGGTCGGGCGGTCAGTCTCATGATTGCTGGGCAGGATTCACCTCAGCGGTGCCCTGTAAGCAGTCTGAGGCCCCGTCAAAGAGATTGGGCCCCAGCCATCATGGTATGTTTGAAGCGCAAAGGAAGGTCCCTGCCATGGGAACATTCACCTGGCCGCTACGCATTTCCAGCATGGACGGCCAGCAGTCCCTTGAAATAGAAGCCACGGTGGACACCGGCGCCGCCTACACCACGCTGCCCGCTAGCCTGCTGCGTGAGTTGGGGGTCGAGCCGAGGGGAAAGCGCAGGTTCCTGCTGGCTGACGGCCGCCGGCTCGAGATGGACTACGGGGAGGCCCGCGCAGCCATCAACGGAGAAAACGTCACCACCTTGGTCGTGTTCGGAGAAGACAATGCCCCAGCCCTGCTGGGGGCCTACACCCTGGAAGGTCTGGCTCTGGCCGTGGACCCGGTGGAACAGCGATTGGTCCCAACCCACCTCATCATGTACTAGGGCCGGCGGCGTTTTCTGGTGCGTGTCAAGGCAAGCGACAATTGTGAGCCCTATAACGGAGCGTGGACTTGCCTCGACGAGGAAACCGCCAGTGGCGCGGTCGCGACTACCATCCCCCCTATTGCACCTGCGTCAGATGTCAGCGCCGGCGGCTCGGTGAGTGGAGGAGAAGCTCCCCACACACGAGCAGGCGTACCTCGGTCCAGCGGCCGCGGCCATCAACCCGGCAGACAGGGACTCGCCCTCCGTCGAGTGGGCCTTCCGTCTACCGATACCCGAGAAAGGGTTCCGGCTTTTGGCGCAAAGTCAGATGGCTGGTTACCGCACTTTTCCCAATAGCGATCCTCGTCACCGCTGGCCTCATTGGCTACCACTGGAATAGAGGCGCCCCGCTTGGGGCCGCCGTCGAGATGATGACCGAGGACTATAGTGTGGCCGCCGCGTGTCCCACGGATCCCGGGACAGTCCTCCACTTCGTGCGCAGGCCGCCTTATCCCGACAACGACCCCCGGATGTCAGACCGATATCCGGAAGGTTGGGTAGCCCAGGTATGCAGCGGCGAATTGGTTAATGACCAGACGACCGATGTTGCCGGAATTGAGCGCACGGCCCGGACTGCTCCTGTCACAATCAAGCCACAACCGAACCCCACCGCCACGGCCACGCCACCTCCGCCGGCAATAACCCCACCTCCCCTGCGTCACATCGATGAAAAGCGGTACATGCTCGGGCTCATCAATGACGAACGTGCAAGCGCGGGCCTCGATCCCGTTGTGCTGGGCGACAACGCCGCATCCCAACTTCACGCCGAGGCGTCGCTGGAGAATTGCTTCTCGTCTCACTGGGGCATAGACGGCCTGAAGCCGTACATGCGATACAGCCTTGCTGGCGGCTTCCAGTCAAATGGGGAGAATGGGAGTGGCAGGGATTACTGCATCAAGGCGTCTGACGGATACCGCGCAAATGGCAGCGCTGAACAGGAAATTCGTCAGGCTATGGAAGGATGGATGGATAGCCCGGGCCACCGGGACAACATACTGGATCCCTTGCACAAGAAGGTCAACATCGGACTTGCGTGGGACCGCTATAACTTCAAGGCGTACCAGCACTTCGAGGGTGAATATGTTGAATACGCCCATCCTCCCTTAATCGAAAATGGCGTTCTTCGTATTTCCGGGACGGTAAAGAACGGTGTGGAGTTCAATGACGATTTCCGCGACCTCGGTGTCAAGGTCTATTACGACCCACCACCGCACGCGCTCACCATTGGGCAGGTTGCACGAACCTATTGCTACGACCTTGGACTTCAGGTGGCTTCACTGAGACCCCCGCTTATTGGACGTTCGTTCTACCCTACGCTCGAATTCACCCAGACCCATCATCCGTGCCCCGATCCGTACGACGTGTCCGCGTCCACATCCCCGCCGCGCTCGCACGACGAAGCCCATTCAATATGGCAGTCAGCCTACTCCGAAAGCCAGGAACGGCAGCCAGAGACGATCACAGTGCCGTGGATCACCGCGCTGGAATCGACCGCTAAGGGTAAAGACTTCTCCGTCGCGGCCGACCTGTCGGACGTGCTAGCTAAGCACGGCGATGGTGCCTACTCACTCATCGTTTTGGGCAGCATCGGAGCCGAACGCGTCGTTATCTCACAATACTCCATATTCCATGATGTAACTCCGCCGGACACGTACGGCACCTATAGACCTGAAGGCGGATAACCCTCTACCACCAGCTAGCGCGTAACTCCCATTCACCACACAACCCTGACCGGGTACATGCTTACCAGGCGATCGGGGGTCACCACGGTCATCCCCTGTACGATTGCCTGGGCCACAATGAGTCGATCGAAAGGGTCTCGATGCAAGTTCGGAAGTTTGCCCACCTGCAGAGCAGCTTCCTCGGTGATCGGAAGTGAATCGATCCTGTGACGCCGTCGCTGCTCTACAACGAATTGCTCGGGAGGTACACGCAGCGGCAGCCGTCCCAGGCCATTCTTAATCGCGATCTCCCATGCAGAAGCGGCGCTGAGGTAGGCGTCGTTAGCGGAGTCGATGACCAAATCACGGGCAGGCGCCGAAAGGCGGGAACTCCCCTCGACCAGCCAAATGAAGGTAACAGTGTCGAGTAGCAGCCTCATGACAGGCGAGCAGGTATCACCTGGGCTTGCCCTCGAAATCGTCGAGGATGTCGTCTGGAAGCGGATCGAAAAACGCCTCGGAAACGTCGGCCAGGCCCCGTCCAAGCCCGACCGGTCGGGGTTCGTTCTGGTGATCAGAGATTGGTCGAATCTCGGCTACCGGGCGGTTCCGGCGGCATAGGATTATCCGGTCACCCTCCTTCAAGCCGGCGACGTGCTTGGAGAGGTGAGTCTTGGCTTCCTGCATGTTCAAAACAGTTGTAGACATGACCATATATTAAACCAGTTATCTGGTCTGATTCAACCAGACGACACGGTCCCCGCGCCGCTCAAGGCCCGGTCCCCCGCCCCCTGTTCACCTCGTCCAGGAAGGCTATGGAGCGGATTGAGTGGTCCAGTACGTAACGCATGTGGGCGCGCAGGATGCGGGCTGTCTGGCGGGACACTTCTTCGTTGATCTGCAATCGCTCGGCGGTCGTCCACTCGGCGGTGTGCAGGAAACGCAGCAGCTTTATAACGCCCTCGCTTGCGGGCAGAAGAACGTCGCTGCCGCCGGCTCTGCAATCGGGGCAGACCAGGCCGCCGCGCTCCGACGAAAACACGTGGTCTCCCTGCACGAGCCCGCCGCCGCAGTCGACACATCCGTACAACTCCGGCATGAAGCCCGAAATCGACAGGAGCCGCAATTCGAACCAACGGGGGAGCCACTGCGTCCTGGTCGTCGTTTGCAGGTAGCCCAGCGCAGAAACCAGCAGTTCGAATAGCTGGCGGTTGTGCCCGCCCTCGACGCTGAACCGTTCAGCCAGTTCCGCCACGTACGATCCCGTCGACGCCCTGACGAGGTCCTGCCGCAGCGAAATGAAGCCCGAGATCGTCTCCACTTGCGAGACCTGGTCCAGCGTCCGGCCGGTCCGCATCGACAGGGCGACGTGGCGCAGCAGGTCGATGTGGCCGCCAAGTTTCGACCCCGGCTTGCGTGCGCTTCTTGCGACCGACCGGATGATGCCGTGATCGGGCGTGATGATCCAAAGCAGCCGGTCCGCCTCGCCGATGTCGCGTTGACGTACGACCACGCCTTCCGTGGAGTATGTGCGTGAACGCGTAGTCACGCCGAAATGCCTCGGGCCGGGCAGAGGCGGATCTCCGTTTTCACGGGACTAACTCGAGCCGGGGCCGCCGCCCGTCTGCCAAAATTGACTCCGATCGAGGCGCTCCCCCGGCTGCTAGGTCTGTTCCTCCGGAGTCGTTCCATCGAGCCGCGTGCGCGCCTCCAAGGCGTGCGCAAGTGTGGCGTCGTCTGCGTATTCGAGATCGGCCCCCGAAGGCAGCCCGCGTGCCAGGCGCGTGACCCTGATTCCGAGGGGGCCGATCAATCGTTGCAGGTACATCGCCGTCGCCTCTCCCTCGAGGTTGGGATTGGTCGCCAGGATCACCTCCTGAACACTTTCGTCCCTGAGCCGTTCGAGGAGTTCCCTGACCTTCAGGTTCTCCGGTCCTACGCCGTTCACGGGAGAGATCACACCGTGCAGCACGTGGTACATGCCCCGGAATACGTGGGTGCGCTCTATCGCAACGACATCGAGCGGCTCCTCGACCACGCAGATCCGCGAGCGGTCGCGTGTCAGGTCGGCGCACACTGCGCACTCCGCTTTCTCGCCGATGTTGGCGCAGGTATCGCAAAGAACGATCCGGTCTTTCACCGAGAGAATCGCCTCTGCCAGTTCCTCGGCCTCCTTCCGCGGCATCCGTATAAGGAAGTAGGTGAGACGCTGCGCGCCTTTGGGGCCAACACCGGGTAATCGATGAAAGGCGTCGATGAGCCGCGCCACCGGCGGCGCGGTAGAAGGCGCTATGCCGGAGGTCGACATGTTCAGGTAAGACCGGGGATGTTGAGGCCGCCCGTGATGGCACCCATCTTCGACGCCGCGTCGGCGTGGGCTGTTTCGAGGGCCTCGTTGACGGCTGCCGTGACGAGGTCTTCGAGAAGCTCGACGTCTTCGGGGTCGACCGCGTCCGGCGATATCTTGATCGATTCCACCCTGTTGCCGCCGATCACCACCGCCCTCACGACTCCGCCGCCTGCAGATGCCTCCGTGCGGGCCTCTGCGAGTTCCTGCTGTATCTCGGCGAGCCGCGCCTGCATCTGGAGGGCCTGCCTCATCATATTACGGTTCACGAGATCCACCCCCACTGGAATAAGGGCCGCACATTTCCGGGTGCTTGGCGCTCCCCATGTCACCCTGATTAGAGCCGAAGTGTATGGGGCAAGACGGGCGGGCGTTTCGGTATGACGGGCGAAGATTTTTCGGCTGCGCCCAGAATGACAGACATTTGTCAGAACGACAAGCCTTCATCAGATTGCAGGATACCTCTGGATGACCGAAAACAGTGGACGGGGAACGGGGTTGTCGCCATCTCGACCGAGCAGGTCCCGGCCCTTCGCTGATTCCACGCTGGCTGCCAGGCCCGTCTACTCCGGCTCGACGATCTGCGCTCCCATCGACAATGCAGCGCGCACGAGCGGACTGGACTCGGCCGCCGGCACAGACTGTCGGGCCGGTCCCGGCGCGCCGTTGTCACCGATCCGGACATTCAGCTCAGTTCCGTACACATCCCTGACCGCGTTATCCAGCGCGGCCTTGGCCCGCGGGTCCTGAAGTTCCTCCACGAGGTTCTCGCGCAGGGACTTGCTCTTGAAGCGCAGGTACAATTCTCCGTCGGATGGGTCGCCTACTTCAGCATTCCTCAGCAGCGCTCCGATCACGTATTTGCGAAACTTGGTACGGCGCAACGCGTACTGGACCTGGCCCCAGCTTTGTTGCGCCGGAGTCATCTCGCGGCGGCGCGGAGGCGGGCCCGACTCTTCGCGTACGCGACGCGGCATCGAGCGAGCGGTCTCCCGCTGCGGGGCAGGCGCCCGACGAGGCGGAGGCGGGCCGGAGGGACGCGGTGGTCCGGCGGGTCGCGATGGTGCGGGACGACCTGACGGTGCGGCGGCAGCGGGGCGTACGGGCGCCAGAGGGGCGGCCGGCGGTGGCGTCACGGCCTTGAGCGCGGCCAGTTCGAGCGACAGCGGAGACGACGTGCCGCCCCTCATCTGTGCCTGCCCCACTACGGACAAAACGTGCAGCAGATGGTCTACCGATGTCGACTGCCCGGTCCGGCGCATGGCTTCCAACACCTCGGCGGGCTGGTCCTGTGCGTCTCGCACGCCTGCCTTTATCAGCAGGCCAGCCCGCAGAGCTTCCACCGTCCCGTTGCGCAGCGCCTGCAGATCGGCTCCGAGGGAAGCCTGCGCGTTGATCACATTAAGGGCCTTTGCCGCGTCCTTTTCAAGTAAAGCAGTCGCCAGGTCGAGCGACGCGCTGCTATCGCCCAGCCCGAGTAGCTCCCGGGCGTCCGCCTCGGTGATCGAAACCTCGTCGTCTGTCTGCCTGACAGTCGCGCTCGAGACGGCTAGCTGTTCTAGGACGTTTTCGGCGTCCCGAAGGCTGCCCCACGCGGCTCGTGCGATCATGTACAGCACAGCCGGATCGCACTCTATCTCCTCCGCTCCGCACACCTCGGCGAGCCGGTCCACCACGTCGTCGTTACTGAGCCGCCGGAAGTCGAAACGCTGGCAGCGGCTGATAATCGTCAAAGGGATCGTGTGGACGTCGGTCGTCGCCAGGATCAGGACAGTTCTCGGCGGCGGCTCCTCCAGCGTCTTCAGCAGGGCGTTGAAGGCCGGCAAGGTCATCATGTGGACCTCGTCGATGATGTACACCTTCCAGCGGCCGGCTGCGGGCTCGAAGCGCACATTGTCCCGCAGGTTCCGGACATCGTTTATACCCCTATTTGAGGCCGCGTCGATCTCGATCAGGTCCAACATCCTGTCCTGGTTGACCGCGACGCAGTTCTCGCAGGTGTCGTCCGGCTCGCCGTCGGAAGGGTTGAGGCAGTTCAGGGCCTTGGCCAGTATCCTGGCGGAAGACGTCTTGCCCACGCCGCGCGGGCCGGTGAAGAGGTAGGCGTGGGCTACGCGGCCGGTCGAGACGGCGCGCCGAAGTGTTCGGGTAACGTGGTCCTGTCCCGACACCTCGCCGAAGCGTTGTGGCCGCCACTTTCGGTAGAAGACCTGCGTGGACTGAGTCATACGGCGGCGTCCGGACCGGCTGCGCCAGACGGCCGGAATACCTTTTCGAGTATTGCGGTGGTAATGCCAGTCATCTCCCGTTCCTCGTCGGGCTCAGCATGATCGTAACCCAGCAGGTGGAGTACCCCGTGGGCGGTGAGCATGGCGACCTCCCGGTCCTCCGAATGTCCGGCTGCGACGGCCTGCCGACGCGCCTGCGGCATCGAAATGGCGATGTCGCCCAGTGGGACTGCATCCGTTGCGTCCCCGGGGAAGACTGCGCCGCCGCTGAACGCCAGGACATCGGTCACTTTGTCTTCGTCGGCGAACTGCTGGTTAAGGTCACGCAACGTATCGTCATCTGTGAGCAGGATAGTAACCCCTGCCGAGTGCCCTGAGAGGCCGTCGTCATCGGGGTCGTCACGGCGCGTCCGGCATAGGGCGATGAGAGCGGTCCGGCGGACCAGATCCACCAGCGGCCCACCCTCCGGCCCATCTTCGACGATCACCTCTACGGGCTGATCTGAGGTCACCGGCAAAGGCCCTCCAAGGGTCGGGTCATCCTAGCACAGGGATACTTCAAAACCTCAGCCCCGCGCGGCAGACCCGGCCTCTTCCTGCAGCACCCGGAGCCGACTGTACAACGGTCCATAACGTGGGTCCGTGTCGAGCAGATCGCTTGCGATAACCGCCGCTCCGGACAGGCCAATCCTGATCTCCGCGGCCCGATAAACGCCGATCTCCGCATAACTGCGCGCATCGTATAACGCCGGAATCAAGTCATACCGCAGCCTGTCAGCCGCCCATCGCTGCGCCGGAGGGGCGGCAAGCTCTTCGGCCAACTGGACCGCCTCATCCAGCAGTTCGATAAGCGTCGGCGGATCAGCCAAATCGTCCTCATACATACCAGCCAAAATCATACGCCCGATAGCAGTCTCCTTGAAGGGCGACAAGTGGACGCGCGACGGGTGGGGAGGCCGTAACGGGGGATGGGCGGAAGGAGGCTAAGGACGGAGGAGTAACGCCCCCCGTTACTTCACCCAGTCGAGGTCGAATGCTAGTTCCATGGGTGCCCACCAATCGTCGGGGCCCGCCTCGGGCACCTTTTGTTGCAGCGGCCGCATCAGTTCGTCCCACTCCATCGCCCTTGGAAATCTACGGTACCCCTGCAGATCGCGGCCCGGCTCGAAGTCGTCTCCCGCTTCCATGTACATGTACATGTGATTGCCGATGATGAAGATCCTCATTGCCGTGATGCCGACCTCGCCGAGGGCCTCTTTCACTTCCGGCCAGACGTTGCGGTGGTACTCCTTGTACTCTTCGATGATTGCCGGATCGTTCCTGAGATCGAGCGCTGCTCCAAATGCCTTCATTGCTTTAGCTGACCGCCTTTCCTGAGTTGGTGTGATCTAGCGGGGTCGTGGTCAACAGGTCCTCCCCCGGGTGACTACGGATTTTAGGCTGACCGCCTTTCGCAGGTTGGTGTGGCTGAACTCGGAAGTGACTGGTGGACCGTCGTCCAGATTCCGGTCGGCGTATGTCATCCCAATCGCCCAATCCTAACCCTCCCGTAAAGACTGGAATAGAGTATCTTCACCTAACCAGTTGAACGCCAACGCTATCGAGCGGCAAGGAGCCAAAAACACCGTGCCGTCGGATGGCAGTTAGTCACCGGGCTCGATCAAATGCCGATCCCGGCAGTTAGGCAAGGAGCCAAAAAAATGAAGAGAGTGGGATTTTTGTTGAAGGTCAAAGAAGAAGTGATCCCCGAGTACAAGGAGTGGCACACGAAAGTCTGGCCGGACCTGCTGGACGCCCTCCGGAGGCACGGCTGGAGGAACTACTCCCTGTTCATGCGCGAAGACGGCCTGATGTTCGGCTACGTGGAGGTGACGGAATCGTTCCAGGCCGCGCTCGACGGCATAGCCGGGGAGGACAGCAACCTTCGTTGGCAGGAAATGATGGCTCCATACTTCGAGATTCCGGAAGGCGCCCGACCCGATCAGAGCATGTTCGAACTCGAAGAGGTGTTTCATACGGACTAGGGCCTGCCACCCAATCGTGCGGTCCAAGGTGTGATCGCAGCAGCCCCAGACGTTGTCTTGGGCGCCCCAACGACATTCCGCGCGCCTTCATGTCACCCGTATGTTCAAAACGCCATTCCGAGCACCCAAATGTCATTCCGAGCGAAGCCGAGGAATCTAAGCCGGCGGTTTGCAGTCCCGGTGCCATTCATGCGACAAGGCCTCGCACTCAGGCGCGTCGCTCCGCGACAGCCTGGCCCAAGAACAAGGTATTGAGATTCCTCACTGCGTTCGGAATGACAGCCAAAGAGGTGGCAATACATACATTGTCGAACGTCTGAACAGGCCCTTGGCACCGGGTCCGCTAATCCACACCAACTCACGAAGGGTGGTCAGCCAAACACGCCGCACCGTCGAATGACGGATAGTCACCGGGTCCGGTCGAATACCGATCCGATAGAGAGGCAGCAGTCAAAAAAATGAAGATTATTCATCCTTATCACATCGGATTCGTGGTGAGCGACATGCAGAGGTCGATCGACTTCTACACGAACGTGCTGGGCATGCGCGTTGAGCGGAAGCCAGTGGAGGTGGCCTCATCGTGGCTTGCGGACGTCGTCGGGTACGAAGAAGTGTCGATAGTCCTGGGTATGGCGGGAGTCGGCAGCGGCACGTCGATCGAGTTGCTCCAATACAAGAAGCCGAACGGGGGCCGCAGAGAGCACCTGGAAGATCGTAACAGGGTGGGTTCGGCACACTGCGGCATGCTCGTCGACAACGTGCTCGAATGGTACGAACACCTGAAGGCGAACGGCGTCAGGGTCACCGGTCCTCCGACCCTGCGGGATGTCGGGTACCCGTGGGGAAGGTACGCGCTTTACTTCCAGGACCCGGACGGCAACTGGCTGGAGTTTGCCGAACGTGCACCCAGGCCGGAGGGATCGACAGAGTTTTAGCGGGGCCTGTTCACACCAGAATCTACGTATTCCTTCCCCCTCGACGGTCATTCCGTAGCGGGGCCTAGCGCCGCTCTGCCATTCCGAGCACACACTCCACCCCACGGGCGACCACAAGGGATCGCCCCTACAAAACACCTGTTGAGGTGGGGGCAGTAACCGCGGTTAGCGTTGTACCCGCGCAGCCCATCCCACTCATCAGGCAACCAAGCGTAGGGGCGTCTCTCGTGGGCGCCCGTGGGGGTGGGGAGCAGGGTTTCAAGTTGTCGTTAAACTTGGATGAAGGGCCATTGCGCCGGGCCGTAAGCGGGGCGGTCATAACCATCTCGGATAGCCAAATATGTTGAACCAACTTCGAAGGCACATTGTGAAAGTCCTCGGGCGCCGGGTCGATATCTCCCCGTCCGAGGACGCAATGAACCATTACCGGAGCGGCGTCGCGGCCTCCAACGCGGGGCGTCATGAAGACGCGTTAAAGGAGTTCACCAACGCCATCCTCGTTGCCCGCGTAGATAGTCACATGAACCACCACCGCGGCCGGGCCCTGGCGGAACTTGGCCGGCACGAGGAGGCGATATTCGACTACGACGCGGCGGTTCGCGCAAATCCACGCTACCCCGACACGTACCTGGACCGGGGCAATGCACATCACGCCCTCGGACACCGGGAATCGGCCCTCAAAGACTACTCGGAGGCGATCAGGTTGCGTCCCGACTTTGCGGAGCCATACGCCAATCGGGCCGTGATCTACGTCGAACTAGCCGATCCCGCCGCCGCGGATGCCGACGCGGCGCGGGCGAGGGATCTCGGCGTAGACCGGTCGCGGCTTGAAGAACTAATGCGGGACGCAACCGCAACCCGCCGGATCGGGTAGTCGCGGCCCGGCCCGATCAATCATAGTCCGGGTCAGGCATGGACCGCTTCGCCGTCGACAGCGAGTCCGGCCTCTTTCAGCGCCTCGCTGAGCGTCGGATGAGCGTGCGTCAGAGCCCCAAGCTCCACGTTAGTGCCCTCGAGCAGCCTCAGCATCCCCACCTCGCCCACAAGCTCCGTCACGTCCGGCCCGATCATGTGGGTCCCGACCACTTCTCCGGTCTCGGCGTCTGCAATCACCTTCACGAACCCTTCGTAGTCGCCGATCGCTATCGCCTTGCCTGCGCCCCGGAAGGGGAACCTGCCGATCTTCACCTCGAGGCCCTGAGAAGTCGCCTCCGCCTCGGTGAGACCGATGCTGGCGATCTGCGGCACGCAGTACGTGCAGCGGGGCATGTCCGCGTAGTCCGTAATCTCCATGGGCGCATGCCCGGCAATCGTCTCGGCGGCGATGATTCCCTGCGTGAACGCGACGTGCGCAAGCGGCAGCTTGCCGGTAACGTCTCCCACCGCGTACACGCCGGTCACGTTCGTGCGCATCCGGCCATCCACCTGGATGAAGCCGCGGTCGGTCTCGACGCCCTGTTCCTCAAGGCCCATTCCATCCGAATTGGGCTGGACTCCAACGCCGAGCAGGACCTTGTCGCACTCGAACTGCTGTTCAGCGCCACCTGCCTCGTAGTGGATCGACGGGCGTGGCCCGGAAGTGTCGACGCCTTTGACCATGGCGCTCGTGGCGAACTTGATGCCCTGCTTTCGGAATGCCCGCTCGAGTTCGAGCGAGACGTCCTGGTCTTCTTTGGGCACGAGGTGCGGCAGGATTTCGAACAACATGACTTCGACCCCGTAGGCGTTGAAGTAGTAGGCGAACTCCACCCCTATCGCGCTGGCGCCCACGATGCCGATGGCGGACGGCTTATCCCGTAGTTCGAGCGCCTCCCTGCTGGTGATTATCGTGTCGCCGTCGATTTCCAGGTTCGGTAGTCCCCGCGGCCGCGCGCCGGTGGCGATCAGGATGTTGTTGGCGGTCAGCGTGGGGCCACCCTCGACCTCTACAAGCGTGGAGCTTCTGAGCACGCCCTTGCCCCGAAACAACTGGATGTTGTTCTTCCGGAGCAGGAACCCGATGCCGCGAGTGAGAGTCGCCGACACCTTGCGGCTGCGATCCACCGCTTTGCCCATGTCGGCGTTGAAATTGTCAAACGACAGGCCCCAATCGCCAGCGTTCTTCAACTGGCTCACCAGCTCGGCGTTCTTTAGAAGGGACTTTGACGGGATGCAACCCCAGTTAAGACACACGCCGCCGAGCCCGCCGATACCTCTCCCATCGTCCTTCTCGACAATCGCGGTGCGGAGGCCGAGCTGCGCGGCCCTTATGGCGGCGTGGTATCCGCCGGGTCCGGCGCCGATGACTACGAGATCGTAGCTGGTGTCTGGCATCAAGAAGTCCTTTAGGTCTGAATTGGCTTGCTTACCCATAAATTATAGAGTCGCGAGCCTTTTCTACCGATCACAAGAAAGACACGTTCCGGCGCGTTTTGGCCGCCCAGCGCGTAGCCGAACGACGCGCCCTTGCCTGGCTTGCGCTCACAAAAAGAATCCGCAATTGCCACGGCATGTGTTGTCGCGGAGTTATTGCCGGGTGACCCTGTCGCGCCAAGGGCCTGGGCGTTTTACAATCGGGGCCGTTAGCTGAACGGAAAGGTCTTACATGACGATGAATACTCTTGGTGGCGTGCTCAGGCCGGCGAGCAACGGCGATGTCGCGGTAGACATTCCTGGCGGGCCGAAGATTGAATATGGAAGGCTTGATGGTGAGGTCGAACGCGTTGCCGGCCGACTCGCCGCGGCAGGCGTATCGCCCGGGACGACCATCTCGATCATCCTGCCGAACGGCCTTGAATTCATCGTCGCGTTCCTCGCGGTCGCCCGCTGTGGTGCAGTTGCCGCTCCCCTCAACTCCGCCTACACCGTGGACGAGTTCAAGTTCTACATGGAGGACGCCTCCTCGGGGCTCGCAATTCTTCCGGAGGGCGACCACCCGGGACGGGAGGCGGCGGCGCAACTGGGCGTCCCGTGCGTCGACGTTTCACTCGACGGCGCGCGCCTGGGGCTGACAAGGGACGGCCGCGCACTGACCGCATCGGCCGACCCTGTCCCACCTTCGCCCGGAGACCCCGCCCTGTTCCTGCACACGTCGGGCACGACGAGCAGGCCGAAGGGTGTGCCGCTCACACATGCGAACCTCATGTCGTCGCTGGCCAACATCAGCAACACGTACGGGCTCACTCCCGACGACTCGTCGCTGATCGTGATGCCCTTGTTCCACGTGCACGGCCTGCTCGGAGCGACGCTCAGCACGTTCTACTCGGGCGGCACGGTCGTGGTGCCTCCTAGATTCTCGGCGAGCAGTTTCTGGGCCGATCGGGAAGCGTCCGGCGCAACCTGGTACTCCGCCGTTCCGACAATTCACCAGATTCTGCTCCAGCGAGCCGATGCTGACGACGCGACGCGCGGGTGTTTCCGGTTCATTAGATCGTGTTCCTCGGCGCTCGCGCCTGCCGTTTTCGCTCAACTTGAGGACCGCTTCGAAGCTCCGGTGCTAGAGGCGTATGGAATGACGGAAGCCGCGCACCAGATGTCGTCCAACCCGCTTCCACCGGGCAGGAGAGAGCCGGGGACCGTCGGGCCGGGCACGGGAGTCGACATCGCGATCATGAACATGGAACGCCCGGGCGAGCTACTGGGCGAAGACGAACGGGGCGAGGTGGTGATCAGGGGCCCAAACGTGATGCACGGGTACAAGAACAACCCCGAGGCCAACGCCGACGCCTTTGCCAACGGCTGGTTCAGGACGGGCGATCAGGGGATGCTCGACCGGACCGGCTACCTGACCCTGACCGGCCGCATAAAGGAGTTGATCAACCGCGGCGGAGAGAAGATTTCGCCGCTCGAAGTGGATGCGGTGCTGCTTCAGCACCCATCGGTAGCCGAGGCCGTGTGCTTCGGCGTGCCCGACGAGAAGTACGGCGAGTGCGTTCAGGCCGCAGTCGTCCTCGACGGGCAGTGCGACTCGGACGACATCGTAGACCACTGCCGGGAGCGCCTTGCCGGCTTCAAGGTGCCTGACCGCATATATGTGGCAGACAGCCTTCCGCGAACAGCCACCGGAAAGATCCAACGCCGCCACGTAGCCGCAGCGTTTGTTGAGTGACCTAGCAATAATCCACACAGTGGCGAAGTTACCACCCCCGCGCGCTGCCCGCGCGGAACCACCCGGGACCCTGGTCCCCAACATGCTATGTGTGGGCACCTCTTGTGGGCGCCCGGGGGCCGCGTGGGGCGGCAACCCGCGAACCAGCAACGTTACTCCCATGCCCCACGCAGGCGGGGCTTGATCAGGCCTCCACTCCGACAGCAGGACTAATTTCTGTTGCTATGTAGATGCGGAAATCCTGAACGCGGGTAAAGCACCGGTACCCTGCCTTAGCGGCTATAGCCAGAGTTTCGCCACCCTCGTCGAGGAGGACGGCAACTGGCTGGCTCAACTCTGCCTGTACCCCATCGGGCCAAGCGAGGTCGAACACTGAGAGTTGCACGCCGGAGTCTGGGTCCGTGTAGTCGAATGAGATCTGCCCGCGCGGGAGCCCCTGAGACCCAACCCATGCGTTTAAGGCCTCAAGCTCGGCTTCCTCATCGTCGCTTGTGATGCCGCCCGGTACCGTCACCGTCACGGGCATCGGCTCTGCCGGGCCTTCGAGCCAGCGTGTGTCACCGTGGAGCAGATTCTCCATGCGGCGGTTGGTTTCAACTGCTAGGAGCCCGCGGCGCTCGGCTAGAAAATCGAGATAGTTCTCTATTCTCCACAGCTCGGGGTCAGTTGGGACCCACTGCGATGCCAGGACTCCAGGATGATTGGACTCAACTTCGGGAAGGTACTCCTCCGGGAAGCGGTCTCGGATTTGGAGATTCGTGTCCTTCGTGAGGAAGCAGAAGTTGGCCAATGCGTTGACCTCCGGGCGCCTGTACCCGCTCTGGTAAAGCCGCGATTTCGGGAAGATATGGTGCACCTCAAGTCGGTTCATCCTGCCCAGCAGTCCCCTTTTCAAAGGTAAACCTGTGCCCCAATCCCGGGCGTCGCCCATCCGGGTCAGCATATAGAGGACCGGGTAGAAACGCGCCCCCAGGCTCCAGCCAGTGAAGTGACCGGGTTCTGTTCGGAGCCCGCCATGCCAAAGCCGCAACTGCTCCAACAGTTTGTCGAGAGGCGCATCGGCAGAATCCACTACCGCCAAGTCTTGGTCGATGTAGGTCTCAGTTGATCCGGAGAAGCGCCCCCACATCCCGGCTTGAACGAACCAGAAGAGTAGCTTGTCGCGCTCCTCGGCCGGGAGCGGACCGTCACGCCGATCGAGGTAGCGAACCATGACCGGCACCGCAAATCGCCCGAAAAGAACTCGATCATGGTCGAGTCCAAGGTAGCCATCGATCATGTTGAGAACGGAATCGATGCCATTCTCCGCCCGTTTCAGTGCGTCTTGTATCTCCTCCGAACTCTTCTCGTGGAAGAAGCTAAACTTGGCTTCGCCTGTCAATACGGTGTTCATCGAGCGAAGCAGCCAATCAAGGTCGAATTGGTAGCCATTCCGCGCCCAACGTCTCAGTGACTGTTTCATTGCCTCGCGGGCCTCCGGCCAGTCTGCGCATATCTTGGCCAATGCAAGGTCACCCTTGGACAGCTTTGTCCC
The DNA here is from genome assembly GCA_965219065.1 of Dehalococcoidia bacterium. GTDB lineage: Bacteria > Chloroflexota > Dehalococcoidia > Lucifugimonadales > Lucifugimonadaceae. The sequence continues at coordinate 2,085,759 of OZ244715.1, forward strand.
GCCACTATTGACGCGGTTGAAGATGTCAACGACCACGTCCAGAGACTTGTCGCTCCCAGTGACTTGCTCGACGGGCAACTCGATATCGACGATTCCGAGGAGGCGGCTCAGTCTGGCGTAGCAACGATTGAGCTTCGCAAGAGGCAGGCCAAGCCCTTCAATAAACTCCTCGAGCCCGTCCACGCCCTTTTGCATGACGCCAGTGACATTGATCCACGAAGGATCGTCTCGCATTTTTATGGGCTGGTAAAACGCGAAGGCCTGGTCCTCGAAGTGGAACATCAGGCTGGAGAATGCTCGGGCGTTCCCATCGAAGAATGCCGGCAGTTTACCTCGTACCACCCCGTAAAGCGTCGTCATCCGCTGTTGACCGTCCAGCAGGAGGTTCACGACTCCAGGGGGCAGTTTCTCGTCACCGCGGTGAGCAGCCGACTTGGACTCGGTTACCCACACCAATAGACCGCCAACAGGATGTCGAAGATATAGGGACTGAAATAGGCTTCTTACTTGCTCCCGATTCCAGACAAATCCGCGCTGGAACTCAGGGAGCGCCATGTGGCCGCTGTCTATATGGTCGAGGACGGTCGAGATTTTCACGGTTGGCTCCTCTATTGGTTACAAACGTTGCAATATATACCCTCGACGATCGCGCTATCGCCAAGGCATCGGCAAGAGTGGCTTCGATAGACGCGCCAAGGCGTGGTTGCCTCGTAGATGGCGACCGCAAGGTAACACGCATTCGCCGCAAACCGCGGCTGCTCGCACCGGCAATCATTCGTCATCTCCGACCCCGATCGGAGATCTCCTAAAACCCCGTCGTTCCGGCGCAGGCCGGAACCCAGAGGCGCTGCGGGGCTACGATCGGTTGCCCTGGGTCGAGTTCGGTGATGACAACAAATCGAACCCGTGGCGCGATACGCAAACACGCTCCTAACCCGGCTTCAGCACCGACAGCATGGCCGTGGCGAGGCCCAGGTACAGGACGATGCCGGAGACATCCGTGAGCGTTGTGACGAATACGGCTGACGATGTGGCGGGGTCTATTCTCACGGCGCGCAATACTAAGGGTACGAGCACGCCGCCGAGGGCAGCCACGAGCATGTTGACGAGCAGCGCGCCTGCGACCACCAGGGCCAGATAGGAATCGCCGCGCCACGCCCAGACGATGCCGACCAAAATGGCGCTCACCACGAGACCCTGACCGATAGCCAACGCCAACTCCGTCAGCAGGACGCCGCGTGTGTCTGAGGTTGGAAGCTCGCCCAAGGCTATCGAACGCACGATGATCGTGAGGCTGTCGAGGGTCGACTGGAACAGGCTCAACACCCAACCGGCCAACAGCACCGTTCCCAGGTTGATCGACAGCCACGGCAGACGGCCGCGCACCGATGCCGCAAAACGCCCCGTCTCTCGTTCATCCAACCGGACACCCACCATGCGGTACATGTCTTCCGTGGCTTCCTCGCTGGCGACCTGCACGAGGTCCTCGATGGCGATTGCGCCCTTCAGTCTGCCGAGATGGTCGACCACGGGGATGCTTCGGATTTCGTAGCGCGCCATCAGGCGGGCGGCCTCCTCCTGGTCCGTGCCGGTTTCAACGGAGATGACGTCGGCTGACATCACGTCGCTAACGGTCGCGCCGGGCGAGGCGAACACCAACTCCGGCAATTCGAGCCGGCCGACGAGGACGTTGTGCTCGTCCACGGCGAACAGTTGCCGGAGTTCGTCGTGGTCTAGTCCCGAATACCGCAACACGTTGATGCCGTGCGCCGCCGGCCACGAGTCCCGCAGCGCCACGACGCGCGGTGACATCAGGCCGCCCGCCTCGTCGTCCTGGTACAACAGCAGGTCGCCGATGGCTTTGCGGGCGGTCATCTGCCCCAGAACCGGGCCGGCCTCTTCCCAATCGAGCCTGCGAAGGACATCGGCGGCCACGTCGGGAGGGCACAGGTCGAGGATGGCGGCCATTCGCTCGGGCCCAACGTGCCCGATCACATCTGCCGCATCCGACGGCGCCAAATGGGCGAATGCCTCGGCGGTCATCTGAGCGTTCGCCGCCGCCAACAACGCGCCCCGCAAATCGGACTCGAGGTCTTCGAGCACAGCGGCGCGGTCCGGAGGCCGTAGTCCGAACAATTCGCCTGCCGCGAGATCGACGCTGCCTTGTTCAATACACTCGCGGACGTGATCCTCGATGTCGGCCAACTGCCCGGCGTCGGGGACCTCGTCCTCGATATTCTTGCTGGTCGTGGTCAACGATCTCTGCCTGCGGACTGGTGTCGCCCGCCTGACTGCGGCGTCCACGTGATCAGCCACGGTGTGCTGGGCGCGGCCCAGTGGAACCCCAGACCGCCGTCAACTTCAGTCAGGCTCTCGAGGAGCGCGGCGTTGAGCAGGTCCGCCTTTTCGGAATCGGGCTCCAGGAAGAGCCGGGCCGAACACTCTTTGACGGCCGTTTCAAGATCGGGAAAGGGCTCCGGCCCCCAAGGGGGAAGCCGCTGGACCTGGAATTCGATGCCCATCTCCGTCAGGACGTCCGTGTATTCCGGCGCGGAGGGCAGGGCAAGCCGTTCTTCGCCGTGTACCTTCGCCCAAAGGGGGAAGTAGTTGGCCGCAGCGGGTTGGGCAAACAGGATGACGGCGACGAGTTCCCGCGCATGTTTGTCCAGCTTGGCGGTAAACAACTCTATGTCCGTCACGGTATAGACGACGTGGGCGCAGAAGACGATGTCCGCCGGGTCAGGAGACGCGTCCTCCCATCGATCCGGGATCACCCGTAAGTTACTTACCTCCCACACCTCGGCCATCTCCGCGAGCCTGCCGCGCATCGCTTCGGACGGTTCGACCGCGGTCACGCTGCGGCAGTTCCGGCTCAGCGGCACGGCGAGGCGTCCCGCCCCTGCGCCCACGTCCATCACCGTGTGCTCTGGCCGGACGACGGCAAGCAGGGCTTCAAGCGTTTCGTCACGCCCGCCCTCGCCGGGGCGCGGAGGCACAAACCGGTGCGACAGACCGCTCCAAAAGTCCTTCGGAGGCAGGTCCGCCATGGCACGTTCGGACTGTTCGTGCTCGGCAAGCACCATCTGCGTCCATCGTTGCGCGCTTTGTAAGACCATCGATCCGCCCCTGTTTCCTGAGCGATACGCTGCTCCGCCCTCATTCCCGCTGCTGCCAAAATGGCACATTGGCGCGCCGGACTGCGCCTGTTTGACTGTACTGTATGACGCTATTACGCTCACGTAGCGCGGCGATAACATTTGCCGGATGCGCGGCTCTTGGCCTATGACTTCGTATCGATATCAACCCGCCTCCATCAAGACCCGCCACGAGATAGAGGTCTTTGCTCCGCCGAAAATGGTGTGGGATTGGATCAGCCGCGTCGATCTGTGGTCCGATTGGCACCCGGAAATCGATGCGTCGAGGTGGGTGAGCGATGAAGGCCAGGGCGTTTTCAGCATCCGCGTCCGGAAGGTGCTTTCGCTTACCTGTCGCATCGAGACCATGCGAGTCGAACGGGAATTTAGCTGGGAATCGGTTCTGTGGTTCTCGACCACGAAGCACGCGCTCAGAATCGACGGCGACTATCGCCGGACCACGATTACCTGCGAGACTTGGGCTGAAGGACCCCTTGCCCGATGGGCAGTGTTCAGCGAGTTGTTATTAAACGAAGTGAATCGGGTCATCGAAACGGGTCTTGGCATCCTGAAGACCCGCCTTGAGAGCGAGAAGCGCAGTGAGACGAACTCCCCGGGCCCGCCGAAGGGTCGGCCGCGGAGACAGGTCCTCATGTAACAGCCGGCCGACGTGCGGCAGTTTCCAGCAAGAAGGAGGTACGCATAGTTGCTACTAGGCATATCCGGCCTCGTGAACGGTGACTGGCGCGCCATCGATGCGAACGTGTTGCGAAACGTGCGCGGCATGGGGTTCGCCGTTCTTCAAATACGGGTAGACGACCCGCGCGAACTCGACCCTGCGAGCGCCAAGGCCCTCAGGCTGCTGTTCGAAGAGCACGGCGTTCTAGTTGGACAGACGGTGGGCAACTACGGGGGCGGGTTGGTTGCGGATGACAGCCAGGAGAGAACGGCGGCAATAGAGTTCATGAAGCGGATGTGCGGTGTGACGGCCTCGCTAAGCGCGCCGGATACGTACCTGAGGCCGGGCAGCCTGAACCCCGGCAGCCCGTGGTTTCCGCACCCCCGGAACCGATCACCGCTGGTGTTCGACCGGCTAGTAGATTCCGCACGGCAGATCTGCGCAACGGCAGAGAGTGAAGGGGTAATGGTGGCCGTCGAGGGCGGCGTTGTGTGCCCGCTCTACTCGCCGAGTCGCGTACGGGACTTTTTAGACGCAGCGGGGTCCCCCAACCTTGGCCTGAACATGGATCCCGTAAACTTCGTCGGTTCGATCGAACAGGCGTACGACACCACGTCGCTGCAGCGTGAGTTCTACGACCTGCTGCCGGACCGCATCCTCGGCGCCCACGCCAAGGACTTCCGGCTTTTCGATGCGTTATTGCCGCGCTTCGAGGAAGAGGTGATCGGGCGCGGCATGCTGGACCAACACGAATTCCTCACCGGCATGCAGGCGGTCCGTCCGGACGGCCACGTCCTGATAGAGCATCTGCCGGACGAGCTGATTCCGGCCGCGGCCCAGGGTTTGAAACGCGCCGCGGCGTCGGCGGGCATTGTCTTTGATAATCCATAGAATTAAGAGATAAGGGTTTCATCGGAGGATTCGTTCGAATGGACTTGAAGGGCAAACGCATCATCGTTACCGGCGCGGCCACCGGCATCGGACGGGCGACTGCGCTTAGGGTTGCAGCCTACGGGGCGCGGGTCGCCGTTTTCGACGTGAACGACGGCGCCGGAAGTGCGACCGTGGCCGACATCAACGAGGCCGGCGGGGACGCTCGCTACTGGCACGTGGACGTTGCGCACGAAGCGGCCGTGTCCGGCGGTGTGATCGCCGCCGAGTCGTGGCTTGGCGGCATCGACGTGCTGCTCCATTTCGCCGGGATTCTGGAAGGGGTGGCGGTAGACCTGGACCAATTCCCGGAGGACACCTGGGACATGGTCATCGACATAAACCTGAAAGGGTCTTACCTGATCGCCAAGCACGTTGTGTCGTTCATGAGGAAGCAGCGCCACGGGACCATCGTGCTGACGGCATCGGGCGCAGGTGTCAAGGGCGGCAGTTCGTCGTTCGCCTACGGTTCGAGCAAGGGTGGAGTGCACGGCCTGGCCATGGTGATGGCGCAACGCCTCGCCGAGTACGGAATACGGGTCAACGACATCGCGCCGGGGTCGGTCGACACCCCGTTGAAGGTGGCGGCCACGGAAGAGTCGTTGAAGGTCACCGGGAACAGGGCGGGTTACAACGAAACGATGAACGCACTCGTCTCCCCCGACGGCATATCCCGCATCTGCGCGTTCCTCGCGAGCGACGACGCCGAGTACGTAACCGGCACCATCTTTACGCGCTAGCGTGCCGTCGGCCACCCGAACTTCAGCCAGACGGCGGCCACCCCGCCCTACTCCGGGCTCTTCACTTCCGCCAGATGAGCATGATTCCGTCACGCACCGGGAGCAGGACGTTTACGACTCTCGGATCGTTCTGAACGATGTCGTTAAACCGGGCGATTGCGAGGCCGGATTCCGCCTCAGGGTTCATTATCCTTCCACCCCACAGGACGTTATCGACCGCGATCACGCCCATTGGGGCGAGCAGGTCCATGCATCGCCGGTAGTACTCGGGGTAGGGCTCCTTGTCGGCGTCTATGAATACAAAATCGAACGGTCCCTCGAGCCGTTTCAGGGTTTCGAGGGCCGGCCCCAACCGCAAGTCGATCTTTCTACCGTGCGGCGATCTCGCCCAAAATTCTTTGGCTATGCCGGTCGCCTTGGGATCGACGTCGCATGTAATGATCCGCCCATCGGCCGGCAACGCCTCGGCCATCATCAGGGCGCTATACCCGGTGAATGTGCCGATCTCGAGGACCCTGCGCGCGCCGAGGGCGTGAATCAGGGTCTGCAATAGCCGACCGACGGTATTGCCGGACATCATCCCGTGAGAAGTCATCCGCTCGCGGGTCACCGCGGCGAGCTCGGCGAACAATGGGCCTGGTTCGGACGTGTGGTCCGATGCGTACTGTTGAATGGGTTCGGGCGTTATGTCTGCCATGTCAATCGTCGACTCCCAAGCGCAACGTTCGGAAAGGATGTGTGGGCCGAATATACCTGCCCGGCTGCGCGGTCTGTGGGGCAAACGGTCAGTTATAGGCGAGGCACCGGCCGCAAATACCCGATGTCCCGTCAGTGCACCCTCTGTCGGCTTCTGCGCGAGTACATTTACACTTACCCAAGGCGATGATGCCCCAGGTTGCCCTAGTTGGCAATGCGCACAAGGATGACACGACTACGCCTACATCATCCGAAACCACACGGGAATGCCGGGGACTGCGGCGGCCTGCTGGGACTTTTACGAATTCATCCCGCGGTCCGAATGATGCGAAATGAACAAGACGCAGCGGCTACAAGAGTGGATCGAAACGCACCCGAACTGGGACGTGGCGTCCTACGGCGAATTCATGCACGTGGGCGCGAATCAGACCCTGTTGAGGGTTGCACTCGAAGGTCTTGAACTGACGCACGAGATGCGTGCGCTAGACATCGCCTGCGCGATAGGCGGCAACGCCCGTTGGCTGGCGTCTCTATTCGGGTGCGAGGTGTCTGGCATCGACATCAACGAGAGTGAACTGGAAGTGGCGAGGGAACTGGCGGAGATTGAGCGCATCGATCGGTTGTGCACGTTCCTGAATGCCCGGGCAGACGATCTGCCTTTTGTCGACAACCACTTCGACCTGGCGATTTCCACAGATGTGTTCGACCCAACAGAGGTCCACAGGGTGTTGAAGCCCGGTGGGACTTTCATCATCAGCACTTATTGGGACGACCCCCGGGCGACGTTCCGGTCCCTGGCGTCGGATTGGGGACTCGAACTCGAATCGGGGTTGGATGTGACCCCGTTGGCGTTTGCGTTTCATCGCGCCAAGGAAGAAGAGGCGCGGCTCCTTGTCCAGGCCGGCATGCTTCAGGCGAAGGAACTCGTACAGATCATTAACGAGAACATCACGCCGTACGCGGCACGGGGCGGCCGGCACCTGCTCATGCGCCTGTGCAAGAGTGGCTAGCCGCGGAACACATGCGCAAGTTCGCCGTTGTTGGGAAATGCCGGATTTGGGGCGACGGAGCAAACCGGTGCAATAGTTTGGCGAGTCACCCCTGCCAGGCGCGCAAAGGCCCCGTTTTCCGGGTACAGGCTTCCCCCCAACCGTTCGCGGTCCGGGTAAAATTCCCGGCCGTGTAACACCGCCACCCCGAGCACAGGAATACGAGCCTTGACCGAAAAGCCGATAGTCGCCATACCGTCAGACGATCCACCCCAGTGCCAAGGCTCCCCGTGGTTGACGAAGCTCCAGGAAAAAGCGGAAGTCCGTCTGTTTACCGACCGGCCGGTCGACTTTGAGGAACAGTTAGAACGCGCCCGCGGCGCGTCCGCCATCATCAATTCCCGCAGCTACATTCAGTGGCCGAGAGAGGCCATCGAGAAGCTGCCGGAACTGGGGCATATAACCGTGTGCGGCATCGGCACGGACTCAATAGACCTCGACGCGGCACGGGAACACGGTGTACTGGTGTCCAACATCCCCGGCAGGACCGCCCCGGTCGTCGCCGAGCACTCGTTCGCCCTCATGTGGGCCATCTCCAAACGGCTGGCCTGGTATCTCGATTCCATGCGTGCGGGGCTGTGGACGAAGATGGACGGCATGTTTCTTGCAGGAAAGACCATCGGAATCATAGGGACAGGCAACATTGGCGCTGAGATGGCGAGGTTGTGCGGAGCGGTCGGAATGAACGTGATCGCCTGGACCTTCAACCCGTCTGACGAACGGGCGGCCGCGCTGGGCGTCGAGTACGTCGAGTTGTCTGAACTGCTTTCACGTTCCGACGTGATCAGCATTCACATTCAACAGACCCCGGAGTCGTACCACATGCTGGGAGAGCGTGAACTGGCCATGACGAAGCCAGGCGCTCTGCTGGTTAACGCGGCCCGCGGCCCCATAGTGGACGAGGTGGCGCTGGTCAATGCGCTCAACTCCGGACACCTTGGCGGCGCGGCGCTCGACGTGTTCGAGGAGGAGCCGCTTCGGGACAATCACCCGCTGCTGGATTGCGAGCACGTGATCCTGACCCCACACATAGCGGACATGACTCCTGAAGGGCTGGACTTGCTCAACCAGGGGGTCGTGGAGAACACGCTGGCGTTCCTCGACGGCTCGCCCCAGAACATCGTCAATCTTTGATTGGGAACTCAATCCTGCCTGTGGGTCCCCGATCGGAGTCGGGGATGACGGGGTGACGGCAGCGGCGTTGTAGCGGCGCCTCTTGTGGGCGCCGGCGGGGCCGGGAATCGGGTCACGTCGTATGCGCGGGTCCGCCCCATCCCTCCCATCGGGCGCCCACAGTTCAGGGCGCGGCATTGGCGCAGTGTTCTTCCAGCGCCAGGAGTTGGGCCTTGAGGGGGAGTCCGGATCCACCGCCGAAACCCCTGAGGCTCCCGTCCGAGGCTATGACCCGGTGACAGGGAACCAGCAGCGGCCAACGGTTTCGCGCCATTGCCTGTCCGGCCCCGCGGGCTGCTCGTGCGTTGCCGGCTTCGTTCGCGAGCCAGGCGTACGAACGCGTTTCTCCGGGCGGAATGGTCCGGCATGCGGTGTAGGCGCGTTCGAAGAAAGGCGTAACTCCGTGAAAGTCGATCGGCAGTGCTGACAGGTCGACATCGTCTCCTGCGCAGTACCTCGTGATCATGGTCCGAATATCGGCGGTCGCGTCTTCATCGTAATCGGCCGCCTGTATATCGGACTCGATAGTTTCCAACGCGGCAAGGCGCGTCTTCTCGGGAAGGGTGGAGCGGCGAACCTTGCCTTCGGATGCCGCGACCGCCACCCAGCCCAAAGCCGTCTCGAAAACGTCGAACGTCATCCCGGTCATCATGAACTCTCCGGGGCCGCGGAGACTCCGACCTGTCCCGTTGTCTGCACCATCTCTTCGGCCGTTCCACCCTCTCTTCTACGGCCGGTCAGTCCCAACCTGTAGGCCAGTAGACCCCGCAGGACGCGTCTCCATGCCTTGTTAAGGTCTTTTCCCACGTCCGGGTCTGCTTCCTGATTGCTATAGCGGATTCGCTCGTAGCTGCCGGCTATGTGAACTGTCGCCTCCGCAATCGGCGGCACCAGGAACGCCAGGTACCTGGCGTACTCGGAAGCGGTCTGACTCGGTGACTTGGCCATCCCGATCACTCGGCCGAAGTGGACCATCTTTGCGTAAGCTCTTCGCTCGGGCCTCAGTCCCCAGTGCAACCAGGTCCACACCGCCGCTGCCAACAGGATCGCGGCTGCGATCATCCCCAGCGCAATGTACAGGAAGGTGGGTTGCGAGGATTCTGCGCTACCTATGGAACCCGTCGGGAAGTTTTGCATCAAACCCAAATCTTCCAACAAGGACTCATCAAGCTCCTCGAAAATTTCATCGCCGAATTCGGAAAGGTCGTCGTCGTCGAAGGCGCTGTCGCCCACGGGAAGGTCCGGTACCTGGAACTCTTTGGATGGTTCTACGCGGCCGGGTGTCGCTTCAACGTCGATCCATCCGTAGTTCTCGAAGTAGACCTGAGTCCAGCCATGACGGTCGTTGTCGAGAATCACGAACTGGCGGGCCTGCGGAATGTAGTGCCCCGCCGCCCAGCCGACCACCATCCTGGTGGGCACGCCGACCGCTCTCAACATTACGGACGCAGCCGACCCGAAGTAGTGGCTGTAACCCTTTATTTCCGACGGTTCGCAATCCGTCGAGATGTCCGGGCACGGTTCTGAGGGAGATTCGAAGAGGAACCAGTCGACTCCGCCTTCGCCCACGTCGGGGCCGGTGATTTGAAGTGAATATGATTGCGACTGCAGGAAATCTTTGACCGCCTGCACTTTCTCCAACGGCGTGACTGCGCCGGCATCTTGCACCACGTTCCTGGCCAGGATCAGGACTCTTTCGGGCATACTCGACGGAAGTAGCAGATACCGGTCGGTCACCCATCTCGGGTAGTCGCCACTCGTCTGCGCCAATTCCTCGTCCGTTGCCCGGGAAACGAAGGTCACGACCGAGTAGGCCTCCTGCTTCAGGACCGCATCGACCATCTGCACGCCGGTCTGTTCCGGCGGCGTGATTCGCTCCGCTATCACGTGGGTCGGCAGGCCGAAACCGCCATCCCTGAGCAGGGTTATCAACACGTCAGGAGGCGTTAACGCTTGAAGCTCGTTCATCACCTCTTGTTCGGTGAATTGGGGTTCGTCAGCCGTTGCGGCCGCTTCGTGCAGGCCGGTCAACAGGCCCTGCGCCATGACTCCTATGTCCCGCGGCATGAACCCAATTTCAGCATCGGGGTCGTCCAGTGGAATGGTGTAGCGCCGGGGCGTCAGGATATCCAGCTGAGATTGCCTTGAGGCGCTGAACAGAGTGCCCGAACTGAGTACGGCGTTCGTTGGGAAGAGGGGCAGAATGGTCTGGTCGATCCGTTCCCTCGCCAGTTCCTCGGGCGGGTTCGTCAATGGAGCGTTGGGCTCAGCCGTGAAGACGTTGTGTTCTCCGGTGAGCCAGCCCTGAGGCGTGTAGGTGTCATAAACCCTGGCGGGGAGTAACGTCGGGTACTTGGACTTGACCCACATGACCGGCTCGTCCGTCAGGTTGAGGGGTCCCCTGAACGGCAGGATCTTGCTCGGCGCATCGAGTATGCCCTCCCCTTTGCCTCTCACTCCGGCGAGAAGTCTGGTCGCGGGATCCCGTATCAACTCGAAGGGCGCTTTGAACAGGTCCCAGGTGTCCTTGAGTGGGGCGGACCGCGGCTCGACCAGGGGCAGCGCAGCTATCAGCAAGGCTACGACGCCCACGACGATTGCGTTACGGGCGCCGGTCCACCGGATTGTGCCGGGGTACTTGGTGCCGTCGGCCTCCCACCTAGCCATGCGGGTGAGCGTCGTGAGGTGGCCGAACAGCACCACGCCGCCCAGCATAAAGACGAAGAAAATGTACTCGAACTGGCCCTGACGGTAGCTGAGGTTGGTCAGCATGCCGAGTCCCAGCAGGATCGTCGGGGCCCACGGGTTTCGCCACTTGAATGTTATCCACGACGTGAGGTAGCCGACGATCCAGGTGGCCGTCATGAACATCAGGGCGAAGGGCACGGTGTCCCTGTTGATTCCCCCTTCGCGGGCGTCGCGCAGCCAGACGAACATCCGCTCCCAGGCCTCCGCGGCCCTGCTTACCACGTCGCCCTCGCCAACGGGTATCGAGCCTTGCCAGAAGATGACCGCGAATCCGATAACGATTGGCCCGAACGTCTTTACCGGCCAGGTGAACTTGCCGCGGGTGATCACGAACCCTGCGACCAGTCCCAGGAACGCGGTTGGCAGGATCGACGGCAGGTCGCCCCAACGGGAGAGTTGCACCGACCAGGCCATGGCGCCCAACATCCACGCCAACAGGCCCAGCGTTACCCAATCGCGCAGTTCGATGCGCTGCAGCAACGCCCTGACGTTCGACAAACGAGTTGGTTGGGGAGTCGGTTCGGCTTGTGGGAGCGCCTGCGCTGCGGTGCTCAAAGCGCAGCCTCCGCCGTAACCGCAACATCGTGCCCGAGCGACGGTCGGGTCGTCCCGCCGCCTGCTCCAACCGGCACCGAGAGCGAGCCGGGAATTGACATGCCTTTTTGGAGATGGAACGTTCGAATGCCGCTGTTGACCAGGTCCAACAACACCGCATCGTTTGGCTCGCCTCCGAATGAACCCCTGTCTATCAAGACCGTGTTCACTCTGATTCCACGCCTCTGCAACCCCGCGAGCGCCTCGATCCACCCGCCGCTGCCCGACGCGGTGATGACCACAAGGGACGAGGTCTGGCTTAGTTCGCGGTCCATCTCCGCCAGCAGGTCGATCATGGGGGTGTCGCCCTCCGGCCGGCTCGACGCGATTTGCCGCATGATCGTTTCCATCTGGTAGTTGGACCTGTCGGGAATTATCACCAGGGCTTCGCTACCGTGGGCCGAGTAGCCGATCGGCAGCATGGACCGTCCGTAACGGTCCACGACCGAGGCCGCAACGGTGGCCCCGTACTCGTCGGTGGATTCGGTCGACTCTCCTGCCTGTGAGTCGCGGTGCTGGTCGAAAAGCACCCACACGTGGCTCGCCGAGCCCCTGTCGAACTGCTTGACCATCAATTGGTTGACACGCGCAGTCGAGAGCCAGTGGATCCTGCTCACACTGTCGCCCGCCGTGTACTCGCGCACGGACGAGACGTCGGTGCTGATAATGTTGGCGCGCTGCCGTCTTGAACCATCGCCTGTGAGATAGATGGCGGGTGACGCAAAGTCGGGAACACGCACCACTCGCGGGTAGACGAGTACCTTGTCCACGCCCTCGAACTCGACCTCCTGAGGAAACAGGTTGAGCGGATCGGACGCCCTCACCACAAGGGGGCCGATTTCGTACTCGCCGCGCTGCATGAGCGTACCCGACGCCTCGAGCCGGCTGAACGGAACCGCTAATCCCAGGCTTCCGATCTGCCTGATCACCATACCGGGGATGTTCGTCTTGTCTTCAACCTCCACCCACGCCTTGGGCGTCCTGCCGTGGTTACGTACGACGACCGACTCCTTGTACGTGTCTCCGACTGCGAACGGCCCCAGCGGGCGTTCGACCTCTGCGGAGATCTGCCTCGCGCCCAGCTTTGAGAGTGTGTAGGTGATGATCACCAGGGCCGCCAGCAGGTAGACGAGCCGGAACGAAAGGTCGAACCCGGTTGCCATGCCTGCCATCCATGAGATGACCATGAGCGCGACGATGCCGTACAGGACCGGATGACGGCGGAGGGCGCGCACCACACGGCGGCCGCCCTCGTCCCGGCCATCCGGCCGGGCGCGCGCCATGCTAGAGCGCGTGTAGGCCCTGGCGCGCGTGGCCCTCATGCGTGCGTAAGTTGAGGCGCGGTCGTATTGCATGGGGCTGGCTCTACCTGGTTTGACGCCCACCCGGCGGCCATTGACCCGCGTCCTGCCCGGACCGGACGAGCAGAAGCGTTTTCAGGGCGGGTATCAAGAGCGGCCGCCCGCGGAGCCCGGCACCGGCACGGAGTCGAGGACCTCACCGACCACCGATTCCTGGCGGACGCCGCGCATGCGCGCCGAGGCGGTCAGCAGGACCCGGTGGGCCATAACCGGAACGGCGATTTCCTTCACGTCGTCCGGGACCACGTAGTCGCGGCCCTGCAGCATCGCCATCGCCTTGGAGCCCTTCATCAGGTTGATCGACGCCCGGGGCGACACGCCCAGAGTTGCGTCGTCATGCTCGCGGGTACCGTTAGACAGATCGACGATGTACTGCTTAACGAGATCGTCGGCATAGACGCTGTCGGCGGCGGACTGTAGCCGCAGAATATCGGGCGGCCCGCATGCGGCGGTTAGTTCGTCTATGGGGTCCACCTGTTCGCGGCGGTCCATGATCGCTACTTCCTCTGCCGAGTCGGGGTAGCCGAGGGAGACGCGCATGAAGAACCGGTCCAGTTGGGCCTCGGGCAGCGGGAAGGTCCCTTCGTATTCGATCGGGTTCTGGGTGGCCATGACCATGAAGGGTTCGGGCAACTCGTAGGTGATGCCGTCGACAGAGACCTGCCGTTCGCCCATGGCTTCAAGGAGGGCCGACTGCGTCTTCGGGGTTGCCCTGTTGATCTCGTCTGCGAGCACGATCTGGGAGATGATCGGTCCCGGCCGGAAATGAAACTCTTCAGATTTCTGGTTGAAGACGGAGGCGCCAGTAACGTCGGTCGGCAGCAGGTCTGGCGTGAACTGCAGCCTGCGGAACTCACACCCCGTTGTCACGGCCAGCGAGCGCGCCAGCATGGTCTTGCCGACTCCCGGCACGTCCTCGATGAGCAGGTGGCCCTTGCTCATCAAGCTGACGAGCGAAAGTTCGACCACGTTTCGCTTGCCGATTATTACCTGCCCAATGTTGTCGACGAGTGTCTCGACGAGCGTTTTTGGATCTGCGACTGTAGTCACGATGACTCCCTGTGTAAATTGGCGGGTGGGTGGGATTGTAACCGGGTAATGGGTCCGCGATGCGGGCGATGGCAGACCCCGACCGAACTTTACTACGTACTCAGACGGGTATTCGATCTATGAATCCCTGCCAATGATTTCGCTGCGTGGACGAAAATCGTAACTTGCTTGCCCTAAAGGGCACATTTTCGAGGCGGCGAGACGGCGGCTCTCTCCGGCGTCCTCGGCAGGCGGCTGGCCACGAAAGCAAGGACGATACCGAGAATCGGGATGAACCAGAAGATTGCGCTGGTACCCCAGATGTCCACGAACCTGCCCCACAAAAACTGGCCGAACATACTGCCCAACCAGAGTCCAACGAACATGACACCTAGTGCGATCTTGGCGAAGTGCCGCGTTGGCAACACCTCCGCCATCATCACCCAGGGCAGGCAGACAAGGCTGCCCATGACGAGTCCGCGCGCAACGAGGCCCACGGCCGGTACTTGATGGACATAAGACGCCCATAGAAGTCCGGTCGCAGGCAACAACAGGAGCCCCGCGACGAGGAACAGTCTGCGTCCGGGGTAGAAATCAGAAGCGATGCCCCAGACCAGAATGCCGACAACAGTGGATATTCGCAGGGTCTGTTGTTGCAACGCAACATCGTCCCTCGCGAACGATGGATTCGTGAGATTCGAGAAATTGTAGAACTCCAAGGCCGCTGTGAACGTGATCATGGACGCGACGAAGAACGCGGCCGTCATCCAGCCGATAGAGCTGCAGACGCCCGGTATAGTTAGCGTCCCCCGGAGAGTCTGCCCGGATTCATACGAACCCGCGAAAACACGGGGCAGCAGCCGGTAAAGGACTACTGCGCCTGCCAAGGTCAAAACGGCGCTGATCCCCAACACCACCATGGGCGAGTCGAACGACCATTTGACGAAATTTCTCTCGCCGAGGCGCAACGCGAAGACCATGCCCAGCACCCCGATCAACGTGCCCTTGTACCGCGTGGCGCCCTTTACGGCGACGGCGTAGAACACCAGCGAGGCGACCGCCGCGGTGCCGACAAGCGATACGAAAACTCCGAGCGCGACGAATGCCAGGCTGCTGAAGAGAACTAGGATAGAAAGACCGAATGCGGCAACCACGGCTCCGGCTACCATCATCTTGTGTGGAGGCCAACGATCCACCCATATGGCCGCAGGGATCACGGCCAGCCCTCCGATCACGGTTGGCAAAATCAGCCAAGTGACGGATGACTCCAATGGGGCGTATCCCTCAGTCCCAAAGCTGCCCAACCCAACGGTATTCAAGAGCGCCGCCGCCGACACAATCACGAGTCCGAGCTTCAGGTCGGGATGTAGGTTTCGCAACGACATGTCGCCCATTATGGGGGGTGGCGGTTACGGAATGCCGGGGGAAGGGGTGCCGTCGGAACGAAAACCCGCGTGGGCGGGAAGTTATTCACCCGCTCCCCGAGCCAGGCAGCCAAGCTGTCCTCCGGTTTTGATCATATTCGTCTATTCCCCTAGGTTTCTGCCTGTTAGCGTGCCACCTACACTTGGTCGCCTTAATTGCGCCCCGCCCTAAACTTCGCGAACTCCCGGCGGATGTCAGCCGCCACCTCGTCAACCTCCTTTGCGACGTGGGTTGTCTGACCTACTTCTTGCTGAAGAGCAGTTAATAACGGCAGTAGCAATTGTCCCGCAGGTGATGCCTGAATTAATTCAATAGCGTGCTCCAATTTACTTCGAGCTATAAAATAGATTATCGCTCGAATTGTCCTTTCCGAAATTTTTATTCCGTCAGCTAGATAGTTTAGCAATAATGAAAACTCATCGTCTCTAATTGTTTGGTTCAATTTATCCAACACAATAGTCTTTTCTACAAGCGCAATTGTAATCAGATCTGACAAGCTAGGTATTCTAGGTGTTTCACGTAACTTTATTACATCGTCAAAAGCTGCGAGAGCCTCGCGTTGTTGATTGTTCCGCGTGAATGCCAGTCCTTTTGAGTAGATTATACTAGGCAATATATAATCTACCTCAGTCCTTCGGTCGATTTCGGTAACAAATGCTAAAGCCTGACTATAGGCATCCAGGGCGTCTTGAGGTTCGTTTCGTTTAAGTAGTACGGTGCCTTTAACCCAAAACGCCATCGCCACAATTTGGATGTAATCCGGCTCCCGGCGTGATCTGTAACAGTTTATCAGCTCAATGGAACTAATAAGTGATTCTTCGTTTCGATCAATCCTACATAGCAGGAGCGATTTGTTAACGAGAGTCCAAGCAATATGTAATGCAATTTCTGGCGTAGCTTTAGAATCCAATCGCGTTGTCATTTGATCATAAATTATTATAGCTTCTTCTGGGTTGCCTTTACGACCCAGTGTCGTAGCTTTTCCAATCATTGCTTCCACCACTTTCCCAAGGATGTTCGGATATATAACACCCAATTCATCGGATTGATCCGAAAATGCTCGCAGTATCTCTCCATAATTTGACGTCGAATAAAAACTGATCATGAAATCTATCAGTGCTTGAACTAGTCGATCTTCTCCTCCGCCTCTGCGCAACAAATAATAAATGTTGTATAGCCGCTCAGTTAGATAGTATTCTTTACGACGAACTGTTCCCCCTTCTATTGCCACGGCTCCCCGCCGTGCAAGCCGTCCTAACATCGAACTGCATTTGTTGGTATCCAGGCGAGCCAGGTCGGCGACTTCCCTGGTGGTCGAGGGTTTCCATAGCCGGGCTAGAGCGAGATAGACACGCCGTTCCTGCGGAGGCAGCGCTTCAAGATGGCTTTTGAAATACTCGGTGTGCTCATCAACAAGGTCTAGCAAGTTGCCCATCAATTCGGGGAATGACTGCCCTGCGCCGAAGCGGGCAATAATGGCGAGCAATCGCGGGTTCCCCCCGGTAAGAATCTCCAAGGGTCTTACCGCACGTGTTGTGGTGGGTTTGCCTGAAACGGTCCCCCAAAGGACCTCGCACTCTTCTGTGTCGAGTGGGCTCAACGTGACCACACGGAAAAGGTCGTAGAGAGCGTGCTCGGGGCTGTCGATTTCGTCGAATCGGCTTGTGGCGCTGCCGAGCAAGATGATTCGAGGCTCGGTCTGCAGAGTCTTTCGCAGTCGCCATCCGGCATCAGGGTCGCCCATGTCTGAAAAGAGCATGTTTAGGTTTTCTACGATCAGCAAGAGCCGCTTCCGATGACGGTCTGCGAAGTCGAGCAGCGCTCCGATGCATCGGTCGGCCAGAACCTGGTCGTCCTGACCAGTTCTGAGGTCGTTGTAGGTTAGTCGCAACGATTCCCGCTCATCTGGAGGGGCCTGCTCCGCCAGGTGACCAAGGCACTCCAGCCAGAACTCACCGCAAGTGCTGACTTCGTAACTCTCCTCTGGGAACACGACAGGGAAGAGCCCAGCTAGAGTTTCGTCCCGGCGCACTTCCACCGCGACACGCAGGAGCAGGTGGGTTTTACCGCTGCCGCGCGGTCCTATGACGAGGGAGTGAGAGTTGGAGTTGCCGGTGGTCTCGCGCAGGCACTCGATGACCGACTCGAACTCGCTGGTCCGCACGCAGAACGACTCAATGATTTCGTCGTCAGTAAGGAAGCCGGGATTATATTTTTTGACAGCCACTGCCATCGCGGCTTTCCCCTACCGATCTATCGGTCAACGATGGACGTAAAGAACTGGCCGTGCCGGGCGCGCCACCAGTCTTCGAGAAGACCGGACACGAAACGATAATCGCCGGTGTGGCGTTCCAGGTACCCGTCGTGTTCCAGCGAGTACAAGACATCGTCGATCGAAACTTCGTCTTCGGCGGGTGATGACAGGGACGATTCGCGATAAAGCTGCACAGCTTGGTCCATCAGCAGACCATCGTTGACGGCTGCTTCTGTAAGTAGAGTGAGTGCGGTCCGGTAACCCTCTGGTCCGAGGACCATTCTCAGGCGCCCCTCATAGTGTTCCAGGTCGATTTGCCCCCGGACGCCGAGCAGGTCGCGTTCATATACCTGTCTGACATCAGAATCGGTGGCCTCGCTTCTGCCGTCCCTGCGCAGATGCTCGTGGAGGTGGTCAAAAAACTGCTGGACATGATGAGGAACGCAACAGCGCAGACGTCGGCACATTTCGCGTCGCAACTCCATCGAGATTTCTATCTCGTAGGTACGAGCCAATGCACCCAGGCAACTGATGGAGATGTCCTGGCTCCATGGCCGCAACTCGAAAGGTGAGAAGATGTTCGCCTGAGCGCTGAGACCAGCCTGTCTTAGGACGGGTTCGAGGCCGATGCTTCCGGAGACGATAATACAGACCCTTCCACGGTGGGCTTGCCCGTTCCGTCGTAGCCAACTCAGAAACTGGTCCGCGGCTTCCCGCCTCTCCGGAGTTACGCGATAGTCATGCCCTTTTAGCAGTCGGTTGACGAGAATCGGTAGTTCGTCGATGGCTAGCACCACCGGTTTCTCGTTTGCTGCCAAGGCTTCAAATATCTGATCTCCGTTCCGCTGCCAGCTTCCGGCATCAATCCCTGCACGAAGTTTGACCCTCAGGTCGGCGAGTCCCACCTCCTCAACATGATCGCGGACATCTCGCAGGCGGTTGGCGAAGTCGGATCTGATGCGGTCCCAGGCTTTCTGGACTGGTTTAGCCTGGATCGCAATCTCGGCGACGGCATCAGCCGCATCGTTCGCACCTTCGAGATCGACAAATACGGTCGCGACTTCTCCTTCGTCATTTAGTCGACGCAACAGTTCACGCACCAGGCTCGTCTTGCCCATGCGTCTTTGAGCGGTTAAAAGGGTGTGAGTCCCATCGCGGACCCGCTCCGTCAACGCCTGGAGCTCGGTCTCCCGGTCGAAGAACCGGTCTCCGTCGACCCAGTTGGCGCCTGCTTTCCTAAGTTCTTTGGTCATGCATGAAGTGTATAACGCCAACAATATTGTTGGCAACAAATCTGTTGGTAAATCTGGAGGGTCCGAATCCATGCGGCGCGAACTCGCGCGTGAACCTTCAATCAATTACGGATCGGAGGGCGGCGTCCTCGTCCTGAGAACCCGGACGGTCATACGGATGCCTATCTTCCGCCCACACCCCCTCTTCACGCGCTGCGCATTGCGCGAGACAATAGGCCTGTCGCAGACGCCACCAGCCGGGAGCTCTCACCATGCGCAGCAAAGCAGTCATCCTTCACGAACAAGGGAAATCACCGACCGTCGAGGAGGTCGAGGTCCTGCCACCGCAGGCCGGCGAGGTCATGGTGCGGGTGGCGGCAACCGGGGTGTGCCACAGCGACTACAACCTCGTCGACGGCTTCAGGTACGTCGCGAACCTGCCCATGGTCATGGGTCATGAAGCCTCGGGCGTTGTCGAGCAGGTCGGCCCGGGCGTCCATGCGTTTGCGCCGGGGGACCCCGTGGTGTTCGCCATCCGCCCCTCGTGCGGGGTCTGCGAGTACTGCTCGAACGGGAAGTTCAACCTCTGCATAGGCCATGAGTCCAAGCCCCTTGAGCAAGCATCCCGCATCTACAGGCAAGGCGAGCCCCTCTACCACGGCAGCGCCACCTTCTCGCAGTACACCGTGGTGACGGAAGACTACGTCGTGAAGGTCGGGGATGACATCCCGATAGATAACCTGAGCCTCCTGGGCTGCGCCGTCGTCACGGGTGTCGGGGCTGTGGTCAATCGCGCCAAGGTCGAGCCGGGGTCGCGAGTAGCGATATGGGGTTGCGGGGGTGTTGGGCTGAATGTGGTGCAGGGCTGCGTCATCGCCGGGGCATCCCAGATAATCGCCGTGGATGTTGCCTCCAACAAACTCGACTTCGCCCGCCAGTTCGGCGCAACCGACGCGGTAAACGCCGCGGAAGAGGACCCGTCGGCGCGCGTAACCGAGTTGACCGACGGAGGCGCCGACTACGCTTTCGAGGCCATCGGCAACCCGAAGACAACGCTGCAGGCGTTCGAATCGATCAGACCCGGCGGAACGTGCGTCACCATGGGCGCTCCGCCGGAAGAGGGAGTGGTGGAGGTGCCGATGCAGCCCCTGTTTCAGGACCGCACGCTAATGGGGTGCAGCGCCGGGTCGGCAAGCCCCCGCGCCGACTTCCAATGGCTGATCGAACTCTACCGCAACGGCAGGCTCAAGCTGGACGAGTTGGTCACCACACGGAGACCCCTCGCCGAGGTCAACGAGGCGTTCGAAGACCTGGCAGCAGGTAGAGTGGCCCGCACAGTTCTCATACCCTGACCCGCGGGGCCGAATACGAGTGATCTCTAGCGTGGGGGCTAGAACAATTCGGTGAGCGCCTCCTGGGGATCTATCGCTCGGATTGGAGAGCGTTCGTAGTCTCTGACGTTCCTCGTGACGATGTGACGGGCGCCGCAGGCACGGGCGGCAGCCACCTGCATGGCGTCTTCGAAGTCTCCCATTGGAAGCCCTGCTGCGTAACGGATGGCTTCGGTGTCGGTGGTCGCCACTTCCACGAAACGAGTCAGTTCTACGATGAAGTCCCGGGCGCTCAACCCTCCGCGCGCCGGCGCCACAATGTAGTAGAGGTCCGACACAGAGTGCCACGCTATGTACGCGCTCTCTGCGCCTTGTTCGACCTGGTCGAGGAGTTCCGAGGACGGGCCCGAGTGCGGGTGCCTGTCGAGTGCGACGTCGATGAGAACGTCGGTGTCCAGAAGTATCAACGGAGGTATTTCTTAGCCAGTGCTTCGTGACGCGGGTCATCTTCACGTCCCGCCGCCCGAAACTTGCCTCTCCAACGGGAGGAGAAAGATGGCGTTTCCTCTCTCGCCATCTCCCTGAGAGACTGCTCGACCAGCGACGACAGCGACACGCCGCGTGAGCGCGCGTACCGCTTGGCCACCGGTAGTACCTCCGCGTCCACGGTGATAGTGAGTTTCTGCTTCATCGCGGCTCGCCTCTCATGTCCTCGTATACGTATATATTGCATAAGTATACGTGTCCTCGGATATCGCGCAAGGCATCCTCGAACTGGTGGCAACGCTGGTCGTGGAGGATGTGCTGGAGTTACCGTTGCGTGATCAAGGCGTTGGCGACGTTACAAGAAGAGCTTTCGCTCCACAGCCCCAACCGATGCGCATTGTCTGGGGACCGTCCGCGTGGATTGGAGTGAATTGTTGAATCCCGCGCAGTCAAGAACTCAATATTTATGCTTCGCCCCACCAAGACGCCGTTGCGCTTCAGCAAATTCGTCGCTGGTAAACAAGGCACTCCAGGGATCCCGGATCGCGAGGGCCTCGACTGAGAGATCGAGACGATCTTCTTCCCACAACCGGACAAATCCATCCGACAGATTAGTGCCGACGAGCAGGTGTTTGGCTGCCGAGAGACCGCCTCGGTCGGCCACCATCCGCAGAAAGTAAGTGGGGTAGTAGCCAAACTCTTTCGCTTCGTCGTAAATCCTCAGCATCTCCCGGTGGAATCTGTCCTCCAGGTTCATTTCACTCTCCCTTGAATCCGAGGCCACCCGGTCACCTGTCCTGAAAAGGATCTGAGCATAGAACCAAATGAAGGTAGGTTGTGTCCTCCGCTTCACCTTTTGAAACAACTGGGCGACGGTCAATCAGATCGTCGAGCAGCGATCTCCTCTCTTCAGCCTTGCGGTGCAGTAAGTCAATGGTTGTCCTATCGTTTGCGGCGACGGGTGAAGAGGAATCACCCGTCCGGACATAGATTCGGCCATCGTTGTGGACGTAGGGAGGAGACTCTCCCTCCGGGATCCTAACGACAACGATTGAGCGGCCAGACGGTAAGAAAATGTCTGCAAGTGGTCCTTTCAGGGTGTGGTGGAAGAATGGCGGAGTAGGTTGGAGCAGATCCTTCGCTGCATCGCGAATCCGCTGCACGGTGATGGTGACCTCGGTGTTGGGAATCCCCGGGTAATTTGCGGTTGTGTTGTTTGCTGAGTCTTCCTGGATTCCGAAGAAGAGCCATCCGCCGTGCCTGTTGGCGAACGACGAAAGGCTCTTCGCTAGAACTCGAGGACTAGGAACTTCGGACTTGTACTCGACGTACCAGCCTTCGGCGACTTCTCGCAACTCAGCCAAGTGGGTTTCGTTAATGCCTTGAAGATCGACGTCAGAAGGCGTGTAACGCAATCTCGACCTCACAATCCGGGCTTACTGGCCAACTACAGATCAGGTTACCAAGCAAGTCCCGTCCGATCAGTCGCCGCCAAGCTTGGGTACAGTCCCTGGCGAAAGCCTCGAATCTGTGGTAATCCCATCCTCAGTCTTGACTGTGATTCCACTTGTTCGTCAGAGCGGTCCAGGTCGTGCCCTTGGGCTTTTGCAGGCGTCGCCACTTCTACATCGACCCGGGCGTCGATTTTGGTCCCGCCCGAAAGGTCAGCGGGGTTCGAGTCCCCTCAGGTCTTAGCTATAAACTGGTGGGCGACGGTTGACTGTAGACAGAACCATCTTCGAGTTGCGGATGGGGCTGTGAGCCGGGACTGCTGGGAGGCGTGAAAGGGGACACCCATGCGAAGAAGCGTAATCTTCAAGCTCAAGGGCCACTATTCGGGCATGCCCAACCTGACCATCCTGCCCGACGGGCGGCTTGTAGCGGCCGCCCGCGTGCAGACGTACGCCCACCACGAGCCGGTGGGCGACTGGGTGGCCTTCGAGTCCAAGGACGAGGGCGCCACGTGGACGCAGACGGACGACCCTACGGTCCCGTACAACTGGCCCGGCAACCAGCCGCGGGAGAAGATGGAACGGATGGAGCTGGTGCAGCCGGACGGTACCTACCTGTGCGCCGGCTCGGTGGGTTCGGAGTATTGGCCAGAGGAGCGGAGGGGCGAGGCCGAGGCGCTGGGGCTCAAGATACGGGAGCATCCACCTGGCGCCGGCATGATATCGGTGGGGGGCTACAAGCTGTTCACCGCGCGGTCGACGGACCAGGGGAAGAGCTGGATACGGCGGGAGTGGGTTGTCCCAGGCATGGCGCAGGTCAGCGGCAACCGACCGCCGACCTTCACGGAGGACGGCGCGATCCTGTACCACGTCTACACGACCGACACGCGGGGAGACCACTACAACTACGTCTGGCGCTCTACGGACGGCGGCGACACGTGGCGGCTGCATCCAATGGGAACGCACCTGCTGTCGGTGTACGTGAACGAGACCGCCATGGTCGAGACGGCGCCCGGCCGCGTGCTTGCCCTCCAAAGGGTAGATGGGAGGCCATCAAACCTGCTCGAGAGGTGGTCCGACGACGGCGGCGTTACCTGGACGGACCCGCTGGAGACCGGCATCTGGGGGTACCCGGCGCACCTGCTCAGACTGCGGGACGGCCGCATCCTGTGCGCGTTCGGATACAGGCGGGAGCCGGGCGGCGTCCGGGCAGTGCTCAGCGAAGACGTCGGCCGGACGTGGGACTTGGACCGCACGGTGGTATTGAGGGACGACGGCGGCTACCCCAGCAGCCTCAGCCTCAGGGGCGGCCACGGCTGGGGGGGCGACGTCGGCTATCCCGTCTCCGTCCAGCTCCCCGACGACAGCATCCTGACGGCGTACTACATCACCGAGTCAGACGGCATTACCCACACCGCCGCGACGCGCTGGGCGGCGTAGGAGGCTGGGTTAGAGCCCTTCGTCATCTTCAAGCGCGAGGGCCACTACTCCGGCACTATGCGCCTACGGACTCCGCGTCGAGCCTTGGGGGAGTGCGCGCCGTGCTCAGCGAGGATTGCGGCCAGACCTGGGGCCGCCGACAGGCCCAGTTCCGCAAGATGTTGGACGAAGCCTTAAAATCCAGTGCCCTTCAGGGAGATTCTTGCCTGGAAGTTCTCGCGATTCGCCCGGAAGCGGGATCACGCTGTCGCATTCAGTCCATGCTCCGCAGGCGCGGTATCCGAGTGACATCCATCACCGAGCACGTCGCCGACTCGCCCACGGGCGAGCTGATGGAGGCCATCATCGAGAGCGTGGACGAATTCTACAGCGAGAACTTGGCCCACTGATTTGGCCAACACGGGCGCGGCCAGCGCTTACGCCTAGACAAAAGGTAGCGGGGACTCGAACCGCCGGGAAGCAGTCTACAGAGCCGCTCCGCCGTTTGAGGCCTCTACTTGCCGTAGCTGGTGGGCGGTAGAGGACTCGAACCTCTGACCTTCTGTGTGTAAGACAGACGCTCTAGCCAGCTGAGCTAACCGCCCGTTGCGAGCACGCGGGTTGGCATTTTGCACTTGGCCGTAGGCCGCATCGGGCGCCTCCCGAGGGGTTGTCCCGATGGGCAACGACGGCCTGAATGCCTGCCGGTTTCACGATGCCAATGCTATCAAGTGGTGCGCCCGGCGAGTTGCGGAAGTGTCAGGTCCTTCAGGAGATCCCCGATCGGGGTCGGGGATGACGCGTGATGGACGGGTCGCGCCCCGTCCCTTGCGCCCTGCGTTTTCTCGCCTACTCCCCCTTCGCCCCGGCTATGTCCTTGTGGTGGAATACCCAGAGGGTCAGGGCGAAGAGGATGACGATGTATGCGGTCACGACGAGGAAGCCATGTAGTGGGCTGGGCAGTCCGGCTCCGGCGGATCCGATTAGGGTGGCGTCGCCCACCGTGACCCTGGCGCCCTCGTCGACCATCCACGCGGCGACGTTCGGTCCGAGCATGTAGTCGGAGACCGTGCCGAACCAGTCGAAGAGGTTGCTCAGGACGCCGACGAGGATGAGTTCCACGATGATATATCCCATGCCGAGCGAGAGGGCTGGTCCCGAAGACGAGGTCAGCACAGAGAAGAACAGGCCGAGCACGATGTATGGGAGCAGTGCATAGACCAACTTGCCGAACACTATGCCGACGCTGGACCACTCTCCGAAATCGGCCAGGCCCCGTCCGTCGCCAAGGGTGAGCCATGCGGCAAGCAGGCTGCTGACTACGAGCGCGAGCGACAGGAAGAGAAGCCCGGCTACGGCCATCAACGCGAGCGACACGGCCTTGGCCCCCAGGAATTGCCAGCGCCCGGTACCCCTTGTCAGCGCCGTCCGCAAAGTGCCCCAACCGTACTCGACCCCCATCGACGACACGGCCATGATCGTGAGCGCAAATACTGCAATGGACTGAATGAAACCTAGGCCGTTGGACAGGCTGGACGGCAGCACGAAGATCTCGCGTGACCAGTCGCTTAACTGGGCCTGGTCGGCGCACTGTTCGCGGCTTAACTCTGCGAACCTGCGGGCATCTGCCCTCTGATCTTCAGGGAGGCGCACCAACTGGGAGTCCAGCTTGCGATCGTCCAGAATGTCGTCGCACGAAAACTCAACGAATTCACGCTCTCCGTCTTCGTTTTCCACAGAGTAGCCAATGGAAGACTCAGAAATGATGTCGTCGTTTTGGTAGGCGATGAAGAAGCCCCACAGAAACAGTTGCGAAATTGCCGCCGTAATTGCCAGCAGCACCCACGGCATCCATCTCTTGCGGAGCTTGAACAGCTCCCAGCGCGTCATGCGCAAAATGTCGGAGATCATTCAGTCACACCTTCACTGCCCCCGTCAGACGGACAGGTACCTCTGACGACGCGGACGCGCAATGTTCGAATGCTTGACACGCAGGTTGGTAGATCATTCGCCCCTCGCTCCGGCGACATCCCTGCGCAGGAATAGCCAGGTAGCCGCGCCCCCCAACACGGCCATGTAGACCAGCAGCGTAACAAAGGCGTGCAGCGTTCCCGATGGGTCACTAGTGCCTGCCAGGCCGGAACTGCCACCGGTGGTCACCACGCCGGGTTCGGTCATCCACGCGGCGGTGTTCGGTCCGAGCAGGAACTCAGAGACGTTGCTGAACCAGTCGAACAGGCCGCTCATTACCTGGACAATTATCAACTCAACGAAATAGTAGGCCAGAGATATGGCGATTCCCATGCTCGACGATGAGGTCAAAACCGTGACGAACAGAGCCAGAACAGCGTATGGGGCCAGCCCGTAGACAGCCTTGCCGAACATCACCCACACAGTCGACCACTCACCGGCGCCAGCAAGACCCCCAACCTCATCCAACACGAGTGCGGCGGCGATCAGGCTGCCGACCACGATGGTCAGGCTGGCGACGAGGAGCCCAATCCCGGTCAACAGGATCACCGACAGTCCCTTCGCTCCCAGGAACTGCCAGCGGCCAGGGCCCCCGGCCAGCGCGGTGCGCAACGTGCCCCAGCCGTACTCGACTCCCATCGCGGAAGCTCCCAGGATCATGACGAGAATGACGCCGATGGAGTGGGCAACGCCCAGGCCGTTTGCGAGGCCGCCCGGCAGAACAAAATACTCCCGGTGAAGCCAGCGTCTTTCCGCTACTTCTTCGAGGATCCGCGGACACTGCTCGTTTCGTCGTCGTTGTTCGACTCTCTCGCGGGCGTGTTCTCGGAAATCGTCTGAGACACGATCCACCTTGGCATCAGCGGTCCCGTCCATGATATCGGCGCACGTTATCGTCACAATGCCTTCGACGCCCGGCCGCCCCGGATAGCCGCCGGCGGAGGGATCGTCTATGTTGTGGTACGCGCTATAGAAGCCCCACAGGGTGGCCTGAGCGACCGCCAGGCCTATGAACAAAAGTATCCAGGGCATCCAACGCCGGCGGAGCTTGAACAACTCCCAGCGCGTTAGGCGCAGGACGTCGGCGATCATCCCGCCTGCTGTTCGTCACTGCCGGTGACGTCGAGGAAGTACTGCTCCAGCGACGCCTGCTCCGCCGCCATCTCCGTGACGTAGACCTCCGAGCGGCCCAGAGCCGCGCTCAACTCCGGCGAACGCTCGCCCGGCGCAGTCACCACGACCGACTCGCCGTCCATCGTCACCGCTCCGACCCAGTCCAACGCCGACAGGACTTCGACGGCCTTTGCGTTGTCGGTGGTACGCATACGCACCTGTTCGCCAGCCCCCGATCGAACGAGTTCATCGACTCTGCCCTGGGCGATTAGCTTGCCCTTCGACAGGATGGCCACGGAGTCGCATACCAGCTCGACCTCGTGGAGCAGGTGGCTCGACAGGAGCACGGTGCGACCGCCCGTGGCGAGGCTGCGGATCAGATCGCGGACCTCTGCCATGCCTGCCGGGTCCATGCCGTTGGTCGGCTCGTCGAGGAACAGCAGTTCGGGATCGCCGAGCAGGGCGTACGCCAGGCCGAGGCGCTGCTTCATGCCGAGGGAGTAGGTGCGGAAACGGTCGTTTGCGCGGTCCGCTAGGTCGACCCTGGCGAGTAGTTCGTCCACCTCACCAGGGTCCCCTCGTCCTGATATCCCCTGGAAGTAGGCGAGGTTGTTGCGGCCCGACAGATACGGGTAGAACGATGGGGTTTCGACTATCGCGCCGGTGCGGTGGAGAGCTTCCTGATGCGGCGTGCCGGCGCCGAGCAGGTTGAAGTTACCGGACGTTGGCTTGACGAGTCCGAGGAGCATGCCCATCGTGGTCGTCTTGCCCGACCCGTTGGGGCCGAGAAGGCCGAAGATGTGGCCTCGGGGCACCTCCATCGTGAGTTGGTCGACGGCGAGGATTTTGCCGTACCGCTTGGTGAGCGACATGGTTTCTATTACGAGATCGTTGGTTGTCATGTCCACATTCCTGACTTGCGCATACTATCCGGGTGTCAACTGTCGGAGGCGGCTACCTGGATACCCCGGCAACGTATCGCCGGCAATCGCGCCGACCCGAACACCCATTCCGGTTCCGCCGAGACCGCCTCGACCGAGTTGAGCGCCTCGTAGACGTTTCCGGCGATCATCGTGTCCTTGACCCGCCCGACTATCTCTCCGTTCTCGATCCTGTAACCCAACGCCACGTTGGCCTTGAAGTCGCCGCCGAGTTCGTTGCCCTGTCCCGCGCCCAGCAACTGTTCGACGACGAGCCCTTCCTTGATTCCTTCAAACAGGTCTTCGCGGGGTGTGCCGCCGCCCGCCATGTCGATCACGGACCAGCCGGGCGATGGGGTGGAAGCAAGACCCCTGTGCGCCGACGCCGTGCTCTTCGCGCCGGCCTTGCCCCCGGTCTGCAGGTCGAATACGCCCCCGCCTATGACGCCGTCCTCTATGAGTGTCAACCTCTTGCTGGGCAGGCCCTCATCGTCACAAGGTCTGCTGCCACTCGCATACGGGATGGTGGGGTTGTCGAACAATGTTATGGCTGCGTCGACGGCCTTTTCACCGATTCGCCCGACGAGGGGCGATGAGCCGGTGGCGATGTTTTTGCCGTTGAATCCCGACAGCAGCGGTCTCAACAAGGCCGCGCTGACTCCGCGGGGAGTGAACACCACGGGGACGTCGCCCGACGGCGCAGGAGCCAGTTCCTTTGAGTATTCGAGCTGGCGCAGGAGCCCTGAAAGGATCCGATCGATCTCGTCTTCGCCGAACCATCTGCTGGAGTTGTGGCCGGCCCAGACGTTCAGCATGTCGGTGCCGCGGATCAATTGGCCGCCGAGGAACACGTGGTACGAGGTCTGGCGGTACGAATGCTCAACGCCGTTGGAGTTGGACAGCCACATCCTGCCAGCCGCCCGCCCGACGGAGGCGTCGCACAGGAGGTCCGGCCAGGTCTCGCGCAGCCGTTCGATCAGTTCCTGGCCGGTCGCTACCATCTGTTCAATCGTCACGTCGCTGATTCGGTCATCGACGATCGGAACGTCCGGGTAGCCGCTGGGCGGCGGGAACTCGAAGAACGCCTCCGACCCGAATTCCGCCAGCGCCGCGGCGCGGTCCACCAGGACCGGTTCGATGTCCGGGTTCGTCGTGGATGTGAAGCCGATCCGGCCGTCCTTGATGACCCTCAACGCCACTCCCGACTGCTGACTAGACGAGATCTCCTTCAGCCGGTTCGACTCGAATGACACCGGGTGGCTTTCCGTTTCCAGCCGGTATACCTCGGCCTGCCCGAATCTCTTCGTCGCCTCTTTCAGAATCGTGTCTGTCAATTCGGTGTCCTTCTTACGGTGGCTATGATGGCCCGGTATTGTTCCAGCGCGCTGGCACGGGCCGGGCCCTGCTGCCGGTCGTGATCGTTTCGATTGCGGCTACGCGCCTGAGATTAGGCATGAGCGGATTCTTATGTGCGGGCTGCCGTTGGACACCGGCAGGGGCATCTGCCCGCCCTTGCCGCATCCGCCGCCCTGGTTCATGTCGAGGTCGTTACCTATGGCGTCGATGTTGTGCAGGGTGGTGAAGATGTTCCCGGTCAGCATCACCGGCCTCACCGCCTCTTCGACGCGCCCGTTGCGGATCATGTAGGCCTCGCCGGACGAGAAGGTGAACATCTCGTGCTGCGTCATCCCGCCGTACCAGTTCTTGACGTAGACGCCCTTGTCGACCCCCTCCAGCAGGTCCTCGAACGAGGCCTCGCCGTTCTCGATTATCGTGTTGGTCATGCGGACGATGGGTGGGTAGGCATGGGATATGGCCCGTGCGTTGCCGGTGGGCGATTCGCCCATGCGCGCCGCCGTTTCCCGAGAGTGCAACCGGCCGACGAGCTTACCCTCCCGGATCAGGTCGGTCCGTGTGGCCGGGGTGCCCTCTTCGTCGTATGCGTAGCTGCCGCGCAGGCCGGGGATGATCGCGCCGTCGACGACATTGAGGTGCTTGCCGCCGAACTGCCTGCCGAGCACCATGATCTCCTGTAACTTGTCGTTTTCCGCCACGTTGTCGGCCTCCGAAAGGTGGCCGAACGCCTCGTGCACGAACACCCCTGCCAACACTGGGTCGAGTATCGTGGTCCACTCGCCGCCCTCGAGCGGCTTGGCGGTCAGCAGCCCCACGGCGCGGTTGGCGGCGTCGAGGACTTGTTCGTCCAACCCCTCTACCAACGCGTAGTCGCCGACCGAACCGATGCTGAAGCCTGCTTGCTGCACGTCGCCGTTCTTGCGCGCCTGCGCCGATATTCGGGCGATCACGTGCACCCGGTTTTGCTCGATGTAGGAGCCGTCGGAGTTGCCGAAGTGGATCTTCCTCGACGTGTCCCCGTAGATCATGTCGGAACTCTGGATGCCGTCAACGGACCAGATCACGTCGTTGTAGCTGTCCATCTGCCGTTTTTTGTCGGCGAGCGGGATTTCGGCCGGGTCCTTGACCAGCACCGGCTCTACGGAGTCGACATACGCTCCCACTTCAGCGAAGTGGTTGCCGTCGCCGCTGGCGGCGCGGGCCTGGTTCACCGCGTCGGCGACGCGCTTCTCCAGTCCGGTCAGGTCGTTGAAGGAAACGAAACCCCATCCGCCGTTCACGAGCGCCCTGACGTTTCCACCCCTGCCGGAGGTCTGAGCGATGTCTTCGAGTGACTTGCCGCGCCAGGTGAGGCGGGTGGAGTCGGTTTCCTCGATTCTTACTTCGCAGTAGTCTGCGCCGTTGCCTGCCAGGGCATCATCGATCAGGTCGCGAAATGACACTTTAGGGGACCGCCTTTCGGATTGAATGTGTGGTGGAGCTTGCGCTGTGGTTGTATCTACCAGTAAACCCGTCCGGAGTCGGCTTTACAACGCCAGGAAGGTGTCAAATGAGTCCCTCACCAGTTTTGGCATGCTTTCGCATGAGCGAAAAGGGTGGAAAGAAAGTCCCCTTTTTTACCCTGGTTCCCTGTCGCCCTGAGTCCTCAAAATGTCACCCTGAGTGAAGTCGAAGGGTCTCGGGTGGTGAAGACGGGCGTGGTCAAGTGACGTGCGTAGATTCTTCGACTTGGCTCAGAGGCTGTGAGTGTTTTGAGGTTCCGTTGCTGTTGACCGGCGTGTTGTTGGTTGAAAGCGCCTTTTGGAACTTTCACCGGGTCGAGTATTTGTTTAGGCAGGGAACTTTGCGATAGAGTTTTGGCCATTTTCCGGTCGAAACCGCCCCGGGAGTCAGGAGCTTGCCCTCTGTGTCTACTTAGCCCATCAACGCCTCCCAGCGCAGGAGGTTGTGGGCCACGGCGACTAGGAGCATGACGCTGGTGATTTTGGTAAGTCCCCGTACGTTGAATTGGCTCACTCCGTGAAGACGAACCTGGGCGTTCGTCCACTCCGCCACTGACCCCCGCTGCCTGTATATGGCTTTGGCCTCGTCGGTGGCCATCCGTTGACGCCACCTTGCCACATCCGGCCCGTCCCCGTAGCGGGGATCGTAACGCTCCCGTTCGGGCTTGTTCCGGGGCAACCTCACCGGCGCATACACACTCACTCCTCGTTGCTCCAGAGCAGTGATGTCCTCCCGGGTAGCGAAGCCCCCGTCCATCAGGTAGGACTCAGGGCGCCGGCCCGTCCGCCTGACCAGTTGCTCCTCCATAGGCGCCGCTTGCCCTGCATCCGTACCCGACGACGTGACCCCTACTCCGACGATGATTCCGTTGGCGCTATCGGTGGCCAGTTCGATATTGCAGGCTGGCCGGAAGCCGCCATCCGGCATCTTCATCACCGTTGCCTGGGGGTCTGTGGTGGATACCCGCGCCTTCGTAACCTTGGGACGCTGATCCGTCGCCTTGGTGTGCAGTTGGCGTTCCTTCTTCGCTTGTGCCCGGGGTAAGTACGACAGCGCCTCCCGGACCCGTTCCTCCCGCTCTCGCGCCGCACGCTCCCGCGCCGCACGTTCACGCCGCGTCACGCCAGGATCGGGACGCTCCCGCTCCTGCGCCAGCCGCTCCACCTGTGCCCTCGCCTCCTCCATGCACTTCTTCAATCCCCCCTCACCACGAAAGGACGCAGCGCCTGCGCTCGCCCGCACCCGCATCCCGTCTTGAGCCACACGCTCCAGCCGGACCGCCCCTGCGGCCATCAGGGAACCTATGATCTGGGTCAAAAGGCCGTCCAGCGCCTCTTGGTGGGCTACCCGGAAGTCAGAGAGCATGTGATAGTTGATAGGTACGTTCCCCCTCATCCAGCGGTAGGCATCGTGCTCCTCGCACAAACGCGCCAGCCGGCGGGCGCTTCCTATACCGTCAACCGTGGCCAGCAGCCACAACGCCAGCAGCACTTTGGGGTCTGTCGTTGGGCGGCCTGGCCGGTTCTCCACCGCCTTGACCGGCGCATAAAACGCCGACAGGTCCAACCTCTCCAAAAAGCTCCATATAACACGGGCCCGATGCTCTTGAGGCAACCGCGATTCCAGGTCCAATACCGCCCACTCAGGCTGATTCCGCACCGGCCGCAGCACCCGGGCCTCACCCGGACTCGTTGGCGCAGGCGCTCGCTTCTCCTCAATGGCCGGCAGTTCAAACAGCGTCTCTTCACTCATGTGTTCACCTCGCCGATATGGCTGCCCAATATCGTTGTCCAGCAATCAGCCTCTCAATACCATAGGAGCATAAATGATTTATTCACAGCCTCTCAGAATGACACCGTAAGGGCTCGGTGTCAGAGGGGCATTGTTGGACCGGTGCCAAGGCTCGGCCATTTGGGCCGACTCGTGACAACATAATCACGTACGGCTTGTTAGCCGCGGAACCGACGATGGACTATCTTTCTGCCATAGACCGGCTGCTGACCCTGACCGACTTCGAGCGCAAGTCCCGGGCGGGCGAGCCGCCGGACTTCCACCTGCGCCGGATGGAACTGCTGCTCGCCGGACTGGGGAACCCGCACCTGGCGACACCCGTTGTTCACGTGGCCGGTTCGAAGGGCAAGGGAAGCACCTGCGCCATGATAACGGCCGCGCTCACTGCGAACGGCCTGCGTACCGGCCTCTACACGTCGCCTCACCTTCACCGGTTTACGGAGCGAATACGGATCGACGGCGCGCCAGTCGGCAGGCGCGTGTTCGCCGAACTGATCGAACGGCTGTGGCCGGAAGTAACGGCGATCGAACGGCGGGGCGATCTAGGCAAGGTGAGCGTTTTCGAGATGCTGACAGCCATGGCGTTCGTCCATTTCCGGGATGTCGCCGCCGACTGCGCGGTGATCGAGGTCGGACTCGGCGGCAGGCTAGACGCCACCAATCTCGTGCTGCCCGAAGTTTCGGTCATCACGCCCGTCGGACTCGATCACGTTGCGGTGCTTGGCGACACTGTCGAGAAGATAGCCGCTGAGAAGGCGGGGATCATCAAGCCGGGAGTGCCGGTCATCTCATCTGCACAGCACCCCGATGCGGCGCGGGTCATCAGGCAGACGGCAGCCGCAGCCGGGTCGCTACTGATAAAGGCGCCAGCCGCCATTCAGGTCGTCGACGTTGAACTAAATGGATGGAAGCCTCAACAGGTCCGTTTCGAGACGGAGCGCGGGACGTACGAGGTCGAACTGCCTCTGCTCGGCGAACACCAGGTAGAAAACTCCCGAACGGCCATAGCGGCGCTCGAAGTCCTGGACTCGTTCGACCTCGAAGCGGGCAAGGTGTCGGCCGGGCTGTCCGCGGTGGTGTGGCCTGCGCGGGCCGAGGTAGTCGATGCAGGCCCGCCCCTTGTGCTGGCCGACGGCGCCCACAACGCCGACTCAGGCCGGGCCTTGTGTTCGACGTTGCGGCGCCATTTCGATGCGTATGACGATGTCTTACTGGTCGTCGGCGGTACGACCGGGCACGACATGGCAGCGGTCGTGTCGGAACTGGCGGCAATGGAACCGCGCGTGGTCGTTACGAAGTCGCGGCATCCAAAGGCTGTCCAGCCTGATGATTTCGCGGCCGCCGTCAGGCGCGATAATGTACCGGTTGCAGCGGTGACCGGAGACGTGGCCTCGGCATTGGAAGCCGCGTACCGGATGGCCGGACCGGAGACGTTGATTGTCGCAACCGGCTCGCTGTTCGTGGCGGCCGAGGTAATCGAGCACGTCAGGGGGGTCGAGCCGGAGTTGTACCCTGACCTTCGAGGCCCGTTCACCCAGCCATATACAGCTGAATCCAACGTGTGACAAATTTCTGATAGCAATCGGCCGAATCGGGCCGCCGGATCGCAGGCATAAGAGAAACATGGATAACAATGGTCGCACTCGCGCTGTAGTCACCGGCATGGGCGTGCTTTCGTGTCTGGGTAAGTCAGTCGGAGATTACTGGGACGGGCTGACGAGCGGCAGGTCGGGCATCGCGAAACTAACGCTCACCGACACCTCTGGCTACCCGTGCAAGATCGGTGGGGAGGTTCGGGACTTCGATCCAACCCAATACGTCGACCGCAAGGAGTCGCGTCGGCTGGCGCGCTTTTCACAGTTTGCGGTCGGCGCGGTTACCGAGGCCATCGCCAATGCGAATCTCGACCTGTCGGCCGAGGACTCCGATCGCGTGGCGGTCCTGATCGGATGCGGATCCGGGGGGCTTCCCGAGACGGACCGGCAGTCCCGCATCCTGGCCGGCCGGCACGGGATGCGTATGAGTCCCTTTTTCATACCGATGATGTTGGCGAACATGGCGTCTGCGAACATTAGCCGCCTGTTTGGGGCCACCGGTTATACGAACACGTGCGCAACGGCCTGCGCTGCCGGTACGCAGGCCGTCGGCGAGGCGGCCGAGGTGATCCGGCGCGGCGCGGCGGATGTGGTTATTACCGGGGGCGCCGAGGCAGGCATCTGCGAGCTGGGGCTGGGAGGGTTCTGCACGATCCACGCGCTCACGACTCGAAACGATGCGCCGGAAGAGGCCAGCCGGCCTTTCGAAAAGAATAGAGATGGATTTGCGCCGGCTGAGGGCGCAGGAATAATAATCCTTGAGAGCGAGGAGCACGCACGCGCACGCGGAGCGGAATTCGAGGTGTACGTCGCGGGCTGGGGAGTGTCGTCCGATGCCTTTCACCTGGTACAGCCCCACTCCGAAGGGAGGGGCGCTGCGACGGCGATACGGCTGGCTCTCGATGACGCAGGGTTGGGCGTTAAAGATGTCGACTACATCAACGCGCATGGGACGTCGACTCCGGCGAACGACGTGTCCGAGACGCTGGCGATCAAGCTGGCGTTCGGCGAACACGCTGCGAACGTACCGGTCAGTTCCACAAAGTCGATGATCGGGCACTCCCTCGGGGCAGCCGGCGCGCTGGAAGCGATCGCATGCGTAAAGACGATTGAAGACGGTGTCATTCATCCGACGATCAACTACGACGTCCCCGATCCCGAATGTGACCTGGACTACGTGCCAAACGTCAAGCGCGAGGCAGCGGTAAAGACCGTCCTCTCAAACAGCTTCGGCTTCGGCGGCCAAAACGCCTGCCTGGTACTACAACGCCTGCCCGATGGGGACAGGCAGGAGTAAGGGCGTCTCTCCATGTGGTCATACTCCCGAACGCGGGGATCCGGACTCCGGTAGTAGCGACGCCTCTTACGGTCAACGGTCGAAGTGAGGCGCAGGATCCTCGCATGTTTCATTTCTGAGCCAAGCGAAACCCTCGTCGATATCATGGTTACCGTCTCCTGCAACCCATTGCTGTGCAACTGGCAGACTATCGCGGGAATCCGTGACCGAGGGGTTTTGAGCGCTGAACAAACACGGATGCGCCACTCAGATTTGATTGAAGAGATGCCTCCTGTATATGGTGGTGTACTAGAGATTCACGGCTTGCGGGTTAGCTGGGTAATTTTCAGTTTGGTCGTAGAAACACTTAGCCTGGAGGCATAATCATATGAATTGGGCTGCCAGTGAAGCAGTTGCTGTTCTCACTTTTCTACTTCCAGGTTTTGTGTCAGCTGCCGTTTTCTATTCGCTTACCTCCCACCCCAAACCTAATGAATTCGGACGTGTAATTCAAGCCCTGATTTTCACGATAATTGTACAGGCTGTGGCGAAGGGTATCTTGCTGACAGGGAGCTGGATTAGATCGGGAGCGCTATGGACCGAAGAATGGGAGGTCGTGGTTGCTGTACTGATCGCGGTGCCCATCGCCCTGATTACCGTATATGTCACGAATAATGACACATTGCACAAGGTCTTTCGATTGATACATCTCACCAAAGAAACTTCACATCCATCGGAATGGTACTCAGCGTTTTCTGAGAATCCTGGCTGCTACGTGGTGCTTCACCTGAGCGGCGAGCGCCGCTTGTA
The DNA here is from genome assembly GCA_965219065.1 of Dehalococcoidia bacterium. Classification (GTDB taxonomy): domain Bacteria; phylum Chloroflexota; class Dehalococcoidia; order Lucifugimonadales; family Lucifugimonadaceae. The sequence goes on from OZ244715.1 coordinate 2,121,825, forward strand.
TGGATGGCCGGAAGAGTGGCCAAGTCGCCCGGATGAAGGCCACTTTAGAATTGCCGAGGGTGAGTGGCTGACGGAAGTCGGGCAGTGTCCCATGGAGGGGGTTTCCGCCATTGTCGTACCTGCAAGGGATGTGGAAATGGTAGAATTCTTGCAGTTGTTGCCCCCGGAAAGTGCCGAGGATTAAGCCATGGCAAAAAAACCAACACCTGCGCCAAGTAAAGTCACAGAGACTCGCGGCCGGTCACCCAAGTCCGCGATCGGTCGGAAGCCGCCGCCGCCGCCACCGCCGCCGCCGAGGAAGAAAAATTAGTGTAGGTGTCAGTTGAAGCAACCTAGATGCTGACAACTTTCTGCTCCCGACACCTTCGACATCGACAACCCGGCTCCGCACCCCAAACTTCCCCGTCGTGGTGATGGGGTAACGCGTAAATACCACCGTGGGGTGGGCGGTAATGGCAAGTCAAAACGGTTTCTGGATCGTTTCGGATTGTGGCTCAAGCCAAAAGCAGATCCTTGCACGGCTTCCTTTACTTTGGTCCGCCTCCTCCAGCTTTCTAGTGGATCTGGTGAACACTGCCGCATTCAGTCCGCGCGGCGACTGTCTACGTCGGATTGGCACGCTATGTTAGCCGCATTTTGGGTAAGGTAAGGTCTTAAACGGCGCGCTCCAATTGGCGATCCGGCCAACGCTAACCTCGGCCCAAACTCGTGGTTGGCCCCAAGTATCCCGGGTAGCTTCCTCATCCCCTGCGCGAGTCAATGGATCTGTAAGCGTCAGAATCCTCATTGACAACCGCAAAGAACGTGACGTTTGTCCTTCCCCACATTACTGCGACGGTACACTTGCCCGACGTCACTCCTTCTTTGGAGAAATTGTTGACAACTCCGCGGCCGACTGGGCGAAAGGAAATTCCATGAGCCGTCCTGACTACACCTCTCTCGCTCCCCACTACACCTTTGCGGAAACTCTGGCCGAGCAGGAGGCGCAGCTCGCGGTGAATCCCCTGCTGCAGCGGATGATCGCGTCCCGCAAGGCAAAGGAAGGCGACCCGCACCGGCCGGCGTACCACTACGTCAACCCGGAAAACACGTTGAACGACCCCAATGGCCTGTGTTTCTGGCAGGGTCGATGGCACCTCTTCTACCAGGGCTACCCGCCGGAGGACCCAAGGGTGCACTGGGGACACGCCATCAGCGACGACCTGATCCACTGGCGCGACCTTCCCTATGCCATCTACCCCGACCCTGAAGAGTCCTGCTTCTCAGGCGCAGCCCTGGTCGAGGACGACCGGGTCATAGCGATCTACCACGGGACCCAGGTCGGCAACATGGTCGCCGTCTCCAGCGATCCCCTGCTGCTCAACTGGGAGAAGGTGACTGGTCAGCCGGTCATTCCATCGCCCGAGCTGGACGGGTCGCCGCTGCCGTACACCGTGTTCGATCCCTGCATCTGGAAGAAGGACGGCGTCTACTACTCGCTCTCTGCCGGGACCATTGCCGAAGGCCCGCGCGGGAAGAGGATGGCGGCCGATTTCGTCTTCCGCTCAAAGGACCTGGAGACATGGGAGTACCTGCACCCTCTCACCGAGGACGACAGGTTCACGCTGGTGGGGGACGACGGGGCATGTCCCTACTTCTGGCCGATCGGCGACCAACACATGCTCCTGTTCTTCAGCCACACGAGCGGCGGCCAATACCTGCTTGGCGACTACGACACGGAGCGCGACAAGCTGGTCGTCACGTCCCACGGCCTCTTCAACTTCGGACCGTCCACCCCGTCAGGGGTCCACGCTCCCTCCGCGACGCCCGACGGCCAGGGTGGGATCATCGTGATCTTCAACATGAACCCGGGTTATCCGTCAGAGGGCTGGGACCAGATCATGACGCTGCCCAGGCGTCTAACGCTTGCGGGAGAAGACGAGGTGCGTGTTGCGCCCGCCGGCGATATCGAGTCGCTGCGGTACGACCACGAGCGAATCGAAGCCACCGAATTGCCCGCCAATCAGGAGGTGGTCCTGGACGGCATCGAGGGCAGCGCGCTGGAGTTGATACTCGAAGTTGACGCAATGGACGCTCCGATGGTCGAGCTAAACGTCCTTCGATCTCCGGACAGGCAGGAGCACACACGCATCGCGTTCTACAAGGACCGGGGTTTCAGGATCCAGCCCCAGTCAACTCAATCCGGGGCGATGCTCCACGGCGCAAAACCCGTCGTCCCGCGTAGAACCGAGCCGAGGCCCGTAGATATCCGTGAGAGCCTGCTCACACTGGACACGTCCTACTCGTCGACCATGCCCGGCGCCCTCTCACGCGCGCCCGAGACGGCGCCAATACGGCTCGATCCGGACGAACCGCTTCAGCTTCGGGTTTTCGTCGACCACAGCGTGGTTGAGGTGTTCGCGAACGGCAAGCAGTGCGTCGCGGCGCGTGTATATCCCGGCCGCGGGGACAGCACGGGTGTATCTCTACGCGCCCAGGGCAGCCCCGCCGAGTTACGGTCACTGGACGCCTGGAAGATGAGGAACATTTACGTCTAGGGGAACCTCTTTCCGTCTGTCCGGCGTAGGCCGGTACCCAGGAGCCTGTCTTATTAGTGTGCGTGGCTTATGGCCAGGCGTTTCGGCATCATTCGTATGCGCTGGAGGATTTGATACGCCGTCGTTGCGGCATCGATCACCCGGGTCACACATGTAGGAAATCCCGCGCCGTTTGTCAGTTGAGACCTGTCCGGAACGTGCTTGGGCGGCCTGATTCGGCGTTGCGCTTCGTTTGTGAACTCGGGGTCCGGCGCCTGGGTCCGCCATATACGCCACAGGGTGCGCAGGTTGAAGGCTGTAGCCAGCAGGGACCACTCGGCCGCAACGTTGTTTAGACCGCGTAACAGGAAGCTGCGGGCTTGCAACTGTTCTTTGATGATCCCGAAGACCGGTTCGACCAGGTGCTTTCTCTGTCTGTACGCCCGTTTGGCTTCTTCGGTGGACATCCAGGCCCGGTGGCGGCGCAGCGCTGCGTCCTGGGGGCCTATCTTCAGGGTGCGGCCATGACGCTTGCTCTTCGTACAGACACCGAAGGCGGGACAGGATAGGCACACGTCAACCGATCCCCGGTAGATCCGCGTCATGGTCCGGCGGCCGCGATTGATACGAAAGAAGCTCAGCCACCGGCCCTCCGGACAACGGTAGCGGTCGTTCGCCTCGTCGTAGTCGAAACGGTCCTTGTGGTAAAGGCTGTCGAGCGCCTGTCTTTGCCCCTCCGGCATGATCACCTGTTGGCCTCTTCGGGCGCACTCCTCCAGATTGCTCCCGGAGTAATAGCCCCCGTCGGCCAACGTCGTCTCAGCCCTGACACCCGTCGTCTCCTCCGCCTGCTTCATCATCGGACCCAGTTGTGCATAGTCGGTCGGGTCGTCCGACACGCCGGCCGCCGTGATCAGCATGCCCGTCTCTTTCCCCTCAGCCACCACCGGAGAGACCACCGCCTGGCCGTTGTAGGCCAGCGTGATGCCCTGACTCGTCTTCATCATCACGGCATCCTGATCGGTCAGGTTGACTTGCTTGAGGCGGTCGCTGCCCTCCAGCGTCTCCTGCGCCTGCCGCATGCGCTCCCGCAACGCCTTCTTACCGGCCAGCTCCGGCGGCAGATTCGCCGGAGGAGCGTCCTCCCCGGCCTCGTTCTGAGCCTCAAGGGCGCAGATCGTTCGGTCCGACCGTTCCAACAGGCGGCGCAGGGCTTCGCCGTCATAGGTACGGTCATTCGCAGCATTGGCCCTCACCTTCGTCCCGTCCACAGCCTGGAGAGCCAAGTCCACCAGTTCCATCCTGAAGGCCGTGCGCACCGTGCGCTTGAACAGATTCCTCATCGCCTGGCGATGGTTCTTGTAGAAACGCCACAGGGTGTTGTGGTCCGGACGTTGCAATCCCGTAAGCCACAGGTAAGGTATCTGGTCGCGACAGGCCGTCTCCAGCTTGCGGGTCGAGCGCACGCCGGTCATGAAGCCGTAAAGTCACACGCTCAGCAGAGCCCGGGGATGGTAGGCCGGAGCTCCCATCGGGTCACCGTCCGCATCGACTCCAAGCTCCGCCCAGTCTTCCCGCTTCATGCCGTCCACGAACTCGGCGACAAAGCGTGCAGGATGGTCCATCGGCACCATCTCGCCGAGGGTTGGCGGAAGCATCCACATCTGCTCGCGGTTCATCTCTCGAAACGGCATATCCCTCTCCTCCAATAACGGCGTGACTTCCGATGAGGATAAACCTCTCCCAACAAGCCGCACGACTTCTGAGACAGGCTCCCAGGGGTGGGGCCGCCGGGATGACGTGGACGGGTCGCGGTTTTCACAAGCAATTTGCGGCTAGGGTGGCGACCATCCGGTCACGTTGTTGCGTCCAGCCGCATCAAATGGCCGAGCCAGTCGAGGATCCGCGGGTCGGCGGTGACTAGCTGGTGGCCCTCAAGGGCGGTGGCGACGATGATGCGGTCCGCCGGGTCGCCGTGCATGTCCTGAAGCAGGCCAGCCCTGATGGCGATGCCGCCGTGGACGGGTATTTCGACGAGACCCTGTTCCAGCATTTCGCGACGCCATACGTCCAATTCGAGGGGGAAATTAAGCTGACCCTTCTGTGTCCGCATGCCGACTTCCCAGTAAGACATGGTAGAGACCGCCATGTCGCCCGCTGACCAGCCCGCGTCAATGAGTCGGCGAGTCCGGCGCCCGAGCCTCCGGTCTTCAAACAGCATCCAGACAATGACGTGAGTATCGAGGAGAATCAAAACAGGTCTTCGCCGCCGTTGGGCTCTTCAAACCAATCCGAAGGCATGGGAGAGACGATATCTCCCAAGTTGCGAATCTTGCCCCGATAGCGTCCAAATGGGGCGTTGGGCCTCTCGCGAATCGGTGCCAATTTCGAGACGGGGCGGCCGTGTTTGGTGATGACGATCTCCTCACCGCTCTCGGCCACTTCGTCCATGAGCTTTAGGCATTTTGCCTTGAATTCCGAAGCCTTTATGGTCCGGGCGGCTGATGGGACTGTGTTGTCCGTTGACATGTCGCGCTCCTGTTGGGGGTCGGAGATGACCATGAGCATATTTGGTCTGGCAGTCCGTGGGTGGACAAGTCCCCGGTCGATCCTACGGAGGTGCGGACGGTGCATTGGCGGACGGCTTCGGGCCCTGCGTCCCAGCCTTGCGTCGCCAAACCGACTCCAAACGAGAGCATGCGTATCTAGTAAGAGCATTCCTTACCGTCGATAAGCCCCTGCTCCGCTTCCCATTCAACGTCTGTCGGGGAGATGATGTCTCCGGTTATCTCCAATTTGCCCCGGTCCGCGCCGAACCATGTTTTGGGTTTTTGCCGGTAAGCGACCAGCTTCGCCGTGGGACGACCGTTCTTGGTGATGACTATTTCCTCACCATATACCGCCACCTCGTCCATGAGCTTGAGGCACTTTGCCTTGAACTCAGACGCTTTGATTGTCCTGGCGCCGTACTGGATCGTGTTTTCTGCTGACATATCGCGCTCCTGTGTGGGACGGAGATGACCACAATTATTACATAGTCATGACCATGGTCACATTTGCGTGTGGGGAGTTTCCCGTTCGGCCCCCTCCCAAGAAGCGCGAATGTCGGAGGGTTTTGCGAGTGCGTGGAGTGGATCGGGGGATGCCGGATAGGCCTCCGATCGGAGTAAGGGAAGAAAGGGGCTGGGTATGGCGGGCCGTCTTCTTGCGGTATCAGCCTTTGACTGACACGGGATGCAGTTCGACTTCTATTTCTACTGTCCCAATGGTGGTCGAAAGCGAGGAAACATCGCCGTCGTACTGTGCGAGAGAATTCCGTTCAGGCCCGCCAAGGGGTTCGTTATGGTGATCGACCGCCTCTTCCATAGACATAGGCTTTTCGGGTAGCGGTTCGCCGTGCTCCAACATCACCTCGATGTGACCCGTGACGGCCTCCCGTATGTTTTTCTGGATTTCTTCCCAGGATTTGCCGGTGCTAACGCAACCCGGCAAATCAGGCAGGTACGCGGAATTGTTGTTGGGTGACCGTTCGTAGACAACCACGTACTCCAAATTCATCGGCTTCTCCTCGCGAGTCCAGCCTGCTTCAGAATGCTCCGCCAGGTTTTGGATGTAGGTCGTCGCTCGGATGCCCGGGAATGGTCACTGTCCCTGTCTTTGACGGGTGACGGTAGTGTCGGTTGCTGCCACGCGTTCGTAACAGTTGCCAGCCGTCCCGTTGGACCAGCCGAATCGCACCTGACTCTTGGTTTGCCGCCCTGTTCTGACGTCGAGAGTTTGGAGAGTTCGGGCACAGGTCACCAGGTTTTTTGGCTATGCTCGCGGCGGACGCGGCCCGATTTGGCTGCGACGGGAGTGACTAGATGGCCGAAACGATGGACACCCTGCGGTTGAACACGGATGCGGACGCTTCTTTGGGAAGCGCGCGCATGGTCCAATCGAAGCCAGTTGTGGCCGGCGAGTTCGGGACGTGGCAACTCGTCTACACCGTCGGGCCAGCGGGTCTGGCGAATGGCGGCGCCGTGCGGATAGTTACCGATTCCGACACGGACTGGGGATGGCCGCAGGTGGCCGATCCGTCAGGGGCGGAATATATGACGGCAGCATGCCCACCCGACGCCGAGGTTGCGCTCGTCATACCGGATCACATCACCGTGGTGGCGATCAACACCGGCCGGGCGCTTGTAGAGGGCGAAACGATGTCCATCACCTACGGCGACCGCTCAGGCGGGGGGCCGGGTTCGCGATCCCAGACCTTTCTCGAATCCCGCCGCTACTTCTGGTTCGAAGTGGACTCCTCCGGTTCGGGCTCGTTCGTGTACTTGCCTGATCTGCCGGAACTGTCAGTGATAGGTGGCGACGCCGACAAACTGATCGTCGTGGCGCCGTCTATGGCCGTGGCCGGTGAGGATTTCAGGGTAGGCGTAAAGGCGGAAGACCGGTGGGGTAACCCGGCGGTGGCGTATAGAGGCAAGGTTGGCCTCAGGGCAGCAGGTATCCGGTTTGGGGCGTCGGAGGCGCAGTTTGGCGAGGACGACGGCGGCGTCGTGTGGATCGACGGGTGCAGCATCACCGAGCCGGGCGAACACCGCGTTACCGCCAGGGACGACGACGCAGAACTTGAGGCAGAGAGCAACCCCATCATGGCAACGGAGGACGATCCGCAGTTCCGCCTCTATTGGGGAGACCCGCACGGCGGCCAGGTGGTGGACCCGTACAAGATAGGCGACTTCTTTGCGTATGCGCGGGATGTCGCGGGCATCCACTTTGCCGGTTTTCAGCGCAACGACCACGTCATGACCACAGGGGCCTACGAGGTCCAACAACAGGAGGAACGCCGGCACTACGAACCGGGCAGGTTTGTCCCGCTGCCGGGGTATGAGTGGTCGGCGACCTCGGACATGGGCGGGCACCACAACATCTACTTCCGCCGCTTCGACCAGGCCCTCAGGCGTTGCGGGCACAGGGGCGAGGTGGACCCGTCCGACATCGATACCGACCTGCCGCACGTGACGGACATGCACGCCGAGTATCGCCACACCGACGTGGTGGTCACGCCGCACGTGGGAGGGACCGCGGCCGATCTTCGGTACCACGAGCCGTCGATCGAACCGGCCCTCGAGATAACGTCGACCCACGGGCAGTTCGAGTGGTTCCTGCGGGAGTCGATCGAACGGAAGTACCGTATGGGCTTCGTGGGCGGAAGCGACTGCTACACAGGCCGGCCCGGGGACGATCACCCCGGCCATCAGCTGCGCCGTTACCAGAAGGCGGGGCTGACGGGCCTTTACGCCACCGACCTGAGTCTGGAGTCCGTGCTGGCGGCGATGAAGGCGCGGCGGGTGTACGCCACCTCGGGTGTTCGCATCGTGGCTGCGGTGGCGGCTGACGGCAACCTCATGGGCGCCGAGTACTCGACAAACAAGCCCCCCACGATCTCGGTCAAAGTGATCGGGACAGGACCGATCGAACGGGTGGAACTGTTCCGCGGGCTCGACCTGGTACACACGGAAGAGTTGGCGCGCGGGCTATCTGCCGACCGCGTACGGGTGACCTGGGAGGGGGCAAGCAGGCGTACGAGCTACTCGGGCGTCGTGTGGGACGGTTCTGTGAACCTCGACGGCGGCAGAATCTCGGGCGTGAAGAAGATACGTTTCGACAGCCCCAGGTCGGAGGTGACCGAGTCCGAAGAGTCCAACGTCCGGTGGCATTCGTGGACGTGCGGCTATCGCAGTGGGTTAGTGATGGACGTCGACGGCGATCCGGCTACGGTGGTAACGGCGGCGATGTCGAGCGAGGCGATATCGGGCGCGCGGTACGGCGGTCACGGCGAGAGCTCGCCGGGGCGAATGTCGTTCGCCCCGGCCGAAGGTGTACACATTCGCACCACCCTTGGCGCGCTGGCGGACGGCAGGCGGCAGATAGACCTCGGCGTGCTGGACCGCAAGTTCACGCTGGAGATGGCGCCCGAGCCGGGCCCGGACCGCGCGGAGTTCGACTTCACCGACGAGTCCCCGCAGCCGGGTATCAACCCTTACTGGGTGCGGGTAACCCAGTCGGACATGGAGATGGCCTGGACGAGCCCGGTGTTCGTAGACTACGTGGCGCCGTTGTAGAGGCTGAGGTCGTCACCCGGACTGGCGCTCATTCGCACCCCGCGATATGCCAGTGGCAAATGTTCCAGACCTACCGCCAACTCACCAAAAGAAAAGTGAATTAGTTGGAACAGATGGTTTGAAACTCGCCGCCCCTACGGCGCGGCTCGGCCACGCTGCGGCTGTTCGAACACATCGCTTGGGTCGGCGGATTCCAGAACATTGGCTTCCGCGTGCAGGAAACAGGAGGCCGTCCGATTGTCATCCGGCATGTAGAACGGCGGCGACTCCGACCGGCATCTGTCCATCACCGCCGGGCACCGGGAAGCGAACTTGCACCCCACGCTATCGGCCGCAGTCGCATCGGGCGGCTCATCCGACTCGCCGACGCCCCACCTCCTGCGCGGGTCCGGCTGCGGGATGGACGAGACAAGCAGTTGCGTATAGGGGTGCTTTGGCGTTCTGATCACCCGTTCGGTCGAACCGGCCTCCACCACAGAGCCGCGGTAAAGAATCATGATGTTGTCGCAAATCTGATATGCCGTCGTCAGGTCGTGCGTGATGTACAGAACCGAGATACCGAGGTCGCGGTTCAGCTTCGTCAGGCTGTTCAGGATCGTCGCCCTAAGCGACGCGTCGACCATCGACACAGGTTCGTCCGCCACGATCAGGCTGGGCCGCAGGAGCAGAGCGCGAGCGACCATGATGCGTTGTCGCTGGCCGCCGCTCAGTTGGTGGGGATACCGCCCCAGCGTTTCGCTGGGGCGCAGGCCGACAAGCTCAAGAGCCTCTTCGATGAGCCTTACTCTCTCCGGCTCCGAGCTCGCCAGATTGAATTTGCGCACCGGAGTTCGCAACACGTGGTCCACGCGATAGAACGGATTGAACACCTCGAAAGGGTCCTGGAAGATCGGCTGGACCTCGCGCCTGAAACGCTGCCTGTCGGCGGCGGACATGAGGGACACGTCCTGGCCCTTGTAGCTGACCATTCCGCTCGTCGGCTCAATGAACATCATCAATAACCGCGCCAAAGTGGTCTTGCCACTGCCGCTCTCACCCGCAATGGCCGTTATCGACGGACTCTCCGAAGGAATGGTCATCGACACGTTATCGAGCGCAAGAGTGGTCTGGGAACGGCGCAGGAATCCACCGCCGAACACCTTCGTCACGTCCCGCAGTTCAACCAGGGCGGTCATGGCCCGTCCCCAACGGGCATGGCCGCATTCGCCGCAGCGACTTCAATCTCGGCCAGGGAACGGCGCGTCTGTTCCGGCAAACGGTCCAGCCCCGGATACAGGTGGCAGGCGACGTGGCGCCCCGGCACGGCCTCCAGGTATGCCGGTGTTTCGTCCGGGCACGGATCGAACATATACGGACAACGCGGGTGAAAAGCGCAGCCGGACGGCGGATTCAGCAGGGCTGGAGGCAGGCCTGGAATACCGGCCAGTTCGGCGGATCTGCGTTCCAGGCTCGGCAGACTATTTATCAGCAACTTTGTGTATGGGTGGAGGGGATTGTCGAATATATCCTCGACCGGGCCCAGATCCACGAGCCTGCCCGCATACATCACGCCGACATAATCCGCGAACTGCGCCACCAGCCCCATGTCGTGTCCAATCAGCACCACGGCCGCGCCCAGGCCGACCTGCAACCTGCCCAGCGTTTCCATGATTCGACGCTGCACCACAACGTCCAACGCGCTCGTCGGCTCGTCGGCGACAATTACCCGGGGCTCCAGAGACGTTGCGATCGCCATGGCGACGCGCTGCTTCATTCCGCCGCTCAGTTCATGCGGGAAAAGACCGGCCACCGAAGATTGCAACCCCACCGTTTTCAATAGTCCCGAGATCTGCTCGTCAACTTCCTGTTGAGTGATTCGCCGGTGCGCCATGATCCCATCCTGGATCTGGCTGCCGACGCGAAGCACGGGGTTTAGGGAGTTCATCGCTCCCTGGGGTATCAACGCGATTTCGGTCAGCCGCATGCGCCGCACGTCCTGTTCCTCCATCGCCACGACATCCTGATCGCCGATGTACACGCTTCCCCTTACGATCCGGCCCGGCGGGCGGGTCAACCGCATGAGAGCCGTCGCCACGGTCGTCTTCCCTGAACCGGACTCGCCAACGAGGGCAAGCCGCTCACCCGGTTTGAGCGAAAACGAGACTCCCTCGGCAGCTTTTACACTGCCGTCCGGGGTGTCGTAATAGACCGTCAGGTCTTCCACCCTCAGGACGGGTCGATCCGAATCGCCGGCCGCGTAGTTGGCCGATCCGGCGGCAGGACCTTGATTCACGTTCGCTGCCTCAACCTGGGGTTGGCGACGCGGTCAAGACCGGCGGAGAGCAGAAAAAGGCCAATGAAGATAGTGGCGATTATGGCGATAGGCGGCGCCCACCACCACCAGTCGCCGCGCAGCACGGCAGAGAACTTCTGGGCCCAGTAGATCGTGGTGCCCAACGTGTGTACGTTGTTGGCTCCCAGCCCGAGCGCCTCCAGACCGACCGAGGCAAGAATCGCGGCGCCGACCGCGCCTACGAAACTGGCCGCTATGAAAGGCAGCAAGTTGGGCATTATCTCCCGAAATACCAGTTCCAGGCCGTGTTCGCCGTTGACCCGGGCTATCTCGATGTAGCCGCGTTCTCGGATAGACAAAACCTGCGATCGGATAGTGCGCGTAGGAAACATCCAGGCCAACACGGCAACAGTGAAGCCCATCAACTCCACGGTCATCTGGTCCACGTTGGAGGCAATGATCACGAGAATCGCTATCGCAGGCACCGTCATTAACGAGTCCGAAATAACCCGAATGACGGCGTCGACAATTCCGCCGAAGTATCCGGAAACCAGACCCAGGATCAGGCCAACTACTACACCGGCCCCGCCCGCGATTAAACCAATCTTCAGAGTCTGCGGAGTGCCCGCGACCAGGATCGTCATCATGTCCTGTCCCTGCGAGGTTGTCCCCAGCCAGTTCTCGGGGTTTGGCTTTTGCCTCGGGTCCACAGCGCCCACGTACGCCCGCTCTTCGTCGACGAACAGACGGCCGAGATAACTGAACCCCACGACGACGATGATCACCGCCATACCTGCCAGCAGCGACTTGCCAATGCGGGGGCTTCGAACAATCCCGCGTACGTAGGCAAAGATCGCATTGGTCGCGGAAGGGTCCCTCGTTGCAGAATTCGCTGTGGCCATCAGTTTCGACTGTACCTGATACGCGGATCGATCAAGGGATAGAGGAGATCGACCACAAAAAGGGAGAACGCCAGGGCCAGGATCAGCAGCAGTACCACCCCTTGAATGACGAAGTAGTCCTTCCCGGCGATAGCGGCGAAGAGCAACTGTCCCAGACCGGGATAGCTAAAGATAATCTCGACCAACACGGCGCCTGACAGGATTAGACCCAGGTTTAGCGCCAGTGAGGTGAACTGCGGCAACATTGCATTCCGCATCCCGTAGAACAGGAAAATGCGTCTTGGTGAAAGTCCCTTGGCTTCGCCAAAAGTGATGTAGTCCTCTCCCAACACGCTCACCGTCATGCCCCGCATACCCAGCGCCCAAAAGCCCAGGCTGCCCAGAACAATCGATGCAGCGGGCAGGATCGAGTGCCTCAAAACGTCCAGCGTCGTTTCCAGGTTCAGCCGCGGGATCAGGATTGGATTGAATCCGCCGCCGGGCGGTAAGAAGGCGAACTGGATCGCGAACAGAAACACTATGACTATCCCCAGCAGGTAGTAGGGAATAGCCGACATGAGCATCAGACCAGGTATCAGTGATCTGATAGCAGCCGGGGAACGCGGCCACGCCAACAGGGCGCCGAGTATCGAGCCAACGGCAAATGCCAACAATGTCGACACCAGCAACAGGCCAAGGGTCCACGGGAGAGCCGATCTGATCTTGTTGGAGACCTTGTCGGGGAAGCTGGCAAGTGAAACACCCAGGTCCCCCTTGAGGATGTCTCCCCAGTAGTTGATGTACTGCTTCCATACCGGCTGATCGAGGCCGAACTTGGCCCTGTAGTGCGCCGCTATCGCCTGCACGTCCTGGGCCTGGCTGCCGGAAACCGCAATCTTCGTGGACAGCGCCGACTCAATCGGGTCCCCGGGAATGAGTCGCGGAATCATGAAATTGATGCTGACCGCAATGAAAATGATCAGCAGAGCCTGCCCGAAGCGTTTCAGGACATAGTCAACCGGCACAGATTTTCCTCATTTGCGTCCGAGAGCCCCAATCATCGTCAACATACTACCCCTCTGGCAGCGAATTCCTTAAGGCATCTTCTGGTATATTTGCGCCGTCCGACGAATACATTTATTGTCGATGGACCGCCGTTCGGAAACTTCGCCCACCAACACGTTTTTGTCAAGTGTGGCGTCTACACAAATCAGCGGCTTGAGGCTGATTCAGAGGCAAGTCAAATGGAAAAAATCCGCAACTTGAGATTGAAGATGATTCTGGCAGCGTTGCTCGCAGGCGCGCTCATGGCCGCAATCGCGTGCAGTGGTGGCGACGCCGATCCAACTGCAACCTCCGCGCCGGCCGCAACCACAGCCCCGGCTGCAACCACAGCGCCTGCCGCAACTACCGCGCCCGCTGCGACCACTGCGCCGGACCCCACGGCCACCACTGCCGCCGAGGCCCCTCCGGCCGATTCGGGCGAGGTGAAGGAAGTCCCGCGGAACCGGACCCTGGTAATCACACCTTGGGGTCTGTCCAACGAGATCCCGAACAGCGACAGCTACAACATCTACCAGGTTGGCGTGGGCCATCAGCGCGAAAGTGGATCGAAGACGATATTCGAAGCGCTGATGTACACGAACCTGAATACAGGCGAGATCATCCCCTGGCAGGCCACCTCGTTCGAATACAACGACGACTTTACGTCGATCACGGTTAACCTGCGGGACGGCGTCAAATGGTCTGACGGCGAACAGTTCGACGCCGAAGACGTCAAGTTCACTATCGAGCTTCTCAGGGACAACGCTCCTGAGTTCACGTACTCCACGATCTACGAAGAGTGGGTAAAAGACGTCGAAATCGTCGATCCCCTTACCGTGGTTATCAACCTGAACAAGTCGGGACCCCGATGGTTCCAGCAAAACCTCGCCTTGGGCCATGAGAACCACCAGGTGATGCTGCCCGAGCACATCTGGGCCGACCAGGACGCCGCCACCTTCAAGAACCTCGACATAGACAACGGCTGGCCCGTTGGCACCGGCGCCTACAAATTGGTCAGGTCCAGCTCACTGCAGATGGTGTACGACCGTCTTGATGACTGGTGGGGTGTGGAAACAGGATTCAGCGACCCGCCGGCGCCGGAACGGATCATAATCGTCCCGGCAGCCTCCGACGAGTCGATGGCCCAGCTTTACATCTCTGACCAGATCGACAGTGGAAACCCGCTGCAGCCCGGCACTTTCGCCGCCGCACGGGGTCGGAACTCGAACCTGAAGTCCTGGAACGCTGAGGGACCGGTCTGGGGCGCGCCGGACGGTTGCGGCTACAACCTGGTGTTCAATAACCAAAAGGCGCCGTGGGACAATGCCGATCTCCGCATCGCTATCAACTATGCCATCGACCGGACCCAACTTTCGTCGCTCGGCTACGAGAATGCAAACCACCCCATCGTAGCGCCATTCTCGTCCTACGCCGTCCAGAACTACATCCCCGGCAAACTGCAGGCCCTGCTGGACAAATACGACCGCGACAAGCAGGACTTCGCCTTGGTCGAGGAGCACATGACGGCCGCCGGGTATGCCAAGGACTCCGGCGGATACTGGGCAAAGGACGGCGAACGATTGACAGTTCCCGTGCGCGGCCCCGTGTTCTTCGCGCCCATTGCGCCGCCGCTGACGCAGCAACTCCGAAACGCAGGGTTCGACGCCATCGAGGTCATTGAGCCGGCGGGCTCCACCGCATGGAACGATGACCTCTCGACCGGACAGTCGGACATGATCTTCCTCGTCCACTGCGGGAGCCTCTCCGAGCCGTACGAGACCCTGAAGGACCTACACTCCAAGTTCTCAAGGCCGATCGGTGAAAAGTGCCCAAGCATCATCGCTTGCACCCGCTACGAGAACCCCGAGTACGACGAGATCATCGATCAGATGGAAGCGATGATCGGTTCCCCGGATGACCCGGTATACACGGACCTGGCCGAGCGGGCCCTCGACATCTACCTCAGGGAGATGCCGGAGATCATGACACTGGAGGAACTCCACGTAGTGATCTTCAACGAGACCTACTGGACCGGTTGGCCGAGTTCCGCTGACCCCTACGTCGCGCCTTACCCGCCGTGGGAGGCCTGGAACCTCATCGTCCACAAAATCCAGCCCACCCAGTAATCGGTCAACGAATAAACGGCAACGGGGCGCTCGAACGAGCGCCCAGTTCGCGTTCAGGCCGTGGCCAGGCTACCCTCAGAAGCGCACGTCAAGGGTCAACCCGGGTGTGCATCTCTACTACGTCGTCCCCGGAAAAAACCGCAACCCAACGACACAGTCGTTCCGGCGAAGGCCGGAACCCAGGGGTCCGGGTGGTCTGCCCTCCACACCCCCGTCTTTCCCGACGCCGATCGGGAACCTCCGCGTCAATCCTCTATCCCCACAGTGACCGCAAGACATTGAGTGGAGATTAAGAAACAGGCTCTTCAAACCCGCCTCGGGACTTGCCGCGGGACGCCGTCCGAATTTCACCCACCTGTGCGGCCTTCACAAAGCCGTGGTGATCCTGAGCGCAGCCGAAGAATCTAACGCCTGCCAGGCAGCAATCCCCCAGCCCGAAACCCTTCGGCATTGCTCAGGGTAACTAGGGTGCCCGCGAGTTAATAGCGGGAGACCGGGACTTCTATGATTCGTCCGGTTCTTCGGCCCCGTCCTCGGCGGCGTCCTCGGCGGCCGCCATTTCCTCGTCCTCGACGCCCAACTCTTCATCTTCTTCCACGACTCTGGGCGGCTGGATCCAGGCGATGTTCTGGTTCAGGTCCCCGGACGGCTCCGCGCCGGCCGGATAGTTAAGATCTCCAACGGTGATCGAGCTTTCGAGCGTTTCGAGGACTGAGCAGTCGGCACGAATCTCGTTCGGAACGTCGAACGGACGGGCCAGCACCATGACCTCGTAGAGGCCCTGGGTGACGAATCCCGCGCCGCCGCGTGCGCCCTCGGCCTCTTCCTGGTTAAACAGGACGACAGGCACCCTGACCTCGATGCGAACGGTTGGGTCGACTCTCAGAAAGTCGACGTGACGGATCGAGCCGGTCACCGGGTGCTTGTCTATTTCACGGACCAGCGTGACGGCCTCGTTCTCACCGTCGACGCTGACGCTGACGGGGGTCGTGTAACCGGCCGACCGCAAAACGGCTATTACCTGGCTCGACCGGGCTTGCAGCGACAGGGGCGGGTCTGCAAGACCGTAAACGTGGATCGGTGTTACGCCTTGCCTGCGCAACGCCCGCGTCTTCTTGCCGGTGGCGGTTCGGGCCTGCGCCGAGAGGACTATCTGATCCATCAATCGAACTCCAAGGGAGTGGTGGGTTGCGACAACGCGAAAAGCGGGCCATCGCCCGCGCTCGTTCCAATCTCAAATCGTAGCATAGCCAAGCCGTTCGGCAGACGGCGATGGGCAACGTGAAAGTCAGTATCGGGCCTGCTGATGATATACTCAGGGCCTCTGTCGAACTGGCGGCGTAACCTCCTGCCCAAAGGCGCCACCGTGCTTATTCCAATGAAGGTGGACTATGGCGTCAGGACCCTCGTGTTCCTGGCCCTCCGTACGACGGGCCGTTACGTGCCTGCCAGCGAGATCGCCCGCTCTCAGCACATCCCCGAGCCTTACCTGCTGCGCGTCTGCTCCGAACTGCAAAAAGCAGGCCTGATCGAGTCCCGAAGGGGTCCGTCCGGCGGCCACAAACTGGCGAGGCCGGCAGACGAAATCACGGTGGCGGACGTGGTTACTTCGTTGGACCACTCCCTGGCGCCCACGGACTGCGTCGAAGAGCCGGACGAATGCAGGCTCTCCGGCGCGTGCTCGCAACGCGAGATGTGGCAGGACGTGGAGAAGATGCTCGTGGACCACCTGACCTCGGTGCAGGTCAGCGAGTTGGCGAAGAAACAGTCATCCCTCCTCACCGCCCTGAACCCCCTGGTAACCGCCGCCCCGATCGCAAACTGACTGCGCGATGCTCCTGGTTTGTGAGAACTGCATCTAAATCAAGGGGTGCGCCGTCCAGCGCCTGGCGACACGTATTTTCCGGCCGGCATGTTGGCCGTCACACTTTTCGTTAAACTTGAACGTGCTCCTGAAGTCAAAGCATCAAATACCGAGGAATGGGGAACACAATGCCCTTCGATAAGCCTCTGACACCGGGCCAGGTTCAGCGGTACAGCCGCCATCTCATAATGCCCAACGTGGGGAGCGCCGGACAGCGCAAAATGCTCGGCGCAAGGGTTCTGGTAGTCGGCGCAGGGGGCTTGGGCTCGCCGGTCTCGCTCTACCTGTCGCTGGCCGGAATTGGGACCATAGGGATCGTCGACTTCGACACAGTGGATGTATCCAACCTGCAGCGCCAGATACTGCACCAGGACAAAGACGTCGGAAAGCGAAAGGTGGTCTCGGCCCGCGAGACGCTGCACTCCTATAATCCAGACGTCAACGTGGAGATTCACGAAGCGCCGATCAACGCCGAAAACGCGATGGACATCATCCCGAACTACGACGTGATCGTAAACGGCGCCGACAACTTCGCAACGCGGTACCTCGTCAACGACGCCGCCTATCTTGCAGGCAAGCCGTTGGTGGATGGGAGCATCCTCGTATTCGACGGGCAGGCGACCACGTACATCCCCGGCCAGGGTTGCTACCGCTGCCTGTTCCCCGACCCGCCGCCGCCGGGCGAAGTGCCCAACTGCGCCGAGGCAGGCGTGATCGGCGCGCTCCCGGGGCTGGTCGGCTCCATACAGGCCCTCGAGACCATCAAGATCGTCATGGGCATCGGTGAGACGCTGACAAGCCGGTTGCTGCTTATCGACGCCTTGACCATGGAGTTCCGGGAGGTCAAGGTCAGGCGCGACCCGGGCTGCAAGCTCTGCGGTCTCGACCCCGAGGTCACCGAACTCATCGACTACGAAATTTTCTGTGGAGTCGCTCCGCCCACGGCCGAATTGGAGACGGCCGGAGCAGCGGCGCGCTGAGCGGAGACGCAGAAGCGGATCGGGCCCCGGCGAGTCACAAAGCCCGGGGCCTTTTCATGCCCCCGAAATCAACTGGACCCGGACCCCGTCCGGCTTGAAGTCTGCAACAAAATTGACCATCAGAAACACACGCGCCGGCGCATACAAACGGGACATCATCGACGCCGTTGGCAATACGCCGTTGGTGGAGGTGCCCGGCCTGAGCCCGAACGGGCAGGTCCGGATCTTCGCCAAGCTCGAAGGTCATAACCCCACCGGCTCGGTCAAGGACCGCATCGCCCGTTCGATGATCCAACACGCCGAGTCCCAGGGCCGGCTCCAACCGGGCGCCACGATCCTCGAGCCGACCAGTGGAAACACCGGGATCGGACTGGCGATGGTCGGCCGCATCAGGGGCTACGACGTCAAAGTGGTCATGCCGGCGAGCGTGGGAGCGGAACGCGTGGGGATCCTCGAGGCGTACGGCGCCGAAATCATCTACTCCGACGCCGACAAGGGGACAAACGAATCGATACTCGTGGCAGAGCAGATCGCCCTTGAAAACCCTTCGTGGTTCATGCCTTACCAGTACGCCAGCGAAGCCAACCCCATGGCCCACTACGAGACCACGGGGCCGGAGATAGTGCGTGACCTGCCGGACGTGGACGTGTTTATTGCCGGTCTGGGCACAGGGGGCACCCTGATGGGCACGGGCAGGGCCCTTCGCGAGCACAACCCGAATGTGCAGATCGTGGCCACCGCTCCGCACCCCGACGACGTCGTACAAGGGTTGCGGTCCATCGAACACGGGTTCATCCCGCCGATACTCGACCTCGACGCGCTCGACGGCCGGATACTCGTCGAGGCCGAAGAGGCGTTCTACTACACCAAGTGGCTGCTCACCGAAGCGGGCATCTTCGCCGGCGTATCGTCAGGCGCCGTGGCCGCGACGGCCCACAAATTGGCCGGCAAGCTCGACAGCGGCAACATCGTCTGCCTCTTCGCAGACGCCGGCTGGAAGTACCTCTCGTCGGGGGTCTACACCAAAGACTGGAAAGAGATCCAGTCCGAAATCGCCGGCAAGGTCTGGTGGTAACCGCCCGTCCCAGTTGTCGAGGACCGGGCTACCGATAATCTTGCCAACTGGCTAGGCGGCAAGACAGGCTTAAAGAGCCTGTTTCAAATGTCCCCTTCCGTTCGCGGGAGAGGTTCCACATCGTTCGTGAATCTAGGGAACCCGACCACACACCCTTCGTCCCCAACCACCCCAAAATGTCATTCTGAGCGCAGTCGAAGAATCTACGCCCGTGGGATGGCGACACCCGGATCCCCACCACACACCCGTCATCCCCGACCCCGATCAAGGCGCCCTATTTGCGCGCAGTGGGCTGGCCTGCGTCCAACCCACCCCCTGTCTATAATCCGGTCCACGACCCTGACCGCAAAACAGGCACTTCAATGTCCGAGCAAAAAAATCGAAAGCCGCTCCTTCTCGTTATGGATGGCTCCGCGATGGTCTTCAAGGCGTGGTTCTCAACTCCGGAACATCTGAGCACGAAATCGGGCGTGGACATACGCGGCGCGCTAGGCTTCCTGAATGTGTTCCGGATGATCCTGTGGAACCACAACCCGACCCACGTGGCGCTCACACTCGACACAGGCGCGCCTACATTTCGCCATGAGCTTTTTCCGCAGTACAAAGCTCATCGGCCGCCCCCCGATCCGGAAATAATCAAACAGTTCCCGATCGTCAAGTCCATCATGAAGGCATTCCGGGTGCCGGTCCTCGAACTTGACGGATTCGAGGCGGACGACCTCATCGGCACGCTTTGCACACGTGCTCAAAACGAGGGGATAAGCACGCTCATCGTCACGAACGACACGGACCAACTCCAACTGGTGTCCCGGCGCGTCAGGCTACTCATGTACAGGTCCATTGGATTCGACGACGGGTACGTCACGGACGTGTACAACGTGAAAGCCGTCAGGGAACGTTACAACGGCCTGGGACCGGAATATGTGGCGGACATGAAGGCTCTCGAAGGCGACTCCTCGGACAACATCCCCGGCGTACCGGGCGTGGGCAAGAAGGCGGCCCACGCGGTCTTGTCCAACTTCGGACGGCTCGAACAGGTCTACGAGAATCTCGACCGCGTTCCGGACATCAAGGGACTCCGGGGAGCCAAGCGGGTGCGAAACCTGCTGGAAGAGCATCGACAGACCGCATTCGAATGCAGGAGGCTCACCACCATCGTGCGAGACGTGCCGCTGGACTTCGATTTCACGGACGCCGAGTTCGGAAACTACGATCCCGACGAGGTGGATGAGTTGCTCGAAGAACTCGAATTCGGGGGCATCATCTGGTAAGGGCCCATCGACTAATTTCAATTTCCGCCAGATGACAGGGTGGGCGGTTCTGGGCACGGGATGTCCTCCCCGGCTTGTGACTGGCCGGTCCACGCCCAGCCCGCCCTCTGTCTATAATCCGATCCAACACCCCGATTGGCAGACAGGCGCTTATATGTCCCAGGCGAAACCGGTCTGGCCTGCCCCTCACTTTAGTCCGGTCCACCACCCTGATCGCAAAATAGGCACTTCAATGTCCGAGCAAAAAAATCGAAAACCGCTCCTCCTCGTTATGGACGGCCACGCAATGATCTTCAGGGCGTGGTTCTCCATTCCGGAACGGCTGAGCACATCCACGGGCAGGGACACCCGCGGCGCGTACGGGTTCCTCACCACGTTCCTCAAGGTCATCCGGGACCACTCCCCGACTCACGTCGCCCTCACACTCGACACGCGCGCCCCCACGTTTCGTGACGATCTGTTTCCGCAGTACAAGGCGCACCGGCCACCCGTCGACCCGGAGATCCACGAGCAGATCCCGATGGTCAAGTCGATCATGCAGGCGTTCAAGATACCCGTCCTTGAGTACGACGGATTCGAGGCGGACGACCTCGTCGGCACGCTCTCCACTCGGGCCGAAAACGAGGGCATCGAAACTCTCATCGTCACGGGCGACGCAGACCAACTCCAGTTGGTGTCGCCGCACGTCAGACTCCTCATGTACTCCGGTTTCGGCGACACCCGCGTCTACGACGTGGAAGCCGTCAAGGAACGGTACGAAGGCCTCGGACCCGAATACGTGCCGGACATGAAGGCGCTCGAAGGCGATCCCTCGGACAACATCCCCGGTGTGCCGGGCGTGGGCAAGAAGGCAGCCCGGGCGGTCTTGTCCAACCTGGGCCGGCTCGAACAGGTCTACGAGCAGCTCGACCGCGTACCGGAAATCAAAGGCCTGCGGGGCGCCAAGCGGGTGCGCAACCTGCTGGAAGAGCACCGGCAGACGGCGTTCAACGGCAAGGTACTCACCACCATCGTGCGAGACGTGCCGGTGGATTTCGATTTCGACGACGCCAGGTTCTGGAACTACGATCGTGACGAGGTGGTCGATGCGTTACTCGAACTCGAATTCAGGACCGTCACGCGGAACGTTCCGGACCCCAACACACCAACTGCACAAAATGACAGCGCACAACTCGGCTTTGGCGATGCATTTGCCGAACCTGAGCAGACAGCCTCCGCACAGGAGGCGGCGGCAGACGCGGACTACCGCACCGTGACCGCTCCGGAAGAACTCCAGGAAATGGTCGCGGAACTCTCGACCCCTGCAGGGTTCGCGTTCGACACGGAAACGACCGGAACAGACCCGATGAAAAGCGAACTCGTCGGGCTGTCTTTCTCGAACCAAACTGGCAAGGCGTGGTACGTGCCGGTGGGCCACAACGAGGGTGAACAGATCGACCTCTCCCAGGCCCTCGCCGTGCTGCGGCCCCTGTTCGAAGACGAGACCGTGCCCAAAGCGGCTCACAACGCAAACTACGACCTGATGGTCCTCGAAGAGGTAGGCATCCAGGCAAAGGGCGTCGACTTCGACACGATGATCGCCGCTGCGCTCACCGGCCGCCGGGCGATCGGCCTGAAACAGTTGGCTCTCGACTTCTTCCGCGTCGAGATGACACCGATCACCGAACTGATCGGCACTGGCCGCAAACAGATCACCATGGCGGAGACGGCGGTGGAGCAGGCCACGGACTACGCCGCGGCCGATGCCGACATGACGTGGCGGCTGCGGGAGCATCTCACCCCGCAAATCGAATCGGAAAACCAACAGGCGATGATGAACGAGATCGAGATGCCGCTACTGCCGGTAATCGTCCGCATGCAGCGCAACGGCATCTTGATCGACCGCTCCGTGCTGGCCGAGATGTCGGAGGAACTGGGCGGCGAACTCGCCTCCATCGAAAACCACGCCCGGAACGAAGTCATGGCGGGGCGTGAGTTCAACCTCAACTCCAACCAGCAACTTGCGTCCATCCTGATAGACGAGTTGGGCGCCCCCAAGACCCGCAGAACAAAAACGGGCTACTCGATGGACGCCAACGCCCTCGAGGGAATACTGCAAAAGGAGGACCTCGACCTTCGCGCATACGAGCTGGTCCGCGATGTCCTGCGGTTCAGAGAGTTGTCGAAACTCAAGTCCACCTACGTCGACGCTCTCCCGCTGATGATCAACCCTCGAACCGGGCGCGTGCACACCTCGTTCAACCAGGTCGGCTCGGCCACCGGCCGGCTTTCGAGCACCGACCCGAACGTGCAGAACATACCAGTCCGCACGGAGCTCGGCCGGCGTGTCCGCTCGGCGTTCGTGGCAGACCAGGCGAATGGCTGGACGCTCCTGGCGGCCGACTATTCACAGATCGAACTACGCATCCTCGCCCACATGTCCCGCGAGCCAAGTCTGTTGGCGGCGTTCGGGGCTGGCGAGGACATCCACGACGCAACGGCGCGGGCCATGTATGACACCGACGAGGTGACGTCGGAGCAGCGCCGCATCGCCAAGATCCTGAACTTCGGCGTCATCTACGGCCTCGGCGCACACGGTGTGGCCATGCAGACCGATCTGACCCGTACGCAGGGGCAGGAGTTCATCGAGCTCTACTTCGGCAAGTATCCGGGGATCAGGGACTACGTCGATTCGATGAAAGAAGACGCGCGACGCAAGGGCTACGCCGAAACCCTGTCCGGCAGGCGGCGCAAGCTACCGGACATCAGTTCGCGCACTCGCTTCCACCGCGCCGCAGCCGAGCGCATGGCGGTCAACATGCCGATTCAGGGCACCGCCGCCGACATCGCCAAGATCGCCATGATCAACATCGACAAGGACATGGCGGACCGCCGCCTCCGGTCCCGCATGTGCATCCAGGTACACGACGAACTGATCTTCGAGGTCGCCCCAGGCGAAATGGACGAGATGACCGGCCTCGTCACAACCCTCATGCCCGCCGCCATGGACCTATCGATCCCTCTGAACGTCGAGGTCAAGTCCGGCGACGCGTGGGGCCACATGGAATAGACCCGTTCACACAAGAGTGTGCGTATCCCCACCCCCTTCGGCTTTCATTACTATGAAAACAGGCATTGCCCCCGTGTCGTAGTGGCGGGTTTCAAGAGCTTGTTTCAAAAGTCTCGTCTCAGGAGTCGCGCCGTGCACTGCGCGACGATTTGCGACGTCATTCTTCCCATCAACACGTAATACGGTACCAAATCCCGTCATTCCCGTGAAAACGGGAATCTAGAGGCGGGGGTCTCCGTAGGATTCGAGTTAGTGAAACACCCCCTTCAAACCCGCCAAGACTCTCCTTGCCGTGCGATCACGCCCCATTTTCATCACCTCATGCGGCCTTCGCATAAGGGGATGAAGAGGCGACCGGGAGTCCATCGTCTCTCCGGCGAAGGCCGGAGCCCAGGGGTGGAGACCGGATCCACGCTCAAGTCCAGAACGGCGGAATGGAGCCATCGCACCCCATTTTCACGGTAACGACACTTGGGCGCTCGCAGTAAAATCTTGTCTGCTGACATGACATCTTAGACCGCCCGATAGGGTGGATTTTGCGTGAACAGGCCCTTGTCGTAACCGACGGTTCCGATCCGCCCTCGCGGTTATCCACACTCCACACCCCCACCGCACCACGATGCCCGAACTACCCGAGGTCGAGTCTCTCCGACGCTACCTGGTGGCGGGCCAAGTTCCCGGCCGCGTCATCACCTCCGCCACTGCGGACTGGCCCGGCGTGGAAAACACCGTCGACGGCGTAGCCGGACTCTCCACGTTGCCCGGTCGGCGCATTACGTCGGCAAGGCGGCACGGGAAGCAACTAGTCTTGCCGTTGGACCGCGGTGTGCTCGGCCTGCACATGGGCATGACCGGCCGGCTTGTCATACTGGGACCGGACGACGAGCCGATGCGGTACGCGCGTTACACCTTCACCCTCGATGACGGGCGACGTATCGAACTCGACGACATGCGCCGCTGGGCCGGAGCCGTCCTCGCGGACTCTGCTGACGACCTGACCGGCCGTCTCGGTCCCGACGCCATAGACCCTGCGTTTACAAGCGAGACGTTCGTGGAGCGGATCGTCGGCCGGAGGTCCGCCATCAAGCCGATGCTCCTCGACCAGTCGATACTGGCCGGGGTCGGCAACATATACGCTGATGAAGCGTTGCACCGGTCCGGCATCTCACCCGCCCGCCGGGCGCACCAGATCTCGCGCTCCCGGCTGGCACGCCTTCACGGGGACCTGCTTACCGTCCTCAATGAGGCCATCGGCTTTATCACCGCCAACCCCGACGAGCACGGCGCCCCGTACGTCGTCGACGCCTATGACGGGCGCATGCGTCTCTTTCGCAAGCGCGGCGCTCCATGCCCGCGTTGCTCCAAACCAATCAACTCGCGCAAACTCGGAGGCCGCACCGCATATTACTGCCCCCGCTGCCAACACTGAGGCGGTGTCCAATCGGGCCGTTGCAGCCCAATCCCGGCGAATACCAACAGTTGCCGTCAACACCCCTTATCAATATGGCCCCTCCCAAATACCGCCAGGAACTCCCCCAATGTCACCAGCAATGCCACTGTCAACCTGAGCCTCCCCCATGTCATCCTGAGCGAAGTCGAAGGATCTAGGGGTTGGGGGACGGGGGGTTACTCCCAGACGGACGGTAGATTCTTCGGCCTCGCCATTTGGCGACAACCGACACCGCGTGCATCAGCCATCTCCGCGGCTAGTAAAATCCATCGGAATCATCGACCCAAATGTGCATTCAGGCAATCCGAAGGAACGACACATGCAGAGCGACGCGACCACGGTTGACGACTACCTGGCCGAACTCGATCCAGACCGGAAGGCGTCGGTCGCAGCCGTTCGGGACGTGATCCTTGAGAACCTGCCCGACGGTTACGAGGAGGTCATGCAATACGGCATGATCTCGTACATCGTCCCGACCTCCGTACTGGCCGAAACCTACAACGGCCAGCCGCTCATGTACGCCGCCCTCGCTTCGCAAAAGCGGTACATGTCGCTGTACCTGACCAACGTCTACGGCGACGAAGGCTCTGCGGAGTGGTTCAGGCAGCGTTACGCCGCGTCGGGCAAGAAGCTGAACATGGGCAAGTCGTGCGTGCGCTTCAGAAAGCTCGAAGACCTGCCCCTCGACGTCGTCGGCGAGGCGATTGCGCTGACGCCCATGAACGAATTCCTCGAAATCTACCGCGCATCCAGAGTCGGCCGCCGCAAGTAGCCCGGGGAACCCTATCGGTCGACCAAACCTGGTCGAGCCGACGCTTTCGTATTCGGCCGCGCATGGAGACCGCTGCGCCCGCCTACTTTCAACGTTCGGTCATCGTAGAGACAAGGCTCCCTGCGGCGCCGTCACGAAAACGGAAGGTTGAGAACGCGGTTGTGGATCGCAGCGATGGCGGCGCAGGCCCATGCTCGCGGTACAGCGACGGCGGTCTTGGAAGACTAAACTTGAAAACAGGCGTGGAGGGGTGGCAGAGCGGTTGAATGCGCCGGTCTTGAAAACCGGTATGCCGGCAACGGCATCGCGGGTTCGAATCCCGCCCCCTCCGCCAGCTAACATGGCGAGCGAGTGGGGCTGTTGGGGGACGAGTCGGCCGTCTGTGACGCGCTTCAGGTGAACGACACCGCGGTGCCGGTGCTGGGCAACCGTAACGCCGGTGATCCCCGACTACAGTGAATCTTCCCGGCTAGGCGAGACGGCCTGCATCCACTCCCTCGAGCCGCTCCGGCCAACTGTCGAGCTCAACTGCCGACAGGAAGTCGCCGACGGTGCGGTTGAACAGGTCCGGCTCCTCCAGGTTGATGGCGTGCCCCGATTTCGGGAAAACAGCCATCCCGGACCTGCGGATACATCTCTTCATGAACACTCCCGGCTCGATGCACGGGTCGTCCTCGTCTCCGAACATGATGAGGGTCGGCACATTAAGAGCGCGGAGTTCCGGCTCCAGGGCAAAGATAGGAGCCCGCCTGGCCTGAAAGCCCCGGAACGTGCGAGACGATCCGGAGCTGGAGTGGGACAGGAACTGGCTGGCGAACCGTTGCCAGCCCATCGGGTCCTTCGCCATGAGCTGAACGCGCACGGGACCCTTCGCGTAGTCGGACATAGCCTGCATTCCCTGGGCCTCCATCTGTTCAGCAAGCCTGTTCGCATTCCGCCGGAATGCATCCGGGTCGACCGAGCCCGTTCCCGCGCCTGCGACTATTAATGACCGGGCCAGCTTCGGATACTTGATCCCAAAATGCAGGGCTACTGAACCGCCCATAGAAAGCCCACCTATGTGGGCGCTTTCGATACCCAGATGTTCGAGGAGACCTTTGAGATCCTCCACCGACCGTTCCTGGCTGTAGGCATCCGGATCGTCAGGCACGTCGGACGGCGGGTATCCCCTGGCGTTGTAGGTGATGACCCTGTATCTCCTCGAGAAGAACCGTACCTGGTCCTCCCAGGAACGATAGTCGCCAGCGAACTCGTGGCACAGGACAAGCGGAATACCCTCCCCGTGGGACTCGTAGTAAATCGCTACCCCGTCTATCAGCGCCTTCGGCATCGTCATTACCACTTCTCCTTCCTGGCCAACTTGTGGAGTTCGCGACCGTCCGCTTCATCATACCCAAGCGGTCGAAACTGAACATACCCCCATCCCCGGGCGTGCGGGGACGGCCGCGATGGCGAAGTCGGCGTCCCTCAACCGGCTGACTTAGCGGTGTAGCACGAGACACCGTGAGCGTCCGCTGCCATTCACGCCCGTTAAACTGTTACGACAGAAGGAGCGCGGCTGCTACTCCTCCCACCGTGACTCGACGTGCAAGGTCAATTCCTTAAACCGCCTCGAGATCTAAGGCACGAAGCCCTGCAAAATCACCGACGCAGCGCAGCGACAATGTCGATCACTTACCAGGAGTCAACCGACGGAATTGGTCCCAATGATCTTCAGGGCTTTTTTGTCGGGTGGCCCAATCGGCCATCACCTGAGGGTCATATGAAGATCCTCGAAGGGAGCGATCTCCTCGTTCTGGCCCTCTCGAAGGACGGTGGAGTGGTTGGGTTCATCACTGCCATCACTGACGGCATTTCCTCTGCCCACATCCCTTATCTCGAGGTGTTACCTCAATGGCAGCGGAAGGGCATCGGCACTGAACTGATGAGACGTATGATGGCAAAGCTGAAGGCGATATACGCAATCGATCTGATCTGCGACGAAGACGTTCAGGGATTCTATGAGAGGTTTGAGTTCAAGGCGGACCGGGCCATGATAATCAGGAAAAACTCGATTCAAGCGAGATAACCCTATGACGAACTGGGAGACTTGCCACGTGGTAGAACGCCATCCGGACAAGCTCAGCGGCGCCTGGGTCTTCACTGGAACAGAATGTAAGAAATGTCATTCCGGGCGAAGTAAATGTCATCCTGAGCGAAGTCGAAGAATCTACGTCCGCCTGGCAGTAACGCCGTGTCTCTCGACCCCCAGACCCCCAGACCCTTCGCCTTTGCTCAGGGTTACAAACGGACTTTTTAGGCACCCCCTCAGACACCCCGAACATCTCCCCCCGTTCACGCCCGGTAAACTGTTTGCCGTAAGGAAACCCGGCGGCTAAATCTCCCGCCGCGACTCGACGTGCAAGGCCAACTTTTCACCCACTACTTCCTGACCGACGGCATACGGACCACCCCCGAATGGCAGGCTTCCATTGCCGATGCGCAGGAATTCTTAGCGTTCCGGAAGAGCATCTCCGGGCTATTCAACTCGTTCTCGGGATACAGCCAACCCAACGAGGCGGTCACCGAACAGGAGTTGATCCGGCCCGTACTGGAGCTCCTCGACTTGACCGCGTACATGCCCCAGCAGGGTTCGGCCCGTAACGAGGACATCCCCGATTACCTGCTGTTCGCAGATGAATTTGCCAAGGCCCGCGCGGCGACTCGCAAGAAGCCAGCGGACAGGTTCCAGGACGCCCTGCTCCTGGAAGAGAGCAAACGTTACGGACTCCCTCTCGACTCCCGGGACACAACCGACAAGATCCAGGCCAGTTCGCCGCACGGACAGATCCTCAGATACCTGTCAACTGCGGGAATAACGACCGACGATCGCATCCGGTGGGGCATCCTCACGAATGGCGTGCAGTGGCGTCTCTACGACAATCGCGCCAGGCCCAGAGCCAGCGGATTCTTCCAAGTCGACGTTCCGGCGATTCTGGAAGATGACATCGAAGACGAAGTGCGGACGTTCTTCCTGCTGTTTCGCCGCCGGGCGTTCACCCTCGACAAGGGCGCAACCACAACCTTCGTCGAAGCCGCCCTTGCAGAGGGGCGCCGCTACGAGGAACAGGTCGCGCAGGACCTGTCGGGCGTCGTATTCGAGGAAGTCTTCCCGAAACTCGTGACGGCGCTGGCAGAGGAGTCCGGAGCGCCGCTCACCGAGGTGCGTGACGCCGCCTTGATCTTCTTGTACCGCCTGCTCTTCTTGCTTTATGCCGAGGACCGGGGCCTGCTGCCGGTCAACGACGCCCGGTATGCCGAATACGGCTTGCGGAAAAGCGTCCGGGACGACGTAGCCCAGAAAATGGCGGCTCACGGCATCTTCTCTGACATAGCCACCGTCTACTACGACCACCTGGCCACCCTCATTAAGCAGATCGACCAGGGCGACCAGTCCATCGGCCTGCCCCCCTACAACGGCGGGCTCTTCTCCGCCGAGGCCGCCCCGTTGCTAGAAACCGCGAGGCTGGCCGACTCGGTCGTCGCGCCGATCGTCCACGGTCTCAGCCACACGAGGGGGACTCTTTCCGATGGGCCGGGCACGGGGCATGCGGAAGGCAAGCCGCGGTTCGTTAACTATCGCGACATGTCCGTGCAGCAGCTTGGCTCGATCTACGAGCGGTTGATGGAGCGAGAACCTGCGCGCGAGGGCGATGGCAAAATCGTCGTCCGCCCCAATCCGTATGCCCGCAAGGACAGCGGCAGCTTCTACACACCGCAGGAGCTCGTCGATCTGATCATCGACCAAACCCTGGAACCCCTTGCGGAAGAACGCCTGCAGAAATTTGAGGACAAGGCGAGGGAGCTCAAGAGCGACCGCCGTCCAAAGACGCAACGACGCCGTGAACTGGAACAACTCGACCCGGCCGAGGCGGTCCTCAAACTGAAGATTCTCGACCCTGCGATGGGCAGCGGCCACTTCCTCGTCAGCGCAGTTGATTTCCTGTCCGACTACATCTCCGATCTGCTTGAGTACGTGCCGGAAGTGCCCGAGTGGTTGCAGGGGGAGTATGAATCTCCGCTCGTCGGGCGGATCACGGCGATCCGGGAAGACATCGTAAAACGAGCGGCGGAATCGCACTGGGTCATGGACGAGTCGCTGCTCACGGACCAGGCAATCATCCGGCGCATGGTGCTCAAGCGCTGCATATACGGCGTAGACAAAAACCCCTTGACCGTCGAACTGGCCAAGGTATCGCTCTGGCTGCACAGCTTCACCGTCGGCGCGCCGCTCTCGTTCCTCGACCACCACCTGCGCTGCGGAGATTCGCTTATTGGCCTACGGGTCTCGGAGGCCAGCGAGTATCTCCGCCAGTGGGGAGGGCTGTTTGCCAGTAGTGCTATCGCCGCCGCAGAGACCTCCTCGAAATCCATGCAGCGCATCGAAGAGATGTCCGACGCCGATGTGACCGAGGTGAAGGAATCTGCCTCCCTGTTCCGCGAGGTCGAAGAGACCACCTCAGACCTGCGCGGCCTCCTCGACTTCGTCTGCGGCCTGCGCTGGCAGACTGCGGGGATGAAGTCAAGACAGCGCAAAACTTTCGAAGCCCCGCTGGTCGAATCGTTGAGCCACGATACCGACAATACGTTCAAGTTGCTGGCCGAGGGACCGGAAAGTGTTATGGCTGATTCGACCGGTGCCCGGGGCTCTTCATCGCCCGTATTCAGGACGTTGTGGAACGGAGCGAGATCGATTGCCGACCGCGAGAGAGTACTCCATTGGGAGGCTGCCTTCCCCGGTGTGTGGAGCGGGTGGCAGGACGACCGCCCTAAAGGGGGATTCGACGCCGTCATAGGCAATCCTCCGTGGGACCAGATCGAGCAGCCTGAAGTCGAGTGGTTCGCACTTCGTGACAGCGCCATTGCCCTCGCCCCGACCGGAGCAGCACGCAAAGCGTTGATCCAAGAGCGAAGGGAATCAGGTGACCCACTCACCCTGCGTTACGAAACTGTCCGTGGCAACGCGGCTGCGATGCGCGTATACGTGCGTTCGACGGGGGGCTACCCCTTTTTCAGCAAAGGTCGGATAAACCTTTACTCCCTGTTTGTCGAACGGGCGATGAACCTCGTAAAGCCGGATGGGTTTGTAGGCTTGTTGACTCCATCGGGCATCTACGCCGACAAGACGGCCGCGAAATTCTTCAAGTCCGTATCGACGAGCGGCCGCTTAGCCAGCCTTTTCGACTTCGAAAACCGCCGCCTCGGAACGGACCTACCTCCCTTCTTCCCGGATGTGGATTCACGGTTCAAGTTCTGCGCCATAGCATTTGGCAGCACCGAACGAACGTTCGAAGTGACAAAGTGCGGGTTCTTCTTGAACGGCGCCGAAGCCATCAAGGATCCCGACCGTTGTTTCCCGCTTGCGGCGGGCGATTTCGTCAAGGTAAATCCCAATACCGGCACCGCGCCGATATTCCGCACGCGTCGGGATGCCGACATTACGCGTCGCATCTACGAAAGACAGCCCGTGCTGGTGGACCGCTCGCAAGGTGACGAACGTCGCGCATGGCCAGTTCGATTCATGCAAGGCCACTTCAACATGACGTCCGATTCCAGCTTGTTCCGCACCGCGGAGCAGCTCGAGTCGGACGGCTGCTACCCGGTCGAGGGCAACCGGTGGAAGCGCGGAGACGAACTGTATCTGCCCCTATACGAAGGCAAGATGGTCCAGGCGTTTGATCACCGGGCGGCCAGTATCACCGTCCGGGCAAGCAATTTGTTTAGACCGGGACAGCCGACTAGGACTCTGGACGAGGAACACAGGGATTCAGCTTTCTCGCCTCGTCCTCGTTACTGGGTTAACCAAGAGGCTCACGAGGCGATCAAGAATTTTGAATGGTTCTTAGGCTTCAAAGACATCACGTCGTCGACCAACGTGCGAACAATGATTGCAACCATAATTCCTAAAGTCGGAAGTGGGCACAAATTGCCACTTCTTCTCCCAATCGAAGAACGATTTGATGTCGTAAGCGCGTTCTGCATTCTCGCCAATCTCAACAGCTTCGGTTTCGACTATGTGGCTCGCCAGAAGGTTCAGGGAACCAGCTTCACTTGGTACATCGTGGAACAATTACCGGTCATCGCAACGGACAGCTATGACCGATTATTCGGGAAGAAAACGGCGGGAGAACTTGTCCGCGATCATGTTCTGCGGCTGACCTTTACGTCTGACGACATGTTTCCGTTCGCGAGGGACCTCGGTTACACGGGGTTGCCGTTTGTGTGGGACGCCGAAGAGCGGCGACACCTGCGCGCCCGGCTGGACGCCCTGTACTTCCACCTGTATGGCCTGTCGAGAGACGATGCGGGCTACATACTCGACACGTTCCCGATAGTCCGTCAGCAAGACGAGAAAGTGTTCGGCAGCTACCGCACCAAAGAGCTAATCCTCGCCTACATGAACGCCCTGGCCGCCGGAGACACGGAGACTAAAGTAATGTTCAAAGAAAAACGTGGAACTAACAGGCGGACAGCCTGACAACAAACGGCCAAAGTGATTCCGAGCGCATGAGTTGTCATTTCGAGCGAAGCCGAGGAATCTAAACCGCCCGAAGCCGATTACATGTCTAGGTACACGGAGACCCCGACAACAATTGCGAGGCAGGAATTGGACCCTGCGTGGCTCAATCAAACTTGGGCCATCATGGTCATAGCGGCGTTAGGAGGCGGGGTTTCATCCGTACTGGAGGCACTACCCTCCATCCGGTAAATTCACCTCGCCGATCCAGCGCACGTTATCGACACCCGAGCTTGCTGCTCGGTAATACCTCTGGTCGGCGGTCCACACTTCACAGCCAAGGCTCTCGGCCAGCGCCAAATAATGGGCGTCGTAGGCCGCTCCCTGCTTGAGTTGGCTAGCGAATGCCAATGCCCTGCCATGAAGGTCTGGCGTTGCGTGGAGTACAACTCCCAGGGACATCAGGTCCTGCATGAGATCAATCGCAACCCCTACTGTAAGAGAATTATATCGGGTTTTACCCAAAACCCTTGACCTTAAGGCCGGGTCCGAAACGGCCAGTGTCCGGCCCGGCTTGCCCTGCCGCTGAAGTCAAACGCCTTGCGGAACATCACGGGCGGGTCAGCGGGTAGGGGGCAATCGCGCCTCCGCTTCAGGGTCATGAACCACGAAGCGGAGGCGGCCACTTCACGACATCAAGCGGGTTGGTCTGGTACCATGGGAAGTAGTGAAATAAGTACGGCAACCCTCAGTGTGCGAAACGTATCGGGTTGCCGTCAGAGGGCGGACCTTTGGACCGGACTTTTTAGGAGCCAGCTTTGAGACTAGACCTTCTTTATATCCGATGGCCCAGGGGACCGCCATTCTAGAGTGTACACGATTGGTTCTTACTCTGCGAGGAAAATCACCTATGGAGACGCACGGCGATCAAGCTCACATTGACTGGTTGCAAGAACGGTGTGCCGCAATGGTTGACCGGCTGAACGTAATGGTTAGAGAAAGAGAGTCTCTTGACGCCCGAATAAGACGACAGCGGACCCACATTGACGCTGTCAACACCACACTGGATGCCTTCAGATTAGAGCGGAATCCAAAAGATGCCGTGGCATTCATCATGTCCGTGGGAAAGTCCAACGTTGAAAGGGGGCAGTTCGAAATTCCCAAAGGGCTGAGTGGCTACTTGGCCCGCGACGGTGCCGTGAAACTTCATATAGACGGCAACACTGTCAAAGGCAGGATTCAACGCTACCCGTCACGAGGAAATGTCGTTCGCGTCATCCCTGAGACGGACCTCAGAGCGTATTTTGCACGATTGGAAGGTACCACGATAAACGTGCAAATCCCCGACGCCCGGAATATCAAGTTCGCTTCACCCTAACGATTATGTACCGAAGCCAAAAATCCCTTGACGGCAGACCTTAATTTATAGGACCATCTTACCTCAGGGTAAGATGAAATGACGCAAAGAGCACCAGGCAAGTTCTACCGCAAGGGAATGTCCCTGATAGAGGCTGCAAGGGAATTTTCAGACGAAAAACGGGCAGAGAGAATGTTCGTGCTCAATCGCTGGCCGAACGGCGTCACCTGCCCAAAATGCGGTAGTCGGAACTTCCAGGCCCGCAAGACCCGCAAGCCGCAGCCGTACCGCTGCCGGGACTGCCGTAAAGACTTCAGCGTCAAAACCGGCACTGTGATTCAGGGTTCGAACATTCCCTTAAGCAAGTGGGCATTTGCCACCTATTTGATGACTACGAACCTCAAGGGCGTTTCGAGCATGAAATTGCACCGTGACCTTGAAGTAACGCAGAAAACGGCCTGGCATCTCACACACCGGATTCGCAAGGCGATGGAGTCCGGTAACGGCCCGTTCAACGGCCCTGTCGAAGTTGACGAGACCTACGTCGGCGGCAAGGAACGTAACACGCATTCGAGCAAGAAATTGCGGGCAGGACGCGGAACGGTCGGCAAAACTGCCGTTGCAGGGGCAAAGGACCGCGAAACGAACAAAGTCTCCGCTGCTATGAGCAACGAAAGTCGACTCCACCCCGTGCGCCGGGAGCGTAAGAAGCCCAAGTTATCGAGCAGGACGCCATCACAAGATAACCGGCGCTCAACTTGCAATATGTCCGGCACAGTTCGGTTAGAACCCCGTACGCACAGGTTGCGACGCAAGGGCGAATCTACGTTGAGGTCAATCCCTGCTGGGGAGCTACGGCGCCGGCACAACTTGTACGCCCCCGCGCTCGGTCTTCCACGGGTTCAAGGGACAGCCTCAGCCCCAGGGCGCGAGTGACTTTTGCACTTGCCCTCCCCCGCCATCCCCCTATTGACCCCATCCACCAACCCGCGTTACAGTAGAACACATGTTCGACAAAGACCAACCCCAACCCCAATCCGAAACCGAATCCCTCGCCGACATCATCCGCGAGGAGACCGACGACGGCCGGCTCGTAGTCCGCTTCCTCATCGACGTCATGCAGGGCAAGGTCGATGATTCCAAACCCTGCCACCGCCTCGATGCCGCCCGCCAACTCCTCAACCTCGGCTTCGAAGGCGCACACGCCGTCATCCAGTCCGCCTCCCAATCGGCCAGCGTCCGCGCCCCTTCACGCGCTCGCACCAACTCCCGCCTCGTTGAAGGGCTCGCAGACATCATCAAGCTGGAAACATCTGACGGGAGAGATGCCGTCCGATTCCTCGTCGACGTAATGCAGGGCAACCTCAAGGACTTCAAACCGCACCACCGTCTCTCAGCCGCCAAAGAGCTGCTCCGACGGGGATTCGACAACTCTCCCGGTGACAGCGCCGGCGACGAGCGCGAGCCTTCAGAAACCAGCGAATATGAAAACTGCGGCCACGAATCGTGTAAAGACGATCCCAGGACTCCCGAACAGCGTGATCCCAGCAGCCCCAACTACGTGGGCCGCTATGCTCACCTGTCGAACAAAGAAGACGACCCGTTCGACTTCGATAACTACGACCGGGAGCAATTCTGGCGAGACGGTTGGGGCGGTAGGGCCTTAAGGCACATCTACGGGAGCAAAGAAGCCGTGACAGTCGCCCATGATGCCGTTGCCGACCACCGTCGGAAGACCATGTTCGACGGCCACATTCCCAACCGCGACTACACCCCGATTGAAAACCCCGATGACGACCCCTACGGCAAAGGTCACAACGGATATAACGCCATTCGCTTCGTCTTCGGCGACAACGCGGCCATCAGGATTGCCAACAAGGCAGTCGAGGAATACAAGAAGCGAAAGGCCGAACACTCCGAAGGAGAATCAGAAAACAAAGGACCGCCTATCGATCGTCCGTCCACCGGCTTCCCGCAACAAAACGGTAATTCTTCCTCCGACGAAGACGACACAATGCCTCCCGATCACTGGTCCCGTAAGTACATGGAACGCATCCGCATTCGCTCCACCGAAGCAGACAAATCCTCCGGAGGTCCGCACCAATCCTCAGACCCGCCATCTTCAGTCATTCTCGAGCGCAGCGAAGAACCTCCCGCGCCTACGCCGCCTCCCAGGAGAAGACCCCAAAAAATCTACCTCGGCCCGCCGGACGAAAGCGAGGACGATCGGAAATAGTGCTATGGGAGCGACTACGAGAAGCGCCGACTGGACGCCCAGGCCCAGCACGGTCAGGGGTGGGGGTCTCTCGTGCGGTTCGTACTGAGGCGCCGAATAGGCAGTACTGGCCGTCATATAGGTCGCACGAAATGGAATTCAGCGCGGTCCGAAATCCTGCTCTCCCCCTGGGTGCATTCGGTTCAGGCAGCCGCCACGGGACGAAACGCCTTGGAGAGGGCCGAGCCACGCGGTGAGTCTCTCATGGTGGACTTGCCCTATTTTCTGTACCAGACTGAATGAGAGTCTTACGGGCCGTCGGCTAAGGGTTGGCCTTACCTGCGGCGGCGGTCCACAGAGGCTCTGCTCGCGACTTTTTCCGTCGCATGGCGATATAGAGTAACGGCGCCTGGGCTGGCGTTTCAGGGACAATTCTCTCGAACAGAACCGTAGCCTGGGGTCTGTGAAGTTCTAGCCGTCCCAACACCTTTGCCGTCCGTCATGTTAGTCAGATCAGTACAGGCAGAGGGGCGGCGGCTCAGAGGGTCTCCAGCGCCAGCATGCCCCCGGAACACTTTTGGGTGGCGCGGCGCTCAGTACCTATTGTCGGTGTCGAGGAGCGAGCTTATTGCACGACCGACCAGGGAGGCGGCGAGTCTGACCTTGAAATGGTTGTCTCGCAGAGGCTTGGCGCCGCGGACTGCCAGCCGCCCGACCATGTCTACATCGACTTCGGTGACGGGCGAGCCGCGGAGAGCATCCTCCGAGTACGATGCGCGCCAGGGAGTAGGAGCCACTCCGCCGAGCACCAGGGAAGCGCGTTCGATGATGCCTGCGGACACATCGAGGCTTACGGCGACGCTGGCCAGCGCGAATTCCTGGGTCTGGCGCTCCCGCGCCTTCAAATAGATGCTGCGTTGGCCCGGTTTGGGCTTGGGGACGAAGACGCTCGTGAGAAGTTCGCCGGCTTTCAACGCGGTTTCTCCCTCGATGTTGTGTTCCGGCCCTACGAAGAACTCCTCCATTGGAAGAGTCTTCGTTCCATGAGGGCCAGCTACGGTCGCGTTGGCGCCGAGCGCGATCAGAATGGGCGCCAGGTCAGACGGGTGCACGATGTAGCAGTCGACACCGCCCAGGATGGCGTGATATTTGCTATTTCCGTTGATCGCGAAACAGATCGCGCCGCCCTTCTTGCGGCAATCGAACAGTGTGCTTCGGTAATACCAGCAGCGCGGCCTCTGGCACAGGTTGCCGCCCAGGGTACCCATGTTGCGAATCTGGGGCGTAGCGACCGAGGCGACCGCCTGCGACAGGGCAGGATAATCGTGCGTAATGGACTCGTCGTTCTCCAGCTCGGACAGCTTGGTCATCGCGCCGACGCTCAGACCGTCCTCGGTGTGCGCAATGCCGGACAGGCTCTCCAGCGAGGCCAGGTTGACCAGCATCGTTGGCTCCACGATGCCCTCCTTGATCTCACCCATGAGGTCGGTCCCGCCCGCGAGGGGCTTGGCGAGCGAGGGTTCCGCTTTCAGCAATGAGGTGGCGTGTTCAGCCGACTCGGCGTCCACCAATCGAAAAGGTCTCACTTGGACTCCTGCAGCGTGAGTTGATCCAGGATGGCTTTGGGGGTTATCGGAAGCTCGCGCACCCGTACGCCGATGGCGTCGTAGATAGCGTTGGCTATCGCCGGTGCGACGCCGATGCTCGGCGGCTCGCCGAGGGCTTTTGCGCCGTACGGCCCCAGCGGATCAACCACGTCGGCGAATATCACATCAATGGCCGGGCTATCGAGTATCGTGGGGCTTTTGTGCTCCAGAAAGCTCGCATTCAGCGTGACGCCATTTCGCCCGTCGGTAATCATCTGCTCGCTAAGGGTGAACCCCAACATCTGGGAGACGCCGCCCTCGACCTGGTTGACAGCCATGTCGGGGTTGAGGATTCGACCTGAATCGTGCGCGGCGACGAACCTCAGAACGCGCACACCACCCGTGGCGGTATCGACCTCCACCTCTGCGAAGTGCGCCCCGAAGGAGTTGACGACGAATTCCCGACTCCCTGGTGTGACCGAGGCCTCCACCTGCAGAGATTGCTCCGGTCGGAGTTGCGCGACCTGCGCCAAGCTCATGCGCCGTGCCGTCCGGTCCACGACGGCCCCGTCGACGATGTCGACGAACCCGGGATCGCTGCCAAGTTCAGCGGCGGCGATCTCGACAATCCTCGACTTCAGCCGCTCGGCGGCTTGCGTGACAGCCAGACCGCCGGAAAACGTGGCCGTGGATCCCGCCGTTATCGGCGCCTCCGGTGTGAGTCGCGTGTCGCCGGAGACGATGCTTACCCTTTCATACGGGACGGACAACGTCTCGGCGGCTATCTGGGCCAGGACCGTCAGGCTGCCCTCGCCGACATCTACGACGCCTGTGGTCAGTGTGACCGAGCCGTCATGCTCAAGCCGCATCCTGGCGGTGGACCTGCCTCCGGGTCCACCGCGATAGATAAACATGCTCAGGCCCATCCCGCGCTTTTTAGAGGCCTGGGCATCTGGCTTCGCGGCCCGCCGGTCACGCCAACCGATGGCTGAAGCTCCCTTTTCAAGACACTCCCTCAGTCCGTTGCTGGAAAAGGGTATGCCGCCCTCCACCGGCTGCGTGTCCACAACATCAGTCCAGGGGGTAACCCGCTCTCCCGGCTGGCCCTCGGGGCCAACGTGGTTCTTCAGCCGGAAGTCCAATGGGTCTATGCACATCTCCTCGGCAACCCTGTCCATCAGCGACTCGAGCGCGAAATGGCCCTGAGGCGCGCCCAGGGCGCGATAGGAGCCGGCGGAGGGCTGGTTTGTATAGACAAGATAGCCGTCGTACCGTGTGTTGGCGCAGCGGTAGAGATAGAGAGCGCCCTGTCCCGCACGCCGTACGACGCCGGGCCCGGAGGAGAGGTAGGCGCCGGTGTCCATGACGGTGGTCGCGTGCACCGCGGTAATCGTGCCGTCCTGTCTGACGCCCACCCTGAGTTTTGTGATGGTGGCATGGCGTTGGCGGCCGGCGATGAACTCCTCTTCCCGCGTAAGCTCGATCTTGACCGGCCTTCCCGCGCGGCGCGCCAGAATGGCAGTGATCGCTGCCAGCCGGGTCTCATCTTTGTTGCCGTATCCCGCGCCCATGTGGGGTCCGATAACCCGCACGTCCTCCCTTGGGATGCCCAGCGCAAGGGAGAGGCTCATACGGTCGGCGTGTATACCGCGGCTGGTCTTCCATACCGTGAGGCACGCTTTTTCCCACGCGGCGATCGCGGCCCGCGGTTCCAGCGCCGCACCGGAGTGAGATGGGGTGACAAATTCGTCCTCGAAGATGCGGTCGGCTTGGGTGAATCCCCCCTCCACGTTGCCGCGTTCCAGCGTGAGCGGCTTGCCGTTCACGAGGTTGCCACCGTCGTGCACCTCGGGCGCGCCGGAACGCATCGCCTCCACGGGGTCGGTGACGAATGGCAGCGGCTCGTAGCTCACCTTGACGAGCCGTAACGCCTCCGCCGCCGTGTCCTCGTCCGCCGCGGCGAGCGCGGCCACCTCGTCGCCGACGAACCGCGCTTTAGTGTCCAGGATGGGCAGATCGGGCGCTACGCGGCCATCCGGCGCGTCGAAGGGAGTCAACACCGCGTACACGCCAGGGAGCCTGGCCGCCGCGGCAGAGTCGACCGCGAGGATGCGCGCGTGGGGGTGCGGGCTGCGCAGGATCTTGCCATGCAGCATCCCCGGCAGCCGGATGTCGGCAGTGTACTTCGCCTCTCCGGTGAGTTTCCCCGGCAGATCGCGCCGCGGGAGCGAGACGCCAACGTTGGTGAGGGTCATCAGGGGCTACTTCGCCGCGAGCAGCCGAGCTGCCTCCCGCACCGACGCGATTATCCGGCCGTAGGCGTTGCAGCGGCAGATATTGCCGGAAAGCGCGGCGCGGATCTGCGCCTCGGTGGGCGCGGGGTTATCGTCGAGCAGTGCCTTCGCGCTCATCAGGAACCCAGGCGTGCAGAACCCGCACTGACCGCCGTCTTTGTCCAGGAAAGCCCTTTGCAGCGGGTGTAGGTTCTTTGCGCTGCCCAGGCTCTCGACGGTGTTAATCGGGCGTCGCCCCACCTGGAGCACGAGCATCTGGCAGGAATAGACTGGCTTGCTGGCCAGGAGCACGGTGCACGCGCCGCATTCACCACGGTCGCAGCCGCGCTTGGCGCCCGTCAGGCCGAGTTCCTCGCGCAGCGTCCGCAGCAGCGTCCAGTGATGGTCCACATCCAACTCGCGCCGGCTGCCGTTGACCTCGAGCGTGATTCGACTGCGGTGCATCAGCTTACGTAGATTGCGGCGTATCTGTCAGGAGCCATGATTCAGGCATGTGCTGGGTAAGAATAAGGCAGGTATGAGGGACGATTCTGATCAATTACGCCTTGCTGCGAACATCCTTAACCCGACCAAACCCATGCCTTGCGTCGCCGCTGATCAGCGCGATCTTCCCGTGCAGTTTCATGCGAACTCCTGCCCACTGCTTTGCCGATCCG
The DNA here is from genome assembly GCA_965219065.1 of Dehalococcoidia bacterium. Taxonomy (GTDB): domain Bacteria; phylum Chloroflexota; class Dehalococcoidia; order Lucifugimonadales; family Lucifugimonadaceae. The sequence goes on from OZ244715.1 coordinate 2,161,845, forward strand.
CTGCAGCCGCGCTGATACTAGCACTCTCGTATCGGGGTCAACTAGCGCTCGCGCCCCGCAGCAAATTGTCAAGTCAATTGTGAGAGAACTGTGCTGATACCGATTACAAAGGGTGCACCTGCCAAAGCGATGATCTTGTAAACGACATACTACCTACCTAAAATCGTACCCACGCTTACTATCCGGACCCATTTAAGTCTTTGGGGAGCCCAGCATGATGATAGACAGAAACCAGAAGTATCGAGAAATGGCAGTTCGGAGCAAGTACCAGAGGCTGTACACATACCTGATAGTTCATCAGCCTCAGGAATGGAGGACATCGTTCGGTGAAATCGAGTCGATCATAGGGTTCGAGCTCCCGGCGTCCGCACGTATTCACCGGCCCTGGTGGGCTAACCAACGAAGCGCCAGCGGCCACACCCAGGCACTTGCTTGGAACATCGCCGGGTGGGAGACGGCTGAAGTCGATATGGATTCCGAGACGCTGCTGTTCAGACGGCGGAAGCCCCCGGAGGTCGATCGCACGCTCAGCATCGATGAGGTGTGGCCCATCCACCCCACGGCCAGGTGGCCGGAAGGCCTGAGTCTCAGGCGCGAGGACCTGTACGAGGGCGGAGACTAATCTCCGATGTTCATCGACACCAACATCTTCGTTAACTCCCGTATTCCCAATGCTCCCGGGCACGACGTTGCCAGACAGAGATTGACACGAGCTCTACAGGCCGATGAACCATTGCGCATCAGCCGGCAGATCTTGCGAGAGTACCTGTCGGTCGTAACACGACCCCAGACATGGTCCGCCGCCATCACGCGTGATGAAGCACTCGAAGACGTGAACAAACTGATTGCCAATTTCGAGATACTCGAGGACGGTCCCGTGGTGACCGCATCATTAATCGCGTTGTTTCGCGATGTTCCGGTAGGGGGCAGCCAGATTCACGATGCCAACATTGTCGCAACCATGCTTGCGTACGGTGAGCGAAGACTGCTGACTTTCAACACATCAGACTTTCGGCGTTACGGCGACCGCATCGACTTGGTGGGCAACTAGAAGGCCGAGGGCTCCGTTGAGTTTCGAGGCGCATTAACGGGCTCGTCGGATAGCGAGACGACCGTATGACGAAATGGGAGACCTGCCTTGCGGTAGAACGCCATCCGGACAAGCTGGCCGGGCCTGGGTCTTCGCTGGGACCAGGGTGCCCATATACACCCTCTTCGAGAACCTCGATAGCGGGGCTACCTCGGAACAGTTTATGGACCTGTTCCAGGGCGTGGAGGAGTGGAAGGTCAGAGCCGTCCTCGAACACGAACCGAAGGGACTCAGAACTCCCGCGCAACCTCACAATTTTCGTTCGAGCAGCGTACGCCAGCGATTCTGACCACTACCGCCGTACCTACAGCCCACACGATTCCAAAAACCCCTGGTCTCCTGTTAGTTCACCCGTTGGCCCGTCGGCCACTACCCGGCCGTTGTTCATGATGACGCACCTCGGCAGGACCGCCCGTGCGAGGTCCACGTCGTGCGTAGCCACCAACATCGTTTGAGGCAATGTTTCGATGAGCCGAATGAGTTCTCGCCGCGCCCTCGGGTCCAGCCCTGCCGAGGGCTCGTCGGCGACGATGATCTCCGGCCGCATCGACAGCACCGTTGCGATTGCCGATCTCCGCTTCTCGCCGCCGCTCAGGTGATACGGCGCACGGTCCCCGAATCCGGACAGGCCGACGTCGGCCATCGCCGATTCGACTCTTGCCTGTACTTCGTTCGTATCGAACCCCATGTGGATCGGCCCGAACGCCACGTCCTCTGCCACGGTATTGGAAAACAGTTGGTCGTCGGGATCCTGGAAGATGAGTCCTACGCGGGCCCTGATCCGGGCCAACTCGGCCTTGTTGGCATCGAGGACGCCTCGCCCGAACACCTCGACGTCTCCGCTGCCTTGCAACAGGCCGTTCAGGTGCAGCAGGAGCGTCGTCTTCCCCGCCCCGTTCGGGCCGAGCAGCGCCACCTTTTCACCCTTCATGACCGTTAGATCCACCCCCTCCAGCGCGGCATGATCGGATACCCCGTTCGGGTACGAATATCTCAGGTCGCTAACGCGGACGGCTACGGTGTCTGTTCCTACCACGTCAGATCACCCTTGCGGCGACCGCGGCGGCGATAAGGGCCGCGCTAAACGCGGCGAGCATGACCGTCTCGACCGCCGTCAACTTTCGCATTGCGGCCGCCGTCGCGCCGCCGTCGTAGCCGCGCGATGCCATTGCCATGTGCACTCGTTCGCTGCGATTCAGAGTCCTGATGAAGAGCGAACCGGCCATCTGGCCCGCCACCTTCGCCCGCCACGCCACTTTCCCACCGGGTTTGAGGTCCGGCAGCGCCGCAGACCGGGACCTGCGGGCCGAGAGCATCCGTCGCGCCTCTGCGCCCAGCAAGAACACGTAGCGGTACATCATCTCCATCACGGCAACCAGGAGGGCAGGCACGCGAAACCATCGGAGGGACGCGGCGATGTCGAGGTAGCGGGTGGTAGACGCGAGGACGACGCTGGCGGTTACGGCGATCCATCCTTTAAACATGAGCGTCGCCACGAACACCAGCCCCTCATACGTGGGCGTCATCGTGACCGGCCCCAGTTCCCATACCTGCAGGACCCGGCCATCGACCGAGAAGATGGATGGGACGGCAACCAGCACGAATGGCACGACGAGCAGGGAACGAATGGCCGTACGCGCAAGGCCTGTTCGAGACAGCAGCGCCAGGAACCATATGCCGGCACAGAAAGCGCCCAGGTACGTCCAGCCCGCCACCGGCAGCGACGTGACCGCGGCGATGAAAACGACCGTCCCGCCGCACTTGAGCCGCGCGTCGGCGCTGTGAAGCGGGCTGCCTACGTCTACGTACCGGTCGATGGACAGGCCGCGGGAAGACATTCGGGCGCCAGGCTGTTCAGTCGCGGAGGGCGCGACGTCTCTGTACCGCAAGGGAGAGGCCGCCGGCCAACAGGAAGATTGCCGTGACGCCGATCCATCCAGCGAGCAGCACTGCTACTGTCTCGTTTTCGATACCGGGAAACAGGTATCCCGACAGCATCGAGAAGGGTGCCTCCGTTGCCGATTCGGCAAACCCCTCGTTTTCGGCCAGCCGCTCGAGGCCGTCCGGGCTGGACGACGCCAGCGGCGCTAGTAGCACGAGCGCGAGGACGAGGAGGTAGGCGGAGGTCCACCACCGGAGTCTCATTTCGACACCCCCGCAAAGACGAGGCCCCGATTCATCAGCAGCTCGCGTTTGGCGTTGTAGATCACGGCAACGGCGCCCGCAGTTATCAACGCCTCGCCGAGTCCGATCAGGGCGTGCGTCCCCACCATCCCGGGCACAACGATGATGAAGGGCGACGTGCCGGAGAAGCCCAGTTCGACGGCGGTTGCGAGCGCGCCCGCTTCAACCGAGACCCACGCGCAGATGCCGCTGAGCACGAGGAGCTTGCCACGCGAGACGGCGACCCGCCGGCCGAGCGAGAACACGATCCAGGCGGTGAATACTGGGATGACGGCAATGTTGAGCAGGTTCGCGCCCATGACGACGAGGCCCCCGTCCTGGAAAACGATGGCCTGCAGGGCTACGACGGCGGTCATGGCCACCACGGCGGCCCAGGGCCCGAGGACGATTGCGGCGAGCGCAGCGCCGATCAGGTGGCCGGATGTGCCGCCCGCCACGGGGAAGTTCAACATCTGCGCCGCAAATATGAACGCAGCCATGACACCTAAGGCCGGGACCGTGCGCTCCGTCAGACTCTGGCCTGCCCGGCGCAGCGACACGTATATAGCGGGAGCCGAAATCGCCCACGTCACGGCAATCACCGTGAGACTGAAAAACCCGTCTGGAGCGTGCAACGTGCGCACGGCGGGGCGGAGGAGGGCGAACGGCGAGAAGACGCTCGATAGCAAGGACATCACTTCGTTGGCCCGGATTCGTCTGAGCACTGCCTGCACACGCCGGCCAGCACAGTGTGGCTCAGGTCGGCCGAGAAGCCGTACTTCTCGTAGACGTCCTTGGTAATTTGGTCTACCAGGTCATCGTCGAGGGGGAAGGTCTTGCTGCAGACCGAGCAGTACAGGTGGTGGTGGTTTGAATCGGCGATCCACTCGTAGTTCGCCTCGCCGGCGCCGAACCGCGACTCCGCAACCAGCCCAAGGTCCCGCAGATCGGCCAGGACGCGGTAGACGGTCGACTTGTCGACGTGCACACCCGCGTCCTCAACGTCGTCGAGCACCTCGGGCGCACTCATGTGAGTATCGCTGTCGCGCAAGACCTCGGCCACGGTGAGTCGCGCGTTGGTCACCTTACGGCCGGCCGAGCGGATCAACTCGGCGGGATCACTGTTAATTGCCATTAGTCACTATTCCTACAAGTTGCAAATAAGAATACAGGGTAAAGAATGCCACCGGCCTAATCTCCCGTTAACACGGAGCGCGGGTGCGTATCGCCGACATCGCCCCGCGGGCAATTATTTGTGGGGGTGTCTCTTGTGGGCACCCGCCAGGGGGGCATGGGCAATGGGTTGGGTGTGTGCGTCACCCCTCTCCGGCCCACACCGGCGCCCACAAGAGGCGCCGCTACAGGGCTGGGGTTACGCAGTAGGCTCCGCCCCACGGTATGACGCTACGCCCGACGCCGTCCATCGGGTGCCGCGCTCGCGACCCCAGCCCGCTGTGCCATGGACGATCCGGCGATGACCAACGCGGCGCCGGCGTAGAGTTCCGGTCCGACCGTCTCTCCCAGTACCCACCAGCTGAACAGCACGCCGAACACCGGCTGTACCAGCGATATGACGGTGACCCTGGATGGCAAGTAGCGCTGAAGCAGCCACAAGGTGCCGATGAACCCGAACCCGGCTATCACCACGCCCTGATACATGAGGGCAGTGACGAGCCGGGCCGTCCAACTGTATGGGTCGGGTTCCAGCATCAGGCTTGCCGCCACAAACGTCACAGTCCCGACCACCGACTGCGACATGAGCAACTTTTGCGGTTCGATCCTCTGCGACGAGTTGGACAGGTATATCTGCCTGGCGCCGAGCAAGACGGCCGACGCGAGCAGCAGGAAGTCGCCAAGAAGAAAATCTCCGGGGTTTCCTATGGCCCTCGAAAACAGGACCACAACGCCTCCGTACGCAACCAACGCCCCGGCAAACCTACCCTTCGACAGCCGGTCCCCGGGCACGTAGAAGTGCGCTAGCACGCTGGTCCAGAGCGGAAACGTAGCGGTGATCACTACTGCATGGCCGGCGGTCGTAAAGTCCTGGCCGATGTTCATGAACGCCAGTTGAATCGCAAACAGGCAACCCAGGTAAAACAGCGGCTTCCGTTCGTGTCGCGCCACGTCGAGGGGCCGCCGTGTCCACACCGCCCAGGCGAGCACCACGATGCCGCCGATGACGAAGCGCAACCAGCCGAGTCGCAGCGGCGGTGAATCGTCGAGCCCCGCCTTGATGGCGACCGGATTGCCGCCCCAAAGTATCGTAAATAGCAGGGCGGCCAGCCCAGCGCGCAGCGTCAGCGGCCGACGCGGGTCACGGGCGGGGGACACTGGGTCCGGATCGCGCGTCCGGTCAGTCACCGGGTTTGTGGTGTCCGTGGTTCGGCATGATCTTCAATCGAAAGGGCCAGTAGAAGTTCGAGATCTCGTGAGCGGAAGGAACTTGAAACCCCAAGCGCCATCACTATAATCGCGGCTGGTATTTCGGGTCCGTAACAGCACCCGGTTCGAACAATGTGAAAGTCAAGGTGCAACCGCGCCCCAGGAGACCGTCATTCTGTGATAAACGTCTCCAAATGGGTCTTCATGTCGAAGCCATGCGGACCGCCTCTTGCGCCGCACCAATTTAACCGTCCCGCGGAAGCGCCGCCCGCCACCTAGTCGCGAACCTCCATGGAAGTCCAGCCCATCATCATCGCGGTCTTCGCTGCGTACTTTCTTGCCCTGATCGTCATCGCCATCTTCGGCGCGAGCCGGATGCGGGAGTTGTCTGACTACGTTCTCGCGGGCAGACGGATGAGCAGCTTAACGTCGGCGTTGAGCGCCAGTTCGTCAACAACCAGCGGCTGGACGATGCTGGTGTTCCCGGCGCTGGCTTTCTCGGGAGGGACCATACACCTGTGGACGTTGGCGAGCATCGTCATTGGCGCGTGGTTCACCTGGAGCGTCCTGGCGAAGCGTCTACGGCGGTACACGATCGCGGAAGAGTCGCTCACGATTCCGGATTTCCTGGAAAAGCGTTTCTCGGACAAGTCGGGAACGCTGCGAATCGTCGCCGCGCTCTTGACTATTTTCTTCATCATGTTCTACGTCAACTCCGGGCTGATAGCCGGAGCGAAGCTACTAGGGACGGTCTTCGGCATGGGGCACAACGCAAGCGTGTTGATTACCCTGGCGGCCGTTGCCTCGTACACGTTCATCGGCGGATTCATGGCCGTTTCCCGGACGGACGTGTTCCAGGCGATGGTGATGCTGGTGAGCTTCGTCATCCTGCCGCTGACGCTCATCTTTTCCATCACCGAGCCTTTCAGTGGGGCTGGACAACCACCCGGATTTCTCAACCCCTTCTCCGACGCCGACGGCAATACCATCACGATAGTATTTGTGCTCTCGACCGCCGGATGGGGCCTGGGCACCTTCGGGTCCCAGCGGATTCTCCAGCGTTTCATGGCGATAGAGGGCGAGGACAAGATCAACCGGAGCCGCAACATCGGCATCATATGGTTCATCCTGATCTTCTCGCTCGGGTTCCTGTTCGGGTTGGTAGCCCGCCCCGCGTTGACCGAAATGGGGCTAATGGGAGCACTAACCGGCACCGCGGGCCAATTCGATCCGGAGCGCGTCTACTTCGTGACTGCGGAGGCGTTCTTCCTGCCGATATTCACCGGACTGTTGCTCACCGGCGTAGTTGCGGCGATCATGAGCACGGCGGACTCACAGTTGTTGTTGGGCTCTGCCATTGCCACGGAAGATGTCCCGTTGGTCAGGCGCCTCGCGCGGTTGCTCGATCACAGGCGCGTGCTGGGAGCGTCCGGCAGAGTGTGGCTGGGGCGAATGTCGCTCCTGGCTATCGGAGGGATCGCCGGGGCCCTGGCAATCATTTCCGCCGACTCTATTTTAAACTTGGTCGCCTACGCCTGGGGCGGCATGGGAGCGGCGTTCGGACCCGCAATTATCCTCGCGCTCTATTGGCGCAGGTTCAATTATTGGGGCGCGTTATCGTCCACAGTTGCCGGCGCCGCCACGGTCAGCATCTGGCAGTTCACGTCGGGAGGCCCTTGGGGAATGTTCGACATGCAGATCTCGACTGTTCCGGGTTTCGCGGCGGCGACAGTTACCGCAGTGGTCGTCACACTCCTCACATCACCGCCGTCCGTCGAGGTCACAGAGCAGTTCGACCGCGTCAACGCAGAGGCGCCGGCCCAGGTTTAGGGCCAATAGAAACAGGGCAAATTGGCAGACACGATTTCGGAATCGTGTGCCCGGTCAGGCCGGATTAGGACCTACGGCCAATCGGGTCTCTCCATCGCAAATGAGTTGTCCACCTCGACGTAATCCAGGTAGCCCAGCCTTCCGACCGGCCGCACCTTGAAATAGTCTATCCGCCCGTCCACCAGGAAATTCTCGTCTATGTGGACACCCACGACCTCGCCGAAAACGAGCGTGTTCTGATCGCCGGGGACGTCGGAAGGCAACTCCAGGAACTGCGTGTACCGGCACTCCAGGTGCAACGGACTTTCGGCCACGCGTGGACACTTCACGAGCCTGCTTTCCGCCTTTGTGAGTCCGGCGTACTCGAACTCGTCCACATCGTGCGGCGCCGGAACTGCGGAAGCGTTCATCTGCTCCCTCAGGTCCAAGGTCGCGACGTTAACGACGAACTCCCCGGTGGACTGAGCGTCGGCCACAGCGTCCTTCAGCCCGCCGTACTTGTGGTTGTTCGAGGCCGAGAACATCACTTGTGGAGGATTGTCGGCGACCGCGTTGAAGAATGAGTAAGGCGCCAGGTTGGGGACACCCTCGGCGTTGAGTGTCGAGATCCAGCCGATGGGCCTCGGAACGACAATCGCCTTGAACGGGTTGTGGGGAAGCCCTGACCCATTCTTGGGCTCATAGAACATCAGGGCCTCCCGTCGAACATGAATACAGGGTGATGACCGCTCATAGAGCGACTGCTGCTCATCCTTCCTCCTCGGCAATCGGGCCGTAAAGGCTGTCCCATAGCTCCTCGACCTCATCCTCCGTTCCCGGCGGTGCGTGTCTCAGAAACGCCTCGTATATGTCCCGGTCGCTGTTGGCTACGTCGCGAGTCAGGGTCATGCGGTGAAGCTCTCCCAAAGCCGCCTTCATGGTCCTGACGCCGACTGCTTCCTCCAGCTCCAGCAGCAACTGCATGCTAATCATGTTTTTGCAAAAGCGCGGAATTACCGGGCCGTCGGCAAGGGCCTCCACGATATTTGGGACCCCGCGGGAAGTGCAATGATTCCGGACCAGCAGTTTCAACCGGTCGAGGTCGTTCACAGCAGAATAACCTTTCAATTCGTGTATGAACTCCCGGACGTACTCCGCCCCAGCCTCGATGAACCAGCTGGGGCCCATCAGACCATTGAAATAGGTGTGGGCCACCTCGTGATGAATGACGCCGCGCAGGCCCTCGTTGGATAATCCGTCAATTAACGCTATTTGTCGGCCCGAGTCGAGAGAGAGGCCGGCGAAGGGACGAATATTGCCTTCGTAATCGAATCGGCCCACTATCGAAACGACCAGATCGCTGATGGGAAACGGCTCCCCCACAAGCCACTCTGCCCCTGTTGCGGCCTCTTCCAGTGATTCAAAAACGTCCTCCCATAGCACTGTGCTGCTCCCCACCAACCATAGCCTGACCTCGCCTGCCAGCGGGAGTTCGACTACCCTGGAACTTATGATTCCTGTGTTCAAATTTGGCAGTTCAAGATAGTCGTTATGCCCGCCGCTGAACCCAATGATGTGGACCCGTTCCACGTCCGTCAGCCCGTCGACAAACCAGTCCGCGCCTGTCAGGTCTTCGAGGAGCTTTCGCCTTTCCTCCCCCTCCAGTGGGACCCGTCCTATGCTGCGCATCAACGTGATCTCTATTGGGCGATATGGGCCCTGTGCTTCCTCCGCGAGAAGGCCGAGAAGATCTGACACGTCGCGATCGAGGGTACGGGCCACGGCTGCGATATTGCCCAAGCCCTGCTCCGCCCGTCCGCCCGCGTCAGTTGTGCCGTCCACCACCCAGGGCAGATCGAACCAATTTGCCGCGTTGGGGTAGTCGCGTATTGTGAGCAAAAAACCAAGCTCACTATTCGTGATGCCGTCGGCGATCCAGGGCAGACTAATTATCCGGGCGTCCAGTCCCGTATCGAACTCAGCCAGGTCCCTAATGGTGGCGAGCGCCCGGTCCTCGGTATGACTGATACCGTCATACAGCCACGGGAACTCGACCAGCAGGACGCCCGAACCGGGATTGAACAACTCCTGATCGCGCACACGGGTGATCGTGTTCCATTCTGGCCCGGGCAAGTCGTCGTCGAAGGCCCACTTGAACTCGACGATCGCGGGTAGCACCTGGCGGTAATTGGCTGCGACGTCGGCCAACACGCCCATCGTCCACGATTCTGCCCAGACTATGCCGTCGGTAAACCATCCGGCGTTAACAACCTGGTAGGCGAGGCGCCGGTCGAGGTCGTCCTCCGATCCGATGAAGCTTTGGAGGCTGTTCACTGCCCATTCTTCGTTATCGTCCAGCCCATCGGCGTACCAGGAAAGGGCGCTCACGTCTTCCAGCGTCACCGGTTCCGGGCATTCGGGGACGCCGAGGACGTCGAAGTCGTTGTCAGGCACTGCCATAAGAGCCAGCGGTAAACACCCGGCGATCGGGTTGCCGCCAAGTCTCAATTGGTGGAGTCGGGTAAGGCGGCTCAGACCCGACGGAATTTGGCCGGAAACGCCGTTTTCCGTGAGGTCCAGAGAGACGACTCGGCCGTGCGGGTCCGTGGAGACGCCGTGCCACCGCCCCAGTGGAGCATCGGAGATCCACCCATCGTTGTTGCTCCAATTGTCCCCACCCAAGGCTTCGAACAGATCGGCCAGCACTCCCCGCTCCAGCACCTCGCATGGTTGAAGATCGAGGTGTTTGAAATCGTTGTTCTCAATGCGCAGCAAATCGTCCGGTATGCATCCGGTCAGTCCGCGATTTCGACTCAGGAAGAGCCTCCTAAGTTGCTTCAGATCGGCAAGTTCGGGAGGGATCTCGCCGCCGAGTTGGTTCCCCACGACCTCGAACCCCGTCAGTTTGGACAACTTGCCCAGTTCCGGCGGGATCCTGCCGCTCAATCGGTTGAAATCGAGTCTCAGATTCCGAAGGTTCGAAAGTTCGCCAAACTCACTCGGCACCGTACCTTGCAACCGGTTCTTGAAGAGGACAATTTCCTTAAGGTTCGAAAGATTACCCAGTTCTGCCGGTATCTCGCCGCTCAGCCGGTTCATCCCCAGGTTCAAATGCTCCAGGCGGTTAAGGTCGCCGAGTTCCGGGGGAATCTCTCCGGTCAATTCGTTGTCCATAAGGTCCAGGACAACCAATTTGGTCAGACTCGCTAGTTCAGTAGGCAATTCGCCCGTCAATTGATTTTCGTTAAGTATCAAATTAGTCAGGTTCGACATATTCCCAAATTCTGCCGGTATCTCACCTCTCAGCCGGTTCATTGCCAGGTTCAGATCCTCCAGATCGGTCAGTTCGCCGAGATCAGCCGGAATCTCGCCGACGAGCCCGTTGTTCCGGAGAATAAGTTCGGTGACCCGGCTCTGGCCATTGGTCCTGACACCGTGCCACTCTCCTATCGGCCGATCGCTCAGCCAGTTCCCGTTTTCGTCCCAGTTCGGACCATTAATCGCACGGTACAGCGAAATCAAAACGGCACGATCAGGCGAAGGCGTCGGCGTCGCTGTAGGGACCGGCGTCCGAGTCGGTTGTGGCGTGTCAGTCGGTTCCGGAGTGGGCGCGGGCGTGTCAGTCGGTTCCGGCGTAGGCACCGGCGTGTCGGTAGGTTCCGGCGTAGGCACAGGGGAGTCGGTAGGCACCGGTGTGGGCACAGGTGTGTTCGTGGGCACAGGCGTGACGGTTGGTTCCGGTGTGGGGGAAGGTGTGTAAGTCGGTGCCAGCGTGTGCACGGCCGTGTTGGTGGGCTCAGGCGTAGGCACAGGCGCGGCCGTTGGTTCCGGTGCAGGCGCGGGCGTATATGTCGGCTCCGGCGTGGGGGCAGGCGTGGCCGTGGGGGCAGGGGCAGGGTCAGGCGCTTCGGTCGGAACCGGGACCGGCGAAGGCGTCTCCGACATGGTCGTCGCGGTGGGGACTGGCGACGGCTCAACTTGTGATCTGCAGGCGGAAACCGATGCGGCCAAGACCAGCGTCAGCAGGACAATCAGCGATGCATAGATCCATTGTCGTTCCTGCATGGTTGCTAAACCTGATCGATGCTCTTCCGAAGCGGACGGCCAACGCGATCTTACATTGATTCTTTGAGCCTTCCGCCCCCAAGCCGGCTTAGCGAATCCGCGCGACGAACTGGAAAACAGGGGACCGGCAGCGGTAGCCGCGCCCACCGCCCCATCTGGTCCCCGATGGGAGTCGGGAACGTCAGGTGGTGAAGGGTCTCTAAATTATGACGTTGGGGGCGCCTAGCACGACAATGGCCGGCGTCCTAGTCTTCCAGCCTGGTCATGTACTGGCTTACCCAGTCGTAGTTGACAAGGTCGATATACGCGTCCTGTAGCGCCTTTGTGATCGGCCCGGGAATCGAGCCGTCGCCGATCGTATTGCCCTGCACGGTGCGCACGCCACATATGCAAAGACTGGTCGAGGTCAGGAACACCTCATCAGCAGTGTATGCGTCGAACTGGTCGATGTCCTTTTCGACCACGTCGATCTCCAGCTCCTCGGCCAGTTCGATAGTGGTCTCCCTCGAGATGCCGCCCAGCACGTACTGGGGCCGCGGCGTGTAGATGACTCCGCCCTTGACGGTGAAGATGTTCGAGCCGATGCCCTCCGCCAGGAAGCCGCGGGTGTCGAGGAGCAGCGCCCACCCCTCCGGGTCCTGGGCCTTCACCTCCAGGTCCCCCATGATCAGGTTGAGGTAGTTGTGAGACTTGGCGCGCGGGCTCACCGACTCGGGAGGCGTCCGGCGAACCGAAGGAATGGAAACGTCGATGCCGTCCCGATACAGCCTCGCCCGGGCACTCAGGGGCAACGGCTTGCACTCGATCACCACCGTCGACCCGCCGTCCGTTTCCCACATGTCGCCACCCACGAGGTCCACACCCCGCGAGACGCGCTGGCCCACCCAGTAGTCCTCGTCCTCGCCGATCAGCTTGAGATTCTCCTCGAGTACCTGGTTCGTCAGGTCGATCATCTCGCCTGGTCCCATGCCGGGGTCGATCTGCACGTACCTGAGTGAGTCGTAGAACCGCGCGATGTGCTCCTCTAGCTTGAAGATGCGGTGGCCGAAAGTGCGGGTCATGTCGAACACCGCGTCGCCGTACGTGAACCCGCGGTCTCGAAACGACACCCGGGCCTCGCTCTCCGGCACTATCTTGCCATTGAAGTAAGCGACTCTTTCCCGTCTCGCGGCGGTAGTCATATTTCGGTCCTCTCAGCCGTTCCGGCCCAGTGAACACCCGTCACCCTGCGCCCCAACCGCCCCGAATAATACGACCGCGCTTGCGTTCGCACAAACAGAGCGTGCGCCTGTTTCACGGGAACTTTGGTGGCGCGTGGCCCAGGGCCACTCCGCCGGCAGCGACCTTAAGAGGGCAGTTCCGCGGGCGCACACCCGTCTTCCTCGACGCCGATCATCCATCACCCTCAACTCCAATTATCCGTCATCCCCGGCCCTCTTGCGTCATCCCCGACCCCCAATCGGGGACCTCCGGTCTAACTGTTACCCATGTACCCGGTCGTTCAAATGCAGCAACAGACGGACGTAGGGTCCCGCGTACGCGAGGACGTTCAGAAAAGAGCGAGAACGCTGGGGTGGTGTCACCTCATCCGTCATACCCGACTCCGATGTCCGTCACTCCCGACTCCGATGTCCGTCACTCCCGACTATAATCAGGGAATTACCTCTGCCGGGCGCCGCAAGAGCAATCCCCGCAAAACTCGTAACTTCCCCAGAACACCACGCCTGCTCTTGCAGGACTAAAATTACAGTGTTACAAGAATGGGCACGAGAGCGGTGACACCGTTAGCTCCCGCATAACCGCGACACAGTGACCCCCGGACCAAACGGCCCTCCCTGATTTTTAGGTCAAGGCCAGACATGCCTCAAGACAACAACCTCAAATTAAACGTCATCAACTTCGGCCCCGTCGTAAAGGCCAGCATAGACCTACGCCCCCTCACCGTATTCGTCGGCCCCAGCAACACTGGCAAGTCTTACATGGCGATGATGATCTACGCGCTACACCGCGCTTTTAACGGAGATTCCCTGTTCCATGAACTACGCGATAAGACTATCGCCTCTTCTATTTTCTTTTTCGCGCGTAGCATACTCGAAGATAAAGACCGTAAAGGCTTATCCGATAAAGATACTAATTTGATCGTTGACTTGGCCAGTCACATAAAGAAACAAATGGAAGCCAATAACTATAACATTAATGTGGCAAAAGATGTGCTGTCTTTATTCAGTTCTTCAATCAGCTTACCTGGGTTCGAGGCAGTCGTTGACCATGAGTTCAAAAGGTGTTTCAACGTCGAAAATGTCCGACGACTCGTACGTAGAATGAGTAGAGATGACAGTACAATAACGGTCGAAAGGTCGCAACTATCGCAAGGCTCTAGTGCTATTGAACCTATATACTATCAATTCACCGTTGGAAATGGAAACATTCAATATTTTTCTTCGTTTGCCGAACGGACTCCAGAGCGTATCATTGGAGAATATATAAAAAGCACGTCTCACGAAACCCTGTTGCGACGGCTAAATCCATTCGAATTTGGTCCGGAAGATGGCATTTCTGACGATGATAAAGAAGTCTTGAGAAACGTCTATGGGCTGCCGCGTTATGCTGCCGAGGTCTTGTTACCTAGCTTGGCCCATATCGTTGGTTCAACTATCGTAAACCCATTGGACCGAATTGCCCATTACTTACCCGCCGATCGCGCTGGTATGATGCACGCGCATCGCATAGTGGTCGGTTCGCTTATATCGGGTGCTTCGCGAGCGGGATTTCGGGCCGAACCTCCCCGGGCTGTTCTCTCTGGAGTTATGGCAGACTTTCTGGAAACCCTTATCAGCCTTGATGCTCCGCTAGACCAGTCGCATTCGCCGTACAACAAGATTTCTACACAGCTTGAATCGAAAATGTTACTCGGGGCGATTCGGAGTGAGAATTCCGAAATCGGATATCCAGAGTTTTCGTATCAACCGAGTGGCTGGAATGAACAGATACCATTGATGAACTCGTCGTCGATGGTTTCGGAACTTGCTCCAGTGGTCTTGTACCTTAGACACGTCGTCAAGCCCGGTGAAGTGCTCATGATTGAAGAGCCGGAGTCGCACCTGCACCCGGCCATGCAGGTTGAATTCATACGATTGCTAGCCTCGGCGGTCCGAGCTGGCGTTCGTGTCTTGCTGACCACGCACAGCGAATGGGTGTTGGAAGAACTCGCCAACCTCGTTCGGCTGTCGGATCTGCCTGAACCCCAGAGAGACAGAGTTGGGGGCACGGACGCAGGGCTCACCCCGGAAGAGGTGGGCGTTTGGCTTTTCGATCCGAACGAAGAGGCAGGTGGTTCGGTTGTAAAAGAGATTCCGCTCGATCAGGAAATCGGCGGCTTCGCGTCCGGCTACGACGACGTTGCAGCCGGCACCTACAACAAATGGGCGAAGATCGGCAACCTGATAGAAGAAACGCACAATGGTTCATGACGAACCTTGTGGACAAAATCAAAAGGTGTATGCCCTCACACTGCCTTGCGACAAGATGCCGCAGGAATGGCTGCTCAGTCGACCTACAAAATGCGCCAAAACCATGCCTCTTGATAGATATGGATACAGGCCTAGTCGGCGAGAACGATAGCAAGTGCGACTACATTTTCATTGGCGGCACCGACGATGTCTGGGTAGTGCCAATAGAGTTGAAGCGGGGCAGCGCTGAAGCCAGAAACGTAGTGGGTCAGCTACGCGCTGGTGCCCGATTTGCCGAAATGATCTGCAAGGGAGAACAGGTTCGTTTTGTCCCAGTTCTTGCTTGTAGAGGGATCAAACGTGCACAAAGGCAGGAATTAAGGAAGAAATCGAACAGAATCGCGTTTCGCGGTCGGCCTGTGGAAGTTGCACTGTTAAGGTGCCGAGGGCTTCTAAACTCAGTGCTGAGTTGACGTGATGTATGCCCCACGTAACCACAATGTAACCACAATTCTTTGTCGCAAAACCCCGCCAGCGGCCAGGTAGACATGCCCCCGACCGGCTCAACACATGGAGGCTCCCATGCCAACTAACAGTTCTAATGGCCAGAACGATACTTTGCCCGTTCAGTTTGCTGACATCGTCGAGGACGACGGCGTGGCTGGGTGGGAGACGCCCACGCACGCCGCTGGGCCGGAGGGGAGGCTGCCCTTTACCGCCGAGATGCTGGTCGAGCGGCCGAGCGGCGACATCTTCGGCTTCAGCCAGAACGCGGGCATGGGCTGGCGGCCGTCGGAGTTGTTGCGCAAGCAGTTCCTGGTCCTGAGCACCACCGGCGGCCTGCGCGCCCCCGACGGATCGCCGATTGCGCTCGGTTTTCACACCGGCCACTGGGAGCTCAGCGAACTCGTTCGGAGCGCGGCCGAAGAGCTGAAATCGCTGAAGTCCGTGCCGTTCGCCGCGTTCTGCTCCGATCCGTGCGACGGCCGGACGCAGGGCACGCCGGGGATGTTCGACAGCCTGCCGTACCGCAACGACGCGGCGCAGGTGATGCGCAGGCAGGCGAGGTCTCTTCCCACCGCCCGCGGCGTGATGGGCGTGGCCACGTGCGACAAGGGACTCCCCGCCATGATGATGGCGCTGGCCGGTCTGAGGAACCTGCCGGTGGTGGCCGTGCCGGGCGGCGTGACGCTGGCGCCGGAACGGGGTGAGGACGCCGGTCAGATCCAGTCGATAGGCGCAAGATTCGCGCAGGGCGAGATCACGCTCGAATACGCCCAGGACGTGGGCTGCAGGGCATGCGCAAGCCCGGGCGGCGGGTGCCAGTTCCTCGGCACGGCCGGCACGTCGCAGGTCATCGCAGAGGCCCTCGGGCTGGCCATTACCCACGCCGCGCTGTCGCCGTCGGGCACGGACATATGGCGGGACGTGGCAAGACGATCGGCGAGAGCTTTAGTGGCGCTGGAACGGTCAGGCGTGAAGTCGGCCGACATCCTGTCCCCCGGCGCGTTCGAAAACGCTATGGTGCTGCACGCGGCATGCGGCGGCTCGACGAACCTGCTGCTGCACCTGCCGGCCATCGCCCACGCCGCGGGCCGCACTCCGATGCGCGCGGCTGACTGGGCGGCGGTCAACAAGCGGGTCCCAAGGCTGGTCGACGTGCTGCCAAACGGGCCGGTCGGCTACCCCACGTCGGTGCTCTACGCGGCAGGCGGCGTGCCCGAGGTGATGCTGCGCCTGCGAGATCTGGACCTTCTCGATACCGGAGCGATGACCGTTACCGGCAGGACCCTGGGCGAAAATCTCGACTGGTGGGAGGAGTCCGAAAGGCGGGCGGCAGTCAGGGCGAACCTCGTCAGGCAGGACGGCATCGATCCCGATAACGTGATCATGGACGCCGACAAGTCGCGTGCCCGCGGCCTGACCAGCACGGTGACCTTTCCGGTCGGCAACCTGGCACCGGAAGGCTCGGTCATCAAGAGCACCGCCATCGACCCGTCGGTTGTCGACGAGGACGGCGTCTACCGCAACACCGGACCGGCGAGGGTGTTTCGTTTGGAGCATGACGCCATCAGGGCGATCAAGAGCCGGGGCGACGACCGGATCAGGGCCGGCGACATCATGGTGCTGACGTGCGGCGGCCCACTCGGCACGGGTATGGAGGAGGTGTACGAGATAACTGCGGCGCTGAAGCACCTCTCATACGGCAAGCACGTCGCCCTGATCACCGACGCTCGCTTCTCCGGCGTCTCGACCGGCGCTTGCATCGGCCACGTTGGGCCGGAGGCGCTGGCGGGCGGCACGATCGGCAAAGTGAGAGAGGGCGACCTGGTAAACATCGAGATCGATCGCATCAATCTGGAAGGGCGGATCGACCTGGTCGGAACAGGCGGGGTCGAATACGGTCGCGAATGGGGCGAGGCGGAACTGGCGAGGCGCGCCACTCCTGACGACTTGGCGCCCCATCCCGGTCTGCCGGACGATTCTCGCCTATGGGCGGCGCTCCAGGCCGCAAGCGGCGGAACATGGGGCGGCTGCGTCTTCGACGTCGACCAGATCATCGCCGCGCTGGACGCAGGGAGCGAGGCCCTAAACCAGTCGAAGCCATCGCTAACGCACGTCGAAGGTTAAGCGAGTTCGTTGCGCCCACTGTTGAACAGGCTTGCTCCATTTCGGATCATGTCTGTGCGGTCAACCGGACAAGTTCTGCCCGGTCGACGTGGCAAGCCTCATTTCGTTCCTGAAATCGTGTGAATCCAAATAGAGAACATCGACGCCAGAGAAACCCCTTGCGACCTTGTTCGCTAATCTCCGGTCGGCTGTAACCACAATCGACCCGGTCGCTTCGGCGCATGCGAGATAGAGGCAGTCGTAAACCGGGTGGTCGAGCTCACCGGCGATCTGGACCGCCCGAGTTACTTGTTCGCCGACAGGATGTAGGACGATAACCTCGTCAAGCTCCAGTAACTCATCCATATAAGGCTGCAAAAAGGCAACCTCTCCTCTGCGGAACTTCTTCCAAATGGTGTTTCCGAACTCGGCCAGGAGGATATCGGGCGCCTGAAAGTCGTGCGGATAGTCGAGCAGCAGCCGCGCCTCTTCGGACAGTGACTCAGGAACGAACCACTTTACAACGACACTGGCATCGACGGTCAGGTTCACCGGTCGCGGTCTTCGCGCAACAGGTCCACACTGTCAGTTTGAGGGCCCTCGGGTGTCATTCTGGATATCTGGTATGTTCGCTCGCGAAACTCGCCTATGCGGGTCCGCCGGCCGGCTCGCTGGGTCAACATGTACCGGACTTCCGCTTCAAGAGAGCGCTCATTCGCACGTGCTTCTGCCTTCAATGCATTGATCACGTTATCGTCGAGGTTCCGAACGGTTATGTTACCCATGGTACTTCTCCAGTCATTTTGCATGCATAATGATAGCATATCGTAACAGCCCGCGTATCGCGAGGCGCACACGACCGCAATTGGCACGGAACTATCGCCGACGCAGCTTGATCGTTAAGCGCGTTCCAGCGATATCGCGGGTTGAGGCCGTATCCGCGCCCAGTCACTGGGCCCCGGCCCCGTATCGGGGTACGGCGTGACGTTCCTTCGCCGGGCGACGATGGAAAGACGCCTGCCGCTCCTGTCCCCGACAGCGATCGGAGACCCAATAAGTGGGGACGGACGAAAATCGCCCGCCCCACAGGCCGGTTACTTCTCTATCGGCGCGCCCACGAGGCTGCCGTACTCGGTCCATGAACCGTCGTAGTTGCTGACGTTGTCGAAGCCGAGCAGTTGCGTCAGGGCGAACCACGTGTGGGCCGACCTTTCGCCGATCCGGCAGTAAGTGATTACGTCGGTGCCGCCGTCGATGCCCTTCGGTCCGTAGATGTCGCCCAGCTCGTCGGCAGACTTGAAGGTGCCGTCGTCGTTGATCGTCGTGAGCCAGGGGATACTCGCTGCGCCGGGTATGTGGCCGGAGCGTTGGGCGCCCTCCTGCGGCATGTTCTCGGGGGCTATCACCTCTCCGCTGTATTCGGCGGGCGAGCGCACGTCGACGAGTTGGGTTCCACCGGCTGAGGCTGCTGCCAGAACTGTGTCCCTCAGCGCCCTGAGGCTGGTGTCCGCTCCGGGTGCCGAGTAACTGACGGCCGATGGGCTCGGGGCATCAGTCGTTGTGGGCCTGCCTTCCGCCACCCACTTGGCCCGTCCGCCGTTCATCAGCTTCACGTTCTGGTGGCCGTACATCCTCAGGAACCAGAACGCCCATGCGGCGAACCAATTGTTGTTGTCGCCGTAAAGGACGATCGTCGTGTCGTTCGAAATGCCTGAGCTGCCAAGAAGGCCGGCCACCTCATCGCTGGTCAGCAGGTCTCGTGTGAGCGTGTTTTGCAGATCGGTCTGCCAGTTCCAGCCAAGAGAGCCTTCGATATGTCCTGATTCGTAAGCCGACGTATCGACGTCTACCTCAGCCAGGGCGATGCCAGCTTCTCCGAGGTGGTCTGACACCCACTGCGTGTCGACTAGCGAATCTGGGTGAGCGTACTGTGCCGTCATGTGATTGATCCCTCCTCCATCAAAATCTACCTGATGGTCATACCTATTATCCCACTACGAACATTAAACGCCATATACGCGGCGCCCGGCGGACTTTTTCGACGGACTTACAGAAGGATCGGGTACACGGCGCCCTCACATTTCCGCCCCCAGTCCGGGGGTGCCCACGCCACCTGTGCAACCGCGATTAGCGAGGCCGTCACGTTTTTTCTGCCCCACCAAACCGGACACTCACAAGAACCTTCACTTCAAGGTTCGTTCTTGATCTGTGATTCGGGATGCGGTCCCACGTGGATGTGGTAGCGTGTGCATCAATTGCCGTTTACGCTCGGCGGAGGCAGGTGTTTGCGACATGCCAACTTCGACTCCCGTACTTGCAGCACAGGGACTGACCCAGAGCTTCGGCGAGCGTCCGGTCCTGAGTGGTGTCAATCTGGATCTCAGCCCGGGTGAGGTGCTCGCCGTAGTGGGTGTGAGCGGCTCCGGTAAATCGACTCTTCTCTATGCCCTCGCCGGCCTCCGGCAGCCCGATGGAGGCACCGTCACGTGGGGTGACCACGCCGACATCTGGACCCTCCGCGAACCGAAAATCACGTTAGTCCGTCGTGCGAGTTGCGGGTTCGTATTCCAGTTCCCGGCCTTCCTCGACGACCTCACGATTGCCGCCAACGTCGCCGTTCCGCTCGTCGTGTCAGGAACCAAGCCGCGGGAAGCCCGGGAGAAGGCCCGCGCTCTGCTCGACCGGTTCGGTCTCGGATCCCTGACAGAGGAGTACCCGTCGACGCTTTCGGGCGGGGAGCTGCAGCGCGCCTCGATAGCCCGCGCCCTGATGATGGACCCGAGCATCGTGTTCTGTGACGAACCCACCGGCGCGCTGGACGAGGAGAACTCCCAACTGGTGGTCGGCGAGCTGCGGAGGGTTGCGGCAGAGTTCGGTGTTGGCGTGCTGATCGTCACCCACGACCCCTCTGTATGGACCGAGTGCGACCGAGTGCTCCGCCTGAACGATGGAAGGTTGATAGAAGAGCGCGCTGCGGCATGAGGCTGTTCTTCAGGCTCCTCTGGCCCCGCTCCCTGCGGTCCCTCTACGCGTGGACCCCGCTGATAGCTGTCGGCATCATCTCGTGCGTCGGTCTTTCGCTGGCGTTAGGGTTCCGCTCTGGCGCGCTCGCCCAGCACGACATAGCCACGTTGCGCGGCGGAGGCAGCGCCTTTGCTCCAATGACCCGTACTGCCGGTGAGCCGCCCCTGCGGTCGACCTGGCCGGTTGCCACCGGCTACGGGCCCTTGGTGGTCACGGTCTTCTGGGGAGAGGAGAGGCAGCAACTCGACCTTCCCGGCATCCCCAACGTCGAGGCAAGTGGGACCGTCCTCGCCTCCCCGGCCGTGCTCGCTCAGCGCGATGACGACTGGACCGGCGAGATAGGCGGCTGGCTGAGCGACCGGCCGGTACGCACTCTTCCCGGGGAGGCGCTGGCGCACCCTCGAGAGATGGTCATCGTCGAGTTCACCGATACTGTCTCGCCGGAAATCGCGTCGAGGGCGCGGTTTCAGCCGATTCGCGACGTCGAAGGTTACGAGCCTGAGACCGGCTTCGTGATCATGGGGCTGCTTATCCTTGCGCTCCCGTCCATAGCCCTGGCGAGAGCCGGCGCCGCCGTGCACCTCAACGCCAGGTCTCGGCGGTACGGTCTGTTGAGGGTCCTCGGAGCGCCCCCGCGTCAGCTGGCCGCTATCATCGCGTCCGACATGGCCATTCCCATGCTGGTGGGAGCGCTGGCCGGCTCGGTCGCCTACGCGGCGGTCATGTCGTCGCTGGACTCGTTCACGGTTGCGGGGAACTCGTACTGGGCGAGCGACCTCGTCCTTCCTGTGACGCTGGCCCTTGTCCTGCCCCTGGTCGTCGTACTGGTGGGTCTGGTGAGCGTCGTCCGAATGATCCTTCGCGCCGGCAGAGATCCCGTCGGGACGCTGCGAAGGGAGAGCAAGCGACCCTCGTACCTCACGTACATCTCGGCGGCCGGCATCGTGGCCGGCCCCGCCGCTGTGTTCATGTCCCCCGACGCCGACTACAACTTGGCGCCGTGGCTGCTCATCGGAGGGATGCTCCTCAGCGTCGTCGGCCTGGAGGGGTTGTCGCGGATCGCGGTAGCCGCGTTGGGGAAGCTGCTCGTGGAACAAACACGGGCGCAGGTGGCAGGGTCGCGGATGTCCCGGTCGGGAGCCGAGGCCCTCCTGGGCGTGTCCGCCACGTCAGTAGCGGTTCTCCTGATTGTGTTCTTCTCATACGCGAACATCCTCAACCTTCCGCCCTCGACCGGAGACTTTGACGTGCTCGCTGAGCTTCCGAACCTCGAATCGTCTGGACCGATCGTCCGTGCAATGTCTGATATCGAGGGCGTCACTCGGGTCGTGGCAGTGGGGCGGATCCTTGTCGAGTCGGACCAGGAAATTGGACAACTGTATACGATGACTTGCGACGATGCGCGCGGTTCGGTGGTGCTCGACGCCCCATGCACCGCAGGGAGCATCTACTTGGGGCAAGGGCTCCCCGATATTGACACCGTCACGTTGGTCGCTGCCGACTTATTGCCTGGAAGTAACTCTTCTCCCACAGACGAATCGGTTCCAGGCGCCTACCCGGTTGGGGGTCGGGTCGACGCTTCATGGATCACCGTCCAGAGAAGTGATGTTGTGCTAATGGTCGACCAGCCTCCCATTCCACACCACACGCTCCTCCTCGTCACCACAGACGGCTCCCCCGGATCTTTGCGCCGGGTCATGGAAGATCTTCGGGGCCGCCCGGAAGAGTCGTTTCCCTTCACTCGTGCGGCCCTCGAGGCTGGGTTCCTCGTGCCGGGGGATACCAACAGCATACGGCTCGTCCTGCTGCCCTATCTTTTCGTGATGGCCACCACTGCCGCCGTGATGGCGGCGGTCGCGCTGCTCTACGCCGTGCTGTTGCTCTTCCGTCAGCGCCAGGCGGAGTTCAGGATGCTGCGCTCTCAGGGCGCGACCCGGATGCTGCTAGCCGTCGATCTTAGCGTGCTGTTCGCCGCTCCGCTCACGCTGGCCTTCGGGCTGGCCGTCGCCTCCGGCGCAGCCCTCGCCGCCTCCTACAACACCGCGTACGGCGTGCCCGTGCCCCAGTTAAACCCCCAAGCAGTTTCTGTCTTGGCCTTTGTGCTGGCGATTGGGCTAGCCGCAACCGCTCTCGTAGCAGGAAGGGCAATCCGCGTTCCGCCACTGGTTACGGACCCTGACGCCGCAACCGCCTGAGTCTGCATTCGGCGACTCTAAATCTGTTGTTGCCCCCCAATCCGGACACAATCAAGAATATTCACTTTGAGGTACGTTCCGGACTTGTAGTCATGGTCTGACCATTCCCCTTGGGCGACAACCTGCCCTTAGGCAAAGAATCGGAAACTCAAAATCAAGGATGCTGCTTGCAGCGCCAGCCCTCCGAGGAACGCGATGGTCCGGCCAGTCAGAGAAAGCGTGCGACCCTCACGCATGCTCTTTGCTATGCCCAACACCGAGCACACCGCAATGACGACGGTCAGGACAACTTCGAGACCCGAATAGCTCCCATCAGCGATGTCGGAGAGACCAAGAAGGTGCAGCCAGATTGCCACTACCACGGCGCACCAAACCGCGAATATCGGGATGGCGACCCAAGCGCCCGTCGCAGGTCGCCTCAGCGTGAGCCCAAGGGCGAAAATCGACGGGATTATCTGCACTACGTGGCGCGCCACGGTGTCGCTGATGAACCCGACCAGAATCAGCGATGCGGCAAGGCCTGCCAGGCACCCCGCAATAAACCTGTCGTCGCTCATGACCCACCCGTGCGGATTCGAACTATCCATGCGGGATGCAGAGCCCTTCCTTTCCGGATCAAGGTCAGATGACTGGACGATCCAACGTATAATCCCGCTGACCGTAAGGTTTCAAAAAGCATCGATCAGGCCTCGCAACAATGCAAGTACGACAGTGGGTCCATGGATCCCTAATTGTCCTACTGTCGCTGATTTTGGCCGCATCCGTATTCGCCTGCGTAACCCGGATTGAACCCACGCCAGTCCCCACCGCGACAACTTTGTCGGAGACGCTTACACCGGTACCCACCAACACGCCTACACCCACGCCAGAACCGACTGGCACACCTACGCCTACTCCGGAATCGACCGTCACGCCGTCGCCGTCGCCGGAACCCACGGCCACGCCCGCGCCTACACCCGAACCGACTAGCACGCCGGAACCCACGGCCACGCATGCGCCTACTCCGGAACCGACAAGCACGCCGGAACCCACGGCTACGCCCGCGCCTACACCCGAATCGACAGACACGCCTGTGCCCACACCGGAACCCACTGCAACGCCTGCGCCTACGCCGGAGCCGACAAGCACTCCCACGCCCACACCAGAGCCGACAAGCACACCTGAGCCTACACCGGTACCGACCTCAACCGTCACTGCTACGCCGACTCACACCCCTAAGCCATCCACAACGCCCACAGCCGAAGATCTCGCGATCGCCCACTTATCGGAAGTCATCCCGTGGTTCGGCGATACACCGGACGCTGTTCACAGGGGAGCAGTGAACAGCCTGACCGTCATATGGCTCAAAGACCGTGCAGTCGGTGATGAAATAGCACAGCTCTCCTGGGTTGCAGACGGTATGACTACTGACGAATCTGACGGTCTGGCCAGGCTGCACGACATAGCGCGGGCAGACCTTGGGCTGGCGAAATCAACAGTGGAACGTCCCTGGTTTGTGGACGGTGGGGCTGGTGACGGCTGGAGCAGTCTTGAGGTGGTGCATGGCATCGCAAGTGAAGACTTGGCGCTAGCGATCCGACTTATGAAACATCCCTGGCTCGTTGATGATGGGCCGTCCGATCAGTGGCGGTCGCTTGGCTTCCTGCTTGGTATCGTTCTTCCGGACTCGAAGCTCCTGGGAGAAGCCATCGGAAGCCCTCTGCCCACTCATGGTGCAACCTACCTGCAGCGGGATGGACTAGCATTGATGCGTACGATCGCGCAGTTGGATCTGGGGCTGGCAGGACAAATTGTATGCCGCCCTTGGTTCGCGGAGGGTGATTCCGCTGAAGAATGGAGCCTAATCTGGCCTCTGCATGATCTCGCAAAGCTAGACATTGAATTGGCTAAGGCTACTTTAGCTTTCCCCTGGATCACCGACGGCATTTCCGAGGACGAACTGGAGGCCCTTTATTCCCTCGATTACATAGCACAGGCTGATGTGGAACTGGGTCGGCTGATCGCAAATTATCCTTGGATTATTGATGGTGTTTCCGATGTCGAACGGCAGACATTGAAATTGCTGCTTGACCTCGCTGGAGCAGATTTAGAGTTAGCTCGATCAAGGGCAACGGTCCCTTCTCTCATGGATGGAGCGAGCGATGTTGAATTTGTAAGGTTAGCGCTGGGTTTGTCAGATACAGCAGGAGACCTGGCTGCCGACCTCACCGAAGACATGAGAGGGCATCTCGTTAAGTCTCTGGTCATAATTAGTGGAATTCCGAACGAACTCGTTCGACTGGGCACCAAGCCATGGTCAAAAGACGGCATCGTTAGTGAAGAAGCCGCCCTTGTCGTAGCGCTAAGCGTCCCGGCACTTGTAGATTCGGCGTTGTTGTACGGAGACTTGCTCCAGTCCCACTTCGTACAAACTAGGGCGATTTCACTTCCTCTGGCGGGTGAAGTTAACATATGGATCATTCAAAACGCGCCCTTCGCACCAGACGACGAATCGTTAACCATCATCGAAGATACGGCGCGTATCGCCGAAGGACTGTTTGGGGCGCCGTTTCCCACTACCGACATCGTTCTACTGCACGTCGAAAGAGTCGACGTTGGCAAAAATTACTCGCTTCCCAACACCGGGCAGTTTTTTGGCCACGTCATGGCAGTAACAAAAACCTTTGGAGAACCGACGCAGACACTGCAACGGATACTGCGACATGAGACAGCCCACTACTACTTCCATACGGGGCCGAGTTGGTTCAACGAGGGCGGGGCTAGATTCATCGAGTCTTACGTCGACCACCACAAAGGTGTCCAAGATCTCGCCGAAACCATGATTCAAGCGGCGCATGCGACCCAAAGGTGTTCTAACCATTTCGAGAATATACTCCATCTTACCCATGTCGATTCATTCCCGTTTTGTCTCTATGATATGAGCCATAATTACCTCTTAACCGTGTTTGATTCAATCGGTGAAGAAGCGTTCTCATCGGCATTGAGGGAATTACATTCGTGGGATAGAAAGCACGACCAGCCCGTTACTGAAGAGGCCATATATCACGCTTTTCTGAATCACGCCCCGGTCGATCGGAAGGAGTTGTTTCGTGAGTTGTACCGCCGCCTACATGGCGGACAGTTCGGGTATCCGCACACTGACTCAATGGACCTAGACGGTGACGAAGCGACTGCCGCCACCGATGTTGATGTGGGTGATATCATTGTTGGCTCCCTTGACAACTGGCTCGATTTCGACTACTTCCGATTCCAGGCGAAGGTTGGCCAAAAATACCGAATCAACGTAAACCACGACTCTCTTCGAGTTACGAGCGTCAGGCTGTATTCTCCTGACGGGCTGGCCTTTCAGGATTCGAAGTCCCGCAAACAGACCTTGTTAGGTCCTGAGATACTTTGGAGAGCACCAAATTCTGATGAGTACTTTGTCGCGGTTCAGAACTACGGCGGAAAAACCGGCGCATACGTGCTCACCATCGCCGCAGTGGATGACGCCGCGGACGACCATGGCGACAACGCCGCCAGCGCCACTAATATAGCTATCGGCCGAACAATCGAAGCCTCCTTGGATGATGATTTTGACTATGACTTCTTTCGTTTCCAAGTCGTGGAAGGTGAAAAGTATAGAGCAATAGTCACGAATTCAAAAAGATTACGCTTCGAAGTCTACTTGTCTGATGGAGTTATTTACCCGGAATATAATGAAGTCTTCAACTGGACATGGAATGCGCAGGACGGCACAATTGAACTCGTCGGAAACAGAAGAATCATTGAATGGGTCGCGCTGAGTGACGGAGATCTCTATTTTGCGATAGAAGACCGTGATGGGAATATCGCCGCCTATACGCTTACGATAGAATTGGTCGACGACGGACCCGGCAGTTGACGGTGACTCCAGGCCCAGGCCGGTGCCATACTTACGCCATGTCCCACTAGTACGACCAGCGAGGTCAAATCACCTTACACCTGCTCCGCAGCGGGTTCCGGTTTCAGGATTCCCAAGTCCCGAACGCCCCACCAAACGGACTCGAACTTTCCACCTTGGATACAGGCATGACCCTCCCCAACGAATTGACCTGATGTGAGTGTAAGGAAGCCACGCAAGACTCGACTCCCAATGACATTCATCTTGGTAAGCTTCGAGTAGGAACGATGGCTGTGTGGTGGGACGGTTCCGACGGCCTTCTGACCCAGACCCTTCGGCTTCGTTCAGGGTGGCATAGAAATGCGCACAGAAGTGAAGTATAGGTCCCCGTTCGGAGTCGGGCACGGCGGCAGCCGCAGTGGGTCCCCGATCTGGGGCGGGGATGCCGATTGTATCGGGAGGCGTGGGGCAACTCGCGCGGTCCTGAGATTAACGGCGGGTTCATGCCGCGCGGTCGGCGGCTTGTAGGATAGGGTTGCCGAACTCAGCCCCTTCGCCCTGATCCCCGCCATGGGCAGAATAATCCTCGTCTCCAATCGTCTTCCGGTTACCGTCCGGCAGGGTCGGCGCGGCGCCCAGGATATTTCGGTGAGCAGCGGCGGACTCGTCGCCGGGCTCAATCCCCTGCACGAAAGACGGAACGGCATTTGGATCGGCCATCCCGGCGATGAGCCTGACCACGTAACGTCGGTTGCGCTGGCCACCCGCAGGCTGGTACCGGTAAACGTGCCTGCCTCCGACTATCGCGACTACTACGAGGGCTACGGCAATTCTTCGCTCTGGCCGCTGTTCCACTACCTGCTCGAAACCTGCGAGTACGATCCCGCCCACTTCAAGGCGTACCGGCGCGTCAACGAACTGTTCGCCGAGGTCGTGGCCGAGAACGTCCGGCCGGGCGACGCGGTGTGGATTCACGACTACCAGTTGATGCTTCTGCCGCACATGGTGCGGGACCGGGTACAAGACATCCGTATCGGCTTCTTCCTGCACACGCCGTTCCCGTCGGCCGAGGTGTTCCGCGTATTGCCGCAGCGGGAGCAGATACTTCGCGGCCTGATGGGCGCCGACCTCATTGGCCTTCACACCTACGAGTACGCCGACCACCTCCGCCGCAGCCTGCGCAGAATGCTGGGCGTCGAGAGCAGGGAGGGCAGCGCGTGGTTCGACGGCCGAGAAGTGCGCATAGAGACTCATCCGCTCGGGATCGACGTCGAGTCTTTGCGCGACCGCGCCTTCTCCGGGTCCGCCGATCGCACGCTCGCGAATCACAAAAACACGTTCGGCGCACGGCGGGTGATCCTTAACGTGGAGCGCCTCGACTACACGAAAGGCGTTCCGCTCAAACTGGAAGCCTTCCGGCTGCTCCTGCAAGACTCGCCCGAGTTGCGGAAGAACGTTGTTTACCTACAGGTCGCCGTCCCATCGAGGGAGGCGATCGGCAGCTACCAGGACCTGAAGGCCGAAGTCGAACGGCTGGTCGGCGAGATCAACGGCGTATATGGAGGCCCTGCCCACATACCGGTCCACTACCTGTACCGTTCCATACCCCAGGAGGAGCTCGGCGCGCTGTACCGGCTGGCGGACGTGGCCTTCGTGGCCCCGGTGCGGGACGGACTGAACCTCGTCGCCAAGGAGTACGTCGCCTGCCGTGATGATGGCGGAGGCGTGCTCGTACTTAGCGAGTTCGCCGGCGCGCTGTCGGAGATGGGCGAGGCGCTGAGAGTCAACCCGTGGGACGTTGAAGGCACGGCCAACACGCTAAAACGTGCGCTCGAAATGGACTTCGGAGAACGCAGTGAACGCATGTTGCCGATGCATCGCCGCGTCGTGTCGAACGGGGTCCAACGGTGGGTCGACCGGTTCATGGCGTCCCTGCTGAATCCCCGCCACGCGGCCGCGGAGAGCCCGCCCCTTCTGGAGCCGGAGGTGCTTGCCAACACCATGGCGCACCACTTCGCGGAGGCCAACTCCGCCCTCCTCATGCTGGACTACGACGGCTCGCTCAGGGAGTTCACTGACCACTACGACGACGCCATTCCCACGGAGGAAATCCTGGGCCTACTCGAGGCGCTATCGACGCTCCCCGACGTCGAGGTTTACATGAACAGCGGCCGGAGCCGCGAGGTGCTCGACAACTGGTTCGGCAGCGTGGGCGTGTCGCTCATAGCCGAGCACGGGTCGTGGATCAGGCAGGAGGGCGAACTTGGGTGGGAACGGATGGGCGCTCCGCCCAACGTGGCGTGGAAAGAAGAGGTGCGGCCCGTACTGAACGAGTACGTGGAACGCACGCCGGGCGCACGCATCGAAGAGAAGTCGTCCGCCCTCGTGTGGCACTATCGCGAGGCCGACGACGAACTGGGCGCGTGGCAGGCCCTGGAACTGACGGCGGTGCTCGAAACACGGTTCGCAAACGAGCCGGTACAGGTCACCACCGGCGCGCGCGTTATCGAGATACGCCAGCAGGGGTTCGACAAGGGACGGGCCTACGCCTTCGTCAAGGAGCGACGCGGGCCGTACGACTTCACGCTCGTAACCGGGGACGACCGCACCGATGAGGATGTGTTCGAACGCCTTGATCCCGGCAACTACTCTGTGCGTGTCGGCGTGGGCGGCAGCGCCGCCCTCACCGCCGTTGCTTCGCCCGCCGCAATGCGAAGACTTCTGCGGGCCCTTGCCGCGACGCGCCGCACAGCGCGGGCAGTCGAAGCCTGATTGTTTCCGCACGAATCAGCGACAAATTGCGAATAGCCAGCCCAATACGGACGGGGTAACGATATGAAGATCACCGACATCAAGTCCTACGTTTACGCCCCGCTGCCCGCCACCCCGTGGTTCTTCATAGAAGTCGAAACCGACGAAGGGATCACGGGTCTGGGCGAGACCTCCGACTATCGCGCCACCCAGATGCTCGCCGGCGGCATCGACGCCATAAAACACCTGCTCATCGGCGAGGACCCGTCGCACATAGAGGAGCTGTGGCAGCGGGTCTTCCGGAACTACACGACAATCAACGGCCGGGGGTTCATATCCCACCTCGTCAGCGCCGTCGACGTGGCGCTTTGGGACATACGCGGCAAGGCGCTGGGGCAGCCCGTATACCAACTCCTGGGCGGTCCGGTCCGGCCCAACGTGCCCCTGTACACCCACATACAGGACCAGTCCTACGAGGGCGTCACCATCGCAGACGCAGTTGCGGCTGCACGGAGGACGAAGGAAGCCGGGTATGAGGCCATCAAGACCGACCCGTTCAAATCGCAGCGGCCGAAGGGCGGACCGTTTCTCGGCGCAAGCATGATCGAATTCCTCAACCCCGATTCCATCGCCGAGGCGGTCGATTGGATCGCCGCGCTCCGCGGGGAGTTGGGCCCCGGCTACGAGCTAATGGTCGACGCGCACGGGCGCTTCGACGTAGCGAGCGCGATTCGTGCAGGACGAGCCCTGGAACCGTACGACCTCATTTGGTACGAAGAGCCGGTGCCTCCGGAGAGCTTCCAGGCGTTGCGCGAGGTGCGTGAGAACACCAGCATCCCCATATGCGTCGGTGAACGACTCTACACGCGCTACGACTACGTGCCGGTGTTCGAGCAACGGCTCGCCGACTACGTGATGCCGGACATCCTGTGGACCGGCGGCATCAGCGAGATCAAGAAGATCGCGGCGATGGCCGAGGCGTACTACGTGCGCATCTCACCGCACGACGCGTTGGGTCCGGTGTCGATAGTCGCGGGCGCCCACGCCTCGATCACGATGCCGAACCTGTACCGGCTCGAGTGCCTCCACGAGTGGTTCCCCACCTTCGCCAAGATAATCACCCCAATGTTCGAGTACCGCAACGGCGCAATCCAGCTAGACCCCAACCGCCCCGGCCTCGGCATAGAGCTAGACCACGAAGCAGCAGCAGAGTACCGGGTGGACCCCAGGGCGAACGAGGCGGTGCGGGACCGGTAGGGGGTACCGGAGCCGTCACCCTATGAAAATAACCGGGTCAAGCGGCCATCCACCTCGTCACACTGTCATTCTTCCGCACCCCTACTGTCATTCTTGAGCGAAGCGAAGAACCTCCCGCCCGTCACGCGGCCACACTCGCACCCGTCGTTCCGGACCCCGTTCCGGCATCCAGGGGCGCGGGGTCACGCGATTACCTGGGACACATTGCTCGCAGCACAACCTCGCAGTGCCGACGACGAACGCCAGGCGCCAAACACTTCCAGCCCCCGGATACGGGTCTTCAAGAGGCCGCAGCATTATCTGGCCAGACCTAAGACGAAAAACACTGCCCGGTCGTTGGCTTCAGTAACTTGCTACGGCAGCCTTGTCGAGGTCAACCGCCCACTCCTCAACGGTCCGGCCGTCGGTATCGATCAGCAGATGGAACGGTAGCGTCACAGCGTATGGCCAGGTTCCTACAATAGGCAGGTCGATCTCTATCTCCAAAGCCGCGGTCGCGGTTACCCGGTAGAGGGCCTGCCTTTCGAGTGCGGGCATCGAGTAGCTCCAGGCGATATTGTCCCTGATCTGGTCAGCTACGAGTCCTGCCAGCAGCGTTTGGGTGTTCGACATTTTGCCTAAGGTGTCCCTCAGGGCTGGGGCCACGAGGAGCAACTCGACCACCACTTCGGATACCGTGTCGATATTGCCCTGAACCCACTCGGTCGCAACCTCGGTCGAGATTTCCTCTCTGTCCTTTCCGCCTACGCAGTACACTCCGGTAACGGTCACGGCTAACATCAATGCCATCAGAACCGCGACTCTTTTTGTTCCCATTGCCTCTCCTCAACGCTCGTACTGTGCTGCCTAGACATGCAGGGATCGGAGTTACTTTATCCGTTCAGATGCTGAGATGTTCCCACGTTTGAGAAGGTTCCCTTCGTCTTCAGTAGGAGACGTCCTGCTCATTTCACCGCACGACGCTCTGGGTCCGGTGTCGATAGTCGCAGGCGCGCACGCCTCGATCACCATGCCCAACCTGTACCGGCTCGAGTGCATCCACGAGTGGTTCCCCACCTTCGCCAAGATAATCACACCCATGTTCGAGTACCGCGACGGCGCAATATGGCCAGACGCCGCTCGGCGTGGATTGGGAATTGAGTTGGATCACGAGGCAGCAGCGGAGTACCGGGTAGACCCCGGAGCGGACGAAGCGGTGCGGGATAGGTAACGACCGCGCGGGGCCGGGTGGAAACGGCTGAATTCCGGCGGTGGCCGAAGGCGGGGATGGTTGAGGGGGTGCGTGTGGTTCGAGTTTTCGTAGGTGGGACGCGAACTATAAGATGTGGGCAAAAAAGCTCTGAAGAAATCCCACAGGCTTGCATATGCCGTCGAGTCAACATTTACGCAAACAGTCCAGCCGACTGATGATAATTGCCACTGTAGGCGTCCTCTGCGTGGTCGGCTGTACCCGCGCAAATGTTTCGCCGTCTAATCCAACGGCCACCGTCGCTCCAGTGGTGCCACCCACAGTATCAGCGACTCTAACTCCGGGTCCTGAGGCGACGATCATGGGCGCCGTAGCTGCAACCGCTTTTGCACGGACTGAACCCACCACGACGCCAACGTCTGATCCAGCACTGAACGATACTCCCACGACCACTGTGACGGCCACGACAGCTCCGACGCCAGCAGCCACACCATCGCTGACGCCGACGGCCACGACAGCTCCGACGCCAGCAGCCACACCATCGCTGACGCCGACGGCCACGACAACTCCGACGCCAGCAGCCACACCATCGCTGACGCCGACGGCCACGACAACTCCGACGCCAACAGCCACACCAACGCTGACGCCGACGGCCACGACAACTCCGACGCCAACAGCCATACCAACGCTGACGCCGACGGCCACGACAACTCCGACGCCAACAGCGACACCAACGCTGATGCCGACGGCCACGCCAGTCGCGCCGGCGCCTACGTTTACACCCCGGCCTACTCCCAAGCCCAGGCCCACGCTGCCTCTAGTCTGGGGGCCAGTGGCTAGGGATGTCTTTGGTCAGATTATGAACATTGACGAGGAACTCGCCGAGAAGATCGCTGGCTGTGAATGGGTCGCCAGTGGGTTAACCGGCAAGG
This sequence comes from Dehalococcoidia bacterium, assembly GCA_965219065.1. Classification (GTDB taxonomy): domain Bacteria; phylum Chloroflexota; class Dehalococcoidia; order Lucifugimonadales; family Lucifugimonadaceae. Next base: position 2,194,623 of record OZ244715.1, read on the forward strand.
ATTGGCTCAGGCGGGAGTGGCTCCCGCTGAGCTTTGTCAGGGACTTGGCCAATGCAGATGTGAGCACGGCTAGGATGTTGTTCGGCTATCCGTGGATGGCTGATGACCTCACCTTGCTGGAGTATCGGACGATCATTTGGTTATTACAAATCGCCCAAGAGGATCCGGAATTCGCCAGGCTGGTCGCGTCCCAGCCTTTCATGGATCCTCCGTTCAGGGACAGGGACTCTTTTGCCTTGGAAGCCATGGGCCTGATGGTAGGAGAGGCACCGTCAATGAACGTTATAGCTCTACTGAAGGAACAGCCTTGGTTTTCCGACGGACTGGACGACGATGAAGCGTCATTGCTGGCAGTGATGAGATCCGAACTCTATATCAGCAGGGAATTCCGCAAGGCCTTGATTGAGTCTCATACGGTCGAGTCGAAGTCGGTTCGACTGCCACTGGCTGACGACGCCGAATTCATTGTCATCACCCATGGACAGTCGCTGAACTACGGCGAAATCTTCACAGCGATGGAGGTAGCGATCAGGTCGTACGAGACATTATTGGGCCTGCGGTTCCCCTTCAAAGACGTGATCCTTCTGGTTAGCAATCCTACAATATGGGATCCCAGGGGCGAAGGAAATATATTAGGGTCCAACACGGCTCGTTATGTTAGGTCGGACTATCCCGTTCTTATTAGGACCATCTATCACGAACTGGGCCACTTCTACTTGTACGGAGGAGAATCGCGTTGGATACCAGAGGGGGCAGCTGACTTCCTAGCCACATATGCTGAGATCCAAGTCGGCGCAACCAGCATCGAACATCGACTGAAGCTCTTGGACGAGCGAGTCGCCTCCAATTGCAAAGAAACCATCCAGGAGCAACTAATCGACTGGCGCAGAAGTGGTTGCGACTACTTTCTCGGCGAACGGTTCTTGTGGCACCTATACTTGGCTCTGGGCGAAGAGACAGTGGCGGCGAGTCTGAGAGATTTGGCGCTTGCCCAGCGAGAAGGTCTAATTACCGAAGAGGACTTCTACAACATTTTCGTGGAAAACACCGCGTTTGAAAAGCTGAACGATTTCCAACGCGTCTATGATGAGTTTCATGGCGGTCGTTCAGTGGGGCGATTCCAAACGCGCCGCCCTCACTTGGTTATTGCCATGTCTTTCAGTACGAGAAACCTCACGGGGCGAGCATAATTGGGCGAAAGAATTCAGCAGGGGCTTGTTCTTCCGTGGACAGGTTTTCCACTAACCGGGAGCGGGCTACTTCTCTGTAACGTTCAACCACGTCGCCATTTACGGCCAGCAGCCCGTCAATCCACGCTCGTAATTCGTTATCATCCATTCCTGCAAAGAATTTAAACACTTCATACGATGTCTCCGACGAAAGCCAGCCGTTTGATTCCAGCTCTTCTCGCAGGCCAAGCCCGGCCGGGTCATCCAGCGCATTCAGCCACATTAGGACATACGCAAAACCGTGTTCTTGTTTCTTCTCACCCTGAGATGACCAATACTCGAGATCATGGTCCAGAAGACCAACATTTCCTATATCATTGATATACCTTCCAAAACTTACACCAAGAAATTCCTCTATACGACGCAAAGCTACCGCTTCAAACGTCTGCGCCTCAGCCTCAAATATTGCTTGATCATAACGAAATGGAACGTCATAAAGTTGGGAAGGGTATACCGATCTCTGGTGGGAATGACCGAGCTCATGGAGTAACTCAACTAATAATCGGCTTGGAGTCTTTCCTGTATGCATAATTAACCCAGTAACATCAAAGTATCCCTTGACGTATGCTGAAGCGCGCCAATGAATAGGCTTGGAACATACGCGAGAGTCGGACAGATATTGAAAATCCTCGAGGCTCTTTCCTTCAAGGGATCCTATGCATGCCGTAGCATGTTGATTAATATATTCAGAATGCGGCGCCATTATCAAGTATAGCTGATCATCACGGAATGATCTACCCGTGATTAAATAGTAAGCGGCGTCTACTGCATCCCGTATAACTGGCACTAAGTTATGTCCTAGCTCTGCGAGTTCATCTACCGTACGGTAATCTTCCAACATCCCATCAAACAACGGTTCCAATATCGCCCTTAGCTGGTCATCCGTATACGTTATAAGTGGTGTGCTTAGAGGTCTATCCTCTACCCACTCGAACGCTATTGTGTATATGTTATCCGTTTCGTCAGTTTCTTCGACTTTATTGAAAGGATCGATCACCATTGTAATCGTATGGATGCCTGGAACTAATGTCCCAGCAGGAATGACGACTCGTGTTCCCCAACCATTTGAATGACCATAATTTAGATCATAGAACTCGAAATCCAGCAAGTCGACCGGCTGGCCGTCGACGTGTATTTGAACTGAAAAAGTCGTATCGATATTGACCGGACTTTCATTATAGAAAGTTAGGTCCACTATGGAGTCAACAGACGTCACTAACGGTTGTACTGTCCCGCCAGGACCTCTTATTTCACCACTTGGCCACGCAACGATTGGCAATACAGTATGAAAAGGTGCGAATATCGTATGCGGTATCAAATTAGGAGACTCACGTGGCAAAAACTCTGGCGGTGGCGATGCGTCTGGGACAGGTGTGATAAGCCAGGAATAGTCAGGTCTGGGGACCGGCGTAGAAGTCGGGAAGATAATAGGGGTAGCGGTCGGCGTAAAGGTGGCGGTGGGAGTAGGAGTATAAGTTGGCGTCGGCGTAACGGTGGCAGTAAAAGTCGGTGTCGGCGAAGGTACTTTCGTAGGTGTGGGCGTTGGAACAGCCGCCGGGGTCGGACTCGGGAGGGGCGAAGCCGCGCTGGTAGGCGTTGCCGCGGGAGTTGGATAAGGCGTAGCAGTAATTGTTGGTTCGGGCGTAGGAGCAGGTACGGGGGACGGCGTGTAACTGGGCGCTATCGTGGGTGTAGCTGCGGGAGTCGGAGTCGGCGCAGCCGTGAGTGTAGCCGTATATGTAGGCGTGGGAGTTTTGGTCAAAGCGGGCGTTCGCGTGGGCGCGGCACGCGGCGCAGCCGCGGGAGAGGGGGTAGGAGTCGGAGACGGTATGAGTGTAGCCGTATATGTCGGCGCGGGAGTGTTGGTTGAAGTGGGTACCGACGTGGGCTCGGTACGCGGAGAAGCCGCGGGAATGAAGGTTGCCGGCGGCGAAGGCTTGGCCGCAACTGATGGAGTAGCAGTCGGAGAGGGAGGACTCGTACAAGCGACCGCGGCTATAGTCAACGCCGATGATACGATCAGCCCAAACGCTAACAGCCTCAGGGAATGCTCAGTGCGAGGGGAGTCCCGCAACTTACGACTGGCTCCAATATTCGTCCATCGCCCAGCCGGGCAAGACATTCGAATGATAAAATCTGCTCCCGCTGCCAAGAGGACCAACCGGCATTCAATTTTCTCTCGCCACAAGGATGCTTCATCTTCCACAGGGGTGCATATTGTAGCAGTGACATTTATAAGCTCTCATTGGTTCCTGTAATATTTCACTGAAATTGACATGATTGCCCTGAATGGCTCGAATCCACCCGGTTCGTCGAGCGGTTGCCCACACTCGACAACGGCGTACCGACGCCGGGATTAGTCGGCGGCGCGGGCTTGATGCGGAGTTGGGGAGCCGGGTCGTCAGCCTCCGACGTAGGCGGTGGCGGTTATCTCCACAGCCGCGCCCGTGGGCAGCGAAGTGACCCCGAAGGCCACCTGCGGTCGCCTCCCCTCACCACCCCTCACCTCCCTAACGCCTGCAGCGTCTCGCGAGCCTTGTCCACGACCCACATTGTGTCCACCCCCGCCACGACGAACAGGCAGCCCTCGTCGATCCATCGCTGGGCGACCTCTGCCGATGGAGTGGAGATCCCCGGTATCTTCCCCGTACGGTGGCAGGCGGCGATGATGGAACGTATCGTCGTACTGTGGACCTCCCTGCCTTCCCTGGTGTTCAAGTCGAGGCGCATGTAGCGGCTCAGGTCTCCCGGGCCGATCCAGCACCCATCTATGCCGTCGACCGCCATGATCTCCTCAGCGTTTCTGGCCCCGTCGTCCGTCTCGATCTGCACAGCCAGGAAAATCTGGTCGTTGGCCCAGTCGTCGTAATCGTCGCCCAGGAAGCCCGTGCCGAATGGCCCGATGGACCGGCCGCCGAGCGGTGGATAGCGGGTGGCGAATACGGCGGCCTCCGCCTCCTCAGCGTTGTTGACCATCGGCACCACAATTCCCATGCATCCCATATCCAGGAGTCGGCCGATGAGTCCGAAGTCGTTCCTCTGCACTCTTGCCATGGGCACGGCCGTACCCAGGCTGATGGACCGGAAGGCATGCATCGAGCTCTGGTCCGCCCAGGCGCCGTGCTGGTTGTCGACCAGTACGTAGTCGAATCCAAGGGGAGAGATGAGCTCGGCCGACAGCGGTGAGCCCAGGCCCACCTCGGCTCCGATGGCGGGCTTCCCCTCCAGCATTCGCTGCTTTGCTTTATTGACTGCCATTGGCTACTCCTTGTTGGCTAATTGGGCTGGGACTAATAACCCGAACTAAGTATCCGGCTTCTCGATTTTGCGTGCGGCTCTCGCCTTTACCCTCTCTGCGCGCAACTTAAGGTACTGTTCAGCCTTGGCTTTCGCTTGTTCACACGACGGGACTGTGAACCACTCCCCCCGCAAGTTGGCGTTTCTGTAAAAGCGATGCAGTCGTCCTTCGACTGACCGAGCAACGGACCTGTTTGGAGTTTTGACCTTCCACGCCAAAGACAGTGCTTCGGCCTGTCCAACCTGCATGTCAGCAAGCCGTTTTTCCGGGCGCGTGCTGATTCCGATTTTCATGTGCCCGTCTCCGTCGGTAATTCCGTAGACGTAACATTCGCCCGGTTTGGACCGTAAACATCGACGCGATTGCTGTTCGCCGAGAATCCCGGCGTATTTCAAGACGTACCGCCATTGGTTTTCGCTGAGCGTTCCTCTGTTTTCCCACTGGTGACACAAGGATTGAACGAATGAGTGGTTGGACTCATCGAGCCTTCGCCAGTTGTTGACGAGGTAGCTGATCGCATTGTGTCGTTTTTCCCATTCGACGAAATAGGGTGTTTTGGGGATCCGCTTTTTGTTGGCCCTTTTCTTTCGGCGTGTCACCACCCACCTCCGCATTGCCTAGTTTGGGTTATGAATCCCATTGGACTGGACCGACGGCCGATGACCGCTGTGCCGTGGAGCGAAAGCGCGGCGCAGATACTACCGGAACGTGAGCGCTTCGGCTGGGTTGGAGACCAGGATGTCGTGGACGGCCTCAGGAGTGAAGCCCCGGGACAGCATCCTGGGAGCTATGTGGTCCAGTATGTACGAGTAGCCGTGGCCGCCGTACTTCTCCAGGCGGTGCTTCGTGCATATGTCGTGCGCCACGACGACTTTGCGGCCGTAGCCCTCGGACGATATCCAGGCGATGCGCTCGAGGCGCTGGTCGTCGCTCGGCATGTCGATGTTCGGGTTCGCGGCGTAGTACGACCCGACCCAGCCGAACAGGTCCCACTCCATGTAGCAGCCCGACTCAGCGATCTGTTTGAGCGTACCGCGTTCGAAGACCGTCCTGTCGAGGTGGCCCATGATCGTATGCGACAGGTCGGCCCCGGCCCGGTCCAGGATATCGATGATCTCAAGTGGCGCCGTCTCGTCCCGGCCGGGATGTATGAGCAGCGGCGCCCCGGTCATGCGCTGTGCGCGCGCCGATGCCCTCAGCACCTTCCGTTCGTTGTCCGCCAGGGGCCAGGCGCAGCCGACCTCGCCTATGATGCCAGACCTTATTCCCGTCCCTTCGGCCCCTTCGGTGATGTCCCCGACTATCAGATCGACGATGTAGTCCTCTGTTAGGTCGTCCATCCCCGGCGGATGATGCGTGTTCACATAGTACGAACCGCCCATCACGATATTCACGCCCGTGGCGTTGGAGACCCTGGCAAGGCCGATCGGGTCGCGGCCTATTCCGATGCTCGTCACCTCGACCAACGTGCCCCCACCATACTGCTTGAACAGCCCAACCTCTTCGATGGCCGTCCGGACGTCCTCGAGCCGCCCATTGTCCCGGTTGGGCTTGAACCGGTGCCGTATTCTGCCGAGCGTCTCCTGGGAGACAGGCTTCTCAAAGAAGGCCCGGTCGCTCGCGCCTGGTGACGGCGTGATGACCCAGGAGCCGTCGAACAGGATGTGCTCGTGCGTAAGCGTCCTGCCAAGCAGCCCGGGATCGACAGGGCCGAGTACGGTCTGTACCTTTCCGGCTAGGTCATTGTTGGTCATGGTTGGCTCCTAATTCTGTCGAGTGGCTACATAGAGGGCATCAAATTGCGCTTAGCGACCCGGACATGATCCGATCACAAAGCGGTTTCACCTTCAGATGCCAGAAGTCACCCACCCAATGCGGGTGCCGGACTCCCCGCACCATCCTATGTTTGACCTTAACTAGCCTCAGCCAGGGATCATATCCAAGGGGCTTGTCCAATCTCAAAACCATGTTACCCCGATTAGCAAACAGAACGTACGAGACATGGCCCGGATGCACCGCGCTTTGATACCCGATGCCATGTATGGGTGTGTCATCCCAGGTCAATTGGTCGCGGATGAACTCAGTCACGACCTGTGTCGGAACGTAATTGATATGCATCTTAGTATCCCGATCGATGGGGCGGGACATCTCCTTAGAGATATGCTGCAAGAAGGTGAGAGCCCGTCGAGGCGGGATTTCCGTACTGTCTGATATGTACTCGAACAAGCTAGGGATGGGCGGAATATTGGTCAGGTCGAGAATGGTTATTGGCCTTAGAGTCTCAAACCACCCCACCGCGAACTTGCCTGGATCCCTTGCAGTTTCCTTGAGAGCTGTCGCCTCGTCTTCACACGCGTAAAACATTGGGATACCGGCAGGGCTCATCCTGTTGGGCTGAGTCGCATTCTTCGCGGGAGGTGGCCCTAGGTCCAGTTCAGTTTCGAGCGGAAGACCGTCGCCTTCGTATCTCGCCCTCACCAATTGACTGCCACCTGGGAATTTCCTGAGCAGACCCATCGCCTGCGCATAATCAAAAATGGTGCTAAGGACTTCTCCGGGGCTGATCACTCGTGGTTCATTACTGTCCCCATCCTGGCCGAGGAAAAAATACCTCCGCTCGTGCATAACGGTATGGCAGAATCGCCCCCAACTGAATCTAGCCCATTCGGAGTCATTCGGACCGTACGGATCTTGCTCACACAATTCTTGGTCATAGTATTCGCCAAAGAGATGAGGTAATAGCGACTCCTGATTGTTTTGGGGGAACTCCAATGCGAGTTCGTCGAACGCGAGATCCACTGCAACCCAATATTGTCCGATGTACCCCCCTTCTGATCCAATCCATCCGAGCGCATTCGCTGCAAGATCATATTCTCGAAACAGACACTCAATGAAGTAAGCGGAGACATCTTCAACAGGTGCCGCTATCGGCTTTTTAGATTGCGAGGTGCAGAATGAGCAGTTACTCGTAACGGCGTTATTCTCGACGAACCCAACTAAGCCGGGGTCATCGAAGCAGTTGACGCATACAAATAGTTCTTGCTCGTTCATCGGCCACTCTAAACTCGCACTCCCAACCTTTCCGCGCACTCCCGCACCGCCGCTCGCGCTAAGTGGAAAGGACGTTCCAGATAGGCTATGTGGCCCGACTCACCGTTGTGGTGAGTGACTCCGCTGCGCGTGTGCTGCATCGACGTGTCGCGGATGTTGGAGAGGCTGCTCTCAATTAGCAAACGCATGTACCTGGTAGTCTCCTTGTTGGACATCCACCAGTCGCCGCCCACGGCTACGTAGTCCAGCAAGGTATGGGCGCACATGCCCCGTGTCAGGCCGGTATGTATTGAGGGCCATCGATCTGCTCCCGCCCCACCCAGCTTGAAGGATATGTAGGCCTCGCAATCATCGCGCAGAGCAGCGTGTCCACGGATCCCACTCATCTCAAGAGGCCTGCCCAAGGTCTGACGTAATCAAGGAGTTCGACCGGACGCATAACCTTTAGGCCAAGGCGGCTCACAATACTTTTGTAGCGCCAAACCGTCTTGTAATCCATCGTTAAGAATATATCGCAGCTGTATTCCCGTGCGTCGCTTATTAGCTGTCTGTCACTTTCCTGCGGAAGTGCACCAAGCAATTCAGATAGACAACGTCTCTGAATAAATGTGAAGCGGGTAGTATCGCTGTAGCTCGATCCCGCCTTTAGGTCGAAAGACTCGTCAAAATTGGAGGCAAAGAAATAGGCTAATTCCTCTCCCCAATTGATAAGCGCTACGCGTTTGTCAGGTCTTGATGTAGCCCCAAGTTCGTCAAGTGTCCTAGAAGAGACTGCGATTGGCCAGCCAGCACGATGTCCTAATGCCATGAAGTCTGCAAGCGCATAGATGTCTTCTGAGAATCTAGATCCGCGAACCGAAATCTTTGAACTCATTTCAACTGTAAGACTATTATTGTAAATTAATTCGCCGAATGACTGTAGATTCTGAACAACATTTGTGTCCAAGAAAATCAATTTAGGAAATTCGGGCAGTGCTCTTTCTTCCATTTGAACTTTGTCTTGGAAAGTTGCCACAATTGCTCCTCTTTTGAACAGGATGCCATACTTCCAGTATAGGCTACTAACAACGATCAGGTCGCTTCGCCGTACTCAGTCTTAACGATCATGCATACGGCGCGAGAACTGCTGAGAAGGCGAAGCCAAGACCAGTGGCGTTACCTTCATACTAAGGTACAGGTCCCTTACCAACAAACACACTGTCGCAGGTGCCATTTGACCCGTAGCATCCAACCGCACCACCCCGACCGGCCCGCCGCATCTCGCCGCCGGCCACGCGTACCAGAGAACACGGGTGAGATCGATCAACACGCCGCGATCTGGGCAGCATCCCCGCGGGCTATCTCAACTCAAATGATTGGCACTCGAGGTGCTGCATCCCTCGGTAGCAAGCCGGTAATCCTCGGGTCGTCATAAACCTCGATCTGCCTGCGAAACGGCTCGAACTCGGACCGAACGTAGAAGTCCAGCGCGTCGGGGTGGTCGAGGGAGCAAGTGTGAACCCACATCCGGCGAATGGGACGTGACCATGCGATCTCCAACGCCCTGTTCATCATCCAGCGTCCGGCGCCCCGGCCCACCGTCGTCGGGGTCAACCCGAAGAATGCGAGTTGACACTCACCCTCGACACCAAAGTCGAGTTCCACGATTCCTTCCTCTCGCCCCGCCGCCTCGAACACGTACGCCTCGTAAGGCGGAGCGCTGAAGCGCTCTCGGAGTTCGTCGTCGTTCAACCGCAGGCGTGAGAACCAGAACAAGTCTTCTCCAATCCGGCGGAATAGTGCCCGATACTGGTCCAGATCTGGCCAATTGGTCTTGCGGAGAACCCAGGAATCCTGGGGATGTTCGGGCCGCAACGACGGACGTTGACATAACTGGAGGTGAGTTACCACCGTGGCGATCTTGCCGGCGGGGATATCGCTATAGCCGTCTGGAATGTCCATCGCAATCGGTCCGGGCCCGAAGCCGAGCGCGCCGGCGCCGGCTACAACCACCCATGCCTCTTCAGCCGTATCTGTCCTCTGGCGCGTCAACTCCCGGTCCAAGATAGCATCTTCCACCCCGGCATTGACCTACCTGTCGATGGGTCGCGCGGCCCATCTTCATCACCTCGCGCGACCCAAATAGCCCATAACGACTCCGACCACCCCCGTTCCCATCGGACCTCAAACCGGACAGCCCCAATCGTCGTGCCGAACTCCCATCCGGAACCCACACCACTATCGTCTTACCGGTTACCGGCGAAAGAACAGCCTGCCCCGTGCTTGAAACGGGGTCACCCCGCACCCCGATGCTGGGCCGGTGTCCACATTCACTTTCGTCTTACCGGTGAAAACCGGTATCCATGGTGGGGTGACAAGGAGGGGGAACCGCCCCTACGTCCAACCAGTCTGTAGCCGAAGGGATCCCCACCCGGTCCCCACCATGCGTACCGCATTCACTTTCGTCTTACCGGTGGAAACCGGTATCCATGGTGGGGTGCCAGCGGGGGCACGCCCTTACATCGACCGACCCGTAGCCAAAGGGGTCCTCACCCGGGATCCATGGGCAAGGGCGGGGCGGCTACGCGAGATCGGCGCCACAGGCAATCCGGAGCGCCGCAACATCGCCGCGGCGCTCCCTTCAACCAGGGACTACCTACCCCTCCCCCGAGAACTCCCTCCGCCCCTTGTACATGCCGTACCCGATGATGAACATGCCAATCGACTGGATGTACAGGACTACGCTGTTTATCCACAGCAGCGTCTGGATGCCCATGTCCGGGGCGTTCGTGGCTGTAAGGTATATGCCCAGTCCGATAATTCCGCCTATCGCCAGGACGTAGCTGGTCAACTTGTAGATGTCCATCGAGCCGAACCGTTGGGACAGCCCGATGCCGACCATGATGGTCGCCAGGGGGAACAGCGCAATGAACGTCAACGTCACCGCCGTCAAGCCGGAGTGAACAGCCAGGGCCGCGGCCTCGAAGTCCGCCGCCGACAGGCTCCCGTCGTCGGGCAGGCCGCCGCGTTGCATCAGGTGGATGACGAAATGCCGCATCCCCGACGCGATGATAAGAGCGCTCCACTCAATGACTGAGACGATGATCCCGAACTACAGACGCCTGCCTCCCAGCCCGCCCTGCCGGCTTGCCGCGGGATTGAGGCCCAGCAGGCCGAAGGACAAGAGCAACAGCGAAACGATGGCGATGAACGTCGTCCAATGCGCCAGGCCTACGTTGTCGCCCAAAGCGTCCCTGGCGGCCACGAAGTCCGTCTAATCTAAGGCGCTAACGAACGCACTGCCCGGCAGGAACAGCACAGCCAAAATAACCAGTACCACCCCCGCCACCAAGGCAAGCCCCGAATGCCTGATCGCCATCAATAAATCCTCCCTAAATCTCCATAGCCGCCACCATCAGGAAATCCCCCGGCAACGGAATGCTACGAAATGCGCAAGGCGGCGTAGCACCCGCGCGAAATGGCTAACAAGCGCAACTATTTAACGCGAAGCAGGGGCAAGTGTTGTCATTCGGCGAAGTCCGTCAATTCCAGCCCTGGGAGTCATTTCTGCTCTCAGTGTGCGGCGAATATCCCATGGAAGGGAAGGGGCAAGAATTGGGTGCGGGTCGACCCCATGAGCCGCCGCGAATACCTTCGATTTTGTCCGGGGTTCGTGGAGTTAGCGCCCCCAGCATTGTGAGAGCGGCCACCCTAGAAAGTCCGGATATTTTATTCAGGCCGCGGAAGCGGTGAACCGTTCCAGTTCGCGTGTCCTGGATTCCAGATGTTCCACAAGGGCAATTCTCTTGGAAACTCTGCCTTCAGCGATTCTCATCCCTATCACCACCGGAACCCCGACTCCGGTAGGGGCCAAGGCCACCCCTATGGCGTTGTATACGCTGGCTCTCCCCATTCGCTTTGCTCCTCTTCTGAAGGATTCCCGGAGTGTGGAACGTCCCGTGAGGACATTCCTTCCCTCAATGACGCCCGTCGCAATCATCGACGCGAACGGGATCGAGTCGAACGCTGCTTCAGCGCCCCTGTCCAAAGTGTCCTCGACCGCACTCTCGCCCATTTCACCGATCTGAGCTTCGGTTATGTTGTCCAACTGCTTATTGGAGATGTCGGTACCCAGAATGTCGTCTTCTTGGTCATCGACTTCTGACGGCACGACCACTCGTATTTCAGGGTATTCCACAAGGGCATTTTTGACGTAACTCATCGAGTCGGTCGCCTTGAGCTGGAGGAACTCGTCTATCGTCCCATCCTCGTTCTCGATGCGCAGGTCCCACCCTGGTTGTGTCGGCGATTCGGCGAGCCGGGCGATCTGGCCGGGCTGCAACTGCAATTCACCCACGCGCTCCCCGGCATTGAGCCGGTCGCGCACGAGCATTTCGAAGTACTTGCCCTTCACGCCGTTCGCCAAACCCATAAGCCGTCCCTCAGACGCGCCGTCGAGCGTTTCGACATCGACATTCGGATACTGACGGCTGAGGGCCTCCCTAAACAGTGGGTTCGCGTCGGGCTCGAGTCCGAGATTGAGGACGTCGTCGAGCGATATGTCGGCTGCTATCGCGGCTACTTCCAAAACCTCCCGCTCGTCACGACTGCGATATTTCTGAGCTAGGTCGAAGAGCACGCCTCGATCTCGAGGCGGATACGAATCTGAGAGAACCCGGAGTTCTTCGTATCCCATCAGGACACGCTCACCAGCACAGCGACGACGCTCAACACCAGCGCCGCAAAAGCCGCTCCCAGAATCCACGGGGTCAGGCTTGTTCGACGACTGATTGATCGCTCCAACTGGTCAATCCGTTCGGCCAAGCGCTTCTGGCGCTCCCGCATATCATCCACCGTTCGATGCATGCGGACGACCTTTCCCTGCAAAACGGACAGGTCCTGATGAACGCCGACCACGGCTCTCGTCGTCGCGTCCGTGAACTCATCGAAACGGCGAATATCCGCTCCTGTCAGTACGTCGACAGGTCTCGACACCTTTTGTCTGGCCGAACTAGCCATACCCCGTGCTCTGTCGAGTAGGCCTTTGCGGCCCTCGTCGCTTTCAACCCGATCGTCGTCGCTGTTTTCTTGCATGCCAACCGTTCCCAACAAGCACCTTAGTTACTGACGTAGATTGTGGCCGCCATCATACGACTGACGACAAGTGCTTCCGAGAATTCCGCGGCGTATAAGCTACTTCAAGTTGAACGACGGTTTCATCGACCACTCATGGCCGTATTTCGCAATGCCGAAACTTCGAGGATGGCCGCAAATTCACAACAAGTCGCAGGGTTCAGTTCCGTGAACATTTTCGGCTTCGCGCCCCTGCCACACATCCCCTTAATCCCCGGCGAATACACTTAAGCTATGCCCGCGCGCAACCCATCCCCCAAGTAACCCACACCCGCCAAGAACCGCTGGACCATACAAGACAACCCACCCACCCAAAACCGCCTCGTCGGCCACCCTTCCACCCAGCCCTCCGACTACTCCCCCCTACCACCCCACCTCAACCACGCTCCCAACAACATCCGCATCTTCACCGACCTCACGCCCCACCAACCCCCGCCCCCCGTCAGGTATACAATTCCGCCGCCACAAGAACCCCAGGAGCAGCACACCATGGGCAAGCTACCGTACACCGCCGACGAGATCGCCGACAGACTGGGCGCCACCACCGGGGCCTTTCTCTCCGAGGAAACTCCGCTGGGCGCACGCGAGATAGCGGCCATTCGGGCCGCCGGGATCACCAGGATCGAGGTGTGCGGGATCCGATCGCCCCATCACTTCGACTTCGGCAACGGCCAGCAGGCCGCCGACGTCGTGCGAGAGTGCCGAGAGCAGGGCGTCGAAATAGTCTCCTTCCACGGCCCGAGCGTCGAGTACGCCTCCACGGACGAGGAGGAGCGCAGGGCGGCGGTGAAGGAGGCCGCCGCAGCGGCCCGCGTCGCCGATGATATGGGCGCATCGGTGATGGTCTGCCACTTCGGCACCTCCGAAGAGTCGAAGAGGACAATCGTCGACATGCTCGAGGAGCTCGAGGGCTCCGCCATCAGGCTCGCCAACGAGAATGGCGTGAACCTGCGAGACTACATGGCCCTCGTGGACGACGTGGGCTCCGACCGGTTCGGCATGGTCGTCGACGTCGGCCACACGCGCGACGAGGATGGCGTTAATCCTTTCATCAAGCCCGACCGGGCCCGCGAGACTCTTGCGCAGTGCGGCCCGCGTCTCATCCACCTTCACCTGCACGACTTCCTGGACAGGGACCACATAGCGCCTATGGACGGCAACCTCCAGTGGGCCGAGGTGTTCGGCGCTCTGAAGGACATCGACTACCAGGGTCACTTCATGTTCGAGGCGCTCTTAACGGCGGAGGGAGCCGACAACCGGCCTGAGTATGTGCTCGCCAAGACCGCCGAGTTCCCCCAGGCCTTCGCCGCCAAGTACGGCTAGGGTACTCCGAAGCTCAGGAGAACAGGGTCGGGAAGAATGTTCGACCTCAGCTCATCGAAATGGCCAACAAAACAGCATCCCAAAACCGCCTCGACGCCCTCCTCCGCTAATTCAGCTAGGCCGTTCGTCAGGTCGTTCCTGCCAGCGTTTCCGGGCATCGATAGTGGACAGACTCGGCTGACGGCCGCCATGAACCTTTACGACTTGTCAAATTTTCCTATCCAGCGCACGTGAACCATCTCCCGCCTTACGGACCGATAGAACTTCTCGTCAGCAGTCCATAGTTCGCAATCGAGACTCTCGGCAAGCGCCAGGTAGTGGGCGTCGTATGCGGCAGCCTGCCGGAATCGGCTTGCCGTCTCCAACGCCTTTCCGTGAAGATTCCACGGCTGATGCAACTCAATTTGGGAGGCAAGCAGGTTCCCGATGAGGTCAGTTGCCCCCTCAACGCTCAACTCCCCTCGGGTTACCCTCTTGTGGAGAGCATTCGACACCTCAAAGGGCAGAAGATGAGGAGCGGCCAGAATAACGTCCTCGTTCTGCCACACGCGTAGAATCGCCAAGGCTTTGTCGGTGTGCTCCTCTCTCACCAACCACTTGAACGCAAGGCTGGCATCTACGACCACGAAGCCGCTCACGCCAGTCCCTCCAACTGGGCGTCCCTGGCTTCACGCGCTTCACGAATGAACTCGGCGCCGTTGCCTGGGAGCGTGCCGTCCCCGAAGTACTTCTGCTGAAGTTCCTCGAACCGCGCGGCGTCTGAGCGGCCATAGGCGGGACCCGCGATGCCTTGTGATTCGTCTTGGGCCAATTCTCTATCTATGGCCGTATAGCAATATTGGCGCATGGTCACGCCCTTGAGCGCTGCCAACACCTTCAGCCTACGCTGAAAAGATGGCTCCAAGTCCAAAGTGAGTCTCTTCTTCTTGACTACCATGATCCATCCTTTCCTGGAAGACTTCGCACACGCAATCTATAACATACACAGAAATAGTATAAAAATCCTTAGCTGTGGGCAACAAATTGGCTGCGCAGCCGGGCCGGCGGAGGTAAGGCACAGGCGCCATGGACCTGCCTGTAAGATTTTCTTAGGTTCCTACTATCTTCGATACAGCCCAAACGCCAGCAAGCACCACCGATGAACGACCCAACACCCACCCAACAACGCCTCGACAGCCTCCTCCGCGACTTCGAGGAGCTGCGGCACCGGCTCGTCGGCTACCCCTGCAACCAGGACTTCGACTACTCGGCTCTGCTGCCCTTCCTGAGCTACAGCGCCAACAACGTCGGAGACCCATTCCACGACAGCAACTTCCGCAGCAACACGCACGAAATGGAGCGGGAGGTCATCGGGTTCTTCGCCGATCTGATGCGCCTGCCCCAAGACCAGGCGTGGGGCTATGTGACGTCGGGCGGTACCGAAGGCAACATGTACGGGCTTTACATCGCGCGCGAGATGTTCCCGGACGGCGTATTCTACTTCTCGCAGGATACGCACTACAGCGTCGTCAAGATCCTGCGTGTTCTGAAGGCTCGCAACATCATGATCAAGAGCCAGGACAACGGCGAGGTGGACTACGACGACCTCCGCGAGACCATCCGCATCAATCGCGATGTGCCCGTCATCTTCATGGCGAACGTCGGGACCACTATGAAGGGCGCGGTAGACGACGTTGGCAAGGTGCGCGCGATCCTCGCCGATCTCGCAGTTACGGACCACTACATCCATGCCGACGCGGCCCTGAGCGGCATGATCCTGCCCTTCGTGGACGAGCCGCAACCCTACGGGTTCGATGCAGGCTTCGACAGCGTGGCGATTAGCGGACACAAGATGATCGGATCTCCGCTGCCGTGCGGTGTCGCCCTCACCAGGGGCGAATACGTCTCCCGCATCGCCAGATCCATCGAGTACGTGGGTGTGCTGGACACCACCCTGACCGGGTCGCGCAACGCCCTCACGCCGTTGATGATTTGGTACGCTCTCCGTCAAAACGGGCTGGACGGCTTCCGTGAAATCGTGGCTAAGTGCCTGGCGGTCGCCGAGTACGCAGTCGCACGCTTCAACGACAGTGGGATCCCGGCGTGGCGGAACAAGAACTCGGTAACAGTCGTCTTTCCGAAGCCGTCCGACGATGTGGTCCGCAAGTGGCAGTTAGCGCCCTACGAGGACATCGCACATCTCATAGCCATGCCTCACGTGACCAGAGAGACTATTGACGCAGTGGTCGACGACTGCCTGAAGAACGATTCGGAACAGAGGACAGCAGGATGAACAGAATTGTTATCGTGGCCAAGAACGAAGTGGGAGTGCTCGCCGACATCAGCAGGGCGCTGGCCGATGCAGGGATCAACATAGAGACCATCAGCGCTGAGGGACTCGAGACCCAGGGCGTCATCACCCTGACAACCGATACCTACGATGATGCCATGCGAGTTCTGACGGACGCCGGCTTCAAGACGGTCTCGGACGACTCTCTGATCCTCAGGCTGCCGGACGAACCGGGCGCCTTGGCGAAGGTAGCCGAGAGGTTCAAGCAGGCAGGCGTGCACATACAGAGCCTCCACATCGTGGAGCGCCAGGGCGACCACACGATCGTGGCCCTATCCGCCGATGACCGCGCAAAAGCCGAATCGCTGGTGGATAAAGACACCCTGGTCTAAGGGGCTTTTTGGCCGACGGGACGCCCCTTCGCTACTGGGCCTGGCACAGCCTCGTCGGCCCTACGGGGCCGGTATCCATGGTGGGGTGACAGGGGGGGTACGTAACTACGTCGAGCCTGTCCATAGCCGAAGGTGCGCCCAGCCACCCTACCCCACCATGGGTACCGCATCGGGGTGCGGCACGACGAATACCCCCCAATCGTCTTATCGGCGAAAGATCGTCACCCCGCACCCGATGCGGGGCCGGTTTCCATGGGGCTGGGGCTGGGACGTACGCTCGTCGGCCCTCAACAGTAGCTGAAGGGGTCCAACCAACCCCGTCGCCACGCCCATTACATTACAGACCAGAAACGTAACGTCGGCGAGATTGGGTTCCGGGTCAAGCCCGGACCGAAAAACCTGAAGACCCTAACCGGGCGTGAACTCAGGGTCGATGTCGGAGACGTCGCGGCCGGCTTCTTTGAGAAGGGCCCGTATGGCCAGCTCGGTTTCCTGGTACGCCCCCTCGCCGATGTGCAGGTAGCGCAAGATGCCGTTGGAGTCGATGAGGTACTTCGCCGGCCAATATCGGTTGCTGAACTCTCTCCACGTCTTGAACTCGTTGTCCTGGACTATCGGGTACTCGAGGCCGTGTTTCCCGGCGGCCTCGACGACGTTGTCATAATCCTTCTCGAATTCGAACTCAGGCGCATGTACGGCCACGATAGCTAAACCGTGTTCCGAGTACTTGTCATGCCACGAGCGAACCGCCGGGAAAGTGCGAATGCAATTAATTCAGGTGTACGTCCAGAAGTCGACGAGCACCACCTTTCCTTCATCGGCCAGGCCTTCGAGTGTCAGCGGATCTGAATTGATCCATTCCTGGGTGCCGATCAATTCGTACTGTTTTTCTGAGATCACCGGCAGCACCAGGTCTTCGGGCTCTTCCACAACTTCTACCGTAGGGGTTGCGGCTGGAGCGACGGTGGGGGTGGGAGGCGGTTCCGTCGGTGGGACAGACGTGGGGGCTGGGCCTGGCGTCGCAGTCGGCACCACCAACGGCGCGGACTCAGCACCGCACGACACGGCAAGCAGCGCGGCTGCCATCACAGCCGCTGCCAAAATTACAACGCGCCCGTATCTCATGACCCGATTATCGCGCATCCCGCCATGTTCGTTCAGAGTTGATTCGTGCCAATCCAGTCGTTCGCCTCATATTGGACGAAACCCGGTTGGGTGAGGTGGTGAAATCGCATAGAATCCGGCTGCCATTAGCTGTCCTAACGGAGAAAGGTCGTCACCACCCCAATGCTCGAACGATTCCAGGTACCAGAAGCAGACAAGGTGATCGTGCGGGAAGAACGGGTGCGGTCGGCAACCGAGGCGGTGTTCCGAAAGATGGGCCTTGGAGACTCGGACGCCGCGCGGGCCGCCGAAATCATGGTCTTGTCCGACCTGCGAGGCCACGAGAGTCATGGCGTGTCGAACATGCTGCGCCGCTACGTCTTCGACTACGGGACCGGGCACATCAACCCCGACCCGCACGTACGCACGCTCAGGGAATCGGCCGTGACGGCCACGTGGGACGGCGACGGCGGACTGGGGTTGCAAACAGGCCCGTGGGCCATGGAACTGGCGATGGAAAAAGCGGCCGAGTACGGCATCGGCTCCGTTGCGGTCCAGAACACGAGGCATCTCGGCATGCTCGCCTACTATCCGCTGATGGCCGCGAAGCGCGACATGATCGGCGTGTGCATGGCGTCGGCTGGCGGGCAGCTCATGGTCCCGATCTTCGGCGCCGAGCCGAGATTCGGTACCCACCCGATGGCGTGGTCGGCGCCGGCCCGCAAGATGCCGCCGTTCGTGCTGGACATGGCGACTTCACAGGTAGCCGGAAACAAGCTAGACCTCACCCGCCGCATCGGTTCGCAACTCGCCCCGGGCTGGATCACCAAGCCGGACGGAACGCCCATCGACGAGCCGGTCGACGTCCCGGAGCCCGGGGAATTCTTTATGCTTCCGTTCGGCGGGACCCGCGAGCGCGGCGGTCACAAGGGTTATGGCATAGCCGTCATCGTGGACATCATGTCGGGCATCCTGTCGGGCAACCGGGCCGGATACTTCGCGAACGACCAGTATTCCCAGTTCGTGATGGCCTTCAACGTAGAGGCCTTCATGGACGTAGACCAGTTCAAGGACGATATGGACGAGTGGATGGAGACCCTTGCGAACACTCCGCCCGCTCCGGGCCACGACCGCGTGCTCTACGCGGGGCTGTGGGAGGCCGAAGAGGAGGAACGGCGGAGGGCAAACGGCATCCCGTATCACCGCGAGGTCATCGACTGGTTCAACGGCATCAGCGGCGAGTTGGACCTCGGGTTCCAGCTACCCTGATCATCGCCGCAGGAGGCTAATCCATGGACCCGCTCATATTCATGCAACTTGCCGACACCCAGTTCGGCATGTTCAGAAACTTCATCGACCTCACGCCGGAACGAATGGCCGACTACAACAGCCGCGGCCTTAGCGTTCGGCAGGTCGAACCTTTCGACGGGTTCGCCCCGGAAACCGAGCGTTTCGAAAAAGCGGTGGATGCCGCCAACACTATCCGTCCGGCCTTCGTGGCGATCTGCGGCGACATGGTGAACGACCCCACCGACGAGGCCCAGATCGCCGAGCTAAACCGGATAAGCGGCGGACTGTCGACCGACATCCCGCTCTATCGCGTCTCCGGAAACCACGACGCCTCGGAAGACGATCACATTACTCCTACGTCCGAGAGCCTGGCGCGCTACCGGGAACTGTTCGGAGACGACACCTACTCATTCGTCGAGGGCGGCGTGAAGTTCATCGTGATCAACTCGACCGTCGTGCATCACCCCGGCGAAGTGCGGGCGGAGTACAACCGGCAAATCGACTGGCTCGAAGCGGAACTCGTGTCGGCGCGTGACGGGTTGGCCGAAAAGGTGATCGTGTTGTCTCACCACCCGCTGTTCCTCGAACACCCCGACGAGCCCGATCTTTACTTCAACGTCCCGCGGGACAATCGCCGTCCGGTGACCGATTTGCTGCAGGCCCACGGCGTGGATGCCGTGTTTGCCGGCCACATGCACCAGAACAACTACGCCCGGCACGGCAACATGCTTATGATCGCCTCGGGCTCAGTCGGCTACCCGCTGGGCAACGATCCCTCCGGCTACCGGATGGTCACGGTGTCCAACAAAGGCATCGATCACCGGTACTACTCCCTTGATTCATGAACGAATTGGCGACATGCCGCACGCTACTGGTTTTCCGGCGCCCAAAAGCCGTTCCGGGCGCCCCAATCGCCATTCCGGGCACCTCAAATGTCATTCCGAGCGCCCCAAATGTCATTCCGAGCGAAGCCGAGGAATCTGAGGCCGCAATTGGCCGCCGTGGCCCAATTCACGCGGCACACACGTGCATGAAACCGGGTTGTTCCTTGACAGTGTGATTCCAGGACCAGGTCTTGAGATTCCTCGGCTTCGCTCGGAATGACAGCTAAAAGTGGCGCGGATGCCTACATTCCCGTGTGAATAGCCCTGCGCGGAAACGACGGTGTGGAGGCTTGCCCGGAATGCGATCGATTTGGGCCCGCCCGCAACAACCTTCCCGGCATGGACATAGTGTGGAATACCGATTTAGCATTTCTCGGTTACGCTTGATGTTTGCCGGTTCCCGAAGGACCGGGGCAGACCTATGAAGATTCACGAATACCAGGCAAGGCAACTACTCGCCGACTACGGCATTCCGGTGCCCCGCGGCGAGGTCGCTGCGACGGCCGACGAAGCGCGCCAGATCGCCGTCGACCTAGGCGGCAAGGTGATCGTAAAGGCGCAGATTCACGCCGGTGGGCGAGGCAAGGGAGGCGGCGTCAAGCTGGCCGACTCGCCCGAAGACGCAGCCGAAGCCGCGGCCGGAATGCTTGGCCGGGCGCTCGTGACCCCGCAGACCCCGCCGGAAGGAATTGTTGTCCGACAGGTGATGGTGGCCGAGGCGAGCGACATCGCCCGCGAGCTCTATTTGGCGATAGTCGTTGACGGCGAAGTCGGCGTGCCGGTTGCGATGGCCAGCACCGAGGGCGGTGTGGAGATAGAGGTCGTCGCCGAGACAAACCCCGACAAGATCGTACAGGCCGCCGGAGACCCGATATTCGGCCTGACGCCGTACCGCGCACGCGCCCTCGCCCGTCAACTGGGCTTGCCAGCAGACCTGGTACGCCCAGCTGCTGACCTGATCGGCCGCCTGTACCGGCTTTTTGTCGAGAAGGACTGCACGCTGGTCGAGATAAACCCGCTCGTCATCACCTCCGACGGGCACATCATCGCTCTGGACGCCAAGATCGACCTGGAAGACGACGCGCTGTTCAGGCACCCGGAACTACTGGACCTCCACGATCCTGCGCAGGATGACCAACAGGAGCTGCGGGCAGCGCGGGCCGGGCTTTCATACGTGAAGCTGGAGGGCGGCCGAGTGGGCTGCATGGTGAACGGGGCGGGCCTGGCAATGGCGACCATGGACATCACGAGGTGGGCGGGAGCGGAGCCGGCGAACTTCCTGGACGTCGGGGGCAGTGCTAGCGAAAGCGCCATCGCCGAGGCGTTCAGGATCATCGTCTCCGACCCTGAGGTGGAGGTGATCCTGGTGAACCTGTTCGGCGGCATTCTGCGCACCGACGCCGCAGCGAGCGGGATCGTATTGGCCGCAAAGGAGACGGGCACAGAACTGCCCATCGTCGTGGCCATGCGGGGCACCAACTCGGAAGAGGGCCAGAAGATCCTTGGCGAGTCGGGGCTGGCCGTTACTCCGGCTACCGATCTCTCGGGCGCATCCGAGGCGCTCAAGTCGATCCTGGAAGCATCTCACGCATGAGTGTGCTCGTCGGACCCAATACGCGGCTGCTGGTGCAGGGCCTTGGCCGTGACGGCAGCTTTCAGTCGAGCAGGTGCCGCGAGTACGGTACCAACATGGTCTCAGCGGTCCACCCCGGCCGGGGCGGGCAGAAGTTCGAAGACGCCGTGCCGATCTACGAGTCCGCTGCGGAGGCCGTCGACGAGACCGGGGCCAACGTGGGCGTGATCTTCGTTCCGGCGCCGTTCGCCGCCGACGCCATCATCGAACAAGTCGACGCCGGCCTTGGCCTGATCATAGCTATAACCGAGCGCATCCCGGTGCTCGACATGGTCAAGGTCCTGGCTTACATGAAGGGGAAAGACACGAGGCTGATCGGCCCGAACTGCCCTGGCCTGATTCAACCGGCGACCCGCACGAAGATTGGCATCATTCCGGCCAGCATAGTCCGCGAAGGGCGCATCGGCGTCGTCTCCCGAAGCGGGACGCTGACGTACGAGGCGATTGCGCAACTGAGCCAGTTCGGCATGGGCGAATCGACCTGCGTCGGGATCGGCGGCGATCCGCTGCACGGGACGACCTTTGCGGACGTGCTAAGGATGTTCCAGGAAGACCCGGACACCGACGCCATCGTGCTGATCGGCGAGATCGGCGGAACGCGGGAACAGAAAGCGGCCGAGTTCATCCGCCAACACGTGACCAAACCGGTGGTGGCGGCCATCGTGGGGCAGACCGCTCCTCCGGGCAAACGCATGGGTCACGCCGGCGCCATAATCACCGGCAAAGCCGCCTTAGCGTCGGAGAAAATACAAGCCCTCAGCGACGCAGGCGCCCACGTCGTCGATTCCCCGGCCTACATAGGCCGCCGAATGCGCGACCTGCTGGGCTGAACCGCGTCCACCGAGTTACAAGCGGGGTCGCCGTTCCGGTGTAATACTCCGTAACCCCCATACACAGGGGTACTTGCGCGCCGTTCAGATGTAAGATTCCGTCACCTTCGTAAGGGACCCGGTCGCTGCCTTGAAGCAAGGTCTCAACATGACGAAGGGTCAGGATGTACAGCCGCGAATACGCGCCAATTAAGCGAGCGAATCGTGAGGAGAACGGTGATGCCGGGCAGCGCCCACAACTCGTCGCTTCAACTCACAACCCGTTTCTTATGGCTGTTAATGGCGGCTGCGGCACTGATCATCGCCGTCGTGGCCTGTGTGGGACCGCGGACATCCGAACCGAAGCCGACGCTGTCGACCGTGCAGCCTCCCAATAACGTGAACACGCATTCCCCTGAGCCGGGGATCGCCACCACGCCGGTGAACATTGTTTCGCCAGAGCCGAAAAGAGAGATTGGGGAGGAAGACGTTGCGGATGAACAAGCTGGGAGCCCCACCAACTCGAGTACTGCGTCACCAGATCTTGAAGAAGTAAATGAGGCGGAAGACTTCCAACCAAAACACGTAGTAGAGATGGTGGTCGATTGCGTCCCGCCTGAGGCCTTTTGGAATGTCTCTCTCAAAGAGAGGATTCTGGAAGCCGATGTCGTAGCCAGGGTGCGCCTGCTTTCGTCCTCTGGCGACGGGAATTCAAAAGCATATTTTTCACCAAACGAAATCATCATGGCACCTTCGGTTGCGCTGGATTTCAGATTTCGCGTTCTTGAGTACCTGAAAGGCGAAGGAGCGAACGAACTCGTCGCCGTTGTGTCGGGAAATACCTATCGCACTGAATCTGACGTGCGGGCAGTCCTTCCGACCATTGTCGCGGATAGAGATTCCCGCTGGGATGATGTTGATGCAGTTGTATTCTTGCGTGACTTTATTGATCTGTTGCCAAGCATCCAGCGGCAGGGTCGATATTTCATGGGGCAAGTAGATCATTGTCGCCTTGATGAGTACTCCATCGCCAGCCGGCTGTCAAAAAGGTGGCTGCCCGCCGTAAGTGTCCCAGGATCTGACGTGAGTGGAGACCAGCAGCTTTTCCTGATGGACTCTCCATGGGATTCCTCTACCACTCCCACAATTACGCTGGGTGCCCTGAAGACGCGAATAGCGGAGGTCGAAGAAGAAATCAACGCTGGCGACGGTTCAGAAGAATACAAGGCTTGCATCCGGTACAAATATATTGTTGAGAACGATATCCGAAAGAGGGCGGTAAAGACGGGTTCGGTTACAGACAGCGTCGATTGGACTATGGATTCAGGCCTGCCCGCTGGAAGCATCGTGAACGTGCAAGGTTTTCCTTCAGGCTATCCCCCGGACAAGACCGGAAAACACTGGCTCGATGGACCGAACGTAGACCTGTTCAGCGTAGAGACCTTTGATTTCACCCCGTACGACGGGACAGGCGATGGGGTTGAAGACAGACTCGGGTACCGTGTTCGTATCGCGACTGCGCGTCCGCTCCCAGCCGGGGAATACAGGTTCTTTCGGAACCATTTGATTCCCGAGCGCCTGATCTGCGAGGCGCTTTCCGATCTGGAGAGAACAGAGAAAGAGACTGTTGTACGCGTAACCGCCCCCGCGGGCACGGTGCATGAGGCGTTCTTCGACCCAGTACCGACCGGCTCGGCGGTGGGCGCGGACAGCACGGCCGGCGTTCTGGAACCCGCAGGATTCTCCGTCGGGCGTACTGCTACTACGATTACCGGGCTTGAATGGCAGAATGGATCCGTCGTCCTGACCTTGGATCCCTACGTGTCCCTGGCCGGCCGCGAGCTCGAGCTCATCGACCTCGACGGATCAGTAGCGCTGGAACTGGGCGCAGATACGGCGGTCATCGACGACAAGGGCGGCACGCTGACATGGACCGTGACAGGCCAGCCGTGGGAAGACGGCGACCTGCTCATGCTCCGCATTGCGGAGGTTGACCCGGAGACGCACCAGTAGGACCCGTGTGCCCAATAGATCCCCGATCAGAGTCGGGGATGACGGGTGAGATTCAGAGCCGGTGATGATGAGCGAGGGCCGGTAGTGGGACGACGTTTTGACGTGTGCTCCGGCCCAATTGTCATTCCCGTGAAAAGAGACCTTTGCTCAACCGTCAGTTCCGCCCCCGAGCGGGAATCTATGGGCGGGGATTCATGATTGGAAAGCACGACCGGTCTTTCCGATATGGTTCCACGCGAGCAGTTATGCAAAACTCTCTGAAAATGGGAATCTGTGGGGCGGGGACGACGGGTGGTGACCCATGATCGTCGCCGTAAACCCACGGAACGCAGTTGCCTAGCTGAACCAGATCAGGCGAACGGCGTTTAGCGCTACGGCTGCCAACAGTCCGGCTGCAAGGTCATCCGCAACGATTCCGGCGCCGCCCGGCAACTTCTCAAACCGGCGTATCCCGAACGGCTTGAATATGTCGAGCGCCCGGAACAGCAAGAACGCAGCCAGCAGCCAGATCCATGTTTTCGGCAGAAAGAGGCACGCCGCCCACATCCCGACAAATTCGTCCGAAACCACTCGACCAGGGTCCTTGTCTCCGGCTCGCCTCTCGACGACCCCGGCCGACCAGACTCCAATGAATGTGGCGGCGGCAATGAGAATGAAGAACCAGAGTGAGTCGCCGCCGAACGGGAACGCCCAGTACGCAGCTACGGCCACCGCGCTGGCCACCGTGGCCGGGGCTATCGGCGCCAGGCCAGACCCAAGACCGGTTCCCACCGCCTCGGCAAGCCAGCCGAGCAGTTTGGCGGGTTGGATCACGACAGCGACCCCGCCGGAACGGTATGGCAATCAACTGAAACTGGACTTATCACGAAATCTGTCTGCAAACGCGATCGCGGCTGGCGCACATGGTAGGCGACTTCACGTCGGCTCCCTATCCTAACCCTCCCCATTTGGAGGCTGTCCAATAGATCCTCCACAACCTGCTGATGGCTTTTGCCTACGGAAATGAAGTCCATTTTTGACTGCGGAGCCCCGCGTGTCACCCTGAACGAAGCCGAAGGGTCTGGGTAAGAGGGGCAGGGCGTGGGTGCCAGTCAGCCGGAAGATTCTTCGACTGCGCTCAGAATGACACTTACAGGCGTTTGCGCTCTGGTCCAGTGGGGCCGCCGCGCCACAGAATGTGAGTTGGCAGCGGCCCGTCGGGCAGCCGACAGAAACGCGGCTACTGCCCGGCGGCAGCGGTGGCCTCGGCGATCATGGCCTCTGTGGTTGCGGTCGCTTCCGGCGGGGTGATCACGTCGAAGAGTTCGACGTCGAATACGAGGTCCGAGTTTGGCGGAATGGCGGGCAGTCGGCCGACCTCACCGTAGGCGAGTTGCGAGGGTATTTCGAGCCTCCGGCGGCCTCCAACGTTCATCGTGTTCATGCCTTCTTGCCAACCCGGAATTACAAACTCTAGCCGCAGCAATGCGGTGTCGTCCCTGAGGCGGGTCGAATCGAAGAGGCAGCCGTCCAGCATCCAGCCGCTGTAGTGGACTTCGACGATGGAGTCGAGGGTGGCCTGCTCTCCCGTGCCCGCCACGTAGTCGTAGTACTTCACCCCCGAAGGCGTCGTTTGCCATGCGAGCCCTTCGCTGCCTTCGAACTGCGGAGCGTCCGCGGGGTACGAGTCGTTTCTACACACACTCGCTGGCGTGGTAGGTTGAATGACCTTTAGTTCCGTGTTGGTGGGCGGACTGGCCCCTCCTCCGCGGCACGCGGCAAGGGTCAGGGCAATCAGGGCGGCGCCGACTATGATCAGGCGCCAGGACCAGCTCGTTCGCAAGTCTCAATTTCTCCTATCGGTCGGCCTTGGCAAGGAAGTTGGCCGCGCCAGTCTGTATCCATGATCCCACGCTGGTGAGCATGAACTTCACCCCGGCGTCGAGGTAATGTTCAACATTGTCGTCGGTCGCAAGAGAACCTGCGTTTCGCCCTGCCTTCTGAATGCGGGCCAATGCGTCGTCGATAACGCTCTGCACGTCGGGATGCTCGAAATCTCCTATGTGGCCCATCGTTGACGCAAGGTCTGAGGGCGCCACGAAGAACACATCTATGTCGTCCACTTCGAGTATCTCATCGAGGTTCTGCACGGCGATGATGTCTTCAATCAATACGACCAGAAGTGTTTGATCGTTTGCCACCTGGAAGTAGTCAGGCACGTCGTATCCCTGCCGGCTGGTGAACATGCCGCGGTTGCCGATCGGCGCAAACTTGGCAGCGTCCACGAATCGCTCCGCCTCGGCGCGCGTGTTTACATGCGGCATCACAAGGCCCTGTGCTCCCCGGTCGAGGGTGCGGTAGACGACCCCGGGCTCGTTCATGTTGATGCGCACGACCGACGTGAGGCCCCATATGTCGCAGGCCCGCGTGTAGTCGCCGATGTCGCGGAAGTCGACGTTGCCGTGTTCGCCTTCGAGCCAGACGGCGTCAAAACCGTTCGGGCCGAATTGATCGATCGCGTCGGAATCGTAAAAGCCGCCCACTGCGAACGCAGCCTCGCCGTTTGCAAGCCGCTGCTTGACTCTGTTTGGCCTGATCTCCACTGGATTCTCCTGTTTTTCTTGATACCCTGCGCGGTCCTATTTGGCCGCGTGATTGTTACGACGATTGGCCCATGTGACAAGGGGCCTACATCCACTGAACCGTTACCCGAATCGGAATTCTAACGCGCGCAGGGCATGTAGGGGCCCCTTTTGCAGCGCCGCCGGTGGTTGCGCCTGTCCTAACCTTACCCCCGACGAGTTGCAAGGGAATTGCAAACCGGACCCATTACGAGCCGGGAATATCGGCAGGTATGAACGCAGTGTAGCCGGGGCCTCGGCCCAATTCCCAGTCGTGCTCGCGGGCGACCTCCTCGTCCAGGTCGACTCCCCACCCCGGCTTCGTCGGGATCCTGGCGTAGCCGTTGTCAAACTCCATCGGCCCGCCGGTGAGGTCGTCTTTCCAGGGCACGTCGTCGATGTCGATCTCCATTATGTGCACGTTTGGGGTGCACGCGCAGAGGTTTAACGCTATGCTCGAGGCGAGGTGCGAGTAGTAGTTGTGGGGAGCAACGTTCAGCTCGTAGCTCTCAGCCATCGCGGCGACCCGGCGCGACTCGGCGAACCCGTTCCACGGAATGTCCACCATGACGATGTCCATCGACCCCGCCTCGAAGTACGGCCGGTAACCACGCATGCCGAACAGGTTTTCGCCGGACATGATCGGCATCGAAGCGTTGGCGCGGATGCGAGACAACGCCACCGGCTCGTACATGTCAACTTCGACCCACATCATGTTGAACGGCTCCAGGACACGACAGATCCTCTCGACCGCTTCCGGCTTGAAATTGAAGTTCAGGTCGATCGCGATCTCTACGTCGTCTCCGGTCCCGGCCCGGAACGCCGCGATCTGCTCTTCGGCACGCCGCAGTATCTTCGGCGACACGGTCTGGTCGGTCGGACCGGGGCCAAAACCTGCGAAGTACGTCCCGGCGCCCTCGCCGGGCAGGATGATGTTCGTCTTCAGTGCGGTGAATCCCTTGGCCCGCACCTCCCGGCCCAGCGCGGTGATCGACTCCAACGACCCGACCGGCTCCACCCCAAGAAGGTCATGATGACGCGACCGCGACGAGCCGCAGTGCGACCAATAGACCCGTTGGCGTTCCCTCAACGGCCCGCCGAACAGTTCATAGACCGGCACGCCCAGGGCCTTGGCCTTCACGTCCCACATAGCCAGTTCTATTCCGGCGATCGCCTTGGCGGCGATGCCGCCCGGGCTCTGTCTGGACATGCGGTACATGTCTTGATAATTCATTTCGATGTGTCGGGGGTCGCGGCCCTTGAGTATCGTCTCGAACTCGCCTATGGTCGCCGCCACGCCGAACGGATTGCGGCCGTCGGAGCACTCCCCGTACCCCGTCAGGCCCTCGTCCGTGCGCAGCGCCACGAACGTCCACGGACGCCAGCCTGCGTCGACGATGAACGTGTCAATTGCCGTGATCTTCATACTCTTATCCCCTGCTTTGTCGAAAGCGGTGGTGCGGTCCCTCGTTTTTCGTTCTCAGATAATGTGTGAATTGCGGCCGGGCGCCCGTCGCCCCCATCCTAACCTTCCCCCGTAGGGGAAGAATGGGTCTGAGCCGCACACGGTCTCGCCTGGCGTCGGGAAACCGCCCTGCCACTTCGCCGAGGCAAGTGTAACGGCCGTTCCATCTGCTACGCTGCGCATCCCCTCAGTCAGACGGAGCAATGTAACAGTGACCAAGAGACCTGAGATCACCATCATCGGCTGCGGCACTCCCACGCCGACACCCGACCGCTTTGGCTCGTCCTACGTGATTGAGATCGGCGGCGAGAAACTGCTTTTCGATTGCGGCCCTGCCACGACCCACAAGCTGGTGAAGGCCGGTATTTCTCCCACCGAGATCGACTCTGTGTTCTTCACACATCACCACTTCGACCACGACGCCGACTTCCCGACGTTCATCCTGACGAGGTGGGACCAAAATGTGCCGGTCGACCGCGTCCTGAGCGTGTACGGCCCGCCGCCAACGACAAGATTTACCAACGGCATCATCGACGAAGAGACCGGCCTATTTGCGCACGACTGGCTGGCGAGGGTGCATCATCCCGGCAGCCAGGTCACCTTCGCCGACCGGGGCGGCGTCCTGCCGCGCCACAAGCCCATGGTCGAGCCGCACGACATGGACCCCGGCCTCATCAAGCAGGGCCCAACGTGGCAGATCACGGGCGCAGTCGCCGAACATGTGCAGCCCTACCTCGATTCGCTTGCGTACCGCATCGACACCGATGAGGGGTCTATCGTGGTTACGGGCGACACCCGCCCGTGCGATTCGATCACCGACCTGGCGCGCGGGGCAGACGTGCTGATGATGATGTGCTGGGAGTCGGACGAGGTGGTAGGAGGAACGGACCACGCTGGGGCGACGACTTCGATAGCAGGGGCTGCCGAGACGGCGGCCGAGGCGGGTGTGAAGCAACTCGTGATGGTCCACGTGGGGGCAAGGCTCACGCAGGCGCACATGCACGGCCCGCGGGAGGTGGAGGCGCGCACGCTATGGAACGGCAAGCTGGTGTGGGGCGAAGAGCTAATGAAGGTCCCCTGGCCGGACTAGACGCGGACTTTCCGCCCACACTCTCGTGCATGTAGCGGCGCCTCTTGTGGGCGCCGACGGGGTGGGGCGCGGGAAACATGTACAACGACGTATCCGCGCCGCCCACGCACCGCCGATCGGGTGACCACAAGGGACATCTGTTCCAACTAATTGATATCAGAACCGTTCTTCCCTTTGGGCAGGACTCCTCCGGGTAGTAGAAGGACATGACTATTCAGAGGAGGAAAAGCGAGAGATGTCCATTGCAACCGGTGACGATGCAGACACGGTAGGGAACATGGAGAAGTTCCTTCAGCAGTGTCTGGAAGGGATGGAGCCAGATCCCACAGTCAAAGGCGTCGGCAGGCCGCGCATTCTGCCCGCAATGGCTCTGTGGGCGGGACTGCTGGTCTGCGTCCTGAGAGGCTTTGGCAGCCAACTGGCGGTGTGGCGTCTTATCTCGGAACGCCAGCTGTGGTTCTTCCCCCGCTTTGAGGTTACGGATCAGGCGGTTTACAAGCGGCTCCATACCGCGGGAACCAAGCCGCTGGAGAGGCTCTTTGAGCAGATCAGCAGTGTGTTGGCAGAACGATTGCAGGGTGTGGTCCCGGAGAAGCTGGCGCCCTTCGCCGGGGACGTTGTGTGCATAGACGAGAGCACACTGGACGCCGTGTCGAGAACCCTGCCCACTCTGAGAAAGATCCCTGAAGGCGACAGCCGTCTGCTCCCCGGCAAGCTGGCCGGCGCGTTTGATGTGAGACGCCAGCAGTGGAGGACCGTCAGGTTTCAGCCGAACCCACGCCAGAACGAAAAGGTGTTAGCGCGAGATTTGGTGGCAGAGTTGCCGGCCGGAACACTGGTGGTGGCAGACCTGGGATACTTCGGCTTCGCCTGGTTTGACTGGCTCACGGACAGGGGTTGCCACTGGCTGAGCAGGCTGAGAGCAAAGACCAGCTACAAGGTCATACATGTCTTCTACAAGCGGGGCGATGTCTTCGATGGCATCGTGTGGCTGGGAGCGCACCGTGCTGACCAGGCCAAACACGCCGTCCGGCTGGTGACCTTCAGACAGGGCAAAACCCTGCGGCGTTACATCACCAACGTTCTGGAGCCCCGTACATTCCCGATCGCATCCATGGCCGAAGTCTACGCTCGCAGGTGGGACATTGAGATGGCGCTGGCGCTGGTCAAGCAGCACCTCAAGCTGCGTCTTCTGTGGTCTGCCAAGAGGGTGGTGATTCTGCAACAGATATGGGCGACGTTGATAATCTCGCAGGTCCTCCAGTCGATGAGGCTTGAGATAGCCCACAAGGCAGGCGTTGACCCGTTCGAGGTGTCCATTGGTCTGCTGGTGCAGTATGCGCCCCAGTATGCCTATGAGGGCAGGGACCCAGTGAAAATCTTCGTGGAGCGAGGGCGTAGACTGGGCTTCATCCGGCCCTCCCGCAGAATCCGCATCCGCGCCCCGGGCATACCCGTCGAGGCAATCCTGCCAGCGCCACCCGGACTGGCGCTCATTCGAACACCGCGATACGCCAATCGCAAGTGTTACAGACCTACCGCCAACCCACTAAAAGTGAATTAGTTGGAACAGATGCGACAAGGGATCGCCCCTACAAGGCGCCCGTTGGGGTGGGGCGCGGGAACCGTGTGCGACGACGTATCCGCGCCGCCCATGCACCGCCGATCGGGCGACCACAAGGGATCGCCCCTACAAGACACCCGCAGGAGAGAGACGCGGGAACCGTGTACAACGACGTATCCGCGCCGCCCATGCACCGCCGATCGGGCGACCACAGGGAGCTTGTCTCAGAAACACCCGCGCCCCTGTCAGCGGCAAAGTGACGCGACGCAAAACGTGACAATAGCCGATAGCACTACGACATACGACCATCAGGGACGTTCTTGACACTCATGTCGTCTTGGACGAACGAGGTCAAAGCCTTTGGTACGACTTCTGAGACGGGCTCCAGGGGATCGCCCTTACAAAACACCCGCCGAATAGGGGCGCGAAAACGACGGTGTGGTGTAGCCTGCCCCTGTTTGCCATCGACGGTTGCGGCATTGTTCCGCCCGCGTTCCCCGGCTTCGCTGGCGTATGGGGTTGTGACGGGTTAAGGTTCGGCGGATATGCAAGAGACCGGCTCGCAACGCTTCACGGAACGTTTCCTGCCCTCGCTGGCTTACAGGGACTACCGGTACCTGTGGATGACCACCCTCTCCTCAAGCGGTGCGGCGTGGGCGCTCATCGTAGCCAGAGGCTGGCTTGTCTACGATCTCTCCGGCTCGTCGGTGTGGGTCGGCGTAACGACCTTCGCGGCCATGATCCCGTTGTTTCTCGTGCCGCCGGTCGCGGGATTCCTCGCCGACAAGTTCCAGCGCCGACGGCTCCTCGGCTACGTGTTCGCGCTGCAGCTCGCCCACAACGCCGTTCTCGCCGCCCTCGCCATTTCCGGCGTCATCGAGCCCTGGCATCTTGTTGTACTGGCCTTTTTCAACGGGAGCGCCCGCGCCGCGCAGATGCCCATATCCCAGTCCCTGCTGCCCAATCTGGTGCCGAAAAAACTCCTCCTGAACGCGATAGCGCTGAATTCGGCGACGATGCACGGATCGCGACTACTGGGTGCGGGGGTTGTCGCGCCGCTACTGTGGTACGAGGCCGCCGGGCCGGCCTTCGCCATTTGCTCCGTCTTCTACGCGGCGGCCTGGATCTGCAGTAGCCGCATCCGCTCGCCTTCGACGGGGAAGTTACAACCGGGGCTGAGCGCAGTGCGGAACTTCACCGCCGGCTTGCGGTACGTCTTCCGACACCCCTTCGTTCGGCCGTTTGTGATCCTCATCTTCTTGCATTGCTCGTTGACAATGTCCTTCGAGTCCGTGCTTCCCGTGCTCTCAGACAAGCAGTTCGGCGCCAAGGACGGCTTCAGCTATTTGATGATGGCTGTAGGGGGCGGGGCGCTCATCGGCTCGCTTGGGCTATCCGGCCTTGCCAGCGCGCCAATGCGAGGGCGTTGGCTCCTCTTCGTCGGCTTGGTAAGCGCCGTCAGTCCTCTGGGCATGGTGTTCTCGACGAGCCTGACGCCGGCGCTGGTGGGCGCAACCTTCATGGGCGCCTCCCAGGGGGCGTTCATGACGCTCACCGCCTCGTTCCTCCAGGCGATCATCCCAGACGAGATCCGGGGCCGGGCGATGAGCGTCTACCTGCTCAGCATCGGCGGTGTCATGGCCTCGTTTAACCTGATCAACGGGGTCCTGGCCGATATCGTCGGCCCGCCGATGCTGCTAGCCATCGCGGCGCTCGCGTTCTTTACCGTCATGTTAGTCAGCATCACCCATCTGCCCCTGCGTCGGCTCTTCACCCACGGCGAAGTCGCGGCTGCGGCTCCCGCGGCGGCGTAGGGGGGTGTGGGCTGTCCAGCATGTGATTTCTCTTGTGGCCTATGGGTCGAATTCGTGGAAAACGCCCGCCAAACAATATATAGTCCGAACAGCTAGACTTCTGCCCGAGCCAGTCATCAGAGTCTCCCCGAGGTTCACTAATGGGGCGACCATATCCGAACGATTTGAAGCGGATCCCCGCGACCATTGATTGGGCGCTGAAGCAGGATATCACCGCGCTCCGCCACACGATGTTGCGGGATCTTGGTGGACACAATCTCATCACCATCGGCTCGGGCGGATCCCTTGTAGCGGCGTCATTCGCTGCGCTTATCCATGAAACGGTCACCGGGCGTTTAGCTCGCGCTGCGACCCCGCTAGAAGCCATCACTCGCTCACCGCCGCGCGACACTGGGGCGTTGTTATTGAGCGCGCGCGGGACGAACATCGACATCCGGCGGGCCGCAGAAATACTGCCGGGACTGGGATACGACGCAGTGTCGGCTGTCACGACCCGAAAAGGGTCCCCACTAGGCCGGATCTTGATGGGTTACGGTGCGACGACTCATGAATTCGACGTCCCTGGTGGGCGCGACGGGTTCCTAGCAACAAACTCGCTGATTGCGACGCTTGTATTGCTGTATCGCGCGGCGTTGTCGGTCGGTGAGGACGGGGACCATCTTGCGATTTCGCATCCAGAAATCACCGGCTCCGAAACGGTCTTGGCCAATCGCACGCTGGTCGTCTTGGCCCAAGGCTGGGCGGCACCAGCGGCCGTAGACTTCGAGTCGCGGTTCTCTGAGTCTGCCCTCGCCAACGTTACCGTTACCGATCCACGGAATTTCGCTCATGGTCGTCACCATTGGCTGTCGCTCCACGCGGCCGATACGGGCATCGTATCGCTTGAAACATTGCAGACCGCGCGTGAGGCGGCACGCATGCTGCGGTTCTTGCCGAAGAACACTAACGTCCTTCGCGTAAAGTCGGCGACAGAGGGGCCGGCAGCTACAATCGAATTGGTAAGAGCGGTGATGGAATTCACGGGCCGCGTAGCGGAAACCCGAGGTATTGATCCCGGACGGCCGTCCGTCGCCGAATTCGGGCGACGCCTGTACCGCGCCGGTGCGACTCCGTACGTCGGATCCCTGGAAGCGGCGTCGGTCTCGAAGAAGCGGCGAGCACTATTTCTTGGCCCCAGGTCGAACGGGGATAAACTCACTATTGCGCTGCGCGAGTTCTTGCAGCGGCTCAAAAGAACACCGTTCAGTGGCTTGGCCGTTGACTACGACGGAACCTTGTGTGCGCGAGACCGCCGTTTTGAGCCCCTTGAACCGGACATACGGGACGAACTCAACCGGCTGCTCGACGAGGGCATAGTGCTCGGCGTCGCGAGCGGTCGCGGCAACTCAGTGTATGCCGAACTCCAGACAGCACTGCACCCGCAATACTGGAATAGGGTGGTGGTCGGTCTCTACAACGGCGCTAAGGTTGTCGAACTTTCCGAGGACATGCCCAAGTCGACTGGCAAAATCCCGCAGTCTCTAACCGCCGCCCACTCCCGCATGCGCCCGCTCGAAGAGATGCTTGGGTTCGAAGTGGTAGTCCGCCCTCACCAAGTCTCATTACGACCCCGCAGCGTCACTGATCCATCCGACTTACGAACCGTGGCGATCGAACAACTCGCCGATATTGACGATATCTCGATCGTCATGTCTTCCCATTCTGTCGACATTATCCCGATAGGTACGTCGAAGACTGCCGTCGTCGACACCCTCCGCTCGAAACGGCCTGGCTGTATGCTCCGCATCGGCGATCAAGGGGCCGCTGGCGGCAATGACTTTGAACTCCTTAACACCGGATTGTCACTGAGCGTCGACCGCGTGTCGAGCAACTTGGAAACGTGCTGGAACCTCGGTGCTCCGGGCCTTAACGGGCCGTCCTTAACGCTGCAGTACCTTCGCGCCCTGCGCGGGGACAGCGATGCGTTTCGCGTCGATACCTCTCGCTTGCTCATCGACGTGCGTAGGTAGTTGGATGAGGTCCGATCTCGCTGAAAACCTCCTGCGAGCAGTCATGGGGGAAGCGGCCGAGGCCGATTTTCCGGACCAACTCGGGATCCTCCGCAGCCTCGCTACATACAAATACGACGACTACCAGCAGTACGCGCCCGGGCGTCAATTCATAGAATGCCTGGCGCTCTGGCTCGCACAGTTCAACGATTCAGACGAGCGCCGCAATGCGCTGCGGTTTGTTCGGCAACGGTTAGTCTACATCTCAGATGTCGAGATGCGGCATTTCGTGAGCCTTATGGCGCGCGTTCGGGTTCCGGCGGTGTTGCAGCGTCGGGTGGCCCAGCAACTCGCGCTTCCACCACATCGTGTGGCTATGCTGCGAAAGAAAGCAGAATTCCGCCGTGCCGCGCGTGCGTCGCTCTTCCTAGGCATGAGTGACGGTGCCCGGATCGACCAGTTTCGGCGGAATAGCGAGGAGTTGTCCAACGAGCAATTTGCGATGAATTACGAGCTCTCCGAGGCACGCACGTCGAAGTTGATCGACGAGCTCCAGACGGACCTGCCGGGCGAAGGGGCTGCTTTCGAGCATATCTTCTTGGTGGACGATTTTGCAGGGAGCGGGACAACTATCCTACGTCAAGAAGGAGCGGCACCTCCCCAAGGTCGGCTGGTCCGGTTTGTGGAGGACACCCTGCCTATGCTGATGGAGGCAACTTGCCCCAAGATCTTCATCACCCTCTACATGGCAACGGAGCAGGCGGTGGAGCATCTTCGTTCGCTGATAACAGCCTACCCTTCACCACCGTGGCCTGACGACAACGCGCCTCAAGTGATCACCGTTATGACCCTCGGTGACCACGCGCGGTTATGCCACGACCGCCAAGGCGAAGAATACGAAACCGATCAGCTCTTTGACTTTCTCCTCCACAAATACTATGACCCATCGGTGGAAGATGAGCACAAGGGGAAGGTGCTGCACGGATACTCTGACTGCGGGTTGCCGCTAGTGCTCTCTCACAATACCCCAAACAATTCAGTCTACTTGCTCTGGGAGAAGGAGAGGACGGATCCGCTCTTCCCCCGCTTCGAACGCCATCAGGGTCGCCCGAGGGACGAATGATGCCAGCGTCGCGCAACCCGTTCTACATCCGCACGGCCGAGCAGGCTGAGTCTGACGACCAGTTTCTGAACCTCTTTAGTCTGGCGGTACTTGATTTCTTACCCGAGGATCGAAGCTGGAACCGCTTCCTACCGATCGAATCAGCACCGGGGAGCGGTAAGTCGACGCTTTTACGGCTCTTTACCCCGACAGTGCTGACGAGCATTGCTAACGCGCGGAACCGGCCAGAGTTCCATGATCTCATCAAAAAGCTCACGGAGATCGACGCGATAGATGCGAATGGCGTGCAGCTGCTCGGCGTACTCGTGAACTGCAAGGAGGACTACAGTCGGCTCGCGGATCTTCGCCCCGATGCGCCAGCGCACGAAGCGCTCTTCAGAGCACTGTTACATTCACGCCTTGCGCTGCTGACGATCCGCGCTGCGCTGCAAATCACCGGCCACGCGTACCCGTCTGACGTCAATGTCGTGCGTTTCGAGCCGCGGGGTGACGCGGCGATCCGCCGGCCAGACGCCCGCGTCATAAGGGGTGGTGAGCTGTTCGACCGCGCGCGGGCTACGGAGGAACTTATTGTCGACTCCCTCAATAGTTTCGCGCCACGTCCACCATCATTGCGCGACGCGCCCATCATCGACGACTTCTTTCAGCTCCTCAATACTCACCGCATCCTGCTCGACGGACAGGAGGCCACGAGACATACGCTGATCATGTTCGATGACGCCCACTTGCTCGATGTTTCACAGCGAAGGTTTCTGATTAGTGAACTGGAACGTCATGACCAGAGTGCATTCGCAAGCTGGATGGCGATGCGCTTGCGCGCCCTCGAACCGCCCGACCTCATATCGGAAGCGGTGCGGCCAAATCGCGAACGGCTTAGCCCGGTCCGGTTCGAGGGACGGGGACCGTCGCGGATCGAGACATGGTTGCTCGATGTCGGCGACCGCCGCGCGCGCCGCGCGCAACGTGATGTTTCCTCGCTTGCCGCGTGCTTAGCCGACTCGCTAGAAACGGAGTTCGACCATTCAACGCTTGTCGCCATCGCCGAAGAGGAACGGCTCCGCTCGTACAAGTTGGCCCGACCGCATGGCGATCTCTATCGCGCTTGGCTGGCGCACACCGACATCGGCGTGGCGCAGTTGCCGCCGCTCGAACAGGCTGTTCGCTGGGCGCAACTCCAGATCCTGATGGAACGGCGGATCAGGAAGATCCAAGGGGAATTCACTTTTGAGTCCCTCTCCCCCGTAGATGTTAACAAGGAGGGCGCGGACACGCTGGAGCCCGCCACCATGTTTATGTCACATCGTAACAAGCTGCCGTACTTCTACGGTGTCCGGCGATTGGCCCAACTCGCCTCGACGAACGTCGAGCAGTTTCTTTCGCTGTCCGCAGCGCTGTTCGACCTGTTGCTGAACACTGGGAATCTAGGCCGCCGACACAACCGTCAACTGCCACCGTCCGTTCAGAACCGCCTGATCTTGGCGCAATCACGCGCGTACGTCGACGATCTTCGAACGAGCCTGCCATACGGCCAGGACGTCTTCAACTTAGTCACCGCAATCGCGAAGCTTTGTCGTCACGAGTCGTTGCGACCGAACGTTCCGATCACGCCGGGCGTGACCGGTGTCTCGATCCAGATCTCGGAACGTAACGCGCTAGTCCGCGCAGCTCAATCCCCGGACAGTACCGCCACGCGGCTGCTGAACGCCTTGGGATCGGCGATCGCACATAACGTGCTGTCGCTCCGCATCACTGATCGTCAGCGTGACGAAGATCGCGCGGTGTTCTACCTCAATCGACTCGTGTGCCCCGCTTTCGACCTGCCGCTCGGATTCGGCGGATACAAGCCACAAAAACTCACCCGTCTCTCGGAGTGGGTCATCAGCGGCCTGCCATCGCGCCAGCGTCGGCTTGGCATCGGGCAATCGCGATGAGATGGGACCCCGGATTCCTCTGTAGCGGCACTGACTTTGAGGACTTCTGGACCGCGCTGGCCACGGAACCGGACTCGACGCGCCGTGGTCTGTTCATTGCCGGCCGCGGATTCGATCCCCGTACGACGGTAGGGTCGCGCGCGATCTCGCGCGCCGGATTCCCAATCGTTGCATGCTGCCTGATTCGACTGACGAATCCACAGGATGGGCCTGATCGGCCCCGCAGTCAGGAAGCAGCGGCCAACGAAGTGGCCATGCGCGAACTATTCGCGAACGCCGAGTTTGATCTCCAGGAAATCGCGGTTCGCGACATAAACGGGAGACTTGTAGGATCTGCTCACGTACGAGCGCTCCTCGACGATCGGAATTGGCTCACAGGGTTCACGGACGTGATCGTCGACATCACCGCGCTCCCGACCAGCGTCAGTTTTCCACTGCTGGGCACACTGATCTCAATTTCCGACGAGCTGTACAGCAACAAGCAATCCGCCTTCAACCTCCACTGCATCGTGTGTGAAAACGCGGATCTCGATGAACACATCGTGGCCGAGGGCGGCGACGTCGCGGAGTACATCGACCCCTTTCGCGGGCGTGGCGGCCTAGCCGCCGAGCCCGACCCCATTACGATCTGGGCTCCTGTACTTGGCGAACGGCAGCCAGCGGTGCTCCGGAAGATCCACGAGATGCTCAGGCCAGACGAAGTGAAGCCGTTTCTGCCATCCCCGTCGCGCAATCCGCGACGTGGTGACGAGCTCGTCGCCGAATACCATTCGCTATTGTTCGATACTTGGGAGGTCGACCCGCGAGGCTTCATTTACGCGGATGAGCGCGATCCCTTCGATATCTACCGGCAGTTGGGGGACCTCGCGGCCGAATATACGCGGTCCTTGAAGCCCCTTGGTATCGCCAAAACGGTCGTGTCGGCCCATTCGAGTAAGCTGCTTTCGTTGGGCGTCTTGCTCGCCGCGTTCGAACATAAGCTTGCGATCGCCCACGTCGAGCCGACCCGGTACAGCTTGGGTGAAGCGACGATGGACCTCGAAGCCAACGAATTGTTCGAGGTCTGGTTAACTGGCGAGGCGTATGTCGCAACGTAGAAGGCAGCGGCCACGACTTCTCACCGCCGGTTATCTAACTCTCGATCTCATCGTTAGGGATCTCGGCGCACGCGACTATTGGAATGCAGCCGGAGGAACCTGCGGTAACGTATCGATTTTTGCGTCAGCGCTGGGTGTGGACGTCTCAATCCTCGCGCGTGTTGGAGAAGACCAACGGGGACAGCGTCTGCTCGGTAATCTTGCGGCCGCAGGTGTCGACACAACTCGTGTTGAGCGCGTCGCCCGCTTGCGTACGCCCGGGATCGTCGAGCTCGTGCGTAGTGCGCGAGAGGGCGCGCACCGATTCGCGTTCCGGTGCCCGGTCTGCGGCACACAGCTGCCGAAAGCCGCTGTAGTTTCCGATAGAAAGGCGGAGATCGAGGTCAAGTGCATTGACGGATTCGATGCATTCTTCTTTGACCGAGCAACTTCGGCGACCGTGCGTTTGGCAGAGGCAGCACAGGAGGCGGGTCTGCTTGTGATGTTCGAGCCGACATCTTGCCCACGTACCGCTTGGTCCGAACGTGCAGCAGCGCTCAGCGACATCGTGAAAGTCTCGCGGCGACCCGGTAACCTCAGGGAAACGTGGCGGCCGACCCGAGGCGCGTCGACTCAATTCATCGTAGAGACGCTCGGTGGCCGTGGGGTTAGGGTTCGGAGCCGGTCACCGCGCGGATGGGGTGAATGGCAGGAGTTACCCGCGGCTGCGCAATCGTGCATCCGCGACACCGCGGGTGCCGGTGACTGGCTTACGGCAGGACTGATCACCAATCTTCTACCGCTGTCCGATGCGCTCGCCATCGACATGATGCTAACGTCGATCGAATACGGACAACGGTTGAGTGCTATCAGTCTCGCGTTCGACGGTCCCAATGGCGCTCTGACGGCGCTCGGGGCGCCGATCATCGAACAGGTCGCAAGAGGTACGTCTCCGATCCAGGTTCCCTCCCCGCTCGGTAGGCCCGCGCGACCACAGCTGAACCGCAATCTACGGCCTGCGCATTACTGCGAGTTGTGCCTTACTGAGACTGCCGCCAGTAGTCGCTAGGGTGTGTCCAAAATCGACCACCCACGAGTACCCCAATTTTCCGTTGCCATTGTGTCGAATCCATGAGCTGCGGGAGCCTTCACAGCTGCGGTGTGCCGGAAGACGGGACCGTCGTCTACTGGGGATCCGACGTCTACCGCCAAGCCTCGCCGCCGCAGTAGTGTATTTCGGCAGGGTTCGAGCACGCATCTCGTCACCGCAACGGAATTGCAAGCTCGTATAAGGTTCTGCGTACGGTTTCCTTTACCCCGCCAATCTGGATAAACAGCCCCGGTCGCCAGGTCTGAGCGCAATGTTCCGAAACACCCGCATGAGGTTACTTGCCTCCTCCGCTGGAGGTCCTCAGGGGCCTACGACCCCCGCTCATACACCCGCGAGGCCCAGACATAGCGGACCGCGCCGTCCAGGGCTGTTCGGCCGGGGCGGTTCACGGGGATTTGCCAGGGTGTTGTTCGCTTTGCGAGGTCCGACAGGTGGGGGCAGCGCTTCAGGAATCGAGCCAGCACCTGCCGGTCGCCGCCTATCGCGAGCCAGTTGATAGGCCCGGGCGCCTGCGCGAAGCGGGTTCTCGCCACTTCGCACGCCTCGTCGAAGAACTCGCGTATCCACTTCTCGCGGTTACGCTTGAACCGATTCGCCGATTGCCCGCCGGCACGATGCTTGCCCCGCACGTATCGCGACCCGCTCTTTGTGACCACAAGGGTCTCGTCGCTTGCAACGCCGATGGCGTAGTAACCAAGCCGGAGCAGGATTACGGCGACCGTAACTGGCTTGGCGATGTGGGCTCTCAAGGCCGACAGGTCCTCATGTTCCGACGATGCGGAAATCGGGAACGGGGGAGCGACGGCGGCTTGGAGTTGCGGCACGTCGTCACACTCGATAAGCGCGAGTCCGGCAGGCGATTCCCGTGCCGGGCGAGGTAGCCACTCCCACCCGTCGGTGTCTCCGCCCGGCGTCACCATTTTCAGGGAGATGGGGCGTTTCGACTCTTCCAGATTGTCTAAAAATCTAGACAGCCGCGCCCTGTCGAGGACTCGCGGCTCGTGGTCGGACTGCACGATACTGACCATACGGCGATCACCGGTCAGGGCGCCCAGCGTCCGCCCCTGGCGAACACCGTCGAGTAGTCGAGCACGCCGCCCATGCCCGGTTCGCCGCTAAGCTCGAAGTGGCCATCGACCACCCGTTCCCGCGGCTCCAAAACCTCTGCCCGCCAATCGACCTCATTAACGGCGTGTTCCATTGGCAGGGCGTTTCCAAAGGCCGCCGTGGCGTGCGCGCTCGTAGCCAGCGACACGGGACCGGACGGGCAGTGCAGTGAGACCGACCCGGGGTTGCTGGATTCTAGTTCGCAGCCGATCAGGAAAGCCTCGACCGGGCCGCCGCAGTGCAGGACGTCCGGCATGACGATGTCGAGGGCCTCGGATTCGATCAGCGACCTGAACAGGCTGAGTCCGTAGCCGTGTTCGGCGCCCGCAAACGGCAGGTCGACGCCGTCCCTGATGCGCAAAAGATCTTCGGTGAGCCGGACCGGGTCGACCGGCTCTTCGAACCAATCAATGCCGATGCTGCCTAATTCGTCGCCAAGCTCAATGGCCGACTCGACGTCGAATCGGCTGTGACAGTCGATGAACAACCTTACGCCATCGCCGATGGTCTGCCGAACCATCCTGACGCGTTCCAGCCCTGCGTCTGCCTCGGGCGGCAAACCCGTTGATTCGAACGGTGACCGGCACTCGTCGAACGGAGCGCACTTTACGGTGCGAAAGCCGGTGTCGACCGCGGTCGCGGCTGCGGTTGCGAACGCGTCTGGCGACCGGTCGACGGGGCCGTGGTCGTCCGGGAGCATCGACCGGTTGATATTGGCGTAAAGCTCGACCTTGTCCGGGACTTCACCGGCGAGACCGCCCTCCATGCGCAGGTACTCGACAAGCGGCAACTGGGCGCGGCGCGCCAGCGCATCGGCGACCGCGGCGCGCAGCGAACTGACTGCCGACGCCGAGACGTGGTCATTTGCCAGGTCGTCTTCGCCGAGCCGGAGGTGCTCGAGGACCGCGCGATCAGAGTCGAGCGCTTCACCTCTCAGTCGGTCGGCCAGCCTTGCAGCAGCGCCGAGGACGTCTCTCCCATCGGCCTGTGGGACGATCTCGGCAAGACCGAATCCTCCGTGGCCGTCCTGGATCTCCAGGAAGTGCCACGCCGACGGTCCCCTGACGTGGACCTTGCTGTAGTGGAGCCCGGTTGGCCGGAACCAAAGGTCGCGCAAGTGTGGCTACTCCTTATTCATTCCGGCGCGATCGGCGGAACTGCGCGTACTTGTCGGATCCGGCGAACTCGCTAAGCAAAATGCGTTCGCCGCCAAGTTGGTGCGATGCGTTGGCAGCCAACACCGCGCAAAGTGAATTCAGACCGGAGCGGAATGAGGACAGCACAAGCTCGGGCTGTCCGCGGGTGATCGACTCGACGAATCGGCTGGCCAACTCGAGGGTGTTGTGGAACTGCATCGGATCGGCGTGGGGACCGGTCGCGAGCACGCTCCGACTGGGCCCGCCGGAGCGCCTTTCGCCCAGCCCTGTCGTCGGACCGTCTCCTCCATACACGACCAGATCGTCCTCGAACTTGATCATCGCGTGGGTGGTCAAAATGTAGTCGTATCGCTCGGGGTGGAAAACGCCTGCCGGCCTGGTAAGAATCAGGTTCACCACCCCGCCGCGTGACAGCCCGTATGAGACGGAGTAGGCGATCGGGTTGTCGCCCTCGATGGCGTGGAGGTCTTCCGGCCGTTCGGTGTAGGCCGCCTGCGCCCACTCGATCTCGTCGCCGGTCCAGTACCGGATGATGTCGGTCTGGTGAATACCGGCTTCCACGACGGACGTGCCGGACCAGTCCCGATCCCCGGTCCACACGCGGTGAGCGGGCCCGCCCCGCAACTCGGTGTGGGTGTGCTTTCGACCGTGGCCCTCGATGCCCCCTGCGCTAATCATCGTGGCGGAAGCGGTCCACTTGTCCGACAGATAATCTCTGATCGCGGTGTACCAGGGGTCGTAGCGCATCTGGAAACCCACGGTAGCAGGCACGCCGACAGCGTCGATGGCGTCTGCCATTTCAGCCACCTCGTCGTAAAACAGCGACTGCGGCTTCTCGACGAACGCGGCGATGCCGCGCCGGGCCGCGCGGACTACCTCGCCGCGATGCTGATTCGGCGGCACGGCGAACCAGATGGCGTCGACCTCTGCGTTCTCTATGAGTTCGTCCGTCTCTGTGTAGCGTTCGACTCCGGCATTCGAAAAGGAGGGCGCGAAGCGCGTCACTTTTTCGAAGTCAAGATTTTCGGGGAACGGGTCGGCCAGCGCAGCGAGTCTGACGACCTCTTCCTGCTGCAATTGCGCCAGCGCCTCCACATGCTGTAGCCCGCGCTGCCCCACACCGACGACTCCGATTTTCAAAGGTCCTGCCATTTGCGTTACGCCATCCTGAAGTAAGGTCCCTGCCCAACAAGCGGCAAGTTTATATCCCGCACGCGTCGGGCGACGTGCGGGAACACGGTACAGTCCCCGGCGCTGGCTAAAAACGCCGTCTTTTCCACCCTTGTAGAGGCGCCTCTTGTGGGCGCCTGTGGGTGGGGGCATCGTGCTGGGATGTTGGTCGCGCCTTGGACCGCCTGGCCCGACGGGGGATGGGCAATGTACTTGCGTTGCTCCACGAACCCCGGTCGTCGGAATGCACCAGACGATCGCAACAGTTTGACGCCGAGATCATCAAACAGATACTCTTAGGGGTGTCCAGCGACTCCCGGGCTAATAGCAAGGTTGGAGCGTGGACTACGTATGGGCCCTTCGGGGCCCTTTATATTATTGGAACTTGTCGCCTGTTTACCGAAGATCCACCAAGTGGAGGGCGAACATACTTCTATTTTCGCGAGAACGTATGCAAAGCGGTCACTTCGTCTTTGCCCATTCTATGAATTCTGTCCATTTAATTTGATGACCGTTCTCCCGTTGAGTAGATCCCGGACACCAAATCAATTTGGATTTAGTTAACACCAAGTCGCCCAGATGCTCTTTACCGTTAGGGGTACGCACCTCGAATTCAATGCCGCTAGTTTTGACATCCATTGTGACATTGAACCGTTTGATTGAAACTTTCATAACCTGTCCTTTCGACGACAATTCGACTCATCTTTCCAGGAGGTCGATGGGGTTAATTTCGTTATCATTGGCTACTCGCGCGATGGATCAGTGCCCCGAGGATTGCCTTCCACCAACCGATTCGCCCTTGGGATTGACGACTTGAAAAGGCACGAGGCCTTGAGCATCGCCGCTGGCGCGGCCTACGGCCAACTTGCCAGTGGTCTGTCAGCCGATTCGCAGCAATATAGTGCCTGAACCCTAAGTTTCGCAATGATTCGCAAATGTGGCACCTATTGCGGACATTCGTCTTGGTGGGGATGGGAGTGGCATCAGGGACGCGTGCAACCCACTTCCAATGCCAATTGGCGCCGACAAGGGACGCAATGCATGATCGTAGCAGTTGCGGATGGTGCGGCAGGGTCAATGCGCAGGAGGAACGAATGCGACGTCGGCGTTACCCTTTGACCTAGCCCCCGTAGAGTGCCTCTTCTGGGCACCCGCCGGGTGGGGTGGAACGGTTACCGCCTGACGGGTATTGTTACCGTGGTTGTCGGCCAGCCGATCATTTCGGAATCAAGCGGGCTGGCGGCGAGCAAGGAAAGAGGAAAACCCATGCAGGGTTCTGCGGATGTAGTCATCATTGGCGGCGGCGTGATGGGGGCCAGCACCGCCTATCACCTGG
The DNA here is from genome assembly GCA_965219065.1 of Dehalococcoidia bacterium. GTDB lineage: Bacteria > Chloroflexota > Dehalococcoidia > Lucifugimonadales > Lucifugimonadaceae. Next base: position 2,239,562 of record OZ244715.1, read on the forward strand.
CCGTCCGGGGTTGCACGAACGTCGTCCTTCTGGAGGCCCGGACGTTGGCCGCAGTCGGCACAGGCCACTCAGGCTCCATTGTGAGGCAGCACTACTCTCAGGACGTGACGACGCTTCTCGCCCTGCGCTCGGTCGAGATGTTCGAGAATTTCGAGGAGTTGACCGGCCGGAGCGGAGTATTCCACCAGACCGGGTGGCTGAAACTCGGACCGCCCGACGTGGTCGGCGCGATGGACGAAAATTCGAACCGTCACCGGGAATTGGGCGTTGACGTGGAAGAAGTCCCGTTGGAAGACCTGCCCGCCTTCGTTCCGGGCATCAACACAGATGGACTCGGCGCGGCGTTGTTCGAACCCCGCAGTGGATATGCCGATCCCGTCGCAACGACGCAGGGTTTTGCGTCAAGGGCCCAGCAACTTGGCGTAGCCATCCACGAGGGTACGCCTGCCACCGGCATAACCGTCGCGAAGGGCCGCGTGACGGGTGTCGAAACCGGCTCAGGTCGCATCAACGCTCCTGTGGTCGTAAACGCCACCGGGCCATGGAGCGGGGTGGTGGCATCGTGGGCAGGCATCGAGATCCCGATAACCATCACCCGCGAGCAGGACATTCTGCTGCGCTGCGAAGACGCCGCGGTCATGCCGAAGATGGCCGTTTCGAACGGTGTCGACTGCATCTACTGGCGTCCGGCGGGGGACGGCCTTCTGTTGGCAGGAGACGGGTACCCGAAAGACATCGAGACGGCCGACCCCGACAACTACAACACCGATGCGGACGACTCATTCAAGGCGGGGATGATGGAACGACTGGGACACCGATTGCCGACGTTAACGGCGAGGTCGGAGATCGTTCGGAGCTACGCCAGCCTGTACGACGTGACGCCCGACTGGCATCCGATCATCGGTAAAGACCCGGACGTGGGTGGTTTTGTACACTGCGAAGGGTTCAGTGGCCACGGATTCAAGCTCGGACCGGCGGTCGGCAAGGTTGTGGCGGAGACGATCCTCGACGGCCGGGCGAGCACGGTGGACATCTCCCCGTTTCGGCTTGAACGGTTCGCCGAGGGCGCCCTGCTTGCAGGCAGCTACGCAGGCAACCAGGCCTAAAAGACGCAGACAGGCCATCAACGCACGCCGGCTCCGACATCCGGTTTAGGAGCCCCAAACGCCCCTTCCGAGGGCCATCTGAAAAACTGCGCGCAGGCCTTCTTAGCGTGCCTCGCGCATGGTCTGGGAGCGGTGCTGGGTTCGGGCCGGCAGGGAGTAGATGTCGATAAACCCCGTCGCCGCGCCGTGGTCGAACGCGTCCTCGGTCGAGTAGGTGGCGAGGCCGAAGTCGTATAGCGAGTAGGGCGACCGCCGGCCGGTTACCACGGCGCTGCCCTTGTGCAGCCTCACCCGCACGTCGCCGGTCGTGTACCGCAGAACGCTGTCCATGAATGCGTCAAGGTTTTCGCGGACCTGTGTGAACCACCGCCCGTCGTAGACGAGGTCTGAGTAGGTCTGCGCAAGTTGCGACTTTATCCGCTGCTGCTCCCTGGCGAGGGTCGACGTTTCGAGCGCCCGGAGCGCCGAGTTGAGCACTACCGCGGCAGGCGTTTCGTAGACCTCGCGGGACTTGATGCCGACCAGCCGGTTTTCGAGGTGATCGACGCGCCCCACGCCGTGGCTGCCCGCAATGGCGTTGAGCCGTTCGATTAGGTCCACGCCGCCCATCGGCTCTCCGTCCAGGGCGACCGGAATGCCGGCGTCGAACGATATCTCGACCTCTTCAGGTTGGTCCGGTGCGAGGTCGGCGGGCATGGTCCACGAGTAGGCGTCCTCGGGAGGAGTAACCCACGTGTCTTCGAGGTCTTCACCCTCGATGGCCTGCCCCCAAAGATTGCGATCGATCGAATAGACACGCTGGTCGTCCCCCACCTCACGCAGTTCGAGGCCCGCCTTGGCGGCGTACGCCTTTTCCTCATCGCGGGTCATGCCCCACTCCCTCGCCGGCGCGATGATCCGCAGCGGCTCTCCGTGGGCGGACAACGTCTTGACGCCAGCATCGAAGCGGACCTGGTCGTTGCCCTTGCCGGTGCATCCATGGGCAACGGCCGCGGCCCCGGTTTCCCGCGCCGCCTCGACCAACTTCTTGGCCATCAGCGGGCGGCCAAGTGCGGTCGACAGCGGGTAGACGTCTTCGTACATTGCGCCGGCCTTAAGGCCGCGGAACACGTACTCGTTGACGAACTCGTCCTTCACGTCCCACACAAGCGTCTGGACAGCCCCGGCCGAACGGGCCCGCTCCTCCACCCCCTCGAGCTCAGGGCCGCCGCCAAGGTCCAGGGTCAGGGTCACGACGTCCATGTCGTACTGCTCCTGGATCCACACGACTGAAATAGTGGAGTCCATACCGCCGCTGTAAGCAATGACGCATTTTTTTCTGGCCATATCGGTCCGTTCCCAAGCCTCGCCCGTGGTGTCCGCGGGCGGGCATTACATAGCGCACAGGATCAATTGTCGCCGCACCGGGGTCCGGTGTCACCTGCCGGCAGGGATGGGATTGGCTAAGAGGCGATTACGAACTAGACCTCGTTTGGCAAGTCAAGATCATGTTACGGATGGTCGGTCTAATCGCGACAGGCCAGCCACCAGATGTTCGGGACTTGCGTGGCCCTCCAAGCTGGAAAGCCGAGAATCTTCGAGTTGACCGTCACGCTCGAGCTTTAGGCAGCACTTCTCGCGCTTCAAAGCCACTTCGAGGAGGCCATTCCTCGGCTTGTCCAGAGGTCGGCGCAACCGAGGATCAATGTATGCTGCCGAGCGGTCGGGTGAGATCGCTATTGCCGTGCTCTCAGATCTCATTCGCGCGGTGTCCTAAGAGAGCTCGAACAAAGTTCAGAACCGGAAGCGGAATCCTCAGGAGAGACATCGATGAAGATTGTGCGGATCGATAAGCTCCACAACTGCGGGGTGTTCCGAGATTTCACTTGGGTCGAAGATACTGAACTGCATGAATTCAGCCGATTCAACCTCATCTACGGATGGAACGGTTCCGGCAAGACCACTATTAGCCGGATTTTGCGGAGCCTTGAATTGAGAATGACGCCCACGGATGGCGACATCACAGTGCAGGTATCAGGGCGCAAGGTCAACGGTGCCGAATTCGGGCATACCTCGCCGGAGACCATCGTTCTCAAGGTCTTCAATAGAGATTTCGTGAAAGACAATGTCTTTCGTCCGGACCATGGTGGTATCGCTCCGATCGTCGTGCTCGGCAAGAAGAGCATCGGAGCGGAGAGAAAGATCCAAAGCCTCAAGGCCAAACTTGAGATGCTGAATGACTCGATCGAGGCGGCGTTCAAGGCAGAGAATGATTTAAGCCGACACCTCGACCGGCACTCTCAGCCAAACGCGCGGGCATTGAAAGATACGATCGGTATCCACGCAGAGAGCGCCTATCGCAACTACAACCGCGGCCGCTATGAGAGCCGGGCCGATCGCATGCTGGCGGAGGGCAACGCGCAGTCCTTTCGACTTAACGCTGAAGACCGCGCCACTCTGACCAAGCGCCAAGCTGAGACGCTCAAGGAACCCGTCGAGTTGCCTCCCTACGAACCGGTCGATCTCGGCGCGGTGGAATCCGAGGCCTCTCGCCTGTTGGCGAAGACCGTCGCGTCCGAAGCGATCGTATCGCTTGTAGACGATCCCTCTCTAGCTTCATGGATACGTCAGGGCTTGGCCATCCATGCCGAGCGGTCGACCGACGAATGCTTGTATTGCGACCGCGTCATGCCGCCTGAGCGCCTCGAGGCCCTCCAGAAGCACTTCGACGATGCCTACGAAGGGTTAATCGAAGAACTTGATGCCGCGATTGACCGCTGCGAGACCGAAGCTGCAAGTATTGAGGCCTTCCGCCCAGAACTGCCGGTGCCGGAACAGATCTACGCCGACCTCTCGACACCTTACGGGGAGGCCAAAGAAGACCTTGTCAAGGATCTTCACCAAGCCAAGTCATTCTTGGATCGCGTGATCCGTATATTGAACGAAAAGAAGGAGCATGCATTCGAGTCAATGAGATTGGGATGCCTCGCACCGCCAAGCGGTGGAAACGGCTTGAGGGCGCTCGCTGCGATCGTCACGGGGCACAATGAGTCATGCGCCGAATTCCAAACCGGCGTCGCTCGCGCACGCGATTTGATTGAAGCGGACTTCGTCACGAATCGGCTGGAAGACTACCGAGGCATCAAGGGGGAGATCGAACGGAGGCGGCTAGAACAAGCGGAAGCTCGCGAACGCGCCGACACGATCCGGCGCGAAATCTCCGAGCTGGAGTTGGAAGTACTGGACCATCGGCCTCCGGCGGACGCGTTGAATGCGGACTTGCTCGACTACCTTGGACCAGGAGCGTTACAAGTGGCAGTCAATGAACGCGGCTACACGCTCGTTCGGGATGGTCGCCCAGCGCATGATCCGAGCGAAGGCGAGATGACGGCGATCGCCCTCTTGTACTTCCTCCGGTCACTGGATAGCCGTGGATTTGACCTCGAACGCGGAGTCGTTGTTCTCAATGACCCAGTATCGAGTCTCGATGACAACGCCCTTTTCACGGCGGCCTCATATATTCGCCGTAGAACCCAGGGCGCTGGCCAGCTCATCATCTTGACCCACAACTTCGCTTTCTTCCGGGAAATGCGAAATTGGTTCAGGAATCTCAAGGGCCAGCGAAAGAAGGATCAGGGGAAACGACCCGCACAGTTCTACATGTTGCGATGTAACGTCACTGACGGCATGAGACGCTCCAAGTTGCGCATCTTGGACCGATTGCTCGCGCAATACGAGTCCGAATATCACTATCTGTTCAGCCGCATCTATCGTGCTGCGAATACTCCTGTCAACGAGTTGGAAGACAACTACGCGCTCCCAAACATGGCGCGTAGGCTCATTGAGGCGTTTCTGGCCTTCAAGCATCCGCAGTCCGACAACCTCTGGGAGAAGGTGAACAGCTTGGATTTCGACGAAGTCAAGAAAGATCAGATCTTGCGTTACCTGAACGTGTACTCCCACAACGAAACGATTGGAGAACCACAGCATGACCCCACCTTGCTGGCGGAGTCTGGCTCCGTGTTGCGGAATCTCCTTGAGCTCGTGAAGGCGACGGACGGCCAACACTACGACGCGATGGTGGCTCTGGCCAAAAACGGATCGGCGGAAGCCAGCGACGTATGAGGGCGGCCTCCTAGGCGAGAACTTCGTTGGTTCATCCTTGCTGCGGCGCATGGATCCTTCGCCGACTCGACTGCGCTCCGGGCGACGAGGTCAACGAGTGCCTTCTCCTTATACGGCGCAGGAAAGAGGTCGTTCATAACCAAGGTGCTCGTAAAGGCTGCGGAGGAATTCGAGTAGTGCCGCACCACGGAATCCAGTTCGACGGCCTCATCGCCGCAGAGCAACCGCGTGGGTTGCTTCAACGCGCCCCAATTCCCCCTCACCCCCGACCACACACCCACCAATCCGTCTTTCCGGCGCAGGCCGGAATCCAGGGGTACGACGGGTAGGCCCCCACACACACGTTGGGCTACCAAAGAGAACTGAATCCCATACATCCACCTCATCAAGTCCGGACACCCTGTCTGGGAGTCAGGGTGGACTTGCCACCGGCGCTGCTCCAACATAGAGTCGCACTCTGCGGCGTCGAAACCGTAACCAGGAGGCGTCTGATGGCACGGTACATACTGTTGATGACCCTAACGCCTGAGGGCCGTGAGAGGATGGCCGCCGACCCGGAACGCGTCCTGCGGGCCGCAAGCGAGGTCAGGACGACCGACACCCATATGCTGGGCCTGTATGGAGTGCTCGGCAACTACGACTTCGTCGCCATCATCGAGTCGTCCGACAACGCCGCTATCGCCCGCTTCTCACTGGATATGGGCGTCGCCGCTGGGGTCCACATCACCACGCTCCCCGCCATCCCAATCGCCCGGTTCGAAGCCCCCAACCGCGACGAAGAGTTCGACTTCGAGGCCCAACTCAGCTCCCCATCAGAAGGGGACACAGTAGATACCGGACTCTAGCCTCGACTTTGCAAAAAAGTTCGCGGGCAAAGTTGCTGTCGACGGTCGGCAGATCGCGTTCCGTTCTCATGCGGCCCTATCCCCCGTCCATTCGTGTCGTGCGCGTCACGGGAGCCACTCTCCGTGGGCGCTCCGGTCCCTGGGGCGGAATAGAACGGCGGAGGCGACACCGTGAGGCGTTTGGACGGAGGTGATGGGGGATGCTGATAATCGACGGCGACTGCGCATTCATGCTCGGGGCGATGGAGCGTGACCGGGACCTGACTCTGTCGTTGGAGGAAATCCGCGCCGCGCCGCCGTCGGGACGCAACTGCGACCCGTCCCACCCCACTCAGGCAGAGCACATTCATCTCGACCTTATCTTCGTCGGCCGCCGTTCATTGTTCCAGTTGCCACGATAGTCCGACCACAGACATGATGGGTCCTACAGGCATGATGGTCTCAGAAACTGAAAGCAATCATGCCGCAGAGCAATGACTAATACGAAGCCATAGGTATCCTCTTGACCGTACTGGGTCTCAATGCGACTTCCGTTTCGGAGTTGATGCTGCCTACATCCTCATTGGCTTCGCTTGTCTGACCACGGTCGAGAAGAATCTGTAAATGCCGAGCCACTGATCGAAATGGAGGGCCGACGGCGTATCTGCCAGATCGAATCTCAAGTCTCGCGCCAGCCGACGCAACTGCCGATGGGTCAGCGCTTGATTCAGACATTGCCTGACCGTCCTGCCTCTTCTTCCAAAAGAACCCTCGATGAACTGGCGGTAAAGCTTAGATTCGAGGTTAGGGACCAGCGGCATGGGCCTATGAGCCAGCCAAAGGACAACCGGGTTCACAGAGGGCACGGGTTCGAAATCAATACGCCTCAGCCTTTCGATTATCTCGACGTGCCACCACGGTTTGATCAAAAGAGATGTAAGGGTTTCCTGCGCGTAGGGGCAGCCCGCGAAACGCTCGCCGGCTTCCCGCTGCACGATCAAATGGGCTTCGCTTGGAGGACGCGTCGCCCGAACGAGCCGCCGGATGATGGCCGATGTTCGGCTGAATGGGATGTTGGAGAAGACCTTGTAGTCGACTTTTGGAAGTGAAAACCGCAGGAAATCGCCTTCAACCAGCTCGACACGGGTCTGGCGCTCAAATTCCCGAATTAACTCACTAAGCAGTCGCCGGTCTTTCTCCACGGCGATCAGCTTGCTGCAGCGACGCGCAAGCTCCCGTGTCAGAATCCCACGGCCCGGCCCTATCTCGACGACAAGGTCGTCCTTGGAGATTGACGATTGTGCGACCAGTCTAGCCGCGAGAGACCGGCTCCGCGGGAAGTGCTGCGAAAGATCTCGACGTGTCCGCGCCCGGGTATCTTCCCCGTACACGGACAAACCTCACACACATAATGTCTGGCCTCGCATTCAGTCTCGTACGCAAAAGTGGTCATTGCGCACGGTTCATGCAGATGTCAGGTCAGTGTAGCGTGAATAATCATATACAGCGAGTTTGGCCTCCATGGCTCCGGCCCGCCAGTCTTGACAAAATCAAGAACCTTCGTGTTGAAGTTAAAATTGGTGCTGTAGAGAACTCGAAGGTGATCAATTGGGATGGTGGTACAACTCAGCACCGGAGCACAGTCTATGAACCCAGATGCCGTGCGCGCTTACTACGCCAGCTTCGGTGAACGAGAATGGGCGAGACTGGAGAGTCCCGACGATGGCGCAGTCGAGTTCGCAGTTACATGTCAGGCGCTTGCCACGTACCTGCCGCCCAACGCACGCGTACTAGATATTGGTGGTGGGCCTGGACGTTACACAATCTGGCTCGCGCAGCGCGGTCATCGTGTCAGTCTGGCCGACTTGTGTCCTGAGCTGCTTTCTATTGCTCGTACCAAAATAGGCCAAGCTCGGGTGGAGGCGATGGTTGAGGAGGTGGTTGAGGCCGATGCCCGCGACTTATCGAATTGGGCCGATAACTCATTTGACGCAGTGTTGAGCTTAGGACCGTTCTACCATCTTCCCGATCCAGACGACCGACATCGCGCCGTCTCTGAACTACGCCGTGTGCTTCGCGTCGGAGGGCCTGCGTTCGTGGCCCTAATCCCACGATATGCCTTCCTGCGACGCACCCTAGCTAAGCCAGACGAGCGTCGCCACTTGGCTCAGCCAGACTTTATCAAGCGTGTGCTGGAAGATGGCGTGTTTATCAATGACGTACCAGGTCGCTTTACGGAAGGCTATGGAGCGGTACCCGAGGAGGTGTCTCCCTTCTTCGAGCAACATGGTTTCACCACGCTGGCACTATTGGCGGCAGAAGGCATCGCCGTGAACAGCCAAGCGGCTCTATCTGAACTGGCGGCGAGCGATCCAACCGTCTATAAAGCGGCTTTGGATGTGATCATGCGTACTTCCAGTGACTCCAGTATCTTGGGTATGGCGACCCATCTTCTCTACGTCGGAAGACGCTCGGGCTAACACTGTTCAAGTGCCAGAAGCTTCATGCAGTGATGGTCAGTTCCACCGATGGACAGGTCAGCCAAACTGGACTCGAGCCTTCACTCGAAGCAGTAAGACTTCCGGTAAAACGAACAATGGCCCGGGTCGAGCGATAGTAAGTTATCGCCCGTCCCCACCCCTCACGCCATGGGCGCTGTGAACAGCGGCTCGTATCTGGCGCCTCCGAACCCCAGGTGGCTACGGAATAGGGTGATTCGGGTGACGTGCACGTCGAACCCCCGCTCGGGTATCCAGGCGTCGAGCCGTGCCGCGTTTATGCCAGCGTGTCAGACACACCGCCAATCCAACGTTCAAGGGTGGCTACGCCATTTCTACTCCAGCCCTGTTTGTCCAAGGCTATGCAGAGTCCAATCGTCAACGGGACTTGGGTGTGCAAGTCGGCGCTGGTGGAACAAGGGTAGGGACTGGCATGAACGTCTCAGCGGTGTTATTGGATTCGTCGCTCTCGTCGATGGAGGAACCGGCATCCACGACGGCTACGTTCTCACTGCGAAGTCTCGTGGAGACCACCAGAGTTGTATTTGACCCGGCTTTCAGGCCATCCACTGTCTCTGTGACAGCGTTGTTTAGTCGAACAGTGAAACTCCCCGCATCCCCGCCGCCTATGTTCCTGACGTGGGCTGTTATTTCGCCAACGTGGAACGGCAAGTTCGAGCTGCTGGAGAATATGCAACTGTCTCCCCACTCGATACGGGGATTCGGTTTCAACCGAACCGCGATCTCTATGACCAAATCGGGCAACGGCGCAGGCGTCGGAGTTTGCGTGGCAGGTGGGGTCGTAGGTACTTGTGTAGCAGGCGGGACCGTCGGGGGTTGCGTGGCAGCCGGGACCGTCGGGGATCGAGTAGCAGGCGGGGTAGTTGGAGTTTGTGTAGCTACCGAGGGCGTTTGAGTTGGCGTGGCAGCCGGGGCCGTCGGGGGTCGTGTAGCAGTCGGGGTCGTTGGAGTTTGTGTAGCCACCGAGGGCGTTTGAGTTGGCGTGGCAGCCGGGGCCGCTGAAGATTGTGTGACTGCAAAGGTCTCGGTCTGGCCCGGCACAATTGCGGGTTGGGGCGCAGGACTGCCAATTGACACCGACGTTGCAGTTGGCTCTACCCTATCAATCCTCTCTGGGCCGCCGCCCGAACCCCGGATGCATCCAAGCGCGCTCCCAAGCGCAACCGCAAGCAGCGCAAACAACGTCATGTACCGGCGAAGCATCGGGTATTCACCTGTACTGGCAGCGCGCGCCATTTCCTGCTTGACCGTGTCTGAAACATAAAGCGGTCTGGTCTTTGGTCACGCTGGCTCCTTTCTGGCAATGCACGAACTCCCCTACCGGATACTATGCGTTTTCCGCTCGATTCGTTCCATCAATGCGACGCGAGAGCGGATAATCGCGGCTTGGATAACCTCGGCGCATCCGCGAGATCCCCGATCATGGGTCGAAGATGACGGCTGATGCATGGGTCAGGGTCGGCGAATGGTGGTCGCGGCCGGGTGATTGCATGGTATCGCCCGTCCCCACCCCTCACGCCATAGGCGCGATGAACAGCGGCTCGTACTTGGCGCCTCCGAACCCGAGATGGCTGCGGAAGAGGGTGATTCGGGTGACGTGCACGTCGAACCCCCGCTCGGGTATCCAGGCGTCGAGCCACGAATAGCCGATCTGACCCGCCATGTACGCCGACGGCCCGCGGCGCAGGCGGCCAATCGTAACGTGCGGGTGGAAACGCCATGGGTCCACGTCGACCCCGGCGTAGATCATCGAGCCCTCGATCCGGGCCTGCAGGCGCATCAGCCGTTGGACCTCGCCGCCGAATCCTACCCATAGCGTGTTGGGGCGACGCGGCGACGGGAACGCGCCTGTTTTGTCAAGATTCAGATCGAACTGAGACGACTCTTTGGCCGCGTCCCTCATCAAAAGGGCCACCTCCACAAGATGGGACGGATCGACCTCGCCGAGGAACTTTAACGTCAGGTGGATTTCCGACGAGCCCACCCACCGGACGTGCCGTCGCCAACGGGATGGAACCTCATCGCTGAGAGAAACCAAATTGCGCCGGACCCGGTACGGCAGTTCCAGGGCTACGAACGTTCGCCAGGTCTCGCCCCCGTAGGCATGCTCGGCCAGGCGTGAGAGATTTTCGACTGACTGGACGTCAGACTGTTCGGATGTGATGAGTACGGCCCCGTGAAATGGGATTAAACTGCGCCCGACGATAACGTCGACCGATACTGAATTCATTCTCGCAGAAAGAAACACCCATGAAGGTAACGTCCGTCAAGCCGTACCTCGTCCACCCGGGGTGGCGCAAAAACTGGCTATTCGTAAAAGTGGAGACAGACTCAGGCCTCCACGGTTGGGGCGAAGCCTACACACAGGCGGACCGGGACCGCACCACGGCGATCCACATCGAGGAGATCGAGCGGTTCCTGGTCGGCCGCGACCCGTTCAACATTAAGCACTTCACGCAGATAGCGTACGACGACTACGGGCAGCGGCGCGGGTCGATGGAGTTATTCAGCGCCATCAGCGGCGTCGAACAGGCGATGTGGGACATCGTCGGGAAGGCCGTCGGCGAGCCGGTCTACAGGTTGCTCGGCGGGGCGTGCAGGGACCGGGTGCGTGTATATGCGAACGGCTGGTACTGGGGCGCCGAGACGGAGGACGATTTCGCCAGGATGGCCGAGCAGGTGGTCGAAAACGGCTTCACCGCGCTCAAGTTCGACGCAATTGCGGGGCCGTGGCGGTCATACGTCGATTCAAAGCTGATCGACGAGGCGGCGAAGAAGGTCCGCAGGGTGCGAGAGGTCGTGGGACCGGACGTGGACATGCTCATTGAGATTCACCGGCGGCTCGCCCCAATGTACGCCGTTCAGCTGGCCGAGCAGATCGCCGAGGTGCGGCCTTTCTGGTTCGAGGAGCCGTGCCCGTCAGAGAACCTCGACGCGCTGGCCGAGATTCGTCAGCAGATATCAATACCTGTCGTCACGGGCGAGGCGATCTACGGCAAGGCCGGGTTTGCACAAGTATTCGAGAAGCGGGCCGCCGACATCATCAACCCCGACGTGGCGAACACAGGCGGCATTCTGGAGTTGAAGGAGATCGCCGCGATGGCCGAGCCGCACTACGTGGCCGTTTCACCCCACAACTACAACTCGACCGTCATGGCGCTGGCGTCCACGGTGCACGCGTCGGCCGTGATGCCTAACTCCCTGATCACCGAATACTTTGTTCGGTTCGCCGAGGTCGGCACCCAGATATCGAATCAGCTACTGCCTGAAAACGGTTTCATCCCCTTGCCCGACACGCCCGGCCTCGGCGTGGACATCAACCTGGACGCGCTCAACGAGTTCGCGTACCGCCACTACCCCACAAGAAGCCTGCCAACCCCCGCCGATGAGGTCATCGGGGGTTAGGACTTATGATTGGGCAACCTTTAGAATCCGCATTGAGTACCAAATCCGCACAGATACTTTGCAATTAACGTCATTGGAAATATGCGCTGGGGCTGGCGGTCAAGCGCTAGGCCTTGAGCAAGCCGGGTTTCACCATGTTGGGCTGGTTGAGATCGATCACCACGCTTGCAACACGTTGGCCGCAAACCGGCAGGACTGGATTTTTGCTTTCTGCTCGGTACTCACTGTTTGCGGAGCCGTGAGTGCCATGAAACCGTTGCAGAAAGGGGGACGGCTTATTGGGACTTGACAGCCAACAACGGGAAGTCGGCACAGCCGATGTCAGTAAAGTGAATCCGCGCCCGCAACTTCTGGACCTATTCTCTTGCGCTGGTGGTGCTGCGGTCGGCTACAGCGATGCAGGATTCGACGTGTTTGGCGTTGACATCGTGAAACAGCGCAATTACCCCTTTCCCATGCTCGTTGGCGATGTTTTTTCGCTTTCGCCGGACTTTCTCAATGGCTTCGACGCGATCCACGCTTCGCCTCCATGCCAAGCTTATTCAGACCTTGCAGCGCGTAACGGCAACGCCCATGAATGGCCAAGGCTAGTCGAGCCGGTGCGCGAAATGCTGCAAGCGTCCGGCAGGCCGTACGTGATAGAGAATGTGCAAGGCGCTCCGCTACGCGATTACGTCGTGCTCTGCGGCACTATGTTCCCGGAACTTCGCGTGCTTCGCCATCGCTTGTTCGAAGCGAACTTCTTCATTCAGATACCGCCACATCGACCGCATCCCCTCTGTCACACACTAGACAAGCGGAAGGCGCATTATGGTAAGACGAATGAATGGACGGACTATGTTTCGGTCAACGGCGGCGGCAACTGTTCGGTAGCCTCCGCACGGGACGCGATGGGTATTCCGTGGATGACGAAGAAAGAAATCAACGAAGCTATTCCGCCAGCCTATACGCGGTGGATTGGTTCGGAACTTATGCGAGAGTTGAAAATGGCCAAGCGACCAAGCATCAAGTCGGTGCTCAAAGCACTATTCATTGAACACAAGGGAGAAATTCTCACATCTGCCCAGTTACAAGCCGCAATTGGCGACGATAGAACCGAATGGGCTCGGAGGGTGAGAGAATTGCGGCGAGAGGAAGGATGGCCCATTGAAACAAACAACGATTCATCCGATCTGCGACCAGGCCAATACCGCCTCGCGGGCGATCCCCCTCCCGCCGGTTCGTATACGGTCTCAAGTAGCATATCGCAGGCGCAGCGAGCACGTATTTTGGAGCGCAATGGCTATACCTGCCAAGCTTGCGGCGCCGGGATTGAAGACAAGACCGACGACGGTCGTCCCGTCCAACTGGTGATTGACCATCACGAGGCACACGTACATGGCGGCCCGGACAGCGACTCCAATTTGCGTGTCCTTTGTCAGACTTGCAATCAGGGTGCCAAAGACCTCGCCGTTCAACCGCCTTCCTGGGTTTGGTTAATGAGTCAGGTGAGAAAAGCCAAACGTGCGGATCAGATCAGGGTTCTAGAGCAGCTAGAACGCAAATTCAGGGGAACCAAATCTCCCTGACCCGTAGGATCTCAAGAGCGACGGGTTGCCGGCTAGGTTGCCGGATCGCTCCCTGACCTACGGCTGAGAATCCACGAGGAATGTCTAACGCATCGGTGGCGACTGAAGAGCCGGTGGATCACCTTTACCGATTTTGATGCACAGTTCGCTAATCAATGGATCGGATATCTGAAGAGCGCCGAAGCTACAACATGAGCCGGGTTCGAAGCAAGAACACCGGTCCGGAAATGGCTGTGAGACGGCTCGTTTACTCACTGGGTTACAGATACCGGCTTCACGACAGGTCCCTCCCCGGAACGCCGGACCTTGTATTCAAGGGGGCGAAGAAGGCGATTTTTGTTCACGGGTGTTTTTGGCATCAGCACATGTCAACATCCTGCTCTGCCTCGATCCATCCTAAGTCAAACGTCCGGTTTTGGTCCACAAAACTAAACGCAAACCGCGATCGCGACCGTAGAAATCAAGATTCCCTTGCCGAATTGGGCTGGTCCGTAGCGGTGATTTGGGAATGCGAAATAGAGCGTTCGTTGTCGAAAGTTAAGGACTCAATCGTGGAGTTTCTAGGTCCCAAAAATCACGCCGTAATCACTTCGGGGCCGTTGGGGCCGAGGTAGATGGTGTGTTCTTTCCATGCCACCGGCGCGCCGGACACCTCGACTAGCGGCGGGTAGTTTCGTACGACTCCTTGGCGGATTAGCTCGCGCAACGTTCTCTCGAACGGTTTGCGTGGTTCGGACCTGAAGTACCGCCGGGCCACTGGCAGACCATTCCAGCGGTCGATGGCCTCAAGGGCGCTCGTGGTGATTTTGTTCGACGGCTCAGGTTCGCCTGACTTCATGAACACTTCCGCCTTGCCCTGGTCCACCACGTAACCTTCGCCGGTTGTGACGAACGGTTCGATAGCGAAAATCATCCCCTGCCGGAGGCGCGGGCCACCGCGTTGGGCGCTGTTGGGTATCTGGAAGCCGGAGTGAAGCTGCCAGCGTCCGAGGCCGTGGCCTGCGAGGTTGTATATGGGCTTGTAGCCGCGCCCGTCAATGAGGTCGCCGATGGCCGTGCCGACCGCACCGACCGCCTCCCCGTCTTTGACCGCGGCGATAGCGGCGTCCAAGGCCGCGCCGGCGACTCCGATAATGTCGGCCCACCGGCCGGCCGGTGAGAGATCGACGCTGATACCGGTGTCCACTGGATAGCCGTCGATATGCGCTCCGAGGTCGATCTTTACGAGGTCTCCGGACTTAAACTGAGTCCTGTCGGACGGGGAGGCGCAGTAGTGTGCGGCGATCTCGTTCCGGCTGGTCTGCGCAGGAAAAGACGGCAGCGCACCTGCGTCGCGAATGCGGACCTCGATCCCTTCCTGGAGTTCCCGGAGCAGCAGGCCTGGCCGCACGTGGCCAACCGCCCAGTTTCGACAATCGGAGGCTATACGCCCCGCCTCCCGGTAGGCTGCCAGTTCATGAATGTCCATAGTGACAGGTCGCCTCGCCGCCGGTCATGTCTCACTTTCGACGGGAGAGGATACTAGCCTACGGTTTTCGGCAGTGAAATAGAGAAGTGAGCGCGCCCATTTGGGGCAACTACGCGGACGGGCCGGTTCGGGAGTGCCGCGTCCGCGACGACACATCGGGACGGTGACGCGCAGGCCGGTGAATCCCGGAGGCTGTCGGGAAGAACGGGGTCAGGAGCGCGAGGCGTTGCTGGGAGGATAAGCGGACCGGAGCTCGGGCTCGGCGCCCAATCCCTGAGTGGCTTCCACCAACCGCCTTGCGCTTTGGAGAACTGTCTTTAGCAGGTTAATCATCATCTTGTCGTCGTGTTGCTTTCGGAAATTTTCAGGGCATTAAAAAACCCCTGCATCGTGTTCGCAGGGGGTTTCAGTGGTTCAATTTTGCCTTACGGCTCAATTCAAGTCGCGACTACGCTACCCCCTGCGGGCTTACAGCAACACATACAGGCGCAAGTGATTATGGCGGAAATCTCTTTCACAACGCACCTAGTCTAACGAACGACATCCCGCGATGCAACGATGTGGTGACTAATGAGGGAAGTGCAAAAGTCCGTGGCGGCTGAATCACGAACGGAAATTCCGGTAACATCTTTGACTTGTTCCTGGAATGGTACCGCCGAAGCCAGCGATGATCCGGACGTGGTCATGTGAACGGCTCCTAGATTCGTACTTCCTCGGATCATAAACAAGGGCGGCACAGACCGCCTGCGATAGGGCTGCGCTCCAAAAGGAGGAACCATGTACAGGATCAACATCGACGATCTGACCGAAGCAGGCTTCACGTAGTCGATACGACGGACAAGCGATGCCTGCCGCCGAAGAAAGAGAAGGGCAAAAGGCATGGCTTTTGGGGAGATGTCGAAACGATTGGCGAAGCACTCAGGGTCGCAGACCGTCACGCCGTGAAGCTGCTCGCGTGCCAGATTTGTAAGTGGCGAGACGAGGACCCTGCGCAGCGTAAGCGAAAGAGTGTGAACTGCGGCCCTAGCAGGCCCTACCGATTGACAATCCGAAGCTGCGGCAGGCGAGTCGGGGGATTCTTCAGCTTGACTTTGGGGGACCGTAGCAAAAGCGGCCGCACGTAGAAACGGACCATGACATTTCGACACCGCTACATCGCCACAGGCAGGGTCAGGGTGTGGATTCTCGCCATTGCCTTAGTGCTCGTGGTGGTAGCGGTCTGCGTGTGGCTGCAGCCCGATGACGCCCGGAAGTACCCGAACCGCGACCTCTCCAACCTTACGCCGCAAGAGTTGGCCTTGATCTGCGACCTGTGGCTCCGTCGCGATTTCAGCCCCAGCAGCATCCAGGAGTTGTACTTCGACAGGCAGGGGCGGCTGATTATGGACATCAACTCGGCCCGAACGCGTGACACCTGGCCCTACATTGAGGCACTCAATCACAAATGCTCCCCAACGTCGTGACGGAATAGCTACCGGAATTATTGGTGCTGATTCGGTGAAAATCGGCCAATAGGGGACTTTTGCACTTCCCTCGACTAATCATCGACGTTCCTGTTCAGCTTAAGTAATCGGGCGGCGTTCCCGCCGAGCACGGCGGCCTCGTCGCTCTTCGACAGGCCGCCCCTGCGCATCCTCCTGAGCGCCCGCGTCTGGCTGACAAGCGGATAGTCCGATGCGAAGAGGATTCTCTCTACGCCGCACGCCGTGACGGCCGTCTGAAATACCTCGGGCCGGTACAGGTGGGTAAAAGCCGCCGAGTCGAAGTACACGTTGGCCAACGATGCCGCCACC
Source organism: Dehalococcoidia bacterium (assembly GCA_965219065.1). Taxonomy (GTDB): domain Bacteria; phylum Chloroflexota; class Dehalococcoidia; order Lucifugimonadales; family Lucifugimonadaceae. Next base: position 2,256,349 of record OZ244715.1, read on the forward strand.
TCCGGCATGAGGGCGTAGAACGGCATACCGCCGCCGAAATGGGCGAACACGAATGTGTTGTCGGGGTAGGCGCGAATCAGGGCCTCCAGCATCTCGGGGGTGACGGTCCCCTTGCCCGGGTACGCGTGGCCCACCGGCTCCGAAGTGTGTAACAACGTTGGAACGCCTAGTTCCCGCGCCGCGTCGAGCACCGGCGCCAAAGTTGCCAGGTCGGCTGAAACGATCCCTTGCGTGTCCGGATGCAGCTCACCGATGCCCCGCGCGCCAGCCTCCACACACCGCCGCACTTCTTCGACGGCGGGCAGTCCCCACAGCGGGTTGACGCTGCAGAACGGGACTATCCGCCCCGGGTGTTTACGCGCCGCATCGAGAATGTAGTCGTTCGACGTGCGCGCCACGCCAGCGTCGGTCCACCCGTAGCCGACGGCGACCGACACGTCGACTCCGGCTTTGTCCATCTGGTTGACGAGTTGGCTACCGGTCGCCATGCCGCCCTGATCGTCGGTGAACAACTCCCGCAACGTGGCATCCAGACTTCGGTAACGCCTGCGCTCGGAGCTGAATTCCGGCGGCATGATGTGAGTATGAAAGTCGATGATCAACGGCCCAGGTTGTCCCGATCGCACTGTGTTGTCTGCTGAGCTACGCCGGTATACTCGATACCTGAACGAACTGTAACAAAGGCCCGATGACAGGCCCGACCCCGTATTGGGCGCGCGGAGTACTGAGTTCGCAATGACCATCTCCGGCGTTGAAGCGCCAGGCATTCTCACCACACCGGACATCCGGCGAGCCGAGCCGACACTTGGCAAGGTCGCGGTCCTCTACACGACGCCCGAGTCGGTGCTCGATGACTACGGTCGGCTGATGAACCTGGCCGACTACCGGTCGGCTCTCGTGCCCGGCGTCGAGACGCTGCTCAAGGTCAACATCTCGTGGCAGCACTACTACCCCGCTTGCTCCTCCGCGCCGTGGCAGATCGAAGGGGTGGTGAACGAGTTACGTCGCGGCGGTTACGAAGACCTGCTGGCTGCGCACAACGGCACGGTTGTGGTGGACCCCGTCGAGGGGCGTGTTAATAACCGGCACGCCTCGGTGGAGGACCGGCTCGGGGTGCCGCACGTGGTGCTGGACGCGCCGCCGGTCAAGTGGGTGAGGTACCAACCGTCGGCCAAAATGCTGGTCCTCGACGATATATACAAGGACGGGCTGTACGTGCCGGACGTCCTGCCAGAGACCAACATCGTTCAACTTCCAACCGTAAAGACACACGTGTTCACAACGATGACGGGCGCGCTCAAGAACGCCTTCGGCGGGTTGTTGCACCGCTACAGGCACTGGACGCACTCGGTGATCCACGAAACCCTCGTGGACCTGTTGCAGATTCAGCGGGAGATTCACTCCGGCCTGTTCGCGGTCATGGACGGCACGTTCGCAGGCGACGGCCCCGGTCCGCGGGCGATGCGCATCCATACCAAGAACGTCATCCTGGCGAGCGCCGATCAGGTGGCGATCGACTCCGTAACGGCGTCGATGATGGGGTTCGACCCGATGAGCATCCCGATGATCCGTATCGCCCACGAGCTTGGGCTGGGCGTCGGAAATCCCTCCGAGATCGAAGTGCTGGGTGACGACGTGGCGGGCGTCGACTGGCAGTTTTCGGCTAACGAAAGTACGTTTGCGAGCCGAGGGCAGCGTCTGATTTATCACGGGCCGCTCAAGCCGCTCGAGAACCTGCTGCTAAGGTCGCCGCTGGTGCCGTGGTCCTTTTGGGCGTCGAACGTCTACCACAATGATTTTTGGCTGCGATTCATCGGCCGCAAGCGAGTGCGCGAAGCGATGAACACCCCGTGGGGTCGGCTCTTCCAGCAATACTGATCCGCGCGGCTACCCGGCGCAGCATCATGCGCCCGCAGGCGGATGCCCGTTGCCGGGGGGCGGCGGCCCGACCTCGTTGGTGTACACGCCGAGATCGCGGCCCTGGTGCACGTGCAGCACGAAGTCGTCCCGCTGTAGGCCGACCGCGTCGATGATGTTCTCATCCACTATCGACACGATCTCCTGTATACCCTCCTGCGTCAGGCTTTCGGCGACTGTAAGCGTGCCGTGGACCATCGTGTTGGTGAAGTGCAGGTCCAGCCGTCCAACCGGCCCGCCCTCTTCGAGGATCGTGTAACACTCGGAATACGGTGTCCTGCATTCCCGTTCAAAATAGAAGTTCGCCATGTCTGTCCATTCGGTCCACGGGCAAAGGGCGCGTGTATCTGTGGAGTAACGGCCTCAAGCAGGATCTACGTCCTGATCTGACCGTCGCCCCTTACGACCCATTTGTAGCTTGTCAGTTCCCGCAGCCCCATGGGTCCCCTCGCGTGCAGCTTGTTCGTGCTGATCGCGACCTCGGCGCCCAGGCCGAATTCGCCTCCATCGTTAAAGCGGGTGGAGGTGTTTGTGAAGACTGCGGCGGCGTCCACCCTCGAGATGAACGCTTCGGCCGTCGCAACATCTTCCGTGACGATAGCCTCGGAGTGCCCGGAACCGTACGTCCCGATGTGTGACAGGGCCTCGTCAAGGCCGTCCACGATCTTCACCGAGGCGATCAGGTCCAGGAACTCTGTCCCGAAGTCCTCGTCGGTTGCCGCCTTGAAGTCAGCGCCGTTGTCATCGGTGTGCAATATCGACAGGGTTCTGCGATCGCACCTCATCTCGACGCCGTGACCGGCGAACTCGCGGGCCAGATCGGGCAGGAATTCGCCCGCTATCGCCGAGTCGACCAATACAGTGTCGAGCGCGTTGCAGACTGTCGGCCGCTGCACCTTGGCGTTGACCACTATTTCACGGGCCTTTTCCAGGTCGGCCGCCGAATCGACGAATGTATGGCAAACGCCGATGCCGCCCGTCACCGCGGGCATGGCCGCAGTCTCCGCCACGAAGTGGACCAACTCCGCGCTACCCCTGGGCACCATGAGGTCTATTTCGTCCTTCATGGCGAGCATGTCCCGAACGAGCGCGCGGTCGGTGGACGCCACGAACTGCACGGCGTCAGCCGGCAAGTCGCTGGTGTCGAGGGAATCGGTGATGATGTTCGCCAACGCCTTGTTGGTGTTGAACGCCTCTTTGCCGCCTCGCAGAACGACCGCGTTGCCGGACTTGAGGCACAGTGAAGCGATGTCCACCGTGACGTTGGGGCGGCTCTCGTAAATCGTGCCGATTACGCCGAGCGGGACGCGAATTCGCTGGACTCGCAGGCCATTCGGCCGGGTTGTCTCGTCGAGTACCTCCCCAATGGGGTCCGGCAGTCGGGCGATGACTCCCAAAGCTCCTGCCATGTCCGCAACCCGCTCCTCGTTTAGCGTCATCCGTTCGGTAATGTGTTCGCCGAGGCCAGCCCGCCTTGCCTCGGCGAGGTCGATCGCATTCGCATCCAAGACCTGTCCGCACCGCTCGTCCAACGCCGCGGCGATCGAGAACAGCGCAGCGTTACGCTCTTCGGTGGACGAAATCGCCAGTTCGCGGGCCGCTGCCCGCGCCCTCAGCGCCTGTTCCTTGAGTGTGGCGGATGTAGTCAACAGGAGTCTTCGCTATCTCTTGCCGGTACCCGTATCCGTGTGGGCGCGTGCGCCGCGAGGGTCGCTCCCAAGTGAGAGAATTGCACGGATCTATCTTCCAAAGTCATTTTACGCCAATGGCTTAGTGGCAACGTAAAGACCACGCCCTCGAAGGCCCACGGGGTCGTGTTGGACATCAAGACCCGCCGCCTGGAAGGAGTCGATGTACTGCTGAACGGTGAACAGGCTGACCAGCAGCGATTCAACAAAGTGCTCTACGCCCGCGGGTGTCCCGATGAGGTGATGCAATTCAAGGGTGCATATGTGACCGTCCGATCGGCTAAAGCCCATTCGCGCGATCTTGAGGTTGGGCAGGTCCACACGAACGAGACTTAGATGTCCTTCGTTCCATTCGTCCGGCGTCAGCCAACCCTCGACGACCAGCACTCCACCTGGCTCAAGGTGGCTCGCCATTGTTGCGATGGCTTGCCTCAGCAGATCTTCGCTCAGCATGTGGCTAATGGAACTGGCGAGACATGTAATGGCGTCGAAACGCGTGCCGAGATCAAAGTCAGCCATATCTGCGACGTGCAACGGCACGTTTGGCAGGCGGTCACGCGCAACCTCTAGCATTTCTTCGCTGATATCGAGCCCTTCGACCTCATAGTCTTGTTGCCAGTGTTCGAGATGCAACCCCGTACCGCAGGCAACGTCCAGCAGCCGGTTGCCCGAGCTGCGTTTATTAGCCTGAATCAGCCGGTGCACCGCGCGGGCCTGGCCAGCACAATCCTGATTCGAGTAGATGGCGTCGTAGAAGTACGCCTGCCTGCTATACATCTCCCGCTTCCATTCTCGGTTTAAGGCTCCATTTCAAACTGAGGCACCGTCCACACTTCCGGAACCTTGCCAGTGTTTTCGGTTTGTGGCGTCGGCACTAGTGGGTAACGACTAAGCGGCGACTCGCATTTGCGAAGGCAACGAGCCAACCGTCGGCTCTGGAGGAGAAATTGTGTTTCGCAGTGTCGCTGCCCGGACTTTAGGCGGCCGGCGCTCAGACTACGGCCATGTTGTCCCGGTGGACCACTTCGGGGCCGTATTCGCGGCCAAGCAGGCCGCGTACCTCTCCCGACTTTCGGCCCTTGATGACTGCGAGATCGTCCGAACTGTAGTTTGCGACGCCCCAGGCAACCACCGCGCCTCCGGCGTTCTTGATGGCGATGATTTCCCCTCGACCGAAATCACCCTCGACGTCGGCAACCCCCGCGGGCAGCAGGCTCGTGCCGCCGTTTCTGACCGCGCTGGCCGCGCCGTCGTCGACGAGAACCCCACCGCGATGCTCTGTCACCCCGGTGAGGACCCATCGTTTGCGGCTTTCCACGTGCGAAACGTTGCTCCGAAAGCGCGTCCCCAGCATCTCGCCTTCATACAGGCGGGCAAGAACGTTTTCCGTTCGGCCTGAGGCGATCACCACCTCCGTGCCTGAGGCCGTCGCCAATCGCGCCGCCTCTACCTTGCTGGCCATCCCGCCCCTGCCGCGACCGTCGCGCGATTCACCCGCCACCTCAACGACGCGGTCGTCGATCTCCGTCACCTCCGAAATGAACTTCGCATCGGGGTCGATGTCCGGATCCGCGGTAAACAGGCCACCCATCTCACCGAGCAGCACGAGCAGGTCGGCGTCAATCGAGTTTGCGACCATGGCCGACAACCGGTCATTGTCACCGTACGAACCGCCTTCGAGTTCGTCTACGCCCACTACGTCGTTTTCGTTGATGACGGGTATGGCGCCGATCTCCATCAGCGTTTCAAGGGTATTCCGAAAATTCAGATAGCCGAGACGGTTTTGTAGATCTCCGCGAGTGACCATCGCCTGGGCCACGGTGTCGCCGTGGCTGCTGAACAACCGCTCGTACATGTGCATCAGCCTGGCCTGGCCGATGGCAGCGAGCGCCTGACGGTACGCCAACGTCCAACGATTGAACCGGCCGACTTGACCGCGTTGCGCGATCGCTTCCCGGCCAAGTGCGACGGCCCCCGACGTGACGATGAGGACCTCGCAACCTCGCCGACGGACATCGGCGACCTGGTCGACCAACGACGCCGCCACGCGCTCGTCAAGGGTGTCGCGCCCGCCGGTGAGCAGGTTGGTCCCGAACTTGACGACGATTCTTCCCGGCGTCCGCCGGTCCTTGTTTTGGGCGGCCCTTTTAACGGCGCGTGATCTCGCGGTCAAGAAGGACTCCAGGAAATCATTGGTGTGGCCAACTGCCTGTATTATATCCGCAGGCGGAGTGTCCGCCCTCGCAGCCTTGCGGCTTGCGAACGGGACAAAATATGCCAGGCCAGGGTGTTTGCCCCTGGCCGTCTGGGCGTTATGGATGGTATTGGCTCTGTTGCCGCATCCGGTAACTGAATGACTCTGAGCGGTCTTCTCCCGCTGCTGACGCGCAACAGTCAGTTCGGGGAACTTATCGATGCCCTCCGTCTGGGAATGGGACGAGAGGCAATTGTTGCGCCCGATCCTGCTACCGCATACCTGGTAGCGGCGATCTGGCGCGAGTTCGGCGCGCCCGTCGTAGTCGTGACGCCAAACCCTGAAGCGGCCCGCAGGCTGTCCGATCAACTGGGCGTGTGGCGGGGCGATGCGCCGATATTTCAGTTCGCTGAAACGGAAAACATCCCGTTCGAACACTACGTGCCGGACATGCTGAGCACGCACCAGCGGCTACAGGCCCTGGCCGCCATGATCGACCCTCCGACCGGCCAGAAGCCGGTGGTTGTCGCGTCCATCCAGGCGGTGGCGCAATCAACGATCGACCGTGCGACCTTCGACCAGGCGACCAGCACGATTTGCGCCGGCGATTCCGTCTCGCCGGCCGATCTGGTCCGGCGTTGGACCGACATCGGTTACAGGATCGAACCGACGGTCGAGGTTCCTGGGTCGGCGAGTCGTAGGGGCGGAATTCTCGACGTCTTCCCGGTGACTTCTCCTCAACCTGCGCGGATTGATTTCTTCGGAGACGAAGTAGAGAGCATCAGGCTGTTCGACCCCTACACCCAGCGGTCAACCGGGACCATCGACTCGATCACCATCCCCCCGGCCCGCGAGACTCTGCCCTCGGTCGCCAACGAAGAACGCGTGCAGAACCTGCTGAGTAAGCTCAATCTGGACTGGTGCGGCCCCGAGTTGCAGCAACGCATCCCGGCCGAGTTGGGTCAGGCGTTGAGGGGCGAACTTACGGACCGGCTCAGTTACTACTCCGGGTTTTTCACCGGCGGCTCGCTATTCGATTACCTGCCGGACGATTCCTTGCTGGTTGTCTTGCGCCCGACCGGAGTGGAGGAGGCGGCTCGCACCACCGATGGCCGACTATCGGCGCTGCGCGAGCGTAAAGAGCGGAGGGGCGAAGCGCCTCGCCGGTTCCCGCTGCCGCACATCGAGTGGGGGTTCTTGGCTGACACCATGTCGAACCGATCACGCCGTCTGGACATTTCTCCGTGGGGCGCGGGTTCGCCGGATCGGCACCCGGAGGATCTGGCAGACGCCATCGGAGACCGGTCTCGCCGCCTCGAAATATCACCATGGGGCATGGGCTCGCCGGATCAGCAAGATCTGGGGGAAGAACCGCGCACTCTGTCACAGGACGCTCATGGCCTAATAGACGACATGACGCGGCTGCCGCTGGAACCGGCGCCACTGGCCGGCCGGAGTATCGAGCGGGCGTTGGAATTGGCGGGCCACGGAAGCAACTCCGGCCGCCGGTACGTGTTCATGACCAACCACGCCCTGCGGGTGGCCGACGTGGCGAATGAACGCGGCCTGAATGCCCGCGTCGAAATGGGTTTGGACGAAACGCCTGCAGAGGGCGCGGTGAGAATCGTTCAAGGCCACCTTCGGCACGGATTCACGTTGGGGGGAAAGCCCGGCGAAGGTTTTACACTCCTGACGGACCACGAAATATTCGGAGTCACGAAAGAACGCCGGCGTGTGCGCAGACGGCACGTGCGGAGGGGGCCGCTGCTGGAGCAACTCAAGCCCGGGTCGTTCGTCGTGCATGTGGAGCACGGTGTCGCGAGGTTCACCGGGACTCACGTGATGGACTCACGCGATGGCCGGGAGTTCCTCGTCCTCGAATATGCCGACGGAGACAAACTCTACGTTCCGACCGATCACCTGGACCGCATCCAGTTCTACCACGGCTCTGGCGATGCTCAACCCAGGCTGACTCGGCTGGGTACGCAGGAGTGGAGCCGTGCAAAGGCCAGGGCGAGGCGGGCGACGGAGCAACTTGCAGGGGAGTTGATGGCCCTTTACGCCGCCCGATCGGTAGTCGCAGGGTTCCAGTGCGAAGCCGACACCCCATGGCAGGACGCGCTCGAGGCCAGCTTTCCGTACGAGGAGACTCCGGACCAACTCACGACCATCGACTCCGTAAAGGAGGACCTCCTCGCGCCGCAACCGATGGACCGGCTAGTGTGTGGGGACGTCGGGTACGGCAAGACCGAAGTGGCGTTGAGGGCAGCATTCAAGGTGGTTCAGTCGGGCCGCCAGGTCGCCATCCTCGTGCCGACCACGGTCCTCGCCCAACAACACTTCACCACGTTCACCGAGCGGCTGGCGCCGTATCCGGTCAGGGTCGAGATGTTGTCGCGGTTCCGCAGTCCCCTGAACCAAAAGTCGGTCGTCGCCGGCCTCGCCTCGGGTGCGGTCGATATCTGCATCGGGACCCACCGCATCTTGCAGCGGGATGTTTCGGTCAAGAACCTGGGGCTGGCGGTGATCGACGAGGAACACAAGTTTGGAGTGACCCACAAGGAACGACTTAAGCAGTTACGGACCCAGGTCGACGTGCTGACCCTCTCGGCGACGCCGATTCCGCGCACGCTTCACATGGCGCTGGCCGGCGTGCGGGACATGAGCACCATCGAGACCCCGCCGGAGGAGCGTCTGCCGATAAAGACCTATGTGTCGGAGGAGAACGACGAGCTTGTGCGCGAGGCCGTCCTCCGCGAGCTGGACCGCGGCGGCCAGGTCTTCTACCTGCACAACCGTGTCCGGACGATAGACCGCGTGGCCGCGCACATTCAGCGCCTGGTCCCGGAGGCCCGCATAGGCATCGGGCACGGGCAGATGCCCGAAGACGAACTGGAGCAGGTGATGTCGGGCTTTTCCGAACGCGAGTTCGACGTGCTGGTCTGCACCACGATTATCGAGTCCGGTATCGACCTGCCGAACGTCAACACTTTGGTGATCGATCGGGCCGACATGTTCGGGCTGTCGCAGCTTTACCAGGTGCGCGGGCGCATCGGCCGCGGCACAAACCGGGCCTATGCCTACCTGATGGTGCCGCGTGGAAGGCAACTCTCGGAAACTGCCGAGCAGAGACTCAACACGATCCTTGCCGCCACTGAACTGGGCGCCGGATTTCAGATCGCCATGCGGGACCTGGAGATTCGGGGCATGGGCAACATACTCGGCGCCGAGCAGAGCGGGCACATAGCCGCCGTGGGATTCGATCTTTACTCGAAACTGCTTGCAGACACGGTTCATGACCTCAAGTCCGGCGCCGATCCATCTCGAAGCGCGCCGGTCGAGTTTTCGACAGTGCGGGTCGACCTCGGCCTGGACGCCCGCATACCGGACAGCTTCATCGAGGACCTTGCGCAGCGGCTCATCGTGTATCAGCGGCTGGCAAGAATGCACTCTACAAATGAGATCGACGACCTGCGAGAGGAGCTGTGGGACCGATTCGGTCCGGTGCCGCGGAACGTCGACCTGTTACTCGACGCGGCGCGCATGAGGGCGCTGGCGGAACAGTCCGGAATCGATTCTGTGGTGGCGAGGGAAGACACGTTGACACTAACGTTGAAGGAAGCCACGGGGGGCGCCAGGCAAGCGTTGCAACGCTCCCTTGGGCGGGGAGTCCACGTCGGGCACATGCAAATACGCGTCGACATCGATCGCGACGCGGACGACTGGCTTGAAGAGTCGCTGGCGGTCATGGAACAGGTCAAAGTGTTCCGGGACCGCATGTTAAGCATGTCGTTGTCGGCGTAGGCCAACGCCCCCGCGGCGTGGCGTCACCCCAGTGACCACCACCAACCGGGTCCGGAATCGTTGGTCTATTCTGGCTCGGCCTCGGATGACGGGTCGAGGGTTGTCAGGCCCTCCGACTCGGCGGCGGCGAGAAGCTCCTTGTCCGCGCAGACAAAGACAGGTTCTTCCGGGGCCGCCGTCCTGAATATCAGACACGCCGCAAGCTGAAGGGCATCGTACGCCCGCAGCGGATACTGTTCAACAAGACCGGCTGCGAGGTCGATCACGTAGCCGTTTACGGCCTGCCTGTTGAACCTGTTGTCGAGGTCGTTATCGAATCTGTCCAGCATCGACTCGGAAACTGAGTCGTCCAGGTCTCCGGCGCGTTGCCTCGAGCGCACCGCGGAGTGAAACTCGATCTGCGTGAGGGTGGACAGAGTCAGTTGATTGTCGGCCTTCGATGCCAGTTCCAGCATCTGCGGGGTGCCGGATTCGTAGACGTATAGCTTGACCAGGGCGCTTGTGTCGAGATAGAGGTGCGTCACTCAGCGTCTATCCTGCATGATCGTCGACGAAAGATGTTGACCTCGAATCCCGACCGGCTGAAAACCGCCTGGTCTGGTCGGCGCCTCTCCTGTTACTGCTATAACGTCGGGGTGGTCATGGTTCAGCCGGATGGCCGTTACCGGGAACTCCGGCGACCTCGTATTCGGCACCTTGTAGGTCAATATGGCGCCGTCGTCGATTGCATCGCCTATTTCTCTGCTCCGGGCCTCCAGCGAATCGGACCAGCCATACTGCTCGGCCGGCAGGAACAGGTCCCGGAACCACTTGAGGGACACGAACTCGAACCCTTCGCGTCGTCCGGCCCGCTGAAGAGAACGGATCAGGTCGTAACGGTTTTGCTGCCACACGTTGCCGCCGTCGTCGAAGTCTTCTTCAACTGGGTACTCTGCGTCCTCCTCAAGGTCGGGCACGGCTGCGACAGCAGGCGATTCGTCGAATCTGATCCTGATCTCACCGCCGTTGTATGGTCGCCAACTTTCGCTTTCGGCGCCGCTGTGCATCTTGAGGCCGTCCTCGATTATGGCCACCTCGACGGAGCATCCCTCCGCCTGGGGCAAATAGGCCGGCAGAACGACAGCCAACATCCGTTCAAGCTTCATTCGAGAATCGTTTATCGTCGACATACGTCAACCTCCCAGAGAGTCTTCAAGTCAATCAAAATGGCCCTGCAAGTTAATCAAAAGAGCCATGCCCGATATTACAACGCGGCCGGAAATTGTGCTCAACAGGAAACCCAGCCATCGCAAGCAAGTTCGGCGATTGGGACGAACGGAGTTCCGCTTACACTCTCGTCTACGCTTGTCTGGGGTCGCGGACCGGGCCCGGTGAAGCGGCGCCGGGTGTGCCGCGGCACCGCTGAGACATTTGTTGTTGACACGTTAAAGTCACCTGATTACTATTTTCGTTAGCAGTCTAAGCGGGCGGCTGCTAATGCCCGTTCCAGACTGTTTCGGATCGTCCATTTAAGTGAGGCGGCGCAGGCCGTCGCAGGCGCGCGCAAGGCGCGCAATTGGCAACATAGCTCGAGGAGGAGCACACAGTGGGACTGAATTTGAGACCACTTGGAGACCGGCTGGTGATCGAGCCCAACGATGAAGAGGCTCAGACGAGCCCGGGCGGAATCATCATCCCCGACACGGCGAAAGAAAAGCCTCAGAAGGGCACAATCGTAGCCGCAGGACCGGGTCGCACGACCGACGAGGGCAAGGTCATTGAGCTGCCCGTCAAGGTTGGCGATGTGGTGATCTACTCCAAGTACGCCGGGACCGAATACTCGGAGAACGGCACCGACTATCTGATCGTCCGCGAAAGCGACATTCTGGCGATTGCCGGCTAAGGCCGTACGCCACAGCATTGCAGCCAATAGATGATGGCTGCGCAAGCAAGCAAAGGTTAAGGAAATGCCAGCAAAGAACCTAAGTTTCGGCACGGACGCGCGAACTCGCCTTAAGCAAGGCATCGACATCCTCGCCGACACAGTGAAGGTCACGCTTGGCCCAAGAGGGCGAAACGTGATTCTCGACAAGAAATTCGGACCCCCGCAGGTCTGCTCCGACGGCGTCACCATCGCCAAGGAGATCGAGCTTGAGGACTCGTTCGAAAACATGGGCGCGCAACTCCTCAAAGAGGCGTCCAAGAAGACCAATGACGATGCCGGCGACGGCACGACAACCTCCACGGTACTGGCCCAGGCCATAATCCAGGAGGGATTCAAGATAGTGGCGGCCGGCGCAGACCCCATGGCCGTCAAGCGCGGACTCGAGCGCGGCATGAGCACGGTCCGCGAATCCATCAAGGACCTGTCTACTCCCGTAGTGGGCCGCGAGCAGATCGCAAACGTGGCGGTACTTTCATCCCATGACGACGAAATGGGCAACCTGATCGCCGACGTGATGGACAAGGTCGGCAAGGACGGAGTCATCACGGTCGACGAGTCCAAGGGTCTGGCCTACGAAACGGAATTCGTAGAGGGCATGCAGATCGACCGAGGCTACATCTCTCCCTACTTCGTCACCAACTCCGATCGCATGGAGGCGGTGCTCGACAACCCGTACATCCTGATCACCGACAAGAAGGTCTCGGCGGTCGCCGACATCCTTCCGGTGCTCGAAAAGGTGTTGCAGACCTCCAAGAACCTCATCGTCATCGGCGAGGACGTGGAGGGTGAGGCTCTGGCCACGCTCGTCGTGAACAAGCTGCGCGGCACGCTCAACGTGGTGGCGATAAAGGCCCCCGGCTTTGGCGACCGCCGAAAGGCCATGCTGCAGGACATCGCTATCCTGTCGGGCGGCACGGTCCTGAGCGAAGAGATCGGCCGAAAGCTCGACTCCGCCACGCTCGATGACCTCGGCCGTTGCCGCCAGGTAGTGGTCAAGAAGGACGACACCACGTTCGTCGATGGCGCCGGCAGTGAAGACGACATCAGGGGCCGCATGAACGAGATTCGATCGCAGATCGAAGACACATCCTCGGACTACGACCGCGAGAAGCTTGAAGAACGGCTCGCCAAGCTGTCCGGCGGAGTCGCAATTCTGCGGGTCGGAGCCGCGACCGAGATAGAAATGAAAGAGAAGAAGCAGCGGGTGGAAGACGCCCTGGCTGCCACCAGATCGGCTGTCGAAGAGGGCATCGTCCCCGGCGGCGGCACGATCCTCATTCGCGCGTCGGCGGCCATCGGTGATATGAAGTCCGATGACAACGACGAGCAGGCTGGACTCGACATCCTGCGCAAATCTCTGCTCGCACCGGTTCGCATCATCGCAGGCAACTCGGGCCACGAGGGCGCAGTCGTGCTGGCAGACGTACAGGCGAAAAGCGGCAACTACGGGTTCGACGCCCAGATCGGCAAGGCCGGCGACATGATCGACATGGGCATCGTCGACCCGGCAAAGGTGACCCGTGCGGCGGTTGAGAACGCTGTTTCCGTGGCAGGCATGATCCTGACCACAGAGGCGCTGATCACCGACGAGCCGGAGCCGATGCCGCCACCGATGCCCGGCGGACCTCCCGGCGGCGGAATGGACTTCTAGTCCCACGTCCCCAAAGAAGGACAACTGGAAGGGCCGCCCAATTGTGGGCGGCCCTTCTCGCGTAATCCGTTCGCTTTCCGGCCAGATCCTAGGGCGTAACCTCGTAACTAACCTCGGCGACTTTTTGGTCGCCCGCGTACACGTAAACCCAATAGCGGCCCGTGGACCACTTCCGGGGAGGCGGTTGGCCCACTGCAAACCACGAAGTCCCGCCGATGTACTTGGCTTCCGCGGTCAACTCTCCACTGTTGCGGCTGAATTCGAATCCATCCTCGTAATACTCCACGATCTCCAGGGGCACTTCATGCGGACCTCCCGACACGGCGTACGCGTATTCCAGCGCAAGATACACATGGTCGGAGACTCCCTGTGCTGAAAAAGTGGTGACCGCAGGGCCGTCCAAGCTCGTTATGACGTAGGCCTTTTCGATACGCCCATTAATGCTGGGCAGGCTGGAATCCACTGGGCCCGTATCGAGATCGGAGAGTTCGTAGGGTTCGGTCCCGTCGTACCAACGGGAAATGACGACGCTCTCCATTCCGTCGTCAAAGCGAAGTACTTCCCCTACATGTTCTATGCCCACCACCGTTCCGGGAAGATCGTCGGCCTCATCCTCAATCGCCGACAGCAGATACAAGTCGCGGAAACTTTGCTGGAATCTCTCGTGTCCCAAGGTGCGGTAGAGATCCACGAAGAGCCGCTCTCCGAGCGAATAGTTGCAAAGGTATTCGACATCGCCCACCGAGATGCCGAGACTCTCCAGCTCTGCGAGACTACCGGCATGGCCGCAAGGGGGGTCGCTGACGACTATCGGGCGACCGGTCCGCGCGCCGTCGATGAACGACGCCATGAAATTCGCTGCTCCCTCGTCCACCCAGTCTTCGTTGCCACTCCAGTAGTAGTGCGCCACCTCGTGAGCATTGTTGGAACCGGCAAACTCCGCGTCGCGACTACCGTCGTCTATATCGAATTTTGGAAGAATGGCGATGTGAGTACCGAAATTTGTTCCGGCGTAGTCGCCGTAAACTGCCTCTGCGTAGAGCACACTCACGAAGTTGGTCGGCAATGGCGTGTTCATAAACTCTTCTGCACTACGGACTGAGTGCTCTAGAAGATCCATCGAGCGCGCTGCTCCCGGACCCGTCCGGATGATGAAGAGTAATACTTCACCTGCTAGAGGCAACGTAATGGTGCGCTGTTCGAGAGTCACCCTGGAGCTATCGAGCAGGACGTCTATGAGTCCGGAATTGGTTTTTGCGACCCCGTTCAACGTAGCGACAATAGGGGCCCAGTCGTCCGATATGCCAGCTCGCACGGTGGGGTGGGCCATCACCCTGACGAACGTTCCCGGCCCGAAGGCCGCAAGCTGCCCCAGTGACGTCATGGCCGACACGTCGGGCGGCTCAATGGTCTCGACGAACGGCATACCAGCAATCCGAATCGCCGCCCCTGCATCCCTGTTCGCCAAGTAGGACAGTTCCTCGATTACCTGGACTTCCAATGCCTCTATGCCGTCCTCTACCCAGCCCAGGGAGACGACGGAGGTTGCAACCTCCGCACTCCCTATGTTGTTCAACCAACCAAGCGCTTCAGCCTCTTCGCCGTCAACGCCATCTTGTACCCAGTCAAAGGAGACAATGGCCGAAGCGACGGTGCGGCTTAGCACCGCAACGTAAAGCAAGTTCTCAATCACCTCGTACTCTATCCCCTCGATCCCATCCTCTACCCAGCCTAGTTCCTTGATCGAGGATGCTAACTCCGGGTCCTGTTGCTCCAGCCAGCGGCCGTTTTCGAATTCCCGTAGAGAGGACGGGACGACCGTTGGGGTGGCACGAGCGGCCGGGGTCGGTGTGGGAGACGGGGTTGCCGCTGTTGGGGTGCTGGTTTCCGTTGGGGCCTCATCGAGACAGTCGGCAACGTAAAACGTGACCCAGAAATCCATGAATCCAAGCTCGTCGGGCGTTTGAACAACCCCAACCCCAACATATCTGTAATCAGGGTCCTTGATATACGAGTCCTCGTTCTCGTTTATGTACTCCACAACGCCTGCCGCAGTTCCTCTTGCCGTCTTGTCGTAATTGGTAGGAGTCGTACTAGTGGGAGACCCTACGGGACCTCTGTAGTTAAACGACTTCACTTGGGGCCACTGGACAACATGAGTACCGGACCCACCACAAGTTGTTTCAATCGGGTTTGCGCCTAGTTGCTCGCTGTCAGCCATTAGACGGCTATTGGTTCTCGCCAATTCGTCCAGGGCGGACGCCCGAACCAAACTTCCCTTGTTTTCCATCAGGCGCACATCATTTACAAGCGATACCAAGGTGTCCTCCAACACGTTGGTATCGATCAAAGGGAGGACACTCCCGTGTTTTGTCGTATAGCCCGGTGTCTGGGTACCACTACTTATCGGGGTAGGAGATGCCGCCAGAGTGCTGGTTGCGGTTGGTGATGGCAACGGGGCAGGGGTAGCAATTCGGGCCGTAGCGGTCGGGTCAGGCGGTGGCAAGGTCGCGGTTGGTGATGGAGAAGGGGTCGGAGTAACGACGGGCGCCGTGTCAGTTGGGTCAGCCGGCGGCGCGGGCGCGGTTGGTGATGGCAACGGGGCAGGGGTAGCAATTCGGGCCGTAGCAGTTGGGTCAGCCGGCGGCCCGGGCGCGGTTGGTGATGGCGACGGGGTCGGGGTGGCAATGGGCGCCGTGGCAGTCGGGTCAGGCGACGGCACGGGCGCGCTCGTACAGCCGACCATACATAGGACAACTGCCGCGACCATTGGCATGATCAGTCGGCTGGACTCTTTGCAGAGATGTTGAGTTGTGGAAAGTTTCAGAGCCACGCGATGCTGTCGAAGTTATTTGGTCCACATCTTACGGCTCACTCCCAACCCAGAGGGACGAGGCGGATGCGTGTTTGACACGGCGGCCAACAATCTTGCGCCAGGGCAGTAACATCAGGTTGGCAGTTACGCGGAACTTGTCGGCATGGGTTTATGAGCCCGGGAGTTAATAACTATGGACCTGGTACTCGCCGGCCTTCTGGGGGCGGTCGCGGTTGGCTTGGTTGCCGCCATCCTCGTCTGGCGCATCCAGCGCAGGACACAGCAACTAATCGCAGACACAGCCTCGCTGCGTGCCGAGTTGCACGCTGAGCAAGAAAAGCATACAGAAGCGGCGGAAAAGGCCGCCGAGGCCGAGGGGCTGAAGATCGATAAGGCGCGCCTCGAACAGGAGCTCAAGGACTCGGCAAAGTCGATTGGCCAACGCGACGACCTCGAAAAGCGTTTCGCCGACACCTTCGCAGCACTCTCATCCAAGACGCTCGAGACACAACGAAGGAGCTTTCTGACGACCGCCGACGAGAACTTGAAGGCCCGTGAGAAGGCCGTGGCCGAATTGGTGAAGCCACTGTCGGACAAGATCGAGACGCTGGACAAGGCGGTGGCGAAGCACTCCGGAGACCTGGGCGGCCAGATCAAGAACGTCATTCAGTCGAACAGGGGGCTCGAAAAGGAGACGCGGCAACTCCGAGACGCCCTTTCCAAGCCGCAGGTTCGCGGCCAGTGGGGTGAGATGCAGGTCGAGCGGGTACTGGAACTGTGCAACCTGGTGAAGGATACCCACTACACGACACAGGACCCCGACGGGAAGGGAGGCCGGACCGACTTCATTGTGCACATGCCGCACAACCGGGACATCATTCTGGACTCCAAGGTGCCGTTGACCGCCTACCTCGACGCTGAGGACGCGGAATCGCCGGAGGACCGGGAAAGGCACCTCGAAAGACACGCCCGGCTGGTGAGGGGCCATGCCGACGACTTGTCGAAGAAGGACTATCCGCAGGCTCTCAAGGCGACGGCCGACTTCGTGGTGATGGTACTCCCCGAGTTCGCTTTGCCGCCTGCCCTCTCGCGCTTCCCCGACCTACTCGATCGCGGCCTGCAAGGCAACGTCATCATCGTCACCTACTCCACGCTGGGCGCGCTGCTCAAGTGCGTCGCCCTGAGTTGGCAGGAGAGGCAGATCGCCGACGAGGCGCAGAGAATAAGCGAACTAGGAAAAGACCTCCACGACCGCCTGGTCACGTTCGTGGGCCACATGGAGGGCATGGGCAGGGCGCTGAACACGGCGGTGTCCAGATACAACGAAGGTGTCGGTTCTATGGAGTCCCGCGTATTGGCGCAGGCGCGCAGGTTTCGTGAGCTTGGGGTTTCCACCCCCCGGGAGTTGCCTGAACTCCAGACCATCGATGCAACTCCCCGGGCGCTGCGACAGGTCCAACGAGACGCGAGCCGAACCGACGACGAATAGGGCCGGCACGCCGACGTGCGGTATGCGATACCGCGGGCCGGTACGGACTGACGTTCAGGTCCGCTGCGCGGGCGCGGGTGGACCATCAGACACGGGGGCGGAGAGACCTTCGTACAGTCTGGTCATCCCGTTCAACCAACTTGCCTGCACATCCGGCGACCACGAAGGGTCGAAGTCGGGGTACTTCTCAAGTATTCGTTGTGCCAATACGAGCCCCGGGTGGACTGCCGTCGACGCCGGGTCCGTGCTCGGGGGCGGCGTTCGCTCGCTCTGCCCGGAGGTCCGCGCGGCGCGCGGGGCAGTCGGGCGGCGAGCGCCGTGCCGACCGGCCGTGATGTACTGGGACAACCCTATTCCGGCGTCCCTCGCCGCCTGGATAAAGAACGCCTCGCATTTCGCCAAAACACCTTCGCGGGCGCCGAATCTTCTGAACGCCTCGTGGAACTGGCCGCGGGTCGCGCGTGTCAGATCGAGTTCGAACACCGGACCGTAGAAGTGGCGCAGCACATCGCCTAGAACCGCCCTCCGTTCCTCACCCTCGGCAAACACCAAGCGCTCCAATTCCTTTTGTGGGCGCCCTGTGGCGTCGATAAGACTGAACGCCTTGAGGGCGGTCATCAACTGCGATCCGGAACTGCCGGAAAAGCGACTTCCCCACACACTTCTGTCTATCCGGTCCGGAATACCTTCCAGTAGGAATTCCAAAAAAGTTCGGAATGTCCGATAAGGGACATAAGGGGGAACGGCTCTGGCTCGTTCTTGCATGGCGTCACGACTTTAAGACTTGGGGCTAGACGGCGTATTCCGGGATTTAGTCCGTTCAACATATCCCCGACTGATTCCAAAGTCAATTCGTAGTCAGAATGTCGATTTTCCCCCACCCGGACAGTTCCAGACAGTTTTTGAATATGCTTTTCGGAACCACGAAAATGAATTGCGCATACAACTGTCTGGACGGTGTGTCTACCAGAACAACGCCCGTCCTTCGAAATCGGCGTGGAGATCGACTTGAAAGTACCCATCGAACAAATAATCCCCGACCCCGGGCTCCCGAATGAGCCTGCATCGACTCGAGCTGCGGAACGCCATCGAGGCCGGGCTTCCGAAACGCCCGTAGTGCAGCCGATCGCGGATGGAGGCTACATGCTTCTGTCCGGCCGACGCCGCGTCAGGGCTGCCAGGGAAGCCGGCGCTTCGGAGGTCGAAGTGAATGTCCGAAAGAGGGTCACTCGACAGGAACGACAGGAACTCCGGCTGTCGGAGCAGTACCACAACGGCCTGGTGCCACCAATGGTGATGGCCAAGGAGTTCTACTCATACCGTAGGTCGCACGGCATAACCCAGCAGGAATTGGCCAGGCGCACAAGCATCACACCAGGGACGATTCATCACTACGAAAGCCTGATACGCACGCTCGATCCCCGGCTCGGCAGACGAGTTGACGCGGGTGATCTGACGTTCAAGGAGGCCCGCAGCATCGCCGATATCGACGGCCACAAGCGACAGCGGGAGATCGCCGAACCGTTCCTCTCCGGCAGGTTGAGTTCTGTTCACGTGGAACGCATCGTCGGGCGGGCAAAGTCGTCGCCGGAACTTACGATCGAGCAGTTGATCGCGGAGGTGGTCGACGGCGCCCGCAGGCCCAATCCTGAGCCTGCGCCAAAGCCGAAATTAGCCGAGCCGGAGTTGCAACAGACACCGCCGCAGCCGATGGCGATAACGACTCTGGAGAACACCGCACTGATGTTGGCGGGGGAGCTGGGGACGTTGCCATTGCAGGTCATACCGGAGTACAGGCGGCTCAATCTCATCAGCTCCCTTCGGATATTGGACAGCAGGCTGAGTACTGCCCTGGCCTTCCTCAACTCGGGTCAAGCCGTGGAGTCGGGAGTGCCGCGACCGCTAAGCCCCGTCCTTTAGGAGCATAGATTCGCGCGGCCGGGCTGCTCTCGTCACGATCCGACGCATCGTTGGGTCGCAGGCGTGGCGTATCATTTTTGCTGACCCGCGGGTTCGGCTGCGGGCGCGCCCGTGTTGATGCGGGCCCGACGGGGGCGTTGCTAGACGCGGCTCATGTGTCATTTGCTGCTCATTGGATTGATCGGGTTGCTCGCTGCTGCCTCGATAGCGTGCGCCGACCGCGACGAATCCTTAACAACTCCCGTCATAGGCGATGAACCGGCCATTACGCGGCACATCAGCCAGGAAGACATCGACGCCGGCGAATACGACATCGAAGAGCTCATCGAACATGGCCGGATGTTGTTCGAAGCGAGTTTCAACACGCTGGATGGCGCAGGGCGGCCTGAGTTGACCGGTGACGGCACGGCGCGGGGCGCCCGAATGATGCCGCAGAACTTCAATCGAATCTCGGGCCCCGACGCCAACTCCTGTCTCGGCTGCCATAACTTGCCGAGCACCGGCGGCGGCGGGGACAACGTGGCGAACGTGTTCACCCAGGCGCCCGAGAACCCGTTCGTGGATTTCGACGGCGATATCTCCGAGGGCGGGCCCAATCAGACGCTGATAACGGTCGGCAATGAGCGCGGCACCGTCGGCATGTTCGGTTCGGGCCTGATCGAGCTCCTGTCGCGCGAGATGACCGTCGAACTGCACACGGCGCGCGATCTTGCGCTGACGGAGGCGGCAAAATCCGGTCAGCCGGTCAGCGTCGAGCTCACGGCCAAGGCTGTCGGGTTCGGGAATATCACCTGCTACCCAGACGGATCGATAGACACGAGCGAAGTGGAAGGGGTCGACGACGATCTGATCATCAGGCCGTTCAGCCAGAAGGGCGCAGTCGTCTCGCTGCGCGAGTTCACCAACAACGCCGCCCTTACCCACCACGGCATCACTTCGAACGACCGCACCGGCGAAGACCGCGACCCCGACTTCGACACGCGAGTCAATGAGATGACGGTCGGCGACATCACAGCATTGACCCTGTTCCAGGCGACTTTACCCGCCCCTGTGGAGGTGACCCCCGCGACCGAGGAGGAACGTGAGGCGGCGGTTCTGGGTCGAGGACTTTTTTTGTCTATCGGGTGTTCGTCCTGCCACGTGCCCGCCCTCCCGCTTTCAAACGCCGAATTCACCGAGCCGGGACCCTTCAACCCTCTCAACCAACTCAATAAAGAAGACGACCTCCGGCCGGAGGACGTTCCGGACGTGATTCGAGTCGATCTGGCCGAGTTCGCCGACCACCTGAAAAAGGACAAGGACGGAAACTACCTGGTACCGGCATTTTCGGACCTGAAGCGCCACGACATGGGGAAGTTTCTGAACAACGAAGCGATTGAACAGGACTTCCAAAGACGCACTCCGCCGCTGGAGAAGTTCATACCCACGCATCTGTGGATGACGAGGAAGCTGTGGGGATTCGCCTCGGAACCCCCGTTCCTGCACCACGGACGGGCAACACTCATCTCCGAGGCGATCCTGTCGCACGGCGGTGAAGCAGAGGCCGCAAGGCGCGCGTTTGAGGACCTGTCGGACTACGAACAGGCGTCGGTGGTCGAGTTCCTACAGACCCTTCGAATCGAAGACTAACGGTAGCCGCCGGTGGAAAGGGCGCGCCCATGGCGTCGCACTTCGGAGCGCGCCACGGGCGTGTCACCGTTCATGCCCTAACAACAATAGCCAGGCTAACGCTGGATTCTGCCGCCGCCGAGGGCGATCTGCTCCACCTCTTCCACCGTCGCCAGGTTGAAGTCACCATGGAATGTGTGAGCGATGGCGTTCGCCGCGACCGCGAAGTCGACGGCGCGCTGGCCGTCCCACCCTTCGAGGTTGGCGTAGATGATCGCAGCGGAGAACGCGTCACCGCCGCCTACCCTGTCGACCATGCCGCGCAACTCGACCGTGCGACCGCGGTGCGACTTCGAGCCATTCCAATAGCAGGCCGAAACGTCATTGAAATCGGCGAAGTCGCCTTGCCTCAGCGTTAGGCCCACCTTGCTGAAACCGAACTCGTTGATCAGTGCCGTAATCGTTTCCTCGCAAGCCTCGTGGTCCAGTCCACCGGCGCCCGGAGTGTTCGGTGTCTTGACGTTCAGGCACTGATCGGCGTCCTCGCGCCCTCCCAGGAGAACGTCCACATTGGCCATGAGCGGCCGCATAACCTTGCGCGCTTCGTCCGGGCTCCACAGGGCGGACCTGTAATTGAGGTCGCAGCTAACGGTCAATCCGGCTGCCTGTGCTGCCGCGGTTGCCTCCCCGCACACCGCTGCCGCAGACTCCGACACGGCGGCGGAGATGCCGGTGAAATGGAACCAGTCAGCTCCCTCAAAGACTGCCTGCCAGTCGATGTCGCCGGGTCGCAACTCTGAAAACGCGCTTCCCTTCCTGTCGTAGATGACTTTGGATGGCCGTACCGATCCGCCGGTCTCCAGGAAGTACAGGCCAAGCCTGCCGCCGCGCCAAACGATCTTCGAGGTATCGACGCCGTATTGGCGCACGTAGTTGGCCGCGGCCTGGCCGAGTTCGTTGGGCGGGAAGGCCGTAACGAACGCAGCATTGACCCCAAAGTGGGACAACGCCACGGCGACGTTGCTCTCTGTTCCGCCGTAGATGACCTCCCACTGGCGCGCCTGGGTGAATCGCTCGTGGCGCGGCGCGGCGTTGCGCATTAGAACTTCGCCAAACGTGATTACCCTCTTCGCCACGGTCGGTACCGCCTTATTCTCACGCCGCCGCTATCGGACCGCGTCTCGTCTATCGAATTTACTAACGCCCGGCCCTAATTTCTCGTATCGACGACAACACGTCTCGGCATCGCCGTTCAAGCTCATCCCAGGCGCGCCGTGTCACTATGTCGTTCGTTACCAGGGACGAGCCCAGGCCCACGGCTATCACTCCTGCATCAAACCACTCCTGAAGCGTCCCGCGCCCGACCCCTATCCCTCCGGTCGGCATGATCGACGACCACGGCATCGGTCCAAGCAGGTCCTTCACGAAACCGGGCCCGCCTGACGCCCGCGCAGGAAAAAGCTTCACGATTTCGCAGCCGAGCTCCTCGGCGTACGAAATTTCGGAAGCGGTCCCGCATCCGGGGATGTACGCCACTTTGCGCCGGTTGCACAAGCGGGCCACTTCCGCGTTTGTATTGGGGCCCACGATGAGCCGCGCCCCAGAGTTGACGTAGAGAGCGGCGGTCGCAGGGTCAAGCACCGTGCCAGCGCCCAGTACTACTCCAGACGCCTCGCTCCCGACGGCCTTGTGCATGGCGTTAAACACCTCGTGAGCGTGATCTCCCCGATTGGTGAACTCGACCACCCACATACCGCCGCTCACACAGGCGCGGGCGATCGCTATGGAGTCGTCGACGTCCGAGACGTGAAAGACCGGTACCGCCCCAATATCGGCTATGGCGTTATATACGTCCAGTCTGGTCTGGCCGGCCAAGTGTCTTACCCCATCATCCTGCAACCGGCGGTCCGGTCGTTACCCGTTGTCACAGAAACGTAATCCTCGCGCTCGCTACCATCCGCTAGTTTGGGCGCTGCCGCGAATCTGGAGTGTATGCCAGCGGCGGCCCACCGCGAAGTACAGTATCAACATGTAACCTTCGCTTTCACATATACAGTTTGGCAGGACGAGACATGGAAATTATCTCCGTAAAGGAAAAACTGGCGGCCGGTGAGCCGTCCATAGGAACATGGTCGTCATCGGGCGATCCGACGGTGGTCGAGGTGCTTGCGCGCACCGAACTCGATTGGATCAACCTCGACTTCGAACACAATCCGATCGATGTATCGACGGCGATTCACTGCCTGCGCGCCATGGGCGGGACCGGCAAGGCGCCATTTGCCCGGATCCCATGGAACGATCCGGTGTGGATCAAGCGAGTGCTGGACATAGGCTTTCTCGGCGTGGTCGTGCCGGACGTCAAGAGCCCGGACGATGCCCGCAGGGCCGTGGCCGCGGCACGTTACAGGCCTGACGGCGTGCGGGGAATCGGTTCGGCGCGCGGGATGCTTGTGTACGGCGACGATTACTACGCACGGGCCAACGAAATGGTGACAGTTGTGTGCATGATCGAGGACGCCGGCGCGGTGGCGCAGATCGACGACATCCTGGCCGTGCCGGGCGTGGACGTGGCGTTTATCGGGCCGAACGACCTCGCCAACACGCTCGGAGTGCCGGTCGGTATCGACAACCAACACCCCGACCATGTTGCGGCGGTACAGCGGGTGGTGGAAGCAGGCAAGAAGGCCGGGGTGCCGACTGGCATCCATTGCGGAGACGGCGCCGAGGTAGCCCGCCGAATCGAGCAGGGCATGCAGTGGATGCCGTTAGCTTCAGACGTGCGCGTCCTCAGGTGGGCATTCGACCATCAAATCGCCGCAATCGAGGCTGGCGCCTCCGGGGCAGGCGGCGATGACTCGGGAACGTTTTACTAGGCCCTAGACCAGCGCCTCGCCGTTCAGCTTGACCACGTTGCCGCCCTGCACCACAGTTGCGGCGTTGATCAACTCGCGGATGTTGGAGGCAGGGTCTCCCCGGAAGGCCGCAAGGTCGGCGATCTTGCCGGGTTCTATCCGGCCGACGTCGTCCCCGACGAGCAACGCCTCGGCGGTATCGGCGGTGTTGGCGCGGATCGCCCTCCACGTGTCCCATCCCAGCCACTCGTGGAACGACCACGCGTTCGCCCCTGAGTTGGCGTGGTCGGAGTACGGCATGCCCATGTCGAGGCCGGCCGTAAAGCGGACCCCGGCTTCGCTCATGCCCATGATCGTTTCGATGTGTTCCTCTTCGGTGATCGTCACCTGCTCCATGGACCATGGCTTCGTCGGAACAGTGTTTTCCTCAGCGGCACGCGCCTCGTCCCCGAGGAGGTGGTGCCCGATCGTCGGGTCCACCCACTGCCCGTTTTTCGCCATCTGCTCTGCGACCCGCGGATCGAACGCCAGCTTCTTCGTTGGGTCGGAGTCGAGCCATCGGGCGTGTATCAGGTGATGAATTCCTGCCTCGACGCAGTTTCGCGTGCCCTGCGCCGACAATGTATGAGCGACGATCTGCACGTTGAGCCGCTCTGCTTCGTACACGGCTGCTCGCAGCGTGTCGACGTCGTACTGGGGCATGCGAGGGTTTGCCGTGGGCGTAAACATCCCGCCTGTGGCCATCATCTTGATGGCACGCGCGCCGAGTTTGACCTGCCTGCGAATCGCATGCACCACCTGCTCTTTGGTGTCTGCTTCCGTGCCGAAGAACCAGCAGTGGCCGGACGTGATTGTGATTGGTGTACCGGTGCAGATCAGCCGCGGGCCGGGGATAGCGCCGGTTTCTATGCCGCTCAGGACGGCAAACGACACGTCGTTCCGAGCGCCGATGTCTCGCACTGTGGTGGTCCCGCTCATGAGGATGCGTCGCATGGCGTTGGTGGCCCGCATGAGCAGCCTGTCCGGCTTCTCGGTAAGGGCCTCTTCCTGTGCGTTGGGCCCCGCGGAACAGTGCATGTGGCAGTGCGCGTCGCACAGACCCGGCAGGAGCGAAACGTCCCCCAGGTCCAGGACCGTATATTTGGACCCGATGTCCGAAGGGAGCTGCGATGCGGGCGTTACCGCCGTAATGCGGCCGTTATCGACGAGAACGGCGTGGTCGGGCAGCCACCGGGAGACCTCGGCGTTGGCGACTCGAGCGGCAATAAAAACTGTATCTGTTGGCACGGTAACTCCTGTCGGCCGCATAGCCCGTCAGCCGCGGCCATGATTCTACGCGCGGTAAGGGTCTGAAGGTGAGGTTGCCGTTACATCCTGCGAGAGACTACCGTGGGACGATATTTGGTGCTTGCATAATGCTGTCTACAATGTCATTATGATGTCATGACAGTGCAGATTACGATAAGAGGCGTCCCCGAAGAAGTACGCGACAAGATTGCGGCCAGAGCCGCGAGTCGTCGCCAGTCCATGCAGGAATTCCTGCGCGGTGAGTTGGAGCGGCTAGTAT
Organism: Dehalococcoidia bacterium; assembly: GCA_965219065.1. Taxonomy (GTDB): domain Bacteria; phylum Chloroflexota; class Dehalococcoidia; order Lucifugimonadales; family Lucifugimonadaceae. The sequence goes on from OZ244715.1 coordinate 2,281,778, forward strand.
CAAAGCCGTCCGTTGAAACCTGGCTTGAAGAGGTCCGCGAGCGTAAGGCGGCCACAGGGACTCGAATCTCAACCTCCAGCATTCTCCGAGCCCGCGACGCAGACCGGGCTTGATGGCGGTCGTCGACGCCTCCGTTCTTGTTGCGGCCCTCGTCGACTCGGGGGACGACGGTCCGTGGGCAGAAATGGCCATCGCCGAAGGCGGGCTGGCGGGTCCGGAATTGGTGTTGGTCGAAACCGCCAACATCCTTCGTCGACAGGCGCGGTCCGGCCACCTCTCACGCGTAGAGGCAGCCCTCGCCTTCCGCAGTCTGCTCCGGCTCGATGTGGAACTTTTTCCGTTCATGCCGTTTGCCGAGCGGGTGTGGGAATTGGGCGAGAACTTGACCAGCTATGACGCCTGGTACGTGGCGTTGGCCGAAGCGTTAGATTGCCCCTTTGTAACCCTCGACAGAAAACTCGGCCGCGCTGCGGGTCCTTCTTGCGAGATCATCTCTCCACCCCGTTCGTAAGGGCGGTACTCTGCCGAAAGCCAATCAGGGCTATTTCGCGGCTTTCATGGCCTCGATGACCTGGCGGTGGGGTTCGGGCCAGCCGAAGACGATCACGGGGATCTCGTCGTCTAGCGACCAATCGATCGGTTCGCCCTCGTCGTTGGTAACTTCGACGCCCAACTCGTATGCGATGCATGCGCCGGCGGCTACGTGGACCGGTTCCTGCACCCCGTAGAGCACGACGGCCGGCAGCCGGCCAGTACATAACTGAGCGAGCGGGTAGGCGGCAGACGAGAACATGTTGACCTGCCCGACCCCTTCGAGCCACTCGAGGCCGCGGTTAACAAGTCTGCCCCAATCGGGACCGCCGTCTATTTCGACGCCTATCGTCAGTTCAGACAGACGCCCGCGGGGCGATTCCGGCTGCCAACGAACGCCGTTGCGTGCAACCCGTTGCCCGCGCACCGCAGCCAGCCGTTCTTTGGCGGGCGGTATTGATATAACTCCCAGTTCCAGCTTCCCACCCCGGCGAAGGGCGATGTTCACGCCCCAGTGCGGCATGCCGTTGCTGAACGGGACCGTTCCGCACAGCGGATCGATGAGCCAGTCCGAACCGCCGCCCCGGTCGGCCCTGCTTTCCTCCGACCAGATGTCCCCAGGCACACCGTGGCCGATCAGGGTTTCGGCGATGACGCGGTCGGCTTCAACGTCGGCCTCGGTCACGAGCGCGCCGGGGCTTTTCATCCATGAACGAAGTTTGCCAGGGCCCAGAGAGTTGAATCTGGCGTTCAACACCTCGGTGGCAGCAGCCGAGGCGCTCAGCGCGGCATCGAGCAGTTTTGCCCGGTTTGCATCGTGCGGGTTGTCCGGGGCTTTGCGCACCGGTATCTAGCCTGCGGCGACGCCGGCGCCGACGTTTACGAGCAGACCCCGCGCCGTTTCCAGCATTCGCCGCGTGTTTTCGGACATGTAAGAACTGAGCAGCGCCGACGCCCTCTCAGCTTCTCCGTCAGCCTGCAGTTGTGCCGCTCGGGCCGCTACGTCATAAGCCGACTCGAATAGTTCTTCCTGTAACGGCCGCCAAGTCGAACGGATCTCCGCCCTACGCTCCGCACCCGCCCGAAGTCCGTCATTGGTTAGCCGGTGAAACAGCCACCACGGGCTGTCGGCGCTCGGCCGCTCGCTTCCGACTCCCAAAACGCTGGGAAGCTGCCCATCGATGAATATCGGCTGAAACAACGTCATGCAGGGCGAGTACATGCTGCACCAATAGACGGGCAGTCGAGAGCCGTCGGCACACAGGTCGGCGATCACACTCGCCGCGGTCGAGCCAGGATTAGGGCCGTCGCGGTGAACGCACAGAGACACACCGTCGCTCACGTCTTTGACGAACGGCTCGTCAGGCGTGACACCGGGCGAGTGGTCGGAGATCACCGACATCATTGTGCGAACGCCTATGCGGCCATTCCACTGGCCCAGCAACGTCGCCGACCGGCACTGCCGGGCGATGCCGCTCGACGAACCTTCGGTGTCGGCAAACGCACCCGTGAAACTGAACGGCCTCTTGCTGGCAGAATCCCACAAACCCAGACCTTCAGCGAACTGCGGCGCCGACTCTGAAACGCGATCGGCATCGTTGCCCAACGTCCCGACGTTCGAGATTGAACCGAACCCATTCACACGCTTCACGGCCCACTCGTGACACACCGCCTCGACGACGTAGGCCTCGCGTGGGTCGGCCACGAGATAGATATTGTCGTAGGTCCGGACTCCATCGGTGTTGTCGAATTTGCCCTGCCCATATCGGCTGACCAGTCCGGTGATGACCTCGACGGCCTCCCCGGCAGTCCGTGCTCGTTCGAGGGCGAGCCTCAGCACCTCCATGCCGACGAGCCGTGCATCGGGGGCGTGGCCCAACCGCGAGGGCAGTGACTCGTTGCCGATCACCACCTGGTGCTCGTTGAAGCCGTGCTCGTACCCATAGCACCACCATGGTCGCGACCCGACGTGGCGGTACGTGACGGGGGTCTGCTCCACGTTGACGAATTGGCAGTTGGCGACTGAACCGAACGCGTGAGTCGCGGCCGGTCGCAATACCAGGGGCTGACACTCGTCTGCAGGGCGGTCGCTGTTCTTGGCGAAGATGGTCTGGCCATCGGCTGTCGATCCCGGCAGAGCGACCATCGTGTCGCACGAGTTCATGTCGCGCTGGGCTTCATCGGCGCGGCGGTCATTGACATATCGTTGGAAATTACCCATAGCCCCGTCATCATACACAGCGGGTGGGCGTCGATCTTGCGGGAGTGCGTCAAAAATGAACACGCGAGACGTGCCTGGCGGTCCACCTCGGCTGTCAGGCGGGCTTGGTCTGGTTATTATGGCGGGTAACGAGCAGTTCGTTGGTGCGGACTATGTCGACCACGCGGGGACCGTTGGAGTTGAGGCCGATCTCGACGGTCCGTCCCTGTAGCAATTCAACCTCCCGTTCGCCATCGAGCGCTATCGTGCCTCGGCCTTGCTCAATCCGTCGTTTCTGTCCCGGAATGAGTGTTTTCCATTCAGCGATTCCGATATCCAGTATCATGCCCGGCCCTACCGGAGCGCGTACCACCGTGGCGTTTGGCGACGCATCCCCCCGCAGGCGCATGTAGAGGCCTTCCGGGTCGTCGATTGCGATGGCTCGCAGGCGTGATCCTATGGATGACAAACCGATGCTTGCCGGCTCTGCGCGGGTGAGAAACATCTCCACCAGTGAAGCGGGATCCCAGACTGCCCGCGCGCCGACAAAGATCTGCGTCGTTACTGCTGCGTCCACGAGCGCTATATCCGCCAGCTCGCCGTCGATCAACACGTCGAGCCTCTTGCTCCGCCTTGTTGCGAACTCTACGGGCACGGCGCCGGATGCGACCGCCCCGGCGGCAATTCCGGCCAGCGTGCCCTCGACCATTTGCGGAAACACGTTGTTGGTGCCGGTGGAGATCGCCGCCAGCGGGGTGTCGCCGCAACCCCGTGCCACGACGCGGTTCGTGCCGTCGCCCCCCAGCGTGACGATGCAACCGGCGCCGGCCTCCGCCATGGCCTTCGCCGCCCGTGTCGAGTCGGCTTGCGTGTCGGCAGGGCGCATATCGACGTATTCGACCGCTATCCGGTCCTTGTTTTCGGCCACCGCAGCGCGGCTGAGACCGGACAAGTCTGGCATGACGAGCACGCGTTCAACGCCCATCGACACCAGTCCGGCGAACACCCGCCTGAGCGTGTTCGACTTCTCCTGGTTGGACACGACGCGACCCTGGGCGACGAGCCGACGGATGTCCTTGCCGGCAGCAGGATTGGCGATGATTCCAACGGTGCTCATGCTTTTGCGCCCACTGTGCCGACGGTTATGGGGGACTTAGACAGGTCTGACGTCAGTCGGCCATCCATTCCGGGTCGCGAAGGTTGTTGGCAACCTTGCGCAGAAACTCGGCCGCGGGCGCGCCGTCCCATGCGCGGTGGTCGAACGTGAGGCACAGGTGGCCGATAGACCGGGCCGCGACTTCGCCGTCGACGAACATAGGCCTGACCTCGATCCTCCCGACTCCCAGGATGCCGATTTCGGGTGGGTTTAGCAGCGGGTTGAACTGATCGACGTCGTACGAGGCGAGGTTCGTGACCGTAAAGGTGCTGCCGGTCATTTGGTCTATGCCTAACGACTGGTTACGGGACATACGGACCAATTCACGGATATCTTGCGCAAGTTCGACGATCGTCTTTCCGGACGCATTCCGGATTACCGGCACGATCAGCCCGTCCGGAACAGCGACCGCCACTCCGAGGTTTATCTCGTCCATGATTCTCAACTCGTCCCCGACGAGATGAGCATTGGCTAGGGGTGTGTCCTCGAGGGCTTTCACGGTTGCGGCAAGTACGAGGTCCTGATATTGCGGCCGCAGTCGGTGGCGACGCCAGGCCGATACGAGCCGACGTTGCAGGTCGACCGCCGCGGTGACGTCGACATGCGTGTTCAGCGTGACGGCCGGGGCGCGGGAACTTTCGGTCATGCGGCGGGCAATGGCTCCGCGCAGGCCGGTAACTGGGATCACCTCCCGTACGGGAATGCCCGATCCACCGCCGCTCGGCGCCGGCCCTTCCTCTGCCGTCCGTCGGACATCGTCCTCTGTCACCCTTCCACTCGGGCCTGTCCCCTGAACGGTTTCGAGGTCGACATCGAGTTCACTTGCCAGGCGCCTGGCGCGCGGTGTAACGACCTGCCTGCGGCCTGCTCCGCGCGTTGCGGGAGCGGCAGCCGGGGCGCGGCGGGCAAGCGTGGGAGCTTTAGGTGGCGCCGGTGCGGCGTACGGCTCGATGGAGTCGAGAATCGAGGGGTCTTCCCCCTCGGAAAGCAGCACGCCGAGGCGCGTGCCTACAGGAACGTCCGTCCCCTCGGGCACCAGGATTTTTCCCAGTACGCCATCGGCTGGGGCTTCCACCTCGCTGTTCACCTTGGCCGACTCGATCTCGACGAGGGCGTCGCCTCTTGAAACGGGGTCTCCCTCTTTCTTGAGCCATTTGACCACCTGGCCCTCGTTCATACCCATGCCCCATTGGGGTAGGAGAACATCCCTCGGCATATCGGTTACCTCGCGTCTGGTGTGCCCGCGTTCGCTCACCCGTTCAGGACGTGAGCGCAGGCGATTCTATTGCTTCTATTATTCCGCGCGCCATGAAAAGTCTGGAACGACCGGGAGAGTCTATCTCGCCGAGGATGTCCGTAGCGACCAGCTTGTCCACATTCCGCCTCGCGCTACGCCAGGTAACGCCCAGGCGCTTGGCGGCGGTGGCGACGGTCAACACGGGGACTTCGAACAGCTCATCCACGAGGCGCAAGAGATTGGCCGGACTGCGATTAGTCTGAAGTCGCTCGCGGTAAGACTCCCGGAGGTCGATCAACTGCTGAATCCGGTTGGCGGCGTCTTCGCTCTCCTCGTGCATGCCGCGCAGGAAGAATTTCAGCCATGGGTCCCACGCCCCTTCCTGGCTCACCGCCAACAGGTGTCCTACGTAATCCTGCCTGTGCCGTTCGAGGTAGGCGCTCAGGTTCAGGAACGGTATTGGAAGCAACCCCCATTGCGCCATCAGCAAAGTGACGAGCAGTCTCCCGATCCTGCCATTTCCGTCTGCGAATGGGTGGATGGCCTCGAACTGGTAGTGAATCAACGGCAGGTCGATCAGCTTTGGCAATGGAGATTCGTCAACGAATCCGACGTACTTGTCGAATTGGTCGAGGGATTCCCGCATACGGTCTGGCGGAGGAGGTACATATCCGGCATCCTCGATTCGCGCGCCGCGCCTTCCGATCCAGTTCTGGACGCTCCTGAACTCGCCGGGATGTCTGTCTCCGCCCCTGACACCGTCCATCAACTCGCGGTGCAACTCCCGGATCAACCTGAGGCACACAGGCAGGGACTCGAACCTTCGCAGCCCGTACATCAGAGCGGTAACGTAGTTGTGGACCTCACGAACGGTCGGCTCATCCATTACGACCGATGGATTCGCCTCGTACAACGCAAGCTGTTCCGGAGAGGTGATTGTCCCCTCGATGCGGCTCGAGTAGATGGCCTCCCGCCGTAGCAGCGGGCGCACCAGGAGCCACGGTGACGGCAGGCTGTGCGAAAGTCCTCGCAGGTTGCCGATGGACAGCGACACGCGTTCCACGAGGCCCGCAAGCTCAGGGTCGATACTCAGAGTCGGGGGCAGCGGCTGTGGCAGAAACGCCCTGGCGCCGTAGAGCGTGGGCACCAGCACACCCGATGTGTCTTTTGTGAAGTCCTCTGACCTCATGGTCGCTTGCCTTACCTGGGTACCATTACCCGTACTCTTATGGTACCCAAAGCCTGTTAGATACCATTAAACTCCTGTGATGGTACCTAACGCAAGTAAAGTCACATTGGATCTGGGCGATGTTACTTTGGGCTTGGGAAGTATCAATTATGCTCTGTGAATGATACCTAAGGACCTGAAAGTACCATACTGAAGCTCTGTATGGTACTTGACTACCCATATGTGACACACGGGCGCGCAGACGCGCCCCGCCGGGACTGGAGCAGTCCCGGCGGGGGTAGAGGCTTATTGTCGACAGGCGGGCGGCGGATTGCCGCCGCCATGCCGATCTGGGCTGGGTGCGATTATCAGGCGAGGGTCTCGCGGATCGCTGCGACAACCTTGTCTTTGGTTGGGTAGACGTGCCGCTCGAGCGCCGGTGTGTAGGGAATGTGCACCTGCTCCGACGCGACCTTCATTATCGGCGCCTGGAGCGACCAAAACGCTTCTTGCGCCACGATCGATGCGACCTCACTGGCCGCGCTGCACACCTTATGCGCCGGGTCCACGCACACGAGCCGTCCCGTTTTCTCCACGGAATCGAGGATGGCTTGCTTGTCGAGCGGCACCATGGTGCGCGGGTCGATCACCTCGACCGAGATGCCCTCCGCCGCCAGTTCATCCGCTGCGGCTACCGCCATCGGCACCGCCCCGGCGATCCCCACGACGGTGCAGTCGGTCCCTTCCCGCAGCACGTTCGCCTTGCCGAATTCGACCAGGTGGTCCCCTTCTGGAATCTCACCTCGGGTGCCTGCGAGGGTTCCGTCCTCAAAGACGATGCAGGGGTCGTCATCGCGTATCGCTGTCTTGAGCAGGCCCTTAACGTCGGCTGGGTTGGACGGCACGATGATCTTGAGGCCCGGCATGTTCATGAACATCGGATACGAACGGTCGGAGTGGTGAGCAGCCGAGCCGCCGCCGTAGAACATCGAGGCCCTGTAGACCACCGGCAACTTCGCCTGTCCGCCGAACATGTAGCGCATCTTTGCGGCCTGGCTGATCAGTTGATCCATGCCGACCCACATGAAACTGGTAAGAGTCTCCACGATGGGCCGCATGCCCACGAGGGACGCCCCAACGGCCGCGCCGAAGAAGCCGTTTTCCGACAGCGGCGTGTCGATGACGCGGGCATCTCCAAACTCCTGGTGAAGATTCGCCGTCGACCCGTAGACCGACCGCCGGATATCTTCGCCCATGATGAACACGGACTCGTCTCGTCGCATCTCCTCGGTGATGGCCTGGTTGATCGCCTCTCCATATATCGCTTGTGCCAATTAAATGTCCCCCGTCAATTCCAATGTTTGCTGTGGTGTGTCTCGGTGTGTGCCCGGCCGACCATCTTCGCGACCCGTCTCGTCAGGGCACAGGTATGGGGTTCGCCCACATGTCCTCGAAGAGGTCGTCGGGCTCAGGGTAGGGGCTGTTTCGAGCGAATTCGACCGCCCCATCGACCTTCAGCCGTTCCTCGTCGGATATGGCGTCGCACTCTTCCTGGCTTATTGCGCCCGTACTGACAACACGTTCGGTAAACAGCACCAGGGGGTCGCGCAGCTTCCACTGGTCGATCTCCGCTTCTTCCCTGTACGCGCCCCTTCGCACCCTGCCAAGGCCGAGCGAGTGTTCATCGAACCGGTAGGTCAGTCCCTCGATGAGCGTCGGGCCCTCGCCGGCGCGGCCTCTCCTGACCGCCTCGAAAGTGGCCTCGTACATGGCCACGACATCCTGCCCGTCGACCAACACGCCCGGCATTTCATAGGCCGCTGCCCGGTCTGCCACGTGTTCGACAGCCACCGACTCCTTGTAGGAGGTCGTGACGGCGTACTGGTTGTTTTCGCACACGAAAATGACCGGCAGGTTCCAGATAGAGGCCAGGTTCATCGACTCGTGGCATGCGCCCTGGTTGGATGCCCCGTCGCCGAAGAATACCGCCGATACAAAATCCTCTCCCCTGATCTTCGCGGCAAGGGCCGCGCCGGTCGCCACGGGGACGGAGGAACCAACGATTCCGGATTCTCCCAGAATGCCGATCGAGAAGTCGGCGAGGTGCATCGATCCGCCCTTACCCTTGCAGTAGCCATCGACCCGTCCGTAGAGCTCAGCCATCGCCCGATTGACGTCACCGCCCTTGGCGAGCGGGTGGCCGTGAGAGCGGTGGTTGCCGGCGATGTAGTCGGTGTCTCGGAGGGCGGCGCATACGCCCACGGCCACGGCTTCTTCACCAATGTATGGGTGTGCGGCGCCAGTGAACTCTCCGGCGGAGTGAACCTCAATGACCTTCACTTCAAAGTGCCTGATGGTCCACATGCGTCGCAGCATGAGTTTCAGTGTGTCGGTGTTTATATCCACATCGGTACCCTTTCGGTAGGCAGCGTCTCTCGGGATCGCCGCTGTGCGGGATACGCCCGTAAGTTTGCGGGCCCGGCGATTATAGCCATGCGGCACGCACGGCGTGAGGCCTTCGGGCCCGGAATCGCCCTCGAATTCGTCGGGATGGTCGCTGGATGCGCTCGGTTTGCGTCAAAAAAGCAAATTCGCGCAGGAAAATCAAATTGTCCCTACGCGGGTAAATTGATAGGGTTGGCCGTAGTGATCACCGGTTAAGAAGTACTCGCGCGAGCGCGCGTGTAAATAGGGTACAATCAAGACCTGTCGGATGACACTTTCAGCGCACTCGTCCGATCTCCGCGGTAACCCCCACACGACCACTTGACGCCCGGAGCGCGCTGCCCTCCCAACATCTCCGAAAGAGACCCATGGCCACAGCAAAAGAACTCCCCGGCGCGGACTATAACGCCAGCGACATCACCGTCCTCGAAGGACTGGAAGCGGTCCGCAAAAGGCCCGGAATGTACATCGGCACCACCGGCCCTGATGGCTTGTTTCAGCTCGTCCGGGAGATCGTTGACAACGGCGTCGATGAGGCCATGGCTGGGTACGCGTCGAGGATCGACGTGCTCATCAACTCCGACGGCTCTGTAAGGGTAAGCGATGACGGCCGAGGAATTCCGGTAGACAGCCATGCCGCAACTGGCAAGTCGGCGGTCGAGACGGTGATGACGACTTTGCACGCGGGCGGCAAGTTTGGCGGCAAGTCGTATCAGGTGTCCGGCGGCCTGCACGGCGTCGGCGCGTCCGTGGTCAACGCATTGTCCGAGCGGCTGGTTGTAGAGGTGCGTCGCGACGACCGCGTCTACCGCCAGGAGTACCGCCAGGGCCACCCAACGAGCGAACTGGAGTCGCGGCCTCGCACGTCAAAAGACCCGAGAGGGACCGGCACGACTATTTCGTGGATGCCCGACTCGACAGTGTTCAACGAAATCATCTACGACTGGGACCAGATATCCACCCGGTTCAGGGAAATGGCGTATCTGAACCGCGGCCTGGCCATCCACCTGCACTCAGCCTGGCACGAGGAGGAACTCTGGCCCTTTAACGACGTGACCTACTTCTTTGACGGGGGCGTGGAGAGCTTCGTGCGTTCCCTCAACCGGCGGCGAAACCCTGTCCACGACGATGTCATTATGGCCTCGGCCATGCAGGACGACGTCATGGTCGAGGTGGCGCTCCAGTACAACGGCTCGTTCGTCGAAAACTGCCTTTCGTTCGCCAACTGCATACGCACGGGCGACGGCGGCTCGCACGTCACCGGTTTCCGCGCCGCCCTCACAAGGGTGATTAACGACGTCGGCCGGAAACAGGGAGCCTTCAAGGACGAGATTCAAAGCCTCTCAGGCGATGACGTCCGGGAAGGCCTGATGTCGGTAATCAGCGTGAAGGTCAAGGAGCCGCAGTTCGAGGGCCAGACAAAGGGCCGGCTCGGCAACCCAGAGGTCAAGGGCGCGGTGGAAACCATAGTCGGGCGGCATATATCCGAATACCTCGAAGACAACCCGCTTGAAGCCCGGAAGATCATCGAGAAGGCCACCACCGCCGCAAGGGCGCGGGCAGCCGCAAAGAAGGCGCGGGACCTCGTAATCCGCAAGAACGCCATGGACGGCGGGTCGCTGCCCGGCAAGCTCGCCGACTGTACAGAAAAGGACCCACGCAACAGCGAACTGTACATAGTGGAGGGCGAATCGGCCGGTGGTTCGGCCAAGCAGGGGCGGGACCGGCAGTTCCAGGCCATTTTGCCGCTCAAGGGGAAGATCCTGAACGTCGAAAAAGCGCGGCCTGAAAGGATGCTCGCCCACGAGGAGATCGTCGCGCTCATCACCGCCCTCGGCGCCGGCCTCGGGGAGGACTACAACGCAGACAGGCTGCGGTACCACCGAGTCATCATCATGACCGACGCCGACGTGGACGGCGCTCACATCCGCACCCTTCTGCTCACCTTCTTCTTCCGTAACATGCCCCAACTCATCGGAGACGGCTGCCTATACATCGCGCAGCCGCCGCTGTTCAGGGTCTCACGCGGCCGCTCTGCCACGTGGCTCTACTCCGAAGAGGAGATGGACCGCTGGCTGGCCGGCCGGGTCTACGGAGACATGCGCATATCCGCCGCATCCGGCGACGGCTTCTCGCAGTCCGGCGCAGGCATTGGAAACGTCCTGGCCCCTCTTCGCCAATACCAGGACGCAAGGGATGCCGCTGCGGCCCTTGAAGTCCCGGCAAATGTTTTGGAGCGACTGATCAAGGAGCCCTACTTCGAACAACTCGATTTCCGGCCGGAAATCCCGGCTCAACCGGTTCTGTTTGACGAATCAGCCGAACAGGTGACGATCCCCTCACCGTCAGAAGATCGGACGTATGAAGTTGACGGCTACACCCTCACCCGTCAGGTGAACGAGCATCCGTCGATCAAAAGGGCAAGGCGTCTCTACAAAGCGGTTCAGGGCATTGTCGACGCTGGGGCAGTCACCATCACACGCAAGGACAAGACTGTTGCGGAAGACGTGCCATGGTCGGAACTCGTCACGCGCCTGGAGGAGACCGCCGATCGATCCGGCGTGAGTGTTCAACGCTACAAGGGCCTGGGCGAGATGAACCCCGATCAGCTGTGGGAAACGACGATGGACCCCGGACAACGGGTGATGCTGCGCGTCACCGCCGAGGACGCCATGGTCGCTGACGACATATTCCGCACGCTGATGGGAGACGAGGTAGCGCCGAGGCGGGACTTCATCCGCACCCACGCCCTGGAAGTAAAGAACCTCGACGTATAGGTCCGGTCATCCAGAGGAGATAATTTGCCGGATATTGCCGTTTGGGTCTGCCTGGAATATGGCGTAGAAGGGGAGTCGACGGCGCCGTATCTCGTCGCTGCCGCCCTGCATGCGGTCAACGACGCACATAACCAGCACCACCTGACACCCAAAACCTTCTAACGCGTCGATTGCCGGTAACAGGCTTCCGCCCGTCGAGATTGCGTCGTCGAAAACGGCGACCCTCATCCCCGGCTCGACCGGCCCTTCGACCTGTTTTCGTCCGCCGTGGCCCTTGACTTCCGGCCGGACAAAGAAGCCTCTTACCGGCCTGTCCTCCAATTGGCTCCTCAGGGTGATCGCTCCGGCAATCGGCACTGCTGCGACAATCGGGCCGCCGGCAGCGTCGGCGCGAGCCTTTGCGATCTCCTCCAGGAACAGCGAGGAGATCAGGTCCGATCCCTCCGGATCGAGGGTCAGCAGACGCCCGTCGAAGTAGTACTTGCTCTTCTGGCCCGACGATAGAGTGAACTCCCCTATCTCGAGAGCGCCGAGCTCCATCGCTCGTTCCAGCAATCGCGCGGCCTTTTCTGCTGCCGTCACCCTCTCTGTCAAGTCCTTGTCCCCCGAGACAGGCCATAGAGGCCGCGATCATCCACGTAGCGCGCCACAGACGGCGGAATCTGTCCTACCGGGAGTCCGCCTCCGTTGAGGCAGTCCCTGATGGCAGAAGCGCTTACTTCCCACATGGGGCCCTGAAGAAACAACGCTCCGCGCGCCGGGTGGCCATACTCCAGTTCGGAGGGAAGAGAAGATCCGGGCCGGCCTATAACGACCACCCTACACATTGACGGCAGGAGTTCGGCCCTCTTCCAACGATTCATGTCTTCGGCCGTATCGGCGCCTACAATCAGGTAAAACTCGGCAATGGGCCCGTACTGCGATCTCAGGTCGGACAGCGTATCTACCGTGTAAGTATGGCCCGGACGTCTCACATCCACGTCGGAACAGGACAACCCGGGTTGTCCTTCGAGGGCCAGGCGGACCATCTCCAGACGGTCCTCAGGCGACGCTCCCGGTTCGGCCTGCTTCATCCACGGTCTGCCCGCCGGGACAAATACAACCTCGTCAAGTCCGGCCGCTCTCATTGCGAACTTGCCGACCGCAATGTGGCCGTTGTGAATCGGATCGAACGTGCCTCCCAGGACTCCGATCTTTTTGGCGACAACTGCGTCATTCATCCACAACGCCCCAGAGGTCGTTCGGGATCATACCCATTCGAAGTCCCAGTCGCCCACCAACACAGTGTCGCCGCTGGCCACGCCCAATCGCTCCAGGGCAGCCGACACCCCGAGGCGGGCCAGCACAGCGTGGAACTGCACACGAGCCTCCCAGTCGTCCAGGTCTGAGCCGCGCGCCAGGCGCACAACCCGAGGGTGAATGATTCGAAAGACCCTTGAGGACTCCGTAACAACGGAGCGGCGGACGTCAACAGGTTCCGGCCTGAACACGGGCAACGAGGTCTCTTCGGACAGTGGTAATGGTCCGGCGCCTCTGATCCTGGCAACCCGTGCATGCAACTGCTCAGTGAGTCGGCCCAGGCCTTCGTGAGTCGCCGCCGATACGAAATAGACCTCTTGATCGGCGCTGGTGACCTTCGCCATCTCTTCCTTCACCTTTTCATTCCGGCCCTGTACCGCCACCATATCCATCTTGTTAACAGCTACTACTCTGGGCGTATTGAGGAGTTTCGTCCCGTACGCCGCCAGCTCCCGGTCGATAGTAGCTACACGTCCCGCCAGGTCTTCCTCACACCCATCGATTACGTGCACTAGCAGTTCGGTTCTCTCGGCATGTTTCAGGAATTCATCGCCCAGACCGGCCCCCAGATGCGCCCCTTCAATCAGGCCCGGAATATCCACGACCACCATCGTATCCAGCCCCCTTTCGACCACTCCCAACACCGGTTCGATGGTCGTAAACGGGTAACCTGCTATCTTGGGCCGCGCGGCCGAGATCGCCGCCAGAATGCTGGACTTGCCGGCATTCGGCATACCCACCAAGCCCACGTCTGCGAGCAGCTTCAGTTCAAGCCGTAACCGGCGCTCCGTTCCAAACTCGCCAGCCTCCGCAAGCAGCGGATATTGATTGACCGACGACACGAATCGAGCGTTGCCGGAGCCTCCCCTTCCCGCCTCTGCTGCCACGACGGTCATACCGTGCGATGACAGGTCACTCAACAACTCGTCTCGGTCTGCGTCCCACACCTCCGTGCCAACCGGTACCGTGATCGTCGTGTTTCCGCCCTTGGCGCCGTAACGCTTGTTCGGCCCACCTCGTTCACCGTTCTCAGCCCGGAAGACGCGTCTGCGGCGAAACTTGAGAAGTGTGCTCTCGGACTCATCCGCCACGATCACTACCGCGCCGCCATCTCCACCTATACCCCCTGCGGGCCCGCCCTTAGGATTCATCGCTTCCCGTACGAAAGCCACGATACCGTTTCCACCATTTCCACCGGCTACCTCTATTAATGCCGAGTCAATCATGTGAGTAACCAGCGATGAGTGATTTGCTATTTATTAACAGCAGTATGCGCAGTGGAAAAGTGGAATCCGTGTTGGCGCTCAGATTGCGGCGGTTGTGGAATAGTCGCGGGAAGTTCTTGCCTTGGTGGTGAAGGATGTGGACAGGGTGGCGTTTGGTGTGGAATAAAAGGACCGGGAGCCAGACAGCGTTTGTACTTTTCCACAATCGCGATAGTTTTTCCACAGGAAACAGGGACTTTTCCACAAGCCCAATGGGGAATCCAGGACGGTTCGGCGGAAGACTACGCGTTCGACTCGGTGGAGAGTGAGATGCGCATCGCGGCGATGAGATGGCGAAGTGAAGGGTCATCGTCGAGCTGCTCAGCGAACCGCCGCTGACCGTAGAGGACGGACGAATGGTCCTTGCCGCCCATGATTTCACCCACCCGCGTCGAGGGCAGGTGGCTTTCCTCTCGCAGTAGATACATTGCCATGTGACGTGCATGTGTTGTGCGTTTGTCGCGGCGGCGTCCCAGGATCGTTTCGATGTCGACGCCGGTGCGCTCGGAAACTTCCTGAATCACGTCCTGCGGTTCGGTGGACCGGGAGCTGTCGGAATCGATCAGGTTGCTTAACGCTCGCGTGGCAAGTTCAGGGTCGATCGGGCTGTCGACCAACTGGGAATAAGCGACGACGCGGTTCAGGCTGCCCTCGAGTTCCCTGACGTTGGTAAGAGACCTTCGCGCCAGGAGTTCGAGAACCATGACCGGCACGTCGACTTTCAGAACGTAGGCCTTACTTTCGAGTATCGCGATGCGTGTCTCAAGATCGGGGGGCTGAATATCGACCACAAGGCCGCCCTCGAGACGCGACACAATGCGTTCTTCCAGTAGCGACTTCCTGGCCGGTTCATCCCCTGTAACGACGACCTGCCGCCCACTCATGTGAAGTTCGTTGAATGTGTGGAAGAACCCCTCCTGTGTCTGCTCTTTTGAGGCGATGAACTGAATGTCATCAATCAGGAGGGCGTCGGTGCTTCGGTAACGCTCGCGGAACTGGTCTGCGGTGCCTGCCCGGATGGCCTTGATGTAGTCGTTTGTGAATCGCTCGCTGCTTACGTAAAGAATTTCGAGGCCCTTTTCCACCAGTGAGTGGGCGATGGCATGCAGCAGGTGGGTTTTGCCAAGGCCGACTTGAGAGTAGATGTACAGCGGGTTGTATGCCTGACCGGGGGATTCGGCAACCTTGGCCGCGGCCGCGTGAGCGAGCTTGTTCGAATCGCCGACGATGAAGGTGTCGAAGGTGAGGCCGGGCCGAAGAGCGTTGCCGTCTGGCCGCGATTGAGGTCGGCTCGCTCTGGCTTCCGGCTGAGTTGCGGTCAACGCTTCGCCGGCGACTGCGAACTCTACGGACAACGACCTGCTGGCCACGCGCTCGACTACGCGAGAGATAATGGCAGACAGCCGCTGTTCCAACGCTTCTGCGGCGAAGGCGCTGGGGGTTGTCACTACAAGCGTGTCGCCATCCAGGGACTGCGCGGAAGTGCCTTTGAGCCAAGTCTCAAAATTCGGTCTTGGTATCTCCAGCTCGAGCTGCCCGAGGGCTGCCTGCCAAATTCTATTGGCTGAGTCGTTACCCAGTGCAAAACCTCGTGGGCGTAACGTGCCCAACACCTGCGATTGCAGGCGAAAAAGATATACCTTTGGATAGGGGATTGGGCTGTGAGGAACGGTGCCGCAAGGTCGGCGGCCGCAGTGGTCTGGCCCGCCTTGAAGTTAACACGCAACGGTCTGGGAAACGCAATACCGCGCGGTCACAAATCGGGCCTGAATCGCGCCTTGAGACGTGAAATCTTTGTGAAACTAATCACCAACCAGTTGAATCAAACACGCGTTCGGCCCTGCTCGGCCGGGCTGTTTCCCAGCGCCCAACGCATTTTGGCGCAGGCGGCCGCGCGCCGATCAGGACCGAAATGCCGTTAACAATCGTGTTCTTTGGTTCGCCTCCCGAGGCGGTCGAAAGCCTGTCAGTCTTGCTAACTGAGGAGTTCGAAGTCGTTTCGGTCTACACGCGCCCAGATCGGCCCGCCGGCAGAGGCAACAGGATGGCGCCGACAGCCGTGAAGGCTTGGGCCTTGGAACGAGGTCTGGACATCAGGACCCCGGACGATCTGAGATCGCGTGACACGCTGGACCACCTGGCCAGCACGCACGCTTCAATCTTCGTGGTGGCTGCCTACGGCCGGATTCTCCCGCCTGCCGTCCTAGATATTCCGCGCCTCGGCGTCGTGAACATCCACCCCTCGCTTTTACCCCGTTACCGCGGCCCGTCACCCGTGCAGACGGCGATTCTGGACGGCGTTTCGGAGACCGGTGTGACCATCATGAAGCTGGATGAAGGGATGGACACGGGCATGATTCTTCGGGCGTCTGGGCCGGAGCCGCTCGATGGGACCGAACGGACAGGTGAACTCATGACCCGTCTGTTCTCCCTCGGCGCCAAGATGTTGCCGGACGTTTTGTTGAGCCTTTCGAACGGTCAACTGACACCAGTGCCACAAGACGACTCGCTGGCGAGCGTGACGAAAATGGTGCGGCGGAGCAATGGCGCGGTGGACTGGCGCCGACCTGCCCGACACCTGGAGCGGATGATGCGGGCGTACGAACCCTGGCCGGGCATATTCACGACTTGGCACGCACGCACGCTGAAGATACTGGACGCGGGGGTGGCGGAATGCGAACGGGGCGAAAGGCCTCCGGGCACGGTATTTCAAAAAGACGGCAGGCTGGCGGTCTCCACCGGCGAGGGGACGCTCGAACTTCTGCGGGTACAACTTCAGGGCAGGCGTGCAGTCGACGCCCTCGACTTCTTACACGGCCATCCCGAGATCGTGGGCGCCGTGCTGCCTTCGTAGTCCGCCAGCGCGCCCGGCCAGCTCTCGCAGACGACTGCGCGTTCGGGCTATACCGGCTCGACGAGGGTTACGTCGGTCCGTGCGATGTGGCTGCGGACGTAATCGACCCGTCCGTTCCACCAATCAGAGCCGTAGAACGCCGCTTCGAGGGGTTCGATCTGCGACTTGTCGGGGAAGCACCGGATCCACGTGAACTGTGTGCGGTCTTCGGTGACCCACATGGAGTGCACGCTGATGCCGGCCTCTTCGAGATGCGGCACGCATTCGGCCTGGAACACCTCGAGCCAACTGTCCATCATGCCCTTGTTAATCGTGTAAATACGCAGTTGGCCGATCATTGAGTTCTCCGTATGTAGGTGTGTTTGCCGTACCGGTTGGGAGCAATCGTCGCTGGCTCATCTGCGCGCAACGCTCCTGCGCGCAACGCACCTGCGCGCAACGCTCCTGCGCCCCAATACTAAACGTCACTTGTTCGGGAGTGTGAAGGGCGCGGGATGCTAAGACTATGTCGCTGGCCGCGTCGCGCCAACGCGAAGGGTTGTGTTTTGTCCCTCGGACGGAGAATGACTTCGGCCGACTAGCTCTTGCCGAACATGCCCATCAGGGCGCGTGGGTTGCCGCCGCTTGCCAGTTTCCTCATCACCTTCTGCATTTGCCGATGCTGATTGAGGAGTTGGTTGACCTGCGCAGCGGTCGTCCCGCTGCCGACAGCGATGCGTTTCCGCCTCGAGCCTTTGATGATGGCAGGATTCGCCCGTTCGCCGGGTGTCATCGACAAAATTATCGCCTCGACCTGCCCCATCTTTCGCTCGTCGAGATCGGCGGGGTTGATGCGTCCTTGCATGGCCCGCATTCCGGGAATCATGCCGAGCACATCGCCCAAAGGGCCCATATTCTTGAGAGCCTGGAACTGCTGGAGCAGATCGTTCATGTCGAACTGGTTGCGGCGCATCCGGCGTTCAAGCCTTGTCGCCTCTTCGATGTCGATCTGTTCCTGCGCCCGTTCGACGAGGGTCTCCACGTCGCCCATGCCGAGGATGCGCGAGGCCATGCGGTCGGGGTGGTAGTCCTCCAATGCCGACGCGCGTTCGCCGGTGCCGACGAACTTGATCGGAAGGCCAGTGGCCGATTTCATCGACAGCGCCGCGCCGCCTCGCGCGTCGCCGTCCATCTTGGTCAGTATCAGGCCGGTGAGGCCTATGCGGTCGTTGAACTCCGAGCCAGAGCGCACGGCGTCCTGTCCGGTCATCGCATCGACTACCAGGAGAGTCTCCGCGGGCTGGACCCTGTCCCGCATCTTGGCGAGTTGGTCCATCATTCCCTCATCGAGGTGAAGCCGGCCCGCGGTATCGAGGATGAGCCAGCGAATGCCCGACTTGTCGGCCGCCTTCACAGCGTTTGCGGCCACCTTTATCGGAGAGTTCCCGATCGGGTCTTCGTGATGGACCGGAACGTTCAGCTCGCGGCCGAGTTGCACGAGTTGATCGATAGCCGCCGGCCGCTGGAGGTCGCAGGCGGCGAGCATGGCCGGCTGGTTGTCCTTGCGGAGGCGGAGCGCCAGTTTGGCCGCGGTAGTGGTCTTGCCCGAGCCTTGCAGGCCCACGAGCATGACGACGGACGGCGGAGATTTGGCCCGCTCCAGACCGACCGCCTCGCCGCCCAGTATTTCTCGCAGCTCCTCGTGGACGATCTTCACCACGGTCTGGCCGGGTGACAGGGAAGAGAATACGCGCTCGCCGTCCGCCCGTTCCCTCACCCTGTTGACGAACTGCCGTGTGACCCTGAAGTCGACGTCGGCTTCGAGCAGCGCCATGCGCACGTCCCGCATCGCGGCGTCCACGTCCTTGTTGGAGAGGCGCCCCTTGACGGAGAGACGCGATAAGGCGCTGTTAAGCCTGCCAGTCAGAGATTCAAACATTGTTTTGGCTAACCCTTAGTTCCTGCCTTCGACGATTCCTTGACCTGTTTTGTGGTTACCAGGTCTGTCGCCAATCCGCAGGCTTTTTTTGGCTGACCCGTTGTGCCGGGATTCGGCGAATCGTAGACCCGATCAGTAGGAGATTATCGCGTCATTACTCCTGTTTTTCTTGTTGGGCTGCCTGGTCGGGCATCGACTTGTCGTTGTCCGCGCCCGGGTCGGGTTGCGATTCGGCTGCCAATTTGGCTTGCTCGGTGTTCTTTCTTTGCCTGCGCTGGTCCCACAGCACGACTCCCAGGACTATGGCAACGATCGGGACCCATACCGGAGAGAAGATGGCAACCGTGATTGCGACATCGGCGGACCACCTGCCGAATGCCGCAAGCCCGCGCGTGGCGCCGCGTGCCGTCTCTGACGGGCTCCAGGCGGGGTCGAAGATAGGCGCCGTGCTGGTGGTCGGGTGGAACCACACGTTGACGAGGGACGTAGCGGTCGTTTGCGAAAGATAGTTCAGCCGGCCCTGCAGGCTTTCGATTTGGCCCCGAACGTTGGTCAGTTCGCGCTGCACTTCAAGCACGTCGCTCACCTTGCCGGAACGTTCGAAGAGGACCATCAACTGCTGCTCGGCGGCCCGCAGGTTGCCCAGCCGGGCCTCGACGTCCACGAAATGTGTGGTCACGTCCTGCGCGGACCTGTACTCACGTTCAACGCGCTCGGATATGTCCCGCACCCGCGAAAGAATCGCTTCGAGGTCGTTCGACGGGACGCGGAACGACATGTAAGCAAACGTTTCGTCTTCGTCTTCGGTGCGGGAGACGGAAACGACAAAGCCGCCACTGGTATCGACGAGGTTCGTAACCGCCTCCATGGCGTCGTTCACGTCGTCCACCCGTATATTCATGTCGACGTCTGTGACGATCTTTCGCTCTATTGCGTCGGCGTCGGTTTGCCCGGAGGAACCGCTAACCTGCTTCTCGCGCACTATCCGGTCATTAGATGTTTCGAAAGAGGCAGGGCCGGGATTCCCTGGTGCCCCTGGTGCCCCTGGTGCCCCTGGTGCCCCTGGTGGCCCGGGCACGCCGGGGCGCCCCGGCAAGCCGGGTGCCCCCGAATCTTCGCCGCCGGCGCCGCACGCAGCGACGGCAAGAGCCAGGACCAGAACGGTCAGCAATGGCAGGATGATCAGGCGCTTCATTGGGTTGACTCCTGTGTAAGCAGATTCAGTCTACACACTTAGACGAAAAGGCCAGCAGATTTGTTCCGATGGCCGTAGGGACGGGTTATTACAACAATTGCCATTTCGCGGCAGTCTCTGTAAGGCCGTTGGGGGAAGCGCGCTTCACGGCCTGCCTGTGACCATGGGGCAGGTTACGATTGGGCCACCAACTTCCACCTGGCAGCATTCCGAGACAACGATGAAAATTTCCAGCCTGCACCTGCGCAAACTCACCGGCACGATGGAGACGGACGGCACGTTCTGGGAGGACCGGCTGGCTCGACCCATCGACATCTATCCCGAGTACCGACGGGCGCCGATGGACACGTTCGAGGGCCAGATCGATGACCGGCATTACCGGATCGTCGCCTGGTTCGTCGACGTGGAAACCGACGAGGGCGCTACCGGTACGGCCGGACCCCTACCTGAGGCCGTCGCGTTCATCATCGACCGCCAACTGAGGCCGATTCTCGTCGGCAAGGACCCCGGCGCCACGGAACTACTGTGGGACCAAATGCACCGCCTGTTGGTTCACGGCAGGCAGGGCGAGGCAATGATGGCCGTCAGCGCGGTCGACTGCGCTCTGTGGGATCTCAAGGGCCGCGTGCTGGGCCAACCGGTGCACCGGCTGCTCGGCGGGCCCACGCGGGAGGAGGTACCGGCCTACGCCAGCATGCTCGGCTACGCCGTAGAAGACCTCGGCCTAGTGCGGGAGCGAGCCCTCGCTGCCCAGGCGGAGGGTTACACGGCGCAGAAGTGGTTTTTCAGACATGGGCCGATGAGCGGGCCGGAGGGGATGCGCAAGAACATCGACCTCGTCCGCACGTTGCGTGAGTCGCTCGGCGATGACGACGAGATAATGCTCGACTGTTGGCAGAGCTGGGACCTTACGTACGCCGTCCGCATGACAGAACGCATCGAGGAGTTCTCGCCTCGCTGGCTTGAAGAGTGCGCCATGCCAGACCGCATCGACACGTACCGGGAGCTCAGGCAACGGACGTCCATACCCCTTTCCGGCGCCGAGCACGAGTACACCCGCTGGGGCTTCAAGCGGTTCGTGGACGCCGGGGCGCTCGACATACTGCAGCCCGACATCTACTGGGCTGGCGGCATCTCCGAAGTGATGAAGATCGCCGCGTACGCCACCGTCCACGACCTGATAACCATCCCGCACGGCCACTCGACACCCGCCGGCATCCACTTCTCTGCCTCGCAGTCGCCGATCCACACGCCGTACCAGGAGTACCTGGTCAAGTGGAACGAAGTCCATCAGTTCTTCTTGTCATCGCCCATCCGGCCTGAGGGCGGAATGATCGGCACGCCGGAAACCCCCGGCATGGGGATGGACCTCGACCCCGCAAAGATCGACCACGAAGAGACGGCCACGTGGTGAATCACAAGGTGACCCGACGGTGCTTCTTCCCTGCGCTAATTCGTTAGGTCCATTGAGATGGAGCCTACCCAGGTGGGTTCCCTTATCTCGATAGGGACGAGACCGCGTAGCCGGGAAAAGTCACCCGTGTCCCATGTTTCGAACACGTCGGCACCAGACGACAGCGCGGTCGCAAGGTGGACCGCGTCCGCAGGCCTAAGACGATGTCGACGGGATAGTGACCGGGCCTTCTCCGCTATCGCTCGGGTCACATCGTGGATTACCAGATTGTCGTGTTGACGGAAGAATTCGGTGATCGTCTGGTAATCCTCAAGGGAGATGTTTGGCGAATTACGACGCCTGATGACCTCTGCCAGAGTCCATGCCGAAGTGATTACGGTCAATTTGCCGGCGACCATATCGTTCAGAATGTTTTGGCAGATGTCTGCTCGATATGCTTCGTCTTCGGCGAGTACCGAAATCCAATTTGTGGAATCCCAATATCGCTTCCCACCCGACTCGCCGGTCGTCACTCGTCCCCCCGTACCTCTCGAATGTAGTGTTCCGCCTTCATGCCCTCTGTCTCGCCCCTCCACAATCCTCTGAGGTCCGAGGGCATCACCCGTTCGGCGGAATCGTCTACAACCTCAATTTTGGACACCCTCATCGACTCGGGGTTGCCCAGCCGATTCGATCTCACATTGCCAGACACGATGACGCGCTTCCCCAGCCCGCTGCGGACCTGCTCCAATTGGTGGTCCGAGAAGTAGCATTTGACACCCTTGTCGTGGACGGCATCGTAAACACGAAGGTAAGGCTGGTTTCTCACGCTCGCAGCCTCAAGTCTCCCCTCGATTGAACCAATCGAATTGAAATACTGGATGGTCGTCTCGGCGACAGACGTACGTAGCGGCCCCGCAACCTCGACGGTTCGGCTTTGGCGAATGAACAGGAGCCTGTAGCCGCTGGCGTCCGAGATTTTGGACAGGTCCTTGGCAGCCTTTATGGCCGCATCGGAGAAGTGCCGGGGCTGGGACTGGCCGCGGCTCAATACATCGAGTCCTTCGAAGCTGGCTGCGGCTACTTGCGCCGAGATGTCGTTTTCCCGTTCCGCCCCCAACGTGGCCTGGGCGGGACTGCTGTAGCTCAACTCGCGAAGCATCCACCGAATTGAACCCGACTCGCGCGTTGTCAACTCGGCCTCAACGCATCCGAGAATCGTCAGCGTGTGCTTTATCGAATCGACAAACGCCTGGGCAGATACTTGGCCGGAATCGTTTCCAAGTCTGATAGAGATGTCCGAGTTGGTCATGTTTCTTCCCCACCTGAATTCTATCTTGCACGGGAATCAGACGATGGATGTGGGGTGTCACATGAAACTAAGACATGTAATGCGGTACGCCCAGTAAAACCTTGCGGCGATTCAGGACCAGGTTGGAACCGCTCCACTGGACACGCCGCGCCGTGAACTTGGGGCCTTAGCCCAGGCAGCCGCGGCCCGGCCCGCCAAGTCCCTACTGCCTGGCTTTAGCCTGCGAGCGGAACATCCACAGCACGTTCAGCCCAGCTATGGCGGCGGCGGCAATCCAAAGGAGTGTGCCCAAAGTCGGGTTGAATTGCAGTCCCACCCCCAATCCAAGGAAGAAGACCACAACCGCGATTACGAACAGCAGAGCGTGAGCAGCTATCTTCAGCGTCTTGGTCAGTATCACGCGTACATCTTATGGGACAACCCCAAACACCCATGACTTCGAGTCGGACTTCTGAGACAGGCTACTCAGAAGACTTCACACCTTAAGATTCGTACTCCGGCCTGAATCCGACCACCAAGGGCGGCCACCGGCGTTTTCGTCACCCCGGCCTGCCGCAGCGTCCTCTGTTGGTAAACTTCATGTCGGGTTCCAGATTCATTGACCGGACGACCGAACCTGATAAGACTGAGGTCCACTCGCGCGCAAATGTCGCTCGCGAGAGCCCGCACACCGCTGACCACGACGAGCGCCTTATGGCCGAGCCCCATATCTCCATTCGCGGCGCACGCGAACACAACCTCAAGAACATCGACGTCGAGATCCCAAGGGACAAGCTCGTCGTGATCACCGGCGTGTCCGGCTCTGGAAAGAGCAGCCTGGCGTTCGACACGATCTACGCCGAGGGCCAACGCCGGTACGTCGAGTCTCTCTCCGCTTACGCGCGGCAGTTCCTCGGCCGCATGGACAAGCCGGATGTCGATCACATTGATGGGCTGAGCCCGGCCATATCGATCGACCAGAAGGGCGTGTCCCGCAACCCGCGGTCGACTGTCGGCACGGTTACCGAGGTGTACGACTATCTCCGCCTGCTGTTCGCGCGCGCCGGCAGGCCGCACTGCCACAATTGCGGCCGGCCCGTCTCACGCCAATCCGTGCAGCAGATTGTCGATGGGATCAACCGCACGGGTGACGGCACACGCATCCTGCTACTTGCGCCGATGGTGACACACATGAAGGGCGAGCACGTCGCCATCCTGGAAAACGCACGGCGGGAAGGGTTCGTGCGGGTGCGGGTAGACGGTCTGGTTCGCGAACTGTCCGAGGAGATAAAACTCAATAGGCAGCAGTGGCACGACATCGAAGTCGTAGTCGACCGCCTCGTGATCCGACCGGATGCTGAAACTGTGCGCCTGACCGAATCCGTCGAGGCCGCGCTAAAGCTGTCCGGCGGCACGGTCGTCGCCTCGATCGTCGGCGGAGATGACGTGGTCTATTCGGAGCAGTTCGCCTGCGTCCACTGCGACATCTCAATCGCGGAACTTGAGCCGCGAAACTTCTCCTTCAACACGCCGTACGGCGCATGCCCAACCTGTACAGGGCTCGGGTTCCGCCTCGAGGTGGACCCCGACCTGGTTATCCCCGACAAGTCGCAGAGCCTGGCGGGAGGCGCAATTGTTCCGTGGGCAAGGTCGGGAGCAAACTCCCCGTGGCTGGCGTCCACATTGTCATCGTTGGCCGATGCGTACGGATTTTCGATGGACGCCCCCGTGTCGCAACTCGAAATGAAGGCCTTGCAAGTGGTCCTCTACGGGGCCGGCAACAAGCGCATCGAAGTGGCGCACACCACCCAGCGGGGCCGGGTCTACAGGTGGGAGACGAACTACGAGGGAGTGATCCCGAGCCTCGAACGCCGGCACGTCGAGACCGAATCGGACAACGTCCGTGAGGACATCGCCCGTTACATGGCCCGGCGTCCGTGCGTCACCTGCGGCGGGGACCGGCTCAAGCCGGAGGCGCTGGCCGTCACGGTGCTGGGCATGAGCATCATGGAGGTGACGAGGCAGTCCGTACACAGGGCGCTCGATTGGGTAGAGGCGTGCCGCGATGGCCAATGGCCCGACGGCTCAGCAGCGCAGGAACCGCTGGTAACACGTGAAGCGGCGATCGCATCGCAGATATTCAAGGAGATCGAGTCGAGGTTGGGGTTCCTGTCACGCGTGGGCCTCGACTACCTGACCCTAGATCGTGCCGCGGCCACACTGAGCGGGGGCGAAGGCCAGCGAATCAGGTTGGCGACACAGATCGGATCTGGGCTGATGGGCGTGCTCTACGTTTGCGACGAACCGTCGGTAGGCCTGCACCCGATGGACAACTACCGGCTGATCGACACCCTGCAGAGCTTGCGGGATGTCGGAAACACCGTGCTGATCGTTGAACACGACGAGGCGGTGATGCGCGCCTCAGACCACATCGTGGATCTCGGGCCCGGCGCAGGCGAGCGGGGCGGTCACATCGTGGTGGAGGGCCCCATCGACGTCATTATCGAATCGCCGGAGTCGATCACCGGCGCCTATTTGAGCGGCAGGCGTTCGATACCGTTCCCGTCAGAAAGGCGCAACGGCGCCGGAAGCGAAATCGTGATTCACGGGGCCCGTGCCAACAATCTGAAGGACATAACGATTTCAGTGCCTCTCGGCCGGCTCGTTTGCGTCACCGGCGTTTCGGGTTCAGGCAAGAGCACGCTCGTGAACGAGATCCTCTACAAAACGCTGGCATACCGGTTATACAGGGCAAAGGACAGGCCGGGCGATCACGACGCCATCACAGGGCTGGAAAACATCGACAAGGTGATCAACATCGACCAGTCGCCCATCGGCCGCACGCCCCGCAGCAACCCGGCGACGTACACGGGCCTGTTCACGCCCATAAGGACGTTGTTCGCAACGATGCCCGAGGCGAGGGCGCGCGGCTACAAGCCCGGCCGGTTCTCTTTCAACGTCAAGGGAGGAAGGTGCGAATCGTGCGCCGGCGCCGGATACGTCCAGATAGAAATGCAGTTCCTGCCGGACGTGACCGTGCCGTGCGAGGTGTGCCTCGGCGCCCGGTACAACCGGGAAGCGCTGGAAATCACGTTCAGGGGGGAGTCGATAGCGGACGTTCTTAACATGACCGTGTCCGAGGCCTCGCGCCTGTTCGAGAACATCCCCAGCATTCGCAACAAGCTGAATACGCTGGTCGACGTCGGCCTCGGCTACATCCGGCTCGGCCAGCCGGCAACGACGCTGAGCGGCGGCGAGGCCCAACGAATCAAGCTGGCGTCCGAACTGTCGAAACGGTCGACGGGCAGCACTTTCTACATACTCGACGAGCCGACGACCGGGCTTTCGTTCGACGACTGCTCGAAGCTCATGGATGTGCTGCACCGGCTTGTGGACGCCGGCAACACCGTCGTACTGATCGAGCACCACCTCGACCTGATCAAGAACGCAGACTGGCTGATCGACCTGGGGCCGCTGGCGGGAGACGGCGGTGGTGAACTGGTCGCCGAAGGGACGCCGGAGTACGTGGCGTCTGTGGCCGAGTCTCATACCGGGCGTTACCTGCTGGACGTTCCCGGCATCACCCCTGACGCCAACTCCCCGGGTTCGGTTAACGGCGCCGCCCGTACCGCACCGCCGAAGCGCCAGACCGCCGCCGCCGATGTTCTCCCCCCAAGGCCCGACTCCCTCGACGGCAAATCCCGCAAGGGCAGAACAAGAGGCCCCCGCCGCCGTCGAAGACGAGCCAGGGCGAGCGCGTAGTGCCATACTCGGTCAGGTAGCCCTCCTCCCTCGCCCCCTCGCTCCCCTTGTCGTCCCCCTGTAACACCCGCCTGTCATTTCGAGCGAAGCCGAGAAACCCAAGCCGGTGTTTGGCAGTCCCGGCGTGCATGGCTCCGCTGCGCGCGCACTTCACACGCCCCGATTCGTCATTCCGGCCCCCGAGCCGGAACCCAGGTGTGCGGGGCCGCGCGAATACCGGTACCACGTAAGTCTCCGCACGCCCTCGCCCCTCTGTCATTCTTGAGCGCAGCGAAGAACCTCACGCCCGTACAACCACACCCCTCGTAACCCCAGACCCTTCGACGTTGTTCAGCGCAACATGTGTGGGAAGCTCGTGACGAATCCCCATTAACGGAGGGCGTCGTTTCCCGCCGGTTAAATTGCCCTGACCGCGATGGAACGATTTGGTCAAAACACGGACTATTAAATGTGTAGGCGATCCATCATCAACGAGACCTCCCTTGTGTGAAAAAGAGCTCATCCGTCGCTCACAAGCCGGCGACTGGAATGCCTTCGAGCTGTTGCTCGAACGGCACAGGACGGCGCTTGCCAGAACGGCCTACCTGGTCACACGGGACCGTGAGGCCATACAGGACATCATGCAGGAGGCCTTGATCCAAATCTGGAGAGACCTGCGTTCATACAGACCATACGGCAGCTTCAAGGCCTGGATGTTGAAGATCACGCTCAACAAGGACAGGAAACACTACCGAAAGAAACGGGTTCAGACCGTGCCCCTGGAGACGGCGATCGAAGTCTCGGGCAACGCCGAAAGGCCGGAAGAAACAATAGAGCGCGAGGAGCAAAGACACCGTCTGAGACAGGCCCTGGACCTACTCACTACCGACCATCGGGAGGTTCTGATTCTGCGGTACTACAACGAACTCACGGTACCGGAAATCGCGAAGGTGCTGGGTTGCCGACAAGGGACCATCAAGTCGCGCCTTAGCCGGGCGCACAGCCGCCTCGAGCAGGCCCTGTTCGAGCTTGAGTCTGCGGCTCTGAGGAGTTAAATGTTGTCCGCGGAACTTCTGAAAAACTACTTCGAGCAAGAGAGTCTTAAAGGCGACTTGTCGCCCGAACAGTGGGAGACAGTGCTCCTTCGCGTACGGCGCCACAAGGAGCGAGGCTGGTTCGGGAAGGTCATGGCTCCGTTTACCGTCCGTCAGCCTGTCCTTGCCGTAGCGGCCTCTCTCGTGCTCGCGGTGATGGTCGGGGCGATATCCCTGTGGATAATCGCGCCCTGGGAGGGGAATGCTGGAGACCCTGGTAGTCCCGGCAGTCCAGGTCGCCCCGTCAGCGGTGGTATTCCAGGTAATGCGGGTGAACCCGGCATACCTGCGCCAACCATCTTTGAGCCAGTGTGGAAGACTGACAAGAGTCTGATAACCCCCGGTGAGTCAGTCATGATCACACTGGCGATCAAGAACGTTTCGGACGCGACCTTGGTGTTCAGAGAATTCCCCACGACGATGACGCTCACCCAAAAAGATAGGCAATTCGAAGAATCGATCCCATTGGAATTCGGGATCGGTGAGGGCGCGCCTGGCTCGTTGGCTCCGGGTGGGGAGTTAATCGTTATAGCAACAGTGACGCCCGATGTGAGCTCGCGTCTGCAATTTGGAAGATATAGCTTGAGGATAAGTATTGAAGTTCAACACTCGCACGACGGGACACTTGATATGCACCGGGGTACGTGGGGAATGGGCAGCAAAATGCTCTTCGTGGTCACCCCGCCGGAGGGGGCGCTAAACAGGACCGTGGTGGTGGACCAGGCAGTGGAGGGCGACCATGCCAGGATCACGCTGGAAAGCATACGGTTCACGCCAGAGCAGACCACCATCGTGGCGTTTGCCGAGTCTATGACACAAGGGACAGCGGAGTCTCAGCCCACCGTAGCGGGCACGCCCACACCCGCCGCCACCATCCAGCCAGGGGCCACACCAACACCCGCCTCTGCGGTCGCGCAGTCACCTTGGGATGGAGACATCACCGAACTTACCGCTTTCTATAGGTTGGACGGAGGCACATGGCGCGTATTGAGGAATTACGCATATCGGGAGACGCCGGACGGCGTGCGTCATGAATGGTCGTTCGGCCCGGTATCAGTGAATGCCAATACCCTTGAGTTTGCCATTCGGCCTGGAAGAGATGGCACATTCACCTACCCTGCAGGCGACGCCACTGCCTCGTGGGAATGGAGCGTACCTCTCCAGGATATTGAGAGACGTTAGGACGGGCGTTGACTGAATGGTCCTTGGATCTCCTGTTTCCGTGTGCCTTAACCCAGCAAAGCGGAGGGAACTTTCTCCAGTCGAAGAGCGTCTTAGTATGTGAACGCTGTCGGAACCTCACCCAGGGAAGCCGGGGATGACGATCAAATACGTACTCATAGTCGCCCTCGTGTTGACCGCGCTGGCGTGTGGGCAAGCGCCAGCCGTCAGCCCCACGCAGGATATCCCGACTCCAGTACCTCCTCCGCTCCCAACCTCCCATCCCGTGGCCCACAGTCCAACGCCCGTCGCGCTGACAGATTTGAAGGTGGTCGAGTTGGGCTCGGAATTCT
This sequence comes from Dehalococcoidia bacterium, assembly GCA_965219065.1. Taxonomy (GTDB): domain Bacteria; phylum Chloroflexota; class Dehalococcoidia; order Lucifugimonadales; family Lucifugimonadaceae. Next base: position 2,310,856 of record OZ244715.1, read on the forward strand.
GGCCCACAGACCTGTCCGGGGACCGTTTGGTGGGGATTGGCCGGGACGGAGAGGTCTACCTGGCAAACGTTCGGACCGGGGAGATACGGCAACTCACCAACGACGGCCATCGGAAAAGACGACCCGTCATATCCGGCGACACCGTCGCCTGGACCGACCAGAGCAGGGAGATCGAGACGCACGATAACAACTCGCGTGCGGCAAGGAGCTTGGCCGATGACATATTCGTGCTGGACCTCAACACCGGCGACAGGCGCCGGATCACAGAGGTTCCGGCGAAGCGGTCCGGCCTGAAGATCTCGGGAAAGCGGCTGGTGTGGTTGGACAACAGGAACGAATTCGGCGAGCACTACACTCACCGCGACATCTACGCCTATGACCTGGAAGCAGACGAGGAGATAGCGGTCGCGGTCGCAGCCGGAGCGCAGCATTGGGTCGCGATCGAAGGGGACAGGGTCGTCTGGGCGGATAATCGGAACAGCGCGATTTTGGGGACGGACCGGTCCGGCTGCTTCCAATGTCCGGACAATCGCTTCGACATCTACCTGTACGACTTCACGACCGGGGAGGAACTCGTACTGGACGATTCTGGGGCCAACAATACGATGCCGGACATCCACGGCGACCGGGTCGTCTGGCGGGACTTCGACGATGAGGGCCGCATCGCCATCCGACTCTACGATCTCGACACCGGCGAAAGCCGCAGGCTCGCCTCACCGAGCCTCAGCGGAGTCGATCGACCCCTGGTCTCCGGTGATTACGTGGTGTGGACTGTGGGACTGGCGTGCGACGTGTTTGACACGCAGTCCATCGATGGCTCGACAGGCGCGTTTGCACATGACCTGAGGACAGGTGAAGTGAAACAGCTGTCCAATTACGTCGAGCCTTCAATCTCTCTCGACGGGACGGTGGCTGTAATACATGAAGCCTGCCAGGTGGGTGGACGGGTATACGCCGTCTTCCTGGGACCTGATGCCGACACGGGGGAGTCCGCGGGATCGGAAGCCAGAGACTCCGGTGATTCAGAGGGCCCCCACACCCCGACCCCGGCGCCCATTCCCACGGCAACTGGCACATCTGCAGTGACCCCCGCTCCATCCGTAACAAGCCCCGCGCCCTCGCCCACCGTTGCCCCTACACCGGTGGATCTTGCCGCTCGCAGAGCGATCGAGGACGTCATCAGAGACCCAATGGCCCGCATTGCGGACCGGGTCCCCGGGTTCGGAGGAGTTTTTCGAGACCCAAGCACGAACATCGTCTATATCTACCTCCAGGATGCGTCGATGTTGGAGGAGGCGGAAAGGGTTTTAACGGAGGAGTTCGGCGCCGATTTCCTTGAGGGGAACGAGGTCGAAGTCTTGGAAGGCGAATACAGCATGGCCCACCTGGCCAGGTGGTATCGGGCTTTGAATAATGTCATCGGGCAGGTCCCGGGCATCGTGTTTACTGATCTGGACGAAGGCAAGAACCGCATCGCGATCCGCATGTATCCGAGACGCGGCGTGCGCGAGAAGATGCAGGTGATCATTGCGTCGCAAGGTGTGCCTCTTGAGGCTGTGGCCATAGATGTTGGATGTGAGGACTTTCGCCAATGGCCCATTGACCTTTGGGAGACGCCGGACGAAGCGTTCCTCCGCGCCATCGACTACTCACTGGAGGTGGAGGACCAGGCTTCCTACGGAGAGACGGTGCAGATGAAGCTGAAGTTACGAAACGTCAGCGATGATCCCATCACCTTCTATCTCGGCGGAACGCCTCCCCATGATTTTGTGGTTTCGACGCCCGAAGGCGAGCAAGTATGGCATTGGATGTGCGCCAAATTCACCCTATCGATTATGAACATCAAGACCCTGGAACCCGGTGAGGAAGTGGAGTTAACCGGCGAGTGGGAGCAGGTGGACAACCGGGGAGAGCCCGTTCCCCCCGGCACATACTTGGTGCGCGGTGTCGGGAATATGGAGCCGCCGGAGAAACTCGTAACGCCGCCACACGAACTGGAGATCCTCAGGTGAGACACCTCGAGGAGTCGTCGAGGCGAACCCCGATAGCTTGCCCAACTCTTCTGCCGAGTCAACGCCGAATAGGATAAAAGGGGTGACCATGTAGTTAGCGCACTGGCCAAACCGCCCGCGCGACCTCTAGAGGAGACCTTGTGGGTGACCCATGACGACATCCGGCACCGATCATTCCGACGCGTTAGAGGGACGCGGGTCCGGGGCGGCGGTTGTGGTGGCCGTCATCGGTCTCATTCCTGCCATCATTCTCGGCTCCCTTAGATTCTTTCTCATCGATGAGCCCCGGGATAGCGAACAGTTTGCCGGCAATGTCGCCTTCGGCCTGACGTACGTCGCGCCATATCTGCTCGTCTTGATGGCGTCGAAAGTGAGAAGCCCGGCGGCTCGCGGCGCGTTGCTCGCGGTTTTGGGTCTGCTCTCATTGGCTGCGAGCTTCTCTGGGTTATTGTCCTTATTTTCCCTGGTCCTTCTTCCCGCGACATTTGCGATCTGGTTCGCGGCAGCAAGGAGTCTCACCGCCTCGGTTCACCCATTGGCGACCACCACATTTGCCATGATCGCAGGGATTCTCATCGCCACGATGGTTGGCCTGAGTTTCCTTGCCCTCCTCGTAGTCCAAGACCCTGAACCCCAATGTTGGGTCTTGTCCCTGAGCACAGACGGAGAATATGTGTGGAAGGCTCGGCCCGACCTCGTCGATCAGGGCGAGGTTCAAACCATCACCCTGAGCGGACCCGACATACGGTCCTCCTGCGTGAGCGACATCATCACGAACACAGAGGCCGGTGTGAGCCTCGGCCTACTGGCGACCGCCTTCCTGGCGATGATCTTGACCATGAGGCACGGATCGATACGCGCGCCTGACAACGGCCGCGCATAGGCGTCCATCGCGCGGAACAAATTTTGAGTGTTCTTCGTCTAGGAGAAAGAGGAGAACTTTGGATTTGTTGGAACCGACGTGAAGCCGACACATCGTCATATGAATGCCACCTTGATTTTCCGCCGGTCATTTTTCTTGTTCGCGGGTGCGGCGCTGACCGCGGCGCTGATCGCCTGCGCCGGAGATTCGCCACGCCCTGCTCCGACCGTCGCGCCACAGCCTGCTCCAACCACTGCGCCACTACTGACAGCAACACCGGCCGAAGCCGCTGCCGCAACTTCACTAGTCGCGACCGCGATGTCGTCGCCAGACGCCCTCGTCAATGCCTGCGCCCTTAACGCCCCGGAGCAGACTCCTGTAAGGGAACCAAGGCCGCCTCGGTCTGCCCCATTCAGTAACGCTACTTCCGTCATCTCATCGACAGAAAGACCGTCCGCGGAAGTTGTGGCCTACCCCGATCTGCCGCCACCCCCGCTGCCGGCGTCAGTGAAGTCCTGGCAGGGGGCTGTGGTGGGAGTGAGCGTAGAACTGACAGGCGGCCGCACTCGAAACCAGCAGGGGCTAGTCGTTGCTGACGGCGCAGTTCTCACCGTACTCGATCCTTTGGAGGAGATCGCTTCGTTGACTGTGAAAGTTTCTGGCCGGGGCGCTTTCGCCGCTGAGTTTGAGCGCCTCGACCTCCGCACCGGCGCGGCCCTGCTTTCCGTTAACGCTGGGGGTTTGGCTGTGGCGCCTGAGGAGTACGTAACGGTATCGCATGGTGAGCCGGTGTTGCTCCTGGGGCGGGACCACGACAGCGGAGATCTCGTAGTGAAGGACACCTTCGCCAGCCCCAGTATCAACGCGCCGGACGATATCTTCGCCCTGCGCGCGGACTACACGCCCGGCCCCCAACGGGGCGTCGTGGTGGTGACTGCCGATGGCGCCCCCGTCGGTCTTACGGGCGACATAAGGAAATGGTACGGCCAGCAGGTCGTCCTTGGCCGGATTGGGGGTATTGACCTGCCAGCCGTGCTGCTGGACTCGGCGCTCCGGCTCTTGGAGCGGTCCCCTTCGGATACCGACATCACCCCTGCCGCAGTCACCTACCACGGGCTGGCCGCTGGGCGGCACCTGGACGGACCGGTGACCCGGGAGCTGTTGGCGGAGCCGGTGCAGGAGAAGATTTCCGACCTGGGCGAACAGGTTCCACTGGTTCCAATGGGAGGCCGGGGCCTGGAATACTGGCTCCGGTCCGATTCAGGCACGATACTGGAGTTGCTCTACGCCACGCCCCAGGAAATGCGCGGGGCCGATGGGGAAGTGCTCGGCAGGGCGCGGTACATCGCGCTCTGGTGGGGCAGGGAGGGTGGCGAGCCCGACCTCGTCCTCTGCGGCACAGACAGGGAGCAACTGGGCGCCGCCTTTGCTGCGCGTGGCCTGGTCTCGTTCGAGACGTTCATGGAGAGAGCACCCTCCAGTTCGCCGCACTCAATGGTAGCTGCCGCTCCACTGGAAGCACCAAAGTATGGCTACGTCCGTGAATACGGCTACTCACGTGAGGACTACCAGTACCCCTACGAATGGGAGTTGAAGACATACAAATCGGCGTACGTGCAGGATGAACCGGTGACGCTGACCTTCACGATCACCAACACCAGCGATTGGCCGGCCCCGCTGGACTACGTGCCGCCGAGAGTGACGATCTACAGCGTTCAAGAGCACCGGAACGTGGCTGTCCTGCGCTACGGTGACGGGCGCCGCGTCCTGCAACCCGACGAGACGGCCTCCTTCACGATGACCTGGGACCAACTGCACTTCGAGGGCGGTCGGGCTGCCGCGGGACGGTATATCGCGCGGGTTCAACTCGCCAATCTCGTGACCAACTGGTGGTTGGATTGGGGGCCGGTAGCCTATGAAGTTATCCTGGAGTAGATGCGATGACAACCACCTCTGGTTCAAAAAGACACTTGTCCGGCAGACTGAAACTGACGTTCGTCGCAGCGGTCGTGGTGATCGGCTTAACGGCGTTCGCGGTCTGGTTGTTGTTCGGCTTCGGCGTGTTCAAATTGCACAGTGAAGTGAGGGTGTTCGGAGGGATCCTTATATCACCAGACAGGCTAGAGCTCAGTACCGGCGGGCCTTGCCAAGGGGACCAGGAACTGTCGCTGTTGCGGGAGACGGATACCGACGTGCAAGTTGAGGTTGTTGCCCCCTCCCGATCCTTTTTCCAAGGTGGCCTGGACTGCGGAGGAGGCATCGTCGAGGTCCAACTCAGTGAGCCACTGGGAGATCGGATCGTCGTTGACAAGCACACCGGACAACGGGTGAGCGTCAGGATAATCGGACAAAAGGGCCAGCAAGAGCAGGCTTTAGAGAGTGAGACGGAGACACAACTGACGGATGAGGCGCCCCATGCTCACGGCGCAGGAGACGAGGGTACACCGCCGCCAGAAGCACCACCTGCGCAAATCGACGATCCCCCAAGCGACGCTGAGTTAGAGGACTTGCAGGCCGTCGCCGACCAATACGGCATTTCTCTCCACGAGGCTGTCGATCAGTATGGCTGGCACAATAACTTCTCCTTGGCGGTAGCGAAGATACGCGAACTGACTCCCGGAACATTCGCCGGAGCGGAGATCGTTGATGGCAGTCATGCGTGGATCGCTTTCACGGGACCCCCTCCCAAGGCAGCGCTCGACATAGTCGACATTTTCACCAGCAGTCACAGCGGCGTTTCAGTCGAAGTGCGCACTAGCCAGAGCATCACCGCGGCAGAACTCGAAATTGCGATCCCAGCCGTCCACTTTGCCGTGTACAGAACGCGTGGAGTGCTCAACGCCAACACGTCGTTCAATTCCGAGACGGATCAGATAGAAATGCTCATTGTCTTGGCCAACACAACACCCGACTCGATTTTGGATGAACTCCTGGCCATCGCCGAGAAGCGCCTCATTGAAGTGACGAGACCGGATATTCTCGACAGCATTTCGATTTCCATCGTCCGCTCGAAAAACCCGGTCATAAACATCAAACACTAGCAACCCTGTACATCGACACAGCACGACCAGGATCATTCTTTCCCCGTTGAATTCATTGAGCGTGTTGCGGAAGCCACAGACCTCGTCGGGTTCATCAGCAGCCTGGAATCGGCAGCAGGCATTGGGTCACACGTCGCACCGCCACCCGCAGAGCCTTGGGCGATTTGGCGAGTCCGGTACGCGGCGTGACCCGCAGTGAAACCTTCCCGCACTTTGGCAGTTCTCCTTACTTGGCGGCCCAAACGCGACCGCTGTTCGGCGACCATAGCCACCGGAATCTTGAGATCAGAAGCATCTCCAGAAAGGCAACTGTCAGAAGGCCCGCGCCCATACCGGCCTCGGCGTTGGTGATGATTTCGCTGCATATGCCCTGTGTGTTTCCACCGCTTAGGCTGATGGTATGCGTGTCTGAATCGCCGAGGTTGGGCCGGTCCTCCCATACGTATTGTCCGTCTGTGCTTAGAGACAACACCCAACATCGGGTCTCCCGGTCTTGGATTCCGAAGAGCGCATAGAGACTCAGGCCGACAGTTGCGGCGACCGCCAATCCCAGGATTGTGGCAGTAAGCGTCGCCGCCAGGGGGCGAACGGATGCGGTGAGGCTCCTGGCCGCGGCGAACCAGATTGCAAATGTCGCGGGAAGAAGGACCAGGGTAATCGGGGACACCACCGAAGAGAAGCTCGCAGCTAATGAGAGCAGACCGAACGCCAAAAGAAGGCCGCCGCGAGTCGCGGGCCTTCTCGCCCTCGACGCTATGAGGGCGAATAAATACGGTGAGGCGTAGACCAGGGTCAAGGCAATTTTGCCGGCAAAATGTACCGCGAAGCCCGGCTCATCATGCAGCAGGAAAATCAGAGAGCCGAGAACTGCCACGGTTACCAGCCCAATAACAGCTCCTACGACGGCCGCCGTGGTCCCACGTCCGGCATTCCGGCCGGAATCTCCTGCACGGGATGTCTTGGAAGTATGTGGGAGACTCGTGGGACTTGGCGTCGTCAAAACTGTTTACTCCTGCGGTTGCGCCTATGTTCGCTCGTACAGGCCAGTCAGATGAAATCCTCGAAAATCTAGGCCATCCGAAACTTAGCACCCCCTTTACACTTCGGTGTCCCAACAATAGGCTGTCGCGCTGCCAACGGAGTGTCATTCTGAGCGAAGTCGAAGAATCTACGCGCGTCATACAGCACCACCCTGACCCTCAACCCCAGACCCTCCGCCGTTCCAGTAATAAGCTGCCGCACTGCCAACGGAGCGTCATTCTGAGCGAAGTCGAAGAATCTACGCGCGTCATACAGCACCACCCTGACCCTCAACCCCCAGACCCTCCGCCGTTCCAGTAATAAGCTGCCGCACTGCCAACGGAGTGTCATTCTGAGCGAAGTCGAAGAATCTGCGTCCGACTGGCAGTAGCGCCATCCCCGCCACCCGAGACCCTTCGTCGTTGCTCAGGTTGACGCCGGTCCATCTAAGGGACTGCGCAGTTTCCCGTTTTCGATTGGCATGACGGAACAGACTGTTCCTCCCATGCCGCGAATTCGTCAGGACACGACATGCACGGATTCATAGCGATCTCGTTCCAGGGCCTGAGTTTCATATTCGCCCATTATTTCCGCACCTCGACGCGCGAGGCGTGAGACGCGCAGATCGGAATCCTGTATTGCTCCTAATGCTTCGAACGCGATTCGCCGCTCAGCCCACATTTTGCTTTCGTCTCCTTGCCAAACCCGAACTTCCGTGAGGGTGGAGTCAATGATCTGGTCGGCTGAATAGCCCGCGTTTAGGGCCAGAATTGCTTTCTGTAACCAGAAGCGATCTGGCTGCCCTGCGAGAGGCGCGAGGTGAAATCTGGCGAGTACACGAGAGTCCAGCAGTTCTCGGTAAAGGTCCATTTCTTTGCCCACCAGCAGCTGAATAATTTCAGGCTGCATCCAGACTAAGTTGCCCGGAATCCCCTTGAGCACTTTGCTCCGCTGTCTAAAGTTCATCGCAGCTATGGCTTTTCCGGCTAGTTGTTCCACGCTGAGGTAGAAGGAACTTTCCCCGCTGCGCATTTTTGACAGCATCCAGTCAGCGGCAAGTCCTCCGTTGGTCGACAGGATCTCGCTGAGCCAGTACCCGGAGCCGTGACGATTGTGGTATTCAAAGCCAGCGGAACTAAGAATTGCTTGCCTCCAGAATTCATTCTGAGACTCGCCAAAAATGCCTGTCCGCCTTGCATGCCAGGCACGCCAGTGGCCGATGGCGGCGGTGAACGCGACGCGGGGGTCGTCCCAGCGGAACATCGCTTCTAGCGTGGTCTCGGGTACCCTGCCACTGAGGCACGACCATTCGATGAGGTGCGACATCTTGCCCGCACGCGCAAGAGCGTCCAAGAGCATTTCTTGGGGTGGTTCGGGAATTGTAATGATCACGGCGATTCCATCCGCTTCGTACATGTCTTCGCCGATACAGCGCCGCACGAGAGATGTCCATGCGGGGTGGTTTTTGGAGGCTGCGCGGTAGACGAATGGTCTAACTAGATCGCCCGCAAGTTTTTGCTCCATGAATGCTTCGGCCGCAATCACGGGATCAGAGACAATTTCTGCGAACTGTTGACAAAACAATGTGAGCTGGAGGGGTGGAAAATCGACCCCTGCAGGCCGGGCTTCGGTTTCAATGCGCGCGAGTATTTCGGCTATTTCGGCAATCGATTTATTCGCCCAGCGCCCAGTTAGGCCCTTAGCGATCTTGGCGTCGTCGTCTAACGTACGAACCGGCTTTTCCGGGTAAACCGCGTTGAATTCGGGATCCAAGACCAGTTGAATTTTCATGCCTGCCATCTTTGACATCTCCCTGAGTCTGTGCTGAATGCCCGGGTGCTGTCTGGTGGCGGCCGAGAGGTCGCGCAACATGCGTTCAGCGAAATCCGCCATCATGGTCAGTGTCTCCTCAGGGAGATCAGCATTAGAAGGGCTTCCGTATCGCCACTCCCACACCAACCCATCAATTTCGTCCCAAGGTACGTTCTCTGTGTCGCGCATAATTTCCATGGCGATCGGCCAGAGACGAACGAGTTCGCGGAGCAAACGTACCGGGAGCAATCCGCGGGTGAGTTTAATTGTCCGTCCTGCACCGGGATCGGAAACAACACCTGCTAGCTTGGGACTGAGGGCGATGCACATCCCACGGACGGCTGTGCGAGTGTCGCCAGTGCGCTTCCACCACTGCTTGGCCGCCCGCACGAGTGCGGATCGCCGGTAGAGAATTTCTCCCGCCGATGTGTACGGATTGAGTACCCAAGTCTCGATTGTTTTCAACGGGTCGTAGCGGGAAAAGGCGAAATCTTGATGCTCCTCGCGTACTTGGTCGAGGAGTTTCGGTATTAATAAGTGCGGGGCATGGACGAGTCCAGCTTCCGCGATCTCAGCCGCGAGTTCTGAGTGATTCTCAATCACATACTCAGTTTCCCTTGGCCCAACCGACGCATACGCCGACCAAAGATTTGCGGATGCTTCTGTTTCGATGTGAGACAGCAAGTCAGGAATCGATGCTCCTCGAGAAAGAGCTCCGATCAGTGTTTCCAGTAGGTCTTGCCTACTTTCAGCGACTTGCAGGAACGGTGCGTAATCCAGTGATCCTGCACCCCCGAAGAAGACATCCCGAACCAGAGCCCAGCGCATTGGCCCCGGTTCAACCGACACGGCCCTATTCGGCCTCTCCCGTACAACACCTGCTGCAGCCAAGTGTGCGAGATTGGAGCCGATATCAAAGTCGGATTTTCGGAGCAACCGGGCGGCGTTGGTTTGCTTGAGGCCTCCATCGCCTCCAAGCGCAAATGGCGCCAAAAGCCATTTAGAGTCGAGACCCAACATGCGACTGAGTCCTGGAACGAGTTGGTCGATAAGAGCCTCCCCGGTTATTACTTGCCGGATATCACCTTGGAGGCAGAGATTTGCGAGCGTCGCGGCGAGCCCCGGCCTACCATCTGCCTGTTGTCGTATTGCGGCGATTAATTTGTTTGGCCCCTCGATGCCGGCAGCCTTGATGATTTTGACCATCGTGTCGGCGTCAATTAATTCAAGAGTAAGGACGTCTCCGCTCGCAACCTGCAACGCACTTTGGACAGTAGGAGCCTCGGAAGGCCAGCACGTGGCAATGATTGGAATGTGTTCAGCGCCGACCTCGCGACGGACTTGTGCGAAGGTTTCAATCAAGTCGGGGCCAACGTGCGCGTCATCGATGATCACTGCGCCCGGTTGTAAATTTCGAAGGTCATTGGCTATCTGCTCACGGTCATCGTCAACCAAGAACAAGCCTTGTCCATGAAGCGCTAGAGACCTCAAGAGAAACGTCTTGCCCGATCCGGGTACACCGATCACTAGACAGTCACTCCGACGGGACATCAGCCATCGTGTTTCTTTTTCGCGGCCGATGACCTCATTGCCCGGCGTTGGCCGCTGTGATTTCGGAAAGACGCTCAGGGCACGCGGCCTTCCGGTTACTCCAAGGAGGCGTTTACACCAATCTGGATTGCGGTAAAGGCGATAAGCAAACCAGTCTTGGTCGTAAATCTGTACAAGATCAAAACCGAGTTCGTTCGCAGCCCCGGAAAGTTTGCCTCGCATTGATGGAGTGACGCGCCTAGATGTCGCAAATATCGCGCGATCGATCTGGTGATTGTTGCGCCGGACTTGGCCCAAGTTTTGTCTGAGATTTTCCAACGGGCGTTGACCGGTGGTAATGACAAGAGGGAAGGGTTCTCCCGCGCCGTCAGCTACGGCCCCATCGAACCCGCCATCGCGACCGCCGCGAACGGGAACCGCGCGCCAGCCTTCTTTTCTGACTAGCTCTGAGGAGCACGCCTCGAAAACTTCTGGATCTAAATGACCACTTATCGCTTCCAATATTGCACGGTGATGCGGGTCTTTGATGACGCCTTGGGGTCGGGTGATCGCTGAACCGGACGGACCTCCCTCGGCGACCGCATAGAGACGCGGGACTACGCGGGAGGGTATGGGGAGTTCACCGCGTTCCCATCTGGCGACGGTGTTTGGCGTTACGTCGACTGCCTGAGCTAGCCTTGCTTGAGTAAATCCGAGGCGAGACCGCAGTAACCTGAGATCAGAGTTGTTCATATCAGCCCCCTATCCGTAAAAGCCTATACATCATGTATACTGTCCTTCTGTGCCTATGTCAACGAGGCGTGTGCAGGGAATAATTGTTGACACGGGTGCCCGCTAACATCCCGGCGGGTGCCCACAAGAGGCACCCGTACGACTGAAGTAAGGATCGCTGTTTTCATGTGAGACGATCTCTCCCCCTCCGCGCCAAGGGCGATACACTTCAACCCGATTGCAATACGTACCCCGGCCCCGACAGACGAGGCCGGGCAGGTCAGGAAAGCAGACATGGGTGAACTCGACGGCAAAGTAGCCATCATCACGGGCGCGGGACGCCGCAGGAGCATCGGCCGGGGCGCGGCGATAGCGCTGGCCGAAATGGGTTGCAGCATCGTGGCCGTGGGCACGGGTCGAGACCCCGCCACGTTTCCTGACGATGAAAAGGAGATCGGCTGGAGGGACATCGAGAGCGTCGCCGACGAAGTCAGGGGGATGGGACCGAGCGCGTTGGCCCTTGTGGCGAACGTTTCGAAGCGCGACCAGGTTCAAGAGGTCGTCGACACCACCGTCCGTGAACTGGGCCGGGTCGATTTCCTCGTAAACAACGCCGCTGCGCCGAAGGGCGACGACCGCGTCCCGTTGGTCGACCTGAGCGAAGAGCAGCTGCGGCTCGTGCTGGAGGTCAAGGTCTTGGGGAGCTTCTTCTGCGCCCAGGCCGTTTCACGGGTGCTTGTGGAACAGGGAGATGGCGGCAGCATAGTCAACGTTTCCTCGATAGCCGGCAAGCGTCCGAGGGCAGCCTCCGCCGCATACGCCGCCGGCAATGCCGCGCTCGATGCCCTGACCGCATCGCTCGCCTACGATCTCGGCAGCTACGGCATAACGGTTAACTCCGTATGCCCCGGCCTCGTCGAGACATCCCGCTGGGACTCCGACATCGGGACCGAAGGATGGGAGAAGCGCATCAGGGCCACCGTCCCGCTGAAGAGAGCCACCGACGGCGATGAAGTCGGCAGGTTCATCGCGTATCTCTGCACCAACGACGCCTCATACATCAACGGACAGTGCATCAACATGGACGGCGGAGTGGTGACCGGACATTGAGTCCGAACATGTCCGGGTTTGGCGCTTATTGCAGGCGTTGTATCTGACAGGGCCATCGCGAGACGCGCCATCGCTTGTAAGCAAAAAAAATGAAGTTCACCTATCCCGAGGATACGAAGTACTTCCAGCCGAAGATGGCAGGAAATCACTGCTTCGGGTGCGGCGCGTGGAACGAGAACGGTCTGCGGATCATGAGCGCGTGGGACGGAGAGGACTCGGTCTGCGTGTTCGAACCCCGGGGCCATCATGCGGCCATGCCCCCCGACGTGATGAATGGAGGCATAATCGCGGCGGTCATCGACTGCCACTCTGTGTGCACTGCCATCGCCGACGGTTACCGGCGGGCCGGACGCGAGATCGGCGAAGGCGAGACGCTGTGGTACGCAACCGGTTCGCTGCGCGTCAGCTATCGGAAACCCACGCCCGTTGCCGGACCGATTACGGTGCGGACGCGCATCACCCGTGTCGATGGCAAGAAGACGTTCATGAAGTCGAAACTCACGTCGTACGAGGGACTTCTGACCGCCGACGGCGAGGTGCTCGCCGTGCAGGTTCCATCCAAATGGGCTGACCCCACCGGTCTCCTCAAGCACCTGCCCGCAGTCCGGCCCTGACGGCTTTCCGGGGTGGCGCCTCCCTCCGTCGTTCCGGACTTGATCCGGAATCCAGGTGCGCGGGGCCACACGAATACCGGGTTCACGTAAATCCCCGCACGGGCTCTCAGCGCCGATGAAATTCGTTCAGCGTGGCCCGGTAGGACAGTTCTAGCAAGAACAGGCCCTAATTAGGCGGTTCGGTGAAGCCGCACTTGGTCATAGCCGCGACTAAGGTCGGCGGCGGCGGGCTGTCGTCCTCGCCGAGATTCGACAGGGCTTGCAGGGCCTCGGGGCCCAACTCATTCACAACGCACTCAACAGCGCCGAGGTCGAGATCGGCATCGGCACGCTCCTCGTCATTCAGGCACAACAAGAAGGGCAGTATTTCGAACGCCGATGACGGATCTTCGATGTTCCCCATTGAGATCATCATGTAGAGGCCGGCTGTACGAACCAACTCGGTGTCCGCCATCCGTTCCAACAAACATGCGTTCGTGGAGTCGCTGTACGTGCCCGACTCAGGCAGGAAACCGCCCACGAAGAGCCGGACGAATGTGATGGTTTCGAGGCAGCCCGCTATGACGATGCCCTCCAGGATCGTCGGCGAGGCGGTCTGCAATATCTCAGCCATGCGATCTGCCGAGAGATGCTCCTTAAGGCAATCGCCTTCGGCAGCCGGAAACTGGCTCATAATCTCGTCGGGGGTGACATTCCCGAATACGACGATGGGCAGGAGCGAACCCTCACCGCCGGTGATCGCAGCAGCTTGATCGCCCTTCGACATGGCCGTTGGCTCCGGCCGCGGAGCGGGTGATGGGGTGCTGGTCGGTTCCGGTACAGGGGTGGGTACCGGTGTATTGGTCGGCTCCGGTGAAGGAGTGGGGGGAGGCAAGGTGGGTATAGCTGTGCTGGTCGTGACCAAAGATGGAGACGACTCCGAGCCTGACGAACCACAGGCCATTGCCAGCAACAACAGGCCTGTTGCGAGTATAAGAGCGGTTCGAGTTGTGAGCAGCGCGCGAATACCTGCGGGCCTTTGTAACTGCGTGGCCTTATGCCAGAGGCGCCATCTTACTAGAATCCGCCAGACCATTAACCCGCGATGTTCGTTTTGTATGCCCGTCCATCACGAGGCGGGCAGGCCCAGCAGTTCCCTTCGCAGCAGGCTCAGGACACTCAATGCCGCACGCCTGCGATCGGGGGCGCCCCGTCCTGCGGACCGAACATGCCGCGAAGCTACACGCCCCTCACCGGCGATGGCGATAAAGGTCTCGCCGCGGCCAAGATTTTGTGTCCGTTGGTCGCCCTCAGAGACCCCGTGCGCCGATATGCCGATGTCGGCGCCGGAAAATTTCCTGGCGGCGCGGGCGAGTGCGGCGGACCGTTCTTCACCGTTCGCAAATGGGGGTTCCTCGCCGCCGGCCCGTGCGAAGTTTTCGAGGGCCTCGTTCGAGTTGACCGTCATGCCGTGTATGAACAGCGGTCCCGCGGCATCGCCTAACGCCGCCGCCACGCTGCCCCCGCTCAGGTCCTCGTAGCATGCCACTGTGCGTCCGCTGGACTCGAGAAGCGCGCCCACCGTGCTCTCCATCGTCTCGTCGTCTTCGGCAAACACGTTGTCGCCCAACAGCCTGCGCGCTTCCAGTGCAACCGGCTCGATGAGCTTGTCCGCCTGCACCGTGTCCTCCGCCATCGCGGCAATTCGCACGTCGACCTGCCCCGGGTGGGCGAGCACGCCCACCGTGGGGTTGGTGGACTCGGCGATGAGGTGGCCGACGAGGTGGTCGACGTTGCTTTCGCCGAGGTCGGAAACCTTGAGCAACTTGTAGTGGATTACCTGTTTCAAGCTGAATTTCTGACGCAGGTACGGAATGATTTCGTTTTCGATGAGCCACTTCATCTCGAACGGCACGCCGGGCACGCTGATGATTACGCCCCGGGGATCCTCTACCAGGAACGCAGGCGCAGTCCCGTTCGGATTCCGGATCACGGTGGCGCCTTCAGGCACGGTGGCTTGCTTCTCATTGTTCTTCGTCAGGATGAAGCCTCGCCGGCGAAATCTCTGGTTGATCTCTTCGAGGGATTGAGGATCGGTGACGATCTTTCGATTGGTGACGCTGGCCACAGCCTCGCGAGTGAGGTCGTCCTGGGTGGGCCCGATGCCGCCGGTGGTTATCACAACGTCCGCACGCTCCAAAGCGCTGCTGAGGATGCCGGTCATCCGGTCTAGGTTGTCTCCGACCGTGGTTTTGTAGAAGAGGTTGACGCCGTTTTCGGCGAGTCTCTGCGCTATCCATGCGGAGTTGGTGTCGACGATCTGGCCGAGCAAAAGCTCAGAGCCTATCGCCACAATTTCAGCATTCATTTTTTTGGCTGACCGTCCTTAAGAAGTTGTCCGGCTGACTGGGATGGTGGTGCTGTCAAGGTCGCTGGAGTGCCGAGCGTCATTTTGCCAGACCGTCCCTTTTTTGGCTGACAGTCCCAACAGGATGCCCGAAAAGGGTACGGCTGAGGCGAACGTAAGCCATTGTCATTCTCTGAGCGAAGCGAAGAATCTCCTGTATGCCAGACAGCGAATATCGCCCCTCCAACTAAGACCCTTCGGCTTCACTCCGAATGGCAGGGACGCTCACGGTGCCGGTGGCGCAGCTAACGGTTCGTTGATGAGACCGTAGCGAAGCGTATTTGCGGTCAATCCCGCGGTCAATAACGAATCTGGCAAAACGTGGTGACATATGGCTTGACCGTACAGAACGCTTGTTCGATAATAGAACGCACGTTCTGATAGGCCGTCGCCTCACACAAGGTGGCTGACAGTTTACGAAGAGGACAGTAATGCTCGCGACTCTTGAATCCCCCGGACCAGCCAGGTTTGCTCACATGGATGAGCAGGAAGAGCTTGGGAGGGCGCTCCTCAAGTCGATAAGCGCACGTGAAGGCGCCACGTTTACGGTGGACGTACAGAACGCGGCCGCGGTGACCGATCTGATTACCGGTCTGAGATCGTGGCTGATGGTCGTCGGGGCCGGTGCCGGTGTGGCATCGGCGACGGTGTCCCCAACGTTCCTCGGCGAGACGTTTCCTGCGATGTTGGCGCTCGTGCGTGAATTGGAGCGAGCCGCCGGAGGCAGTGGAGTTACGTGGCAGCCGAGCGGGCCCAGGACCATACAGGTCGGCAAGGCGAAACACGTTTTCGTGAGCCGCGACCGGCCGGTTGCCGGCAAGACACCTAATCCCGACGGGATCGTCGAGGTGGTGGACTCGCAGCTCATTGATCGCGATTGGTTTTTCGAGCGCGTCTCCCCTCGCTGCCAGGCCCCGGGATTGACGCGCGTCTTCTACGGGATGCCCGGTGTTCAAGGGTCGATCTACGAAGAGATCCGCAACAAGAGTGTGAGCAGCGCCGAAGAGGGAGGCCCGCGTCGGCACTTCGACTTGCGGGTGTCCCGGGGTTTCACCGCCCGCGCGGCCGCCTGATCTTCTCACAGACGTTCATTCCCGAGAGTTCATCGAGGAGTCAACAATGACGACTTTCCTGCTTCCAACCCGTTCAGACACGCTGCCGGAAAACACCCGCTACAGGGATGATGGTTGCGATATTTCTCCCTCGTGCCTGGAGTGCCCCTTGGCGTTGTGCAAATATGATGACCCCGGATGGATGCAGCGCGAGAGCAAGCGCGTCAGGGACGATGCGATCTACCGCGCACGATTGGACGGGGACGCGGTGACCGACATCGCGCAGCGATTCGGGTTAAGCCCACGCACTGTGCACCGGGTGATAAGCCGGGGCGGCGCGGTGGCTGCGGCGCACCTGGAAGAGGACGACAGCCCCCTGCTTTCACTTAAAGAACTTGAGCAGAGGTCTCTGTTTCGTCCCAGACCGCCGGCGCCGCCCTTATTCCGCAGAGCCGGACGCTACGGCTAACGGGGCAATCTTCGCGGCAGCCCAACACCTACCGGCCCCGGGCGCGGTTGGGATCAGGCGCCAGGGTCCGGCTGTTGGGGTTCGGGCGTTGTTTCACTTGCGCCAACGTTCACCTGTTCGCCGGTCGCCTGGTATATGGCCCTTTCCGCAATGTTCGTGGCACGGTCGGCGATCCGCTCAATGTTGTGGGCTGCCCACAAGAGATAGGTGCCGCGAACAACGTTCTCGGGCGATGCCTTCATCAACTCGAACAGATCGTAGCGGACCTGGCGGTTTATCTCGTCGACGCGGTCGTCGTCGGGCGCCAGGGTTAGGGAAATCTCGACAACCCGGTCGGGGTCCCTTTCAAGAAACGCTTCAAGGCTCCGCTTAACCATGCTGACGGCGATCTCGCCCATTATGGGGATGTCTATTAGTTCCTTCAGCGGCGGTTCGTCGCCCATCATGAGGCTGAGCTTGGCGATGCCCTCGGCGTAGTCGCCCATTCGTTCCAGCTCATTTGCCAGTTCGAGAATCGTGATGATGCGTCGCAGGTCCCGTGCCAGCGGCGCTTCGCGTCTCAGCAGCCGGATGCATCCCCGTTCGATGGACCACTCTTTCTCATCTATGTCATCGTCCGAATCGATCAGCGTCTGTGATCGTGCGAGGTCTCGGTCTTTGAGGGCGGCAAGGGCCTCAAATATGGCGTTCTCGACCATGCCGCCCAGCAGAATCACTTCCGCTTCGAGCTGTCCCAATTCCCGGTCGAAACTCTCTCGTGCAAGCATTTCGTTGTCTTAGCCTCGTTGGGCGTTTTGGGTCCAGTGGCTAGCCGATGCGGCCGGTCACGTACGCCTCGGTCCTGGGATCCTTCGGCGTACCGAAGATCTGCTCATTCGTGCCGTATTCGATCAGCTGGCCAATCCGCTCTTCGCCCGCCATGAGGACGGCGGCGTAGTCTGAAATGCGGGACGCCTGCTGCATGTTGTGTGTGACGATCACGATGGTCACTTGGGTCGCCAACTCCCGGATGAGCGCCTCGATGTGTTGCGTCGATATTGGGTCGAGCGCAGAAGCTGGCTCGTCCATCAACACCACCTCCGGATCGACGGCCAAAGCACGCGCGATGCATAGCCGCTGCTGTTGCCCGCCGGACAGGCTGAGCCCGCCCTCACGCAGCCGGTCCTTCACTTCGTCCCACAGTGCGGCCCGCTGGAGCGATCTTTCAACCACTTCATCGAGATCGACGTCCAACCCGTTGATTCTTGGTCCGAATGCCACATTGTCATAGATGCTCTTTGGAAAGGGGTTCGGCCGCTGAAAGACCATGCCGATCCGGAAGCGTATCTCTGTCGGGTCCTGGGTATCTACGTATATGGGCTCTGAGTTGAAGAACACCTCGCCGCTTATTTCGGCGATGGGAATCAACTCGTTCATCCGATTGAAGCAGCGGATCAGCGTGCTCTTGCCGCACCCGGACGGTCCGATGATCGACACTACGGTATTGCGCGGGATCTGAAACGAGATTTTCTCGATGGCCATCAAGTCGCCGTAGCGGACGGTCAGGTCACGAGCCTCCAGGACCACGTCCGAGCTATCGAATGAGATTATGTTTTCTTCCGATGCGGCCCCGGTCAGGTGCCGTTCCTCGGTCAGGTTCATCCAGAGTGATCCTCGGCCAGACGCGTTCGCTCCGCGCCATTCTGCGTCGGCCCGCGATGATAACGTTGAGACATTAACGTTTTTCTAATCTTTGGCCACTTCCGAGCCGTCGGCGTCCAGAAAATCTACTACCGCGGTCGCCCAGCCGAAGTTCGTGCCTCTCATGCCGCGGCCGCTTGCCGGTGAGTAAAACTCGTAGAACCCGTTCTCCTCGACGGCCCTTAGAGACCGCGTCGCCAGCGCTCCGGCCAATTCTTCGTAACCTTGCCGCCGCAGCCCATGTACCAGTAACCAATTCAGGTTCATGCAGACCGGGCCGCGCCAGATCATCGACTCTCCGTCAGCGTCGAACGATGGCTCGGACGCAGCCACGCTGGGCACCGGCAGTTCGGTCCAGAATTCAGCGGGATTGGTGAGGTGCTCGTCGATCACCCTGCTGGTCCGGTCCGGCGGCGTGCCTGGCAGGATGGCCGGGAAGAGCGAAGCGGCTGTGAGGGTGCGGCCGGGCCGACGTTCGCGCCCGTGGAGGAAGGTGAAATGACCGTTTTCCTCGTCCCAGCAATGGTTGTTCAACGAGGACTCTACCGTCCGCGCAATTGCCGTCGCACGTGCTGACTCGGACGGATTTCCCGCCAAGTCGTGCAGCCGGGCGAGGGTGTGTAGGCCGTCGGCGTAGACGGTGTTGACGAACGGATCGATTACGACAAATCGGTCGGCCTGCGCGATCCTGCCGAAGTCGAAGCCCTTTCGCAGATTGAAGAGGTCCAGTTTTCTCAGTGCCCACAGGACGCCTTTTCGGGACGGACTGCGCAGGCCCAGGTCCGAATCGAACGCCGGGGAATTGTCGAGCCCGCACTCGAACGGCGAGATGATGGACACAAGGCCGTCCCCTGCGGCGTCCCTTTCGCGAGCGATCCAGTCGTAGTAGGCGGAGGTTGCCGGAAGTATCTCTTCGAGGAATCGCCCGTCGTCGGACGCCTTGTGAACCGCCTCGACCGCCTGTGCCAGCACGGGGGGCTGGATCATTCCGGTGTGCCGCCTGCGCCACTCCGACACCGGCCCTTGGGCAAAGCCGATCGACCTGATCGCTCCCAACCGGCCCCAATAGACCATGTGGCCGATGAAGCCGTCAGCCCGTTGCGACGCAACCAGCGTGAGCAACTCTTTGCGGGCCATTTCGGGGTCGAGCCGCGCCAGCGCGATGGCGTGGAAGCAGGAGTCCCAAAACCACTGCCACGAGTAACGCCCCGGCGATGGCCGCACGTAGAAAAAGGGCCGACGGTAGTAGGGATCGTATCCGGAGCGCACATTGTTGCGCAGCGTCGTTAGAGCCCTGTGCTTCAAGTCCTCCGCGGCGGTGTGGTCAAGCATGAACCCAGTTTAGGAACTCCACTGGTGGAAGGTCAAAGGCCCGGCGGCCGAATGCTAGACTTCAACGAGAGGTCTGTGCCCGCTCCGGACCCGGCCAGACGAGACCGATATGACCCTAAACGCCGCGCCGCGCGCTCCTAATCAGACCGCCGAGTCCAATCTCCCCTCTATCCTCGACCTTTCCATGGACGAGATCGGCGGTCTTCTGAAGAAGAACGGCGAGCCGGCGTTTCGGGCAAGACAACTCTGGCGCGCTCTTTACAAAGACGCGGCGTCATCGTTCGACGACATGACGACCCTCGCCCGATCTCTCAGGTCGGAACTGTCAGGCCGTTTCACGATAGACCCGTTGTCCCCCGTGCTGTCGTTGGACTCGAAAGACCGCTCGACGACGAAGACACTGTTCAGGCTTCATGACGGGGAGTTAATCGAGACAGTTCTCATGCGCTATGAGCGCGATGAACATCGTCGGCCGCGGCGGACGGCGTGTATATCGACTCAGGCGGGTTGCGCCCTCGGCTGCACGTTTTGCGCGACCGGGCAGCAGGGTTTTTCGCGGCAACTGAGCGCAGGCGAGATCGTGGCACAGGCGCTTCACATGGTACGGGTGGCGCGAGCCGAGGACGCTGTGAAGGCCAGTAGCGGCACCGATGTCGACTGGCCCGTGCCTATCTCAAACGTCGTTTTTATGGGCATGGGCGAGCCGCTTGCGAACTACGACAACACCCTCGAGGCGGTGCGCAGGCTGAACGACCCGCAGGGCGTGGGAATAGGCGCCCGTCACATGACCATCTCCACAGTTGGCCTCGTGCCGCAGATCCTCAAACTGGCGCGTGAGCCTTACCAGATAAACCTTGCGGTCTCACTCCACGCTCCGGACGACGAGACGCGCTCTGAAACCATGCCGGTGAACCGCAGGTATCCGATAGCCCGGCTTCTCGACGCGTGCAAGAAGTACGTGGAACGGACTAACCGGAGAGTGTTTTTCGAGTATGTGCTGCTAGAGGGTCAGAACGACTCGGTGAAGCACGCACGCAAGCTAGGCAAATTGCTGGAAGGCATGTTGTGCCACGTCAATCTGATACCCGTTAACCCGACCACAGACGGCCCATATGCACGGCCAGACGCCCGTAGCGCGGCGGCTTTTCGCGCCGCGCTGCTGAAGTTCGGAGTGATGAGCACGGTTCGAATGGAAAAAGGCATAGACATCAACGCAGGCTGCGGCCAACTCCGAGACCGGGTCATCGAAGAGTCCGCCGAGTAGCGGCGTTAGTCTTCAATCCGCGACCGCCCCGCCCTGATTTTGCAGGGTCGGGCCGCAATTGACCGGGACCAAAGGCCTTTGCTAGTGCCCGCGGACCACTGGGACGCCCTGCATTAGACCGGCGTCGTACATCTCATTCCAGTTGTCTAGGAAAGTCTGGTTCCACTGATCGGTCAATGGGCTCTGCATCATCTCTGCATAAGTCGGCCAGAACACGATGATTCCGTCTGCGCCGTCTCGCATCGCCCGATACGCCGTGTCGACAGACCTCACCAACGCGGCCGTGATGTAGGGCCGTTGGGCCCAATCACCGAACATGGCCTTGCACTCGCGTACGAGCTTCGTTGGGTCGCCGCCGACGTCTCGATAGGGCTCGCAGAACGGCAGGATGTGTGTCGCGCCGGCCTGCGCCACAGCCGCCGCCTGCGTCAGTGTGAAGACGGTGGTGCACATAGTGTCGACGCTGGCCTCCGCCAATGCCCGGAACGCACCGAGCCCGTGGAGCGTCGTGGGGATTTTCAGCACAACCTGGTCCGACATCTTCGTGAACACCTCACCGGCATCCAGCAGTTCCTGTGTGGTGTGCCCGTCTATCTCCACGACGACCTGCTTGTCCGTGATGTCGAGGTAGCGCTGAACGACGTCGATGACCTGCCCGTACTTCTTGACCATGTCGTTCAGCACGACAGTGTTGGTTACGATCCCCCTGGCGCCAAGCGGCAGCATGTCTTTTAGGTCTTCGGGGTCCCCTGCCAGCCAGATGGACGGTCCGCGCCCCTCAAACATGTTTCGGACGGCGGCGCCTGCGCTCTCGACTGCGCCGTTGGTGCTGAATTGGGTGGTTGTAGTCATGGGGTCACCTCTAATGACCGGCTTGCCGGTCCGGCGCGATACGTTGCTTGTCGCGCTCACATCTAATGTCGGCAGTTTACATTTTTTAGCGTTTTTAGCGCGGCCAAAGTGGTCGACAGACTCCGGGGCAAGATCGTTTCAGGCGCAGGCTTATTTTGCCGCGGTGGGGGAGGCTGACAGATGTGGACAGGAATAACGCTCGCAGGTTGTACAATGCGGGTATCAACAAGAGGAGACGGAATGACGACACTGACCAACGAGTGGGCGAGGAGTGTAGACGAACGCCTGACCCGCATCGAGACGCGGCTTGAAGGGTTCGACGAGCGGTTTGCAAATTTCGCAAGTAAGGCCGATCTGGCCGAACTGGAAACCCGTTTGATCAAGTGGATGGTGGGTTTGATGGTCGGTGCTATAGTAGCGGCTTCGTCAATTGCAGTTCTGACACAGAGGCTTACCGGATAGGAACGCCGGTCCCGACAGGACGACCTTAGAAGCACTGCGTTGGTCGCTCCGAGAAATTGTCACCGCCGATTCGGGCACCGTTCGACGGCGTGGTCAAGGCCCTCACTAGGCCAGTGAAGGATTCGAACGCGCGCCCGAAGCCCTAGCGCGGTCTAGGGCAAATTTCTTTGCAATTACCCACACAAACGTTTCTTTTCGCGGCAATGGCGCGGAATTCAGAGTCTTGGCGCGGCCAAAGTGCTTAGCGTGCGCCAGGGCAAGCCTGATTCAGGCTAGAGCGTCGGCGAGGACCTCTACGAGGTAGCGAGCGGGGCAGCCTGTGCCGTCGGCGATCTGTTGGTGGCAGGACACGCCTGTCACGGCTACCTCAACGTTGTCAGGCGCAGCGCGGACGAACGGGAAGAGCCGGTCCTCGCCCACCTTCATCGACACGTCGTAGTGTTCCTTCTCGAACCCGAATGAACCGGCCATGCCGCAGCATCCAGCATCGATGATCTCAGCCGAGTAGCCTGGCGGCAGGTTCAGCGCGGCCTCGGCGTCTCCCGTTCCCACCAGGGCCTTCTCGTGACAGTGCACTTGCGCGGCCACGGACGCCACCCTGTCGGACCAATCTATTTGCTGTGCTCCGTCACCCGCCGTCTCGGCAAGCAACGTCTCGATCATCACCGCGGCATCGGCCACGGCCCGGGCACGCGGGTCATCCGGAAACAGGTCGGGATACTCGTCCTTGAGGGTGAGGAGGCAGCTCGCCTCCCACCCGACTATGCGCGCGCCGCTTTCGACAAAGGGGTGCAGCACGTCTATGTTGTGGCGCGCATTGCTGGCCGCTTTGTCGATCATCCCCTTCGAGATCATCGGCCTGCCGCAGCACTTGCGGTCTGCGATCTTGACCTCGAACCCCAACGATTCGAGCAGGCGAGTCGCCGCTACTCCTGCGTCGGGGTGGTTGAAGTTGGTGAACGTATCGTGAAACAGGACAGCGACACCGCGAGAACCGGTGGATTGGGGGGTGCGCGAACGGAACCACGAATCGAACGTGCGGCGTGATAGCGCCGGAAAGCGTCGCCGTCGGTCCATGCCCATCAGCGCCTCGCCGACCCAGCGGGCCGGGGCCGAGCCGGACAGGGCGTTGGCTGCCGGGGCGAACGGCCGCAGGATGGCGTTCAGCCGGTGGATGTCCCCCACCAGGCGACTCCTGATCGGCCGACCGTGGCTCTTGTAGTAGGTGTTCAGAAACTCGTACTTGATCTTTGCCATATCGACGTTCGACGGGCACTCAGACTTACACGACTTGCACTCCAGGCAAAGGTCGAGAACTTCGAACATGCGGTCGCTGTCGAACTGACCGTGCGGCAACGCTCCGGACAGGGCGGCCCTCAGCGCGTTTGCACGCCCACGGGTGGAATGCTCCTCTTCGCGGGTGGCCATGTAGGACGGGCACATCGCGCCGTTGTTGACTTTCCGGCACGCGCCCACACCGTTGCACCGCTCCACCGCGCCTGCGAACCCGTTGTCGGCCGACCAATCGAAACGAGTCTCGATAGGTGCGGTCCGATACGTCTCCCCGTAGCGCAGGTTTTGGGTCATCGGGGGGGCGTCTACGATCTTACCCGGGTTCATGATGCCCTTGGGGTCGAACGCGGCTTTCACCTCCCTGAACGCCTTGTAGAGTTCGGGGCCGAACATCTTTTCGTTCCACTCCGACCGCGCGATGCCGTCGCCGTGCTCGGCCGACATGGCGCCGCCGAATTCGAGCACCAGGTCGGACACCTCTGAGGCGATGGCGTGCATCTTTGCGATGTCGTCCCGCTTCTTCAGGTTCACCACCGGACGGATGTGCAGACAGCCGACGCTCGCGTGGCCGTAGTAGCCCGCCTCCGTGTCGTGCCGCCGGACGATCTCGTCGAACCGCCTGACGTACTCCGGCAGTTTCTCCGGAGACACGGCCGTGTCCTCGACGAACGGCAGGGGTTTGGCGTCGCCGGGCACGTTCATCAGCAGTCCGAGGCCCGCCTCCCTCATGTTCCAAACCTGGCGTTGGCCTGCGGCATCGAGCAGGTTGGTAGTTGCGAACCCCAGCCCGTTCCTGCGCATCCGCTCGCCAAGTTTGTCGAGTTTGTCGCTTGTCTCCGCCGTGCTTTCGCCCGAGAACTCGACCACGAGGATGTCTGACGGCTCGCCCTGGAGAAAGCCGATGTTCCGCGAAAAGCCCAGTGACTGCCGCGCCTGTCGAATGATCATGCTGCCGATGTGCTCGACGGCGTCGGGATGCTCCTCGAGGGTTGTTACGGTAGCCTCCATCGCCTCGTCGATGCTGGAGAAGTGGAGGACAGCGAGCCCCCGATTTGTTGGGATGGGGACGAGGTTCAGCCGCGCGCTCGTGACCGCAGCCAACGTTCCCTCCGACCCGACCACCAGCCGGGCCAGGTTGTAGTCTGAGGTGTCCAACACCAGGTCGAGGTTGTAACCGCCGACCCGGCGCATGATCTTGGGAAATCTGCGCGCTATCTCTGCCCGCGCTCCCTCCGCCACCCGCCGGGCCTCGCGGTATATGGCCGCCTCAAGTCCGCTGCCCGACAGGTTCGATTCCAATCCGGCGGATTCGACTCGGCCGAATTGTGTCTGTGTTCCATCGGACAGCGTCACGTCCAGATCTAGCACGTGGTCGACGGTCTTGCCGTAGACGATCGAGTGCGCTCCGCAGGAGTTGTTGCCGATGGCGCCGCCGATGTTGGCCCGGTTGGCCGTGCTCGGATCGGGCGTGAAGTGCAGGCCGGTCGCGGCAAGCTGGCGGTTCAATTCGCCTATTGAAATTCCCGGCTGGGTTCTGACCCACTTCTCCTCGGCGTTCACCTCCAACACGTCGTGCATGTACTTCGAAAAGTCGATGACCACAGCCCGGTTCACCGTCTGCCCTGCCAGCCCGGTCCCGCCGCCGCGCGGCAAGACGGGCGCGCCGTGTCGAGCGGCCGTTTCGATGGCTGCCGATACGTCATCGGCGTCCCGCGGTAATACGACGCCCAGCGGCACAATCCGGTAGATAGAGCCGTCCGTCGCGTACATCTCCCGCGAGTAGGGGTCGAACCTGACTTCTCCCGCGATGGCGCGTTTCAGATCTTGTTCCAGCTCCCGCATTGCAGGTGCTCGGGCAGGCGCGGGCGCGGCGGTCACTTCGCCGGATTCCCCGCGACCGGGGTCTCAGGAAGGTGATCGGCGTCCTCGTCCTTTCGAAACACCACGGACGCCAGGATGCTCAACGCCAAAATTCCGAGGATCACGCCAAGAGACGCGAAGGTGTTTATGTGGAACCCGTGCAGAGCTTCTTCGGTGATCATCTTGGCGCCGACAAACCCCAGGATCGCCGCAAGGCCGTACTGGAGGTATATGAACAGCTTCACCAGCCCGGCAATCAGGAAGAACAACGGCCGCATGCCCAGAACGGCCATGGCGTTTGAGCTCCATACGATGAACGAATTGGTCGTGATGCCGAAGACGGTGGGGATCGAGTCCACTGCAAAGACGACGTCGGTCGTTCCGAGCACAAGTACGACGAGCAGCATGGGCGTCACGGCGCGTGCGCCGTTTATGCGCGTGAAGAAGTTGTGGCCGTCGTATTCGGAAGAGACGTTCGTCACCTTCTTTGCGATGCGAAGCGCGAGATTTTTGCCGGGATCGACCTCCTGGTCGCCCGTGAACGCCAGCTTGTAGGCCGTGTACAGGAGGAAGGCGCCCAGTATGTACAGCACCCACGAGAAGGCAGCTATGACCGCCACACCGGCTGCGATGAAGACCGCTCTTGCGATCAGCGCGCCGACGATACCCCACAACAGCGCACGGGCCTGGTAGCGGGCAGGTACCGAGAAATAGCCGAAGATGATAAGGAAGACGAAGAGATTGTCTATGCTCAACGCCCGCTCCGCCACGTACGCCGTTACGTACTCGATACCCGTCGTCGTGTCGGACGCCAGGAAAACGAAAACACCGGCGGCGGCGGCTACCAGCGTCCACAGCACGGTAAGCCAGGCGGCCTCCCGCATGCCGATGACATGGTCCTTGCGGGTCAGGACGACGAGGTCGAGTACCAGCAGCACTACGAGCGCTGCGTTGAAGCCCACCCATGTCCAAATGCTATCGAGCATCAGTTACAACGCCGCGGGGCCGGTTCCCGGCCGTCGCTGCTGCGGATACGGCTGTGCGGGTGGCCCTGAAATCTGACTGCGATCAATCCCGCCCCCGACCATGGCAATACGAGGCGTCGGCAGGAGGGTTTAACTGGTCGATTCTATTCGGTACGCCTGCTCGCCTCGCGGGGTATCGACCTTTACTTCGTCCCCGGAATTTCGTCCGAGGATGGCAGCGCCGACGGGCGATACGATCGAGATCTTGCCTGTGAGCGGATTCGCCTCATTCGGCTCGACCAGTTGATATCCGGTGACGCGGCCGGAGGAGGAGTCCTTCAGGCTGACATTGGACCCGATCCGGACGGTCTTGCGGTCGACTCCGGTGTCGCCAATGATGACCGACACTTTGAGTGTGGCTTCAAGCTCGGCGATCCTCGCCATGACCATGCCCTGGGACTCGCGGGCAGCCTCGAGGGGCGCGTTCTCCCGGACGTCCTTGTCGGCCGCGGCCTTGTGGATCTCCTCGACGAGCTTCACACGCTCATCCTGCAGGTCGGCGAGCTTCTTCGAGAGATCGTTGTAACCGGACCGGGTCAGGCGGATAACCCGGCCGGAGTCGCGATACGACCTGCTGACGGATATGGCAGTCCGGGACTTGCGCAGCCTGAGGTGCTGGGCGAGGTTTACCGGAATTATTCCCTTTTTCTTCAAATACGCAAGGAACTGCTTCACGTGTGCAGCTCGTTCGGCCGCGCCGGCGGACGAGGTACGGGATGCTATTGCGTCGCTGAATTCTCCGATTTCGGATGCGGTGAGGGAATTGATTTCCCTTTCACCGCCGACCCACCGCACGAATTTTGCTATCTCCGGTTGGGCCTGTTGTTTCGTATCGTCCGGCAGTTGCCGAACGTAAATCTGGAACGTTTCCGTAACGGATTGATTTATCGACGCAGGGTTGGTTTCTGTCTTTGTCGCCACTGCTAACTTTCGCTCCAGTCAAGTGATTGACGCCCTCTCGCGAGATGGAAGGAACGCCCCCGGCCACCTCTCATGATAGTTTTGGGCGGCTCAAGCAGTCAAATTGGGCAATCTCGATTCACATTGACACTCAAGTTGAACGATACTTACAATTCTAGTTTCAGGATCAGAAGATTCAATGCCCCTAAGAACGTACCAACCCAAAAGACGCCGACGCGCCAGAGTGCACGGATTCCGTAGCAGGATGAAAACCCGGGCTGGCCGGCGTGTGATCTCAAGGCGCAGGACGCGAGGGCGTCTCAAGTTAACTGTCTAATACGGAATTGGGACTCCCGCACAGTCGGCGGCTGCGCAAATCCTCCGAATTTCGCAAAACGCTCTCCCGCGGCCGAAGGACTGGTGACAGGTTACTGGCGATTGCTGCCGCGCCGGTTGAAAATGACGAATCCAGATTTGGCCTCGCCGTCTCTTCACGCGTGGGCGGAGCGGTTCGCAGGAATACAATCAAGCGAAGGCTGAGAGAGATAGTCCGGCGTCTACCAACTAACGGCAGTTGGGACGTGGTTATCTCCGCAAGGCCGGCGGCGCGTGATGCAAGCTACTCACAACTCGAACGCTCGATGCTGGGGATCGCGTCGAAGCTCGGAATCACAAATGGACACGATGCCCGTTGATGCCGCCGATATGGCCTCGACGGGAAGACAATGAAGCGCTTCGCCCTCATATCGATCAGGTTGTACAAGGTAGCGGTATCCCCCTATCTGCCTTCGACGTGCCGATATGAACCCACGTGCTCCGACTACGCCGCGGGTGCAATTGAGCAACATGGCGTGGCGCGCGGCGCCGGACTGGCGTTGAGGCGGCTGGCCAGATGCCACCCCGGGCGCGCCGGCGGGTACGACCCGGTGCCCGAAGCCAAGACTACAACCTGGTAAACAGACTGCCCTGTACCTCCGCCGCTGCCGGGACAAATCGCAGCACAGGCGGCGACAGGGCGAACATAGATACTCGGAGGCCCACAACGCCACCGGAAACCCCCGGCCGGGAACCCGGAAAAGACACCCGGCTGAATCTACCCAATACATCCGCGCATTCCAGGAAATCCGGCAAACGGTCCCGGAATGTCGGCGTGTTTGCCGTTCTGGCGCTCGCCGTCTTCCTGTCCGCCGCGGCTTGCCTCAACGACCTGACCCCACAGGGAGGGTGGTCCGCGCCGGTGCTGGAGGACGGGTACTTCTACGTCGGAAACAAGGATGGGAGGATTGCCCGGATCGAAGCCCAATCGGGAGGCTTCGATCGAAACTGGCGGGCAACCACCGACGAGGATCTGTCCGTGGTGTCCGAAGCTCCTTCCACCGGCTTCCTGGGGGCCTGCTCGGCGGTGCCGCGCGGACAGGCCGTTTACGGCTCGCCCCTTATCGAAGACGGACGGCTCTACGCCGCGGGTTACGCCTGCACCGGCAACGACTGCGAAGGAGGCGTGTTCGCCGTTGATGTGGAATCCGGAGCGCCGATTTGGCGGGAACGGGTCGTAAACATATCTACAAAGATCGTAGGCCGGTTGGCGATGGGCGACGACACACTGGTCCTGGGTACCGCCGAGGTGGGTACCGATGACGACCCGCCAGGTTACCTTTACGCCATCGACCCGACCCCCGACGTCGACCTTGATTCACAGCCGGTGGGGCTGCGCATAAAGTGGCGTTTTCCGGCCGCCGGCAACGTATTCAGCGGCCCTGCAGTAGACGACAACGTGGCCTACTTCGGCGACATGAGCGGCGCCTTCTACGCCGTGGACCTTGCGGATTTGCCAGAATACTTAAACCGGCCCGAGTCGAGGCTCCTGTGGAAGTTTCAGGCCGATGGCGCCATCACTGCCCCGCCGCTTATCGCCGATGGGCACATCTACTTCGGGGACTTCGCCGGGAATTTCTACGCCCTTAGCCTCCATGGCAGGCATGACGGCTCGCTCTCCGAAACGGCGCTGGCCGGAACGGGCGAATGGCGGTTCGAAGGGCGCGATTGGGTCTGGGCGCAGGCGCTCGCCCACAACGGGGTCGTCTACGCGGCCACCCTGGGAGGACGCGTCTTCGCCATCGATCAGCAGACCGGCCAGGCTGTCTGGCAGGCCCCGGCGATCATCGAAGGCCAGGTAGTCGCCCAACCGACGCTTATCGACCACGCGCGTGGACCTGCACTTGCTGTCCCGTCCGGCAAGTCTGACGTGTATATCGTCTCGCAGAGTGGCGGGTCGATCCTGGGCCAGTTGTTTACCGACGGCCCTGTCAAATCTTCACCCGTGGTGAACGAGGGTTTCGTCTACGTGCACACGGAGAGCGGAGAGTTGAAGACCTTCTCCGCCGGAGACCTGACCGAGCGGCGTTGCGTGGAGACGCGGGAAGGCGGGGACTGCGGATGAGCCAGTCCAGCCTTGGTGCACGTCAGCCGATCTCGAAAGGAGGCGCCTTTTGGAATTCCTAGGCATCCTCTGGAACGAGGTCTTCATGCGGCCCATGATCAACAGCTTGACGCTGTTGTACGACGTTCTCTTCGACAATTTCGGACTGAGCATCATCGTCTTCACCGTTTTGATGCGCGTGCTGCTAATACCGTTGCAGGTCCGGCAGACACGGCAGACCATGAAGATGCAGGAACTGCAGCCGAAGATGAAGGCGCTGCAGGACAAGTACAAGGGGAAGAGCCGGGAAGATAAGCAACAGCTTTCGAAGGAGACGATGCGGCTGTACCGCGAGACCGGCGTCAACCCCGTGGGTTGTCTCGGTCCGCTCGTTATCCAGATGCCGATCTGGATCGCGCTATACAGGGCTATTCTGAGGTCCGTCCCGCCAACCCCGGAAGGCCTCGCCAACCTGTCCGAGGCGTTCTACTGGTGGAACCCGGCGCGGGCCATCGTTCCGCTCGACAGTCAGTTTGCCGGAATGGACCTGGTCGACTTCGTTCAGTACGCGCCCGTTCCGCTCAACTTCGCGCTCCCTGTGCTGGTGGGCGGATCTATGTGGGTACAGCAGAAGATGATGACGCCCCAGTCGGTCGATCCGCGGCAGGCTCAAACGAACCAGATCATGCTTTGGATGATGCCGATCATGTTCGGGTTCTTCACGCTGCAGTTCCCGGCCGGACTGGGCATATACATCCTGTTCTCAAACCTCATTGGGGTTGTAATTCAGTATTTTGTCGGTGGCAGGAAACCAATATCGATATTCGGGAGGCAGTTCGCGCCATCGGGCGCGGCCGCAAGTGTGGCCGAACCCGAAGCGACGGAGTCAGACCCCGAGGAGAGTAGCGACGATGAGCAGACAGACCTTCGCAGGAAAGACAGTAGAAAAGGCAACCGACCTCGCCCTAGACACCCTCGGCGTCAAGCTCGAAGACGTAGAAATATCCGTCGTTAATCCCGGCCGTTCCGGGATTCTGGGCTTCGGCGGGGAAGCGGCCGAGATCGAAGTCCGGCTGCTGTCGGACGAAGGCGCGATAGCCAGGGACGACGAATACGACGACGCAGGCGCGGCAGCGAAAGAGGGGGATGAGCCGCAGCCGGGTCAGGATCGGGACCGCCCGCAAAGAGCCCGCGGCGGACGAAGGCGGGGACGCAGGCAGGAACAGCGCGGACAGCGGGAGCAGCGTGGACAACAGGAAGAGGGTGGACAGCTAGGGCGGCGTGGACGGCGCGAAGAGGACGGACCGCGGGAGCAGCGTGGACAACAGGAAGGGGGCGGACAGCGAGGGCAGCGTGGACGGCGAGACGAGCGCGGACCTCGGGCACACCGGGCACCGCGGGAGGAACGCGGACGGCGGGAACAGCGCGGGCAGCGACAAGAGCGCGGGCAGCGCGAACAGCGAGAAGAACGCGGACGGCGAGAGCAAAGGGAACAGACGGAAGAACGACAGCCGGTCATGGACACGGCCGATGAGGAGATTCGACCGGTCATGGTGGCTGATGATGATGGGCAGCCGGCGCTGATGCAAGCGGACAGCGCCCCACCCAGCGACCAGCCGCCTGAGGAGTACGACGAAGAGGCGGAACAGGCCGTCGCCAATCTTCTCGACTACTTTTTCGAAACCATGGGAGTCAATGCGGAAACCTACGTTCGGGAAGAACGCGAGGGGGGCTCGCTCGTGTTCGAAATCGAGGGCTCGGACGCTGGACTGCTGATCGGCCGCCGCGGTGAGACTCTCCACGCCTTGCAGTTCCTGGTGCGGATGATCGTGGGCCGTCAAATCGGCCGCAAGGCGTACATCGTCCTCGATGTGGAGGACTACCGGGAACGGCGTTCGGACATGTTGCAGAGTCTTGCTCGCAGAACCGCTGGGCGGGTCGCATCGTCCGGCGGGTCATCGTCTCTCGAACCGATGTCTCCCGCAGAACGCCGGGTAGTGCACATGGCCCTTGCCGACCACCCCGGCGTTCGAACGGAGAGCGAAGGCAAAGGCGACCGCCGCCGCGTGGTAATTCTGCCCCGGGACCAGGCCTGATTGTCCATTCCGTTTTCTTGACATGGGGCGAGGCCTGCTGGATCACCGACCAGGAAACCTCCGCATGCGGCATAACATGCCCATTGGGTAGGGTATCCACCCCAACTGGCTTGGTCTGGTGAGCAACGAAGGGTCACACGGCGAGTACGGCATGCCCCACAAGGCATTGTGCCCTGACTTTGTGGCCCTCGGGCACGTGACTTTTGACGTGCAACAACGGACGGGGGGCGCAAGCTATCATCCGGAACCCGGCGGCGCGGCGGCCTACGCCGCCGGAACAGCATTTGCGATGGGGCTCAGCGCCGGTATCGTCACAAGTTCTTCGCCCGGCTACCCGTTCGACACCCTGCTTCCGTCGACCGAAGTGGTTAACGTATCGGCTGCGGCCACCACGACGTTCGAATACTCGCTGCATGACGGCGTGCGCACGCAGTGGCTGCGGTCAAGGGCCGCCAATCTAACCCGCGCCGACTTGCCGGATTCGTGGTCCGGCGCCCCGATCGTCCTGCTTGGGCCGGTCGCAAATGAGTTGCCCCTCGACGCGCCCGGCTGGTTTTCCGACGACGCGTTTATCTGCGCCGTGCCGCAAGGATGGCAGCGTTCGCGGGACGTGTCGGGCAAGGTAGTTGTCTCGCCCGCCGTGCCTCCCGGGCTGAGCAGGCGCATCGACGCGGCCGTCATTTCAGAAGCGGATGTGCCAGCCGAACACGTCGAAGCGTGGACAGAGACTTTCTCCATCGTCGCGGTCACCCGCGGGCGTCGGGGCGCACGCGTTTACGCGAACGGCCGGGCCCGTGACATTCCCCCGGTTGCGGCCTCCGAGGTCGACGCCACGGGAGCCGGCGATGTCTGGGCCGCCGCATTCGCGATAAATCTGGCCGAGACGCGCGACGTCGCGTTCGCAGCCAACTTCGCATCGGCCGCCGCCGCCATCTCAATCGAACGCCGCGGCATGCTCGGCATCCCGACCCGCGACGCGGTCACCGCCCGCATGGGCATGTCCCCATAGGCGAGGACCCGGCGCAAAGGGTGCGGCGAACACCAAGCATTGATGATTTGCAGGGCCAGAGACAACTAGGGCTTGTTCACACTAAATCCACCCCATCGGGCGGTCCAGGAGGTCATTTCAGCACACCCAGATGTTGTCCCGGGTGCCCCCAATGTCATTCCGAGCGAAGCCGAGGAATCTAAGCCAGTGGTTGGCAGTCGCGGCACCATTCATGCAACGAGGCCTTGCATTAAGGCGCGTTGCTCCTCGACAGTCTGGCTATGGGACAAGGTTTTGAGATTCCTCACTGCGTTCGGAATGACAGCCGAAGGGCAAGGTCTCTAAACCAGGGAAGGTCAGGAATGGGGTAATCGCGGAGGCGGATGCTACGACGCGGCTTTGGCTTCGCGTATGAACGAATCCAGTCGATCTATTTTGGTCACATCGAAAATCCCCGAGACGTTGTCCCCTCTGTGACCATCAAGTCGGCGCGGAAGAGCATTCGTGACGACAAAAAATGTTCCCGCAGGGTTCGAGGTCATGAAGTTTCGAGCGTTGTCGAACGCCTTCTTTTCTGTGTCACTCCGCATCATGCCAGGCCTAGAGATTTTGTGGGAAGTGCCGTCGGGGAAGGAGATTCTCCTTGCCGAGCCCTTCACCTCAACAGCTACCTTAGGCGTGACTTCAAGGTCATGTGTCTTGGTGTTTCCCGGAGTGGGCATCAACTCGAGCCCGTAATGGGTGTAGACGAGGTGTTGCAGCGCCACAACGAAAATCCCTCCGAATCGCGAGGCGCGGCCTTGAAAAGTAGCGACGGAATACGCGGCGGAATCTCCGCACTCGGGGCATTTCGATGGTTTCGCGCCCCATCGGACGGTCGAAACGTCGTGTCTTAGACAATTTATGCAAGCCCACGCCGGGTACAGGTCATGCTCGACGACGACTGACTGGAACGCATTATCAAAATAACGGCTTAAGCTTTGATTACTTACCCCGTTCTTGAATTCGTAATCGTAGAGATTCCTCACCACATCCAAGTGTTCTTCGTTAGCCCCCATCATGAATCCTGGCTCGCCGACCGCCACTCCTCGATCCGTTGTTCGGCTCGATCTGAGTATCCGGCA
Source organism: Dehalococcoidia bacterium (assembly GCA_965219065.1). Lineage (GTDB taxonomy): Bacteria > Chloroflexota > Dehalococcoidia > Lucifugimonadales > Lucifugimonadaceae. The sequence continues at coordinate 2,344,791 of OZ244715.1, forward strand.
TCCGTTTCATATCCCACAAAAAGTCGCCCACGGTCGATCGCGGCGAGGGCGGTAGCGCCGGCGCCCATGAACGGGTCGAGCACGACCTCGTCCGAATAGGTGTACAGCTCGATCAGTCGCCTCGGTAGTTCCACGGGGAACGGCGCAGGGTGACCGGCCCGTTTGGCGGACTCGGGTCCGAACGTCCAAACGCTGCGAGTGAACTCCAGGAAATCGTCGCGTGAGATCGTCGCCGCCCGCTCTTTCGGGGCGACTCGTTTGAATGGCGGCTTCTGAAACACGAGTATGTATTCGTGAGTGTCCCGCAGGACCGGATTCGATGGCGACCGCCAACTGCCCCACGCCGTCGAGTTGCCCGCGCCCGCGGCCTTGTTCCAAATGATCTCGCCGCGCATGAAGAAACCGGCGTCGTGCGCGTCCTCGATGATGTAGGAGTGAATGGGGATGTAGGGCCGCCGCCCCAGGTTGGCGATATTGACGCAGGCGCGCCCGCCGTCGACGAGCACTCGAAACGTCTCTGCCATGACCCGGCTCAGCAGGCCGCGGTAGTCGTCCATCGACAGGTCTTCGTCGTAGTCCTTCCCGACGTTGTACGGCGGTGACGTGACCATCAGGTGGACGGAGCGGTCCGGCAACTCCCGCATGTCTTCGCTGGAGTGGCGGAAAATCCTGTCAAGCAAATCCGCCGGAATGGCTTGCTCCGGCTGCGGCTTGACGTCCAGTTCAGCCTGGTCCGGCTGTAGGGCGCGAGCGTAGAAGGGCGACGAGTCGTGGCTGATCCGTCCACTAGTACCGAACGAACTGGTGCGGGTAGGGCGGCGGGTCTGTCTTGGCAAGGGGTGGGAGGAAACCAGGCTGAAACGAACGGCTCGCTAAGCCATCAGGCGCCTGAATCCTAGCACCCATAGGTGCAGAACGCGAATTCTCTCGTCACGCGTACGAACAGCCGACGGTCCCCGTGCGCCTACAAAGGGCCCCCGCGGGCGTTTCAGAGGTCCGGGGCGAAAGGGGGTTAGTTGCTGGCCCCCCCGGTTAACCCTGACCCGCGCTACAGCCCAAGCACCCGCTTGGCGTTGTCCAGCAGGACTTTTTGCCTCGGCCCGTCCCGCATTTCGAGGTCTTCGAACTCTTGCAGCCATCTCGACGGCGGCATGTACGGGTAGTCGGAGCCGAATAGCACCTTGTCCTGCAGGCGTGTGTTCGCCTCGCGGATGAGTTCCCGGGGGATATACCGCGGCGCCCATCCTGACAGGTCGATGTAGACGTTCGGCTTGTGGAGGACCACCACCACCTGCTCGTCGACCCACGGCCAGGCGGGATGGGCCATGATGATGGTCAGCTCCGGGTGATCGGCGGCGAGGTCGTCGATGTACGGAATGGGCCGGGCGTACTTGAGCTTGAATCCTCCACCGCCCGGCGTGCCTGCGCCGGCCGCGGCATACCCCGAGTGGATCAAGACCGGCACGCCAAGCTCCTCGCACTTGTCGAAGAGTGGCCGGAACGCTTCGTCGCTTGGGAAAAACGCCTGGTGGATGGGGTGTAACTTCAGCCCCTTGAGTCCCAGTTCCATGACCGCGCGTTCAAGCTCTTTCACCGCCCACTCGCCCTTGTGCGGATCGACTGAGGCGAAGCCGATGAACTGTTCGGGGTGCGACGCGGCGATCTCGGCGACGTAGTCATTCGAGTCGGGTACGTCGCCGGTCGCGGTCTGGGAATCCACTGAGAAAATGACCGCCAATACGTCCAGGTCCCGGTAGATTTTCGCCATGCCGTCCGGATCGGGCGGGTCTTCGCGCATGCGGAACATCGTTCGTAGTCCCTGCTCGATCCCAAACTCCTTGAGCCCAGGCTGCCTCGGTACGTGAACGTGTACGTCTATTGCCCGCATGTGATTTCGTTACTTCCCTTCGAAATTGGGTAACCGGCCAGGGGTCCGTGGAACGGGTTCGGAACTAACCCACCCCAACGGCGGATTCCACTTCGGTGATGGATTCGTCTATCGCTGTGCAAAGGGCGTCGGTCTCATCCGCTGAGATCATCAGCGGCGGCGCGAGGGGCAGAATGTAGGCGCCGACGCGGATCCATATGCCGCGGTCGACGAGGGCCTGTGTGATGCGCGGGCCCCAGTCTACTTCCGGCCCGAAGTGTTCTTTGGTCTCGCGGTCCTTCACGAACTCGATGCCCTGAATGAGGCCCAAGCCGCGCACGTCGCCGATCGTCGGGTGCTTCTCTTTCATCTCTTGTAGTCGTTCGCCCAACTGCTCGCCGCGTCGTCGGGCGTTGCCTGGCAGGTCTTCCCGCTCCATGATGTCGAGGTTCGCCAGGGCGCCTGCGGCGCCTGCCGGGTGACCCGTATAGGTGAACATGTGCTTGAACGTCTTGTCCGGACCGCCGGAGAAGACGTCGGACACCTCGGCCGTTGCTATCGAGCCGCCCATCGGGAAGTAACCGGAGGTAACACCCTTGGCGAAGCTCATGATGTCCGGAACGACGCCCACCGTATCGGCGCCGAACCAGTCGCCGGTTCGCCCGAATCCGGTTATGACCTCGTCGAATATGAGCAGCACCCCGTACTTGTCGCAGATCTCCCGCACCCTGTCCCAATAACCCGGGCCGGGGACGACGCCGCCCAACGGCTGCGTTATCGGCTCCCCGATCACCGCCGAGACCGAGTCGGGGTGGTGAAACAGGATCGCCTCCTCGACGGCGTTTGCGCACAGCTCGGCGCACTCCTCGGGCGTACTGCCTCCAAGTTCGCAGCGGTACGGGTTGGGATTGGGCACGTGTACCGCGTTAGACGGCACGGGCTGGTACTCCTCCCTCGGCAGGAACGGGTGTGACCCGAGCCACATGGTGCCCCAGGTGCCACCGTGGTACGAGCCCTTGCGACTGATCACCTTGAACCGGCCCTTGCCGCCGGTCCGGTTGTGATAGGCCTGCGCCATCTTTATCGACGTCTCGTTCGACTCCGATCCGCCGCTTGTAAAAAACGTTCGGGTCAGGCCGCCCGGGGCTATTTGGGCCAGCCTGGCGGCGAGCCGGACGGTGGAGGAGGTGGACGCAACATAGATGTGCATGCTCACCCGCTTGAGTTGTTCGTAGATTGCCTCGGCGATCTCGTCCCGGCCGTGGCCGGCGTTGCGAAAGTACATCCCGGAGATGCCGTCGACGTACTGCCGGCCTGTGGAGTCGGTGAAGTAGATGCCGTCGGCATCCTCGACGATCATCGGACCGCCGTCCTCGGCGAGTTGAGCGGCGTTGCGGGTGCCGATGAACAGGTGGTCGATGGCTGCCTGGCGCAAGCCGGGGATGTCGTCGGGCGAAGGAACGGTGTTGGGTCGGGTGGTGGTCATTGTTTTGCTTTTCGTCCTGGCTGTCGATGGCTTAGCGGAGTATAGCCCGCGGCATCCGCCCGGCCTCGCCCGACGTTTACCCTGTCGGGCGCACGGAGTTGTTGATAATTCGCGTGCGACCGGGGATCCAATAGGCCGAAGAAGACGACGAGGGTTGCAACGTTGCCATTGTCATTGCATTACTCTATCTTGTAAGGAGAACAAGCCTACAGTAATGCAAATGGGAACTTCTCATGATCGAATCCAGCATAACCGTGAAGGGCCAGACCACATTGCCCAAAGCCGTCAGGGATTCTCTGGCGGTGAAGGCCGGGGACAAGGTCCGCTATGTCATCCTGGACGAAGGAGTGCTGATAATGCCGGTGCGGCCCACGAGCCGCCTGTTCCGTAGTCTGAAGTATGACGGCCCGGCGGTGAGCCTGGAAGACATGGACCGAGCCATCGCAGAGGGTGCAATCGACGGATGACCGCGCTCGACACCAATGTGATCCTGCGCTACCTCGTGGGCGACGATGCTGAGCAGGCCGAGGCGGCACGCGCGTTGCTGGACAGATTGACGCCAGGCAATCCCGGTTTCATATGCCGCGAGGTCGTGCTCGAGGTCGCTTGGGTACTGGAAAGGAGCTACGGATTCACGCGGTCCCGTATTGCTGAGTCTCTGATGGACCTGACTGCTTCGGATAGTTTGGTCGTCGAGAATTCGGACGACGTCGCCGCGGCCGCGCATCGTTATCGGCAGGGAGGCCCCGGTTTCTCGGACCTGATGGTCCTTTCAGCAGCCGAACGGGTAGGAGCCGTACCACTCCGTACGTTCGACCGTAGACTTGCGCGAATGGACGGAGCGGTCCTGGTCGAGAGCCCGGCAGCAAGCGCTTAGCCGCGAAACGCGGTCAGCCAGAGCATTCGTCGTAAACTGACGACGTGCGCCGACACGGGTTCGCCAAGCCTGCTGAGCAACTCTGGAAAGACGGCCAGCTAGAAACGCCTCGCTGGCTGGCGAGGCGTTAAGACACCGCCACGGCCAAACAGCCAATTAACGCGCGAAAGAAGGTCAGCAAAAACAATGGGAACACGATCTTTTAGACCTACGGTTACGGGTAACGTTCATGCCGTTTCGAGCGGTCAATACTTGGCCACCGCTGCGGGATTTCGCATCCTCGAGCAGGGCGGCAACGCCATCGACGCCGGCGTCGCGGCGGGCATCGCCATCAACGTGGTACTGCCGGCCAGCACAAGCTTCGGCGGAGTGGCCCCCATCCTGATATACAGCGCCAGGGACGACAAGGTCCACAGCATCAGCGGTCTTGGCCGGTGGCCCGCGGAGGCAAACGCCAGTTTCTTCATCGAACGCCGCGGAGGGAAGATGGCCCCTGGCGTGGAGCGGTGTGTCGTGCCGGCGGCTGCCCACGCGTGGATGACCGCGTTGATCGAACACGGCACGATGAGCTTCGAGCAGGTAGTGACGCCGGCGCTGGAACTGGCGCGTGACGGCTTCATCGTCAGCCAGACCCTTGCCAACAATTTCGCCGGGAGCGCCGAAATCCTTAAACAGTGGCCCACGTCAGCGGCGGTATACGCGCCCAATGGCGGCCCGTTGCAGCAGGGCGAAGTCTCAGTAAACAGCGCTCTGGCCCGCACTTTCGAACGTCTCATCGCCACTGAAAAGGCGCACGCACGCCTCGGACGGGAAGAGGCGATCTGCGCCGCCCGAGAATACTTCTACGAAGGACCGATCGCAGAGGAATTGGTCTCATTCGTGCGGGAGGGCGGCGGATTTCTGTCGATGGGCGACCTGGCATCGTTCCAGGTAGGGCATGAACCGCCGGTGTCCGGCAAGTTCCACGAGTACGAAGTGTTCACTAACGGCCCATGGTGCCAGGGTCCGGTATTTGCCGAGACGCTGCAGATGCTGGCCGACGATGACCTCGCCGGGCTGGGCCACAACTCCGCCGACTACATCCACCTGCTGGCCGAGGCCCTCAAGCTTTCATTTGCCGACCGCGATGCATACTACGGTGATCCCGACCACGTCGACGTACCGATCGCGGGTCTCCTCGACAAGGGCTACACCACCGCCAGGCGTAGCGAGATTGACTCGAGCCGCGCCACCCCGGCGATGCCCGCCGCAGGCGACCCGTGGCCCTTTGAGGGCCGTTCCAGGCCCGGCGACTACGCTTACGAGCCACCCCCGCCCGTAAAAGGAACGGCCGAGCCGGACACGTCGTATGCCTGCGCAGTCGACAGGTGGGGCAATATGTTCTCGGTGACCCCGTCGGACTCACTGGGCATGGCCCCGGTGGCGCCCACGCTGGGTTTCACGCCATCCGGCCGAGGCACGCAGACGTGGCTCGATCCCCGGCATCCCTCGGTGCTCATGCCTGGCAAACGGCCGCGTTTGACTCCGAACGCCCTTCTCGCCTTCAAGGACGGCAAACCGTGGATGCCATTCGGCACACCGGGCGGCGACGCCCAGTGCCAGGCCACCTTGCAGTATTTCCTGAACATTACCGTGTTCGGCATGATGCCCCAGCAGGCGATCGAAGCGCCCAGGTTCCTGACGTGGAGCTTCCCGAACTCGTTCTGGCCGCACTCATACGAGCCGGGCAGGATGGACGCCGAAGGGCGCATCCCGAATCAGGTCGTGTCCGACCTCGAGGGCCGGGGCCATAAAGTTTCCACTCTGGACGAATACAGCAGAGGGATGGGCGACGTGTGCGGTATTGCGACCGACCGGTCGACGGGCGCCGTGGCCGCGGGCGCAGACATGAGAGCAGACGCCTACGCCATGGCCCGGTAATGGCTGGAGAGTCCGAAACCCGCGCCGGCCGGCGCACGGCCGTAAAGGTCGGCGCGCTGTTGGGCGGCCTGATCGGCGCGCTCTTCTCCGCTGGCTATGGCGCGTCGTCCGTGTGGATCTGTTCCGGAGCGACCGTCTGCGCTTCGCACTGGGTCCCGTTCGTTGTGCTACCCGTCGCCGTATTTGTCGGCAGCATCGCAGTCGGGGTCGCAATAGCCTTCCTGCTGCGCCGCTTTTACGAGCTAACCCGCGTATAGACGCCCGGTGTCGGGCGTCCGATAAGGCCGCGGACACCACGTGTAGCGGCGCATCGAGTGAGCGCCGGCCGGGGCGGACCGCGCGAACCTCAGTTACCCGGAAGACGCAGTGAATGTCACTCCGCCTCCGCGGCGTGCTACGATTTCAGAGTCGATTAGTTCGAACCGCCGGGCCCGCGCGTCCCGCACCAGGGGATTGCCGCCCGGCCGTTATCTTCGACATCGACACCGTGGGGCTGTAGCTCAGCTGGGAGAGCACCTCAATGGCATTGAGGGGGTCGGGGGTTCGAGTCCCCCCAGCTCCACCAGGTACGCTAGTCAGAGGCCCGGAACGGCGCAGCGGCTCTATAGACTGCTTCCAGGCGGTTCGAGTCCTGCTTACCCTTGGCCCAGGAGGAAGAACGTGGCGAGCAGTTTGCCCTACGCGCACAAGCTGCTCGTTGTTGCGGATTCGGGCATCGTGCTCCTTATCCGGCGGCACGGCGCCTTTTGACTGATGGGGCGCGCCGGCATGAGGAGAAGATGTCTGCGTGGACAACAACGCAGGACGGAAGCCCTATCACCGCTGTCTGATGTCTCGCCGCTGGAACAGAACAAACGATAGGCCAAGCAACACGATAGAAAGCGCGGCCAACACAGCGGCGTCACCCCAGTCCATGCCGTTGATGAGCGGGTCGCTGCCCAGGTAGTAGTGGAACGGCGACAGCCATGCAATGACCCCAAGGCCACCGCTGACGTTTGCCAACGAAGTCAACAAGTGGAAGACAAGCGCCCCACCCGCAGCGCCGAGAATCGCGACGCCGGTGCGCCCCGTGCCTGCGCTGAGGGTCAGCGCAAGGGTCCCGAAAGCTAACCCCACCAGCACCTGGAGCGCTGCGGTGGCTGCGACATTGCCGATGTCCATTCCGAGGTCGCCGAGCACGGACCCGAGAGCCACGCCCGCGAATGTCGCGACACCGACTATGATGCCGAAAAGGACCATAGGCACGGCCTTTTCGAGCACAATCCTATGTCGGCTGATTGGGTTGGCAAGCAGCAGCCCCATCGTTCGGCGCGATTCCTCCCCAGCGAGGGCCCCCGCACCCATGACGGCGGTCACCAGGATGACCGAGAGTGGGGCCATCAAGCCGAACGTCTCAAGGGTGTACCACCCTTCCGGGGTGCTCAGGCCGCCTCCACCGAAGAGGGCGATCAGTTCTTCCGGGAAGTTCTCAAAGGCGGACAACGTCTCTTCCGGAAGGGATGCGTACATCGGGCCCAACATCACACCCATCACCAGGAACATCGCCGCAGACGTGACCAGGAGAAGGACCTGGTAATCCGACGAGGTCTTGACCCTTATCGATGAGACCCTCGCGGAGCCGGCAAGACGCCCGACCAACCTGTTCAGGTGTGGGTTGCTTCGGACCCTGTCCAGGAGGGTCGTCCCGACGGACTGGCCCTTCAGGTCCCGTCGATTGAACCCGATGACGGCCGCTATCAGGAACAGGACCGACCCGAGAATCAGCACAGCCAGGTGACCCCAGGCAATGCCGTTGTAGACGGGGTCGCTGCCGTCGAAGTAGTACCACGGAAGGGCCTTCCGCAGACCCTCCAGTCCCTCAATAAGGGGCAAGAGGCCGACCGCGAAGAAGGACAGCACCAGGATGGCGGATGTCCCGCCCGTCGCCGTGTCACGGTTGCCGGTCACGGCGCCGATGGCCAGAGCCAGCATCCCGTAGAAGACGGCGTTGAAGAACAGGTGAAGCGCCAGGGCCTCGACCTCCAGGCCGCCGATCTCTACGCCCAGCATCCCAGCGATGAGATGCACGGGAAGCCACATGACAAAGACTGTCAGGGCCGTGAGCAGCACGAGGGTTGCAGCCTTGGACAGCAGGACGTGCGTACGGCTCCTGGGATTGGCGAGGAGAATGCCCATCGTGCCGTTCCTCTCCTCTCCGGCGATGGACGCCGCGCCCATGACGAGGCCCATCACCGCCACAACAACGGCGCCGAACGACCCGAAGACATAGCCGACGGCCAGCCCGCCTACGTCGACATCGTCTCCGATGCCAAGCAGCGACCGAAACGCTTCGGGCAGTTCGGTGTAGACCGTGAGATCGATCTCGCGGTAGGCGGACATTCCAAAGAACAGGAGCAGCGTCAGACTGGCGGCAGCGATCGCCCACCCCAACCATCGGTCCCGTGCGGTCTTGAGGAAGATGTTGGCAAACGCCACCGTTAGTCTTCCTTGTCGCTCTTGTAGTACGTGAGGAATATCTCTTCCAGGTCGGCCTCGCTGGTCTTGATGTCCGCAACGCCGTAGCGGTCGGTCGCCGTCTTCAGGAGCTTTCCCATGTCCCCGCCGAAAGACATCTCGACGTGTTTGTCGTTGGCAGTGACGTTGCGGACTCCCGCGACCGATGCAAACACCGCGGCGTCTGCTGGGGAATCCAACACAAACTCCACTTGGCGCATCGCCTTCGACCGCAGGTCCGCAACCGACTCGACAGTTATGAGAAAGCCGTCGCGGATGATGCCGACTCGGTCAGCCACCCGCTGGACCTCAGAGAGCGTATGGCTGGACAGGAAGACGGTGCGCCCCTCTGCCGTGACCTCGCTCACCATTCTCTGAAACTCCCGTTGCATCAACGGATCGAGTCCCGAGGTAGGTTCGTCCATGATCAGCAGGTCCGGCCGGTTCATGAAGGCCTGAATAACGCCAACCTTCTGCCGGTTGCCCGTTGATAGGTCTCCCACCTTTCTGGACAGGTCCGAACCAAGGCGCTCAGCAAGTTCGCCGACATAGGACCAGTCGACCCCGCCACGCATGTTCGCGAAGTACTCCAGGGTGTCGCGGCCCGTAAGGTTCGGGTACAGCGCCAAGTCTCCCGGGACATACCCGATGTGCCTTCGTATGGCCACAGCATCCCTGTGCGTTGCAAGGCCTAGGATTGCCGCGGTGCCGGCAGTGGGTCTGATCTCGTCGAGCAACGTTCTAATGGTCGTCGACTTTCCGGCGCCGTTGGGGCCGAGGAAACCGAAGACCTCGCCTTCCTGGACTTCCAGGTTAAGGTCCTCAATGCCGCGTTTCTTGCCGTAGTACTTGGTCAGTCCACTCGTGTGAATGGCCGCCCCTGCTGCACCCTTGATCGCTCCAGCTTCGGTCTCCGCCTCTGTCACCATGTGGCTGCCTCCCTGCAAGTCAATAGCCTTGTTGGTCCAATGCAGCGTGTTCTCCTCAATCCCGAGCACCTTCTATCGGGACGGCAAAGGCGTCATCGTAGGCCGCCTCCGGATGATCGGCTCCCCGGTCAAGTATCTCCAACTCGCTGACAACAGGCTGCCCCCCGGACCACTAAGGAGGTCACGACGTCACCGGCCAATAGGCTCAGAGGTTGCAGTACCGCCAGAAATTTCGCAACGCCATGGACCTGATCAAATGGAGATTCTATATCGCGTGGGTACGGCGGTTAACGACGCAGGAGTTAGTCAATCGTCTAGTGCGGTCTGGGCTTATCCGGTCACCGTGCGCCGTCGAATACAGAAATTGACCTCAGGGGCGCCGCCGCCGAGTAAGCTCTTTGTGAAGGTTCTCGATTTCTCCGGCGTGGTGGCCTAATAGGCGCCTGAATTCTTCCCACCTGTATCGAACCAGTCGTCTGGGAGCCGAGGGACGGGCCAACTCCCGTCGGGCCGCCAGTTCTCCCAACCATCGCAGAAAGGCGGTCCACCGCTCTCGATCGTTTTGACCAAGCGGTCTGCCTCGGCTCGTATCGACGATTCCTGCTCAACGCTGAAGAATCCTCGGGCTACCAGGGCTTCGAATTCGTCCACGTCCTTCCACGACCACGACAAGTCCGGCTTTACGAAAAGATCGAGCGCGCAGTCGTGAATCTGGACTCCATGACGCACGCGACGGAGCGGGTACTGGAGATTTACGTACCAGTTCTTGAACTGCCACTCCGAAGACCAAAGCAACATTACTGAATGCCAGGAGTCATAAGGAGTGAGAGCCAGGGCGTGACTATCAGGCGATGTATCTTCTCTGAATTCGCCCATGCCAAGGTCAAGCATCCGAATCATTAGGTCGATCCGCTCAGACAGACCAAGAGACCCGCGACTCTCGGCGCCACGCGTGACTATCGGGGTGCCCGGGTGAGAGTAGAGCACGATACGGCCCGCCGCGTCATCGACGACCGTGACAGGCCGAGCGGTACCAATTCCCCGACCCCATATTTCGTATAGGACTATTTGGGCACTGGGTTTCCAGTGCATGCGCTCCGTCCAGGTTAGTAAGGTTTTTTGCCGGCCCAACGTGAGCCCGTGCGCCAGCATACGCCACGCCACTCAACTCAAGTGCCTCGGACAGTATGGCCGTTGAGCCATGCAATCTGCGACACCGCACAGATGAGGGCGCGCCCTGGCGTGTCCAAACGCGTCTAATCAGGTAGTAGGTAAGACGGAGACGCCATAGCGCTCGCCGGGAATGGAGACGATTTTGATCGCCCCTGCGACTGGAACCCATGCGAAAAGCGGCCGCTGGCTGGTCGTCGGCGCGGTGTCGGCCGCGCTGCTGTTCGCCGTCGTATTGCTATGGGGATGCGGCGGCGATGCACAACCTGTCGCTACAGCCCCGCCGCCGGTTGCCACAACTATTCCGCCTACTCCTGCATCCGAACCTACGTCCCCTGTGGCGCCTCGAGATCTTGACATCGTCACCCTTCTCGAATTCGACGCGATCAAAGCCATCGACGACCCTGAATTCTTGTCGCCGGAAGAGGTGGGAGACACGTACCCGCCAAACGAGAAGGTGATCGGCGTCTCTATAGACGGAGACAGCCGGGCCTATTCGGTACCGATGCTCAGCCGGCACGAGATCGTTAACGACACTGTTGGGGGCGTGAAGATCGCCATCACCTGGTGACCGCTTTGCTTCACTGGCATCGGGTATGCCAGAGAGATCAACGGCGAAGAGCATACTTTCGGGGTGTCCGGCAAGTTGATCATGAACGCACTGGTCATGTACGACCGGCAGACCGGCACGCTCTGGAGCCAGTTCCTCGGCAGGGGTGTCGATGGACCCCTGTCCGGAACGCCGCTGAGGATAATCCCGGTGACATTGACCACCTGGGAGCGATGGCTCGCCGAGTACCCCGACACGGTGGCGCTGGACAAGAGCAAGGGCCACTACATAGGGGATACGTATTCCACGTATTACGGAATGGAACACGCCGCCGGTGTGCTGGGGCAGGACAATGAAGATGACCGGCTTCCGAACAAGGAACTTGTGCTGGGCTTGGGATTCGACGACGGCCCAAAGGCTTACCCGTTTTCCAGGCTCGCAGATGAGCGCGTTGTAAATGATCTGGCGGTGGACCAACCTGTGGTGGTCTACTTCGACCCCACATCCGACAGTGCCATCGCCTACAAGCGCGCGATCGACGGCAACGAACTGACTTTTTCGCTCCGCGAGGAGGAAGGACTGGAGTACCTTGTCGACGAGGAGACCGGGACGCTGTGGTTGCCCTTCTCGGGAACGGCGGTCAAAGGAGAACTGGCGGGAAGCAACCTGGCCCGCATCCGCTCCACCTACTCGTTCTGGTTCGCATGGACAGACTATTATCCGGACACTGAGTTGTACGAATAGACTGCGCCTAAAATGCGTCGCTCGGATGTGCAACCGGCCGAGCTGGCTGAAAGTCATGCTCCCGGCCGATTGAGCATGACCTATTTTCGGACCGGATGGAGGGAACGAATATGGCTGGATTGTTAGAAGACAAGGTCGCGCTCGTCACTGGCGGCAGCTCAGGCATCGGCAAGAGGGCCGCCATCAGACTCGCCGCGGAAGGAGCGAAAGTAGTCGTGGCCGATGTCAGGGAGGCGGAGGGCAACGAGACCGTTCGGCTTATCGAAGAGGCCGGAGGAGATGGGTTATTTGTGAAGGCGGACGTTTCTCAGGAACGCGACGTGCAGGCGATGGTCGATGCGGCAGTTGACGCATACGGCCGACTGGACTGTGCATTCAACAACGCAGGCAAACTGACCGGCCACAATCAAGGATGGACCGATACGCCGGTCGAGTTCTTTGACGAGATGATCAACACCAACCTGCGGGGAGTCTGGCTGTGCATGAAGCATGAGCTTCGGGTCATGGTGCGGCAGGGTTTCGGATCGATAGTGAACAATTCGTCAATCGGAGGTATCAGGGGTGGAGGCGGTGAGATCTATATTGCGAGCAAGCACGGCGTAGTCGGCCTGACCCGCAATGCCGCTCTCACGTATGCTCCGGACGGAATCAGGGTTAACGCCATTGGCCCGGGCATAATCGCCACCGAGACGTATTTGGACAATCTGGCAGCCAGACCCGAAACGGGGCTCAGGACCGGGTCCCTTATTCCCTTGGGCAGGGTCGGGACGACCGAGGAAACAGCTGCGGCCGTGGCGTGGCTGTTGTCCGACGCTTCATCGTACGTTACCGGCGTGATGCTGCCGCTGGATGGCGGATTGTCCGAAACGGATTCGGCCCACTGGGATGCTTCTCGGCGTAATAGGGGATCGTGAACGCTCCATTTGAGAATTGCACCGGAGGCCCCATGTGGGTTGTGGCGCTAACCCTTCGGTGGGCTATCTCGATAATTGGTCGGCGGACCCTGGTCGTGTAATGCCGCCCAAGCCCGATGAGCTTTTGCCCTATTCCGGGTCGCGAAGCAGGTCCTCATTTTGGTCCACAAGCGCTTCCGCGAGTTCGAAGAATCGGTACACTTGCGTTACTGCTTCGGAGGGCAGAACGACACCTTGAGCGGCGGCCTGGCCTCCCAACGCCTCCGCATGTCTGGCAAGGTCCCTCAGTACCTGTAGCTGGGCCGTGGGGGTCGCTGCCTCGAGACCTGCCGCCATTGATTCGTATCCTGCCGAAAGCGCCCCGCGGCTATCGCACATAGCTGCAGCCTCCGTCAGGGTACGGGTCAGTACAACGGTCATTCTGGCCACAGATTCGCTGTCCCGCCTCGCTATGTACTTTGCGACTATGAAACTCATTGACCAGAAGAAGGCAATCTTGTGTGTCAGAAGATCAGTGAGAGAGGGATTAGGACCCAGCGGTGGGTCAGTTGGCTGGTCCACCGTGATGCCCCGTCGAGCGCCCGGCGCCGCACTGAGCCCAGCGCGGTCGAACAAGATCTTCCCGTCATCTTGACGATATGCCACCGACTCCGCCTGCCAGAACCAGTCGATGTTCTGCGGTCCCGCTTTGCCCTCATACAATGCCAGTAAATAAGCCCCGCCAGCCGGGGCGTTGGCGAGGTTGTCCATCATCAGTAATGGCCGTGCCGGCTCCGCCGCGTGAACCCTGCGGTTGTCGATGAATTCGGCGATGGCGTCGTCAGCGACGACTATGAAGAGGTCCAGGTCGCTCAAGGCGTCGTCTTCGCCACGAGCCACTGAGCCCATTATCCACGCGGCGCGTACACTGCAGTCCTTTCGAACGACTTGCTCGACGCGTCTAAGCAATGCCGCGCGTTCTCGCAACCGGACTGTAAGCAGGTCTTCAACACCCATATCTAACTACTCCCCAAAGGGAATATGGGCATGTTCACCTGTCACAGTCTGCCTCCGCACCACAGGACCGCGTTGGCGAGCAGGCGGAGAAAGTTGGGATCTTCGAAGTCCTCCTGGTGCCCCAGAGACGTGTAGAAGACCCGCCCGCCTGCGTGGGTGCGGGTCCAGGTGACGGGCTCGTCGTGCTCGTCGGTGCTGGCGCTCATGAGGAGCGATGCGTCGGTCGCGATAGGGGTGTTGCGGTAGAGGCTGCCCTCGGAGCTGAACTCGGCGACGCCCTCCATTGTGGGATGTCCTTCGGAGCCGGGCTCGAATCTGACGCGTGCCCTGGGGCCGTGCGCCCAGTGCATCCGGTAGTTCCCTCCCAGCACGTCCCGGTCAAAGGCAAGCCAGTTCTGGAACGCGTGGCTGGCCGTACGAACTCCCACGATGGGCCTGCCCTCGCGGCAGTAGGCCCTGAACCGCTCCAGCTCCTCGCCGTCGACGTTCAGCCGACGCGTAAACACCAGCAGGACATCGGTCTCTTCGATGGCGGCAAGGGACTGATGGTCGTCCTCGGAGCGGTAGACGATGAGGTCGGCGCGTACGGGATGCTCTCTCTCCACGTAGTCGCGGAAGGTAGTCAGTGATTTCTCGGAATCGTACTCGAAGGAACCCGATAACATGCACAGCTTCAGGGGTTCTTTGTTCATGCGCTCCTCTCCAGGGGCTCTCCCTCTGGGGTCGATGCGGTGTCCCGGCATCAGCGGTTCATCTGGAAGACCAGGCCCAGAATCTCGTCGGGGTCGTCGATGATGGCGGCGATGTCTTCTTCGGCCCTCTCCAAAGGTATCCTGTGGGTCGTGAGGCAGTCGACGTCCAGCTTTCCTTCAGCGATGAGCCTCATGCAGAGCTCCAGGTTCGTCTTTGTGGTCCAGCGCATGAAGACCGGAGGGTAGCCCTCGCCCCGCTCCCAGGCCTCGTCGTGGTAGCCGGGGCCCGTCCTCGACGCCCGCCGTATATCCACGTTCCACAGGGTCGCGGGCAGGTCGATGTTCGCGCCGCCAACCACAGTGATCTGGCCCATCTGGTGGCCGTCTGGCGAAAGCTTCATGCACTGGGTTAGCTTGGCCACCGCCTCAGTGGCGTCGCCCCCGAATGCCAGGACTGCCGAGTCGAGGCCGCTCCCTCCCGTGAAGGCCAAAGTCGCCTCCACCTCGTCCTCCCGGCCGGAGTGTACGACGGCGTCGATCCCCCACGCGGCTGCTATCTCTCGCCTCTTTGCGATCGTATCCCAGCCGACGACGTAGTTGCCGGCGAGCTGGTACATCTGTGCCGTCAGCTGGCCCAGCAGCCCCAAACCTACTACGCAACAGAACTCGCCGAAGCCGGGGTCGCCGCGGCGAAGGGCCTGTACCGCCGTCGCCGATAGCATCGCGTAGGCGCCCTGGTCGAAGGTCACGCCGTCCGGCAGGGCTACGCACAGGTTCTGGGGCACCAGGGCGTGAGTGGCGTGCCTGGCGTAGCCCCCGCCGATGGCCGCGACCCGGTCCCCCGGACTGAGCCCGTTCACCCCTTGGCCCGTCTCCAGCACGACTCCTGCGTTGGAGTAGCCGAAGGGCATTGGGCGGCCGTCGGACCTGGCGCGGGAGTGTCCCCGGGCGAGGCCGCGCCATCCCTGCAACTCCGAGCCGGGACTCACGAGCGAACTCTTCACTTCCAGCAGCACGCATCCAGGGGTCGCGTCGGGGATGTCCTCTTCTACCAGCCCGATACGTCCGTCGGGCATGACCGCCGCGACAGTCAGCTTGCCTCGCATACGCGTCTCCTTCGATGCAATGTGCTGCGCCGGCGTGCCTGGTACTGGCGGGGCGGGCGGTGCTACTTGGCAGGCGTTAGATTCTTCGGCTTCGCTCAGACTGCCTATGGCCTTGTGAAGCCCGCACAAGGGGATGAAAGTTGGGCAGCGTCACGCGGCGGAGGCGCTGGCGATTTTGAAACCGGCCACTACGAGACGATGCGGCGGCAGAGTCTGTTTTCGTAGCAATGACATTTGCTTGCGGACTGCTCCACCGGGGTTTTAATGGATATCCACTAGGAGGAGTCGAACTCAGCGCCGGCCAGGATGCCGTCAAGCTCCGCGATCTCTGACTCTGTCAGCGTCCACTCCGCGGCGGAGGCGTTGTGCAGGGCCTGTTCCGGGGTCTTTGCGCCTACGATGCTGGAGGTGACGGCGGGGTGGGCCAGCGTCCACGCGATGGCTAGTTGCACGATGTCCCGCCCGCGGTCGGCAGCCCACGCCGTGAGCTTCTCGACGTACGCATAGGCCGAATCGAACGAGGGCCCGAATATGTCATATCCGCTTCGTTTGTCGCTCCCGGGGAAGCTATGACCGGGCTGATACTTTCCGGTAAGCAGGCCGCGGGCAAGGGGGGAGTGCGCAATGCCTCCGATGCCAAGTTCCAGGCACGTCGGCAGGACTTCTTCTTCGGCCTTCCGAAACAGCATGTGGTACTGCGGCTGCGAACTGTGAAGCGGACCGTAATGGGCGGCTTCGACGTGCTGCTGCGCCGAGAAGTTGGAGACGCCGATGTAGCGTATTTTTCCGGCGTCCCTGAGCTTCAGCAGGTCGGCCATCGTGTCCGCGATCGGGTATTGGGGTCTCGGACTATGGATTTGGTACAGATCGACGTAGTCTGTACCCAGTTCCCGAAGGCTGTTCTCGATGGCCTCGGCGATGTGTTGGGAGGTGTGTTCGCCTGACAGCTTTGTCGCCAGGAAGACCTCTTGCCGGCGGCCGCGCAGGGCCTTGCCCAACACGCTCTCACTCGTGAAATAGGCCTCGGCGGTGTCGATGAATGTAACGCCGGCGTCCAGGGAGGCGTGGACCGTACGGATCGCCTGGTCCTCCGGACATGCGCCCATGCCGCCGCTGAGGGGCCAGGCGCCCAGACAGATAATGGGTACGAATGGGCCGTCTTTGCCCAGTTGTCTGGTTTTCATTGCTTCGTCAATGCCCCGTTGGATGGTTTCACTCAGGACGCCCGCGGACTGTATAGCGCGCCCGCTTGTGAGCGACCACCCAGCCGGCTGTTGCCTACGACCGGGGTTTGCCTGAGCTCCACTCCCAGTAGCTGGGCGGCCATATGTTGGGGCCGCGATAGCTGGGCGGGACCTCGCCGCTATACCAGTCCTTCACGGTTTCGGCCCACCGCCTTGCTTCCGGCGCGTCTGTGCGGCGCCTGAACGCCTCCTCGTCCGTGTACACCTCGTAGAACCACAGCAAAGACGGCTCCTCGCTCGTCTGGTAAACGTCGAAACGCAGACAGCCCGGTACCTCATGTACCGCGCGGAGCGCCTCGACCCTGGCTTCCGCGATGAAGTCGTCTACGCGCTCAGGTTTTACAGGCAGTGCGGCGTGGCTCATGTAGACGGCGTCGCCCAACGCGCTTTCGTCCACCCCGGCAATCACGGAATCGTAGTTGGCGTTATCGTCCGGAAAGACGCTATTGCACTTCCTAACTATCACGCGCTCCCACTGGCCCTGCGCCAGACTGCCGTCTGCGGTAGCGGCGCGCCACTTCGGGTAGTGCTCGAACCTCGGATGAGCGTAGACGGCGGCCTCGTCGTCGAAGATCTCGGTGAAGGCCACCCGCGTTGGGACCGTTTCGTCCTGAACGATGTCGAAGCGACGACAACCCGGCTCATTGTGCACGGATGCTCGCGCGACCTCTTTGGATGCTTCCATGAACGTCTCAAGACGCTCAGGGTCCACGTTCAATTGCACCATCAGGATTATCATGCGCCTACCCACACAGTCTCAGTCCGGACGAGCCGCGGCCGGTTTGCGATAGTTTAGCCTGCCCCTACGTAGCGGTAGCCACATCGTAGAGTTGCAACCTGTGGCGATTGCTGTCTACGACATAGAGGCGGCCATCGTGGATGCTGACCCAGGACGGCGCCCAGAAGTACTTTTCTACATGCGCCGACTCGTCGTGCTCGTCGAAGAAGTCGAGGTCAGGCTCCAGATCCGACTCTTCTCTTGCAGCGCGGTCGAGGGGATTGGCGTTCAGGAATTCTTCGGCCCATTTCGAAAGTGTCGCCTCACCTCTGGCCGACTGAACGATGCTGCCGGCCTGGTCGTAGACCTGGACGCGATGGTTGCCCCAGTCGGCCACGTAGATGTAGCCGTCATCGTCCACACAGACGCCGGCAGGGCGGCGAATCTCGCCGTGACCGCGGCCCGATGCCCCGTATGCGGCAACGAATTCCCCCTCGGCGGTGAACTTCTGGATGCGGTCGTTACCCCAGTCGGCCACGTAGATATTGTCCCCGCGGTCTACACCGACACCCCATGGCAGATTGAACTGGCCCGGGTCCGGTCCGGCCGTCCCGAACGCATGCAGGAACTTCCCGTCCACGGTGAATCGTTGCACTCGACTGTTGCGGGAATCGACAACGAGGAGCTCGTTATTTGAGTCGAACGCCAGCCCGCTTGGGCCGTCCAACTCACCTTCGCCGGAACCGCTTTCGCCCCACTTGCCTATGAACTCGCCATCGGTGGACATGATAGTGATGCGGTGCAGGTGCTCGTCGCTGATGAACAGCCGCTGTTCCCTATCGATGACAATAGACACGGGCCACACGAACTGGCCTTCGCCCTCCCCCCAGGAACCGTACGTGCCGATGTACTCGTCATCAGGGTCCACGACCGTTACATGGACTCCCCGCGCGTCGACGTCGTGGCACCTGCGCAGGACGTACAGCATTCCGTCTTCGCCGGATGCACAAGACCACGGATAGTAAAACCCTCGGATCCGGATGGTCGTCAGGCCTATCGTGCGGTGGTACACAAGCCGGCGCGTTGCCGTATGTGTCGCGGTATTCACCTGCAAGAATCTCCCATCGGCCTATTCATATGCGTTCCCACCCGCGAACTCCCGCGCCGGTTACGACCTAACCACCATCAGGCGGGAACCAATCCCGCCGTGCTCAGCGATTCCTTACGTTTCCCCGGACGGGCTTTATGCCCGTTGGAACTCCGGCGTTGTAGCTGCCATCTTGAGGACGCTTACTGCGCGTTCACGGGAATTTTGACCAGCCGCGCCCTCAAGCCGGTCCTGTTCCTCTATGAATTCGATCAGCGCCGAGCGGGATTCATCCGAGATCGCGGTCATCGCCAACTGGTCGAGAGCCCGATCGACAAGAACCTCGGACGGCAAACTGCCGTTTTCATCGGACAGGATGCCGTCCACCATGGCCTGTATTCCTGGATTCTTCAGGTTACCAAGCTGCACGGACGCAAAGTTAACGCGCTCTACCAATGTTCCCGAATTGACCCACTCCGTGCCCCAGTGCCAACCCTCCACCGAATCCGGGTTGAGGAGGGTCTGGCCCATGAATGTGGTCGAATGAGCTGTAATGGAGAAATGCGGGCGGGGACGATCGAACTCTTGCGTCAAGCGAAGAACGCCGGCCATCAGTTCGGCCGGGCTCTTCACCCGTTCGTACCAGACTGCCTCCGACTTGAAGAAGTCAGAATTGAACAGGACTCGCAGCATCGCCCTGATGCTGTATCCGCTGTCGAAGTAAGCTTGTGAAAGAACCTCTATCGCGTCAGGGTCGCGAGGCGGTTTGTGAGGCCATTCCGGAACGGGCGGCTCGTCCGCAACGAAGAAGCTGTACAGGTGGCGGGATATGAACCGGGCGGTCGCTTCCTGCTCGCAGATGATGTCGACTATGTCGTCGCCATTGAAACGGCCGCTCCGTCCCAGGAACTCCTTCTCGCCTTCGTCGTGGTCCTCGGGGCGATACTTGAAGTGCATCGCGATCCGGCCATAAGGCCGGTCCTGGTCAGTCGTGGCCCTCAAGACCATGTACTTGGAGTTGCCTATCGTCCAGCCGGTGAAGGCCCTGGCCGCTTCTTTGATGTCCTGCTCCGTATAGTTCCCAACCCCCATGGAGAAGAGTTCGAGAAGTTCCCGGCCATAGTTTTCGTTTATCGACCCCTTGTGGTTTTCCTGGTTGTCGAGCCAGACGATCATCGCCGGGTTCTTCGACAACTCGATCAGCAACGTGCGAAAGTCGCCCATGCCGTGACGCAAGAACATCTGAATCTGGTCGTCTAGCGGCTTGCCGTTGCACAGCTTGGAGTAGCCGGTAGCGAAGATTCCGTGCCAGAAGAGGCCTACCTTCTCACGCAAAGGCGAGTCGGTTGAAATCATGCGGTACATCCACCGTGAGCCGCCGCCGAGGTGAGCGATCATCCCTGAATTCTCGGGGTTGTACCGCCGCATCATGTCCAGGGACATCATGTTCGGGTGATCGGTATCGAGCAGTTTTTCGACCGTGGCCTCGTAATCCTCATGCGAGAGGGCTTCGAGTTCTTCCCTCGTGGCGCCAAAACCGGCCCTGCGCATCAGGTGGGCCATCAACTGTAGTTTTTTTGTGCTCATGGTCTACTGCCTGATCGTGTCCAACTGCTTATCCAGACGCTTGTACATCAAAGACTTGCATCCTGTGGCGGCTGGAGTCCACCACGTAAAGGTGGTCGCCAGCCAATTTCACGGACGATGGCCCCCAGAAGAATTTTTCTATGTGAGATGACTCTTCGTGGGGGTCTCCGTCAAAAAGGTCCAGGGGGAGATCGAGATTCGCTCTTGCTCGTGCGGCGGCTTCCTCCACATTGGTGTCGAGGAATGCCTGGGCCCACTTCGAGACAGTGGCCTGGCCTCTCAGCGACTGAACAAATCCGCCCTCGGGATCCAACACCTGCACGCGATGGTTGCCCCAGTCGGCAACATAGATGTATCCGTCTTCATCTACGCACACGCTCGCCGGTCTGTGGAACTCCCCTTCGCCCCGCCCCGGCCTGCCGTAAGCTGTGACGAACTCTCCGTCAGGGGTCAGTTTTTGCACGCGGTCGTTGCCCCAATCGGCTACGAAAATATGGTCATCCGGACAGATAGAGATCCCCCATGGCAGATTGAACTGTCCCGCGGCGGAACCGGCATCGCCAAACTTGCCCATGTATTCACCGTCTATCGTGAACCGTTGGATGCGGTTGTTGCGGTGATCCACCACGAGCAATTCGTTGGCTGTATTGAACGCCAGCCCGCTGGGACCGTCCAGTTGCCCGTCTCCGGCGCCGCCGGACCCCCAACTCTTGATAAATTCACCGCCGGTCGACATGGCGGTAATCCGGTTCAGGTAGTCGTCACTGACAAAGACCCTCTGTTCTCTGTCAATGGTGATCGACAACGGCGAAATGAACTGACCATCTCCTTCCCCATGTGCGCCAAAAGTTCCAAAGTACTCCTCGTCGAGGTCCATCACCGTGACGCGAACACCTCGCACGTCAGGTTCTAACGAGCGGTTGAGCACATACAGGCGGCCGTCGTCTCCGGCCACACTGTCCGTGGGGTAGTAGAAACCGCGGCCAGACATCGCCGTCACGCCAATCGTGCGGTTATATACGAGCCGACCGGTCTGAACTTTCGAATCTGCCAGTGTCATTTGCCAGTCACCCGCTTCCTGTGCAGCTCGTCGCCCTTTTCAGACCCTTCCACCTTCAATGGCATCGATTCACGCCCGTTGGAACTCCGGCCCCGATTCTCATCATGCCCATGTGATCCAGAAGATACCGGCGCATCAGGTGAGCCATCGGCTGCAATTCTTTGGCGTTCATCGTCGGCCAACGATCGTGTATAGGAAAGATTCTCAGATGGACGGCATCATACCAGTAGAAAGGTCTGGCTAGTATTCCTTACTGTAGAAGAAGAGGTCTAATCGGCAGGAATTACAGAGTGCACTATGACGGCTGGGGAAGAGCCGCAGCGGGGTTGCCTCAAGGTCATCTCATCGTCCTCGATCCCGTTTGCTCAGATTTCTTATTGGGGCGCTCACAATACGCTGGTGGAATCCTCATCGGGCGAGGTGTCTTGGCGTATACTCCAATTCGCTAGAGATTTGAGGATCACCGGTGTGGGCAACCGGGTCCTTCAACTATGTGTCCCGCTTGTACATTGGGCCTGACCAGCCCGAAAAGGAGGACCTGTGGTAGATAACAGAATTGCCTCCACAGAATCCCTGGACCGTACCGCGACCCAGAAACTTGAAGATCACGGATACGTGATCGTGCGCGGACTTCTCGACGACGCAGAAGACATCAGGCCGGTAAGAGATGAATACGAGCGCTTGTTGGACTCTCTAGTCACCACCTGGCACAAGAACGGGGAGCTCTCCTCCACGCATGATGACCTGCCTTTCGAGCAGCGCCTGGCAATGGTCGCGTCGGAGGGTGTGCCGTACACGGACTACTTTGACATCTGCTTCACGGGAAAAGAGGGCCTCATGCATCGAGGTCCGGCCGTCTTCAACCTGTTGCGCAGCCCGCGATTGCTGGACGGAGTGGAGCACTTCATCGGGCCGGAGGTGTATTCGAACCCGATACAGCACGTACGAATCAAGGTTCCGGAGCGGCTGGTCCCCACCGAAAACCAGAATGACATGAACAGCCGCACGCCCTGGCACCAGGACGCGTCCACGGTAACTTCTGACGCAAAAGAAACTCGAATGTTGACCGTTTGGCTTGCGATAACGGAGTCAACGGTGGAGAACGGCTGCCTCGTTGTCGTCCCGGAGAGCCACAAAGAAGAAGAGTTGTCGGTGCATTGCAGGGTCGAAGGGGGTCGCCTTACCGGCATCCCCGATCAGTACCTCGGTTCGAATCGACTTCCGGTGCCGATGAATCCCGGAGACGTGCTCTTCATGACGAACATGACCAAGCACGCCTCCCTGACGAACGAGAGCGACGGGATCAGATTCAGCTTCGACCTTCGCTACCATCCCGCGGATCAGCCGACCGGACGAACCTGGTTTCCGGGGTTCGTGGCTCGGAGCAGGGCGAACCCCGATAGCGAACTGCGGGATTTCGAGACCTGGGACCGGCTGTGGGATGAGGCCCGCCTGGCCCTCGAGGCAATCGACTACAACACGCCCGGTACCTCCCACTGGAAGACCGGCGAACAAGACCCTCGCTGCGCCTAGCGCGCCTTCGCTCCACCGAGCGACTCAGCGGATAGCGGCGCACGTTGGTCCGGTACTTGATGCGCCCGGCCTAATCGCAGCCAGTCCACCCGCGCCGCCCTGACCCGGTTAGAGAGACCATTGAATAACCGTCATTCATTCCCGCCCCCGAGCGGGAATCTCCGGGCGGGGATTCACGATTGGAAAGCATGTCCGGTCTTCCCGAAATGGTTCCACACGAGGATTTATGCAAAGGTCTCGTTAGACGGGATGCTCTACGTTAGAGTGCCGCGCAATCGAGGATCGAGGACATCCCGGATTCCGTCTGCGGCGAGGTTGAACGCCAGGACTGCGATGGTGATGACGAGGCCAGGGAATACGACCATCCACCAGGATGGCTGCAGATTGATGGCCGCCTGTCCGAGCATTCCACCCCAGGTTGGGGTCGGGGGCGAGACGCCGAGTCCTACGAATCCCAGGGCCGCCTCCGTCAGGATGGCGATGCCGATGCCTGCGGAGAAAAGCACGAGGAATGGCGCGAAGGTCTGGGGCGCTACGTGCAAGAACATTATTCGCCACTGTGAAGCGCCGACGCTTCGTGCTGCGTCGACGTAGGGTGTCTCCCGTACGGATAGAGCCACTGCCCGGATCACACGAGTTCCGGCAACGATCTTGGTGAACGCGATCGCCACGATTACGGTCCACACCGAAGCGCCAAGTACAAAAGCAAGCAACATTGCCAGGATTAACGCCGGAACGGAAGCGATGATCTCCAGTACTCGTTGACTCAGCAGGTCTACTCTGCCCCCAAGGTACCCGCTTGCCAAACCCCAGAGGGCGCCTGCGCCGACCCCAAGAAGGGTTGCGGTCACCGCCACGAACAAGGACACGCGGCCACCCCAGATGACCCTGCTCAACTGGTCCCTGCCCAGAAAGTCCGTCCCGAACCAATTGGCTCCGGTCGGCTCCTGTGCGACTTTCTTGAAATCCGGCTCCAGGGGATCATGGGGTGCAATCAGCGGCGCCGCGATCGATACGATCACGAGGACCACGCCGATCACGGTCCAGAATGCGCCCACAGGCCTTTGCCGTGAGAAGCGTGCGAATGCGATGGCGTACCCCTGCATCCGCGCTCGAGCGCCCCCCAAAGCGTTGACGCGAGGTCCCGTTGTTTTCGGTTCCGTCTGCTGGTTCGCGGAGATTGGATCGTTGGTCCGCTGGGATAGATTAGTCACGCTATGAAACCCTGATCCTGGGGTCCACCCAGCGATAGCTGATATCGACGAGGATGTTCACAAGTACGAATACCATCGCGTAGACGAAGGCGAGGGCCTGCACCGTCGTGGCGTCCCGTTGGGAGAGTGCGATGAACAGCTTCTGGCCAAGCCCGGGCGTGCCAAATGCTTTCTCCACGGTCACGGAGCCGCCGAGTACGAACCCGAGGGATATGCCGCTGAGTGTAAGTACCGGAAGCAAGGCATTCGGCATGGCGTGACGCAAGAGTACCAGTGTCTCGCCAACGCCTTTAGAACGCGCTGTCCTGACATAGTCCTCGCGAAAGACTTCAAAGAGCGAGGACCTGGTCATTCTCGCGATCAGTGCAGCCTGCGCCATTCCGAGAACAACTCCGGGCGGGCCAACGATTTGCAGGTTCCTCCAGGGGTCTTGCCAGACCTGTGAGCTGGTGATCGGAGCGTGGTAACCCCATCCTTCCAGGAGCGCTATGACGATCAGCATGCCCAGCCAGAAGCTGGGGATCGCCAGGAACAGTACCGTTATGAAGCTTGCGGACGCGTCCGACCTGGAGTTTGGACGCAGCGCGCTGATTATTCCCACCGGCAGCCCGATCAACCACGAGACGACTATTGAAATAAGGCCGATCTCAGCGCTGATCGCGCCCCGCCTGGTAATTTGCTCCGTTATTGATTCCTTCAGAAAGAAAGAGGAGCCGAGGTCGCCCTTTAGGATCCCGCCCAGCCACGCGCCATATTGAACGATCAACGGACGATCCAGGCCTAATTTGGCCTCCAGATCCGCTCGTTGCTCTGGACTTAGCCTCCCGACTTCTGTCGGGTCGTAGAAAGTGTGCAACGGGTCTCCCGGCAGCACTTTCATCAACAGAAAGATGAGTAACGTTACGCCGATAATTGTCGGAATCGCAAGCATCAAACGCCTTGCGATGTACTGGAGCAAGGTAAGCGACCCCTCTTGATCACATTCAGCCGCCCCGAGCGACGCGGCGCGGCGGGCCTATTATTCTGCCCGTATGTACGGGCAGGTTACGCGATGTGAGCGACCCGGGGTGGGCCGCTCACATCGGTCAATTCAAACGGCTACGTCTTAGCGCGTCTCCGCCCGGCGTTCCGGGAGATCCAGCCACACGTCATCCCATGTGAACAGGACGTAGTGACCCGTGAAGGCCGTACGGGGCAGGTTGCCTCCCAGGTAGTCCCAGTGTGCCCAGAACTGCGGGTAGGGGCCGGTGGGGATCCGGGGCCATTCATCGTAGAGAAGGTCATTGACCTGGTCCACCAGGTCCTGGCGGGCGGCGCTGCCGCTCTTCGTCAACGCCATTTCTGCTATGAGCGGTTGTATCTCCTCATTGCACCAGCCGCCCCTTATCGGGTTACCCCTTCGATCATTTCCGTCCTCGTCGCAGAGGTATCCCGACTCGAGAATCCCGACCGGATCAGAGAGCCCTGTGCTGTATGGGCCAAGGGTCGCAAAGTCATATTGGCCGCCATTCAACGCCTCGCCGTGCGTCGCGCTGTCCAGCAGCTTGATCGTGCTGTCGACGTTCAGGCGGGACTTGAGCATAGCCTGGATCGCTTCGTTGGGTATCCTCTCAGACGGCGAATCCCGGCTCAAAAGCTCCACTTCAGGGAAGCCCTCGCCATTCGGGTAGCCTGCGTCAGCCATCAGCCTCTGGGCCTCGGCAACATCCTCGTCGGTCGTTGGCCGAACGCCGGGGATGGTCATCAACTCGGCCAGTGGCTTGGCGTGCGCGGTATTCACCGGCAGGAATCCGCCCGGCTGATGCGCCTCCACTGCCGCGAGCGCCACGAAGATGTCGTTCTGGTCGATCACCAGCGCGAAGGCCTTGCGCACCCTCTTGTCCATGAACAGATCGTGGTTCGTGTTGAAGACGTACGCGCCGACGACAGGGAATATCCAGCCGTGGCCGATCAGTCCTGGCGGGCCCTGGCCGGACTCCAGTTCCTTGTTCAGCCCGGGAGTGACCCACGCCGCCCAGTCGACGATGCCGGATTTGACAGCCGCGTCATTCTCCGGGGTCTGGTAGATCAGCCAGATGTGTTCCAGGAAGTCCGGGTGTGGCGCGCCCGGCCTCCAGTACCCGTCCCATCGTTCCTGTACCCATCTTTCGTCATTGCGGACGCCTCCGGCGTGCATGAACGGACCCGTGCCGGGGGCGCAGCACTCCACCTCCCGCAGGTCACCGTTGTGCTCCTCGAGGAAATCCTTGCTGCTGAGGATGGCGTTGCCGTGCGCGAATGCCTCGATCGGGACCTTGGGAGCGTCCTGCTTGATCTCAATGGTGTACTGGTCGAGCATGTTGATTTCGGTTACCGAGCCGAAGTTCCCTCCGGCCCCACTTACCAGAGCCTCCTGCGGGAAGATGTGCCTATTGAAAGAAGCCACTGCGTCTTCGGCGTCGAAGTCGGTACCGTCATGGAATTTGACACCTTCGCGCAAGTAGAAGGTGTAGTCCAGCCCGTCATCGGATAATTCCCACCTCTGCGCCAATTCAGGAATTATCGGCAAAGCGGGAGTGATTCCGCTATGTCTCACCAGCTTGTTGTACATGGGGGAAAACACGCCGGTGATGACAATGCTGCCACCCACAAACGGGTCATTGTGGTTGCCGGGTCCGTGGGCAGCCAGCCTCAAAGTACCGCCCCACGTGGACGGGACTACGCCGGGCGGGGCGGGTTCGGCTGTGGCTACGACAATCTTCTCCACAACGACGGTTTCTACAACCTTCTCGGTGCGCGTAACCTGCTTCTCGACGACGACGGTCTCGACCACTTTGACGATCTCGCCTTTGACCATCTTCTCCACAACCACCGTTTCGACGACCTTTTCGGTGCGCGTCACCGGCCTATCCACAACGACCGTCTCAATCACTGTGACGGTCTGGCCCTCGACCTGTTTCTCGACGACGACGGTTTCGACCACCTTTTCGATCTGGGTGACCTGTTTTTCGACCACGACCGTCTGGACTTCTGTGACCGTCTCAGTCTCGCCGCCACAGGCGACCCCTACAGCCACGGCCATCGCGCCTGCGAGCGCGAAATAAACTAAGTATCTCCATGTAATCCGCGGGATATGCATCGGGGTCCCTCCGTTAACGATCCTGCTTTGTCCGGACGCTCTCGTTTGCGGCGCGTCCAACGTGCGAAGCCGGACTAATTGATTGAACCGGTCCGGTCCGGCCGAGTCCCTTCCTAACGGGGGTTCGGCTGGCGAGAGATTATCGTCGCGCGAACTTAAAGTCAACCAATCCGGCTTTAGGCACTTCGAATATTGCGACATCCGTCGCCGAATAAATGCATGTCTGCCGGATTCAACTAGGGCCCGTTCACACTAGAACCACCGCTGTCAGGCGTTCCAGGATGTCATTTCAGCAGGCCCGGGTGTTGTCCTGAACGCTCCTATGTCATGCCGAGCGAAGTCGAGGCATCTAAGCCGTCGGTTTGCAGCCGCGGCGCCATTCATGCAATCGGGCCTCGCGTAAAGACGCGTTGCTCCGTTACAGCCTGGCTTCAAGACAAGGTTTTGAGATTCCTCACTACGTTCGGAATGACAGCCGAGGCGTGGCGGCGCGTACATTATTGTGTTAACGGGCCCTGGTCCCGCCGACCTTGACGAGAATGCAACTGCGCGGCCTTCACCGAAGCGCTGGCGCGGCGGCCCTCAGGGATTGGTATTCTGAGCCGGTCTCGGCCAATTCGCTCTTCCGGCCTGACTCGGGTCCGATACGACGCCGCACCTTGACCGAAACCCCGTCGGCGGTCAAAATCAGTCACCTGACGGGTGTGCTTCGTTCAGCGACTCATATTCGTCCAAACGAGACGAATCCCACATCAATAAGGATCATCGGGGGTCAGCGGTGAAAATATCGGACATAGAAGTAATCGAATTCCGCTATTCGACCAGGCGACGCCCGTCGAAGTGGGGCTACGGTTTTGGCACGTGGGAGGACGAGGAATACGAGGCCACTTCCACGATAACCAAGATCTCTACGGACGAAGGCGCCGAAGGCTACATGACCGGCGGAAAACGAGAGTACATCGAGGGTGTGGCAAAGCCGCTTCTGCTCGGTGAGGACCCGCTGAACCGGGAGAAGCTCTGGAACTGGATGTACCACATGGCGGCCATAGTCGAGGCCCTGCCGGAACGACAGATGGGCGTCATCGACTCAGCCCTGTGGGACCTCCTCGGCCGAATGGTCGGTCTGCCGGTCAGCACGCTGCTCGGCGGCAGCGGGCGGGACAAGGTCAAGGCGTACGCAAGCACCTTCCCGAACATGGGAGGGCCGGAGGACTACGCACAACACGCGGTGGAGTGCAAGGAGAAGGGTTACACGGCCTTCAAAATCCACGCCTACATCTACTGGGACCCCCACAAATGGGAACCGGCGCCCCTGCAGCCGGCATATCCAAAGGAAGACGTAGAAATCTGCAAGGCGGTCAGGGAAGCGGTCGGCGACGACATGGTGCTCATGCTCGACCCCTTCGGCATCTACACCCTGGAGGAGGCGTTGTGGGTCGGACGCGAGATTGAAAAGCTCAACTTCTACTGGCTCGAACACCCGATGTTCGAAACGCGCCTGGAGCCTTACAGACGGCTAACCCGCGAGCTGGACATCGCGGTGATGGCGCCCGAACAGTTCCCCGGCGGCGTCTTTACCCGCGCCGAGTGGGTGCTCCAGGGCGCGTCGGACATGCTCCGTATCGACTACAACGCCGGCGGCATCACCGCCTGCCAGAAGATGGTCAACATCGCCCAGGCATTCGGCATCCAGTGCGAGATACATTCGCCCGGCTGGACGCAGGCGCAGATCATGGGGGCCACCACCGCAGAGGTGTGCGAGTACTACGAGCGCGGCCTCACGCGGCCCGACGTCGACAACGACATCCCCGACCCCTGGATGAAGTCCATCTGCGACCCGATGGACGACGAAGGGAACATAATCATCTCGCAAAGGCCCGGCCTGGGGATGGAATTCAACTGGGACTACATCAACGACAACCTGATCAAGCCTAAGTAACCGGTAGAACGTCGTTAACCCGTCGGGGGCGCAGCCCGGCCATGTGAGGAGACTTGCCGTGACGATACAAATGCGAAAGTACACCGTCCATGCCGGGAAGATGGACGAGTTCGTAGCGGCGTGGATGGGACACGTCTACCCGTTGCGCTTCAAGCACGGCTTCAACGTGGAACAGGCAGGCGTCCTCGACGACTCTGACGACTTCGTATGTGTGATAACGGACAATGACGATGGCGGTTGGGACGCCAGGGAGTCCGCCTACTACGCCTCGGAGGAGCACGCCGTACTCGAACCTGTCCTGGCGCCCCTCATCGCCGGCGGCGAGACGTGGTTCGTAAATTCGACCATCCCACAGGCCTGAGACCCGGCATCGGAGCCCCGGCTAGAAGTTGATCGGCCGGGCCCACATCAGGAAAGAGCTCCAAACACCCGGCACAATCTAATGACAACAACACTTACAAAAACCCGGGTAGAAAAGTTCGCCGAGGACGGATACCTGCTCTTCGATGATCTCCTCGATCCGGAAGAAGACCTGGACCCGATCATCGAGGAGTACGAATCGGTCCTCGACCGTATCGCCAATGACCTTTACGAGCAGGGTGAAGTCACCTCGCGGTACGAGGACTTTCCGTTCGGTGAACGACTGACGAGAATCACGAATGAGACGGGGAAGAGCCTCGTCCGGTTTTTCAGCCCGTATGTGCCGCCCCGCAATACGGAACGCGACACCCCGTTTTGGGCGGGCCCGGCGGTATTCAACGCGATCCGAAACGACAAGATCATGGACGCGATCGAGCCCCTGATTGGCGGGGAGATATACGCGAGCCCCATTCAGAACGTTCGCCTCAAGATCCCGGAGCACCTGTTGCCGAGGGACCCAAAGACCGGCGCGATTCTGGACGGGGCCACGCCCTGGCACCAGGATGGAGCGTTTTTCGAACCGGAAGTCGATGGCGTCGACATGGTCACGGTATGGTTTCCGCTGTCCGACGCCACTATCGAGAACGGTTGCCTGGCCGTGCTGCCCGGTAGCCATCACGAGGGGTACTCGGTCCACTGCCCCCAGGGCACCAGGATCAACCCGGCCGGTCTCGACCGCATTCCCGAGGAAACTTTCGACCCAGACGCGCTGTTACCGCTGCCCATGAAGAGAGGCGGCGCGCTGGTGTTCCATCGCCGCATGATCCACGGCTCCCTGCCCAACAAGAGCGATGAACTGCGCTGGAGCATGGACCTTCGTTACCTGCCCGTCGGACAGCCGACCGGCTACACGCAACTTCCCGGCTTTGTGGCGAGAAGTCTGTCTGATCCAAGCTCTGAGTTGCGCTCTCCGGAACTCTGGCATCAGGCGTGGTTGGACTGCCGGGATCGTCTGGCTGAGAATCCCGTCCCGCCATTACATGCTCGATGGAGCGCAAACGACCCGGTCTGCAACTAGCGTAGGGAGAAATCCGTCATGATCGTCGACGTTCACACAAATCTGCCCAGTCACCTCGGACCCGTTCCGCCGTCCGACGTGGATATCGACAGGGGTATGCGTTCGGGCTCGGGCACGTACTGTCACATGACGAACTCGATGGAGACCTTCCTCAAGGACATGGAGCCGTGCGACAGGGCTATTACGTTCGGCATTGCGCCTCCACCGCTGAAGCCCCGTAAAGCTTCGACAAGGCGGCAAGGGTGGCCCGACCACATGAACCTGAACGACATCGCCGCAGAGGTGGCGCGCCTGGCCCCCGGTAACAAGATCGTCCCGTTCATGGCGATCCACCCACAACAACCCGACTGGAACGAAGAGTACGACCGGGCGGTGGGAGACTTGGGATGCAAGGGCGCGAAGCTGGCGCATAGCGGTCAATTCCTTGACCCCGAGTGTGAGGAGGCATACAGCTTTTATGCCCGGATGGAGCAGGACGGTCTGGTGTTACTGATGCACGGCGGCACGACGGGAAGCTGGGACGCTCCGTTGATGTACGGCCATCCGCTCGTGATGGACCGCGTTGCAATGGCGTTTCCGAAGCTGAAGATCATCTTTGCTCACCTCGGTCACCCATGGCATGCCGATGCCATTTCGTTTGTGCGCAAACACCCGAATGTCTGGACTGAGATGTCGGGGCAGTTCTATCGCCCCTGGGGGTTTTGGTCTGGCATGCGCCTATTCCACGAATGGGGTGTAACCCAGAAGATCATGCTGGCGTCAGACTGGCCGCTTTCGACCCCCCAGGAGAACATCGACGCGCTGAGGGGCCTGAGCAAGTACGCCCGGGACCACCACTTGCCGGAGATTCCGGAGGATGAGATAGAGGGCATAATCAACCGCGACGCCCTCGACATTCTGGGTATCGACTGAGCAAATCCCATACCGAAAGCCGTGACGCATCGCGCGCTCGGCAAAATCTGCTTCTCACCTCCGCGACGAAAGTGTCGACGCCTCGCCACGTCGGCGGCAAAGTCCTCATTGCCGTATTTTCCATCCGCCAAGTCACGATTGGCAGATGAGGAAACCTGAAAACACGTGTGGCTTCACAGGCGCGCATGTTTTCGGTGGCGCCTGGAGTGGCGCCTGGAATTGAGAAATGTCCGCGGTATGGCCTGTCCACTCTTACTCGGCGGTTTGCACCCTGTTCGCATAAACAAAATAGTGGCCCCTCGTAAGTGGACTCGAATTCACGAAAATGGCCCAACTGGACATCCTCGGACATCACTCCCATTAGCTAACGCCGCAGAGTCGGATTCGGCGCCGTGGAACATCGGAGCCTTCAGTCGTATCGCGAGGGTTCTTTGTTGATTTGAGATTGGGCAGGGGCCTGATGTGGCGCACAGCTAGAAGTGGTACAGGGAAGGAAAATTTGATGCCGCATCGGGCGATGTCTTGAGATTCTCGCCTGTTGGAAGGGTGGCAACAAGTGTGGGAACGATTGACAAAAAGCCGTCGTTTCATATGTAGATGCGAATCCCGTCAACTCCACCATTCACCTTTACAATCCTGCCCTGTAACGTCCCGTAAAGTCCCCATTTTTATACTTGGACGATGCAGATATGGGCCCTATCCGTGCCACGCGTAGCCCCATCCATGCTGCCCGAAGGCTGCCTCTACAGTTCCGCGGTGTTTCGTTGATGCGCGAGTTTTTTCGGGTTCGGTGAAGGGGCTGCGGTGTCCTTAGGCGGGGCCATCCTGATCTCCCGCCGTTCAGAGGGAAGGGGTGTTTGGCCTCATTAGGGACCGGAAAATCGGCGCCGTAAATGTTAAGAAAAATGAAAATAGTTGACTGATTATTACGTGCTTGTTAAGGTTTCGGGTTGTTGTAGGCAGCAACTATCTATGCCTACCAGGATGGGACCTTTGCGCACAATCAGAACCGGATATAAGCACATATTAGTGGTGACCGTGGCGTTGCTGACCGCAGCGTTTATCGGAGCAATCGCATGTGGCGGCGAGGCGGATCCAACCCCGGCTCCTGTCGTTCAACAAGTTGACCCGCAGATGATTGCGGATGCAGTCAAGGCTGTAGTAGAAGCATCGGCGGCCGAATCCGCCTCCCCTGAAGAGATTCAGGCCATGGTGGAGCAAGCCGTAATGGCAGCCGCAGCCGGAGATTCCGGCGTATCGGCCGAAGAGGTGCAGTCCATCGTTTCGAAAGCAGTCGAATCTGCTGCCGCCAGTGGCGGAGAGGTGGACCCACAATTAATTTCGGATGCTGTCAAAGCCGTTGTAGAAGCATCGGCGGCCGACTCTGCCTCGCCTGAAGAAATTCAGGCAATGGTCGAAAAAGCCGTGATGGCAGCCGCAGGTGACTCTGCCTCGCCTGAAGAAATTCAGGCAATGATGGAAAAAGCCGTGATGGCAGCCGCAGGTGACTCTGCCTCGCCTGAAGAAATTCTGGCAATGGTCGAAAAAGCCGTGATGGCATCCGCAGGTGACTCTGCTTCGCCTGAAGAAATTCAGGCAATGATCGAAAAGGCCGTGATGGCATCCGCAGGTGACTCTGCTTCGCCTGAAGAAATTCAGGCCATCGTCATGAAGGCTGTCGAAGCCGCCGTCGCAGAACAAGGTCCGGCGATGACCACCGAACCGCCTGGTGGCAAGGTCCTCCGGATTTCCACAGGTTCGGCGCCCCCGAACTTCAACCCCCTGATCGCGGTAAGCCGCACGCAGGGGTGGGTCTTCAACCACATCTTCTCGTCACTCACAATGGCGGACCCGATTGGACTGAAAATGACCCCTGACCTGGCAGAGCGATGGGAATCGGCCTCTGACGGGTCTTCCATGACCTTCCACCTGAGGGGTAACGCGCTGTGGCACGACGGAACTCCTCTGACTTCCGAAGACGTCGCGTGGACCTACCACATGTACCTCAACGGTGAGACGGGCTCCAAGCGGACCGGCGTACTGGCGCTGATCGCGGGTGGCGAAGAGTACACAAAGGGCGAGGCTGACTCCGTTACGGGCATTGTTGCGGTCGACGACCGGACGATCCGCTTCGAGCAGGCCTTCCCGAACATCCTCTTCCTTGCCCAGACGACGTACCCGATTTTGCCGAAACACCTGCTCGGCGATACCCTGCCAATTGACCTGGCGCAGAACAAGTTCTTCTTCGACGAGCCGCTGGGGTCAGGTCCGTTCAAGTTCGTA
The DNA here is from genome assembly GCA_965219065.1 of Dehalococcoidia bacterium. Classification (GTDB taxonomy): domain Bacteria; phylum Chloroflexota; class Dehalococcoidia; order Lucifugimonadales; family Lucifugimonadaceae. The sequence continues at coordinate 2,378,668 of OZ244715.1, forward strand.
AGTTACATTCCGGACCAACGGATCGAGTTGGAAGCCAACGATGACTACTACTTTGGTCGACCCAAGATCGACCGAGAGATAATCTCGGTAATCAAGTCGCCCGACGCGGTCCAGATAGCCCTGCAGCGCGGTGAGATTCACCTGCCGATCTTTGACGGTGGTGAAAACGCATCGACCGAGCAGTTCCAGGCGTTCATTCAGGACCCGCGTTTCACAGTTTCTGCGAGCAAGGGCACAACGCTCATCTCGTACGCATTCAACTCAAGGCGCGATGATCTGGTAAACGACAAGATGCGCCAGGCGTTCCTGCATGCGCTGGACCGGCAGAGGCTGGTCGACACGTTCGCGCAGGGCAACGGCTCGATCTTCAACTCGTTCCTGGTTCACGGTTGGTACCAACTGCCCGATTGGTCGGACAAGTACCCGTACGACCCCGACAAGGCCAGGCAGCTGATCGCAGAGTCGGGATGGGATACCAACCGGGAGATCGGTTGCACGATCATCGCCGTATCGAGCGAAGAAGCCAGGGCCATGTTGGCGGCGGAACAGCAGATGCTGGCCGAAGTCGGCATCAAGATCAAGTTCCACGAAGTTGAACTGGCGCTCTGGGTCGAGACGTTCTACGAAACCTACGAATGGGACACGATCAGAGTCACCTTTGGTGTCTTCCCTGACCCGGACGGATTCCTTAGCTTCCACATGAGGTCAGGCTCACGCAACGCCATGGGATACGCCAACCCGACGCTCGACGAGAAGATCGACCGCGGCAAGCGATCCATTGACCAGGCCGAGCGGGCGTCCATCTATCAGGAGATCAACGAGGAGATGATAACCACGCTTCCGTTGGCGCCTGTGCACCTGCTGAACCAGTGGTGGATCCTCGACAAGAAGTTCAGCATCCCGTTCTTCGATGCTCTGCCCGAGGCGACCAGCTTTGCAACGGTACCGATTGGCCCGGCTTTCCTTGGCCACTCGGACTGGCAGAAGTTCCACATTGAACAGTGGGACCTCAAGTAGGCCAGGAAGCCGACTAACGACCTTCACCTAAGTTTCACACTGGATACTTGGCGGGCGTTTCAGCAACTGTTGAAGCGCCCGCCAAATTCTTGTAACGAGCCTCACCGTCAGAGCCGCCGGCTCGCCGGAAGCGCTAAACGGGAGTCGACCGATTGGGCTCATATCTGCTCCGTCGCCTGTCGCTGTTTATCCCGATGCTTATCGGCATCACGATAATCACCTTTCTCGTTGCGAACCTCGCCCCTGGCGACCCGATCTCCGCACTGATCAGCCCGGAGGATCAACTACGCGAAGAAGATCTCGAGCGTATGCGCAGGGCGCTCGGCCTCGACAAGCCAATACCGGTGCGGTACGTGATCTGGGTGAAGGAACTGGTCACAGGCAACTTCGGGTTTTCATACTTCACCAAGCAGCCTGTCATGGATCGCATCGGTCCTCGCCTGCTGCCCACCATCGAGCTCACCGGAATCGCGCTCGTCCTGTCGCTGTTGATGGGAGTGGTCTTCGGGGTAATTTCAGCCCTTCGCCAGTACAGTTTCTGGGACTACGCGTTAAGCGTTTTGTCACTGATCGGTCTCTCCATCCCCACATTTTTCTTCGGACTCGTCGCGTTACTGCTATTCGGCCTTATCTGGCCGATATTGCCGGTCTACGGGATGTCGAGCGGCGAGGAAACTACGCTGACCGGCAAGATCATCGACAATCTGAGACACATCATCCTGCCTGCGCTCATCCTGTCGATCGACCTCGTTGCCACCAACACCCGCTACGCCCGCACCGCGATGCTCGAGGTCCTGGGCGCCGACTACGTACGGACCGCGCGGGCGAAGGGCCTGTCGAACTGGGTGGTATTCCTGAGGCACGGTCTGCGCAACGCGTTGCTGCCAATCATCACGATCACGAGCCTGAGACTCCCTCTGCTGCTCGGTGGGGCAATCGTCATCGAGATCGTATTCTCATGGCCCGGCCTGGGTCAGTTGTCCGTGGACGCAATTCACCAACGCGACTACCCGGTGTTGATGGCCCTCACGCTCTTCCTGTCCACAATGGTTCTGGCTTCCAACCTGGTCGCTGACGTACTGTACGCATACGCGGATCCCAGGATTCGCTATGGCGAAGGCGGTTAGGGAAAGATTCATGGCGGTTATTAGCGATGGCACTCGAACGAAGCCCTGACTTGAACGTCCAAACTGCTGATGAATCTACCCGGCCCTCCGGTTGGGCCCGGTGGCTGCGTTTTCGCAAACACAATGAGTCTTCGGAAGAGGAAAGCGTACGAAGCGCTATTCAATCAGCTGAAGAATTCGACGAACTTACGCGGCGATCCGGCCGCGGCTTGTGGCTGCGTTTTCGCAAACACCGGCTGTCGTTGCTCGGTATCGGCATACTGGCCATATTCGCCATCGGGTCGATCTTTGCGCCGTGGCTGTCGTTCCACGACCAAAATCGCGTGGACCTCGACAACATCAAAGGGGCGCCAAGCGTCGAACATTTCCTCGGTACCGATTCCGCCGGGCGCGACGTGTGGGCCCGGCTGTTGTTCGGATCCCGTGTCACGCTGGTCATCGCAGCGTGCGCCCTGATAATCGGGGTTCTGATCGGGACCGTAATCGGCATGACATCGGGCTACTTCGGAGGCTGGGTCGACAACGTCCTTATGCGGTTCACCGAACTGATAATGACCTTTCCGACGTTGTTCGCTTTGATCATTCTGGTTGCGATTTTGGGCGGCAGTATGTTGAACATCATGTGGATCATCGGCGTCCTGGGTTGGACCGGTGTCGCACGGCTTGTGCGCGGCCAGGTCCTGGCGATACGCGAGATGGACTACGTTATCGCGGCCGGGGCCATCGGTGCGTCCGACCGGCGTATCCTTATCTCGCACATCCTGCCTTCGACGCTTCCGTATATTGCAGTCGCCGGCACGCTTGGACTTGCAAGCGCCATCCTCATCGAGGCGGCCCTGAACTTCCTGGGCCTCGGCGTTCAGATACCCACGCCGACGTGGGGCAACATGATGACCTCCGCCCAATCCATTCACGTAATCCAAAACCAGCCGTGGCTGTGGGTACCTCCCGGCCTCTCAATTGCGCTCACTGTGTTGGCGGTTAACTTCGTGGGCGACGGGCTGCGAGACGCGCTCGACCCCAGAATCCAGATCGACTAGGGAAGATCATGAAGACGGCTTACATTACGAAGCCCTATCAGGTCTCCATCGAAGAGGAAGAGACGCCGGAGCTGGAGCCGGGGCAGATACTGGTACGCACCACCGTGTCAGGCATCAGCGCCGGCACCGAGATGAACCTGTACTGTGGCACGAACCCCGACCTGGTGCGAAGGCGGTGGGGAGAACGTTTCGTCTACCCATTCGTCCCCGGTTATCAGGCCGTGGGACAAGTCGTTCACTGTAGCCCCGACGTCACTGGATTTGAGGAAGGCGACCGTGTATTTACTCACGGGGGCCATTCCGAATTCGTGGTCGCAGACGCCAATATCGTCGTCAAATTGCCCGATGGCCTGAGCGACGAGGTCGCGTCAGTGTTGTCCGTGGCCCGGGTTGCGCTGCATGGATCGCGTCGCGGCCGGATCGAGTTCGGCGACACCGTAGCCGTCGTCGGCATGGGGTTGATGGGCCAACTCGCCATACAGCACGCCAGGCTTTCGGGCGCCGCCACTACGATCGCAGTCGACACCGATGAGTGGCGGCTCAATCTCGCAAAAGAATTAGGCGCCGACCACACGATCAACCCCGAACATGAAGACGCCACCGAGAAGATAGGCCGACTTACCGAAGACGGCGCGGACGTCGTTCTGGAAACCGCCGGTGCGCCTTCAGCCGTCCCCGTGGCGATCTCGCTGGCCCGATACGGCGCCAGGGTGGTGATAGTCGGCTGGCACCTCAGGCCTATATCTCTCGATCTGGCTGAGGACCTGCTCTACAAGGAGCTCGATCTCTTGCCATCCCGGGCCGGCGGCCTGAACGAGGACGGGCCGCCGTACGTGCTCAGGTGGAGCCGGAGACGTAACATGGCCCTCCTGGTTCGGATGCTCCAGGAGGGACGCCTGTCGGCGGACAGGCTGGTCACACACGTAATACCGTACACCGAACTCAAAAACGCCTACGAGATGATCCGCACCCGTTCGGAGAACTCTATTCACGTAGTGCTCGACTGGAGATAGCCGATCGATCGTTCATAAAGTGCTGCGGGCAGACAGGTCGCGGCTGGAACAGAACGTTAGAAGTCAGAAATGATGTGGGACTTTAATGGCAAAGGTTAATGAATACCGCGCTGGTGTCATCGGCTGCGGAGTAATCGGCAGCTTCATCGAAGACACGCAACTGGGCTCGGCCAGCCGTTTCGGCTTCCCGAACGGCCACGCGGCGTGCTACGACGCAATGCACGAAACGGAGTTGGTCTGCGGCGCCGACACCGACGCCGGCAGGCGCGATGACTACGCCAGGCGCTGGAATCTTCCCGCTGACCGGGTGTATGCAGACTATCGGGATCTCCTGAAAGAGGAGGACCTATACATCGTCAGCATCGCCACCCCATCGCCCATCCACGCGACGCCTGCGCTCGCGGCGGTCGAAGCGGGGGTCAAGGCCATCTTTCTGGAAAAGCCGATCGCCAGCAATATCGCGGACGCCAGGAAGGTGATCAAGGCGTGCGACGATGCAGGAATTGCGTTGGCCGTCAACCACACCCGGCGCGGCGACTTCGCATATCGCCAGGCGAAGCAGTTGATCGATGACGGCGCCATCGGTGACGTGCACACAATGATCGTCCACTTCAGCGGCGAACTCATGTTCATAGGGTCCCACGCCTTCGACCTGCTCAACTACTTCAACGGGGACTGCCCCGTCGCATGGATGAACGGGCACCTCGACGATCACGAGAGTTTCGACGCCGGTGGGAACGCCTACATGGTGTACGAGAACGGTGTTCGGGCGTTCGTCAACGGTACGACCGGCCACGCCGTCGGTTTTCGGGCGCAGGTCATCGGCACGGCGGGCGAGATAATCATCGGGAACTACGACCTCCAACTGTGGCGAACCGACCCCTCCTTGAACCGCCGTGAGTTGGTCATGCATCCGTTCCCGCAGGTGTACCGGGCGGTCTCGCCCATGGTCGCCCTGATCGAAGAGCTCATCGAGACTTCGCACGGAGGTCCGACCCCGATATCGAGCGGCCCGACGGCGCTCGGCGCGTTGCAGGGTGTGGTTGGGTTGCACCAGTCGTCCAACAACGGCTCGAGCCGCGTCACCATGGCAGACCTGGACGAAAACTTCGACATCCCCTCAAAATAGCCCCACAAAACGCACACTCGCTTCTTTTCTAATCCAGTGACCACACACCACATATACGCCGCACACAGCCCGCTGCTTCTTGACTCGTGCTCCTCTTGCGATGCCCGGGTTCACGCCGCGGCGGCCAACTGATTTCATCAGCGAAAAACCACGATTCTCACCACGGGAGGCCCGCAGTTGTCTACTCAAGTAATGACCGTTACCGGTCCAATTTCAAGCGATGATCTGGGGTTCACGCTGATTCACGAGCACATCTACCTGGACCTCATGCGCGACACATGGGACGGTCGGGGGTATCTGAACGACATTGAGATGGCGGAGATCGAAGTTCAACGTTACGCCGATGCCGGAGGCACGACCCTCGTCGACCTCACGTCCGGCGGACTGACCGAGAACGATCAGGACCTCCTGTTCGACTCCGAACTCAATCACCTGAAGCACGCCGACGCAGTTCGGGCTGTAGCAGAGAAGACAGGGCTCAACGTCATCCTGGGATGCGGCTGGTACCGGGAGTCCTACTACGAACAGCGACTGTGGCGAATGAAGACCGATGAAATAGCAGAGGAGATGGTGCGGGATCTGACCGAGGGCATCGACGGGACAGACGTTAAAGCCGGAATCATCGGAGAAATAGGCGCCCATTTTAACTGGTTGTCTGCAATCGAAGAACGTGTGCTGCGAGCCGCCGGCCGCGCGCAGATGAAGACCAACACGGGCCTCGTAACCCACGCCACGCGGGGTCCGCAAGGTATCGAACAGCTCGACGTGCTCATACAGGAAGGCGTCGATCCTCGCAGAGTTGCCATAGGACACTCCGGCGGCTTCCCGATCCACAGATACCACGAGGAGATCGCCATGCGCGGCGCGTACATCACGTTCGACCGAATGGGCAATCTCGTGAATGCCAGTGAATTCGACGCGAACAGAACGCTCAACCTCGTCAAGATGGTCATTGACGCCGGCTACATCAAGAACCTGCTGCTCTCACACGACGTCTGCTACAGGGACGACTACGCGATGAACGGCGGCTGTGGCTATGACTTCCTGTCGACGCAGGGGATGGCCGTTCTGGGCGAAAAAATAGGTCTTACCGAAGAGCAGTTCCACACCATCATGTTCGACAACCCGCGAAGGCTGATGACCGGGGAGGAGTAACCGCGCCCGTCTCTGAAGTCCACCCTTCAAAAGCGAAGAATCTAAGCCACCAACACGGCGGCATGATCGTCGATGCCAAGAATTGCCGATAGAATTACGCACGGGCCTGACTTAAGGTCGGGCCTTTTGAGAATGGACGCATAGTTATGGTCGGAGGCGCATTCTGATGGGTGATCGAATGCAGGGCAGGTCCCTGATTGTCACTGGTGGGAGCAAGGGCATCGGACGAGGCATTGCCCAGGCATTTGCCCGCGAAGGCGCCAAGGTCCTTTTGGCCGCGCGCCAGGCCGACGCCGGAGAACAGGCCGCTCAGGCGATCACCGACGCTGGCGGGGTGGCATCATTTTTCCAGGCCGATGTCAGTAATTCAGACGACGTCGAGGCCATGGCGAAGGCTGCTGTCGACCGCCACGGCGGGATCGACATCCTGTGCAGTAACGCAGGAATATTCCCCTCCGCAAATATCGAAGAGATGTCGGAAGATGAGTGGGACACGGTCAATTCCGTCAACCTGAAAGGCACGTTTATGGCGGTGAAGGCCTGCCTGCCGGAACTCAAGAAGTCCGATCAGGGTCGCATAATCCTCACCTCGTCCATCACCGGCCCGATCACCGGCTTCCCCGGCTGGTCGCACTATGGAGCAACGAAGGCCGGGCAACTCGGCTTCATGCGCACTGCCGCCATCGAGTTGGCGCGGCACAACATCACGATCAACGCAATCATGCCCGGCAACATCATGACCGAGGGCCTCGACGATGTCGGGGAGGACTACCTCCGCACCATGGAGAAAGCGATCCCCATGGGCAAGCTGGGGGACCTCGACGATATCGCATACGCGATCCTGTTCTTCGCGTCTCACGAGGCGAAATACATCACCGGCCAGACGCTTGTGATCGACGGCGGCCAGACGTTGCCGGAATCGATCGACGCCATGCCGTGACGGCCGGTCCGCAAACACCGCGCTCAGGCGATACCGACATAAAGGTGACTGCCAGATCTACCCCCGGCGGCTCACGCCGATGAGTCAGACACCGAACCGCACAGGAACAAAGAAGGCGCAGAAATGGTACAGACAATAGAACGAGACGCCGTAAGCAAGACTTCCGAAGCTGCCGTGCACCCGCTCGAACCTCTGTCAAAGGCCGAGGTCGAAGCCGCTGTCGCAATCGTCAAGGCAGACCCCCGGGTAACTCCAACCTCCCGCTTCGTCGGGCTCATGCTGAACGAACCGGCCAAGGACTTGGTGCTCAGCTACACGCCCGAATCGCACGTAGAACGCGAGGCGATGGTCATACTGCTCGACAACGCGTTGGGCGAGTGCTCAGAACTCGTGGTTTCTCTGACACAACAGGCCGTCACTACGTGGCATCGCCTTGAGGGCGTCCAACCCGCGATCATGCTGGACGAATTCGTCGAGTGCGAAGAGGCGGTCAAGCGGTCCCCCGAATTCATCGAAGCCCTGCGAAAACGCGGCATCTACGATGTAGACCTCGTCATGGTCGATCCATGGTCCGCCGGCTCATACGGCATAGAGCCGGAAGAGGATAAGGGACGGCGACTTTCCCGGGCCCTCGCATGGGTCCGCTCCGACCCGACCGACAACGGATACGCCAGGCCCCTTGAGGGCGTGATAGTGGTAGTCGATCTCAACAAGATGGAGGTGCTGCGCGTCGAGGACTACGGCATCGTGCCGTTGCCGCCGGAATCGGGAAACTGGACGCGCCAACACAACACCGAGCCCCGCACTCCGCCCAAACCGCTGGAGATCGTTCAGAGGGAAGGCCCGAGTTTCGCGATCGACGGCCACGAAATCACTTGGCAGAACTGGAAGTTCCGCATCGGCTTCACGCCGAGAGAGGGACTGGTGCTCTACACCGTCTCATACGAAGACAAGGGTAAGGTGCGGCCCATCCTCTACCGGGCGTCGTTGTCCGACATGGTCGTGCCCTACGGCGACCCCGGCGAGTCGAGTTTCCGCAAGAACGCCTTTGACATCGGCGAATACGGCATCGGCCAACTCTCCAACCCGTTGACTCTCGGATGCGACTGCCTCGGCGACATCAGGTACTTCGACGCCCACATGATAAATAGCCGCGGCGAGGTGGCGACTATCGACAACGCCGTTTGCCTCCACGAAGAAGACAACGGCATCCTGTGGAAACACACCGACTGGCGCACGGAAGAGGTCGAGGTCAGACGTTCCCGCCGCCTCGTCGTCTCATTCATCTCCACAGTAGGCAACTACGAGTACGCCTTCTACTGGAACTTCTATCAGGACGGCACGCTGGAACTGGAGATCAAGCTGACGGGCATCGCCAACACCACGGCCGTAATGCCCGGCGAGACGCCGAAGTTCGGCACCGAAGTCGCCCCGCAGTTGAACGCTCCGTACCATCAGCACATCTTCAACGCCCGCATCGACATTAACGTCGATGGCCAGAGCAACTCGGTCTACGAGGTGAACAGTAAGCAACTGCCGCGCGGCGACGAAAATCCGCACGGCAACGCATTCGTGGCAGAGCAAACGCTGTTCGAACGGGAACAGGAAGCACAACGCCTCTGCAACATGACCTCAAGCCGGTACTGGAAGATAGTCAACCCTTCCGTGAAGAACAGGATGAACCAGCCCGTGGGGTACCGGCTGATGCCGGCTGAGAACGCAGTGCCGTTCGCCCACGACGACGCTGCGGTGATCAGGCGGGCAGGGTTTCTCAAGCGGCACCTGTGGGTTACGCCCTATCGCGCTGGAGAGAAGTTCGCAGCCGGCGATTATCCGAACCAACGCGCCGAGGGCGACGGACTGCCGAAGTGGACCGAGGCCAATCGGCCGATTGCAGACACCGATCTGGTTGTCTGGTACACGTTCGGCCACACGCACATCCCGCGGCCGGAGGACTGGCCGGTGATGCCTGTGCACAAGATGGGTTTCATGCTCAAGCCGGACGGTTTCTTCCACTCCAACCCAGCGATGGACCTGCCTCCGTCGGACTCGCCCGAAACCTCATGCCACCACAACGGACACTCACACTAAAGGCCGGCTCACACTGACCGGGAGGACTCAATGGAGCCCAACGAAGTTCGCTCTCTATTCCCAATCATGGAGCGCCGCACATACCTGTTCAGCGGCGGCCACTCCCCTATGTCCTCCCTCGCCCGCGAAGCGGTGGACCAACTGGCGGAGGAGTGGAGCTTCAGCATCGCCGACCGATATGCAAGGCTGGACGAACACCTGCTGGCGGCGCGAGGGCTCTTCGCAGGCCTGATAGGCGCAGACCTGGACGAAGTGGCGGTCGTGGATAGCACCGGCGCAGGCTCGAACCTCGCTGTCGAAATGACCGAGTTGGGCGACGGCGGAAACGTTGTGTTCGACGAGTGGAGCTACCCGTCAAGCATATTCCCGTGGATGCTTCCGGCCCGCGCCGGCATCGAACGGCGGTTTGTATCCGCCCGCGACGGCGTCGTCGAGGTGGAAGACCTCGCCGAGGCGATCGACGACGACACCATAGCGGTGAGCATTTCGCACGTTACGCAGGGCGAGGGGTTCAAGCAGGACCTGGCAGCCGTCTCGGAAGTGGCCCACAGCCACGGCGCGCTGCTGCTCGTAGACGGAGCCCAATCTGCAGGCGCAATGAGCATAGACGTGCACGAAATGGGGATCGATTTTCTCTCGGTGGGCGCGTGCAAATGGCTGCTTGGGCCAGCTGGCGTCGCATATTTCTACGGGTCGAAACGCCTGCTGGAACGCATGCCGCCACACGCAGGCGGGCCGAGTTCAGTGAGGGCGCCCGGCTCGCACCCCAGTGACGGATTCACCCCCAAGCCGGGAGCGGCGCGTTTTCAACTGGGAATCCCAAACATCCTGGGGCTGGCGGCCGCCATACCCGGCCTCGAAATCCTAACCGGGGTGGGCAAGGAACGCGTCGAATCGCACGTCCTTGACCTGTCCGGTTACTGCATCGACGGGCTCACAGACCGCGGCTACGAGGTGCTTACTCCGGCCGACCCCAACCGACGCGGGGGCGTGGTGGCAGTCGTAATGGACGACGCGCCGGGCGTGGAACGATTCATGGCGGATCAGGGGATCGACGTGTATTCCGGGCACACCCACAACCGGACATTGCGCGTAGACCCCCACATATTCAACAACCGCCAGGACATCGACACGTTCCTCTACAAGCTGGACGAATTCCCCTCGTAACGGATCCCGCGGCACCGCCCCAAGCCCCACCCCGTCGGCGCCCACAAGAGGCGCCGCTACACGGTCGTGAGGGTTCAGGGAAGCAACGCGCATATGACAAAACCAGTTTTCCATGCTCCCCAAACCCGCCCTCGACACTGACCCCCCAGGACCCGAACGGACCAAACACATGACTTCTCACCTCACCATGGACTTCGAACGCTTCAATCCGGACGCACAGGATCCGGGATCAAAGCAGGTCTACAAATTGAACGTTGCTTCGTTACCCGGCGGCGATATGTTGCGCCTGGCGGTTCTGGTGGCGAAGGGCGCCGAGCCGGGGCCGACGCTCGTGGCGTTTGGTGGGGTCCACGGTGACGAGTACGAGGGGCCTCACGCAGCAAAGACCGTCTACAGGGGCCTCGATCCTGCGCAGTTGAGCGGTACATTCATCGCCGTGCCGCAATGCAACGTGCCGGCCTTCGCAACAGGCACGAGGACCAGCCCGATCGACGGCTTAAACCTGGCGCGGATCTTCCCTGGCGACGCAGACGGGACCGTCACGGAGAGGATCGCCTGGAACCTTGCCGAGCACGTCATCACCCGTGCGAATTTCCTGATCGATCTTCACAGCTCCGGCGCCGGTAGTGATATAGCGACTCTCATCGGCTACTACATGTCGGATGACGAGATGGGCCAAAAGTCTCTCGCCGCCGCCCGGGCCTTTGGGATGCCTGTTTTGTGGGGCCACCCGGACCTTGGTCCCGGCCGTAGCATCACCTATGGCCACGGCAGGGGAATTCCCTGGCTCTATACCGAATCCCGCGGAGGCGGATGGCTGGACAAACCCCACGCAGGGCTATATGCCAGAGGCCTCACAAACGTCCTCAAACAGCTCGGAATCCTCGACGGCGAAATCGACAACGAACCGCCGGAGCGTCACCTCATCGGAGACGGCAACAACGACGCCACCTCCCTGCCCGTGCAAGAGAGCGGTTACTTCATCCCGGAGGTGGATGTTCTCGACCGCGTCAAGAAAGGCGACCCTGTAGGGCGAGTAGAGGACCTGGCAGGCGAAACTATAGACACCGTGCGTGCCACGGAGGACGGGACGGTGGTGGTGCTTCGGAAAACTCCGTCCGTCAATGCCGGAGACGGCGTCTGCGTGGTAACCGGAGAAAAGCCTGTCTGACCCGATTCGCCCGGCTCCTCTGCTCCCTCCCGGGGGTGCAGGGGGACCCCATACGGGGCGCCACCGTCTCCGGGAAGATGGGTGTGTCGGCAACGGCCCTCGTCGCCTGTGCTTTATGGCACGCGTGCATCCATGCCGGACGCCCGCTGATCCGGACAATGAGGCTGGTGGCCGCAAGAAGCAGCGCAGAATCCTGTGAGGCCTCCGCCGTGCGGCGTATCCTTATGGGTACTTGGGAACCCCATACCGAAGCCCGTCGCGCTCATACTTGGAAGAGTGGCGTCCGCCTTGGCGGGCGCCGACCCATGTAGTGCAACGGACGGAATATGACTGAAGCACCCCAGACCCACCTCCGCAACATCGCCATCGTCGCGCACGTCGACCACGGTAAGACGAGCCTCGTCGACGCGATGCTGCGTTACAGCCATGTCTTCCGCCCCGGTCAGCAGATGACCGATCTGATCATGGACTCGGACCCGCAGGAACGAGAGCGCGGCATCACCATCCTGGCCAAGAACACCGGGATCAAGTACGGCGACGTGATGGTCAACATCATCGACACGCCGGGCCACGCCGATTTCAGCGGCGAGGTCGAGCGCGTCGTGAACATGGCCGACGGATGCTTGCTGGTCGTCGACGCTGTCGAAGGCCCCATGCCCCAGACCCGCTACGTATTGCGGATCGCGCTCCAGCAGGGGCTGCGGCCGATCCTCGTCATCAACAAGATCGACCGTCCCGCCGCAGACGCCGCCGCCGCGCTGTCGGAGGTGCAAGACCTCTTCCTCGAACTGGCGACGGATCCCGACCAACTCGACTTCCCGGTGCTCTACACGTCCGCCCGTAATCAATATGCGCTGGCCGGGGAAGGGGACGCGCCAAAGGACATGGCGCCCCTGTTCGACGCCATCATCGACCGTGTGCCGCCTCCGGTCGCCGACCCCGACGCCCCCCTGCAGATGCTCGTGGCCGCGCTGGACTACGACAACTACCTCGGCCAGATCGCGATCGGCAGGGTGTCGCGAGGACGCATCGCGAAAGGCGGGCAGGTCGTGCTGATCGGCCGCGACAGCAACACCCATGCCTACCGGGTGGAACGTCTATTCACGTTCCGCGACCTTGCGCGCCTGGAGATCGAATCGGCGGCCGCCGGCGAGATCGTCGCGCTGTCCGGTTTGAGCGATGTCCGTATCGGCGACACCGTGGCGTCGCCCGACGCGCCTGACCCCCTGGAGCGCATGAAGGTCGAAGAACCCACCGTGCGCATGACCTTCAGCGTCAACACGTCCCCGTTCTCAGGCAGGGAGGGCCAGTACGCTACATCTCGCATGCTGTGGGATCGGCTCCAGCGCGAGCTACAGACGAACGTGGCGCTCCGCGTGGAGCGCACCCGCAGCGCGGATGAGTTTCTCGTGAGCGGCCGCGGCGAGCTTCACCTCTCCGTCCTGATAGAGAAGATGCGCCGCGATGGCATCGAGTTTCAGGTGTCGCGCCCTGAGGCCGTCACAAGGCGCATCAACGGAAAGATGCACGAGCCCTACGAACTGCTCTTCGTCGAAACGCGCGACGACTACATCGGCCCCGTCACCGAGTACTTATCGTCGCGCCTCGCGCAGATGGTTGATATGCAGAGCGACGGCTCCGGCAACGTGCGTCTCCAGTTCCGGCTTCCGACCCGCGGCCTGATCGGCTTCCGGAGCTTCTTCCTGCGAGCCGCGCGCGGCAACGGCCAGATGAACACCGAGTTCATCGGAATGGAGCCGATGACAGGCGCGGTGAAGAACGCCCGCTCAGGCGCCGTCGTGTCCGTCGGGAAGGGTGTCGCAGTCACCTACGGCCTCCAGAACGCCCAGGAGCGCGGAGAGACGTTCGTAGAGCCTCAAACGCCCGTCTACCAGGGCATGATCGTTGGACGCCACAATCGCGAGGGTGACATGGACGTGAACGTTTGCAAGGAGCGCAAGATGTCCAATATGCGTTCCCCGACCGCGGATATCGTCGTGCGCCTTGCGCCCGCCGTGAAGTTCAGCCTTGAAGAGGCCCTGGGCTTCATCAACGTGGACGAGCTCGTCGAGGTCACCCCAAAGAGCATCCGCATGCGCAAACGTGTCCTGAGCCCGGACGAACGCTATAGGGTCCACCGCAGCCGCGCCCGGGCCTCCCGCTAGCCGTAGTTTCCCACTGACTTCGACTATGTGCGAAGACCGATATAGTCGTCGGCGGATACGCGGCTTAGGCGCCGCAAAACACATGTCGCTCACCGGAAGCAACAGGAGCCGCCACCGCCGCGAACTACAGTTTCGACGTTTCGGATCGGTCCATCTGCGAATCCGATGGACTGGAACTTGCCCTCGACCAACGAGGCCCTCGTTCACGTCCCAGCGGCGGTGATGATCGGAACTGCCCTCTCAGGCGAGCGCAACCTCATCTCATCTTCTCCTCCAGCGGTGAGGCGTCAGTCTCATGGGGAACGTGGCCTTCTTCCACGCTAATCAACCGCGGGCGGCCTCCCTACGGCTAAGACCCGTTCCAATGCATTCCTGAAGCATTTCAGAGGGGGGCCCCAAACGCGGTCGTTACGGTGGGTGGATCTGGCCCCGGTCACCGGGGCCAGCGCATCGCGGAGACCCGTAAGTCGCCGCAAAGCGCGTAGTAGTGGCGCTCAGCGGTGTATGTGATGGAAGAGGCCTGAATTTCCCCGCCCGGCACGCGCGGTTTTCGAAAGAGTGATACAGGGCTGGGGCTACTGCCGAGTGAAATAGTGTTCCCGCCGGAGCCCGCCGAATTGCAATCGGTCCGGACTTAGGCTCAGGTCCCTCGACCGGCGCCTGTGGCCATATCGAGGAGCTTTCTTACCGTCCTCCAGTTTCGTGTCGTACTGGTTGTCGAAAGTCTGGAGTCGAAGTAGCTGTTGGTGAGCTTGGTGCGCGCAAGACCGTTCGGACAGTAGAGATAAATTTCACGTCCTAGGACAGCGAACTCGTCGGCTGGCGAGCGATTTGGGTCAAGTGCTTCAACCTGCGCCCGGTCGGGTAGCCCCGCCAGGAAGACGACGTGCAGTTTGTCTGATTCCGCACCAGCTTCGACGAACGGATTGGCTTGCACGATCTTCTGGAACTCGCGGGCCGTGCGGGTAACCACTGGAACCCGATAGCCGAAACGATTCAGGATCGACGCACTGATGAGAGAAGGGATGTCTTCTACCGGCGTCGAGTTCGTTCGAAATACAACGTTCCCACTCTGAATGTAGGTCCTAACATCGTCGCAACCCGCGTCTGCGAACATTGCGGCGAGTTCCTTCATCCGCAGTCTGTTCTTGCCGCCGACGTTAATCCCGCGGAGCAACGCGACATTGACGCCTGTCGCGCTGCTCTCGTTGTCGATTGACATGTTGGATTTGTTTCCGGTCGAGTCCAACGTCCGTCCCTCCGAATACCACGAGTCGTCCCACACCAACGGTACCGGTGGGTTCTTCGGAACGCCAAACGCCAGGGCGCCTGTCCAACTCAAATCAGGAGAGATGTTTCCAGTCGTTTGAAAGTCCACAGCCTGCTTCTTTGGCCTGATCCGGGCTAACTCCCTACTCCAACGCACACAGGGCGGTGACACGACGGGGGTTGTGCTCACCTCCGACTTCTTTGGTGTGGGATGTCGCCTCTCAAACTGGGCGTTGCGCCGGATCAGACTCCCTCCGATTGAAAGGACCTCCGACCCCTTGCAGGTCTACGAATAGACGGTTTTGTGAGGTAGTAGACGACCATGCCATCATGGGGGTGGTCGGCCGATGCGACGAACACGCAACCCGCAGGCAACGGTGCTGGCGTTTGTGGAACTGGAGAAGCAAATTCCCAATAGACGGGCGTGTATCCATAGCTGCGAATGATTCGGCAGATAGTCGCGCGCAGGTGAGCCCGCACGTTCTCAGGGAGAGCCCGGCCGATGTTAACGTTGTGCTTAATTGTCCGGACCAGCTCGCGGGCGATGGCGTGGAGCGGGTCGTTACGCCGTAACCTCACGGCGCCGTCTTTGGTTCAAACAGGTCTATCACCTGCCGGAGTCCCGTGAATTGCGGCACATTTGTCGGAGCAGATCATTGGAGCGGCCGAAATGAATGTCATTTGGATAGTTGCCGACACATTCCGCAGGGACCACCTGGGCGCATACGGCAATCCGACGATTCGAACGCCATCTCTCGATGCGCTGGCAGCCAGGTCGGTCAGGTTCGACGGCCACTATTCCGCCGGATTTCCGACTATGCCCACCCGCGCCGACCATCAGACGGGGCGATGGACCATGTCCTTTATGGGTTGGGAAGCGCTCCCTGCGGGTGTGACCACCCTGGCGGAGATGCTGGCTGAACGCGGCCTTCACACGGCGGCGTCGGTCGACACCCCCTACTACTTGCGGGACGGGATGAACTACGATCGGGGGTTTCAGTCCTTTTTCTTTAACAGGGGCCAGGACACCATGTGGTCCCTGATTCCGCAGCCCGGATACCACAACGAATCCCTGGACGTCCGCGCGGCATGGCATAACGAGTCCGACCGAAATGCCCCCCGAACCTTCATGACCGCCATTCAATGGCTGGAACATCACTACAAAGAGGACTTTTTCCTCTATGTAGACACCTGGGACCCCCATGAACCCTGGGATGCGCCGTCCTACTACACGGAGCTCTACTGGCCGGGATACGACGGCGAATTGGTGCTCCCCGTGTACGGAAACTGGCATGACGTGCCGGGCTACGAAGAAGAAAAACTCAAGAAAGGTCACGCTACCTACTGCGGTGAGATCACCATGGTCGACACCTGGTTGGGTTTCTTGCTGAAGTCGGTCGAAAACATGGGCCTGATGGACAAGACCGCAATCATCTTCACCACGGACCATGGCTTCTACTTTGGCGAGCATGGCGGCCTGTTCGGCAAGATGAGTGGAGACAAGCTGCCGGACGGAAGGCTTCGACCCTATGGCGATCCGGGATCGACCTGGATCCATTCACCCCTCTTTGAGGAAATCGTCCACATACCGCTTCTGGTCCACGCGCCCGGAATATCTCCGGCGGTGTACAAGGGCCTGAGCTCGGCGATCGACGTCATGCCGACCGTGCTCGATCTGCTGGATATGGAGATCCCGGCCTACGTTCAAGGCAGGTCTCTCGTGCCCAGGATGCAAGACAATTCCCTCTCAGGGCGGGAGTACGTAGTCAGCAGCATCCCCTTCGCCAACCCCGGCGATCCGGTCCAGTCTGTGGACAACCTGCTCCGTACCCTCTCTGACTCCCCAGTCACGACTATCACCGCGGGAGAGTGGAGTTTGCTTTACAGTCCTGAAGCTGGCCTTTCGGAACTTTACAATCTGAAATCCGATCCGAATCAACTGAAT
Source organism: Dehalococcoidia bacterium (assembly GCA_965219065.1). Taxonomy (GTDB): domain Bacteria; phylum Chloroflexota; class Dehalococcoidia; order Lucifugimonadales; family Lucifugimonadaceae. The sequence goes on from OZ244715.1 coordinate 2,395,897, forward strand.
AATGTGATCGGAACACATAAGGTTGAAGCCAGAGCGATACATCAACTTCTGGTGAGTTTCATGCGCGAAACCAAAGTGCCGGACCGTCTGCTAAAACCGCGATTGGAGTTGCGGCTATAGAGTCGGGCCAACCTGATCGAATCGGATGGAAAGACGCAGCTCCGGCGTTCTGGCGTAACCCGTAATCCAAGGGTGGGGGCAGGTTACCTTCGGGTCCGTACGGGAAGGACCAACAGGGCAGGCGTATCTAATCCGTCTTTCCTGCCTACACCGGAAAGACGGCGCGAAGATGCCCACCTGCATGATTCAACGGACTTCGTGCACGGGGCGCCAGGTCGAAGCAGTATGAAAAAACGATACGACCACATTGTCGTCGGAGCTGGCTCGGCGGGAGCGGTCTTGGCGGCTCGTTTATCGGAAGACCCTCACCGGTCGGTCCTCCTTATCGAGGCCGGAGCGGACTATCCTGCGCCGGAGCAAATGCCCGATTCGGTGAAGTATGCCTACGGGACCGGTACAGCTATCTGGGACAGCGGGCACATCTGGAATTTTCGCGCCCGGGCCACGGACCAGGCCTGCATAGATATACCCAGGGGCAAGGTCGCCGGTGGTTCCAGCGCTGTCAACGACGCCCAGTTTCTTCGAGGAATGCCGGAGGACTTTGACCGGTGGGCGGAATGGGGCAACACCGAATGGCGGTTCGAAAAGATACTCCCGTACTTGAAAAAGCTGGAAGCGGACCAGGATTTCTCAGATGAATTCCATGGTTCGGACGGCCCCATTGCCTGCCGTAGATACCAAGCCGACGAATGGGGGCCTCAACAGCACGCCTTCTACCGGGCATGTAGAGATGCCGGGTTCCCCGACTGCCCGGACCACAATCGCCCCGGCTCTGCGGGTGTCGGACCCCTGGCCTTTAATGTCGACGGCCGCGTGCGGATGAGTACGGCAATCGGCTACCTCGACCCGGCGCGCAATCGACCGGGGCTGACCATCAGGCCCAACAGCCTTGTCCGCGGGATCATATTCGAGGGGCGTCGGGCGGTGGGACTGCATGTAGTCAGCGGACGCGAGGAATTTTCCGTCTATGGCGAAGAGGTAGTCCTCTGCGCCGGCGCCATTGGGTCCCCGCACATATTGGCTCTATCGGGTATTGGCCCCGGTAACCAGTTGCGACAACTTGGCATACCCGTAGTACAGGACCTCCCCGGAGTCGGGCGGAATCTCCGCGACCACCCGGACGTGCCGATGGCCTGGCGTACGCGCGAAGGCTTCCCATTGAACGTCGACCAGGTCGCGACGGGCACGGTCACCCTGCGGTTTACTGCCTCGGGCTCGCCTTTCAAGAACGACATGGTCATCTACATGGGCAACTACGCAGCGGCAAGCCCCATGAGAGGGCTGGACCACCTGGGCCCGGCAGGCGTCGGCGTGAGCCTGTGCCTCTACCTGGCATTGAGCCAGGGGGAGCTGCGCATCCAATCCAGCGATCCTGAACAGCCGCCTTATCTGGACTTCAACCTTCTGGACGACCCGTTCGATCGGTCGCGGCTTCGTGAAGGCCTCAGGACGTGCGCCGACCTGTTCAGGCATGACGCCTTTGATGAAATAGTCGAGGAGCGGTTCGCGCCGTCAGACGACGTCCTGCACAACGACGATGCGCTGGATTCCTGGATGAAGCAGCAGGTGATCACCGCTCACCACGTCTCGAGCACCTGCAAGATGGGGCCCTCGAACGACCCGCTTGCCGTGGTGGACCAATACTGCAATGTCTACGGCGTCGACGGGCTGCGCATCATCGACGCATCGATCATGCCCGACACCGTCCGAGCGAACCTCAATCTCACGGTGCTTGCCATCGCGGAGCGGGCAGCCGACTTCATCAAAGGAACGTGACCCGGGTGTAAGGAGCTTGTTTCAATGCCCCCCTCTCCACAGTCGCCCCGGCGAAAGCCGGGGCCTAGGGGTAGGGCATGGGAACCGCCCCCACACCATCGTCCGCGGCGAAAACGCAACCCACCACACCGTCTTTCCAGCGCAGACCGGAACCAAGCCCCCAAATGTCATTCTGAGAGCCTGTGAGTTTATTGCGAAGCCTGCGGTTTTCAGTCTCAAATCAAGTTTGGTAACGGTCTCAATTAGATGTCTCCGTGGGATTTATTCACAGGCTCTGAGCGCAGCGAAGAACCTCCCGCCCATACACAACACACACCTCCCCAAACGGCCACCGGTCCGTCGCCCCCGCACATGCCCCATCATCCCCCACAAACATCTGTGACATCCCCCCATTTACAAACCAGAACACACGTTCTAATATCAACCTGAGTCGTGTCCTTACACGACGTCCATGCCAACCAACCCCATCGGAACGTAACGGGGGACAACTCCGCGGCATCGAGGTGCCCTCACCTCGTATTAAAGCCCGTTACGACTGAGAAAGGACGCGTCCGCTTTGGAAGAAGGCGCGGGTGAAACATGGATTCCCACGCCCCCGGCTGCGCAGCCGATAGGGGAAGGGAACGACTTGAACATGCCCTCTAGGTAGACGTGGGGGCTGATCCTGACCATGGCATCTCGGGACCCACAGGCCAAAAATGAAAAAAGTGAGAGTGAGCGCCTGGGGAGCTATCGGAGTAAGCCGCGGAGGAACTAGACCGAAAAACCGGTAGCAAACGCGTCATAACCTTTCAACGCCCAAACGCACTCCATTCAACCGGGGTGCGGGTGAAGAGCCAAAAATAGTCTTCCCTCGCGGCCTTTCGGCCGTCCGTAACTGGCGGGTAGTTACCGCCATACCGGTGCTTTTGTCACACGGTCCGGGGAAGACAGAGGAAAACCTTACTTCCAGAAAAACGCCTCCAGGCTCCAGCCGGGCGAGGGAAGGGTCCACAGAGACACTGTCAACCGAAGCAACCTCGGAATAACCCCCGGGGTTGCTTCAACGCGCCCCGTTCACATCCACCGTCCCCGACGCCCATTCCCCGTCATCCACGACCACACACCCGTCATCCCCGACTCCGATCGGGGACCCAAAGCAAAACCCGTCCCGTCCCGTCCTCACACTCGAAGCCGGTCAGACCGACGTTAAAGTCCTGAACGACGCAGCGGGTGTAGCCAACGTAAACCCGGAAACCGGCTGAAGTCGGAGTCGGTGGTAACGAACGTGCAGCCGTGCTCGATGGCCACGGCCGCGTGTTGTGCGTCTGCAACCAGCTTTCCAGTTGCCGCCGAGTCCCTGCACACCTGCTCGAAGATGGTGAGGTGGTCCGGACCGGGGCCTACGACGCGTGCCGTAGGCCGTTCCAGGAGTGACGATACGAAGGAAAATGCCGTATCGGTGGTCGATGGCCGATCGAAAATTCGAGGGTTGGTGGCAATACGGACGAATCCGGCAAGCACCAGGACTGACAGGGCGAAGGGTTCCGGACCGGTCGCCAGGCGGGTCAGCCAGGTGGCATAGTCAGAGTGATCGTCAGTGGAATCCTCAAAGTGAGCGTAGATCAGGATGTTGACATCGGGAAGCAGCATCTCCAGTCAGGAGTTCCGGGGCCCGAATTGAAGCTGGTCATCATCGATATCAAGAGAGCGCGGTCGGTCCAGGTCTACACCGCGGCGCGGTCGGCCCCCGCGAACCGTGATAAGCCGAAATGGCGGCTGGCCCGGCGTCTCGCGGCGCTTGAGCGCATCGTCCAACGTTCTGGCGATGAATGCGCTCACGCTCAGGCCCTGTTCGGCAGCTTCGCGGCGGACCTGCCTGGCAAGTTGGTCATCGAGTGAAATAGTGGTTCTCATTATGTAGAGCATAACATGAATACATCAGTGCATAAAACCACGCTGTATCCCTCTTGCAAGGCAGTGTGGACGGACTGGTACAGGCGACCCTTGATGACAGACACCTGAGACCCTAAGCACTCCCACCATCACGCCTGGCAAAGCCGGGGCCCCTCAAACTCTCGCCTAAGGGGCGCCGCGGATTCCCGCGAGTGGGAAGGCAACGACCCTTTCCCCCGTTCCTTACGGCCTTGAGGGAACGATTCGGACGGAACCTGCATAGTATCCAGTAGAGAGGCTCGCGTCTCCGGCAGGGAGGAAGCAGGTATGACCGAAGATCAGGCCGTCATGCGTTGCCAGCATGGCGAACGCGATGCGTTCCGCTACTTGGTAGAGCGGTACCAGGACATCGTGTTCGGCACGGCCTACAACATGACCCGAAACCGCGCGCTGGCCGAGGAACTGGCCCAGGAAGCATTCCTGTCGGCGTGGAGAGGGATCCGCAGCTTCAGGCGCGGGCGACCGTTCAAGCCGTGGCTCATGCGCATCCTGGTCAACACAGTGATGGCGCACCGCCGCAAGCGGTCGGTGGAGACCACTCCCATCGAGGGATCCGAGATGGAAGGGGAAGCCGACGCCGAAGGTCCAGAGAACTTGGCCGAATCCAGGTCGGAGCAGCAGTCTTTGCAGCAGGCCATCGGAGAGTTGAGTCCGGACCACCGGCAGGTGGTTGTGTTGCGTTACTTCGCAGAAATGACGATGCCGGAATTGGCCCGGGCGGCTGGACTGGCAGAAGGCACAGTGAAATCGCGGCTGCACCGGGCGCACCAGGCGTTGCGCCAGCAGTTGGCCGGCGCGCAGCAGTGGCAGAGGTGAGAGATGAACAATAACGATTCGAACGACCGCGATATGGAACGGCTACTGGGGCAGCATTTCGCCTCTGGCGCCGACAAGGTACCTCCCACGCCGGACCTGTGGGCTTCGCTGGAAGGCCGACTGGGAGAGCAAGACCCCAAACCCGTTTGGGCAGGGATACGCGATTGGGCATTTCCGCCCGGCGGTTTCAACGGAGTGCCGCCGCTTGCGGCAACAGCGGCGGCAGTGGTGGTCGTGGCCATTGCCGGATCGGTGTGGTTCGTGGTCGGCCGTTCGGGACCGGATGGCCCTTCTGAATTCGGTGTTGGTGATTACGCGGCACCTCATCGTTCAACGCCTATGGCGGGGGTCACGGCTGCCCCTGAGCCGACATTCGCCGCGGCGCCAACGGCAACGGCGAGAGTAGAGACCGTAAGAGTCGTGGAAACGGTGATTGTGGAAAAACCGGTCACTCGCGTTGAGAAGGTGGTCGAGACCGTCGTAGTCGAGAAAGTGGTCGAGGGCAAGGTCGTAGTAGTCCTGCAAACGGTGATTGTGGAAAAGCCGGTCACTCGCGTTGAGAAGGTGGTCGAGACCGTTGTAGTTGAAAAGGCGGTTCGGGTACTGTCGACGCCGACGCCAGCAGCAGCAATGATGGTCACGGCCGCGCCCGCGCCGACGGCAATGCCGGCGGCAACCGGAGTCCCCGCGCCCGCGCCACGACCGACAGGCACGCCGGCGGCGCCGGGGGCGCTTAGCGACCCCGACGGCGAGCAGAGGGTTTTGCCGAATCAACCGGGCGCGACCACGTTCGAGGACTACGAGCGTCAACCTCTGACGGACGCCAGCGAAGACGCCGTTTCCACCTTCAGCCTGGATACGGACCGCACGTCCTTCCAATTGGCATTGAACTGGGCCAGGTCCGGCTACCAGGTGGATCCCGCGTCGGTGCGAGCCGAGGAGTGGGTGAACGCATTCGACTACGGCTATGCCGCCCCTTCGGTCGACGACCGTTTCGCCATCACGTCGGACCTGTTCGAACACCCGCTCGACAACGACAGGTACATGGCGCGCGTGGCCTTCAAAGCGCCGGAAGTGGTAACCGACGCCCCGCTCAACGTGACGCTGGTTCTAGACGCTTCCGGCTCGATGTCCAGCGGCAACCGGGTGGGCATCGCCCGCGAGGCGGCAGAGGCGATCCGGCGGAGCCTGGACCGGGACGACCGGATTTCGGTGGTGCATTTCACGACTTACGTGCTCGACGGTCTCACAGTCGAGAACGCCGCGCCCGACGACCGCGCGGTGGCCAATTCCATAGCCAGGCTCAATCCGCACGACAGCACCAACGTGCAGGCGGGGCTGGACCTGGGGGTTCGGCTGGCGGACAGGATGCGACGAGAACGTCCCGAGGCGCTCAACTACATCGTCCTGATGTCCGACGGCGTGGCAAACGTGGACGCCACCGATCCGTTCGCCATCTTGGAAGCCACGTCGGCGCCGGCTGGCGCCAACCCGCTGCGGCTTATCACCGTGGGCGTGGGTATCGAGAACTACAACGACCAACTATTGGAGCAACTCGCCCAGCACGGAAACGGCTGGTACCGATACCTGTTCGACGAGGAGCAGGCGCGTTCCACGTTCCGACGCGACAACTGGCTCGCGCTCGCATCACCCGTCGCTGATCAGACGCGTGCGCAGGTGGTCTGGGACCCGGACGTGGTGAAGGCGTGGCGCATCGTCGGCTACGAGAACCGCGTTACGTCCGCTGAGTCGTTCACGCAGGACCGGAAGGAGTTCGCCGAGGTGTACTCGGGAGCGGCCACCACCGTCTTCTATGAACTGGAACTGCACGACGATTTCCGGCACAAGGGCGCGCTCGGGCAAGTGGAATTGCGGTGGGTAGAACCGGAGAGCGGGCGCGGCTGGAGCCAAAGCACCGACCTCGTGAGCAGCGGAGAGGCCGTGTGGCCGGATGGTGACCCACAGTTGAGGTTCGGCGCGGTCGTAGGGCTGACGGCGGACAGGTACAGCGCGCTGGGTGAATTCGCCGAGCCGCACCTTGGTTACGCGCAGGACCTGTGGCGCCTGCGGGAACTTACGGGAGACCTGCAAAACGACCTGAGCCATCTGGCCGCATTCCACGACTTCGCGTACGTAATGGAAACGCTGCTCATGAACGTTCCGTACGTTTCGCCGGACAACTCGGGGTACAGTCGCTAGGGGTGAAGGTCCTGCGAACGATGCGGCGGCAAGGGGCCGGGCGACTAGTCCGGCCCCTCTTCCGTTCCCGGCTGGGCCTGGCAGCCTGCTCGTCGCCGCACTACGCCTGGCTGGACGTGGCCACTAGCCCCGGCGCAACGCACGACAGTAAACCGCTGGTTGGTCGATCTTGCCGGGTGCATGGATTGCCACACGATCCAGGGTTGATCCCGCAGGACTATGAGTTCAGTTTCAGTACTTGCCTGGTTGGACAAACCCAGTTGGCTTTTCGACTTCGTTACACTCTGAGGCCAAGTGTGAAGTCATCATAGCCAGCGTCCGCAATGGCGCGACGGAATCGGGGGAATGGTCAAAGTCGTGACAGGAGATCGATTCCTCATGCCATCGGCATTTGCGGCCGGAGTACTGGTCGCGATGGCCGCCCTGCTGGCGCTGGTCCAACCGGCTTATGCCCAAGGCGAAGTCGACTCCTGCGCTGGCGGAGGCGCAATGACGGACGCCGCCAACAACCCGGGGCTAGTTTCAGACTGCGATGCACTGCTGGCTTCGCAGGACACCCTTGCGGGCACCGCGACGTTGAACTGGTCGGCTAGTACCCCCATCGCAGAGTGGCAAGGCGTCACCGTGGGCGGCACTCCGCCGCGGGTTACGAGGGTGTACTTGATCACAAGGGGACTTACCGGGGAGATACCCACCGATTTGGGTGACCTCGCCAATCTCGAATTCTTAAACCTTGGTGACAACCAACTAAGCGGCGAGATACCGGTGGCGTTGGGTGGCCTTGTCAACCTGCGACTACTGAATCTCTCTGACAACCAATTGACAGGGAGGATACCCGCGGTGTTGGGCGAACTTGAAGCCCTGGAGGCGTTGTTCTTAGGGGACAACTATTTGACCGGTGAGATACCGGTGGAATTGGGAAGTCTCGTCAACTTGCGGCAATTGGTTCTAACTGAAAATCAATTGATTGGGGGGATACCAGTTGTGTTGGGCGAACTCGCCAATCTCTGGGATTTGCAACTTTCGCTCAACCGGTTGACCGGTGGCATACCGGCGGAGTTAGGAGGTCTTGCCGAACTGCGCAGGTTGGAATTGTCACACAACCAGTTGGTTGGAGAGATACCAGCAGAGTTGGGAAACCTTACCAATCTGGAAGATCTGGAACTCAACGAAAACCTGTTGACCGGTGGGATACCGGCGAAGCTGGGACACCTCGCCCAATTGCGAGAACTCTCCCTATCGGGCAGCAACTTGACCGGGGAGATACCGGCGGAGTTGGGCGATCTCGCCAGCCTGCAGTGGCTGCGGCTATCGGACAATCAACTTGCCGGTGGGGTGCCAGCGTCGTTGGCTGGCCTCGCCAACTTGCGAGGGCTGAATCTCAACGAGAACCTATTGAGCGGAGAGATACCCGGGGAGTTGGGTGGACTCACCAACCTGCAGTCGCTTAATCTCGCTGGGAACCGGCTGACCGGAGAGATACCCGGGGAGATGGGCGGACTCGCCAACATGCAGTCGCTTAATCTCGCTGGGAACCGGCTGACCGGAGAGATACCCGGGGAGTTGGGCGGACTCGCCAACATGCAGTTGCTTGATCTCGCTGGTAACGAGTTGACCGGAGAGATTCCCGGGGAGTTGGGCGGACTCACCAAACTGCAAGAACTGTATCTATCAGCCAACCGGTTGAATGGAGAGATGCCGGCAGAGTTGGGAGATCTCGCCAGCCTGCAATGGCTGCAGCTACCGGACAATCAACTTGCAGGGGAGGTGCCAGCGTCGTTGGGCCGCCTTGCCAATCTACGAGGGTTGTATCTAGGGGGCAACCAGTTGACTGGAGAGATACCGGCGGAGTTGGGGGATCTTGCCAGCCTGCAATGGCTGGATCTCAGACAGAACCAATTGAGCGGTGCGATACCCGCGAAGTTGAGTGGACTTGCCAACCTGGAACATCTGTTCCTATCGTACAACCGCTTGAGCGGGGAGATACCTGCCGAACTGGGTGAATTGTCCAATCTGCAATTGCTGGGCCTGGCAGAAAACCGCCTGAGCGGAGAGATACCCGTTGAATTGGGCCGCATTGCCAGCCTGAAAGCGCTTTCGTTGGCGGGCAACGAGTTGACCGGAGAGATACCTGCTGAGTTGGACGACCTCACCAACCTTCACACCCTTTACCTAACGGGCAACGAATTCACCGGATGTGTATCCAAGTTATTACGAAGTCTGATGCATCATGATCTCTACCGCCTTGGTCTGCCGTTTTGCGACGTGTTGCTGAGCGCCCTGACCATAAGCCCGGGATCGCTGGTCCCCTCGTTCGACCCGTATGAGTCCGAATACACAGTCGCAGTGGGATGGTCCAGGGTCACCGTGATCCCGTCCAATGACCATGACGCCGTTTTCGATTTTGTGGACGAAAACGATGTCCCAATCGCCGATGCAGATGACGCTTTGCCGGGCCACCAGGTCGATTTAAGCGCCGAAACGCCCGCCATCAGGATAAAGGTTGGCTCTGGGGACGGTCAGGCGACCCACACTTACACGATCGCTGACCTGGGTATCCGGTATGACGCCAACAACAGTGGCGTCACAGAAAGGGATGAGGTCATTCACGCGATCAAGGACTACTTTGACGACGTCATCAGTAGAGAACAATTGATAGGGGTAATCAAACTCTACTTCGCTGGCTGACTGAATGGGAGGCTCCGGGAACCACGTCACCTTGGTCGGCGGAATTCCATTCTGACATGGAGTCAGTCGGGACATCACCGGCACGGGGTGCTGCGGTAATGTCATGCATCCTCGCATAGGGAGCCGCGCCGGTCTAACACAGGCGCAGGCATGGGCCTGGCCAAGACGGGATCACGTTTCGATTTGGCTGAAAGGAGGCCCACTTTGGACGGACGGCATCGCCTATACGGAGACCTCGCCCACCTGTGGCCGCTGATGAGCCCTCCTAATCACTATGAGGATGAGGCCCGCTATTGGCTGCGTGAGTTGCGGTCGCGACTGGCGCCGGGCAAGCGGCGCATCCTCGACCTGAGTACCGGAGGCGGCCACCACCTCCACCCGCTGACCGCCGAGTTCGATATCACCGCAGTGGACCTGTCGGAAGAGATGCTCGCTCACTCGCGACGGCTGAACCCCGGCGTCGCCCACCACGAGGGGACATGCGGACCTCCCGGCTTGGTGAGACGTTCGACGCCGTCCTCGTCCACGACGCCATCTCCTACATGACGACGGAGGCCGACCTGATGGCCGGCTTCGCCACGGCCCGCGCCCACCTCCGCCCAGGAGGCCTGCCGATCGCCGCGCCCGACGACTACACCGAAAGGCTCAATCCGCCCCGGGTCGAATACCAGACCAATCGCAACGCCGGAACCGAGCTCACCTACGTCGAGTACTCCACGGACCTCGACCCCAACGACACTACCATCGAGACAACATACGCGTTCTTCATCAAGCGAGGCAGCGACCTACGGGTCGAGGTGGACAACCACGTCACGGGCCTATTCCCGGTGTCCACGTGGGAACCGCTGCTGAAAAACGCCGGTTTTGGGGTGGATCGGGTTGACTATCCGGTTAGCAAGGATGGCCGGGGAATGTGGTTGTGGGTGGGGAGGGTTGATGATGCAACCCCTGCCCGAATGGGATTGGGTAAGGGCCAAAATAGTAAGTCCAAAGTCACCTTCGGGCCTTGACCCGGATGTAATGGACAGCCAGAGTAAGTGAAGAACTGAAGTTGAACGTTATCTATCCAACGGTGGATAACCGGGTCATTCGATGCTTAGGAGCCACATTGGCACCCGGGAAAATTGCGTCAGAGAAACATCTCGGGCTAGAGTTTGAGACACAACTCGGACGGAGCTTTCGCCTTTGACGGCTGAAATTTCCGCGTCTGCTTCGTCCCTAGCTTCAGCCACATCAGTCCACAGGTCTGAAAAGTCCTCAACGTCCGCCGGATTATCCCATAGACCCAAATCCGAACCCAGCGGCGACCACCAGAACTCCAGGTCCGATCTTGACAAACCTGCGGACGAAAGCAAAGATGCAGTGCTTGCTGACGCGAGCCGCAACATCAATAGCGCACGCGCCAAAATCGGCGTCGCTGCTTTTCCTTGAGATGAACTGATTTCAGCTTCGCGGAAGATTCTGGCGGCGCTCTCACTTCCGACACTCAATACCTGGTAGGTGTGATCAGACATCTCGTGCCTTAGGGATGTCAACGCTTCTTGATATGAATCAAAGTTGCCTTCACCTTCTTCAATCGCAAGCATAAGTGCGTGTCGTAGAAGGGACAAATCCAAAGCTGCACTCCCACTGCTGATTCCAGGCTGAAGTTCCTCCCAAGAATCGAAGACGGGTGTCGCCAATTCTAATCGGGAGTTCACTGGCTGGTAAGGCTGTGACCGGATTCGGCTTGGACGGTAACTGATCTCGTTGCGCCGACGCGGGTCAGCGGACAGGATTCTGATGTCCACGCTCCAACTGCTGAGCCATCTCCTGGCTACAAAGGCCCGGTACGGTTCGACGATTCCAACAGCCGCAAGCCAGTCGGATAGACTTTTGGATTCGATGGTAATAGCTCGTAACAGCCTCTCTGATCTTCCAAGTTCTCGAGACCAAGCCGAAAGTAGTAACCACGTTGCGCGATGTGTTCCCTTTCTGCGGCTTCTCTTTAGTTCTGTTGGTTCAAGGGTTTGATTGAGCGCGATGTGTCGGCGGTTGAAAATCCCGATTCCTTCAGTGGCGAGCAGCGACATCGCCCCCCTTAGTTCTCCGTAATACGCGAGATGGTAAGCTGAATTACGGTCACCACGACAAGCTGCATCGAACGCCCTGGACAGATAATTCCATCCATCAGCTAAGTGGAGCGGTGCAGAGCATGCTATATACTCACCCAGCTTGGAGCCGCTAATGTCGTCTTTTCTTTCGAGTCGCTTAACTATGTTGCCGTTGTACGGATGTCGGTAGCCCAACCACCTTTTCCTTTTCCGCCGGCGCAACTCGTCAGCGACCGCATTTAGCCGTTCTTCAACGGCAGTTGGCGACGCAGCACGCACTAGAGTGCTGGCTAAGGAGACCTTTCGAGGGATCACCTTCACCACTCCTTGACGTAATCGAGTGCCCAAGCGACAGATCGTGCACTCGCTGCGATATCAGTACAGCCTTTCTCGGTCAGATAACGCAGTAGTTGGAGTCGGACTTGTTTATACCCGCTCCCTCCGCGGTAGCGGCTTTGGAAGACTTCAACATCCCGGGGAAGTCTTGGGGTTACGGCGGATCTCCAGTCGAATCTTGCAATGTCTTGGGTCAGGCGTTCAATAAATTTGTTGATTGCATTCTGCTCTCGGAGCTCCCTCAGAGCCTCGGAAACTTCGTTCGCGTCTGTGGCTTCCGCTGATGTTGGCCGTTGCCAGTCACCAAACGAAATTGCAAACCGCCGCTCATACGAAATATCGTTGCAAACTTGCAAAAATCCCCTGACGCCTTGGTCCGTGGCAAGCATCGAGTATCGCCCAGCAAATGCTGGATCAAGCCGCAGTGCTGGTTCTTCATCAGATGTTGCCTCGCGAATTTGGCTGACCCACTCCTCGCCCGATGTCGCGATAGCCTTCTGCAATTGCGACCAAAGAGCTACTAGGTACGCGGCCTGCTGGGCCCTAGTCCACCTCAGGACGTCTGACCGCTCTTCAGACTGCTCGGTTCCAAAGAAACCGCCGATTCCAGTTCTCTTGCTGCTAGACCAGCCGCGAACAAAACTCCGAGTCAGGGACCGGACAAATGCCGCCTGAGTGACTTTCCCTCTCTCGCGTCCGAGCATTCCGATACGCTGTCGCCAAGGGCTCTCCGAGTGGCTCCACAGTGCCTCGGTGAGCTCTTGCGCACGCGTTTCTCTGTACGTCATCGGTCCTTCGACGTGTTCCAGCCAATCGGCAGTCCGCATGAGAGGGTACAGGTCGTAAGCCATCGAGGGATTGATCCGCTTCGGCGTAACGTTGATCGACCAGAAGAGGTAGGCTTGCCAGCTGATATCGAGATCTTCAAATAGGACGACGGGCAACTCGAAATCACCGCCCAGTTCTTCATCCTCAGAAAACGCATAGAGCCGGTGCTGCCCGTCGATTATCTCGATCGGCTCTAGGCAATGTTCTGCAGGTTCCCAAGAAGGTTCTAAGCAGCCTTCAGGCAAGATGAGATCCACGACATGTTCGCCAGCCGGGTCAACAGTTACGAGGTCACGCGGGTCGGCCCTGATTCCGAATCGCTCCGTTGTGGCACCGACCAAATTGGCCACGACGGCAGTCGGCAGCCATCCTGGTTTCCGTAGGTTCGGAAATTGATTCTGTTGGCCGGTGTTAAGGCTCGCCCAAGGATATCCTGCCTTGATGAAGCGGCCTATTTCAATAGATCGGCCAACGTCGTGTCCACGTTGAATGCCTATGTCTGCAGCTCGTGGCCCTGAAGCTTCCCGACGCCTAACGCCAGACAGCCTTCGTAATAGGGGCGCGGACATGGAGCAAATGTAGAAGTACGGCTTAGGTCTCCGCTGTCGCGATGTCTCATCGAAGTCGTAACTGTCCCATTCTCGGAGCCACTGTCGAACCCGAATGGCCGATATACGCATTGCACTACCTCCAGACTCTGGCACATGGGGAGTGCAGCCGAGTGTTGTTTACTTCCCACACCACGAGGCCGTCGCTCAATTCATATACGCCGCGACGGCTTTGCGACGATCCCTCAAGCATACGGTGTATCATCGATCCGGTCAGGTTCCGGCTTAAATCGAGCCACCACATGAGGTTCACCGTCTGTTGGCCGTTCGGTCTCCGGTGCAATCCAGAACCGGCCCGACGAATACCAAAAGCCGTCTGTGTCGGAATCGGCAAGGACTGTCGCGACAAGGTTCGCGTCGATGCCAAACTTTGAGAGTGGTGGGCGTTCAATAGCGGAATAAGCCGCAGAGAGCGCGGCTTCCCTAGCGGACTCGTCATCCACTACGATGTCGAATTGTGCCGCAACAACATAGTAGTCCAGCCGTGGTTGACGATGACTTTCTGCCGTTCGCACCCACGATATTGCCACACCAGCCTCCTTTATCTGCCGTCCTAGATGTTTGGCAAATTTGAGCAGCCTGAGTTGAATGACGATCTGGCGGAAGTCTTCTCTGCGGTGGCTATCACCTTCAAGACGGGCGAGAAAGCCTTTGGCTGACCGCGCCGTGTATTCATATGATCGTTCGTACTCGGCTGTGAGTTCGAGACCATAACCGACTCTGCCCATTGCATCTGCCATAGCAGGCACTGATCCTATCCCCGCTAGGGGATCCAGAACGGTATCGTCCTTTACAGTAGTCAACGACAGCATCCTGTATGTAAGTTCCTCTGGGAAAGGACAAAAGTGGGTCCGGATGCCGGCCCACGACCCTTGTGTAGGAATCGGAATGCTCCACAGATTAGTTGGCATTGCTCCATTGGGGGAGTAGCGTTCAGGATATCTTCGCCACCAGATCGAATTGGGTATGGGTGATCTGAGCTCCGTTGCGTCGAACCTGAAGTTGTCCGCCTTCGAGAACAGGAGCACCTGTTCCGTAATGTCCCTGAGTTCGCCGTGGTGCGTCCAAGGGAGGGCCTTCTGCTTGTCCCAAGTTATCGCCTCGCGTAGTGTCCATCCTGTGTTTTCGGCGCAGACGGCGAGCCTATCGGGCAAGGGAACGAGGCGTCCATTCCTCCGGACGGTGCCAGCGACGAGCCAGAAAGTGGCGTCTGCTGCTGAGACTTGGTGGCAGTCGCGAAACAACTGGGACATCAGGATTAGATAGTCCTCTACGCCCTGCCCGCGGGCACCGATTTTCGAGGCGTTCCCGTAGTCATGCATATCGAGATAGGGCGGCGAAGTGATGATCGATCGGGGAGGTGGGAGCCCCTTCCATAGACTGAGAAGATCCTGGGCGTTCCCGACGTTCAGTCCTCGCTTAAGTGCTGGCTGTCTCATGGGTGCCATATTAGTTGGCAGGGTGACGATGGACAATCCTCGTGAGACGCTAGTGCCGCCGACACCCCTCGATATGCTTCGGGGCCCAAGAGTTGATCCGCGGACAGACAATAAGACCCGCCAGTCCCCGCGTAGGTTGGTCGGAGCCATATGGTCTGGTACGACAAGGGGGGAGAAACATCCAACCCGCAGGCCAAATGCTCCTAGGACCTGTCGAGTGTAGGCTGACCGACTCCACTCATCCAGATCCTCCGGCGCCAATTTCGAAGGACCACCCCCCCACCCTCACTCCCAACCCCACGCCAACCCTACTCCCGTGGTAGCATCTCGTGACTTGAACTGGCTTGGTCTCGTCTAGGGGGCATGCGAGATGCTTGGCGGTACGATGCCGAAGCGCGCTAGGGCGGTCGTCGTTGGCGCGGGGATCGCCGGTTGCAGCGTCGCATACCACCTGACGAAGCTCGGGTGGCGGGACATCGTCGTCGTCGACCAGGGCCCGCTGTTTGAGACCGGGGGCTCCACGTCACACGCCCCGGGCCTCGTCTTCCAAATCAACCCCTCCAAGACGATGACGAGCTTTGCTCGCTACACCGTCGACCTGTGGTCGCGGCTGGAGCTCGACGGCGTGCCTTGCGCCAAGGCCGTGGGCAGCCTCGAGGTGGCCTGGACGCCCGAGCGGCTCGCCGACCTTAAACGAAAGGCCGGGCACGGCCGTAGCTGGGGCGTCGAGGCGCACATTCTGAGCACCGCCGAGACGCGCGACCTTTTCCCGTTGGTGTCTGAGCGCATCCTGGGAGCGATCTACGTCCCTTCGGATATCCACACGAAGGCAACCAGGCCGGCCGAGGCGATGTCGCGGGAGGCGGAGCGAAACGGCGCGGAGGTCTTCGGCAACGTCGAGGTCACCGGCTTAAAGATCACTGGCGGCCGCATCGCAGCGGTCCACACCACTAACGGCGACATCGAGACCGACCTCGTGGTGTCTGCCGCCGGAATCTGGGCGCCCAGGCTGGGCGACATGGTCGACACGCCGATACCCCTGTCGCCGATGCAGCACATCTACGCGGTTACCACCCCACTGGCGGAGCTGGCCGGCGCCACAGAGGAAATATCGATGCCGTTCGTGCGCCACCAGGACTCGTCGATGTACTTCCGGCAGGTTGGCGACGCCCTGGGCATCGGCTCATATCGCCACGAACCACTGCTCGTGGAATCGGGCGACATCCTCGACATCGAAGAAGCTCCCATCGCCCCGGCCGAGATGCCGTTCACTCCCGAGCACTTCGAACCGGCGATGATGGCGGCGCGGGAGGTGGTGCCCGGCATCCGGGGCGCGGGGTTGACGCGAAAGTTCAATGGAATGTTCTCCTTCACAACGGACGGATTCCCCGTGCTTGGCGAATCGCCTCAGGTGCGAGGTTTCTGGTCTGCGCAGGCCGTGTGGATAACCCACGCCGCGGGGATCGGCAGGGCGGTCGCCGAGTGGATCGTGAACGGCGAGCCGACCACCGACCTTCGAGAGTGCGACATCCGGCGCTTCCACCCGCACGCGCTCAGCCGCCCGTATGTGCGGGCGCGGTCCGCCCAGCAGTACCGCGAGGTGTACGACATCATCCACCCGCGGCAGCAGATGGCCAGCCCGCGAAACATCCGTCTGACGCCCTTCTTTGCGCGGCAACAGGAGCTAGGCGCCGTCTTCTTCGAAAACGCGGGTTGGGAACGCCCCCAGTGGTACGACGCCAACCAGCACCTGGTCGAAGCGCTCCCCGTCACCGGCGAATCGCGTAGCGGCTGGGCGGCGCAAGAGTGGTCGCCAACGGTTGCGGCCGAGCACGCGGCTACACGCGAGCGGGTGGCCATGTTCGACCTCACCCCGTTCGCACAGTTCGATGTAACCGGCCCCGGTGCGCTCGGAGCCCTCCAGCGCCTCGCTTCCAACCAGATGAACAAGCCTGTCGGGTCGATCACGTACACGTCCATGCTTACCACGGCCGGCGGAATCAAGTGCGACCTCACGGTAACGCGACTCGGCGAGGAACGTTTCCTGGTGGTAACAGGTGGAGCGATGGGACTCCACGACCTCGACTGGATACAGTCGCATCTGCCGGACGACCGCTCGGTGAGCGTGGCCGATGTCTCGTCGGGACAATGTTGCATCGGCCTGTGGGGACCGAGGGCGCGCGACCTGCTAAGCAGCGTCTGCGAGGACGACGTGAGCGACGGCGGATTCCCGTACATGACCGCAAGGCCGATAACCATAGGAGAGGTCCCCGCGCTGGCTCTGCGCATCTCGTACGTGGGTGAGCTTGGCTGGGAGATCTACGCTCCCGCCGAACAGGGTCTGCGGCTATGGGACACCCTGTCCGAGGCTGGCCGACCGCTCGGCGTGATCGCCGCGGGCGGGGGCGCGTTCGACTCGCTGCGGCTGGAAAAGGGCTACCGGCTGTGGGGCAACGACATCCACACCGAGTACAACCCATACGAGGCGGGCATAGGATTCGCGGTGAGGATTAGGAAAGGGGACTTCATCGGCAGAGGCGCTCTCCGCAAGTTGCGGGCGCAGGGCCCGACGCAAAAACTTTGCTGCATGACGCTTGACGACCCGAATGCTTTGGTCATGGGCAAGGAACCTATCCTCGATGGCGACCGGATGCTTGGTTACGTGACCAGCGCAAACTACGGCCACTCCATAGGCCGCGGCATCGTGTACGGCTACCTGCCTGTCGAGTATGCCGAGGCGGGAACGAACGTCGAAGTCCTTTACTTTGGTGAGCGACTTCCGGCGACTGTAGCGAATGAACCTCTATACGATCCTACAGGCAGCCGGATGAGGGTATGAGCCGGTCTGGCGCCCGGCCCGTTGGCGATCTGATGGATTTCAGCAACAACCCCGTTCGGAGGTCATGAAATGACGCAGACCCTGGTAATCGACGGTCTCAAGCGGCGCCGGGTGCCGATCAACCTTCGGCAGAGTGGGAACAGCGACGCACGGATGCTGATTTCTACCCGCGTCAGGAAGTCACCGTGGTGGCACATGTCGAAGGCGGCGGGATGCTGGGCCTACACGGTTTACAACCACCTTTACCACCCGCGCGCCTACGTCAAACCCGAGGACGGCGGACTGCTGGAAGAGTACAGGTTCCTTACCGAACACGTCAGCATGTGGGACGTTGCGGTCGAACGCCAGATACAGGTCAAAGGCCCGGACGCCGCCGCATTCGTCGACCTGCTGATAACGCGTGACGTTCACTCTTTGCTACCAACAATGACGGCGCGCTACGTGATCCTGTGTAACCAGTACGGCGGAGTCATCAACGATCCGGTGCTGCTGCGGGTGGCCGATGACGAGTTCTGGTTCAGCATCTCGGACTCCGACGTCGTTCTCTGGGCGCAGGGGGTCAACGCCAACGCCGGATACAACGTCGAAATCAACGAGATCGACGTGGCCCCGGTCCAGATACAGGGGCCCAAGTCGGTGATGCTGATGGAGAAGATGTTCGGCGCCCGGGTGAGGGAAATCCCGTACTACCACATCCTCCACGACACGCTGAACGGCCATGCGGTGACGATTTCCCGTACGGGCTTCTCTGCCGAGGTCGGCTTCGAGATATACCTGCACGACGCCATGCGCCACTCGGACGACGTCTGGCCGTACATCCTCGAGCAGGGCGAAGAGTTCAACCTGCACGTCATCGCCCCCAGTCACATCCGCCGCCTGGAGGCCGGAATCCTGTCCTACGGTCAGGATCTGGACTTAGAGAACAATCCCTACGAAGTCCGGCTCGGCTGGCAGGTGGACCTGAATAAGGGCAACTTCATAGGAAAAGAGGCGCTGGCCAGGATCAAGGAAGAGGGCGTCAAACAGCGGCTGGTTGGGCTGAAGGTCGGGGGCGAGCCGATCACCTGGTACAACGAGGACTTCTACCTGGTCAAGGACATCGACACCGGCGACGACGTGGGCTACATAACGAGCGCATTCTGGTCCCCGAGCGTCGGGTCGAACATCGCCCTGGCCACCATGCCCCGAACGCACTGGAGGCGAGGCACTCGCGTCAAGGCGCTGCTCCCCGGGGACGGCCTCGTCGACGCAGAGGTGGTAAGGGTCCCATTCTTCGACCCGACCAAGGATCTCCCCAAGACAGTACTCTCAGGCTCTTCCGCGTAGACTCCGAGTCAACTCACCGGGTTGGGCAAGACTAACGGTGAACCAAGTCCAATCAGATGCGCTCTGGTACACGGTTGTGTCCTGTCAGACGCCGGGTTCCAGGCCGCCAGGCAGCGGTGAGAGGGCGACGCTGAGCAGCACGAGGAGAGACAGCAATGCCCGGAGGCATAACCCGGCTGGATCCGATAGATGTCATGTACGTGCGCGAGTTCGAGAAACCCGACGAAGAGGCCTTCGCAGAGCTGGAAGCTGTTGTGGGGCTGAAAGGGAGGCGCTTCTACGGGGTCTTCGACGAGGACGCAGGGAGGTACTGGCCATGTGTCCAGCGCCGCGAGCAGGACGACCCAGCCAGTCTGGGCCTTAGAACGTGCACTATCGGCGGAGGACTGTACGCGTCTAAACGGCTGCGCGGCGACTACGAGGACCTGATCGCCCGCATCGCGCCTACGTTCGAGGAGATGGGCGCGCGGCATGGTGTCGACTCCTCAAGACCAGCCATCGAGTTCTATCGTCGGCACGACGAGTTCGTGCTTTACCTTCCTATTGCTGAACCGTAGGGTGGTTAGGGGGCCGCTGGGGAATTGTCGACAGGATTGCCGCTGGCGTGATCGTTGGCGCCCATGAAGGCTAACGGGCCAAATATGCGTGTTCGCATTACGACAATATCGGTTTGGACAGCCAATGCCTTGGCCTGGGGCGGCGGGGTCTGGCTGGGGTTTGGGCCGTCGTACAGGGGTGTATCGGTAACCCCGGTACTCCCTGACGGATCTGGCGGCGAGGTAACGCGTTCTACCGCTACGCTCATAGAGGTGAGTGGCGTGGATGTCGTGTTGTGGTTACTTGTGCCCGTCCTTTTGACGATCATTGCGTTGTTGGCCGTGTACCTCGTCAACCCCGGGCAGGCAAACCGCAAAATACTCCTCTGGTGTGCCGGATTGACGCTCCTGGTTTTTTGCGCGCTGGCGATTTTCTCGTTCGGTATCCTCTATGTGCCGGCTGCCCTCGCGCTTCTGGTCGCAGCCGTCACCGACTCCATGCCGCGGAGGTGGCTACAACCAAGGGCGTGACACTTAAAGGGGTGGTAGTGGAGAGAACGGAGCCGAGCCCAGGGTAGTGGATTCGCATCAACGAACGGTGGCGTGTCTGCTTTGTCTGGAGTGACGGGGACGCCTGGCAGGTTGAGATAGTGGACTACTATTAATCCCAAAGATGCATGAGGGATCGCCATGATCAGAAATATGACGCGGAGCCCGGAAAAGCTGATTCCCATTCACCCCGGGGAGATCCTCAACGAGGAGTTTCTCCGGCCGATGAACGTCACCCAGTACCGGTTGGCCAAGGCTATTGGGGTGGATGCCCGCCGGATTCATGCGATCGTTCACCGGGAGCGGGCCATTACAGCGGAGACGGCCTTGCTGCTTGCCCGATTTTTCGGAAACTCTGCGGGTTTCTGGATGGGGCTGCAAACCCAGTACGACCTGGAGTTGGCCGAGGACCACCTTGCCGAGAGGCTGGACATGGTGACGGCCCACTCATCGAAGTGACCCGGTAACTGGCGCGGCACCCCGGCCGAGCGTGTCTCAGAATAGGTAGCCTAATCCGCTACCGTAGAGCCGCTTTCCTGCCTAGCCCAGAGCCGCGTAAGGTGACAACCCCTGTGACACGGCCAGGAGGATTTATTGTCAATCAGGTAGCATTGCGGTAAGGGGAAGGAACACCGATGTCATCAGCGCCGATTGAAAGGCCAATCACCAGGACCGAGTTGCGGGAAGAACTGCGCGAAACGCTCCAGCACTACGCTACCAAGGCAGACCTGTCAGATCTAAAAGCTGACTTGGCCAAACTGGAGAGCAGCTTGACTTGGCGTATGGTGATGATGATGTTCGGCGCGGCAACTGCCGGTTCCGCCATCGTCGCCACTATCGAGAGGTTCCTCTCTTGACGGGCAAGCGACAGGCGAAGGGCCAGACCTTCCTGCGGAATACGGACAGCTAACCGCCGCAGACCGGATTGACCAGGGACGGCGACCTACTCGCCACCCCCGTGCTTTTCGATCAGGGTCGCGACCCGCTGGTCCACGTGACCCTTGAATTCGCGCCCGGCGTCGGACAGGGCAATTCCGAGGTGCGCGTCCCGCAGCAGCAAATCGTACTCGGGAGTCTGGACATAGCCATCGTCCAGTTCTTTGAACAGGGCGTCCAGCGCGTCTTTGTCAAACATCGTACTGGGGACAATAGCGATGGTAGTTGCTCCTTGGAATCCGCCCGCGGAAACTATTCGTCGGTGCGCGAGATGCCTGTTTCGACCATCTGTTTCAGTTCGTTGGCAAACTCTACGGCCTCTTCCTCAGCAGGGCCGCCGTTCTTCTCGAGCTTTTCCTTGAACTGTTTGAAGAGCCACTCCTCTTTGGTTCCGTGGGGGAACTCGAATGTCTCACGATCGAAGTGCGGCAAATCACCTGGACCGAAGTAGCCCTTGCCACGGAGTTCGTATCCTTCCAGGTTGGGCGTCCCCTTTCCGAGGATGTCTCCAGTCTCGACGTAGTGTTCCATGACCGGCTTCATGCCATAACGCTGAACCGGACACACCTTCATACAGACAGCGCAACCCTCGTAAGTGATCATTATCGGCCGACACCGGTCGTAGACCAGCTTGTTCTTCTGAACGCCGCGGTACCACACCTTTTCCCTCAGCAGAGCGCGGGCGGGGCATCGGACCACGCAGACCTGGCATTCCTCGCAGTACTTGTTAATCCCGTAGTCCACCGGTTCGTCGTGATGGACCGGGGCATCGGTCGTGATCAGCATCAGCCGCGCCCTGGACCCGAAGTGGGGAGAGAGTAGCTGGCCGTTAGCGCCTAACTGTCCGAGGCCTGCGCTTACAAACAACGGTATGTAAATGCCGGTGTTGTCGTTGGGGCTGTGTATTTGCGCGTGATAGCCAAGCGAGCGTATGTGGTCCGCGAGCTTCAGGGCCAGGGCGCCGGCGATCTCGTAGGTGCCGAAGTGGGCGAACTCGGCTTCCAGGCTGGGAATGGACTGTGTCTGTGAGTAGTCCTGTTCCAACGCAATGCAGATGGCATGGGTGTATTTGGCCCACTTCTTCTTGCTGGCGTACGTGTATCTGCGGTCGTAGCTGGTAAAGCCGACTTCGCCGAAGCCCAACTCCCGTGCTTTTGCGCGTATGTCTTCAGTGATGTCGTCCCGCGACTCAGGCTCTGCAGTGGGATCGATCTCACCAGAAACCGCCGCCGCATCGATGAGAGGCTCGCTCGCCTTTTCATGCTTCTTGCGGTAGTCGTAGACCTCTTTGATGTAGACGGTCCAGCCCCAGTCGCGGTCGGCCGATTTTTCGACCGTTTGGGACTCGATCGGGAATTCCCTGCTGTAGTAGGAAACATCCCCGTCTATATTGGGCGAGCCTGGTACTGTCACCAGGTCCTCTGCAACGGGAATCTCCGTTTCCGGATCGCCGTGTCTCCGCCCTAGCCTCTTTACAACGTGATTTACGACTTTGCTCATCTCTTACCCTTTTGCTATGGAGAGCGCGTTCCGGCGCATCTTATCCCATCGGGCCAATCGTGTCCTGATATGACCGCGGACGCCTTTTAAGCAACGGGCGGGTTTGTAGGGATTCCGACGTGGAAAATGGGGAGACCAGCTCGGTCACCGGACCGTTCGAGAGGCTGCGACCGGCTTGGGAACCAAAAGTGCTCAAGTCCCGGGTCGGAGGCTGCGCTTCCGCGGACAACCTGCAGAGTGTTCTTGCGGGAAGAGCATCTTGGGAGTCTTGCCGCTCTTTCGTTACTTGGAGAGGATCAAGGAGCAGGGGTAGCCCAAACAGGCATTGTGCACAAATTGAAAGTAACACTTGCAAATGGTGCCATTTCTTGGCATCATTGTGACCATGATCAAGCGCGAAATAACAGACCGTTTGACGGCGCTGTTCATGCAGTATCCCTTCGTGACCGTGACCGGGCCACGGCAGTCTGGCAAGACTACCCTGTGCCGCTCGGCCTTTCCCAATCTGGAATACGCCAACCTGGAAGCGCCGGACCAGCGGGAATTTGCCGAATCCGATCCCCGGGGATTTCTCTCGCAACTTGGCGAGGGCGCCATTATCGATGAGGTCCAGCATGTCCCCGCGCTCCTGTCCTATCTCCAGGTCCTCGCCGACGAACGAGGCCGCAACGGCCTCTACGTGCTTTCTGGCAGCGAGCAATTCCGGCTCTCCAGTGCCATCAGCCAATCACTGGCCGGTCGGACGGCACTACTACGCCTGCTGCCGTTTTCATTAAGAGAACGTCGGCGCATAGGAGCAAGCCAAGCGATAGACGACATCATTTTCTCTGGGTTCTATCCCCGGCTTCTCGACCAGGGACTCGATCCACGACAAGCGCTCGGCGACTACTTCGAGACCTACGTAGAGCGTGACGTGCGCCGGTTGGGTGAAATACGCAATCTGTCGAGCTTCCGGCTTTTCGTTCGCCTTTGCGCCGGGCGAGTAGGACAGTTGGTAAATCTTAGCTCGCTGGGCTCGGACGCCGGCGTGTCCCACACTACGGCGCGGGAGTGGCTAACGGTATTGGAAACCAGCTACATCATCTTCCAGCTACCGCCGTTCCACGCCAATATACGAAAGCGATTGATCAAATCACCCAAGTTCTACTTCTACGATGTGGGGCTGGCCAGCTATCTTATCGGCATCGAAAACGCAGAGCAGGTCGCCACTCATCCCCTCCGTGGCGCCCTTTTTGAGAACGTGGTCGTCGCGGAGGCGCTCAAGCACCGCTTCAATCGGGGCCGGCAGTCCAACGTCTCCTTTTTCCGGGATTCAAAGGGTTTGGAGTGCGATCTCCTCTATGAGACTGGCCGAGGCATCAGCGCTATCGAGATCAAGTCCGGCTCTACCGTTTCCTCCGACTACTTTGGTTCGCTCAACCGCGTTGGCAAGCTGATTCCAAACATCTCCGCCAAGTCCGTGGTATATGGCGGAACAGCTCGTCAAACCCGTAACGATTGCGATGTTGTGCCGTTAGCCGACCTGGGCGGGGTGCTGGAACGATTTGAGGTCAATCAGGGGATTGCAACCTTCGTGAGAGAGAAGAGTGGGCCTTTCCCGGTCGATCTCGATGTAAAGACGCTGGATACCGTCTACCGTGCGCTTGTCCGGCCGACACTCGATGGGTTGGAATCCACTTGTAGACCACTTGGGGAGGGCCTCTTCCGTGCCTTCGGCCAAGTCTCATACGTCGCGCTCGGCCATGACGAGGCAAACTCCAGCGAGCTTCTCAAGGCCGGGAACTGGGAGTGGACGAAGCAACAGCACATAGTGACCTATGGCTTCAAGCTGAGCGACGACCGGCCGCTTAAACTGAGGCACGAGTTCAGTTTCAATGGGTACAGCGGAATTGGCCGTAATGAGTTTGACCTGATTGTCTCTATCGAGTGGACGCTCGGTAGTGAACGAGTTTCACGCCGTGTGACGGTAGGAGAGACACCCATCCCACAATTGGAAGCCGAATTCACTTATTCGGGGTTGGGCACCAGGAGCACGGAGATAGATCACACCGTTGCCGAGATCATCGGGCGGCTCATGATGCGTATAGATGCTCTGTCCAGGGAATAGTATTCAGACGGTACGCCATTCCGTAGGCTGACTGACTCTTCCACCAGTCGACCCGTGCCAAGCCGCTCCCTGTCCGAACAGCCGCGTTGTTGGAGTAGGCCTAAGAACTGCCGTCCAGCCCGGCGTTGGACAGGAAGGCGAGTAGCAACCGGCGCATCTGTGATTCATGGTAAGGAGCGAATGCGGCAAACTCGCGTAGGTTGGCCTCCGCTTCTTCTTCGGGATCGAATCGGGGCCCCAGGAACTGGTAGTCGCCCCGCAGTTCTTGGTCCCATACTCGAAACTCTTCCAATGTCAGCTGAGGTTCAAACTGGAACGCGTAGGACCGGCCGTAGCGGAATGCCATGTTGATACGCCGGTAGGTCCCGTCGCGGCGCAACATGAAGGCGTCGGCCAACTTCACTGCTCCATCGGGGATGGAGAAGGTGTCGCCATGGAGGGTCGGCACCAGTGGGATCTCTATATTGCGGAATACCGGATCGGTCTTTCCCTCCGCCGTAACCGAAATCTTCTTCAGTCCTATTTGATAGCCGCCGCTGGGTCCCACCACGCCTCCCAGGGCAGTGGCCATCATCTGGGCGCCCAAGCAGACCCCGAATACCGGCGTGTCCTGGTCCAACGCCCCTCTCAAGTAGGCTCGCTCCTGGTGTAACGCGGGGAGATCGTCGTTGGCCGAAAAGGGGCCGCCCAGTATCAGGACCATGCTGACGTCGGCCAGGTCTGGGGCGGTGAACTGTTCGTATCCGGGTGCCGACTCGAACACATTCAGGGTCTCGAATTCGAAGCCTTGGGCCAACAACACGGACCGGAAGTTACCGGCCAGGGTCTCAGGAGCGGCGTGTTGGACGATCAGCGCGCGTTTCATGGCTTTGACTAGTGGATGGCGGCAGCTGGCGCGGCGGCCCTTTCGTTTACCAGTCGGCCTTCCCTGAATCTGGAAAGAGCGAATGGTTTGATCAGGTCCGGTGTCGTGCCAGTGGCGATCAGTTCGGCGATGCGTTTTCCGGCCACGGGCGCGGCCTTGAAACCCCAGCTACCCCAACCGCACGTAAGTATCAGGCCGTCCAGCCCGTCGACGGGCCCCATGATGGGAGCGTAGTCGGGAGTCATGTCGCAAATGCCTGTCCATTGGCGCAACACGTTCACGTTTCTCAGGCACGGAAACATCTCCAGCGTGTGGGCCGCAAGCTCTTCCAGCGGCTGCATGGTGGATCGGTGGCTGTAACTTGGGTAAGGATCGACACCACCGCCGATGACCACCTCGCCACGGTCGGTCTGGTAGACGTATGCGTGCAGGTTGGCGGACGAAATGGTCTTGTCCAGGAAAGGCTTAAGCGGTTCGGTGACCATTGCTTGCAGCGGATGGGTCGAAATTGGCAAGTCCAGGTCCACCATTCGGCCTAACGTGGAAGTCCATCCGGCGGTGGCGCTCACCACCGTATTGGCCTTGACCTGACCCCGGTCGGTCTCGACGCCGGTCACGCTGCCGTTGGTCCGATCGATTCCGGTTACCTCTGTGAACGGATGCAACTCGACCCCGTATCTGCTGGCGCCTCGGCCGTATCCCCAGACCACCGCGTCGTGGCGAATTACTCCGCAGGGCGGATGGTAAAGGGCAGCCACTATGGGGAAAGGCTTTCCTTTTCGCATGTCCATGGCCGGGACGAGCTTCTTGATTTCTCGCGGTCCAATCATGCGGCTGTCTACACCCAGCAACCGGTTGATTTCGGTCCGCATCCTGAGCCCGTAGACTGCGGTTTCGTTGTGCCCCAGGTCCAGCCGCCCCATCTGGTTGAACAGCAGGTTGAAGTTCAGTTCCCTGGCGAGCCCCTCATATAGCTCGACGCTTTCTTTGAAGAAAGGAACTCCCTCGGGGGTCAAGTAGTTGGCTCGGATGATTGCGGTCGTCCGGGCGCTGGCGCCGCCGCCCAGGTACCCCTTGTCCAGCACCGCCACGTCGCGGACCCCGAGCTTGGCCAGGTAGTACGCGGTAGAGAGGCCGTGGACTCCGCCGCCCACGATCACAACCTCGTAACGGTCTTTCAACGGCCGCTTTTGCCACATGCGGTTTTTTTGAAATAGCTGGAGCATGTCTAATTGAGTGTCATTGCCGGACCGATCACAGGTCAGGTTTTGAACCGGTCAGCAGCCTGGAAACCGACGGCCGCCACACCGAATTCCTCCCCGGCCTCGAATATAGCGTCCCACATGTACTCCCCGAACTCACGCGGGAAGAACAGATCGTAGCTTGGCAGCGACCCCAAATCGGTCCGAATAAGCGTGCCGTGTATCTCGGCACACCTGGTCTGGGCGCAGCTCAGGTTTGGGAAGGCCTCGTGGGTCGCGTTGAAATCAGAGAGCTTGCTCAACAGTTGGTCCGACCACGGCCCGGTAATCCTCACACCGGCCAAGCCCGAAGTGTGGTCCAAAAAGTGGACGCAATCATCACCGTTTTTGCCCAGCGCCGTAGTCCAATTTGGCAGTTCGGCAGGTTCGCAGAGAACCAGGCATTCGTCTGCGGTCAGCCTTGCCAGCCGTCCACGTGCGGGAAGCGAGACCCGGCGCACTTCGCCGACAGCTGGCGCCTCGTCGACCAAGAGAGCTTTTCTCAAGAAATCATCCAGATCGTCGCCCCGCAGCAGCAACTTTCCTATTGGGCTGATATCGCAAACACCGGCGCCTTCGTTCAATAGACGCGATTCCTGGTCCACGCTCGAATAAAGGGCAGGCTGCCGCCAGCCGTCCCGCTCGACCATGTGCGCTCCGATAGCCAACTGCTTGTGGTGGAACGCGCTTTTCTTGACGGGGGTGAACGACAAGGTGACTACCCTCGCAATCGCTTGCCGTCGGGGTCGTAGAAGGGGCGCAATGTGACTTGAGCGGGCTGGGGTCGCTGGTCTATCAGTATGCTGATTTGGCAACCCTCCTCAGCCTTCTCCACCGGTACCCAGGCCAGTCCAAAGCCCTTGCCCGTCGTTGGGCTGAGTCTGGCGCTGGTGACCCGTCCGATGGGCGCACGGCCGTCGACCACCGGATCCCCGTCGTCAGGTACCAGCCCGTCCTTCATGACGAAGCCGACCAGCTTGTTGCGCAGTCCCCTGTCACGAACGGCGAGGAGACCGGCCCGGCCAATGAAGTCCTCCTTGTCGAAGCGGACCGTCCATTCCATGTCGCTTTCCAGCGGGTTGGACACGGCGTCGGTGTCCTGGCCAACAATGATGTGTTTCTTTTCCAAACGCAGGACGCGTTGCGCCTCCAGTCCGAAGGGAGCAATGTCGGACTCGCTGCCTGCGTCGATGATGGATTCCCACAGGTACTCGGCGTACTCCGCCGGGACGTGCACCTCCCACCCCGGCTCACCAACGAAGCCGATGCGTAGCAACATGCCGGGGACGCCCGCGATCTCACCTTGCACGTAACGCATGTAACGGAACGCCGAGGGAGACAGATCGATATCGGTGAGCTTGGTCAGGGTCTGGCGAGCGTATGGGCCTGCGACGTTCACCGCCGCGTAGTCCGAAGTAACGTTGGTGACATGGGCGCACAGGCCCGTGCCGGCGTTCCACCATTTGAACCACTCTTCGATCATGTCCACGTTCCCGGAAGTGGTCGTGACGAAGAAGTGATCGTCCGCCACCCTGGCAACGGTACCGTCGTCCAGGATCGTCCCATTGTCCGAGCACAAGACCCCGTACCGGATCCTGCCGACCCGGAGATTCGAGAAGCGGTGCGTGTATACCCGGTCCAGCAGGGCCCCGGCGTCTTTACCCCGGACGTCCAACTTGCCCAGGGTGCTCACGTCGATAATCCCCACCCGATGACGCACTGCCAGGCATTCTTCTTCGGGCGAGCCGTAGCTGTGTGGTCTTTGCCACGGCCCCGCCTCCACCATGTCGGCCCCGAGTTCGCGGTGGATGTGGTCCAACGGTGAGCGTTTCAACGGCATGTGAGAGGGACCTGCCAGTGCGCCCAGCGGCACGGGTTCCAAAGGCGGACGGGCCGTCGTGACCCCGGTGGACTCCACGCTTTGTCCGGTGTATTGCGCGCACAACCCGACCAGCGACTTCAGGCACATCTTCCCCTGGCAGGGCCCCATGGTCGCGGTGCTGTACCGCTTCAGCAGTTGGATGTCGTCGAACCCTTCTTCTACAGCCTGTGAGATGTCCTTGACGGTGACGTCTTCGCAGAAACAGACGAACTCTTTTTTGCCCGATGGCGCCTGGTATGGATGGGTCGCAGGTCGGCTCTCACCAAGCCGGCCTTGGGCTTCCGTCATCAGCTCCCGCGCACCGTCTATATCTGACTGCAGCTCCGACGATGTCCCGCCAAGATGTTGCGCCGCTTCCAGGCCGGCGAGCCGCCCCTGCATGAGCCTGGTCATAAGGTTCCGCGATCCGGTCACGTCTCCGGCGACGTGTAGGCCGGGCGGCAGCACCCAATGCTCGGGTTCACCCGGGCCCCGGTTATGGTCCCGCTTCGCGCCGGCTTGGTAGAGCAATCCATCTGCGTGCTGAATCTCTCCGGACATGCATAGCAGGTCACACAGAATTTTCCTTGTCGAGCCGTCCGACTCCCCAGCCTCCTCGGACTGCACTAACACTTCCCGGAGCCTGGTCTTGCCCACGGCTTTGGCAACCACGCAGGAAGTCAGGATCGGGACGCCTGCTTCCTCCAAGTCCCGCGCAGCCTCCGTGTGCCCGGGTGCGCCGGGACGGCAATCGACCACCGCGGCGACCTCCACATCCGCGCCAATCAGGTCCAAAGCCACCTGGTAACCCCCGTCGTTGGTGGTCGCGACGACCGCCTTGCTGCCCGGCCTGAGGCCGTAGAGCCGGACCAGGCGTTGGGCAGCACTCGACAACATGACGCCGGGCAGGTCGTTGTTTTGAAACAGTAATGGCACATCGAAAGAACCCGTTGCTACCACAACCCGTTTGGCCCGGAGTTTCACCAGGTCATGCTCTCTCCGGATGCCCAACAGGTTGTCCTGGTAGAAGGCAAAGACTGTGGCGCCGGTCATCACTCGCAGCCGGTCCCTGTTAAGCACCGCTTTCGTTTGAGTTTCAGCGGTGTCCTTTCCTCCGTAGCCACGGAATCCGCCTTCGCCGGGATGCACACGGGGACTGAAAAGAAGGTGTCCTCCCGGGCGGGGTTGGTCGTCGATCAGGGTAACGTTGGCGCCATATTCCTCCGCCGCCAGCGCCGCCGCCATACCGGCAGGACCGCCGCCGATTACGGCTACGTCGGCGTGGTAGTTCCGGTGCTGCCAGTGGGTCTCGGGAACGTCGTCGATGTCGATCTTGCCCAGGCCGCCCACACGGCGGATAACGTTCCGGGCCAGCCGCCAGAGCAGCCTGGGTCGATGCAGAGCCTTGTAGTAAAAGCCCACCGGCATGAGCCATCCCAGGCGGTCGAGGACCGAAAGGAAGTCCCAATTCAACGAAGGCCAGGCGTTCTGGGGACGGACCCGCATGCCCGGCTTTACGGGCTTGGTACATGCCCGGACGTTGGGCACGCCGTCGACGTCGACCAGGCAGTTCGGGCACCTCCCGGCGCAACAGAGCAGCCCCCTTGGTCGGTGATATTTGAACCCGCGGCTGAATGTAGACACGCCGGACGCGTGAAGCGCGGAGGCGACGGTATCGCCCTGAAAAGCGGTCACCTTCTTGCCGTCGAACTGGAATTCGATTTCCGATCCGCGGTCGATCAGTTCACCGGGTTGGGCCGGCAATCGAGGACTAGTGTTTCGTTTGGGCATCGGTTACGGCCAAAAGGTCTCCTGGACCTGGTTGACAGTGGTGTCACGGAGGGCGAGAAACCACTTGCGGCAGCCGTAACGATGGTTCCACCACTCGCGCGAGACTCCCGCGATGTTTTTGCGGGCGTAGAAGTAGTCGGTCCACTGATCCGTTTCGTCGTCAGGAGCGGGCCGCGAGGTCACCTCGCCCCCATATTGGAACTCGTTGACGTTGCGGTCCCCGCAGTTGGGGCAATTCAGGAGGAAGGACATCTAGTTCCTAGAACATCGTCAGGTAGCGGTCCAGCTCCCATTGGGACACCTGGCGGTGGTACTCGCGCCACTCCCCATCCTTCAGGGACACGAACTCGTCGTAGATGACACCCAAGGACTCCTGCACCACCTCGTCCCGGCGTAGTTCCTCGAGAGCCTCGGCCAATGACTGCGGCAGCGTCCTGATGCCCCGGCGCCGGATTTCCTCCAGGCCCAAGTCGTACAGGTTACCCAGGTTGGGGTCGCCAGGGTCCAGCTTGCGCCTGATGCCGTCGAGTCCCGCACTGACGTAAGCCCCCATCGACAGATAGGGGTTGCAGGCAGCCGACATGGTCCGGTCTTCCAGGTGACCCGGGCCCGCCGTTCGAATCATCTGGGTGCGGTTGTTGTCGCCGTAGGATATGAATGCCGGGGTCCATAGAAAGCCCGAAGTTGAGCCCATGAGGGCCGAACCCACCTGCAATCGCTTATAACAGTTCACGGTGGGCGACATGACGGCGCAAAGGGCCGGGGCGTGGTCGATCACCCCACCAATGAAGTTGTACGCCAGTTCCGACAGCCCGAGTCCCCGGGGGTCTTCTTCGTCGAGGAACACGTTTTCGCCGGTAACCGTGTCCTCCATGTGGTAGTGGATGTGTCCGCCGCTGCCAGTGCGATCGCTGAAGGGTTTTGCCATGTGGGTGGCGATGGCGCCGTACTTCTGGGCGTACTGGCTGGTCATCATCTTGAAGAAGGTGTACCGATCGGCGGTGACCAGGGCCTCGTCGTAGACAAAGTTGATTTCGTACTGGCCGTTGGCGTCCTCGTGGTCCGACTGGTAGGCGTCCCAACCGATGCGCTGCATGCCGTCCATCATGTCCCGCAGGTAGTCGATGACGTTGGAGATGCCCTTGAAGTCGTAGCAGGGCTTGGTCAAGGTATCGACATCGTTGGGGTCCCAAACGGATATCGATCCATCCTGGTTTCTCTTGACCAGGAAGTGCTCAGGCTCGATACCCACGTAAAACGCGTAGCCTGCGTCGGCAACGTTGGCCAGCACCCGTTTGAAGTTCTGACGAGGGCAATACATGTGTGGCGCATCGTCCACGAAAAGATCGCTGGCGAAACGGGCCACACCGCTGGTCCATGGAAGCTTTGTATAGGTGTCCAGATCGATTCTGGCCAGCATGTCGTGGGAGTGGGGGCCCTGGCCCATGCCCGGCAAGGCGGCCCCGGCGAACCCCGCTCCGGTATTGATGGCGTCGTCCAGGTGGACGGCCGGGACCATCTTTACCTTGGGGGAGCCGTTTATATCGACGAACTGGACCAGCAGGTATTCGATGTCGTCGTCCAGCATCCGCTGCCGGACTTCTGCTCTATCAGCCATGGTGATCTCCTCGGGGCTATCTGCGGCAGCCTGAGTCAGTGAATTCAGCCCACGCCAATTCTGGCCGTCGACAGCGGCCTTGATCCCTGGCCTGCTGCCGGCTTATCGCTCAATAGACCTTGTTGGTGCCTACCAGTGGCACGCGCGCCATTGCCGATGCCTCAATGGTGAGGGCTGCCATGTCCTCCGGTTCCAGGCTGTGAACATCCCCCTTGCCCAGGGAGCGGGTGAGCAGCGCCATCTCCATGGTCATGGAATTGATGTAGTTGGCCACGCGTTCCGCTGCCTCGTCGGGATCGAGCCGCTTGGTCAGCTCCGGGTCCTGGGTTGTGATGCCCACAGGACACTTGCCGGTGTGGCAATGGCGGCATTGCCCGGCCGGCACGCCGATTTCGTTGATGAAGTCCGACTCGGGAATGTCCTTGTTGCAGTTGAGAGCGACGAGTGCGCCAATACCGATGGCGACGGCGTCGGCGCCCAGGGCCAATGCTTTTGCCACGTCGGCCCCGTTGCGGATGCCGCCTGAGGCGATCAGGCTGACCTTTCCGTAAAGTCCGAGTTCCCGAAGAGCCTCCCGGGCCATGACAATGGCAGGCACGGTGGGAATTCCGCTGTGCTCGATCAGCACTTCAGCCGATGCGCCGGTGCCGGCGACCATGCTGTCGATCACGACAGCGTCGGCGCCCGCCTTGGCCGCCAATTTCACGTCGTCGTCCACCCGGCAAGCGCCCAGCTTTACGTGGATAGGCACACGCCAGTCGGTGGCTTCTCTTAGCTGTTCGATCTTGACTGCCAGGTCGTCGGGTCCCAGCCAGTCGGGGTGGCGGGCCGGGCTGCGTTGGTCGATGCCCCGTGGCAGGTCCCGCATGTCGGCGATGTCGTCGAGGACCTTGACCCCCATGAGCATGCCGCCGGTGCCCGGCTTGGCGCCTTGTCCGACAACGATCTCGACGGCCTGGGCCTGTACCAAGTGGTGAGGGTTGAACCCGTACCTGCTGGGCAAAACCTGGTAGATCAACTTGTCGGAGGCGTCTCTCTCCGACTGCAACATTCCGCCGTCGCCGGTGCAACTGGCCGTCCCCACCATCGCCGCGCCCTTGCCCAAGGCCGTCTTGGCATTGGCCGACAGTGCGCCGTAGCTCATACCGCTTATATATATGGGGGTCTCAAGGACCAGCGGGTTCTCGGCACGCAGCGGGCCGATTACTGTCCGGGTGTTGCAGCGCTCTTTGTACCCTTCCAAAGGAAAGCGGGTGAGACCGGTGGACAAAAAGGTCAGGTCGTCGAAGTGGGTCACCTTCTGGAAGGTGCTGAATCCCCGGATCCGGTATCTGCCCAGCTCGGCCTTGGCGTGGATATCTTCCAGGACCCACGGCGGCCATAGCTGACTGTTACTCATAACCATGTAGGGCCGTTCCTCTTGCCGCGCCAACGTGCGCGGGGGTCAGATCACCGACTTTTCCAGCCGCTCCAGGGAGTCGTAGTGGTACAGCTTCTTCGCGGACACGATCTTGGTGAAGCTGGGTCTCTCGTCGACACCGTAGCTCTCCAGGATCCCGAGGATGTCGATGAGCTCGTCCTCGTCAATCTCCTCCGTCGTAGCGTCGGCGCCCAGGGAACCGATTTCGCCACCGACGTAGATGGTCCCCTCGTACATCGAGTCCCCGACGGCCTCGCCAACATCGCCGCAGACGATGATACGGCCCTTTTGCATCATGAAACCGGTCAGGAAACCGGAGTTGCCGGAGATTACGAGGTTGCCGCCCTTCATGGAAATTCCGGCCCTGGCGCCGGCGTCGCCCCCGACGAACAGTTCACCGCCGCGCATGGTCGAACCCACCGACGCCCCTGCGTTCTTCGACAGGGTGATCTTGCCGCCCATCATGTTGTCGCCCAGTGCCCAGCCTGCGTTGCCGTCGATGGTGATCTCGGGACCGTCCAGAAGGCTGGCGGCGTAGTAGCCGACGCTGCCCTTAATGTCTATTTTGCAAGGTTCGAGGATCCCCACGGCGATGTTGTGCTGCGCCTGGGGATTCTCGATGGTGATTTCCGAGTGAGTGGACGCCAATTCCTTTAGCCGCCGGTTGAGCTCGCGCGTGGTCAAGCCACCGGCGTCTAGAGTAACCAAGTCATGACCTCGCTCTGTTGGGGTTCCAGCCGGTCTATCTCCAGGCTGAACACGCTGCGCAAGGCGACTTCCTCGGAGGCGATGGCAATGATGTCGTCGGTTTCCATGGTAACCAGCGGCTTGGCCGACCACTGGTCCTTGGCGTAGCCGAGACCGTCCTTCGTTGAAACCAGGTAGGTGAAAGTCCCGTCGAGGTCGTCCAAGGAATCCTGGAGGGCCATGTCCAGGGATCCCCCCTGGGCCAGCTTGTCGGCCAGGTACACGGCGATCAGCTCCGAGTCGTTCCCCGTCTGAAAGCGGTGACCTTGGTCTTCGTACATTCGCTTCATCTTGTGGTAGTTGGTGAGTTGGCCGTTGTGCACCACGGTCACGTCAGGAAAGGGGTAGGCCCAGAAGGGGTGCGCGTGATTGACGTCGACTATGCTCTCCGTTGC
This sequence comes from Dehalococcoidia bacterium, assembly GCA_965219065.1. Lineage (GTDB taxonomy): Bacteria > Chloroflexota > Dehalococcoidia > Lucifugimonadales > Lucifugimonadaceae. The sequence goes on from OZ244715.1 coordinate 2,430,466, forward strand.
CATTCGCACGTGGCCGATGCCGTGAGTACCTGTTAGCCGGCTGAGGAGGTGCCTGTCGTCCATGGCGGCCGGAGTGCCCACGTCCTTCACCACTTCCGACGTCTCGCCGATGCTGTGCAGCCCAACGCCCGGCGTGTTTATCAGGGCCTCGGCCAGCTTTGCGACATCACCCTCGTAGTTGACCACCATCCGCAGGAACTGCCCGCTCGACTGCTTCGAGTTGACAACTCCGCCGGAGCGGGCCACGGCGTCCTCGGCCCGGGCCAGAGTATCCGCGGCCTGGTTTTCATCGCCGGTCCAGATGCGTATGACCAGGTCGCCGGCAAGGTCCTCGCCCGCGACGGTGATGCCGCTCGAGTCCTTTCCGCGATGGGTCATGGACTCCAGCATCTTGACCAGGTCGTCGCCAACCGGGCCAAAACCGCTGCCGGTTGCTTTCTTATAAAGGATTCCGCTTACGCCGCACATACGAGATACCTGGCACTACCAAAGGGGTCCGGGAACAGGCCGAAAAGAGTGGTTCCGCCGCCGGTCAAGTTTAGGCGGGGGGCAAGTGAGCGTCAACAGAATGGGGGGTTGGGGTGGGTCGGAGTCCGGACACATTAGGGTGGAATGTTCGGCGACGGCTTCTGTGAGGGCGGTCATGTCCCGATGGGGCTTCTCACAAATCGCCCCAGCCCTTGCGGGTAATGATGGCATTGGGATTCTCCGCGTCCATCTCCCACTGGGCTGGATTGTTGCTTATGTACTCCCGAATCCGGTCCAGTTCTTCATCGTTTCGGATGATGCGCTCATGGTAGTTGCGCTGCCACAGACGCCTATTGAATGGCCGCCATCCATTCGCGTGCACACCTCTCGCATACTCCACCGTTGTCATGGACTTATACGCGCCGATCACATGGCCCAACGTAGGGGCAACCCTCGGAACCTGTCTCAGAAGTCGGCTGGCCGTTAAACTTTGCGTACGTCACGCGGTTATTCGAGGAGAGACAGATGCCACTGCGGCCGATGGGGCGGGAACAGATATGGATGTTGCCGCCCACCCTGGATGAGTTGATCCCCGCCGACCATCCGGCGAGGTTCGTGGACGTGTACCTGGACGGGTTGGGCCGTGATGACTGGGCCGGGCTTGGGGTCGATACAGACGGGAACCCTATGGGAGCTCCGGCCTACCATCCCCGGGCTCTGCTGAGCGTGTGGCTTTACGGCTTCATGACCGGCGTGCGCTCGACCCGCAAGCTGGAGACGGCCTGCCGCGACCAGATACCGTATCTCTGGCTCACGGGATGGTAGCGTCCGGACCACAACACCCTTTGGCGGTTCTACAAGAACCACCGTCAGGCCATGAGGAATCTGTTCAAGCACACGGTGCGCACGGCGTTCAGGATGGAGCTGGTGGACCTGGCGGTTCAGGCGGTGGACGGGACGAAGGTGAGGGCCAACGCGGCAAATGACCGTACCTATGATGACGAAGCCCTGCGCCGTCTGTTGAAACGGTCGGAACGAACGATCTGCGACCTCGAGGCGCAGAACGAGGCCGGGGAAGATGCCGCGCCGGCGAATCTGCCGCAGGAACTGGCCGGGAGGGAAGCGTTGCGAGAGCGGATGCGTCGGGCGAAGGAGACGCTTGAGGACAGCGACCATCTCAAGCAAATCAACCTGACCGATCAGGACGCCGTGATGATGAAGACGCGTCAGGGCGTCACGCTGGCCTACAACTCACAGGTGGTGGTCTGCCCGGTAGCGGCCGAAGGGAAAGAGAGCGGCATGCTGATCACGGCGTCCGACGTGACGGACGACCCGGTCGACCAGTCGCAACTGGGTCCGATGCTGGAGAAGGCGGAGGAGACGTCAGGGGTCAGGGCGGAGACGACGTTGGCCGATGCGGGCTATCACTCCGGTAGCAATCTGGAGGAATGCGCCCGGAAAGGCCAACGGGTGGTGATGCCGGAGGCGCAGGGGCGGGCGCTGGAGAACCCGTATCACAAGGACCGATTCGCCTACGACGAGGCGACCGACCGCTACCGTTGCCCCAAGGGACAGTGGCTGCGCTTCACCCGTATGAAGCGCACCGGCCAGACCATGATGCGACTCTACCGCGCCTCGGGCGCCGTGTGCCGGGCCTGCCCGGCCTTCGGGGTCTGTACGACGGACCGACGGCATGGACGCGCACTGGAAATAGGCCCGCACGACGCTGCGCTTCTCCGCCACCGGGCCTGGATGTCCACCGATGAAGCCAAACGGGCCTATAGGCAGAGAAAGCAACTGGTCGAACCGGTCTTCGGGATCATCAAAGAGCAACAGCATGCCCGGAGGTTCCTGTTGCGCGGCTTGCCCAACGTCGCGGCTGAGTGGACCCTTCTAGCCACGGCATTCAACCTGCGCACCCTGTGGCGGATATGGCGGGCCCAGACGCCGGACCCTGGGTTCACATACGAACCGCAACGCCGGATCAGGCCGCTGCCACGTTACATTGACAGATCTCCACTCAGAAACGGCGCAAAATTGCCCGCCTGCGTGCTGAGGGCGATCAATCCCACGGCGGTGCTTTCAATCTTCCAGCGCATTCGACTCGCGCCGATACGCATGATCCTAAACCCCGCCCACTTCTAAGACAGGCTCCAAGGGACGCCCCTACAGGTCCGTCAATGACGATGATTCCGTGAATGTGATTGGGCATGACGACGAACGCATCGGTCTCGATCGTTGGAAACCGGTGGGGCAAGGCCTCCCAAACCGTTTGTACCATTACGCCGGCCTCGCCCAGACGCACGTTTTCTCCCACCACTTCGCCGAACAGGCACACCCTGTCCTGTGCCACGATGGTGACGTAGTAAGCGCCTGAGTGGGTGTAGTCGTATCCTCGCAGTCGGACCGACCTGCGGTAATGCATGTCGGGGTTGTATCGATGATTCAACCGGGCGATCCCCTGGCCTTAGGGTGAGTCGCCAGCCGCGGCTGGTGGGCTAGGCTATGGCGGCTTTGGTGACCATGCTCACTCATGTTGCCAGGGGTTGACTACCTCGACGTCCAATCCATCGAAATCGGAGATGTTGCGAGTTGCAACGGCCAAGTCGTGGGCTCTGGCTATGCCAGCGATCAGAATATCGCCCATGTCTTTGGTGCGCCCGGTGCGTCGGGCCGCCGCCCTGAATTCGGCAGCCCACTCTGCCGCCAACCTGTCCAGCGGCAGTATGCGATTCGCATAAGCAGCCAGGATGCCCGACTGCATTGCGGATAACCGATTTCGGCGCTCTCCCATGGGGAGCAATCGCAGGCCGTACTCCACCTCGTGTATGAGTACGGACGACAGCCATACGTCTTCCAATCCCGACAGAAAGCTGATGACCTGCGAGTCCGGCGTGTCCCGCATCAATTCCGAGATCACGTTGGTGTCCAGGAGGTAGCCGGTCATTCGTCTTCGTCGTCGACAAACGGAACCTTTCGGTTCGAACTGCGATCCGGTACCTCAAGATGAACCCCGCGGGGCACGTTCTCCACCAGCCATTGACCCAGAGGCATTTGAGGCTGAGTCTTCGCCTTCCACAACTCTGCTGGCACGACTATAAAGGGCTTCCGCGTGCCTATGCGCTGCGGCCCTTCCGTTTCGGCAAGACGCAGGATTTCAGACAGTCTGGCCTTCGCCTCGGCCACAGTCCAGACCCGGCCGGGTTCTGAGACAAGCACGCTTTCGCTCCCTTCGAAGGGATAATGTGGTCCAGTCTAGTCTATATTTGGTGGTGGCTCAAGACGGCTGTACGCTCAGCATAGACATGGAGTAGGACGGTCGTTCCGGCCGGAGCCGTCACGCTCCTTTCCGGAGTGGGGCGGTTGCTTCGACGATGGCCTCGATGAGGATGGTCATGTGGTTTCCAGGGCTGCTTCCTGGATTTCCTTTAATGACCGCCCTTTGGAGTCTTTCCACTCGGCTCGACCATTGCTGCTTTTTCCCAACAGCACGCCGGACGCGTTGGAGGGTGATTTGAATTCGTAGTCTTGGGTGAGACGGTAAACGGTACCGCCGTCCTTCAATATACCCAGTGAAATGAGTACCTTGCGCAGGTCGGAGAGATGGGAATGAATCGAAGGAACCTCGTCTTTGACTGCCTCCGATCTAGACCGGACAACGAAGCCTTCAACACTTTCGTAGCCGCGCGCCTGAACGCCTTTGGCGCTCAGGACTAAGTCTCGGTTGTTCTTCTCTTGGGCGCGAGGCTTTTCAAAGAAATCCACCCCTACCACCGGCAGACAGAGCAACATGTCAGCGAGGTAAAGTTCGGCATCTGCAGTGTCCGCGTCCGATAACGAAGGAGGCTTGGGGCGGTTGCCATTGTCGAGTTCACAACGCTTGGCCTGGCACGCCAACTTGATCAGGCGGGCCTCCAAATACCGGATATGTGCTTTGTTTAGATTCTGGTCTTTACTCGTGAATGCGGCCGCACGTGTCCAGAAATCTTTGCTTTTCGCGTGACTCTCGATCCGACCAATCAGCGTATCCCCCTCGCCTATGTATGCGCGCTGCATCTGTCCTGATTCACCGGGCCCCCACAGGATGTATACGCCCGTGCGGCTCAGTTCTTCACGCTTGCGAATCTCATCAAAGCGCGAACGGGGGAACACGAGGCCCTGCCCTGTCCAGTTAGATTTTTCGATGACCAGTAGACCTTCCAGTTTCCCGGATGGGACAAAGATTCGTACTGAGAAACCAACTGATTCAGGCACGTAGCACTCCTTTAGGGTTTGTTCTCTGCATACGGGTCAAGCTACCTGCGACTCCTGCGGATGCGGGAAACAGTTGGGCCTATGGGCGACTATACAACCGAATGTAACTGCTTACGCTTGGCTTGGTCGGTAGTCTTCATTAAACAGTTGCCACAAGCGACTCGCCTCAACATCGGTTAGTGCCTGAACTGTGTTCCGTGGTGGTTCAACAGGACTGCCGACAATCCACTTCCCATCTACCCTGTGTCTCTCTTCAATTTGGAATTGATCAAATTCGATGTGGTCGATTTCATTTTTAAAATGCGATCCTATTTCGGGCAAAGATGTCTTGGTTTTGTGCCACCGTCGCAAAAATTCTATGTGCGGCTGGTATTTACGTGAACCGAAGCAGTTGGTCCACGCAGTGGTGGGTTTCCGTTTTCCTACCACGATCTTGGTTTCCAACCGGTACATTTGTTCCCTCAACTTCTGGATTTCAGGGATCGCAAGATTGCGTTTAGTGAGACGGATGCCAACGGGATGAACGCGAACATCTATGTCGTCACGGGGATTCTCTCCTCCGGGCACCAACGGCATGAAGTGGGTTTCGGACGTGCTTGCGGTTATTTGGGCGGGCTTGGTTTCCGGCTGAAGTCCGGGAAGTGGCCGTCGGCCGTGATAGACCGTCAAGTGAAGGCCAGATCGGAATCTTCCGCGTTTGATGTTGTAGTGCTCAGTGAAAAAGTCCCTAATGCGATCTTCGGACCGCTTGGACACTCTGAGCATGGCGTTGATTTCATACTTATGACTTCGCGGCCCGAAGCCTGTCATGGAATTCCCCTTCATCTTCCCCGAACCCGGTAACCCTAGCCTCAATCCCCCCAAAGATACTAACTTCAGGAGAGGCATTGATCGCCGCTCAATCTCGTAGATGGTCCTCGACGGCTGAATCGGAGTATTGGAGCTTCAATGGCTCCGTTAGGAAGGCTACCCGCCACTTCTTGTCCGGTTGTGCCGGGGATTCCTCCCGCTGTGATTCCGCCGAAAGGTTTCGAGCCTGTGAGCCTCCCAACGCTTGGCAGAAATCGGCAACATCGGCCGGGTCTCCACCTTTATTTTGCCCCGTTTACCGGCCCGCTCGTGTTCGCTGGCTCGCCGGGCAGGGTTGTTGGTCACTCCAACATAGTCGATACGCCCATGTTTGCCGCGGATGGTGTATCCGCGTGTCGTACGCTGGCCGCTGGAGGACCTGCTCTTTCCACCTTGTCCATATCGTCTCAATGGCGTGATCCATTCTGTTCATCTGCGTTCACTATCCACAATCCGGTGATCATGTCCTATCTGGGTTGGCACATCTCCACTACAGCCAAGTCTCAAGCGGCCTCAAACTGCCGCCGCACCTCTCCGGCGCCTACGAACTGGGACAATAGGCGGTAGTTGTCCCGCTCGTGTCGGACCCGGCCGGCAACGACAGCGGGGTGTACCTGTAGTTTCTGGGCCAGGTTGATGACGCCATTGGGCGATGGATTCTCCCTGACCGAGCTCGCCTCCCAGACATCCCGGGGTATCAGGGCCTCTTCCGCCCATTGATCAGCGTCCGACTCCTTTGAGTCCCCACCGCCTGACTCGATCCCGCGGAGGGTGTGGTCGTCGACGAACGCGTTCTCGTCGCCGCAACCGTCCAGGTGCAGGCCGACGTGGGACAACTCGTGAAGCAGGGTGTACCAGAAGTTGTCGATCCGGTCGTATCGCAGCGTCATACCGATCACCGGTCGGCCGTCGTCGAGTTTGATCGCCGCGCCGTCCAGGTGCGTTCGCGGGAGGTGGGGCAGGTACTCAAACCCTATGCCGTGCTGTGCCAGGAAGTCTCTCGCGCGCCCGGGGCCGTATTCCGACACGCTGAGAATGGCGACTTTCCGAAGAAATTCCGGAGTGACGGCGCCTGGCTCGTACGCAACTACTGGTTCGCGCCCATTCGCCTTCGCCATCACGTAGAGGCACCATGCCTTGAGGGCGTATTCATCGGTTTTGGCGTTGATGCGCCGGTGGTCGTTTTTGCGGTAAAGCGCCAAGGCGCCTTCCCTGCCCCCTGCACGCTCGATCAGGTTGGTGATTATCTCCTCGGCTCGGTCTGCCAAGTCCGGCACTTTCGGAATCCAACCTGCTTTCACCATGGCTTTTAAGGGGAACCTGGCCCAATCCAATCCTGGCAGCGCATCTGGCAAGGTAGCTCCCGGGTCCTGCAGAAGGATGTCCGCGGGTATTCCCAGGTGCTGGTGGAGTGCGCGGGCCATCGACATGGTGATGGGCCGCTTGCCCGAGAGTACCTCCGAGACCTTGGCGCGGCTGCCGATCAGCGGGACGAGGTCACGCCGAGTCAGACTGAGCCGGTCCAGATTGAACTCGATGGCGTCGATCACGGTGGGGAAGCCGATCTCCACGGTCTTCGACTCGTAAAGTTCGACGAGGTCGACCAGAACGTCGAGTTCGATACTTCTCGGGTCATCGGCGTCGTCGACTTGCCCTTCCGGGCCCGACAACGCATTCATGAGTGCTTCGATCCGAATCATTGCTGCCCGGTAATCATTCTCACGATGGATCGCCCTGACGGTAACCATGTCTACACCTCCTTTGCGTTGATGCGGTCGTATTCCGCATGGGGGCCAATCCAACGTATGTAGACGATTCCCAACGGGTAGAAGACCTTCACGATCAAGCGATAGCGATTGCCCTTTACCCTGAAAATCACCCTGTCTTTATCGACGATACTTGCGTTTGAGTGCTGCTGCAGTACTGCGGACGGTGTGGCCCAGGTTTCCCTTCTAACCTGATCGCGCCAGGTCGCGAGCCAACTCTTGACGTCAGGATGCCGCCGCCAGAACTGCTGTAGTAGTTCCTCGCCAACGATTCTCACGGCAGCAGTACATCGGTCCTATTTTGTCGTAATATACTACGAACCCACATATTATACCAGTATATATGATCCCAACATGCCGGTTAAGCCAAAACGCCGGGGAGTTTCAGGGCGGCCGTCCCTCGTTCCCACTCCCCCAACGGGTCGGCCTCTCGCCCTAAGCGGCCGCGCTCGGGCGCGAGGTGAATCCATTGGGCAGCCGCCAAGTGGTGTAGTTAGGCTCCTGGCCGTAGATGGAGATGTCCTCCAGGGCCCTGCCGCCGTTGCCGCTCTGATGAGCGCGGATGAACTCCACCGACTGGACAAACATGCCGGCAGAGCCGCAGCAAGCGTTGTACACCCGGCCGTTGTATGGCTCCAGCATCTGCACCAACAGCTCAACCTCACTGCGCGGGGTGTAGAATTCTCCGCCCTTCTTCCCCTCGGCGTTGGCGAATTGGGAGAGGAACTACTCGTACACACGGCCCAGCACGTCTTTGGAGCGGGACTCCTCGTCTCCCACCTGGATATTGCTGATGGTGTCAATGAGCTGGCCAATGGTGGGCTGGCGCGCCTGCGACTGCAGCTTCTGCCAGCGCGCTTCGGGCGGCACCCAGAAGATGTTCTCGGCGATGTACTCGTCCCGGTCCTCGGCGGCGTCTTCACCCCATTCGGCGAGCACCTCTACGTGGCGCTCCTCGAAGGCATCGGAGATGTATTTGAGGAAGATCAGGCCGAGGACGACGTGCTTGTACTCCGCGGCGTCCATGCTGCCCCGCAACGCGTCGGCCATCCGCCACAACTCGGACCTGTAGTCCGTGTCTCCGCTCGACTCGGTCTGCGCTTTGGAATTTCTCCGTCGACGTCTTGCCGTCGTCATCGGGTTGCCCCCTGCGTTTGCCCCTGGAACGCTACCTGTAAGCCCCAAGCATATGGCCTTGGATGTTATCCAAAAAAATGCTCCTGGAAATCTTCAATTATTCGCCCCAATTGCCCACATGCCACCCATCCGGCCACCCCCAGCCATCAGCCCGCCTGCGCGGCCATCTCCCTAATCGCCCACACATGCCGGGTGGGGTTGTATGAGGTGCGGATGAAGCAGGCGTGCCGAAGGTGAGGCGCACGTCGCTTCTACGGGGGCCGTGGGGCGGGAGCGTGATGCCCACACCCGGTTCCAATACAGCGTCCCGGGTTCTAAGACGGGTTCAAACGCGCGCCCGCTTATGGTGTACTCCCCCGAACATTCGCAGTTCAGTCCCTGTCGGGCTCGCCGAATTTCACAAAACCCGGAACCTTCGCTCGGAAGTTCCTTCGGGGGCTCGAAACGGCACTGCTGAGTGACGGCCTTGGGGGGCAACGTCGATCTCCCTAAGGAAGGACTTGATGAAGGTCCGCTACTGGGTGAGTTCGCCTTTCTTCCGGAATTCCCTCATGTCCTGAGTTAACGTCGTGGTGGTCTTGACGTAATCGAGGATTTCCTGCCTGGGGTTTGGTCGGTCGCCCGCGCCCCCTGCGTACGTAATACGGCAACTCCTGACGCCCGCGGCGATTTCTGATGCGGCATGTTGCAGTCTTGTTTCTGCTAAATTGTGAAATTCGTGACACGTGAGATAAATGTGTCGTTTCTGGACAATTCTGGTATATGAATATACGATATGCGCACCCTTCATTTTGGTTAGTAGACGTGTACGGATTCATGCACGATGAATCCAGCAAGATAGTGGAATGCAAAGGCGGCGACGACCCGCACCAGGAAGGCAATTGGAGTTGACATGATGATCCGCAGATTTTCCATATTCGTGGCCGGGATAGCGGCTGCCGCCCTGGTGCTGGCGGTGGTTGCGTGTGGGAGCGAGACGATCGTCGTCGAGACTGTGATCGTCGAGAAATCGGTCCAGGTAGAGGTGGTGAAAACAGTAGAGGTAGAGGTCCCGAAGATCGTTGAAAAGATCGTCATTGCGACCGTGGTGCCCACTGCGGCGCCGACGGCTCTCCCACCGCCTAGCCGCGCGCAGATTGTCAAAGTGGCAACGGACGGGCAGTTGGGACAGGGAGGGCCTGAGAGTTCGATCCATCCCTTCCACAGTGTCTCTGCCTCGGGCACGTTGATGTACAACCGGCTCATTAACTTGACCGGCAGCTACGACCCGATCCCCCAGCTCGCGGAGAGTTGGAGCGCCAACAGCGATGGGACAGAATGGGAATTGAAGCTGCGGAAGGGCATAACGTTCCACGATGGGTCCGACTTCACCGCGGACGACGCCGTGTACAGCTACGCATACATGCTTGACCCAGAAAACGGCGCACCGGGGTCGAGCCAGTTCACCAGGTTCATGGACGAGGCATCCATGACCAAGGTCGACGACTACACCGTCAAAATCACGCCGCTTTCCGCGCAAGCTGAGATCCCTTTGCTGCTCCATAGCAAGGAGATGTCGATTATTCCCGAAGACTCGACTTTCGCCACACTTCAGGTCAAGTCCAATGGCACTGGACCATATGTGATGGAAGACTTCGATCACACCTCGCAGATCTGGGCTCTAAATAGGTTCGAGGACTACTGGGAACCCGACGAGCCGCGGACCGAAACAATCGAGTATTTTGGAATCCCCGACGATACAGCCCGCGCCGCCGCCATTCAGACTGGACAGGCCGATCTGCTCACCGCAGTCGGAGGCGCAGTCAAGGTCGCGCAGGTTAACGCCCTGCAGAACGCGGACGGCGTAGATCTCCTGATTGCAGACAATCCGGCGATCTCACTCGTCCTGTACATGGAGATCGACACGCCGCCCTTCGACGACATCAATGTTCGCAGGGCGTTGAAGATGGTGGCCGACCGAGAGTTCATCGCCAACACCGTTCTCAACGGACTGGCTTTCCCGGGCAACGACACCCCCATCCCGCCGTTCTGGCCGATATCCTTCTCCGGTACCCACACCGCGCAGAACATCGACGAGGCAAAGAACCTGCTCGCAGAGGCCGGATACAACGAAGACAATCCTCTAGAACTTCAACTGCACGTAGCGGATATTCACGCCGGGGCGTTGGAGATGGTCCAGGCATTCCAGGAGATGGCGTACGAAGCGGGAGTAGACATAGAGCTCGTAACCGTCCCCAAGTCCAGATACTGGGACACTTCGTGGCTCAAGAATCCCTTTGGTATCTCAGCCTGGGGCATCAGGCCGCCAAGCCAGGCCCTCGCCATCGCCTACAGCTCGGATTCGAGATGGCCTGAGACGCACTGGTACCGTGACGACTACGACGCTCTCCTGAAGCAGGCTGAAGGCACGGTCGACGGAGTCGCTCGCGCCGGGCTTTACAAGCAAGCGCAAGAACTGCTGAATGCGGAAGGGGGGCTGATAAACCTCCTCTTCACCAGGCCGGTCGACGCCATCCGAAGCAACTGCTCCGGCTACGCGCCTCCCATACCGTTTTATCAAAGGGACTTCACAACGATCGAGTGCCAGACTCGTTAGGAGGCCCGGGCGTAGAGCCGGTGACACCCGGGGCCAAAATCCAACGCTTGCAGACCGAAGAAGGGCGCTCACGCATCGAAAGGCGGGTGAGCGCCCTGCTATTCGCGGACATACCGCATCCGAAAGCTGCGGTGATTGAATGACATCCAGCGCCACTTGCGGCAGCCATGACCCGCATACGTTCGCGAAACAACCGGGCAACGCGCCGGTCCCAGGCACGACGCCGGCGCCCCCGGGATGCCGTGCCGTCAATCTGGATTCTCGCGACTAGGGTTCAGGCTTTTCGGCGATGAGAATTACACGACTAATAGGCGTCCGAATCGTCACCTCGGCGATCGTCTTGTTGATCATTTCCGTGATCGTGTTTTTCGGTAACGAGATCGGCGGAGGCGACGCCGCTTCGTCCCTTCTTGGAATTGACGCCACGCCCGAACTCCTGGCCGTCTGGCAACGTAAGTTCGGGCTGGACCGTCCCATGTGGATTCGTTACTTTGACTGGCTGGGCGACCTTTTGCGGGGTGATCTTGGCCAATCTATGACGTTTGAACAATATCCGATCTCGGAACTGTTATTACCAAAGCTGAGAAACAGCTTCTACTTGGGAAGTTTGGCATTCGCGATATCCATTCCAGTGACTATAATATCTGCTGTGATTGCCGCGACATGGCGTTACAAATGGCCTGATCACGTCATTTCTACGTACACACTTGTAAACTTGGGAATACCCACGTTTGTAATCGGACCGGGGCTGTTGATCCTGTTCGTTTTAATTTTACCTGTGCTCCCGGCGATCCAGTTCCTGGAACGATCTGAAACACCGCTCGACTACTTCAAGATTTTCGTTTTGCCTGTGACAACATTAGTTCTCGCTATCACGATCTTCAAGACCAGGCTATTGCGAGACAACCTCATCGAAGTACTTGAGTCTGACTACGTGCAGATGGCGCATTTCAAGGGTCTGCCTCTCCATAGAGTGGTCTTCTCCCACGCATTGCCGAATGCCATCGTGCCAACATTGAACGTCTTCGCGCTTAGTCTTCCGCTGTTGATCGGCGGCGCCTTGATCGTTGAGATCGTGTTTGCTTTCCCGGGTGTAGGTCAGCTGTTGTTTCAAGCGGTGGAAACGCGAGATACACGCCTTATCGAGTTAGGTGTGATGCTGAGCGCCTTCGCATACGCCGTTGGCAACTTGATCGCCGACATCATGGGCATCATGCTCGTGCCCAGGCTGAGGACTGCATAACGTGACCCGCCAGGCAATGAGTGGTTACGTCACAACTCTGTCCCCGCGTAGTGAGTGCGGCGATCTTGTCGAGCGAGACGTATGAACTGCGATTTACATGACAACCCCTTTCCGACCTTCGGCATAGCTAGTTACCCGACCTCAAGATGGCCATAAACGAAATCGAACAAGCTTCCGCGCTTGACCGGCTGCAGGAATCGGCGTTGGCCTACGCGAATGTTCTGAGAAGTCCGCGTCTGATTCTCCAGTACCTGAGAGAACTTCCGCCCACCATGGTGATCGGCGGGTTCATCACTTTTGCCTACATTGCCGTTGCCCTGACCGCGCCATGGTGGATCCCTTACTCGCACACCGCTGTAGGCGTCAGCACCCCGTTCGACACCATGAGCGGTCAGCATTGGTTCGGAACCGACAGCGTCGGCCGGGACGTGTTCAGCCGGGCGATGTTCGCGACGAGACTCGAGTTGACGATCGCCGTACTCGGAACCGGGCTCGGATTCCTCGCGGGCATTCTGATCGGGCTCTCGGCGGCACTCGTCGGGGGCGTCTATGACGAAGTGATGATGCGTATCGCGGAGGCCATTCACGGCATCCCTACACTGCTATTTGCCATCATGCTCATCTCCATCATCGGGCTGACAAACGCCGGGAACACCTGGTATGTGGTCCTGATCATCGGTTTCGTCTACGCGCCCGCGGCGGCCAGGCTGATGCGCGCCGCCGCACTGGAGTTATCCACTCGTGACTTCATCGGAATCGCACGAACTCGCGGTGAGTCAACGTTGGCGATCACGATACGGGAACTGCTGCCAAACGCCACCGGCACCCTCTTCGTCTCGTTCGGCGTCCATCTGGCAGCTGCCCCATTGATCGTCGGCTCGCTCGGCTTTTTGGGAATCGGCATCCGCCCTCCTACTGCCGAGTGGGGCCAGATGATCACTCAGAACGCGCCCGCCATGCTCGGCTCGCCCTCCACGGTGATGGGTCCGGCGTTCGTGTTGGTCGGAATGGTCGTCGGCCTGAACATGTTCGTTGACGGGCTCGCCAGGGTCCTTGGCCGCAGCAAAGACCTGCTGGCCAGGGGGGCGTGATGGCCACCATCGCCGATCCTGTCCGGCGGCCAGAAGGTCTTTCAGGTGAAGCCGCCGGGGAAGTCCTCGTAGACGTCGACGAACTGTCGATCGACTACTACCAGGACCGCCATTGGAACAACGTCATCGACCGTGTCTCCTTCTCGGTTGGCAGAGGCGAGTCCTTCGGGCTGGTTGGTGAGTCCGGCTGCGGCAAGAGCACAGTACTTCGCTCGCTGATCGGCTATGCCCACCCGGCGAGTCGCATCACCAACGGGCGGGTCATATTCGACGGAATAGACCTGATCAGGGCTACTGACAAAGAACTGAGAAAAGGCATCCGGGGTCGCCGTATCTCCTTCGTGCCACAGGATCCGGCCACATCGCTCACGCCTACGATGCGCGTCGGCAGACAGGTGCTGGAACCGCTTCTTGCCCACCGCGTTGTCTCTACCAAAGAGGAAGCGTACGAGCGGATGCTGGAGCTTCTGGACAGGGTGCGCATTCCGGACCCCGAAGTCAGTGCCAGCAAGTTCCCGCACCAGTTGAGCGGGGGTCAGCAGCAGCGGGTTGTGATAGCCATGGCGCTGGCGGCGAGTCCGGATCTGCTGCTCCTCGACGAACCGACTACAGGCCTGGACGTCACGACGCAGGGAAGAATCCTGGAGCTTCTCACGGACCTACGGTCACAGCTTAATCTGTCCCTGGTGTACGTGACCCATAACCTGGCCGTGATCTCAAATATCTGCGATCGAGTCGGAGTGATGTATGCGGGGAAGATTGTTGAAATTGCGCCCACCCGTCCGCTGTTCGAGGACCCGAAGCATCCATACACCCGCGGCCTGATGGCATCCGTCCCGCGCCTCAGAGAGGCCGGCCCGGCGCGCTTCCCTCCTTTGCGGGGGATGCTCTACAGGGAGGAACTGCCTGAAGGCGGCTGTCCATTTGCGCCGCGCTGCGACTTTGCTCGCGACAAATGTGTCGAGGAATCCCAGGCGCTTGAACCAGCCGCGACAAACCACGCCGTCGCATGTTGGCGCTGGTCTGATCTGGAGTTGGCAGTAAGGCCGGACAGCGCCGCGACGGCGCAACGGGTTCCAACCAGCGTCGCCATCCAGGATGGCGACGAGAGCAAGCTCGGAGTGAGGGACCTCTTTGTGGCCTACCAGCACCGGCGCGGGAAGTACCTGATAAATCGAGGCAGTCCGATACCGGTACTCAGGCAAGTCAATTTTGAGATACGGCCCGGCGAGACACTAGGCCTGGTAGGTGAATCGGGCAGCGGTAAATCCACGATCGCCAAGGCGCTCATCGGTCTTCAGCCCCCGTTCGATGGGCAGATCACTCTCGACGGGGAACCCGTGCCACCCTCCGTCAAGTCGCGCTCCCGCGATACGCTGCGCAGGATGCAACTCGTAATGCAAAACCCGGACGCCTCGCTGAACCCCAGACAGCGCGTGGTGGACATTGTCGGGCGCCCGCTGACGGTGTTCTACGGCACACCAAAGCGCCAAATGCGTCAACGCGTGGCGGACTTGTTGCTGGACGTGAAGCTGGACCATACGTACCTGAACCGGTTTCCGAGTCAGATGAGCGGAGGTGAGCGTCAGCGGGTCGCCATAGCGCGGGCGTTGGCAGCGGAGCCCGATATCCTGCTCTGTGACGAGATCGTCTCCGCGCTAGACGTGTCGGTTCAAGGGGAGGTGCTGGAGCTGCTGCGCGGGCTGCAGGCAGAACGGGGCATAGCCTATCTGTTCATCTCTCACGATCTGGCGGTTGTGCGTTCATTGGCGCATCGCGTGCTGGTGCTATTTAGCGGCGAGATGATGGAGATCGGCAGCACCGCCGACGTGTACACCCCTCCCACGCATCCTTATACCCACGTGCTCCTTACGGCCGTTCCCGACGTCGATCCGGCCAAGCAGGTGCTGACGGTCGAGGGCGCCACCTCGGACCTGGTAATCGATCCAACTACGGAGTCGGCGTGTGCCTTCGCATCGAGCTGTCCCTGGAAAGTGGGAGCGATCTGTGACGATGTTGAGCCGCCTTGGCGGCAGGTTAGCGAGGACAGCCGGATACGGTGTCACATCCCACTAGACGAGCTCATGGACCGTGAGAGAGGCTTCCACGAAGCCATGGGGTGGTGGGTCGGCGAACGCACAAGTGATGATTCGCCGAGCGAGCCGGAAGCCCATGAACTCAGGTGATGCTCCGGGCCTTTATTAGCCTCCGGTACTACTCACGACCAGATCGCATTCGGAAAACTTCTTCTGGCAGACGTACATTTCGGTGATGCGCTTGATTTCGCGGGTCTCCTCCCCGAGGACGTTTTCAAAGAGACCGTTCGTCAGCTGCTCCAGGCTGTTGGAAGTTTCAGAACCCGCGCTCTGCGCGCCATCCAAAACGAAACGGAATATATAAGTGAAGTGCCACTGCCTGGCGCCGGAACCGGTCCGGACGCGTACCCCGTTCTTGTCCGCCTGCAAACTCAGGCTACCCAACAGGTCACTGCCGCTGTTCTCAAATATGAAGTCGCCTATCTCCGCTGCCTCATCGTCAAGAAGCGCCGACGTGTAGAAAAACTTGTTGCCGCCGTAGTCGAGTCGCTCGCCATGCCCGGGGCCGCAACCTGCCGCAACAATCACGGCAATCGAAAGGATTGCGAATACGAGTGAATACCTTGTGATCAGCCTCATGTACGCTCTCCACTCCCCCCAATGGCGAACCTCGCGCCGCACTCGGCGGGCCGAGCAGGCTCAGCGACGCTTTCAACCCGCGCGACCGGCTTTCCACCACCCATCGGCACGGCCACGGTCCTACGAGACGAGGCATTGGCCAGGGCACGCCGCTGCTCAATCGGGCCAATTCTACCCGACTACGCCCCGGAGGGATTCATGATCCGACTGAAGGGGCTCGTCTGGTCACACCGGCGGGGATACGCCCCTCTGATTGCCACCGCAAGGGCATACCACGCACTTAACCCCGACGTGTACGTCGATTGGCAGGTGATGAGCTTCCACGACTGCTACCACTCTTCCCGCCGTGAGGCCGGATCGGGCATTCACGAGACCGACCTGGTGTGCTTCGACTACCCGAACACGGGGGACTACGCGGCTAACGAGTGGGCAGTCCCCATCGACGAGCTGCTGAGTTCCGAATTGGCGGCCGAATTGGCGGCGGACGCCGATCCTGCGTCATATCGAAGCTATCTCGTCGACGGCCGCCTGTGGGGACTGCCAATCGACTCCGCAACGATAATCACTGCCTACCGGCCCGATCTATTGGGGGACGATGCTTCGGCAATTCCGGGCGACTGGGATTCCTTCCTGGAGATTGCGCAAGGGTTCCACAGGCCGCCGGAGCGATACGGATTCTGCAACCAGTTCGGAAGTGGTCTGGGCGCTTACCTGCTACTGGAAGGTATTGTTGCCGCGCTTGGGCACACGCCGTACGTGGACGAAGGAGACGTACTCGATCGGGACAAGGCACGGCGCGGCCTTCGGATCGTCAAAGAGGTCCACAGACTCAGCATCCCCCGAAATATGCAGACGGATCACGGTCTTGGCTTTGGCTTCATGCGCAACGACGACCGAGTGGCCCTCACGGTCGCCACATTCGCCTACAGCAACTACTTTGGCGGCCAGGGTCCCCGCAAGATAGAGCCGGCCGACATGCCTGTCATGCCGGAGACCGGCGCGCGCACGTCCAACGTTGGCGGCGTGGGACTGGCGGTCCACTCCTGGTCCAAAAACCGTGAAGTCGCGTCGGACTATGCGCGATTTGTCATGGACCGGGAGACCCAGGGCGGCATTTTCATTGAGAATGAGGGACAGCCCGGCCGCGTCTCCGCCCTAAGGAGCGATGTCTATAACGGCATGGGGGAAGGCTTCGGCGATGTCCTGGCAGACGCATTGGACGGCGCTTACGTACGTCCTAACTGGCCCGGCTACCACTACCTCGAAGCTGGTTCCGATCCGGTAATGCGCCGTTTCCTCTACGGGGATTTGACTCCCGATCAGACGATAGGGGAGTTGGATCGCATCGCCGCGGAATCTTTCCGGCTAGGTGGCCGGCCCGGAAAATGGAAGCAAAAGGACGTGCCTGGCTGGGCGCCTGCGTTCTGCTGGTCGTAGCGCTCGCTGACGCAAGCGCCACCCTAAAGGGGGCGTTGAGGATCACGAAAACCGTACGTTTATGCATGGGTGATCGGAGGCCGTAACAATACGATGGCTAGGTCGTCGCGAGTCGGGCTTACTCTTGCAGGAGCTAAGCAAAGCCAAGAATTTGTAGAGCTCGCCTACTTGAGAGGCGTCCCGTTCATACCAGTCAACAGGTCAACTTAAGTCCCAGAGACCACCACGCGTCGTCTTGACGACGATTCATGGTCTACACTGCCCCTTGAATGAGCACGTTGCGATCGAAATCATCTGATCGCATAGTAAATCAGGAATCGCCATGAAGATAACCAACACGGAAATCGTCGTCCTCAGCGATCCGCCGCCCGAGAAAGCCGAACACACTGAGGGCATAGGTCCCCTGGCGGTACTACGGATCCGAACGGACGAAGGCATTACTGGGACGTCCGAGATATTCTCGGTCCCGCCGGGGGTGGCAAAAGCCATCCTGGACGGACCAGATTCCTGGTTCGGGCGCATCCTCATCGGCCAGGATCCGATCCACCCTGAGCATCTCAGGGACCGCCTATACAACAGCATGATTCACGGCAACCGCCGCGGCTGGGCCGTCATCTGTATAGGAGCGGCCGATGTGGCGCTCTGGGACATCTATGGCAGGGCGATGGGGCGACCGGTCTACGAATTGCTGGGCGGCGCCGAACGCAATGATTACCAGGTGCACAGTGAGTCGCAACGCCGCGAGGCGATTCCTTACTGCACCATCGTTCCCGACAGCTATGAAGGGGAACGCATGATCTCCGACCAGCTCCGGCGTATTGAACATCTGCTTGAATTGGGATTCCGGGCGTTCAAGGTAGAACCGATGATGTCGCCCCCTGCCGCCGTCGTAGAGTGCGCGAGGCAGGCGCGGGCGCTGATAGGCCCGGAACTCATGCTGGCGGTCGACGTTGGTTACGGCCTCAACGATGTCCCAACCGCGCGTTGGATATGCGACCGGCTGGCCGACCACGACGTGCTGTTCTTCGAGACACCGTTCGCGGTCGATCACATTGACGCCTATAAGGCTCTCGCCCAGGTTTCACCCGTGTCCATAGCTATGGGTGAGCACGCAGTTACACGCTGGGAGTTCCTCCAGATGATGGACCATGGCGGCGTCAAAATCGTGCAACCCTACCCTGTCACCGTGGGCGGACTTACCGAGGCAAAGCGCGTCGTCGATCTGGCCCACCCGCGCGGTGTGTCCGTCATACCTGGCAACTGGTCAACGCACATACAGATGGCGGCCATAGTCCAACTCTGTGCCTACTCACCCATCACGCCTTTCTTCGAGTACGCGCCCCCGCAGGCGTATTGGTCTCCACTACGCCGCGCACTGATGGAGCACGGTCTTCAAGTCGTAAACGGCGCGGTACCGTTTCCGTCGGAACCAGGTAACGGATTCGAATTGCCCGATGATCTGGTTGAACGATTCGCCGTCGGTTGACCGTCGGAATCAGGGACATAGGATGAGAGTGAGACCGGACGCGCTTGCCTGCGGCCGCCTGATCTCGGCGCCCAGCCACCGCCGGGTCGACAATTCTCAGATAAGCGCCTGATACCGACCCTAGCGGTTAATTGCGCGGGTGTGACATAGCGGCGCGCTCGACGAAGTCTTTCGCGCCTGCTGCGATCCACGGGCCTACTTCGGTCAAAAAGAACTGAACGCCGGCCGACACGTACGCTGCCACTGTGTCGTTGGTTGCCGTGGCCCCGGCGACGCGACCCGCGCCAATGATTTGCGCCAATGCATCGTTGATGGTTTTTTGGACCTCCGGGTGGTCCTCATCGTCGATATGGCCCATCGAGCTCGCGAGATCCGCGGGCGCTACAAAGAACACGTCGATGTGGTCCACTTTGAGTATCTCATTGAGGTTCTCAACGGCGATGACGTCCTCGATCAGGATCACGAGTAGCGTGTGGTCGTTGGCGACGGCGTAGTAGTCAGGAACCCCGAAGCCCTGTCGGCTGGTATACATGCCGCGCTGGCCGATGGGTGCGAACTTCCCGCCCTGCACCACGTTCTCCGCCTCCTCGCGGGTGTTCACGTGGGGCACTACGATACCCTGCGCGCCGCGGTCCAGCGTTCGATATAAGGTGCCTTGCTCGTTCAGGTTGACGCGCACGATGGAGGTCAGGCCCCAGAGATCGCAGGACCGCGTGAGGTCGCCCAGGTCGTTGAAGTCTGTGGGGCCGTGTTCCGTCTCGATCCACACCCCGTCGAACCCGAGCAGCCCGAACTCGTCTATGTCCTCGGCGTCTTTAAGGCCCCATATCACGGACGCTACCTGGCCGGCAGCGAGCTTTTCCTTGACGCGATTCGTCCTCATATTCACTCCCTGGTCCTGCAGACACCCGCTCGATTCGTTGCTTTACGACCAGTAGCTCGAAACCGGCGGCGGCTCTATCCCGCGCTCATCGAACAGTGATTTGTCCAGGCTTGCGATGGGGTGGAAGTCGCCGCGAACGGCGTATAGTCGGGCGTTAAGCATTCTTATGCCCAGTCGTACGACGCGCCTGCCGATTCCCCCGAAACGGCGTCCGTTCCGCCACTCAGGGGCCCATCTTACGTCATCGCCGGTGAAGGGCAGACAGTCCTCATACGAGTAGCCCTCGATGGGCTCGCCGCTGTCGTCCATCACCTGGGCCTGAACGACACCGTGCGGCGCCAGCACATTGAGGCTCAACTCCGGTCCATTGGCGTACATGATCCGGGTAGCGACGCTGCCCCAGCCGCCCGCGCTCTCCAGATACACGAAGCCGTCCAACCGGAGTTCCTGGAAGAGCAGCGCGCTGGTGGGGTTTTCAGGTGTGCCGAGGCCTTGGCCGTGCTCGTGCCGCGAGCTTGCCGAGCAGATGCGCAGCACGTCGCCGTCCCGCACCAGTGAGGTGGGGTAGAGGACTGCTGCACCGTCCTCGCCGGGCTCACTCCTGGGAACGAAAGGCTCACGCAGGCCGCGCTGATAGTGCCAGCCGTTCCAGCTGTAAGCCAGTTGGCAGTCGTTGGTTCCCAGGTAGCCCTTGCCCGGCCGCGAGATGAGGGCCTGGTCGGGGTGGAATAGCCAAACGAAGCCCACGAACATGTCTTCGTACGGGAATGAAGGCATGCCGTAGATCTCCGCCATTGGTGTATCGAGGGCGTCGGCCTGCAGCGCCAACTCCGGCTTCGAGTACGTACGCCAGTCCGTGGTTTCGTAAACGGCCATGCGCCTGTCGCCCCAGGCCGGTCGGGCGACGAGGACATAGGACTTCCGGATCGGGTTCCAATAGGCGGTGATGGACGGGTCGATGCCGACGGGGTGCCAGGCTGCGCCCTCGGGCTGGCGCCAGCGGATGCCGTCCGGTGAAACCCATAGCGGCGCGATCGGCTCTAGTTGGTCCTTGCCGAACGATACAAACGCCTTGATGCGCTCTGCGGGATCCTCTGCCCGCGCGTCGTAAAACGACGGACCCCACTCGCGAAGCCTGGCCAGCGGCAGGACCTGGTGGGGGGTGCGCCGGTCGGGCAACGGGACCGTGTCGGTGAGATCGGGAATGCGCCAGTTAAGCGCGTCGTCGCTTTCGATCATCAGCGGAATCGAGCGATAGTTGAGTTTGTTGCCTTCTGTGACCACATCGTCTTCATGGATGTAGGGTCCGTATAAGAATCCCTGGTACAGGCACCGCCACAGTCCAGAGTCCTGATCGCGGAACACCGACGGGTAGGCGAAGGAAACATCGGCATAAGGGTCGACAAAGCGGCCCGCGGTACGGGGCTTCCCGACGTGCCGGTCAACCGATACCCGCTGTGCCAGGTACCAGTCGTCGAAGAATAAAATCGTCGTGCTCATGTGTGCCTCCGTGACATCGTCTTGGCGTTTGTCCCGTCTCGAACGCCGTTTATGTACCTGAACTGCAAATTAAGCTAGATCTGCCGAAGCCGCGGGTCTAAGCGATCCCTCATCCAGTCTCCCAGGAAGTTGAATGACAACACCGTCAGCATGATCGCAAGGCCGGGGAAGAACGAGATCCACCAGGCTATGCTGATGTAGTTCCTGCCATCGGCCACCATCACTCCCCAGGCTGGGGTCGGCTCCGGGATTCCCACCGAGAGGAAGCTGAGTATCGACTCAGTGATGATCAGATTACCTACGCGCAACGACATGATCACCATCACTGTGTTGAAGACGCCGGGAAGCAGGTGGCGAAACAGAATGCGATAGGTCGAGGCGCCGGATATGCGCCCCGCCGAAACATAGTCGAGCGTCTTCAACTGCAGCGTCTCACCACGGACCTGGCGCGCAAAGTTGTCCCAGCTAAATATGATCAGCAAGATGATGATTAACTCGATACTCTTGCCAAAAACGATCACGACGACGAGAGCCACGAGGATGAATGGCAAGGCCAGCGTGAAGTCGACGAATCGCATCAGTAACTCGTCGACTTGGCCTCCGGCCCAACCTGAGACCAGACCCATGACCGTTCCGCCGATCGCGCCACCCGCCAGCACAATACCGGCTACGGCGAGAGAGACGCGGCTGCCGAAAACGATGCGACTGAAGACATCCCGCCCGAGGGCGTCGGTGCCAAGCAAGAACTTCGCAGAGCCGCCAGCCAGCCAGGCCGGTGGAGTGGCCCGATCATCCAATTCGCCGAGTGTCGCGTTGTGAGGCGCGATCAACGGGGCGAAGATGGCAAAAGTGGCGAACATGATCAGGATCGCGGCGGGCAGCACTGGCCACTCACGAACGAACCGGACCGGGCACCACCTGGCCACACCGCGGCGCTCCAGACTCAGAGCTACAGTCTGCTCGGCTTGCATCTGTTACGCGAACCTGATTCGTGGATCAATGAATGCGTACAGGAGGTCTATGATGAGAGCCGTCCCCACGTAGATCACGGTGAACAGCAGCATGGTCGCGGCCATTATCGGGAAGTCATTGTTCAACACCGCGCTGACCGCCAGACGGCCAACGCCGGGCCACTGAAACACAGTCTCGGTGACCACCGTCCCTGTGAGAAAGCCTCCGAGAAGCAGTCCAGCAAAGGTAAGCGGAGCGATCAGGGCGTTCCGAAACGCATGCTTCCAGACGAGCACCCACGGTCTCACACCTTTGGCACGGGCGAGCTTCACGAATTCCGAGTCCATCACTTCGAGCATCGAGGAGCGAACGAGCCGCAACAGCCCCGCCGCGGTGAACCATCCAAGCGTGATTGAAGGAAGTATGTAGTGGTCCACGCCGCCGCGCCTCCCGGTGGGCAGCAATTCGAGGTTCACGCTGAAGATGATGATCAAGATGATGCCCAGCCAGAAGCCCGGCATAGCCTGGCCGAGGAGCGCGAATGTGCGGCCAAGGTAGTCCCACAAGGATCCACGGCTAACGGCCGACATTACTCCGAGCGGAATGCCGAGCAGCACGGTGAAGACAAATGCCCCTGCAGCGAGTTGCAACGTAGCCGGCAGGCGCTCGCGAACCACGACCATGGCGTCCCGCTGATCCCTCTGTGATTTTCCGAAGTCACCCTGGAAGACCTGGCCAAGCCACATGAGGTACTGGACCGGGACCGGACGATGGAGACCCATGGCCTTCCCGAGGGCCTGCCAACGTTCGGCGCTCATACGCTCTGTAAGATACATAGACCTTGGGTCGCCCGAGGCGCGCGAGAGCGCAAATATGAAGACGGTGGTGGCGAGCAGCATCACCGCCATATAAATAAGCCGCCGTACTATGAAGCGTCTCAAAGCCGCTTCTCACACAAGCGCTCAGTCCTTCGCACGTGGGGTGAAATCGCAGCGGGGGCTGCGCCGAAGCGCACGCCCCCGCTGTTTAGGCTGACTCGGCAGACCAAGCCCTACCTTCTCACCTCGACAGTCCACGGGGCCATCAATTGGGAGCTCATCGTGAAGTGCGGCCGGTAATCGGCGATCTCCGGCCTGAACATGTAGTGTTGGGAGATCACTGAAAGCGGGAGGAACAGCCGCTGCCCTGACAGGAAGTCCTGTCCGGTGATGTTGTTCTGTATGCGCTTCGCCTGGTCAGGTTCCAGGGTGTTCTGTTTGAGCAGGACCAGCAGGTCTCTCGGCAACTCGGTGCTGTACCAGGTCTGGACCAGGCCCATGCCCTCGCCTCTCTGGCCGTCCAGGTCTCCGGTGTAGATGTGGTGCATCCGAATGATGTTGTCCTGACCATCGAAGCGGCGGTCCCGGCCCGAGGCGTAGGTGCCGTTGTCGATTACCGGGTCCAGGCCGATCTCCCTCCACATCTGGGCGGCGGCGAAGGCCGCCTCAGCGCTGATCGTCCTGGCGTCGGATGGGATGAACATCGGGAACGAAAATCCGTCCGGATATCCCGCCTCAGCCAGCAGAGCCTTCGCACCCTCCGGGTCGTACGCCGGCGGCGCCCACTCGTCCTTCCAGTACGGGTCGTCAGGCTTGAAGCCAAACTGAGTGGCGTACGGCGTCCCAAACCCATCGAACACGTTGCGGACGATCTTGTCCTGGTCGATCGCCATGGTCATGGCCGTCCGCACCTTGAGCGCCCTTTCCATGCTCGCAGGGTCATCGATATTGCCGATCCACGGGAACCTTTCGGGCTCAGCGAGGGCTTCAGCATAGGCAGGCCTGGGGAATTGAATCATTCCTTCGTTGGTCAGCAACTCGCCTTTCAGCCAGAAGTTGCCAGTATAGTGAATCATCTGGGTGTCAGGCCGGCCGATGGGCCTGAAGGTCGAGCCGGGCGTCCTTGCCAGGGTGTCCTTGATCAGGCTATTGGGGAGCGGAGCGATGTCCACCTCACCCGTCAGGAAGGCCGCCTGCATAGCCAGTGGCTCGGCGATCTCCACGACGTTGAAGCTTTGTGTTTTTGGCACCACTCGCCAGTGCTCATCAATCGCCTCCAGTTCCACCCGGTCACGCGAGACCCAGGATTTTGCTTCGTACGGGCCGGTGCCGATCATTTGGGTGACGGCTGCGTCCTCGCCTTCACGGTCGTACAGGGCCTTGCTGATGATCCACGGCTGGTGGTCTTGGGCGTTGGAAAGTCTCACGGCCCATCGGGGATTGAATTCGGCGAACGCCATCTCCCCTGTGTACCTGCCGGTAGTGGTGAACCCTCCCATCCAGGTGTTATCGCCGAAGCCATAGAACCGCGTGCCGTCGCTGTTCGCGTTGTTGTGACTGAAGACCACATCCTCCGCGGTCAACTCTCCCCACCCGCCGTGGAACTGTACGCCTTCCCTGAGTGTCCACGAGATTTTGGTCTGGTCCGGGGCGAGCGTCCACGACGTCCAGAGACTCACTGCCGGGTCGATCAGGCCCTCTTCGTTCTGGAAGAGCGGCATTTCCATCACTCCCCAAGCGTAGTACGACATCTCGAATCCGGTGCCGGCCAGCGCGGGCACGGACACCGGTGGGGGAACGTTGGTATCAGCCAGGACGAAGTGGCCCTGCGGCGATATCCGGGATGACCCGTCGGCCGAGAAGAGGGTCGGCACGGGCGTCGCTACCACGACCTTTTCAACTTCAACCACCTGCACCTTGGTCTCGCCGGGCACCTGTTGGACCACGACTTTTTCTACGACTACGGTCTCGACGACCTTCTCAGTGCGAGTCACCTGCTTTTCCACAACCACCGTTTCCACCACCTTGACGGTCTTGCCCTCCACGACTCTTTCGACGACTACGGTCTCGACGACCTTCTCAGTGCGAGTCACCGGTTTCTCCACAATCACCGTTTCCACGACTCTTACGGTCTCGCCCTCCACCTTTTTCTCGACTACGACGGTTTCGACCACCTTTTCGATTTGGGTGACCTGTTTTTCGACCACGACAGTCTGAATTTCTGTGACCGTCTTGGTCTCCCCGCCACATGCGGCGACGACCGCTCCTATCAGGGCTGCAATACCGACAAGCGCGAGCGCAAGCCGTTTCGACTCTCTCCATCGACTTGCTTTCATGATTTTTCCTCCCACGGCCTCAGGCCTAGGTATGCCAACCGAATTGCGCCATCTGCACGGCACTGTTCCAAGTTGCGATAGGTTAGTGCATTCCGTATTTCCATGCAACCAAACGCGTTAAAAGATGCCATGGTTTCGACGGAAGTCGACAACATTCTCGTTTCGGTGACTGATGATGTTATCTTGGAGTGCGGGAGCGAACGCACCTGGATTTCGCCGATAGCCCTGACGTGGATCGCATCATCGCAGAGAACGCCATAGACCGGCCCATCCTTGCACGCAGGGCCCGCCCAAAAGGCGGTGGTCGAGAATCTCAAGGGCTGGGTCGACCCTTAGGTGGATGTAGGTGGGTTCACCATTAGGGTCCGCGTTTGTGTCTATGGTCCGGGCAATCCCACCCTCGGGTTCACCCCTCCTGCGCCGCCATCTCCCTGACCGCCCACACATGCCGGGTTGGGTTGTATGAAGTGCGGACGAAGCAGGCGTCGCCGAAGACGAAGTGCACGCCGCTGGTACGGGGGCCGCGGGGTGGAGGCGGGATGCCCAGTATGCAGTACATGGCGGCGTTGAGGATGCCGCCGTGGGCCACCACCAGTGACGATCGCTGTCCTCGTCTGATCACGCGTTGCAGGGCGCTCGCGGCGCGACTCACCATGTCCCACGAACTCTCGCCGTCTCCAGTGGAGACGATGTAGGGCTGAAACGGGTTGGAGAAGTTGGGCTCGGGGTACTTTTCTCTACCCACGCCAAAAGGGAGTCCTGCGAGCGGGCCGTTGTCGAGCTCCATCCAGTCGGGGTCGTACTCGATGGGAACGTTCAGCGTCTCTCCGACGATCTGCGCGCTTTCGGAGGCGCGGACCAGGGTGCTTGCGAAGATCAGGTCGAATGTGACGCCGGAGCGCTTCCACTCCTCTGCCCGCGACCTCACCTGGGCCCTTCCGACATCGGTGAGCGGCGAGTCGTACCTTCCCTCATGCACCATCTCGTCGTCAGCAAGCGAGCGACCGTGTCGCATCAGGGTTATATGGATCGTGTTGTCCAACTGAATTGTGTCCTCCCGCCTCAGAACCCGGAGTCTGCATTGCGCCGTTCCCGGGAGTATTTTCGGCCTTGGAGTGATTTACTCCATGAATGCGCCGCAAGTGGCCGACTTCCTGGCCACTTCAGCCATCACCCCGCCTGCGCAGCCATCTAACGAATCGTCCACACATGCCGGCTCGAGTCGTTTGGCGTCCGCACAAAACAAGCGTCGCCAAAAACAAAGTGCACGCCGCTGCTACGGGGCTGCGGGGCGGGAGCGGGAAGCCCAAACCCGGTCCCAATACCGCGTCCCGGGTTCTAAGACAGGTTCAATCGGGCGCCCCCTTATGGGGTACTCCCCCGAACATTCGCAGTTCAGGCCCTATCGGGGGCCCGCCGGATTTCACGAAACCCGGAACCTTCGCTCGAAAGTTCCTTCGGGGGCTCGAAGCGGCGCAGCTGAGGGACGGGGTTAGAGGCCCTCGACGACTACCATGTTGATGTTGGCCGACTTGGTGCGAATGTCATCGAGCGCGGTGTATTCCGGGGAGCTTAGCCACGTCTTGGCCTGCTCGACGCTGCCGAACTTCAGCAGTGCGACGCGATTAGGCTGTCAGTCGCCGAGTATGACGTCAATTGCGCCGCCGCGCGCTACGAATTTGCCTCCGTTACTTTCGACGGTCGCAGTGACCTTCTCAAGAAATTCAGAGTAGAGGGCGGAGTCGGTTATCTCAACATCAGTTATCACGTATGCGGCCATGGCTGGAATGTCCTTTCCGAAGCCAGGCAACGCAGTGACCCCAGTCCAGCCTACCTGATATCCCGGCCTTGGTTCATCCCTTCAAGGCCGGGCGGCCGCCTGACGAGTCGGCGTAAGCCCCGCACGCGCATGACCGGCTACATAGAGGATACGGCTAATAACGAACTTTCGTATTTAGCCCGTGACCGGCGACGTGCCTGACGCGCGGCGCAACCTGATGCGAGCGCACCAGGTTGCGTATTAGCACATGAGAACTTTGGCTACGCCCTACTTCATCACGATGGTCTCCGGTGATATGAAGTCGGCCAGGTTGAAGCTGGTTGGATTCCACTCCGCCACTGCGGGGCCCACGACGTAGGCCTGCTGTCCCCTGACCGTGGGGGCCACCCACCATACCTCTTTCGACCAGTCCATGATCTTCCTGTTGTTCTCAACCCGCGTATCGAAGTCCGGTTCGGTCTTGTTGGCGATGGTCAGGCCCAGAATGTCGGGCAGCCCGAAATTGCCGTCGGGAGTCTCCTGGCCGCGGTTGGCGCCGGATGTCGGTCTCATCGAGGCATAAACCTGGCCGTCAGCGTCGCCGCCGACAAGCTCGAAGTGGGCCATGGGGATGTCTATGGATCGTGAGACCAGGGTTGGACGCCGGGCCCCGTAGGCCGTTGATTCCAGCTTGACGTCCAGTCCGAGATCGGACCACATCTGGGCGACGGCAGCGCCGACCTCAGGGTCTATTAGCGCGGTGAGATCCGACGCCACCCACATTGGGATTGTGGCGTTTTCGGCCCCGACTTCGGCAAGCAGCGCCTTCGCCCTTTCAGGGTCATAAGGTATTGCCCAGCGGTCGTCCCACCACGGGGAATCAAATCTGACGGCGGCGGGCCAGAAGACGTAAGCCGGCCCACCCAGGCCAGCCAAAATCTTCTCGTTGATAAGGTCGCGGTCGATGGAGATGGAGAGGGCCTCGCGTACTTTCTGACTGCTCGCCATGCTCGCCGGGTCTCTCGGGTCCCCGATCCATACGTGGTCCTTGTCAGCCTTGAGACCTTCTCTTGGGAATACCTCCTTGTCCTCTTCCGGCCACCTCTTCGCCCAGTAATTGCCTCCGAAATGCATGGACTGGATCAGGGCCCGCCCAACGGGCTGGGCAATGGCGCCGGGAATGTCGTTGAGTGCGTCCCCCAGGAACTTGCTGGAGATAAACGCCATGTCCACCTCACCCGTTCTCAACGAGGCCACCCTCACCGCTTCCTCGGAGATGGCCACGATATTCACGTTCTTTGTCTTGGGCTGTCCATCCTCACGCCAGTAGTCGGTGGAGGCTTCGAGAACAACTTCGCCGTCAGCCACCCACTCCTTCACCACGTACGGGCCGGTGCCGATCATCATGGTCAGCACTTTCTCTTCACCCACTTCATCCACCAGTTTCTTGCTGATCAGGGGCGTGTTGCCGCTTCCGGCGTCCCACTGCCGCTGGATGAATCGCGGGTTGAACTGATCGGGCTTGTAGTAGGTAATTACGGTCCGCGAGTCCGGCGCCTCCCATCGGTCAACCTGGGTCGTGTTGTTGCGGTAGAAACGAGTCCCTTCCCTATTACCGTCGTTGAAGCTGAAGGCAACGTCCTCTGCCGTTAGCTCACCCCAACCGTCATGGAACATCACGCCCTCGCGTATCGTGTAGGTGACCTTCAAGTTGTCAGGCTCTGCCACCCACGACGTGGCGATGCCGAATGTCGCATCCTCGGGCTTTGGCGTCTCTGTTACGCCGTGAGGCGCCGTGCGCAGCAGGTTCTCGAAGACACCCCAATTGACGTACACGTATTCAAAGCCGGTCCCCTGCTTCGACGGCAAGTACACGGGGGGAATGATCCGCGTCTCCGCCACTACCACGCTGCCTGAGGGGCCTGCAGGGGCTGCCGTAGCGATAACGACCTTTTCGACAACGACTGTCTGAACGACCTTTTCGCCCGGAACTTGCTCTTTAACGATGACCGTCTCGACGACCTTTTCGCCCGGCACTTGTTCTTTGACGATGACCGTCTGGACGACGACCTTCTCGACGACGGTATCCTGACCGCCGCAAGCGACGGCCAGGGCCGCCCCGATCCCAAGCATGACGAGAGCCGACACTGCCAGATTTCTCATACGCATTAGTCTTCCTCCAATTGCCATCACCCACCCGCGTCGAGCGGAGAAGAGCCACCGTGGGCGCCGAACGCGGCCCCATCATCGCGCAGACTACTAAGTTTCCCGGATGGGGTCAATCTGACACGCTGCGCACCAGCCAAGCTCGCGGGCGGCGCTGCGCTTTACGGAAGTGTCCGTAGTTTGATTTGTGAACCGGCGAGGGTGAACCGAGACCGGGCCGACGCGTTGTCGCGTTGCTGGCGAAGACCATGAGCAGCGAGCGAGTGAGCCCGCTGAGGCGCCAGCAGGATTCGCTATTCTACCGCCAATATAGTTCTATCCCCGTAGCATGATTCGTGGCCAAATCCGAATCAGCTTCGTACCAAATGCCTCTAAACGCTTGTTCCGCAAGTGACGTCACCTGTCTCCAGCGCAAAGATCGGTAACTTACACCGCGAAGAAATGGGCTCACCACAGCAAAAAGGCGCCAGTGCATCTAGTGAACATCCACGACGCAACCGCGAACTCAAAGTTGGTACTGTCAGCAGTCTTCCCGGCTCACCATTTCCGCCCTGCGTGTGCTCGAATAGGCGGCTCGCAAGGCGCGGGTTGATTCTGCGCCCACCGGCTGGAGTCTGACACCCCAACAGCGGAGCACGCCGTATCAGTTGCTATGGAAATAGGTCGGTGCCCAACTGCCGCGGAGAAGGCGGGTTTGAAGAGGGTATGGAGTATGTCGTTGAGGTCCTCGATTGGGGTCGGGGATGACGGGTGTGGCGGGTTGCGGCGTTCGCCGGATCGACGGTTATGTCATGTCGTTGGTTCTACCTCGTGTGCGACGGAAGTGAGTCCACCCTCACCCCTTGTATCTTGGAGAGGGTGGCGGGGCAGACCGTACGCCCCTTGGTTTTCGCCGCGGACGTCGGTGTGCTGCGGTTCCCATGCCCCGCCTCTGGGACACCGGCCTTCGCCGGGGAGAGGGGCCGTGGGTTCGGGGGTTCGCAAGTATTACGGTTTGGGGTATGTCGTGGAGATCCCCGATCGGGGTCGGGGATGACGGGCAATGGAGGTCGGGGACGACGAGTGTTTGGTGGGTTGCGGCCTTTGTAGGGGATGACGGGGTGGAGATGCCTACCCCTGTCCGCTTTCGACCTCCCAATGGTC
Source organism: Dehalococcoidia bacterium (assembly GCA_965219065.1). Lineage (GTDB taxonomy): Bacteria > Chloroflexota > Dehalococcoidia > Lucifugimonadales > Lucifugimonadaceae. The sequence goes on from OZ244715.1 coordinate 2,461,024, forward strand.
TCGGTCAGAGCCGCTCAATCAACTGCGTCGGGCTGGTAATTTCTATTCTTTCGTATACTGGCGCTGCAAAGTATGAATCTTGCGGTTTGGAGCAATACCTCCGGTTTCCAGGAACTCCCCGTTTCAGGGGATACAGGACAGTCGCCATGACGGAACGTTTGGCACGAATCAGTGCGCGGAGGCCGTGGACCACCATCGCCCTATGGCTCGTGTTGGCGGTGATCGCGTTAGCCATAGTTGATCGCCAGCTCGACAGTGCGCTGACCACGGAACTCGGCTTCATCTCGACCTTCAGCGAGGCTGAGTCCTGGACGGCCAGGGACATGCTAGAAGAGGCGAACTTGGCGCCGCCGCTCAGCGAAGCGGTCTTGGTGCAGTCCGAAACGGTCACGGTAGACGATCCCGCGTTTCGGGCAAAGGTGGAGGAACTTACCGGCGCGCTCATCGCCATCGGACCGGACGTGGTGGCTGGCGGGTTTAACTACTACCTGATCAACGACGAACGGCTGGTCTCTGCCGACCAGCGAACGACCATCATCTCGTTGCAGTTGGCGGGATCCATTGCCGAGGCAACCGAGAACGCGGAACAGATCATCCATGTTGTCGACGAAGCGGACCAGCAGGACGGATTCCGTGTCTTTGTGGTGGGGGACGCGACTATCGCCTTCGAGAACGGCGAGCTTTCAGAGGCGGACCTGATAGCGGGCGAGCGTATCGGCGTCCCGATAGCCCTCCTCATCCTCCTGGTGCTCTTCGGCGCGCTGGTGGCTGCGCTTGTACCCATTGGGTTGGCCGTCGTCTCCATCATCATCACCTTGGCTATCGTCGCGGTTATCGGCAACGCGTTCGGCCAGTTGGTCTTTTTCGCGCAGCTCTGGATAACGATGGTCGGCCTCGCCGTGGGGATCGACTACTCGCTGATCGTGGTGTCGCGCTTCCGTGAGGAGTTGGCGCGCGGAGTGGGCACGCGGGAGGCCGTGATACTAACGGGGGCCACGGCGAATCGCACTGTGCTCTTCAGCGGGATGACGGTGGTGATCGCGCTGGTGGGCATAATGATCATCCCGCACACGATGTTCTTCTCGATGGCGTTGGCCGCCATTCTGGTGGTCATCGTCTCGGTCATGGCCTCGCTCACGCTCCTGCCTGCCGTCCTTACGCTACTGGGCCCGCGGGTCGACCGTTTCCGGCTCCCGTTTACCAGCCGCGGTGCTGATATCAGCCAGGCCGCGGGCAGAAAAAAGGAGGAGGGGAAGGAGCAGCGCCGCGGGTTCTGGGAGTTCATCACGTACCGCACCATGCGCTTCCCGATCATTAGCGTGCTCGTGGTCGGCGGACTGATGTTATGGGCGTCCTACTACTACTTCGACATCAACAGGGGCTTCAACAGCGTTGAGGTGTTTCCGGAGGGCTCGCACACCCGCGCAGGGTTTGAGGTGTTGGAAGAGAAGTTCTCTTTCGGCTACGTGAACCCAGCCAAGATAGTCATAGACGGGAATCTGAACGACCCTCAGGTGCTGTCCGGGGTCTCGATGTTGTTCGCACTGATCCAGGCCGACCCTGAATTGGGGACATACGTGCCGCAGACCAGCCCCTCCGAAGACCTCGGTCTGGTCCTCGTGCCCGTGCCAGGCGCGCCGAGCGGCAGCGCGGCATTTGGTGTTGTGGAACGGCTCCGGGATGATTACATACCGGCGTCGTTCGACGGCGTTCCGGCCACCGTGCTGGTCGGGGGCTTATCGGCGGAGTACCTGGACTTCAACGGAGTGGTCAGCACGTATACGCCCATTTCATTCGGATTGATACTGGCGGTTAGTTTCATCCTGCTGCTGGTCGTCTTTAGATCGATCGTCATACCCATCAAGGCCATCATCATGAACCTTCTCTCCGTCGGCACCGCCTACGGATTGATGGTGTTGGTATTTCAAAAGGGGTTCGGGGCGGACCTGTTTGGATTTCACCAGACCGAGACTATCGACGTCTGGATACCCCTGGTGCTCTTCGCGCTCCTCTTTGGGCTGTCGATGGACTATCACGTATTCATGCTCAGCCGCATCCGTGAGAGGTTCGACCAGACTAAGAACAACGCCGAGTCCGTGGCCTATGGGCTCCGTTCGACGGCAGGCCTGATCACTGGCGCTGCCCTCATCATGGTCGCCGTGTTCAGCGGTTTCGCCTCGGGAGACATGGTCGTAAATCAGCAGGCAGGGTTTGGGCTCGCCGTGGCCGTGTTGCTCGACGCGACCCTGGTGCGAGGCATACTCGTACCGGCCAGCATGCAGTTGCTGGGCAATCGAAACTGGTACATGCCGTCTTGGCTTAACTGGCTGCCGGATTTGAGAGTAGAAGCGGAAGAGGCGTAAAGTTAGTTGGGACAGATACGGGGGAGCCATGTACGTACCCACTGACTACAAGCTCGGTTACGAAAGGGCCCGCGCCTTTTCGCCAGAGTTGGCGTCCAAATATATTGAGCACACGCAAATCGGAGATCCGATTGCCGAAGAGATGACGGCAGATCTAGAGGAGCTTGGTTCAAATAAGTCCAGGAGACTAATCCAGGCGGCGATGGATCAAGAAGGTGAAGAGGCTCTCCGGGACGCGCCAGCATCGTTGCGCAAATTCTTCGATGACGCGGAGACTCCGCCGGATTGGATGGACTATTCAGGATTCGCCCCAAGTGTTCGCATGTTTCACAGGAACTCTCAGGTGATCCTGGCTGCATTCGTCGCAGGAGTTCTTATAGAAGGTTTTACAACTAACATAGCAAAGTCATTCTTTATCACTGGACGAGTGCGTGACCAGGGCGTCAGGCGCCTGGGGCAAAACAACCGTCACATGATGGAGATATTCCTTCCCGGCGGACTGTACAGGTATGGTGACGGCTGGAAGCTGTCGGTCCGGATCAGGATAGTGCACGCACGATTGAGACATCTTCTGAGTAGTTCAGAAGACTGGGACACAGAAGCGTGGGGTGTGCCTATTAGCGCTGCGCACCTGGGTTACGCAGTTTCCGCTTTTTCAGCGAGACTGCTGATACATATGAAAACCTTGGGAGCTCAATACAGCAGCGAAGAATATACGAGTTTCATGGCTGTTTGGCGCTACAGCGGTCACTTGATGGGCATTCCTGAATCTATTCTTTTCCGCGATGCTAAAGAAGCGCTGAGCATGTATGACATCGGCCAATTGAGTGAGCCCGATTCTCCACACGAATCGGTCGTGATGGCGCACTCACTGGTCAACTCTGCTCCGTTGATTGCGGGGAGGATCGACCCGGTCGAACGTCGCAGCTTAGCCAGGTATGTTTACAAGATATCCCGCGGGCTGATCGGAAGCGAAATGGCTGAAGAGCTTATGTACCCGCCGTTGTCATCCTTTGGCGCTGTGTGGTGGTTCAAGGTGCAACAGCGTTATGGCCACATCCTCAGCAAGCTGTCTCCGGGCCGTCACGAAAACAGTAACTTCACCAGATTCACGGGTATGCTCGATACTTCATTGTTCGACGAGGAAGGAATCCGCTACGCATTGCCCGACCACGTTTACGCAGAAGAATCCGCCAGCTGGTAAGCCTTGTGGACGGAGGCGGCGCTGACTGAAGTGCCGGCGCATGGTAGTTGATACATCTACTAGCCCTGGAGTCTGCCAAACGGACGTCAAGCCGTTGGAATGATTGCTAGGGTAAGCCCTGACCCCGGTTCTACCGTCCAAGGCTGACCATTGCGCGTCCTTATCGTCTCCGACATCCACTCCAACCTCGAAGCGTTCCAAAGCGTGATCGCCGATGCCAGCAGCAACGGCGGTTTCCACCAGATTTGGGAACTCGGCGACCTTGTCGGATACGGTCCGGACCCAGCCGGATGCATCGACCTGCTCCGAGAACACGACTACGTAGGGGTCGCCGGTAACCACGATCTGGCCGCTGTCGGGAGACTCGGGCTCGAGCAGTTCAACATGTACGCGGCGGCTGCGGCGCGATGGACGACGACGCAGTTAGGTGACGAACATGTCGAATTCCTGCGGGGGCTGCCTCTTAAGGAGGAGATCGGCGACTTTACGGCGGTCCACGGCAGCCCGAGGGACCCGGTCTGGGAGTATGTGGTGTCGGCAGCCTCGGCTACTGCCAACTTCGGCCACTTCAGCACGCGACGCTGCCTCTTGGGCCACTCACATCTGCCATTTGTGTGCAGGCTCGACGACGGCAAAGCGACGTTGTATGAGTTTCCGCTGGACCTGCCCGTCCCACTTGGAAATGACCGGTACATAATCAATCCCGGTAGCGTCGGCCAACCGCGCGACGGGACGCCGACCGCCAGCTACGCGGTCCACGATTCCGACGCAGACACGATTACCCACCACCGGGCTGCGTACGACATACCCGCCACCCAGCAGAAGATGAGAGAACGCGGCCTGCCGAGCTACCTGATCGACCGGCTGGCGATGGGCAGATAGGGATCGGGGGTGACGTGCTGGCAACGCCATCTGCGCGTGGACAAGCAGTCTTCGTTCTTGGTATCCTCCTAGTACCACCCCTATCGCTTCGCCGGTAGGGTCGAGACCGCCAACCTCGGCGGTCTCTGTCTTTGTAAGGGGGAGTAGCAACTGATTACTAACCTCTACATCGACGGATTCAATCTTTACTACCGTGCGGTCCGGGGGACTACTTTCAAGTGGTTGGATCTTCGCAAACTCGCGGAAACCCTTTTCCCGCAGGACACCATTCCCAGGATCTGCTACTTCACCGCTCTCCTGGACGCACGTCCAGACGATCTAAATCAACCTCGGCGCCAACTGGTGTATCTGCGCGCTCTGGCTACTCTGCCAGGCTTCAATGCTTACTACGGCACTTTCCGGTCCGGCGTAAAGCGAAGGCCACTGGCCCAGCCGGTGCCGGGGCTTCCAACCCATGTCCTGGTAAGGGACTCGGAAGAGAAGGGGTCGGACGTGAATCTCGCCACCCGCCTCCTTGTCGACGGTTTCAACAGAGAGTACGAGCAGGCAGTCGTCGTATCCAACGACGCCGACTTTGCCGGAGCCATGCGGTACGTGAGAGACGACCTGGGCCTCCGCGTCGCCCTGGTCAATCCTGATCGCAAGAACACGAGCCCACGGGACCTGGCCAATGCAGCGACCTACGTCAAGCGTCTCTGGAAGAGTCATCTGCGGCGGAGCCAGTTCCCCGATAGGCTGACCGATGAGATTGGAATGATCACAAAACCGGCCGGTTGGTGACATGAAGATCGAAATCGGCGACGGCTACGCGCTGCGGGACTGGGTCTCAGCGTGGAACGACGGAGACCAGGATCGATGGATCGCCCTGGCTGACGACTACGACATCCGGGCGAATCTGGATGACAACTTTCCCCACCCATACACACGGAAAGACGCTGAGGAGTGGGTCTCCCTCCAGTCCACCAAGGACCCCGCGGAGCACTTCGCCATCTGCGACGTCGCAGGGCCCATTGGCGGAATCGGCGTAAACACGCAGAGGAGTGACTCAACGAACTCGGCCGAGCTCGGCTACTTTGTGGGCAAGCCGTTCTGGGGACGAGGAATCGCGACCGCCGCCGCAAAGGCGGTGACGTCCTATGGCTTCGATACGCTCGGCTTCATGCGCATACACGCACGGGTCAGGGTGTCGAACGGCGCTTCCGCGCGGGTGTTGGAGAAAGTCGGATACCGGCGCGAGGAACTGGTGAGAGGGGCAAAGCTGAAGCAGGGAGAGCCGGTGGGCTATCTGACTTACGCCATCCTGCGCGAGGACTGGCCTGGGAATTTGCCGAGTCTTTGAGCCGTGCTCACCGTGGCTGACCATCAGCCCATAGCTCGTTGACCGGTAACAGGGTGTGTAGTAGATTCGGATTGTGCAATTTTGCACAAACTAAAGATTTGATCGAAAGCAATTGAGCAAGGGCCCACGTCCCCGAAGCGCCCTTGTATGTGGGACAGTTCTCGTGATCCTGTCGGGCTCTTACATAGTGAGTTACGCCGCGGAGTCCTCATGCGAAGAGTGACTGTTGTCCCGGAGTAGCCTGCTGCCCGAGGGCACGCCGGAAGCACTGCACGTGAGTCATCGCTTCCTATCGGTCTCCACCCTTCCCTGGGCCGCGGTCGGGTCGACTACCCTCCGCGGTACGCAGAAGAAACACCCGCGCGCGCCGGACGACCCTAGCGCCCGTCCGGCCGGGTCCGGGGACGCAACGTCGTGATCGCTCACGCTGCCGCCCAAAAGAGCGTCATCAGGGACTACATCAGCCTCAGCAAGCCGCGCATTGTCCTGCTGCTCGTATTCACCGCACTGGCTGGCATGTTCCTTGCATCCGGCGGACCTCCAGACCCAATGCTGGCGACCGTCGTGCTGGGCGCTGGGGCGTTGGCATCCGGTGGCGCAAATGCACTGAACCATTTCCTGGACAGGGATATTGACACTCGCATGCGGAGGACGAGCAACCGTCCGGTGGCTGCGCTTCGCATCCAGCCGCGTGACGCGCTGATATTCGGGCTGGTCACGAACGCCGTCGCCTTCAGCCTGTTCTTCACGCTGGTCAATCCCCTGAGCGCGGTCCTGACTCTCTCTGCAACACTCTTCTACGTCTTCGTCTATACGATGGGCCTGAAGAGGAACTCCCCTCAGAACATAGTGATAGGGGGCGCGGCCGGCGCACTGCCGCCCGTCATCGGGTGGACCGCGGTAACGGGGAGCCTGGGTCTTCCGGCGGTCTATATGTTTGCCATTGTGTTCTTCTGGACTCCTCCACACTTCTGGGCGCTGGCGTTGCTGCTGAAAGACGACTACGCGAGGGCCGGCGTACCCATGCTCCCGGTTGTAGCCGGGGTCGCGGAGACCAAGAGAAATATCGTCCTGTACACCCTGCTGCTCCTGGCGTTGACACCCTTGTTCTTCGTCACCCAGGCGGTAGGGTGGTTTTACCTTGGCGCTGCACTGGCGCTCGGACTGGGGTTCGTATACTTTGCGATGCGTCTTCTGAGGCGGCCCGGCATCGAAGGGGCCGTCGGTACATATATTTACTCACTTGCCTACCTGGCGCTGCTTTTCACTGCGATTGCGATCGACGGGTCCATCAGCTAGATCGGCTTCGCACTTGGGACCCAAAACGACTCCCTCAAGGAAGTTCTTAAAACAGTCCCCGTAACCAAAGATCATTTCATAACTGGATCCCCACCCAGTGTTCCCTCACTCCATGTCACCCTGAGCGAAGCCGAAGGGTCTGGGTCAGAGGGGTGGCGGGTGTTTGCCGTGAGACGGCCGGTAGGTTCTTCGCTGCGCTCAGAATGACATTTGCCGAGGTTACGCTAAGGTCTCTGGCCACGGCCCCGAAACAAGGCATCCGGGCCCCCAAATGGGCTCAAGCATGGTCCAAAATGGATGGACTATGCGACTCCTGTCGACCAAACGACCGGTATAGACGTGCCCAGGAATCACGCGCATATCGGTTGTAGGCCGACGGGCAGCACACGCGGAGAGAAACAGCATGCGATATTTGCTTGAAAAGCGGACCATTGTTCTCGCCTTACTGCCGATTTTGCTCCTCGCGTTCATGGCCTGTGGTGAAGATGAAGATGAGAGCCCGTTCCGAATTGGCGTGATGGAGTCGTTAACGGGCCCCGGCGAGACCTACGGCACGGTGGCTAACCAGGCCAAACAGTTGGCCTTAGACGAGATCAACGCCGCGGGTGGCATAGATGGACGAATGCTTGAGCTCGTAGTAGAGGACTCCAAGTGCGGCGCTGCGGACGCTATTACCGCCTACCACAAGCTGACCGAAGTGGACAACCTGAAGATCATCCTGGGAACCTCGTGCAGCGGGGCCATGCTCGGAGTGGCGCCGTTGGCTGAGGAGGACGGGGTGATCCTGTTCTCCGGCCTTGCGAGCAACCCCGACATAGCCAGTGCCGGCGACTACATCTTCCGAACCCAGATCAGCGACGTACAGGTGGGGATCGCCACCGGAAACACTCTGTGGGCGGACGGGATCCGCAAACTGGCTACCATCACGGAGGAAACCGATTACGCTGAAGGTGTGAGGCGTACTTCAGTCGCCCAGTTCGAGCAACGCGGCGGAGAGGTAGTGGCCGCGGAGCGGTTCGCTTCGGATACTACGGACTTCAGATCGCAACTGACCAAGTTGTTCGCCGCGAACCCCGCCGCGCTCCATATAGCGCCCCAGTCCGAATTTTCTGCCGGCACCATCATCAAGCAGGCGCGGGAGTTGGGCTACGAAGGCCCGATCTACGGGGAAACGATTTCGGTGGGAACGACCGCCCTCGAGATCGCAGGCGACGCAGCGACCGGCATGAAGGCCATCACCGCCGACCTCGATCCCGACAACGAGAAAGCGCAGGAGGTCTTGGCAGATTTCAGGGAGCGCTATAAGTACGTCACTCTGCCATGGCACCTGGGATCCGCATACGACGACGTCTACATTGCGGCCGAGTGCCTCAAGCAGACCGGGGACGACCAGGACGCTGACGGCTTCCGAGACTGTATGTACGGCATTACGTGGAGCGGCGCGATCGGAAACGACTACAGTTTCGACGCCGACGGCGAGGTTGTGGGGCTTTCACGGGTGGTCGTGGAGGTCCTGCCAACGGACGAGCGAACGGCAGACAGGAAGCACAAGGTGTTAGGCCCGGCGCCAAAGGAGTAGACGCGACCCCTCAGTTGAACCTCTTGGGCGGACTGGATTAGGGAAGAGTGCCTCTACCCGGAGGGGTTAATCCCCATGCCGGCGAGCAACGCCCGGACGCGTGCCTCGAACGTGTTATTTCACAACCGGGTAGTCTGGAGGACCCCAATCGATCTCTGGGTGAGACATCATCAGGCCGACGAAGAGGGGCACGAGGAACGCCATTATCCTGGCGCCGTCCCCAACTTGGGCTCGATTCACTGAGCCCCGCCAAGTAGCGCCGCCGTGCATGAGTTGGTTGCGCAGGACGTATAGCCGGTCCAATAAATTGTTGAGGATTACCTTTGTGTCCGCTTTGTCGAAAGCAATTTCGACGTTTCGCCTACTCTTGTAGAAGGGTTTCTGCCAATCGCCATAGGCGAAGTCGTCACGGTTGTTCCAGTAAGGCTGAAAGACGAATTCGTTGTTAAGCAACGGTTCGATCAATTCGGAGAATCTGACCTGAATGGCATCGTGGATTGTGTACTTGGAGTCGAGACGGAGGATTTTGTCGAAGTAGTCGTCAAAAAGGTTCCGCTCCCTCCTTCCGAAATCACTTGACCTGACCCTTGCGTAGGCGGCGTTGAAGGCGATCCAGTAGAAGATGAACGCGGCGTCATCATCGTCCGTCTCCTTCTCCGCCCGATCCAGCCAGCTCAGGGCGCGGCGCATCCGGAGCGCGAGGTGATCGGGCAGCGTATCCTGGACCCGCTCCTATTCCGCGTTCAGGCTTTCGAGGGTCACATGGGGTACGTTCGGACTCATCAGAATAGGAACTCGGTGTGTGCGGGGAAGTTGGGCAGGCGGGCTTGCCGAGGTAGACCGCACACTAACATACCGACACCATCGCCGAATCAGCGCACGCCCGGGCAAGTCCCAGCGTGAACTACCACCTTGACCGCTTGGTAGGTGCCCGGCCGCGCAGGCGCGCGCAGGGGGAAGCGATCGCGGCCGCATCCGGCTTTGACGGGTCTTCCACCTACCCTTTTAAAACACCATCTCCATTGGCAAGCCTCGGGCATCTTTTGGGGGGTGTTCCGGAACTGTCTGAAGCCGGTCAGTGCGTTCGCGGGCGATTAGCGCGGCCACGAGCGCATCGAGTATGTCGTCCCTGGCGACGACTTTCCTCAGAAAACTGGAGCAAGCCTCGTTGTATATGTCCTGGGACCGCGGCTCCATTCCTTCAAGGACTCGGAGGCGTTCAGCTTTTCCTTGCGACTTCTTCTTACTAAACGCCATGGGCCGCTGGTTATTCAATGACCAGAAGCAGAGTTCGGGATGGACTTCCCTGACCGTTGGCGTCGCGCTCGTGTGACGAGACAGCAGCAAGGCATCGACTTCAGCGATCTTGGGCGCTATCGCAAACGCCTGAATGCTGATCCCCCTCCCGGCAAAACTGCGCTCGACCTCCAGAGCGCCGCGATAGTCTTTTGGCGATGCCGCCGCCTGTTCCACGGTCTGACGGGTCGGCGCCGAGAAGACACTCGACCTGCGGCGACCGAGTAGTTTGCGGGCCTGGCTGTCGCAATCACGCCGTTCCGGGCCCTGCGGGAGCCCAATGGGAATATCCGCGAGAACAAGCCGGGCGTCGCCATAGCAGGCCAGCAACTCTCCGAACGACGCGAACACATTCGTTTCGAAACCGCCTTGGCGGTCGAATCCCACGCTGAACCAACCGGCAGGACAGCCGTCCACCCCAACGAATTCGATCTTTGACTTACCCAGGTACGTCACCTACTCGTCGTAAACCGTGAGCATCCGGCCGGAGATTGATCACGCCGTTTCGCTGGACGGGAACACTATCACCCCGCACGGGGTGTCGTACCGTGCCTCGTCTCCAGCAACAAGGGTTTGGGCTGTATTGCCACACTCGGATTGGCTCGGCCGGGTCCCGGGCCCGCCGTAGACGTCTGCCTACCGAGCCATGTCCGATAGCGCTTGAGGAATTTCGCCCAAGCCTTACTTCTCCGCCGCGGCGTCTCCCTCGCTGTTGGATTCGTCCCCGTTCTTCTCCACGTCGGATACGATCCCGGGCAGGTTCTTGAGAGTGCTGATGAGATCGACGCCCGTGAGCGCCTCCACGAGGGCTGGCAACTGCGCAATCGTGTTCGATACGTCCTGTGTTACCTTGCTGGCCCCAGCCCCCGCTCCGCTCTCACCGCCGTTGCTGATCACAACGATACTGTCGGTCTTGGCAAGAGGTTGTGCGACCGCGCTGGCGACCTGAGGGAGCGATTCGAACAGCTGCTGGATCATGGCGGCTTGGCCGTACTCCTTCCATGCATCCGCCTTCTTGGTCATCGCCTCGGCCTCCGCAAGACCTTGCGCCCTGATGGCCTCAGCCTCGGCTTGGCCGCGCGCCACGATGGCCGAGGCGTCCGCTTCTCCGCGCAGCGTGATAGATTCGGCTTCGGCCTTGGCTTCCGCGACGACGCGGGCACGCTCACCCTCCGCCAACGTCTCTAATTTGAACCGGTCAGCCGCGGCGGGACGCCGGACAGTCGCATCCAACTCTTTCTCTCGCCGAGCGACCTCCTGCTCTTGTACCTCGATCTGCTTTTGCCGCTCGACCACCTCGACCTGCGACTCTTCAGCCCGAATCCGCTGTCGGGTCTTGGCCTCCTGAAGGGAGTATGCCAACTCCGCTTCAGCGCGTCGCGCATTGACCTCCTGGTCATACGCCGCCTTCTCGGTCTGGAAATCGCGTTCTGATAAGGCTATAGCGGTGTCTGCGGCAAATCTGGCGGCTTGCTGTTGCTGCTCGGCCTGTGCCGCCTTGATACCTGCATCACGTTCGGCCTCGGCTGCGCCTATAGCCGCATCTCGCTTCACTTCCGCCGTCCTCCGCACACCAAGCGCCTCGAGATACCCCTGCTCATCCTGGATATCGCGAATTGAGAAGCTGACGATCTCCAACCCCATGCTGGTCATGTCGGTCGCTGCCACGTCACGGACCTGTTCCGCGAACGTTACGCGGTCGCGGTAAATGTCCTCGACCGTCATCGTGCCGAGAATTGCGCGCTGCTGTCCCTCCAGAGTCTGCAGGGCGACCTCAGCGATCTCTGTGACGGTCTTGCCCAGGAACTGCTCAGCGGCGGTTCGGATGGCGTCCTCGCTGCGCCCAACCTTCACCTGCGCAATCCCATCGACCGACACTGAGACGCCTTCCTTTGTGTAGACCCTCGCCGTGTTGACAGGAAGGGTCATTACTTCCAGCGAAAGCATCTGAGCCATTTGAATTATCGGCAGCACGAACATCCTGCCGCCCACCCTGACTCTTGGCATGTTGCCACCGCCCGATACGATCAGGGCATGATTTGGTCCTACTGTTGTGAATCCTGCCATTGTTTCCCCCTGTGAGTTGCCCGAACCCCGATTTCGCCTAGTTTGACGTCTCCGGGTCCTGGCGCTGTTTTTCTACTTTGAGCACACTTCCATATACCGCGACTACCTGAACCTCGTCCCCCTTCTTTATCGAGACTCCTGGATCGGTCGAAGCCGTCCACTCCTCGTTCGACACCATGACCCGGCCGGACGGTTGCAGGTCCGACAATGCTACGCCCTTCTGCCCCTCCAGCAGCGCTTCGGCCTCGGTCTGGAACCCACTCGATGTGCCAGTGCTCTTCATGAACAGAATCCACGTCCCGATGGCGAGGCCGGCGACAATCCCGATCATGATTGGACTAACCATGAAGCTGGGCTCCGGCACGTCCGACGGGCTAAAAAAGTTCCCAAACAAGAATATCGAGCCAAGAATCAGAGAGACTATGCCGCCGACCCCGAAAATGCTGAACCCAGGCGCCACCGTTTCGCCGTAGAACAAAAGCACTGCAAAAGCTAAAAGACCTACGCCCACCCAGCTGCCGGGCAAGTTCACGAACCCGACTAAACCTAACGCGATCGCGAGAACTGCCAAAATCCCCGGACCGAATTGACCGGGAACGACGAGTTCCAAGATAAGGGCTGCTCCGCCAATGAGGAACAAGCCAAGCACCAGGTTGGGATTGGCGAGTATTCTGAGTGCATGTTCCAAAAGCGTGCGGTGCAGCCGACGGACTTCCGCACCGCTGGATGAGACCAATTCCTGACCGGCCGGCGTCGTCGCTGTCAGACCGTCAAGCTGCACGAGCATCTGGTTCATGTCTGTAGCAATCAGGTCGATGACTCCGAGTTTAAGCGCCTCTTCCGCTGAGTAAGCAGCCGCATTCCGTACGGTGTCTTCGAGCGCGTTGGCGTTTCGCCCCCTTTCCTGTGCGATGCTTCGGATGAACGCCCTGGTGTCCTGATTTATTTTTCGTGAGAGCGTAATGGGCAAGTCGCGGCCACCCGACGCCACCGGCGAGGCAGCGCCGATGTTTGTCCCCGGCGCCATTACCGCAAAGTTGGCTGCGGCCGCCACGAAAGTCCCGGCGGAAGCCGCCCTGGCGCCGGCGGGAGCGACGTATACCGCGACGGGGACCTCCGATTCCAGGATGCTCTCGACAATCTCACGCGTCGAATTTAGTAACCCGCCTGGCGTGTCCAACTGGATAACAACCAGCGACGCCCCGTCCTTGCTGGCTTTGTCGATGCCGCGCGCGATATGGTCGGCCGTCAGTGGGTCAACGATACCGTCGATCTCGATGACGAGCACACTCGGGCCATCCGCCAAGACTGAGTCGGGGGGCTGTAACGCCAGTATGAAAGTGGCTGCGGCCACCCCCAATATCGCGATGCAGAGGCGTATGGACATCCCGTTCCCGAAGGAGCACGGCGTTGCCAGGGCCGTCCGTACTACTCTGGCCCCATCCTAACAAACTATCTCGGAATCACTATGGCCTTGCTAAAGCCGCACGAGGTATTGAAAACGGGCCGCCGTCGCACGGCAAGGGGCTGGGGCGGGTCTCATTCCCGCCGTAGGGTACGACACAGCGGCACATTCTTTTTTCAGAGGAATGGCAGACGTCCTCAGTCTGTGCTCTAACCGGACGGCCGCGCGTGAGGTCCAGGACTACGGCTTGGAGGCGATGACCTCGCCAAAGGCGAATCCCCCACATGCCCCGGCGGCATCTCTCCAGTCGTCGAGGCCCTGTTTCCACGTGTCGAACTGCTCGTGGGTCGCAAGTCCGTACTTCGTGGCGGCTTCGATTACATTGGGCGAGTAGAACCAGTCCATTATGAAGCGGTGAAGGAAGTCAACGTCTTCGGCAGTCCCGGAGAAGTCGAAAGACCCCCCACGCGGAAGTCCGAGAATCCGGCCTCCAGGAACGTGTTCTTCAGTTCCTTCCCCATCTGAGGATGGCCGCCATTCGCCGCGAGAAGCCTCAAGAACGTGGCCCAGGCCGCGTCAATGTTCTCGTCGCCGGGTTCCAGGAACGAGGATTCGACGAACATTTCACGGCTGGCGATGATGCCGCCGGGTTTCAGTACCCGTTTCACCTCGGACAACACCGCCGCGGTATCGGGAACGTGCATGAGAACGGCGTGGCAGTGGGCGACGTCGAATGAGTTGTCTTCAAAGGGAAGGGCTGTAACGTCACCAATGTGGAAGGTCACATTGTCGTGTCCACCTGCCCCGGCCGCGGACCGGGCCATGCCGATCTGCGACTCCTCCATGTCGATGCCGTGTACCTCCCCGGGATCAACCGCCCTCGCAAGACCGACCGTGATGGTCCCCGGCCCGCACCCGAAATCGAGGACGCGGAGGCCCGGTTTGAGATGTGGGAACAAGTAAGTGGCGTGGGTCTCTGCGCTGCGTCGATCGAGGAGTTGCAGAAAATCTTCGCTGTAGCCCATCGTGTAGTCGGATGTGGCCGGGGTCGGGCATGCTCGTTCACTCCTGTGCGCGTCGATTGTCACAATTGTCTTGAAGCCTGGCTGACATTATGCAATCAGCCTGTGCCCCCGGCGAAGACGTGTTCCCGGACCGTGTTGCCGAAAAATACTGTGCTCCTTGCCTTCACCACCGTGTCCTGGCGGTGCTGGTCAATGTGAACGTCCAGAGTTGGAGGCCTTATTGACTAAGGAAGTCGGTACCGCGCCCAGCTAATAGGGCGTTCCGGGATCGGTTGCCGGCCCTAGTCTTTGAGCATCCGTTTTGCGACCTCCCGGGCCTCGTCCAGGGTCTTGACGAATTGGTCTTCGGGAACGTCCTTCAGGACGTTGAGCGCCTTTAAGGTGGTTTCGGGCATGCCCTCCAGACCCATCACAATGCACCCGGTATCCTCGTCTGTGGCGACATCGATCATCTGCTCCACCACCAAGGCCGCGCTGTCGTCCATGTAAACGGTGTCGGTGAAGTCCAGGATGACGACCTCGTGATCCCGGATGTCGAGGCTGATCGTGGTGATCAGCTTGTTGGCAGACGCTACGGAGAAACTGCCTCTGAGCGAGACCAGGCCAACACGCGCAGAATAGGGGTCCACCTTATCCGCTTCTTCCTTGCTTACGAGGAATGTACGGTCCAGCAGCGGCACGGAGATCACGCTGTCCAGTTCCAAGCGTTCGAACTGCCGCGCGCTGGCCATCATGGCGGCGATCAACCCTATCGCCACGGCGGTAACCAGGTCGAGGAACACCGTGAGTCCCATGGTAATCACCATGACCAACAGGTGTTCCCTCTGAACGCGGTGGACCCGGGTGATGAAGCGCCAGTCTATGATGTCCCACCCAACCTTCACCAAAATGCCCGCAAGAACCGCATGGGGTATCGCCTCTACGTATCTGCCCAGTCCCAGGACCAGCGCGAGCAGGATGGCCGCGCGTATTACCCCGGACACTTGCGTACGACCGCCGGCGCGTATGTTGACCACCGTGCCCAGCGTGGCGCCGGCGCCGGGCAGGCCCCCGATAAACCCTGCGATCGTGTTGCCGATTCCCTGGCCCACCAACTCCCTGTTCGGATTGTGTCGCGTACGGGTCATCGCGTCCGCCACCAGGGAGGTGAGCAGGCTGTCTATGGAACCTAGCAGCGCGATGATCAACGCAGGCTGGACAGCGCTGGCCAATATGTCCAGGGAGTAGTCGGGCAGCATCAAGCTGGGGAGGCCGATCGGCACGTCGCCGATTACCGGCGCGTTTGTCAACCACAGGACCCCAATGAGCGTCCCGGCGATCAGCGCCGCCAGGGAAGCGGGCAGGAACTTCTTGAGTTGTTCGGGCCAGAGGATACCCACGCCGAGCGCGACGGCCGCAATAGCCAACGCGTGGAAGTTGACACCGTTTATCGCATCCGGCCAGGACTGGACCGCCCCCAACGGTCCGCCTTCTGCAATGGACGCACCCAGGAAAGGCAAGGTCTGCAAAAGTATGATGATTATGCCGATGCCGGACATGAAACCGGATATGACCGAGTACGGCGTGTAGGCCACGAACCGGCCGATCCGCGCGACTCCCAGCAGGATCTGGATGACGCCCGCCATGATGACGATCGTGAACGCCGCGGCGAGGTTGTCTGCATGGGTCGTAACAATGACCGCCACGGCCACGGCCATCGGTCCGGTCGGACCGGATATCTGGGAGCGCGTGCCACCGAAAACAGCCGCGAAGAAACCCACCGCGATCGCGCCGTAAAGTCCAGCGACCGCTCCCAGACCAGACGCTACGCCGAATGCGAGAGCGATGGGCAACCCCACCACGGCTGCCGTGACGCCGCCAAAGAGGTCTCCGCGGAGAGCTTTTAGGTCGTAGTCGAGTTTAGAGAGCATTCGATGACTATTTGGAATACCGGTCCAAAGTTATCTGCGCCAGGATCCCAGGCCGACATGCGCCAGCGGCCGGGATACGCTTCGTTGCCGTTTGTCCTCCCTTTGACGAATGCGGCACACGTCCGTAACGGAAGCAGCATGACTGCTCTGCCCGTCCCGGGGCAAGCTGCTCGACGTCTTCACCTGCACGAACAGCAAGCCGGAGGTTTGCCGAAGCGTACCCGTTGCCGCGGTGGATTCAGAGACAGTTATCCGCCGGCAGCGGAAATGGGTCTCGCCAGCAGGACCGGCAGGTTTGCGAAAGCATGCGTCAACTCTGTACGCCACAGTGTTTTCACCACGGCCGACGGCGAACTTTACCCTGAAATCGCCGCCATGACGGCCGCGGACTAATGTAGCAGACGAAACCGTCGGCGGAGAGACCCGGGGAGTTAATTTATGGGGCCACTTGAAACGTCCGGGTCGATCCGCTTTAGCCTCAATCCGCCACGCTGCTTGAGGAACCGCTCCTGTTGCCGGCGCATACGCTCGATCTGCGCACCTCGACCGGCGTTTGAAACTACGAGACAAGGCCGCTTCAGCCGCCCTTTGCCCTTCTGATCATTAGTAGGCCCAACACAGTCAGTATTGCGCCTCCCACGAATCCCAGCACCAACAGCATCCAACCCGATACAGCAGGTCGCTCCCCACTAGGAGGTGGCGTCGGTGTCGGTGCTGCCATGGCCGTGGCAGATGGGGTGACAAGAATAGAGGGAGGCTGTAAAGGCGGCGGCACAGGTGTGGCCGTGGCGGTCGGCGGGACCGGAGTTGGAGTTGAAGTCGGCGCCGGCGTGGCCGTAGCGGTCGGCGGGACCGGGGTCGGGGTTGGAGTCGGCACATGTGTGGCCGTGGCGGTTGGAGGGACCGGGGTCGGGGTTGAAGTCGGCACAAGGGTGGCCGTAGCGGTCGGCAGGACCGGAGTCGGGGTTGGAGTCGGCAGTGGGGTGGTCGTAGCTGTAGGCGGTACCGGGGTTGGAGTCGGCTGCCCTTCCCGTTGTTGGCCGAACTCCTGCCAACTCACTGCGCCGTCGCCATCGAAATCGGTTTTCAGGACTGGGTACTGTTCTGCCGTGCCAAAGTCCCAGGGGTCGTCTCTCCCCGTCACTGCAACGCCATCTCTATCCGTGTTGTCGGCATCTATGTTCCAGTTACTGTAGATACCTGTGTAGCCTGTTGGGCCCTTTAGTTCCGCAGTGGTCTTGCCTTCGACGCCCGGGATGAGATTGTCTTCGGCGTCTATCTCGTATCCGGAGGTCTCAACGTCCCAGTAGCTATGGAGGATTTCCACCCTGGTGCGTTCATTTTCGGGTGGTTTCGTAGTACACGACTTCTCACGTTCTTCCTGCTTGTCGTCCTTATCGTCGAGGTTGACCGCTATCACGTAAACGCCTAATTCGCTCCCGACCAGCCCGCCTACACATGAACCGCCCGAAACGGTCCCTGTGGCATAGCTGGCATAAATTTCCCCATAATCACGGTTGTTGCCTACCAGGCCGCCGACGCCGCCGATGCCGGACACCGTCCCTATTGCGTAGCCCGCCAGGATCGGTCCATCGTTTTCACCCACCAGTCCTCCGATCTCCTCGCCACCGGATACGTTAACGGCGGCGTAGCTGGCGCCGACCACGCCGGAGTTGAGTCCGACCAGTCCTCCGACAGTCCGATCACCTGAGACCACGCCAGTGGCGTAGCTTGCATCGACAACACCATTGTGACGCCCAACCAGGACGCCGACCTCATACCCACCGATAACGACAGCTCGGACTATCCCAACGTTTCGGATTCTGCCCCAACCACCGACTATCCCGAATAGGCCGACGTGATAACGACCGATATCAACAAACAGACCGGCAATCGTGTGTCCATTGCCTTCGAACACGCCCTGGAAAGGAAGGGCGGGACCATCCTCGAACATTCCAATCGGCAGCCAGCCGCGACCTCCATACCCACCGCGCCAGTCGCTCATGACCGAACCCGACGCGTAACTCGCGGGATTCTCGAAGTCCAGGTCTCGTGTCAGCTCATACCCCGAGCAGCCCTCATTGGGACAACCCATTCCTGAAACCGCGTTAGGAAAGCCTTTGACAAACTCGTGGTGATGTCTGGAATTGTCGGCCTGTCCGTCGCCGTTTAGGTCATAGCGGATGGCATTCAACTGCTCCAGGCTGGAAATTTCTATAAGTCCATCGACGTCGGTATCGTAGTCTTGACTTGGCAAGTCCGATGGAGTGGGAACTGGGGTCACCGTTGCTGGTTCAACCGTTACTCCCTTTGGCCTCTCTCGGGACTGGGCGCCAAACTCTTCCCAACTGGGCTCGTCGTCCCCGTTGAAGTCCACCCTTAGGGCTGGATATTGGCTGGGAGTCCCAAAGTCCCAAGGGTGGTCCGGGCCTGTTGATGCATTGTCGTCCCCATCGGCGTTGTCGATGTCCACGTCCCAGGAAGCAAAGATGCCTCCGTAGCCGGCTGGCTCCTGCAATTCAGCAGTGGTCTTGCCATCTACTCCGGAACTGTAGCCAAACCCAACTCCATGGATTTGCCCGGAGGTTTCAGTGTCCCAGTAGCTGGCTGAATTCCGGTCCGGTGCCTGGTTCTCCCCGATAAGCCCACCGACAATCTCGTCACCCGATACGGGGCCCCTGGAATAGCTGGAAATGATCGAGCTAATGACGTCGTTTCGGCCGACCAATCCGCCGATATACGTGTGTCCAGATACCACGCCTGTGGAATAGCTGGAGATCAATTTGGACCCAGAATTGAGTCCAACTAGTCCTCCGACCGTGCTATTCCCCGACACGTCGCCCGTTGCATAGCTCGCGACGATCGTGTGGTAGTTCTCACCGACCAGTCCTCCGGCTCTGAACGAGCTTCCAGATACGTTGCCGGTAGCGTAGCTCGCGGCGATCATACCTCCGTTATTGTTGTCTCCCACCAGCCCGCCTACGGTCTGAGCCCCCGACACGTCGCCCGTTGCGTGGCTTTTGTCAATTCGACCCTGGTTTATTCCTGCCAATCCGCCTACGGTCGTCCGCCCGATGACTTCGCATTCGGCGTGGCTCCCACTTATCGTTCCCCAGTTGCCGCCAGCCAATCCGCCGACATTCCAGTCCCCGAACACGTTTCCCGCGGCGTAGCTGTCCCTGACGCTGCTGTCGTTAGATCCCACCAACATGCCAATGCTCAACCACCCAGATACTGTGCCGGTGGCGCGGCTATTGTCGATCAGACCACGGTTAACCCCTGCCAGGGCGCCAACGGTCTTTCGTCCAGTGATCTTCACCTCATCTAGACCGACTTGAACGATTTCTCCTGATGAGCCCACACTGCCAAACAGACCAACGAATTCTTCGCTTTCACGGTTGATGTAAAGGTCAAAGATAGTGTGGCCATTGCCGTGGAAAACTGAGTTGAAACCCTCAAAACGGGAGCCAACGGGGGGCCAGCCTTCACCCTCTTCGCTCAAGGTCCAGCCCTTGTCGACCGAACCTGACCCGTAGCTTTCGGGATCGTAGAAGTCGAGGTCTCTGGTCAGTTCATAGCCTGCACAAACGGCTTCAGGACATCCAAGTCCAGGTGAAGCGCCGGGGAATACTTCAGCGTAAGCGTCCCCATCGGAGTCATCATCAGCTTCGCCGTTTCCGTCCAGGTCGTACCGGATGGCGTTCAGTTGCTCAAGGCTTGAGACTTCGATTAGACCGTCATCGTCGGCGTCGTAGTCGCCTGTTTGCACCACACTTGCGGAAATGGCCTTGAGGCCTGCCACAGATGCCAGCGTCAGTGAAACTCCGAAAGCCACGAGTACAAGGATTGCAGCCTTCTTGAGTTGCATCTTCGATACCTTGGCGACCTGTCGATGGTCAAATGCGCCGCTGAGTAAGGCGACAATCTGATCGCGCGTAGTTGGGTATCCCAGATCTTCGTCCGAGAATCCTTACGCAGAAAATCTTCCGGCTCGCACGGCATCCCACACGAGATGGCCGTATCTTAATTTGGTTCTGTGAAGTCGGCCAGCGCCCCGGTCTGGGTTTTGGATGCACCCGGGCGGATACGAACCGACTACGCGCCAGCCACGTAAAATTCAGGACGCATTTGCCCTGACTGATCGCCTGCTTGGCTGTCTCTCCTCACCTGAATCGCTCACTGTCCCGTTCTAATCTCCACGAAGATGGCTTAGGGGCCTCAGAGCGTTCGTGGACTTGGGTCTCACTTTGGTTGCGCAGCCACCGCCGACTCGCGTTCAAGGCAACATCTGTTGGGATCACCGTTGCGCGCGCGAGCCGTTGCCAGCTAACCGCGCCTGTCTGTGTTGCGAGATCGCAGCATCAGGTAGACGAGTACAACTCCGGCTCCTATAACCGCGACCACTATCGCCACAAGCTGCCAACCTGTATTGGACGTGGACGATTCCCGTGCAGGTGTTGCTACCGTCGGAGTTGGCACAGGTTTGACAGCGGGAGCGCTCGTGTATGTTGGCGAGGGTCTGACGCTGGAAGGGGTCGTTAGCGAGGGGACGGGCGTTGGTGTAGGCGTCAATTCGGCCGCGCTCGTGGGAACGGCTGTCTGCGGTCCATTGCTGGTTGCCGCGGCAAACGTGTAGATACCGCCGTCGAACCCAACTACGTACACCTCACCCTCGGCATCCTCTCCAAACGACGATATCTGGAACGGCGCCTTGACCAACTCCGCTTGCGCCGTGACGGCCGCGCCGTCGTGGCGAAGACCCCAGATGCGTCCGGAGCAGAAGTCGGCGTAGAGATACACTCCCTCAAGTTCACGTACGCGCTGGCCGCGGTAAACATACCCACCGGTGATCGAGCAGCCCAGGCTGTGGCCATATTCCGCTACAGGGGCCCGCAGATTGTCCTGGTTGCACGACGCGGCGCCGAAACACTCGGAGCCCTCCATCACGTTCCATCCGTAGTTCACGCCCGGGTAGACGATGTTCACCTCCTCGCGGGCGTTCTGACCGACGTCGCCCACCCAAAGGTCACCGGTCTTGCCGTCGAAGGAGAACCGCCACGGGTTGCGAATCCCGTAGGCCCACACCTCGCCGCGAGCGCCGGACTGCCCAACGAGCGGGTTGTCGGCGGGTATTGCGTATGGGGCGCCCTGCGCAGGCTGTTCCACGTCGATTCGGAGGATCGTGCCCAGGAGTGTTCCTGGGTTTTGCCCGTTCCTAAATGGGTCCCCGGCCGAACCGCCGTCACCCAGCCCGACGTACAGCATCCCGTCCGGGCCGAACGCGATCATCCCGCCGTTGTGGTTCCGAAACGGCTGATCCACTTCCAGGAGCACGGCCTCGGAACCGGCGTCTCCCAACCCGTTGGCTCCTGTCTCGAATCGCGACAGCACGGATCTTCGAGGATTCGCCGCGCTGTAGTAGATGTAGAATCGCCCGTTGTCCGCAAACGTTGAGGAGAATGTCAGGCCCAGGAGTCCCTCCTCATTCCCGCCCCGGCTCACGCGGGAGCGGATATCGAGGAATACCTCCGTCCGCTCAGGCGCGGTGGGATCGATCCGGTGGATTACGCCTTCCTGCTCAACGACATACAGCAGCCCGGAACCATCCCCGGCATGGGTAAGCAGGACAGGCCGCTCGAAGGTGAGCGCTGGAAACACCCGTTCCAACTCAAGCATTGGAAGCGAGTTCTTTGGGACCTGGGCAGCAACGGCCAGCGCTGGAATCAAGACCAGCAACAGCACGACAAATTTCTTTCGATAGATTTCGTTCACGCAAAAACATCCCGTACGCGGCATGGGACTGATTACATACCTTCTTATAGATTATTGGAACCCACCCCTCACTCGAACGGGGTTGACAGACGGAGGCGGTGTGGGGAGCGACATGAAATCCTGCGGGTTTAAGTGGTTTCGAAAATTGAAGACGCGCTGGTTGTCGCGAAACAGACCGGTCGGCATGACCAGCATGACCCGTTACACCTATGGAAGTGGTGGGGGAGTGCCCGTCTTTCAGACGCAGTTGGCGCCCGACGGTCTGGAGTGGGTTGAAGACGTCTCCCCGGCACAGTGGGTCGAGGAAAGCCTGTCCGATTTCGCGAAGGTACGTTCGCTGCTGCCAGAGGGGTTTTCAGATTACGCTCGCGTCTTTCACCCTGCACATTTAGACACCGCGAGGGAGCAACCTGTCCGGTGGTCTACGGTGGCTTCATGGACCGGTCGGACCGTCCATCCCCTGATGCAGTTCGAACGCATCGCCGACCTTGGTGAGGACCCCGGGGACATGTACAAGGACCCACCGTGGGGATTTCTTCCGCAGTATGGTTCGATCCCGGAAGAGGAATGCCGGACCCTGGTGAGCATACTCAGGAATTTCACCTCTACTCCCGAGGAGAGCTTCTTTTGCCTCTGGGAAGGCTACGGGAACATCGCCCCCCGCCTCTACAAGGCGAGTTCCCGGGTGAAGGCTCCGGGGCGGGACTATCTGCTCTTTCGCGGCACTCTCGATGCCGTCATGTCGTTTCTGCACCGGGATGACGGCTTCTGGGGATACTCTCCCAACATCTGGTGGCCCGCAGACCGCGCCTGGTGTGTGGCAACGGGCATCGACCTGTTCGACACCTATGTTGGCGGCAGCACGGAGAGCATCGATGCGGTCCTGGGCAATCCGGACCTGGGGGCGCTACCCACAACCCATGACGCCCGTGTAGACATTGGTGCAGACACCATCAATGTCCCGCATGCGCCCGCGCACTGACCGGCCCTCGTTAGCAGTCCTCGAGGTTTGTCGACTGCCTGGCTACGCGTCGCCACCCTGGCTCCCGCGAAGTGTCTACCAGGCGCCTGCCCCGGTGACGGGTTCCCTCTCGCCAAAACGGTAAGGCAGGAGGCGGTTACGTCCTAGGCAACGGAGCCGCCTTACTGTCTTGGCAGTCAGCCCGACGGGGGGTCCTCCGTCGGTTGCCGTCTATGTGAAAGGGATGTCTTACGAACAGGAAGGTCCTAGCTCGGTGGCGGTTGGATGAACGCCAGGTTGCACTCCAACGCGGCGCCGAACAGGGCAAGGGGCGGGCCTGCGTCGGGGCGGGACATGGCGGCCAAGCCTTCCGGCCCTCCAACTTTGTCCAACACGCATTCGAGGCCTTCCGGGTTGTACGGGCCAAGTTCCAGGGCGGGGCTGGCAGTTTCCCATTCCTCTTCGTTCAGGCAGGAAAGCGTCACGACGAAGCCTGCCATGCCGCCCGCCTCGGGCGCCGTAACAGCCATTAGCAGCATTTCGCGAATGTCGATTCCCTCAAATCCGCCGCGGAGGCACGTCGAGGTCTCCTCGCTCAGTGCGCCGATCTGACTGGTGAATGGGACAAGGAAAATGCTCAATAGCGTCTCGTCCTCAAGGCAGGTAATAAACCCTTCAGCCTCTTCGGGCGTGGCGGTATCAGGGGCGCTCAACAGCTTCTGAAGCACTTGAGGATCGGCGTTTTGCAAGACACAGGACAACTCATCCGGCGACAGCGCGGACATGAGCGCCTGCGGGTCCTGCATATTTAGAGGACCAATGACTCCGCCCCCCGAATCCGGCTTCGAAGTTTCGTCTGTCTGTGTGGGCATTGCAGTGGGCTTGGGCGCCGTGGTAGGTTCCGGTCCCAGCGGCGATTCCACAAATGCCAGATTGCACTCTACGGCAGCGCCGAATAACGCAATGGGCGGGCCTGCGTCGGGGCTCGTCATGGCGGCCAAGCCTTCCGGCCCTCCAAGTTTGTCCAACACGCACTGGAGACCCTCGGGGTTGTACGGTCCCAGTTCCAGGGCATGGCTGGCCATTTCCCATTCCTCTTCATTTAGGCAGGCAAGCGTCACGATGAAGCCTGTCATCCCGCTTATCATGGCCGCTTCGTCTTCGGGCGCCGCAAAGGAGCCGAGCATTAGGGCGCGGAGGTCAATTCCCTCGAATCCGCCGCGGAGGCACGCCGAGGTCTCCTCACTCAGCGCGCCGATCTGACTGGTGAATGGGACCAGGAAAAAGGTCAGTAGCGCCTCGTTCTCCACGCAGGTAATAAACCCTTCAGCCTCTTCGGGCGTGGCGGTGTCAGGAGCGCTCAACAGCTTCTGAAGCACTTGAGGATCGGCATTTTGCAAGATACAGGACAACTCATCCGGTGACAGCACGGACATGAGCGCCTGCGGGTCCTGCATGTTTATAGGACCAATGACTCCGGACCCTGAATCCGGCATGGAGGGTACCTGTGTCGGCGCTGGAGCGGCAGGTGTGGCCGTGGGCGCCGGTACGGACGTGGCGGTCGGCGCGGGTGTTGGAACCGGCGTCGCCGTGGGCGGAATGGGTGTGGCGGTTGGGGCTACTGTTGCCGTCGGCGCTGGGGCCTGAGTCGGGGCGGGAACGGATGTAGGGTCTGGCGCCTCTCTGGAACAGGCCAGTATCACTGATAGAGCTAGAACGAACGCGCAAACTAGTAACTTTGACATTGAACCAATACCACCCCGTTATTGACCATCGCGGTCACCACAATCACTCTGAATGAGAATGAGGGTGACCGGGCGGTTTATGCTGTGCCAGGCTTTTTGGTCTGTAACGCCACGTCCCCGGACGTTACTTACTCGGTGTCAACTGCGGCGCACTAGAAGCCGCAGCACCGGGGGCGCCTGCATTCCATTGTCGCCGCGCGCGTATCGGCCCGGCAATAGCTCCCGCGGCGGATTGCACCCGAAACAAAACCCACCCTGGACTTCCGGCTGTCATTCACACGCCTCGATTGCTTGTCGAACGCTGTCGGCACAACGAAGGTTCTCTCAAACAAGCCCAGTTCGTGTGAATACCGGCGCTTTCAAGACAAGGCCTGCCTGGGCGCGCGCCGCCCATTAGGCGGCAGGATCGCGCTCTGCGGCGTTGGCCGGGTGCATGTCTCAGTTTTGATCGATGATCATCTGGCTGACGTGGGCGTCCATCATCTTTTTCATCGCCTGGATCTCATCAGGACTCTTGTTGTCAAAGAGATTGGAGTGTGCATCTTCCCCATGCGCCATCATCGCCGCGTGGAGTTCATCAGAGGTCTCTTTCTCGGTGGACCAGTCACACCCTTCGCAAGCCAGTTTCATTCATTGCCCCTTCGTTTTATGGGTTCAGTAACCCGCCCGCGTCGTACTGTTCCCATGTTACCGTCACGCTTGCTCCGGAGCGACTAGGTTGACCGTATACCTCACGGCTTCGACGATCCGACCCTCGACACCTTGAACCGCAGGGTCATAGGGCCGTTAACGTCGCCACTCGGCGATGTTCCACAACTCGCTGTCCCAACCGTTTATGCGTACGTCCTTCAGCGTATTCAGGTGTGCGGAAACAAAGCCGCGTTCCACCAACGGGATCTCGAAATAGTTCTGCACGTAGATGTCGTGAAGCCGCTTTACGAGCGCCTCCCGTTCGGTGCCGATTCGGGTCTGCTCCAGTTGGGCGAAGAGCTCATCGTACTCGGGGTCGCAGGACCGGGCGCTGTTGTCGAAAGCCCAGTTGTTGTCCCGCGTCTGGATATGTTTGCAGAGGGCGCCGGACAGGTACTGTTGCGGGTCTATTCCGGGACCGTTTGTGTACATCTGAACGTCTGCGAAGAATCTGCGAAGCGACGCTTCCTTGTCAGCCATGGGGTCGCCGCCGAAAAATAGGCTGGCGTCATGTTGCACCAAATTGGTGTCAATTCCTATCTGACGCCACCAGTCGCGGATCATGGCCTGCGTATCCTGCCGGACTGCGTTGACGGAGGTCTGATAAGTGAGCCGCAGAGGAACTCCGTTGTATTCACGGATGCCATCGGCGTCGGCGTCGAGGACGCCGCTATCGTCAAGCAGCTTGTTGGCGCCATCGATGTCTTGGGTCAGACAGCCGTCGTTGGCGGTCGAAACATACTTCGGGGGCCCCGTTGTCAAATTGCAGGTGGGCTCTCCGGAGAAGCCATAGAGATGCTCCGATATGAGGCCGCGATCTATGGCCATTGACATGGCCTGGGGAATCGGGGTGTAGGTCAAAAACGGATGGGGATTCTTTGCATCCAGATACTCTGAACGATCGTCGCTCAACCCCGGGTCCGGATTTGTCTGATTGATGATGATCCGTTCCACCAGGCTGGCATACGCCACGACCACTTTACCCAGTCCTGCCGCTTCCATTCCGGCAAGGGCCTCCGGCTCCACCTGCAAATTCCAGGCGTAGTCGGCTTCCCCTCTTTCCATCACGTCGCTGGCCGCCGCAATCGCTTCGCCACCACCCTTCAATACCACCCGATCGAAATATGGCGTGGGTCCCCGGAAGAACGGGTTGCGTTCATAGACGGCCTCCTCGTTGATCTTGAAGTCGATGATGCGATAGGGCCGGTGCCGAGCGGCGCCTTGTTTTGCGCTTCGCACGTCGTGGCGGCCGCGCCGACGCAGTCGGCAAACTGTGTGCGGCTGATGATCGGCGTTCCCGCGCCGACAAAGGCTTGGTACGGATAAGCCACGGGCGCGTCGAAGGCGATCTTGACGGTGGCGTCGTCGATCGCCTCGACAGAGGCGACGCCGTCAAATGAACTCTCCGACGTGCAGCCTGTGTCTTCATCCACGCAGTAACGCCAGGTAAAGACAACGTCCTCGGCCGTCACGTCACTGCCATCGGACCACTTCAGACCCTGTTTCAAATTCCACGTAATGGACAGTGAGTCTTGGGATACCCCACCGTTTT
This sequence comes from Dehalococcoidia bacterium, assembly GCA_965219065.1. Classification (GTDB taxonomy): domain Bacteria; phylum Chloroflexota; class Dehalococcoidia; order Lucifugimonadales; family Lucifugimonadaceae. The sequence goes on from OZ244715.1 coordinate 2,488,113, forward strand.
CCAACGTTGGGATCTGGGCCGCCAGCGCCGGCACGAGGTTGCCATCCGGGTCGTATTAAGGGCTCCAGCGTGACCGCGCCGGCGTCGGTATCTTTGGTTCCGGAGGATAGATAGGGGCCGGGCAGGGTTGGCGCCTGCCAGTAGAGGATGGTCAAGACCTTCTGTTCAGCCGGGGTTTCTGTTTGAGGTGGCGTAGGGCTGGGTTCTCCCTTGGGCGGTTTCGCTGGAGTCGTTGCAGGCCGACAGCAACAGCAGTGAGGCCAGGGCGAGCGTTAGGAACTTGTACATGGGGCAGTCTCAACAAATCATATGATCTGGTGGGGTAGCGATGTTCCTGGCGGCGTCTACGTGGTCGGAGGCGGTTGCGAAACGTTCTTTTCGCCAATCGTCGGCGAGTCTTACGTCTTGAACAGCGGGTGGATTGCCACTCTGCCGGACCTCGCAGTGGGACCTCCTCGGAGGCAACGACGCGTAGTTAACACTAACCCAACACCCGACTGGATTATCTCGACTGTGTGCCAGGGTCGGAATACGGGGAGTGCTGCCGAGTGGACAGGAGTACGACGGGCCGAATCGGGCACTTTGCCGTATTGCCGGTTTAGGACGGGTTCAGCCGTTTAGCTCTTTCAGGCATGCTGGTCGGTGGACCAAGTGGCCGTCCCTAACTGCATTCAAACAGGCGCTACCCTGTGGACGGCGCAGCGACCGTCGTGGTTGGATCTGACATCCGCAGCGGGTTCTCGACCATACCGCGCAATTGTCCAGGCTGAGACGCTCAACAAGTAAAGGGGCCGGCGAAGGCCGGCCCCTTTTGCACTTCAGGACTGTTTTGACGTTAGTTTACGCTTGCGCACACCGCGTAGACGGTAAGACTCCAGCTCCCGCTGCTGCTACCGACCGCCTCAGCCGTCGCTCTCCAACCACCAGGAACTTCGCCAGCCAACCCATCTGGGCGGGTTTCAACTATGGCTATGTTCGCCGCTCTACCAGTCAACTGCGCTCCGCCAGCGATCGCAGACAATTCCTCGCCCGCCGTCTCGCATTGCACCAGTACTGACTTCGGCGAGGTGCCATCCAACGGACTCGAACCTGTCACGATTTCGAGCTGTGAGATTCCCGCTTCGCCTTGTATGCCCTGCGGTCCGTGAGGTCCCTGGGTTCCCACTTGTCCCACAGGTCCACGCTGTCCCGCCGGTCCTTGCGGCCCTTGCGGTCCGTCCGCTCCCTGCGGTCCTTGCGGCCCAGTCGGTCCGGCTTGCCCTGCGTCGCCCTTTGGCCCCTGCGGTCCAGTTGGACCGAGCGGCCCAGCAGGACCATCAGGCCCTTGCGGTCCCGTTGAACCAATGGGTCCCTGGGGTCCGGTTGGTCCCGTCGGCCCTTGCTCTCCGGTGTCTCCCTGGACGCCTTGCGGTCCTTGCGGTCCAGTGTCGCCCTTGATTCCTCGGGCGCCTATTGGTCCCTGAGGACCGGTTGGTCCTTGCGGTCCCAGTGGCCCGGGTGGACCACCCGGTGTACCGGGATCACCTTTTACTCCCTGATCACCCTGAGGACCCTGCGGTCCTGTGTCGCCTGTGTTGCCTGTGTTGCCCAAGGGTCCTGGCGGTCCCGGAGGGCCACCCGGGTCGCCGCGTTCGCCTGTTTCTCCAGGTGGGCCTGTGTCGCCCGTCTCGCCTTTCACTCCAGGCGCGCCGTTTTGTCCGTCTGTTCCGTCCGTTCCGTCCGTTCCGTCACTTCCGCGTGGGCCTTGGGCCCCTCGAGGTCCTTGTTCGCCCTGAGATCCCTTGTCGCCCTTGTCGCCCTTTGCGCCATCCGTGCCGGACGTGCCTCGGAGACCTTGAGCTCCGGTCGGACCTTGGGGTCCCTCAGAACCCTGGATGCCCTGAGGACCTTGGGACCCTTGCGGGCCTTGATCGCCCTGCAACCCCTGTTCTCCCGTACAAGCGGCGACCAAAAGCAGCGAGACGAATACGACGGCGAGAGCTGCTACTCCCAGCCATTTCCGAATAGCCCCGGCTGACTTCCAGTTACTTTGTGTGAAATTAGACGAGATGTTCATAGACGCGGCTCCTTGGTCACAAAACTACTACGCTCGAACTTAGACAGTCAAGCAAAACCGGCCTTTTCAGGATCATCTTTCTCAAGCGGGAATGCGCCGAATTTGGTAAGCGTATGCAATACGGCGCGGCACCCTGAAAAACGGCCATATGTTAAACCAAAATCTGAGTAATGGCTAGTGTCCGGTCTCTAAAGGAATTTGGCAATACACAGCAACTTTGACCAGCGGCTGATCGGCGGTCTAGGTACAGGCGAAACGCCCAACGTCAACACCACCAAGGTCCGGGCAGCGGCAGGTCGCAACTCCGGTTTGACTTCCCCATCAACGCGGCTGCGTTTCGGTCGGCAGGTCGAAACAGCGGGCTGCCAGATGGGCGTCATCACTGCCCACGATAACACGAAAATTCGAACGGCGAACCCGGCAGGCGCAGGAGCCGCAGACGTGTCGAGTAACCTGTGAAACTCCATGCGGCGGCATGGGCTATGGCGCTGGCCAACCACCTTTCGGGTCTGCGGGTCAAAGGCGCAGATTTGGAACGCGTGGCCGTGTACATCTTGGCTGTCCGCGCCGCCTGTCTTCAGCCGGCGGGCAATCACGGCCGGTTTCGCTTCCGTCCCCCACATGTTGTGGTCCAACCCTTGTTGCTGGGTACCTGTTCTGCTGAGTCACGCAATTCTCCTGCCCACTCCAGGACTCTCCGCCGCGGATCGCGTGCCCTAGTGAGTAAGGTCCTTTGGTGAGGTTCCCCGGTCAAGATCACAACCCTCTCTACTTGGACATTCGCGACGATCTGCTGCGCGCCAGCACCTTAATCCGTCGTTCGGAATATCGAATCGCAATTACTGGACCGAGACCTACGTGTCCCTATTTCCCCGCCGTCTCCTGCGACACCTTCAAGTCCCGCTGTCCATACCTGCCAAGCCGACCCGCTCCGCCTCGTCACCGCCCAAGCCGTTTTCGGACTGCGCGTCTGCCACTCCGCCACTCCGTCGCCCCGCATTCGTCGGTGATCGGTATCAGCGACTGGGTTGGTTGTCCAGGCCGTTTATTCATACCTCCTTCATTTGATTTATGAAAAATATACCACATGACACCTGCGTATGAAAGGGTCTTCACAATTGTGAAACAAATAGTAGATGTCGCTGAGTGTAACTAATGGAGCTGATGATAACGTTTGTGCAACGTGTATGTTTCTGTTAGATACGAAATAGAGGCAAACGATTGTTTACCTCTATGCACGTGCGCCAATGATATAGATCTAGCACATTCCGGCTCGTTAAACTGCGAACCTCATACAGGTGACTTCGTTCGCAAAAAAAACGAAGCCCAGATATTGGGATGGAGAAACCATGCCACGCCCGCATCCCAATTTGGACGCGCACATTTCTTCCCGCCCCAAGAAGGCTGACAACGTCCTGAGGCACTGACCCGTGCGCGCCGTCGGAGCAGTCTTCCGATCACGGTCCGGTGTCATCTTCAGGGCTGGCTCATCGAAGTCACCCCTAGTCGGGACCGCTGATCAGATCATGGATCGCCGCACCATTACCGCCGTATTTTCACTTCTCGGCGGACCCGCGACAGGCATCACTTACGCCAATTGGACTGATGCGCGCGCTCCCGGTGGCTGGGCTTTCGTTTGCCCGAAGGGGCCGTGCTCCGACGGATGTGACGGCGAGTGCCGGATCGCATCGGCAGGTCATTTCGCGCGCCCGGCCTACGGAATTCCCTTGCAGCTTGTGGAATGCCTTGGGGCGAGCGAAGTCGATGAAAACAGGGATTCTCAGGCGCGCCATCAAGAATCCCCCGACTGACCGCGATGACGATCGACAAGGATCAAGAAGTGATGTCGCCGACCGGTATCTACTTTTTCCCATCAGCAACCGAAGACGTAACTCTTTCGAATTTTGGGGATCTACGGGCTTTTCTGACCTCTGGAAACCGTCTCGCCAGATACGGAACACTCAGGGGGAGCCAAATTCATCTCTTCAAGTCTGAACCGTCATCCGGAGATACCGGGGATTGACTAGAGTCGAAGGACGAACCTATCATGCGGCTGTCTCGTGTGGGCTGTTCTCAGCCGCCGACGATACACCCACAGGAAATCCTGGACTAGTCTGGGTTTATTAAGGAGGAGAGATGGAAGCCTTAGGACTTATTCTCATCGCAAGCGCGCTGTTCTGCCATTCATGGTACATCCTTGGTTTGTACCCGGACGGTCGGACCGTGGGGATCTACGTGGGCGCCTTTGGCCTGGCTGCCCTCATTTCGATTACGTTGGCTCCAATGCTTTTGATAGGGGGAGACTCGGTAGCGGTCGCGAACGCCGGCGGCGACTTCGGTAACAAAGCCTACTCAATAGCCTCCGGCCTGGCCCAGACCACCGTGATGAAGACGCTCATCATAATCTGGTCTGTGTACGCGATTGGAGTGGCGGCCCAGGCAATCCTGGAATACGACGAGCGGGCAGTTGGCTTTTCCGGCGCTATCGCGGCCGCGGTCAGCCTGATCGCCCTGTTCTTCTTCGCAGGCACGCTGCTCGACCCCTACGGCGAAGACGTCGTCCTCACACTGGCAACGGCCTCATTGCTGCTGTCATTTATCGGGGGCACGATGTTTGCCTACCTCGGCGTTCCGTTTAGCGGCCTTAGACCAGTCGCCGGATGGTTCAACCTCGTCGGTTCCATCGCCGTATTCATCATGGGAGTCGTCATAGGGACGACGATTATCGGCGTGTCGCTGAATAGTTGAGCCGAAAGCCGGTCAGCGGGTCCTAAAGACCCACCCAAACACCCTCCACCGCGCCCCGGACTGCGTAGAATCCCGGGGCGTGGTGGCCTACTGAGCGGAGCATGTTCAAGAAACCTTCGATAAAGGCTATTCTCGCCGAGAGCGAACGAGCTACTGCCCAATATTCGTGGGAAGGGACCTTCGCCGAGTACCTTGAGTTAGTGGTCGACAACCCTGGGATTTCGCGCCTCTCGCATAAGCTCATCCTCGATTCAATTGCTGACGCGGGCATTGACGTCTCGCCCCGCGGAGCGCCGGTCTACAAGCTCTTCGACGGTGAGATATACGGCTTGGAGGACCAGTTGGAGCGACTGGTCCAATACTTCACCTCGGGCGCCAGCAGATTTGAGATTCGAAAGCGGATACTTCTGCTCATCGGACCGCCGGCGAGCGGCAAATCGACCATCGTGTCTCTGATCAAGAGGGCCATTGAGCGATATACCCGGACCGACGCCGGCGCCACTTTTGGGATCAAGGGCTGCCCTATGCAGGAAGATCCCCTCCACCTGATCCCGCGCGAAGCGCGGCCAAAGCTGATGGAGGAGTTTGGTATTTACGTCGAGGGGGACCTATGCTCTCGATGCCGATACGCCCTGCGATCGAAGCACCAGGGCCGGATCGGCGAGATGCCGGTGTTCCGTTTCGTCTTTTCCGAGCAAGAGGCCATGGGTATCGGATTCTACGTCGCCACGAATCCCAATCCGACGGACGCCTCGCTTCTGGTCGGCAGTATCAACAACAGCCAACTGGAGGGTGACCGGGTTGAGGTCGCCGGCAAGGCGTTCAGAATGGACGGCGAGTTGAACGTCGCGAACCGGGGACTCGTCGAATTCGGAGAGATTTTCAAGGCGGACCCGCATTTACTTTCTACTCTCCTGGGGCTGGCACAGGAACAACTAATAAAAATGGAGCGCTTCGGGTCCGTTTATGTCGATGAGGTCGTTATCGGCCACTCCAACGTGGGTGATTTCGACAAGTTCTTGAAAGATGAGAGTTCGGAGGCTCTCAAGGACCGGCTCATCGCTATCCAGATACCCTACAGCGTTCGGGTCCAGGACGAGACCAGGATCTACCGGAAGATGCTGTCCGAGAGTATGTCTCAGAGGGCCCACATCGCACCGCTCACTCTTTCGACCGCAAGTACTTTTGCCGTGCTGTCCCGCCTGGAACCCCCAGCTGGGAAGGGAATGACTATTCTCGATAAGCTGCGTGTGTATGACGGACAGATCCGTCAACATGTTTCGACGGGCGACGTTCGCGAGATGAGGCGACACCATCCCGACGAAGGCATGGAAGGCGTGTCACCGCGTTACGTCATGAACCGGCTGAGCGCGGCGGTGGACGATCCGTCCGTTGCCTGTCTGTCGCCACTGAGAGCACTGGACGTGCTCTGGAACGGGTTGAAGGAAAATGTCAATCTGAACGTCGAAAGCCGGGAGAAGTACCTGGCCTTCATCAGGGACTCCGTTCGCGAGTACGGGAACCGAGCCGTGCGCGACATTCAACGGGCCTACAAGGAAGGGTTTGAGGCGAGTGCAAAAGAGCTACTCGACGACTACCTGAGGAACGTGGAGGCCTTCTCCGCCGGCCAGGCTTGCACGGAGCGCGACATGCGGGAAATAGAGGCGCATGCAGGCATACTCGACAGGAGCAGGTTGGAATTCCGGCGCGAGATAAATCGGTACTTCACGAATCTGAAGTCACGGGGCATCGCATATGACCATACCTCGGAAGACCGGCTGAAAGCCGCCATAGAGACCAGGCTATTCCCTGATCGCCGGACCATTGATCGTACGCTTACCCGACCCCGGTCCGCCCCCCAGCGAGCCGAGTGGCGACGGTTGCGGAGCGCCGTCTACAAACGCCTGATCGATACCTATGGCTACTGCGAGGCCTGCGCAGACGACCTGATTTCGTACGCGGTCCGCGTCGTCAAGAGACGTATTGTGCTCCGGACTCCGAAGAACGAAGGCGTTGAATGGTTATGGAAGCTCAACCCGGTTGGCCCCCCCTCGCAACAGGAAGATTAGGCGCCGATCCTGTTGCGAGGGGTGGACCATGACGTTGACTTCAAAGGTCGCTACGTCCTGATCGAATAGGTACGGCATCGGCAGTACGATCATGCCCGATTTACGGCAATCACAGTCACGGCGGCCGATGTCGCCGACGGCACTATGTCGGGCATTTCTGTTCAGGCCGGACACCCGGATCAGTTCTCGCCCAAGGTCACCTGGGTAGCGTTTGCGTCCATCATCATCGTCGTTGCCAGGGTCTGATAAATGCTCTTGCCGTCAAATCGACTGGAGCGCGCATCGCCGCCGCGCGCCATCATTGATTTCTCCCAATCGATCAGTCACATCCCTCGCGAACCAGTTTCACTCATTGTTCCTCCGTTCTAAAGCGGAGGTAACTCATCCGCGGGCGATTGGACACGAAAGATCGACATCCCGGACAGTGGTTTACCCGGCCAGCGGTGAGCGCATAATAAGCATCACTCGGTCCGACGCGGCCGTCGGTAGTTGACGGAGTCAAATTTTGAGCGCAGTACATGATATGGGCGGACGGCCGCGCGACGAGCCTATCGACCGTTCGGAGCATGCCCTGATGGACTGGGAGCGGCGTACAAACGCGCTCGTCGGAGCGCTGAGAGAGAAGTCGCTAATAAACACCGACGAACTGCGCCGCGGTATCGAGTCGATCCCGGCCCAAGAGTACGAGAGCCTTACCTACTATGAGCGATGGTCGGCCTCGCTTGAGCTCCTCCTGGTCGAAAAGGGGGTGCTCACGTCGAAAGAGATCGACGATCGGGCGGCCATGCTGCGGGAGAGGTGGGGCTGAGGTGGCGCGGTTTCACCCCGGCGACCGGATCAGTATTCTGCCGATCTTCGTCGACACCCACCACAGGACGCCCGACTACATCAAAGGCAAGGTGGGACGGGTACAGGCTCTGTGCGGGATCTTCCCTGATCCGGAGTCGCGGGCCTATGGCGGGAGCGGGCGCCCCGAGAGGGCGCTCTACCGGGTCGAATTCGATATGAGGCACATCTGGGGAGAACAATATCGAGGGCCGGCCGGCGATAGCTTGCTAGTCGACATTTTTGAGCAGTGGCTGGCGCCGACCTAACGAGCAGACCTGCCATGGAGAATAGGGATATGAATGCAGATAGGCATCGTCACGACGGAGACCACGGGGACCACGACCACCCCGGGATGGAGGATGACGCCCAGCTTAGCGACCGTGCCCGGCGCCTGCTTGCCATGGAGGACCTCCTCGTTGAGAAACGTGTGATTGAACGAGACGACATCCCGCGCTTACTCGACGTGATAGAGGCCAGGTCGCCGGTCGACGGCGCAAGAGTAGTGGCCCGCTCCTGGGTCGACTCCGGCTACAGGCGTCGCCTGCTGGAAGAGCCCGAGGCCGCCCTGGCCGAGCTGGGTTACCCTCTCATTGGCAGTTCCAGGCTGGCGGTACTCGAAAACACCGACGGGTTGCACCACCTTGTGGTGTGTACCCTGTGCTCCTGCTATCCGACCTCGTTGCTCGGCCTGCCGCCCGACTGGTACAAGAGCTTTGCCTATCGGTCGAGAGCGGTCGTCGACCCTCGTGGGGTCATGCGCGAGTTCGGCCTCGAGGTGGGGGACGATGTCGAGGTCCGGGTAGTAGACAGCACCGCCGACCTCCGGTACATGGTGCTTCCCCTGCGCCCTGCAGGGACCGGCCGGATGAGCGAAGAAGAACTCGTCCCGCTAGTCACCCGCGACAGCATGATCGGCGTTGGCGTCCCCAAGACGCCCTCCGTCAGCAAGTAATAGCAGAAGAGCAATCTGCGGTCATGGCCAACGGAGCCAGGGGCTTGGAAAATGGCAGCCGACGCGGATCGTAACCCGATGCGTGGACCGTCCGACATCAGGGCCTGGACCTAGAACTGCGTTGGCGGTGCGGCCTGCGTATTGAAATCTGACAGGCCACAACAACCGAATTTCCTACCGCTTTGTTTGCGGTGGTAAACACGTCTTATGCTGAGGCGACCTTCGGCGGCGTTCCCAGTCGGTCTGGGCTTTTGGACTTGCCGACGGGCGTAAATAATGAGCAGGCAAGTCATTCTCCGCGTCACTCACAGCATTCATTAATGACCTCATCCGCTTGAGGACGCTCTTCCCACCGTCACGACCACGACGACCACTTCGGGCAGCCTGGCTCTCCTGGCCGACGCCGGGCACATGCTCACCGACGCTGCTGCCATCAGCATGGCCCTGGGGGCGATGTGGCTCGCAGGGAAAGAGGCGTCCGTCCGGCGAACGTTCGGGTATCACCGCACCGAGGTGCTGGCTGCGCTGATCAACGCGGGGGTTTTATGGGTCATCGCCGGCTGGATTTTGCTGGAGGCATACCACCGGTTCACGATCGAAGGGACTGAAGGTATAGATGGCTTGACGGTACTGCTCGTAGGTACCGGAGGGCTTTTGATAAACCTTGCCGCGGCCTGGATACTCCACCGGTCGTCCGAGCACAGCATGAACGTCGAAGGCGCCATGCAGCATGTGATAGCAGACCTGCTGGGTTCAGTCGGCGTGGTCATCTCCGCGATTCTCATAATGACGTTGGATTGGACGATTGCCGACCCTATTCTCAGCGTCGTCATCGCGGTGCTCATCTTGTACAACAGCCGGCGCTTGCTTTACACGATAGTAAACGTGCTGTTGGAAGGGACCCCCGAGCATATAGACGTGTACAAGCTTTGCAGCGACATCGAAGACGTGGAGGGCGTGACCCTCATCCACGATGTCCACGTCTGGACCCTGACCTCGCAGGTGGAGGCGTTTACGGCCCACATCCTCGTCGACCCGTCCTGGCAAGGAGACCCTGCCTTGGTGTTGGAACGGATAGAGGACATAGTCCACAAAGAATTTGGCATCAATCACGCCACGATACAATTGGAACGTTCTGCGTCGAATTGCACCGAAGATCACCACGTGGAACACTTGATGGCCCGTGTGCGCCCGGCGGATTGGCGACACTCCCACGAACTATCGCATGAACCGTAATATGGCAGTATGACAACGCTTCGACCTTCCCGATCAGGCATTCTGGCGGCCATCGAGGACCGGGGCTACCGGTCCACTGCACCCAGGCGCGCGATCATCCGTGTCATGGACGGGAAGCACGAGGGCTTTTCGGCAGAAGAGATCGCCAACGAACTGCCGGGTGTGGGCAGGGCGACAATCTTCCGGACGCTCAAGCTTCTCATGGAGATCGGCGTAGTATGCCGGCTGAATCTCAGGGAAGGCGACCCCAGGTACAGTCTGTCCAGCATTGAGCACCACCACCACACGATCTGCGTCGCGTGCGGAAACGTCGGCGAATTCCAGGCCACCATGGTTGAACGCCTGATGCGGGGCCTGGAGGACGACATCCCCGGCCAGATCGTCGGGCATCGGATCGAGCTCTACGTGACCTGCGATCGGTGCCTGGAACACCTGGACTCCTAGATCATTCCCACTTGCGGTGAGCCCTTGACTTAGTTCGCCTTTTAACTGATACACTATCTCATTCGCTGGATCGTTGATCCATCTGCGACGTAGACCCTAGCCCCGCAAAACAGTAACCCAGACCTCACTGGAAACAATGATGATACTTAGTCCCATCATTAGAATGTCATTTTTGGCCAAAGCCGCCTTGCTGACTGTCGCCATGCTCGTGGCAATCACAGCGTGTTCTGATGACGATGGCGATGCCGCAAGCACTCCGGCCGTGTCGCCCCCTACGGCAACATCGGCTCCGACCTCAGCCCCAGATCCGACGGCCACTCCGGCCGAAGCGGACCCTGTCCACGTGGTGACCACCAGCAACATCGTGGCGGACTGGGTCACCAATATCGGCGGGGATCACGTTGAAGTATTCAGTGTGCTCCCGGTGGGCGCCGACCCCCATGGCTTCCAACCCGGCGCACGGGACGTTGCCCAAATTGCCGATGCCGACCTGGTGCTGAGCATTGGCCTAGGCCTGGAGGCGTCCTGGCTGAAAGAACTCTTGGAGAACGCGGCGCGGGACCCCTCTACTATCGTGGAACTGGGTGAGATGATCGACCCGATCGAGTTCGCCGAAACGCATATTGAGGATGTCGAATTCCTGGAAAACCTCGTGCACGTCGTCCACGAAGTGGAAGACGGGGAAATTGGCCCGGACGAGGGCCTGGAAGAAATAAAGGAGCTGGTTGAAGCCTTCGAGGCCGCGGAAGCGGAGCACGAAGAAGAGGAAGAAGGCGAAGATCACGGGGATGAAGGCGATGAGGATGAGGGTGAGGACCATGGCGATGAGGAAGAAGAGGGCGAAGACGACGAGGAAGACCACGGGGACGAAGAACTGCCGGCCATGGTGCTGGACATCATCGAACAGGTCGAAGACGGCCAATTGGATGCCGGCGACGCCATAGAGGCCATCGAAGGCATGACTGAAGAGAGCAAGGACGAACACGAAGGCCACGGCCACGGCTTGGAAGACCCGCACTTCTGGTTCGATCCCCTGCGCGTGAAGATCGCGGTCGACGAAATAGTGGCGCAACTCTCGACGCTCGACCCGGACCGGGCCGATGTCTTCAGCGCCAACGCATTTGCGTACAACGCGCGGCTCGACGAACTGCACTCGTGGACGGAATCGCAGGTCGAAGCTGTGCCGGAGGACCGCAGGCTGCTGGTAACTTCCCACGACAGCCTCGGCTATTTTGCGAATCTCTATGGATTTGAGGTCATCGGTGTAATCCTGTCGATCACTACCGAAGTAGGGCCGTCGGCGGTGAGCCTGGCGGAGTTGGCCGAAACTGCGAAAGAGTACGAAGTCCCGGCGGTTTTCGGCGAGACGACGGTGAGCGAACGTCTGGCGACAAGCTTGGCGACGGAGTCCGGCGCGAAGCTAGTCCGGCTCTACTCAGGTTCCCTCGGTACGAAAGGCAGCGGGGCAGAGACGTACATCGAGATGGCGCGGACAAACGTCAGCCGCATTACCGAGGCCCTGAAATGAAAGCGCGCTCTCCTGCTCCGGCGGTTCGAGTTGATCTACGCGGCATGCGGGTTTATCAATTGCCGCAGGTCTGGCAACTGGTTGTTTCTGGTACTTTAAGCGTGCCGTTTTCCGGTCAGGCCGGAAAGAGGCTGAGGGTCAAGTGTTGGTAAAGTCGCCTTCCGAACCGGGCATAACTGTCGAAGGCGTAACCGTCGAACGAGGCGGGCACACGGCGCTAAGCGAGGTCAGCTTCAGAGTGGGCCCGGGCACTCTGTTGGGCGTCCTGGGCCCGAACGGTGCGGGCAAGAGCACGCTGTTTGAGTCCATCGTCGGTATCCTGCCTCTAACTGAGGGTATGGTGAAACTCCACGGCTCGGCGGCCCATAACGGCGGCCTGGCATACGTCCCCCAGCGTGACAGTATCAACTGGCGCTTCCCTGCCACAGTCCACGACGTGGTGACGATGGGGCGATGGTCCAAATCCGGAAGGTTCTGGGGCTCCGGCAAGAAAGACCGGGAGATGGTCAAGCTCTGCCTGGACCGGGTCGGCTTGTGGGAGCAAAGATCGTCCCTGGTGACTGAACTGTCAGGTGGTCAGCGTCAGAGGGTCTTCATAGCCCGTGCATTGGCGCAAGACGCCAGCGTCATATTGCTGGACGAGGCGTTCAGCGGCGTAGACGTGGGCGCCCAGGAGGGCTTGGTGGAGGTCCTGCAGTCCCTGCGCGACGAAGGCAAGATCGTGCTTCTGGCCACACACGACCTCACGAACCTGGCACAGCGCTTTGACCAGGTCCTCTGCATAAACCACCACGTGTGCGCGTACGGCGCCCCCGACGAGGTGTTCACCCCCGAGGTCCTTGAAGAGTTGTACGGCTCGCACGGAATCGAATTTGCCCCCGATCACTATGTCGCTTCGGGGCGAATGTCATGATCGACTATATCGTCGGGCCGTTTCAATACGGATTTATGGTGCGAGCGCTGATCGTCTCCGTGCTCGTCGGGGTCATGTGCCCCGTTCTCGGCGCCTACGTCATCACGCGCGGGCGTGCTTTCATGGGCGACGCCCTTGCACACTCCGTACTGCCTGCAATGGTGGTCGCTTTCCTGCTGGGAATCAGTCCGTTTTTCGCCGCCGTGCCTGCCGGAATCGTTATCGCCCTGTTGATGGGTTCTGTCGCCCGGCGTACCGGCATAAGTGAAGACACGTCGATCGGCATCATCTTTGCCGGCATGTTCGCGCTGGGTCTCATAATGCTTTCGACGTCGAACAACATCACGGTCAACATTGAAGACCTATTGCTGGGACAAGTGCTCGGTGTATCGCAAATGGACGTCTTCGTCTCGCTCGGCCTCACGGCTTTGGTGATCGCCGGGCTGTACGCGTTCCACCGGCAACTCGTTTACACCACATTCGATCCTGTGGGTGCGACGGTGGTCGGAATCAGGACAGGGTTAATAGAGTACGTGCTACTCGGCCTCCTCGCCCTCGTCATCGTCATAGGCATCCAGGCCGCTGGAATCGTCCTGGTCATGGCCATGCTCATCACCCCCGCGGCCGCGGCGTATCTACTCGCCAAGCGGTTCACGGGAGTCATGATCACAGGAGCTTTGATCGGCGCAATCTCGGCCGTGGCCGGCCTCTACCTCTCCTTCTACGCCGACCTCCCCTCCGGCCCATCCATGGCCCTGGTCGCGACGGGAATATTTGCAGTAGCGGCCGCAGTGAAGAGAGGATGGCCGGTGTGGAGAAGCGAGTAGAGCCCGGTGAATCTGGCGGCCAACTCCCAACAGTCGCCGTCTTATGACGGGAGACAGAACCTTAAATTGAATTCAGGAAACGTCATTTTCCGCTAGTCAGCGCGTAGTTCAGCAGGCCCGCGGGGCCGAGCAATACCAAAAGGTTCTCCATGCCACAATCCGGTCACGACGCGCATGAGTGCGACGACCACGAGCACCACGGCGACGAGCCGTCGAATCGACGATAGTCGGTTATGACGAGGCTGAACGGGCCGCGCTAAGACGAGCCGTTCAGCCTTTGTTTGGCATGATTACGTGTCCGGTCAAGCTTTAAGTCCCCGCTCCCGGCGTCGGGCTTATCTTGCTAGGCCCGCGTGCGACACGCGGGCGCGCAACGTCGATTCAAACACGCGCCAAAGCATCACCCCGAGGCCGCCGCGTCGACGCTAGTCGCCAGCCACCAGATCAAGGCGGGCTGTGTGAACGCGATCAGTCTTCTTCGTCTAGTTCTTCCGGCATGATCACGAATTCGGGGTAGGCTTCGAGTCCCAGTTCTGCGACGTCCTGACCGATGCGCTCGGCGTCGCGCGAGACTCGTACGCCCAGGGTCAAGTCGAACACGCGCCACAGTATCCACGAGACGCCGAAAACAAACGCTCCGATTGCCGCTACGCCGGCCAACTGCACGACGAAGTCGCCGCCCGCGGCGATACAGACTGCCAGGGTTCCCCAGATGCCGGCGAACAAGTGGGCCGGCACGGCTCCGACTACGTCGTCCAGCTTGAGAATCTCCAGGAGTTTGATTCCGCCGGTGCAAAGGGCGCCGCCGATGCCGCCGATGATGACCGCCCAATAGGCGTCGAGGATGTCGGGCCCGGCTGTAATTGAGACCAGTCCGGCAATGGCGCCGTTCAGTCCCGCGAACAGGTCTATGCGGCCAAGGATCTGCCGCGAAATGAGAAGTGCAGTCAGGGTGCCGGCTGCGCCCGCAAGGTTCGTGTTGACCAGCACGTTGCTCATGTTTATCGCGTCGGCCACGCTGCCAAGCGCCAACTGCGATCCCCCATTGAAGCCGAACCAACCGAACCACAGGATGAAAACGCCCAGAGTCACGACGAGGACATTGGACGGTGGTGTGGGCCTGACCGTGCCGTCGCGGCGGAATTTGCCGAGCCTCGGCCCGACGACCAAAATTCCGGCGAGGGCCGCCCAACCGCCGGTGCTGTGGACGATTGTTGAGCCGGCGAAGTCCTGGAACCCCATTTGATCCAGCCATCCGCCTCCCCACGTCCATGCGCCGACGACGGGGTAGATGAGGGCAGTAAGCAAGAGAGTGAACAGAAAGAACGTCCACATTTTGGCCCGCTCGGCCAGGGCGCCGGACACGATGGAGGCAGTGGTGGCTACAAAGACCATCTGGAAAAACCAGTCCGACATTATGGAGTAGCTGCCTTCCCCGACTACGGCGGCGACGGTGGCGCCATCCTGCTCCGTCACGAGGGCAATCTCGCTGGCCGACGGCCCGTAGAGGAACTTGAACGTGCCGATAACTTCTGCGACATCGACATACATGAGGTTGTAGCCAATGAAGAAGTAGGCGAGCCCGGCGATAGAGTAGAGGCCAACGTTCTTCAGGCAAATCATCGAGGCGTTCTTGGTGCGCACCGAGCCCGCCTCGAGCATGGTGAATCCCGCGCACATCCACATCACCAAAGCGCCCCACACCAGGAATGAGAACGTGTTGAGGATGAACTGCGTCTCTTCGTCGACCCCGGCCGCGTGGGCAACGGTTGGCCAACCAAGGTAGAAGACGAACGGTATTGCGGTTATCACCGCCACGACGGCCAAGCGGTAACGGCTCAGAAGGACGCGAGTGAGAGCAATCATGGTCACCTCCCCGTCAGGCGGTCGTGTCTTCGGTCGCACCAACACATTTGTGGGCTCGGCGCCCTAAACGCTTCCACGGGTATTTATCACAGTGGATCCTGGATTGTCACCGGGAACGCGTTAAAACGTGTGCTGGCATAGGGAGGGGGAGAGGTTCAGGAGGGTGTTTCAGAAGTCCTTCGCACATTTTCGTGTCGAACGCCATGCGACGAGATTCCCGTTTTCACGGGAATGACGAGATTGGAATACGGCGCCATATCTCATAATGCTGGCGAAAACCGTAATCTAGTGGATCGTGATTCAGGTGGTCTCAACATTATGAAACAGGCTCTTCAGACCCGGCGCTACTGGCCCGCCCCGGGGGAACCGTGGGGTAAGACCCCTTCCAAACTTGGACAGGATTTATACTTGGCGGAGTCTTGGGTCCAGGCGGTCTCGTATCCAGTCGCCGGCGAAGTTGAACGCCATGACCACGAGGAAGATCGCGATGCCCGGGAATAACGAAACCCACCATGCTGTTGCGAGGTAGGAACGCCCGTCAGCTACGATCGATCCCCAACTCGGCGTCGGGGGAGGGACGCCGAGACCCAGGAATGAGAGGGTCCCCTCCGCGAGTATCAAAGATCCTGCCTGAAGCGATCCAAGGACCAGGATTATCGAAATCGTGTGCGGCAGAATATGGCGCATCATGATCCTCGTATCCGAAGCGCCCGCGACCCTCGCCAACGCCACGTAGTCGGCCTGACGCAGGCTGAGCGTCAGGCCGCGCACCTGTCGTGTAAACCCCGCCCATGTTGAAGCGCCGAGGACGGCGACCAAGAGCGGAAAACTCTGTCCGATCGCTACGACGAGCACCAACACGATCATAATGAACGGTACCGCCAGCCAAACGTCGATCAGGCGCATGATCACCTCGTCGGCCCACTTGCCGAAATATCCGGCAATAAGGCCTAGGGCTGTACCTGCGATCAGGCCCAACCAAAGTGACGCGGTGACTACTATCAAAGAGATCCTGGCGCCGAATATCAGGCGGCTCAGTAGATCGCGCCCCTGTTGGTCTGTTCCGAGCAGATGTTCGGAACTGCCCTCCTCAAACCACACTGGAGGGGCGAACCGGGAACGCAGAGTCGCCACATTTGGTTCATAAGGTGAAATCATGGGCGCGAATATCGCCACCACCACAAGCGCCAGGATGACCAGGCCTGGGATGATGGGCCAACGCCTGAAGAACCGATATCCCACCGCCACTGGGTTTCGCGAGGGTATTGGCGTTGAAGCAGCTATCGCACTTTCTATGGTGACCTGGTTCATTGAAACGCTCTCTACGAGAACTGTATCCGGGGATCGATCAGGGCATAGCAGATGTCGACCAGGAAGTTCGCCAGCACGTACGCGACGGTGGCGAAAAGCACTATGCCCGCGATCAACGGGAAGTCGGTTTGGGTAACGGCTTCTATCGCCAGCCGGCCCAGTCCCGGCCAGGCGAAGATGTGCTCTACAACAATGGTTCCGGTCAGGAAATTGGCGAGCAGGAGGAACGTGAGCGTGATGGGCGGAATCAGCGAATTACGGAGCGCGTGTTTGTAGATGACCTTGGAGCCGCTCACACCGGTAGCGCGGGCGAACTTGATGTACTCGGAGTCCAGCACCTCGAGCATCGCTGAACGCATCAGCCGGAGTTGGGCCGCGCTTGTAGACCAGCCGAGCACGAACACCGGCATTATGAAATGTTCCCAACCTTCCCGGCGCGCCGTAGGCAGCCACTGAAGGTTCTCGGCAAATATGAGAATAAGGACGATGCCGAGCCAGAATCCCGGTATGGCCTGCCCGAACAGGGCAAAGCCCCGGCCCGCGTAGTCCATCATCGTCCCGCGCTTGACGGCCGATAGCACGCCCAACGGCCAGCCCACGAGAACCGAAAAGGTCCATGCCGCCACGGCGAGTTGAAAAGTGGCCGGGATGCGTTCCGATATGGAGTCCCACACCGGCCGCGACTCCCTCAGGGATGTACCGAGGTCCCCTTTCAGTGCGTTGCCCAGCCAGTTGAAGTACTGAACGAGGACATGCCGGTCCAGTCCCAAATGTACGCCTAACTCATCCCACTGTTCTTGCGTCATGTACTCGCTCAGGTACATATAGCGGGGGTCGCCCTGCGCGCGGGCGAGGGCAAAAACAAGAACCGACACGACAAGCGCCACAAGCACCATCGTGAAGGCCCGGCGAATCAGAAAAGCGGTCATCGAACTGCGGTCATGAGCTGATCGTCAATAGTCTTCAAGGCTGCGATACCCGAGGCCGTAGTAGTCAGGAACATACGACACGCCGTACCTTCCGTGCACGGGCGGTTGCTCGTCGTACCAGAAAGTGTCCGGCGCCATCGCTCCTAAAACCCGTTCCACCGGAGGGAACGCGTGGTCAAGTTCGCCCGTGCCTGCGCTCACTACGCTGGCCAGCTCGGGGACCGAGACCAGTAGCGGTGGCGCCGCGCCGTTTTCATTGTCCTCCTCTTCGGTGAGAAGGACGGTCGCTATCCCAACGCGTTCGAGCGCCTGTACGGTTAGGGCGGTCTCGAGGAATCGTTGACCCCGGTAGTTGGTAGTAACGATAGCGCCCGATGCGCCCAGACGTTTCGCAAGCAGGGCGGCGCGTTGCGCCATCAGTTCCTTTTCGGACTGTAGAGTCCAGTTGGTTCGCTGAACGATACAGCCGAGGAATTCGATGGTCTTCCCGTGACGTTGGCACAGCTCCGTGACCATGGGGTTATTCGAAAGATGCCATGTCTCCGGACGTCCAAAGCCGTATGTGCCGAATACGGCCCCGTCGATCACCTCTGTAGGGTAGAGGTGCCACGGCGCGGACAGTCGGGTCTGCCCGTAAACCGACGGGCCGAGTACCGACCTGGCCCCGGAGGGCGCTTGCCATTCGGCGGAAGCCAGGTGAGGAACAAAAACGATGCCGGGCAGTGAAGAATGGTCGTCCTCGAAGTTGAACCTCTCGGTATTAGGCGGGGTCAGGGTCGCCACAGTGTTCATCAAGCGATCGACGACCTCAAGAGCTGCTGAGTAGACGGCCGTTTGTAGATCCTCGGAACCTAGGCCCGGTTCGATTTCCAGTGTCAGGCAAATAAGCGAAAGCTCGTCGTACGGTGGCAACTTTCCCGGGCCGGACATGTCGATGAACCGCCCGGGGGTTCTCACCGCCGAATTCCCTGTCTGCCCCCGCTGGGGTTGCAGAAAACGTGATCCGTTGCGGCGTCGATCCGGCAGGTTGTACCCATCCAGACAAATCATCAACGCAACGCCGTCGAGTCGGAAGGTAGTTCCGCTTCCGACCGCTGTCGCCGGTCGACCGAACACCCCTGGATAGACGGCGCCGGGGCCGCAGACCTTCATTTTCAATTCCAGGAGGTCGACGAAGTTAATCACCCGCGCCCGTTCGCCGGGTCGAGCGACATCGATGGAGGCCCGGTTTATACCGGCTTCAGATCTCGCAAGGTCTACCAATTCGTCGCGGTCGATTTCCAGCCGCGCCCCTGTAAGGCGTGTCTCGTCTGCGAACACAACCTCGCTGACCGGAAATGTGCCGAGTTCAAGCCTCATGACACTACGAGACGGCGGCTGAGTCGAAGAGAGTCGGCTCGGCTACATCGGTATTTAGCGCTTCCAGGGCCTTTTCAACGATCCGCGTTGCAACCTGGGCGTCGTTCTCAGCCGAGAGCCGGGGGTCGCCGCATACGTGCTCAACCCTCACGCCCCTTACGACGCGGCTGACGCCAGCCGCTAGGGGAATGGTGGGAATAGCGCTTATCAGAGCTGTGGTGACTCCAGCCTTTTCCAGTTCTTTGGAGATCATTGCGCCGCAACGATTGCAACTCCCTCAGGTGGCCACCAGCAGGGCCGCCTCGACGCCCGCGGCCGCGAACTCCCTCGATATCTCGGCGCCCATGCGCTTGGCGTTTGTCACAGAGGTCCCGTTGCCCACGGTGGAAAAGAACGTGGGATGGAGCGACTTGATGCGGCCGGAGTCCTCGAACTCTCTCAGAGCCGGCAGGGGCAACACGTAGTTGGGGCTCTTTTCGTTGAGGAAAACCGTATTGAACCCCCCGTGGACCGATTCCCATTCGCTGGTGCTCAGTTTCCGTAGATCGTCAATGGAGTATCGGAAAGCCTTTTCCGCGAACCCTGATACCTGCCCGTCGGGATTGTCCTTCGGAACCAGCCCGCCGCTGGTTACTAGGCCCAACTTGAGCTTGGAAACGTCCCTTGCGCCAGGACGAACCGGTAAGTCTTCGTAGCGCTGCGCCAATACTTCAGACGTCCAAGGCAGGCCTGCCAGGCGCGCCTCCAGCATGTCGATCGCGCGCTCCCATGCAGGTTTACTTCGGATCGTGTGCTTTCTGATGCCGGTCGGCAGGTAGCCGTCGATGGCGGCAGGTCCGGGTTTCTCACCGCGGGCCAGTTTGAGGCCGAGCGGGACCATGCGGCCTAACGCGTTTCGCATGTCGTTGGAACTGGTTCCTGTGGGCACGCAGATCAGTTGACTTGCAAAAGTCGTATAGCCGGGGTTGTCCCTGTGCATGCCGGTCACAGCCGGAATCCCCAGCTTTTTTGCCAGCACGCTGATATTCGCGCAGGCGTAGCCGTAGCGGCCGGCGTCAAAGGCCGGTCCGGCAATCACGAGGTCGGGTTTCTCGCGACGCAGAACTGCGCTGAGCGCCTGGGTGGCGCGTTCCTGTTCATCGACGAAGTAGTTGTCCCCGCAGATGACGGTGGACTCCACCACACCGTCCTGCCCCAGCGCTGCCTGCAACGCCCGGCTGGCGCCAACCGGGCCGCGACGAGACTCGGGGGGAGTATTCGCTTTGTCCTCTCCCCCGATACCGCCGAAGAACTGGTTCAGGTAATGGACAACCCGTATTGCTTCTGCCATGAAATCCTGCCGATTCAGGTCGTGCGAGGGTCCGGCTTTGCCGCTAGTACCCGAAGCAACTCGTCCTGCGCCCAGGCAAGACATGGTTGACACTCGAACGGCGTTCGCCGGTATTCGCTTGCCCTACCCCATAGTTGAGGCTAACGGGCGTATCCGCGCGGCCGCTGCCTTAGGACTATCCCGGAGCCTCGTCTGCCAGAACGGCCCAGGGGTCTGCTTTGGCGAGACCGACGTCCCAAATGCTTCTGCGAGTACGCTGTCGATGATCTCGCCTCGAAGCGGTTCCGGCGCTCCATCTGGGGACGAAGCGCCGGAACCGAACCGGATTCACTTTGCGTTTAAGTTGACCATTTCAAGCCGCAAGACTGAGCCTGGTGACCGGTCTAATAATTTCACCTCACCGGAATTGCCGTGTGGATCCAGTTCGGGTAGGTCGTCGCGCCGGGACCCAGGGCCCACTCGGCTACCCTCGGCCCGATTGGCCAGAACGTATCCCACGTCACGGTGCCAATGGCCCAGTGGTTCTCCCACCACCATTCGTAGTAGGGCTCGAGTATGTCCCACTGCCGTTGGAGGTCCCCGATGTCTCTGCAAAGCAGATAGTTTTCGGAGCTCTTGTCGAATTCCATCACCGGGTTAAACGAGTGCTGTACGCCCGGCGAATTGGGCAGGGAGCAAAGGTCCGTCGTGTTGCCCCAGATGAAGGTAAAGAGCATGTCAGACTCACGGGCCAACATGCCCGGCCGCAGCGCGCTGTAGGCGGCCTTGGTTATGTCCACCTTCAAACCGGCAGCCTCCCACATGGGCGCCAACGCCTCCGAGATCTCAGCGTGCGTCGATCCGAGACCGCTGGGAATGGCGAGATGAACGGTCGCGCCCTCGGCGTCGGCATCCGCGAGGTATTGCTTGGCCTTTTCGAGGTCGAAGTCGTAGTCCCATCTTTCCTGGAAGAACGAGTTGCAGTTGTCCATCTTCATGATGATGTACTTGCAGCCCGTGCCCGACAAGAAAACGTCGTTTATGGCTTCGCGGTCAATTGCCAGCGAAATCGCCCATCGGAACATCCGTGCACGTTCCAGATCGGCTGGGTCGTCTGCGGCGCCTACCCACGGTCGGTGAGTGGGTAGTGGCGGCCGCTCTATCGGGTTACCGTCCAGGTCCTTGGTCGCATACAGCAGACCCTGGAACCAGACATTCACTCCGCGCCTGTTGGAGTTCTCCGACGAAATCAGTTGGATGCCCGGCTCGTCGGCAACGCGAGCGAGGTCCACGACACCCACCTGCACCAGGTCAGCCTCACCGGTCTTGATCATGGCGATGCGGGTGGCAGGCTCAGGCACTTCGAGGAAACGGACCGTCTGAAAACCGGGCGTGAAACGCCAGTGGTCTGCGAACGCTTCGACTACCTTCTCGTTGTCCGGCACATGTTTTATGACTTCGAACGGACCGGTCCCGATTGCGTTGAGAATCGCCCAATCTTCACCGTTCTTTTCGTACGCCGCCTTGCTGATAATTCCCGCGCCGCTGCCGGTGGGCGGACCCCGGAAGTCTCCCGGATTTCGTTTCAGCGGAAAGCGCACGTTGTACCCATCGGTCGCCGTTATACCGTCTCGCTCGTAGAGTTGGTCCAATGACCCGAACGCGGTGTGTTTCGTGCCGTCCCGCATGAGGTCCTGGACGGACCAAACAACGTCTTCAGACGTCATCTCGCCATAGCCCTTGTGGAACTGGACACCCTTCCTGATCCTTACGTCCAGGAAGTAAGCGTCGCCTTGTTGATTTATCTCCCAGAACTCGGCGAGCTCATTCTCCTGTGTCCAGTTGTCCAGCGCCACGCGCGTCAGCCCCTCGAGGATTCCTGAACTGGCGGCGTAGTCGCTGTGCGGCCAGGACATCGTGAAGTTCGTGTAAAGAGGAGTGCCGACATCCTCCACGGCGATCGTCAGGATGCCTGAAGGAGAACGCACATCGGTTCTGGGCGTCGCCGTGGCCACCACGACCTTCTCCCTTTCCACAACAACCGTCTCAACGACCTTCTCGGTGCGGGTCACCGGTTTCTCAACGATGACAGTTTCCACGACCCTTACGGTCTTGCCTTCAACCTCTCTCTCGACGACGACGGTTTCGACCACCTTTTCGATCTGGGTGACCTGTTTCTCGACGACGACGGTTTCCACAACTGTTACGGTCTTGCCCTCAACCTGTTTCTCGACGACGACGGTTTCGACCACCGTTTCGATCTGGGTGACCGGTTTCTCGACGATCACGGTTTCGACGACTGTCTCGCCCCCACAGGCAACGGCCGCCGATAGCGCCATTGCCAGCGCTGCCATTACGAAAAGGGATCGCCAACGTAAATGGACTGATCTCATAGTGTCCTCCTGATTGATTTGACTATCAGACTCGGAACAGCGTCCAGCAAAAACCACGC
Organism: Dehalococcoidia bacterium; assembly: GCA_965219065.1. Taxonomy (GTDB): domain Bacteria; phylum Chloroflexota; class Dehalococcoidia; order Lucifugimonadales; family Lucifugimonadaceae. The sequence goes on from OZ244715.1 coordinate 2,510,940, forward strand.
GAATTCCGTCGTCTCGACTGGCTGGCATGTTATTGCCTAACGGTTACCCGCGCAATCGCGGCCCCTTAACCTCTTGTCTTTGAACGATACGGCGCGAAAAGTGTTCGACGGGAAGCCGGACCTGCGGTATTCGTAGCGCGCGGTCGCCCCTGGCACGGGGGGCTGACGAGTCCCGGGCGGCTCAGGGCTCAGTTGTTGGCTGCGCGAAAATCTACCGTACGCCGGGAACCGGCGAAGCGATTGTTACGCCTGAGGAACTGCCGGCCTCTCCACGAAGACGCCGGCGACGTCAGGATCGTCCAACTCCGCAGATTCTCGATACAGGAAGCAACTCGCGGTCCGGAACTCGTCAACTGCGTACAGGGGCGGCGGACTACTCCAGCAGGTGTCCATCACCATCTGACACCTGTCCGCAAACTTACAGCCGCCTTCCGTCGTGCCGCCTTCCGCCATCCGCAGGGCGGAGTCATCTTCGCCCCACCGCCGGTCGGGGTCAGGTTGCGGAATCGAATCGATCAGGAGTTGAGTGTAGGGGTGCTTTGGGTCCCGAATCACACTCTCCACGGACCCCGCTTCGGCGATCGAGCCCCTGTACATGATGATGATGTTGTCACCGATCTGGTACGCGGTGGTCAGGTCGTGGGTGATGTAGAAAATGGCGATGCCTTGCTCGAGGTTCAGCTTGTTCAAACTGTCCAGAATCGTGGCGCGCAGAGACGCGTCGACCATCGAGACCGGCTCGTCCGCCAGGATGATTCGGGGCTTCAAAAGAAGGGCACGGGCCACCATCACCCTCTGTCGTTGACCGCCGCTCAATTGATGTGGGTACCGCCCAAGGGTTTCCGCAGGGCGCAGTCCCACCATCTGCAGCGCTTCCTCGATCATGTCTTGTCGCTGCGACCGGGGTGTCCCGCCCATGAAGTTGCTGATCGGCGCGTTCAGGACGTGGTCGATCTTGTAGAAAGGGTTGTAAGACTCGAAGGGGTCCTGAAAGATCGGCTGTACCTCGCGCCTGAACTCCACCCGTTCCTGCCGGCTCATCGCCGCGACATCCTTGCCTTTGTAGAACACCTGTCCCGTCGTCGGTTGAGTTACGCCCAGTAGCAGCCTCGCCATAGTGGTCTTCCCACTTCCACTCTCCCCTGCTATCGCTGTGATCGAAGGGTTGTCCGGCTGAATAGTGAACGAGATGTCGTCCACCGCCACCGTTTGAGCGCCGCGATTGAGGAATCCGCCCCCGAATGTCTTGGTCACGTGCCGGAGCTCGAGCAGTGGAGTCACTCGCCGCCTCCTTCTTCATGCAGGTGGCAGGAAACGGAACGGCCGTCCCTGACCTTGAGGAACGCCGGCTCCACCGACCGGCAGGTATCAAAGACAGAAGGGCAGCGGGGATTGAATGAGCAGCCGGTGGGAAGGTCGAGAAGGGTTGGGGGCAGCCCGGGTATGGCGATGAATTCTCCCTTGACAGTCAGCGAAGGAAGGCTCTTGATCAGCAACTTGGTGTAGGGGTGCAGGGGATCCCGGAATATCTGGCGAACCGGAGCGACTTCGACCAGCCGGCCGGCGTACATGACGCCGATCGTGTCCGCAAATTGAGCCACGAGGCCCATATCGTGGCCTATCAGGACCGTCGACGCGTGGAGACCCTCCTGGAGCCGGCCCAGGGTCTGCATGATTTGGCGTTGTACCACCACGTCGAGGGCGCTGCTGGGCTCGTCGGCCACGATCACCCTCGGGCCCAGGGCGGTGGCGCCAGCCATCGCGACGCGCTGCTTCATGCCTCCGCTCAGTTCGTGCGGGTACATACGGGCCACGGACGGCGAAAGTCCAACGTTGCGCAAGAGTTCGTACATGCGCGGCCTGAGTTCTGACTTGGAGGGGTTTCCGCCATCCGTGTGGTCGATGATGCCGTCTATGATCTGATCTTCGACGCGCATTACCGGGTTCAGAGAGTTCATCGCGCCCTGAGGCACCAAAGCGATCCTGGACAGGCGCGCGCGACGAATCTCTTCATCGGAAAGTGAAAGCAGATTTTGGCTGCCTAGCATCACCCGTCCGCCGACCACGCGGCCCGGTTCACGTGTCAGGCGCATCAACGCCATCGCCAGCGTGCTCTTGCCGCTGCCGGACTCACCCACGATGGCGAGCCGTTCGCCCTGGTTAAGAGTAAAACTCACGCCGTCGACGGCCTTCAGGGGTCCGCTAGGCGTGTCGTAGTGGACCCTAAGATCTTCGACAGAGAGGACAACTTCGTCATCCGCTGCTGCCGTGCCTGCTGGCGGCGATATGGTGGCTGGGTTCGTCAATTTTGGTCTCTGGATTTCGCCCAATTACGCGGCGTAGCGGCATGGTCGGGCTAAGCGGTTCTCCGGAGTCTCGGGTTGGCAATCTTGTCAAGGCCGGCCGACATCAGGAACAGGCCGATAAACAGGACCACGATGACAACGATCGGAGGCGCAAACCACCACCACAGACCCCTGACGACCGAGCTGTGGTAGAGCGACCAGTAGATCGTCATCCCAAGGGTATTTTCGTTCTGCGGTCCCAGACCAAGCGCCTCAATGCCGATGGAGCCGAGGATGGCCTGGGCGACCGCGCCAACGAAAGAGACTGCGATATAGGGAAGCAGGTTGGGCATCAGCTCCAAAAATATGATCTGAAACCCGTTGGCGCCAGAGGCGCGGGCCACGTCGACGTACGCCCGCTCACGCATCGACAACACTTGCGATCTGATAATCCGGGTCGGCCCCATCCAGGTGAGTCCCGCAAGCATTAACGCTTCCATGTTCACCGTGAGCGCGGAAGTGAGCGTGGACGCCACGACGACTAGCAACAACAGGACCGGAACGGTAAGCAACGTGTCGGCCGAACCGCGGATAATTGCGTCGAGTATGCCACCGTAGAAGCCGCTGGTGAATCCGAGGACGACGCCAATGGCGAGGCCCAGCGCTCCGGCGATGATGCCGACCCTTAGCGTCAACGGCATGCCCACTATGATCGTCGGGAGCATCTGTCGGCCCACCGTATCGGTCCCGAGCAGGAATTCACGGCTCGGCGACTGGTCGGGCAGGGCGTAGCCGATTTTGGTTCCCTGCTCGTCGATGAGATAAGGGCCGATCAGGCTGATCAACAGGAGAACGACGATGATGAAAAGCCCCGCCGCCAGCAGCCTGTTCTGGCCCATCCAACTCAGCGTCGCGTTCATGCCTGTTGGTACCTGATGCGGGGGTCGAGAATGGGGTTGACCAGATCGATGATTAGCGTGGCCAACGCTACCGACAGCACCATGATGAATACGATGCCGTTGATGACGAAGAAGTCGACGTTGCGGATCGCGCTAAACAGCAGGGTTCCGATGCCCGGGTAGCTAAACACCACCTCAACGAGGACGCCCTGCGTGATGATGAGGCCCAGTGTTAGAGCCAGGTTGGTGGCTTGGGGCAGTATTGCGTTGCGGACAGAGTACTTGAGGAACAGTCGCCTGCCCTTGAGCCCCTTTGCCTCGGCCAACTGCATGTAGTCCTCTTCCTGCACAGTCACCATCATGCCCCGCATGTGAAGACCCCAGAAGCCGATCTGGGCCAGGACTATCGATAGTGCCGGCAGGATGGCGTGGCGCGAGGCCTGCCCGAGGAACTTCCAACTGACGTCCGGTATCGTGCCGTAGTCGTACCCGCCGCTTATCGGGAAAATCTGCCAGGTGAAGGCCAAAATAAAGATCAGCCCGATGCCCAACAGGTAATAGGGGATGGCGGAGAGGGCCAGCACCGGCGGGCCGAGAATAGAAAGCAAGGCCGAGTCGCTGCGCCAGACCATCAATGCACCGATCACTGAACCCAATGCAAATGACATTAATGTCGCTATGCCAATGACCATGATGGTCCAGGGAAGCGCCTGCAGGGTCATCTGTAAGACGCTGGCCGGGAAGTTCACTATCGAGAATCCGAGGTCAAACCGTGCGATGTCCCCCATGTAACGCAGGTATTGCTTCCACAATGGTTGATCGAGCCCAAATTTACTTTCCCAGGACTGGACCGTCTCCTCGAATATGCTTCGTTCCTCTCCGGTAGCCCGGGAGGCCGTAACCCCTGAAGCCACTCCGAACGCCTGAAGCCGGGCCAGCCTCTGACGAACCGGATTTACCTCTGCCATATGAGGCAACAGGAAATTCAAACTCGCTGCGAGCCACACGATCAGGAAAAATATGGCGATCCGTCGTACGACGAAGTTCAGTGACATATGAGTACGGTTACCTGGCTGTTACAGGCGATTTTGCAGCATTCTCCCGCGAGTGGGCCAAGTCTACTTTCGGGCTGACGGTTGGTCAAAGGGGGGCAAGGCGACCTTTGTCGCTGAGCATCCCTGAACGTGAATTCGAAAACAATCGGTATCAGGAGAATCGGTTGACAGCCCATGAAGGCCGCCAATAGACTGCGCTCGCGAACGCGCCCGGCTCCGAAATTGGCGCCGCGTACGCGTACGTCGGCCAAAATTGAGACCCCAGCCGGCCCCGGGGCGCAACTCACTATACAAGGGAGAATTACGGTGATTCCGAAACTACGTCTGGCAGGTATTGTCCTGTCGCTCGCCGGAGCTTTGCTGTTGACATTGGCGGCTTGCAGCGGTGATAAAGAAGAACCCACCGCAGCGCCCCAGGCAACGGCGACGACAGCAGCGGCCGCCACCTCTGTACCGGCCACGGCCGTAACGTCCGCCGCCCCCGACGATGCGATGGACAGGGATGTGCCTCGTAACCGGACCATGATCATGGTTATCGGTGAAGCTGGTTCCGGAGGCAGGAACCCCGGCTACGAGAACTTCAGCATGTTCCTTGGCTGGCCCACCTGGCACACCGGCGCACACGTCGTGATGAACGACCCGGCGATCATGTTCAACGTTCTAACGAGCGAATATGAGAACTGGACCATCGAAGGATGGGAATACAACGACACCTTCGACGAACTCACGGTCAACTTAAAGGACCACGTTTACTGGAGTGACGGCAAGCCATTGAACGCCGACGACTGGGTGTTCATGTTCAACTACCTCCGGGATGCGGTCGGCAAGGTGGGCGAACTTGCAGCCATCGAGGCCATGGACCCGGGCGGCGCTTCCAAGGTCGACGATTTCACGGTCAAGTTCAAGCTGACAGAGCCCAACCCGATCTGGTGGAACACCACTATCAGCAGCAACCACGGTGTAACCGAACAGATGCTGCGGGAGGATGTGTGGGGTGACAAAGACATCACCGAATTCAGCAACTACAGCCCTGAAAAGGGTTGGCCGCTGGGCACAGGTCCGTTCACTCTCACATCATCCTCTCCCGAACAGACGATTTGGGACCGCAGAGACAGTTGGTGGGCCTCGGACGCAGGTTTCAAGAACCTGCCCGAGATTGAACGGGTCGTGATGCTGCCAGGTCGTGAAGAGAGCGAACAGCTCCTCATGCTGGCGCGGAACGAGATCGACGCATCCGGCCAGGTCTCGGTCGCATCTGTGAAGAGCGCGATTCAGCAGAACCCGGACGTAGTGACATTCACAAATCGTGACGGCGCCTATGGCTATATCGACTGGTGCCCGCACATGCTCGGCTTCAACGCCAGTGAGCCGCCGTTCGATGACAAGGAGTTGCGGTTCGCCGTTAACTGGGCCATCGACCGCACCAGGCTGATTAACGTCGCCGAGTCCGGCGCAGGCCGGCCCGCGCTCCACCCGTTCGTGCCAAAGGGCGTCGGTCGCGGCGGTTACTCAGCGACCGGTTGGTCAAAGCCTTTCCTCGACATCATGGACCCGATCGTTGAAGAGCTCGGCATTGACGCCGTCGGTCACCCCGACAAGCTGGAAGAGATCATGACCCGCAAGGGTTACACCTTGAATTCAGGCGACCTTTGGGAGAAGGACGGCGAGACTATTCCGTTTAACTTCTTCTTGCCGGAATTCTGGAAACACTACGGCCCGCCGCTGGCACAGATGCTGCGTGAAGGCGGATTCGACGCCACGTTCGACACGTCGCCAGGGAAGTCCGAACTGCATAGCGCTGGAGAGATCCCGTACTTCGGTTGCAGAGGTCCCAGCGGTGTGCAGGGGATGGATCCGTGGTTCATGATGGACGCCTACCACACCCGGCACAACGTGCCGACGGGCGACCCGGGCGCAGGGTGGATGCCAGACCGCTGGTCTAACACGAGATTCGACGAGATCGTGGACGAGATCAAGACGCTGGATGTCGAAAGCCCCAGGATGTTCGAGTTGTTCGAAGAGGGGATGCAGATCTGGATGGACGAGTTGCCGCAGATTTACATCGCGCAGCTTCACGTCCGTAACCCGAAGAGCGAGAAGTACTGGACAGGCTGGCCGACCATCGACGACCCGTACGGGGTTGACCTGCCGGTGCAGATGGAGTTCCTGAAGGTCATCATCAACCTGAAGGCGACCAACGCCGAGTAACTCCCCGCAAGGCTTAAACACCAGGAGGGGCGCCGCGAATATCGCGGCGCCCCTCTTGCTTTTGTGCAATTCCGTGGTCTGGTAAACCGTCAGGTGGGTGGTTCGTCAGTCCGTGATGTAGGTGTGCGTGATGACTTCCCAGACGTGGCCATTCTCGCATTCGAAGTAGAAGCCGCGGCCATGGTGCCTGTGGTTGATCTCGCCATCGGCTCGAGAGCCGGGGCCGCTACCGAACAAAACGCCTTCGTCCTTCACCCGATTGAGGATTGAGTCGAACTCCTCGTCGGAGGCGAGGAAGGCGTAGTGGTTCGAACGCGGGTCCTTGGCGTTGTCGAAGTCGAGCGTGAGTATGTCGTTAACTTTTACCGGCGCGAAGTGCCCCCACGGACCCTCGTATTTCAGGCCGAAGATACGCGCGATGAACTCGGCGGACTTCACCTTGTCGTATGCGGGAACTATGGTGTGATCAAGCTGTAGCGGCATGGCTGGGACCTCCTGTTGCGCTGCGTAATATCTACAAGCATATCCCTGGCCCGCGAGCCGAAGCCCACCCCTGTCGATTCACGCGCCGCCCTCGTTATCCTGACCCCGTCTCATGTCATCCTGAGAGGCTGTGAATAAATCATTTATGCTCCTATGGTATTGAGAGGCTGATTGCTGGACAACGATATTGGGCAGCCATATCGGCGAGGTGAACACATGAGTGAAGAGACGCTGTTTGAACTGCCGGCCATTGAGGAGAAGCGAGCGCCTGCGCCAACGAGTCCGGGTGAGGCCCGGGTGCTGCGGCCGGTGCGGAATCAGCCTGAGTGGGCGGTATTGGACCTGGAATCGCGGTTGCCTCAAGAGCATCGGGCCCGTGTTATATGGAGCTTTTTGGAGAGGTTGGACCTGTCGGCGTTTTATGCGCCGGTCAAGGCGGTGGAGAACCGGCCAGGCCGCCCAACGACAGACCCCAAAGTGCTGCTGGCGTTGTGGCTGCTGGCCACGGTTGACGGTATAGGAAGCGCCCGCCGGCTGGCGCGTTTGTGCGAGGAGCACGATGCCTACCGCTGGATGAGGGGGAACGTACCTATCAACTATCACATGCTCTCTGACTTCCGGGTAGCCCACCAAGAGGCGCTGGACGGCCTTTTGACCCAGATCATAGGTTCCCTGATGGCCGCAGGGGCGGTCCGGCTGGAGCGTGTGGCTCAAGACGGGATGCGGGTGCGGGCGAGCGCAGGCGCTGCGTCCTTTCGTGGTGAGGGGGGATTGAAGAAGTGCATGGAGGAGGCGAGGGCACAGGTGGAGCGGCTGGCGCAGGAGCGGGAGCGTCCCGATCCTGGCGTGACGCGGCGTGAACGTGCGGCGCGGGAGCGTGCGGCGCGAGAGCGGGAGGAACGGGTCCGGGAGGCGCTGTCGTACTTACCCCGGGCACAAGCGAAGAAGGAACGCCAACTGCACACCAAGGCGACGGATCAGCGTCCCAAGGTTACGAAGGCGCGGGTATCCACCACAGACCCCCAGGCAACGGTGATGAAGATGCCGGATGGCGGCTTCCGGCCAGCCTGCAATATCGAACTGGCCACCGATAGCGCCAACGGAATCATCGTCGGAGTAGGGGTCACGTCGTCGGGTACGGATGCAGGGCAAGCGGCGCCTATGGAGGAGCAACTGGTCAGGCGGACGGGCCGGCGCCCTGAGTCCTACCTGATGGACGGGGGCTTCGCTACCCGGGAGGACATCACTGCTCTGGAGCAACGAGGAGTGAGTGTGTATGCGCCGGTGAGGTTGCCCCGGAACAAGCCCGAACGGGAGCGTTACGATCCCCGCTACGGGGACGGGCCGGATGTGGCAAGGTGGCGTCAACGGATGGCCACCGACGAGGCCAAAGCCATATACAGGCAGCGGGGGTCAGTGGCGGAGTGGACGAACGCCCAGGTTCGTCTTCACGGAGTGAGCCAATTCAACGTACGGGGACTTACCAAAATCACCAGCGTCATGCTCCTAGTCGCCGTGGCCCACAACCTCCTGCGCTGGGAGGCGTTGATGGGCTAAGTAGACACAGAGGGCAAGCTCCTGACTCCCGGGGCGGTTTCGACCGGAAAATGGCCAAAACTCTATCGCAAAGTTCCCTGCCTAAACAAATACTCGACCCGGTGAAAGTTCCAAAAGGCGCTTTCAACCAACAACACGCCGGTCAACAGCAACGGAACCTCAAAACACTCACAGCCTCTGAGCCCCAAGCCAATACTGGTGCTAGTATGCGGCGCGAGTTGAATGCAGACGGGAGCCGATCATGCTCGAAAGATTCCACGTTTCAGAGTCGGAGGCGGTGCGCCTTGGGGCCGACGATGTGCGCGCCGTCACGGAGGCGATTTTCGACAGAATGGGGCTGTCCCAGGCCGACGCTGCCCGCAGCGCCGACGTGCTCGTCTACGCCGATCTCAAGGGCATCGACACGCACGGCATCTCCAACATGCTGCGCATGTACGTCCAGGGTTATCAGACCGGCGAGACAAACCCGCGGCCGCAGTCCAGGATCGTACGGGAGGCTCCGGCGGTCGCCACCATGGACGGCGACGGAGGACTGGGTCTACACATCGGTCCTCTTGCAATGGAACTGGCCATCGAGAAGGCGAAATCGCACGGCATGGGCGCGGTGGCGGTGCGAAACGCAGGGCACATCGGCGCAGCCGGTTATCACGCAGCGATAGCCCTGGAACACGACATGATCGGCGTGTGCATGGCAGGCGGCGGCGGCGCTGCGCTGCTGCCGACGTTCGGGGCGGAGCCTCGCTTCGGGACGAACCCCATCGCCTGGGCCGCTCCGGCAAAAGACGAGGCGCCTTTCATATTCGACATCGCATTGACCCAGGTCGCAGGCAACAAGATCAGGCTGCTCCAGCGAATGGGCGTCAACGCTGCGCCCGGATGGCTTGCCGACTGGGAAGGGACGCCGATCATGGTCGAGTCTTCACCGCCCGAGGAGGACATCCGTGCGGAGGGCCGCCACTGGTACATGCTGCCGGCTGGCGGAACCAGGGAAAACAGTTCGCATAAGGGATACGGATTCGCCTGCGTCGTCGCCATCATGGGGGCGACCCTGGCCGGCTCGCAGACCAACGCGAACCTCGCCGGGTCAGGGCACTACTTCGGCGCGTACCGCATCGACGCGTTCACGGACGCCGACGGGTTTAAAGAGGACATGGACTCGTTCCTCCGCGGGCTGCGTGAAACTCCGCCCGCGCCCGGCCATGAACGCGTCTACTATGCCGGATTACCTGAGTACGAAGAGGAACTGGAGAGGCGCGAGAAGGGCATCCCGTACCATCCCGAGGTAATCGAATGGCTGAATTCTATTTGCGCCGAACTCGAACTGGATTTCGAGTTTCCATAGGGCTGTTTTGGATACGGATGCTGCCGCCGTGTCGCATCGTAGTGGCGGGTTTCAAATCCGCCTCCGGTCGTGCCGTGAGACGCGGCCCCGTTTTCATCATCTCGTGCGGTTTTCGGAAGGCGATAGTGATACCGAGCCCCTCCTGTCTGTCATTCTGAGAGCAGCGAAGAATCTCCCGTCCGTCTGGAGGCAATCCCCGTTCCCCAGACCCTTGGATCCTTCGACTTCGCTCAGAGGCTGTGAGTGTTTTGAGGTTCCGTTGCTGTTGACCGGCGTGTTGTTGGTTGAAAGCGCCTTTTGGAACTTTCACCGGGTCGAGTATTTGTTTAGGCAGGGAACTTTGCGATAGAGTTTTGGCCATTTTCCGGTCGAAACCGCCCCGGGAGTCAGGAGCTTGCCCTCTGTGTCTACTTAGCCCATCAACGCCTCCCAGCGCAGGAGGTTGTGGGCCACGGCGACTAGGAGCATGACGCTGGTGATTTTGGTAAGTCCCCGTACGTTGAATTGGCTCACTCCGTGAAGACGAACCTGGGCGTTCGTCCACTCCGCCACTGACCCCCGCTGCCTGTATATGGCTTTGGCCTCGTCGGTGGCCATCCGTTGACGCCACCTTGCCACATCCGGCCCGTCCCCGTAGCGGGGATCGTAACGCTCCCGTTCGGGCTTGTTCCGGGGCAACCTCACCGGCGCATACACACTCACTCCTCGTTGCTCCAGAGCAGTGATGTCCTCCCGGGTAGCGAAGCCCCCGTCCATCAGGTAGGACTCAGGGCGCCGGCCCGTCCGCCTGACCAGTTGCTCCTCCATAGGCGCCGCTTGCCCTGCATCCGTACCCGACGACGTGACCCCTACTCCGACGATGATTCCGTTGGCGCTATCGGTGGCCAGTTCGATATTGCAGGCTGGCCGGAAGCCGCCATCCGGCATCTTCATCACCGTTGCCTGGGGGTCTGTGGTGGATACCCGCGCCTTCGTAACCTTGGGACGCTGATCCGTCGCCTTGGTGTGCAGTTGGCGTTCCTTCTTCGCTTGTGCCCGGGGTAAGTACGACAGCGCCTCCCGGACCCGTTCCTCCCGCTCTCGCGCCGCACGCTCCCGCGCCGCACGTTCACGCCGCGTCACGCCAGGATCGGGACGCTCCCGCTCCTGCGCCAGCCGCTCCACCTGTGCCCTCGCCTCCTCCATGCACTTCTTCAATCCCCCCTCACCACGAAAGGACGCAGCGCCTGCGCTCGCCCGCACCCGCATCCCGTCTTGAGCCACACGCTCCAGCCGGACCGCCCCTGCGGCCATCAGGGAACCTATGATCTGGGTCAAAAGGCCGTCCAGCGCCTCTTGGTGGGCTACCCGGAAGTCAGAGAGCATGTGATAGTTGATAGGTACGTTCCCCCTCATCCAGCGGTAGGCATCGTGCTCCTCGCACAAACGCGCCAGCCGGCGGGCGCTTCCTATACCGTCAACCGTGGCCAGCAGCCACAACGCCAGCAGCACTTTGGGGTCTGTCGTTGGGCGGCCTGGCCGGTTCTCCACCGCCTTGACCGGCGCATAAAACGCCGACAGGTCCAACCTCTCCAAAAAGCTCCATATAACACGGGCCCGATGCTCTTGAGGCAACCGCGATTCCAGGTCCAATACCGCCCACTCAGGCTGATTCCGCACCGGCCGCAGCACCCGGGCCTCACCCGGACTCGTTGGCGCAGGCGCTCGCTTCTCCTCAATGGCCGGCAGTTCAAACAGCGTCTCTTCACTCATGTGTTCACCTCGCCGATATGGCTGCCCAATATCGTTGTCCAGCAATCAGCCTCTCAATACCATAGGAGCATAAATGATTTATTCACAGCCTCTCAGGATGACATGAGTGAGGTTCAGGATGACATTGGGGGAAGTTCAGGATGACGTTGGCGAGGCTCATCGTGACACGGGGAGCCTAAGGGTGACATTGGGAACACCACGACCGCCTGGCCGACGCGAATGCTGCCCTAGCTGTTAAGGATTAGTACGGCCGACGCGGCGCCGATCCAGAGCGCTATGTTGATGATGAACGGCCGGTCGGTCAGCAGGATCTCTTCAGGGGTTTCTCCGCTGTTGCGACGGTGCACAAGATAGAGGTACCTGAACAGGCCGTATGCGACGAACGGCGCGGTGAGCATCATGGCGTTGTTCTCCGGTACGTTCGCACCGGTGATGCCGCCGCTGAAGGTGTAGAGGGTGTAAGCCACAAGCGTGGAGGTGGCCACGATGGCGATGAGCTGATCCAGAAACGGCAATGAGTAGTCGGAGAGGATGGGACGCTGAGAGGCCGACCTGTCGCCGGCCTCGGCGAGTTCCGATCTACGTTTAGCGAGGGCGATGAATAGCGCGCCCAACGCCGTCACCACGTAGAGCCACGGCGAAATGGTCAGGTCCAGAGACGTTTCGACACCGAGCCGCGTTAGCGTGGAGCCATCTATGGCGAGCGATCCGGCGGTCGCCCTGATCACGAACCCTGCCGCGATTGCCGCCACGTCCAGGATGACAACGCGCTTCAGTACCAGGCTGTACGCCACGTTAAGGCCGAGGTAGGCGAGAGTCACGTACACCATCTCGTACGACATCAGGAACGCCGCTGCGATGCCCACTAACCCCAGCACACCCGCCACACCGACCGCCAGCGGGACAGGCACGATTCCGGCGGCTATCGGGCGGTGTCGCTTGACCGGATGGGCGCGGTCGCTCTCAACGTCCAGTGCGTCGTTGACCAGGTAGACAGCGCCCGACATTAGCGTGAACAGGGCGAACGCGGCGAGCCCGAGACCAACTATCGTCAACATCCCGGCGATGTCGTTCGTATCCCACCACTTGTTGATGGTGAAGAAGACCGGCACGAGGACCAGGCCGTTTTTTGCCGTCTGTTTCGGCCGTGCGGAACGCAGGAGCCCGCGGACCACGGTCAGATATGTCCGGCGCGCCGGTTCAGTCGCGGTAGTCATGGGCGGATGATATGCACAGGTGGTTTCGGGAGTGAACTTGGGTTCAAAAAGACTTTCGACCGGCAAATTCTAAACGTTGCGGACCTGCCGGATGCTGTGATGCACTATTCGCGTGAGTGACAAATCGCGAAGAAACCCCGACAAAATACGGTTGGACAGGCTGCTGGTCGAGCGCGGGCTCGCAGAGTCCGGCGAGCAGGCGCGCGCCATCATCATGGCAGGTCTCGTCGAACTGCCCGGTCGGGGACAGGCGCGACCCACCGCGGGTATGCGGGTCCACCAGGATGACCAGATGCGGGTCAAGGAGAGACCGCGTTACGTCTCGCGCGGCGGCGACAAGCTCGCGCACTCCCTCGACGCGTTCGGGTACGACCCAGCCGGAAAGACCGCCCTGGACGTGGGGGCGTCTACCGGCGGATTTACCGACTGTCTGCTCCAACGTGGCGCGTCACGCGTATACGCGGTCGATGTCGGCCGGGGCCAATTGCACAACCGGCTGCTTCTCGATGACCGCGTCGTGTCGATGGAACGAGTCAACGCCCGTAAGGGATTCGACATGCCGGAACGGGTCGATCTGATAACGGCCGATGTTTCGTTCATATCGCTTCGGCTCGTGCTGCCGCCGGCTGTGGACCACCTTCGAGGCGACGGCGCGATCATCGCCCTGCTGAAACCGCAGTTCGAGGCCGGTCCGGAGAAGGTCGGCAAGGGCGGCGTCGTGCGAGACCGCCTTACGCACGCCGAAACGATCGGGCAGTTCGTGAATTGGGCCACCGCCGAACGACTCCGTGTGCTCAATCTCACAAGCTCCCCGCTACTGGGCGACAAGGGAAACCGTGAGTTCTTCTTTTTGCTTGGCAGGTCTCCAACTGCCTGACCCCGGATGCTGCTCGTCCGGTGCCGCGTTTGGACAACTTAGCTATGAAATCAGCTTGATCATGCGGCCAAACCCCAGTCTTTCCGGACTTGATCCGGAATCCAGCAACTGTCTTGAGAGTCAAGCGTTTAGGGCGTGGCTAGACTCCCATCTGGCGCCGTTCTTGAGCATGGCGTTGAGGATGGTCAGCAGCTTGCGCATGCACGCCGTGAGAGCCACCTTCTTGGGCTTCCCCGCTTTCAGTAACCGCTCATAGAACTCCTTCAGCACCGGATTACATCGGACGGCCACCAGGGTGGACATGTAAAGGGCAGAGCGTACTTTGGCGCGACCTCCCCAACAGCTGCGCGCGCCTCGGAACTTCCCACTGTCACGGCTTAGCGGCGCCACGCCGACGAGCGCCGCAACCGCTCTCCGGTCGAGGGTCCCCAGCTCCGGCAGATCGGCCAGTAGGTTGAAGGTGGTCACGGGTCCAACGCCCGGCACGCTCCTCAAAAGCTTCGCCTGATCCTGCCACAGCGGGCTCTCTCGCAGGCGCCGCCCAAGGTCATCGTCAATCTCCTTCAATTGGAGATCCAGAAAGGCGATCACCTCTTCGATGCTCTTCCGTACTGCCGGCAAGGCCTGTCGGCGACGCAATTGCTCCGAGGTACGCATACGGGTGACCTGCCGGCGGCGTGCCACGAGCGCCTGAAGTTCCCGCACCTCATCAGGCACGGGGGGCCGGGCCTCCACGTCGCTGGCCTCCCCGAAACGCGCTATGACCGCAGCGTCGATCCGATCGGTCTTCGCCAGTATGCCCTGGGAGCGCGCAAAGTCCCGGACTTGGCGGGGGTTGACGATTGCGGCGGGGACGCCCGCTGTCCAGATCGCCGCGCTGAGCTCGGACTCATACCCGCCCGTGGCCTCCATGACGACGATCTGCGGCGCCAGGTCACGAAGCTTGCGCACAAGACCGTCTACCGCCTCCTCGTCCAGGCCGACATGCCACGTTTCGCCCGTCGGGTGCACTGCGACGTCCACCCAGTCCTTTGAGACATCGATTCCCACAAACATCAGTTTCTCCTTTGGCCCATCCTTGCTGATACGGGCTCGCTGGCCCAGGCAACTGTTCGGGCTCTAAGATTAAAAAGGCGGGGCGACCATGCTGGATTCCGGTCTCCAAGACCAAGGGGCGGACGGTCTACCCCGCCACCTTCACGAAGATACAAGGGGAGCGGGGTAGGCCGCCGTTGCCAAGCGGGCGCTGCTATTTGGTTGGCATTCTCAGTATGGCTGACCGGCTCGAAGAACTCAAAACCGCTATCTCCAGAAACAGGCGAAGGCCGTTTCCTGATCGTTGGACAGGTCCTCGTCCTTCTGGCAACGTAGATCGAATCCTCCGTTGGTCTGGGCGGACACCTGCTCAACATCCGCGTGAGGTTCCTCTGGTGACTCGCAACCCGTGGCAAAGCGGCCATCATCCGCGTATATGCGCTGCGTATTGCAGTACTCCTCACCGTCGACGAACACATGCATCCCATACGCATCAGTGAAATCAAACTCAGTATCAACGTACACCTCATCGTCGGTCACGATCACCCACATGCTAGGCTGCTCCTGGACGACATCGCTCTCGCTCACCACCTGCCCAGTCCATCGGGCTATGAGACTCTTGACCGACGCGTAACTGGCAGCGATGAACTTGGTGGCGTCCTCGACGTTTAGACCCTTATTGATGCCGATCACCATCCCGTCCGTGGTGAACAGGGGACTGCCCGAACTCCCCGGGTGCAGTTCCGCAGTATGCTCGATGACAGGACTGGACGATCCATACCGCTGAGTGAGTCTCAAGACCTTCCCATTGGAGTGAATGATTTCCTCCGTCCGTGCGGGGAACCCCACAGCCACGACCTCCGTGCCGGGTGTCACTGGCATACTGGACGGCGACAGCGAGGTAAACGATCCGCAGCATATGGACAATACGGCTATGTCCTCATGCTCGTGAGAACCCAGAAGGGTCAGGTCGTACTGCCTACCGCCTAGCTCGATCGTCATCTCTTCGGCGTCTTCGATCACATGATGACTCGTGACGACGAAGGCCCTGTTTCCTTCCGCACCTACGATGAAGCCGGTGCCCCCGGCATACTGCGACCCCAACCTGGCCGTTATGAAACCAATGCTGCCTCGGTACTGCTCGACTAACTGCTTGACAGATGAGATCGGTTCCGGTGTGGGAGTCGGGCCGGTGGGCGTCGGAGTTGCGACAGGAGTAGGCGATGGCATGGGCGTAGGAGCGGCCAATCCTCTGGGACCCTCCGGTCCCGGCGGTCCCTGTGGGCCGGTTGCGCCTCTGGGCCCAGACGCACCGCTGGGGCCCGTCGGGCCAGGTTGACCTTCGAGCCCCCTTTCACCTTGGGGGCCTTGATCGCCCTGAGGCCCAGCTGCACCGGTCGGTCCCTGTGGCCCTTGTGGTCCCTTCTCGCCCTGACTACTGGGCTTACCCTGTGGGTCTTGAGGACCGGGCACCCCCTGCGGGGCAAGTGGTAATTCAACCACCTTGGTGGAGACGACCGCTTCCGCCTCTTGGCGAGCGAGATCTCGATATTCAGCTTCACTCAGGCCGCTGGCGCAGCCCGTCAGCAGGATAAATACGATAACGGCACATACTTTGAACGACCTACTTGACACTTGGTGCCTCCCAGCAACTGAGGGACGAACCTACCATCAGCCCTTTACGTTGTAAATGCGGCCAGCAGGGTAGTCGAATAGATGACTGAACGCGACCGCCACAAAGTGTCTATCAGCACGAAGTGCTTCTGCGCAATGAGGTCATCCAACCCACTAGGCCGTCCCGCACTTCGAGACTGGTCAACTGAAATTTCCAGAGTCTCCCGCTTTGTTCCCTGGCCGCTTGGGCGCGAACCCTAGGCCCCCGCCAAGGTTTTGCAGGATATTCCCTTTGCTCGCCAGGTCCCCAGTCGGCCGGCCCTGAATACTGATGTCCCGATACGTATTGGAGTACCTCCCAACCGCCTCCGGTCATTGCCGACCCCGGCCATTGTGCGTAGAATCACAATGCAAAGTGCAGGCGGCAAAATATCCCGTCGGACCCGGCACGGATCCCACTGCGATGGGGCGGTTCCAATCTTGCGGGTCCGGTGTTGGCTGACTGCGCCAGCCTTGACAGGCGGAGACGTGCTCCAGGTTTCAGGTTCTGAACCCGGGCAACCGGATGGCGACAAACCGCGCGAAGCGTGCGGCATTATCGGCGTATATCTCCCCAACGAGGAAGCCGCCCGGAATGCATTCTTCGGACTCTTCGCCCTTCAGCATCGCGGGCAGGAGAGCGCCGGCATCTCATCGTCGGACGGCCAGAGGCTCCACACGCGTACCAAAATGGGGCTCGTCAACCAGGTGTTCCGCGAAGAGGACCTCTCTGCTCTGCCGGGCTCGATGGCGATCGGGCATACCCGCTACTCGACGATGGGTTCGAGCGAACAGTGCAACGCCCAACCCCTATTGGCTGAAGGACCCGCCGGCAAGCTTGCGTTGGGCCATAACGGGAACCTGATCAACGCCGCCCGGCTGCGCGAAGACCTGATCAGGATTTGGGGGGTTGAGTTTCAGGGCAACAGCGACTCTGAGGTCATTGCGCATATGTTCGCCAAGGCGCCGGGCGTGACGTGGGAAGAGCGTTCCGCATATTGCATGCGCCGCATGCAGGGCGCGTACTCCCTGGTAATCCTCACGCCGGACGAGTTGATCGGAGTCCGCGATCCCCTCGGTGTCCGGCCATTGTGCGTCGGTCGGCTGAACGGTGGTTGGGTGTTGGCCTCGGAGTCCTGCGCGCTCGATAACATCGGCGCTGAACTGGAACGTGAAGTATTGCCGGGAGAGACCGTGGTCATCAACGCGGACGGGGTAAGGTCATTCACCCGCCCCGGTGCGTCGACTTCCCACTCGATGTGCATATTCGAGCACATCTACTTCTCCCGCCCCGACAGCATTCTCGACGGCCAGCTCACGTACAAGACCCGGATGCGGATGGGCGCCGAACTTTGCAAGCTCCACCCGGTTGAGGCAGACCTCGTGATCGGCATACCGGATTCATCCACACCGCACGCCGTGGGATTCGCCGCCGCCGCCGGTATCCCTTACAGCGAGGGCATCATCAGAAACCGCTACGTAGGCCGCACGTTCATCGAACCGGACCAACGAATACGTGACGTGGGCGTACAGACCAAGTTCAACCCCATGAGGGACATCATCGGCGGAAAGCGCGTCGTAGTCGTCGATGACTCGATTGTCCGATCCACGACGATCACGCGTGTCATCGCAATGCTCCGTTCCGCGGGGGCGGGCAAGATACATGTCCGCGTGGCCGCACCGCCTATTGTGTCCACCTGCCCGTTCGGTGTGGATATGGCGACGCTAGCGGAGTTGATAGCAGCCAACATGAGCGTCGATGAGATCCGCCAATATATCGGCGCAGACACGCTCGGGTATCTCGACGTCCCCGGACTGTTGCGAGCGGTCGGTACCGTTGGCGACAACTATTGCAAGGGCTGCTTTACCGGCAAATACCCGATACCGGTACAGCTTGAGATGAACAAGATGCAGCTCACTCCGGCCGGCGTTGCCTGAGCCTCGCCATTTTGCGCCCGGCGAGCGGGCAGGATTTCACTCAACTCCGCCACTGGTTTCAATCCGCCGGACATATACTTGGCTGTATCTCCCGATGGCCCGCCCAACCGTCTTAGACTTCTTCCGGAGACGCGCACATGGCCGTGAACACCACCGGCCGCACATATCGTGACGCTGGCGTCGATCTCGACAAAGCCGCGACCGTCAAGGAACGGATCAAATCGCTGGCCGCAAGGGCCCTTGGGCCTGGCGTTGTTGGAGGCCCAGGTTTTTTTGGCGGGGTTTTCGACCCCGACCCGGCCGGGAGCATGCTGCTCGTAGCGAGTACCGACTCGGTGGGGACGAAGGTCCGCATCGCCCGGGCGCTCGGGCGCTACGACACCCTTGGCCACGACATCGTCAACCACTGCATAAACGATATTCTGCCGGCGGGCGCGTCGCCGATGTTCTTCCTCGATTACATTGGCGTGGGCGAGTTGGAGGAGGATTTGGTCGCCGGTCTCGTCGAGGGCATCGCCGACGCCTGCGCCAATGCCAACTGTTCGTTGCTTGGAGGCGAAACGGCCACGCTCGCAGGTATATACGAGGCAGGGGACTTCGACCTCGTGGGATTTATCGTCGGCGCCGTCGACAAGGACCGGCTGCTGACACCGGACACGACCCGGCCGGGAGACGTTCTGCTCGGCCTCCCATCGAGCGGCCTGCACACCAACGGTTATTCGCTGGTCCGGTCGGTGTTCGACATCGACGCACATTCCGAGGTATTGGCAGCGACCGTCCCGGGCGACGGACGCACGCTTGGCGAGGCGTTGCTGGCCCCGCACCGGCAGTACCTGGCCGAACTTCGGCCCGTATTGACCCGCATAAAGGGACTGGCTCATATAACCGGTGGTGGTTTCTACAAGAACGTGCCCCGCTCGCTGGCACCCGACCTGGCGGCCGAGATCGACGTCAGCACGTGGTCCGTGCCGCCATTGTTCCGCCTCATCGAGAGCCGGGGCGTGGAGACCGGTGAGATGTACCGCGTGTTCAATATGGGGGTCGGCATGGTGATAATCGTCGGGGCCGATGACGCCGATTCGGTGCGGCAGACGGTGCCGGGTTCGTGGAAGCTTGGCAGAGTGGTCAGGCAGACCGGCGACAACCGCGTGGAGTTCGTGGGCGCAGGCTCAGAACGACTGGCATGAACCTGCCGGAGAGCGACATGGGCGAAACACCGTCCCCCGGTTACGCGCTCCTGAGCGTGTACGACAAGACCGGCCTTGTTGAGTTCGCCCGCGTGTTGGCCGATGCCGGATACCGGCTCGTCAGCACGGGAGCGACATTCGCGGAGTTACGCGCCGCGGAGCTCGAAGTGCTACAGGTGTCGCAAGTGACCGGTTCTCCCGAAATACTCGACGGCCGTGTCAAGACCCTGCATCCGGCGATACACGGCGGCCTGTTGGCGAGACGTTCCGAGGGCGGCCACATGGAGCAGATCGCCGAACACGGGATCGCGCCCGTCGATGTTGTTGTCAACAACCTCTACCCTTTTACGGACACCGTGAGCGTGAACGGAGCGACGCTCGACGACGCGCTGGAGAACATCGACATCGGCGGCCCTGCGATGACTCGCGCCGCCGCCAAGAACTTCCCCGATGTCATCGTCGTCGTCGACCCTGCGGACTACCAGCCCATAGGCAGGATGATCGCGTCGGGCGGCGTCCCATTTGCCGAGCGTCGGCGGCTGGCGGCCAAGGCGTTTCAGCACGTCGCCCTGTACGACACCGCTATCTCCACGTATCTGCGGCAGGACGAGCAAACCGGTGCGGAGATGCCGGCCGAACTGACCGTCGGATGGTCGCTGGCGGACATCCCCCGCTATGGCGAGAACCCGCACCAGGGTGGCGGAGTGTACTCACTGCCCGGCGAGTCCGGCGGGGTCGCCAACGCCGAACAACTTCGCGGCATCGGCATGTCGTACCTGAACTATTTCGACGCCGACAGCGCCTGGCGGATCGCAAACGGATTCCCACATCATGCCGTGGCGATCGTCAAGCACGCCAACCCATGTGGCCTGGCGGTGCACGAGCAGCAGGACGAAGCGTACCGGCGGGCGTTGGCCGGAGACCCTGTGTCGGCGTACGGCGGCATCGTAGGATTCAACTCGGTCGTCACGATGCCCACGGTAAGGGCCATGAGGGGGGTCCTGTTCGACGTTATCGTAGCGCCGGACTACGAACCGGACGCGCTGGAGGCCCTCAAACGCCGCAAGCGGACGCGCGTACTGAGGGTGGATGCAGCGCCCGATTCGCAGATCGAAGTAAGGACCATATCGGGCGGCGCGCTGGTCCAGACCCCGGACGCCTCCGCCGATGATCCATCGACGTGGAAGATCGTCTCAGCGCGCAGGCCCACCAGCCGCGAGCAGGCCGATCTCGAGTTCGCATGGCAGGCGTGCAGGTACGTCCGGTCCAATGCCATCGTCATCGCCAAAGACCGGTCCATCGCCGGCATGGGGGCCGGTCAACCAAACCGCGTCAACAGCGTGGAAATCGCTGCACAGGCCGCGGGAGGCCAGGCAGCCGGCGCAGCACTGGCCTCCGACGCCTACTTTCCGTTTCCTGACGGTGTAGAACGGGCAGCCGAAGCAGGCGTGACGGCTATCGTGCAACCCGGCGGCTCTATCCGCGACGACGAAGTGACGGCAGCGGCCGACCAGCTCGGGCTCGCCATGGCGCACACCGGCGTCCGCCACTTCCTTCACTGATTCGAGGAACAAAAGAACCGTGCACAAGACCCGGCATGAATGCGCCCGCGGGGCCCCGGCCGGTACATCCCAGACCAGGCGAAATGAACACCTCCGTAGACATCGTGATTCCGGTACTGAATGAAGAGCGCGCCCTACCCCGGTGCATCTCTACGCTTGCCGAGTTCGTCGATGACTACCCCGAGCGCGACTGGAAGTTCACGGTCGCAGACAATGGGTCTACCGACCGAACTCCAGAAGTTGCCCGTGAACTGGCGAAAATGGATGATCGGGTGCGCGTTACCAGGCTGGAACAACGCGGCCGCGGCCGCGCCCTGAAGCAGGCGTGGCTGGAAAGCGACGCGGACGTGCGCTGTTACATGGACGTGGACCTGTCCACCGGTTTGCAGCACCTGCCCGAAATCGTTGCCGCGGTGGCGGAGCAGGAATATGACATAGCCATCGGCTCGCGACTGCTGCCCGAATCGGACGTGGTAGGCCGCAGCCTGACGCGCGAGATAACGTCGCGGGGATACAGTCTGCTCTTCCGGGCGATGTTCCTGACCGGCTTCAGGGATGCGCAGTGCGGCTTCAAGGCAATCTCTGCCGACGCGGCGACGGTCCTCGCTCCGCTCGTCAAGAACAACCACTGGTTTTTCGACACCGAACTGCTCCTGATCGCAGAGAATTCCGGTTACCGCATCAGGGAGATCCCCGTGCACTGGGAAGACGATCCGGATACGCGGGTAAAAGTGATCTCGACCGCCCTGGAAGACATCAAGGGTCTGCTCCGCCTCAGATTCGGCGGACTGCCGCGGCCGGACGGCGGCCCTTGACCCCCGGCTCAGCGCGTCGATAGAGTTGGCGCTCAGTACGGTTGCAGAAAATATGCTTGCCGGCAAAGCCAAATAAAATTGAAAGACCCTGATGACTTCAAACGAGTCTGAAATTGCACGCCCGGTGCTGGTAGGCGATACCGCCGACATCTACCTGCACCGCACGCTCACGATCCTTCGCCTCGAGTCCATCAACCCCAATGTAGTCATGGAGTTCTCCCCCGGGCGGGACTGTGTGTTCGCCGGCATCGGCGAGGTGATACCGCTCCTCAGCCGAGTCCTGCCGGAGACGGGGAGAGAAGTGTGGTCGTTGCCGGAAGGCTCAGCGGTGGAATCAGGCGAGGTCTGTCTGCGCATCCGCGCGCCGTACGCGTCGTTCGGGCTGTACGAGACTGCCATGGCCGGTACCCTCGCCTCCGGTTCCGGATGGGCGACCGCGGCTCGAGACTGCGTCGACGCGGCCCAGGGCATACCGGTCGTTTCGTTTGGCGCGAGGCGCGTGCATCCATCGGTCAGCGGCATCATGGACTACTCGGCCGTCGTTGGCGGCTGTGTGTCGTGTTCGTCACTGCAGGGCGCTCGCCTGGCCGGTCTGACGCCGTGGGGTGGCGTGCCCCACGCCTACGTGCTGCTGGTTGGCGACACCGTGAGGGCGACCATGTCGTTCGACCGGCACATGCCTCCTGAAGTGCCAAGGGTGGCGCTTGTCGATACCTTCAAGGACGAGGCCGAAGAGTCCATCGCTGTTGCTCGTGCGTTGCGGGAGCGTCTGCGGGGAGTGCTCCTTGACACGCCCGCCGAACGGGGAGGCGTGACGCCGGATCTGGTCTACGAGCTACGTGCGAGGCTCGACTTGGCTGGGTTCAATCATGTCGACATCTATGTCAGCGGGGGATTGACGCCCGAACGGATTACCGAATTTGTCGAGACGGAAACGCCGGTGAACGTTTTCGTGGTCGGCCAGTACATCGCTGGCGCGTCGCCGGTCCAGATCACGTGCGACATCAAGGAGATCGACGGCAGTCCTGCCGCAAAACGCGGCCGCATACCGGGCGTGACCGACAACCAGCGGCTCGTGAGGGTGCTCTAGCCGGGTCCTGTCAACTCCAGCCGCAGGGCGCGGTCCGCCGATGGACCGAGCCGCGCCCATTCGGCTGGTCGATGGCCCGCCACCCAGGCGATTCCGGCCGTCGACTCCACGAGCGGCACCCTGTCACGCCACCTGCGGGGCACGCCTGCATTGACGAAGAAGTCCTGTAGTTTGACCGGGCCGGGCATGCCGAGTGGGTGAAAACGGTCCCCAGGCCTGCGCGACCTGACCACGAGCTCGCCGTCCAGGATGGCTGGGTTGAGCGTTGCTATCCACTCTCTTCCCGGCTCGGGCGTTGCGCTAGGGCGTATCTCGGCAACGAGTCTGAACCCGCCTGCAAGTTCTAGATCACCCGGCACGGAGAGGGGCTGTTCGGGCACGGTCGACGGGTACGGGCAGTCGTCGTCCTGCCGTACGCGGTGCGCCAGCCTGGTGATGTGGCGGTCGCCTATCAACTGCACCCCGCCGGTCAGATCGACCGACGCACCTGCCTTCCCGCGTGCCACTTCGAGCATGGCGTCGAGATGCGCCGATTCAAGACCGTCCAGCGTCCCTGTGACCGACTCGTAAGCTGCCATCAGGACCCGTCGGGCTACCGGGACCGGCAGATTGCGAACGGCCTCTTTGGATACATCGGCGCTGCCATCGCGAGTCGTGACCGAGGCGCTGAACGCTTCGGCTGAGATGGCGTCGATCACTTCGAAGTCGTCGCGTGCGGTCCGGGCAAGTCTGCTGATCGCTTCGGTGACATTGGGATTGATCGACTCGAGGATTGGGATGACATCACGCCTCAACTTGTTGCGAGGGAAACGTGTGTCGTCGTTAGTGTGATCCAGCAGCGGCGCCAGCCCCAGTTGTCGGCAGTATCCGGCCGCTTCGCTCTTCCGCAGCCCCAGCATGGGCCGTACAACACGCAAGGGTTTCGCACGGCCTGCGATGGGCAGATCGGCCGCGCCGCGCATGGCTGCCAGGCCGCGCAGGCCGGCGCCCCGCGTAATGTTGAGCAGCACAGTCTCCGCCTGGTCGTCCATCGTGTGGCCGGTTGCCGCCGCCTGGGCGCCGGCGGCGCTGGCCGTATCGGCCAGGAAGGCGTACCTCAGCTCACGCGCTGCTGCCTCCAACGAGCTCCCTGCCTGTCTCGAGTGGGCGAGGGCGTCACCCGTTCCCGACAGGCATTCGACGCCGAATCGACGGCAGACCGCCTCGGCCTGGGTAGCGTCGCGGTCCGACTCAGCGCCGCGCAGGCGGTGGTTGAAGTGGGCGGCAGTGATATCCAGCCCCCGGCGGTCCCTCAACGCGATGCAGGCGAGCAGCAACGCCGACGAGTCCGGCCCGCCGGAGAATGCGATGAGCAACGGCCGGCCGAAGTCGACGCCTGCCTGTTGCAGGCCGGTCTCGACCGCATCCACGAATCGGGGAGTACCAGCCTGCATGGTCATCAGGATTCGGGCTGCTCCAGAACCCGCGGCCCGCGCCTTACAGTGATGCGTGAGATCTTCCGGCCATCCATCTCCGTCACCTGCATCCGCAGGTCGTTATAACGCAGCCTCTCGCCACTCTCCGGGATGTGCTGCAACAGATCGACGACGAAGCCTGCGACGGTGTCGTAGTCACCCTCGGGAATTCCGAGTTCGAGTTCGTCGTTCACCTCGTCCACGGACATACCGCCATCGACGACGAAGGTGTTCTCACTGATCGTGACGAAACGCTCCTCAGGCCTCCTGCCCTCTTCACCGGTCCTCCCGACGATCTGCTCCACGACCCGCGTCAGGGTAATGATGCCGGCCACTCCTCCGAATTCGTCGACCGCTAACGCCATCTTGTGGCCGGTCTGCTGAAGCATGTCGAACAAGTCATCGAGCCGTTTCGTCTCGGGCACGAACAGGGCAGTGCGCATCATTCGGGCAACCGGCTGTTCCAGGTCAAGCTTGCCGTCGGCCAGTGACGCCATTGCGTCTTTCACCGACAGCACCCCGACCACGTCGTCCTCCTCCTCGTCGAACACGGGGAAGCGCGTGTGCGGCCGGGTGCGGTAGATTTCCAGGAACTCGCCGAACCGTGTATCGGCATTTACCCAAACGATGTCGGGACGGGGCGTCATAACCTCCCTGACCTCGGTCTCACCGAAACGGAAGATCTTCTCCAGCATCTCGCCCTGTGTCGCCTCGACGGTCCCTTCCGCCTCGCCCATGTCGATGAGCATGCGTAGTTCGCCCTCGGTGACGCTCGCCGTCTGAAGGGCTTGCCGTCCGCCGAGGAGGTGTGTGATGACCCGGGGGATGAGTGTGAACAAATAGACGAACGGGCCGACGATCGTCATCAGTGCTTTTATCGCCGGCGCGACTGTGAGCGACCATCGTTCTGCGGCCAGAGTGGCCAGCGACTTTGGAGTGAGTTCGCCGAAAACAACGATCAGAACCGTGGTTATCGCTGTGGCGGCCGCTACGGCTGCCCCTGAGTCGCCGCCTATCTTGATGGCAAGTGCGGTGCTGACTGAGGCGATGAGTATGTTGAAGATGTTGCCGGTGAGCAGGATCGAGCCAAAGAACTTCTCGTGTTCGCCAAGGATGCTCGTGGCCGCCGCGGCGCGGCGATTGCCTTCTGCCGCCAGACGCCGGATACGCAGGCGGTTGACCGCGATTAGACCGGCCTCGGACGCGCTGATAAATGCGCTGCCGGCAAGGGCCAGGACAATGATGACGATTGAGAGAGCCACGTCTTTTCCTCTTGTCGGGGGCCGCGGGCCATAGGGCCGGCGGATTCACAACCCGTTCTATAGGGAAAAGTCTATATCGCGACGCAAACGCGCCACGGGGCGCGTTTGCCAGGCTTCTTTCGAACGGCGGCAGGCGGCATGTAGACCTGCCGCCCGGCCGCCGCAGGCTAGGACGTTCCTCTGATCGAAGCTTCGATCTCGTCCCGGATGTCTGTGTTGTCCTTCAGGAACTGCCGGGAGGCCTCCCGTCCCTGTCCGATGCGGGTCTCCCCGAACGAGAAGAACGAGCCCCGCTTGGATAGCACGCCGCGTTCGACGCCGAGGTCGAGCAGCGCGCCCTCCTTGCTGATCCCCTCGTTGTAGATGATCTCCAACTCCACCTTTTTGAAAGGCGGCGCCACCTTGTTCTTGACCACTCGCGCCCGCACCCTGTTGCCGATGATGTCGGTGCCGACCTTTATTGACTCGGCGCGGCGCAGGTCTATGCGGACCGACGAATAGAACTTGAGCGCCCTGCCCCCTGGTGTCACTTCGGGATTGCCGAAGATGACCCCCACCTTCTCTCGCAACTGGTTGATGAAGACGACGACGGTGCTCGTCTTGTTGATCGATCCGCTCAATTTGCGCAGGGCCTGCGACATGAGGCGGGCCTGCAGGCCCATGTGTACGTCGCCCATCTCGCCCTCGAGCTCGGCCCTTGGCACAAGCGCGGCCACGCTGTCGATCACGACGATGTCGAGAGCGCCGCTGCGTACGAGGTAGTCGGTGATTTCGAGCGCCTGCTCTGCCGAGTCAGGCTGCGAAATTAGGAGCTTTTCCACCTGCACCCCTAACGCCTTCGCATACGTAGGGTCGAGGGCGTTTTCGACGTCGATGTAGGCTGCCGTGCCATCCTTTTTCTGTGCCTCGGCAATGACGTGCAGCGCGAGGGTCGACTTGCCGGCCGACTCTGCGCCAAAGATTTCGACGATCCGTCCGCGGGGCAGTCCGCCCACCCCTAGTGCGAGGTCGAGGGCAATGGAGCCGGTCGGGATGGTGTCTACGCTGCGGTCGAGTGCCTCGGCCTCGGTCATGCGCATCACGGCCCCTCTTCCGAAGGCCTTTTCGATCTGCGCCAGCGCCAGTTCGAGGGTTTTCTCGCGGTCGCTGGCGTTGCCGTTCACACTCGTGACCGTTTTGGTGGACGTACCCTTCATCTAATTACTCCCAACTATCGGTTTTCGGGGACATGCGCCGCGCCGATTCGGGCAGCGCAGTGACGAGTAGACATTAGCACAGGTGTTCGGGTATTGCAATTGCCGCGTGGCAGATAGTCCACACCCCCATACTGGCCCTTTCCCCGTTGAAACGTCACCCGTCATCCTCGACCCCGCAGATTCCCGCTGGTGGGCGGGAATGACGGTTGCGCAAAGGTCTCTTTTCACGGGAATGACGGATGGGTCGGCATTACGGTGTGGAGTGTGGGTTCCCGATCGGAGCCGGGGATGACGGGCAATGGGTCGGGGATGACGAAACGGGGGCGGAATGACGGTGGAAGGGGGTGGTGTGCCTGCCGGTTTTGCGTGGTGGGTATTCGGGTGTGGCCCCCACCGCGCCCCTTGTATCTTGGTGAAGGTGGCGGGGCAGACCGTCCGCCCCTTGGTTTTGGAGACCGAGACCCAGCGTGGTCGCCCCGCCTTTTCAATCTTAGAGCCCGAACAGTTGCCTGGGCCACTGAGCCCGTATCTGCAAGGATGGGCCAAAGGAGATACCGATGTTTGTAGGGATCGACGTATCGAAGGAATGGGTGGACGTCGCGGTGCGCCCGACTGGCGATGGGCGGCAAGTCAACCGGGACCGGGAGGCGGTAGACGGTCTCGTGCGCAAGCTGCAGGACCTGGCGCCGCAGCTCGTCGTCATGGAGGCTACGGGCGGGTATGAGACCTCCTTGGCCGCGGCACTCCGCGTCGCGGGAGTTCCCGTTGCCGTCGTCAACCCGCGCCATGTCCGGGACTTTGCCCGCTCCCAGGGCATACTGGCGAAGACCGACCGCCTCGACGCCTCGGGTATAGCCCAGTTCGGGGAGGTCAGCGACGTGGAAGCCCAGCCTCTTGTATCTGAGGAGGCCCGGGAACTCGAGGGGCTTGTCGCACGCCGTCGCCAGATCATACAGATGCGAACTGCCGAGCAACTGCGACGCCGGAGCGCCTTGCCCGTCGTCCGAGAGAGCATCGACGAGGTGATCGCCTTCCTTAATGGCCAGTTGAAGGATGTCGAGGATGACCTGGGATGCCGCCTGCGGGAGAGTCCGCTGTGGAGCGGGCAGGAGAAGCTTCTGAAGAGCGTGCCGGGCGTCGGACCCGTTACCATCTTCAACCTGCTGGCCGATCTGCCGGAGCTAGGGACCCTCGACCGGAGAGCGGTTGCAGCGCTCGTCGGGGTGGCGCCGCTAAGCCGTGACAGTGGGAAGTTCCGAGGCGCGCGCAGTTGTTGGGGAGGTCGCGCCAAAGTACGCTCTGCCCTGTACATGTCCACCCTGGTGGCCGTCCAACGTAATCCGGTGTTGAAGGAGTTCTACGAGCGGCTGCTGAAGGCGGGGAAACCCCGGAAGGTGGCTCTCACGGCGTGCATGCGCAAGCTGCTGACCATCCTAAACGCCATGTTCAGACACGGCGTTAAATGGGAGGCCGGTCACGCCCTAAACGCTTGATTCTCAAGACAGTTGCTAGGTCCCTGGGGGGACAGTCACGCGGAAGTCTCTTGTCACGGATAATACGAAGAGGGTCCGTGAATCACCGTGTTTTTGCCGGAACGACGCGGAGGGGCCAACTTTATGAGACAGGCGCTCCCGGCCCGCTCCGTTGGCGGAGTGATGTTTGTCGCCCATGACCGCCAAAAGCCAAAAGATGGCCAATCGCATCACGACCGTGTCAGCGTGGACGGCGCACGGACTGGCCTGGACAATCTGGATAATTAGGGCGTGGCAGTTGTCCACGCCATCATTCGTCGAAAGGAATGGCCCGATTGTGCTAGCGGGGTTGCTGGTGCCCGTCCTGTTGACTTACGTTCCGTTGGCGACCATACATCTTGTCAAGCCAGGGCAACCCAAACGCAAGATACTCCTCTGGGTTCCTGCCGTGGCGCTCTTGGCACTATGTATGGTGTTTTACCTATCCTATGGCATAGCCCTAATGCCGGCTGCGCTCGCGCTTCTTGTTGCAGCCATCGCCGACTCCAGGGGTCGAGCCGCCAAGTAGCAGAAACGCATTGCCCGCCGCTCAAGCAACACGCTGTCCGTGGTTCCGAGATAGCGGCCATAGGCCGGTTTGAAACCGGCCCCTACAACCGCGTCACACCGCCGCAAATCCCGTCATTCCCGTGAAAACGGGAATCTCCGCGCGTTGTCCCGCGCCGTTACATAGGTCCCCGAACGCGGTCGGGGATAACCCTTTACGGCCTGTATTCAGCGTCCATTTCGAAGGGGTAGAGAGGCTTGCGGCGGCGGCGGTAGGTGAATTTTCAAACCCGCTCCTACAACCGCGCTGCACCGCCGCAACAACCCGTCATTCCCGTGAAAACGGGAATCTCCGCGCGTTGTCCCGCGCCGTTACATAGGTCCCCGAACGCGGTCGGGGATAACCCTTTACGGCCTGTATTCAGCGTCCATTTCGAACGGGTAGAGGGGCTTGCGGCGACGGCGGTAGGTGAATGTCGACATGTCGGCCGTCGTCACGCCGGGCGTGTTTACGAGGATGATCCGCGACGCTATCGGCTGATACGCAGGGCGGGGCGAAACGACACCCTTCGCCACAACCACCCTGTACCGCTCCGGCCATATTCCCACCGAGTACATCTGTTCCCGTGACGTGTTGCCGTCCCGCTTGCTCGTCAACACCAATGTGTGGCCATCGGTAGTTTCCAGGACCGCCGTCGTCCCGCCGTCGAAGAAGCGGTAACCGCCGTGAGTCGGCCGGGTGTCCTCGTACTTGCCGTCCGACAGGCGAGTCACGCGGCCCGTCACCGCCACCGGCTTGCCGTGCATATCGTCCGTCTTCGCCCCCACCTCGATGCTCACTTCGCCCCCGACACCCACCTCGACGCATCGCCGCACCGAGTCGGGGTCGTACAGGCTCTGCAGGAAACTCGGCACTCCCATGCGTTGCGCCTCTGCGAGGATGTGCGTCGAATCGGCGGACGAGCCGCCCCCGATGTTGTCGCCCACGTCCATCAGGACCACGGGTCCGGCGTCCGGGTTGGCGTCTGCGTGGGATCCGGCCATCTCCAGCGCCTCGCGGACCGACGGCACGTGGATGTGCATCTCGGCCCGCCGTTCCCACGCCCGTTCCGCCATCCACACGGCTTTCTCTCTTGCGAGATCGAGGTCGCCGTCGGCAATAGCCAGGAACGACATCCCCATCTGCTCAACGTCGGCGTACGGATAACCCTCCGCGACCGACGTGGAGATAATCCCCGGGTCCTCCAAGGCATGAAGCGAGTCGGCGACAACTGACTTCATCGGTTCTTCGCCGGTGAACTGCTTTACGATGTTTATGTACATCGGCGGCATTTCGAGCCACTGAACCGGGGCGATCTCGCCCTTGGCCGTGCGGAAGATGATCTCGCCGCATTCTCTGGCCCTCTCCCGGGCGTCGAGGTGCGGGTTCGACCGGTAGATCGTCATGGCCGTTGTATGGCGAACAGCCTCCTTTGAGATGTTGCCGTGCATGTCGAGCGCAATCCCGACCGGCAAGTCGGGCCCAACCAACTCACGAACGCGCCGCGACACCTCGCCGTCCACGTCCGGGTACTTCTCCGACACCGCCGCGCCGTGGTTCGCCAGAAGCACGCCGTCCCACGGACCGTTTTCTCGCAGCAGGTCGATCATCTCGCCCACGATGCGGTCGAACGCGTCTTTAGTGATCGTGCCTATCGGGCCGGTCCGCGCGTGAATGAGCGGTACTCCCCCGAAGCCAAGTTCGCGGGCCGCCTGCAGGAACCCCGCCGCAGTTGCTTCCGAGCCTCCGAACTCATCCACGATCTCCTGGCCCCTCAGGATGCCCTCCGCCTCGAAGCTTGCGTAGTCGGCCGGTACCGGCGAGAACGTATTCGTCTCATGTGAAATGCCGAGAATTGCGAATCTCATGCCGTGCCCTCCCAGACCTGGCTGAATAGCCTCAGCCAGTTGCCGCCAATCACCTTGCGGACCGTTTCATCACTCAGGCCCCGGTCGCTCAGGCCGGCTGGAATATTTTCGAATTGCCGGGTCCCCTCCAAGCCGTGGAGGTGCCGGTATGGTTCCGGGGTATAGTGCACGCTGGCCGCCGGGATGGTGCCTTGCGTGGTAAATAGCCACTCAAAAAATTCATGCGGCTGTTCCTGGCAGAAGTCGGTCCCCACGGCTACGTGGTCATCCCCGACCATGTCTAACAGGTATTCGATTGCGTCCAGGTAATCGTCGAGCGTCGATTCGAATGCCCGTTCGAAGAACATTGGGAATGCGTTGGCGCCGATGATGCCTCCCCTGGCGACCAGGTTTCGAATTGCCTCATCGCTCTTGTTGCGCGGGTGTTCGAACTGCGATCGCGCGTTTGCATGCGTGAACGACACCGGCAATTCCGAGTGGTCGATTGTTTCCAGCACCGTGCGGTCGCCCGTGTGGGACAGGTCGATGAGGATCCCGACACGATTCATCTCCCGGATGGCCGCCTGCCCGAATTTCGAGAGACCGTCGTCCGTGCGTTCGTAGCAGCCATTGCCCAGCAGGTTGCGTTCGTTATACGTCAGCTGGATTATTCGCACGCCGAGGCGGTGAAAAAGCGCCAGGCGGCCGAGGTCGTTCTCGATGGGCGTGGCGTTTTGCCAGCCGAATATGACCCCGCAGCGGCCTTCTTCCTTGGCGGCCTCGATGTCGGCCACCGAGTGGACCGGCCGGATGAACTCGCTGTACTCGTCAAACCACCGCAGCCAGTTCGTAATGTGGCCCATCGTCGAATGGAAGTCGTCCCAGATTGCGATAGTGGCGTTGATCGCCGTAACGCCCCCGAGCTTGAGGTCCCTGTACACCGCCTCTCTGCCCCAACGCGAGGTGTCAAGGCCGTCGATCGCTATCGATGACCGGAAAAGTTCGTTGCTGTCGTCAGTTTTTGCCATGTCGATGTGAGTTCCGCGCCATCCTGGATATACCTGTCAGCCAAAAGTTTGATGTGAGTTCCGATCCGCCGCTGATCTAACTGTCAGCCAAAAAGCCGATTTGCCGCCAAAGCATACCGCCCCGGCGAACATTTGTCGCGCCATTGGTGGAAAATGGCGTATGTGTCTCCGGGTTCGCGGAGCACGTCGAGTGCGTCCCATCCCTCCGAACACGTTGAAAGGAGGTCGAACAAGTTGCATGCCACGGCCACCTTCAAGGTTGTGAGCTGGGACGAGGACCAATTCGACCAGCAGGATTACGGTCCCAAACTGACCCGCGCCCACGTACGAAAGTCGTTCAGCGGCGACCTCACCGGCACCGGAAACCTCCTCTACCTGATGACCTACGCCAGCGACACCGAGGGGACGTTTGTCGGCATCGAGAGGATCGTGGGCAGCCTCGGCGGGCGATCAGGCAGTTTCGTGCTTCAGCACTCGGGGACCTACGACGGAGAAAAGGCCACCGCCGAGTGGGAGGTGCTACAGGGTTCGGGCACGGACGAACTCGAGGGCCTCACCGGTGCCGGAGGGTTCTCGTCAGGCCACGCCGAAGAATACGAAATGACCCTCGACTACCAGTTCGAGTCCGCCTCCGCCTGAGCGAAGTCTGCTTTCTCGCGCCAAAGAAGTTGGTCGCTACTGGAGAAGCAACTCCGGCTGCATGAGCAGTTCACGGACGCGTATTCTCAGGGCTCCGGCGATTGCGTTCAGGGTCTTGAGCCTGGGAGATTGCTCACCCTTCTCCAGCCTAATCAGCGTCACTCTGCCAATGTTCGCTGCGCGTGCGAGTTCCTCCTGAGTCAGTCCGGCAGACTCCCGGAACTGGCGAATGCGTTTGCCAAGGGTCTGCCTTCCCCTCATGGCAATCGACTCGACGGCTGGCCGATAGGACTCGTCACAGTAGTGTCGGGCGAAGTCCCAGGGAATCTCCACCCGCTCGCCGTCGGCCGTCCGCAAGACCATCTCATATGGGTTCGGCAACTCGAGGCCGGACAGAGCTGCACGGTCCTTTATCTCAGGGATGTCCGAGAAGGGTATGAGACCGCTGGGGCCGTCTGCGAATCTCATCTCGATTCCGTCTTCCTGAAGACTGGCTGTCATCATCATGCGGGCGGCGTTTTTCACCAGGACTGCTTCCATCATCAGCTACTCTCCATGAATGTGCGACCAGGCGTTCCTGATCTCATCTGCGTGTCTTGCGTATGCCTTCATGTTGTTCCGGAAGTTGCCGGGCGGAGGAACGTCCATGAATGTCCCGCCATTCAATTCAATACGGCACACGTCCTCGCTGCCGACCCAGACGTGAACTGGGGAGGTTCGAAGCTGTTTTCCCTCGTATTGACCACGAAGCGGAACTGCCCCTCTACAGCCACAGTCGGCATTCGAAGTCCCCGGACTTGGTGAATATTCCCCGTGCTTCCACTACGCAGAAAAGTATCATACAACGATACATGGCGTGATTTCGTTTCTCACGCATCCCTTCGCCCCATCTGCCACTCGCGGGCAAGGTGTCATCCCCAACGAATCCACTTGCGGCCTACGGCTGGCTTCATGACGTGCACGATCGTTCACCCCCGTCGCTGCGGGGTTAGGATTGGGGCACCGGCTCAGACGAGGGGCGCCATCCCGCCCTCCTCGGCCAAGCCTAGTTCACTACCGGGGAGGCGATAAGTGACGACCGAATCACACGGCGGAAGCATCGATCTGGGTATCGAGCAACTCGAGGTCGATTGGCTGATCCTGGCTGACCACGCCGAAGTCATCGGCGGCAAGCTGTACATGAACGGAGGCGGCTGGAATCGGGTAGCGACCAAGGGCAACTTCCCCGTCACGAAGTCGTTCTCGGTCGCACTGGCGATCCGGGTGCCGTGGACCCTCACCAACCGGCCGCACAAATTCGAGATCTCTGTCCAGAACGACGACGCCACCGAGACGCTGGCCAGCATCGGAGGCCAGATCGAGACGGGCAGGCCCGCCGGCATCCCGCCCGGAAGTTCCCAAATATCGCAGATGGCCGCCAACTGGAACGTAACATTCAGGAACCCTGGCGACTACGTCTGTTTCGTCAAGCTGAACGACATCGAAAGGCGACGGGTACCGTTCGCCGTTATCTCCATGCCAACCCCCCAGGCAAGATAGCCGCGATCTACCCATCAATCCCCAAACGGCCTGTACCCTCGTCACGCCTCTAACGCCCAGCAGGTCAAAACGGTCCATCCGATTGGGAAACTATCACGCGCCGAATCTTACGGCCCCACAAAATTTCAGGCAGTATGGAATCGTCTTGTTTTTCACCCCATCATTGATAAATGTTCTCGACTCCGCTAAACTTTCCCATGAAGGACCCGGCGCGTGGACCTGATATTCCGTACCCGTCGTCTCCAACGTTGCTTCGAGGAGGAGAAGGAAGCGATAAGGAGTTGGGGACCGATGTTGGACGCCGATACGTCGAGCGTGTCAACTTCATTCTCGCAGCCAACGTTTGGGACGATCTGTGTACCTTTCAGTTTCTGGACCTGCATCCGTTACGCGGGAATCGACAAGGCCAATTCGCCGCAAGGTTGACCGGCAAGTACCGGCTAATCGTTAGGCCCGGCGACTACGGGCACGACATCTTGATCATTGATGTGGAGGACTACCATGGCTAGCAATACAACGGAAATTTGGCCGGACCGGGCCATCCATCCAGGGGTGTACCTCGCGCAAGAGCTTGAGGCGCGGAGCATGACACAAACCGAGTTAAGCCGGCGAATGCAGCGGCCTGTCCAGGTCATCAACGAGATAGTTCGCGGCAAGAAGTCCGTCTCTGCTGAGACCGCGCTCGGCCTCGAGCGTGTGCTCGGCACATCCGCCCGCACATGGATGAACCTCCAGTCGAACTACCAACTCGTGAAGGCGAGGCAACGCCAACGTCAAGAAGTCGCCACTGGCTGAAATGTTTTAAGGCGCGGTATAGATTGAAGCCGATGTAGTCGTCGACCATGTCCAGCAGGGGCAGTTCGCCAACCCCCGTCGAGAGGCGCTTGAAGGATGCTCAGTCAAAATACTCTGGACAAAATAGTTGGGCGCATTGTTGAGGTGGCACAGCCTGAGAAGATCATCCTCTTCGGGTCCGCGGCGAGGGGAAGTATGGCGAGCAACAGTGATGTCGACCTGCTCATCATTAAGGACGGAGCGGACTCGCTTCAGCTCATGGCCAGTATCTATAAGCGGTTGCACGGGGTCGGCGCCGCAGTTGACGCGATCGTCGTCTCCCCGGCGGACGTGGAGCGGTTCAAGGAATCTCACGCACTGGTGATCAAGCCAGCCCTAAAGGACGGGAAGGTAGTGTATGAGTCCTCGTGAGCGCTTATCTCCCGACGACCCCCGGGAGTGGCTGAACCGCGCCAGGAGTGATCCTTCGCTGGCATAGGTTGGAAACGAGCCACTCGACGCCAACCGCCGCAAACCCCCAATTCACCCCGCGTCCGCACCCACCATATAAAACGTGAACATACGTTCCGTCTCAATCCGGCAGTAGACCGCTTCGCTACCCCACTCAAGCCAGCCGTCTCCGTAGATTTCGCGGCAGACTTCACCGAACCCGTCCGGCAAGTCCGCCGGTACTCCCTCAATATGCGCCGTGCCATGGACGGTAACCGCGAGCTCCTCGCCCGAAAGGTGCGTCGCGCTCACGGCCGGGTTTCGGCGAATATGCCGGATGCGGAGGGCGTCGGGCGAAGTGCCAAACCAGAACTCGCCACGATAGAAGATGCCGTCGACCGGGCCGACAACCGGCGCGCCGCGAGAGTTCACGGTGGCGAGCGCCATGAGCTTCATCCCGGTCAGCCTGGCTGTCAGATCGACCGCCGTCAGCCTCCGTTCAGGCGTGATCACTGAGCGCAGGTGCGGACCTGCCCTTTCGTGCGACTTATCAAGCACCCCTTGAAGGCGCCGCAGGTCTGACTTAGTCTCCCGCATCGTGATCTGTTACCCAAAATTCGACGATGCCGGGCGGAGCGGGCTGACCAGCGTCCAACGTGCGCCCTGCGTGGTTATGTTGTGCTTACTGACGCCGTCAAATCTTCGCGGCCGTCCGTCCCGGGGGTATCTCCTCCTGACCGGCGCTCGGCCGGTACTTCTACGTGGAACACGCCCTCTTCCCGCGACGCTGGCTTGCCCATAGCCTTCTCAATTCGTTCTAGTAACGCATTACCCCGCGCCTCAAAGTAACCTTGAAAGTCGTCTGAGCGGAGCTTGTCGGCAGGGATGCGATGTGACGAGAGAGTGTCGTCCATCACGTCGATATCGATATTGGCGTTTCGTTGGAGCGTCCGGAGGTACACCGAAGGTGCCCGGCCGCCTATCATTCGGTTCGTGCCAGCCGACAAAGCGGTCTTGTTGATGATGCTATTAAATACGGTTGAGGCAATTTGCCGTCTGACGCACCAGGCCCTCGGGAACACATGGTGAACGTCGATTCTGTCGTCGAAGTACGTCTGTTCCTCGATAGGATCACCCGTCCGGAAATCGCGGCTCCCGTCGCGCATCAGCAGCGCGTGCAAGCCCTTGTACGCCGCGCTATTGCGAGTTCTAAGGGTAAGCAACCGGTATGCCTGAAATATCGCGTCTCTTATCGTTGACGGCTCTTCTTGACCACCCCTAAGCCACTTTGACACCTCGGAGAAATCTCGCACTAACTGCGTTTCGGTCGGCCCGCCGTATATTTCTCCAAAAACCCCGCACCAGTACCAACGGGCGATCTGTTGACGAGCGGTTACTGTATCCGCACTTTGTTCCAGAACTGCCATGATGGCCGCCAGTGCCGTTAACTGAGACTGATATGGGAGATCTCTGGCGTTGAAGACCTTCTGCCCGTGCAAGAATTTTGCGGCCTTTTTGAACCCTTCCTCGACCCTGTCGGCCCACTCTTTGTACTCCTCCACCGACAGGCGAAGTATATCGCGGCGCCTGCAACTGACTGCGGCGTCAGGCCGCGCGTTCGTGGCCAGCAAGGTGAGTGCTTGCAGGAACTCGTCGTTACGGACGCCTTGCAACATTGGGTGCCAGTCCCGCAGGTGGTTTCTCCTTGCGACCCAGTCCTCATAGAGCTGGAAGTTGTCCATCGCAAAGGAAGCCGTTAGTAGCTCAAACACTGTCAGCGGTACACCTCCAGTGTTTACTTTCTCAAAAACCATGCACACCGCTTCCTTCGGCGTGTATTTGCCAAGCCGGATTAGCGGTACGTGATATGACTTGAAGTCATCGACAACGGCATCGTTGAACTTGGTCCACAGGTCCCATTTGCCTTGAGTTAGTCCCCAATGCGTTATGTATTCCTGCATCCACGTGCCTGTATCAAACAACTGATTCACAGGGAACATGTCGTTTTCGTACTCTTTTTCCGGGGAAGACAGATCGAGAATCGTTTCCCCCCGGAAATTTTTGGAGAACTTACTTTCAGGTACAGACAAGATAGCCTCCTCCCGATCGATTTCGTCTTCGACGCACGCCTTCATATCGAGGTAGTACCAGAGGCGGACATCATTGCCCGCGGCATTCTTTGTATTTACTGGTCCGTCCGCCTGCAACGACTGAAACAAGGCTGTAAGGCGTTGCTGCCCATCGAGAATCAGCGTTCCGGGCTGGACCTGTTCGACAGACTGGCTCGTTCCCTCGATCGGGCGCGGCTTGAAATTGGCACCGTCACCGCCGGACTCGAGGGTCATAACCGCTCCGATTGGATAAGACTGAGAAATGCTGGCGATAAGGCTCCTGATGTGTTGATCGTCCCAGACCCAGCGGCGCTGAAAATCCGGAAGCTGTATGTCCCCGTTGGATATGTTTTGAAGCATCTCCTTCAGGGATCGCTCAATACTGTCAAAGCTCGTTTCGCTCATTGGAAAATTCCCTCCCGCGCCAGGCAACCATGGCCCGTAAACGGCTATTCTTGTCTCTCGTCGGCGGGGGTTGTGAAACCCACAAGCCAGCGTACTGCTCATGAATCACGGGCATGATACGCCTGCCGCGTGCCGCTAGTAGCCCCCCAACACCCGCCCGGTCCAAAGGAAGTTCCACATGAAGATGTCCTACCCCGTTTTGGCCCACCAGGAGATATCCGCTGAGAACGGCATGGTCGCGGCGCAACACCCACTTGGCGCGCAGGTGGGCCTCGACGTCCTCCGACATGGCGGCAACGCGGTCGACGGGGCCGTGACCACCGCCTTCGCCATGGGGGTCCTTCAGCCGCTCATGAACGGCATCGGCGGCGGCGGTGTGATGGTTGTCTTCCTCGACGGAGGGGGCGGCGGCACCGTCGATTACGGCATGCAGTCGCCTGGACTTGCCAGGGATGACATGTACGAACTCGAGGACGAACTCGTCCCGCCCGCAGTCGACTCCAACAGACTGTCGCGCCGATTCTCCTACCCCGCCGTCAAGAACAACGCCAACGTCGAAGGCCACACCTCCATAGGGGTGCCCGGTACCGTTGCCGGACTCTCCGCAGCGCTCGAAAAGTGGGGGTCGATTGACCTCGACCAGGCCATCGCCCCCGCCATTCGACTGGCCGACGAAGGTTTCGAAATGGGCCACCGTATGGTCCTGTGGCTCATCGAAAACCGGGGTCTTCTGCAGCGGTTTCCGGAGACCGCCGGCATCTACTACCCGGACGGCTGGCCACCCTCGCCCGGTGAGACGTGGGCCCAGAAGGATCACGCCGAGACGTTGCGAAAGATCGCCCGGCACGGCGTCGACGCCTTCTACAAGGGCGATATCGCAGCCATGATCTGCGACGACATCGCTCAGAACGGCGGATTCCTCCGGACATCAGACTTCGAACAGTACCGGCCCATCGTGTCCGAGTCGGCTCTCGAAGGAACGTACCGCGGCGTCGGCATCCGCGCCGTCGATGGACCCAACGCTGGCGTCACCCTCCTCGAAATCCTCAACATCCTCGAACATTCCGACGTTTTCGGCAGTGACTCCGATCCTGCCTCAGCGATTCATACGCTGATCGAGGCGACCAAAATGGCCGGAGTAGACCGGTTCAACTACCTGGGAGACCCGGCCATCACAAACGCGCCAATAGACGCGCTTTCGACAAAGGACTTCGCCGCTACGCGCTGGCCGCACCTGGACCAGGTCGATGCCGCTCAATACTCCCCCGGCGACCCCTGGCCATTCTCGAAACGGCCGCGGCCGGCTGAATTCCCAGCCCCGGCCGGCATCGCTCCGGACGACGGTACGACACACCTGACCGTCGTCGACCGCCATCGAAACGCCGTAAGCCTCACCCAGACCAATCACGGCTTCTCCGGGGTTGTGAACCCGGGCGTGGGTGTCATGATGAACAACGCCATGGGCTGGGGGTGCCCTATCCCGGGCAACATCAATTCGCAGGCCCCCCACGCCAGGGCGGTCAACAACATGACACCCGTGGTACTTCACGAAAACGGGCGGCTGAGGGCCGCGCTCGGCGGGTCGGGCGGCAGACGCATCTGGACCGCCCTCTTGCAGTCCATCGTCAACTACGTCGACCGCGGCATGACGCTACAGGAGGCGGTCCAGCAACCGCGGTTCCATACCGAGTCGGACGTGGTGATGATCGACGGACGCATCGACGCGGCGGTCCGGCATGACCTCGCGAGGCGCGGCCACGAAATGCTCGAAGCGACGCCACACTACGCCTACTCCCCCTACTCCGAACCGAACGGCATCGCCCTCGACTGCAAACTGCTCAAAAGCGCCGTCTACCCGGTGGCAAAGCCGAATCACGCCGCGGGGTATTAGTAGCGCGTACTCAGAATCGCCTTCTGCTGTTTGGTCGGGTCACCGATGGCAAGATGGCGGCGTAAACATCTTCGCCGACGAACCAGCCCTTACTGAACTGGCGGCGCAGTCACCTCGCGTCTACTCGCCAATTGTCAGGATGCGGTCGAAGCGTTGTTGTCCGCCGACCGGCCGCGCCCACGGTAAATTTGCCATCCGAAAAACACCAGCCCGCCGAAAACGATCACGCTCAGCCAGCTTATCGACCGGTCCACCACCGTAAGCGTCAGGGCGTTCGTGTCGTCGATGCCCAACAGTATCAACAGGCCGGTCAAGCCGCCTTCCACAAAGCCGAACCCGCCCGGTGTGGGGATGGTGGTGAGCATGGCGTTGGCCAACGCGGCGAACATCACGATGCCGAATCCCACCTCGATGTCGAGGCCCTGCGCCACGAAATAGAAGCGGCCGATCTCCAGCATCCAGCCGGCAATCCCCAGCAGGATCTGCAACGGCAGGTCCCGGCCGCGGAAACTGCGCAAGGTGCTCAGTTGAAATCTTTGTGAGAATCGGCGCAACCTGTGCGGCAACCTCACCGACAGCACCCTCCAGTAAAACCGCATCGCCAGCAATAGCACCGCCATCGCAGCCGCCAGAGCCGCGGCGGCGATGATCACCACCGCGGGCACCTCTACGTTTCCGGCCACCGTCACCCACGCCGACGCTACGAGCACCATGGCCAGGACGACCACCATGTCCTGTATGCGTTCCGCCAATACCGTGCCGAGGCTCGGCGCAAATCCCGCGCCGGACTCCCTCGACATCGCCCATCCACGGTACGCGTCGCCCAGCCTCAGGAACGCCACCGAGTTGGCGAACCAGCCCATGAGAATGATGGCGCCACACTTGAGGCCGCCGGGGACCTTGGCGCTCGCCGAACGTTCGAGGCCGGCCGTCCGAGATATGAGCCGCCATCGAATACCGCGAAACCAGAAGCTCAGAAAGTACAGGACAAGCGCGGCGGTATACATGAGCGGGTCGATCGACGACACGTTGTTCCACAATTCGTCCCAATCGATGTTGAAGACTCGGAACAGCGTGAGGAACAGCAGGGCGCCGGCGACCAAAGTCACCGCGATTGTCGGCAGCGAAAATACGCCTCGCCTGAGCGCGTCGCCGCTTAGTTGCCTTTCGGGCGGTTTCGTCACGACCGGCTCGCCACCCCTGGTTGTGTAAGCGGACGCCTGTGGGGCGCGCCGGGCCGACGGGGGTACCGTTCCGGAGACGGCGCAATCTTCAGCCAGTAGACGAGCAGGTCCGGCGGAGCAGCGCCGGGTGAGTCCACGACCTGGTGTATGGCGGGCGCCGCGCCAAGCTGACCTGCCGCCCACTCCGATTCGCCGATCTCCTGTTTACCTGACAGGCCCTTGGCCGATATCACGGTCCCGCCTACGACGGCGAACGGCAGGGTCAGTTCGGCCAGTTCCGGCAGAGCGGCCACACCCCTTGATACGACGAGATCGAACTGCTCGCGATAGCGCGGCGAATGCGCCGCTTCCTCTGCCCGGGCGTTGATCACCTCGACACCTTCGAGTGACAGTTCTTCCGCGGCCCGCTCCAGGAAGGCGCATTTCTTGCGGGAACTTTCGAGCAATGCCAACTTCATGTCCGGATATACGATCTTCAGCACGATTCCCGGGATCCCGG
This sequence comes from Dehalococcoidia bacterium, assembly GCA_965219065.1. GTDB lineage: Bacteria > Chloroflexota > Dehalococcoidia > Lucifugimonadales > Lucifugimonadaceae. Next base: position 2,552,232 of record OZ244715.1, read on the forward strand.
CTCCAGCGCCGACATCAAGCACACGGCGGCCGTCGAACCATCCGGCCGTGGAGACGAACCCACCCGGCGCAGACGCAAGCAGACGAAGAGACCTGATGATCAACTCCTCGCGTATGCGGTCGCGACCCCGCGAGCCTGTGATGTTCAGCCCGCCAACTGTCTCCTCGATCAATTCGGAGTACCTGCTGAACATTTGACGCCTTTCCTCATCGAAGGGTGCGCCAACCTTTGCGAGGGCTGTTTGCAGGCTGTCCATCTGGTCCTTACACGCCCGGCATCGCCTTCGCCGCGCGGCGTGAATATCAAAGGGTACTCCGCAACTGTGCGTACCGCGCAACACCTTCCGCGGTTCCCGCCGCAATTGACCCCCACGCGGGCGGGTGATACGTTCCGGTGCCGTGGTCCGGCCCGCCAGGCAGGCAGGCCGACTGGCGCAGTTACGCCGCAATGGTCCCGAAGGACAGCGAGTCCGATGCGAATTGCCGTATGTGTAAAACAGGTCCCCGACCCTGACATCCCGCAATCGCAATTCAAGGTCGATGAAGGGTCTCTCAGAGTCGTGCCGCCGACTGGAGTTCCGCCGGTGGTTAACGGCTTCGACCTGAACGCCGCCGAGGCCGCGATTCAGATCGCGGAGGCGGATACGTCGTCCCCAAGCGAGATAACGATCATCTCGGCCGGTCACGGCTTCGCCATGGACGTGATGAAAAAGCCGCTCGCCATGGGCGCCCACCGGCTCGTCCTCGTTGACGACCCTCTTCTCTCCGAGGCGTCCGCAACCGGAACCGTGCGTGTCCTCGCCGCGGCGATCCGGAACACAGGGCCCTACGACCTCATACTGTGCGGCAGGCAGGCGTCCGACTGGGATCAGGCGCACGTGCCGATGGGCCTGGCTGAGGCCCTCGGATCGCCCTGCATAACGGTAGCGAGGGGCTTGGCCCGGGCCGAAGACGGGATGTTGCGCGTAGATCGTGCGCTCGAAGACGGCTACCAGACGGTCGAGACGACGTTGCCGGCGGTTGTGACGGTAAGCAACGAGTTCGGTGAGCCGCGCTACCCGACGCTGCGGGGCATTATGGCGGCAACCAGGAATCAGCCAATCACCTACTCGCTGGCCGACGTCGGCGTCGATCCGGCAGAGCTCGCGTCGTCGCTGCGTATGACACGACTTTTCGAGCCGGAGCGGGGAGGAGAGTGCGAGATTATCGAAGGTGACGACGCGGCGGATGCCGGCAGGCGGTTAGCGATCAGGCTAAGGGCGGAGCAGTTGATCTGAAATGCCGAGTGTCCTGATCTGCGCCGAGATCGAAAACGGCGAAACGTCCCCAGCCTCGCTTCAACTCTTGACCGCCGCAATGACCGCGCTGCCGGACTACGGGCGGCAAATCGCATTCGTCGGCGACGATCTGTCCAGCATCGCGGCAACCGCAGTGAACCTGCCGGCCGACCAGGTCTTTCTCATCGAACATCCCCAGTTGAAGGACGGCGACGCCGGTGTGTTCGACGCGCCCGTGGCCGCGCTGCATGACCTGTGCCAACGGGAATCGCCGGGCGTCGTCCTGATCGCACGGACCGACTACGGGGCCAACGTCGGCCCGCGTCTCGCTTTCCGGCTTGGCGTCAGCCCGGCGCAGGACTGCGTCGACCTCGCGTTCAACACGGACCCGGGCCATCTGAACGTCACGCGCCCAGTGCACGGCGGCAACGCAGTGGCGGTCTTCGAATTCACCGATGACGGCCCGCACGTGGTGATCGTCCGTCCCGGATCGTTCGACGCGGCGGAGGCATCCGGCGGTTCGGCGGAGGTAATTCGGCACGACCCGAGCTGCGTCATTTCTGAGCCAAGGGCGCGCCTTTTGGATACTGTCACGGTGCAGACCGAGGGTGTACCGTTACAAGACGCAGACATCGTGATAAGCGGCGGCAGGGGGCTCGGAGGGCCCGAGGCGTTCGCCTCCCTCGACGAATTGGCAGACCTCCTTGGCGCCGCCGTCGGCGCATCCCGAGCCGCCTGCGATGCCGGATGGACAGATCACGAACGACAGGTTGGGCTCACCGGCAAAACGGTTACCCCTGCGCTCTATATCGCAATTGGCATATCGGGGGCCAGCCAACACATGGCTGGCTGTTCAGGGTCCCGAAATATAGTTGCAATCAACAATGACCCGGACGCCAACATCTTCCGGGACGCACGATACGGAGTCATAGCCGACTGGAGGCAGGCGCTGCCTGCATTCGTCGCCACGGTGCGGGACCTTCAAGCCGGTTGAACAGATAAACTTGTATCGGCGCGCCTCGCAACATTCCCGCAAAAAAGAGGAAGCAAGTGGACGGAAATTTTGGGCTTGACCTCGACACTGTCATTCACCACGTCGAGAACGCGGAAACATTCTCTATCTTCTTCCCGATTCTCAGGCGGGCGCTTGTAGTCGATCTGCGCGCAGCGCCCGGACAGGGTCCGCTGATTCGCCTTATGCCGATGGCCCGATCGGCAGCCGACCGCATTCGCAGCCTCAAACGCCAGAGGCCCCAACTGCCGAGGCCGACCGAAGTAATAGCGATCCCGTGGGCCACGTACGTAGAAAACGTGGTGTCGTCGGGCGTGTGGGACCGCCTGATCCGCAGGCTGGAGGCCGCGAGCCAGCAGGACGCGGTGCGGGCGGCCAACGCCTGCCTCGAAGACCTGCGCCGCTACGAACGCCACGAGATTGGCGCCCTCATCCGAGGCGATCAGTACCAAACGATCTGGGCCCGCAAAACCTGAACACACCCCGTCTCCGGCCTTTACGTCGGCTTTGCTTCCCGGCTAAACAGACCCGCATATCACTCGTCTTCCCCAACCCCTATCGGGGACCCATGGGGGTTGGGGTTCCCGTTTTCCAAGACCGTCTAACACATGTAGTGACGCCTCTTGTGGGCGCCATCGGGTGGGTCTGGACAACGGGCAAACATCACCAACCCCCGTAATGTTAAAAGCGCTTGCGGCTCCCTGGATGTCGCAGACTGGTGTTTAAGCCCGAATCCACCGAAGGACACCGATGGACGGCGTGAGGGCAGCGGAGGGGGGTGGGTGAGGGAGCTACAGGGGAGATGGCCTGGGCTTTGGGGTAGATGGGAGGTCGGCGGACGGTCTTCAGTCGCCGCACAGGGCCCCTTAGGCCCTATGCGGGAGTTGCGATGCGCGGGATGGCGAGAGGATACGCAGCAGGGGACTCTCGCGGACCGGGGTGGCGCGAGATTGCGGGGACGTTGGGTCAGTTGCAGGCTGGCCGTCAGGCCGGGAGTGGAATGGCTTGCAGCCGGGCCAAGGCGCGACTGAACTGGGTTTCCCAAGGCCAGCGCCGGGGGAGATGCAAAGTGAGGCGGCGCGCCGAGCGGGTGATCCGTCCCACCAGCGCGCAGCGCATCGGCGTCGTCGATGCAGTCGCCGCCTGCCAGCGCGGAAGCGACCAGCGTCTTGTCCCCAGTGTTCGCCCGTCCCGGCGCGCCGCCGAGGTCAAGGTGATGGTCGACGAGTTCCCGCAGGCCCAGGTGCCGGGCGAGGGTGGCCGGCAGGAGCAGGCCGACATTGGCCACCAGGCGATGGTCGTCAAAGAGGATGCGGATACGGTCGGGATTGTTCTGTGGCAGCATCTAGCTTCTTCAAGGGCTGTCCCCAAGGCCGTCCTTCGGTGGATTCGGGTTAATGCTATGAATCTAATCCTGGCCGGGCAGCCACCCGCAGCCGCATAACTTACTCGCTCTCTGCAGACCAACTACGCCTTAATCTGTTATTGAACGCCACAGCAAAACATCGATCCTGTGGGAACTCGGGAAGTATCACAGACTGTTGTAGCCACTCCCTCGCAAGGCGTTCGGTACGAGATGTTAGAACTCCTGCTCCTGTCCCGGAACGATGCCAGACGACTGGAAGAGGCTTCGCCGCGAAGCGCAGAAGATGATTGACCGCACCTTCCGGCGGGAGTAGCATCGGCCCTGGTCAGAGTTTAGGGCGTGGGTTGCCCCGATCGGGTTGAAAGGGGAATTCTCGTTTGAAGGTAGTCCTCATCGGGGCCGGACGCGGCAGAAGGCTGATGCCTCTGACGGCCTCGGAGCCCAAGAGCTTCACCCTCATAGCCGGCAAGAGGATCCTAGACTGGTCCCTCGAAGCCTTCCGCCAGAACGGCCTGGACAGGTTCGTCTTTATCGGCGGATATCTGATGGACGTGGTGCGCAGGTCATACGACGCGTTCGAGTTCGTCGAGAACGCGAACTGGCCCAACGGCAACATCCTGTTCTCGTTGCTCTGCGCCCGCGACCACCTCGGTGAAGGCTTCTACTCTACCTACACCGACACGCTTTTTCGCCCAGAGGCCGTCGGGCTGCTTAAGGACTCGCCCCACGACATAACGCTGGTAATGGATACACTCTGGCGGGACAGGTACCGCTACCGCAGCCAGCACCCCGAGGCGGACGGCGAGAAGATGATCGCCCGCGATGGTGTTGTTTCCCGGATATCCAGGCAGATCCCGTCGGAACACGCCACCGGCGAGTTTACCGGGCTCCTCAAGATGAGCGCAAAAGGTGCGTCTGCGTTCCTCGAAGTGCACGACGAGCTGTACGCCTCGCTGGGGCCAGAGGGGCTCTTTACCGAAGGTGGGCCGTTTCGCATGGCCTACCTCATCCACCAGCTTGACTACATGGTCCAGAAGGACATCGACATACATTGCGTGGCGGTCCCTGGCGAGTATCACGAGATCGACACGATCGAGGACTACGACCTTGCGAGCAGGGAGTGGGGGAAGGAGATGGGGAGTAAGGAACGTATAAGTTCCGGAGGGTGATGATGCGCAAGAAGTTTCCGACTACGGTCGTCGGCTCTATGCCGCGGCCGCAGTATATCAAGGACCTGGTCGAGGCACGGGTGTCGCCGGAGCGTGACGACGCCGACTTCCAGCGCATGATGGACGCGGCGGTGCCGTACGTGATCCAGATGCAGGAGGCCGCGGGCGTCGACATCCTCTCGGACGGAGAGTGGCGGCGGATGTCCTACATAGGCGTCATAGCCGACATCTGCAGCGGGTTTGACGTTACGGTCCGGGAAGTGATGGGGCAGCGCCAGACCTGGCACACTGTGACCGGCGAGGTCGCGGTGGTAAACCCGGGCTGGTTCGCCAGCGAAGCGCGTTTCATCAAAGCCAACACCGATCGCGAGGTCAAGGTGGCTCTTCCTTCCCCGTACCTGCTGGGCGAGAGGATGTGGGACCCCGAGCGCTCACGCAGGGTCTACCCGACGCGGAGGGACTTCACCGAGGCGCTGGTGCCCCTGCTGCGACAAGAGCTGATGGCCCTTCGGGACGAAGGTGTGGCTATGGCCCAGTTCGACGACCCCCAGCTTTGCATGTTCGTGGACCCCAAAGTCCGGTCGGCCTACGATGACCCGGAAGGCGAAGCGGACTACTGCGTGGACATGCTGAATCGCGTGGTGGACGGCATCGACGGTATCCGGACGGCGCTCCACCTGTGCCGGCGCAACAAGGGCCGAGCGGGCTGGATTGGGGAGGGCGGATACGAACCCATATTGCCGGCCCTGAGCAAGCTAGATGTGAACATGCTGATGCTCGAGTTCGCCATGCCGGCCGCGGGAGACAAGCGTGTCCTCAGGGAGTTGCCTGAGCGGTTCGATATAGGGCTGGGCTGCGTCGACTGTCGTAGTCCGCACACGGATACACCCGAAGAGATAGCCGAACGGGTGAGGCAGGCCCTCGAGTTCGTCGACCCGGAGCGGATCACGCTTCACCCGGACTGTGGGTTCGCCCCCGGCAGCGCTGCGGACATCCCGATGGACGAGGCGTATGCAAAGCTGCGCAACGAGGCGGTGGCTGCAGAGCTGCTACGTGAGGAGTTCGGATAGGCAACAAGGGAGCGACGGCGCTTCGCGAACCGAAGATTCAACAGGGTCCCTGATTGCGATGCGCGTCCGCGACATTGAGAATCCAGAGCAAGTCCCTGTGATCCTAGCGGCAAGATCGATCCAGGTTGATTAGGGAGCAGTGTTGGTGGCATCCGCCTCTATGTTTCGAGTAAACCCGAATCCACCGAAGGACACCGATGGACGGCGTGAGGGCAGCGGAAGGGGGTGGGTGCGGGAGCTGCAGGGGAGATGGCCTGGGCTGGGGTAGATGGGAGGCCGGCGGACGGTCTTCAGTCGCCGCACAGGGCCCCTAAGGCCCTATGCGGGAGTTGCGATGCGCGGGATGGCGAGAGGATACGCAGCAGGGGACTCTCGCGGACCGGGGTGGCGCGAGATTGCGGGGACGTTGGGTCAGTTGCAGGCTGGCCGTCAGGCCGGGAGTGGAATGGCTTGCAGCCGGGCCAAGGCGCGACTGAACTGGGTTTCCCAAGGCCAGCGCCGGGGGAGATGCAAAGTGAGGCGGCGCGCCGAGCGGGTGATCCGTCCCACCAGCGCGCAGCGCATCGGCGTCGTCGATGCAGTCGCCGCCTGCCAGCGCGGAAGCGACCAGCGTCAGCATCTTGTCCCCAGTGTTCGCCCGTCCCGGCGCGCCGCCGAGGTCAACGTGATGGTCGACGAGTTCCCGCAGGCCCAGGTGCCGGGCGAGGGTGGCCGGCAGGAGCAGGCCGGCATTGGCCACCAGGCGATGGTCGTCAAAGAGGATGCGGATACGGTCGGGATTGTTCTGTGGCAGCATCTAGCTTCTTCAAGGGCTGTCCCCAAGGCCGTCCTTCGGTGGATTCGGGTTAAGGGGGACGAGGACAGTTCGGATTAACCGTAGTGTATATTTTGCTGTAAGTTATGCCGAGACAAGGGAGACGCTGAGATGACAACAGAAGAACGAGTCAGCCGTCTCGAAGGCTCTTATGAGCACATGGCCAGCAAGAGTGACCTTGCTGAACTGAAAACGGAATTCGCCGGTTTAAGGGCCGATTTGCTTTTGGGTTTTAGGGAGATGCAACTTCAACTTGCCGAGTTGCGGAACCTGATCATTTCTCAAAGAGGGGCGGTCGGTTTCAAGCAGTCTCAAGAGGATCAATAGGCGTTTCTGGGTGGCAAGAGAAAATTGACTGAGCCCTAAAAAAACCTGACCCCTATCGCCACCACCGGCCCGCGCCCCAACTTGACACGGGGGCGAACAACCCCCACCCCGTCTCCGGCCGTCACGCAGCGGCGCCTCCTTGAGGGCGCCGTCGCGGCCGGGGATCGCTCGTTCAGTTAACTGGCTTCTGCGGATAAGGCCTCAATTACTCGGTCAGCGTCCTGAGGCGGGACCGGTTCGTAATGGTCGAATTCGGTGGAGAACACACCCTGCGCCTGGGTCAACGACCGCAGGTCGGCAGCGTATCGCAGCATCAGGGATGCAGGCACCTCCGCTGAAACCTCCGTAAACCCAACGCCCCGCGGCTCCATTCCGCTTATGCGCGCACGCCGGGTGTTCAGGTCGCCCATAACATCCCCAACGGCGGTGTCCGGAATGAGGATGTTAGCCCTGACGATCGGTTCGAGCAGCCTCGGTCGGGCGTCCCTCACCCCCTGACGGAATCCCATACTCCCAGCGATTTCAAATGCCGTTCCCGACGAATCGACGGAGTGTGAACTGCCGTCCACCAGAACGACCTCAGCATCTACAACGGGGAACCCCGCCAGCACGCCCGCGGCGGCGGCGGAGCGGACTCCCTTCTCCACCGAAGGGATGTACTCCCTGGGCACGTTGCCGCCCACCACTTTGCTGCTGAACTGGATGCCCTCTCCGGCGGGCAGAGGGGAGAACTGCATGACCACGTGGCCGAACTGTCCCGCCCCTCCAGTCTGCTTCTTGTGCCGGTATGCGGCAGTCGTGCCGGTCGAGATCGTCTCGCGGTATGCGATCTTCGGGAGGCTCGTCTTCAGTTCCACGTCGAACTTTCGCCGAATTCGCTCAATGGCCATCTGAACGTGGATGTCGCCCAGGCCGCTGAGCACGGTCTGTGAGGTCTCGCTGTTGCGCTCCACGACGAGAGTGGGGTCTTCCTCCGAAATCCGTTGAAGCGCAGGGCCCATTTTGTCGAGGTCGGCCTGCGAGTTAGGGGATACGGCCAGCGAGAAGATCGGCTTGGGCAGATCGACGCCTTCCAGAATCAACGGCTCGCCACGGTCGCCGAGTGTGTCGAACGTCCTGGTCTCCGAAAGCTTCGCCACCACGCCGATGTCGCCCGCGGGGAGAGAATCTACGGGAACCGTCTCTTTGCCGGCGGGCTGGTATATCTGGCCGAGGCGCTCGTTGGCGCTGCGGTTGCAGTTCCACAATTGGTCCTGCCCGCTCATCGGCGCGCCGTAGATGCGGAAGAAAGACAGCTTCCCGACGAACGGATCGGCGGTCGTCTTGAATACGAGGCAGGCGTTGGTTCCGGCGGGCACATCCTGGGAAGGCGCGTCCGCCGGGGAGGGGAAGTAGCCGGCGATCGCGTCCATCAACTCGGAGGTACCGATGTTCGCGGATGCGGAAGTTGCGAATACCGGAACGATCTCGCCCGACATGAAACCCGATTTGAGCCCGGCGGACAGTTCTTCCTTCGATAGCTCTTCGCCTTCGAGATACTTCTCCGTCAGATCGTCGTCGGTCTCGACGATAGCCTCGACCAGCTGTTCGTACGCGTCGGGATCGACCTCCGGGTTGTCGAGTAGCGACGTGACGCCCTTGAAAGACGACGCCTCGCCGCCGGGAACCTGGGCCGGCACACACTTCCGCCCCCACAGCTCTACCAACTCCTCAACCACTTCTTCGAACGACGTGTTGTCCCTGTCAAGCTTATTTACGATGATGGCCCGCGGGAGTTCAAACTCGTCACACAATTGCCACGCCTGGCGCGCCCCGACCTCGATGCCGGCGGCGGCCGAGATCACCATTACGGCCGCATCGGACACCCGGAGCGCAGACATCATCTCGCCCCTGAAGTCGGGGTAGCCGGGCGTGTCCATAATGTTGAGCCTGTGGCCCTTCCAGTCGCACGGAAGGACAGCGGTCTGGATACTTGAGCCGCGCTTTTGCTCTTCCGGCTCGTAGTCGGAAAGACTCGTCTGATCGTCCACGCTGCCCTGGCGGTTCGTACCGCCCGCCGTGAAGTAGAGCGCATCGGCCAGCGAGGTCTTGCCGGCCCCGTTGTGGGCAACGAGCGAAACGTTGCGAATCTGTGCAGTCGCGTATTTGGCCAAAGGGTCCCTCCATCAGCGATGAGAGTTCGATAGGCGGATGATAACAAGTGCGCGGGCCATGATACGCATTCGCGGACTCGCGAGCGCGCCATCAGTTGTCGATCAGCGATAACAGATCCGACGCCATGGACGGGTGAGACGATCCGAGCGCCTCCTTTAGCGTGCGCCGTAGTTGCGCGATGAACTGCGGATCGGCTTCGTTGGCCTCGACGTCGATTCGTACTTGCCGCACCCCCTGCCTGAACCTGCTTTCGACCCAGTCGGCGCCCCGCAACCGCGTCAACTCCACCAGGAATCTCGCGTCGAGCGCAGGGTCCACTCCTACCACGGCCCCCCAGTTGGTCCAGTACGCGTCGAACGCGAGCGTCATAAGCGTGCGTTGGGCGATATTCTCGACGCCCTGGTTTTCCATCTCGACGAGAAGAGCTGCGGCGACTTCAGGGTCGTGGTCGATCAGTTCGTGCAAAAGTCCTTCCGGGGTCTCACGCGGCTCCGTAACTGCCGCCAAGAGTCCGGCGGCGAGACCCGGCTCGCGCCGCATCATCTCAAGCGCCTCCTGTGTGCGCCTGTGTATCCACGGCCGGAGACGCATACCCGAGTCGCCCAACGCCGCGATAGCCGCGGCCGGGTCGGAAGCGGTGAGGGACTCGATAACTTCGTAAACGGCATCGTTGTACGATCGGTCTATTGCAAAGTTGCCGGAGGAGTTTTCTGCCAACAGCCGCGCGCCGGACGCAATCGCTTCAGCAGACGCGCCGCTGGTAACGCCAACCGCTCCGAGCAGTCTTGCCGGCCCTATCTCCTGCGCCCTGGCCTGATCCGGCTTGACTGCGAGGACCCTCAGCAGCGCAGCGTCGGACAGAAGCGGGAATATGCGGTTCGCAACGTCTCGGTCCGTCTCCCGAATCATATCGACTACCAGGTTGAGGCCGCTGCGCAGCGAGTCGTCTGAATAGCTGTTGAGGTAGCCTTCAAGGGTCGCCGCGCCCTCTTCGTCGCTATTTCGAGCGGCGGACACGATCGCATCGACCTTGCGGGCGATTTCGGCCAATTCCGCGGCTCGTTCGCTGATCGCCTTGTCGATCACTTCAGATCCAGCTTCGCCGCTGAACAGTTCCACGATGGCGCGTGGCTTCAGCAGCACCGCGAACTCGCGGATCGTGGGTTCGTGAAGTCGTTCGGCTACGGCGCCAACCTGTGCTTCCGGCGTCGCGTCTTCCAAGCCAAGATAAAAATCGAACGCCGCTCCCAACTCGCGGGCCGCTGTAGAAGGGTGGTCGCCTAGAACATCGGGGTATAACCGGTGCAGTTGCTTCTTGTCCGCGAGGTAACCTCGCCAGAATGAAAATCCCCTGTTCACGTTGGCCGCGTCGTAGACCGCCGAACTACTTTCCTTGATGAAATCAAACTGGTCGGCGAAGTCCAACAGGCGCTGCCGCTCCTCGGTCTGGAACACGCTAATTACGTTAGCGTCGAGCGTGGCCGCCGGCAGATTCGGGACGTCCTTATACAGATCAAGCGGGAAGTGTTGGAGACCGAACACCTCCTTCGCAATGCGGCTCTGCTCCTCGGGCAGGGCGCGGAACCAGCCGATCGCCGAGGGCCAGTCGACAGCCTGGTTAGACGCTACCCCCTCGGGGGCAAGAAACGGCGAGAAGTACTTGCGCAATATCGGCGGAATAAGCGAGAGATTCCCTCCCGTCATGTTGACGGTCTCCGCCTCTGAAAAGTGCTTCAGGTCCGGGTAGTCTCCTCGGGACAGGTTGGGCATGTTGCGGAAGCGGTCTCTCAGCGGCTCGAACGAGTCCGGCGGCTGACGCAGGAACCGTTCGACGTCGGCGTGGAACTGCGACAACGCCGTCGTAATCTCCCCATCCGCCCGTTCCCTCGTCAGGTCCGGTCTGCCCTCTACCGGAAACGCTCCCCACCACGAGTGGCTCAGTTCGTGCAGGACGATGCGCGGGTTGGCTTCACCCGCGCCGGCCCACCCTGCCGCGCCGTGGCTGCCGTACCATGCCGGCCGACCGACCATCTGGCGAAAGTCGTATCCATCCATCCACTCGCGGCCCAGCGCCGTAAAACTCCATATAGCCTGCGTTGACGCGATCCTGTCGCGCGTCCACGTATTACCTGAAATGCCATCCGGATTCGACTCTGACGGAGCCGTTGGCAAAGGGTCCGGAGCCATGACCTTGGACTGGCCGGTAGGGACGGGCGTTGGAACTGCGGTAGCAGCGGAGGGAGTGTTGACCGGCCTTGGATCCGCAGTAGCCGCAAGGGGTGTAGAGCCTGGCGTCGGTACTGCGGTAGCAGGAATCGGAGACGGCAAATCTTCGCCCTTACCAGGGACTGGTGCGGCAACCAGGGACGGGGTGTCCGGCTGGACCGTCGCCGCGACAGGCTGACTCCGGGGCTCGGCAGCGCGTTCGCAGGCGACAACCAGCATCAAAGCAGCGGCCAATGTCGCAAGCGAGAACGGCAGGTGTATGTAGGCTCGTGATCGCATCCCGATGTTTGAGGGTATACGTTAAGTGTTCAGGCGCAGTTGCCGATTAGACGACGAACAAAAGGGCGGAAGTCCTTCCGCCAGGGCTGACAAATGGGACGCATCCGGACCGGCGCGTCGGCGGCTGGGACTCTGACCATTTCACCGTTGCTGGCGGTAATCCGCGCCCGGCGGCCGCGGATCGGCAAACGACGATGCGCCCTCGTCTTCCTTTGTGTCCTCCTGTTCGTGGGCGGCGTGATCCTGTCATCCGGCGACAGGCAGTCGCACACCGCGGCTCAGCAACACGCGGCCGTATGGCAATTCGACCTGATCGCCTGGGAAGCCGACAACTTTCCGGACAAGTGGCTGCACCTCGCATATTCGTGGATGCCGTGGACCGGTACGAGAGAGTCCGACCGTCGAGCCCAGTTTGAGCAATACCAGGAATTATTACTCGAATTGACGGTGGTTCAAGACGAACTGAATCGCGCCACGTCCGCGGCATCGCCTGACCGCGTCGCCATATCGGAACTGCAGGTCAGGCTGGAACGGCTATCGGCTGAAAGCGCCGCCATCAGGGACGGGGTCGAGGAGTACCTCGAAGGGGCCATCAGCACACAGGTGGCGTTGCAGGACCTGGACACTGTAGGCGGGATGGTATGGCCGCCGGTCGACTTCCGGCTCGATCAGTCGCCAAGTCTGCTGGTCTTGTCGCCCAGGGACCGAATCGAGCGGATCGAGAGCCATCTGATTAAACCCGACATCCCTCCAGCGGAAGCCGACGCTATCGAGCAGGCGATCCTGGAAGATGAGGATGTCTCAGCCATAGTCGTTCGAACAGGGGGGCTGGGCAGCTACCCGGCGGCGGTTACGGCGAGTAGCGATCCGTTGCGACTGCTGGAGGTCGCGGCCCACGAATGGATTCACAACTACCTGTTCTTCAAACCCCTCGGAATCAATTTCTTCGACAGCCAGGAGATGACGACCCTCAACGAGACGGTGGCCGACATGGCTGGCAGGGAACTGGGCAGGCTGACTTACGCGGCGCTGACCGGCGAGGAGGTGGAGACACTCGTGCCTCCTCGTGATCTAGAGCCTGATGGACAACCGGTCGAAGACGAGTTCGACTTCTTCCGGTTCATGCGCGAAACACGGCTGCGAACCGACGAACTGCTGGCCGAAGGAATGATCGAAGAGGCTGAGCGGTACATGGAAGAAAGACGTATCGAGCTTCAGGACCATCGCATCTACATCCGAAAGATCAACCAGGCGTACTTCGCGTTCACGGGGAGCTACGGGGAGAGCGGTTCGTCGGTCAGCCCCGTGGCCTCGCAATTGTGGGACCTCAGGATGCGCACGGGCAGCGTCGGCCGGTTCGTCAAGACAGTGGCAGGCGTCTCATCACCCGAGGAATTCAACGACCTGATCGAAAACCTCCCAACGGCGGCCCAATGAGATGCCCTTCGATTTCTAGAGTCTGGCCGTCAGCCCCCTCCCTCTCGGATATACTCGCTATGTCGCCGCGATCGAAAGACCCGGCGCGCAATCCACAATCGAATCTGCTTCGAGATCCGGCGCGCTTCGGCGCTCGAACGGCTAATCTTGAACGTCAAGTGCTGCGCAACATGCAAAAGAAAAAGTGCTGCGCAACTGAGTGAGTTTATGCACGCGCCCAAAGCGCGGGAGGAATGATGCCCGTTACCCAAGAGCAAGGGGGTTTGGCTGAACACCACATGTACCGGCCACCCCAGCAACAGGAACCCCAGGTAACGCTGGACGACATCATCGGTCGTTTCAAGACCGGTATGCCGCGTATACCCGGACTCGGGGGCGGCGGCGCGTCGCTCATAGTCTTCATCTTTATCCTCGTAATCGCCGTCATCTGGGGCGCAACGGGAATCTACACCGTCGGGCCGGACCAGGAAGGCGCCCTCCGCCTGTTCGGCCGCTACACAGACATCGCGGAGGAAGGGCTTCACTGGTGGTGGCCCGCGCCGATTGGGACCAGAAACGTCGTTGCAGTAACCACCACCAGGCGCATGGAGTTGGGTTTCCGAGGCGGCGGCGAGGGCCTCAACATCGCCCAGGCCGTTCCGGTCGAATCGATGATGATCACCGGCGACGAAAACATCGTGGACGTGCAGGTGGTCATCCAGTACCGCATCGGAAGCCTGCAGAACTTCCTGTTCGAGGTGGACGATCCGGGCGACACCGATCGCGGCGTGCCGCAGGGTAATCCGGAGGGCCGGACCTTGCGGGACATCGCCGAAACTGCTGTGAGGCAGGTAGTCGGCGCTCGTCCGATCGACGACGTTCTTACCACTCAGCGTGAGCAAATCCAGACCGATGTTCTGGAGTTGATGCGCCGACTCAACGATACATATAAGACGGGTATAACGGTGCAGCAGGTGTTGCTGCAGAACGTTAACCCGCCGGCTGAGGTCCAGGACGCGTTCGAAGACGTCGTGAGAGCCCAGGAGGACCGCGACAGGGTGATTAACCTTGCGCAGGCCTACGAAGCAGACCAGATCCCCAAGGCTTTGGGTGCGGCGGCGCAAATCACCGAGGAGGCACAGGGTTTCAAGGACGGGCGTATCGCCAGGGCGCTCGGTGAGGCGGACGGTTTCAACGCCATTCTGGAGGGTTATAAAGGCTCTCCGGAGGTGACGAGACGACGCCTATACCTGGAAGCTATGGAACAGATTCTGCCCGGCGTCAAAAAGTTCGTGCTGTCTGACCAGGGCGTGCTGCCATTCCTGCCGCTGGATGGATCTACAAGCCAGTCCGGCACTGCGCCGACCGCTGGCGCGGCGGGAGGTCAGCCATGAGATTCTTAGCTGTTCTCGTCGTCCTGATCATCGCAGGGCTCATCGTAATTCCACAGACGTTCTTCACTGTGGACGAAACGCAACTCGCAATTGTTACCCGGTTCGGCGCATACCAACGTACCCACGCCCAGCCCGGACTTTACGTCAAAACCCCGTTCGTCGAGTCAGTAACGAAGTTCGACTCGCGGCTGCTGCGCGTAGACGCGCCAACCGCCTCGCTCCTGACGCGGGACAAAAAGAACCTCGTGATTGACTCATACGCCAGATACAAGATCGTTAATCCGTTGCTTTTCTTCCAGTCGCTGCGCAGTGAGTTGCAAGCCGAGGCACGCGTTGGTGACATCGTGGCCTCCCGGCTGCGGAGAGAGGTCGCGCTCGACCTGCAGGAAGAGATCATCTCAGAGACTCGCGAACAGGTGATGGGCCGCGTGACAGAGGCGAGCAACCGCGACGAGATCGAATTGGAAATACTACTCGATCTGCCCGGGCAGATCGACAACCCCGAAGTCACCATCGAGGTGACCGAAATTCGAGGACCCGACGAGGACCCGGCGAGAGGCAGACCGGCAACGCCCGAAGAGTTCGCCGCGCTGAAGCGGGACCCGGCCAGGCTTGAAGGATTCGATGTCAAATACTTCCTTCCGGTCAGCAGCACCTTGGGGATCGACATCGTAGACGTGCGAATCAAGCGCGCCGACTTCCCGCCCGACGTGGCCACCTCGGTCTTCTCACGCATGGAGGCCGAAAGGGAACGAATAGCGAGCGGGTTGCGCGCCACCGGAGCCGAGCAGGACGCCAGGATAAGGGCCGACGTGGACAGACGGGTAAACGTCATCCTCGAGTCTGCCCAGGGTGAATCCGCGCTACTACGGGGCGAAGCGGAACAAGAGGCGATCGACATACTTGCGGAGGCCCTCGAAAAGGACCCCGAGTTCTACGACTTCCGGCGATCGCTGGAAGCCTACATCAACTCCTTCGACGGTCAGACCACGATAGTCCTGGACCCCGAAAGCGACCTACTGAAGTACCTGCAGAACCCGGCCGGCCACAACGGCCAATAGGCAGACCCGAGCGCGCCCCCTTTTTTCCGCTGAATCAGGGGGCGGCGACAGGCTTCCACGCGGATGTGACGCGATCGAAGCGGCGGGCTTGAAGAGCTTCTTTCAAAAGTCCCCTCTCAAGAGTCGGGCCATACTCGGCGCGACAATTTTCGACGTCACTCTCCCCGTCAACGCGTAATACGGCGCCAAATCCCGTCATTCCCGTGACAAGAGACCTTTGCGCAACCGTCATTCCCGCCCCCGAGCGGGAATCTGTGGGCGGGGGTTGACGACTGGAAAGCACGTCAGGACTTCCCGATATGGTTCCAAGCGAGGAGTTATTCAAAGGTCTCTGAAAACGGGAATCTAGAGGCACTGGACCCCTGGGTTTCGAGTTTAAGAACCACCCTCTTGACACCCGCCTTTGCTCTCGCCGGGTGTCAATGTTGAAACGCCTTTCGGGTGCCCCAGTACCCCCTCCGGTTTGCATTGTTAGTGAATGCTCACTAACATATGCGTACTTCGCCGTCGCCATTGATGCCGGGGCCCTAAATGGTTGGCATAAGACTCGATCACGAAACGAGACAACGTCAGATCGTCGAAGCCGCTCGCGAGCTAATCGCCGCGGGAGGCGCTGACAATCTGACCACCCGCGCGCTCGCTGAAAAGGTCGGCGTGAGCGAGGCGGCCGTCTACCGCCACGTCCGTGATAAGGAAGAAGTGCTGCTCCTCCTGGTAGACGAGATCAGGGACTCCCTTTTTAGAGCAATATCCCGCGCCACTTCTTCGGACAGGACTGCGCACGAAAAGCTCGAACGTCTGCTCAGGCTGCACCTCTCGTACGTAGAACTCCGACGCGGCATTTCATTCGTCGTGATCACAGAGGCGATGCAGTTCCAGGGGCCGAAGGTGCGGGCAGCGGGCAGAAAGCTGATCGAAGACTACCTGCAGTTAGTCGAGGGCATCGTGAGCGAAGGCATCGCCCGAGGTGAGATCGCCAAGTCGGTGAACCCGGCAGTGGCGGCAACGATGTTCTTCGGCATGATTCAAACCACCGTAACGAGATGGTTGTACGACGCCATCGCGCACCCACTTACTGAAAACACCGCGGAGTTGTGGAGATCGTTCAAGTCAGTAGTTGAACTCGGCCCTGCACAGGGGCGAACGGGATCGGTCGCTTGATGGGTCGTAAATGACCCGGGGACTTACGACATGGCACTGGTAACACTCGATGGACACATAGGGGCAGGGGCGCCGGAAGTCGGCCGCCGCATAGCCCGTATGTTCGATTTCACCTACGTGGACCGCTTACTGCTGCCGGGCCACGCAAGAGCGTCGGGCGCCGCGACAAGAAAAAACGATCCGCCGCCGCGGTTCTCGGACCGCGTCTGGTTCGCCGTGGAACGGGCCATAAACGGCTTCGCATTGGGCAATGCCGCAGGTGACCCGTATTTCGCCATGTCGGGGCCGCAGTTCTTCCCACTCACCTGGGACGTGTCGCCATCCGGACCGCGTGTGAAGGCAGTGGAACTAGAAGCCGTCGACCCCGCCGAACTGGCCGAGATGCGGCTGCGGACGCTCGCAAAGCGGGGCAAGGCCGTCCTTGTGCACCGCGCAGGC
The DNA here is from genome assembly GCA_965219065.1 of Dehalococcoidia bacterium. Classification (GTDB taxonomy): domain Bacteria; phylum Chloroflexota; class Dehalococcoidia; order Lucifugimonadales; family Lucifugimonadaceae. Next base: position 2,569,395 of record OZ244715.1, read on the forward strand.
TGCCTCGAGACGCGCGGCGCGCCGGATTCGTTGAGGATCGGGCTCTTCGCGCCGTGGGAAGACAGGGTGAAGCGGATCATGGCGCGGGAGGGCATCAACAGGTCAGCCAACGCCGAGCGTGTAATACGCGAACGTCAACAGGCGCAGATTGATTACTTCGGTCGATTCCACGGGGCCCATCCGGATGACGAGTCCCTGTACGACATCTGCATCGACACCAGCAGTGAGCACCTCGACGCGAGCGCAAGGCGTGTAGCACGTGAGGTTCGCGGTATGCTGGGCGGACAGCTTGCCACCGGCGGTTCACCGGCCTGACCCGACTCCCGCGGCCCGCTAAAATTCAACGAGTACTTTACCGTCGCTTCGCGTCGACTTCGTTGCGGCTCTTGGCAAGACGGCCGTTACGGAACTTCGTACAAACGTTGAATCCGCATTTGATTTGCCGCGAGCAACATGGATATGAACGAAATCACGTATTTGGCCAGCGATATCATGACGTCGCCCGTCGTAACCGTCGGCCCTGACGTCACCGTGGCAGAGGCGGCTTCGCTCATGCTCGAACGCGGATTCGGCGGAGTTCCGGTAGTTGGCGAATCCAATGAGTACCTTGGCATTGTGACCGAAAACTGGTTCATGCCGCAGGAGTCCGGCTACCCCCTCATGCGCGGCACTACCTTCTCTCTGCTAGGCGCATGGATGGGCGACCCAAGCAACATCGAAGAGGCCATGGAAAAAGCCAAAGGCGCACGGGTGGGCGATGTGCTTCAGCCGGGCCACCCCGTGGTGGATGCGGCAACACCGGTCGGGGACATAGCGAAGATGATGATCAGGGAACACATCCACCACATGCCGGTCCTACAGGATGGCAAAGTAGTGGGCATGGTGTCCCGCCACGACTTCCTGAAGATCTTCGGGGCGTCAGCTAAAGATCCTTCAACCTAGGGAATATCTCAGGACTACCCTTCAAGTACCCAAGTCAATAAAGAACCCGGCACGCTACCACACATATTGGTCTTGGCCGACGGGATCTGACGGCCTACAGCAGATTACCGCTGCCTAAATTCGTCCCAGACTATTCCCAAGTTACGGACCACTGCTCTAATGGTCCCCAATTTTAAGTCTCGTCGTCCCCAGTCCGGTTCGGTCGTGATGCCGCCGGTGGCCTCATTGACCCACTTCCTATGCGATCCTCTACCCCTTCTCCTGGGACTTTCGCGGCATCCGAACGACTCCAATTTCTTCGCTAATTCTCTGTAAGTCACACCGGAACCGTCGCTGTGGTTTTCACAGTGACGGGCTCGCCGGAAGCATGCACAAATATCTCATCGGGAGGACTAAGATTCCGTTCTGCGTAAAGCTCCAACGTGGCCTTCGCGGCATCAGGAATATTTGCCAAAACTTCGTCAATAGTGTTGCCTTCGGTCACCAGACCGGGCAACGATGGGCATGTAACAGTGAATCCGCCTTCTGCTTGAGGCTCAATTAATAGCTCTAGTTGTAATACATGCTTCGCGGTCATCTTGGTCTCTCTTTGTTAAGCCGACTCCGCAAGGGACGGATGGCTTGTTTTGGGGGTTGAACTACAAGAGTCGCTGGCCCAAGACTTCTTGATCCCCCAACTTTATGGCCAACCTCGGGTTGGCACCCTTGAACACGGCCTGTGCCAAGTCCCGAACTGACTCAGGTCTCTTCACGGCCTTGACCCGCCGCCTTAGGCTGGTCATCCCGTTCTTTCGTGGGAGAAAGCTCGCCGACTTTTTCAAGATCCGTTTCCGTCAAGCGAAATGAGAGCCGACTCTCACATGCTAATGCAGTTGTTGTCAGGTTAAAAGAGCTTGTTTCAAAAGTCTCCTCTCAAGAGTCGTGCCGTACACGGCGCGACGATTTACGACATCAACCCTCCCGTCAATACGTAATACGGCCGTAAATCCCGTCATTCCCGTGAAAACGGGAATCTAGAGGCAGGGGTCCCCGTAGGATTCGAGTTAGTGAAACACCCTCTAAAAGGTCGAAATATCTTGCCCCGGCGGTACGTCGGGTTATGGGGCTAAACGGCCCTCCCCAGCGACCCCGCCCTCAACTTGTCGGACACCTCGCGCAATTCCTTTTGGCTGTCGATCGTGAACCACGTAGCCTCCGAGCGCAGCGCGGCGAGCCGCCCCTGAGCGGCAAGCATCGGGAACGTCGTCGTCTCGTGGTCGCCAACCTCCGGTAACAGGTCCTCGATCTCGCGGGCGAACACGTAGATCCCGGCGTTGATCCACAACGGCAGTCTGCCCTTTTCCACGAACGAAGTGACCATGTCGGACTCGCCGACCTCGACCACGCCGTACTGGCTTTGAAATGGCGTCAGCATCATGGTTGCGACTGCGTTTCGTGCGAAGTGCAAGCTCACGAGGTCTTCGAGCCGCAGCGACGTCAGGTTGTCGCCGTTCGTGACGATTACATGGCCGGCGTCGGCCGGTACGAGTTCCAGCCCCTTGCGGACCGCGCCGCCCCTGCCCAGCGGCGTCTCCTCGAACGAGTAGTGCGCCCGAAAGCCGAATCGCGCGCCGTCCTGAAAGTGTTCCTGGATCTTCTCGCCGAGGTATCCGCACAGGAACACCACGTCTGTCACGCCCTGTGATACGAACCAGGCCGCCTGCCGCTCGATCAGCGGTCGGCCGTCAACAGGAACCATGGACTTGGGGAGGTCGTCTGTGATCGGCTTGAGACGCTCTCCGCGCCCTCCGGCGATTGACAGGGCATAGAGTCGTTTCACGGGCTGGCTCCGAATCCTGTGGTACGAAAGATCACGGCGGCGGAAGTCTAACACCGACCGGGTATTCACCTCATGTCGCGATGCAGTTATCCCGTCGCGTGGCCACAGCCGTCTTTCAACCTCGAGCGCGTTCCGGCCTAGACGATCGAATCGACAATTCGGCCGAGCAAATCCTGCATATCACGGTGGTTCCTGAGCGCCTCGGGCGAATCGAACACTCCCGACTGCGGATAGGTCCCGGGACTCTGGACGACGACCAGGTCGAGGCTGGGACAGACCCAGATAAGGCGCCTGCCCGCTCCGCTTGCCGCGAAACAGTCCCTCGGGAGCCTCGGCCAAAGCACGCCGGTGTCGTTGCACCAGAACCCGAGGCCGTACACGTGCCGTTCCCGCGGTTCGTTTTCGAGGATCATGCCGGAGACCTTCGTCGCTTCCTCCAGCCACGCACGCGGGATGATCTGCTCGCCGCGCCACTCCCCGCCGCGTTGCCACAGCAGGCCGACTCTCGCCATGTCCCGCGGCGTCATGTAGTACATGGTGAAGTAGCCGAACACCGGCAGGTTGGCCGACGCATGGATCTGCGGGCTGTCGTACTGCCACGTCCACGAACCCCCGATCGGCCGGCGCAGTTTCCACTCGGTCAGCGTACCGAACCCGCCGCCGCGCTCAGGTTCCGACGTCTTGTATAGGCTGTACGCCGAGGCCACGGCGTGAGTCAGGACGCCCATGCCCCACGACTGGTAGTTGAACACCTTGCCGGGCGACTCTCCGGGTTTCATGTAGCCGGACGTGTTGCCGATGAGTTGCCGAAACGTGATGCCCTCGTTTTCGGGGAATGCGTGGCGGCCGTCCTTGGGTCCTCTGCCCGGCGGCACGTCCATCAACTCAGGGTAGTAGTCGACCACGCGATCGTCAGCCGACCTGATCACGCCCTCACCTATGGCGACGCCCAGAACGCTTGAGTAGAGCGACTTCGACGCCGAAGCCATGCGCGCCGGTTCGAGCGGGTCGATACGAAAGTTCCATTCCGCCACAATCCTGCCGTGGCGGGCGATCAGTACGGCGTAGGGCTGGCCGTCGGCGTCGTTGGCCTGCCACTCCGCCGCATGGGCAAGGCGAGACCGGTCGAACCCCGCTTCCTCCGGCTCGGCGACGGCCCATTCGGCGCCGGGCGTCCATTCAATGTCTGACCCGCTCATTGCATGTCCTCCGGTGAGGGCGAAGCACCGAGTTCGACAGCCTCTTCTGCGGCATGGCGAATGGCCGACGACATCTCGTATTGGCGTTGGCTGTCGGCTTCGTGAGTCTGCAGACCGTTCGTCAGGTAGGCGGCCGAAACCTTGAGTACCGGGTCTCCCCATGTCTCGCACGAACCAAAGCCGCCGTGCCCGAACGTGGACGCCTCGCCGGTAGTACCGAACTTATCGAACTCACCCTCGGCCAGTCGCATTCCCAGGCCCATTCGCCGTCGTCGGCCTGTCTCCGGATCGGTTATGTCGGCCCAACACCGCGTTGCCTCTTCCACGGTCTGCTCGCTGAGCCATCGTTCGCCGCCCGCCGCGCCGCCCATTGCCAGCACGTCGTAGAAGCGCGCCATGTCGCGGGCGGTCGCAAAACAGTTGCCGGCCGGAACGAGCGCCGAGTACGAGCTTTCATTGTTCACGCTCACGGCGAACAGGTCATGCTCCGACTCCGGCATGGCGGTCACCGGCGCCACGTTGTCAATCTCACTGTCAGGCAGCACGAACCACGTGTTGTGCATGCCGAGCGGACGCAACACTTCTTCCTCGAAAAACCGGTTGACCGGCATCCCGGAAATCCGCGCTACAAGCTCTCCGACGAGCCACCCGAATGTGTGCTCGTGGTACTCGATTCGAGTGCCCGGTTCGTATTCGAGCTCTGCGTCCTCGATACCCATCACCATCCGTCCCCAATCCGGATAGTCGAACCACCCCAGCCCCGCGGGCGCGTTCGGAAGGCCGGCCCGGTGCGTGAGGACCTGCTCTATCGTCACACGTCCCTTCCCGTTGGCGCCAAATTCCGGCCAGTGGCAGGCGACAGGGTCATCCCAGTCGAGCTCGCCCCGGTCCTTCAACACCCACAACGCGGCGGCGGCAAGTGGCTTGCTGCAAGAAAAGACCCGAAAAAGCGTGTCCCCATCCACAGGAGCGGGGTGATGTTCCGACGGCATCCCGCCAACCATGTCGAAAACAAGATTCCCATTGAGATACACGGCCACGCCCGCGCCAGGATGAAGCCTCTGCCCCAGTTGGCGATTAAACACCTCAGCAACCCGCGCCCTCCCAGCATCCGTCAGCCGCGCCGGACCCGTCTCGTCCGGTGATATTTCCTCCACCCGTTCCAGCAATTCCAAAGCCGCCTGCCCTCCGTCGGTGCTGGCTGTCATGTGCTCGCTCACAGTAGTTCGCCGATCAGGGTTTGGAATGATTGACGGTGGTCGATCTCGTCTACTCCCCACTATTTTCGCCGCTCCCCATCATTCTCGCGAACGCGGTAACCAACACCACCGCCCACTGCAACGGCCGCCGTCACGGTTGCTCCGGCATCCATCCTAACGAACCCGTCCGAGCGGTTGTAGCCGTATCACTACGTGGTCGTCCAAATAGGTGATGGAAGACATGTTCGCCAACGTCTGACTGATCGAATTCCACATCCGATGGGTATTGGCGACACGAAGGTGGAGTTGCCGCATCGCGAAGGCTAATGACGCAGATACGAAAGGGTACACGAGCGCGGAGAAGGCCGAGATAGTCCGGTGTTTTTCAGCCGTCGGTGGACGTGATTGCCGTGGTACAGGGGTCTGTGCCTCAAAAAGCCATCTAGTACAATCACGCCTTCGGACCGCGGCCAGAGGTCAATGGTCAGATAAGCAATGGTAACCGCACCAGCACAAACACCGTATCTCCCACCGCTTCCAACTCCGTGGGAGCCCACTCCTCAACTCGTCGCGCCTACGGTAGCGGAAGAATCTTCCGGTGTTACCGAGTCTGCGCCCTCCAGACAAACTCTCGACTATGACGAGCTGTTTGCCGTTGCCTTGTCTTCTCAAAAAGACGGAGATTATCACAAGGCAATCACCCACTACTCCGAGATTATTAAGGCTCATCCGCACATTGCCGACGTCTACATAAACCGCGCCGCCGCTTACGTAAGCATAGGTGATCTTGATCTGGCGTTTAATGACCTCAACATGGCCTTAAAACTTGAACCTAAGTTCATAGCATACTGTAATCGAGGAAGCGTTTACTTCAAGAAACGTGACTACGAGCGAGCAATACTCGACTACAATGCGGCATTAGAACTAGATCCCGGCAATGCATCCGCACATGTCTATAGAGGTCAAACGTTCACCAATCTGTCGCTCTACGATTATGCCATCCGGGACTTTAAGGAAGCGCTAGCACTGAATCCCAACAATACTATTGCGCATACTGGGATTGGCATTGTTTATTCCAACATAGGCGATCACGGCAAGGCCATAAAGAACTACAACGAAGCATTGAAGCTTGATCCTGATTATCCTTTTGTCTACTTGAACCGAGGTTTCTCTCACAATGCCAGAGGCGACAGTGATAGTGCCGAGAAAGACTTCAGCAAGGCACTGGAATTAAATCCGGAGTATTCGGACGCTTACGGCATTCGGAGCTTGGTTTTTATAAAAAGAGGTGAAATTGATCGCGCTCTCGGGGATTTGAATAGTGCTTTGCGTCTTGACCCCCACCATCCTTATGCTCATGCTGTCCGCGGAACACTGTACCTGGAAAAAGGCGAACTTGATCGTGCCATAGAAGACTTCGACAAGGCCTTGGCGCAGGTCCCGGAGAACGAAATCGCGTACAACTCTCGGGGCATTGCGTACGAGAGAAAAGGCGATCTGGCCCGCGCAATGCGAGATTACGATCAAGCCTTGCGCATAAGACCCAACCAGGCCGCACACGCCAATCGGGGTTTTGCGCTGTTGCGGCTATCACGGTGGGACGAGGCCAGGTCAGATCTGCTCAGCGCCCGCAATATGGGAATGGATATCGTGTCGGCCTTCCGCGCCGACCACGGGAGTGTCGCCGCCTTCGAGGAAAAACATAATCTCAAATTGCCGCAGGACATCGCGGACTTGGTCAGCGTCGAGGAATCCCCGCAACCGTCCGCGATTGCCAGCGACGATGTGTCCGCCTCCCTTAACGATCTACGAGAGGTAGTCAATGAGGCTGTGGAAGAGGGATTCTCAATACCATCAGACCTCGCATTCGAAAATACCGAACACTTATTGAATAGAATGTTCGAATTTTTAACTCGACGTTGCGAAGTATACCCCACACCGGACGGTGAAATTGCCATTGATATTCCAAACGGACGCGGCAGCTCCATTATACTACTTTGCAACTCGGAAGGCGGGGTGCTCTGTTTGGTTAATCTGGGTGGCAGTCATCGTCGTAAGTCCTACCCATCTGCCGACGCAGTTCCTGATAAATTTCTTCGTGACTGCCTGATGGATTTGGAGCGGTAGAGCGAATAATAATCTATGGAGGTATCAGCGGAAATCGATGCAGAGGAGGGGCTAGGTCGAGGGGTTTCTTCAAGAAAAAGTGCTGCGCGTGCTCAACGCTCACGTCTCCCTTTCCACGAATTCCTGCCAAAAGAGGGTAAGACCAAGATCTCAGTAGATAGACTTAGTGTCGCGCCACCCAATGAAGCGATTGCAATCGCCGATAGACGAGACAACGCCCGTAATCGCACGTTCTACGGATGGGCGGTAGTCTCCGCTGAATCTGCCTACTCTAGCGGCCGACGAGCCATCGCATCCCCAATTCCGAACGATAATCCGTATCACGCCGACATAGAATTGCCACAGGATGCGGCTAACGATAGAGACGAGCAGAAACGACACGCGCAAGAGTTAGCAGACTTGTCGCGCTGGCGTGGACGCCCTAGCTAACAATCCTCTGGCTTCACTCGACGACTGCTCCCGTCCTGCTGGTGCGACTTCTTAAGGAGATGCCGCGAGTCCCGCGCGGGGCGGCATGAAAGCGTCCGACATGATTGCGAACGTGAAGGCCAAGTTTTCGAACGGAGTGCTCGTGCCGTTAGAGCCACTCGACCTTGAAGAAGGAGTGGAGGTTACAGTGTCGATCAAGGACACCCCGCAACCGTCCCTTAACGGAGAGTCTATCCTGGACCTTTTCGAGAGGCTCAGGAAATCCGTTCCCTCAAATACATGGGACGAGCTCCCCGCCGATTCGGTCAAGAACAAGAAACATTACCTCTATGGCCATCCGAAGGAAACGGAGTGATGCGAACGCTCTTCGCAGACTCAGGCCACTGGATCGCGCTCTTGCACCCCCGCGACCAGATGCACGAGCGGGCAAAGACAATGGCTGCCACGCTGGGACCTGTTGCAATCGTTACGGCCCAGATGGCTTTGGCCGAGGCGCTCAAACACCTGTCGGGCGAAGGCGAGCGAATTCGGAACTTGGCTTGCAGATGGTCCGGGGCTTACAGGACAATGCTGACGTTGAAATCGTTCCTCAGACGGACGAACAATTCAAGGCCGCCTTGGAGCGCTACGCCGCCCGCAATGATCAAAGGTGGAGCCCCACAGACTGCGCAAGCTTCCTGGTCATGGAGGAGAGAAACATAAGCGAAGCGCTTGCCTACGACCGCGATTTCGAGCAGGCAGGGTTTGTGGCCCTTCTCAGGCCATCCAACCCTGCCCCCTGATTCCCAGGCGGCCAAGCCCCGGTGCGAAGGGCGCTGACCGGTAAACCGAAACCGGTAACACCGCCATCTGGTTTTATGGCCGCGAATTACCAAAGCCGCCGGACCCCATACCGGTCGAAGAGCGGTTCGTTGGATATGAGCGGAATATTGCGGGCCATCGCCTGGGCGATGAGCATCCGGTCGAAGGGATCGGAGTGATGGCCCGGCAATTGTCCTGCGCGCGAGGCGTCGTCCACGGTGATGGGCAGTTCCTCGAAACCCTGGTCGGCTATTGCGCCAGCAAGATCCAGGGCGATATCCGCTGCTTCCGGCATTTTGCCAAGCCGATGTTTGGTGGCAATCTCCCACGCAGAAGCCGCGCTTATCAGTACGTCGTTCGATTGGTCACCGATGGCTCGGCGGGCGGCGGGCGGCAATCGTCGGTTTCCAGCAAGCCACCACAAAAATGCGTGGGTATCCAGGAGAAGGCGCAACGATCAACTCTTCAACTCTTCGTCCCCACGGCCTTCCCACAGGGCCAACTCCTCCTCCGGGAGTGGATCGAAGAAACTGTCGTCAATGGAAATCCGGTCCTTCCAAGCCCCGAATTGCCGCTTTCCCTTCGGCTGGAACTCCACCAGCCGCGCCACCGGCTTGCCGTTTCGCGCAATGACGACATCCTCCCCGGCCTCGACTTGCGCCAGCAGGCGAGACAGGTTGGTCTTTGCCTCATGTACGTTCACCGTAACCATCATCTTCTCCCTTGGGCCTGTCTTAACTAAGAATATCGTTGCTACCACCCTTCAGCCCATTACCCTTGGTCACCCTCCCACGCGGCCAACTCCTCTTCTGGCAGCGGGTCAAAGAAGCTGTCGGGTACCGTGAATTGCCCTTCCATGGAACCCGGCTTCCGCCTTACGGGCCTTGTGCAACGCACCAACCGCGCCACCGGCTTGCCGTTGCGGGCGATGACGACGTCCTCCCCAGCCTCGACTTGCGCCAGCAGGCGAGACAGGTTGGTCTTTGCCTCGTGTACGTTTACCGTTACCATTTTTTTTGCCCCCAGAGGACTGTCTTAGCTAAGAATATCGTTGCCACTTCTCTTCAACGCGTCATCCCCGCGGCCCTCCCACGCGGCCAACTCCTCTTCTGGCAGCGGGTCAAAGAAGCTGTCGGGCACCGTGAATTGCCCTTCCATGGAACCCGGCTTCCGCCTTACCGGCCTTGTGCAACGCACCAACCGCGCCACCGGTTTCCCATTTCGGGCGATGACGACGTCCTCCCCAGCCTCGACCTGCGCAAGCAGGCGAGACAGGTTGGTCTTTGCCTCGTGTACGTTCACCGTTACCATGGCCGACTCCTCTGACACCATCTTGGCTAAGTATATAGCTAACACCAGGATTTATTGAGAAGTAACCCGGTTGTGACCCTCCCCCGATTCACCGAAGCAGGCGCGGTACGGTTCCCGATTGTCCGCCATGCAGCAAAGACCGGCTCGGCGTTATTCTCTTAGTGGGTGCCCAAAAAGGGCCGCGGGAACCGGGTATAAAAATGTCATTCTGAGCGTAGTCGAAGAATCTACGTCCGCTTGGCAGTAACCCCCCGTCCCCCGATCCCCAGACCCTTCGCCTTTGCTCAGGGTTATAAACGTACTTTGTAGACACCCTCCCAGGCGCATCCGGAGGGGTCTCAGGGCGCCGGGAACGCTGTTCCGAGTCGAGCAGCCGGGCGCGGCGCCCCGGCCAGTGGGACAAGAATAAAATGGCAGATCGTTTACGATGCTTGGGTTGACTAGTTGGTAGTCGGCCGCAACGCATGGAAAAGCATGTTCGGGCCGCAGGTAAAATTTCGCAAGGAACCTAGCGGTTAAAGACAGACGCCAAAATAGAGGAACCAGAGCAATGAACCCGCAAGTGTCGATTTCCAGGGAGCAACTCGCCGCCTTCTGTCAAGAACATGGAATCAAGCGGCTGGCGATCTACGGCTCGGCCCTGCGTGAGGACTTCGGGCCAGACAATGACGTAGACGTACTCGTTGAGTTCGAACCCGATCGTATTCCGGGGCTGTTGGGCGTTGCCGGCATGGAAATCGAGTTGTCCGATGTGTTTGGCAGGGACGTTGACCTGGTGACTCGCTCGGAAGTGGAAGATAGCCGGAATTACATACGTCGCAAGTCAATCCTTGAGTCGGCCGTGGTGGTGTATGGAGCGTGACGGCGCCTACTTGCTTGACATGCTGATTGCGGCGCGCGACGCCGTTGACGGAAACGGGGCTGTTAGCGTGAAAAAGCGAGGGCGACAGGGGTTTAGGCACCGCGTCGTGACGTGACAGGATTCGGTCGGTGGAACGCAGTCAGGCGTACAATTATTGTAGTTTCGTGGGGCTAGTGCGATGACCAGCGGGCTCGGACCTATCCCAAATTGGGATCCAAACGGCCATCTACCTCCGTTCGTCGGATCTCCGACCTCGGGGGACCAACGTTCCCCGTATCTCGTTGGGCTGACTGATTTGGCCTTGAGGTTTGGCGACACCAAGACACGGTGCAAGCTCTTGATTGGGTTGCTGGACTACAGATCCAATCTACACGCGGCGGGTCTACGAAATGGCTTCCAGTGGGTGAACGGGAGCTTTGTTGAAGACACAGAGCGACGCGGCCATCGGGCGCCAAACGACATAGACGTGGTAACGTTCATGCGTCTTCCAAGTGAGCAGTCGCAAGCTGGCTTGGCCCGAGCCAAGCCGTCATTATTCGATCAGGAAGCCAACAGACGCCTCTTTGGCGTGGACGCGTACACTGTCGTTCTCGACACCCATGACCCGCTTTACCTAGTAAGGGTGGCCGCTTACTGGAACAGCATCTGGTCCCATGACCGACGTCATCAGTGGAAGGGTTATCTCGAGATCGACCTGTCACCTGACGAGGACTCGGCGGCGAGAGGGGTGTTGCGTGAGGCGGCAATACGGGAGGTTGAAGAATGAGCGCCCAAGAACGGCAGTACCATTTCCTCCGATCAGAATTGGCTGAACTGGACAAACTCCTGTCAGCAACGCCCGAGTCTGCGGTGATCGACCGAATGAGCCTAGAGTACCGCAGGTCACAGGTGCAGGGAGATTTGGATGCCTGTGCGCGGCCTCCCCGATGGCCGGTGACTGCCCATCTTGCGTTTAATGGCAAACCAGTCGTGGATCGGCAGGGGATTCATGCTGATTTTGCTGGGGCTGCGATGGATGCATTCGCCAAGGCAGTGACATCGTTGGCTGCCAGCCAGCAGGCCGCACTGGGAGAGCGGGGAATCATTCCCGGTCAAGATAACTACAGGATGTTGATCACCGGAACATCCCACGGTTCCTTTGGATTTGAAATTGAAGAATCGGTTGCACCCCAAGCCCATTTTCTTGAGGAAGAATCCGCGGTTGAACTGGCGATTGGACAGGCTAAAGGCATCCTAGAGTCCCTAGTTACCGACGAAGAGGCAATAGCAGAGGCGGTCGCCGATACTGACGAACGGGCATTAAACGACCTTCGCGACTTCCTAAAAGTTATGGCAGACGGTGAGGCGATTTGCTCACTTTCGTTCAAGAACACGATCTTTCGTTTTAGGGACGTTGGTCAAGTAGAGAGAGGCCTTGCCAGCCTTGGCCAAGACAACCTCCATGAAGGTGAAGAAACGTTATTCGGCTACTTTCAAGGCTTTTTGCCAAAAAGCCGCAGGGCCGAATTTGTCCCCATCCATTCGGGAGAAGTACTCAACTGCAGGGTAGACCGAGCAATCGACAACGCTGAATCGATCAACGCGATATTGGGCCAGAAGGTGAACGCGCGTGTTCGTTTCAGGCAAGTTGGAAACAGCCGTCGCCGCCACACCATCTTGAGTTATAGTCCCGTCTTGCCTGAAGACAATTAGTCTCCGCGTTAGGATCGGCGCCTTAGTACCTTGGACGGAAAGCTATTCAGGCCCGTCCAAAGTTCCTCGAGCCGCCCCACGACACCCCCTTTCCCCCACCCCAATCAGTCAGCCAACTTCGTAAGACAAGCCCGTTCCTCTGTTAACTTATTGGCCGCGGCCGGTATGGTCGACCATCTACCGAACAAGGATTCGATCCAATGGATTTGGGCTGCTTCATGATGCCCCTGCACCCGCCGGGGTCCGATTTTGCGAAGACTCTCGAGCACGACCTTAGCCAGATTGTCCACCTGGACCGCCTCGGCTATCGGGAGGCGTGGATCGGCGAGCACTTCACCGCCGCGTGGGAGAACATCCCCGCGCCCGACCTCTTCATCGCACAGGCGCTGGGACAGACCAAGAACATCCGCCTCGGTACCGGCGTTTCGTGCATGCCGAACCACAACCCGTTCGTGCTGGCCCACCGTATCGCGCAGCTCGACAACATGGCACAAGGCCGGTTCCAGTGGGGCGTCGGCGCGGGCGGATTCCCGGGCGACCTCGAGGTGTTCGGCTATGGCGAGGGCAAGAAAGACCACCGCGCCATGATGCAGCGGTCGGTAACTGACGTGCTCGATATATGGGACGATCCAGCCCCGGGCTACTACTCCAACGAGTTCTATGACTACACGGTGCCGGAACCCGTACCCGGCATCGGCCTGGGCGTCCACGTCAAGCCCTACCAGAAACCGCACCCGCCCATCGGCATTTCGGGAGTGTCGCCGAAGTCCGGCTCGCTCGCCGCGGCCGGCGCGCGCGGCTGGCTCCCGCTGAGCATAAACATCGTGCCGAACTGGGTCCTCAAAACGCACTGGGAGGCGTACTCCGAGGGCGCAGAAAAGGCGGGCAGGCAACCCGATCGCGCAGATTGGCGGATCGCCCGCGAGGTGTTCGTCGCCGACACCACGGAAGAGGCCCGTAATGAGGTTCGCAACGGCGTGATGCGCAGGGACTGGGAGGAGTACTTCTGGCCGCTGCTCCAGCGCGACGGATTGCTGAGCCTGGCGAAGATTGACCCCGACATGGCGGACGAGGACTGCACCGTCGAATACATGATGGACAACGTGTGGATCGTCGGTAGCCCCGACGACGTAACCGCAAAGCTGTCCCGGTTATATGAAGAGGTAGGGGGATTCGGCGTGCTGCTGATCATGGCGCACGAGTGGGAGCCGCTGGAAGCGTGGCAACGGTCAGCCGAGTTGCTGAAAGAGGTGGTCGTGCCGCAACTGGCCGCAGTGGAAAGCGGCGGCGTATGAGCCGGCAATCAGGCGTTTGCGTGCCCGTCGCGTTCCTGCGCCAGCCGGTTTAGCTCCTCGTACACCCTGTTCAACTCGCGGTCTGACTCGCTGGGCCAAAAGTAGGGCCTGACCTTCACGCCCCCGAAGTGCTTCACGATCTCAGGGTGATCGTCGACCACCGCGTCGGGGCGCACCTTGACGCCAAGCTCGGGCAGCCGTTCCTCGAACTTCTCGGTCGGCTTTTCCAGCACGTCGACTACAAGATCGGCCAGGCCCAGGCGCTTCACCTCTTCCGTGCGCACGCCCACTCCTGACCATATGTAGAGTGTGTGGCCGTCTTCGTTCAGCCGTTCCAGCGTCTGCCGGGCCAGCGGCCGAAGCTCGCCTGTGTAGGCGATCAGCGTGTAGTCGATGTCGAAGTAGATGTTCACGAGCCGTACTGCATTCCTCGCCGGTCCCGGTCCATGCCCGGGTTGAATGGGTTAATCGTCTCCAAGGTCACACACCACCCGGTCGTCCCAAAAACGCTAGCACACCACACCCCATCGAGGTTCTCGACCCACATCGCACAATCCACCCGCCCGTCTGAGCCAAAACAATGTGCCACCCGCCTGTCTGAATTAAAATAAGTAACCGGAGGTCGGAATGCCAGTCGATTACGAGAAGCGGCAGCACGTCGCTTACCTGACAATCAACAACCCGCGAAAGGCCAACATCCTCGATCGCGATATTTCACAACAGCTCTCGGACGCATGGACCGAGGTGTGGCAGGACCGCGACGTACGCGCGGCGGTAATAACCGGTGCCGGCGACCGGCATTTCTGCGCCGGGCACAACCTCGAAGCGTTGGCGGACCTGACGCCGGAGGACCGGGAACGGTACACGATCGAACGGCTCGTATGGCCGCAGGCAGGCACGGTGAACGGGTCCCGCATCGGCGCGGACGGGAGGATGGGCGACCACTTCCCGCAGATATGGAAACCCGTCGTGGCCGCCGTCAACGGATGGGCCGCCGGCGCCGGTTTCTACCTGCTGTTATCGTCGACCGACATCCGGATAGCGTCGGACACTTCACGATACCTGCTGGCCATGACCTCCCGCGGCAGTGTGGGCGCCGGCCCAGGCGCGACCCTGCTCATGCGGCAGGTTCGCTACGCAGACGCCATGCGCATCTTGCTGATGGACGAACCGGTAAGCGCCGACGAAGCCCTGCGAATCGGATTGGTGAACGAGGTCGTGCCGCACGGCGAACTCATGGTCAGGGCTGAGGAGGTGGCAACACGCCTCGCCGCCATGCCGCCGGTCGCGGTCCGCATGATGAAAGAGTTCGCAATCCGTTTCCGCGATGTACCTACTGACGCCGCATGGCAGGTGCAGCACCTCATGAATTCATTCGTGACCGCCACCACAACCGACGTCGACGAGGCGAGGGAAGCGTTCGTATCGAAGCGCGAAGCCGATTTCACCGGCGGCCTCCGGCGCAGAGGCGAGCCGTTTCCAGATCTGAGCAAAGAGGACCGCGAAAACTTCGACCAGATACTCCGCTCCCAGGGCCTACCACGCCCATGACGGTCTACTTCCCGGCCCCTGCCTTCATGTCACCCCCGCATCAGGTGCGGGGCAGGCTCTGACGAAGCCGAAGGACCTGGGGCAGGGTCCCCTCGATCACTGACGGAAGACAACGCGCCCACGTCCCACAGTTAGACGATGCCCTACCCAGGTCTTGGCTGCAGGCTTGACGCACCTCGCTGCCCGCCAATAGAGTACCCCGCGTCATCACTGAAAATACCCCTGAGGTGAACTCGGATGCGACCGAACCCCCTGCGAAAACTGCTCGATGAGGGAAAGCCCAGTATCGGCACACACACGATGGTCTTCTGGCCCGGCATGGTGGAGATCATAGGACACACCGGCATAATCGACTACGTGGAGTTCGTGGCCGAGTACGTCCCGTATGACCTCGAGGGCCTGGAGAACTTCGGCCGGGCCGTCGACCTCTTCGACCACATGACGGCCATGATCAAAATAGACCAGGAGCCTCGCACCTTCGCCGCGACCCGCGCCATCGGTTCCGGCATCCAGAACGTGCTATTCGCCGACGTCCGCGACGCGGACGAGACCAGGGAGTGCGTTGGCGCAGTCCGGGCGGAGACCCCCCAGACGGGTGGCCACCACGGCTCTGGCGACCGCCGGTTCGCCGGATACTTCCTCGAGTCAGGCTCGCCCCAGTACGTCCAGGCCCTCGAGGACAGCGTCGTCGCCCTCATGATCGAAAAGAAGGAGGCCGTCGACAACCTGGACGAGATCCTCAGCGTGCCGGGAATCGACATAGTCGTCTGGGGTGGCAGCGACTACTCCATGAGCATCGGGAAGCCCGGCGCAGCCAGGGATCCCGACGTTATCGCGACCCGCGACTACGTCCACAAGAAGGCCCTCGAGATGGGCATTCAGCCCAGGGCCGAGATTAGCGACCCAGAGGACGCCAAGCCCTTACTCGACCAGGGCATTCGCCACTTTGCCCTCGGCACAGACATAGTAATCCTCTTCAACTGGTGGAAGGAGAACGTCCAGAAGCTCAGCGACATAATGGCCGGAGCCTAAGCTTCACGACTCCGCGGGAGTGTGTTAGCTCCTCCAGCAAACTGCGAAGGCAATGTCGTCCTGAGGAGTCCCCGACGAAGGACCTGGGGCGGAGGGGTGGCGGGTGTTTGCCGTGAGACGCCCTCCACATCTCGTCATCCCCGGCCTCCCTCCTCCGTTGTGCCGGCGGAGGTCGGTACCCAGGGGAGCGGCGGGGCCACGCCCGAACTCCCACCACGCAAAACCGGCAGGCACACTCACACCCTCCCACCGTCGTACCGGCGGAGGCCGGAATCCAGTGGAGGATGGGGACCCGTTTAGCTACGGCCAGCGGTCAATGGGAGTGCGTGCCCCACGCCGCTAGGTTCCGGCCTTAGCCGGAACGACGGTGGGAAGAAGGATTCTGGGAGACGCCCGGGTGTCCCACTATCTGGGGATCACGGGCAGGGTGATTCGTGAGGGGTGAGCGGCGTCGTGGAGGATGGTCTGGCGCGCGGATTGCAGGTCCGATTCGAAGTAGTCGTTGCTGCCGGTGTTGTGGTTGCGGTCGAAGTTCGGGAAGTCGGAGCTTGTGATGTCGACGCGGATGCGGTGGCCGGGCAAGAAGAGGTTGCTGACGGGGTTAACGGTAATGGTGAACTCGTACACCTCCCCGGGCTGGAGAAGCGACGGGGTCTCGTAACTATCGCGGTATCGGGCCCGCAGGATGCCGTGGCATAGCTCCTGCGTGAAACCGTTGGGCCAGACGTCGTGCAGCTTGACGACCCAATCGGTGTCGGGAGCGGACGACGCGGCGAATAGCGTCACGGTAATCGGCCCGGTCACCTCCACCGGCTGTTCGAGGGGCGGCGTCTGGTACACGAGAACGTCTTGCCGGCCGTCGAATGTCCTCTGGTCGTACGGCTCCTGCTGCCCCACAGGGGAGTAGAGCGTCATGACGGGGTCCCGCGGGTCGTACACGTAACTGTCCGGCGACTCCCCGGCGGTCGGAGGTTCGACGGTGAGCGTCCCGTCCCCCATCGGGGTATTCGCCGAGCCGTCGCTGCGCAGGTAGAAATCAGTGTAGTTGGTTCGGGCCAGGGGCCATTCCTGTTCGGCCCGCCATCGGTTTTCGCCCATGACGAACAACTGAACGGGAGGCCAATCGGCCGAGGCACTACCTGGGTCCTCCTTGAGCCATCGATCGAACCAGTTGACGCAGAGCCCGACGTAGTCGCCGGCCGCATCCGGCCCGAAATCGACTTCGCCAACGACTCCTTTCAGGTCATAGCCGTGCGTCCAAGGCCCGATGATCAGCCGTTGGTTGTTGCGCGCGTGTTCGGTCATGCCGTTGGCTGACATGCCGGTGAAGTGCTTGATCGTGCCGATCTGCTGGTCGTACCAGCCGGTCAACGAAAGAACAGGGACGTCGGTCTCGTGATGCGTTTCCTTGAAGCCGAAGTGATCGGTGGCATGGTCGGCGAGCCACGTTCGCCAAAGGTCGCCCGTGCCGGCCAACGCCTCCTCGGGTATCTCGGCGAGTGGCAGATACCAGAGCCATTTCGAGCGGTCTTTTTCGACGAACTCCCTCGGCGCTTCGTCCCGGTCCCGTACGCCGGGCAGATCGTAGCGAATGCGGGTGTCGACGCTCAGGTTGGTGACGCACCAGGTAAGGACGCGGCCCAGGCGCAGCACGCCCGACAGCTCCCGTTCGAGCAGGTTGGCGGCGATCATGCCGGGGATCATGGTGACGAGGTGGGGCGGGCGCGTGTGCGCCAAGGCCCACTGCGTCCAGCCGTCGTAGGAACTGCCCTAGGTCCCGACGCGCCCGTTGGACCAGGGTTGGGCGGCCGCCCATTCCACGGTGTCGTAGCCGTCCTCAGCATCGTGTACGTCGGAACTGAAGAAGCCCAGTTTCAACTCGCCGCCCGAGGCGTATCTGCCGCGCACGTCCTGGACGACGACTGCGTAGCCGCTCTGGACGAATGCGGTGGCTTGTTCGATCGTGAGATCGCGCTCTTTGTCGTATGGCGTTCGGCGGAGAAGGGTGGGGAAGGGACCGGCGCCGTCTGGCAGGAATACGTCGGAACGAAGTTCCGTGCCGTCGCGCATGGTCGTTTCGAGGTTATGCAGGACTTTCAATGTCGCCTTTCCAAATCCGATTTCATGCGTCGACGACGCATCGGAATCCCATGTTGCCGGTGGCCGAGTCCGGCGTGTTGGAACTTCTTGCGCCGACGCGGTACCGGTTGCAGTACGACTCGTGGCAGAGGTATGAGCCGCCGCGTATGACGCGGGACTGTCCGGCGGGTGGGCCGGATGGGTTGTCCCGCGACCCGTCGCGGTGAAAGACGGGGCTGAACCAGTCTGCGCACCACTCCCACACATTGCCCGACATGTTGCGAAGGCCGTAGCCGTTGGGTTTGAAGGCCGTCACGGGCGCGGCGCCGTGAAAGCCGTCGTCGAGGGTGTTATTGGCCGGGAACTCACCTTGCCAGATGTTGCACCGGTGCTCGCCGTCGGGTGTCAGGTCGTCGCCCCAGGCGTAGCGGGCCTGTTCCAGCCCGCCGCGCGCTGCGTACTCCCACTCCGCCTCGGTGGGCAGGCGTTTGCCCGACCAGGCGGCGTATGCGTTGGCATCGTTCCAGGAGACGTGGACCACGGGGTGATCGCGTATGCCCTTCAGGTTCGAGCCGGGCCCGAACGGCCGATTCCAGGTGGCCTTCTTGACCGGCCACCACCACTCGGCGCCTTGGACGGCGCGGTCGATCTGCCGCGCGATCGCAGCGGGCACGAACTGGTAGAAGACGAACGACCAGCCGAATCGCTCCGCCTCGGTGCGGTAGTTGGTCGATCTTGCGAACTCGATGAACTGTTCGTTCGTGACGGCCGTCTCGTCGATGTAGAACGGCCTGATTGCAACGGTTCTCACCGGCCCCTCACCGTCGGCGGGAAAGCCGTCGCCGTCTTCCGATCCCATGAGGAATTCGCCGCCGTCGAGTTTGACCATGCCGTCGAGAGATGCCCGGCGCGTGCTCCGAGCCGGTGGGTTGCGAGTAGCGCCGCCGGTTGGGCCGTTATGGCCGGGCGCGCAGCAGGCGTTTTGTGGTGCAGTGTTCATGGTCCGAAGCCCCAGCTTGCCTCGCAGCGCGGAGTTGCCGATTCATCTTGCATTCGGCAGATGCGGTAGGTCGGCAGGAGTCTGTGGATCATTATCACGGGCTGAACGGGAGTGGAACGGGTCAGGGATGTGTGGTCATCAGCGCGGGGTGACCGGGTCATTTGAGTCGAGCACGTGGTGGGGCCATGGCCGCCTCCAGCCCTCTCTGCCGAAAGACGGGTCTTGCGACATGTCTCCTGCGTGCGCCAGCCGGTCGTGGGTGGATTGGGCCATTGAGACCATCACCTCGCTGACCAGTTCAGCATCCAGACGCTGGCGCACCTCTGCGTAGTTGGGGTCTGCGGCCAGGTTGTGCTGCTCCGTCGGATCGTTTTCGAGGTCGAAGAGCATCTCGTCGCCGGTGCTGTAGCGGTGCAGCTTGTACCGGCCGTCGAAGTTCATCCACCCGTCGGCGAGCATACCGAATATACGTTCCCTGCCCCGGCTTTCTGCCAGACCAAGGCCCGGCATCGGCTGCGCGTCCATGTAGTCGGGCAGTACGACGCCGGCGAACGCAAGCATCGTCGCGGTTACGTCGCGCAGTTCGACCATATCGTCCACGACGGCGGTGGTGTCGGACCAGGGCACGCGGGCCAGCATCGGGACTCGGATCGCGGACTCGTAGAACGACGCCTTGCCGATCAAGTCGTGGTCGCCGAGGTAGTCGCCGTGGTCGGACGACAAGATAATCACGGTGTTGTCGTACTGCCCTGCGGCTTTGAGGGCCTCGATTATCTGCCCGACTTCGTAGTCGATCTGCTTGACCAGGGCGGCGTAGTGCTTTCGTATGCGTCGCTTGGACGACTCCGGAAACTTCGTGTAGTCGACGCCGTTCCAGGGGCGGACGTTGCCGGAGACGTTGACCTGACGAAGTCGGCTTGAGTCGGCTTCGACGGCGGGCACGGGATCGGGCAGCTTCGACTCGTCGACCTCGTCGAGGAATCGTGCGTCGGGGTCGTACGGGCAGTGCGGGCCGGGGAAGCCGACCATCATTGCGAACGGGCCGTCGGCGCCGTATTGGTCGATGAACCGGACCGCCTCCATGCCGACAAACCGGTCCCACGAGTACTCCCACGGCGTTCGGCTGACGACTGCGCCCTTTCCTTCGTGGTACCCGTCGTGCTCGTTGCCGTGGAATTTGCGCAGGCCGTTCGCCTTGAGAAAGTGGTAGTAGTCGTCCCGGACGTTCAGCCAACGCTTGTCCTCGGCCGCCACACGGTATTGAAAACCCCGTTTGTCGTCCCACGGGTAGAAGTGCATCTTGCCGATGGCGGCGGTGTAGTAGCCCTGTTCGGCCAGGATTTCCTGCCAAGTGCGGATGCCGGCCTCGCGATAGTCCGGCCTGAGGTTGCCCAGATTGCCGGTGACACCGTTCTTGATGGCGTTCATACCGGTCAGCAGTGCGGTTCGGGCCGGTACACACACAGGCGAGGCGGAAAAGGCGTTGCGGAAACGTACGCCGCGCTCGGCCAGCGAGTCGATATTGGGGGTGCTGACGAACTCCGCGCCGTAGCAACTGAGAAAGTCGGCGCGCAGTTGATCGGGGAACAGGAAGACGAAGTTGGGTTTTTTCACGGCGTTCTCGCTGGAATTTTCAAGTCAGGCCAATGGAGTGGGGTCTGGGAATCGCCGCAGCCCCTGGTCCGCCAGGTCCACGGCCAGAACTGTACGGTCTGAATAGGTCTCGCACAACATCCTATGCGCGGCGGCGCGCGCCCGCGGGTTTGAGATTGTCCCTGCCGACGGGATGTCTGCGATCCTAAAGGGGTACCGCGGTTGCTCTAAGAGGGTGTCCAAAAAGTCCGTTTGTAACCCTGAGCAAAGGCGAAGGGTCTGGGGGTCGGGGGACATGGCGTTACTGCCAGGGGCACGTAGATTCTTCGACTTCGCTCAGAATGACATTTACTTCGCTCAGAGAATGACAGTTGCTTCGCCCGGAATGACGATTGTTTCCCTGCTCCGGCGGCCCTTTTTGGACACCCTCTAAGGGACTCCGTTGGAAACCAAGCGGCGTTCGGCGATGCCCTGTCGAAGCGCTTCCGCCATATCGTCGGGGCGGGCCGAGGAGACGAAGTAGGTGAGTTCCCGTCCGCTGGGATCGGTTACGCGTACTTCCACGCCATGGCTCACGCCGAGGAGGCTCCAGGCGCGACGCCCGCCAAAAGCGATACGGATTCCCCACCCGCCGTACGAATGCCAGTTGTAAGGTTTCGCCTCGGCGCCTGCGATCTGATTCCACGAGAATCTGCGTGCAAACAGGCCGAGCCGGAACTCGAGGCCGTGATCGCTGATTGTGGTGAGGAGGGCGAGGAAGTTCAGCATTACAAACAGGACGATCAGCATTACCACACCGAGGACGGCGTAGAAGATGATTGACTCCGTGCCCTCGAGTACGCCTGAAATCGGCAGGCCCGTGAGCAGGCCGGCGAAGAGACCCAACAGCGCGCCAAACACAATAAAGACCCAGTTTGGCGATCGAACGGATTCGTCGAATCGGAGGGTTCTGAGGTCTGTGGGGTTATTGTTCATGGTGTTATTGGCCCTTGTTCAGTGCAGATTTTCTACGACGCCATTTTATGACACCGCTCTGGTCGCATTACCCCCGGTGCACCCCTTGACGGGTGAGGCGCCGATGCAATTCATACGGCAGATATCCAGATTGACTCCGGGTTGGTTCGCAGAACTCTTCTCAGTAGGGAGTGTCGGTATACTTTTAACCCCGATCCGACTCGACGTTCACATTAACTGCAACAAGGACCTAGGTTCGTGACACTAATTCCATGGAATTTGCTCGCCCGTGTAGCTGGTCCGTGGTTGGTACGTGGTACCACTACCGAACTGATCGAATGGCTCCGGAAACAACTGCCGAAAATTTTCGATCAGCAACCGACCGAACTACAAGAACGCGTCATCGCACTGGAACGCATTAACGAGGCTCAGGCGGTCCAACTGCGCTGGCTCACCGTCATCGCGTTACTTTCGGTCGCGATGGCCGCAGTGGCCATAGTAGCCCTCGTTATTGTCGCCCTCTCGTGAGGACACCCACACCCCTGGGCCCCGGCCTTCGCCGGGGCGACGGTGTGGGTCTCCTATTAGCGGGAAGCCTTTTACGTTGGTATAGGTGGCTAAAAGGTTCTTACGGTGAGGTGCCTGGCGAGTCGGTTTCGCGTATTACGTCCCCTAGTTCGAAGGTGTGGGATGCGTCGTTGATTGAGATTACGGACCAGGCGAAGCTGTTGAAGCGAAATCTGGATATCGAGCAGTTGTCGATTCTCACGGTGCGGATCATTCGGTCGTTGAACCCCATGATGAAGTGGAATATGCAGCGCATGGCGTCACCATGAGAGACGATGGCGATTGTCTGGCGGCCTTTCGCCGAACCCCAGGCGGGATTGAACAGGATCTCGTCTTCCAGCCAGTTGGAGAATCGGCGCTCCACAAACCTCGCGGACTCACCGTCTGCGGGCTGGTACCACTTCCCGCCGGTGGCTGACAAAAGTGAGTTTTCAGGGGTCCATACCTCTGATATCGGACGGCCGCGCCAGGCGGGAACCTGCCGTTCCATGATGGCGTCCACGCGGTCGAACTCCCTGTCCGGCTGCCCCTTGCCCCGGAGCATTCCCTCCGTGGTCTGTACCGCCCGGACCATCGACGACGAGTAGATTCGGTCGAACACGACACCCTCTTTTGCCAGGCGCTGGCCGACGGCTTCGGCCTGTCTGTGACCGCGTTCCGTCATGGGGGCGTCGAAGTTTGCGCCAGCGGCCAGGCCGGGCGTGGCGTTCGACTCCGACTCGCCGTGCCTGATGAAGTAGAAGTCGAATTCGGTGTCATTCAGAATCAATTGTTCGATGCCTTTCGTGGATGTCGCCGGTGACTATACGCCGCGCCTCAGCAATAAGGGAGTGTTAAACGGAGGTGAGGCGGTGTGAAGCCCACCGGACCGGACACTATGACGAGCATTAACGCAGAGTGTCGATCTTGGCCTTTGTCGGACCTCCACAAGCCTCAACTTGTCGTGCCGCGGGCGGCCTCATTCGTCTGCTCACTTCCTGGCTCAGCGGACTCGGAGGAGAAAGAGTGTAGTTGGGCGTACAGCCCGCCTTTTGCCAGAAGGTCGTGATGCCTGCCCGTCTCTGTTACGCGCCCCTGATCCAGGACCACGATTTGGTCGGCATTCCTAATAGTGGAAAGGCGGTGGGCGATGATGATGGCAGTCCGGCCCCTGAGTAGTTCGTCGAGGGCCTTCTGGATCAGCATCTCCGTGTAGGTGTCTACGTTGGCCGTCGCTTCGTCGAGGAGCAACACCCGGGAATCGGCGACCAGAGCTCTGGCGAAGCTGATGAGTTGTCGCTGACCAACGCTGAGGTTTCCTCCCCGCTCTTGAAGGGGGGTATCGTAGCCCTTCTCCAGGTTCTCGATGAAGTCGTGGGCGCCCACTGCCTTCGCTGCCCGGACCACCTCCTCGTCCGTCGCTTCGACGCGGTTGTACCGGATGTTCTCCCGGATAGTTCCCGAGAACAGGTACGGCTCTTGGGGGACGATCGAAATCTGCCTCGAGAGGGAGTCGAGGGTTATGTCTCGTATGTCGACGCCGTCAAGCAAGACGCGGCCCTTGTTCACGTCGTAGAAGCGCATCAGGAGAGAAAGGAGTGTCGTCTTCCCTGCCCCGGTGGGCCCGACGAGGGCAACTTTGTGGCCAGCCGGAACATGGAAACTTACGTCCCGGAGAATGGGATCACCCTCCACGTAGTGGAAGTCGACGGCCTCGAAGCGCACATCGCCGCTGGCGGCGACGGTCGTCCTGCTGCCGGGTCTGTCCATAACCTCGGGCTCCACGTCCATCATCTCAAAGATCCGGGACCCGGAGGCCATGGCGCGCTGCAGGGAACCGTACTGCATGGTGAGATTCATTACCGGCTCGAAGAACCGCTGGATGTAGAGGGCGAATGCGATTAGCACCCCTACCTCGATGGCGTTGTCCAGAACCCGGGAGCCGCCGAAGAAAATGACGAGGGCGAGGGCCAGGGCGGAAAGAATCTCGACAGCCGGGAATAGCGCCGCCTGCATCTTGCCCGCTTCGAGATTGGCGCCCAGGTTCTCAGAGTTGGCCACCCCGAATGACCTGATGTTTGCGTCCTCACGGTTCATGCTCTGGACGGCTCGGACTCCCGAGATATTTTCCTGGAGTCCGGCGTTGACTGCGGAGATTGCCTGGCGAGCTCTCATGAATGCCCGGCGCGCAGATCTTTGCCAGATCGCCATCATTACGACGAGCAATGGGATAACCAGCAGCGTTATCAAAGCAAGCTGGGCGTCCATGATGACCATCGCAGCAATGATTCCGCCCAGGCTCAGAACGTCCGCGAAGGTGACGATGACGATAGACAGAAACTCCTGAAGCTGCTGCACATCGTTTTGGACAACCGACATTACCCTTCCGACTTCGTTCTTGTTGTAGAAGTTCATGGAAAGGCCCTGGAGGTGGCGAAAAAGCCCTACGCGCAATTTGTAGAGCACCTTCTGGCCTACGAAGGCCATCGCCATGAGGTAGACGTATTGGCTGACGTACTGGAGGAACGCGATGCCCACGAAAATCGGGACGATGACGTTCAAGCCGGACAGGTCGCCAGCGCGCACGTAGCGGTCGATTATCAGGGCGATCGTCCACGGCAGGGCGACAATGGCGCCGGTGTATACCATCACGGCCGCCAGTGTGATGAGAAGCCTGGGCCAGTATGGCAGGAGGTACCTGAAGAGGCGCGTTACGACGGTGTGGTCGTATATCTGCCCGCCTTCGTCATCCTGTTCCAGGCCAGCCTGGCCAGCCGTCCCGCGCCCGTATGCGCCCCTCCCGCCTCGGGCCATCCAGCCTCCTCCGCGGAATCCTCCGTGCATCATCGGGCGTCGCCTCCGAAGGTCGACGGGATGCCGTGAATGTCTTCCTCCTGAGGGCGGAGTTGCAGGTCGTAGATCCTGCGGTACAAGCCGTTGCGTTCCAGCAGTTGGTCGTGTGTGCCGCGCTCCACGATCTCGCCATTCTCCAGGGCCAGGATCATGTCGGCCCGCCGGACGGTGGAGAGCCTGTGGGCGATAACGAATGTCGTCCGGCCCCTGATCACATCGGCCAGCGCCTGTTGGAGCCTGTGTTCTGTCTCCATGTCCACGCTCGAGGTGGAATCGTCGAGTATGAGGACCGGAGGATCGAGGAGGATGGTCCTGGCGATGGCGAGACGCTGGCGCTGGCCGCCGGAGAGGGTCACGCCTCGCTCGCCAACCCACGTGTCGTAGCCGCCGGGCAGGCCCTCGACGAAGTCATGAAGCTGGGCGATCTTGGCCGCCCTGACGACGCGCTCCATGTCCACGTGGTCGAGGCCGTAGGCTATGTTGTCCTTTATGCTGGCGGCGAAGACGAACGCGTCCTGCATGACTATTCCGACGTTCTGCCTGAGTGAAGAGAGGGTGACGTCCCTGATGTCGTAGCCGTCTATGGCGATACGGCCCTCGGAGACGTCGTAGAACCTGGGAATGACGTGGGCGATCGTGCTCTTGCCGGATCCGGGGCCGCCCAGGAGGGCCACTACTTTTCCAGGTTGGGCTTCGAAATCGATGTTTCGGACCGCGCTCCTGGCTGCGTCGTAGTTGACCGCGACGTTCTCGAAGGCGACGTGTCCGGCCGCTTTGGGCAAGGGACGGGCGTCCGGCTTCTCCGTGACCGGCGACCGGGCGTCTAACACGTCGTACAGGCGTTGCCCGGCTGAGGAAGCACGGGAGAATGTGTTGACCATCCATCCGCTCATCCTGATGGGCATTCCGAGGAGTCCCATGTAGAGAATGAACGACGCCAGGCCTCCGGCTGTGAGTCTTTCGGCGGCTACCTCCCGTCCGCCAAACCAGAGGATTGCTCCGATGGCCGCAGTAAAGATGAAGGTCATCAGCGAGCCCTGGGACGCGAAGACGCGGGTTGCTGAGTAGGTGAGGTTTGCAACCGTGTTGGCCCTGGCATTGAACTTCGACTCCTCGAAGCTTTGCGCGCCGAACGCCTTAACCACCTTCATTCCCGACAGGTTTTCCTGGAGGACGGTGGTCATTTCACCGGTCTCCTGCTGCACCTTCATCCACGTCGGGCGGAGGACATTGGACATGGCGAGGGCCCTCCAGAGGATGAAGGGCACGAAGACCATACTGACAATGGCAAGCCGCCAATTGGTTATTGCCATGAGAACTGAGACTGCGCCGAGCATTACGAAGATTGATAGACCACGCACCATGCCCATGCTGATGAACATGCGGACCGCCTCGACATCCTGAGTGGCCTTGGACATGAGGTTGCCGGTCTGCTCCTTGTCGAAGAATCCGAAGCTCATACCCTGAAGCTTCCTGAAAAACTCCTCCCGCAGGTCGTAGGCGCTCCTCTGGGAGAGGGACTCGGAGAGGTATCGCTGCCCAAAGGAAAACACGCCTCTAAGGAGACTGATTAGCACTATCGCGGCCGCCAGCACGAGGAGGCGGCTCTGGAGGCCGCTGGCGAGGGCCTCGTCTATGGCGTCCCCCAGAATCCTCGGTATGACCATCGCCGACAGGGTGGATGCCACCATTGCCGCGTACGCGCCGAAGAGGTACCACTTGTGCCTGAAGGCGTACTTGGTCAGACGCAACACCACTCTCATGCGACGGACTCCTCGGGTTGCCCCTCGCGGTGATGCGTTCCACCCTGACCGCCTTCTACGCCGAGGCCCGGCCTGCATACGGCTTTAGCCATGATCTTCATGGCCGGGACCACGATCTCAAGGTCCTTGTCGCTAAGAGAGGCGGCAAGGGCTTCGATTCTGGCCGCTCGGAGAGACCAGAATTTCTCCACAGCGTCCCTTCCTGCCGAGGTGAGGGAACAGACTACGGCCCGCCGATCCCCCGGGTCTTGACTGCGCTCGACCAACCCCTTGACAACGAGTCGATCGATCATGGTGGTGGCGGACGGCATCTCCACGCCGAGCCGTCCGGCGATGCCCCTCATGCGCATCGGTTCTTCCGCCAGGAGGAATAGCGTCTTGTTCTGAGGCATAGTGAGGTCCAGACCGGACCACGCCGACACCTGACCGGAACGCAATTGACTCTGCACGCGCTCCATGTGTTTGATCAGCTTCTTGACGAGCTTCCTGCGGGACTGCATAGGTGAATCCTAATAGTTAGTGGATAACTAAGCAAAACCCGTTTCCACGGCGGAGGTTTTCTCCCTCCCGGTCCCAAGTTTGAAAGCCGCCGCGCCTTAGCCGATCAAGTGTCGACCGTAGGGGTTGAACGGGGGTGAGTAGACGTCCTTGGCTACCCCGTCTGCAACGCTGGCGTGAGCGGCTTTGCGATGACCAGGACTACCGGTCAGTTCGGACCTCTGTACGTTCACGGTGAATAGTCCGGCCGTCGTCATCGCTATCTTCGTAGAAGATGACTCGGGTTTTTTTGCCGCCGTGTATCTGCGGCTCGGCGGCCAGCTTGCGGCGCAGCAGGTCGATCGGCCCATCCGGCTCGCACAGCGAGGATGGCAACCCCAGGACGTCGACCACCAGGCGCCTGTCGAGTTCTGCACGGTTGGGGTCTTCGTCGATCTGGTCGAACGGCAGGAAGCGCAGGTCCCGCATTGCGTAGAACGCCTCGCTCGCCGCGGTAAGCTGTTCGGCGCTGAGCGCGCGGGTGTCGAGCGTCGGTATGTTCGGAATGCTCGTGACGGTGGTCGTACCGCGACCGGACTGGGTCTTGTTGGACGTCCACCAGTGCATCAACAGCCCCAGAGTTGAATTGCACCAGAGCGCGAACGCGTATTCCTGATCGTCGTCTTCGAAGATCACGGAGGGCCAAGCCCGGCCGCCGAGGCAATTCCGTTCCGTCATTGCGACGATCAGGGACTGCGAATTGAATTGAAGATCGCGGTTGTAGTGTGCGCGGGTTGCGGTGGCCCAGATGCGCAGCGCGTTTTGTCGCAGTTTCTCTTGCGCTTCCTGGACCCGATCCGCGATTAAGTCTTTCATCCGATCATCAAGGGACTCGGCGACGTAACCGTGTTGGCGACGCGACTGCGATTCGATGTGAGAACGGTACTTCGGCGAGACTGTTTTTATCTGCCCTTCGGAGTCCGGCTCGACGATGAGAGTCCTCTCCGATTTCGCGTCGTGCGCCCAAAGGATGGGATAGGTTGGCACGGCGACGGCTGGCGGTGTATTAAGTTGGAACGGACCCCGCGGCGTGCCTGCGGCGGTGTCCAAATATATGTCGGCATGGTGGGGGCCCCTGGCGGCGAGCGATTTAACGTTTCCAACTGGGATCAAGGGCCAGTCGTTTTGTGATGAATCGGTCAGGGCAATCCTGCCGCGAGTGAGGTGATAGGCGGATTGGGCAAGTGAAACGTCGTCGATTCCGGCCACTTGCCAGGGACCTGATTCAGGGAGAGGGCAGTCGATCAGGTGGCCTGCCGAAGTGTCACCGACCTTGACGGACGTTCCGCCCTGTGTGACGTCCTCAAGTCGGCGAATGCCCCCGGAGCGAATAGCCCGTGTTATCTCGTCGGCGATCAGTTCACTGGCGACCGCTGACCCGGGTTGGGAATCGAGAATAGCGAACACCGCCCTTGGCGTTTCTGCCGGTGCGCCTCGGCGAGCAATGATTAGGCACTCGGCCATGCCAGTGTCCGCTGAAAACGATCTCTGGAAACTACCTGAAGCGGCGATGGTCACCACAACGATGTCCGTGTATTCACGCCGGAGTTTTAGGCGAGCCCGTTCCCATGCGCCGCCGCTGAGGGTGCTGAGGGGCAGGACCAGGGCTATAACGCCATCCTCTCTCGACTTGCGCATCACAAGATCGAGAAAGTCGGCAGCCAGACCAGCATTCCCGTGTCCGATAGCGTTTCTGCCGCGCTTGCCCACCAACGCGGCCTGCATCTTTTTCTGAGTGGCGCGGCTCGTCCCAAAGGCGGCGAACGCCGGATTTCCAGTGCCGACCTGATCGCCTTCCTGCCCTCCCGGACGCGTAAAGGGAGGATTCATAATGATCACATCGAATTTGTTGTGAGCCACTCTTTCGACGAGATCGCTCACTTCCTCTTCCCTTCGTCCACCGACGCCTGTGGCTGTTTTGATAATCGAGTACTGGCCGTTCTCCTCCAACAGGTCGAGTGAACCTATTGCGACACTGCCGTCAGGCTGTTCGCCGTAGGGCATTGTGAGAAGGCACTCCCCTTCGAAGGGGGTGTCGGGATGGCTCCCCGCCAGCATCGCGGCTGTCAGGTGAACACCGATGTTCAGCACATCGAGGCCGACGATGCCGTGTTTCATAAGGGGGGCGTGGAGCGTTCGGGGATCCCCGCCGTTGAGCTCGTGAAGCAGCGACATGCGTTGATAGGCCGCGGAAAGGAGCGTTCCGGTACCGCACGCGAAGTCGCCGATTTGCACTGCGGCCAGTGTTTCACGGTCGCCCCAATCGGCTCCGCCTGGTGGCCGGTCCGCCGGCATGGCTAGGCCGGCGAGCAGCGACGCAGCAGCCGGTTTCGTATAGAACGTGGCCAGGAACTTGCGGTCTGCGATCAGCCTTTGGAATACGATCCCGGTCAGATCGTGTGAGCGGGTCACTCCTCCCCCGATAAGATTCTGGGCCGTCAACCAAAGGATGTTCAGAACGTCTACGCTCTGTTGGACGGGCAAACGGCCGAGGACTTGATAAGCGGTCCAGAAAATCGGCCAGTAGTTGACGCGCAGAATGGCTCTCCACTCGTCCGTGACCAGTGACGGAATCATGAGCCCGTCGGGTTTGCATTCGTCTACGTGCTTGACGTGCCGGTCTACGTCCTCGAATTGGTCCCGCACCACAAAGAAGGAGTCCGCCAACGCTTCATGGAAGATCAGCGCGGTGGTCACCACGGTCATCGCCATCCGCCTGGTCTGACCCTCACTGTCGTCGGACTGACCGAGAATGGCTGCTACCTGGTCGCCGCGCGGGCTGCCGTACGGGTTCGATTTCGTAAATCTGTCGGCCGCCCATTCGATTCCGTTTTCGAGCCGATGGGCAAGGGCATCCACACGTGGAGGAGGAGCGGTCGCCCTCTGGACGAGGACGGCGAGGTCCCTGACGTTTCCAGTGAGCCATCCGGAAGCGGGCAGACGTTCGGGTGGACGGTTGATCATGTGTGTGTAAAGGGCGTATTCGAACGATTCGGTCGCCAGGATGGCGTTTCGCAGTTCCGCTCCGTCGAGAGTGTGCAACTCGGCCGGATAGACAAGGGCAATGGCGGTTTCGATGGGGAGGCCTGTGCGCTGGACGACACGGCCAAGGCGTTCGACGGCGTCCTTGTCAGCGCCCGTGTGATTGCTCAGTTCCGCCTCGATGACGACAGGCCATCCGCTGGCCTCCTCGATCAGGACATCCGGCCTCCCGCTGCCCTGGAGCACGTGGCCGGTCCTCTCGGACTTCACGGTCCAACCGCGGCGGAGGCCGTTGAGCACCTCTCCCAGAGCGACGTTTACGGTCTGCTCATGTGTCGAATTCAGCATCGTGCGATTTTAACCGGCCAACGGGAAAGACTGGGCTTCGACTGTCAGCCAACTGCGCCCCGTTACAACGATAACGCGCAGAGGACGAGTTGTTCTGCGTTGTCGAATGATGGCGGTTCGGGTCATATCTTTGGCTAGTTGAGAGTGTATGGTTTGCAGGCCATGAAATCAGATCGATCACTGCCAGATTTTGTCTGGCAACGGGCCAACGAGATTTCTGGACGTGTCCGGGAAATTCGTGAGGACCTGCACGCTCACGCTGAGATCCGGTACCAGGAGCACCGCACTGCCAAAGTGTGCGCCGACGAGCTCGAACGGCTGGGAATCGGAATACGTACCGGCGTGGGGCAAACTGGCGTCGTCGGACTGCTGAAAGGGACCGCGGAGGCGGACCACGGCACGGTGGCGTTCAGGGCAGAGATGGACGCGCTGCCGATGGACGACATGTGCGGTACGCCGTACGAGTCGGTGAACCCGGGCGCAGCACACCTGTGCGGTCACGACGGCCACGTTGCGGCGTTGCTGGGCGCGGCGCAGGTGCTCTCCGAACTGCGGGACCATATCCCGGGCAGCGTGAAGTTCCTGTTCGAACCGGCGGAGGAGATGACTCCACCGGGGGAGAAGATGGGCGCCAAGGCGATGATCGATGACGGGGCCCTGGAGGACCCGGAGCCGATCGCCGTGTTTGGATCGCATTTCTACCCCGACTGGCCGGCGGGTTCGATCGCCCTCCGCGTCGGCCCGGCCTTCGCGGGCAACGACAGCGTCCGGCTCACCATCACGGGCCGTGAATCCCATGTGGCTGTGCCGCACAACGGCATCGACGCCATAAATGTCGCAGGGCATGTAATCACGGGATTGCAGGGGTTGGCGTCGAGCTTCGACATTGGGGAAGCTCTGAGCATGCACTTCAGCACGATAAGCGGCGGGCGGATGCCCAACCTGATCGCCGATCACGTTGAGTTGGTGGGAACGTTCCGGGTATCTGACGAGGCGGTGCGTGATGAGATCCCCGGCAGGTTCGAGGACATGGTCCGCGGCATATGCGCGGCTTTTGGAGCGACCTACGAGATGGACTACCGGTCGCGCAACCTGCCGCCGGTCATCTCCACGGCACACGAGGTGAATGTTATGCGGTCGGCGCTGCACGAGGTGTTGGGGGTGCAAAAAACGATCGAGATGCGGCATCCGCGCCTGGCTGCCGACACGATGTTCAACTGGCTGCGACGCAAGCCGGGCGTGTTCTACATGGTCGGGACGGCGAGCGACGACCCGTCGACGCACTACCCGTCGCATCACCAGCGCTTCGACATAGCGCCGGAGACGTGGCCGGCCGCCGTGTCGGCCATAGTGATGACCGCCATCCGGTATCTCGAACAGGCAGGACAGGAAGGAAGCGGGCAGTCATGAATTCCAGAGCCCTAAAACAGCGCCTCGCCGAGGGCAAAACGGTCTTCGGCTCGATGTTCGACTATGTTGTCAATCCGCAGTGGGCGGGGATCGTCGGCGCCTGCACGCTGGACTACGTGGTGATCGACGCCGAGCACGGATCGCGTGACCGGTCGCAGCTGGCGTCTCTCTGCATCGTTTTCAAGGCGGCCGGCCTGGCGACGATAATCCGTGTTGCCGCGCCGGACCCGACGTTGATCGCTATGGCCCTCGACGCGGGGGCCGATGGCGTCCTCGTGCCGTACTGTGAGCGGATCTCCGATATACGTGCGTGTGTCGCCGCCGCCAAGTTGCATCCGCTGAAGGGGGAGTACCTCCAGCGCGCCTTTGATACGGGCGTGTTTCCGAGCGAGAAGTCTGAGCGGTATCTCAAGGCCCTGCACGAGGACCACCTGATCATCATCGGCATCGAGAGCGAGCCGGCATTGAACAGGCTTGACGAAATCTTGGACGTTGGCAACATCGACGGCCTGTTCGTGGGCCCGAACGACCTGACCACGTCGCTGGGCTCGCCGGATGAGTTGGAGAGCGAGGGGTACGTAGCGGCCCTGCACACGATCATCGATAAGGCGGAAAGCCGGGGTGTGCCGGTGATGATCCACCACGACGATCCGGAGGACTCGGTCAGGGCCTTGAAGATAGGCGCCCGCTTTGTTTTGCACACGTACGACGGGGGCATCATGATGCGGGCGTATCGTAAGGAATTCGGAGAGTTACGCAGGTTGGTGAACGAGATGCGCGGCGAGACGTTTGACGTGGACACGGCTGGCGAAGTCCAGATCATCTGATCCGTCGTAGTCCCGCTTCGGCAGCACGACAGAGGCTCCATACCACGGGCGATGGAGTTGTCGAACCGAGGGTGGAGTTCGAAATGCCTGATCGTCCCAACATACTGTTCATCCTGGCCGACCAGCAGCGTTTCGATACTCTGGCGTGTTACGGCAACTCTCTGATTCAGACTCCGAACTTGGATGCCCTCGCCGATCGAAGTTTCGTGTTCGAGAACGCCTATGTCGCCTCTCCTATCTGCGCCCCGGCGCGCTCGACGCTCCTGACCGGCCTATGGCCTCACACAAGCGGCGTGAAGGTGAACAACATCCCGCTGCCGCCGGGCGTCAAGACGATGGCGGACATGGTTCCCGACAGCTACTACACAGCGAACTACGGGAAGTGGCATTTAGGCGACGAAGTAATCAAGCGCAAGGGATTCGACTGTTGGGTACCCACGGAAGACGTGTATCGCGCCTACTACTCAGACCCGAAGTACCTGTCGAATTTCAGCGACTACCATCACTTCCTCGTGGACAACGGGTTCGTCCCGGACCAGGTGTATGACCGCCTCGGGCTGTACTCGGACGAGGAGTTCATAATCCGGCCGGCCGAGGGCAAGGGCATGGACACCTTCTCACTTAGGTTCGTGTCAACCCTGCCCGAGGAGTTCACCAAGGCTTCGTTCCTCGGCATGCGGACGGCGGAATTCATACACGAAAACAGCTCGCGGCCGTTCTTCCTGACGGTAAGCCTGTTCGAGCCGCATCCACCGTTCGCCGGACCGTTCTACGACCTGTACGACCCGGAATCCATTCCCATCGGCCCGGCGTTCCTGAAGCACCCGCCTGCGAACGCCTCCAGGCTTCACCGCATACCTGCCAAGTACTCGGCGGTGCCCCCATTTTCGAGAGGCTTGGACGAACGTGACATTCCGGGCGCAAGCGACGAGCTGCGATGGCGGGCGGACATTGCCCTGTACTGGGACAACATCACTCACATGGACAAGGCCGTAGGACAGATGCTGCGAGCGCTCGATGATGCCGGAATCGCCGACAACACTATCGTCGTCTTCACAAGCGAGCACGGCGACCAGATGGGCGATCACCACCTGTCCGGCAAGGCGGTAATGTACGAAGAGTCAGTGAAAGTGCCCCTCCTGATGCGGGTGCCTTGGCTGACAGATCAGCAAACGATGATTCCGGGTCGGCTCAGTCAGATCGACGTGGTGCCCACGCTTCTCGATCTCGTCGGCGAGCCGGTACCCAATCATCTACAGGGCGAAAGCCGCGTCGACGTTTTCCATGATGACGCCACGCTGGACGGCAACGACGTCATGATCGACTGGAACGGCATCAAAACGCAGATGCCGCAAATTCATCCCGACGTTGAGGACGCCTACCAAACTCCGCACCGGTCTCTGATCACGTCCGATGGCTGGAAGCTCACGTTGGGCGACCCCGAGAATGGTGAGCTTTACGATCTGAACGCCGACCCCCACGAGATGAACAACCTGTACGGCGATCCCGCGCAGACCGACAGAATTCACGATCTGGCTGGACGCATCCGCGCGTGGCAGGAGGAGACCGGGGACACCCTCACTCTGCATTTGCCGTAGGTCGGGGACGCCCGTATCGGCCGGGTTGGGCCTGCGGCCTGAATGCGAGCGGATCTCCGCCACACACGCGTGTGTAGCCGCAAATTGCACCCACAAATGGGTGAGTACATGGAGTGCGCCGAATATACGGGCGTGTTTCCGGCCGAGGAGTCGAGGCGGTACCTCGATGGCCTGCGCACGAACGTCGAAAGGGTGGCGAAGGCTCCGCCAGCCGCGCTCGTCAAGCCGTCCCGGTCCAACCCAGGGCTACAGTCGCCCGCGCAGCCTGGGATCGAGGTGATCGCGGAGCCCATCGCCCAGCAGGTTGACCGCAAGAATCGTGATCGTGATGGCCGTGCCGGGGAAGAGCACCAGCCACCAGGGCGGCTTAAGGGCCTGGCCAAGAACCCCTCCGAGCATGTTGCCCCAGGTCGGGTCGGGCGGCGGTATCCCGACTCCCAAAAAACTCAGGGCGGCCTCGGAAAAGATCGCACCACCCAGGTTGATGGTCGCTACCACCACGAGAGGTGCGAAGGTTTGCGGCGATACGTGGAGGAGGACGATACGAATCGGAGAGGCGCCTATCGCCCGAGCAGATTCCACGAATTCGGCCTCCCTGGCGGACAGGACTACCGACCTGATCACTCTCGTAGCGCCAGGCGCCTGTGTCACTGAGATCGCGACAATCACCGTGGTCAGGCCGGCGCCCAAAGCCACAAGCAGCAACAGCGCCAGGATGACGCCGGGGAACGAGACGAGTACATCGAGCAGCCGTTGCGTAAATAGATCGAACCTGCCGCCAACGTATCCCGTCACGATTCCCCAGGCGAACCCTACCCCTACGCCCATCCCCACGGAGACGACCGCGACCAACAGCGTTATGCGGGTGCCGAACAAAACCCGGGTAAGAATGTCCCGCCCCAGACGATCGGTCCCCAGTGGATGCTTCAGAGTTGGTGGATGATCGACGACACTGTAGTCGTTCGTGAGGGGGTGATATGGCGCTATCTGGCTTGGAAAGACCGCCACGATTGCCAGGATGAATACGAATG
Organism: Dehalococcoidia bacterium; assembly: GCA_965219065.1. Lineage (GTDB taxonomy): Bacteria > Chloroflexota > Dehalococcoidia > Lucifugimonadales > Lucifugimonadaceae. The sequence continues at coordinate 2,605,175 of OZ244715.1, forward strand.
CCAGAGCGACGATGCCAGGCGGCGACGTGCTGCCGAATCGCCTAAGTGAACCAAAGACTCTGGTCATCAACCCGATTGGCGAAGTGAGGTTCTCCAGCTTTTCCAGCCTGTCGAGTCCGGTGTTCATATCTGCCTGCACGTGCCGAGTGGTCGCAATCGTCCTAGTCGTACCGGATACGTGGATCTATCACGCCGTACGAGATGTCCACGAGCAGATTCACCGCGACAAATATCAGCGCGTAGATCAGGATCAGATTCTGAATGACCATCCAATCCCGTTCTTCAATGCCCTGTATAAGCGCTGTACCAAGACCCGGGACGCTGAAGGCCAGCTCCACGGCCACCGCTCCACCCAGCAGATGGCCTACATGCAGCCCGGCCACGGTGATCAGGGGTATGAGTACGTTCTTCAGGATGTGGCGCCACACCACCAGCGTCTCCGTGAGACCCTTGGCGCGGGCCGTTCTCACATAGTCCTGGTGATAGACCTCGAGGAGCGTGGCTCGGCCCATCCTGGCAATTGGCGCCGCCAGCCCGATCCCGATCACCACTGCCGGGCCCATCACCATCTGTAGATTCCGGAGTGGATCGTCCCACAAGTGAACGAGAATCACGGTGGGCCGCCACTGGAAGTAGAGCACCGAAACCGTTATGAAAGTCAGCGCCAGCCAGAAAGCCGGTATGGCCAGCCAGAGCGTCACCAAAACTCGGCTGGCGTAGTCGATTGGGCTGTTGCGGCGTGTTGCGCCAATAAACCCTATTGGCAGACCAATAATCCAGGAAAGAGCCACCGCCAGGATCGCAATCTCCATGGAGATCGCGCCGCGCCGCCGCACCATCTCGCCGATGGGCTTGTCACGCCAGAACGACTTGCCGAGGTCTCCCGTGAAGACGTCGCCCATCCAGGCGAGGTACTGGACTGGCAAGGGCCTGTTCAGACCGAGGCTGTCGCGGGCAGCTTTAAGCTCTTCTTCGGAGAGTACGTAGACTGAATCCTCGCCATAAATCGCCGAAAGAGGATCTCCGGGCAGCACGCGCATGGCGACGAAAATCAGGACGGTAACCCCGAATACCGTGGGGACGGCCAGCAGCAATCTTTTGTAGATGTATTGAGACACTAATCGTTAATCCACGAGCGGGACGAATATAACCGTATAGCAGCGGGGGGACCGGCCGGTCCCCCCGCGATGGACTTCGGTTGTGGGCGCGCGTCTACTTGTCGAGCCAGACGGTCTCGAATCGGCCCCATTCGCTAACGCTCTTCTCCGCCAGACCGAACCCCTTTACGTAGTTGTGCCACATCGACCTGTGGTTGACGTAGCCAAATGACCATGAAGGCGGGTCTTCATCGAGGAGATTCAGCAGTTGTTGGACCATCGTCTCCCTTTCAACAGGGTCGGGTTCAACGTTGAGCCTGGCCACGATCGCATCGTAGTCGGGGTTGCACCAACGGGAGTAGTTTTGCGCCGCGCCACAGGTCCACTGTTCGTGGAACATTGGCGCAAAGTTGGCGATGGGATTGTGTACACCGGACTGAAGCGCCATGTCGTAGTCCTGCTTCAGCGCCTCGACAACCTGAGACCTCTCCATAGCCACGATTTCGAGGTCGATGTTCAGAGCTTGCTTCAACTGGTCCACGTAGTACGGGGCCAGGATCTCGAGCCAATCGGCGCGGGTCGGTGAGATGAACTCGAGCTTGCGCAGTCCCTCTCCATTTGGATAACCGGCCTCCGCCAAGAGCCTGCGCGCCGTTTCAATGTCCTCCGTGCTGTCCTCTCGATAGCCGGGCAGGTCGGGCCATTCGACTGACTGGGCGCCTTCCGCCCTGGGGTCTATCCAGCGGGTCAAGACCAGTTGGATGAGCGCCACTTTCTGGACGTCGTGGGCGTTGACCGCGAGACGGAGCGCCTGACGGAACTTCTTGTCGGTGAACGGCTCCTTCTGGTTGTTCCACATCACGTCCAGGTGTCCGAACGCCGCGGTAGGCCTCACTTCGATGTCGTGCCGCTTGAGCCCCTCGGCGTAGGAATCACCGAGAACGTTAAATGAGAAGTCGGCCTGGCCGGACAGGATTAGCGGTCCCCTCTGGGGCCCACCCGCGTGGATAAGCCGGATGCCGTCGACGTATGGAAGCTCGGGATTCCAGTAGTTGGGATTTGCCTCGTACAGCCAGAACTCACCCGGCTTGGCCTCTTCGGTAATGAAGGGGCCAGTGCCTATGGCCGTCTCGCCTCTCAGGTCCCCACCGGTCTCCTCCAGTTGCTTCTTGGAGTAGATCACCGCATCTGTCGCGCCGAACATGTCGAATTGCCAAGTGAACGGCGCGCTGAGTGTGAATCTCACCTCCGTTGGGCTGACCGCCTCGACACCACTCAGACCCGAGAAACGCTGTTCCACGATGATCGCCACGCCTTCAGGTGGATTGAGTATGCGGTCAAAGGTCGCCACAACGTCATCGGCGCTGAAGGGTGAACCGTCGTGGAACTGCACGCCTTCCCTCAATTTGAACGTGTAGCCCAGGAAATCGGGGTCGATCGTCCAACCCACGGCGAGATCGCCGATCAAGCCGTCGTAGCCATTGAGGGGGTCGCGGCGAATGAGCAGGTTATGGAGACTCGACAGGACGTGTGCCTGTCCGGACTGGTGAAGGTCCTGGTGGGCCGGGTTCACCGGCCAGGCGGTCCTGACGATGCCGCCCCGCTTAGGGTCGGTCTGAGGCGCCCTGAGCATGAACGGCTGCACTGTCGTCGGGGTGGCCACTACCACCACCGTTTCGACCACCTTCTCTACCTGCGTAACAGCCTTCTCGACGACGACCGTCTCTACCACCTTCTCTATCCGCGTGACAGGTTTCTCGACAACGACCGTCTCTACCACCTTTTCGATCCGCGTGACAGGTCTCTCAACGACCACCGTCTCCACGACCGTCACGGTCTTGCCTTCGACTTCTCTTTGAACGACGACCGTCTCGATGACCTTTTGGATCTCCGTCACGGACTTTTCGACAACGACTGTTTCGACGACCCTTTGGATCTCCGTCACGGACCTTTCGACAACGACTGTTTCGACCACCTTGACGGTCTGGCCCGGCAGTTGCTTTTCGACGACGACCGTATGCACCTCGGTGACCACTTCCGGATCGCCGCCGCACGCAATTGCGGCTGGCAGGGCAGCAGCCAGAGCGGCCGCCGCGATGATCAGCCAAAGCCGACCGACGGAAGATTTCAGGATCAGTTTCTTCATGTCAAACTCCAATTTGCATCGGCGAAGTTGCTCGCTGGAAGTCTTCGTTACGTCCGCTGCCGGGTCGCTGTTAATCGTTCAGGAGGACGGCGGCGTTACGAGAAGCGCAGGCTACATGAACCTTCGATTGACGGCAACCAACGCCGACGGTACCTTACCGGAGGCAATATCGTTTTCAGCAACTAACGAATGGGCGGAGTTCGAAATGCCAGATCAGCCAAATATTCTGTTCATCCTGACCGACACGCAGCGTTTCGACACCATGGCGTGCTACGGCAACTCTCTGATTCAGACCCCGAATCTGAACGCGGTCGCCGATCAGAGTTTCGTGTTCGAAAACACTTATGTCGCCTCGCCCATCTGCGCCCCGGCGCGCTCGACGCTCCTGACCGGTCTATGGCCTCACACCAACGGCGTGAAGGTGAACAACATCCCGCTGCCACCGGACGTCAAGACGATGGCGGACATGGTTCCCGACAGCTACTACACAGCGAACTATGGGAAGTGGCATCTGGGCGACGAAGTAATCAAGCGCAAGGGGTTCGACCGATGGGTACCCACGGAAGATGTATACCGCGCCTACTATTCCGACCCGAAGTACCTGTCGATTTTCAGCGACTACCACCACTTCCTTGTGGACAATGGGTTCGTCCCGGACCAGGTGTTTGACCGCCTCGGCGTCTACTCGGACGAGCACGAAAAGATTCGGCCAGCCGAGGGCAAGGGCATGGACATCTTTTCGCTTAGGTTCGTCTCAAAGCTTCCCGAGGAGTTCACCAAGGCCAGCTTCATGGGACAACGGGCGGCCGAGTTCATCCACGAAAATAGCGCGCGGCCTTTCTTTCTCTTTGTGAGTACTTTCGAGCCGCATCCACCGTTTACCGGACCCTTCTACGACCTGTACGACCCGGAATCCATGCCCGTCGGGCCGGCATTCCTGAAGCACCCGCCCGAGAACGCCTCCAAGCTGCACCGCATACCTGCCAAATATGCAGCACCTCCCCCCCAAATGAGGGGGTTGGATGAACGTGATATCCCCGGGGCAAGCGATGAACTGCGGTGGCGAAACGAGATCGCCCACTACTGGGACAACATCACTCACTTGGACAAGGCCGTAGGAGAGATGCTGCGAGCGCTCGATGACGCCGGGATAGCCGACAACACCATCGTCGTTTTCACCAGCGAGCATGGGGACCAGATGGGCGCTCACCACCTCCCCGGCAAGGGGGTGATGTACGAAGAGTCGGTGAGGGTGCCCCTGCTGATGCGGGTACCCTGGCTGACAGATCAGCAGACCATGATTCCGGGGCGGTTCAGTCAGATCGACGTGGTACCCACGCTTCTTGATCTCATCGGCGAGCCGGTACCCGATCATCTACAAGGACAAAGCCGCGTCGACGTTCTCAAAAATGACGCCACGTTGGATGGCAACGACGTCATGATTGACTGGAACGGCATCAAAACACAACCGCCGCAACATAATCCGGAAGTTACCGAGGCCTCTCAAACTCCGCACCGCACTCTGATAACGGCCGACGGCTGGAAACTGACGCTTGGCGACCCCGAGCACGGTGAGCTTTACGATCTGGATGCCGATCCGCACGAGATGAATAATCTTTACGGAGACTCGGGGCAGGCCGATAGAACTCACGATCTCGTCGGCCGCATCCGCACGTGGCAGGAGGAGACCGGGGACACCCTCGAGGTGCCTGTGCCGTAGGACGGGCGTGTTTCCGATTGAGATAGTCGAGGCGGTACCTCGGGGACCTGCGCACGAACGTCGAAAGGGCGCAACGCCGGGGTGTGCGGGTCATGATCCACCATGACGACCCGGCGGGTTCGGTCAAGGCCGTCTGGATCGGCGCCCGCTCCGATGACCACAGACCCTTCGGCTTCGCTCAGGGTGCATTGGGGGCTCTCAGAGTGACCTGTGGGGGCTCAAGGTGACTGAAGGTATTCACGGTGACCAGTGGACAACCAGGGTGACAACTGGGGGCGCGAACGGTGACATTGGGGGGCACAAGGGGTGACATTTCCGGATCGCCAGGCAACTACGTGTTGATCGTTCGGCGAATGTAAACTTGGCAGACTGTTCCGGCACGCAACGCCGGAAGAACGAAGTAATTCAGCGCATGGAGCGGGACTCTTGGGCAATCCGGTGGTAGGCGTGATCATGGGCAGCCGGTCGGACCTCGAAACCATGCGGCACGCCTCCGATGTTCTCGACGAACTCGGCGTTGACCACGAGGTGCGCATCGTCTCCGCGCATCGCACACCCGACGCCATGTTCGAATACGCACAATCGGCGGCCGACAGGGGCCTCGAGGTGATCATCGCGGGAGCGGGCGGCGCCGCCCACCTGCCGGGCATGGTCGCTGCGAAAACGGTGCTGCCCGTCGTTGGCGTGCCCGTAGAGAGCGCAGCCCTGAACGGCCTCGACTCCCTGCTGTCGATTGTGCAGATGCCCCGCGGCGTGCCCGTCGCAACCGTGGCGATCGGTCGTGCCGGCGCTGTAAATGCGGGCCTGTTGGCCGCGCAGATAATCGCAACCAGCCGACCTGAGCTGCGGGCCAGGCTCGAATCCCGTCGCCGCGCAGCCGCCGAAGAGGTCCTCGCCGACAGCGAGGTCAAGACCTCGGACTGATGCAGCCGCCCGCGCCGCTGCCGCCCGGCTCGCGCATCGGCATCATCGGCGGAGGTCAACTCGGCCGCATGATCGCCATCGCCGCGGCGCATATGGGGTACCGCGTCACCGTCTTGGATCCCGACCCCGACTGCCCGGCGGTTCAGGTGGCCGACGACCATATCGCATCGCCCTACGAAGACCTTTACGCGGCGCGGGAGTTGGGCAACCGTTCGGACGTGGTCACCTACGAGTTCGAAAACGTAGACGCCGGCGCCGCCGACGCGGCCGGTGAGTTTGCGCCGGTATACCCCTTGAGCCGCGTGCTGCGCACGGCCCAAGACAGAATCCTCGAAAAAACCTCGCTTAGCGCAGCGGGAATTCCTGTGACGCCGTACCGGCGGGTCGGAAACGCCGACGAATTCCAGGCCGCCATTGGGGCCATCGGACTACCGGCCGTCCTTAAGACGGCGCGTATGGGGTACGACGGGAAGGGACAGGCGGTGATCGGGTCGGTAGCCGGCGCTGACGATGCCTACGAGCGGCTTGCCGGAGCAGGGGAGTTGATCCTGGAACGGTTTGTTCCGTTCGAAAAGGAACTCTCCGTGATTTGCGCCCGCGACGCCGACGGAAACACCCGTCCGTTCCCATGCTCCGAGAACGTCCACGTAAACGGGATACTCGACCTGACGATAGCCCCAGCCCGGGTGAGCCAGGCCGTGGACGCGGCGGCGGCGGAACTCGCCGCAGGTATTGCTTCGCACCTGGACGTCGTAGGTTTGATCGCGATTGAGATGTTCCTGACGGACGATGACCGGCTATTGGTCAACGAGCTTGCGCCCAGACCGCACAACTCGGGTCACCACACCATCGAGGCGTGCCGGACCTCGCAGTACGAACAGCTGGTGCGGGCGCTATGTGGTCTGCCGCTGGGCGACGTTTCGATGCCTCAACCTGCGGCGATGGCCAACCTGCTGGGCGATGTGTGGCTCGAGTCCGGCGGCCAACCCGACTTTGCCGGCGCGCTGTCCCTGTCCGGCGTGTCCCTTCACTTATACGGCAAGGCGGAAGTCCGTCCAGGCCGCAAGATGGGCCACCTAACCGCCGTCGCAGACGATGTCGAACAGGCGCGTTCGCAGGTCATCACCGCCCGCAACATCGCCCGCCGGCGCGCGCCCGACCAACACCCGGCCTAAAAACACGGGAGCTGCCGCTGTCAGCAGATCCGTGCACGCGAACGGTTACCGGAACAGGGCAACTATCCGAGGACAATTCGCGAATTTATCGCCCCCGGGCCATTGATACTGATGTGGAACCGGCGGTAGGGACAGGAGCGGGGGTGGGCGTGGACGGGATCACGTTGACCGTGATCCCCGATCCTCCCTCCACCGTTATCGCGTGTTCCCCCGGTGTTGCGGTCTCAGGCACGCCGATCTCCCCCTGGCAGTGGTTGGCGTAACACGTCACTGAACCCGCGAGTTCGCTATCGAAGAAGACGTCAAAATTTCGGCTGTCTTCGATGAACGTACCGGGGGGCACGAAGAGATATCCCCCGCTTCCTGAGATCTCTACATCGTCTCCGGGGGATGCAATCTGTGGCTCTATGGAGGTCAGGGTGGGCCAGACGACTGTTGGTGTAGGAACTGGCGATGCGGTGACGGATGTTGGCGTAATTACTGGCGATATGGTGACCGATGTTGGTGTAAGAACTGGCGATGTGGTGACGGACGTTGGAGTAGGAACCAGGGATGCGGTGACGGATGTTGGCGTAAGAACTGGCGATGTGGTGACGGACGTTGGAGTAGGAACCAGGGATGCGGTGACGGATGTTGGCGTAAGAACTGGCGATATGGTGACGGCTGTTGGAGTAGGAACTCGGGATGCGGTGACCGATGTTGGTGTAAGAACTGGCGATATGGTGACAGCCGTTGGGGTGGGAGCTTGGGATGCGGTGACGGATGTTGGCGTAAGAACTGGCGATATGGTGACGGACGTTGGAGTAGGAGCTTGGGATGCGGTGACCGATGTTGGTGTAAGAACGGGCGACATGTTGACGGCTGTTGGTGTAGGAACATGGGATGCGGTGACGGTAGGGGTCGGCAGTGGCGCCGATACAGTGGGACTCGGCCCTGACGTGGTCTCTTGCTCCGGCTTGGGGAGATGGGCGTCGTCGCAAGCCAAGGACGCCGACATGGTCGGCACGGCCGCAGCCAACAGCAGCAGGAAAGCCGTTCTCCCAACGAGCCGAGCCACTATCGCACACACCTGTAATTATAGGGATCCCGTTCGAATTACCCTGCTGTTCCTCTGACAGAGCGTCAAACCTATCCCCGCAATCGTGACTAACGGCGCTAACTATTCAACGCTGTGAAATGAATACGTGTATTTGTGTACGCAATGCGCCCGTGGACAGTGTCAATCGTAGGTCGGCGGTGTGGCGACGCCGGTCCGGTGGTCAAAACGGACCATCCACATGTTGGTCACCCTGTGCCTCGCCTCTCCCTGGTTGGCCCCCGGCCACTAGCTTTGCTGAATTAGCTCGATTCGAATGTTGTCCGGGGCCTTGATGAAGGCGATCTTCCGGCCGTCGTCGCTGGCGATAGGCCCGTCTGCCAGGACGGCGCCAAGCCCCTCGAGGCGTTTGATTTCCGAGTCCATATCCACCACGTCGAATCCGAAGTGCTCGAGCCCGTAGTGCGTATCCGCGTCTCCCTGCCCCATCTGCTCGCCCGTCCTCGCACTCGAGATGTTGACCCGCATGCCGTCCTCAGAGTCGCAGCCGATAAACCGGTCGCCGAAAACGCGCACCGTGTCGCTCACGATGGTGAGGTTGAAAGCCTCGACGAACCAGTCGGCGAGGGCCTTCGGGTCTGGTGACTTGAGGTGAATGTGGTTGATTCGGAACATGGGGGAGACTCCTTTTTTGTCGTGCTCTGGTCGGCGACGGTCTCGGAGATTAGGTGGGCACGGCGAAAACGTCAACTGTGATCTTGGCGCGCGCATCGACACGCTGAACTCCCTTGATGCGACCCTGAGCGGCCCCCAAGGTCACCCTGAGCGAAGTCGAAGTGTCCAGAGGTCGAGGGACGGGGCGTTGCTGTACAGACACGCGTAGATTCTTCGGCTTCGCTCAGAGTATCTGTGTTTGATTGTCAAGGATTTTCAGGTCGCTGAGGCGTGGTTCTCCATCCAAGGGGTTCCCCGTCGAGCTATGGCGTGCAGTTGTAAGAGCAGCTTCCGCATCACTGCAACTAATGCCACTTTTCCTGGCTTGCCTCGCTGGCGCAGCTGCTGGTAGAAGCGCGCCAGCGAGTTGTTCTTACATCGGATCAACGACAAGGCCGCCAGGTACAAGGCCCGGCGCACCGCACCGCGTCCACCCCGTATGGCCCGGTAGCCCCGCTGGCGGCCGCTGTCACGGGACCAGGGAGCCAGGCCCACCAGAGAGGTCAACCGCTTACCGTCGCCTTCGCCCAGCTCCGGCAAGTCCGCCGCCAGGGTAGCCGCAGTTAGTATGCCCACGCCCTGCACGCTCTGGTAAAGTGCCGCCCGCCGGGACAGCTCCGAACTGCTTTGCAGGGCCCTTTGATACTCCTCGTCCAGCCGGGCAATTTCGTCATCGAGCCAGCCTATGTGCCGTTTGGTAGAGGCCCGGCTGCCTTCCGTGGTCCCTTTATCAAGCCGGTTGAGTTCCTGCACCCGCTGGTTGACCAACTGACGCCGGCGCCGCAACAAGTCCCGCAATTCGGCCCGCTCCGGATCCGCTTTGCGCCGCGGCGTGTCCGCCTGGGTAAACATTTCGCCAAACAGCGACAGAACCCGAGCGTCCAGACCGTCGGTCTTCGCCTCGAACCCATGGGCCCGGGCAAAGTACCGTACCTTGTTGGGATGGACCATATCGGCGCTCAAACCAGCTTCATCCAACTGTTTGGCCAGTTGCCGCTCATACCCGCCGGTGGGTTCATATACCGCCAGGGAGACATCCTTACCCTTCAGCCATTCCACCAGGGCGGTGATGCCGTCAGTGGAATTGTCGAAACGTTTCGCCGGGCCGTCATCAACCCATACCTCGAGGCTGACTTTGCTTACGTCGATTCCAGCCACTACTATCATCGTGTACTCCTTATCCGTATCATTGCGCTGTCGGCCTCCCCACTTGTAAATGCGGGTCCTCGACCCCTGTATCTGTTCGGAGTGTCCGACTGGCGGGAGGGGTGTCTTACTCCGACACGGCACGACCAGGGCTACAGCACGGTCCGCCCAATGACAGTCGACGCGCCCCTCCCGCCTGCCCCACAAATTGGCCTATTCGTGGGACATTTGCAACATACAAATGACAGTGATATGCGTTCAGAGTGACGGTAGATTGCGCCCGGAATGAATGGCATTTACAAGAATTACAAACGGCTACGCCCCGCTCAATCGGCAGCCCTTTGATCGGTCTCCAGGAGCCGGCTATTCGGGTTTTGGGCGCCTGAACAGGGCGTGGTCGACTACCTGCTGATCGTCGGCGGGTTGAGGCTCAACGTCCTCCTGTATCACCTCCACCTGTTCCGGTTCCTCGGCGTCTTCCACCACCTCAACTACCTCAGGCTCTTCGTCAGGCGGCGGCGTGTCTTCCCGTGGGGAAGGGGACTGGGCCGCGGCGGGTTTGGCAACGGTGGCGAACGGATTTATCGCCGACGCCCGGGCCGAATGTTCGGACGACGCACGAATTTCGGGCGCTCGTTTGGCGAGGCCCAATTCTGTCAGGGTCGGGCGTCCATCGTGAAAGCGATAGATGTCGTCCGCCAGGTCGAGCAGTGTTTGATCATGCGTGGTGGCGACGACCGTCATGGACTCGCGATCGACCATCTGGCGGAACAGGCCGAAAATGGCCCCGGCGTTGTCGGAGTCGAGCTCGCCCGTGGGTTCGTCGGCGAGCAGCACGTCCGGCCGCATAGCCATGGCCCGGGCGATGGACACCCGCTGCTGTTCGCCGCCGGACAGTTCAAATGGCCGGTGATCGGCCCGCCGGCCCAGTCCAACCATTTCCAGCACCTCTTGGGCCCGCCTGACCCGTTCCGCTCCCGGCACGCCGGAAATTCTTAGCGGCAGTTCGACATTTTCGTACGCCGACAACAACGGCAACAGGGCAAACGACTGGAATACGATGCCGATTCGGCGGCGGCGCAGGTCGTTCACCTGCCGTTCCCCGAATTTCGAGATGTCCTGGCCCTCGAACAGCACCGTGCCCGAGGTGGGCGTATCGAGGCCCGCCATCAGGTTCAGCAGGGTCGTCTTGCCCGAACCGGACCGTCCGACCAGGGTGATGAACCGGCCCCGTGGAATACTCAGGTCCACGTTTCGGACAGCCTGGATGTCCACGGTCCCGAGCCTGAACGTGCGCGTAACGCCCTTGACCTCGATGATCGGGGCTTCGTTCGGGCCGTTTTCGCTTTGCACCCGCTCAGTCCCCCGATTCCAGGGTGACCTTGCCGTGCTCGACGGCGGCCTGCATCCGCCTGCGGATGGCTAGTTCATTGAGCATCTCCCGCGGGATCTGGACTGAACCGCTCGAATCCACGATCAGGTACTCGCGGGTACCCTCGGCAGTGCCGCCGATTCGCTGATCGAACGACACCTCGCGGACCGTCTCGGTGCTCGTCTTGCCGTCGCGTATGGAGATCGCCCTGCCCACGCTTGTGGCAATGGCCGGGTCGTGCGTCACAATGACGATCGTCGTGCCCAGTTCCAGATTGAGTTCGTTCAGCAGAATAAGCACCTCGGCGCCGGTCTCGTTGTCGAGTTCGCCGGTGGGTTCGTCGGCGAGCAACAGCGGCGGCCGGTTGGCGAGCGCGACGGCGATAGCCACTCGCTGCTGTTCGCCGCCCGACAACTGCGCGGGACGGTGATCCGCCCGGTGTGATAGGCCGACCATCTCCAGCAACCTTGGCGCCCACTCGCGACGTTCGTAGTCGGGCGCGCTGGCGAGAAGCATGGGCAGTTCAACGTTCTCCATGGCGGTCAGATACGGGAACAGGTTTCGGGACGTGTCCTGCCACACGAACCCAACACCCCTGCGGCGGTACTCCACGACCTCCGAGCCGGACATATGCAGCAGATCGTACTTGCCCACGGTCACCCGGCCCGCTGACGGCGTGTCGTACCCGGCAAGGATGTTGAGCAACGTCGACTTGCCGCTTCCCGACGCGCCAACGACCGCGATGATCTCCCCGCGTTCGACCACCAGTTCGAGACCGCGCAACGCCACGACCTCAAGCTCGGCGACCTTGTAGATCTTGTACAGACCGCTACAGGTTATGTATATGTCTTCCCGTTCGGAAACCATGGTTTCGCGGATGCGCGGTCAGCGCCCCTTTCGTCGGTTCATCGAATCCGGCCGGTTCGGCAAAGTGCCGCCCCTCAAAATGTCAAAACTTGTTTGTCCGTCCGGCTGCGAGGTTGCATGATCTTACACCCGCTCGCCAGTACCCGCCCAATTACAAAGAGTTGCGCGCCGCCCGCGGCGAATTGGACTCCTTTTTTCCTGGCGCGGTAGAGTCCGTTTGCGCCTACCAAACATCCGTCCCATCCTGAGCCATACAGGGATGTCTTCGTGTGGATGCCCGCGAGAAGAAGGGCCACGAATCCGTACTTATGACGGCCTATCATATTACTTGCTGAACAGATTCGTAGAGGTTGGGGTATCTGTTCTGTCTTAGCCGAAATTTTGTTCCGTGGTTGTGGCCAGTTCTAGCGTCAAAATCGACTAAAACGTCCCCATTGTCAACAGCATCTATGAATCTGTCGAGCCGGAAGTCCTCGAGGAATAGGAACTTCGAGTAGCGAAAGAATTCGGTTCCACCTCTTCGTCTCCGTTCGGCGATAGCGTATAAAGTCTTGTTGAGTTTTGTACCCGCTTTGTGAAAGACATCGTCAAATCCCCAGTATGGTTGTGGATCAAGTTCGTTTAGTCCGATCCGAAGTTGAACACTTTTCAACCAGTCAGCATGTTCTCTCATATCAACACGAGTGTGATCGAAGGATATTTCGATCCTCCCCGCGGCGCGGTTGACTACGGCCGCAAAACCGCGGTTCGTTCTTATTCCGGCGGTGAGTGTCTGACGGAAACTCGTCTCGTTCCAAGGATACTTGTAACCCGCCTGGTCATGTGGCCATCCGTAGCCCGGAAGCAAGACGCGCGGCACAAAGCGAAACGCACGGGGTGAAGGTTCCATATGGAATAGCGTCATCAGCGACGTCGAATCGGCTCTTTGTCCCTTGATTTCCCATTCACCTGCGTTTGGTAGTGGTAGGTTGTTTTCTTCTATCCCAAGAAGATCTTCAAGTGTGTTTCCAACGCCGCCATCGTTACCTCTGCGCCGGGTTTCAACCCAGCCAAGCGCTCGAATTTGCAATAATTCTGTCTTCAGAGACTCCTTAGTAAAATACTTCACTGCGGTCGCCAAAAGTCCAAAAGGTACTCGAAAGTAGTTCCCATAGTTATGTAATTACTTGGCCAGCCGAAAATTCCAATCCGATTCACAATATTTGTGCGATCCCATATTATAATATTCCGAAGCTCGTACTCCCGGCGACGAAGTTCTTCTATCAACGCAACATGAATTGTAATGCGCTGATTCTCCCACCACATATCGGGGACGTTTATCACACAGTGGGACTTCGGGCGAAGCAGCGGTAATATGGATTCGAAAATGGCCCCCATATTATCTATGTATTTGTCGAGTTCCATAGTTCCCAGATCGCGCGAATCCTGTGAGTATTGTTCGATTTTGCCCAGCTGCCCATTATCTCGATTACGCCTAGACTTGTTTTTGCGCTTGCGATTTAGTAGATTCGCATATGGTGGAGAGGTTACTATGAGGCTGACAGATTCCTCTGGCAGATAATGGGCGATACGCCGTGCATCATCCTGAACTGCAATTTGTACCGCAGAGTGTAAGAGATCTTGTTGTGATATTCGATTGCGACTAAGGTCCACGTAATCCGACGATAGATCGAAGCCAATCGCGTTACGGTTTGAATCTTGCGCTGCCAATAGCGTAGTGCCGCTACCCACGAAAGGATCAACGACTAGTTCGCCTTGGTGGGTGAATTGCTCTATCACACGACGTGCTAGGGCGATTGGAAACGTGGCGGGATGCACCGTCTTGTCTCGGATATCCCTACGCTCGTAGTTGAACCGCCATACTCCCAACTGGTTTTTTAGCCACTCCTTGGCCGTTAAGCAATTGATATGGCTAGATTTGCACTCGCATGTTCTCTGTTTTCCGATCGATATCGATAATGGTAAAGGCGAGTCTACGGCGTCGATCGGGCTTCGGACCTCTGGCTTGGTCTGCGCAGCGTAGGGCGACGCCTCGTAATTGGATACGGTCTGATTTGAATGCATGGTCGCTCCCTTCTTCGTTCCGAGTAAACATACAGTACCTTGGATAGAGTTTCACCTATCGGAGTCATGGATGTGCTTGATGCGTCCGATGGTTCGTCAATTGATTCGCTTCCTCCTATGGATCCGTTCTGAGTTTGGTCTGGGACCCGTGGAAATGCTCCAATTCGAGGTCGGCTGAAGGGCCGCTGAAATCTCCTTCCGGGTAGCCGCCGTAGGGGAACATGGAAATGGGTTTGTGGCGCTCTTGAGACATCTCACTCACCGGAGCGCATCACGGCGTGGATGGCTGTGCGGTGAACTGATACGACCAGCGCCGAGAGTACGGCGGCGAACACGATGAAGAACAGCCCGAACGTGACGGCAAACCCAATCCACTCGACCTCGAGGATCATCGGCGGCGTCACAAGCCCGGTTTCCGACGTGTTGGCGAGGTACGGCATGACGATCGCCCCAACCCGAAGCCCCAGGAATATGCCGAACCCGACAGCCACTCCGATCACTAGTAGTTGCTCGATCAACACTAGGCTTGTCACCTGGCGAATCGATAGCCCAATAGACCGCAACGTGGCGAACTCTCCGCGACGGGAGTCGAACGAGATTCGAGAGTGGACGAGAAAGCCGAGAGCCGCAACTATGAGGACCGTCAGGAACGCCAGGCTCAGCAATGCCCTCCAACCAGCAGAGACCAGCGGATCGATCGCCGCGCGATGAAGCTCCTCGGAGCGATCGATTACATCGCGGAAGCGCACCCTCCTGGGCTCGAGGGCAGCCTCAATTGCCTCCACCCCGACCGGGCCGGAGGTGCTGATCCAGTACTCGTTGGGATGGCGCTCGATGTACGCGGTCGAGACGTTAACCCGCCGATGCAACGCTTCGACGCTGACTATCAGGAATGGGTCGTCGTTCGGAAACATCGTCGGGATGTAGTCGACTATCTCGACGACTTGCACCTCGTATCGGGTGGACTGCGTGGAAAGATGCAGTGTGTCGCCCAGGCGCGCGCCGTAGGAGTCCAGGAAAGATTGGGTGGCGAGCGCCGGCAACGGTCCATAGGAACCGGCGGCAAAGCCCCGCGCTTCGTCCCTGCCGCCTTGCGTCCAGCGGAATCTGGCGACGCCGCCGATCGGTTCGCCGGTGCTGTCGACCGCGGCCGTAATGGCGTCGCCGAGCGAGTTGCGGCCAGGCCTGAGTTCGTACCATCCCTCGACGCTATCGAAGTCCTCGATCACTGTTTCCTGGGATATCGACCCCACGTGCGCCGTGATGTCGTCGATGAACACCTGACCCGGACTAAGTCCTTCATAGGACGAAAGCCCAATGTAGTGCAGATAGAGGGGCGGTTCCGGTTCGACTGGCCGCTGGTTGGAAGGCAGTATCGAGCCACCGATGCGGCACCACCCGCCTTTGGAATCCAAGGCCTCGTCGGGGCAGGTAAAACCGGGCGCGGCCGGCATGGGGTTTAGCCGACCCAGGTTGGTGTAGTAGTAGCGGCCGTTCGAGTCGCTGATTCGGGCCAATACGCCGACATCCGGCCGGGAAACGGGAACACGTATGCGCGCGCTCAGCCACCTCGTACCGTCCGGCAGTCTCAACGGGGGCGGATCGTCCACCGCGAGCCTGGACACGGACTCTTCAATGGTCCCGGGCAAAAAGTCTTCCCGCACGAAAGCGACCTTCGGGAAGTCGTCCACCTCCACGGCCAGCAGGTTGAACGTGGCGAAATTCAGGCCCCCCGATGGAAAGCTTCTCTGCCTGTTCACCACAGCCACCGCATCCACACCGTCAATTTCCGCCAGGAGGTTTTCTACGGAGTAGCTTTCCCCGCCGGCCGGAATCGCGAACGAAGTTATACGCAGGTCGGCGCCGGACTCGTACATCGCCTGATCGACAGCGCTGCGTTCGAGCGAGGACGCGAACGTGGATGCGAACACGCCGAGGGCCGCCCCCAGGATTATCAGCAAGCCCAGTTGCATGTAATGCGCGGGGTTGCGCGACATCTGCCAAATGCCCAGCACGATGGCCGGAGGGGCCAGCCCGCTGGCGTACCTACTTGCGAGCAGCCTGCCCAACAGATCTAGAAGGAGAGGGAACACCCTGAGCAATACAAGGGCGGCGGCCAGAAGGAATATGGCAGGGACCGCAAGTATCAGTTGGTTAACCGCCATTTCGCCGAACAGCCTCGTGGCCACGAACGAGCCCTGCTTTGTCAACTGCCAGAAGAGAAATATGACGATTCCCAGGAAGCCCACGTCGAGGTAGTAACGCTGTACTACCGCAAGACGCCCAGGGCGGGCCCGCGACCGGCGTTCCCTCAACATGCCAAGCCGGGAGGCGCGGACCGCCGGCACCATGAGCGCCAGCAACGTCAACCCCGCGCCCAGACCCGCCAGCTTGTATACGTCGGCTGTCAGCCTGACCGGCAACGGGTCGCCGCCGTTCAGTTCGCCAAGCCCGGGGGCGATGCCGATTACGCTGACGGTCACCAGCGCCACAAGAGGCCCGACGACGAACGCGCCCGCCGACAGCAGGGCCGCCTCCACCATGAAAACCGCAAGGATCTGGAAAGACGTGGCCCCCCGTGAGCGGAGCAGGGCGATCTCCGGTTTTTGGGCTTCCACCAGCATCGATCCTAGCGTTATGACGTAGTACAGCACCACGAGCACTATCAGGATCAGGATGATGAACATCGGCAGCCGATTGAAGAAGAGTTCAATCTCGAATCTTTCGAGAGCGTCCGGCAGTTGACTCCGGAACCTGAAGCCGTCCACGTTGGCCCTCAGTTCGCCAACCAGGTGATCGACGGCCCCCCGTATGCGCGGCGTGTCTGACGGGTGGATGCTTGCAACGTTGGTGTCCAACAGCCAGGCGTACTCGGCCCCCATCGAAGGGAAATAGGCTCCCATCCCCTGCCTGAGCGTCTCGTCCGGTATCACAAAATCGGCGAAATCCAGGGTGGTCCCCTGGTACCGGTACGACTCTCGCCATATCCGCCACACGGGGTCTTCGTCGTCGGTGGGCTCGTATACGCCCGTCACCACGACGTTTAGCTGCAGATGCTTCTCCTCCCAGAACGGCCGCGCCGCCACAACCGAGCCAACGTCGAGGTTGAACATCCCGGCCGTTTCGACGGGGATGATCGCTTCTATCTTCAGGACCTCATCCGAAGCCGGCAGTTCGGTGACCGGCTCGGGCGTCCGGCCTCGGATCATGGTCAGGCGGTCGTCCTGCCTGGGCACTGACGTGAACGAAATTCGGCGGCAGTCGCACTCGATTATCGGCATCGAGCCATCGTCGCTCTGCGTCAGTCGCGGCCTGTGGACGCAGGGGCACATATCCGCCGGGAGCATCGCCGGGGGGTCGTCGAAGAAGAACGTCCAGGTCCTGACGGCCAGGTCTTTGCTGTTCAGGTGCCGGGCGAGGGGCACCACGACACGGTTATCGATTACGGAAGTTATCGACTCGTGCGATCCGTCGTCTACCGGCCTTACGGAGGCGTCGACGAGGACGTCGAGTTGCGTGTTCTCGTAGTCGGCTAACGTTCTCCGCAGACCCAACTCCCGCAGGCTGTCGAAGTAGACGCTCGACGTGGCCATGATGGTCACTGCGAGCAGCACCCCTACGACGACTGCGGTGAGCAGTCGCCAATGCGCTAACGCCCGCTTCAGGATGAGTTGAAATGACGAGGCGAGCAATTGCTGTGACCTAACCCCTGGCGCTCGTCAGTTCGTGAATCGGCAACCTGGGATAGGCGCGCCGCAACGCTACGACGGCCAACACCGTGATGACCACCATGACCACGATGACGAGCGCGGCCGGCGCCCAGTTGGTGTCGGGCACGAAGGGTGGAATCAACTCGCCGCCTGCCTGAGTATGGGCGATGCTCGAGATCGTGATCCGGCTGGCGATTACCCCCGCAGCAATACCCAACACCGCGCCCAGGATTGCTATCAGGGCATGCTCCACGAGGACGAGCAGGAGGAATGCCCGGCGCGGGAATCCAAGTGCGAGCAGGAATGCCGATTCGTTGCGGGTACGCCGTTCGTGCGCCGTCATGTAGGTCGCGTAGCCCAGAGCGACGGCCGCCATGGCTATCGCCGTCGCCACAAACCCCATGCCGCGCCAACCCGCCACCACGAGTGGGTCGATCAGCGAACGCTCCAGGAGTTGATTCCGGTCCTTGAAATTCGCCACAAGGAAAACACTCCTGGCGTCCTCCCTGGCCTCTGCCGAAAGGCCCGGCGCAACCTTGATCAACACCTCGTTGGGCATGAACGGTTCCGCAGCGCGCAACGAGAGAAAGTCGTGCATCGCATCTACATCGGCTATCAAGTACGGCAGATCGGTTGGGTGGATGGTCGGGAACATGTCGACCGTTCCGACAACCTGAGCAGAAGTGAGTTGGCCGTCCACCTCGATGACAATTGGCTGGTTCGGTGGGGTCTGGGTGCGCGAATCGAAGCCGCGGGACGCGAGCATGGGAATGGGGCCGTCGCTTGCCGACCGGTAAATCCCCCGAATGCCCCCGTTGACTCCCCTCCCAAGGGTCATTTGGGCCACACGTTTTCCAACGAACTGGCCGACATGAGCGGTTCCCGAGTCCTCCGGCGTCAACGAGAACTGCGTGTCGAGACCGTTGGAGGTAGGCAGCCCGGTCCAGAACTCTTTCAGTTCAAAATCCAGGATCAATTCCTCCTGGCCTGCCCCACCTATGGCGACGAGATCATCGAGCAGGATGGTGGTAGGGGTGCCTGAGTCGGGCCCGGTCGGCTCGAACACCTGTATAGAGACCAGTTCGATGGGATCGGACAGGAACCCCAATTGGGCCGTCATGCGCGTCCATTCGCTCTCGATCTGACTGAAGGTAACCGTGTCCATCGCCCCGTTGCCGCCCCTGAAAGCCATCCACAGGAACGTATCCTGCACCCTCGGAGTCGCTTTGGCCCACACGGCGAGGGACTCCGTTCCGGGCGGCAAGATAATTGGCTTGGGCTTTGTGTCCACGTGGATGCGGCCAAGAAGTGTCTCCAATGGCAGGTCGGCGAAGTCTTCCCTGAACCACGAAACTTCCCTGAACCCGACGGGGTCGATCGCCATCATCAGGAAAATCTGGCCGGATCCGGTGGTGCCGATCCGGCCATCGGTCCTGTAGACGGGCGTCGCATCGACGATCGATTCGTGCGAGGTGAGGCGGGCCAGAGATCGTTCATTTACCGGAAAGTTGGCGGTGCCGGGAGTTACCCTCAAATCGCCGGCGGTGTGGTAATAAATACGCTCTTCGTTGGAGCGTTCGAGGGTCGAGGCGACGGTACCGGAGATCACCCCCAAACCGGTCGCAAGCACGAGCAGGATGACAGGCCACGTGTACCAGTACGGGCTCCTTCCAAGCCTCCAGAAACCCAACACGAGCCACGCTCGCGTCGTCCGTGAGGCTATCCAGCCGGCGATTCGGACGACCAATGGGAACACGCGCAGGAAGATCAGCGCGGCGCCTATGAGGAATATCGCAGGGAAGAAGAGCAGCGTCATGTCTGCCGAGCGTTCGCCGAATTCGCCGGCCACCACCGATCCCCGGGACCGCAACTCCCACCACACCAGGCCGCCGAGCACAAGTATCAGCACGTCTATGAAGTACCGCTGAAACAGCGGCGGGCGGTCCGGCCGCGCCTCTCCGGCTACGACCCCCTCGACGACGCCCCGCCGCGCCTCGACTAGCACAGGCGCGAGCAGTATCACAGACACCACGATCCCGGCGCCCAACGCCCATAGATAAGACACCCAGGTGAACTCAACCGGCAGCGTCCCACCCCCCGTTATGCCGTGGTACACAGGAAGCCGCCCGATCTGGGATACGAGCAGCAAGCCCGCCAGCGGCGTAAGGGCAATCGGGACGCCGATGAGGAACATCGACTCTATCGATTGCACCACGGTGATCTGCCAGTAGTTCAGCCCGCGGCTGCGAAGCATCAGCGTCTCGGACGCACGGCGCCTCGCCAGCAGCCCGCCAACCAGGAACAGGTAGTAGGCCACCGCCGAAAGAGCCAGCGCAGCGAGTAGCAGCATGGGTATGCGCGCAAACAAGAGCCGGTTGCCGAGATCGATAAACGAATTGTCGAGGGCGGTAATCAGGCCGGCCCGCGGGATGTCGGCCTCGATCTGCGACTCGAACACGTCGGTCATATTTACGATCTCGCCCGCCTCCATCTCGCCAAGCACGTCGTGATCGGTGTACAGAAACCACGAGTAGCTCCCCGGCAAGCCGCCGTGAGTCGCGCCGACGCCGTCGATGATGGAGTCCCCTGACGTGAAGAGCGACAACGGAGGCAGCCGCTCTTCTACCGCCGCCCCCGGCGCGATGATGGGCGAAGCGAGGTCGAGCCAGTACTCTTCCCGGGGGTCCCGGACCAGGAAAGCGCCCGTGATCCGCGCCTTGATCACCTCCCCGCGGACCTCTTCGGTGAGATTGTCGATGACGTCGCCCACCTTGACGTTCAACATGGTCGCGCGGTGGGCATAGACAGCAGCCTCCACCATCATCGACCCGTTTTCGGACATCACCTCCGGGCTCGGAGGTCTACCTTCTATGTAGTCGATGTGTTGATCGAGGTCCGAAATCAGGTGGAAGAAACTCCGGGAATCGGTAATTTCCTCCCTTGGCGGCAGGCCGTCGAAATTCCAGAGATGACCCCTCGACTTTACGAACCGCGTCTTGCCGGTGACCACGTCGGCCACGTGCTTTTCGCGGGCGGCGTCGACCATGGCATCCGACTCGAGGTATTCGGGTCGTTCGAGGGGTATCCACGACGTGTTTATGTGAAAGGCCGTTCTCGAAGGCGTAAGCACGTGGAGACGATGCTTCACCCCCGCCTTTTCGAGCGACCTTAGATAGACGGGCGCGGCGGAGACCACCACCAACGCCACGACGATGGCCACGGCGGCGCCCGTGAGAAGGCGTGCATCGCTCCGGGCCCGCCTGAGGACGTAACGAGCGAGGTTCAACTGTTGCTCATCTTCATAATCTGTCGGAGCGGTAACTTATACTCGAAAGAGCCGCCGGGGCCGGACCGGCCCTTTCCCGTGAATCAGCATACGTAACGAAACGCAATTCGGTCGGCAATGAGCTGGTGCTTCGGCTAAATCGCCGCTGCGGACTAATGAACATACGGCAACGCGGAATCCTCATCGTCGCGGCTATTGCTGCCACATTTGCCGCGTGCGTCGATATCCAGCCGCTTCAGACTCCCACGCCCCTGACGTTATCACCATCCCCGGCGGCAACGACTCTCGCGAACACGCCAACGCAGTCCTCTGTTGGACCCGCGTCCCCCGCAAAAGGCCGCCCGGAGACCTCGGCCACAGGCCACACAGGCCCGAACCTGAGCACGCCCGACGTCGTCGAGGCCGTGAAGCACTGGGTGGTGCAGATCGCCGTGACAGTGCCGGGCGCGCCGCGCCCGAGCGTCGGGACCGGCATTATATTTGACCGCTCAGGCCACATTCTGACGAACTACCACGTGGTGACCAGGGCGGAGATGATCAAGGTTTCGCTCTGGAACGGCGAGATCCTGACCGCGCAGTTATTCCGCGAGGACCCCCAGAACGACCTCGCGATCATCAAGATCGAATCGGACTCCCTAACGCCGGCGGTGTTCGGAGATTCCGGGGCCCTGCGCGTTGGTGAAGACGTGATCGCCGTTGGCCACGCTCTTGGACTTGAGGGCGGACCCACCGTCAGCAAGGGAGTAGTCAGCGCCCTCGAACGGGCCATAGTCAGCTCGTCCGGCCGACAACTGAGCGGGTTGATACAGACAGATGCTGCGATCAATGAAGGCAACAGCGGTGGGCCGTTGGTCAATATGCGCGGCCAGGTGGTCGGCTTGAACTCCGCGAAGATGGGCATTGGGGAAGGCGTCGGATTCGCACTCAATATCAACTCTGTAAGGGAAAAGGCGGAACGGCTTATCTCTCTCGGCCCGCCCCCGCCTCCCGGCTATTTCGGAGCGTACGGCCTCGACATCCGGCGCGCCCTGGCGGCGGTTTTGGGGCTTCCGGTATCGGCAGGATTCGGCGTGACGGAGATCGACCCCGGCTCGCCTGCCGACCTCGCAGGCATTCGCGTAGACGACATCGTGGTGCAGGCCAACGACACCCCGATCCAGGGCGGCGCAGACCTCAATAACTTTCTTCGCCTTCATACCGTCGGCGAAGAAGTCCAGTTCACCGTAATCAGGGGCAACAACCTGCGGGGTTTCACCCTCTACCGCTTCGACGTAACCCTCGGCAACTCCCCCGGCGTTTAGCGGACCGCGTCGGGACGGCGCGGGCAATTTCAGCTTGGATAGCATGCGCATGGCGCAAGCTGTATGATTTTATGCATACGTAATTCATATTGGAGTGAACATGCGAATCTCCGAACGAGGCCAGATCACCATCCCCAAGCCCCTGCGCGAGCGCTTCGGGATGCACCACAACGTCGAGGTTGAGGTCACCCCCACAGAGAAGGGGCTCCTCATTCACAAGAGAACGACGGCAGAGCACCCTATTGACCGCGCATACGGAATACTCGGAAAGGACGCGCTTGGTGAGGGGGTTAGCGTCGACGATTACATCGAAGAAATCAGAGGAAGATGATAACCGCCGTCGATACGAATGTCCTGCTCGATGTGCTTTTACCCAGTGACAAGCACGGACCTCAATCGAGGGAATGGCTGAGCATTGCTTACGACGCAGGCGCCATTATCGTGTGCGACATCGTGTACGCGGAGCTCGTTCCATCCACGGGTTGCAGGGACGTCCTGGACCACGCCCTGCGCGAGACGGGAGCAACACTCTCTCCAATAGATTCCTCGATTGCGTACGAGGCCGGGCTACGGTGGATGCGGTACCGCCGGTCCGGTGGGCCGCGGGCACGGATTGTCGCCGATTTCCTTATCGGCGCCCACGCCATTGCCACGGCCGATGCTTTTCTCACTCGGGATCGAGGCTTCTACTCGACCTACTTTCCGGAGTTGAAGAGTCCGGGCGTCCCGTGACCACCCACGCCAGGCCCAACAACCTCCGCGCAACCCTCTTTTTTCCTCGTGTGCCCGGTCACACACCCATCCCCGTCATCCCCGATCTTGATCGGGGATCTACTACCCCCACCGCGGTTCCGGCGAAGCAGAGACGCCTGCCCGGCCGGTGAGTTTCATAATTGGTCCGCGGGTAGCGCGCCCTTACCCCTGACTACGGGCTTCGCCGCGCATTTGCAAATGCCCGTCGCCTTTGTCTACACCGGCGGTACTACCGATTCGGGCGGGTCGCCCCTTGCGGCCCGGGCGGCGTTTAGGACGCCGAACTTGACAGAGTCGATCGTTGACTCGATGGCCATGCTTGCCAGGTGGGGCGTGATGACCACGTTGTCGAGGTCCAGCAACGGATTGTCGGGTGGTGTGGGCTCCACCTCCGTCACGTCGAGACCGGCCGCCTTTATCACTCCCGCCCTCAGCGCGCGCGTCAACGCCGCCTCGTCGACTACCGGCCCGCGGCACGTGTTTATCAGGATCGCCGTGGGCTTCATCATGCCGAACTCACGGTCGGAGATGAGGTAGCGAGTGGTCGTTTCCAACGGGGTGTGAAGCGAGACTATGTCCGAGGTCTTGAGCAGTTCTTCGAACGACACGCGCGTTGCCCCAACTTCCTCCTCGTACTCCGCCGGAAATTGGAAGGAGTCGTGGTAGACGATCTCGCACTCCCACCCGGCCAGGCGTTTTGCGACCCGCGACCCGATTCGCCCCAGTCCGACTATCCCCACCCGTTTGCCGACCAACGTGTGGTGGTCGTTCGGGTCGCCGCGGGCGCCTTCCGACCAGCGCCGCGCCTTCACACCTTCGAACTGCCGGTCGAGCCTCCGGTACACCGAAATCATCAGTGCGATGGTGTGTTCCGCCACGGCAGGCGCGTTGCCTCCGCCGTTGTTCGAAACGGTCACGCCAAGCTCTGCGAGGGCCACCTTGTCCAGCCAATCTGTGCCGGCGCTGATCACCTGGATGTGGCGCAGGTTGGGGAGCCGCCTGAACTGGTCCGTAGTCATCGTCCGGGTAGAAGGCATGAGCGCCGCGGCTTCGCTGCACTGCCTTACGACCTCATCCGGCTCTTCCGCAGCGTCTACGAAGATGAATTCGACGTCCTCTTCAAGCTCGGCCGCTTGCGTGTAGTGAATAAGCCGTTCCCGGTTCGCGGCCTCCGGCATCACGACGGCAACCTTCTGACTAGCCAATTCGTCCTCCTCCTGCGGTAATTCGTATGTGGGCCCGTGGAACGGCAGGATTATACTTTGAAGGTTGTCTGCAATCGCTATGCCATCGTCACCCGGCGCGACCATTGATCCAGGCGGCGGCTTTCTACCGTAAGAATCATTCGTCAATCAATCGCGACGCCATGTCTGTGCCCGACCGAATTACCATCAAAGTTCCAGCCACTACCGCCAACCTGGGTCCGGGATTCGATGCGATGGGAATGGCGCTCGACCTGTGGAACACCGTGACTGTAACCCCGGGAAGCTCAGAGGTGTCGATCGAGGGTGAGGGCGAGGACGAACTGCCGCGTGACGAATCAAACATTGTGGTGGCCAGTATTAACTCCGCCCTTCGCGCCCTCGGCAAAAGCGTCCCGGAGCTTGCCGTTCGATGCGAGAACCGCATCCCGTTGAGCCGCGGCCTTGGCAGCAGTTCTGCGGCGATAGTGGCCGGGCTTCTTGCCGGCCTGGCGATGGCCGGGCGCGACCTGGACCAGCGCCTTCTGTTCGACTTGGCCGCAGACATCGAGGGCCACCCCGACAACGCGGCTCCAGCCGTCTACGGCGGATGCTGCATCAGCGTAAGAGGCAGCAACGGGTGGGTTGTCGATCAGACGCCACTGCCCGAAAACCTGAACGCTGTGGCGTTCATTCCCGAAGCGAGCACGAACACCTCCGAGGCGCGAGCCGTACTGCCAAGCCAAGTCAGCCGTGAAGACGCCGTCTTCAATCTGGGCAGGACCGCGCTATTTGTAAACGCCCTGGCCACAGGCCGGCTCGAACTGCTCCGGCACGCCACCGAGGACCGGCTCCATCAACCGCAGCGGGGCGCGTTCTTTCCGGCCATGAAGAACATCATCCGCGCTGCTTTGGACGGCGGCGCGCACGGCGCCTTCCTTTCCGGCGCCGGCCCGACCGTGATGGCGCTCACCACCGGCCGCGAGGTGACCGTTTTGTACGAGATGAGCGAGGCGGCCCGCAAGTCGAGCGCGCCCGGCCGCGCCGTGGTACTGCGTCCCACGACCACCGGAGCGCACGTAGCAGAGCAATGAGTCCTAACCCCGTAATTGTGCAGAAATTCGGCGGAAGCTCTCTCGCCGAACCGGACCTCATCCGGAATGTCGCCACCCTCATTTGCAAACAACGTTCGGAGGGGGTCGACCTCGTCGCCGTGGTCTCGGCGATGGGAGATACCACCGACGACCTGATCCGAATGGCACACGATGTCGCCGGCACAGGCAGTCCACCCCCGCCGCGCGAGTTGGATACGCTCATGTCGACCGGCGAACTTGTCAGCGCCACCTTGATGGCCATCGCCATACAGTCGATGGGCTACGACGTGGTGAGTCTGTCGGGCATTCAGGCCGGAATCAGGACCGAGGCGACGCACGGCTCGGCTCGTATCTCGGCGATCGATCCGGCCAGACTCCGGCGCGAACTGGACGGCGGCAGGATCATCATCGTCGCCGGGTTTCAGGGAGTCACGGAGTTGGGCGACGTCACGACCCTCGGACGAGGCGGTTCGGACACTACAGCCGTGGCCCTTGCAGCCGCGCTGGGCGCACAGCGATGTGAGATCTACACAGACGTGGACGGCATCTACACGTCTGACCCGCGTCTCGTGCCCAGGGCGCGCAAGTTGGCGGAGATCGGCTACGAAGAGATGCTGGAGATGGCCATGCTGGGCGCGAAAATGAACCCGCGCTCCATCGAATTGGCCGCTGTATACAAAGTACCGGTGCTGGTCGCTTCGTCTTTCCTCGACGCGCCGGGAACACTTATCCACGGAGGTGAACCGACATTGGAAGTCCGCAAAGCGATAACCGGGGTGCCGGTTGAGCGCAACATCGCAAAGATCACAGTGCGGGGCGTGATGGACCGGCCCGGAGTGGCTTCGGCCCTGTTCACTCCGTTGGCAGATGCTGGGATCAGCGTTGACGTAATCGTGCAGAACGCCAGCGCCGAAGGTCTGACCGACATGTCCTTTACCGTGGCGCGCGGCGACCTGCAACGAGCGCTGGAGATCACCCGAGGGCAGAGCGCGTTCGAGTCATCGGAGGTGATTGCAGACCCTGAGCTGGCAAAGGTGAGCATCGTTGGGACGGGTATGCAAAATGCCCCCGGCTTTGCCGCGCGAATGTTTGGCGCTCTCTCTTCGGCGGGGGTAAACATCGAATTGATCACCACGTCGGAGATTCGGATCACCTGCATCATACGGGCAGAGCATGTCGAGACCGCGGCGCGGGCTCTGCACTCCGCATTTGAGCTCGACGGGCCCGGGGACTGACGGGACCCTGTTCCCCAGCGGCTTACCAAATTGACAACACCCGTTCTGTCAGTCGTAGTTCCCGCTTACAACGAAGCGGCGGGAATCGACACCACCATCACCCGCTTGGTCGACTATCTCGCGAGCTGCCCGCGTGACTGGGAGCTGCTTATAGTCAACGACGGCAGTGAAGACGAGACAGCCGCCATCGTGCTGAAGAGGTGTGAAAGCGAGCCGCGCGTCCGGCTGATAGACGCGCCCCATGGCGGAAAGGGCGCTGCTGTGCGAAGGGGAATGTTGGAGGCCAGGGGTCGGTTCCGCTTTTTCTGCGACGCCGATCTGTCCATGCCGCCGGAGCACATCGAGCGATTCTTCGACGGGCCGGACGGGAATCCCCGTTTTGACGTCGCAGTGGGGTCGAGAGAGGCGCCCGGCGCCCGGCGCATCGGAGAACCGTGGCGGAGGCACTTCATCGGCCGCGTGTTCAACTGGGTCGTACGCATATTTGCCGTCAGGGGCATTCAGGACACTCAGTGCGGATTCAAGTTGTTCAGCGCGGCCGCTGCGGACGACATTTTCAGGCTGCAAAGGCTCGACGGATGGGGGTTCGACGTGGAGCTTCTGTTCCTGGCGAGGAAGGCCGGGTATAGCGTCGGTGAGATAGCTATAGACTGGTGGTTCGGTCAGCGGTCCAGCCGCGTGAGCCTGGTGCTTGGGGGTATGGCGTTCCTGGACGTCCTTAAGATCCGACTGAACGATATGCGTGGCGGCTACCGCGAAGTCAAAAACATAGACCGATGACCACGGAACAGACAGACAACTATCTCTGCAAGCTGCTCACCGAGGCCCGTACGGTCGCAGTAGTCGGCATATCTCCGCGGCCCAACAGGCCAAGCCATGCCGTTGCGGCCTACCTGAGGGACGTCGGGTATCCCATATATCCCGTCAACCCGGCGATCGAGTCATGGAACGGCATTGCGGCTTATGACACGGTCTCGGACATTCCCGAGACGATCGATATTGTCGATATATTCAGACGTCCTCTTCAGGTCGGGCCCGTCGTCGAGGACGCAATCGAAGCGGGGGCGCGGGCCGTGTGGATGCAGCAAGGCATAGTGAACGAAGATGCGGCGCAGGCGGCGCGGCGGGCCGGCCTCGACGTGGTCATGGACCGCTGCATGTTGGTGGAACACCGCCGTCTGATCGCCAACTGAGTACAAAACCGCGCCGGCGCCGGTCAAGGCCACCGCCAAACCCGGGAACAACCAGCAACCGAGACCAAAGACAATCCTGTTGACGGAAGCCACACAGACCCCGGACGACCAACCAAAGGTCGTCATCGTTGTCCCCACCTACAACGAGATCGACAACCTGCCCATCCTGTTCGACCGTCTCT
This sequence comes from Dehalococcoidia bacterium, assembly GCA_965219065.1. Lineage (GTDB taxonomy): Bacteria > Chloroflexota > Dehalococcoidia > Lucifugimonadales > Lucifugimonadaceae. The sequence goes on from OZ244715.1 coordinate 2,633,371, forward strand.
CCAAGCTCGGTATCCCTGGAATGCTGCTCCTCGTCGTCGACGACAACTCTCCGGACGGGACCGGCGAACTCGCAGACCGTTTAGCGACAGAAAACCCGGGCCGGATCGAGGGGCTCCACAGAACTGCCAAGAGCGGCATCGGCAAGGCGTACGTCCACGGCCTTGGACACGCTCTCGAACTCGGCGCCGACCTAATCGTGCAGATGGACGCCGATCTTTCGCATCCTCCGGAGTGCGTGCCTGAAATGCTGGAGCGGCTCCAACGAGTCGACGTGGTCACCGCCTCCCGATATGCGACCGGCGGAGGCGTGGACCCGGACTGGTCGCTCGGGCGTAAGCTCATCAGCAGGCTCGGTGGCTTAGGCATACGCCTAGTGATGGGTCTGCGTGTGAGGGACGCGACGTCGGGATTCAAGGCGTATCGGAGGAGCGCGCTCGAAAAGGTAGGCCTCGAGTCGCTCAAGCTGGCAGGTTTCGGTTTTCAGTCCGAGGTGGCGTATCGCTGCGAAAAGGCAGGCTTGCGCGTCGCTGAGTACCCGTACGTCTTCATGGAACGTGGCATAGGCGAGTCGAAAATGTCGATGGGCATAGTCATTGAGGCATTCGCTCGCCTGACGTGGCTGCGCCTGCGCGGCTGAAGTCGCAACTCAGTCCAGGGCCGCCTTTCGAGCGCCCGACCGGGCGTCCGCGGGATGAAATCTCTCGCAGACAGCGCGCCATTCGACCCTATCCTGCGATTCGCGGCCGTATAATCGACTGGTTGGCAAACATCGGGGAGTGGCGCAGCTTGGTAGCGCGCTGCGTTCGGGACGCAGAGGTCCCGGGTTCAAATCCCGGCTCCCCGACCACCAACACTCCTAACGTCTCGCCCACCTGCCTTAGTTACGCATGGGTCTCCTAGTGCGGGATTCCCAGGGCGTCCATGCGTCTGTGCACGGCATCGCGGGCCTCCAGGAAGGGCCGCTTTAGGTAGGCCAGGTGATTGGACTCACCGTGGTGGTGAGTAGCCGTTTCGGGCGCGTCCAGGGGGGCCGTCTCGCCGATGTACACCATGCTTCCGTCGATCAGGGTCAGCATGTCTCGTGCCACCGCTTCGTCGAACATGGCCCACTCGCCTCCGCAGGCGACGTATATCGGCGACGTATGCCCGAACATGCCTCGCTGCCACCCGTCGTGGTGCGGGGTCATGTCGTAGTAGCTGGGGCCGCCGGAGCGGGCGGCCAGCCACGAGTGACCGTCGATCCTGATGGACTCCTTCAGCGCCAGCCTCCGGGCGCCTTTCGAGTCCGACGTAGAAGCGACTACGCGCCCGTTGAGAACGATCTCCAGGCTGTGGACCGGCAGGACGCTCTCCGCCCAGGCCTCGACCTCAACGGAGCCGGGGCCTGAAATCTCGACCGTATCGCCCATCTGCCTGCCGTCGACGGAAAAGCCCATGATGGGGCCTCCGCTCAGGAACGTCCTGCCCGCTGCGGCGTTTCGGCACCAGTTGTCATAGTTGAACTCCTGGTCGTCGGGAATGTTCACGTAGGTGCGGTACATGCCGACTGGCACGTCGCTGCCCATCTTGTCGGTCCCGCCGATAAGTGGGAGCTTGTATCCGCAATTGAGGTAGCGGTAGTACTCGATGTGATTGTGCTCGGTACTCCTTAACATCTCGACGCCATCGAGCCTGTCCGTTGCGATGAGGGTAGCGTGCTCGCCGTTGGGATTCGGGAAGTGCGGGCTGATGACGTATGCGCCCTGCTCGTGGGCCTCGTCGGCCCAGTGGCTCAGGGTCGTCTCCATCGCGCCCCCGATCTCGGCCTCGCCCGGTCCGTCGCTGCACCAGGGCATCACTGGCTTTTTAAGACCCCACAGGATCATGTGGCCCAGGAAGTGTTGCCTGTTCTCCTGGGAGACGTACACGATGTTGTCGCCCTTCCGCGAGACGCTCGGGGCTCCTGTGAACTCCTCCGTGCTTGTGAAGAGGCTGCCCCACTGCGACTGGAGCAGGTTGACGACGTTGAGGTCCTCGGCCTGGGACTCGGTGTGGCTTCCCTGTGTGGACAGGAAATGGACGTGGGAGTCTCCGGAGAACCAGCGCTGCCGGTTCATGTTGGTCCACCGCTTCAACCGCAGGGTGAGCTCGCGCTGGCCGGGCTCGATGCGGACCTTTGCTCGGATAGGTTCGTACTCGAAACCACGGGCGACGTCGACTATGACGTCTCCTCGCGGCAGCCATCCCTGGCATGTGCCATCGATGTAGGCGTAGGTGATCTGGCCAAGCCTCACGTCGCCGCCCACGTCGAGGTGCCAACTGCCGAGGTTTGAGTTGACCTGGTTGTGGTGGCCGTGCGGCTGGTAGGGGACGCCTTCGGGAGATCGGAAGTGTACCCGGCACGGCACGGGCTTTCCCGTCTCGTCGTCCAGCACGGTGACGTTGACCCAGTTCCGTCCCCTGTCCAGTAGTTCGAATCTTGCGCCGGGAGTCTCGACGACCCTCTTCTCCTCGACTTCGCCCCACTCGGCTTCGGCCACCTCCAGGCCATCCTGCTTGACGGTGACGGTGGCTGAGGGAATCCCGGCCACTTCAACATAGGACGGGCTGGCCTTTTCGTTCTGCTCCTCTCCCCAGCCCTTGAATGAGTCGGCCAGGAACTCCTCGTCAGAGGCCTCCGGTAGGGCGAACGCGTAGGTCGCGACTCCGCGATCGACTTCTACATCCACGTCGAACGGTTCATCGGCAGTCTCGCCGTCGAGGGTCACCTTGACCGGTCGGCGCCTCTGCCTGACGAAGGGGTGCTCGTCGAGCTGTCCGAGCGTGATTGCGGCGATCATGAAGCGAGGCCCGCGGGGTACGATCTCGATCGACTCCACGGCCGCGTCCGGCTCCGGGTTCTTCCACGCCCAGAGGTGGTAGAGCTTCAGCAATGCCTGTGCCACTTCCATTTGACGGCGTCCTGTTTCCTCCCATGGCCCTTCGCGGCGAGGGAGGAGACGGTGCTGACCGTCGTTCACCGCCCGGAACGGTGGGCTCGGCACTCCCGGGACCGCTCCCGGGAAAGGCGCCGACGCGATCTCGAACCTCTCGCGTATCGGCACGCGCTCCTCGCGTCCACCCGACAGGCGGAACACGTAGTCGGCCACCGGGATGCCGAGAGGGCCTCCCCACGGCACCGAGGTCTCGAGAAGGGCGTGGGCGAAGACCACCCGGCGTGCGCTTCCGCCGACCGGGATGGTCACCGGCCCGGCGGATGCGTCGAGCGCGATGAAACAATTATTGTCGGCGCCGCCAATCCGGAACGGCAGCCCTCGCATTATTATCGCGCCGGTCTCGACCTCCGACCCGGCTGGCAGTACATCGGGTCCGGCGTTGTAGGACTCGGACAGGTCTAAGGGGTGGTACGCGTTCATTGGACTTCCTCTCGGCCTCTTCACTTCTCAGGCTGAATAGACGCGATTCTCGCCCAACGGCCCAAGTTACGTAAAGGTCTGCCTATCGGGCGTTGCGGCGTGTGGCCGAGGGCGGGTTTGAACGGCCCTAACGAGGGGTTTGATGGCGGTTCACAATGACTCGATGGAACGGCCGCTAGAAACTATCTCAAAATGGACAGACGCCACTGACGACGGAACCACAGGAGTGCGCAAGCGAGTTGTAGGACTCCGAGGTAGTTGGACGCCTTCTTGTCGTAGCGAACCAGAACCGCGCGACACTTGGAGAGCCATGCCAGTGTCCGTTCCACAACCCACCTGCGCGCCGGATGTCTCCTTGTGCCAGGACCGTCCAGCTTCTCCTCGCCAATACTTAGGACGAGGAGTGAGGGCCAGTCAGGCTGGAAGGGCCATCTCGCTAAGTTGGCGGGAGTCCGAGGGAGTCTTACTCGCCCAAAAGTGCACTATAAATCAGGTGGTTTGAAGGTAATTGTTGGCGGCTGTATACCTTTCAACATCGGGGCTTCGGGATCCCACCGTCCCTGGAATCCCTCTGTACTCCCTCTGTGTTCTCCGTGGTAAGAATTCATGCGTCCCTGAACTTTTCGAGCAGGCGGCGGGCTATGATGAGCTTCTGCATCTCGTTCGTGCCCTCGCCGATTATCATCAGCGGCGCGTCGCGGTAGTATCGCTCTACGGGGAGTTCTTTCGTGTAGCCGTAGCCGCCGTGGATGCGCATGGCGTCCAGGGTGACCTGGCCGCACATCTCGCTGGCGAACAGCTTGGCCATGCCCGCCTCCAGGTCGACCCGCTTGCCCTCGTCCTTCAGCCGCGCCGCGTTCATCGTGAGCAGCCGCGCCGCCTCGATCTTGGTGCCCATGTCGGCCAGCATCATCTGGATGGCCTGGTGCTGGGCTATGGGCGATCCGAAGGTCCTGCGGCGGTGGGCGTACGAGACGGCAGCGCGGAAGGCGGCCTCGGCGACGCCCACCGCCCGCGCCGCAACGTTGATCCGGCCCGATTCCAGCCCGCTCATCACCTGACTGAACCCGCGCCCCTCGACCTCGCCGACCAGGCTCTCCTCGCCGACCCGGCAGTTCTCGAACAGCAGCTCGGCTGTGTCGAGCCCGCGGTAACCCAACTTGTCGATGTGGCGGCCCACGGTCAGGCCCGGGTTCGGCTTCTCTACGATGAAGCAGCTCATGCCCCTGTACGGCGGATCGGCCTCGGAATCCGTCTTGGCGAGCACCGCGAAGCCGTTCCCGTTCTCGGCGTTGGTGATGAACATCTTGCTGCCGTTCAGGACGTACTCCTCGCCGTCCCGCACCGCGGTCGTGCTGATGTTCTGCACGTCACTGCCCGCCTCGGGCTCCGTCAGCCCCAGCCCGCCGCGGACCTCTCCCCGGGCCATGCGCGGGAGAAGGCGCTCCTTCTGCTCGGCGGTGCCGTGATCGGCGATGATGGCGGCCATCAGGTGGTGTGTGCCGATGACGCCGCTCACGCTCATCCAGCCCCGGCTCAGCTCCTCGAATATGACCGCCAGGGTCGCGTGGTCGAGGCCCAGGCCGCCGTACTCCTCGGGTATGGTGATGCCGAACAGCCCCATCTCCCGCATGGTGTCGACGAGTTCGGCGGGGTAGATGTCGTCGCGGTCGTATTGAGCGGCGACGGGCGAAACGTCGCGGCGGACGAAGTCGCGCACGAGGCTCACGATCTGGGCCCTGATCTCCTCGGCTACCGCCGCAGTGTCGGCCATTCCGCTCCCCGCGCCGCCGCGTAGTGCCAGGTGCGGCGCGCATCGGAGTGTAGCCACGCCGCTCGCGCTCGGTCAACCGGCCCGACGGGGTGGTAACTGTTCAGAATCTTGAGGCACTAGTGGAGTCCTCCCCATCGTTCGGAGGAGCCCCCAATCCCTTCGGCAAGCTCAGGATAGGCTCCATCTTCCCCCAAACGCGGGAAGAGGTTGGCGCTCTCCCCTCAAGTCTGAACAGTCTCCCGGGTTGGTACACTCCGCTCGCGAATGAAGACTCAAAAACCTGTCCCGAGCGGAGGCTGACCGATGACATCGAAACGGCCCAACATCGTCCTCATCCTGGCCGACGATATGGGGTTCTCGGACCTGGGCTGCTACGGCTCCGAGATACCCACGCCCAACCTCGACCGGCTGGCCCGGCGCGGCGTCCGTTTCACGCAGATGTACAACTTCGCTCGCTGCTGTCCCTCCCGGGCGGCGTTGCTGACCGGGCTGAACCCGCACCAGGCTGGCATCGGCCACATGACCGGAGGGATACCGGGGCCGAGCCAGTACCAGGGCTTCCTGCGCCTCGACTGCGTGACGGTTGCCCAGGTGCTGCAGGCCAGCGGCTACAGGACGGCCATGTCCGGCAAGTGGCACGTCGGCGACAACCCCGCAGACCCCGGCGGGCCCGACATGTCCTCGCCCCGCAAGCGCGGGTTCGACCGCGTCTTCGGCATGGCGGCAGGCTGCGGCAGCTACTACTTCTGCGAGAGCCTCTGGAACGACGACGACATTGTCGAGTCGGAGCCCGGCTTCTACCTGACCGACGCGATCTCGGACAACGCCGTCAGGATGATCGAGGAGAGCGCCGCGCTCGGCAAGCCATTCTTCCAATACGTTGCCTACACCGCGCCCCACTGGCCGCTGCACGCGCCGGAGGAGGCGGTCGCGCTGCACCTCGGGAGGTACCGGAAGGGGTGGGACGCCCTGCGCACCGCCCGGCACGAGGAGATGAAGGGCATCGGCATCGTCGACCCGGCCTGGGACATCAGCCCCAGGGACGAGGACGTGCCGCCCTGGGGAGACGCGCCCGATAAGGAGTGGGAGGACCTGCGCATGGCCGTTTACGCGGCCCAGGTCGAGATCATGGACCGGGGCATCGGCCGGATAGTGGACCGGCTGGAGTCGCTGGGAGTCCTCGACGACACGCTGGTCATGTTCATGTCCGACAACGGCGGCTGCGCCGAGTTCCTCCAGGAGGACCCGACCCTGCCGGAGAGCAGGGCCCTCGGCATTCCCGGCACGGGGACGACCCCTGACGGCAGACGGATCCGCGTAGGTAACGACCCGGCCATCGCGCCGGGCGCGGACGACACCTACGCCAGCTACGACGTGCAGTGGGCCAACGCCAGCAACACGCCCTTCCGGCGTCACAAGCGTTGGGTGCACGAGAGCGGCATCGCCACCCCGTTCATCGTCCACTGGCCTGCCGGGATCGACCGCCCGGGCCTCGTCCACGATCCGGCCCAGCTCATAGACGTCACCGCGACGTGCATCGACGTGGCCGGGGCGAGCTACCCGACGGAACAAGACGGACGGGCCGTCACTCCGCCGGAGGGCGTCAGCCTCAAGCCGCTCATTACCGGCGAGGGGACGGTGTCCGAGCGGCCGATGTTCTGGGAGCACGAGGGCAACACGGCCGTGCGGCTGGGCACGTGGAAGCTCGTCTCCGAGTACGGAAAGCCCTGGGAACTCTACGACATGGAGGTCGACCGCACCGAGCTGCACGACCTCTCGGCCAGGGATCCCAGCACCGTCGCCTACCTGTCGGATCTGTACCGGGGGTGGGCCGAGCGGTGCGGAGTCCTGCCCTGGGAGACCCTCGTCGGCCCGGGCAGGTGGGTGTCCATAGGGATGCGCCCAGACGGCAGCTTCAAGACCCGCGGTGACCACGGCCACGTCGTCCCCTTGCGGTAGCCTGTGCCCGTAACTGTTCAGAGTTGGGGGGAGTGAGGTAAGAAACTATCTCAATAGATTTCCGAAGTCATGGGACTTAGGGTATCTGCGCAAAATAAAACTGCCGCAAGCCAGGAGGGGTACTTGCGGCAGTCCGGTGTCCGTGAGTTACGGACTTTATGTCGATTCAGTCACCTTACCCCATGAAGCCTTCTCGGAAGACTCCTCGTCTTTATCTTCGCCGCAATCATATGCGCCTTTGCCGTGTCCGTGCCGCTTGAAGCGTCCCCGGTCGCCTTTGTTTGGCGTCGGCAGTAGCTCGTCTACCGCATCAGGCCGTTCGTCGAGCCATTCGGTGTACGCGGTCAGTTCGTCTTCGGTGATCGTACCGTTTTCGCCCAGCTTGTCCAATATGGCGCCAGCCTTCGAGTTGCCGTCTTGGTGTAGCCAAATCAGCCCAAACTTGCCCCGCCGTCCATCCAGTCCGGACAGTTCGGGTTGGTCGGCCAGCCAGTCTCGAATCTCGGTTGCTTCACTTTCCATGATTTCCCCGTCGGCCACCGCTGAATCGATAAGCCCTTCGATCTTGGCGTCGACCGCTTCCTGGCGAGCCTGCGCCAGGGCGTCCTTCAGGTCCGAAGGCTCGACACCGAGAATTTCCGCTGCTCGTTCCCGAATCCCTTCCTTGCCAGACCCGGAATCGGCGTTGGCAATCAACACCCCTCCGACCGATGCAAGGGCCAGGACTCCTGCCGATAAAAGCACGATCAGTGACTTTCGTTTCATTGATCCAACACCTTCCTGAGGATTTCAGGTTGTTTTGGGAACACACTCTTCGGCCGTTGCGGCTAGCCCAGTTGAGGGCAGCCGTTCATGTACCGGCCACGATGTTAGGGCTGAAATTTCAAGATTTGATGAATAAACCTTGGAGGTCCCGCTGCGATTTCAAGGGGCGGACTCCGGCATCGGTCGAAAACTGGCAAGCGTCGGGTTCAGACGACAATACTGGATTGCGATCCGGTGGCTAGGTTGGACTCCAGCGCGATCACCGAGCCGCCGGTGGCAGACCTTATTGGCCTGCGGGCGAGGCGCGGTACTCGGCCGGGAGAAGGTTAGGTACGCCGTCTTCTACGGGGTACGCCTCGGCGCATCCTGTGCACGTTAGCGTTCCGGCCGTGATTTCATCCCCGTCCTGCGAAGTTATCTGAAGGGTGAGGTCTGACTTGCACATCGGGCACGCCAAGACCTCCATCATGTCTCTTCTCACGCTTCGGCCCCTACTAGTTTTGAGGGGTGTTCCGACACGTACGTATACGCCGACAGGGCGGCGATGGCACCTTGGGCCGACGCGGTGACCGTCTGCTTCAGCGGCCCCGACGCGTCTGTCAGATCGCCAGCAGCGTAGATGCCCGGCATGCTGGTGTGCATTAGCCGGTTGACGTGCACCTCTCCGGTTTCGGGATTTCGCTCGAGTCCCAACTCACGGGCGATGGCGACCCGCGGGTCGGCGCCGATCTCAATGAACAGTCCGTCCACGTCCAGTTCGTCTGTCCCCTCGAACGGTCTGTTAATGCGAATCCCCTGCAGGCCGGCAAGGTCGGTGCCGAGTAGTTCGACGACCTCCGTCGACATCAGTTGAGAGACATTGTCTGTTTGACCCAGGATGCGGAGCAATACCGGCTCGGGCCGGTTGAAGCTTTCGCGCCGGTAGATCAGGTAGACCCTGGTGGCGTAGCGGGCAATAAGCACCGCGCCCTCGACCGCCGCGCTGCCGCCGCCAACGACGGCTACGGTCCGGTTCCTGTAGAGTGGGGCGTCGCACGTGGAGCAGTAAGAAATGCCCTTGCCCACCCAGTCATCTTCGTGGTCAAGCCAGAGCTTTCTTCGCTCTCTGCCGACCGCAAGTATCACCGACAACGCCCTGACTGTTGACCCGTCATCCATCTCGCACGAGAAGTAGTCGTTCTCCGGTCTGACGTGCAGGAGATTGGACATCACCAGGGGAACGTCCAGCCCGTCCGTCTGCTCCTTGAACTTGAGCATCAGGTCGTAGCCATCGATGTCGGGGACGCCGGGGTAGTTCTCTATCTGGCCGCCCGTCGCCGTTTCCCCTCCGAACTGTTCGGCCACCATCAGAGTGTCCTGTTGATATCGGGCTGAGTACAGGGCGGCAGCGTAGGCCGCGGCGCCCTGGCCTGCGATCAGCACATCGGCCGTTCGTACTTCGTTCATTGGTCAGCCTTTCAGGTCGCCCTGTGGGGTCCACATACTTTGATTCACTCGTCTTTTGTCTCCAACACAATTTTACAAGGGCACGTGTGCCCATGCCTCTCGTAACACGGCGAGCGGGCAAATCTCCGCCACCTGTTACACGAAAGCAGGGGAAGGCACACTAGGGCCGGTGATATACTTGCGGCCTGTTGACGGGCTGATTTTTGCCCTTCGTTCGGGGTTGTGAAACAGCCCTTTCTTTGCCCCACAGCCCCACTAGTTCCAGTAGTCAGTTGGCCAACATGTTGACACCCATCGCCGACGGAAACGTGACCTCACCGGCCGGATTCTCAGCTGGCGGCGTATACGCCGGTATCAAGACGCCCGGCGAGGACAAACTAGACATCGGCCTCTTGTTCTCCGAGCGCCCGTGCTCCGCCGCCGGCACGTACAGTCAGAACAGCGTTGTATCGCCGTCCGTTACTCTCACCCGCCAATTGGTCAACGCCGGGCAGATGGTACACGGCGTGGTCGCGAACAGCGGGTGCGCCAACTGTGCTGTCGGGGAACAGGGACTGATAGATGCACGCGAAACCGTGGAATTGGCGGCCGCAAAACTTGGCGTCGGATCCGATAAGGTCCTCATCGCATCGACGGGTGTGATCGGGGTCGAATTGCCTATGGCGCTGATTCGGGACCACCTGCCGCGCATCGAGTTGTCAGATGCCGCCGGTGACGAGTTCGCCCGCGCCATCATGACAACCGATACTCACGCGAAGCAGGTCGCGGTCCAGACCGAGGTGGACGGCAAGACGGTGACCGTCGGCGGGTGCGCAAAAGGCGCAGGGATGATCCACCCGAACATGGCCACCATGCTGGCCTTCATGTCCACCGACGCCACGGTCGAGAGGGAGTTTCTGCAAAGTACGCTCTCAGACGCGGTGGAACTCACGTTCAATCAGATCGACATCGACGGGGACCAGAGCACAAACGACACGGTTGCGATCCTGGCTAACGGCGCAGCAGGCAACGCTGTGCTCTCAGGCGGAGACCAGGGATCGGAGAACTTCGCCGGGGCGGTAGCGTACGTCGCAAAGTACCTTGCAAAGGAACTCGCCAGGGACGGCGAAGGCGCAAGGCGGCTGATCGAAGTTACCGTCGAGGGCGCTCATTCGGACGTCGATGCCAGAAAGGCTGCCCGCTCGGTAGCGTCGTCCCTGCTCGTGCGCACCGCTGTGTACGGTCAGGACCCGAACTGGGGCCGCATCCTGATGGCGGTCGGCAAGACGCAGATCCCGCTCGACGAGTCGCGCATCAGCGTTTTCGTGAACGATATCCAGATCGTCGACGGTGGCAAGGCGATCCCGTTCAATATCCAGTCGGTGGTGGCGAGCCTCGGCGCGCCCGAGGTGCGCCTTCGAGTGGGCCTCGATGTCGGAAACGGTACCGGAGAAGCGTGGGGCTGCGATCTTACCGAAGAGTACGTGGTCTTTAACTCCGCATACACCACCTGAGCCCTTCCCGTTGCGCTGCGAGCGGCCCGGAATGCAGGGCCGCGATGCGCAAAGACACTGGACGAATCGATCATGAGCGCCGGGCCATCACCTATCGCGGCAGGGCGCGGCGCCAACCGGGGAGTGATTGTCGTCAAGATCGGCGGTTCCACGCTTGGCGAAGGCGACAGCACCACGCCGGACATCGTAGAATTTTGGCGGTCGGGGCTACACCCCGTGGTGGTACACGGCGGTGGAAAGGTGATCTCCGACTGGGTACGCAAGCAAGGCATCCAGCCGATGTTCGTGCGCGGGCTGCGCAAGACAGACCGGCCGACCCTCGAAGTGGCTGTCGCCGTCCTGTGCGGCCTGGTGAACACCGAAATCATCGCCGAAATCATCGCCTGTGGAGGAAAGGCGGTTGGCATCTCCGGCGTCTCCGGCGGCCTGTTTCGGGCAGACCTGCTCGACCCTGAACTCGGCCTGGTCGGCAGCATCAAGGCCGTGGACACTTCGTATGTTCAGCAGGCAGTCGACGCCGGTCTGATTCCGGTGATCTCGCCTTGCGCCCTCAATCTAAATCCCCAAGGCGCTGATGACTCCGTGCTCAACATAAACGCCGACACCGCGGCAGGTCACCTGGCGCGTGCTCTCCAGTGTGAACGGCTTGTTTTCCAGACCGATGTCGAGGGCGTGCTGGACGCAACCCGCAGGCTGATCCCGCGCATGACCCGCCGGCAGGCGCGGGACCTTATCGAGAGCGGCGTGGCGTCAGGCGGCATGATCCCCAAGATAGAGGCCTGCGCCGAAGCCCTGGAGACCGTCGGTTCCGGTCACATCATCGACGGACGCATCGCCGGCGCGCTGCTCCGCTGCATTGGCGGCGAAGATGTCGGGACGAGGATCATTTGACCCAAAGGGCGTTCCCGGAAGCGGAAGACGTGTCGGTTACCGAGGATACGCTGAAGGCTGAACTGTCGGATGGGCGCACCATCTCCGTGCCGTTGGCCTGGTATCCGAGGCTCGTCCACGCCACTCAAGAGGAGAGGGACTACTGGGAGTTGATCGGCGAAGGTCAGGGAATACGCTGGCCGGACCTGGACGAAGACTTGAGCGTCGAGGGACTGATCGCCGGTCGGCCGTCAGCAGAAAGCCAGAGGTCCTTCAAACGGTGGCTCAATGCAAAGCAAGCCGGTCGCAGTGTGCTGCTTAGCGACCTGACGGAATCCCGCTAGACGGATTCCGGCTCAAGGTCGGAATTACGGTCCTCCGACGCCCCACTCAATCGGGCGGCGACAAGAGACGCGCCTAGCCCACGTAGTTAGTGATACCGGCTTTTACCGGGTCCCAATCAATGCCCGTCATCCCCGACTCCGATCGGGGATCTTTGGGGGGTTACGACACCGGGACCTTTGCGAAGGCCGCGTCAAGGATAGACACACCTTCGTCTATCTCATCCCTGGACACATTCAACGGAGGCATGAAACGCAGCATGTTCGGCCTTACGGCGTTCAGCAGCAGCCCGTTATCCAGGCACTCCGCCACCACCGCGCCGGCGCGCTCGTCCGACATCTCGAGTCCGACCAGCAGGCCCATGCCGCGTACCTCTTCGATGAACGGGTGCTGTTCCTTCAGGGCATTCAGCTTGCCCGCCAGGTACTCCCCGCCGGACACGGCCATCGAGGGCACGTCTTCTTCTACCATCACCCGCGCAGCCGCGGCGCCGGCGGCGGTGGTCAGCGCATTCCCGCCGAAGGTGGAGCCGTGATCCCCCGGCTCGAGTACCGAGCAGGAGTCTTTGCAAACGAACGCTCCGAGAGGCGCGCCGGCGCCGACCGCCTTGCCGAGTGTCATGACGTCCGGGTCGACGCCCTCGAAACGCTGGTACCCGAACATGGTGCCCAGCCTGCCCATGCCGGTCTGGACCTCGTCGACCATGAAAAGGATGCCCTTTTCGCGGCACCAGTCCTGTACGGACTTCAGGTACCCGTCGTCGGGGACGTTCACGCCGCCCTCGCCCTGGACCGGTTCGAGCAGCACGGCGCAGGTGTTGTCGTTCGTGGCATTCTTTATTGCGTCCAGATCGTTGTAGTCGACGTTCACGAACCCCGGCATGAGCGGCTTCCATGCCTCCTGGTAGTGGGCCTGGCCGGTCGCCGCCATCATCGCCATCGTACGGCCGTGGAATGAGTTGAACGCCGTGATGATCTCGTACGCACCATCGAGGTTCAGCTTCCCGTACTTTCGAGCCAGCTTGCTGGCGCCCTCGTTGGCCTCAGCGCCTGAGTTGCAGAAGAAGACGCGGTCGAGAGACGAGTTCTCGACGATCGTCCTCGCGAGGTCGAGCTGCGGGAGGGTGTAGAACAGATTGCTCATCTGGAGGATGAGACCCGCCTGTTCCCGTATCGCCTCAGTCACCGCCGGGTGCGAGTGGCCGATGTTGAGCACCGCCCAGCCGGCCGTGAAGTCGAGATAGGACTTGCCGTCGTTGTCGAACACCCTTGTGCCCTCGCCTCGCACCAGCACCGGCGGCATACGGCGCACGACCTGCATGTAGTACTTGGCTTCCTCGGCTTTGTATTCGGCGGTGGTGGTCATTTGGCTGGTCCCGATGAAATTGCAGCGGTTCGATCCGCGTGTGGGCGTTCAACGATTAGGAAACTATACCCGACGGCGGCGGCGGGAAACTTGGACAGACGAGCCATCTCCCGACCGGGTGGCGGCCCCAAACCCGTTGGTAGCCATCTGCGACCTGCGTGCGGGGAAGGCAATGGCCGGGCCGTTAGGGGCTGACGCGCCATTGGCCCGGCTGAACGCCGATGTTGTAGGCTGCGGCCGTTATGACCATGAACAGGCTTCTCGGCAGGGTAGCGATCGTCACGGGCGCAGGTCGCGGCATAGGCCGGGCCATCGCGTTCCGCTTCTCGCAAGAGGGCGCGGCTGTCGTGCTAGCAGCCCGAACGTCGGCCCAGATCCGCGAGGTAGCCAAGGAGATCGATTCGAGCAGAGGCTACGCCGTCGCCATTCGGTGTGATGTCACGAAAGAACGCGAAGTCAACCGTCTCGTGGAGAAGGTGGCAGAGCGATTCGGCAGGATCGACATCCTCGTCAACAACGCTGCCGTGAATCTGCCCCCGACCGACTTGACGGAGGTCGACCTCTCAGTGTGGCGGAACGTGATCGACGTTAACCTCACCGGCGCGTTTATCTGTACACGCGCCGTCCTGCCCCACATGAAAGCGCTCGGGAGCGGCGTCGTACTAAACGTTTCGAGCGTCGGCGGCCGCCGAGGCGCGGCGGGACGGGGTCCGTATCGCGCATCGAAGGCGGCGCTGATCAACTTCACCGAGACAATCGGCGCCGAGGGTACGGAATACGGTGTGAGAGCGGTCTGCCTGTGCCCCGGCGGCGTCGATACCGACATGATGCGAGAGATCGGCATGGCGAGGGGAAGAGAACTGATGAAGCCGGAGCAGGTGGCAGACGTGGCGACGTACGCAGTGAGCGACGAAGCGGCCACGCTAAACGGTGTGACCATAGACGTACCCGGCACGGCCAATACGCTGGGGGGTTGACCAGGGCGGTGTACGGAATTCATTTCGCAGGCCAACGGCTTGCTGCCCCCTACCAGTCCGGCATCGAAATCATTACATAGGCGGTCATGAATGAAAACTGGCGGCAGGCATGAGTAGTTAGTGCCTTCAGCACTTGAGCGCAGTTTCTACCAACCCAGTCGGGTCACTCGCCGGTGCCGTCCAGGCCGCTTGACTTGGGTGTGAGAGGGTCACGACGGTGAGACCGTCCGCGTTTACGTGGGCGCGGCTTCTCCACAGGCGCCTGTTACTCTCGACGAATTCTCCCACCAAATTATGAGCATTCAGTTGGCGACGCGCCCAACTGCCAGCGTGTCTGCCCAGGCACGCGATCACACGTACATTGAGCTTATCGACGACTGCTTGGTGGAAGGGCCAACACTCCCTAGCTAACGACTTCAGGTCTCCCAATTGGGTCCAGTCCGTATTTCTCAGGAATATTGTTTCGCTAGCCGGTACATCACTGGGGTCACGTCCCACCCTCTTTAGCAGGTAGAGCACTCTCCGCTGCATGGGGCTTTTGCCCGGTCCCAGGTTGCGCCATCGATCGTCTCTGTAGGCTGACCAGTTATCCGGCTGATGATTAAGTACCATGTCGATGTTTCTGGATACTGTGTAGGACCCTGTGGGGTCCCCTGCGGGGTTTAGTCCGAGTATGTATAGATCCGATGGTGATCCGAATGCGCGTCTGCCTGAAAGAAACACCTCCCCCGACCTATCTAGAATGGATTTTGGCACTAGCTTCACGAAGTCATTAATCATATTTCGCCTCGCATCGGAGCCGCCGACGGCGGATCTCGGCTGCCCTAAACGTCCGGCAGTGGGGCGGTATCCCCGGTCTGGCGCTGCCACGTCCGTAACCGTTCCGCCATGTCTCGTATGCGCTCCCTGTTGGCGGGATCGTCGAACACGTTCGCCTGTTCGTACGGATCGGTGTTCAGGTCGTACAGCTCGCACCGGTCGCCGACGCTCAGGTTGATCTTCCAGCCGTCGCTCCCGATCAGACCCCTGTGCGGGATGTTTTGCACACGATCGATCTCGAGGCCTAGCGGGTGGCGCGCCCGGTCGCGGCCATTCCAGTCGATCACCGCGTCGACACCGTCCATCGTCTCCTGACCCGCCAACACGGGGGCGCGGCTCCTGCCCTGTAGATGGTCGGGAATGGCGCTGCCGATCAGGTCTAGCAGCGTCGGCACGAGGTCGATGTGGCTCCACCGACCGGGGATCATGCGATGATCCTTTCCGAGCCAGGGAACGCGCATCAACATCGGCACTTTCACCGACTGCTCGTAGAAAACCGCCTTCTGGAAGATGCTGTGCTGACCTAACTGGTCGCCGTGCTCGCTCGTGAATGCCACCACCGTGTTGTCCGCCGTTCCCGACTCTTCCAGCGCAGCGAGTATGCGCCCGACTGCCCGGTCCACGAGCGTCACGAGTCCCCAGTACCGGGCGATGAGGCGGCGCCAGCCCTCTTCGTTCCACTCCGATGCTGGCAGTTCCTCCTCGTCGGCGTGCCGCTGAATCAACGTGTGCATCAGCGCGGCGTTGTCCGGCGGCGGCTTCAGGAACGTCGGCGGGACCGGAATCGACGCCGGATCGTACATGTCGTCAAACGGCCCTGTGTACGGCGGGTGTGGCTCGAAGATGTTTATGTACAGCGCCCACGGCCGCTGCTTATAGGTGTGGATGAACTCTGAGGCGCGGTCCGCCAGGAACATCGCCTTGGTGTGCTCTTCATTCACCTTCGCGGCGAAGGGCCTTGAGAAAACCTTGGCGTCCTCAAAGTCGCGGTCCGGCTCGTAGCCGTGTTCCACCAAGTAGTGGAAGTGGTCGGAGTAGGTCGAGCCGTAGTCCGATTCCTGGTAGTAGTCCCGGTACTGGTCCTCGATGCTGACCCACCTGTCGAACCCGTGCTGCCGCTTCACCTCGTTGCCAAGGTGCCACTTTCCGTAGTAGCCGGAGATGTAGTCGGAGGGCAGCAACTCAGCGATCACTGGCGTTGAATCGTCCAGCGGGAAGTTGTTCTTGAGCACCCCGCTCGTGTGAGGCCACAGCCCGGTCATGATGGTCGAGCGTGACGGCGAGCAGATGGGCGCGCTTACGTAGGCGTTCTCGAACACGAAGCTCTCGTCGCTGAGCCGGTTGAGGTTCGGCGTCTCGATCATACGGTTGCCGTAACAGGCCATCGTGTCGGCCCGCTGCTGGTCCGTGAATATGAAGAGGAGGTTTGGTCGTTCGGGCATGGGGTGGTGTCCTTGAAATCGGCGCGGTCAACAGCGCTGCGCCTGCGTTTATTCTCAGGGGCTTGCAGACTAACGGATGACACGCGTGAGCGTACAGCCGGGTCGGATAATCGTCATACCCGGGCCGCACCCTCCTCATGCCCGACCGGCACAACCGTCATTCCCGTGAAAAGAGACCTTTGAATAACCGTCATTCCCGCCCCCGAGCGGGAATCTCTGGGCGGGGATTCACGATTGGAAAGCATGTCCGGTCTTCCCGAATTGGTTCCACATGAGGAGTTATGCAAAGGTCTCTTTTCACGGGAATGACGGGTGAAGGGCGCGGGGCTGGTGGGTGCAAGGCGCGGGAGTGACGGGTGCAGGGCGCGTGATTTGCGGATGCCTACTATTCACCATTTTGCCTGATTGCAAGGGTGTATACGGCGGAGGTCTTCATGTGTCACGCGTTCAGATTCCCGTTTTCACGGGAATGACGGGTGTGCGGCACGGGATTGACGGGCGTAAGGCGCGGGTCTGGCGGGTGCAAGGCGCGACATTGACGGCACGGGAATGACGGGTGTTAAGCGCGGGGCTTGTAGATGTCGACTTGTCGTCTGGCGTCGCAGGTCTGACATACACTCCGGCTCCGACAGCGTCGTTACGTAGATCCTCTCAGCTCCAGCTCAACCACCCCCCTCACAACCGCAGCTCCATCCTGGGTTCCAGCAGGTGGGCGGGAACGTCCGTCTCCTTCATGAACCGGACCAGGTAGCCGTGCAGTTGGCGGGCCGTCGATTCGTTCTGGCCGATCACGTTGTGTTCTTGTGACGGATCGGTTCGCAGGTCATAGAGTTCGGAAACGCCGGGATCGACGCTGTAGAGCAGGGCCCAATCGTCGGCGGTCACGGTTGTGACGACGCCCGTCGCGAGGAGTCTCTTGATGTTGTCGACCGACCTGACGTCATCCCCCGGGTTGGCGAACGGGATCGTGCTGACGTTAAATTCCCGCCCCGACATTGAGTCGCCTCGCATAACCGGCATCAGCGACCTTCCGTCCAATATCGACGGCAACGGTTGACCCAGCGTGTCGAGTACCGTGGGCATCACGTCCACAACCGACGTCAGGCCGGTGTAGTTGCCGGGCGAGTGTTCGGGATGGTGTATGACCAGAGGGATAGTCGTCACTTCTTCGTACAGCGGCGAGAAGTCCCACTTCGAGTCCGGTTCGCCGTGTTGGTACAGCCTGCCGTCCGGCCGTTTCGCAAACGTCATCTTGCCGAACAGGCCGCCGTGTTCGCCGAAGTAGAAACCGTGGTCGGACGTGAACACGATCATTGTGTTGTCCGAAAGTCCCATGTTCTCGACCTTGCGCAACAGGTGGCCGACCCAGGTGTCGACCATCGTCACCTCACCCTTGTAGGTTGCTGCCGCCTTATTCACCTTCGCCTCGCTGAAGCCGGGCTCGTCCTGCCAGTGTGCGTAGATGGGCTGCACCACCTCGCCGTCGTAGTCCGGCATGTACAACTCGGTGTAGTAGGCCGGAGCGTCCCACGGCTCGTGCGGGTCCCACGTGTCCACGTACAGGAAGAAGTCCTCCTTGTAGTGCCGCTCCAGCCAGTCGCCCGCCTTGATCATGGTCTGGGCCACGTTGTGGTCCGACTCCTTGCGCCACCAGGCCACAACGTCACGGGACTCGTGATGGCCGATGCGCTGCACGCGTGTGGCCGATCCCTCCTGCCCCTGCACGGTGAAAAACGTCTGGAAGCCGCGATCGTAGTTCATGCCGTGGCGCCAGTAGAACGGCGTGTCGACCACTGCCGCTGTGTGGTACCCGGCATCGGCGAGGATCTGCGCAAGGGTGGTGGCCTCTTCGGGCAGGTCTTCCCACCCCATGAACGACATCGTAAATCGGCCGGTGGCGTGGTCGGCGCGGGTCGGCATCGTTGGGAATCCGCCGATGTAGTGCCGGTCGAACCGCATCGACCTCGCGGCCAGCGCGTCGAGGGACGGCGTTCGTATCACGTTGTCCCCGTAAGCCCCGAGGTGATCGCGTCGAAAAGTGTCGGCCACTATCCAGATAACGTTCATGTCAATTCCTGTCCTGTCATATCGCGCAGACCCAAACGTCCAACGTCCGCCCGCAGTGTAAATCAGTCAGGGCCGCGGCTGGCTTTTGGCGCGATATGCATGTTTGGGGGCTCCGCTATCCACCACACCATGTAGCGGCGTCTCTTGTGGGCGCCTGGGGAGGCGCGGGGCAACGGGCATACGGCGGCGACTTGATACCTACACCACATCCTGGTTGGCGCCGCTAGTGGGCGCCTTGTGGCTACGGCTGACGGTCAACCAGATTAAGTACGGTCCGGACACAGTAGTCGATGTCGTCCTTGATCTGATGGTTCCAAAACCGCACGACGCGCCAGCCCAGGCTCTCGAGCCGGCTGTCCCTCTCCGTATCGATTCGAGAATCCAGATGAGTCGACTCGCCGTCAGCCTCCACGTCGATGCGGGTTTCGCCAGAGATTATTGCCAAATCCAGTCGGTACTGGTTGACCGGGTGCTGCGGCGAGGGGTTCAGTCCCTTTGCCACCAACGCGTCATAGAGCGGTCTTTCCCACGGCCCGACGCGCTCGTCCGACGCCAGCGTCGTTTCATAAGGACTCGACGCCGACCGTTCAATCTCCGTGCAGTATGACGCGAACCTCTGGATATGCGGGATTCCGGATTCGCTGCAGGCCTCGCGGCTGCCAACAACGTGCAGCAGCGAACGGGCGCGGGTAACCGTAACGTTGAAGAGGTTTTCGTTGGTCTTTAGGAAGTAACTGGCCCCGCTTGGAAGGTCCCTAGACACACAGGGTGAAAACAGGATTATGTCGCGCTCGTCGCCCTGGAAACCGTGCGCTGTATCCACAATGAACTCTGCCCGGCTAAGCAAGTCAGGTGGCACGCGCCGACTAATTCGTTCCCAGATCATGTTCGCCTGGGGACGGAACGGAGTAACGACCCCGACGGTGCCGTCGAACCCCTGGTTCAACAGCAGGTCGATCACTCGCCCAACGATTGCTTCGACCTCAGACAGAATGAAGACGCTGCCGGCCCCGGACCTCTGTGCAATTCCGTTGACGTTTGTCCAGCGGATCCCGTACTTCCCGTCCGGCGGAGCCTTGAGACGGCCATAATCAGTCCAGATGCGAAGAGAGTTCTGGTACCAGTGTCGATTCGAGAAGCCGACGATGTGGGAATGTGAGCGGTAGTGATCCTGAAGTTGAATAACCTCTTCAATGGCCCCCCGGCTTATGGTCAGGTCGAAGAGAGAATTCTGGCTGTATGCGAATATGTGGTCATGGGGGTCATCAGCCGCCAGTTCGTGGGTGGATTGCAGCTGATGATCCCGGCGCCGTTCAATATCGGTAATGTGACGCAACTGTTGGGGGTCGCCTATTATCACAGCCCGCCTGGAGCGGTAGAGAAGCGGCAAGGCAGAGGCGATGTCGCACTGGCTCGCCTCATCGATAATGAGTAGATCGAAAAGATTTGGCTCCAGTGGAAAGCTGTTTCTGGCCGAGAGGTTGGTGACGCACCAGGCTGGAATGTGCCGCGAGACATCAGGGAACAAACGTGCCATGTCCCGCCTGATTTGCGGATAAGGCCTGCTGTCCAGCCGGTCTCTGCCGAGCCGATCCTGTAGTGCGCGAAAGCTCCCTATCGCCCGACGGCCGGTCGGGCCAAGCCGATCGGGAGCAAGCCGGGCATGGAGGGCAACGAGTTGCCCTCCTGTGTCGGCCAGACCGGTTCGCACGCGCCGCAATTGCCGGGCAACCTCATCGCGCGACCTCAACTCGCCTAGTGTGGTGAGACCGTTTCGATATTTGGCAATAGCGTCCAACGCTTCTACAACGGATAGTGCCCGTGATAGCCAGGTGCGCCAGGCTCGGAAGGACTGATACTTGGGAGCATGCTCCAGCACGGGACATTGCCTTAGTGCTGCTGCGGCAATGCCATGGATTCGTTTCCGGTCTCGGTAGGCTGAACGCCAAAGCGAGAAACGACCGTAGAGAGTGTTTGCGCCGCCGATGTGTTTGTCGGCCAATCGCAAGGCGGCCCTCAGTCTGTCGGCGTCCGGCCGGACCTTGACTCTCCGCAATTCCACCCAATCGTGAGTGGTGTAGTCCTTCTCGAAGCTGGCCTGGTCTTCATGGAGTGGCAACAGCCGGGAGTTTGCGTGCCTGACTGCCCGCATTTCCTCCCACAGATCGCTCTCTTGGCGTCGCAGGGAATCATATTTGGCTCGCAGGGCGTCGTATTCTCGTCGATCATTCTGAGAGGGTTGAAATGCCAGCATGGATACAAGGCTTTGGGCAAGTTCGTGCCGAAAATTTCTGCCGGTTGATCCACTGCCTGTCCTGACCATCATTGGATTCGCCGACAGTTCGTCGACGCGGGTTTCAACGACGTCGACGGCCTTGTTGTTTTTACTCGTAAACAGGACGCGGTTGCCACGCATATAAGCGTCGGCGATCATGGAGACGACTACCTGAGACTTGCCGGTACCGGGCGGACCTGTGACGGCGGTCAGCGGCGAATTGATCGCCTTTCGAACGGCCCGGCGCTGTTGCTCATTTAGCTCAACGACCTCTACTAAACCTTGCTCTTCCTCACTGGACCCTTCCCGTACGCCTAACAAGGTTCCGAGCGCGGTGGCCGTCCATTCGTCGGGTTCGGATTGAAGCATCTCCTCTAGGGATACTCTGAACAAGTCCGCGTGTTGTGGCATAGTGACATGCCATATGTAATCAGACAAAGATGTTTGGGAGTGAAGGATCCGGTGGACCAGCCAACATTTGCGGACCTGGAATACGACGGCAAGAAGCGCAAGACTCGCAGGGAGATATTCCTGGAGCGCATGGATGGTCTGGTCCCATGGGGAAAGTTGGAAGAGCGTATCCGGCCGTATTATCCCAAGGCGGGCCGGGGCCGCCGGCCCTATGAGTTGCCGGCGATGCTGCGGATACACTGCGTCCAGTTGTTCTACAACCTGAGTGACCCTGGTATGGAGGACATGCTGTACGAGGTCGAGTCGGTGAGGCGGTTCGCAGGTTTGAGGCTGTCGGGCCCGCTGCCGGACGAGACGACGATCCTGAACTTCCGCCATCTGTTGGAAGAGCACGAGTTGGGGGAAGGTCTGTTTGAGGAGATCAACCGTCATCTGGCGTCTCAGGGACTACGGCTCCGGGAGGGGACGATAGTGGACGCGAGCATCATCGAGGCGCCGTCTTCGACGAAGAATCGTAGTGGTGGGCGAGACCCTGAGATGCATCAGACGAAGAAGGGGAACGAGTGGCGCTTCGGGATGAAGGTACACATTGGCGCGGACGCTCAAACGGGAGTGGTGCACAGCGTAACTACGACACCGGCGAACGTGCACGACGTGACGGAAGCGCACCGGTTACTCCACGGAGGAGAGAAGCGGGTGTGGGGCGATGCGGGTTATCAGGGAGTTGACAAGCGGGCGGAGAATCGGGAGTTGGGGATGGAGTGGCGGGTGGCGATGAAGCCTGGCCGTCGGCGGCAACTGGAGCCGGGAAGCGATGAGGCGCTGGAGGAGAAGCGCAAAGCGTCGGTCAGGGCAAAGGTGGAGCATCCGTTCCTGTATGTGAAACGGCGCTTCGGCTACGCCAAGGTCCGCTACCGGGGGTTGGCCAAGAACACGCAACGGCTGATGGTGCTGCTGGGACTGGCCAACTTGATGACGGCCGAGCGCCACCTGGCGGCGTGACCGGGGCGCAGTGCGTCCAAATCGGGACTGGGGCGGCAAAACCGCCCAACAGGGCTGATGTAAGGCCCCAACAATCCCTATCGCGGCGCCATCATGGGGTTGCAAGAGGACTGAAATCTTTGAACAACCCCTCCAATCCAACTCAACTCAGCTTACATTGGGTTGTTCAGAGCATCCCTAGGTCGCGTATCAATCCGACCGTAAAGCTCGGTCGACTCATGGCAAAAAGCGCGGCGCGGTTGTAGAGGCCTCCGCCTTGATGCCGGTCCGGCGGTCGCCATCGAACAATGTTCTGCGGGTCAATCGGCTCCCGAACATTTTGGAGCAGGCCCATTTCGCCGACCCGCTTCAGAATGTCGGGGATCAGGCCGTCACTTGGGTCATCGGTGGTGTCGAGCATATCCAAGGAATCGAGGACTTCCCGCTCCTCTTCCTTCGTGAGTGAAAGTGTACTCAGGTACCCCGGATTCACCTGCGGCCACTCTGGTGTACAACGAAGCTTCAGTTCCCTGCCGTGCAGTTCGTACTCGATCGGCCAGATGAACAGTGGAATGAGGGTCCGGCTAGCCTCGATGTAGAGCGGATATCCATACAGTAGAGAGCCGCCAGACCCCATTTTTCTGAGTTCATGGGCAAAACTGACTTGATCTGCGGACAGAACGACTGCCGGTTCACCATCGTTCAAGCGCCACGGGTCGGATGGACATGGCCAAGGAATGAATCGCGTTCCCGCCTCATTCACTGACGGGGCAACAGACTGATCCTTGTCTTCCTTAGCGCAAGCAATGTAGTACTTCAGTAGGTCCCTGAAGCGATCACGGAATGACGGATCCGGAGAACCGGGTTGGCTCCCTGTGTTGCTGCGGTTCATCGACCCCGTTGACACACTACTGTGTTATTCGTTGCACATTCTGCCGATACAGCATCATACAGTCGCGGACACCGCGGCAATCGTCAATCTGGATTC
Source organism: Dehalococcoidia bacterium (assembly GCA_965219065.1). Classification (GTDB taxonomy): domain Bacteria; phylum Chloroflexota; class Dehalococcoidia; order Lucifugimonadales; family Lucifugimonadaceae. The sequence continues at coordinate 2,656,741 of OZ244715.1, forward strand.
CGCGGCGGCGCCAACAGGAAGGGGATGGTGGCGGCTTCGTCAGGGTTCGCGGGCGGCCTTACGCAACCTGCTCAAAGGCGGCCGCGGCCTGCCTCCCTGCGTCAGCGGATGCGGGAGGGGCGCGGGCAGGCTTTCCGCGCCCAAAACATTGACACACAATTCGGGTGATACGTACCATCAATGTGCGGATTGGCGCAGGCGAAAGGCTGTGCTCGTTTCCGCAAAAATCGAATAGTGACGGCTTTGGAGGAGTCACATGGAAATAGTCCTCATGGCCGTCCTCACGGCCCTTGCAGCGGGGGTCATTGCAGGTGGGCTCGGTATCTACCTGAATAACACGCTGGCGTCAAAGACTCGAAAGGCGTCTCTGGAAGCTGCTGAGCAGCAGATAAAGCGGGCGCAAGCCCGTAGCCAGGAGATGCTTGTCGAGGCAAAGAGAGAGGCTAGACGAACCAGGAACTCTGCGGAGACTGAGGTAAAACGCCAGAGAAGGGATCTCTCGAGGCAACAGTCAAGACTCGAATCGCGCGAAGAGAAATTGGAGAAGCGGGCCGGGTCTCTGGAATCCAAAGAGGCGGAGGCCCGTGCGAAGATCGATTCGCTTGAGGAAGAACGGCAAGAACTCGGAAAGTTCCGCGAAAGCGAGCTTGAGCGTCTTGAGTCGATCTCGAGCCTGTCTGTCGCAGACGCCCGGCAACTCCTTATGGAGCGCGCCGAGGAAGACATTCAGTTCGACCTTGCCCGCCGTTTCCGTGACGCCCAAGCAGAAGTAACCGAGCACGCGGACGAACGCGCGCGGGAGATCATCTCCGGCGCTATTCAACGTCTCGCATCGGACGTAGTGTCCGAGTCCACCGTCAATTCAATCCCGCTGCCCAACGATGAGATGAAAGGACGTCTCATCGGCCGTGAAGGGCGGAACATAAGAGCAATAGAAGCCGCTATGGGCGTCGATTTGATCATCGACGACGTGCCGGAATCGGTGACGATTTCGTGTTTCGATCCCATAAGGCGCCAGGTAGCGAAGATCGCCCTGGAACAACTGATCGTCGACGGCCGCATCCACCCGGCGAGGGTCGAGGACATGGTAGAAAGGGCACGCCGGGAGGTGGACGAAACTGTCCGCAAGGCCGGTCAGCAGGCGGTGTTCGAGGCCAGCATTAAGGGTCTCCACGCCGAGATCGTAAAGCTGATGGGCCGGCTCAAATACCGGACAAGCTACGGCGAAAATGTGCTGAGACACTCAGTGGAGGTGTCCCTCCTGTCGGGGCTCATCGCATCCGAGATCGGCGCAAACGTTAATCTCTGCAAGGTGGCGGGCTTTTTGCACGACATCGGCAAGGGGTTCACCCACGAAGTTGAGGGGCCGCACGCCGAAATAGGGGCGGACATAGTGGCCAAGTACGGCGTCAGTCGCGACATACAGACCCCGATCAGGGAGCACCACGATCGCGAGATGACGACCGTCGCATCGTTCGTCGTGGCCGCAGCGGACGCGATCAGCGCCGCAAGGCCAGGCGCGCGGCACGATAGCATCGAGAGATACATCCAACGCCTCGAGGCGTTGGAAGAGGTGGCCCGCGGATTCGACGGAGTGGAACGCTGCTTTGCGATCCAGGCCGGACGAGAGATGAGGGTCATGGTCAGCCCAGATCGGGTGGACGACGCACAGGCGACGGTCCTCGCACGCGACATCGTGGAACGAATCGAAGAGACGCTCTCGTACCCCGGGCAGATCAAGGTGATCGTCATCAGGGAGTCGAGGGCCGTGGAAGTGGCCCGATAGCAAATTCACCGGCGCGCCGGGTTCGGAGCGCGGCGGAACAGGGAACTCGTAAATGACACCCTGGTCCGCCGCCTCGCGTAAAGGCGTCACATGCGAATCTTGATGGTGGGCGACGTCATCGGGCGCGGCGGCAGAAACGCGCTGTGTGGGCTGCTGCCCGGCCTGAGGGACGAACTGAATATCGATTTTGTGACGGCGCAGGGTGAAAACCTTGCCGGCGGATTCGGCTTGACCCGCAACACCGTCGCCGATCTGCTCGACAGCGGCGTGGACGTGGTGACAACCGGTAACCACGTGTGGGACAAGCGCGAGTTCGTCGAGGACCTCGACGATCCCTCACTGCCCGTGCTCAGGCCGATGAACTACCCGGCCATTGCGCCCGGCAGGGGCTGCGTCGACATGGGCCGCGTCGCTGTCGTCAACCTGATAGGACGAGTGTTTGTCGGCGAGTTCGACTCGCCATTTGCGGTTATCGACGAACTGCTCGCGTCGGGCTGGGGCAAGGGCAAACCCCTGATCGTCGATTTTCACGCAGAAGCCACCTCCGAGAAGTCCGCCCTTGGCTGGCACTTGGACGGGCGGGCTTCGGCAGTTTGCGGCACTCACACCCACGTTCCTACGGCCGACTGCCGCGTCCTGCCTGGGGGCACGGCGTTCGTGAGCGATCTGGGCATGGTGGGCTCACCCGATTCCGTGATCGGCATGAAGGTCGACGATGTGCTGGCGCGATTCCTTACCGGCGTGCCCAAGAGGATGAGCCCGGTCGCAAGCGGCCCCATGAACTTCAACTCCGTGCTTATCGACGTGGACGACGAGACGTCGAAAGCAGTCGGGATCAGCCGCGTCGACCGGGAGTGGGTCGCATGAGCGGAGGTAGATCTTCACGTTACGGAAGCGCGGACCTGCCTCCGAAACCCCCGCACGAGGTCGTCGTCGATCTTCACCTCCACACGACGGCGTCCGACGGCGCGTTGTCGCCAACACAGCTAATCGATCTCGTGGCCGACACCAGCCTGCGGGTGATATCGATAACGGACCACGACACTACGGACGGGATCGATGAGGCGCAGGCGGCCGTTTCCAAGCTACCGAACCTGACGCTCATCCCGGGCATCGAGCTGGGGACGCAGGATGGACCGTCCGAGGTGCACCTTCTCGGTTACTTCATAAACCACAGGGACGCAGGGCTGCGAGCCGCGCTGTTGAGGTTCAGAGAGGAACGGGTAGTGGCCGCGCGACTGAACGTGGACAAGCTGCGATCCATGGGGGTAAAGATCACGTGGGAGCGGGTGCGCGAATTGGCAGGGGGGACCGTGGGCAGGCCACACATCGCCAAGGCCATGGTCGAGGGCGGTTACGTGGCGAGCGTTCGAGACGCCTTCGACAAGTATCTTGGCGATAACGGCATCGGGCGTGTTTCGCGCCCCAAACTCGACCCCGTCGACGCGTTGGGCATCATTCACGATGCAGGCGGCGTCGGCGCCATCGCCCACCCCCGTACGGTCAAACAGCTCGGCAGAGTAACAGCGAGGCTTGCCGACGCGGGTTTGGCCGGTATCGAGGTGTATGCCGAAAAGTACGGTCCGGATGAGCAGGCCGGCTACCGATCTATCGCAAGGCAAAACGGCCTGGTTGAATGTGGAGGCAGCGACTACCACGCGTTCGGGTATCCGAACGAGGTGACGCCCGGCCTGTACGGCCCACCGCCGGACACCGCAAATCTCCTGTTCGGGCGGGCGCAGGCGATACACGGCAATAAGGCCTGCCGCGTCCCGTCAAGACCCATTTAGTCATGTCCATGGATATCCTGGCGACCGTTCTGCTGATCGCCGGCGCCTACTTGTTGGGCGCTCTCCCTTCCTCCTACTATCTCGCCCGCCTCGTGAAGGGCATCGATATACGCAAGTACGGCAGCGGCAACGTCGGCATCTCAAATTTTGCCGTCCACGTCGGTGAACGATGGGCCGCGCCTCTGGTGCTATTCGACATCTACGGCAAGGGAATGCTTCCCGTGGTGATCGCCTCCGACAAGGTCATGGGTCTTGGCCTGTCGGTTGAGGTCGCGGCCGGGTTCGCCAGCATATTGGGGCACAATTGGTCGATATGGCTGAAGTTAGGCGGGGGACGCGGTATGGCCACGGTTTTGGGCGTACTGGCGACTCTGCACTACCCCCTGGTGTTTGCCTACGGCGCGGTAGCCGGCATCGGCTGGCTGGCCACGCGTAGAAAGGACAGCGCGGTATGGTGGGGCATCGCCGCTCTACTCCTCCCGCTCATTGCGTTTCTGATGGGGAAAGAGATCGAGGTAATAGGGTTTTGCCTGGGGTTCCTTCTCATTTCGGCGATAAAACGCCTGACGTCGAACAGATCGACCGAGGGAGCCGTAGAGAACATGTCGATAGGCAGACTCGCGTGGAACCGCATTGTGTTCGACCGCGATATATCGTTGAGGAAGGACTGGGTCTACAGGGGGCCGCAGTCCTGAAGTTGTCGAACGCCCGTCTATCGGGGATATCCACATGACGAACATGCACGAAACGTTGTACTGCCCAAGGGACCCGGAGATGGAGACCAGCCTGAGGTGCGGCCGATGCGGCTCGCTCATCTGCCCGACATGCCTCGTGCAGTCCCCGGTGGGCTCTCGTTGCCCGTCTTGCGCCGCCATAGGCCGCAGTCCGATGCAGGACTCGTCCCGCGGGCATGTGGTCAAGGCGATCATTACCGCGGTGGTGATGGCTGCGATAGGGGGTCCGGCGCTCGTCGGACTCCTTTTGTTGGTTGACCGGTTTCCGCGCGGCGCCGCGTTTGGCGCGTTGGTCGGATTTGTAACGATCGGGTACCTCGCCGGTGAAGCGGTCAGGCGTGTGGTCGGCTACAAGCTCGATAAGCGATTTCAGTACATCGCCGGGCTGTCCGTATTCGGAGCGTACCTTGCCGCCACGTTCGTGGTGCTAGCGTCACCCAATCTGAGGAACGACGTGTTTTCGAACATAGTGGCGCTCGCTGGGATGGGAATCGGTATCTGGGTCGCCATGGGGCGCGTCCGGCCTTAGAGGGTGTCTAAAAAGTCCGGTTGTCACCGCGAGCGCTCCCTGTAACCCTGAGCAAAGCCGAAGGATCTGGGGGTCGGGGGGACAGGGCGTTACTGCCAGTCGGACGTAGATTCTTCGACTTCGCTCAGAATGACATTTTCTTCGCCTGGAATGACAATTGTTTACGCTCTGCTCCGGCGGCCCTTTTTAGACACCCTCTCAGATGCAAGCAGGGTTCGGTCGGGTCAGGTGAATTCCCGGGCGAGACTTGTCATTGAGGCCCGCGGCGTCTAGTGTCGCCTCTACAATTCGCAATTTGACGGGACTATCCGGCCGGAATACCTGGAGTGAACTATGAAGCCGACGCGCATTGAAAAGATCGAGACCATCCTGTGGCAACGTTGGTTGATCGTGAGGGTGCATTGCGAGGACGGGACGGTTGGCGTGGGAGAGGGAGGCGTGCATGGTTGGCAGAGGCCGACTGAGACCATGGTGAAGACGTTCGCGCCTTATCTCGTCGGCCAGGACCCGTCCCGGATCGAGCACCACTACCAGTACCTGTACCGCAGTTCCCACTTCATGGGCTCGGTGGTACAAGGTGCGCTCTCAGCCATAGATATCGCCCTGTGGGACATCAAGGGCAAGCGGCTCGGCGTGCCGATCTACGAGTTGATGGGAGGTCTTACCCGCGACAAGGTGCGCTGCTACATGCACGTGGGCGGGGACACGACCGAGGACCTGGCCGCCGATGCCGTGGAGCAGGTGAAAGCGGGGTTCTCAGCCGTTCGATTTGCTGCGTTCGGCGCCCGCTTCTGGCTCCACCGCACCTATTCCGAATGGGCGGACGAGGCGGTCAAGCGAGTGGCGGCTGTTCGCGAGGCCGTGGGACCTGCCATCGACATTTGCGTCGAGATTCACCGGCAGATGAACCCGTCCGAGTCGATTGCCCTCGGTCGGCGGCTCGAGCAGTTCAACCCGTACTTCTACGAGGACCCGATGCTGCCGGACAGCCCCGACGTGATGGGCGAGGTGCAACGCCGCGGCAACCTGCCGATCGCCACCGGCGAACGGTTCACGACGATATACGAGTTCCAACAGTTGCTCGAAGCGCGGGCGTGCGCATACGTCCGCCCCGACCTGTGTCTGTGCGGCGGGCTGTCCGGCTGCAAGAAGGTGGCCACGATGGCGGAAGCGCAGCACGTGAAGGTGATACCGCACAACCCGCTGAGCCCCGTAAGCACCGCCGCTTGCGTGCAACTCGACGCCTGCATTCCCAACTTCGCGCTACAGGAGTACACCGGCGAGTCGGAGCCGCCCAAGAGCGAACTGCTCGTGAAACCCCTCAAGCTGGAAGACGGGTTCCTCGTCGTGCCGGACGGCCCGGGCCTGGGCGTAGAATTGAACGAAAGCGCGCTCACCGCGCATCCGTTCATCGACAAGATCCTCGACACGCCCCTCCACGAAGACGGCTCGGTGGCGGACAGATAACCGCACCCCAAACCCCGGCGTTCTTGAAGCGTCCCGAAGCATGGCAGACGTTTGATTCTTCGGCCTCGCTCAGAATCACACTCGCCTGCCGAAGGCCGCATAAGGGGATAAACCCCGGCGTCCCTTTTGACGGTCGTCCCGGCCCAGGAGCCGGAATCAGGGGCCGGGGCGTCGATCTGCGCCCGCGCGGGGAGGGAGAGAAGAGGAGGTACTGAAAGCTATTTTCATGTGAATTGGTATTGTCAGGCGCGCTCTTAGCCAGCGGGTTTCGCGTTTCAATGCACCGTGGCACGAAACATGGCGAATATCGTCGCCAAAACGGCATCTGAAGGCTGTAAGTTGGTGTATGGTTTTGGGAGTTTCAGGCCTGCCAAGACAGGTCCACTTTTGAGAGGTGTGAGCCATGAGAATTATCCATATGTTCAAACGCAGCTTACCGCTGGCGTTGCCGGCTGTGCTTGCGGCGATCGTGCTGGCGGTCGCGGCATGCGGGGGAGATGACCCGGAGGTCGCTACCACTGTGCCGAAACCGGCGGCCACGGCCACAACCGCACCGGCACAGCCTACCGCCACAACGGCGCCGCCTGCGCCGTCGGGCCCGTCGGGCAATGTGACGATAGCATCGACCATCAGCCCTCTGATTCAGCATCAGCGAAGGGATATCGGGTCGGTCGGAGGAACCGGCCGGTCGCTATCCGTGTGGGAGACGATCGTGCGTGCGCCGTTCGTGCCTCCGCCGCAGCCTCCGCCACAGGACCATACGGGCTACAGCCCCACCGACCTGGGCCTCGCTTCAAGCTGGACGATCGCTTCGGACTTCACGAGCATCACGTTCGATATTCGTCCGGACATTCCCTGGCACAGCAACGGGGGTGACTGGGGGAACGTAACAGCAGAAGACGTCGCCTGGAGCTACAACGAGGCGTTTGCGCCCGACTCGGTAAACAATGGCGCCGAAGAGATCGGGGCCGAAATGAAGCTGGGGTTCGATGTCCTGGGTCCGCTGCAGGTCAAGCAGAACATCGCTCCCGGCGGTTTTGACCCGACGTGGGCGTGGCTGCAAGGTAACGCCAGTTTCTCCGGAATCGTGATCACCAACAAGGCGGCTTTCGAGCAACTGGGCGCCGAAAAGTACGCCGAGACGCCGATAGGTACCGGCAAGTACCAGGTCCTGGAGTGGATCGGCAGCGAGAAGATCGAAACTGAGGCCGTGGACGATCATTGGACCGGCATAGTCCCCTACGTCAAGAACATCACTGTTGTCGACATGCCGGACGCCTCGACAAGAGAGGCCGCATTGCGCGCCGGTGAGATCGACGCGGGCACGTTGCCGCCCCAGGTAATAAACGATGTCGTGGATAGTATCGGCGGCTTCGTACAGGAGATTGGGATTGCCCGCCCGCAGGGTTTCCAGATGGCGGGCAACTACTGGGGCCAGGCCTGTGTCGACTGTGAAGGCGGCGTCATGGAGCGGCCGGGATTCGATGAAGGCGTTGATAAAGGGTTCCCCTGGATCGGCGATCCGGAAGACGCAGAGTCGATGGAAAGCGCCAGAAAGGTCCGATGGGCGATGGCGATGGCCATCGACCGCGAGTCGGTCATCGAGAACGTTCTCGAAGGGCTCGGCCGGGTGATCTACGCATGGCAGAACATCTTGCCGGACCACCCGGACCACAAGGACGCATGGAACATCCCGTTTGACCCGGTAATGGCCAAGCAGTACATGACCGAAGCGGGATATGCGGACGGGTTCGACTACGAGATCTGGGTACCCGGCGACTTTGCCGTTGGAACCGTTTCAGCGGCCGTGGCTGTTGCCGAAATGTGGCGCCAGCACCTGGGCATTAACGCCACCATCGACCGGACCAACTACGGCGTCAGAAGGCCGCAAACCGTGGAAAAGACCATTAACGTGCCGTTCACGCACGGGATCAACTGGATACCCGGCGCGACCTCCGCTCGTTACATCTGTCCGCAGCCCGGCCACATCGTCGGATTCACGATGTCCGACGATCTCTGCGCTCTCGGTCTGTCGAACGCTACGGAGCAGTCGCTGGAGAAGCGGATCACGAACAACATCGAGGTGCAGGACTATCTCTCGCACTGGATGCTCTTCATCCCGATGTACCAGGCGCCGGCTGTTCTTTACGCCGTTGGGCCTCGTATAGCCTCGTATGAGCCTTACAACCAGCAGGACGTATTCTTCAACCGGGTCGAGTCGATCCAATTGAAGTAAAGTCGTACCGACAGCGGTTTTAAACCAGTACGATATGCTGGCCGGGGAGAGGGTCCGAAAGGGCCCGCTCCCGGGTCGGCGCCACATGTGAGGTTTGGCCCCCGGGCCGCGCCTTTCTTTTGGAGACCTGATGGCCCGTTTCCTGGCCCTTCGCACCGTCTACATGATTCTGGTGATGATCGGCATCTCCATTCTGGTGTTCGCGCTGTCCAGGATGTCCGGCGATCCCCGCTACCTGTACATGACGCCCGGCACGAGATGGTCGGCAGAGGTGTGGGAAGCGCGCGGCAAAGCGCTGGGTCTGGACAAACCCCTGGTGATCCAGTACCTGTTGTGGGCTGGCGGGGCCGTACGGGGCGATTTCGGCGAATCCATTTGGCACAAGCGCAATTCGCTCAAGGTGATCGTCGAAAGGGCGCCGGCGACGATCCAACTCTCTGCAATTGCCTATGTGCTTGCGATCACGCTCGGCACGAGCCTCGGCGTCGCGTCGGCAGTGACGAGGGGAAGCATGATGGATCTGGTTGTCAGGTCGTTCGCGCTGATCGGCCAGGCAGCGCCCCCGTTCTGGATCGCCCTGGTGCTGATCTACGTATTCGCAGTGATCCTGGGATGGCTTCCCACGTCCCGAAGGGGCGACTGGACCCACTTTGTACTGCCCGTGACCACCCTGGCGTGGCTCACGTCGGCGGGCATAACGCGCATTACGCGTTCGGCCTTGCTGGAGGTACTCGACAGTGAGTACGTCAAGTTGGCCAGGGCGAAAGGTGTTGGCCAGACGAAGGTCATCTTCAAACACGCGCTCAAAAACGCGTTGATCGCGCCGTTGACCGTCGCGGCTGTATTGTTCGCCTCGTTCATTACCGGCACGGTTGTGATAGAGACGGTATTCGCCTGGCCGGGATTGGGAAGACTGGCCGTCGAGGCGACGCTCCAAAACGACTTCCCGCTGGTCACCGGCCTGACGGTGATATTTGCCGCGGTGTTCCTGCTCTCCAGCCTGACCGCCGATCTCCTCTATGCGTACATCGACCCCAGGATTCGAATCTACTAACCGGAGCCGGGCCGCCGCCGGACTTGACAGCGCCTTGCTGTCTTTGTTGCTGGTGCGCCCCTGGCGGATTATTCGCCGTTATCCGGTAATCCCGGTCGTAGTTGTGATTCTTATGGCGGTGCTTGCGATCTTCGCCCCCCTTGTCTCTCCCAAACATCAATTGGAGTCCGACCTGGCTGAGGTCAAGACACCCCCGGCATGGGTGGATGGCGGCAAGATGGAGTATTTTCTTGGCGCCGACCACATCGGCCGGGACATTCTGAGCCGCGTAATTCACGGCTCGCGCATATCGCTGATGGTGGCGGGAATCGTGTTGAGCGCGGGCGCAGTTACCGGCACCATCCTCGGAATCCTGGCCGGCCTGTCCGGTGGGTTCTGGGATGAGTTCATCATGCGGCTCGTCGATCTGACGTACGCGGTGCCTTTCCTGTTGGTCGCGCTCGTCACGGCAGTCGTATTCGGACCCAGCCTCGGCCTGGTCCTGATTCTCCTTTCGATATTTAGCTGGCCGGGGTTTGCGCGTCAGACCCGGGGCCTGACGCTGCAACTCAAGACGACGGACTACGTGGCGATGGCTCGCATCGCGGGCAGTTCTGCTGTGCGCATCTCATATAGGCACATTCTCCCCGGTGTGCTCAATATCGTGATGGTGTTGGCGACGTTGCAGGTTGGCGGACTGATACTTACCGAATCGGTACTGAGTTTCCTTGGAATCGGAATACCTGCGCCTCAGCCGGCCTGGGGTTCCATGGTGGCTGACGGCCGGGAATTCATCGGGACGGCGTGGTGGATATCGGTCATGCCGGGATTTGCGATCTTTTTGACCGTATTTGCGTTCAATTTTCTCGGGGACTGGCTCAGAGACTACTTCGATCCTCGGTTGAGACAACTTTAGGTAGACCGTCCGGCGCGGGCCGTGTTCGTCCGCGTCTCACAACACCGCGTACTGGCGTCTCGCGGGCGCCAACCGGTCAGGACAAGGCACAGGAGGTCAAGCGACATGGCAAGAGGTTGGGACCGATCAGGAAGCGAGCCACCCCGGCTCGCACGCGACGTGGACATGCGGTACGGGAATGGGCTGCTGAAGGCCGAGAGCGCCGCGTGGCCGCGCTACGTAGTCGTATCCACACCCACCGCGTGGAGGGTTGCCCAGCCGTACATCGCCCAGCCCCCGGCGGGAGTCGGTATCGTGGACTACCTCGACTGGGGTCACCTGGAGGACACGAGCAACAGCCTGCCCGATGACGCTGAGGTGGTCGTGGGCATCGGCGGTGGAGTGCCGCTGGACGCCTCCAAGTACGTCGCTCTGAGGAAAGGGCTGCCTCTCATCCTCGTGCCGTCGATTGTGTCGACCGGGGCCATAATTCACGGCATGTTCGCCAAGTGGGAGGGAAGGCTGATTATCGGGGGCGACGATATGCCGTTTTGCGACTGCGAGCACGTCCTGATCGACTATGACTACGTGTTGCAGGCGCCGGATTACCTGCACACAGCCGGGCTTGGCGACGTCCTATGCGGGTTTGCGGGTATCGCCGAGTGGCGCTACAACGCCGCTCGCGGGACGGCTCCGCCGGTCGATGAAGACGCGGTGGAACACGCCCTGTCCCACCACCGCGGCCTGGCAGACGGCTTTCCCAAGACCCTGGATTCGGATGGGAATCTCACGCCTGAAAGCGTCAGGTTCATTGGTCAGGCGGTGCAAGACCGGGACGACAGGAACCTTCAGAACCCCAATGCGCCCGGCGCCGACCACGCGCTCATGATCGTCTTCGAGCTTGTTGCCGACCGGCGCCTCGTCCACGGGGAACTGACGGCTCTCGGCGCCGTGATCGTGGCTTGGGCTACGGGACAGCAGGAAGAGTTGATCGACAGGCTGGAGCGCTGCAGGGTGCGATTCAGGCCTACCGACATCGGTATTACCCGCGATGAATTCCGCCAGATCATGGAGGACGCCGCACCGTACCTGGAAGAACGCGGCGTGGACACGGTTCTCGTCAAGGAGCCGGTTGTCGGTGAGCGGTTCGACGCCCTCTGGGACTACCTCGAAGGATAAGACGCGCTCGGGTGGTATATGGGCCTTGGCCGTGTCGGCAGAGGTCCCCGATCAGGGTCGGGGCGACGGGCGATGATCTGGGCCGCAAGTGTTGGGTTATTCCGGCGGGGGCATGTTCAGAAGGGCCTGGCTAATCCGGAGGCGGAGGGCCTCGGCCGATTCGGGAGTCCAGTCGTAGAAGCCTTTGCCGGTTTTCGTACCGAGTTCGCCCCTGGCAACCATGTCGCTGAGAATTTTCGGGACTGTCGTGCTGCGGTCAATATCGGGGAACAGTTCGCTTTTGATGGTGGCGACGAGGTCCCAGCCGATCTGCTCCCACACCTCGAATGGGCCGGCAACCGACAACCGCCGGCCGAACCCGTACTTGACCACTGCGTCCACGTCCTCAGCCGACGCGACCCCCTGCTCCACCAGGGCGAGGGCTTCCCTGAACAACGCCGCTTGCAGGCGATTGCCTATGAACCCCAGTATTTCCCGGTTGACCAGAGCCGGTCGCTTGCCAACCCGCGTGAGCAAATCACGGGCGGTTTCGATTGTCTGGTCCGAAGTCTCCGGTCCCCTGACCAGTTCCACTATCGGTAGCAGGTGCGGCGGGTTGAAGTAGTGCGCTACGGCCACCCGGTCGGGCCGGTTGGTGCTGGCGGCGAGGGCGCTCGGCAAATAGGTTGACGTGTTGCTCAGCAGGACAGCCCGCTCAGGGGCCGCCTTGTCGAGCCTCCGGAATATGCCCTGCTTGAGTTGCAGGTCCTCGAAGACCGCCTCGATCACGACGTCTGCGTTTGCGGCGGCCTCCTCGATCACCGGCACGGGGGTGATCCTTAGCAGGGCGCTTTCGACGTCGCCGGGGCCAATGCGCCCCGCCTCGGCGAGTAGTTCGAGACCCGACCTGGCGCGTGCCATGGCGGATCGGAGGAGTTCCGCGTTGCGGTCGTTGATGGCTACGTCTATGCCCGCGGATGCGAATTCGAGAGCGATGCCGTGGCCCATCAGACCTGCGCCGATCACGGCGACTTTGGTCACGTCCTGGCCGGGCACAGTCTTTAACGAATTTGTCATGGCGTTTCTTCGGCTAACGCGGACCGCACGGGCAGGTCAGACGGCGTGGGGTATCCAATAGGGTTGACGATGACGGCGGTGAATAAGCGTGCCCGGTCTATTCCAGGCCGAGCCGAATTTCCGAGGTTCGGCCAGCGAAAGGTTGTGCCCCGCAAGACGAGTAGGTGCCTCTTCATGCTGTCCTACTCTGCGATAACTTTATTTGGGTCAGTCTGCCGTTGGTCTTTTGATATCGTTCCTGATCTCCGTAAGCAGGCTTACGACCTGCTCCTCATGTTTCCTTTGCGCTCTATCCCTCTGCCACGCCGCAGCCTGATTGATCATTACCAGAACGACTGCAAAAATTACTGGCAGCAACGCAGCCGCGTCATCTTTATTTCCGAACGATGACGAAATTGCCCAAGCCAGCGCGACCGCTGCAAGAAGCCAGAACAACAGCATAAACAAATCCCTACCGGAAAAGTCCACCCGTTCAGCATTCCGGTCATCCGCAGGTCGTCTCCGCAGTTTGCCCAACAGACGCTTAACCATAAATGTCTACTTACCCCCTGACCACGTAGTAACCGTTGGCCCTCCCGTAGTCCTTGAGCGTCGTCATTGGGGCATCCACGGACAGGTCCACATCTTGCCGGTCGCTGGACATCCTGGCTTAAGTGCTCCCAGCATGAACGGCTGTAAGTGCTTCGTCATGCTGTCCTGCGCCGCAATAGCTTGTCCCTTGGTCGCGTCATCCATAGGCGCGACGCTCTCACGATGCGTCACCCAGTTCGACAGTCGGTCTTGGCGCAGTGGACGCGTTTAGTTGTAGTCCCAAGGCTCGCACTACCTTTAGCACGGTGGCGAACTCCGGGTTGCCGTTGGGGGACAGCGACTTGTAGAGGCTCTCTCTGCCCAGACCGGTTTCTTCCGCGACTGTAGCCATCCTACGGGCGCGGGCGATGTCACCCAGTGTGGCCATGATCAAGCTCATGTCACCTTCTTCCAGGGCGACATTCAGGTAGGCGGCCATGTCCTCCTCGGTTTCCAGGTGCTCCGCCGGGTCCCACATATGGGTTTGTGTTTTCTCCATTGCTACTGCCTCTTAAAGTCCTCTGGCCAGTTCCAGCGCCCTTCGTATATCCCGCCCTTGGCTATCCTTGTCGCCTCCGGCCAGCAGGACAACTAGATCTCGGCCTCGTTTCACGTGGTACACCCGGTAGCCCGGGCCGTAGTCGATCCGAATCTCTGAAACGCCTTCGCCCACTGGCCTCACGTCCCCCGGGTTGCCCAGGGACAGCCGCCGGATGCGTATATCGATGCGCACCCTAGCCTGCCTATCCCGAAGCCGTCTGAACCAGCGAGCATAGACCTCAGTCTGGCGAATCTCGACCATCGCTCAATTGTAGTCTACAGGATACCCTAAAACCAAAGGGCCTTGGGCTACCCGATGCCGGTGACCGCCCGTCTCAGATCGCATGGGCAGGTCAGACGGCGTAGGCGACCGAGCCGTCGTTCCTGAGCGGTATGCCGGCGAGGTTGCGAGGCTCAAACGGGATACTGGCCACGAGATCGTCGTCGAGCTCGACTCCTATGCCGGGCGCGTCGGGGACGGGGATGTACCCGCCCTCCCTCTTCAGCGCAGTTCGAAAGACGCGATTGTGTTCGCCTTCGTCGGCCTTCGAGTACTCCTGCACGATGAAGTTGGGGATCGACGCGTCTAGATGCACTGCGGCGGCTGTCAGGATCGGGCCGAGGAAGTTATGGGTGACGATGGCCGCGTGGTACGACTCTGCGAGCGCGGCGATCTTCTTGCAATGGGTCAGGCCGCCGCCGAGTCCGAGGTCGGGGCGCACGTACTGGCTGCCGCCAGCAACTAACAGTTCCCTGAACTCCCAGATAGTGTGCATCCGCTCTCCGTTGGCGACGGGGATCGAGATGCGCTTCGCCACTTCGGCCTGCGACACTATGCTGTCGATCTGGACGGGGTCCTCGTAGAACAGCGGGTCAAATTCCGCCACGGCTTCCGCTACGGGTATGGCGGTCGTCGGGGTCAGTTTCCGGTGGATTTCGAGGATGATGTCGACATCCATGCCGGCGCCTTCCCTCAACGCGGCCACTTTGTCCCTGGTATCGCTTATCATCCGTGACAGGGTCATGTCCTGGAACCCGTCAGGGATGGGGTCGATCTTCACCGCGGTGAACCCCTCTGCCGCGGCCTCTTTCGCCTTGGCGCGCACTTCGTCGGGACTGCCTCCTCCCATCAGGAGGTGCAGGCGTATTCGGTCCCTGCACAATCCGCCGAGCAGTTGCCATGCGGGGGCTTCGTAGTGTTTGCCCTTGATGTCCCATAGCGCGATGTCGACCGCGCTCAGCGCGCCCGACACGGCCGATCCCCGAAACGGGGCCATGCGGTAGAGGTACTGCCAGTGGTGTTCGATTCGGAGGGGGTCCTGCCCGATGAGGTGATCGGAGAAGGCATGGACGATGCGCTCCGTGGCCTCGGGGTAGCCCCAGCAGGCGGACTGGCCAACCCCGCTGATCCCGTTGTCGGTGTGGATGCGCACGATGTGGTTGGCGCCTAAGAGCAGGGATTCAACCTTTTCGATCTTCATTTTCTGGCTCCGATGGTTTTGCGGGAGGTCTGCCGTTCCCGGGTCCGTGTGATGATACGCATAAGCGTGTGGACGTGGGCGTACTATGCGGCCGGCTTATGCGGGCCGCATGATGGCTAGCAGTTGCTCAAGCTCTGCCATGCAGGTCACCCGGGCGTGGGCCGTATACGCGGTGTGACCGCTGAAACGGTCCATGAGTATTGGCGCGATCCCGGCGGCCTGCGCGCCGTCTATGTCCGACTCGATCTGGTCCCCCACGTGGACAGCCTCCGCGGGACTGATGTCGGCCCGGGAAAGGGCGGCTTTGAAGATGGCGGGATGAGGCTTTTCCGCGCCGGCGTCGCCCGACGTGATCGCAAAGTCGATGTGGCCGGCCAGTCCCATGGAGTCGGCCAACGCCCTGCCCGAGGAGTTGACGTTTGAGATCAACCCGGTAAGCAGACTTGAATTCCTTATGCGGTCAAGCGCTGGGACAACGTCTTCGAACAAGGCCAGCTTGTATCTCTGGGACCGGACCTTTTTCCAGACGGCGGCGGCGGTTTCCAGGTCGACCGAGTGGCCTGCGCCCTCGAGAACCAACTGTTCGAACCTGGCGAAGAAATGCCCTTGTTCAGCGGGACTCATGTTTCGGACCGGCGCCGTCGCGTTTTGGCGGGACATGTGCTGATCGGCGAGGTGATAACCGCTGTCGACGCCCTCCGGCGAAAGTGCCAGCCCAAAATGGGCGGCGGCATTGGCCTGGATAACCTCACGAGGCGGGTCGAACGTGGCCAATGTGCCGTAGAGGTCGAAGAAGACGGCGCGGATGTCGTGCGATCTTGTGGTTGGGCGCCGGTTCATTGTTCCCTCGCCAGCACGGCCGCCCTGACGCTCTTCGCGCCGGCCCGGTAAAGGACCCTGCCGCATGCGCGCAGGGTGCTGCAAGTTGTGGCGACGTCGTCGATCAGCAAGATGCGTTTCCCCTGGGCTTCGTTCGAGGCGGCAAATGCGTTGCGAACGCCTGCCGATCTTGCCGCTTCATTCTTGGCTTGAGCCTGCGGTGGACTGTCCGTCACCCGGGTAAGCATGTCCGCTGAAATTCGGGCCCCGATTCGCGCCGCCACTGGCCGGGCCAGGAGTTCGGCCTGGTTGTAGCCGCGGGACCGCAGTCTGCGCCGGTGCAGCGGAACTGGCGCGATCACGTCGATGTTTCTGTACCGGGAGCGCACAGTCTCCGCCAACTCAGCGCCGAGGATTGGCGCGATGGCCCGGAGGTCGCGGTACTTGAGGGCGTGGACAGCGTCCCTGATCGCCCCTTCGAACTGGAACACGGCGGTGACCCGGGTCACCGCAGGCGGCGATTCGGAACACTTGCCGCATCGACTGCCGTGTTCAAGTTGAATCCCGCATGTCCGGCACGCCCCGCTGCCTATTCTTGCCGCGTCGTGGAGGCACGTGTCGCAGAGCAATCGGCCTTCGGTGTTGCAGTGGACGCAGGTCTGGGGGAAAACCAGGTCCACAACTTGCCGCAAGGTGAATTCCAGGGCGGATGTCAGCTGCATGTTTCCACTTTTTAGGCCTGTCGGGAGACGTATACTTCGGGTAATACCCTCATTGGATCAGGCGCAATTTTATTCGCCATAGAACGGCACACGGGGCTAATGGAACTAAGAATCACCACTCGCCACACAACGTTGACGGACGCGATCAGAAACTACGCGCAAAAACGTCTGTCAAAACTCGACCGGAGATTCCACGAGTCCCTGCCGGTTAACCTCCTGATCAGGAAGGAAAATACCAAACGCGAGGAGGACCGGTTCGTAGCCGAGGTTACCGTCCGCCTGCGCAAAGTTATCATCCGGGGTGAGGAGCGAGGGCCGTCGCCGTACGCAGCCATTGACTTGGTCGAAGACAAAATAGATCGTAGAATCCGGCGCTACAAGACCAGGTTCTCGAGCCGCAGGCGTTCTGCTACGAGGTTCGAGTCGGACATCGCCGGGCAACTGACAGATCAGACGGCCGACATGGACGACGTGGTCGAGCTCCGGGACGGCGTGCTGGTTCGCACGAAACGCCACGAGGTGCTCCCCATGGACGTTGAAGAAGCCGCGGGGCGAATGGACCTGTTGGGCCACAACTTCTTCCTGTTTCTGAATAGCGAATCGGGTACCTACAACGTCGTGTATCGGCGGCACGACGACGACTACGGACTCATCGTGCCGGATGTCGGAAGCGGCGATTAGCCGTCTCTTTCGAGCCCGTGGATCTCGTAGAAGCGGTCCAGTTCCCGGGGCGAACCAATCCGAATAACCGGCGTGTCGTCCCTCACCAATTTGGCCAAATTCTCACCCCGTCTGCGTTCCATGGAGGGGTTTTTGAGATGCCAGAGCCACAGGGCGTCCAGGCTGAACATCTTGGACCAACTTTCATAGTTTTCGCCGCAGATAGGGCGTTTGTCCCGGGCGCGCCTGATTGACCGCAGGACGACACGCCACAAGACCACGGGCCAGGGCATCCTGACCCAGATGACCGCATCGGCCTGCGCGACCGCGATTCCGCCCATACTGCTGAAGTAGTTTCCGTCGCATATCCAGCCGGCGGGCAATGACTCGAGTGTAGTTCTCACGATCCGGGCGGACTCGTCGCGCGGCCGCTCTTGCCAGCCGGGCAGCCAATGTATGGCGTCGAACTCAATCGCCGGCAGCCTCTTCTTGGCGCCGATCGCCCTGGCCAACGAGGACTTGCCGCCGCTTCCGACTACGGAAATCCGCTTGCCGAGTGGGTGATCGAGTTGAACAAGCCGCATTTTGGCCAACCGTGAATTGCGGGCCGTCGAACGTTACACACATTCAGGCCGGACCGGATTGGGGACGCCCCGCCTATGAATCGCCCGCCGAGGATTCTTCGCGCTCAACGGGCGTGTACTTGTAAATCGTGGTCCATTCGTCCTGGTAGAAAATCGTCAGACCCTGTTCTTCCATGCGGTCAAACTTTGCAAGGCTGATATCGGGATACAGGTTGCGTTCGAGTTGGCCGACGATAACGTAGCGTACGTCGAATTTATTGAGAGTCTTCAGCGCTGTGTTCTCGTTGATTGTCCGGTAAAAGCGGTCCACGTCAGCCCTACGCTCGGTCACGGCGTAGGCGTATCCGACGCGTTGTTGGCGCTGGTGCCAGTCCCATCCTACGACCGACGGCAGGCCGGTGTAGACCGCGAAACGATTGCCCCAGCGGTAGAGGTCGGTCAGGCCTTCGATGATGACCGGAGAACCCTGGACCGCGGTCTGCATGTGCCTGATGGCCGGCCGCTCTTTGCCCAACTCTATGGCCCCGGAATCGTCGACGAACACCGCATGATCCATGTACGCCATGCCGTCGATGCCCATGCCGATCGTGTTGAACCGGTTGACGATCCTCGCCCGCGTGCCGAGTACGGGGTAGATGAGAATACCGATTGCCAGCACAGCGAACACAACGAGCCAGACGGTTCTGCCGACCGTCAGTTTCCTCAGCGAGAAGTAACCCGCCTCGGCTAGCGTCCATGCGAAGTAGGCCGACGACAAGGCGAGCAGGACCCATGCTTGCAGATAGAACTTGAAGACCGTGTTCATGCGGCCGATGTCGCCCTCGACCGTGATGAGGTCTACGCCGCCGGCGAGCAACAGCGCCACCGCGGCTATGGCCATGGCCGCATAGACGTAACGGCTTTCGGGCCTGAATGTGAGGGCGGTCACCAGGCCGACTGCGCCGAGCGCCATTGCGGCTCCGAGTGTGATGGCCGCTGTTGCGTATCCGGCAAGTATCGAGGCCAGCAGCCCGCTTGCCGCGACCGCCACGATCACCTGCAGACCTACCCACGCCAATCCGCGGCGTTCGAGAACGGCCGCGGCGGCTCGGCGGCTCGTCAGCATGCCTCCCCGCCAGTGATGAGCGAACCAGGTGAGCAGTATGAACAGGAAGATGCTGTGTATGGCCAGGTATCGCCAGAAGGGGGTGCGCGTTGTGCTCAGCTCCAACCCGTTGTTGAACAGTTCGAAGTTCTGGTGGAATGGCAGGAAGATTAGGTAGCCGACGGCGGCTACGAATACCCATTTCGCGAGGCCCGCGCCGATACGGTTGGAGACCCCTGTAGGCGGCCCCATCAACTCGCCGCCAATCACGAAGATGCCGGCCAGTAACAGTGCTGTCGGGAAGTCCCACGCATTGATGATTCGCAACGCCCCGATAATCAACCCCAGCAACGCCAACGCTCCCCACGTCTCTACTTTCGGCCTGCGCACGCCGGACCGGGCAAGAACGGCGATTCCCAAACCGAGGGCCGTTATGGCGAACGGTATGGCGATGAGGTGGGCGTGGAGGTCGGCGTACAGGAACGTGAAGAACGGGAATTCGGTTATCTCGTGGCCGGGCGAATCGGGGGCCATCATTCGCGAACTCTGCCAATAGTCGAATCCGGGCGCAGGGACGCGATCGATGACCGCAGCCCTGAACTTCTCGCCAAGCTGGATCAGGCCGTCGATGTTTCCGGCGACGGCCGTGAGAATCACTGCGCCGAGACCGGCGTAGATCGGCGACCTCATCGAACCGAGGGGCACGCCTCTCGATCTGAGCGTCAAGGCGGCGAGGTTGTAGACCACGGAGAACGCCGCGCCGCCGGTCATGGCAAACAGCATCGGCACCGCAATGTTGTAGGCCACGTGCGGGAGGATTCCGGTGAGGCGGAGCATCGTTGCGACGATGAACTGGCCGTAGTAGTAGTAGTTGAGAAAGCCACCGGCGAACCACGGGTCGTAGGGGGGCATGATCGTCGAACGGGCAACGGCGTTGAGGTACGCGAAGTCCATCGGCTTTTCGCCGCCTCGCCATGGGTGCCACAGATCGGGATTGGCGAGCCTCACCGCCAGGAACGCCAAGAATGCGATGAGGAACAACGCCTCGAACCCCAGCACCATGCGCCAGCGTTGTTTCAGGTGCCCGGCGACCTCACCCCCGTAACGCCACCATGCCAGAGTCGACAGTCCGGCCGTGGCAAGCAGGGCGACGATGACCGATGCGAAACTGAAACCCATCAGCCCATAACTCGCTAGCAGCCACGCAATGGTGGCAACCAGCAACAGGCCAAGGGGCTTTGCCAGCAGGTAACCCCGGTCCGGCAACGGCCTGAACACCACGAACGCAAGAGGAATCGCGGCCAACGCCACCAGTTGAATCGCGAGGTACCAGACGAACGGCGCAGCGGCGTTCGGCAACGCCCGCAGAAACACAAGGTCGGTCCATGTGCCGCCGGCCTGCTGCGTCTTCGCCGCGTCTTCACTGAGCAACAGCCCGACCGGTCGTTCAGGCTGCGCGAGGCCGGTCTCGAATCCGAGCAGGTCGATGATTTCGGCCTGCTCCAGCCGCCCCGTGTTTTCGAAAACGAAGTTCTTGGGATGGTCGTAGACGGTAAAACTCTCGTCCGCCCATCCGAATCTTAAAGTGGCGAGCGCGCCCGAAGGCGGTTCGTAATCGGTGGCCGAGAAGTTGACCCTGGCGAACGGGTCGTCGTCGTATGCGACCCCGAGGAACGAGGCGGTCTTGTCGGCCGAGTAGACCAGTTCGTATCCGAGCGATCCGTCGAACAATGCCTCGTAGTAGCGGGTGCTGTTCGGATATCGGTCCGGCAATCTGGGGATCGTTCCGTAGAGCCGGTTGCTGAACAGTACGAGGTACTCGGCGTCGGCAAGTTGCCTGGCTATCGTGTCGAACTTTTCGCGCGAGTCGTGGTTGTAGAGCTCGAGCCGGTCGTAATACAGGCCGGGTACGTGCGGTATTCCCTCTTCCCAGTGTTCCTGCAGTACGAGCGAGCCCGTCGGAGCGTTTTCGTCCAGCCACTTGGACACGTTCTGCGCCGGGTGTTCGCCGGAATAGATGGATACGAAGGAGAGTGCGTAGTGGGCGGTGGCGACGACGACGATGACAGCCGGGACGAAAACGACGAACTTGTACTTCGGCAGGACGGTGCGCAGGCTGTCGCCCGCCCACCAGAGAAATCTTGCGCCGTAGAGGAGCAGGAACGGTGTGAGCGGCAGCATGTACCGCATGAACTTGACATCGAACCACCCGGTGATCAGCAGGTACGGGATGACCCACGACAGGATTACCAGGTCCACTTTTCGCCTGGCGACCCACGCCGAAACCAGCCCGTATCCGAGTCCGAGCCAGGCGACGACGCCTGCGACGGGTCCAAGACCCCATATGCCCAGTTGCGTGATCTGGTACAGGTAGCTGGTCGTTTCGATGTACTGCCGCGTGTAGGGGTAGTCGCGTATGCGCCGCACCATCTCGGACTGTTCGGAGACGTTGGACAGGAACGTCGTGGAGTCGAGCACCATGTATGGCTGGGTTGCCAGCAAGGCCACGAGCGCAGCGACGCCGGACATGACGAGACCGCTGGCCGCGATCCACCGGCGCCAGGCCACCGCCTCTACATCCTCGTCCCCGAAACCCAACGCGTCCCCCGGCCTGGAGAACGCATAGATCAGGTGAGCGGCGATGACGGTGAGGACCAACGGCGCCACGGAGAACTTCGTGGCGAGGCCGAGCCCCACCATCAAACCGGCCAGCAGTGAATCGAGCCTTCGCCCCGACTTTGCGACCCGGATCGAGAAGAACACGCCGGCGACAATGAACAAGGTCATCACACCGTCCACGGCGAAGAAGTGGCTCAACTGGATGTGTATGACCGCGAACGCGGCGAGCAAGGCAGCTAGTACGCCGACTCGAAAGCCGAACCAGCGGACGCCGATCAGGAAGAGGAGCGCAACCGTGGCTGTGTCTGCCAGGGCCGAAACGGCGCGGCCCGGGATTCTCAGATCGAACAGGTCGAGATCGGTAGCAGGGGACAATACCGCCTTAACCGCCCCGAGCGCATATAGCGGCAGGCTGCCGTAGTTGAACCAGCCGGGATTGAGCGGGCTTATCTCCGGATCGACAAGGTTTCCGACCTCCGAGGGCGCCGGAAAATCCAGATCGTTGACCCGCATGAGGATGGCTCGCTCATCGGGATGAAACAGGCCGCCCTGGTCCCAGTTGATTCCGTAAAGGCGCAGCCCGAGGGCGATCGACAGGATTACGAACAGGAGTAGCCAGTATCTCCGGCCGCTTCGCCAAAGGGCGGGGGATCCGGTGAGGTGGTCTGTCAACCTGGCCAGCGTCATTATCGGAATTCTAAATGCATGATCGTCCCGGTCACTAACGATTCCCTGATCCGGGTACGTGGTCTTATACGCAATTGGCCCGCTATTGGACGCGGATTGCGGGACTTGGCGCTCGATTGACCCGCACAGTGGCGCGCCGTAATCTTGCCGAATGCTCGCGCCCGGCGAAACGGCGAGCTAAAGACTATAAAGACAAAAGGGGGTCCGGGTGTCTGGTAAACGAGGCGCGAGGCCCCGACTGGCGAAAGAGCACATGTCAATCTGGTGGCCTTCGAATTGAACTACGAACGTACAGTGCTGCAGGGTGGAATTCGCGTCCTGACGAGCACGCTTCCGCACACCAACGCCGTCAACCTGAGTTTCCTGTTCGGCGCAGGTTCGAGATACGAGACGGACGACCTCGTCGGCGCGTCCCACCTGTTCGAGCACATGCTGTTCAAGGGCACGAACCGCAGACCGACACCCCGCCAGATTTCCGAAGTGGTCGAGGGTGTCGGCGGGTCCATAAATGCCTTCACTGACCGGGAGGTGACCGGCTATTGGTGCCGGATGCCGCGGCCGCACTACAGGGAGGGACTGGACCTGCTCGCCGATATGGTGCAGAACTCGCTGTTTCGCGATGAGGACATCGACAAAGAGAAGCAGGTGGTTTTCGAGGAAATTCGCGCCATCCACGATATGCCGGCAGCTCGGGCGTCGGAGATCCAGGACATGTTGTTGTGGCCGGATCAGCCGATGGGGCGCGACGTCGCAGGTACTGTCGAATCGGTCGCCGCCATTTCTCGCGACGCGATGCTCGAATACCTTCACACGCAGTACGCGGCCTCCAATATGGTTATCGCCGTTACAGGCAACATCCAGCACCAGGAGATCGTCGAACAGGTCGACTCCGTGATAGGAGGACTCCACGACGGCGAGATCTTGCCGATGTTCCCGTACGTCGACAACCTGCAGGGACCGCAGGTGGTTGTCGAGCGACGAGAGACCGAACAGGCCCATCTCTCGATCGGCATAAAAGGCATCTCCTTTTTCGACGAGGACCGCCACGCCCTGGGGCTGTTTTCAGTGATCCTCGGCGAGTCGATGAGTAGCCGGTTGTTCGAAGAGGTCCGCGAAAAGCGCGGCCTGGCGTACGACATTCACGGCGGCATGTCGGCGTACTACGACTGCGGGGCCATCGGGGTTGAGTCTGGTGTCGACCCGAAACGCGCCGCTGAAGCTCTTCCGGTGATCATGGACGTGGTCTGCGGCATGCGAGACGGTGTCACCGAACGCGAATTCACGCAGGCGAAGGAGCTCTGCAAGGGGCGTCTGCTCCTGCGCATGGAAGACGGTCGTTCGGTAGTTTCGTCAATTGGGATACAGGAACTCCTGCGAAACGAAGTGCGCACGGTGGACCAACTCATAAAAGACATCGACGCCGTACAGATCGAAGACCTGGCCCGAGTGGCGCGGCGGTTGATACGGTCCGAGAACACCGTGATGGCCCTGGTGGGACCGTTCGAAAGCCCCGAGCCGTTTCTGGCCGCACTGGATTTCTAGCCGGTGTGCTGGCCGCCGCCGCTTATGCCGCCGCCCACGTTGACACCGTACTCCCGCAGCACTTAGCATTTCGACCCCGGCCGGTAGGCGGGCCCGTCGTTCAAACGCCCGCTGCCACTTGTCCGCGCCGCGGCGAGGTGCCCGATGACGACCCGTGCGTACATATTGATCGAAAC
The DNA here is from genome assembly GCA_965219065.1 of Dehalococcoidia bacterium. Classification (GTDB taxonomy): domain Bacteria; phylum Chloroflexota; class Dehalococcoidia; order Lucifugimonadales; family Lucifugimonadaceae. The sequence continues at coordinate 2,680,930 of OZ244715.1, forward strand.
GTCGGTAGGCAAGACAAATGATGTTGCCCGCGAATTGCGTTCCACCACGAACATGATGAGTGTCGATACGGTGACCGGGCCTTTCGACATCATCGCAGTCGTCGAGGCGGATAGCCTGCCGAGTATCGGGGAGCTAATCAGCGAGGGCATGCACAAGGTGCCCGGCATCGTAAAGACAGTTACCTGCCTGTCGGTCAGCGTTTAGGCGGGCCGCAGGCGCGTCAATGCGCGGTTTTTCGGGTCTGCTGAGATAGCCCGATGCGCTTTGAATTTACTCCTGAAGAGCAGGCGTTCCGGTCAGATCTGGCCGCGTTGTTGGACGACGTACTGCCCGATGACTGGACCGGCCCCGCCGACGAGTCATGCGACCGCGATTGGCAACTCTACGTCGACGTAAGACGGGCACTCGCTGAGCGAGGCTGGCTGACGATGGCCTGGCCGGCGGAGCACGGTGGCTCCGACGCGTCGCCGATGACGTCGTTGATATTCTCCGAGGAGATTGCGTATCGGCGCGCGCCGGGAAACGATCGATTCGGCACCCGGATGATCGGGCCCACCCTGATCCGCCACGGCACGGAGGCGCAAAAGAGGCGTTTCCTGCCGCCCATCGCAAAGGGCTTGACGCAGTGGTGCCAGGGATACTCAGAGCCCGATACCGGGTCCGACCTGGCGTCGCTCAAGACACGGGCAGTGGAAGATGGCGACGAGTTCGTCATCACCGGCGCCAAGATCTGGACCACGCTGGCCCACCGGGCGGACTGGATGTTCCTTCTTGCGCGCACCAATCCCGAAGCCCCAAGACACCACGGCATAACCCTCTTCCTTTGCGATATGAGCACCCCCGGCGTCACCGTCAAGCCAATAATCAATATGGCCGGTTACCACAGCTTCAACGAAGTGATATTCGACGGGGTCCGGGTCCCGCGCGAGAATATCGTCGGCGGGCTCGACAACGGCTGGCGTACCGGCCTGGCGCTGCTCAACTTCGAGCGGTCGGGCATCGATTACGTGGCGTGGGCCCGGCGTACGCTCGACGACCTCACGGGGTACGCGGCTACCGCCGAAACGCCGGGCGGCGGCCGATTACTCGACGATCCCGTCGTGTCTGCGCGGCTGACCGAATTAGGGGTTGAGATCGACGCCGCCAGGTTGATGACCTACGAGGTTGCTTGGCTGCAGGGGAAGGGCGAGATCCCTTCCGTCGAACCGGCGATGAGCAAACTCACGGCGACGGAGGTAAATCAACGGGTGCACGACTTCGCGGTCGAGTTGCTGGGGATGTATGGCCCCCTGGCGCCTGGATCGCACCTGGCGGAGTTCGGGGGGACGTTGCTAAAGCTGCGGCTGTACTACACGTCCGGTCCTATCCTGGCTGGGACGAACGAAATACAGCGAAACATCATCGCCGCCCGCGGCCTCGGTTTGCCGCGGGAGTGAGGTCGGACGAATTGGTCATGTGGCAATTAGCCGCACAGGCGATGTGGCATTCGAGGATGTTTGAATCGCGGGAAGTCCGTTAAGGACGCGAGTGGCGATGGATTTTGGGCTGACTGAAATACAGGAATTGATCGCTTCGAGCGCGCGGGAATTTCTAGCCGATCGGGCGCCTCTCGAACTCGCTCGCGACGCCGCGTCGGGGGATTCTGGATACGACGAATCGTATTGGAAGGAGGTCGCGCAACTCGGCTGGACCGGCCTACTGATTCCGGAAGAGTATGGCGGCGCCGGCCTCGACCTCCCTGAACTCGGCGTGTTGATGGAAGAGTATGGCGCTGCGCTGGCGCCCGGTCCGCTGTTCGAGACCGCGCTCCTGGGCGCGTCGGTCATCAACCGTTACGGGAACGATGGGCAAAAGGCCGAGATGTTGACGGCAATTGCCGAGGGTGGCGCGATTGTAACGCCAGCTATCCACGAGGAGATGCCTGCCTGGGCATCGAGCAGGGTCAACGCCACTGCCCGCGTGGAGGATGGCCAATGGGTCTTGCGCGGCGAAAAGAGATTCGTGCCGTTTGCGGACAGCGCCGATATTTTTCTCGTGAGCGCGAACACCGGCCCCGGTGGCGACGACAGCACGCTGTTCGTGGTACGGCGTGAGGACATCGGTGATTCGGAGTTAGTTCCCATGAAGGCGGCGTCCGGTTCGCCTGTCGGCCAGGTAAAACTGCGGGGAGTCCGGTTACCTGAAGATGCAGTACTCGGTGGGGTGGGCAATGGACAGAAGGCCGTGGATTACCTGCTGCATCTTGGCGCGGCCGGCCGTAGTTTGCAGATGGCGGGAGCGTCGCGTCGGGTGGTCGATATGACGGTTGGTTACGTCTCGCAACGAAGGCAATTCGGCCGGCCGGTGGGCTCGTTTCAAGCGGTGCAGCACCATTGCGCCAACATGGCGGTAGCGGCGCGCGGCATCCTGCTGATGGCAAGACAGGGGGCTTGGGCAATGTCGCACGGCCAGTCGGGGGAAACCGCCCCACTGAAAGCGAAGCTGTACGCAAACCGCGAGCTACCCGGGATCTGCGCGTTGGCGCATCAGTGCCACGGGGCTATCGGCTTCACGTGGGAGCATGATTTGCATCTGTTCACGCGTCATGTCATCGGATGGCGTTCGGAATACGGCGACACACGGCACCTCACGAATTTGCTGTCTCCCGCTGCCCGCCGGTCGGTTGCTAGCCGGGCTGACTGATAAGCTCGAGACCACTATGACAGCCGACTGTATCTTCTGCCGGATTTTGGCTGGCGACCTGCCAAGCGCCGAGGTTTACGGCGACGATGTCGCCTACGCGTTTGCGGATATCAGCCCGGTCACCCAGACTCACGTACTGGTCATACCGCGTGACCACGTTACATTCATCGAGGGCGCCTCCGAGGAGCATGAACCGCTGCTCGGGCATTTGCTCAGGGTGGGAGCGACCGTGGCACGCCAATGCGGAATCGCAGACGACGGCTACCGTTTGGTGGTCAATCAAGGCGCTCACGCCGGCCAGATGGTCGACCACCTGCACGTCCACGTCCTCGGCGGCGGCGTCATGGGGAAGATGGCTTGAGCCCGTCTCTTCATCTCGTCATCCCCGACTCCGATCGGGGAACCAGGGCGAAGTATCCCTGTTAACTTTGGCCAGGTGATGCTGGCTTTCAGGAAACGGTCGCCGAATCGTGTCGTTGGTCCGGCTTAAGGCGTTAACCCCGGCCCTGTCCGGTACCAGCTTCGAGGCCTTCAGGTACCGCGAGTACCGTTACTTCTGGCTGGCCGCCGCGTTCTCCAACATCGGCATGTGGACGCTCGTCTACGGCCGCCTGTGGCTGATGCGCACGCTCACCGACTCCGAGTTGCTGCTTGGGCTGGTGGCGACTGCCAGCCTTGGACCGGTGCTGTTTCTGTCGATGTGGGGCGGCGTGCTCGCCGACAGGGTGAATCGTCTCTACCTCGTCCGTTTCACGAGGCTCATGTTTGCGGCGGTGACCCTGCTGACGGCCGTTTTGATCGCGACCGACGTGATCAGACCGTGGCACGTCATCGCCATATCGGCCGGCACGGGGGTCCTGCTGTCTTTCGACATTCCGTCGAGGTCGGCGATGGTGGCGACGATCGTACCTCGCAGGCACCTTGCCGGCGCGATCGCCATGTATTCGATAGTGTTCGGCGCTGCTTCGATCATCGGGCCAGCCCTGTTTGCGCCCCTGGTTCTCCTGTGGGGCCTGGAAGGGCTGTTTTTCATCATCGCAGCTTCGTACCTGTTGACCGTGCTGACTCTGATGCTCATGAACCCAAAGGGCCACAAGGTGGTGAGCGACGGGTCGGGTATGTGGTCAGGGCTCATAGACGGACTGACGTACGTAAGGCGCAGCCCGGCGATCCTTGGGATACTCGGGCTGGGTGTGTTTACCGGCGTTTTCGGCGGCTCGTTCGAGACACTGATGCCGGTATTTGCTGACGAAGTGTTCTCCGGCGCTGAGAGAACTTACGGGAATCTGCTGCTTGCAGGTGGCATCGGCGGGCTGACGGGGACCATCATTATTGCGCTGATCGGAAAACGCGTACGTCCGGCCATGTTCCTCGTGGCTGCTGGGATCAGCTACGGCTTCGGCCTGGTGTTGTTTGCCAGATTCGACATTCTGGCGATAGCGATGTTGATACTTGGCGTCGTGGGGTCGCTCAGGGTGGTTTTCGGAATCATGAACACGACGATGATGCAGACGCTCGTGGAGGAGCAGTATCGCGGCAGGGTGATGAGTCTCCACCAGTTCACCTGGGGCGCAACTGCGTTGGGCGGACTGCTCATGGGCGGTCTTGCGCAGAGTTTCGGCGCGCCGTTAGCACTGACCGTGGGCGGATTCGCCACCGCCATCGCCACGGCTGTAGTGGGCGCCACTGTACTTAGGCGAATGTTGGGCAAGCATGTGCCCGGGGCGTCTCCGGCAGTAGCCTCTGACTGAACAAGAGCCGATCTGGGAGAAGAATCGCCGCCGTCATGTATGGTAAACATGATCTGCCGGATGTGGTCAGTACTGCAATTGTTTATTGCAGCGATCCGAACCGTTCGGCATAATTACCCCACCCCTTAGCAAGATTTTGCAACCATAGATAATCGCGCCAGCGGTTTGCCCGATACGCGTTTAAGGAAACGCGGCAAATCTCAGCGCGTCGAAAGGAGAGGATTTTGCATCCTTTCACGTATGTCGCTCCGTCGAGCATCGACGAGGCGGTTAGTGTTCTGGGCCAGCACGGAGAAAAGGCCCGCCCGCTTGCCGGTGGCACCGACGTTTTGGTGCAGATCCGAGGCGGCAGGTTTCAACTGGACGCCATTGTTGACGTCAAGAACATTCCGGAGCTCTTGCAGATAAAGCACGACGCCAGCGGTCTTGAGTTCGGCGCGGGTGTAGCTTGCTGTGAGTTGTACGAGAATGCCGGGATTGCCGCCGAGTATCCCGGGATCATCGATGCAGCGTCACTGATCGGCGGGATCCAGATTCAGTCGAGGGCCGGCCTTGGCGGCAACCTGTGCAATGCCTCGCCGAGCGCAGACGGCGTTGGACCGCTAATAGTTCACGGCGCGACGGCGAACGTGACCGGACCGAACGGCAGCCGCGGAGTCGCAGTCGAGGACTTCTGCACCGGACCGGGCACATCTGTTTTGATGTCCGGCGAACTTCTTGTGAGTATCAGCGTCCCGAAGCCGGCAAACGGATTCGGCGCCGCGTACGAACGGTTCATTCCGCGCAACGAGATGGACATCGCAGTTGCAGGCGTGGCATCGGGCGTTCAACTCGATTCGACCGGACAGGTTTTTGAGTCGAGCCGTATCGCGCTGGCGTCGGTCGGCCCGACGCCGATACTGTGCGGCTACGAACCGGCATCGCAGAAGTACACGGATCCGTTGGCCGGCATGCCGGTTAACGAAGAGTCCATCAGTCAGGCCGGGAAGCTGGCTCGCGAGAGCGCCAGCCCCATCAATGACATGAGGGGCACAATCGAGCAACGAAGGCACCTCGTGGACGTGCTGACCTGCCGGACGCTGAACAAGGCGGTCGAGCGAGCCAGAGCGACGCTATAGCCGGCCCTTATCGGGGAAAGAACACAAGGAATCAAATATGACGACCAAGCAAGTGCGAAGCGTGCACGTTCAAACCACAATCAACGGCCAGGACATGGAGTTCCTGGTTCCGCCCTACATGAGCCTGCTCGACGCGCTCAGGGAGGTGGTGGGTCTTACCGGGACTAAAGAAGGCTGCAATGACGGGAACTGCGGCGCGTGCACTGTCAGCATGGACGGTCGAATTGTCGACTCCTGCCTCGTGCTCGGCGCGGAAGCGGACGGCAAGTCGGTTGACACGATCGAAGGCATGGCGACGCCCGAGGGCCTGCATCCGCTGCAACAAGCTTTCCTGGAAGAGGCTGCCCTTCAATGTGGGATTTGCACTCCGGGGTTCCTCGTAGCGGCCAAGGGTCTGCTCGACAACGAGCCGAAGCCGAGCGAAGAGCGCATACGTCACTGGCTGGCCGGGAATCTGTGCAGGTGCACCGGTTACGACAAGATAGTTCGCGCAGTTGAAAAGGCGTCCGAGGCCTGATCTAAGGGCCCGTATACCGACGTCCGTTAAGTAATCAGGTCAGAGGAGTAGGCGATGGTTGCCACGTTTGAACCCAGGCAGGAATATCGGGTCATTGGGACTCGTCCGATCCGCCACGACGGCTATGACAAGGTCACGGGAAGGGCCATCTACGGCGCCGACGTCAAGATGCCGGGGCTTATTTGGGCCGACGTGCTGAGAAGCCCTCATGCGCACGCCGCCGTGAAGAGTGTCGACACGTCTGAAGCTGAGGCCATGCCCGGCGTGCTTGCCGTGGCCATCAATGCCGACCTTCCGCAGCTCGAAGGCGGCGTGGTCGACCTGGGTGAGGGCTCCGTCAACTTCAAATGGGCGAGCGACAACATTCTCGCAAGCGACAAGGTGCTCTATGCCGGCCACGTCGTGGCAGGAGTCGCCGCGTTAGACCGCAACACGGCGGCGGAGGCGATCAAGCGCATCAAGGTCGAGTACGAAGTCCTGCCGTCGGCGACTAACGTCGATGCTGCGCTGGCTGAAGATGCCCCAGTACTTCTTGCCGACCTGGAAGGCAACGACCTCGGCGAGAAGATCACCGACACCAACATGGCGGCCCACAACCGGCATGAATTCGGCGACCCGGAAAAGGGCTTTGAAGAGTCAACCCTCGTGGTCGAGCAGGAATTCAAACTGCAGATGGTGCATCAAGGGTACATCGAACCCCACAACGCCACGGCGTTCTGGGACGAAGACGACCGCATCCGTATCTGGACCAGCACGCAGGGCGCCTTCCCTGTGCGCACGCAAACCGCAGGTCTACTCAACATCGATCAGTCCCGCGTGAAGGTTACGCCGCTCGAAATCGGCGGCGGCTTCGGCGGGAAGATACCTGTCTACCTGGAGCCGATAGCGGCCATCCTTTCCCGCAAGTCCGGACGGCCGGTCAAGATGATCATGGAGCGCAAGAACGTGTTCGAGGGCTCCGGCCCGGCGCCCGGCGGCAAGGTGCGGGTCAAGCTGGGAGTCGACGACTCCGGCAAGATCATCGCCGGCACAACGGACATTTACTTCGAGGCCGGCGCGTATCCGGGGTCTGCCGTCGGGGCGGCCGAGCAGTGCGTCTTCGCCTGCTACGACATTCCGAATACCCGCATCGATTCCTACGACGTTGTCGTCAACAAGCCCAAGTCCGCGGCCTATCGAGCGCCGGGCTCGCCACAGGTGGCGCTTGCTATCGAGAGCGTGGTCGACGAGATTTGCGAGACCAAAGGCTGGGACAAGATCGAGTTTCGGCTTGCCAACGCGGCCCGGGAAGGCACTCGGCGCGCAGATGGCCCGATATTCCCGCGCATAGGCCTGATCGAAACCCTTGAAGCGGCGAAGAATTCTTCCCACTGGAACTCGCCGCTCGATACCGACCCCGGGAGCGGGCGAAAGCGCGGTCGCGGAATAGCGTCTGCGTACTGGTTCAACGTCGGGCTCAAGTCTGCCGTAAACCTGAACGTCAATGAGGACGGCTCCGTTTCCCTGGTTGAGGGCTCGACCGACATCGGCGGCACGAGGGCGTCTATCGCCATGCAAGCGGCCGAAGTGCTGGGGCTTGAAGCGCACGACATTCGCCCGGTGGTGGCCGACACCGAATCCATCGGCTATACCGACGTCACCGGTGGCAGTCGGGTGTGTTACGCAACCGGCTACGCCGCGTTCATCGCCGCCAATAACCTGGCCGAGGAGATGAAAAAGCGCGCCGCCATGATTTGGGGCATCGACGTGGCGGGCGTAACGTTTGAGAACGGCTACTTCAGTTCTGCGTCGGACCCTGAGTTGAGACTGCACTTCCGCGAGTTGGCGTCCAGACTTGGCGACACGGGCGGTCCGGTCACGTCGACCGGTTCCGTGGACCTCGAAGACGCTGGCGGCGGGTACGGCGTTCACATTGCGGATCTGGACGTGGACCCGGAAACCGGCAAGACCGACGTGGTCCGATACACGGTGGTCCAGGACGCCGGCAAGGCGATTCATCCCTCATATGTGGAAGGCCAGATGCAAGGCGGAGCGGTGCAGGGCATCGGCTGGGCCCTGAATGAGGAGTACTTCATGTCGGACGAGGGCGTCATGGCCAACTCCACGTTCCTCGACTACCGCATGCCGACGTCCCTCGATCTGCCAAACATTGAAACGGTAATCGTTGAGGTTCCCAATCCGATACACCCGTTCGGGGTACGCGGCGTGGGAGAGGTGCCGATCGCGCCTCCGCTGCCGACGGTGGCAAACGCCATACACGACGCCGTTGGAATACGCCTCTACGAGACCCCGATGAAACCCGGGAATATCGTCGAGGCGCTGGAGCAAGATCAGGGTTAATTCGGCGGAAGATTGTTCCGCCTTTCAGGGAATCCCGGCAGTCGACAGACTGCCCGGATTTCCTGTGCATAGACCGATTAACAAAGAATGGATAGAGTTGACCTGAACTGTGAAGGTCAACTCGCAAAACGCCTGCGAATTCAACCGGGCATAGACGTATCAGGGGAAAACAGATGGTCGCAACGTATGAGCCAAGGCACGATCTTAAGGTCGTTGGAACACGTCCGATTCGCCATGACGGCTACGACAAGGTCACGGGTAGGGCCGTTTACGGCGGAGACGTCAAGGTCCCCGGACTCATCTGGGGTGAGGTGCTGAGAAGCCCGCACGCCCACGCCCGGATCGTGAGCATCGATACGTCGGCCGCCGACGCGATGCCAGGAGTCCTGGCCACTATGACTCACGCCGATCTGCCGGTTGCAGAGGACAAGGAAATCGACACCGGCGAGGGCATGGTCAACGTTCGCCGCCATGCCGAGAACGTCATGGCCGACAACAAGGTGCTCTACAAGGGCCACGTTGTCGCCGCGGTGGCGGCAGTCGACCGCAACACGGCGCAGGAGGCTGCAAGTCTAATCAAGGTCGAGTACGAGTTGCTCCCGGTGGTCAACAACGTCGACGAGGCGATGGCGCCGGACGCCCCGATCCTCATCCCGGAATTGGAGGGCAACCACCTGGGCGAAACGGTCTCTTCGACAAATGTTGCCACGCACTTCCGGCACCAGATCGGCGACCCGGACCAGGGACTTGCCGAGTCTGACGTGGTGGTGGATCGGACGTTCACCCTGCCCATGGTTCATCAGGGCTACATCGAACTGCACAACGCCACGGCGTTCTGGGACGAGGAAGACCGGATCACGATCTGGTCCAGCACCCAGGGCGCGTTCGGCGTCAGGTCGCAAACCGCCGGTATTTTGAAGGTCGACGAGTCTCGCGTCAAGGTCAACCCGGTGGAGATCGGCGGCGGTTTCGGCGGCAAGACGGTTGTGTATCTGCCTCCGGTGGCCGCAGTGCTGTCCCGCAAGACGCACCGGCCGGTGAAGATGATCATGGACCGGCGCAGCGTGTTTGAAGGCTCGGGGCCAGCCCCTGGCGGCAAGATCAGGGTGCGGATGGGTGTGACCAACGAGGGCAAGATAAGGGCCGCCGACGCCGATATCCGTTTCGAGGCCGGCGCATTTCCCGGCTCGGCCGTCACCGCCGGCGCGATCTGCATTCTTGCCTGTTACGACATCCCGGACGTTCGCATCGACGGACGAGACGTGGTGATCAACAAGCCCAAGTCGGCTGCATACAGGGCCCCGGGTTCGCCGCAGGTTGCTTTCGCTGCCGAGCAGGTAGTCGATGAGATTTGCGACAAGATGGGTTGGGACAAGATTCAGTTCCGCCTCGACAACGCTTCGCAAGAGGGGACTCGCAGGGCGGACGGTCCTGCGTTTGCCCGCGTGGGTTTGGTGGAGACGCTGGAAGCCGCCCGTTCCAGCGATCACTGGAACAGCCCGGTGGAGGGTTCCGGCGCCGATGGGAAAATGCTCGGCCGGGGCATCGCGTCGGGGTATTGGATGAATGGGGGCGGCAAGTCCACGTGTGACCTGGCCGTTACCGACGACGGCATTGTGTTCATGAACGAAGGTTCGGCCGACATCGGTGGCACGAGGGCATCGATAGCCATGCAGGCGGCTGAGGTGCTGGGTGTCGGCGCACACGACGTGCGTCCGAGCATCCCCGACACAGACAGCATCGGGTTTACCGGCGTAACCGGCGGCAGCCGCACAACTTACGCCACCGGATACGCAGCGTACGAAGCTGCTATGCAACTGATCGAGAAAATGAAGCTTCGGGCTGCCATGGTCTGGGGTATCGACGTTGAAGACGTCGAGTTTTCCGACGGCCAGTTCAGTTCGATATCGGATCCGGAACTGAGTTTGGGCTTCAAGGATCTTGCCCAACGGTTAGGCGGAACCGGCGGACCGGTCACTTCAACCGCATCCGTTGACCTGGCGGAGGCCGGCAACAGCTTTGCCGTGCACATCTGCGATCTGGAGGTCGATCCCCAAACAGGTAAGACCGACGTGGTCCGCTACACGGCACTACAGGACGTGGGCAAGGCGGTCCACCCGTCTTACGTGGAAGGGCAGTTGCAGGGAGGCGCGGTACAGGGCATAGGCTGGACGCTCAACGAGGAGTACTTCATGACCGAGGAAGGGGAGATGACCAATTCCTCGTTCCTGGACTACCGGATGCCTACGTCGCTCGACTTGCCGATGATCGATACGATCCTCGTCGAAGTGGCGAATCCGCTGCACCCGTTCGGTGTTCGCGGTGTGGCAGAGGTACCGCTGGCGCCGCCGCTCGGCGCGGTTTCCAATGCGGTTGCCGATGCCACCGGCACACGATTCGCCGACGCGCCGATCAACCCTGGCAAGATCGTGGCCGGCATGGCCGGTGGAAACGGATCGTAGAGCCGGAGAGGCTACATGGCCCGGGTTTTCATACCGTTCAACCTGCGTAAATATGCCGGGGACGTCGGTCAAGTTGACGTCCCCGGCGCGACGCTTGGGAAGCTCATCGACAATCTCGAAGAGCTCTTTCCAGGTATCAAGGAGCAGCTTGTCGAGGACGGCAGGCTGAAGCCCGGCGTGTCGGCTGTCTGCGGCCACGCGGCCACGCGTCGCGGGCTCATGCAGCCGCTGGAAGAGGACACCGAGGTCCACTTCGTTCCCGCCATATCCGGGGGCGCGGCCACGGCCTGAGCCGACTTCGGCGGCACGCCGGAACGCGAGTTACGGCGGTTTCGATTTGTCCCGATCCGCCCATTTTCGCTGACACCGTACGCGGCCCTCTACGTTCGGCCGCTGCTACGATAGTTATGCCAATTCGCTTTGATCGCGCCGCCAAGTCAAATCGTAGAGACGGGTTTGAAACTGACCCCTGCAAGTAACGTATTTCACGGTGTGATCCAAGCGGTCAGGCCAACGTTGTCGGCAATTGAGAGGACTTAGTTGGTCGCGATACCTGAAGAATTACCAGTCAATTACGTCGAGGACGGCTTGGTCCTTTCGGCCGAGACGAAGTTGCTCGTGGCGAAGGGCGTGAGGTCGATCCTGGAGGCGGTAGGCGACGAAGTCGATATGCAGGGCACCGCCGACACTCCGCGCCGTGTGGCGCAAATGTACGACGAATTGCTATCCGGCTACACGATCGACCCGAGACAGTTGCTCAACGGCGCGTTGTTCGACGTCGAGTACGACGAGATGGTGGTCGTGGCGGACATCGACTTCTACAGCCTTTGCGAACACCACCTACTGCCGTTCTACGGAAAGGCGCACGTGGGGTACCTGCCCTACAAGAAAGTTGTGGGCCTGTCGAAGATTCCGCGACTCGTGAATATGTTCGCCCGCAGGCTCCAGGTGCAGGAGCGGATGACTCAGCAGATTGCGACGTTCATGGACGAACTGATCAGCCCAAGGGGAGTCGGCGTGGTCGTCGAGGGGACGCATCTTTGCACGGCGATGAGGGGCGTGCATAAGGCCGGGGCGAAGATGGTGACAAGCGCGGTCAAGGGGGTTTTCCGGACCAACCCCTCGACTCGCGAAGAGTTCATGGCACATGTACGTTACCGCGGCTCAGACTGACGAGGGGCCACAGCGGGCCCCATGAATCCGGCCGAATTGACAGCGCTCGTTACGGGTTCGGGGCATCGAGTTGGTCGCGCTCTTGCCCTGGCGTTGACGGAAGCGGGGGCGAATGTGGCCGTTCACTACAACTCCTCCGATGAAGCTGCGGCTGAAACGGTTTCCGCTCTGAAGTTGGCCGGGGGCCGCGCCGAGGCGTTCCAGGCGGACTTCACCGATGCCACAGAGGTCGAAAGACTATTCGAGGCGGTCAACGCCCGTATGGGGCCCGTTCAGATACTGGCGAACAACGCAGCTCGATATGAACGGGGCGAACTATCTTCATCGGCGGTCGAAGAGTGGGACCGTTGCATGGCGGTGAACGTACGCGCGCCGTACCTGCTCGCCAGGGCCATGGCGAATGCCCTGCCGGAGGGTCTGACCGGCAAGATCGTCAATATTGGTGACTCACGCACCATCCGGCGGGAACGGTTTGTCTATGGAGTCAGCAAAGCCGCGCTAAGAGGGCTAACGGAGTCGCTGGCTGAGTCGTTGGCGCCGGCCATCCAGGTTAATGAGATCGCCCTGGGGGCCGTGCTTCAACCTACAGACACGCCGCGGGGCGACCGGCCGCGTATGGACCGGGTTGAATATGGGCCGATCAAGCGCATGGGCACGCTCAACGAGGTTGCACATACCATGATGTGGCTCATCGAGAACGACTACGTGACGGGTGAGACCGTACATTTGGACGGCGGCCGCACCATCCGATAGGCCGGAACAGGATTGGTCGGTTGGCTGACCACGTCGAAATATCAGGCCTGCGGGCGAACTGCATCATCGGTGTCGATGAGAGGGAGAGACTCGGACCCCAGCCAGTCGAGATAGACATCGTGTTGGATGTCGATCTGGCCGCGGCGGGAGCGAGTGACGACCTCGCCCACTCAATTGACTATCGGAGTCTTGCGGAAGCGGTGGTCGGCGCGGTTGAGTCTTCGTCGTTCCTGTTGATCGAGGCCCTTGCTACGCGCATAGCCGATATCTGTCTCACGGAAAGCAAGGTAGAGGCCGTCGAAGTCACGCTCAGAAAGCCCGGCGCGCTGCCGATCGCGGACTACGCGGCTGTGACTATTCGGCGAACGCGGCCAATGGTGAAGTGAGTGTTTGGGGCAGACAGACGCACTTAGATGAACAGGTGAAGGCTAGGATGAGAGTGACTGGGGTCGTCGACGTTGTTCAAAGGGGGAGTATATGCCGTTCTACCCTGTAAGCCTTTCAACCAGCACTGCAATGGAAGAAGCTGCGACTATCGAGCCGACCATCAAACCGACCATCCACTTAATCAGCCGGGTTTCAAGATTGGCGAGATCAGCCTTGGTAGCGAAGTAGTCGAGCCGCTTTTCGAAGTCGTCAAGCCGCCTATCGAAGCCATCCAGCCTGGTCTCGATCCGACCCAACCGCTCTTCCACTGACATGGTAGCCGTGGTCAACTCATTGCGTTCCTTGCCTTGGTGTGTCTCACAGGCAAGTATACGGTACCCTGATGCCGATCTTTCATCGTCCTTGGCACATACTGATCCCGCCTTCCGGAGCCCCGCAAACGTCTTCAACCCATTTCGGATCGTGTCTGGTAACGGGTGGGTTTAGGCTTACGCGTAAGACGTTCCTCGATGTTGAGAGAGCCACAGAAGGGACAACCATTCCCATTCGGCAGCGTCTCCCTGAACATTGAAGGACAGGACGGCACCGCCGGTGCGCCGATGTGGTTTGAATGGTCCGGCACCCGGCAGAATGCCATCATGAGCATGTTCGATTGAAAATTAAACTCGACTACGGCGATCACGGCATGTCCGTCGATCTGCCGGACAGCGTCACTACGGTGATCCAGCCGCGGCCTCGGCCTGCGTTGCCCGATCCCCACGCCGCGTTATTGCACGCGCTGAGGAATCCCGTGGGGGTCCCGCGCCTGCGGGATTCGGTGCCAAGAGGGACAACGGTGGGCATATCGGTGTGCGACATCACCCGCGCCCAACCGCGCCCGCAGATGCTTCGCGCAATCCTGGAAGAGATACCGCAGATTAGGACCGAGGACGTAACGGTCTTTCTCGCCACCGGCACGCACCGCGGCAACACCGCCGAGGAGGTCGAGGCGATGCTCGGCCCCGATCTCGCCGGCGAGTTGCGCGTCGTAATGCACGACTCTCGCGATTCCGACTCCCTGACTTACCTGGGAGAAACCTCTAACGGCGTGCCGATCTTGCTCAATCGCGAGTGGGTCGAGTCGGACTTCAAAATCACGACCGGGTTCGTGGAGCCCCACTTCTTCGCCGGATTCAGCGGCGGACCCAAGATGGTGGCGCCGGGGCTGGCGGGTCTCGACACGGTGATGGTGCTCCACGACGCAAAACGGATCGGCCACCCGCGGGCAGTGTGGGGCGTAACGGAGGGCAATCCGGTGCACGACGACGTGCGGGAGATCGCGCGGCTCACGGGCGTCGATTTTGCCCTTGACGTGACACTGAACAGGGAGCAGCAGATCATCGCCGTGTTCGCGGGGGATCTGTCGGCCGAACACGCGGCGGCGTGCAAGGCGGCGAGACGAGACGCCATGCAGCCGGTCGAAACGCCGTTCGACGTAGTGCTTACTACCAACTCCGGCTACCCGCTCGACCAGAACCTGTATCAGTCGGTGAAAGGAATTTCAGCGGCGGCGGAGGTGGTCAAGCCCGGCGGTCACATAATCTGCGTCGCCGAGTGCCGGGACGGACTCCCCGACCATGGCGCCTACGCCGCCATCCTTGCCGAGAAGGACTCACCCGTCGAGTTGCTGGAAATGATCAACTCGCCCGGTTACTCGGCGCCCGATCAGTGGCAGGTGCAGATCCAGGCGCAAATCCAGATGAAGGCGACCGTCTCAGTAGTCGCCGGCTACCTCGACCCTGAGCAGATACGGGCGGCGCATTTCGAGCCCGCTGAAAACGCGGCTGAGGCCGCCCTACAGGCGTTGGCGAGCTCCGGGCCCGGCGCAACCCAGTGCGTCCTGCCACAGGGTCCCCAGACGATCCCCTACATCGCACGAATTACGTGATTCAGGGTCGGGCATAATTTCCACATCCCAATCTTTAGAGACGGGTCCCTACAGGAACAGCGTCGTACGTAGGGGGTTGAAGTGAGTGCCTACAGTCTCTTCCGGGGCCTTCCACAGCTTTCTACTGGCCTAAAGATATGCTCCACGTCCCGGCGTACGGTGCCAGACCCAACTTGCGAGCAACAGCAAGTGAGGCATCGTTGGACCACGATGTGCTGTACAGCGGAACGCGGCCGGAAGCTCGAATCGCCAGCGCCCAGGCAGCTGTAACTCGCGGTCCGAGCCCGCGCCCTCGATACTTGGCCGCCGTTTCAAGCCCCGCTTCCGCCGCTACATCAGACAGCCGAGCAGAATGGCATACGCTTATGGCGAACCCTCCTTCGACCAACGCAACGATGGGAGTCCGGTATGGAATCTCGCTCGCCTTCCATCCGTTGAAGTGGTGGCCAAGCGAGCGTAAGTCCTCAATCAAGACCATGCCACAGGGTTGGGCAATCTCCTCCGGGAACGTGAATGCTGGCCCCGAATCAACCTTGCCCTTGACCAGCGACATATATCGTTCGGCGTGCAAAGGATCAGCCCGGAAGTCCGATACTGGTGGCTCCTGCCGTGCGAGGCAGTCAAGCTCATCACCTACATCCTGCGGCACATCCGCTCTTACAGCCCAGGCACAGCATTCCGTTCCTCGTATGAGACGGAACAGCGGTCCCAGCCTTGGTTCCGGCTCACGCGTCCCGCTGATCCGGCCGTCGCCGTCAAGCAGGAACAGAGTATTCAGGTGGAGGTCGGGTGTGCTCACAGCATGACGTGGAGAGGGCCGGGCGGTCGCCGAAATTCGTGGTGGAGAGGAACGGGCGTAGGTTCGATACGGGAAGTTTCCTAGCGAACATCACTAATCAGATCAGGCCCGCTGGAGGCTGTTTATACTGATGTTCCTTTTTCGGATCCTGCGAGTTCTTGACGCGCTCCAAAAACGCTCTGATCTTATCGACCTCCAAATAGGCGATTGCGGCTTGTGGCTGGCCATGAAAATGGAACAGTTGCCGTTTGAAGCGATCTTTATAGGGCACATAGGCGTTGCTCCCGCCAAACTCACCATTGTTTGCCACGACAACCATCTGGAACATGTGATAATGAAGCGCCAATGCCATTTTGTCGAACGTCGGGACGTCTTGGTTGAGTGCTGGAATTACATAGATGTCACTTCGTCCCTTCAGATCGGCTGCTAGGGCTAGGTCGGTCGCGTCATAGCACACCGAAGCCGTTAACCAGAGGTTCGGCTCTCGGCTGTCTCGCGACCATGGGTAGCCAATCAGCCATTGGCTAGTCCGGAACGGTCGAACATTTAAGCCTGCCTGTGTCTCTTCGGGTGCTAGGTACCTTTTGCCCTGATCGACTACTCGAACGGTGCGCCCTCCAAATCCGGTCCTCTCCGGCAGCAACCAAACAGCGGAGTTTACTAGGGGTAGGCCGTCCCCCGCTCTCGCTTCGTGGTACACGAGGCCTGCCAAGATGATCGTATGATGCGTAAATGCGAATCTCTTGAGGACCTCCAGATCGTCAGTGTGGACAGCGAGTTCCGGCAATATGAGCAGGTCAAGTTCTCCGCCACCGTTCATATGAGTCCTGCGCAGACGCAGCGTTGAGCGAACGGATGCTAGAGCCGCTGTGAGATGGCGACGCAGTAATTTTCGGTTGGCGCGAGTCAGGGCCTCATTGCCTGGTTTGAACCAACACTGCTTGGGAAGAACGGTCTGGACGACGGCCGCCTTGAGGGAGCGATCCTTTGTTATCGGCTCAGGCGGATGCAGGGCTACTTTGAGCAGCAGTTCACTCCTCCCGCAGCCCTGCAAGTTGAGGATCTCGTTGATTCGCTCTTGGACGGCGGCAGCGGTCTGGTCGATCCCCTGTTCAATCCATGGATTATTCGGGCGTCGAGCTCCCGGCCAAGCGAGAAGGTCGAGAAGAAGTGCAGTAGTCCATTCGGTAATCGGTAGCCACCGATCGCCGAATGCCTCATGGGCATTAAAAAATCCATATCGCCTCATTCTCCATGACATCGGTACAGGTCGGTACGAATTGCCCCGCGACTCTCGCCAAGATGTAGGCCTGACAGAGGCGGTGAAGTCAGCGCTGCATGTCAGGATGAAGCGCAAAAGATAACCGAGTTGAAAGCGCCAGCGTTGGTCGTCAGGGCACCAACTAGGGGGTGAGTAGACTGAATTCTTCAGTTGCCTCCGATGAATCAGTCTCAGTTCGAACTTCCCTTCGCGTACCCCCCAAGGTTCAGAGTCCCGGATCGTCACCTCCAAGTCGACAGGTGCAACAGTGCCGGACTGACCCCTGCGGAGAATCTTCAACGCCTTAGCCGCGAACTGCAGTAACGCTAACTCGTCCCGAAATGGGTTCTCTTTGCCGAGAACGAGGTCCGCGAGGGAGACGTTTCCAGCTGGCAGGGTACGGATCAGACACAGGTCTCGCCTGACGTGGCCGGGGAGAAACGCGGACAGCCTGAAGTCGTTTTCAACCAACTCGATTGCAAAGGCGGGATCCGCCTCGGCAATCTTGGCGAGACGGGGGCGATCGACGTGAGGAACCAACTTGCGAGTTGCTCTACCTGGCGATAAGGAACGCCGTGTCAACACTGAGTAAGTGGCGAATTCCGCCGTGGAAGAGGCGGAGTCCGGGTCACTCAGGAACCGCAGCAGTGCAGCATAGTGCGAGTTTTCGTGTTCCTTATATTCAGGGCGGACATGGGTCGAATCGCAAGTCGCAAGAAAGAGCAATGCCTGCTGCTGCAAATACCATGGGATCTCAGTTTCTTCATGTTCGACAATCCACTCGCTGACTTGCTGAAGAGCTGAGCGATACTCTCTGATGTCAAGCGGAAGTACTTCTGCGTTTTCGACATGCCCAGTCTCCGTAGCACCGGCTCGGAGGAGTTCAGCGAGGCAATACTGCGCAACTTGGTGTGCCCCATCGTCAACCTTACGTTCGACATAAGGAACCAGAAGGTCGAGGACGCGTTTGGCGGTTAAGGCGGATGGCCAAATGTCAAAGGCTATCCGGAGGAGCCTGATGTTCGAAGGGTCCTCGACCCAGGTTTGAATCAGTCCGGCAGCGAACACTTCTGCATCATTGTCCAATTCAGCCTGAGTCCGTACACGAGCACTGGTAGCCAGCACTGGTTCGGCCTCCCCAGTTTCCCCGTCTTCAGACGACGATTCCGAACCTTCGACGAGTGGACGTAGCCACCGATAAGCTCTTCGGAACCGACCGGCAGCAAACCGCGCTACGGTTGCATCGGGGACATCGGCGACTGGTGTTAAAGGCCATCCAGCGGCGTCGTATGGCTGTTGTGGATGGCGTTGCTGGATCTGCATGAGACCTCGAATTGCCTCAAGGATTGCTTCCCCACCAGCAACATCGAATCCTCCCGAAACCGCGCTTTGGATTCGCGTCATTCGATCGCTCTGCCGAACCGTTGGACGATTGACGTGGACCCCGAAGTGGGCGGCGTGTGTTTTCTCTGTCGAGACCGTTACACCCGGCTCGTCCTTGACCAACGAAGTGAGCCAAGCCGATGTATCGTTTTCGACTTCTGATAAATCGCGCGCCGAATTTAGCTTGAGGACGATTCGCAGGTCATCGACGTAGCGTGTGGCATCCACCAGGAAAGCTCCAGTGAAAATCTCCCTCGAAAACGAATCGACTAGCCGGTGGTCGAAATCGAGCAGGACAACATTCGCGAAGAACCCTGCGGAGGCGAGTCCTTGAGGCAACGCAACGTCGGCGAAATCCGGGATTCCTTCACGCTCTGCGTGGGCGTTCACGCTCGCTTGGTCTCGCGGATCCCAACGCCACGTCAGGACTTTTTCAGCAAGGTCGAAGAAGTCATTGTGCTCACCCTCGAGTCTGAGCGCGTGGATCTTTTGCGCGAGCAATGCCGGTCTAACGCGGTCATAAAAGTTCCGTAAGTCGGACTGAACAATGACGATGTCCTCGCCGTCGCCCAACACTGACTCTGCTGCGACGGACGGGCGGGACAAAAACGTGCGGTAATCTTGAAAGAAGCTTCGGTAAAGAGTCCTTGAACCCCAGCGATGATTCAAGCGGCCACCATCCACGTCACAAAGCAGGCGGTTCCCATATGACACGACTTGGCGCCTGTGAACCGCGTCAACTAGCGAAGCGGCCGGATTCCCTTGCTCAGTTTCGACACGATCAGCGAGGCAGAGCAGGATCGCTGTGGCGGCTACTTGGTCACTTAGGTCAACGTGCGCCAGCGGACGTACTCGCGGTCCCAACCCATTCGGGTCGATTTCCGGCTCCCAATTCACCCGATCACCGGCATTTGTGAAGATCCAGCGGTGACTCTTGGGGGCGGGAACGAGGCGCAAACTGCGAGTCTCGAAGCCGCTCGGATCGTACATGCGACGTGCAAGGTTCTTCAGAAATCGAGGGAGATCAATAGAAGCGCGATCGATTTCAAGGGTGTCGGCGAACCAATTATGCGCCCTCATATGGGCCACGGTTTTCTTCCACGCCTCCACGAGTAGGTACTCTTCCTGAAGAATCTCCAAGTTCGGATGGAGGTGGCTGGCGGGCATTGCGGTTATCTCGGATAGGGCTTGTTGGCCACAGGTTCAGTTACATGGTAACTGTTCGTAACTTGGTGTCCCCGTGGGTGATTCCATCCCGCCGGTTGCACCACCTAGCGCCCAGCGCCTCTCACCGGGGCCGCCTGTATCATCAGGCCCCTATGAACCGCTTCCAACCCAAAAAAGTAGTGGAAGAAGGGTACGACCGCATCGGCGAACTCTACGCCCGGGACGCTAGCCTGACGCGACAGGAACTACGCTCCCGCCAAGTCTCATACCTTATGAATGCGCTACCCCGCGGGTCGGACCTCCTTGATCTCGGCTGCGGGGCAGGAACACCCACCACGAAGCGCCTGGCAGAGTATTTCACCGTTACAGGCGTCGACATCTCCCAACGCCAGGTCGAACGTGCGCGGCGGGACATACCCGATGCAACTTTCATTCGGGCCGACATGACGTCGCTGCGGCTGCCGCCATGCTCCTATGATGCCGTGACAGCCTTCTTCTCCATCATTCACGTCCCTCGGGACGAACAACCCGACCTGCTTCGATCGATAGCAACCTGGCTCCGGCCCAACGGCTTGTTCTTCGCAACGATGACCGCCAGAAGCAAGGAGATAGACTTCGATGCCTGCTGGATGGGGGCTCCGATGTTCTGGAGCGGCCACGACAGCGATACCAACAAAAGGATTGTCAGGGAGGCCGGACTGGAAATCGTAAGTGTCGAAGAGACGCAGGACTCGGACGGACACTTCCTCTGGCTCATGGCCCGTAAACCAGGCGAACAGCCCGCGTTGGAGGATAGATGAGACGCTGCGATTGGGTGGGGAACGACGAGTTGATGGTGCGCTACCACGACACCGAGTGGGGCGTTCCGAAACGCGACGACCGGAGGCTGTTCGAGTCCCTGGTGCTGGATG
This sequence comes from Dehalococcoidia bacterium, assembly GCA_965219065.1. Taxonomy (GTDB): domain Bacteria; phylum Chloroflexota; class Dehalococcoidia; order Lucifugimonadales; family Lucifugimonadaceae. The sequence continues at coordinate 2,701,562 of OZ244715.1, forward strand.
GCGCACAGGCCGGACTGAGTTGGGCGACCATCTTAAACAAGCGAGAGAACTACCGTCGCGCGTTCGACGGGTTCGATCCGGAAATCGTTGCCGCATACGACGAATCCAAGGTCGCCGAACTGCTCGCCGACTCGGGGATCGTCCGCAATCGGCAGAAGATCGCTTCGGCCATAGGCAACGCGAGGGCGCTCGGGCCGGTACAGGATGAGTTCGGAAGCTTCGCGGGATACATCTGGGGCTTCGTGGGCGGCAAGCCGATAAGGAACTCGTGGACCAGCTTTGATGAGGTGCCGGCGAAGACGAAGGAGTCGGAGGACATGAGCAAGGACCTCCGGCGCCGGGGATTCAAATTCGTCGGCCCGACGATCTGCTACGCCTTCATGCAGGCCGAGGGGTTGGTGAACGACCACCTGGTCGACTGCTTCCGATACGACGAGGTGTAGCTCGACACGATGGACGATGCGGGCCATCTGCTCCGGGCTAACAGGCCATGCTCGGCCGGTCGAAGCTCGCCATTGAGTGCAAATATGAGGATGGGCGTGTCAAGATTGAGCACTTGCTTCCCGATCGGGGCCAGTGGAAAACACGTTACCCCTGATCTTGATCTTATGGCGCAGGCTGCCTATTAGGTCGACCCCCTGGTTGCCGAATGGGATGACGCGGGCGACAAGCTTGCCATGCTTCGTGACAATCAGGCCATCGGCATCCACCTGGTCCAACAACGCCAGGCACTGTTCCTTGAACTTCGCGGCGTCGATCTCTGTCATCGTCGCCTCCCTCGGATAGGCATCATTTGTGACTAGTCACTCAGTATGCCCATTTTGTTATCCGTCAGTCGATGGCGCCAGGGGGCGTTGCCGAGGGATGCAGGTAGAAATGTAGGGGCCGTGCGGTCGAGCTCGGGATACCTCCGCCCAAAATACATCCAGCATAGATATTCTGCCTCCTCCGATTTCCGTGTCTGGTAACCTCCGGGCCTCATCGTGATTCCTTCCATCACACCGCCTCCACGCGCGATCGTCGTTGCCGGGATCCTGTCGATTGCCGTCACAGTTGGCATTGCCTGCGATGATCTTGAGCCCGCGGCTACGCTTGGTCCGGCGCCTACGTCTGCCTCGGCGCCGATCGCAACACCCTCATTGAGCCCGGAGTCCTCTCCGACCGTTACTCCAACTCCAACGCCTCTTCCCACGGCCGCGCTATCGTCCACGCCACTTCCCACCACTACTCCTGTGCTAGCGCGTACACCTTTGAACCCGGCGCCTTCGCCCACGATTGCCACAACGCCTATGCCGTTACCCACGGCCCCACCCGCGTTCGCGCCGATTCCAACCACCATGCCAACGCCTCCCGCCGAACCCACTACCAAGCCGATGGCCAGCCCCGAGACTACCCCGGCAGGCGAACAAATAGACTGGACTCCGTGCGGACCATTCGAGATCGAGTGCGGATTCGTCGAGGTTCCCGCGGACTACCGAGACCCCGGGGCGGGCAGCATCAGAATCGCGGTCAATGTCCACCGGGCCATGTCTCAGGACAAACGGATAGGCTATCTATTCGTGAATCCCGGCGGTCCGGGGGGTAGCGGTGTGGAGCTTGTCCGCTACGTTTCACACGGAGTGTTCACCGAAGAACTCATCGCACACTTCGACATCGTCGGGTTCGACCCCCGCGGAGTGGGAGCGTCGGAGCCCGCATTCGCGTGTGGCGGCCCCGGTGAGCAGCTCGCCCTGCTTGCCATGATCGACGGGGCCATCGACACCCCCGATGAGATGGCCGCCGGCGAAGCCTCCGCTAACCTGTGCATCCAGTCGATGGGGCATATCGGGGGTCTGCTGCACAGCCAGTATGTTGCCAACGACATGGATGAAATTCGCAGAGCCCTGGGCGCCGATCAGATCTCGTACCTGGGATTCTCCTACGGATCTGCACTGGGGGTCTGGTATGCGACGCTCTTCCCCGAGTCGGTCAGGGCGATGGTTGTCGACGGCGCTAACGACCCGGTTGATCTAGCCGCCACCCAACAGGAACGCGTCGACGAGGCAATTGAGGAAACCGCTCCGATCGCTGCCTTGCTCGAACAGGCGCTGACGGCGTGCGCTGACCCGTTGTGCCCGATATACAACGACGGCGACCCGATCGGCTACTTCAAGCAGGCAGTTACAAAGCTGGACCTTGTCAACTCTGCAGCGGATGATCATCCGCTGGCAGGCTTGTTTGGGGTGATCTCGACCCTGTACAGCGAAGAGACATGGCCAAGCCTGTGGTTCGGTCTGTTCGAACTAAATGAGAACGACGACCCGTCTATTCTGCTTGAGTTCTCCAGAATAGTGACGGGCCCGGAACCCACCGCCGCGAGTTTCACCTTACACGTCAATTGCCTGGACGACTGGGTACTGCACCCGGGGTTGGACCGCCTCACTCGACTGGACGACTTCGTGATCTTTGAAGCCGTCGTCCGCGAAATGTTCCCTTTGCTGGCGTTAATGGACCCGTCGTTCCCAAGCCCCTGCCTGTTCTACGACCAGTTCGCCCCCGAGCCTTTCGATGGGCCGCTCGACGGGGGTGGCGTACCGATACTGGTAGTCGGCAACCACTCCGACCCGTTTACTTCGTTTGGTGAGTCTGAAGAACTCGTAACCGAGACCCTCAACAATGGATATCTGCTGGAGACCTCTCACTTCAACCACGTTGTCTACCCTGGCAACGAGTGCGTTAACAACCACGTTCACAAGGTGCTGATCGACGGTGTCTATCCGACCGAGCGGCGGTTCTCTTGCGAGCCGGTAAGTCGTTAGAACTTTTGCGCGGCAAGTGGAGTGGACAACGCCGGCCACGGAATCCTTCCCATTGGACGAACTTGTGGCGACCTTGTCCTCGTCGTTTCCGGCAGTGATCGGGTAAACCACCGGGTCGCCAGCTACGCGTCTGGGGTCGACAACAGTCTCCGCCACCCACAGTGGAAGGGTACGATTGGGGGCGAATGCAACCGGGATTGTGGTAGTCGGGACACAGGCATGCGACGGCATGCGTTTGTCTCTCCGGATGCGAAAAGGCGGGCGATATGAACCTTGGAGTTGCAGTACTTGGGACCGGACGTTTGGGCGGCCGGTACATCGACATCGTCAAAGAGGCGGATGGCGTCGATATGAAGGCGGTCGCGGAGCCGCGAGAGGAGCAGGTTGCGCCGCTCAAGATGAGCCACCCCGACGTGGACTTCGTCGCCGACTACCGGGAGTTGCTCGACCGGGACGACATTCACTTGGTGATCGGCACGCTGCCACACTGGCTCCACAAACAGGCGGCGGTTGATGCAGCGAACCGCGGCAAGCACATTTACCTGGAAAAGCCGATGGCTGTGTTCCTGGATGAGTGCGATGAGATGCTGGACGCCGCCCGACAGAACAACGTCAAGCTGATGACGGCCCACACGCAACGCTACTTTCCTACCGTCCGGAAGATGAAAGAGATAGCGGAATCGAAGCGGCTGGGCGAGTTGATCATGGCGTACGAAATCTGGCACAAGCCCCTGAACCCCTACGCCCGCCCGCCGTGGATGCTGGACCGCAATTTGGGTGGCGGCATGGGACAGATGGACGGCACTCACCTGATCGACCGGCTGCTGTGGATATTCGGCAACGACGTCGCCAGCGTCAGCGGAATCACCTCCAACTTCTGCTTTCCGGACGTGGCTGCCGATGACACCGGCATGTGTCTCATTCGCTGGGAGAGCGGCAAGGCGGCCGCGATCAGCCGGATCGGCTGGGAGACCGGCGTGACTGAGTACGGCGGCGACTACTTTTTTACTTTGGGGCAGGCCAGGTACCGAAACGCCTATGGCGCGGGAGATGACCACGGGACCGGAGTGTGGATCGGCTCAGGGGAGGAGTGGCGAAGCGAGCCCATGGAGCAACACGACCCGATGACCCTGGAGTTCAGGGAGTTCATCGACTCGCTCAACCGGGGTGACGATGACACGCCCGTCCCGCAGATGCATGGACGGAACGTGATGGCCATACTGGACGCCTGGGAGCAGTCGCACAAAACCGGCAAGGAAGTAACGCCGGACATCCGCTGATCATACGGCGAGGCTACGTATCAGGTGCGCCCCGCCCCTCGTCGTCAGCAGACGATCGCCTTTACGAGGGCCTCTTCGTTGAGGGTCAGGCCGAGGCCGGGGGCGTCGGTGAGGTGCATCACACCGTTCACCGGCAGCACCGGTTCGTTGAATATTTCCTGCACCTGCTGAGGGTCTCCCGTAAATTCGTTCGAGTACTCGTGCGGCCGAACGCCGTTCGTCACCGTCGAATATGCGTGCAGGCTGGCCATGCTGTTGACACCTGCCGTTGGGCTGTGCGGCATCACGACCTTGTTGTGAATCACGGCCAGGTCGAAGATTCTCTTGACCTCCGACAACCCGCCGGCGTTCAGGATGTCCGGCTGCAAAATGTCGGGGTTCGCCAACTCGATGAGGTCGCGGAACCTCCAGCGGGTCTGCTCCTGCTCGCCTGTAGACACCGCCACATCGAGGGCGTCGACCACCTGTTTCAACCCCGGAAGGTCGTACTGCGGCAGAGGCTCTTCGAAATGGGCGATGCCCAGGTCCTCGAACCTGCGTCCCTGGTTTATGGCGGTGCTGACCGAGTAGCCGTTATTGGCGTCGAACCCGAGCGGGATCTCGGGGGGCAGGAACTCCCTGCACAGCTTGAACATCTGAAAGTCTTTTTCGGGATCGGCGTCTTGCCTGACCGACCGCCAATCCATGCGTATCTTGAAGGAGCGGAACCCCTGTTCCCAGCCGTCCTTCACCCGGTCGAGCATCTCCTCTGGCGTTTTTGCCCAGCCGTCGCCGCTGCTCCAGTACATCGGTATGGCCGTGCGTGCTGCGCCTCCCATCAGCTCGTGCACCGGTCTGCCTGCGGCCTTGCCGGTAATGTCCCAAAGCGCGATGTCGATGGACCCGACTATGAACGGCGGCACTCGAGTGATGCGGTCGCCGGCGCTCAGCACCAACGTCTCCCAATGCCGTTCCACGAGCCTGGGGTCCTTGCCCTCAAGGGCCGGTTTGATGGATTCCTCGATGTATCCCTGCATGACGCCGGGGTTGCGGCCGTTCGCCTCAGCGAGCCCCACGATGCCCTCGTCCGTGTAGACGCGGACCAGTAACCGGCCGGTCTTGAGCAGGTGGCATGTGATATCGGTAATCTTCACTTGTTGGTCCTCGGTTTCTGGGGTATGTAGCGACTACTGAAAATACGCGGCGACTTCGGGGCATAGGTGTACGGCGCCCCCGAATGGACTTACTTGCTGCGCAAAGGATACCTTCTCGCGTTCTGTTTCATCGCCTCGCCGCGTCAATTGTCGACTGAACCGCCTTACGCGTGCGGGATACACGCGCGGGTTCTACTTTGACCCGCGGGCCGACAAGTGCTAGGTTTTCGTTAACGGGTCCGGAGTCTCTTCCGTTTCAGAGCACACACTGGTTCGGGGAGCAATGAATCATGCAAGGGAGCAACTAACCATGACAGATGATGTTGCCTTGATGGGCCACCTGATGCGACGGGCGGCCTTTGGAGCGCCAGCAGCCGAGCTCGAGGCGCTGGCGGAGCGCGGCTACGCCGCCGTCGTCGATGACCTACTGCATCCCGAGCGGTTCGACCGCCTCGAAGAGGACCTGTTCGACCGGTACCACTGGGACATGGTCCATTTTCGTTCTGGCGAGATGACCGCGGCTCGGTGGTTCTACCGCATGGTCAATAGTTCGAGGCCGCTCGAGGAGAAGACCGCGCTGCTTTGGCACGGAATCTTCGCCACCGGCGGCGCAAAGGTCACGATCAACACCTGGATGTCGGCGCAGATCGACATGTTCCGGGACTATGGCCTCGGCAGCTTCAGGGAGTTGCTCGTAAATTTGTCCCGCGATCCGGCGATGATCTACTGGCTCGACAACCAGACCAACCACTCGGACGCGCCGAACGAGAACTACGGGCGGGAGTTGCTCGAACTGTTCAGCATGGGGGTGGGCAACTACTCCGAGGACGATGTCAAGCAGTGCGCCCGAGCCTTTACCGGCTGGTCCATAAACCAGATGTTGCCGAGGTACCCATACGGTTTCTACGAAACCAAATTCGTCTACCGGCCGGATGATCATGACGACTCGGTCAAGGAGTTTCTTGGCGCCCACGGTGCGTTCGATGGCGAAGACGTGGTCGACGTGATCGTACGGAACCCGGCTACTGCCGATTTCATCGCACGAAAGCTCTACAACTTCTTCGTGTCGGACACGCCGGACGAGGAGGCACAGGCGGAGCTTGCGCAGGCGTATTTCGACTGCGACTACGAGATCCGCGGCGTTCTGCGTCACCTGTTCCACGCCGATTGGTTCAAGGAGGCGCGGTTCAAGAAGGTTCGCAGCCCGTCGGAGACCGTAGCGACCACGATCAGGCTGGCGGGCCTGCACCGCACGCCGCGAGAGTACGGGCTAATGAAACTGCCCGGCGTTTCCGAGGGGATGGGACAGACACTGCTCAACCCGCCTACCGTGGAGGGTTGGCACACCGGCAAGGAGTGGATCGACACCGCCGGCCTTGTCGAACGGGTCAACTTCATAGCCGACAAGCTCAGCGATCAATCCAACCCCGGCGTCTCGCAGATGGTCGATCGCATCGCCAATGGCAGGTCCGAATTCACCACGGCCGAGCTGCTCGAATCGTGCGCATATGAGGTGGGCGGCGTGGAACTCGAAGACCGTACGCTCGATGCCCTGCGCGACCACGTTGGAGGCGACACTACCTTCCGTTTGGACGACGAAACGTCGAGAGCCCGATTCGGTGAGACGGCATCGGACCTTATCGGCCTGATCGGAGCGTCAAGAGAGTTCCAGCTTCAGTAGGACGTTCCGGCAATAACTGCCGCCGGTCTTCACAAGCAAATACCAGGGAGCCAATCAGTTGAGTATGAAAACAAACGGCACAAACGGTCACAGCTCGAGCACAACAGCCGATCCGGTGCTTGTGGTGCTTCAGCTCTCCGGCGGGAACGACTTCATGAACACGGTCGTCCCGTACGGGGACGGCGTGTATTACGATTCCCGGCCCAATACCAGTCTCCCCGAAGACCAGTTGCTGGACATCGACGGCTCGATCGGCTTTCACCCGGCCATGGGGCCGATCAAGGAGCTCTACGACAACGGAAAGGTCGCTGTCGTCCAGGGCATCGGTTATCCGGAACCGGACCGATCCCACTTCCGCTCGATGGACATATGGCACACAGCGGAGCCAACAAAGTTCTCGAGCGAAGGATGGCTCGGCCGGACCATACGGGAACTAGACCCGGGCAGAAACAACGTCGTGACCGGCGTGTCGTTCGGCCAGGGTCTGCCGCGCGCGATGGTAGCGCCGGGCACGCCGGTGATAGCAGTGGCCCAACTCGAGGGGTACGGCCTGCTGACCACACTGCCCGGGACGCGGCAGAGGAAGGCAGTCGCCACGTTCGAGCGGATGTACGCGCCGGAGGAGACGGCCGAGGCGAGCATGATTCTCAACCACCTGGGGGAGACAGGTCAGTACGCACTCGATGGGGCTGCGTTGCTGAGGTCGGCGCCGGAACGCTACACATCGACGGTCGAGTACGCTGGCGACCAGCTTTCGCAGAGCCTCCGGGGGATAGCGCAAGTGCATCTTGCCGGTCTGGGAACCCGCGTCTTCTACGCAAACATCGGAGGCTTCGACGTGCACGCGCTGGAAAACAAGGTGCAGCCCACCTTGTGGCAGAACGTATCGCGCTCGATCACCGACTTCTTTGCGGACCTGCGAGAACACGGCGCGGCCGACAACGTCACGATGATGATCTTTACGGAGTTCGGGCGGCGTATCAGGGACAACGGCGGCGGTACCGACCACGGTTCGGGCGGCGGGGCGTTTCTCGTAGGAGACCACGTCCGGGGCGGCCTGTACGGGCAGTATCCGTCGCTCGACCCCGACAAGCAGCTTGACGGCGACCTGCGCTTCAACAACGACTTCAGGTCGCTCTACTCGTCGATCCTCGACCAGTGGATGGGCATGAGTCCGGCCCCGATCGTGAATGGCACTTTCGACCAGTTCGACGGCATCGTCGCAAGTCCGGCGGCCGCGTAGCGACAGGAATCAGATGGCCGGCGCTGACTAACCGCATGGATACAGAGCACGAGTGAAGTAGAAGGCACGAACACATAAGCCCTCAGCTAACCCGAGACGCGTTAGCGCGGAGAACCAGCCCATGACAATTCAGGAAAAAGCCGCCCAACAAGGTGAGCTAACAGAACCGCCGGTGCTGCTCCGCATCGGCCACGTGTACGAACGGTCACTCGGCGCCATCATGTCGCCTACCGGCTTCTACGGTCCGCTCGATATGGCGACCGGGCCGGACGGCATGCTCTACGTGCTCAACCGGGCCACTACGCCATACGATTTCTGGCGTATAACCAAGTGCCTGCCGCAGGACGATGAGTACCAGGGCGAAATCAACTACAGGGAGGACGAACAGCCGTGGGCGGTCAGTCTCGCCCTCGATAGCCAGGGCCATTTCTTCATAACCGACGACTGGGCCGACAATGTTTGCGTCTACGACATGGATGGCAAGCGCATCGGGCGCTGGGGTGAAAAGGGCAGCGCGCCAGGGCAGTTCGCCGGCCCGGCTGGGATCAGGCTGGACAAGGACGAGAACCTCTGGATCGTCGATTCGACGAACCATCGCGTCCAGCACTTCACCCGCGAGGGCGAGTACCTCGGGGGTTGGGGTGAATTCGGAAGCGAGCCGGGCCAACTCAACTACCCATGGGGCATTAGCGTCGATCCATTCACCGGGGACGTGGTGGTCGCGGACTGGCGTAACGACCGCGTCCAGCGATTTAGCCAAAACGGAGACCTCGTACAGGTGATCGGCCGGCACGGTACCGGAGACGGCGAATTTAGGAAGCCCAGCGGGGTGACCGTCGACCACTACGGCGACATCTACGTGGCCGATCAGGGCAACGACCGCGTGCAGTTGTTCAACTGCCGGGGCAGGTTTGTCGAGTCGTTCCGGGGCGATGCCACGATTAACAAGCGGGGAGTGGACCGTCTGATGGCCAACCCCGACATGCTGCGCATGAGGGACAACGTGCCGAGCATCGAGCCGGAGAAGAGGCTCAAGCGGCCCACGGCGGTTGCCGTTGCGGCTGACGACAGGGTGTATCTGGTTGATTCGGGCCGATTCCGCGTTCAGGTATACCAGAAGCAGGTCATACCCCTGACACCGGACCAGGTGGATGCTCCGCGCCGCGATCCGGTGATCGACTGACCGCGTCGATTTTTTCGGAGGGCCGGACGCGTTGACCGGCGGCCGCGGCCAGCGCTCTGATATAACCTGAAAACAACGTGTGCGAGCGGGCGGGAGTAACTCAGTGGCAGAGTGTCTGCTTCCCAAGCAGAAAGTCGGGGGTTCGAATCCCCTCTCCCGCTCCAAAGGCTCTACTCTTTCCCCTTTTGACCCGTCTTGACATCTTGGTAGTCCCGCGTCATTCCACTGAAAATAGCCCGGTTAGGCGGCTGGCCTTCCCTCGTCGTTTTTATGTTGCAAATGCCCGCCAGTGCCTAGTGCCCCGTGACGCTGCCGACTTTCATACACATGTGCGGCCTTCACAAGGCCATATTCCTTCTGAGCGAAGCCGAAGAATCTACGCCTGTAGACAGTAACACCCAGCCCTCCGAACCCAGATCATTCGGCTTAGCTCAGGGCGAAACGGCGGATGCCCAGGGTGATGGTGGGGGTCGAAGGTGACACCGGTACGATTCGACGCGTCTGACCTGGGTAAACCCGCCACCGAGGACTACTACCCCTTCGGTCCGCCGTCCTGTAGTTTCACAGGGGACATAGGGCCCAACGGCCGGCCCTGATGGGTCCCACCGGAGGGTCTGCCCGACGCAGATTGCGGGTGAATCCGTGCGTCCAAATGAGTCGATACGAAAGTGAAACACGGGTGCAATTAAACGCCGCGCCGAGCGGGGAGAGGCCTCATGGTTCTAACCCGGACAAATCAACGATGGACCCGGGCTTCAGAGCTCAACTGCTGAAGCGCGCCTGGGGGCTCATCTGGTTCGTCGCGCCGTGGTTCGGCATCGCGGCCAGCATCGAGTTAGCGGGAATCGACTTGTTGCTCGCGATCATCACTCCGGACTACGATGGCGCAGGCGAAACAATCAGCCAGATGCAAAGCGTTAACGCCGCCTACTCAGCCGAGGCCCGGCTCAGCCTTCTGATTTACTCCTTGCTGGTCATACCGTTCACGATACGGGCGACGCTGCTGCCCGGGTTGCGCCAACCGTGGGTCAAAGTCATGATGTTCGGATTGTGGGCGCACGTAGTGATGGGCATTGCAGCCGCGGGGTTCCAGTCTGAGTATCACCGAATAGTATTCCTGCGGTTCACTGCCAATAACATCCACGACGCCGCGGGCCACGTGTTTTTCGTCGTCGGGATATTCGGCGTCATAGGCACTGCGTTGGCCATGGACCGCCTGCCGGAGTATCGGCGCCTCAAGATCGTTTCTACGATCGCGGCCGCGATAATGATCCTGACAGGGCTGATGTTCGTTACCCGCGCGTTGAATGATTTCATGGGGATCCACGAGCGCATCGGTTTCGCCGCCTACCTGACCTGGGTGGCCCTGATGTCGATACGTATCGAAGTAGCACGACGTAGAAACTCACGAGGAGACCGGGAGAACGTGCCAGACGGGCCCGTCCAATCGGGTTAGCGGCGCGCTAAGTGAATCCCGTGGTCCCGACAATCCATCCAGGCAGCGCGATTCGAACGCCAACAAATCTTCGTCGGCGTGGGAATGTTGAACCTGGAACGGCCGCGCAAAATTCCTGGCACTCGTGAATTGGCCGTAAATGTTATGCTTACGGCCAAATTTCGATGCAAAATGCGTCACTAGTTCGCCGGAAATCTTTCGGCTGGGTGGGCCATGACTGAACCGCTACTCGAGGTCAATAACCTTCAGACCTATTTCCACTCCTCTACCGGGGTGGTGAAGGCCGTCGACGGTACGTCCTTTTACATCCATGAGGGCGAGACACTCGGCCTCGTAGGCGAGAGCGGCTGCGGCAAGAGCGTCTCCGCCCTGTCGGTCATGCGGTTGATCCCCAATCCGCCTGGGCGGATCGAAGGCGGCCAGGTGCTGTTCGAGGGCAAAGACCTTTTACAAATCTCCGAGTCGGATATGCGGAAGGTACGGGGCAGCAGGATCGGCATGATATTCCAGGAGCCGATGACTTCTCTCAACCCCGTCCTGACCATCGGCCGGCAACTCACCGAAACCCTTGAACTGCACCTGAATATGACAAAGCGGCAGGCGATGACGCGCGCAGGCGAACTGCTCGAGATGGTTGGGATTGCCGATCCTGAACAAAGACTGCACGACCATCCACACCAGCTTTCGGGCGGTCAGAGGCAGCGCGTCATGATCGCCATAGCGATGTCGTGTAACCCGAAGCTTTTGATAGCGGACGAAGCCACAACTGCTCTGGACGTGACCATTCAGGCGCAGATCCTGGAACTGATGATGCAGGTGACCAGCGAACTCGGCACCGGGCTGTTGATCATCACGCACAATCTCGGCGTCGTCGCACGATACGCCGACCGGGTAAACGTAATGTACGCCGGCAAGATACGAGAGACAGGTCGGGCGACGGACCTTTATCGCAATCCGAAACATCCGTACACGGTCGGGCTATTGAACTCGGTACCCAGGCTTGACAGCCGGTCAGGCTCGCGACTCCTCCCGATCGAAGGTGAGATCCCGGACCCGTCCAACCTGCCACCGGGGTGCGCGTTCAGACCGCGCTGCCAGTGGGCGGTGGAAAAGTGCATGACCGACGACCCACCCTTGGTGGAGGCCGCCGCAGGTCAGATGTCTGCCTGCTGGGAACATGAACGGGTAAGCCGAATGGCGGGAGCGGTAGCATGACGATGGTGGAGGAAAGAACACCCCAACCCACTACGGACGAGTCCAACAATGGGGCTCTTCTGGAGATCAACGGCCTTAAGGTCCACTTCCCCGTCAAGCGGGGCCTGATTTTCGACCGAACCGTCGGAGTGATCAAGGCGGTCGACGGACTCAACTTTTCGATCAGGCCGGGCGAGACCCTTGGTCTGGTTGGTGAGTCAGGATCGGGCAAGACCACCACGGGACGGGCCATACTTCAGCTTGTCAAAGCGACGGAAGGCTCGGTGACCTTCGAGGGCAAGGACCTCGTCTCGCTGAGCAACAGAGACATGCGCCTGATGCGCCGCCGTCTTGGCATGGTGTTCCAGGACCCATACGGCGCCCTCAACCCCAGGATGACCGCAGGGGCCATCATCGGCGAACCGCTGGTGGTGCACAGCTTGCACGACGGCAAGGCAGACCTGAGAAACCAGGTGAGCGATCTCCTTGAAACTGTCGGGCTCAACCGGGGGATGGCAGACAGGTATCCTCACGAGTTCAGCGGTGGCCAGCGGCAGCGAATAGGTGTCGCACGCGCCCTGGCCGCAAGGCCCAGCTTCATGGTGCTGGACGAGCCGGTTTCGGCCCTCGACGTTTCGATCCAGGCGCAGATCATCAACCTGCTCCAGAATCTTCAGGAAGAGTTCGGGCTCTCCTATCTGTTCATAGCGCACGACCTGTCGGTTGTACGGCATATCAGCGACCGCGTCGCGGTAATGTACCTTGGCAAGATCGTGGAGTTGGCGGATTGCGACGAGTTGTACGAAAACCCGCTTCACCCATACACGAGGGCGCTCCTCTCGGCCATACCGATTCCCGACCCTGAACTGGACCGGCAACGGGAGCGGATCGTCCTGGAAGGCGATATTCCCAGCCCGCTGAACCCGCCGTCAGGGTGTGTGTTCCATACACGGTGCCCCGTTGCGATCGACGACTGCTCCGGGTACGTGCCGGAGATGCGTGAGGTTTCGCCCGACCACTGGGTGGCGTGCATCCGCGCCGACGATTACGGCGAGTACGCCGTGGCGTAGAGGGCGGCCATTCGCCGGTCAACCCCTCGGTGCTCATCACCCACGGGACCGCCCGATACCCAAAGGTGTCTATCGAGTCCCGTATCGCCTCCAGGGCGCCCTGTGGGGAGCGCGGACGCACTTGCCCATCGCATTCCTACCGAAAGGAAATAGCGTTCGCTTCCCGTCAGGGGTTGATCAGGCGTCCCGGGCGTCCAGACTCGTTCCCGGTTACTGGGAACGGGTTTCTAGTCGGCCGCGGAGTCTGGGATCAAGGTGGTCGCGCAGTGCGTCTCCAATGAGTACGACGGCGAGTACGGTGAACGTTAGGAACAGTCCGGGGAAGAATGAGATCCACCAGCCGACCTGTATGTAGCCCTGGCCTTCAGCCACGATGTTGCCCCAACTTGGCGTCGATGGCGGCACGCCTGCGCCGAGGAAGCTCAGGCCGGCCTCGGCAAGTATGGCTGATGCGAGCGTGAAGGTTGCCTGCACGATGATGATTCCGACCGTATTCGGCAGGATATGCAGGAGCAGCACTCTCGGAATACGCGCCCCGACGGCGGTGGCGGACTCTACGTATGCCGCATCGCGCAGGGTGAGCACCATACTTCGCACAAGCCGGATCTTGCTCGCCGTTCCGGTCACCGACAAAGCGATGATCACGTTGGCGATGCTCGGTCCCAATATGGCAATCAAGGCCAATGCGAGCAATATGGTAGGAAACGCGAGCAGCCCGTCCACAAATCGCATCACGATGTTGTCGAGCATCCTGAAGTATCCGACTACGAGCGCGATCAGCACACCGGCCACCGTGCTGATGGCGGTGACGGAGAAGCCGACCAGAAAAGATAACCGTGTGCCGACGATCGTGCGGTCGAACACGTCCCTACCCCAAACGTCGGTGCCGAAATAGTGGAATTCGCGTTCCGGGGCCTGCAGACGATTCACCGGGTCTACACGTTCGTATTTAGTGCGCGCCACGACGGTCGAGAACAGCGCAAAGAACAGGCCGATGAGCAGTATTGCGGACGCCAGGATGAGCAGGGGTTCCCGCCGTATGTTCCGCAACAACTCGATCCATACATTGTCCCGGTGCTCCAACGACAACGGGACTTGCCCTGTTCTAAGTAAGGAGGCCATTAGTAACGAATCCGCGGGTCTATGTAGGCGTAAATCACGTCAATAAGCAGGTTCACGAGGATCAGAACCGTCGCGACCACCATCAGTAGGGCCTGAATGATCGGGTAGTCACGCCGGACGATTGCATCGACCAACATCCGGCCCAGGCCCGGTATGGCGAAGATCGATTCGGTAATTACGAATCCGGTAGCCAGTCCTGCGACCGCTGCGCCAATTACCGTTACGACAGGGATGGCCGACGGCCTCATGGCGTGCCTGAGAAATACCGTGAAGTCCGAAAGCCCCTTGGCGCGGGCGGTCCGTATGTAGTCTTCCCTCATCACGTCAAGCATTGCGGACCGGGTGATGCGGGAGATGAAAGCGAACCCCAGGACGCTGTTGACTGCGACCGGCAGGAACATGCTGTGCAAGTGCTTCAGTATGCCGTCGCCCATAGGCGAATATCCGAGCACCGGGAACCAGCCGAGGTTTACCGCAAACGCCCAGATCATGATGAATGCCAACCAGAAACCCGGTGTTGCGAATCCCAGCACCGCAAAAAACATTAAGGTCCGGTCCGTCTTGCTACCTGAGCGCCACGCCGAGATCATTCCTGTCGAGACGCCGAGGACTGTGGAGATGACCATCACCTGTACACCAAGGGAGAGTGTCGGCTGGAGTCTCGGCAGGATCAACTCCGTTATCTCTCTCTTCGAGAAGATGGAGGTGCCGAGATCGCCGCGGAGCATGTTCCAGGCCCAGTTCCCGAGCTGAACGTGGTATGGCCTGTCGAACCCCAAGTCTTTCCTGATTCGCTCAAGGATCTCAGGGTTTGCCTCGTCGCCGCCGATGATGGCTGCCGGATCACCCGGCCCGATATATAGCAACGAGAATGTAATCACCCCGACGATGATGATGACCGGAATCGAGGTAAGAACCCGTTTGATTATGTATCGCCACATGGTGGATTAGCGAATTGTCACTCGGCGGCGTGAGCGGTTTCTTTAGCCCGAAAACGCGACGGACGGCAGGGAGAGGGCCAGCCAGCATTCAGGCCGGTCTCACTCATCTGCCTTCCGTTGTTTATCACGACGCGTCGCTGAACGGGGCGGATGACCGACCCGTCCAGCACACTGGTCAATACCCTATCGGGTAATGAACTTGTCGTAAGGTTTTTGACCTCCGGGTCCGCCGTGCACGCCTCGAAGGTCATTTCTGGCGGCCCAGTTGTTGAAGAACTCACCAATCGTGAGGAATATGGCGTCCAGGTAGAAGTACTCCTGGAACTCGTCCATCAACTCGACGATCCTCGCAGGATCGGTTTCACGGGCCATTTCCCCGAATAGTCGCCTCTGGGTCCCGTCCACGTCGGTGTACTGGTTGAACCATCCTTTATAGATCAGATCACCAGACCGGAGGTGGCCGATGGGGCCGATCCGCAAGGCGGAGCTAGACCACGTGTGGAAGAGCTCCCAGCGGTCTACGGTCGCACGGTCCTGGACCATGGTCGCCCAGTCCATTACTCGCAGGTCGACTTTGAATCCGATGTCCTCCAGCACTTCCTTGGTCACCTGAGCGGCGCCGTGGGCCGGCTGGCGGTCTACCGGGTCCATAACCCGAATCGTGTATCCGGCATAACCGGAGTCTGCGACGATCTTTCGAGCGTCTTCGACTCGCTTGGCGTTGTAACGGTTTTCAGAACCGGCGCTGGTCTCCCAGACCGTTCCACACTGCGTCAGCGACGGGCAGAGGTTGATGCGGTCCTGAGTACCGGCAGCAGCCAACAGCGCCTTCTCGTTGTCGTAAGCCATCACGACTGCTTGCCGGAGGCTTCGCCCGTGTACAGGATCGTTCCACGGTGGGATCTGGTAGTTGAACTCGCCCATGAGCCTGAATGGCGGGCTTCCGATTATTTGGATGTTGGGGTCGTTCGTCAGCCGGGGCAAAAGGTCCTGACTGAATTCCTGGACCAAGTCCACCTCGCCGGTCTGCAGGGCAGCGACGCGGGTGGTCTGATCAGAGATTTCGATGTACTCGAACCGGTCGAAGAACGCTTCGTGCCTGCCTGCCTCGCCGTTTGTGGGATCGGGGCTCGGCGAGTAGTCATCGTAGCGGACACCGCTCCAGCGGTCTCCGGGTGACCACGACTCAAAGCGGTACGGGCCGGTTCCGATTGGCTGTCCAGGCGCAGAGTTGGTGGCCGGCAGCTTGTGCCAGGATTCCGTGACGATCAGAGGCGCAAAGCCCTGGGGACCAATGGCGTCCAGAGCCAGTCCGGTCCGCTCCCTGAAGTTAAGAGTGAATGTGCTGTCATCCACGACCTGCACAAAGTCCTCGAATGCTTCCTCTCCAAAGTCCTTCCAGACCAGCTTTAGGATTGTCCCTCGGTCCTTCTGGCGGTTGAGGGTTCCTACCACCTCTGCGGTCGTCAGGGGAGTTCCGTCGTGGAACGTAACGCCATCGCGGATGGTGAAGGTCCATGTGAGTCCGTCATCGCTGGTTGTCCAACTGTCCAGCAGCAGTTTTCCAGTACTCGAGTCCTCGTTGTAGGCCAACAGGCCTTCAAGGATTGTTGAGGAGACGTTTGCGGTACCTGACGCCGTTGTCCACAGCGGGTCAAATGACTGAACGCTGCCAACAGACGCGATACGGAGAGTGCCGGCCTCTTTCTCCGCCATCGCGATCTCATCCTGAGTGGGAGTTGGAGTCACAACTATGGTTTCAACCCGCGGGACGATGACAGTCTCGACGACCTTGACTGTCACAGGCCTCTCGACAACGACAGTCTGTATCTCCGTTACGGTCTTGCCTGCGACGATCTTTTCGACAACGACGGTCTCTACGACCTTTTCGGTGACTGTCACAGGCCTCTCGACGACGACAGTCTGTATCTCCGTTACGGTCTTGCCTTCGACGATCTTTTCGACAACGACGGTCTCAATGACCTTTTCGGTGACTGTCACAGGCCTCTCGACGACGACCGTCTGTATCTCCGTTACGGTCTTGCCTTCGACGACCTTTTCGACAACGACGGTCTCAACCACCCGCTCGCCGGGCACTGGTACCTGTTCCTTGACGACGACGGTTTCGACGACGGTAATGGTTTCCGTCTCACCGCCGCAGGCGACGGCCGCGATTGCGGCCAAGACCGCTAGCCATGGTATGAGCAGCCAGAGCCGACGGGGTTTTAAACTACGAAACATGTATTGTCCTCCCAATCAAGTGGGCTGCGTGCAATTTCGCACTGTTAACCGGGATTAGCTGCTGTCACTGAAATGCTGCGCCGAAAATCCCAATATTTTCCGGCGGACCCCCCCCCCGGAATAATCCAAGGCATTTTATGCGGATGTCGCCTGTCTTAGCAAATAGGCCAATGAAAACTGCCCGTCCGAATGGTTCGCCGTCCCCGGTTAACCCGCCCCTTAGCCTCTGATCGTTTTCGTAGCGGCGACATCGAACGAACATCATCCAGTTAAAGAGGCGACGGATGTTGATAATAAATGGTGACCGCCCTATGGCGTTGGCGGTGGAAGCCAATAGGGACCTGACGATGCCAATCGACGCGGCGCGCAACGCAGCACCGGAGGACATCACCCAATTCAGCACGCCTGCAGCCTCATCACCGACAGCATCGGCAATGCAGTCGGCCATTCCTTGGGCTACGGTTAGGTTGTGATGTTCTTGCCTAGCGACCTGTCCGCCATGCTGCCGCGCTCATGCAACACAGCCTTCCTCACCAATGGGGACGCGGCGCAGGGAAGCCCGGACGTGGCTCGAATCAATCGCCCAGACGGCGCGTCCGCGGGGAAGATAACCGACGGTGTGCGGCGGGACCCTCCCTTGGAGCCGGGAGAAGCGTACGAACATCGAACGGTTCAGGAGGCAATTGATGCTGATAATTGATGGCGACTACCCGATGGCGCTGGCTGTGAGAGCCAACAGGGACCTGACGCTGCCTATAGACGAGGCGCGCAACGCTCCGCCGGTCGCCCGCGGGTCGCTTGGCTGGCCCGACAAGGAGATCATGGCCACGCTGCCCGAGATGAGACGCGGGCAGGTCGCAGCCGCGTTGGTCAAGGTAGCGGTGGATATGGAGAGGCCCGGCGCGGTAATTGTCGGCGGACCGCGAAGCGATCAGTTGGCCTATGCCCTCGGACAAGGACAAATGGCCTACTATCACATCCTCCAGACGATGGGCGAGGCGCGGCTGCTCCGCAACAAGGGCGAACTTCGGGCCCACATGGCTGAATGGTCCGAGGCGACCGAATACGATGACCTGCCCGTCGGTTTCTTCCTCGGAATGGAGGGCGCCGATCCCATCCTGTGGCCGAGTCAGGTCCACGAGTGGTACGAGCAGGGCTTGAGGGTGATTAGCCTCGGACACTACGGTCCCAGCAGATACGCCCACGGGACGGGGACGGGGACTGACGGTGGCCTGTTCAGCGGCGCGGCGGAACTGTTGCAGGAGATGGATTCGCTGGGAATGATCCTCGATGTCACCCACACGTCGGATGAGTCGGTCCGGCAGGCGCTCGACATCTTCAGGGGCCCGGTGCTTGCCAGTCATCAGAACTGTCGAGCTATCGTCCCTGGCGAACGTCAATTTGACGATGAGATGCTTCGTCGGATAATCGATCGCGGAGCCGTGATCGGTGCGTCGATGGACACGTGGATGCTAACGCGCCACGTAGAAAAGGACTGGAGTGGAAACAAGCACAGTCGGAAGGAATTTTTCGCCCCCGAAGAGGTTACGTTGCAGGACGTGGCCGACCACATAGAGCACGTTTGCGAACTGGCCGGCAACACGCTTCATGCCGCCATCGGCGGTGATACGGACGGTCAGGGTGGCGCCGAGGGAGCTCCGTTTGACGTGGACACCGTCGCTGATTATCAAAAGGTTGCAGACGTGCTTGCTGAGCGCGGGTGGGGCGACGACGACATCGAGAACGTGATGTACCGCAATTGGCAACGCTTCTTCGAGGAGACGTTGCCACCGGCCTGACCCTTCCCGATTTGATCGCACTAACGCAAGGGCGTTCGAAATTGCGAGGGGCGTAGTCGCCAACCCCGAATGCTCGATGCAGCTGCGGCGCAGGCCTAAGTGAACAGGATCGCCGACCGGCCACGGGCACATGCGGTGTCATCGCCTTCAATCTTGGCAATGCAGTTGGCCATTCCTTGGGCTACGGTTAGGTTGTGATGTTCTTGCCTAGCGACCTGTCCGCCATGCTGCCGCGCTCATGCAACACAGCCTTCCTCACCAATGGGGACGCGGCGCAGGGAAGCCCGGACGTGGCTCGAATCAATCGCCCAGACGGCGCGTCCGCGGGGAAGATAACCGACGGTGTGCCTCGGGATGCTCCCTCGGAGCCGGGAGAAGCGTACGAACACTTCACGCTGAAGGAGATCGACGAGCAGCCGCGGGCGGTCGCCGACGCCATGCACGACAGGGTTTCGTTCGATACATACGACGTGACGTTAGAGGACTTCACGATTTCCGACGAAGCCCTCGCCGGAATAGAGCGCATCGTGTTGCTGGGTATGGGGACGAGCTTGCACGCAGCGATGATCGGCCGGTACTGGATCGAGTCGCTGGCGCGGATCTCCTGCGAGACCGACAACTCCTCCGAATTCAGGTATCGCGACCCGCTGATAGACCGCCGCACGCTTGTTATTTCGGTGAGCCAGTCCGGCGAAACAGCCGACACACTGGCCGGGATGGAGACTGCGCGCGGGAAGGGCGCCGGCCTGCTTGCCGTATGCAACGAGGAGGGCGCGCAGGCTACGAGGATCGCCGACTGGTCCATCTTGATGCGGGCAGGACCAGAGGTCGGAGTGGCTGCCAGCAAAACCTTTACCTGCTCCCTGACGGTGCTCTATCTTCTGGCTATCCATCTAGGAGCCCGGCGAGGAACGCTAACGCGGGACCGGCGGGCGGAGTTGGTAGGTGAGTTGATGCAGCTTCCGGGGATGCTCACAGAGACTCTGAGGGGCAGAGATCGGTATGAGTCGCTTGCGCGTCGCTACTCCGGATATTCGAACTTCATGTACCTCGGACGGGGCAACCTGTACCCGCTGGCGATCGAGGGGGCGCTGAAGCTGAAAGAGATGAGCTACGTTCATGCCGAGGGGTATGCCGCCGGTGAATTGAAGCACGGACCGCTATCCCTCATCGACGACAAGATGCCGGTCGTCGCCCTGGTCCCCGCAGGCGGCCTGCGCGACAGGATGCTCGGCAACATTAGCGAGGTGAGGGCAAGGGGGGCCAGGGTGTTTGCCGTCGCTGCGGATGGGGACACGATCGGTGAGGACCTCGCCTCGGACGTCATTCACGTCCCGAGGGCATCGGGTCACGTCACCCCGATCCTGATGGCCGTCCCGTTGCAACTCCTCGCCTACCACATCGCCGTCCAGCGGGGATGCGACGTGGACCGGCCCAGGAACCTTGTCAAGGCCGTGACAGTCGATTAGGGCTTAACGTTTGGCGGTGTATGGTTCCCGCCGTGCCTGAAACGATCCGTAAAATGGTATGACGAACGGTTAAAATTCATCCAGCATTGGCCTTCACGAGTGGATTCAGCGATTGCGTCGAAATTCGCCACAGTGCTACGCTGGAAGTGACCGATACGCATGACGTTCCCGAGTAGCTCAGTGGTAGAGCGGGCGGCTGTTAACCGCTAGGTCGCAGGTTCGAGCCCTGCCTCGGGAGCCAACTCCCTTACACGCTTGGTACCGCGCACGCAGAGGCTGCCCGGTACAGGCTGATCTCGAGAACGACGCCTGGTTACCGGCGCGGTGTTGGGCAGGTTACGCCCCCCCCCCCCCCCCCCCGCATCGAACGGAGACGCCCAGAACCATGGACCTGAAGGAAAAACTTCGCGCGCAGTGGACCGAGTCCGTTCAGGACTGGATCGGAAAAGACCATGCGGTCCGCACAGACATGCTGGACTCCTGGATGCTCAATGCCCTTGGGGACGTATCCGGCCGGGAAGTGCTGGACGTCGGCTGTGGCGAAGGCCGTTTCTCTCGTCTCTTGTCAGAGTTGGGCGCCGGCGTAACCGGCATTGACCTGACCGCGGACTTCATTGAGGTAGCGCGCGGGTTGTCGAAAGGCGCCGGTAGGTATCTAGTCGGAAACGCCGAAGACCTGGCAGGGCTGGACGATGAGAGCTTCGATCTCGCCGTTTCGTACATTGTGATGGTTGATATCTTCGACTATGTGAGCTCGATCAATGCGGCCTACCGGGTCCTTAAACCCGGCGGCCGTTTCATAATGTGCAATGTTCACCCGATACGCATGTCCAACCCCAGCGGCTGGATAAGGCAAGGCTCCAGGAAACTGTTCTATCCGGTCGACAATTACACGTACGAAGGGCCGAGGGAGTTCGACTGGTGGGGCAGGTCGTTCGTCAATGGGCACCGCACCTTGTCCAGCTACGTCTCAGCCTTCCTGGAAGCAGGGTTCGTCCTGGAGGCCTTAAGGGAGCCGACCCCTTCTGCCGAACAGCTAGCCGCCCACCCCGAATTCGACGGTGAATTCCGCGCTCCCAATTTCATAATCTACGAGCTTAGAAAGCCGGCGCGTGTCGCTGGCCAAGAGCGTGTCTGATTAGTACCTCTGTCACCTCGAGCAAGCCCTCCAATGTCACCCTGAGCGAAGTCGAAGGGTCTGGGATGGGATGGGCGGGCGTTCCTGACTGGTAGACGGTAGATTCTTCGGCTCCGCTCACAATGACTCTGCCCCGCAAGTGCCTTTTTTGACACCCTCCAAGACGACGGTCTCGCGCCTCATCCCGGACCAGCGGAGGGCTTGAGGTCACTGGCCGGAACGCAAACCGTCCCGCAAGAATTGTGTGCAACATCCACCCAATGCCCATGTGCCAGCCCGGGTGGATTGAACAGGGTGACAGGAAGTTGGTGTATGCGGTTGACAAAATTACACTGATGCGGGACCACATGAGTTCTACTGGCGGGGCTGGACATTCGTCAATATTTACCACAACATCCCGGCCGCGCAATACTGGGTGCCAAAATTCAAGGTTAGGAGGGTTTTGAGATGGAGTGGAAACAGAGCGAGACGGCGGATGTAATTGACACGTCCGCCGTGCACGAGGGGGACGGTGTGATAACGCGCCAGCGGTTCTTCCGCGACGCCACGCGGCTGCCGGTCAAGGTAGAGATATGGGAGCTACCACCGGGCGCGAGCGAGGGCTCCCATATCCACGACGGCGACGACGAACTTGAGGAGTTCTACTACTTCATAGAAGGCCGGGGCGCAATGTGGATGGACGGACGCGAGCAGCCTGTACGGCCGGGAGACGCCGTCATCGCTCCCCCGGGCACGGATCATGGCTTCCGCAACACCGGGGACGAGACGCTGAAGCTGCTCTTGATCTGGGGGGCCCCGGCAGGCTCTTACGCCTAACTTCCTCCGCACGATGCGCAAAAGGGTTTATATAAACCACCAAACGGACCGGAACAAGGAGCGGATTATTAGCAATGGGGCTTGCGCGTCATCCATTTGGCCGCGGGTATACGACTGCGCTGCTCAACCGGAGTTCTGGCGCCGCATGTCGTGCAGATTCCTTGGTGAAGGAGGTCTGGCGTAAGTCATGCAAAAAAAGCCCTTTCCCGATCTGCGCGTGGCAGTGGACCGGCGCGGCTATTTCCTCCGCACGATGCGAACCAGGGTCTTTGGAAACCACCAGACCAGCCGAAATAGTCCGCGAATTAGGTGGAGTGGCGCCAGCGCCTCATCTTGCATCGCACGGCCATACGCCCGGTCCCCCCGGCCCCTGGCCTGGCGATATGCCTCGTGACTGTCATGTCGACGAGGAGGCCCTGTGTAAGTCATGGCAAAGAGCCCTTTCGTCGCCGCGGAGTGACTGTGAATTGGCGTTGTCGGTTGTGGCGCCCGCGGGACGTGCCGAAAGCGCTAATTGATCTGGCGAATGGTCGGGTCCAGCCGGTCTCTTAGCCAGTCTCCCATGAAGTTGCCGGCCATGACCACCAGGAAGATCGCCATGCCGGGGAACATCGAGACCCACCACGCGTCGTTGAGGTAACCTCTTCCGTCCGAGGTCATGGTACCCCAGGCGGGCGTGGGCGGCGGAATACCAACCCCCAGGAAGCTCAGCGTGGCCTCGGTGAGAATGATGCCGCCCATCGACAAAGTGGCGGTCACCAATACCACGTTCCACACGCTAGGCAATATGTGCTTGTACATGATCCTGGGCGCCGATCCCCCGGCGACCCTGGCCATGTCCACGTAGTCCCTGGAGCGCAAGCTGAGGACTTCTGCCCTGACCAGCCTGACCGCCCCAGGCCACGAAAGCAAAGCGAGTAGCCCCACCAGCACGGCGTACGATTGGCCCATTACCTGCACCACTACGAGGGCGACCATGATGAACGGCAAGGCGGCCCACGTATCCACTATACGCATGATTACCTCATCGATATGGCGGCCGAAGTAACCGGCGATTATTCCCAGGATCGTGCCCACGGTTACGCCAACGCCCGTGGCGATCGATATAACAACAGCCGACACACGGGCGCCGTGAATTATCCGGCTCAAGATGTCTCGACCGATGTGATCAGAACCCAATAGATATCTGGTCTGTCCCTCGGCAGTCCAGGCGGGAGGAACCAGGCGGTCCTTCAACACGTTTTCGTATGGACCTTGGGGCGCCAGCCAGGGAGCAAAGATGGCGCAGATGACCATAGCGGCCAGGACCGACCCCGGAATTATTGGCCACCGCCTGATAACGAAGAAGGCCTTCTGGATCCATGTCGTGATGCTCGACGCGCCCGCCGGCTGCAGCGAGGCGCCTTCCGAATCGGCGGTTCTGGCCCTTGAAATGTTCATCCGTTACGAATACTTGATTCTGGGGTCTACAAATGCGTACATCAGATCAAGAGTTAGCACGACCACTGCATAGAGCACGACCATCATCAACATGATTGCCGCAAGTACGGGAAAGTCATTTCCGAATACGGCGGCTACGGCCAGGCGTCCCAGGCCCGGCCAGGCAAAGATCACCTCGGCCACGGTTACGCCCGTAACGAAATTGAGCAGGAGCAGCCCCGAGTACGTCAGTGGGCTAAGCAGGGCATTTCGAAAGGCGTGCTTCCAAAGCACCGTCGTCAGCCCTACGCCCTTGGACCGTGCAAATTTGACGTACTCCGAATCCAGGACTTCGAGCATGGAAGAACGGGTCAGCCGGAGATACCCGGCTGCCGGCAGCCACCCGAGAACTGCCACCGGAAGGACGTAGTTTCTATAGGCGATGCCTTCGCCCTGGGTCCCGCTTGGCAGCCAGCCGAGCGTTGCTGCGAATAGCAGTATGGCCATGATCGCGACCCAGAACGAAGGTAGAGACTGGCCGAAAAGAGCGAAGCCGCGGGCGAAGTAATCGATTGGCTTCCCACGTGTGACCGCAGATAGCACGCCGAGCGGGACCCCGATAAGCGTCCCCACCACCCAGGATATGGCGCCCAACACGAGCGTGTTCTGGAATCGGAACCAGATAACCTCGTTGACCGGCCGCTGCGACCCGATGCTCTCGCCGAAATCGCCGCGCATGATGTCCCACAACCAATAGCCGTACTGGACCGGGACCGGATCGTTCAGGTGGAACTTCTCCCCCAGCCGCGCCCACACTTCCGGGTCCGGTTTGCTGTAGTCGTCCATGAACAGCACGCGCGGATCGCCCGAAAGTCGCGACAGCGCAAAAATAAGAAGGGTGCCGCCAAGAACCGTCAGGAAGGCATAAAACACCCTTCGGAGAATGAATATCTTCATGCTGGCAAGTGAATTTCAGTTAGAACGCAGGCGATTTCCATACCGGCCTATCGTCTGCGACAAAAGAGGACCTGTCAACGTCCCGAAAACCAACTACAGCGCGGGCGCACATTGGCGCCCGGACGCAACGGTCTGGTTGTAGGGAGCGCAGCGCCCGGAAAGCATACGGGCGGGCCGCAGCGCAGTTTATGCGCTGCGGCCCACCCATATTACGACCCTAAGTCACAGACCTCGGATCATTAGGGTTCCCAGGTTATTTCCTCGAGGTTAGCCCAGATGGCGGAGCCGGCGAATGCCGCCAGCGGCCTGGGCCAAGCCTTGATCTTTGCGTCACTGTAGAGTGCAAAGTTGGGAATCTCAATGACGCCGGTTTCCAGCCACCACTCCTGGGCGTAATTGATCAACTCCAACGCGTAGCCCCTGCGAATGTCGGCTTCCGTCTCGTTCGCAGACAGGTTGTATAGCTCTGTGAACTTCGGAATGAGGTTGCCTGCGCAGATGCTGCCGCCCACGCTAACCGTCGATGCGTGACCACCCTTGGGCAGGTCTAGCGTCAGTGCTGAGTTAGTGTCTCGGGCAATCCTGAACTGAAGCTGGTTCCACGTGAACTCCACCGTCTTTGGTCGGTGAGCGCTGTACTCCGTGGAATCCAGCGTGACGTTCAGGCCCAACTCGTTTTGCCACCCGGCCGCGATGGCCTCGGTGATCTCGCGTCCGGTGCCGGAGCCGGGTTCGCCGCCGCCCCACAGGTCGACGTCGAATCCGTCGCCAAAGCCGGCTTCTTCCAACAACGCCACGCTCCTGGCCGGTTCGTATTCGACCGTCCACTTGTCGTCGTAGTCAGGGCTTCTAACCGAAACCATCGGGACGTACGTTGGGAATCCCAGGCTCTCGACGACACTCTCATTAATGCCCACGCGGTCAATTGTGCGGGACATTGCCTCTCGTACCTTGCGGGCCTGCTCCATCGAGGCGTCGTTTCCGTACTCACCCACCCAGGGCAAGGACGGGTCGTAGCCGTCTTTGCTTACAGGATCGTCGGTTCCATGGATCGTGTCTTCCCAGTAGTTTCCACCGTAGAAGATTCCCTGCATCCACGACGACGTCGGGTCTGCGACGAACCCTTCCGACTTGAGCGCGGGGATGTCCTTGACGTCCACTTGGGCAGCGTCGGCCTCACCGGTCCTCAGCATGGTCGCCCGAACAACCGGGTCCGGAACGGCCAGAACTCGTACCTGGGCCATCTCGGGTGTCTTGCGCCAGTGACCGTCGACGGCGTTGAGGATGGCGTGCTGGTCTTCAACCCATTCCCTGGCCTCGAAAGGACCGGTACCAACGTATTGGTCGCGTATGCCTTCGGGGCCAAGTTGGTCAAACAGCGCCTTGCTGTGGATGCCCATGCTCTGCCAGAACGGGCTCAGGGACCAGCGCAGCGCCCCTACAGACAAGGTGGCCACGGTCATTCGGGCCGTTCTGTCGTCAATGGCGTCCCAGCGTTCATACAGTTGCGCGAACTGCCCGGCCTGGTCGTGGACGGAATTGGGGTTGGTGCCTGAACTGGCCCTGTTGAAGCCCCATGCCACGTCTTCCGCCACCACGGTTCCCCAACCGCGGTGGAAGGGAACACCCTCAGTAATTGTGAAGTCTACGTACGAGAGGTCATCCGAGACGACCCAGGCTTCGGCAATTCTCGGGAGCACATTGGCCCGTTCATCAATGCCCATCATGGTCTCGTAAATGCCCAACGTGAATTTCTCATTTCCGCAAGCGGGAATGCACTTCTCCGGGTCGCCGTGCGGCTTGCCGACCGTGCGTGCAGCAAGGGTCATCGTCCCCTGCGGGACCTTCGCCGGCTTGGGCATCATTGTCTCGCCGCTGGGTGTCGGGGTTGCCACGAGTAGCTTCTCGAGGACCTTCTCTACGACCACCGTCTCTACGACCTTCTCGGTCACCGTGACTTGCTTTTCGACGACCACGGTCTCTACGACCTTCACCGTCTTGCCTTCGACCTGCCTCTCGACGACTACGGTTTCGATGACTTTCTCAATCCGCGTAACCGGTTTCTCGACAACGACGGTCTCGATGACCTTCACCATCTCGCCCGCGACCTGCTTTTCTACGACAACGGTTTCGACGACCGTTTGGACCTGCGTGACCTGCTTCTCGACCACGACCGTATGCACAACGGGCGCGGCAGGAGCGTCGTCACCCCCACATGCCATCGCAACTGCCAACGATGCCCCAATTAACAATGGGACCAATCGCCAGAATCGCTTCAAACTCAGTAACGTCATGCCAACCTCCTGTTGGTTGCCGATCGAAAATGTCATCCACGCGATTTCAAGACATGCGCGTGCGCGGGGCCTCACCAGACCACTACAGGCGACCTTTTACAATAGTGGACTTGAGCTTGTCAATTGATGATCACGATTTACGCTATATTGGCTCAATAAACCTACGAAAACAGTAGAGCCCACATCGCGACCCTCCGGTCCACACCAGGTGGTAACTAGCTGTAGGCCCCGTTTGCCATCAGATATTCAAACGCCCTTCCGTCTTTCTTTCTTTACGGCGAGCGCTCGCGTGCGTCCGCGCGGCGCGCGCGGCGCGAGGGAAGGCCAGGGTCCGCACCGCACGGTTGAGACGTGGACGGGCCATGCCGTATCCTGACGGCTCCCTGCCTCCGGAGTTGTCGCCATCTTGATTTCGAAACTACATCTGCTGACGGTTATTGCGTTGGTGGCGATGTTTTTCTGCGCGGCCGCCTGTGGCGCTGATCCTGATCCCGAGTCGAAGTCCCGGGATCTGCTGGATCAAGTGAAGGCCAACAATGAAACGCTGGCACAACAAAAACAGGCCACGGCGCAGGCCCAGTCTCAGTCAGCCCAAATAACCGAAGATTCAATGACCGTTCCGGATATTGAAGGCACTAACGACGGGAAAGCGGATGCGATTGCGCAGATCATCACTCAGAAAGCGGATGGCTTGCTCCTCGTGACGCTGGGAGAAGTCCCGTTGCATGGACATCTTGACAATGGCGAAGAATATTTTGGGGGCCATTACAGGGTATTCGTCACCAAGTCCATTCATGAACTGACGCCGGATGAAAAGGCGTTGATAGATACACTCAGAGACGAAATATTTGAGCTTACAACCGCCCACATACTAAGTGTGGATTCAACCGTTACACACATGGGCGTGCAGACGATCTATCCTGACATTTGGCCGGCGCCTTTCGCGCCCGATAGCGACTTTTCCGGCTACGACCCGGAAGACCCTTCGAATCTGTGCGTGGCGGATGGCAGAGAACTTTTGACCATCTACCGTCGGTTCTCCGACGAAAATTACTTACAAGTTGCGCACTGCGAAAAGATATTTTCCGTAAGAGAATCCGAGGCCCAGTACATCCTGGAACTGTTAACGGAGCTTACCGAATCCCGGTAAATCGGACGGGTTCCGTGAATTCGCAGGTGGCGGAAGTGTGGAACTGCTGCGAATTGCCCGAAGCGAGTTCAAATGGCTTGCCTCGAAACTTGAACGGTTGACTTTCCCGAAGACGGTCTTGTAGGTTAGCGCCGGGAGAGGCGCAACCCGCAACAGGCAACCGAGATGCCGCGCCTGCCGGGTTGGCGATAGGCCACAGGAGAGGAATATGAGACCCGCATTTGCAACCGGAATGCCCCCGAGTTCAGACTTCTTGTTGTACGCAAAGCAGTTCGGGGTCAAGGACGTGATGGTGTCCAACACCGACAGCCTCCCCGGTTTCGACGGGAGGTGGGCCATCAAGGACCTGGCGATGATGCGCCTTAACGTCGAGAGCCACGGCCTGACACTGGCGGCGATCGAGAACGTGCCGATCAGGTTCTACGAAGACATCATGATCGGCGGGCCCAGGCGGGACGAACAGATCGAAAACATGATCGTGACCATCCGAAATATGGCGCGGGCCGGCATACGCATTTTCGGCTACCACTGGATGCCTTCCCTCGTGTGGCGGACCACACCCAAGGTGATTCGCGGCGGTGCCCTGGCCTCGGCATTCAATTGGGAAGAGGCAAAAGACCTGCCGAATACCCACGGCCGGGTCTACACCGAAGAAGAAATGTGGGAGTACCTGGAGTACTGGCTTAAGATCATCATCCCCATCGCGGAGGAAGAGGACATCCGCATGGGCATCCACCCCTGTGACCCACCGGTCACGGAGATAGGCGGCGTCCCGCAGTTATTCAGCTCATACGACAACTACAGGCGCTACCTCGACATCTACGACTCGCCCTACAACGCCATCGAGTTCTGCCAGGGAACGGTCTCGGAGATGTTCGATTCGAGCGGCGACAACATCTACAACTTCATCGACGAAATGGTCCGTCGCGACCGCATCATGTACGTTCACTTCCGAAACGTGTCGGAGCCGAATCCCAACGACTTCCACGAGGAATTCATTAACACCGGCCACGTCGACATGTACCGGGCGATGAAGGCGTACCACGACGCCGGCTTCAAGGGCTTTTTCATCGACGA
The DNA here is from genome assembly GCA_965219065.1 of Dehalococcoidia bacterium. Classification (GTDB taxonomy): domain Bacteria; phylum Chloroflexota; class Dehalococcoidia; order Lucifugimonadales; family Lucifugimonadaceae. The sequence continues at coordinate 2,731,023 of OZ244715.1, forward strand.
CCACGTGCCTCAAACACACAAGGACACCCCCTACGCTCACCAGGCCCGCGCATTCGCCAACGGCTACATTCAGGCCATGATCGAGGCGGTCGCGAAGCAGTAGGCCGGCGCTGGCTGAACGCGTTTCACTCTGATCTCAGACCTATTACGTGCGGGCGGAAGGCGTTTCGGCGTTGTCCGTCCTATGGGCTATAGCTCCCTGAGATGTGGATTCAGGTAGTCCCGCAGCCGGTCTCCCAAGGTCAGTCAAAAAGGTCGGAATGGCTGCCAGTCCGTACCAGGATCAGGGTGTCGTCGTCCTTTGAGTCCCAGATTAGTAGCCAGTCAGGCTCGATGTGGCATTCTCAGCAACGCGACCATTCACCGATCAATCTGTGTGGCCTGTTACGTGGATCAATTGGGCGTTCCGACAGAAGTCGTTCGACGATGGACCAGACCTTATTGAGATTCTTTCCTCGTCTCTTGGCGCGCCTCAAGTCTTTCTTGAACTGCGTCGTAGTGAGCAGGCGCATTGATCAGTCCAGTCTGGCCTTCATTTCCTCCAGGCTGGCGTACTCATCGAGCGCCTCTCCGTCGCGGGCTTGCTGCAGTGCTTCAATTGTTTCGGCGTTGGGAATCCTCACGGCGAACGGCAACCCGCGATGCATAGTTACCTGTCTATAGAACAACGTGATCGCCTCAGTTGTCGACAGCCCTAACGCCGAGAAGTATTCCTCCGCCTGTCGTTTCAATTCAGGTTCAACTCGGGCGCGTATCATTTCGGTCTTGGCCACAGTGCGCCTCCATGTCTGTACCTTGTCACTGTACCACAAATGGGGTACAGATTAAGTGACAGCGGCGGACCGCTTCGCTGCCGAGCAAAGCATATTTGCCGCCCACCCCCTGCGGGCTAGAGTTGCCTGAGACGGGGGTCCAGGTAGTCCCTCAGCCAGTCGCCGAGGAAGTTCAGGGACATTACCACCAGGAATATGGCGGCGCCCGGAAACACGGTGATCCACCACGCCTGCGAGAGGTAGAGCCGCCCTTCGTTGATCATCAGCCCCCAAGTCGCCTTGGGCCCGGGTATGCCGGCGCCAAGGAACGATAGCGTGGCCTCGGCCAGTATCAGGCCGCCGACATTCAACGTGGCGATCACCACCATGGTGTTGGTGATGCCGGGGAATATGTGTCTTAGGAGCACCCTCGGCGCGGATGCGCCTGCCACCTGGGCCAGCTTCACATAGTCGCGCTCTTTAAGCGACAGGACTTCGGCTCGAACGTTTCGCACGAATCCCGACCACGCCAATAGGGCCAGCAACGCCATCATGATAGCCAGGCTGGATCCGAGCACCACGGCCACCACCAGGGCAACCAGCAAGAACGGCACGGCTGCCCATATATCGACCATGCGCATGATGATCTCGTCCGTCAGGCCGCCAAACCAGCCGCCGATCAGTCCGAGGGCCGTGCCTACGGCAAGACCGGTCGCCATCGACACGGCTACGACAATCAACGAAACGCGCGTCCCTTGAATCAGGCGGCTCAACACGTCTCTGCCGACATGGTCGGCGCCGAGGAAATAGTTCTCGACTACCTTCGGGTTGTCGGCGTACCAGGCGGGGTCATGCCAGGATGGCGGGGCGTTACGCGCCCGCAGGTTCTGTTTGATCGGATCCGTCGGCTGCAACCAGGGGGACGCCACTCCGGTGAACAGGAGCACGGCCAGCACAAACAGCGGTATCACGGGGTACCGAATAACGACACGTGCGGCCCCGACGACTCTGCCCATAGCCGCAGGCCCTGCGCTCATGCCGACAGCTTCTGAGGCCGGGTTATTCGGCAATGCCATGTCAGGAGTACCGAATGCGAGGGTCGATAAGGACGTAGGCGATATCGGCGAGGAAATTCATGCCGACGAAGATCATCGTGAACAGGATTACGATCATGGACATGACAGGGAAGTCATTGTCCCATACCGCTCTCACGGCCGCCGATCCTAGCCCCGGCCACGCATACACCGTCTCTACAACGACGACGCCAGTGATGAATCCGGCTACCAACAATGCGGAGTAGGTGAGAGGCGAAATGAGCGCATTCCGGAATGCGTGTTTCCACACGACCAGACCGCTCGCGACGCCCTTGGCCCGGGCGAGCTTCAGGTACTCCGAGTCGAGCACCTCGAGCATCGCTGAGCGTGTCAGCCGAAGGTATGCCGCGGCCGATCCCCATGCCAGGACGAGCGTGGGCAAGATCATGTGTCGAATGCTGAAGCCTTCGCCCCGAGTGCCACTCGGCAGCCAGTCCAGAATTACAGCGAAGAGCAGGATCGACATGATCCCGACCCAGAAACCCGGTAGAGCCTGCCCCAGCAGGGCAAATACGCGGGCCGAGTGATCATAGGCGGTGCCGCGCTTGACCGCAGAGAGTACGCCCAACGGAACGCCGACTATCGTGGCGACGATCCAGGAAGCGATGCCCAAAATAGCGGTGGCAGGTATCTTTTCGCCTATGACGGTTGTAACAGGCTGTTTTGCTGCAAGGCTCTGCCCAAAGTTGCCTCGCAGGATGTTTCCGAGCCACACCAGGTACTGGACCGGCAACGGCTTGTCCAGACCCAACTCCTTGCCGATCAGATCCCAGTGTTCCGGGGTCATCCCGTAACCCTCGGCGCCTGCGTAGAGCAGCCGTGGGTCCCCTGCGGCGCGTGACATAGAGAACGTGAACATCGTTGCCACCAAAAGGGCGATGACGGCAAAGAAGAATCTGCGAACCAGGAATCGTCTCATGAGAGCGCCCGCGGGCTTTTTACTAACCAGTACGGCGGCGCGGCCTGGGTGATGGCCGGGCCGCCGTATCGGCTATGTTTTCTTCATCCGGCTATCCGGTTAAGGAGCCGAATAGCCAGTTATCTGGCCAGTTTGATGTACTCAGGCGCGTTCCACGGCTGTCGCCATGACGGGCGCATCGGCCAATCTTCGATCGCATTCGGGTTGTAAACGATCGAGAGCGGCACGGAGGCCACACCGGGGTTTAACGCCCACATGTGCAGGAAGTCCGCGACCTCGTTCATCAAACGGATGCGGTCTTCCTTGTCGGGGTTGGCCGCAGCTTTTCCGTACTGTTCGGCAACGAATGGTGTTTCGAATCCGCAGCTGAACCCACCACGGCTCCGGCTGCTCATCTGCACACCCTTCGGCCAGTCCCACGGGTTTCCGTCGCGGCCTTCGCCACAACTTGTGAGCCACGGGACGGTGTTGGTGCGTCCAACGACCGACGGCCGGAAGATGGCGTATGCGTACTTCAGGACCTGGACTTCGATTCCTACCTCGTTCCAGAATCCGGCGGTCGCGTCGGCGATCTCACCGGAGATGCCAAGTCCGCCACCAAGCTCCGGTCCTGTGTACAGGGCCATTGCGAAGCGGGTGCCTTTGTCGTTCCTCGGGAATCCGGCCTTGTCGAGGTATTCGTTAGCCATGGCCGGGTCGTAAGGCACTTCCCACTTGGACTGCCAGTTGGAGTCCTTGGGGTCGAAGTATTCGACGTGAACGGCGTTGCCGATCCCGCCAAGAACCGTCTCGACTACGAGATCGCGGTCGATGGCCATGCCGAGCGCCCAGCGAACCAGGCGGGCCTGTTCCATGTCGTCTATGCCTTCGGGGTTGTTTGCGTCATCCGGACTGAAGGGGTTGCCGATCCACTGGATGTCGTGGACGAACGTCCCCGCAGGCGGGAGTGGCTCGCCGGTCCCTGCGTGGATGGTTTCCCACAGGTTGCCGGAGAAGAAGACACCCATCTGGATGCCTCCGCCTGTGCCGGCGGCCTTCATTCCGTTGCGCTGCATGCCGGGGATCTGGCTGACCGAGATCTCCATGGCGTCGGCTTCACCGGTGCGCATCATCGAGAGGCGGGTGGCCTCTTCAGGCGCGTGTACAAAGGTGATGGTCTCTGCCTCGCCTGTTTTCCGCCAATGGTTCTCAACCCGGTCGAGGACCACCTTTCCGCCGGCTTCCCATTCCCTGACTGTGTAAGGGCCGGTGCCTATGGGGTTGGCTTTTGTCCAGGATTCGCCCATCTGGTCGAGGACGGCCTTGCTGATTACCTGGGCGCCAAGCCCTTCGTCAGTCAGGTAGAAGCTCGCCCAGCGGACGTCGAATTGAGCAAACGGGAAGCGGTTCGTGTACGTGTCCACTACCTCGACCGGCTGGTTGCCTATGAGGTTGGACCAGAAACCGCCGCCGTCGGTGATGCTGACGGGGTTGTATGCGGGGTTGGCGTCGTTGTAGGCGTATGCAACGTCTTCGGCGGTCAATTCACCGAAGTCTCCGTGTCCGGCGCCCTGCCACGGTATGCCCTGCTTGATCGTGACATCCACGTAACTCAGGTCCGCGGCCAATTCCCAACTGTCGGCCAGCAACAACTCTTCGCGATTGCCGTCAAAGCCGTAGCCGAACAGGTCTTCGGTAATGGGGTAGACGTTCTTGGGCGGACCTCCGGTCGAATTCAGACCTTGGGGCGCCAGGATCTGGATCGTAGCGAACGTCAGATTACCCGCGGCGGTCTTCGGGTCCGGCGGTGGGCGTTCGGGTTCAATTGTCGGTACTGGCACAGCGCCCGGGGTTGCTACCACTACGACGGTCTCGACGACCTTCTCCGTGACAGTCACTTCCCGTTCGACGACGACGGTCTGGACCTCAGTTACGGTCTTGCCCTCGACCACCTTTTCGACAAGGACGGTCTCGACGACCTTCTCTGTCACCGTGACGGGCTTTTCGACGACAACGGTCTGGACGACCGTCTGGCCTTCCCTCTCGACGATTTTTTCTACTTCTACGGTGACGACTTTTTCGACCACTTCGGTCCCGCCGCCACAGGCAACCGCGGCTAGGGCGGCTGCTATCAGCCCCGCCACAACTACGGTCCCCAATTTCATTAAGCGCATGCTTGCCTCCTTCGGCAAAGTGCAAATAGGTGACTCACACTACATGCCCAGCGCATCGCGCCAAGCCATGAAAGCCCTTCCAGCACACTGGCGAACAGCGCGAAATCATACTTTGCGAGGCCTATTTCGTCAATTTATGGCGTCCCAATAACCAGATTGTCGCCTTCTGAATACGGACTAATAATGCGACTGCGGAATCAACGTTGTTGGCCGGGTTATCCCGGCTGCGCCGACGCGCTGGCCCCTGCCTCAGACGAACGATCCCACTACGACGGCTCTTACAGCCGACGTCTCAGCCTCGGGTCGAGCGCGTCTCGCAGACCGTCCCCACCGAGGTTTATGCCCATAACCGTTATCGTCAGGAGGATGCCAGGGAACACCACAATCCACTCGGCGGTTCGGAGGTAAGTGCGTCCCTCAGCCATCATGTTGCCCCAGCTCGGCACACTTGGCGGGGAGCCTGCCCCCAGGAAACTCAGCGCCGCCTCCACCAGGATCGCGCTGGCGCAGATGTAGGTTCCCTGCACTATCAGCGGAGCTACGGTCTGAGGAAATATATGCAACCTCAGTATCCGGGTCGGTCTTACCCCGATCGCCCTCGCCGCTTCGACGAAAGCCTGCTCACGAAGACTGAGAACCTGCGACCTCACAAGACGGATCACTGCAGGGATCGACGTTATCACCAGCGCAATGACTACGTTCTGTATCGAAGCTCCGAAAATTGCCATCAGCGCTACTGCCAGAAGGAGACCGGGTATGGACATTATGCCGTCGACAACCCTCATCAAGATCATGTCCAGGCGCCGGTAGTACCCAGACGCCAAACCGATCACCGCTCCTACGAATACCGTCAACACAGCCACTAAAAGCCCCACCATCAGCGAAACCCGCGTTCCGTAGATCGTGCGAGCGAACACGTCTCGACCGAGGTGGTCTGTCCCCAGCCAGTCCGACCCCGACGGCGGAAGAAGACGGCGGAACGTGTCTATCGCCAGCGGCTCTTTTGGCGACAGAAGAGGCGCGGCGATCGCGATCACACCCATCAAGACGACGATCAGGACCCCCGCCGCCATCACGCCGTTGCTTCGGAACGGCTCCAACACGCGTCCGAAACGTGCCGCGCCCGCGTCGGACGCGTGCGAGATGAGTCCTTGAAGTGTGGTCGTCCCGTTTTTCACTTCGTAGTCCGTGTCAGATCGTCATTACCATGCTGGCAATGTGCCGTGTCGTAGTGGCGGGTTTCAATCCCGCCTCCGGCCTTGCCCACGGGAGACTTTCTATTTTCATCACCTCTTCTGGCCTTGGGAAGGCCATAGTGATTCCACAGAAGTCCGGAATCGAAACAGCGCTTAATTCCTGCTTTTAGGCCAGCCGGGATTGAGACACATATCGGGTACCGGGACAGGTACGGGCCGGATTCTTCGCTTGGAAGACGGGCAAATGTACACACTGGCTAGTACCTGATTCTCGGGTCGAGGTAGGCGTACAGCACATCCACGGCCAGGTTCACCAGGATGTAGATTGCCGACAGGACGATAATCAGCCCCTGGATGATCGGGTAGTCCCGCGCTTTGATCGCGTCGGACAACAGGCGCCCGAGTCCGGGAACAGCGAACACCACTTCGACCACCACAACCCCTGTAAGCAATGCGGCGAACCCCAGCCCTATGATCGTGACAATGGGCAGGCTGGCGTTCTTAAGCGTATGCCGCCAGAGCACCAACCGTTCACCCACACCCTTCGCCCTGGCAGTCCTTACATAGTCCTCCTGCAACACTTCGATAACGCTCGCGCGAGTGATGCGGGCCACCAGCGCCATGATGACGAGTGCAGCGGAGATAGTGGGCAAGATCATCCGCTTGGCGAATGGCCAGAACCCCTCGAATATGGGGGTGTAACCGCCTGCCGGCAACAGATGGAAGGTGAGCGCAAACACCCAGATCAACAGAAAACCCAGCCAGAATACCGGTATCGAGAACCCCATTACCGAGAAGCCCATGACCACGCGGTCGATCCACGTGTTCGCTTTCCACGCCGCCAACACTCCCATCGGGATAGCAAGCGAAATAGCCACGATCTCCGTCAGGACGGTCAACGCGATGGTCGGCTCCAGTCGGCCCAGGATGATGCCGGTTACCGGCTTGCCGGAGCGGATCGACGTGCCCAGGTCGCCCCTGGCGAGCATTCCGATCCACGAAACGAACTGCTCGCTTACCGGCTTGTCGAGGCCGAGCCGCTTCCTGATCTTCTCGATGTCCTCGGCCGTCTCCTCCTCGCCCGCCAGCAGCGCCGCCGGATCACCCGGCGTTATCTGGAGCAGGCCGAAGGTGAATAAGGCCACAACGAGCATGGTCGGGAAAACGAGAAGCAGCCGCCGTCCAATGTATGCGCGCATGTCCTGCTGTCAGCCCGAGAAGTGGGCGCTTCAGTATCGGATCCCAACCGTCGTGTCGCCGTAAGCCTGCTCCGGAACGCGTCCGGAGCAGGCTTACATGGGGTGGCAACCGCTCTCGCTGGTTAGAGAGTCGATTGCCTACCCCTGTCGACGTTGATGAGGTTATGTCTTGCGGGAGGTGGAGATTACCTCTCCAGCCAGACGTTCCAGTAGGCCGGCCACAGCGCGCGAGAGTCGAAGCCCCTCACCCAGGTACCTGCCGCGTGAATGCCGGAGAAGTAGCCGATCACCACGTGGGGCACTTCCTCGTAGTAAGTCAGCTGGAGCTGCTCGACCAGCCCTAGCTGCTCTTCTTCCGAGGTGGCCTCGAAGAAAGCCTCGCGTAGTTGAGTTATGCGATCGCTTTCAAAACCTCCAAGGCTGCCTACGCCGAGTTTGTTCGTCAGTGGCGTTGCCGCCGCCGCCGCGCCCCAAGTCGTGAAGAGGTCCCAGTCGTCCGGCTTCACCCTGCGGGACTTGAGCGTGGCCCAGTCCACGACCTGCAAGTCCAGGTTAAAGCCCGCTTCCCTCAGGTTCTGCTCGGCTACGATGAGTATCGGGTGGATCGTGGGCTGGTCCACCGGAGTCATCGCCACGATGGGACTGCCGTCGTAGTTGGACTCCGCAAGTAGTTGCTTTGCCTTCTCCACGTCGTCTTGGTTGTAGTACTCCTCGCCGACCCTGGTGTCCCAGCGGAGGCCGCACAGGAAGACGGCGGGGCATAGCCCTCGCAACCCGGGTGGGCCGTACGCAGCCATTATGGCCTCGTTGTTTATGGCCGCCTGGAGAGCCTGTCTCGCCTTGAGGTCCATGAATTGACCCCGGTGGTTGATTACCATTACCGGCCACCTGCCGATCGGGTCGGTGTAGACATCGATCTCAGGGTTGTCCCGCATGATCTCAAAGAAGTCCAGCGGCGCCGTATCTATGAAGTCAACCTCCCTGGTTTCCAGCAGGGAAAGTCGGGTCTGGACGTCTGGAATCTCGTGGAATTCGATACTGTCCACGAATGCGTACTTCGCCCCAGCGTGTCCCGAAGGGGCCTCGCTCCGCGAAACGTAGCCATCGAACCGCTCCAGGATGAGACGGTTGCCCACGTCCCAGGACACGAACTGATACGGACCGGAGCCGATGTGTTCCTGAAGTACGCCTCCGCCGCGCTCCGCGGGCGTGTCTCCGATGACGCTCGCCTTCTGGATTGGGAAGCCCTCAGTGTTGAAGCTCATGGAGTCCAGCACCAGGCCGAACGGCTCTTCGAAATTGAGAGTCCACGTCTTGTCGTCTACGACCTCCACCGTGGCGCGCTTGCCAAGCTCTTGCCATCCGGTGTAGTACGAGTCGAACGCTCGTAACAGGGTGGCCTTGAAGTCTTCCGCCGTGACCGGGTCCCCATCGTGCCACTGCAGGCCGTCCCTGATCGTGAACGACCAGACCAGCCCATCCGGGCTGATTGACCAGTCTTCGAGCATCTGAAGCTGGGGCTGGAAGACGCCGTCGGCTGCGAACGGCACGTCGTAAATCTGAGAGGAGACAGCCCACGCCACCCACGCGCTGGACGAGATGGGGTCTATCGTGCCTATGCTGGCCTGAGAGACGACCCTCAGCGTCCCGCCTCTGCGGCCATCGGCCGCCGCCAAAATCTCCTGGGCATCGAAGAGGCTCGGCGTAGCGACAACTACTTTCTCGACCTCCCTGATGACCTCCTCTTTAACAATCACTGCCTTTTCGACGACGACGGTCTCGACGACCTTCTCTATCACCGTGACGGGCCTTTCGACGACGACGGTCTGGACCTCCATTACGGTCTTGCCCTCGACGACTTTTTCGACGATGACGGTCTCGACGACCTTCTCTGTCACCGTGACGGGTCTTTCGACGACAACGGTCTGGACCTCCATTACGGTCTTGCCCTCGACGACTTTTTCGACGATGACGGTCTCAATGACCTTCTCGGTAACCGTAACGGGCCTTTCGACGACGACGGTCTGAACGACAGTATCGCCTTTCGTCTGGACAATTTTTTCTACTTCTACAGTGACGACTTTTTCCACCACTCCGGGGTCGCCGCCACAGGCAACCGCGGCCAGGGTGGCTGCGATCAGCCCCGCCACAATTACGGTCCCCAATTTCATTAAGCGCATTCTTGCCTCCTTCGGCAACGTGCAAATAGGTGGGTCATACTACGTGCCCGGCGCATCGCGCCAAGCCAAGAGAACCCTTCCAGCAGACTGGCGAACAGCCGGAAAGCATACTTTGCGAGGCTGATTTCGTCAACGAGAGGTCCTCAATAGTCAGATCGGCGGCAACTGAAACGCATGAATAGCGCGGACTGCGGGTGTGCGGCCGTTGGCCGGGTTATCATTGCCAAGCCAGCCCGCCGGTCGCCGTATCAGACGTTCGATCCTATTTTGGCGGCCCCGAATGAGAGGAAACCGCGATGACTACAGCGAATTCGTCCCCAGACCTGGTACTGAAGGGTGGGCACGTTATCGACCCGGCGAACGGCCTCGACGGGCCGAACGACGTGGCTATCAAGGATGGGAAGATATCCAAAGTTGGGCCTGAAATACCCGCTGCGTCGGGCGGCACTGTAGTGGACATATCGGGGCAGTATGTGACGCCGGGCCTGATAGACCTCCACACGCATCATTTCGGCGAATTCGCACACATCAATCCGGATCTTTATGGCATCCCACACGGCGTCACGACCGTCGTCGACGCCGGCACGTCCGGCGCAGAGTCTTTCGAACAGTTCAAGACCACGGCCATCGATAAGGCCAGGATCAGGGTATTGGCCCTCCTGAACATCTGCCGACAGGGGATGCTGAGGCACGCCGAGCAGGACTCAACGCAGCTCAAGGCCGCCCCGTGCGCAGTGGTGATGAACGAATTCCCGGACCACATTGTGGGCATCAAGGCCGCCCATTACGACGGAGTGGACTACGACGGCATCGAGCAAGCGGTCGAGGCGGGTGAGATGACCGGAAAACCGGTAATGATCGATTACCACCGCCACCCGGCGCGCAACTATCGAGGGTTATTGGAGCGCCTGCGCCCGGGCGACACTCACACGCACATGTACGGCAGGCACACACCCCAGATGGACGAAAACGGGGTCATATACGACTTCCTGTTGGAGGCGCGTGAACGTGGCGTTCAGTTCGACGTCGGGCACGGCGGCTTCAGCTTCTGGTTCAGCACGGCGAGCAAACTGATACCGCAGGGCCACATACCGAGCACGATCTCGACCGACGTTCACCACGGCAGCTTTTTCCTGTCCCGGGCCACCATGCCGACCACGATGTCGAAGTTGATGAATCTGGGTTTGACGCTGAATCAGGTTGTGGAGATGTCGACGTCTGCGGCGGCGAGCTGGATGAAACGACCCGAACTGGGCAACCTGTCGGTCGGCGCCGAGGCGGACATCGCTGTCTTGAAGCTGGAGCGCGGCGACTTTGGGTTCGTCGATTCCGGGTGGACCAGGATGCAGGGCGATTCGCAACTGAACTGCCACATGACGATCCGTGCGGGAGAGATCCTGTGGGACCTAAACGGGCTTTCACGCCCTGGTTACGAAGGCCTTGGCGACTACATCAAGCTGGACGGCGGGGACTGGTCTGAATACACGGACTGGGACGGATACGACAATTCCTGAGCGGTCGTAGCCTCGCGGTCAACCAAGTGTAGGGGTGTCTCTCGTGGGCACCCGCCGGGGTGGGGCACGGCGACGGCGGCGTCGGTGTTCACGCGTTGCCCCCGTCCGTCCCCCGCGCAACCAAGTGTAGGGGTGTCTCTCGTGGGCACCAGCCGGGGTGGGGCACGGGAACCACGTCCTACGTTGAATACGCGCCACCCCCCGCCACCCCGTCACTCGTCTTCCCCGACCCCGATCGGGGAACCACCGGGGGCGCGGGAACGTTGGCGGCGGTGTTTGAGCGTAGCCCAGTTCCACCCCATGGCGCCCACAAGAGACGCCACTACATGGTCCCGAACGTTCGGGGAGCGGGTTATCCGGTTGTTACCACCAGGTTTACGAGCCTGCCGGGCACGTAAATCTTTTTGACCACTTCGCCTTGTGCGGTGTGCCGGCGAACCCGTTCGCTGGCCATCGCCGCATCGACGGCGTCCTGCTCAGAAACGTTGGCTGGCATTTCGAGCTGATCGCGGACCCTGCCGTTCACCTGGACCACCATCGTGATGTTGTCCGACGCGGCCATGTCTTCATCCCACGCCGGCAGCATCTGCGAGTGGATCGAGTCCTCGCGCCCGGCCCGTTCCCAAAGTTCCTCGGTGATGTGAGGCGCCAGGGGAGCGGTCAGGAGCAACAGGCGTTCGATCGCGTCGCGCCAGGTCGCCTCTGCGAAGCCCCCGCGCGCCCACAGCCTCCCGAGTTCGTTCGTGTACTCCATCAGCGCGGCGATGGACGTGTTGAACTTGAAGGCGGCCATGTCCCCGATGACCCTGCGCGTCGTGGCGTGCGCCGCCCTCAGCAGGTCGCGTTCCGCGGCGGCATCCGACTCGACCCCGGGAAGCGAGTTTGTGTCCCGCAGTGTCAAGTCCCAGATTCGGTTCATCCAGCGTGAAATGCCGTTGATGCCAGAGCCAGTCCACGCACCGCCAGTGTCCCAAGGTCCGAGGAACATCAGGTAGCAACGCACCGTATCGGCGCCGTACTGCTCCACGAGCGGGTCCGGCGCAAGGGGGTTCTTGCGTTTCGAAATGCGGCCTAGTTGAGTGGTCATGACGCCGTGGCTGAACAGCCTCGCGTACGGCTCGTCGAAATCGACAAAGCCCATGTCTCGCAGGGCCTTGGTGAAGAAACGGGCGTACAGCAGGTGCATCACCGCGTGCTCCATGCCGCCCGTGTACTGATGCACCGGCGACCACGACTTCACACTGTCGGGGTCGAACGGCCGGCTGTCGAGTGTAGGGCTCGTGTAGCGCAGGTGATACCACGACGAGTCGACGAACGTGTCCATCGTGTCAGTCTCTCGCCGAGCCTCTGATCCGCACTTCGGGCAGGACGCGGAGACGAAATCGGGGTCGAGCGTGAGGGGAGACTGTCCTGTCGGTTTGAAGTCGGCATCTTCCGGCAGGAGAACGGGCAGTTCATCTTCCGGAACCGGGACGGCGCCGCACTTCTCACAGTAGACGATGGGTATGGGCGTACCCCAGTAACGCTGGCGCGAGATGAGCCAGTCGCGCATGTGGTACGTGACCTCGCGGCGGCCCCATCCGTTCGCTTCGATCTTGTCGGCGATGCGGACCGTGCCTTCTGAGCTCGGCAGTCCATCGAACTCGTCGGAGTTGGTCTGCGTACCCGGACCGACCCAGGCTTCGGTGAGTTCTTCACCCTGCCAGTTGTCCGGGGCGACGACGACCCTTATCGGGAGTCCGTATTTCTTGGCGAAATAAAAATCACGGACATCGTGGGCCGGCACGCCCATCACGGCGCCGGACCCGTACGTCGCCAGCACGTAGTCGCCGACGAGCACCGGCACCCGCTCGCCGTTCAGGGGGTTGGTGCAGTACGCGCCGGTCGGCACGCCTGTCTTGTCGCGATCCGTCGACGTGCGTTCGATCTCACTCTCGCGTCTGGCTTGCGCGACATACTCCTCAACCGCGGCCCGTTGGCCGGGTTGCGTGAGGACGTCGACCAGCCTGTGCTCAGGCGCCAGCACGACGAAGGTCACCCCGTAAATAGTGTCGATGCGCGTGGTGAACGTCTCGATCTTCTCGCCTGGTGCGAATTCGCCTGCGTCGAACGCTATGGTCACGCCTTCCGACCGGCCGATCCAGTTGCGTTGCATCACGCGGATCTTCTCCGGCCAGTCGATGTCCTCCATATTCAGCAGTTCATCGGCGTACTTTGTGATGCGGAAAAACCACTGCGGCATCTCCCGCCGCTCCACCGGCGCGCCGCAACGCTCGCACGAACCGTCCTTGACCTGCTCGTTGGCGAGGGTGGTCTGGTCCTGAGGGCACCAGTTGGCCGCGCCTTCTGCTCGGTACGCAAGGCCCGATTCGAACATCTTCAGGAAGAAGTACTGATTCCAGTGGTAGTACTCCGGGTCGCACGTGATGATCTGCCTCGACCAGTCGTAGGAGTTGCCCATGAGATGGAACTGACGGCGCAGGTTGGCTACGCGGTCGTAGGTCCATTTGCGGGGGTGGATATTTTGTGCGATGGCGGCGTTCTCGGCGGGCAGGCCGAACGCGTCGAAGCCCTGCGGGTGCATGACGTTGTAGCCCTGCATGCGCTTGAAGCGGGCGCCAATGTCGCCGCCGGTGAAGGCGAACCAGTGGCCGATGTGTAGGTCCCCCGAGGGATAGGGGAACATGGTGAGGGCGAACCAGTTGTCCTTGCCGTCGGAGTGGTCTTCCGTACGGTACAGCCCGGACTCGTCCCAGCGCTTGTGCCACTTGGGTTCGATGTCGGCCGGAACGTATCGGGCCTGCGGAGTGTCGGCGGTTTCGCCCTCGCGCATGGTGGTGGTCAACTCAACTGCTCCAAATTCGCCCGCTGCCAACAGGCTGCCATCGTCTCTGCGTACGGCCATGGGCCAGCGAGGCGAAAACGGCCGCATCCGTAGACAATTCTAACCCTTGGCCGCGGGCAACTCGGCCTGCGTTCGCCGGTCATGTCTCGCCGGCCAATTCAATCAATAAGGCCAGCTGCTTTCGCGGGCGCGCACGTCTTCCTATAAATTTTTAGAAGCAACCGCGTCGGTTGGTCTGCAACGGCTTCAGCCGTCCGAGATCGTGCGCAGGGTCGGGTTGTCTCGAATGAAGTCCTTTAGCTCCCTGACCAGGTCTTCCTGGAGTTGTATCGAAAGCCCTCCGTCGACGGGCAGCACGACTCCGGTGATAAACGACGCCTCTTCGGAACATAGGAACGCGATTGCGTTTGCGATGTCGTCCGGCACGCCGGTCCGCCTGACCGGGTACTGGAGCTCGAACAAGCGTCTTCCGGCGTCATTGCCCCTCTCTTTCCACATTCGTTCGCTGCGTTCCGTGACGATGTGGCCCGGGGCTATCGCGTTGACCGTGATTCCCATTGGACCGAAATCGCACGCCATCTGACGGGTCATGCCGATCACGGCCGACTTGCCGGCCTCGTACACAAGAGAGCCGGGCGACATAAGCAGCCCGTGGACCGACGAGATGTTGACGATGCGGCCGCCGCCGCCGGATGACTCCATGGCGGGAACGGCGTACTTCGCGCCAAGGAAGAGGGCCCCGGTCAGAAGATCCATGCCCTCGCGCCACGCAGCCGGCGATACGTCCACGGCGCTCCCTGCACGGTCGCTGTTGCCCCCGTAGGCGTTCTGTACCAGTATGTCGAGCCTGCCAAACTCGGCGACTGCCCGTTCGACCATCCCGCGGGCGACCTCTTCCTGAGCCACGTCGCCGGTTATGGCGACGGCGTTGCCCCCGGCGCTACGGATACGCTCCGCGTTGGCGTTCGCAGCACTCTCCTCGACGTCGACGATGAGCACGTCTGCGCCGTCTCGCGCCAACCTGCGCGCTGTACCGCCGCCAATGCCCAGGGCGCCGCCCGTGACCACAGCTGACATACCGCTTAACCGGCCCATAGTCGCCTCCTGAAACTGATGCCCCTATCCTACCCTCCTGCGCCGTAACCCCCGGTCATCCCCGACCCCACCTTCCGTCTTTCCGCCGAACGCCGGTACCCAGGTGCGGGTCGCGGAACCGCACGTAACCCCTTCATCCCCGACCCCACCTCCGTCTTCCCGGCGCAGGCCGGAACCGCACGTAACCCCCATCATCCTCCACAACCACACCCCTTCCCGACCCCCCATAAACACCCGTGACATCCCCCCATTTACAAAACAGAACACACGTTCTAATATCAACCTAAGTCGTGTCCTTACACGACGTCCATGCCAACCAACCTCATCGGAACGTAACGGGGGACAACTCCGCGGCATCGAGGTGACCTCACCTCGTATTAAAGCCCGTTACAACTGAGAAAGGACGCGCCCGCTTTGGAAGAAGGCGCGGGTGAAACATGGATTCCCACGCCCCCGGTTACGTAGCCGTAGGGGAAGGGAACGACTTGAACATGCCCTCTAGGTAGACGTGGGGGCTGATCCTGACCATGGCATCTCGGGACCCACAGGCTAAAAATGAAAAAAGTGAGAGTGAGCGCCTGGGGAGCTATCGGAGTAAGCCGCGGAGGAACCAGACCGAAAAACCGGTAGCAAACGCGTCATAACCTTTCAACGCCCAAACGTGCCCCATTCAACCGGGGTACGGGTGAAGAGCCAAAAATATCGTCTTCCCTCGCGGCCTTAAGGCCGTCCGTAACTGGCGGGTAGTTACCGCCATACCGGTGCTTTTGTCACACGGTCCGGGGAAGACAGAGGAAAACCTTAACTTCCAGAAAAACGCCTCCAGGCTCCAGCCGGGCGAGGGAAGGGTCCACAGAGACACTGTCGACCGAAGCAACCTCGGAATAACCCCCGGGGTTGCTTCAACGCGCCCCGTTCACATCCACCGTCCTCGACGCCCATTCCCCGTCATCCCCGACCACACACCCGTCATCCCCGGCAAAAGCCTCAACCCACCAGACCGTCTTTCCGGCGCAGGCCGGAATCCAGGAGTGCCGGTGGGCTCCCCTCCGTCCCACACGAGGTTGAACCAGCGACATCACATAACCGTCATCCCCATGTCGGCACTAACATGGTGGCCTGCGCAACGCGGCACTAACATTGTTCCGGTCACCCAAAATTGTAATCCTGACGAAGGGCAGCTAATCTACCGCGCCATACGTCGCGCCAAACCCCGGGATCGAACGACGATCCCCCGCGGACGGCATCGGAACAGACTGTATGACATCTCTATCAGAAAAAACCAAGTGGCTTATGGCCCTCGAGCCCTACGCCATTGTGTTCATCGCCAGCGCCGTGACCCTCATCATCGAGATCGTGGCGGCAAGGATACTGGCGCCTCACATCGGCGTTTCCGTATACACGTGGACCAGCGTTATCGGGGTGATCCTGGCCGGCATCAGCATCGGCAACTGGCTCGGAGGGGTGTTTGCCGACCGAGCAGCGTCCCGCAACAACCTTGGCCTGATCTTGCTGGCCGGCGCAGCCACGACGTTACTCATACTCCCATTTGCGACCCTCGCCCCGGGCTGGGTCATTTCGCTGCCCTTGTTGCTGCGTATCGTGATTCTGACCGCGATTCTGTTCCTGGCGCCGGCGTTGATCCTCGGAATGGTCTCCCCGATAGTGATAAAGCTCACGCTGCGGGACCTTTCGGCAACCGGAAACGTGGTCGGGCGGATCTACGCCGTATCGACCGCGGGCGCAATCTTCGGGGTGTTCCTTACTGGGTTCGTGCTCATCCAGGCGCTTGGGTCCCGCGAGACGGTGCTATACGTCGCCATCATCACCGGGGTGGTGGCCGTCCTGGCAGGCCGCCTGTGGACCATTCCACTCAAAAGCGCGGTCGCGCTGGTCCTGGTGGCCGGAATCGGGGCGTTTACCTTCACGCAACAGCCACTGGCCACGTCCTGCACCACCGAGAGCAACTACTTCTGCATTCGGGTTTCGCTCAAGGAACTGGACGACGGGTCGGAAGTCAGGGTGCTATCGCTCGACAGGCTGGTCCACAGCTACGCCAAGCCACCGGAACCGACGTATCTCCACTATGGCTATCAGCACGTCTTCGCCAGCGTCGTCGAGGCGGTCACAGAAGAACGCCCCGACTTCAATTCACTGTTCATCGGCGGCGGCGGATACGAATTGCCCCGCTACCTGGACACCGTCTATCCCGAAAGCACGGTCGAGGTGATCGAGATCGATCCTGAGGTGACGGTCACGGCCAAAGACTACCTTGGTCTGGCGAGGGCGCCGAACATCGTTACTTATAACGAAGATGCGCGCATGGCGCTGCCCCGTATGCCGGATAATCACTACGACGTCGTTGTCGGGGACGCCTTCAACGACCTGTCGGTCCCGTATCACCTGACCACCAACGAGTTCAACGAGGAGGTCAAGCGCGTATTGAAGAACGACGGGATCTACACGATCAACCTCGTGGACGCGCCCAACCCGGGCCGCTTCCTGCGCGCCTTCATCCACACCCTCAGAAGCACATTCAGTTATGTGGGGATCGTACCGGTGGCAGTTGACCTGACCTTCGATGACCGTACGACCGTGGTTGTGTTGGCGTCGGACCAACCGATCCTGCAGACCGACCTGGACGCCGCCCACGAAAGGCTGGAATACGTCGCGGTGCAGGGGTATCTCATAAAACCTGCCGAGTTGGAGACCTGGATGAACAGCCGTGAAAAGGTCCTGCTCACCGACAACTACGCCCCGGTAGACAACTACCTCGCCCCCCTCTACCTGAAGATGGGCCAGCATTAGGCGAACCCTGCAGGGAGTTCGCGGCCAAGCGGTGTGATATGTGAGCGGCCAGGCGGGGGAGGCGTATCGTCTTGATGCTCTCTTGATCTGGGAGAGACTGTCTCGGCCGGGCTCGTTGCCGAACTCGGCTATATCGCCGACTCTGCGCGGGTATTAGCCAACCATCTCAATCGCAATTGGGTCTGAAAAACCGCCCGCCGGGAACGCTGTGCTATAACTCCCTGGTGCGGTGCAGGCCGGTGACCACCGACCGTCCCACGGATGGCGCGACCCCGTCAGGGGGCGTTTTTCGGCGATTTCGGCAACTGAAATGGCTGTAACTTACACTGACCCCGAAATTACCATGCTCGTTGGGGAACGCAAGCCTCTTCCTGCCGATTGGCGAAGACTGTTCCGCCTGCGTCCCAAGCAAGGTCACACGGAAAACCACCTTGATCTCACTGGAGACAGCGGTAACCAGTTTCGGCTCATCCTTAGGCAAAGCATTGTCAACCCGCTTGACTTCTCGGTCATCTTGGCCGTCAGGGTCCCACAATCCAACCGACTCTTCCGTCTAAGACGCAATAACGGCCGGAGCCACGAGCATACTAACTCTGTCGAGGGTGACACTTTCTACGATTACCACATTCACACGGCGACCGAGCGGTATCAGGAAGTCGGGTCGCGTGAGGATGCCTACGCCGAAGCCACCGACAGGTATAGCGATTTGACGGGGCGGTTGACTGCACGCTGGAGGATGCGAGCTTTTACGCTCCTATCAGCGATCAGTTGAGCTTCTTCTAAAGGGACTGTGGGGATGACCAACGACACGATTGAGCAGGACTTCAGGGCAAAGGTCTCGGCGAAAGTGCGGCTGGCCTCGGAAGGCGTGGACCGCTATCGCGTGTTCACGCCGTTCAGGTTCGATGACGGCGACCATCTGTCTATCGTATTGAAGAAGGTCGGCACGCGGTGGGCGCTGTCCGACGAGGCGCATACCTACATGCATCTCACCTATGACATCGACGAGAGTGATCTGCACCGAGGTAATCGCCAAAAAATCATTTCCAACGCCCTTTCGATATTTCATGTCGAAGATCGAGACGGGGAGCTCACTTTGGGCGTTAAGGACGATCACTACGGGGACGCGCTCTATTCGTTCATTCAGGCCCTTCTCAAGATCAGCGATGTTTCGTACCTATCCCGCGAGCGCGTTCGTTCCACTTTCATTGATGATTTCAGGTCGTTTTTTGCCGAGTCGATTCCAGAAGACCGTAGGGCTTTCGACTGGCACGATCAGCAGCGCGATCCACAGGGCATGTATGCGGTTGACTGTCGGATCAACGGCATGGATCGGCCGCTCCTCGTCCACGCCCTGCCAAACGACGGAAAGACTCGGGACGCAACGATATCCCTACTCCAATTTGAGAAGTGGCAGTTGCCCTTCCGCTCGTTAGCGATCTTTGAAGATCAAGAGGCCATCAACCGCAAAGTGCTTGCGCGCTTCAGCGACGTGTGTGAAAGGCAGTTCTCCAGTCTCGTAAGTAATCGAGACAGAATTATCCGATTTCTTGATGAGACCATGTCGCTCGGCGGCTCTGGCTAGACCAACCAAGCGTGGTCGTCTGGCCATTGGGCCTACGACATCGACATGGTGATTCCAGATATTGGCGCGCACCCTTCGCGGACCTGGCGTACTACAATCACCGTCGCTCATGCGGCGGCGCAGGCGGCGAATCGGTAGTCACGAGACGACCTGAAAACGCGTTAGTCTCCGGGAGCGTTGGATAACAAGACGGCCAGAAAGGCTAAGTACCAGATGATGTTTGACGTACTGATTGCGGGCGGGACTGTGGTGGACGGCACGGGACGACCGGGGTTTCCGGCCGACGTGTGGATCAAGGGCAAGACTGTTGCCCACGTGGGCAATTTGTCGGGGGCGACAGCCGCCCGCACCATCGATGCGTCGGGCCTCACCGTTTCACCGGGGTTCATCGATGCGCACGCCCACGCAGACGGCGCCTTGTTGGTGGACGGCCAACATGCCAGCGGCATCCGACAGGGCATCACCACCGAGATCATCTGTCCTGACGGCCTTGGGTATGCGCCACTGCCGCCGGACGGGTACCGCATGTACAGGCAGTATCTGTCGGGCATCCTCGGCCTGCCATCCGAGGACCTCGATATGAGCTCGATGGCGGCGTCGAAGGAGAACTACCACCACAAGACCTCGTGCAACGTGGCGACGTTCGTGGGCCACGGGCCCATTCGTGTAAGCGCTGTTGGAATGAATGACACCCCGCTGCGCGACGAAACGCTCGAAACGGCCAAGCGACTGGTCCGAGAGAGCATGGAGCAAGGCGCGGTCGGATTTTCGACCGGTCTCTCCTACTACCCGCAGTCGTACTCCGACACTCACGAGCTAGTGGAGTTGTGCAAGGTCGTGAGAGATTTCGACCTGCCCCTTTCTATACACCTCCGCAATCACAATACCGACCGCGGATTTGGCGGAGGCGGAATCGAAGAGGCCATGGAGATCGGCCGACGTTCAGGCGTCATGGTGCACCTCGAACATCACCGGACTCAGGCCGACTCGGTCGGCAAGATCTACGAACTACTCGAACCGGTCGAGCGGGCCAAGGCGGACGGGGTCGACGTGACGCTGGAGACCTACCCGTACCCTGTCGGCTCATCGTTCCCCACCGGCTTCTTCCCCGGACCTTTCCACGAGGGCGGGCCCGCGGCCATTGTCGAGAGGCTGTCGGACGACAAACAAAAGGCGGAGTATGTTCGCATCATTGAGGACACGCCGGTCAGGGCTCTCGCCGGGAACGCCTGGACATGGATAGGGTCGGAGGAGAACAAGCATCTCGAAGGAGTGGCGTGGGAAGACGCGGCGGAGCTGCGCGGCGAATCGATCGGCGAGATGGTGTGCAACGTGATGCTGGAAGAAAACATGGTATGCGGCTTCCGGGGCGTGCCGCCGCAGAGCGTGAAGCTGTGGAGAGGCGTCGAAGAGGACGTGATGAAGCTGATGTCCCGGCCCGACTACATGGTCGGCTCGGACGCCATACCGGTTGGCGGCATGGTGCACCCGCGGGCATACGGGTGCTTCCCAAGGATCTTCGGCAGGTTGCGGCGAAGGCACGGGTACCCGTTGGAGCAGATCATCCAGCGCATGACGCAGAACCCGGCGCGGCGATTCGGGCTGAAGAAACGCGGCGAGATCCGGGACGGTTACTTCGCAGACCTCGTCCTGTTCGACGCAGACAACGTCACCGACCGGGCGAGCTTCGAGGACCCGGCGTTGCCTCCCGAGGGCATCCCGTTCGTGTTGGTAAATGGATCGGTAGCCGTCGACCACGATCGTTGCACCGGCGTGCTCGCCGGCGAGGCCGTCCCCTGACCACCGCGCCGCTGTAGTTGTGCGGCAACCGACAAACGGTTTCTACGAATACCCATAAAGGCGCCTCTTGTGGGCCATTACCGCCACCCGTCATCCCCGACCACGATCAGGGAACCACGGGGAGTGGGGGACACCGCTTATATGACGACATGCTGATACCCATGCCCCACCCCAACGGGTGCGGGCAGCGCACGTAACGGCACAGCCGGGGTCGGGAGCGGTTCTGGACAGTCACCCCTGATTGCTGGTTCAATCTTGTTTCTCGTGCGCCGGCATTGACTGATGGAGCAACGTGGAATGGCCCTGCTGAATAACGACACGCAACTATCCGTGCTGGTCGACGGACTCGATCACGCTGAAGGGATCGCCTGCGGTCCGGACGGTCGCGTGTTCGCTGGAGGCGAGGCGGGGCAGGTGTACCGGATCGACATCGAACGGGCTGAGTTCACCGAGATAGCGAACACGGGCGGGTTCGTGCTGGGCATGGCGCTCGACGCAGCCGGCAACGTGTACGCATGCGACCATGTCAATAAATGCGTGCAGAAGATAACTCCGGACGGCGAGGTGAGCGTCTACTCATCCGGCCCGCCTTCGGAACCGATGAGCGTGCCCAACTATCCGGCGTTCGATCACCCCGGCAATCTGTACGTTTGCGATTCGGGCGGCTGGAAAGAGGACAGCGGCCGGATATTCCGGATTGCGCCCGGCGGCGAAGCCGTCGTGTGGGACCGGTCGCTGAAGGAGTTCCCGAACGGGCTCTGCGTCGGCCCGAACGGTGACAGCCTGTACGTTGCCATGAGCCTCAATCCTCCGCGCATCGCACGGATCGATATCCTTCCCGATGGGTCGGCCGGCAGCATCGAGACGGTGGTGGAGCTGCCCGGCGCGGTCCCGGACGGCGTCGCGTTCGACACCGACGGCAACCTTTACGTTGCGTGCTATCGGCCCGACGTGATCTACCGGCTCAGTCCCGAGGGTAGCCTCGACGTTCTGGCGGACGACTTCGAGGGAACGATAATGGCGGCCCCAACGAACGTTGCGTTTTGCGGACCCGACAGGGACATACTGCTTGGGGCCAACCTCGGCCGATGGCACATCACCCGCTACGAGGCCAACAAAACCGGCCTCCGCCTCCACTACCCGACTCTGGATTGAGCACAGGGTGCGCTGCTGGGCGCCTAGTTACATGGATATGACCCGGGGCCTGAGCGGTCGTGCCAGGACTGTGAATAGGGACGGCTAAGTTCCCGCGAACCAGCAAATATACGGAATGCAGTTATGCCAACTAGCGCCAGGTCCCGCTGGACACGTCAGCAACTGCTAGTGGCATTCGCGTTGTACTGTCGCATACCGTTTTCCAGGCTCCACGCCAGGAATCCGGAGATCTTACGGATCGCAAACGCCATCGGCCGGACACCGTCGGCGCTGGCGATGAAACTCGTCAACATCGCTAGCCTTGATCCCGAGATAATCGGCAGGGGCCGTACCGGCCTGAAGAATGCATCTGCCAGCGACCGCGCGATGTGGGACGAAATGCAAAACGACTGGGAGGAATTCGCTCTCGAGTCGGACCGGGCCATGAGTGAGATCGTAATGCCCACAAAACAGCTTGACGACGTCGTTCAGGACGACATCATCGACGATCGAGTCGGTGAAGACCGCGCTGTTCAATCTACGGTTCGCGTCGGGCAGGACTTCTTTCGTGCAGCAGTGCTTAGCGCCTACGACGGACAGTGCTGTATTACCGGTCTGTCAGTCCCTCGGCTGCTTGTCGCAAGTCACATCATTCCGTGGCGGGTCGACAAACGCAACAGGGTGAATCCCAGAAACGGTTTGCTGCTGTCCGCGTTACACGACAAAGCATTCGACATAGGCCTGATTACGATCGATGACGACATGACCGTACGGGTGTCCCGGAAATATCCGGCGCGAAACGATCGGTTCTTTTCGTCGTCCCTCAAGGAATACGATGGACAACCCATTTATCTTCCGACCAAATTCAGACCTGCCGGAGAATTCCTCTACTATCATCGCGAGCATGTCTTTCAAGAATGACATGAGCATGCAGCGCCGGTCATAACCAGCTTCGCCTCACACCGCAGCTAGCTCAAAAATGGGGGCACGGCCCATGGCTTGGGCTTTGATTTCGGCTGTTTCCTCGGGGGTGATTGGCGTGAAGTCTCGGGCGATTTCTACGCCGAGCCGGAACAGGTCAGGGTCGCCGGGCGGCAGGGCAGCCACCACCGACTGCGAAAGAGCGAATCTCAATCCGAGCGCGGCCAGTTCCGGGTCTTCGGCCGGGTAGTACCAGCAGTTTTCGCGTCGCCGGGCCTGGCCCTCAGCTAGCTTGTAGTACGCCATCGCCTTGAGCGCAAGCACGGCGACGCCCTTCCGCTCCGCCTTGTCGACCACCTGAGGGCCGAATCCCGACTCGAAGTAGTTGACCCAGTTGACCGGAAACAGCGTCGAGTCAAAGTCGAACAGGTCCATCAATTCCAGCGCCACCTCCGCCGAGTGGGCTGAAAATCCGAGGTGGCGCACGAGCCCCTGTTCACGGGCCGCGACGAACGTCTCCAGCGCGCCGCCGGAGCCCATTGCCTGCTCCAGGTCCTCTTGCGTCTTCATCGAGTGCATCTGGTACAGGTCGAAGTGGTCGGTGCGCAGCAGGCGTAGCGAGTTCTCCAGATCCGCCCTCGCCCCGGCTGCATCTCGCTCCGTGGTCTTGCACGCTAGAAACACGCCGCTGCGATATGGCTCAAGGGCCGGTCCGAGCATCTCCTGCGCATTGCCGTACCTTGGCGCCACGTCGAAGTAGTTGATGCCCTGATCGATCGCCCAGCCGACGTCCTGATCCGCCTGCTTTGCCGTCACGCCTTTGACGACGATTCCGCCAAAGCCGACTATCGACAGATCGATGCCCGTGGTCCCGTATGGCCGTTTTTGCACTTGGCAGTCTCCTTTTTCGTGTGAATGCTCGGGCTGCAGCGCTTATTGGAGGTTGAGGTTAGTGTCCCGCGCTGGCGCCCGAGCGTAGTTGCCTGAGCCGCGCTCCCGTGTACGCCTGTGCCTCCAGCAGGTCCTCGTCTACATCTATGCCGAGGCCGGGGCCTTCCGGGACGATGAGGTGCGAGTCCTCGTACTGCACCCGCGTGCGTGCGCAGTCCTGCTGGTAGAGCAGGGGACCGGCCGGGTCGCACGGGGCGTCGATGGAGTCGAGGGATGCCATGACGTGTGCCGCCGCTGCGGTACCGATGCTCAGTTCCTGCGTCGTGCCGTGGAGCGTACCCAGCCCGATGGAGTGGGCGAAATCGAAGAGGTACTTCGCACGGGCGATTCCGTTGCCGCAGACCGCGATGTTGGCGAGGTCGACCGCCTCGTGTTCCTTGTAAAGAAGCAGGTCTTCCTCGGTGTTGAGGTGCTCGCTGATCGGCTTGCCCAACTGCCTGCGCAACTCCGCCATTCCCTTGACGTCGGTCGTATTCACCCTGGCTGCGTAGTTGCTGGTCCAGCGTACGCGCTCCCGTGATCGCTTCGACACGCTCTCGGCCAACTCGTAACCGTAGTCCATGAATCGCCTCAGGATGGCGAGAGCGTCTTGCCAGTGGAAGCGGCCAGACAGGTCGAACGACTTGATGTCGACGACGCCCCCGAACTCGGCCTGAAATCGTTCGAGCCACGCCGCTTCGGACTCCACGTTGTAGCCGATGTACTTGCGTATACGGTTTTGGCCTAGATCGACGACCCGGCGGACCCGGCGGAGGTTGTCGTTGACCTCTTGTGTCGGGTCTTCGGTGTCGGGAGTCGCCATCGGGAATATCGGATAGCAGAAGGGGATGCGGTCGCGGCGTTTTCCGCCGAGCAGAACGTAGACCGGCACGTCGAGCGCCTTGCCGAGCAGGTCGTGGAGGCCGATGTCGAACGCCGGCGCCAGAATGCCGTCTAGCCGGGCCATGGTGGCTGAGATATTGAGAGGGTCGGCGCCTTTGATCCGGAAGTTGGCCTCCTCCTCAAGCTGGTCGAAGTGAGGAAAGTCGGCGCCTGGGTGAATGTGTGAGAGGTCCGACCATTCGCCCCATCCGGAGAGCCCGGCGTCGGTGTCGATCCGGACCATCAGGTGCTCGCTGATGGCGCCGGTCTCGCGTTGAGTTTCAATGAGGAAGAATTTGCATCCGGTGATCTGCATCGAGGTTACTCCGTCGGTAAGCCGAACCAGTGGGCACAATCTACCACCGAACGGGGGTGGGCATGGCGCCAATTACGCCAACCGGTCTACACCCAGGACGAAGGAGTCCAGCCCAACCCTCCGGCCTTCGCACAGTGAGCGAATTGGCACAGCGTACATCCGGTCGCCGAAACCGGCGGCGATCTCGCCGTCGTAAAGCACCACCCCGGCGGCGAACCGGTCGCCGGTTGCCTTCATCAACTTGCGAAGGCCCCGAAAATCGGACGAGGTTACCGTGGCAGCGGCCTTTACCTCGACGCCGGCCACTGCCATAGATCCCCGCTCGATGACGATGTCGACTTCCACTTGGTCCTTGTCTCGATAGTGGTAAAACTCCAGGGGCAGTTCCTGGCAGACGGCCTGACGTCTCAACTCCTGAAACACGAATGTTTCCAGGAACTGACCGAAAAGCGAGCGGTCCCGGGCCAGTGAGCCTGGGTTAGCCCCGATCAGAGCGCATCCAAGTCCGGTGTCGCCAATATGAAGCTTTGGGGTTTTGACCAGGCGGCTTAACCGGTTGCCGTGCCACGGCGGGAGCCGGTCGACAAGAAACAGGCGTTCCAGCAACTCCACGTAGTCGCCGATGGTGGGGCGGCTGAGTTGGAATGGCGATGACAGGTCAGAAAGGTTGTACAGTCGGGCGGTTTGAGAGGCGGCGGCTCTGAGCAGCCGTGGCAGCGCGTCCAGGGCGCTAATCCTGGACATGTCCCGCACGTCCCGCTGGAGTTGGGTATCGATGAAGTTCCGGTACCAGTTGGCGCGGCGGCGGGCGGTGGGCCGGGCCAGCGCCGCCGGATATCCGCCCGCGGCCATTCGGGCCGCCAGATCATCGCCGAGACGCAAAGTAGTGGCCGTTTGGAACGATCCACGGAACAGGTCGTCCAGGAAATTTGGTACGCCTCTGCCTAATTCGCCCTGAGAGAGCGGGTGAAGACGCAGGATCTCCATCCGGCCAGCCAGGGAGTCCGAGAGCGCCGGCACGAGGAGGACCTGGGATGAGCCGGTGAGCAGGAACCGTCCGGGGGTACGACGGGCGTCGATTTCTTGTTTGAGGGCGGTGAAAAGGGTTGGGACCCGCTGCACCTCGTCGAGGGTTGTCCGCTCCGGGAGCCCGGCGACGAAACCTGCCGGATCGGCTGCCGCCGCTGCCCGGGCGACATCATCGTCAAAGCTGATGTATTCATGCCCCCTGGAACTGCCGACCCAGCGGGCAAGGGTGGTCTTGCCGCACTGGCGCGGTCCGTGAATGAGCACCGCGGGCGAATCGGCCAGCGCTTCTGCCAGGGGTCCTTCGGCGTAACGGGGGTAAAGCTGTTCGCTTTGCATCGTCCAATTGTAAACTTATGTAGCGTCCAATTGAAAGGTTTATATGCGTCCAATTGAAAGGTTAGGGTGCGTCCAATTGCAACGTTCAACCTGCTTACGACGCCTGCCAAGGTTCCCGCCCGCAACTGGCTCAGGACCTTGCCCCGCGGGGTGCGGCGCCGGGGACGATGCCCGGGCCCGCGGGTCACCTGCCAGCTGAAGGCTGCTTGCACGATGTCGGCTACGGGACGTCCCAGGGGTTGACGACCTCAACGTTGAGGCCACGGAAATCGGCGACGTTCCGGGTGGCATCGGCAATGTCATGCGCCTTGGCTATCCCTGCGATCAGGGCGTCGCCCAACTGCAGCGTGCGGCCGGAGCGTTGCACTTGCACCCGGAATTGGGCCGCCCACTCCGCTCCCTTTCGATCCAAAGGCAAGATCCGGTCCTCGTATTCCCCAATCAGACGGGACAGGTCCGACTGTAGCCCACTACGCCGCTGACCCTGCGCCAATAGCTGCACGCCGTACTCCAATTCGTGAATGACTATCGACGACAGCCATAGGTCGCCGTGTTCGATGAAGAAAGCTCCGACGTGCGGGTGGGAAGTCATGCGTACGATCTCCGAGATCACGATGGTGTCCCAGAGATAGCCGCTCATGCGTCGTCTTCTTCGTCAATGAACGGGGTTGGGCGGTTCGAACTCCGGTCAGGTAGCTCAAGCTCGACGCCGCGCGGCATTTTCTCAATCAGCCACTGACCCAAAGGCTTGCGGGGCGGGTTCTTCTCTTCCTCGTTTTGCATCGTCCAATTGAAAGGTTAGGGTGCGTCCAATTGCAACCCCCGACCTGCTTGCGTCCCCCCGTTCAACGTCGATGGAGTCTGGAGTGACGTGACGGTCGAGGTGACGGAACCAGTCGAGGGCGCAGGTTGACTGACGCGGGTTCCAGAGACTAACGACGGCGACGCTTCCAAGGCCTGGAACACATCAGGCAAACATCAACCGTTCGCCTTTTGGCTCGGGGATCGGATCACCGAACTCGCGGGCCGTATCGATCCACAGGTCCATGGCCTGGCTGATGTTCTCCAGCGCCGCCTCCAGCGTGTCGCCGTGGGCCGCGCATCCCGGGAGTTCGGGTACTTCGGCCACAAAGACGCCGTCTTCGTTGCTCCAGTAGATGATTATCTCGTACTTGTGCATCAAGGTTCCTCTTCGCTACAGGCATACGGGGTGATGGTCAACACGGTATTCGACCAGCCCAGCTTGGAGGGGACAATGTACGGCCCGCGAGACACCTGTCAGCCCAAAGTGTTCAGGCGACCTAGGACGACAGCCTATTCGGCGTGGGACTTGGGAAAATTCTTGCACTGGTCATTTCAATGCAGGGAATTACTGCATGAATGTTTCAATTCCAGTCCTTTACGACTTTATTTGTAAAAATGGCTGTCTTCGTACCTCTTTGTAAGTACTCGATAACGCCAATTAATTCTTTTCTTAAATCGATATTGATCGAATCCTTAATCGGCAATGAAACGGCATAAGTTATTGTAAAGGCCCTCAGCTTTAACTTTAGTGTATCGGAGTGCATATAGGCATTTCTGAAGGTTTCCTTATGGGAAAATATGCCATGTTCCCCAGCAGCATGAGTGGCTCCCAATCGGTCTACAAGTTGGAGAGCAGTATATGTGTCATTGGACTCTAAGTCTTCTATTGTTATGGCATCGTTGCTCATCTGTAAATTGATGGTCTGATCCAAGTCCAAGTTGGTATGTGTTTTAGCCCAATCGCGATCCACTTCTGCCGAAAACCCAATAGTCCTCGGTGGAATATCGAGCGTTATATCTATCGCTATGTCCTTGATGAGTGGGTTTCCGTTTGAGTCTGTCCAATCTTCAATGATCTGCTCACGTACAATAAGTAAATCGATCTTATTTGAATTGGCCTTAATTCGTGCACCAGATTGATATCCAGAGTTGGTTGCAAAAACAGCCTTTATGTCCGGCAAATCCTTGGTCTTACCAATTAATGCGTCAATTTGGTCAATTGAAATTTGTGATTTACGATCCCTACACTCGATAATTGTTTTATAAACAATTCCAGCTAACTCATACTCCCAATAAAGATCGAACTCCCGATTGATACCGCAGTTGTCTTGAAGGATCTTATTCACTTC
Organism: Dehalococcoidia bacterium; assembly: GCA_965219065.1. GTDB lineage: Bacteria > Chloroflexota > Dehalococcoidia > Lucifugimonadales > Lucifugimonadaceae. The sequence continues at coordinate 2,759,864 of OZ244715.1, forward strand.
GATTTCGATATTGTTCTGTCCAATGAATTGGTCAGATATCAACAAGGCTTGTTGAAGCCTTTTCACGAATCGCTCGTAGTCTCGTCCGTCATTCGCCATAATTATACCTTAATGTTGTTTCGAAACATACGGTAAATAATCAAGCTTAGAATTTTGGGCATTTGATCATATCGTACCTGCCCCTTAACTCCCCTGATACCAACATTGGCGGCAGTGAATGTCATTGGGTTGAGGGGATTCGTGTCGATCCTTGATTTAACTTAATCTTCCCGAACAGCTGTGCGGTTGTCAAGGCGAACGGACCCCGAGTGTTTGTAGTGAGAAGCCGCAGACAATGGAGATGAAAAGGCGGTGACACCAGTCAAGAAATATCGGACTGCGCAGTCGGCGTTTTGCGGGTTACTTCTTTCGACAAATCCTCGTGGGCAGGGTTTTCCAGGTTCGGATCGGAGGCGAGAAGGTCAGCAGCATCGGCGCGGGCGAGGGCCAGCAGGTCTCGATCCCCCACGTTGGCCACTTTGAGTTCCGGCCAGCCGCTTTGCCTTGCGCCGAGGTACTCGCCGGGGCCACGCGTCTCCAAATCGACCTCGGCAAGCTCGAACCCGTCGCCGATTCGCTCGACGGTCGAAAGCCTGGCCTGCCCGTCGCCGCCTGGACCGTCTGCCAACAGGACGCAGTAGCTGCGATTCGCCCCTCGGCCGACTCGCCCGCGAAGCTGGTGGAGCTGCGCCATTCCGAACCGGTCTGCGCTCTCGATAAGCATCACCGTTGCGTTTGAAACATCGACCCCGACCTCGATGACCGGCGTCGCTACCAACGCCTGCGTCCCGCCGTCCCGGAACGAATCCATGGCCGCCTGCTTCTCGGCGAGACTCATCCGCCCGTGGAGTAGGCCCACGTCGATGCCGGCCAGTTCGCCGCCCCGCAAGCGTTCGAACTCGACCGTGGCGGCTCGGCCCTTAACCTGATCCGACTCCTCAACAAACGGACACACGATGAACACCTGCCGTCCGGCGGCGATCTCTTTTCGAGCAAGGGCGTAGGCGTCGCGGCGGTCATGCGCCGATTTCGCCCATTTGGTCGTGATCGGTTTACGGCCGCCCGGCATCTGCCGAAGCGTGGAGAGTTCTAGGTCTCCGTATACCGTCAGCGCCAACGAGCGCGGTATGGGTGTAGCGGACATTGCGAGGAGATGCGGGCGCGGCGCTCTGTCGGTCAACGCGGCGCGTTGTCCGACGCCGAATTTGTGCTGTTCGTCGATAACCACGAGGGCCAGCCGCGGGATACTCACTGCGTCCTGCAGCAGCGCGTGCGTGCCGATGACGATATCGATCTCACCATCCGCGAGCATGGTCTGGACGCGGGACTTGATCGATCTCCGCAGGCTTCCCGTGAGCAGCGCGATCGTTATCGGCTCGTGGCCTTCGCCGCGCCCGTCAGCCCGGACGATGTTCTCGGGGTGGTTCTCCACCGGGGTTGCGTCCAGTTGACGAGTCGCGCTCAGGAAGTGCTGTTCCGCCAACACCTCGGTCGGCGCCATGAAGGCGCCGACTCGGCCGTCTGCGGCGGTGGCGAGCAGAGCGGCGAGCGCCACTACGGTCTTCCCGCTACCTACTTCACCCTGAAGCATTCGGCCCATCGGTACGGGCGTGGCGATGTCCTCAAGAATGGCTTCCAAAGTCGATTTCTGATCGCCGGTCAGTTCGAATTCGAGGCGGTTCACGTAGTTCCGGGCTGCGTCCCTGCCGCGTTCGATCGGCACACCACCTTCCCTGGCCGCCCATTCCCGCTTCCTTCTCAGCACGGCCACCTGGTTGACAAAGAGCTCGTCGAACGCCATCCGCTGTCGCGCCAATTTGTATTCGCCTGCGTCCTTGGGGAAGTGCATGCGGCGGAGGGAGTCGGCGAGTTCCGGCATTCCGCGGTCTCGCAATATCTGCTGCGGAATGTGGTCCGCCAATAGCGGCAGTCCGGCGTCGAGAGCCTTTCTAGCGGCGTTGCGTATCGTCCTCTGTTGCAGCCCCTCGGTGGACGGATAGACCGGCAGCAGGTTGCCGGCGTGCACTAGTTCGTCAGCGAATCCCTGCAACTCCTCGTATTCGGGGTTTTCCATCTGGGCCCGTCCGCGATATTCGCTGACCCGGCCGCTCACCGCGAGCCTTGACCCTGGCCTCAGCCGGCTGGCGAGATAGGCCTGCCCCCACCAGGTGATGTTGAGCAGCCCGGTGCTGTCGTTCAGGGTGACGCGGGCCGCGCCGGGAGGCCGGCCGATGCGCGCCGTTTCGGACGACGTGACCTTGCCGACGACGGTCGTGTCGTCGCCGAGCGAAAGTCCGGCTATGGGCGTGATATTCGAGTAGTCTACGTGCCTGTTCGGGAAGAGATACAGGAGGTCCCTGAGTTTCGAAACGCCAAGATGCTCAATCCGGGGCTGTGTACGCCGGTTGACGAACGGCAGCCCGGCGAGAGGCGTATCGAGGGTGATAGGTGGCTTTGGCGGGGCAGGCCGCCGCGGCCGCCGGGCAGGGGCGTTCGCAGGACGCATAGCCGCCCGGCTCCCCTCAACCCGGGAAGCGCGGGCGGTGGCTTTGGCTGCCCAGGCCCGTCGCTGCGCCTTGTTTAGCCCCGCGTAATTTCGTACCCCGGATTCGAACAGATCGCCGAGCCACGGGACGATATCGCGTGAATTTTCAATGAAGAGGTCCAACCCGCCGGCGACCGCCGAGTTGTCGAATCCGCGGCTCTGTTCGAGTGCGAGGATGCCCCTCAGAGATGCGAGCCTGGCGGCGACGGAGTCCCGTGCACGGCTGTTTCTGCGCCGGTTGCCGGGGCGTGGTTCCGCCGCCACGCGGGTCAGGACTCCACGGCCTTGATGTAGCAGGCGCCTATCGAACCTGGCCCGAGGTATGTGCCCACCACCGGCCCCTGGCGCGCGGCGATCGGCGGATCTCCGGTTACGGTGTGATCCAAGCTGGCCGCGATGCCTTCGGCGATCTCGCGTTCCGTCGTGTACATGATGCACAGGTGGGACAGGGGCGCGGCGTCGGCCACCAACTGCTGTATTCGGCCGATCCCCTTGCTTTTCGACCTCGCCCGTTCGAGCGGGTGGGCGATGCCGTCCCTCACTTCAAGCATCGGTTTGATCCTCAGCAACGACCCGACGAGCTTCTGCGCGTTGCCTATCCGACCACCCTTGTGAAGGTATTCGAGCGTCTCGACGAGGCCGATGAACTTCGCGCGGGAACTGAGCGAGTGGGCGAGTGCGACCGCTTCTTCAAGGTTTGCACCGGAGTTGATCGCCTGCGCAACTCCTACCGCGACCCACCCGAGGGCCATCGACGCCTGAAGCGTGTCGACCACTTCAACGCGCTGCCCGTCGTCACCTAGTTCGTTCCGCGCCTGCACGGCTGCGGTATGGGTCGCGCTGAGCTTCGAAGACAGGTGGACAGAGACTACGGAGTCGTGATCAGCCAAGAGCTCGCGGTAGGTGTCCACGAACGAAGGTACCGCCGGCTGGGACGTGGTTGGAAGTTCGTCGGACGATTCGAGGCGGCGGTAAAACTCTTCCGCCTGCATCGTCACCCCGTCGAGGTATTCGTCGACGCCGAACCTGACGTTGAGCGGGACGATGCGGATCCCGTAAGTAGCTGCAATGTCCGGCGGCAGGTCGGACGTACTGTCTGTTACAACGCCGATTTTCAATGTGGCAACCTCGTGGCTATTTGAGTGAAATTTTATTCGATGCTGACAAGAAATTCATAGTGCGGCTGGCCGCCGTCGACCGCTTCCACCTCGATGCCCGGCACGGTCTCCTCGAGCCTGGCGGCGATGCCGTTCGCCTGCTCTTCATTCACATCTTCCCCCCGGTAGAGAGTCACGAGCGACCCTTTTTCTGCGTTTCCTGAAACCGTCTCTAATAGCACGGCCTCCAGGTCCTCCCCGCAGCAGCGGACCGATCCATCGACCAACCCCGTGTACTGCCCTTCGACAACATCCACACCGCCTATCGAGACGTCACGAGTGGCGCGGAATACAGCGCCATCCTGAATCGTTTCGAGAGCCTCGTTCATGGCGGCGGCGTTGGAGTCGATGTCATCGTCCGGAGACAACGCGAGCATGGCCGCTATCCCGTGTTGCATCGACACCGTCGGAATCACTCGCACGTTCTTGGATGTGAGTCCCGGCACCTCGCCCGCCGTGCCGACGACGTTCTTGTTATTCGGCAGTAGAAGCACGTTGTCGGATGGGGCCTGTTCCACGGCCTCCAGTAGGTCCCCCACGCTCGGGTTCATGCTGTCGCCGCCCGTCACCACACTGCATGTTTCGAGTCCCGCGTTTATGAACAGATTCTGCATTCCCGCCCCTGCCGCTACAGCCACTACCGCGAGAGGAATCGTCTCCGTCGGCGTTTCGGCGTCGCCATCGGTTTGCCCGGCTGCCCACTCCTTCGTCTGCTCGTCCATGTTCTTGATATCGATGTTCGATATCGTGCCCATGGAAGTGGCGAAGGACAACGCCTGCCCTGGGTCTTCCATGTGTACGTGGATCTTGACGAGCGTTTCATCACCGGCAACAACTGCCGAGCGGCCTAAATCCGTGACTTTCGACCGGATTTTGGAGAGATCGAGTCCTTCACCTTCGATGGCAAATACGGTGCAATAGCCCCATATTTCTTCCTGCGCAGAGAGCGCGAACTCGGCCCGAACCGTGGAACTGGCAGCGCTGCCCCGATCCCCAACGGCCGGCGGCGCGACGATGACTCCGCCGTCGCCTTCTCCCCTGAGGGCTTCAAGGGCGCCGAATAGCATGATGGTGAAACCGAAGCCGCCGGAATCGACAACGCCAGCCTCCTGAAGGATGTCGAGCATCTCCGGCGTGCGCCTGGTGGTGTCGAGCGCCTGGCTTGCCGAAGCTGCCAACACCGGCTCGAAACCCGGCGTTTCCCGAACTGCGCGTTCGGCGGCGTCGGCGCACTCTCGAAACACGGTCAGCATCGTGCCTTCGCGCGGATTGGGGACGGCGGCGTATGCGTTTTCTGTGGTGAAGCGCATGGCGTTGGCGAATCCGGCGCCGCTCACCTCGTAGCCGTCACGAAGCGCCTGTGCCATGCCCTTGAAGAACTGGGCGAGAATCAGGCCGCTGTTGCCGCGCGCTCCCAGCAGCGCGGCGCGGGCCATTCTCGCGGTGGTGAGCGACAGGTTTTCGCGGGGCGCCGAGTCCATCTCTTCGTTGATCGAGCGCAAGGTCAGGAACATATTCGTTCCGGTGTCGCCGTCGGGCACTGGAAATACGTTCAGGGCGTTAATCTGGTCCCGGTTGACCTCGATCGCCCGCGTGGCCGCTTTTACGAGCCGCAAAAGTTCGGCGGTCGTGATGCCGGTGTTCTCGGCTGTCTCGGCTGTCCTCGTGGGTCTGGAGTTCATTTATTGGGGGTCCTAATCGTGGAAGTCTGACCGGAATAATCGGGGCGCGACCGATGGAATTCCAGGTTGAACGCACGTTGATGCAACTGTACGGGCATGTTAGCTTAGAGTGTCGGAGCGGGCAAAGTTCCCTAATTTCGAATGAAGTTCACTCTCGACTTTCGCGGGCCCTGGGACGTGCGATCCCGAGGAAATTATCATGGCCAAGTGCGGCATTTGCGGCAAAGGTCCACAGTTCGGAAATAGTCGCAGCCACTCTATGAGGGCGACGCGCAAGATGTGGAAGCCGAACGTTTCGCGGCGTAATCTGGTGATCAATGGCGAAAAGCAGCGCCTGGATGTCTGCACCCGCTGTCTGCGAACCATGGTCAAGGTTCGCTAGACCCTTCCTCTCGCCACACCACCGCTACCTCTCCTTTGCACCACCCTCTACCTAAAGGACGACCCGCGGGCGGTGACTGACTTTTTGTCCGCTTGCCCAGATCCGTAGCGAACTTGGTGCGGTCCCGCCCAATATTGCGCACAGGGTCTGACGGGTCACGCTGACGAGTTTGAAATGGCGGCGCGCAGGGATTGGACGGCTGCCCGCACGTTGCCGGAACGGTCGAAGACCCCGCTGCCGGAAATGAGCGTCTGCGCGCCGGAGGTGACGGCCAGTCCGATGGTATCCGGCTTGATACCGCCATCGACGGCGATCTCTATTTTCTCTCCCGTGTCATCGGCCATAGCTCGCAGCGCCTCGATCTTTGGCAACGCTTCCGGCATGAACGGTTGACCGCCAAACCCGGGTTCGACCGACATGACGAGCACCCTGTCGACCAGGCCAAGAAGGCCCTGGATGTCGGCCAACGGCGTGGCTGGCTTTAGCGACACGGCGGGCCTCATACCGGCTTCGCGCGCCGCGGATATCGTCGACACAACATCGGCGCATGCCTCGACGTGGACGGTGAATATGTCTGCGCCCGCACTGGCGAACGCATCGCAAAACCTCGACGGCTCGCTGACCATCATGTGGACGTCTATCGGAAGGCCTGTGGCGGCTCGCACCGAATGCAACACCGGCACTCCCATCGTGATGTTGGGCACGAACTGCCCGTCCATCACGTCGAAGTGAATCTCGTCGCAGCCGGCCTCTTCTGCCGCGCGAAGATCATCCGCCAGCCGTCCAAAGTCGGCGCTAAGGATCGACGCGGATATCCTGATCTCGCTCACAGCGCGGTCCGGTTTACCACTCGCCGGCGGCATGGGCGCGCCAAATCCTGCCGTAAGCGCGTTGCAGCGCCTCCCGTACACGGCGCGGCGCGGCTCCTCCGGGCACATCTCGCGAGGCGATGGACGACTCCGCGGTTATTTCAAGTGCGTCTTTATCGAAGTGGCTCGACGCCGACCTGAGTTCGTCCAGCGAAAGGTCGCACAGTCGTTTACCGGCGTCGGCGGCATTCCTCGTCAACTCGGTAACGACAATGTGGGCCTGGCGGAACGGCACCCCCTTTGCGACGAGGTAATCGGCGTAGTCGGTGGCGAGCGCGGCGCTTTCGTCCATCGCCCGGCGCATGCGCGCAGCGTCGAACCGGGCGGTCCTCACCATCCCCTCCGTCGCATCGAGGGACGCAAGAACCGTATCGGCAGCGTCGAACAGCGGGGCCTTGTCTTCCTGCAGGTCGCGGTTGTAGGTAAGGGGCAACCCCTTGAGCGTCGAAAGTAATGTCATGAGGGCGCCGTAGACGCGCCCGGTCTTCCCCCGAACGAGTTCGGCGTAGTCGGGGTTCCGCTTTTGCGGCATGATGCTGGAGCCGGACGTGAACGCCTCTGCCATGCTCACGAATCCGAACTCGTCCGTAGACCAGACGATCAGGTCCTCCGCCAGGCGCGACAGGTGCATCATGCAGACGGCGGAGGCTGACACGAAATCGAGCATATAGTCGCGGTCCGATACGGCGTCCATGCTGTTTGCGCTGATGGCCGAAAAACCGAGTTCGTCCGCAACCGATTCGCGGTCGAGCGGGTACGGGACGCCAGCCATGGCGCCGCTACCGAGCGGCAGTACGTCGGCGGCATCCCGCGCCGCTGCGAACCGTCCCGCGTCTCTGTCGAGCATCTCGAAGTAGGCGAGCAGGTGGTGGGCAAGCGATACCGGCTGCCCGCGCTGGAGATGCGTGTAGCCGGGGAGCACGGTGTCGACGTGGTCGGCTGCCTGTTTCAGCAACGCCCGTTGCGTGAGCCGCACCGCCCGAACGGCGTCGGCCGCAGCGCGTTTTGAGTACATGCGGCTGTCCGTCGCCACCTGGTCGTTACGGGAGCGGCCGGTGTGGAGGCGGCCGGCGGCGTCGCCGATCAGCTCGAAAAGCCTCGATTCGACGTTCATGTGAATGTCTTCAAGCTCTTCTTTCCATACAAACTCGCCGGATTCGATTTCTATCTCGATCTGCTGGAGCCCGCCAACTATCTGGGCGGCGTCGGTCTGGCTGATGATGCCCTGGCGGGCCAACATGCGGGCGTGCGCCATCGATCCGGCGATGTCCTCGCGGTACATACGCTGGTCCACGTCGAGCGAGGCGGTGAAGTTGCTGGCCAACGGCGCGCCTCTTGCGCTGGCGGCAGGGTCTGGCATGTCAGTATTCATGGCGATTGGACCACGGCCCGGAGTCGCGGGGGCCGTATTAACCAGCTTAAGGCTGTATGAGTGCCTTCGCATAGCGCCGGGAGGTCGGCGGTTGCCCACATCCCCGTTGGGGGGACGAAATGCTCTGCCTGCCAAAGATCCCCGGCAGGGTGCGCGGGACCTGCCGGGGATATGTGTGGAAGGTGTAGTTCTTCGTGCCTCGCCGGTTAGCGGATCGCAGACAAACCGGCTTCGTAGTCGGCCTGGGGCAGCGCCACGTATCCGACTTCTGCTGCCAGGGCGGGGGCGTTTTCGAGGTAGAACTCGATGAATGCCTTCACTTCTGGCCGTTCCAGGGACGCCTTTTTCACGTAGATGAACATCGGGCGAGAGAGTGGGGCGTAGCTGCCGTCGTTGATGCTCGAGTCTGACGGCTCGATGCAGCCCGAACCGCCGTCTACAGCGACGACCTTCAGCTTGTCCTGATTCTCAATGTAGTACGCGTAGCCGAAGTAGCCGAGGGAGTTTCTGTCGCCTGCAATTCCCTGCACCAGGACGTTGTCGTCAGCGCTCTGGGTGTAGTCGGGCCTCGACGCGTCTTCCTCCCCATTGATGGCGTCGGTGAAATAGTCAAACGTGCCTGAATCGGTGTCCGGACCGTATAGCCTGATCTCCTTATCCGGCCACTCGGAGCGGATCTCATTCCACTTTTTGACCGTGCTGCCGGGTTCCCAGAGCTTTTTGAGTTCTTCTGTGGTCATGCAGGTAACGAAGTCGTTGTCTGGGTTCACCAGGATGGACAGGCCGTCGAACGCGACCGTGAGTCGGATGAACTCGATGCCGTTTTCGGCCGCCTGTTCCCGTTCCGAGTCCTTGATGGGGCGAGATGCGTCGGAGATGTCGGTCTCGCCGACGGTGAACCGCTTGAACCCGCCGCCGGTACCGGAAATGCCGACCGGGATTTGTACCTTGGGGTATTCCTTCCTGAACTCTTCGGCTGCGGCCTGGCTGATGGGGAAGACGGTCGAAGAGCCGTCGATCTCAATGTTCCCGCTGAGTGTCGATTCGACGACTGAACCCGCCGAATCACTTTCGCCGCCGCACGCCATGGCTACTAATCCGACAATTGCGAGTGTGAGCACGAGCCAATTCCAGTTGAAGGGGCGGTAACTCGTCACACCGTCGTTCCCGTCAAAACGGAAACCCGTTCTAAAAGCCATTCGTCTGACCTCTGATCCTCTGATCCCTTGAAATTGACACCTGTCCAACGAGCGAAAATCGATCCTTCGCCAGCAAGCAATAATGTGACCGTCCCGTTAACACACCGCTAAATGCTCGTTAAGCGACTGTTAATGTCAGCGCCATCCGTGCCGCGACACCATCCCCCAACCCCGAACCCCTGGGACCATGTAGTGGCGCCTCTTGTGGGCGCCATGGAGGCGGTACGGGGTACACGCAAACACCACCCGATTCCCTTACCCCGGTGGTTCCCCGATCGGGGTCGGGGAAGACGGGTGATTGCCAGCACCACCGGGCAAACGGGAACCTGCGCCCCTCTCAGGAACAGCGGTCTCAGTCCCGTTCGGCTGGTAGTTCCTTTACTCCACCGGGGAAGCGGGCCTGTAGTCTCTCGTACTCGGAGCGCAGTTCGCGGTTGGGGTGCCGCCAATCTTCGAGGTACACCACCCCTTTGACCCGTGCCTGCAACAGCTCTTTTGTGCAGCCGAAGCAGGGCCTCATCGTGGAGTAAAGGATTGCGCCCTCGACCGCGATGCCGAACCTGGCCGCCGCCAGCAACGCGTTCTGTTCGGCGTGAACGCAGATGCAGATGTCGTAAGCGGTGCCGGACTCGTACCGCTCTGGGTTGGCGCACCGTTCGCAACCACCCTCGTCGCAGTTGGTCATGTCCGACGGCGTGCCGTTGTACCCGGTCGACACGATGCGACCTTCGAGTACGAGAAGCGCGCCGATGCGGCTGCCCCGGCAGTTCGCCCGCGCCTTCACAGCCTCGGCTATGCCCATCATGTACTGGTCTACGTTGGGTCGTTCTGGCAAGTTCGTTCTCGCATCGCCGCCGGTGAACAGGCGGGCTTACCGACCCGGCAATCGTAGATCATACGGCCGTCGTTGTGCGATTCCCGTTGCCTGGTACCGGACGCAGCGGTGATGACTGGTATCCTTGGACGAGTCATTTCTCGACGTATTTCCGCACCACCCACAGGCTGAACCCTTATGCCGACTGTAGCGCCCAAAACCCACCTTCTGCCTGACGAGCGGGGTCGTTTCGGCCAGTACGGCGGCAAGTTCGTGCCGGAAACCCTCATGAGCGCGCTCGACGAACTCGAAGCGGCCTACGACGAGGTGGTTGACGATGCATCGTTCGCCGCGGAGATGGACTCGCTGCTGAAGGACTACGTAGGCAGGCCCACGCCGCTCTACTTCGCGTCCAACCTTTCGCAGGAACTGGGCGGCCCACGCGTGTACCTCAAGCGTGAGGATCTGGCGCACACAGGAGCGCACAAGATCAATAATGCTCTCGGCCAGGCGCTGCTGGCCCGCCGTCTGGGCAAGCAGCGGATCATCGCCGAAACGGGCGCCGGACAGCACGGCGTGGCCACGGCCACCGTGTGCGCCAAGCTGGGCATGGAGTGCGTCGTCTACATGGGCGAGGAGGACATCCACCGGCAGTCGCCCAACGTGTACCGGATGAAGCTCCTCGGGGCCGAGGTACGCTCCGTCACGTCGGGAAGCCGCACCCTGAAGGACGCAATCAACGAGACCATCAGGGACTGGGTAACGAACGTCGAAACTAGCCACTACATCATCGGCAGCGTCGTCGGGCCGCACCCGTATCCGAAGATGGTGCGTGACTTTCAGTCTGTGATCGGACGAGAGGCGCGCCAACAGGTCCTGGAACAGGCGGGGAGACTTCCTGACTATGCGATCGCCTGCGTCGGCGGGGGCAGCAACGCCATGGGTCTGTTCTCGGCGTTCGTGGAGGATGAGGAGGTTGGGTTGATTGGAGTGGAAGCAGCGGGAGATGGAGTTGAGACCGACCGCCACGCAGCCACCATAAGCATGGGTCGGCCAGGGGTGCTGCACGGCGCCATGAGCTACTTGCTGCAGAACGATGACGGGCAGGTGCAGGAGGCCCACAGTATTTCGGCCGGCCTCGACTACCCTGGCGTCGGGCCGGAGCACAGCTACCTGAAGGACGCCGAGCGGGCGCAGTACGTTTCAATCACCGATGTCGAGGCCCTGGACGGATTCGACTTCGTGACGAGAAGCGAGGGAATCATCCCCGCGCTCGAGCCCTCCCACGCTATCGCGTACCTCAAAAAGATGGCGCCGGACCTGACGCCGCAGCACGTTGTTCTCCTGCTCATGAGCGGCCGGGGAGACAAGGACCTCGACACAGTTGCAAACGCGCGGGGCATTTCGCTTTAATCGAAGGGGCGCGAGAAAGCCGAATGGCGGACAAATCGGGCAAACACACTTCCGGCGTTAAAAAAAGTAGGCCGGACGTTTCGGGCACTCCCCCCGCCTCAGAAAGCAACGAGGCAAGAAAGCGGCGCGCACGACTCAACATCACGTTTCCGGTGGAGTTGGACGAAACGCTGCAACCTGCGGCAAAAAGTCTGGGCCTGAACCGCACCCGCAACAAGCGCAAGCCGCCCCCGGCGTAGACTAGAAATTGCACGCCGTCCGCCATCCGCGCGGGCTGCTTTCGAGAAGATGACGAAGGACTTTTGGGATCGGGTTCTCAATAGTCGCCGGAGGCCCCGGCAGGTTTTGAGCCGTCCCACGTATAATTGGCAGCCGGGCGTCGCTTCGTCCGCATCGCAGTAATGGCAACAACAGGCGAGTCTCCGCGCTTAACGACTGGTCAGGCGCTACATAGGTTGAGTTTTGGTGTTCCGAGCGTCTTCGCCGCGGCTACTCCAACGTTTCAACTGACACTCCGCAGGGAGGGCCTCCATGACCGGCCGTATATTGGACCGGATCGATGAACCGAGCAGCCTGAGAACGCTGACTCGCGAGGAAATGGAGCAAGTCGCTCAAGAGGCGCGAGACACTATCATCTCCGTGATAACGGAACGCGGCGGCCACCTGGCTTCGAATCTGGGCGTCGTCGAACTCACCCTGGCGCTACACCGCATCTTCGAGAGCCCCAAGGACAGCATCGTCTGGGACACGACCAACCAGACCTATACGCACAAGCTGGTGACCGGGCGGCGCGACGACTTCCAGAACATTCGTCTCGAGGGCGGCCTTTCCGGATTCGGGGAGCCCCTTGAAAGCCTCCACGACACACTCTGTGCCGGCCACGCCGGGACCGGACTTTCAATCGCTCTCGGCATCGCCGAAGCCTCCGCGAACCGCAAGACGAACTCTTGGACCGTGGCGGTCGTTGGGGACGGGGCCATGACCTCTGGCTCCAGCTTCGAAGCGTTGAACAACATCGCGCACCTCAAACCGGAAAACTTCATCGTCGTCCTGAACGACAACGGGATGTCGATCTCCGAGAACATCGGCTTCCTTACCAACTGGCGCAAGCGCCTGATCACTCACCCTGAATTCAACTCCATGATCGGGCGTATGAAGGCCCTTTCTAAAAAGGTGCCGACCGGCGAGTTGATGTACCGGCTCGTCAAGAGGTTCAATACCGGACTCGCGGGTCTGATCGTGCCCACCATGTTCTGGACCGAGATGGGATTCCACTACCTGGGCCCAGTGGACGGCCACGACTTCAAGCAGCTTGAAGAGACCTTGCGGCAGGCCAGAACGCCAACCGGCTCGGTGCCCCTTATCCACGTGGTTACGCACAAGGGCCACGGATACGAGCCCGCCGAGGACGATCCCGTCAAGTTCCACCAACCGAGCTCGCCGCTCGGGGACGGGTCCGGCGCGCCCACCTACTCGAAGGTCTTCGCCCAGACGATCGGCCAACTCATGCGCCGCGACAGTTCCGTAGTCGGAATCAGCGCGGCGATGCTCGAGGGTACCGGACTGGCGGAACTGAAGACCGAATTCCCGGACAAGGTTTTCGACGTCGGTATTGCTGAACAGCACGCCGTCAGCATGGCGGCGGGAATGGCGTCGAACGGCCTCAACCCCTTCGTCTCGATCTACTCCACGTTCCTGCAACGCGCGTTCGACCAGGTTGTCCACGACGTCTGCATACAGAATCTGCCGGTCAAACTGATCGCCGACCGCGCCGGTATCGTCGGTGAGGACGGCAAGACGCACCACGGCGCGTTCGACATCTCGTACCTGCGATGCCTCCCCAACGCCGTCGTTGCGGCGCCAATGGACGAGAACGAGTTGCAGCATCTCGTATACACCGCATACAAGCACGAAGGCCCGTTCGCCATCCGCATCGCACGGGGCGCTGCAACCGGCGCTCCGCTCGACAGCGAACTTAAAGAGTTGCCGATCGGCAAGGGATCAGTGGTACGGGAGGGCAGCGACGTCGTGATCTTCGCGCTAGGCAAGCCGGTTGGCGCCGCCGTTGAGGCGGCAGAAACGCTTGCCGGGCGCGGCATCTCGTGCGGTGTGGTGAACCCGATCTTCGTGAAGCCCCTCGACGTCGATCTGCTTCTGGACTCGGCACGCAGTTCCGGCCGCATACTCACGGTCGAAGAAAACGTGCTTGCCGGAGGGTTCGGCTCAGCAGTACTCGAAGCCCTGGCCGAGGCCGGGTTGGAGGACGTCGTCGTCCACCGAATCGGCATGCCGGACTCCTTCATCGAGCACGGTACAGCGGCCGACCAGCGTCACCGGCTGCACCTGGACGCCGATGGCATCGCCCAGGAGACAATTAGCGCCTTCTTCCCCGAGGCAGCGTCTCAACAGGCAATGGCGCCCAGGGAAGTGGCGGCGCCCGCCTAGCCCGCGACACGCCACCCCGGCATACGCCGGGGTGGAGGATATCCCTCCTTGGCATGAAACGAGGGGTGTTTGACGCGTACGCCTGCGCGAACCGTTGAATGGGTGCCTGAAAAGCTATCGCTTGAGCGGGGCGTTGGTGTTGGCCACTCCGAAAAGGGCCTGAAATTCTCACGGCTGCGATGCGATCGCAAAAAAAATTACGGTACTCGCGGGCAGTGGGTCTGGAGCCGGCAGGAGGCCCCGACAGTTGACGAGGCCTAACGTGGTTCGAGTTCACGTAGGCGGGCATAGGCTACCTGTATCTATACACTCCACATGAGACAAGATGATGTTGGCAGTCCCGTCCCACAGCGATACTATGCCCCGAGCTAGGAGCACCCAGATCCCTCCGGCACCGGGCGAGAACCGTGGTACATAGTAGGAGTTGGTCCTCCTAGGTCTTGTCCTCGATGGTCGCGAACACTGTCCCGCTTCGGCCCCTGGTTGGCAAGCGGGCCTCAGCGGGCGCCACAGAGTGGTAGGCCAAGCTCGTGAAGGTCATTCTCAGGTATATTGTCCAACTCCTCCGGTATGCATCCACTAAACTGGTTTCCTCCGAGGAACAACTTCTCCAGGCTAGTGAGGCTTCCAAGCTCAGAAGGTATCTCCCCGCTCAGTTGATTCATACTGAGGTCCAGGATTTTGATGCCGCTTAGGTTCCCCAGTTCGGGCGGTATCTGGCCGCTCAAATTATTTCGACTGAGGTCAAGGCTATAGAAGTTGGTAAGGTTGCCCAGCTCAGATGGTATCTCTCCGCTGAACTGGTTCCCATCGAGATCCAGCACCCTGAGTTTCGCAAGGTCACCCAGTTCGGGGGGAATCTCTCCACTTAACTGGTTATTACTGAGATACAGAGAGCTAAGGCTCATCAGATTTCCGAATTCAGATGGGATGCTCCCACTCAGACGGTTATCCCAAAGGAATAGAGTTTCGAGATTGGAGAGGTTCCCCAGCTCAGGCGGTATCTCCCCAACCAACTGGTTCTTTCCGAGGTCCAGCCAGGTAAGTTCAGAGAGGCCGCCCAGTTCCGAGGGTATCTCCCCACTTAACCGGTTTCTCGAGAGTCTCAAACTCTCGAGATTAGTAAGTTCGGCGAGTTCGGAAGGTATCTCCCCGGTCAGTTGGTTGACCTGGAGGTCAAGGATTCGCATGCTGTGCATGCCTGCCAACTCATACGGAATACCTCCGCTTAATTGGTTCTCGAAAAGGTACAATCCTTGGAGGTTGGTGAGGTTGCCTAGCTCTGACGGTATCTCTCCACTTAACTGGTTCCTACCAAGAAACAGCGTTATGAGTTTGGAGAGGCTGCCCAGCTCTGGCGGTATCTCGCCGACCAGCGAGTTTACCGCTAAGAACAAGTTTCTGACGTCGGAGAGGCTTCCCAGTTCAGGTGGTATCTTGCCTGCAAGGCCATTTTCCACTAGGTCCAGTATCCTAACACGGCCCCTTGGTTCAGTGACCACACCGTGCCATGCGCCCAGGGGTGCGTTGCTGACCCAGTTTCCGTTGTTTACCCAATCATCCCCATTGGTCGCATTATAGAGCGCCACCAGCGAAGGCCAATCTGGGGCGTCGGCTAGGATTGCGTCGACGATGGGTCCGCCGTGATAAAGGCGGTAGGCGGTCTTGAAGGCTTCTTCACTCCCGGGTGGCGTGTTCGATAGGAAAGCCTGGTATATGGTCTCCTCATCGAGATATACGAAGAATAGCGACTGGGTGTACAGATCCCGGAGGGCCGCAGATACGGCCTCCTGCCCCAAAGCCGCGTGCATAGCCAGCAGGAATTTCTCGCCAAGAACATAGGTGCAAGAGACTCCTCCAAAGTCATCGATATGCTGTTGAAGATTCTCTCTATCGCATCCTCCAGAGGACTCAAGATGCGCTAAACGCTGTTCAAGCCCCTTTCCACCAGTTCGGGCAATCGTGTAGGCCTCCAGGAACTGTGCTACGCCCTCACTGAGCCAAGCGGGTCCATGTAAATGGTAGTAGTGGCCTATTTCGTGATAAAGGGCAGACTTTGAAAGACCTGATTCCGAGTTGTTCATGCGTATGTGTGCGGTTATATAGCCTGCTTCAGTGCCACCGGAAATATTACTAACAAGCTGCGCTCCGCTTCTAATGCTCCAGATGTCCGGCTCAGTGATAAGCAGTATCACGTCTTTAACAGGAAACGGAGCGCCCATGTAGCCTACTATAGCTCGGACACCTTCTTCCATCGTGGCGAATGTATCGTCGTCCGGCGGGAACGGAGTGTGCCTTACGACCACAAGCTCCACATCGCCAGCCCGGGGAAGCGTAACAGGTGCCGAGGCGACATGATGGGTCTTAATAAGGGCCTGTTGAAAGTCGATAGAGCTTGAACCGATAGCATAGAGGAGTGCTGCTTCCAAATCATCCAATCCATCGCTGAACCATGGTTGATCGGCGAGTTGTGCCAACAGATCAGCGCCGTCATTACGTCCAGGCAGGTCCAAGGCCAAGTGGCTTAGGACATTCAGAGCGTACTCGTCACGTTGCCGAAAAGGCGGCCCCATGAACGGTTCGTTGATGACCTGACTCGCCAATGGCAGATTGCGTCTGGCTAGATCGCGAAGGTCCACGAGGGCATATTCCTCTACTGTCGGCATGTCGTCGGGTACCCACCACAGATCAAGCACATCCTTCGCCAATTCAAGGTCTTCATCCATAATGCCACGTACACCAGAGATGGCAGATGACTCACCTGCGGTAATGCCGTCGATGATCCAAGGGAAGCTCAAGACGAGCGCCGCTGATTCGATGTCGATGGCGGATATAGCTCTTAGCGAATTGGCAGCAAGCCCCTCCCACTTCGTGATTCCATCGGCAAGCCAGGGTATCGCACCAATTGCGGCATTGCTCCCTGGTGTTGGCGAGGCTGTAGGAGTGCTGGAGAAATAGAGCCTGATGAGCTCTAACACGTCGTCCCTGGCAATGACGTCGTTGAAGTAGTCCCTTACGGCCATGAAAATCTCAGCCTTGTCGATCGCCTCATTGTTGTTGGCGTCATAGCGACTAGCCAAGGGACCCAAATCCACGTCGGTAACCGTGATCGTCACCACAACGGTGTCGCTGGCGCCAGATGGATCAGTGACTGTCACGATTATTGCGTAGGAGTTCCTGGCTTCGTAGTCCAAGGCTGTCCACGTTCCGACGACAATTTGGCCGCTGGCGATGTCCATGCCAAATAGGCTGGCATCGGTGCCGGAGATGCTGTAGGTCAGGGCGTCGTTGTCGGCGTCCGCAGCCGCAACCGGCTGACCCACGCTGGTTCCTGGGGGCGAGTTCTCCACCACAGAGCGGTTCGCCGTTCCGTCCGCAAACCCGGGCGGGGCATTGGTTGAGGCCTGCGCCTGTAAGGTGGCGTTGGAACTCAGGACGGCATAGGCGAGAACCGATGAGGCTAGGAGGGCAAGGGCGAGGTGGGCCAGCTGAGTGGTTGGGGGTTGCCGCCGGCGGGTTCGGGCGACGCGCCCTGCACGGGGAACGGAGTCTACCGGGATATTGGGGTCGCCTGCTTCAGGCCAAGTCTCCATTGTCGCCCCTAGAGATCGCTCTCGCCATGGTGGTACTCAGGCATCAGCGACATGGCAAGGCTGAATTCTTCAGGCAAAACGGAATACCCCCCATACTGGTCACATAGTAGCTTCGTCGTAAAGCTACTTCAAGCGAAAGTAACCGAGCTACACCGCCAGCCGGAACGTCAGCGTGAAGGTTCTTGATTTTGCCAAGTCTGGTGGTCCGTTCGGGAGTAGTACACGGGCTTGTTATACACATCCCAGGCCAATTAATCTGGCGGGTGTTCACTTTTAGACGGGAGACATGTACGTGGCAGATGAGACCTACTCAGGCGTCCGGCCGATGGCAGTCAACTCGGAAGGCATCAGGTTCGTAAAGAACGTCATGACGCCCACCCGCGACGGCACGAAGCTCGCGATGGACATTCACGTGCCGCCAGGGGAGGGCCCGTGGCCAGTAATCCTTACGTACATCCCGTACCGCAAGGATGACCAGGCGCCGCTTACCGGGATGCAGCACCATTGGGCGCAGCATGGCTACGTCGGCGCCCGCGTCGACTGCCGGGGCACCGGCTCCAGCGAGGGTTCGAACGACGATGAGTACCGTCCCGTGGAACAGCGCGACGGTTACGACGTGGTTGAGTGGGTCGCCGAGCAGGACTGGTGCGACGGCAAAGTCGCCATGACCGGCGGCTCTTACGGCGGTTTCTCCAGCGTGCAGGTCGCTGCCCTGGCGCCGCCTCACCTGGAAACGATCATTCCCTGGAACTACACCGATGACAGATACACGGACGACTGTCACTACCGTGGCGGGGCCTTGCGCTGCTACTACGACATAGGCGCATACGGCAGCTCCATGGTAGGCATGAACTCGATGCCCCCCTATCCCGAGTACAGCGGCGACCGCTGGGCCGAGCTTTGGGAGGAGCACCTGGAGCAGAACAACCCTTACCTTCTCACCTGGCTGGCTAACCAGACGGACGGCGAGTACTGGCGGCCCGGAAGCATTCGGGGCCGTTACCACGAGATCAAGGCCTCGGCGCTGCTCATCGGAGGATGGCGCGACGGCTACTGCAACGCGCCGCTCAGGACGTGGCAGCACATGACGGCGCCAAGCAAGGTGCTCATAGGCCCGTGGAACCACTCCGGTCCGGACTGCGAAACACCCGGCCCCTCGTTGGCGCGCGAGCATCTCACCGTGCGGTGGTGCGACTACTGGCTCAAGGGAGTAGACAACGGCATCATGGACGAGCCGGCCATCAGCGTCTACGTCCAGACGTTCGACGTGCCGGACCCCTACCGCACCCACACATCCGGCTACTGGCGGACGGAGCCATCGTTCCCCGTCCCCGGCGGTCGTACGCATCGGCTAAATCTCGGCAGCGACCTCACGCCGGACAACCCGGACATGACCCGCGACGGCTACGAAGAGTACAAGTACCGGCCGTCCGTGGGGATAGCCAGCGGCCTGTGGAGCGCAGGCGTGCCCTATAGCCTGCCCGGCGACCAACGCGTGGACGAGATCTACTCGGCGAACTACACCTCCGAACCCCTGGACGAATCGCTGGAGATCATCGGCATGGGCAAGGCCGTGATCCACGTCAGCTCCACGGCGCCCGTCATGGCGTTCGTGGCCCGGCTCTCAGACGTCGCGCCGGACGGCGCCAGCGCGCAGGTAACGATAGGCGTGCTGAACGGGACGCGGCGCAACTCGCTCACAGACCCGGAGCCCATGGAGCCGGGTGAGGTTTATGAGCTGCACGTGAACCTGGACGCCACGGCATGGAGATTCGAGCGAGGGCACCGGATCCGGCTCTCCATAAGCAGCGCGGACTTTCCGAACCTGTGGCCGACCCCTTACCTCGGTACGAACCGCGTATACCGGGACAGCGGACGCGAGTCATTCCTGGAACTGCCGGTTGTATCTACTCGGGAAGCCCACGCAGGAGAGCTGCCCCTGGACGAGATGGAGTACGAGTCCTCCGCAGAGCCGATCATGTACCCGAAAGCATCCCCCCGCACAGTCCCTTGGGAGATTGCACAAGACTTGATGAGGGATCGTACCGGTCTCAGATTGTACCGCTTGGACGAAAACAGGGCCAGTTCCGACATGACCGTCAAAATGGAGTCCAGGCTGGAGGTGTGGGCGAACAACCGCAATCCCGCAGACACTACGGCCATAGGACAGCATCACAGGACCATCACCCGCACGGACAGCGTGATCAACGTGGACACGTCCGCGAACGTCCGCAGCACCCAGGACGCCATTCACGTCTCCATAGACCTGGACGTCCGGATCAACGGGCTGCCGCATCACCAGCGCCGTTGGGTCGAGTCGTTCAGCAGGGAACTGCTCTGATCAGCGAGACTGCGGGTCTACCGATCGGATGACCGCCCCGATTAGCCGCTGGCGGCGAATTGGCCCAAGGGGAGTCCGGGCGGGACAGGGGCCGGCTTGTCACAGGTGGTCCGCAGGGCGATGTGGCGGTCTTGGTCTGACGACTCGTGGACGGCGTGCATGATGTCGAGGACGTGATAGGCCATCGCGGCGTCGACCCGTGACCGGCGTCCGTTCCGCAATGCGTCCGCCATCTCGGCCACACCGATCCCTCGACCGCCCTCGGGGTGATCCAGGGGAACCTCTTCCCACTCTCCACGCCCGCGCTGAAGCCGAACCGGGCCACTGAACGTGTTGGGGTCGGGCACGCTTAGAGTGCCTTCGGTGCCGTAGATCTCCATCCAGGGGATCTCGGAGGCCCACACGTCGAAGCTGGTGACTATCGTTCCTATCGCCCCGTTCTCGAAGTCGAGTATCCCTGCAACGTGGGTGGAAACTTCGACGTCTATAGACGTGCCGCCCAGAGGTTCGCTGGTGATTAGCCTGCGGTCGAAGGCGCGCCCGTGTGAGCCCGACACCCGCCTGACGGGGCCGAGCAAGGCTACAAGGGCGGTGAGGTAGTAGGGGCCCATGTCGAACATCGGACCGCCGCCGACCTGGTAGTAGAACGCCGGATCCGGGTGCCAGTGCTCGTGCCCGTGGCCGAGCATCGAAGCCATGGCGGCGGCAGGTCGGCCTATCCGACCGTCGTCGATGAGCTTGCGACATGTTTGGATGCCCGCCCCCAGAAAAGTGTCGGGCGCGCACCCCGCAAAGACGCCTGCCCGGCGGGCCGCCCTCAGGATCGCATCGCCGTCTTCTCGCTCGACCGCCAGCGGCTTCTCGCTGTAGACGTGCTTGCCGGCGGCGATGGCCGCCAGGCTCAGATCTATGTGGTCTGCCGGGACCGTTAGATTGACGGCGATGTCGATATCCGGATTGGCGAGAAGCTCCTTCGTAGTGCAGGCAATGGGTACGCCGAACTCCTCCGCCCGGCTCCTTGCCCTGTCCATGATGATGTCGGCGCAGGCCGCGACTTCTACGCCTGGGTAGGCGGGCAAGTTCCTCAGGTACTGGGGACTGATCGTCCCGCAGCCAATTAGTCCAACTTTCATGGGGCCAACTCCGACGGGTGTCATATCTCGTCTCCTGGGGTACTGCACTACCTGCTCGCCCAGAGCATTCCCCGCCTGGCGATCTCAAGCGCCTCGGGAACATCGAAGTCGTCCATCTTGTGACCAAGAGAGGAGAAGAAGACCCGTCCTTCACCCCACATTCGTTTCCACACCACCGGCATGACGGTTCCCGCGATCCAGGGGCACTCGTAGGGGGCGATTCGGCTGACCTGCTGGTCGCCCTTGAAGGTGGTCGTGGCCAGGACCTGGTTGCCCGGGTCTACGTGCATGTAGTACTGCTCGGTCATCATGGAGAAGTCGTCCAACCCTGAAGTTATGGGATCGTCGTGGTCGACGATGTTCACCTTGTAGTCGACGAAGCCGCCGGGATGCGACACCCACTGGCCACCCACCATGAACTGGTAATTCACACTCATTCGGAATGAGTCGCCCATGCAGCCGTGCCATCCAGCGATTCCGACGCCTCCTGCCACCGCCCGCAGGAGATTCGTTTCCTGCTCGACAGATATCTCCCCCTGGGTCCATATCGGCACGATGAGGCTCAGTTCACTGAGTCTTTCCGAGTCGAGGTAGGCGTCGAGGGTGTCGGATGTCTCGACCTCGTACCCCTGCTCCTCGAGCCACGGCCCGAACAGTTCCGTGCACGCCTTAGGCGAGTGGCCAGGCCACCCACCCCAGACCAGCAACGCAGATTTCTTCATGTGGCGCTCCGTTCAGACCTACTTTGTAGAGGATGGCCTTGCCAACGCACCGGCCTTTTGTGTGCGTGGCGGACCGAAATCCGTAGTGCGTCCGACCGCAACGATGCATGTTCGCACCCACGGGCCACGATGAGTCTAACGGCTCTAATACGTCGATTGAAGCGAGGTCAAATCACCGCGTGGTCAACTGTGCGGGCCCCGGTTGAACGGACAGGCTACGCCACCCCCGGCAGCGGCTTGACATGTTCTTCCAGCCAGGCCGACAACTCGGCGAACCGGAATGAATGCGTCTCGAATAGCCCCATGAAGAAGTCGTAGGCCTCCCTGCTGTCGCAGTCGATGTAGTGGCCGTTCAGTCGCACAAAGGTAGCGGTGGCGAAGAATGCAACCCTCTTGTTGCCATCTACAAAGGGATGATTCATAGCGAGGCTTTCCAACATGGCGGCGGCCTCTTGAATGAGGCCATCGTAATACCCCATCTGCGGGCGCATGAGCGCTGACTCCAACGCGCCCATGTCACGCAACCCCAAAGAACCGCCGAACTGTGCTATTTGATCGTCATGAATATTGACGACTTCCTCGATTGTCAGGAAGTTGCGTGTCACTGGGCCAAGAGTTCAGCCAGTAGACGGTTTCTCTCCACACTGGCCCGGTAATGGGCCATTACCTCTGGGCGGACCTTCTGCTGCTCCCTGCTCTTGATGTAGTCCCGCAGGGCGTCTTCCAGCACCGCCTGGAAGTGGCGGCCATCGTCTCTGGCGATTTTGCGCACCTCAGCCAGAAGCTCCGGCGACGCCTGACTGGAAAATTTCTCACGTTGTGCAACCATCGTGAGCACCCTTTCTGTATGTCTCAATATATTTTTTACTAATTAACACCATCGTAGTATTATGCAGTCGAGTGCGTCAAGACTCATCTTGACAGGGTTGGATGCCCGGTCGTAACTACGCAACCAACGCCAGATTTGGGTCTTCGAGGTTCCCGGGCAGCTTATCGTCGAAGACGGTGTGGCACTGGCATGCCACCTTGGCGGCTAACTATTATCGAACGAATCCGCGGCGGCGACACCTGTCAACGTACCGGGAAGTCTTCCACCAGACCTCGCCACCGCGATGATGCGTCTTTGACGAGAGTCCAAGACTGCCCTTCACCCCTACAATGTGTTCACTAACTCAATGGTTCACCTTACCGTCGATCCAGCCGCGGCCAACGGGGTGGGTCATACGCGGCAGGTCGCCTGCGAGTAACGGCAGAACACGAGTCACGAGAACGGCAGGTTAGTCCATGGGCGGCGCACACTCACTTCCCGAATCGATCACACCGTATCCGGTCGTGGCGAACATCGATTTCGCTGAAGGTCCTATCTTCGACGACGCGGGCAACTTGTACTTCGTCAACTACCTCGAATCCGGGACGCTGGGAAGGATGACGCCTGACGGCACGGTCGAGGTGTGGGTACACGCCGGCAGCAGGGTCAACGGGTTGAAGTACGACGGCGCCGGCCACGTGGTGGCGGCGGACTACGGCGGCAAGCGGGTTACGAGGTTCGATACACGCACTCGCCGGATGGACATCTTGACGGACTCGTTCGAGGGCGAACCGTACCTTGGGGTAAATGACGTCTGCATGGATCTTGCGGGCAACGTGTACTTCACCGACCCCGGCCCGAACGAGGGCGGCTCCGAGGGCGGCGTGTACCGCCTGGCCATGGACCGGCGGAATCAGCCCGCGGGCGTAACCCGCCTCGACAACGGACTGCCATACCCGAACGGGCTGGCCGTGCACCCCGATCAGAAACGCCTGTTTGTAGCCCTCTCCGGCCTGAACGCCATCGTGTCGTATGACCTGGGGCCGGACGGCGCGGCGTCCAACCAGAAGATGATCCACCAGTTCGACGGCCCAACAGTGGACGGGATCATGTTCGACGAGTTCAATAGGCTGTGGGTCGCTCGCTGGCTGCACGGTACGGTGGCGGTCGTCGACGTCGAGACGGGCGAGCAATTGGCGGACTACTCGATGGGCGGCAACCGGGTTACGAACATGTGCTGGTGGGGCGAGTCGCTGTACGTTACCGTCGCAGGTCGCAATAGTATCGAGCGCCTCGATGTTGGTTGCCGCGGAGCATCGATCACTCCGGTTCGTCCGTTCGTCGACGGGGTTTAGCGCGCCTCCGACAGGAACTTGTGATGCAAGACAGCGACAGTTCAACCGGTCCATCGTCACAGTCGGTAGGCCCGCTGGCCGGATATCGCGTTCTGGAGTTCGGCTCGTTTGTGGCCGGCCCGTTTGCCGCGCAGATGCTCGCCGATCTGGGCGCCGACGTTATAAAGATCGAGCCCCCGACCGGCGATCCATGGCGGTCGCACATGAGCTTCGTGCCGTATGAAAGCAGGGTGTTCATAGCCCTCAATCGCGGGAAACGCAGCATCTGCATCGACCTGAAACAACCGGAAGGGGTCGAGGTGTGCCACGCGCTTGTGAGGAGCGCCGATGCCGTGTTGTCGAACAACCGGCCGGACACCGCCGCCAAGCTGAAGTTTGACCATGAGACGCTCATGCGCGTTAATCCGTCGCTGGTGTACTGCGACATCACGGCCTATGGCGCCAGCGGGCCGAAGAAGGACGAACCGGGATTCGACCTGATCACGCAGGGATACACCGGGGCGATGGCCACAGAGGGAAAGGTGATGCGCGGTCATCCCGTGCCGGTCAGATCGTCTTCGTTCATCGACTATTCGACGGGATACGCCACGGTCAACGCCGTTTTGGCCGGTCTGCTGGCGCGCGAACGCACAGGCGAAGGGCAACTGGCCCGCACAAGCCTCCTCGGCAATGCGATCGCCATGCAATCGCTTTCGGTCATTCGTGTCGAATGCGCGCTTTCCGCCGCCCAAGTGTGGGTGGACGGGGAGCGCAAAGAACTTGTCGAACGGGGTGCCTCGTACGCCGAACAGCAAGCTGAGTACGCGGAGGTGTCGACCGCGCGGATATACGAATGCTACTACCGCGCCTACCGAACGAAGGACGGCGCGTTCGCCCTCGGCACGCTGGCGGTGCCGCCGAGGATACGCTTACTCAGGTTTCTAGGACTATCCGACCCGCGGATCGAGGTTCCGGGCTACGACGAGTCGACACCAGAGGCCGTTGCACTGGCGGAAGAGCTGGTGGAACGAATGGAAGCTGAGTTCGCCAAGCGGACCACAGCAGAGTGGATAACGGAGCTAAGGGAGCGCGATATTCCGTGCGAGCCGGTCCGGTTCGCCGAGGAGATTGTGGACGACGAGCAGGCTTTAGCCAACAACTACGTGGTCGAGATGGAACACCCGGCCGGCGGGCGCTACCGCGCGGCAGGGCCTGTGGTGGACTTCAATTCAGGCAATCCACCCTTGCGGCCGTCGCCTATGCTCGGCCAGCACAGCCGGGAGATTCTCGAAGAGTTGGGCCTGGACGACTCCCGGATAGAACGGCTGGTTGACGCCGGCGCTGTGAACTAACGCAGGCCGGCCAGGCGTAGTCCACTTGGCGAATCGGCCGACCAAACGCTGATGCGACAGCACCGGCGATTTCCCCAGGCCGACTGCTAAAGTGGCCTTCCCAAGTGGAATCCAGTCGTCGAATCAGCGTAGGCCGGTGTTGTGAGATGTATTCCAACCTGATGCGACGAACGGAAACGGCAATGCTGAAACAATCGCCGGAAACGACACCCCAGCAAGAGTTAGCACGCCTCCGCCCGCGACAACGCCTGTTGCTCGCCTTTTTCGCCGCGCTTGGCGGTCGGATAGGGCGCACAGACTTTCAGAAATTACTCTTTCTTTACTGTCAAGAAATGGACAAAGGGCACCCATACCAGTTCGTGCCGTATCAATACGGCGCTTTTTCGTTCAACTCCTACGCCGATTGCCGAAAGCTGATCGATCGCGGATTCCTGGTAGAAGAAGAGGGGTCCGGGTGGAGACTCACGACCCATGGCCAAGAGACTGCGGCCTGCCGCCAGGATGCAAGCATTGACTCGTTCGTTAATCGCTATCGTGGCGTAAGAGGGGATCCGCTCATTGCGGAGACGTACGCCCGATTCCCCTACTACGCCATCCGCAGCGGAGTTGTGGATACCGTCCTCGCCGGAAACGAAAAGGCGCTGCTGCGTATCGAACGCGCTCGCCCCAAGAAACGCTCGGCAGAGTTGCTCACAATTGGTTATCAGGGGCGGTCCCTCGAAACGTATCTGAACCTGTTGATCGGGGCAGGCGTGACGCTCCTTTGTGACGTGCGTCGAAATGCCATCAGCCGAGTGTACGGATTCTCCAAGTCCACCCTTAAGACGGGCTGTGACAGGGTCGGCATCCGCTATGTGCATTTACGCGAACTTGGCATTAGCTCCGATAGACGCCGGGGGCTCAAAACAAACTCGGACTATCTGCAGTTGTTCGCTGAGTACGAGAGTGTCGACCTGCCGCTACGGAATGAGGAATTGGCGGAAATACATGGATGGATAAGCTCAGAGGCTGTGAGTGTTTTGAGGTTCCGTTGCTGTTGACCGGCGTGTTGTTGGTTGAAAGCGCCTTTTGGAACTTTCACCGGGTCGAGTATTTGTTTAGGCAGGGAACTTTGCGATAGAGTTTTGGCCATTTTCCGGTCGAAACCGCCCCGGGAGTCAGGAGCTTGCCCTCTGTGTCTACTTAGCCCATCAACGCCTCCCAGCGCAGGAGGTTGTGGGCCACGGCGACTAGGAGCATGACGCTGGTGATTTTGGTAAGTCCCCGTACGTTGAATTGGCTCACTCCGTGAAGACGAACCTGGGCGTTCGTCCACTCCGCCACTGACCCCCGCTGCCTGTATATGGCTTTGGCCTCGTCGGTGGCCATCCGTTGACGCCACCTTGCCACATCCGGCCCGTCCCCGTAGCGGGGATCGTAACGCTCCCGTTCGGGCTTGTTCCGGGGCAACCTCACCGGCGCATACACACTCACTCCTCGTTGCTCCAGAGCAGTGATGTCCTCCCGGGTAGCGAAGCCCCCGTCCATCAGGTAGGACTCAGGGCGCCGGCCCGTCCGCCTGACCAGTTGCTCCTCCATAGGCGCCGCTTGCCCTGCATCCGTACCCGACGACGTGACCCCTACTCCGACGATGATTCCGTTGGCGCTATCGGTGGCCAGTTCGATATTGCAGGCTGGCCGGAAGCCGCCATCCGGCATCTTCATCACCGTTGCCTGGGGGTCTGTGGTGGATACCCGCGCCTTCGTAACCTTGGGACGCTGATCCGTCGCCTTGGTGTGCAGTTGGCGTTCCTTCTTCGCTTGTGCCCGGGGTAAGTACGACAGCGCCTCCCGGACCCGTTCCTCCCGCTCTCGCGCCGCACGCTCCCGCGCCGCACGTTCACGCCGCGTCACGCCAGGATCGGGACGCTCCCGCTCCTGCGCCAGCCGCTCCACCTGTGCCCTCGCCTCCTCCATGCACTTCTTCAATCCCCCCTCACCACGAAAGGACGCAGCGCCTGCGCTCGCCCGCACCCGCATCCCGTCTTGAGCCACACGCTCCAGCCGGACCGCCCCTGCGGCCATCAGGGAACCTATGATCTGGGTCAAAAGGCCGTCCAGCGCCTCTTGGTGGGCTACCCGGAAGTCAGAGAGCATGTGATAGTTGATAGGTACGTTCCCCCTCATCCAGCGGTAGGCATCGTGCTCCTCGCACAAACGCGCCAGCCGGCGGGCGCTTCCTATACCGTCAACCGTGGCCAGCAGCCACAACGCCAGCAGCACTTTGGGGTCTGTCGTTGGGCGGCCTGGCCGGTTCTCCACCGCCTTGACCGGCGCATAAAACGCCGACAGGTCCAACCTCTCCAAAAAGCTCCATATAACACGGGCCCGATGCTCTTGAGGCAACCGCGATTCCAGGTCCAATACCGCCCACTCAGGCTGATTCCGCACCGGCCGCAGCACCCGGGCCTCACCCGGACTCGTTGGCGCAGGCGCTCGCTTCTCCTCAATGGCCGGCAGTTCAAACAGCGTCTCTTCACTCATGTGTTCACCTCGCCGATATGGCTGCCCAATATCGTTGTCCAGCAATCAGCCTCTCAATACCATAGGAGCATAAATGATTTATTCACAGCCTCTCAGGCGAGGCGGTGGCGCTGACTTGCTTTGAGCGAGATTCAGAAAATTGCCATCGAGGCCGCGTCGCAGCCGCGATCGAGCGGAAGGCGAAGCATAAGCCCTCCACCGAACATCTGTGACGAACACCGGGAAAGAACGCATCCAAACACAGTTCGGAGGCCGGAAGGAGTTGGGACGGGGACTCGTCGCGAAGATAAAGAAGGACCTGGGGTTGGACTGATGCTTACCTATCCGATAACGCTGGAAGATGATGACGGGACCGTGCTGGCGACCTCCCCCGACTTCCCGGAGTTGACCACGTTCGGAGACGACCGGGAGGAGGCCGTCGCCCGCGCCGTCCACGCGCTGGAGGAGGCGATAGCCGCCCGCATACACGACCGCAAGGACATTCCCACGCCGTCACTGGGCGAGACCTATGCATTACTGCCGACACTGACTTCGGTAAAGGTGATGCTGTACCAGGGGATGAGGGAGCAGGGAGTCGGCAAGGCGGAACTAGCCCGCCGCCTGGGATGGCACTTGCCTCAGGTGGACCGGGTACTGGATGTTCAGCACCGGTCGCGGCTTGACCAGATGGACGCCGCCCTGGGCGCCATTGGTCGGCGGTTACACGTGACCGCTGCGGCTGCGGCTGCGGCGGAACCTCCTGGTGTTCATGGAGTTCGAAGGCATCGATCTGCCATTACGGCAAAATGAGGTGACCGAAATACAGGGATGGATGCGT
This sequence comes from Dehalococcoidia bacterium, assembly GCA_965219065.1. Taxonomy (GTDB): domain Bacteria; phylum Chloroflexota; class Dehalococcoidia; order Lucifugimonadales; family Lucifugimonadaceae. Next base: position 2,788,404 of record OZ244715.1, read on the forward strand.
TCCGGAGAGGTGGTGGCGTTGACCTGCTATGCGCGAGATTCAGACAATTGTCACTGGAGCCGCGCCGCCACCGAAATCAAGCGGCAGTCGACGTTGAATCTACCCGCCGAAAGTCTGTGATGAACGGACTGCGGTGAGCCGGCTGGCTTGATGTCGGGAGTTCGGCCCGACGAACTGTTAGGCGATCTGCTGGGCGGTGTAGCGGCCCTGGCCTTGTACCGATCCTTCGAGTACCGGCATCGCAGGTTTTTTCTTGCCAAGGCTTGAGCTTGGGCCGGCGGGACGGAACTGCTCCAGCATCGACGTTGTTATGGGGCTTAGCGAGACGCCTTTTTGTCGTCGGTGAGCCAACAGGTCGAGGGCGTGGGCCGAGAGCCCGGAGCGGGGCCGCATGTCGTCGGGGTACTTGCGGTGACATTTCCGCTGGCTGACCAATGCGGGCCTCGGCGTAGCGGCGCCGCAAGCGTGCGCCCATGGGCACATGTATGCGATACACAACGCCGTTTCACCCGTAACCGGCGAGCCCGATGTAGCCAGACCGATGCGTTGGAGGGCCTGCAAGCGCTCACGTCGTATCTTTCGGCTTCGCCTGCGCTGCCACACTGAGGGCATGCCCATCAGACGACCACCTTGGGTGTCATTTGATGATGGTTTCGCGGGGCACGGGTCATAAGATGTCCGCTTGAGTAACGGCGCAGATCCGGGAGTGGGGACATCCGCAATGGTTGCATATCCCAATGACTTTCGCCGCGTATGTGGCAGTCGGGTTCGCGCTATCGCATGACCTTTGCTGCCGCAATTGTTTTGGGTTGGCGTCTAAAATGCCGGTGCATTCGCCTGATGGAAGGAGCCGCGGCACATGTCGAGACGTTTTGAGGTTTTTGCTATCGAAGGCATCCCCGAAGTGGCCCCCGGCGACGACCTCACAGAACTTATTTCGGCAGCGGCCCAAGATTCTGGCGTGGGCATCCGGCCCGGCGACGTGGTGGTGGTAGCCCAGAAGGTGGTATCAAAGTCCGAGGGAGCGATCCGCATGTTGAGTCAGACCACGGCGACGCTTGAGGTGGTTGAGTTGGCGGACCGGATAGGAAAAGATCCCCGGATGGTCCAAATCGTGATGGACGAGTCCGTGCGGATCGTCAGAGCCGTGCCGGGCGTCTTGATCGTCGAAACGCGCCACGGCCTGATTTGCGCCAACGCCGGCGTGGACGGCTCGAATGTGCCAGGCGATGACTCGGTGACCACATTGCCTGTCGACCCCGACGCGTCGGCGGAACGTATACGCGCCGGTCTGGAGTCGAGGGCGGGGGGAAGCGTGGCTGTGATCGTCTCGGACTCGTTCAACAGGCCCTGGCGCGAAGGTTCGATGAACGTTGCGATTGGCGTCAGCGGCTTCGAGCCACTGGCAGACCTGCGAGGCCATGTCGACGATCACGGCAGGGTCCTGGCCTCGACTTTGGTGTCGGTTGCTGACGAACTAGCGTCCGCGGCCCAGATCGTGATGGGTGAGATCGGGCGCGTGCCTGCGGCAGTAATACGGGGCGTGGGGTTTTCGCCCGGGAACGTCGGCGCCGGCGTACTGCTCAGGCCGCCGGCGCGCGATCTTTTTCGGTAGTCGTCAGACTACTTGGACTTCCCGGAATTCCTGGTCCCATACCAGGATGAGTACTCGATGGAGTTACGGAACTCGCGGTCTTCTCCGCATTTCCGACAATGCCCGATGCTTACAGCCCCGTTCGGCGGATCGATGACCCAATGGTGGGTGCACCCTTCCTGCGGCTCAGGTTTCTTGCGCGTGGCGCGAGCTTTGTTCGCGCCTTTCGCTGCCGGGTTCATACGCGGGGTCCTCTCTCGTTCGCTCTCTCGACCGTTGCGTTCATGTTGACCCCCACAGGGGCTGCTCCACAAGGTAGGCCTTCTACGCCAATACCCGTGTTTTCGCCTATGACCTTTCTATTTTACCGCGTTCGCTTCAACTCCATAGCTTGCGACCCAACAGCAACCAAAACTCAGGTATTCGTGGACAGCGGGCCTGAACTAATCCGAAGCCGGATAGGCGACCGCACGTCAGGTCGGCAGCTAAACATCCCTTAGTCCCAGTGACTTAGATCAAAATGAAGCCTTTACGCTTGCTGTGCCGCGGGCCGGTTCGAGTCCAGTCCGGTGGGGCCAGAGGTGATTGTGGGCCGGCTGGCGGCGCTCCCTGCCGGAAACGCCTAACGCCCCGGTGGGAAGTCGGGCGGTAGCCACACCGGCAGATCAGCGATCGAGTCCAGCGCTGCCTGCGACGTTGGCACTCCCCACGCCTCGAAGAATGGGCCGAGGTTGCGACCCACCTGCCGCGAGAAGCGCTCCAGCCACTGGTCGCGCTTCTCGTCGTCACTCTTCGGGCGCTCAGAGTCCGGCAGAGCGCGGTATGTGGCGAACACTTCCCGGTAGGCATCCCATCCGAACGCCTGCTGCATCTGCTCGTACATGACGAGTGCTAGGAACGGCTCGCGCTTCCACTGCTCGAAGTTCGGGTTGTCAAAATCGTAGCGCGCCATCTGCTCGGCGCGGAATGCGGGGGAGCCCCTCTCGTTCTCGGCCACTGGGATACCGCACAGAAACTCGTAGACGTAGAGGGTGAACAGGTTGACGGTCACCTCGACCGTTCCATCAAACGTCCAATCGCCTGCTTGGTGGTTGTGACCCACCTCGTGGTAGAAGCCCCAGTCGCACTCCGAGCGCAGATGCTTGGCGTTCACGAAGTTCGCCTGCTGATCCAGATGGGCCATCAGGGGATAGCCGGAATGCATGTACCCCCCCGAGAGTTGTCGATCGACGACGAATCGCTCGGGGCTTGAGCGTGTGGATGAGGGCCAAGCCGCCAGTTCTGCGCTCAGGTCGAGCACGCGGTCCCAAGCCTCAGCCACGGCGGCCGGGTCGTCGAGGCCGCGCACCTCGCGAGCGTCCGTCGTGACGATCATGTTCCGCCCGGCGATCTCCGCCCAAGGAGCGGGCGCGTGGCGGATCTCCTCGCGCCAAGCAACCGGGTCCGTCTCGCCTAACACGAACAGGGGCGCCGCCACAGCACCCTTGATCTCGATAGTGACCCTCCCGAGCCCGGCGTCGGCCGGAACCTCGACGTAAATCAGGCCTCCGAAAGCATTCGCGACGAGAGTCTTGGCCGTGAAGATGGGGAAGCGGCGACTGACTTCGGGCATGCGCGTCCACTCGGACCGGTGCCATATACGGTCGCTATGCGCGCCCACGCGCACGTGGAAACCGCCGGTTGCTGCTACCTTGGTCGGCACAGTGACCGTGACCAGCTCGCCCGGCGCGGCATATAGACCGGTGGAGTGCCAACGAGGTACTGCGGCGTCGACGGTGAGGCTACGCGTAATGCGTGGAACGTCGTCGGGGACAGGGCCAGGGAAGTCCGCAGCCATAGGGTGCGCGCGCACGGACTCCGGCGGAGTGCGGCTTTGCTCCAGCACAAATAGTGTGGCAGCCAGTCGGGCGATCACGTCGGCTTGGCCCACAGGTTGTTCGGCCGAGGGCCAGCGTATGTCCCGTTCGTCTCTTCCGACCAACGCGTCCAGGCGCGGCGCAAGAAGCGCGTCGTCCGCAGGTAGACAGCGGATGGCGCGCAACAGGCTGTCCAAGGCCTGGTCGGTCTCCGGTGGGGTCAGCACGCTCCTGTCATTCGCGTGCGCCTCGACAGCCTCGAGAGCCGTCCCGGCATGCGTTAGCTCAGGGGGCGGTCCATCCACGGCGTAGCCCTCCGGCGATGTGTGGCCTAGGTAGTCGTGGGACCAACGGATGCCGACATGAGCGAGCAGTCGGTTGCCGGCGTAGTCGCTGACGAGATCGAGGTGCGGGTGCAGTTGCGCCCAGCCCCAACCAGTGACGGCCGTCACAAGACCGCCGCCGCCGCGAACAAACGCCGACAGCGCTTCAATCTCCGGTGCGCTCTGATTCCACATGACCACGGCCACGACATCGACCGCCCCAAGAGAATCGGGTGTCAGAGCGGCGTCGACGACATCGTGCCCGGCCTCCTTCAGCCAGGCATGCAGCCCGGCTGCACCTACGACGCCGATGCGGGGACCGGTCTGCACTTCCCCAGCGGTCCAATGCAGCGCGTTCGTAATCAGGCGCCCCGTATCCAACGACTCTAGCGTGGGACGGGTGAAGTAGCCATCGTGACCCAGAGCGAAGATGCGGCCTGCCTGCCAACGGCCCGCAGCCACGACCGGGGCGCGAACGTCGCTAATCGCACCGACGATCACCGGGAAGGCCCCAGAGCCGTAGATGCATAGGGGACCTGGCACGCCCGGCGCGCTGATCTCGGCCACGCCGTCGAGCAGGGTGCCAATATCATCCTCGGTATCTTCCGCTCCTCCGACCACCACCGTGGGGATGGGCTCCTGGGTGGGCGTGCTGGTTGGCGCTGGCGTGGGAGTGTCGGTGGGCACGGGTGTCAGCGCGGCAGTGGGCATCGTAGCAGGGGCTTGAGTAGGCTGCACAGACCTCTCAGATTGAGGCCCACCGCCACATGCTGTCAGAGACGTAGTGACAAGCGCCGCTACTAGGCCGATTAGCATGGCCCGGTGAACGCCCATAGGCAGACAGCAGAGTTCAAGGAACGTGAGAAGCAAACCCTCCATCCTGGCTAGCAAATCTCCCGGGCGCTTGAGACTCCTCACCTAAGCCCAGCTCATGTGGCGGATACGTTTCACTAGACTTATAGTCAATGTGTTGGTAGCGTCCTCGTCAAGTGGACGCTTATCAAGCGGCGTTTGGCCGACATATACGCTACATGCGGACGCAACGTGGTTCCACTCAGGAAGAGGTGGCACATCGTGCCGGTGTTCATGTGACCTACCTCTCCAGTGTAGAGAGGGGCCTGCGAAATCCGTCGCTGAAGAATATCCGTGCCAGTGCCAAGGCCATGGACATCAACACTGCTGACCTCTTCTCATTCGAGTCATTCGAGTTGGAATGCAGTTCCAAAAGGTGAGCATCCTAGCCGGAGCCGCTCATGAGTCCCGTCAGTTCTCGGACTGGTAACGCTGACCGTCTTGGGCAAGCAAGGTTGCTGTCAGAGGGCTGGACGATAGCGTGAGACGCCGCCGATACAGTAGGGCAACTATGGCGAGCAACGGAGCGGAGCGTCAATCGTCTGTTACCTACTTTCCGCGTAATCTGCCAACGAACCGTACGGTAGTTCTGCGAAGCCGGATTGCGCCTTTCGATGCGGCGACGAGCGCAAGCCAGAACCCGCCCGCAATCGCCACGGCTACAACAGTGAGCCCGGTTAAAGTGACAATCCCGACTATGTACAGACCGGGATTCCCCTGCGTTTCACTGTCCAACACATACCACCCGGCTCCGCAGGCAGCCAATACGCCCAGCAACTGAGCCATACCCTCAATCAGCTTGCCCCGCTTGTCGGTGCCTCTTGAAATCAGAGCGATGAATAGGGCAATCGCGGTGATGAGCGCAAAGCCTCCTGCCTTGACTCTGGAAGCATGGTATGGGCTGGCGTCATCGGGGAGAGTGGCAATATCGGCGGGATCAACAAAGAGGTTTACCACGGCAAATAAATAGCCCGCGAAGACTGCTGCGAAATTCCACCACAGCCGGTCCAGCAATATATCTTTCAATCTTGTCAACATGGTGTTCTTCAATTTGGGATCATACCTTCACCTACAGCACATGGAGGTCTCCCTGTCCAGCAGTTCGTCTAGCAGCTTACCGTGCCCGACTCTCGAACGTAGCTGCATGCAGTAATGTCAAGTCAAGAACTGGTGTCCGAAAAGTGGCTGAGACAACCGTCGTTACGGCGCGGGGCGTTTCGAAACTTCCGTATTTACCTCACAGTCATCCGTGATGTTGCCTGATGCGGTCACATGCCAGAGCCTGTTCCGGGTCCGAACCATAACAGACCATTCGATGATGTGTTCCCACCCCTGTATTAGCTGCATCTTGACTGGATATAACAAGTCCTCACTTTGTACATACCATCCGCCTCTATCAACTAGTAGATCCGGCGGAATCATCTTTTCGATGATGCTATCCCTAATGGGAATGGCTCCGCCACATTCAGCTATCAATGCGTAGAATGAATCATCAACTGCTCTACCGACAAACCCTTTAAGATCCGCAGCCGCTACTGCCGTTTTTACCGCGTCCAAGTTGGTGTCTGGCGTAGCCGTGGGAACGAACTGCAAGGGTGAAGAAGCGGCCTGTTGACGAGCATCAGTAGCGCTTGGAGCAAGTTGAGAGTCGTTTCCACTGTCGACAGCTGTTGCCGTTATGGACGATGTGACGTCTCCTTGGCAAGCCGCACCTCCAAATATCACTGATCCTGTTAGGAGCAGCAAGAAGAATAGAATTCTTGCTAACCTATCAGCTACGGTGTGTGACATTTGCACCCATCCTATCATCAATCTCTCTCGCTTCCAGGCAAATCCCCAGCGTCCCTCGCTGGAATCTGCCCTCCAGGTTTATTCCGCGCCTCGTGTCTCATTGAGCTACAGCAGGTCTTCGCTAACTGCGTCGTTCACTACCAAGCATCGGGTTATCCCAGTGCGCACAGGCACCGGTTCCGCCGATCGAGGCTAGCTTGTGGAACGGGCCGTCCTCTGGACGTGCTCGCGGAGCGCTCCGTTGATGTCCGTTTGGTATCCCCGACCATTAGGAGCACGGGCCTTGAACCAGGCGATGATGTCCGCATCCAGCCTTAGCGTAATCTGCTGCTTCACAGGCCGGTAGAAGACCCCGCGCCTGGCGTCGGGCCAGTCGAGAATCTCCGGTGTGTCGGTAGTGTTGATCCGATCCTCAGGCAGAGCCTCTAACGCCCGTATCTGCTCCTGAATGTCTGACGGCAGCTCAGTAATGTCCTTCTTCACAAGCCTCCCTTTCACGTCTCGTCGCCTTAGGTGCGGAGATGATGCGCCCGATCTCTTCGCCGGTCTCCGTGTCGAAATCGGGCCAAGTGTCGACTACCATCACGACTTGAATGCCCACCATGCCTATGGTTCGCCACCGCTGCTCATATGGATTTGGGTCTTCCTGGGTCGCAGACATGGGATCGTCAAACACGAAGGCCGCGGCCTCGAAGCCGAGGCTGTGCGCTCGAAGGTTCGCCTCGTTCGTTGCCTGATCCCAAGTCCAACGCAAGGGCAGTCACCCTTCACACCTACGCCAATGTAGTTACAGCAACGGCACGAGGTCAATACCTGTTCAGCCACTCGCAGCGAGCTAACGCCAGACGGAGTGGGAGCAGGTTCTAGCTACAGGTCCAGGACGAACCTCAACGTGAAAGTTCTTGATTTTGTCAAGTCTGGTGGGGTTTCGAGGACTCGAACTCCAACTTCGGCAGCCACCTACGGTGACCGTTCGACGGGAATCGGGCGCTGTGATTCGATAAAATTGCCGCCCGGATGGTATTGACGCTGTCTTTGCGTGGGCGTAGTGTCCGAAACCGTCACAAAAGCCATACCTGTCCGGCGCCGCTCGATATGCGAACGGCAAACAGGGAAAGCGGTGAGAATCCGCTGCGGTGGCGCCACTGTGACCGGTTAGCCGACCGCTATTGCCACTGTCTGCGTGCAGCAGATGGGAAGGCGCGGTCCAGGCGATGATCCGGGAGTCAGGAGACCTGCCGGGCAGGGCTGAGTGGCCGCTCCTCGCCAAGGGAGCGCCTCAGACCGTGGTTGTTTTGTCCCGGCGTCAAACCCGGCGCAGTGCACACGATTTGTCCCCTGGCGATACGCGGCCGGGGATATCTGTTGCAGTCGAGCGATTTGCGCTCACCGGACCCACAATCCGGAGCGCCTGAGGGCCGGTCCGCGCGATCATTGTCGCGTCCTGTCCGCGCCGGCTTTCCAATTCGGGGGCTGGCCGGTTCACCGGTGCTGCGGAGGCTCGTCCTCGGGTCGGCCGTCTTGATTGCGGTCATTGCCGCAATGGCGGGAATTGCCGCCGCTGTCGGCCCCTACGCGATGCCGCCGTTGCACGCGGTGGGCGTCATCCTGGACCTCGCCGGTCTCGCAGACAGCGCCGCCACCGCCACTGAACGGGCGATAGTCGAGACTATCCGGCTGCCGCGTATCGTGTTGGCGTTGCTGGTTGGCGGCGCGCTCGGCGTATCCGGAGCGATCATGCAGGGACTGTTCCGGAACCCGATGGCCGATCCCGGCATCATCGGCGTATCGACGGGGGGCGCGGCGGGAGCGGTCCTGGCAATCGCGATCGGCGCCAATGCCGCGTTCCCGCTCGCCCTGCCGGCTATGGCGTTCGCCGGGGCGGCAGGGGCTTTGGCGCTGGTGTACGCGGTGGCTTCAGCGGGCGGGAGACTTTCTATGGCAGCGTTGTTGCTTACCGGCGTTGCGGTGAGCGCGTTTCTGGCCGCGGTCATATCGGCGATCGTGCTCTATACCGAAGACCAGGAAGCACAGCGGGCGATGATCTTCTGGTTGGCCGGAGGGCTCGACGCGTCGCGCTGGGCGGATGTGCGTCTGGCCGCTCCCTTTGTGCTGGCCGGCGCCGTAGTGGCGGTGGTTTTGGCGCGCGACCTGAACCTGCTCATGGTGAGCGAGGACGAGGCGAGGGCGTTGGGGGTGCGCGTTGGGTTTACCCGGAACCTGCTGCTGATCGCAGCATCCCTGATCACTGGGACTGCGGTGGCATTTTCGGGGACGATCGCATTTGTGGGGCTCGTCGTGCCGCACGCGCTGCGGCTTGTCGTAGGCGCAGACCACCGCGTACTCATTCCGCTCAGCGCGCTGGGCGGAGGCCTGTTCCTGCTTGCCGCCGACACACTGGCGCGGGTGGTGGTCGCCCCGGCCGAGGTGCGGGTGGGGATCGTCACTTCTTTCGTGGGCGCGCCGTTCTTTCTGTTTCTACTAATACGCAACAAGTCGCGCGCTGGGCTGATCTAACGACGGACCCGCCAGCGCAGTTGGGAGTTTCGACCCAAGTGACCCTGAAATTACGAATGCGAATCGGGATTGGCCTGATTGTCGCTGCGAGTATCGCGGCGTTGGTTCTTTCCGCCTGCGGCGATGCGTCGCAGGAAAGCGCGCTGAGGGCGACGCCAAGAGACCCTTCCAACCCACGTCCGGCCGACACCGCCTTACCCGCTCCGACCGCGCGTCCCGCAGCGGATCCGGCCCCGGCTCTGAAAGCCCAACCGGCGTTGCCCGCGCCAACCCCACAACCCACGTCGATTCCGATGCTGGGCCCAACGCCGGCGCCGTACCCCGACGCACCCGGCATCGTCGACCCTTCGAACCTGGGATGGCCGCGCGAGATTGAGACGTCGGAGGGTGTCGTGAGACTCGACGGGCCACCGCAACGGATACACACCCTGTCGCTCGGCCACGATGAGATCATCGCCGCGTTGATCGGGCCGGGCCGGTTTTCGGGGATCGGGTCATTTACGGCCAACGCCACCTACTCGAACATCGCCTCAGAGGTGGGTGGTCTGACGAAAGTCAAACGGGACGCTGAAGAGGTGCTGGGACTGGACCCGGACCTGGTGATCGCCTCGAAGTATTCGAATGCCGACCTGGTCGACCTGATAAAGGAGGCCGGAGTGCCGGTCGCCCGCACCGCTCTCGAAAGTTCGACATCCGGCAACATTCCCAACATCCTGCTGCTGGGCTACATGTTGGGGGCGGAGGACAGGGCACAGGCGCTCATCGCCGATATCACAACTCGCCTTGCTGTTGTATCGGAGCGCATACCGCCCGGTGACGATCCTTCCCGTCCCGCCATGCTGGCCATCGCCCGGTTCTCCGACACGATCAGCGCAGCGGGTGGCGGATCGACCGAAGGGGGAATCATTGAAGCCGCAGGGGGAGTCAACGCGGCCGCCCGCGACGGCATCGACGGCCACCAGCCGATAAGCGTGGAGTCAATCGCGGCGATGAACCCCGACGTAATCCTGATCACACAGCCAGAACCTGGAGCGGGGGTGCTCCGCGACGAGTTGCTGGCGGAGCCCGCGCTCGCCCTGGTACCAGCAATAACCTTCGGCAGGATCGTCGTATCCGACCCGAAGCACTACACCACGCTGTCCCACTGGAACGTCAGGGGAATCGAGGAAACAGCGGCGCTGCTGTACCCGGACCGGTTCCGGAAAGTACGATTCGCCGATTTCGAGCCTTACCCAGGCCGGTGAGAAAAATGGCGAGCCGTTCAGCATGACCGCATCTGCCACTAATGCAATCACCCATGCCGGTTTGCCACCGGCGGCACGTGCAAGTCCGGTGTTGAGTGGCACCGGGAACCCCTGCCGGAAACGACGTGACCCCGATCCCCTGGATTCCGGATCAAGTCCGGAAAGACGAGGGGGATGGCCGAATGTCCGGGATATTTTGAAGCGATGACCGAGGCGCACAGCGCGGCTGCCTGTACCGACCGGGGGCTACAGGCGCGTGACATTTCGGTACGACTTGGCGGCGCCACGATTCTCGACTCGGCGTCCCTCGACGCGCGACCTGGAGAACTGCTGGGGTTATTGGGCCCCAACGGCGCAGGGAAGAGCACGTTGCTACGTGTGATGGCGGGGTTGCTGAAGCCGGACGCAGGGGAGGTACGTTTTGGCGGCGCACTTCTTGGCACGATGGCGGCGGGCGAAAGGGCGAGACGGATCGCGTTCATGCCGCAGCACGACGCACAACACCCGTTTACCGCGTTGGAGACCGTCTTGATGGGCAGATATCCGCACCTCGGACGTTTCGAACTAGAGGGATGGAGTGACCGAGAGATCGCGCGCGGAGCGATGGAACGAACGGATACCAGCGAGTTCGAAACACGGCAACTCGACACGCTTTCGGGGGGTGAGAGGCAGCGCGTGTTACTGGCGCGCACGCTTTCGCAACAGGCAGCGGTGTTGCTGCTGGACGAACCCGCCGCCAATCTAGACCTGAAGCACCGGCTGTCGATAATGGACGTCCTTCGTGCGGAGATCGACGAGCGGGAGATCGCGGTGGTCATGGCCCTGCACGACCTGTCGCTCGCCGGCCGATACTGTGACCGCCTGGCGCTCATGTCCAACGGCGGGATCGCCGCGGAGGGCGCGCCCACTGATGTCCTCACCCCGGCCAATCTGCGAGAGGCGTTCGAAGTAGAGACATTTGTCGAGTCCGATCCGGTCACCGGTAGGCCGCAGGTATCGTTGTTGGGGCCGGCAGGGGGTTACACGAGCGTTGAGGAAAAGGGCGTAGTCATTCACGTCATCTGCGGGGCGGGCTCTGGCCGGGACGTGATGCATCAACTCGTCAGCGCCGGATACACCGTTACGTCGGGCGTGCTCGGACTTGGCGACACCGACCGGGATACGGCGGAACTGCTCGGGGTCACATTCGTGCCCGTGCCGCCGTTTTCGCAGATCGACGACGGCCAACATGAAAAGCATCTGAGACTGATCCAGGCGGCAGACGTGGTTGTCTTATGCGATATGGCCGTCGGTCCGAACAATCTACGCAACGTCGAGGCGGCGCGCAGCGCGGACCGGCTCTTGCTCATACAGGGGCCGCCGTTCGAGTCGCTCGACTACACGGGCGGCGTCGCAGCGGGGTTACTGCGTGAGATGGCCGAGCGAGCGCCGACGGCTCAGCGGGGGGAACTTCTGCGATTCCTGGCGCGCCCGTGGTCGGCGGTTATTTGATCCGGACGGGTATCCCGGCCACCGTTTGCCATACGGTATTGGCCCGGGCCGCTACCTTCTGGTTTACCTCGCCCTGAAGGTCGGCGAACACGACGCCGAGACGGGTTGGCGGCGCAACGCCCGCGCCCACCTCGTTGGCGACCAGCACAACGGGGACGTTCGTTGTCGCGAGCGCGTCCATAAGAGCGTCGACTTTGGGGTTCAGAGCGCCGCGCGCCCGGTCCTCAAATTCCGGCTCATCGCTGTCGCCACAGTCATAGATGATGTTGCTGATCCAAATCGTGAGGCAGTCGACCAACGCCGCACCGGCATTAGATGGCCGGCGCAAGGCCTCTGCAAGGTCGAGTGGGGCCTCGACTGTCCGCCAATGATCGGGTCTGCTGGCGCGGTGTTTTTCGATTCGGGCCTCCATGCCCGCTCCTGGCCCGCGGCGCGCTGTAGCCACGAAAAGGACTGGGCCGCCGTTGGCGCGCCGGGAGGCCAGGTCGGCGGCGAAGCGGCTCTTGCCCGAACGCACCCCGCCAATGACGAGGGTGATGTCCGGGCTCATCCGGCGCCTCCGCCGTTGTCTACCAAGGAGTAGATGAGGTCCATGTCGAGGTTCGCTCTCACCACATCGGCCAGTCGGTCGAATTCGGATTCCATCGAGTAATGGGGCACGTTCGGCGTCGGAAGGCCGTTCCGTTTCGCCACGTTGCCTATGATCCTCTCCACGATGTCCGGCGAGTCGAACAGGCCGTGGATGTAGGTGCCGAGCACCCAACCGCTATTTCCGACCGCGCCGTCCGTTTCGGACCGGCATCCGGGGGCAATGACCTCGAACGGTTGCGTGTGGTTCGCGGTGGTGACGCCGGTGTGAATCTCGTAGCCTGCGCCTTTCGCTGGCGTCTTGCCCTCAAGCAGCCCGGGGCCGGTGTGCAGGGTGAAATTTACCCGCCGGGTACGTTTTTGCGTCGCGAATACGGTCGACGAATCGATCAGGCCCAGCCCGTCTTCAACGCCCCCAGCAACGATGTCGACGCCGTGTGGGTCTTCAAGGCGCGTCCCCAGCATCTGGAAACCGCCACAGATTCCGAGCACCGCTGCGCCGTTGTGGGCGGCCGACCTGACTGCCCGGTCGAGCCCCCGGGACTTCATCCAACGGAGGTCGGCGATGGTGCTCTTGGTTCCTGGCAATACCACCATATGCGCCCCTGCGAGTTTCTCCGGGGTCGTCACGAAATCGACGCGAACGCCGCAACGTTCCAGCGGAGCGAAGTCGTCGAAATTGGACACGCGCGGGAACCGGATCACCGCGGCGCGCAGCGCGCCATTTTGGGCGCGGCCCTTAGTGGACGCGAAGTCGAGATCGGCCGCGTCCTCGTCCTGAATTCTGAGGTCGGGGATCATCGGGATAACTCCGGCAATCGGCACCCCGGTCCGGTCGGCGATCATCTGCGGCAGCGGCGCCAAGACCGCCGGGTCGCCTCTGAAACGGTTGATCAGAATCCCACTCACCAGTTCCCGCTCTGCGGGTTCGAGGAGTTCGAGAGTGCCGAGCAACGACCCGAACACTCCGCCCCGGTCGATGTCCCCGACTAACAGGACGGCAGCACGGGCATACAGGGCCACTCGCATGTTGGCGATGTCGCTGTGCCTGAGATTGGGCTCGGCCGGACTGCCCGCGCCTTCGACTATCACCAGGTCGTATTCGCGCCTTAGCCGGTCGAGGGCGCCGGTAACGTGCGGCCAAAGGTCGGTCTTTGTCCGATAGTAGTCCTGTGCCGTCGCCCTGCCGACCGCCTTGCCGTTCAGCACGATCTGCGACTGTCTGTCGCCCTCCGGCTTCAGCAGGACCGGGTTCATATCAGTGGAGACTTCTATACCGGCGGCGGCGGCCTGCACCGCCTGCGCCCGTCCCAGTTCCCCGCCTCCGGGCGCCACCCAGGAGTTGTTCGACATGTTCTGAGCCTTGAACGGCGCCACCGAACGACCGTCCTGGTGAAAGATGCGGCAAAGCGCCGCTGTGAGCACGCTCTTGCCCACAGACGACGCCGTCCCTTGAACCATCAGAGTCGGGGCCGCCGGGCGATCATTCCGATTGTTCACTACAGGGCCGCTAGCTTCTCAACCGAGCGGCTCGAGGTGCGCTGTCTGATTGAGCGTTTGGAGTCGGACCAAGTCTGGAACGATGTCAATGATGGTGAGGCTCGCGTTGCTCAGACTGAATTTGGCCATTGCCTGTGGAGGTAGGTCTAGCAGCGCCACTATCAGGCCCTTGAGCGCCCCGCCATGGCCGACCAAGACAACATCGCCCTGCGGTGTGGTGAGGTCCGCCTCCCGGATGAAGCTCCGGCCTCTTTCGACGACGTCCGCCAGCAGTTCGCCGCCGGGGGCCTGGAACGTCGGGTCGCCTGCGAAGTATTTGCTGACCCACGCGCCGTGTTCGACCTGCAGTTCGGCCCACGTTAGACCTTCCCACTGGCCAAGATTGATCTCCCGGAGCGTCGGCGTCCGGCGGAACGGGGTTGCGAGGGCCTCTGTTGTCTGAACACACCGCGCCAGGTCGCTGGACCATATGCGCGTTGGCTTGAAGCGCCGGTTGACGTAATCGGCAGCTTTCGCTGCCTGCGCACGCCCGCGTTCGTTAAGAATCTGATCGCTAAGGCCCTGGATGCGCTCCTCGACGTTCCAGTCCGTTTCGCCGTGTCTGATAAGTATTAGATTGCCGATCTGATTCTTCCTTTATCCACTATGCAAGGGCCGGTTAACGCCCCTTGGCGATGATCAATCCCGCGGCGATGCCTATAGCCACGAGGGCCGCGCCTGCAAACAAGCGGTTGGCCCGGCTAATGTCGCTAGCTGCCGGCCGTTTGCCTTCCGGCCCCAGTTTGTAATGGCCGGTCTTCTCCACTTCTACTCCGAGGGCGCCGGCCATTGCGCCGATCGGCCAGCCGCCGTTAGGACTTTCCGTACGGCCGTGTTGTTCAATCATAGTTTGGGCGGATGCCGGCGCATCGTAGCCCGGCAATGCTGAAGCGGCCGCCACGACGGCGCCGCCTGCCAGCCTCGCCGGGACGAAGCTCGCTGCGTCGTCGAGCTTTGCCGCCGCCGCGCCGAGGTGTTCGTACTTTCCACGATAGCCGATCATGGAGTCGATGGTGTCTATGGCGCGGTATGCCGCCGCTCCCGGTAGACCGAATGCTCCGTACGCGACTAGCGGACCTACGACGCTGTCGGTGACGTTTTCGGCCACCGAGCTTATGGTTGCGCTTGCTATCTCCGAGTCATTGAGGTCCGAGACGTCCCGCGAGACGATTCGCGAAAGCGACGTGCGTGCGGCTTCTGAAGATCCGGCCGAGAGGTCCTGGTCAACCATTGCCGCCTCTTTGGTCATGCCCCGAATCGCAAACATGCTCTTTAGCAGGAACGCGCCGCCCAAGATCGCCGGGATGGGGCCCATGCGATTCAAGATCCGACCTGCCGCCGCGGCGATCGCCACGGAGGCGAGTGGCAGGACTGCCGCCGCGATAAGGCCTCTCCGTGAATCTGTTTCCTCATCTCCCGTCGGTTTCCCGATGAATTCTACGGCTCGCCCCATCCACACAACCGGGTGAATCTTCTCGGGCGGTTCGCCCAAAAAGCGGTCCCAGATGACCGCCAGGCCAAGCGTCAGCAGCGCTCGCCACACGTCTAACCGCTCCACACCGGACTGAGGACGAGTCCCGCGCTGAACATCGCAACAAACGCAAGCAATGCCGAGACCTCCGCCAGTTCTATCGCTGCGCCGTATACATCCCCGGTCACCCCGCCGTCGAGTCGTCGCGCGGCAAAGACAGAGACCGCGAGGCCAACCACCGTGGCGCATGCCAGCGCGGCCAGCCCGAACGGACCGGCCAGAGCGAACGCCAGGGCTGCCGCAAACACGGCCGCGGCCAGGTATGCGACGCGACTGGCCCCGACGAACGGCGTCCCGAGTCCTTGACTGCGCTCGTAGCGAAATATCGCCATCGACGCCACTGCCGCGAGACGACCCGACATCGCAGCGACTGCGATGGCCGCCCACCCGTAGGCGTCCGGCAACGACGACAGGCCACCCCACTTGGCGATCAGCACAAGTACCACTCCTGCGACGCCGTAGACGCCTATCGACGGGTCCTTCATTATTTCGAGCCGCCGCTCCGGAGTTTTACCGCCCAGCAGACCGTCGAACGTGTCGGCAAGCCCGTCGAGGTGCAACGCGCCGGTGAGAATCACACCCGCGGCGAGGGCCAATGCTGCGGCTGGCAGGCCTGGCATTGCGAGCCCCGCTGCCCAATTCACAGCCGCAACAGTGCCTCCGATCCCCAGGCCCACAGCAGGAAACCAGGCGACGGACCGGCTCGCCGCGCGGGCAGACCACTCGCCGCCGGGCGCCGGAACGACGGTGAGAAATCGGATGGCAGCGGTGATCGCGCTCATGACGGCGGATCGGTCCGGCCCGAGACCGCGGCCTCGTCAAAAGTGGCCATGCCGGCATGAAGGCGCGCTGCGGCGTCGATGATCGTCATGCCAAGCGCCGCGCCCGATCCCTCGCCAAGTCCCAGGTTAAGGTCGAGCAACGGCGTCAGGCCAAGGCGTTCCAGCGCGACGCGGTGTCCGGGTTCTACGGAGAGGTGGCACGCGAATATGTAGTCGACAACGCGGGGGTGGATGGCGTGCGCGATCAGAGCGGCGGAAGTGACGATGAAACCGTCTAGAGCAATGGCAACGCGGCGTTCCGCCAACCCAAGCATCAGTCCGGCCAGAAACCCGATTTCGAAGCCGCCGACCGCCGAGAGCACGCCGACCGGGTCGGCAGGGTCGGGCTTGTGCAGTTCGAGACCGCGGCGAATGACGGCGACCTTTCGTTCCAGTCCGGCGTCGTCAAGACCGGCCCCTCGCCCCGTGACCCTGGCAGGGTCGGTCCCGGTCACGGCGGCGCAGATTGCTGCCGCCGAACTCGTGTTCCCGATGCCCATGTCGCCGCCTGCGACCAGTTGCGCGCCCCGACTGGCCAGGTCATCCGCCACCTCCGCCCCATTTGAAATCGACAACCGGGCCTGTTCGAGGCTCATCGCCGGCTCGCGGGCGAAGTTTGTTGTCCCACTCCCTGCCCGCATTGTTAGCAGCCCCGTCCCCTCATCATTGCCACGCGCATCTTTGTCACGCCCAGCCGCCCCTTCATTGTTCCCGTGAGTCCCAACGTCATGCACATCCGCACCCTCGTCGTTCCCGTCCTCCCCACCGTCATTCCCGTGAAAACGGGAACCTACCTTTGTCAAAACAGGACCCTTGATACCGGCGTCCACTACCATCAGCCTGGCCCCGCAATGGCGCGCAAGGACGTTGATCGCCGCACCGCCGGACAGGAAGTTGCGGACCATCTGCCCCGTCACCTCCTGCGGGTATGCGCTGACGGAATCGCCGGTCACACCGTGGTCGGCGGCCGCAACGACTATCCACCTGTTGCTGACCGTCGGCAGGGCAGTCCCCTGGATGCCAGCCAGGCGGCACGCTACGTCCTCGAGCCGACCTAGGCTGCCGGGAGGCTTGGTGAGTATGCGCTGCCGATCTGCCGCAGCGCGGGCCGCGGCAGAGTCGATAGGAGGGATATCGAATCTGCGCATGAGATGTCGTCGAGGATCGAATGTGTGGGCGCGGCCGGCTAAAACTCTATGCCGCGCTGCGCCCTGATGTTTTGGTCATGGTACGGGTGTTTAACCTGTTGCATCTCGGTGACGAGATCGGCCGCATCGATGATCTCGACCGGCGCGTGTCGGCCGGTCAGGACCACGTGGACCATGGGCGGTCTCGCCTTAAGCGTTTCGACCACTTCATCGACCTCAATCCACCCGTATCTCATCGGGTACGTGATCTCGTCGAGAACGACCACGTCGTGTTCGCCCGCTTCCATGATCTCCTTCGCGATGCGCCACCCGCTTGCGTGCCCGCGAAGCGTCCTCGGCGAGGTCCTTTGATGTCCACGTAAAGCCCCTGCCGGAGGGGATCATCTCGATGCCCAGCTTCTCGGCGGCCATCTGCTCACCGTACATCGACTTGTCGTTCTTGATGAACTGTACCGCGCACACCTTCATGCCGCGACCCCAGGCGCGAAACATGATGCCAAACGCCGCCGTGCTCTTGCCCTTGCCCATGCCCGTATTGACAACGACAAGGCCTTTTCGCCTCAGAGGCCGATTGCCTGGCAATGATTTCTTGGCGCGGTTAGAGGGCGGGTTAGGCATCGAAATTTCCAAGCTGTTCCGGCGCTACCGGGACGCCTCGACCGGGGTGTGGCGCTCGACATCCTGAAACAGATTACCAATGGTACTTGCGAGCGCAGATTTCTTTGGCCCGTGGATTGGATTTCGCCTTAACAGTTATGAGGTGACCCTCCTCACAGTGAGAGTTGCCCGGATTATCGGCTGGGCAAAAGAGAATACCCTGAGATTGCATAAATAAGAATACTTGCGCAGTTGCGCAAGTCATTGTATAAATGCAATTATGCAGATTCCACGCGAATCGATAGCCATTCGGCAAGCAACAGAGCGCCTCGCTGAAATCTTTGGTGCCCTCGACCTCACTGAAGACACCCGGTTTGCTGTTCCCACCGAGGACGGCCGGGTGTGGGACGCCGTATTCACCGTTCGAGGCCTTTCCTTTGTCCTGGAATGGAAGCGATCAGGCTCGATCAGCCATGTCGCTGCCGCGATCCACCAATTGGAGGCGACCAAAAACAGTTTTCCCAATGAAGTGATTCCACTTGTGGCAGTCCCTTACATGGGAGAAGCAGCGCGGGAGCGCTGCGTAGAAGCCGGACTTCCCTGGCTGGATCTCTCAGGAAATGCCGGAATCATCGCTCCCGGCATTTTTTACCAAAACTTGGGGAATCCCAACCGGTTCCTCCGGCCCGGGCGGCCAGCGAGCGCGTTCGGCCCGAGGGGCTCGAGGATAGCAAGACGTTTGCTCGCGGGACCCGTCGGTCCGGTTCGGCAACGGGCCTTGGCAAACATGACCGGCCTGGATGAAGGGCATGTGAGCCGCATCGTGGGCAAGCTGCTGGAAGCTGGCCTCATTGAACGAAAAGAAGGCGGCATCAGCGTCATCGACGCTAACACGTTGCTCGACGCCTGGCGTGAGGACAACAGGTTTGACCGGCATCACATTATTCGGGGCCACATTGCTGGTCGTGGAGGTGACTCTCTGGTCCATTCCATCGCCGGGACCTTGTCGAAGGGTGACGCGCATTACGCAGTGACAGCCCTCCCCGCAGCGTGGCTATGGACCCGTTATGCTGGATTCCGTCTGTCGACCGTGTATCTTTCAGTTGACCCATCGGCGGGGCTCAAAGAGGATCTCGGTTTTCGGGAAGAACATAGAGGGGCTAACACCTGGCTAGTCGTGCCCAACGACGAAGGTGTGTTTGACGGAGCTGAGCTTGTCGACGATATACGCTGCGTGCATCCGGTGCAGGCCTACGTCGACTTAAAGAACCATCCCGAAAGGGCTGCGGAAGCCGCCTCAGAACTCCGAAGGCGGCTGCTATTGCCGGTTAGCGATGATCTTTAAGCCAACGAACCGTGACGGGTACGGCAGTCAGCAATTGGAACGTGTCCGTCGGACATGTCTCTACATGGCAACCAAGCTGGGCGATCTGCTTGACGAAATCGTCGTGGTCGGCGGACTGGTTCCGTACTTTCTTGTTGACCAGCAGAATCTTCCATCAGGCTTGGAGCCGCATGCAGGAACGATGGATCTGGACATGGGGCTGGCGTTGGCCATTTTGAATGAAGAGCGCTATCGGGATTTGGGTGCCAGATTGCGGGACGCGGGATTCGCGCCGGATGTCAACGACCGAGGCAATCGGACGTTTCAGCGTTGGATTACAGGCGCTGCCCAACCCGTAACCGTGGATTTTCTAATTCCTCCCATCAATGCAACGGGTAAGGATAATCTGATTCGCCACATTGAGCCTGATTTAGCCGCGATAACCACTCCAGGCCTGGAACTGGCCTTCGAGGACCGGCGCTGGAAGGAGCTGTCAGGACCTACCCCTTCGGGAGCGTCGGCGACTCGAACCATTCCAGTATGCGGCCCCGGTGCTTTTACCGTGCTCAAGGCGCTCGCCTTTGGAAATAGGACAGAAAACAAAGACGCTTATGATCTTTTCTACGTGTGGAGCGGGATTGGAGTTGCCGACGTAGCGAAGACCCTGGCATCACTCCTGCCAAACACCAAAATTGACAACGCCTTGAGCATTATCGAAAGGGACTTTGCAAACCACGACGGGCCAGGCCCTGTGGGGGCGGCACGGTTCATCGCTCGAGGGCTTGACGACGAGATACAAGCGGATGTCGTTGGCCAGGCACAGGCGCTTCTCCGTGCCATAAGACAATAGTGATTAACGCGCCCGGCCAACGACTGGAGGTGCCTTCACGTCACGACAGCCTGATCGGATTAACCAGGCGTCGCCCGCTGGATTCGGATATTCAGCCTGCCTGAACACAGTGGCCGTCAGTTGTGACGTACCGTCTTGCAGGTTTTACAGCACGGCAATGCTTTGTAACCGTTGAGGCGACGGGAATTCCAAGACTTCGAGGCGGCCGCTGGCTGTAGCGACCTGATCGGTTGGTCTTTTTTGCCGCATGTCACCCGTCCCGCGTCTCTTCGTCGATCGCAACCCGGTGCGTGCCCGGTAATCCTTTGCGGGACAAACTCTCAGTGCTGAGGGGAAACAGGAGTCGAAGACGGGTTTTCCGGTCCTGTGGGTAACGGCACGCCGTGCAATAGGGCTAATCGAGAAGCACCGTAGGCTGTTCCTCGCGTGCCTTCTTTCTAATCCGTTAGTCCTTTTGCTCTTAGCTCTGAATGCACCCTCCGGTTGTAAGCATAGAAATCCTCTTTGGCCTTTTGGCGAGCCGCCTCATCGGCGTCTGCGGGAACGACGTACATGTCTCTGGGGGCCGCCAAGGACTCACTCCGCCCGTCGGGATGGAGTCTCACGTGGCGGGGGTTGGTCATGCGGTGTTCGGCGTAATAGTCGAGATGGTCCTCTCCAAACACGTATCGGATGATCCACCCAGATTGCATGATCTTGCCGGGTTGTTTCTGGTTGGTGGCATCCGGGGATAGCTGAATGTTCCAGGTACTGAAAGTCTTGGCGAAGGCCGTTTCGATGTCGTTCATTCGGATTCCCTCTGGTGCTGGCGGTTTTGGCGCCGCTGCTGCCCTTGTTTCGTCAGGATGCCTTCACTAGAGACTTGATGGCGCTGATGTCGGTCTTGGCGCGGGCCACGTCCAGGTCGTACATCCGCTGTAGGTTCAGCCAGTAGTCGGGAGTCGTGCCAAGGGCCTGGCCGATTCGCAGGGCCGTGTCCGCCGTGATGGACCTGCGGCAGTGGACGATATCGTGGATGCGTATCGGGGGCACTCCAATCGTCTTCGCCAGGCGGTACTGGGTGATCCCCAGTTCGCTCATGATCTCCGCCAGATGCTCCCCTGGATGGATCGGTTCGAGGTTTGTCATAGCCTTCCTCCTAGTGGTAGTCGGTGACTTCGATCTCCATTGCGCCCCGGTCCGTCCAGACAAAACAGACGCGCCACTGGTCGTTGACTCGGATGCTGTACTGCCCTTTCCGTGTTCCCGCGCAAGGCTTCAAACCGGTGGGAGGGTGGTACACGAAGGTCAGTGAGCGCCGCAGCCCAGGCAGCAAAATCATGAGATGAATTCGCTCCAGTGGCGCAGCGCAATGCTTAACGTCGCTTCGATCCAATTGGCGAATCGCCGTGAGACGGTTTCAGCATTGTCATCCCAGGTGAAAGTAAACGGTTCGATCGTGCAATTCCTGAAATCGGGATCGGAAGGTTCTTCGGACCCTTCCGTACTGTGGTCGTGGACATTGACAATTTGAGCAAAGCCAGTCGCGGCCATGATCCCGGTTAATTGCCGTCCCACATGGTGAAGGGAGATAACAAAAATAAGACGTGGTATTCGCGACTGTCGTTCCGGGTTTATGGATAACTTGACAAAGAACCTGTCTTCATTCAAGTTGGCCCAGTGACTTGCATCCTGAGCCGATTGGACCACTTGGGCACGATACCAGTGCTCTCTGTCGCCAGGACCGCCGGAGTCGATGGCGTACTCTGCAGCGAGGCCAGCTTCACCAAGCTGCTGGCAGATTGGTGTGGCTTGGGATTCCAGATAACTTATGGCGGTGTCTAGCAGGGAAGAAGCGACATCATTCACCGAGCGCCTTTGAGCTAGTCTACCTCGGCGCTGCCGCCTGACTTGCCCGGTTATATGATCCAATACCTGACTGACCATACTGGAGTCCGCGACAGGCTCCGGCTCCACCAATGCCCCCAGGATCATCTGGCTTTCCAGTCGAACAATAAACCTGACGAACGGATTGAGATCACCGGCGTCGGCAAGTTCCAGAGACTCGATATACTGTTTCCTATCGTCCCGTGATATAACGATTGGCAAGTATCCTTCTTTTGCCAATTGCCAGGTCAACAGAGCCCTGGCAACTCGTCCGTTACCGTCTTGGAAAGGATGGATTTGAGTGAATCGATGGTGCACCCAAGCTGCTATCAGAAGTTTGTGATATCTTTTGTCCTCCTTCTCCAATCTGGCGTACAAGTCGACGAAATTGTCAATTTCGCTTTCTACCTGAAGTGGAGGGCAGTACTCGTGAATACTCCCATCGAGTCTGGTTGGATTGTTGGATTGTTTCTTAAAGCTACCGTGGTCTAGTTCAGTTTCGAAGCGATTTCCGAACTGGTCAATTGCGGTAAACGTGAGTTGATTCCGAGTTAATAGTTGATGTAGTTCTCTAATGTAGTGCCTGGAAAGCGATGTATTCTGCCTAATAGACTCGGTAACGAATTCTGCCGTTTCCTGGTGGTCTCTCAACACCTTGACCAGATCATGGGGATCGCGGTTCGTCGCAGTACGGTCAATTAGATCGGCAAGGAAACCATTCTCGATCAGCGTTTGCGTCGTGCCTTTGTCGATGTTGTACAGGCCTTCGATTATCCCCGTTTCAATCGCCCAACTACGGTGCACTCGCTGCAAGAACGATCTGTAAGCGTCGGGATTGGACTCCTCACGTTGTCGCCGAAAACGCACCCACTGCTGGTGGAGCGAGTCGATCTCCTGGAAGTCCACATTGGAAGATTGGAGATCAAGCCCTTCAAGAGGCTGCCACTTGTGTGCCAGCATGTTTTAGTAGACCCTTATTCCGCGGTTCATGGACTGTTCTCTACGTCTGAATCGCCAGTACGCCTCTGGTTTTCCTCGGTGGCCCCTTCGGTCTCAGGAATTTGGGCTGGTTGGCCCCTTGCTTCAGGCTGAATCACTGGTCTTGTCCACGTCGCAAAAGCTGGAGATGGTGATCTTCCCCTAAGGATTTTAGACGAAGGTTTAGCGGGTTAATCGGACTGCCCGTCTCTTCTTGGATGACCGATGATGCCCGGGTCGCGTGGTCACACCACCCCCCGCTCACCGCACGGGAAAGTAGATGTCGGTGCGCCATTTGGACTGGTCGGTCACCTTGCCGGGGTCGGTTACGTAGACCTCCCACGGCGCGCCTGCGGGCTGGAGGCCCTGCGACCCCATCCACTCCGATAGCGCGGACCATGATTGCGGGAGGGCATCGTACGGTCCAATGTGGGTGACCGTCGCCACGGTTCCTGCGGGAAGCTCGCCTGCCCGGATGCGTTCCGTTCCGGGGATCGGCGAGGCCACTGGCATTCCGCATTCGAGGTCGATGGTATTGCCGTCCATCGAGTGATAGATCGCGAACGGCATGCCGGCAGGCTGCTGTCCACTCTGTTGGATGTGCCCGTACACCTCCCCGAACATGGGCCCCATGACCTCCCCGATCTTGTCCATCGTGGCCGTAGTGCGGATACCCACAATGTGTTGCGCTTCGATCTGCTTCGTCTCGAATTCCCGTTGCATCTGCTGTTCCCGGCGTTGTTTTAGTGGCCGCGAGTCAGTCGATCACGGCGTCTCGACAATGTCTTGTCAGTTTGGGCGGAACATAGGATATCTGAGACTTTCCTGCCAGAACCTGGCGACTGGCCGATACCCGCCGGTCAGGAGCGGAAGTGGTCAAAGGCCGCACGCTCGATGGGGACCCGGCGGAGCCCGCCGATGGGTGAGGCCTCGTGATGGCCTAAACAACGGGAGCGGACGGGCAGGAAATGACATTCGAGGCGAATTTCCAGCCGTCCGGGGTTAAAATCGACGGGATGCCCAGTCGGCAAGAGGCCGTAGCGCAGAAGCAGTAAGTGAAAGTTGGAGCGAAACGTTTGGATCAGGAACCGATCATCGTCGCCGAGAAGTTGGTCAAGACGTATAAGTCACGCACCCTCTCCGTGAACGCATTGCAGGGGGTGGACCTCAAGGTAATGCGAGGCGAGATGGTTGCGGTGATGGGTCCGTCAGGCTCCGGAAAAACGACGCTCCTCAACTGCATGTCGGGCCTCGACGTCCTCGACTCCGGACGCGTGTCCATAAGCGGCCAGTTCCTCGCCGAACTGCCCGATGACGCCTTGAGTGAATACCGGGCGCGATCGATGGGGTTCATTTTCCAGCTCTACAATCTTCTGCCGGTGCTCAGCGCCCTCGAAAACGTCGAGATGCCCCTTCTTATCTCGGGACAGAAGCCGGGGCAGGCACGGGACATTGCCCGGCACCGGCTCGACCAGGTTGGTATGGCGAACTGGGCGGACCACAAGCCGAGCGAACTCTCCGGCGGGCAACAACAGAGAGTGACCATCGCCCGCGCGCTCGTGAACGAACCCTCAATAGTGTGGGCCGACGAGCCGACCGGCAACCTGGACAGCGAAAACGCCAACGATGTCATGGCCCTGCTTTGTCGTCTCAACGAAGAAAATCAGCAGACCTTCGTGATCGTTACCCACACGCAAGAGGTGGGTGACATGGCTGGCCGCATAGTACGCATGCGGGACGGCCGGATCGAACACGACGGCACGAACGGGGCCGGCTAGCGCTCTATGGAGAACCTGTTCGGAGTGCCGATGGGCGGCCTGACCGTCGGTGTAGTCGCCGCCCTTCTGGTCTTTTTGCTGGTTTTGGCGTTTTTTGCGCGCCGCAACCCCGTTTTATTCAAGCTGGGCCTGCGCAATATCCCTCGACGCCGGGCACAGACCGTGTTGATCATCATCGGCTTGATGCTGAGCACGGCCATCATCACGTCGGCGCTCGCGCTGGGCGATACCGTCAGCTCCCTGATTCGCAACGGCGCCCTGGATGCGTTGGGCGCCACCGACATCGTTGTTGAATCACCGACTTTTGCCGGGTTCGGCGATGAATTCCTGACCGCCGAACAGGCTGGCGTCGTGCTTGCGTCGGTTGACGGCGACACCCGGGTGGATGGGGCGATGCCGCAGATACGAACCGATTTGCCCATTCTCAACTCCGGCAACAAATTGACCTCGGTCGGCGCGCCCCTGCTGGGGCTGGATACGGCGCGAATGCGCGGTTTCGACGCGATCAGGACGACCGGCGGCAAGTCGTTCGACGTTGAGTCGCTGGGCGCACGCGACATCCTGCTGAATGAGGGCATGGCGGACGACCTGGATGCATCGGCAGGCGATGAACTGACGGTCATTGCTCCGACCGGCGAGCACCGGTTCACAGTCGCCGCGGTCGTCATGGGCGCCGGATTGGCGGGCACGCGTGGGGATGGCACGAATTCTGCCGTGGGTCTTGTGCGGCTCGAAACGATGCAGGAATTGCTGGACCGCCAGGGACTGGTCAACCGTATTGAGGTGTCGCTCGCTGGCGGAGCGCGCCCGAGCGCCGATCTGTCGGACGAAGTGGCCACGGACCTGCAACTGGAATTTACCGACGACGAGGTCGCTGACGAGTTATTTGCAACTTTGAGCGACCCCGCCGTAGTCGCCCTTGTAAACGACTACATCGCTGCCAACGACGAGGACATTCGAGAATCCGTCAAAGAGGACCTGACGGAACTCATAACCGAACTGGAATCGGGGACCTCGGTTAGCAGGGAATTTCGTTCCTCCATGACCGATCCGTTCGTCGCCGGAACGGTCATCCTTGCGCTCGAGGAGGCAGGCCGTTCCGAACTGGCGCTGGCCACGACGTTCATGCTGGCCGAGCTCGAGATATTGCGCATCAGCGAAGTGAAGGTCAGCCTTCTCGAAATCGCCGACATTGTGGGCAGTTTCTTCACAACGATATTCGGGATATTCGGCTCGTTTTCGATCATGGTGGGGCTTTTGCTGATATTCCTCGTTTTCGTCATGCTGGCGGCGTCCCGCATGACCGAGATGGGGATTGCACGTGCCATCGGAACGAAGCGGCGCCAACTCGTGCAGTCGTTCGTATTCGAAGGAGCGGCCTATGCGTTCTTGGCGTCCATCGCGGGCGTAGTGTTGGGCATTCTGGCCAGTCTGGGGCTGGTGCAGATACTGTCCCAGATCCTCCCCGAAGACGTCGATTTCACCATTCGATACGGCCTTCAGCCCCGTTCGGTGTTGCTTGCATTTGCGGCCGGAATGGTGATTACACTCATCACGGTTACGGTGTCCGCATACCGCGTGAGCAAATTGAATATCGCGGTGGCGATCCGAGGCCTTCCCGAGGAGTTCGTTCCGAAAGCAAAGCCGGATCTTAAACGCCAACTGCGAAACCTGGGCCAAGCGCTCATCGCGCCGTTTTATCAGCTATATCTTGGGATTCGAGGCAGGCGCATAAGATTTCTCTGGGCCTTGGTCGCTTTGATCCCACCCGTTTGGCTGGTCCTCATCGTTGCCGCAGTGTTCAGGCTGGTATCGCCCTACATTCGCATTGGGTGGGAGTCGGCGATACTCGGGGTCATCCTGGCGGTCGTGGGGGTAAACACCTCTTCGGCAGCCTACTTCTCGATAGGAGCGTCGCTAGCCATAGTAGGGGCGGGAATGGCGCTGCGGAGCTTCCTGGGCAGAACATCCCTTAGGGACGAGGTGGTCTCCAGGATTTCGTATTCGCTCATTGGCGCGCTGCTACTGACGTTCTGGCTGTTGCCGTTCGATGCCCTCAACTGGTTGACGGGTGAACTGGAAGGCAACATCGAAATGTTCATCCTTTCTGGGGTGTTCGTCACCGCGGCGGCCGTTTGGGTCGTGATGTACAACTCGGAGATCATCTTCTGGCCTGTCAACCGCTTTCTTGGCTCCATCGGAGGTCTGCGCCCGGTGCTGAAAGCGGCGCTGGCCTACCCGATGGAGGCCAAGTTCCGTACAGGGCTGACCGTGGCGATGTTCGCATTGATCGTGTTCACCCTGATGGTGTTCGCCGTAATTAACGAGGCGTTCAGCAACACGATCGTCAGCAACGTGGATCGAATCAACGGCGGATACGACATCGAGGCTACCGTCAGCAGGGAACTGCCTATTGACGATATAAACGCCGCCATCGAGTCTGCAAAGGACCTGAACTCGAGCGACTTCGAAGTAGTCGGCGGTTCCACCGGCCTGTCCGCAGAGGCGCGACAAATCGGTCCCTACCTCGGCGAGGAGATAGAAGAGCGCAGGTTCCAGCAGCTAGGCGTTGCAGGATTCGAGGAGTCGATTTTCGCTACGACCAGGTGGGAACTGACTCACTTCGACCCTGAGTACGGCGCAACCGAACAGGAGATATGGGCGGCGGTCGCTGCCAATCCTGACCTCGTGATCGCAGGCGCCGGCGTGCTGCCGACTGACGGCGGCTTTGGCGGGCAGTTCGGCTCACAATTCAAAGTGGAGGGCATCGAGCCGGCCGATGCCGAAACCATAGAGGCGTTTAGGGTAGAGATCCGGCCTCCCCTGGGCGCGAGCAATCCGATCAAAAAGACTGTAATCGGCATTGCCGACCCGCTCGGCTTTGACGGGTCCCAGCTAATCGGCAGCGTGGAAATGCTGGACGAACTTGCGACGAGGGACATACCGCTAACTACTTATAGGTTCCGGTTGTCGCCTGGGGCTGATCCAGACGTTGTCTCGTCGGCGCTGGAGACTGAGTTCCTCGGCAACAACTTCGACGCAACGTTGACGATAGACAGGATCAACCAGGAACTCAGCGCCAATAAGGCCTTCAACCAGCTGTTCCAGGGCTACATGGGTCTTGGCCTGCTCGTCGGAGTGGCGTCCCTTGGCGTCGTGTCGTTCCGGGCAGTGGCGGAGCGCAGGCAGGCAATCGGCATGTTGCGAGCAATAGGATTCAGGGCGTCGATGATTCGGACGAGTTTCCTTGTCGAGTCTTCACTGATCGCCCTGTTGGGCATCGGGCTCGGCCTGGCGCTCGGTTCGGCGGTCTCTTGGAACCTGCTGAACGACATAAACCAGGAGTTCGAGGGAATCAGCTTCTCCGTGCCGTGGCTAACGGTCGCCATCATCGTGGCCGTGGCATGGATATTTTCGATGGTTACGACCCTCGTACCGGCCATCCAGGCGTCGCGAATCTACCCAGCCGAAGCCCTGCGATACGAATAGCCTGCCAGTCGATGTTCGTCGGTCGGCTGGCATCCCCGGCCATCTTTCGTCTTCCCCGACCCCGATCGGGAACCCACACCCTCCGTCATCCCCGGCCCCGGTCGGGGACCCTTCGTGTCACCCCGAGCGCCCCCATGTCACCCTGAGAGCCTGTGAGTTTATTGCGAAGCCTGCGGTTTTCAGTCTCAAATCAAGTTTGGTAACGGTCTCAATTAGATGTCTCCGTGGGATTTATTCACAGGCTCTGAGCGAAGTCGAAGGGTCTGGGTCAGAGGGGGGAGGCGCGTCGCAGTGTGACACGCGGGAGATTCTTCGCTGCGCTCAGAATGATATTACTTAGTCAGAAAGACGTGTAGCTGGGTTGGGACGCCTCACTCACCCGTCATCCCCGACCCCGATCAGGGAATCACGGGTGGGGCGGTCAGGGCCCGGTCTGGTCCGGCAGCGGCAGTAGTTCCGTATTCGGATAAAAGCGGGACCATACGAACCAAAAGCCTGTCTGCCCGTCGATCATCCGCATCCTTTGTCCCTTTAACTCACCCTCGACGCAGTATCCGGTCAGGGCGCGCCAAACGCTCCCCGTCTCGCGGTCCCGCAGCATCAGTGGCTCATAGTTGATCTCGGGTCCGTCGGAATCTTCCTCCGCCGGCGACTGCTCGTCGTCATCATCCGGTTTATCGTCTTCGTCGCCGACATAATCCGTGGCTGGTTCGGGGACAATATCCGCCGACTCTATTAGTTCAGGCCTGCGCGGGTTTTCGGACTCAGCATCGAACGTGAGGACGCGCCCCTCAACTATGCGGCTGAAAACGGCGGCGGTTGCGCTGATTCGTTCGAGCAGCACCAGTATCGGCTCACGGTCGATCTCTTCGTGAATCAGAGGCTCTTCGATGAGCGACCGGTACGGGTACGCCTTTGTGGTGTCCCTTCCGACGACGCCCATCACGATCTCCTTGTCCGGCAGGCGGCGGTCCTTGGTCGACTGCCGGTGCAGACCTGGCCGGTCGTTGAAGTAGTACCGCTCGAATATGTCCCACTCCGGCGTACCGTTCGTCGAAAGCACCTCCGTGTCGGGGTATGCAGACGACCAGGCGCTCCAGTTAGTCGCGATGACCGGTAGCTGCTTAAGTGTGTGGCCGGTATTTTCTCCAGCGATGGCTTGACCTACGAACTGCACCCATCTCCCGTCCGGTGACTCGTCGCTGAACACGGTCGAGTTGAACACAGTCTTGGGGATAGGTTCGAAGGTCACCATCTGACCGGAAGGGAGCCGCCGGCCGAATGCGCGGGCGGCGTACGAGATCGCCCACCATGAAACGGAAACGCGCTCTCCGCCAATCTCCAGGTTGATCACTTCCCTGAGCGCCATGGCAGACATCGGCAGCGCCACGGCGTCGCCGTTCACCTCTATGCCTACGACCCGGTCCTCGCCGCGCAGCTCTTCGTCTGCCTCGGCCGCAGAGATGAATGACTCGGGTTCCGTCGGGTTAAATCGTCTTCCGCCCTGAGTCGAGCGCAACTTCTCGACAGTGAATTCGGGGCTTCCATGCATCCTTAGTAGGACCCGCTCGGCGAAGTAGCCGAATCGGAACAGGATATAGACCACGAACATCCCCGCATATGCAGCGAGCAGGAGTTCGGGACCGGCGAGTTCGCCGTCGATCCTGGCGATGACGACGGCGATTGTAACTATGGCGCCAAAGATCGCCGCTGCGCGTATTCGCGGATCGACGCGGTAGACCCAACTGAGCCGTGCACGATTTTCGCTTTGATTGCCCTGCAAGTAACGCTCCGGTCCGGGAGTGGTGTTAAGGCCGCCCCCGATCTCATGGCGGTGGCGAGGGAGCGGCTGGAATGTTACCAGAGGGCACAGCGACTTCACGGGGGACATCGGCCACGTTTAATGCCGGCCTTGCCGACGCGCGCCGGGCCGCGTGGCGCAACGTCCACGGTTCGGAGAACCGCGCGTTGATATACTCCCATCGATTGAATTCCGGCCCACGGCTAAGAAGCGCCCAGGGCGTTCAGGACCCGGCACATCGATGATCGAACCAATTACGCGCGTATCCCACGCGACTCTCAAAAAGCTCGACAACGTATCCAGCGCCACGGTTCTTGGCTGTCTGGCAAGACGCGGGTATGTCAATACGTGGATGGAGGGCGTGCAGCCACTTACACCGGGGACGCACCTAGCCGGACGGGCGGTGACGCTGCGTTTCCTGCCGACGCGCCCCGATCTGCAGGAGCGCATTGCCCGCGGGGGAAGCGGCCGCGAGTTCAACGACACGCCGCGATGGGATGCCCTTGAGAAACTCGGCCCCGGCGACGTTTTGGTTGCCGACGCTATGGGCCGGTCTCATACCTCCACAGGAGGGGATGTCGTCTATTCCCGTGTTCTGACCAAGGGGGCTGCCGGTATCGTGACCGACGGAGGCATTCGCGACGGCCACAAGGTGGCGGCCTATGGGTTCCCAGTGTTCGCAGGGGGTTCCACACCTACGATAGGTGAGCCTTTCATCCTGCCTTACAGCGTCAATGAGCCGGTACAGTGCGGCGGTGTGCTGGTGTGGCCCGGGGACGTATTGATCGGGGATGACGAGGGCGTGGTGGTGCTACCGTCGCAATTCGCAGACGAGATCGCGGACGAAGCCCTCGAGCACGAAGAAATCGAACGGGCGTTACTGGATCACGTCATGGAAAAGGGCGTGTCGCCAAGGGACTACTACCCTTTCAACGAGGATACGAAACGGCTTCACGAGGAATGGAAGTCGCGGCGCGAAGGTTGATCGATTAAGCGCTCCCGCGATTGCGGCCGACGGAAGGGTATGACATTGCGGCAAATACGGATCAAGTCGTCCGGAGTGACGGTGTTGGCCGAACTGAACGGCTCGTCGACGGCCGGCGCCCTTTGGGAGGCGTTGCCGCTGAACGCACGCGCGCAGACCTGGGGAGACGAAATCTACTTTGGAATCCCCGTCTCCGCGGACGAGGACGACGCGCAGGCAACCGTGGAGATGGGCGCAGTCGGCTACTGGCCACCCGGAAATGCGCTCTGCCTGTTTTTCGGGCCGACGCCGATGAGCCGGGGGGACGAGATCAGGCCGGCAAGCCCAGTCAACGTGCTCGGAATGATCAACGGGGATCCGAAGGTCCTCAAGTCGGTCCCGTCGGGCGCGGAGATCAGCGTCACGCGATCGTGACTGCGCCATTGAGCCACCGCCGATACGCCTCCGCCAGGAATCCTCGTCGCCGCGATGAAACAACGATTTAGCGAGCACCTTAGACAGTCTTGCGCCAACGACTGGCGAAAGGCCCACGAGACCCATCCATTCGTGATCGCCATGGGCGACGGTTCGCTATCGCTGGACCGTTTTAGCTACTTCATGCGGCAGGACTACCTGTTCCTGATCGACTACTGCCGGGTGGTCTCCCTGGCCTGCGCCAAGTGCCCCGACCTCGAATCGATGGGCTGGTGGGCGAAGCTCCTCGACGAGACGCTCAACTCCGAGATGGACCTGCACCGGAGCTTCTGCGCCGACTTTGGCATAACCGAGGCAGACCTCGAGGCCACCGAACCGGGCCCCGCTACCGTGGCCTACACGACCCACCTGCTGCGAACGGCCTATGAGGACACTATCGGGCTGATCGCCACCGCGCTGCTCCCGTGCCAGTGGGGTTACGACGAGATCGGCCAGCAACTGGGCGCATTGATCACCGCCCCGGCAGAATCGTTTCACGCCCGGTGGATCGCCGGTTACAACGCCCCCGAGTACAGGGAGTTAACCGCCTGGCTGCGGGAATTCGTCGACCGGTTGGGCGGCGAGGCAAGCGAGGCCGAACGGGAGCGCATGAAGACCGTGTTCCGCGCCAGTACCCGATACGAGTACCTGTTCTGGGAAGCCGCATGGCGCCTCCAGGCTTGGCCTGACCAGGCCGGCTGAGGTTAAACCCGGCACGCGGACTTACCGGAATCACCAGCCGGATTGAAACCCGCGACTACAACCCTAATTGGTGTCGAACGCCGGTCTATCATGTAGCGGTCTCCTTTGCGCTGTTCCGAAGCCAGAGAGCGCCAGAAATGAAAAAACCCGGTCTAAGCACCAGACCTAATCAGGCCGGACTCGCCGGAGTACGGGCATGAGCGGTTGGCTTGAGACCCGGGTCCGATGGCGGGCTCTGCTGGACCCGAACACCGGCTTCCGCCAGCGGTGCGCGTCGGCCCTGACGCACCCGGTGACCGTCGTTGCGCTGGCCGTGCTGCTGCTGAACGACGTGCTGTTCAAGTCGCTGTGGCCGGAGTCGTGGGTGACCGGCAAGCTCAGCGATCTGGCGTGGATGGTGTTCGCTCCGCCGCTCTTGGCGTTCCTGCTGTCGTTTCTCACCCGTAGGATCCCGCGTGTTGAGCGGGCGTCGTGGCTCGCCGCATACGTAGGGTTGCCGCTGCTGTATGCGGCCTTCAACACGTTCGAGCCTGTGCACTACTGGATCCTGCGGGGCCTTTCAATCACGTCGGGCGGGAGCGCGGGGTCCCCTCTGGACGTCACCGATTCGCTGGTCATCCCCTTCGGAATAGGCATCGCGGTCTGGGTATGGCGACAGCGGGTCGCCGGCCCTGCGGCCCAACGCCTACGGTGGGGTCTTTTGGTGGCCGGAGTCGCAGCCCTCGCCAGCGTGGCGAGCCTCCCACCGGAACCGGACTATGGCATCACGAAAGTGGGTGTCTCAGCGGACGGGACCGTGCATGCTGACGGTGGCTATGGCGGTCTATACCAGAGCCGTGATGGTGGCTATGACTGGTCCGAGGCGGCGACTGACCCTGAAGGGATCGAATGGGGTGGTGACAGAGCGGAAACGCCGCGGGGCCGATACGCAGTAATGGGACCGTACATCTCGCTGTTCCGGATAGGCCATCTGTCGGAACGCGTTTACTCGACGGAGTATCTACTGAAACCGGGCAACGTTTGGATACAGAAGCACGAGTCGAACCTGGATCACGCCAGCGAGGTCGCGACCCGACCCCTGGGCATTATCTACGATGCCCGCAGTGGCAACCTGATCGTTGCCATGGGCCGCCAAGGCGTCGTTGTGGGAACGCCTGATGGGAGGTGGGAGCGAATCGCAGTCGAGCGGTACGCGCCGACGGACTTTTCATTTACAGCGAAAACGCGTCTCCTGCTGTCGAGGCTCGATTTTTGGGCATTGGCAGTAGCGCTTTCACTAGCGGTGATGAGTGCCGCGCTGACCTATCTGCAACGTGATGCGGGGGACCCAAGGCCGCTTGCCTTCACCCGGCAAACCGTATTGGGATTGCTTTTCGTCGTGACGGCGGCTCTGTTGGCGGGTTTTTATTTCATCCCCAATCTCATCGGCGTCACGGGGTTGTGGGCACTATTGTTATTCCTTGCTCCGATTTTGGTAGGGGTCGCCCTTGGAATCTTGCCGAGACAAAGCAAGTTTAGGAGGATTTTGCCAATAAGCATTTTGGCCTTGTTCGCCGTTGCGCCGGCGATCGTGTTGTCAGGGTATCTTTTGGGTCCCGGATTCATTGGATTAGCGGGGTTTTGGGTACTGCTCATTATTCCTGGTCCGATCTTGGCGGGAATAGCCGTTGACGCTATGCCGAGGCAAAGTGAGTTACGAAAGATCCTGTTGTTTCTTATGGGCGTCCTGTCCTTGGTAGCCTCTGGAGCTCTCCTTCTCGTGTTCGGCGGCTCCGCCGATGACAGCTCCTTCTATGGGCTGTTTTTTGGGGCATTAAGCGTACCGGCGTTCATGTTGGGTATCGCAGCATTGACAGCCTCCTGGCGACAGCTGCGGCATTGGCGGGAGGTGATTGCATCCTTCGCCGGTATGTTGGTCCTTGTTGTTTTGTCGTTCATGTTGTGGCTACATCTGGGCGTCTCACTGGCACTGGCCAAGACGTCAGCCGTTGTCCTGACCGGGCTAACGGCCTACGTATTGGTGGGCTACGTGCGGCGAAAGGCGGCCAGGATTGGATTCCTCTGCCCAAACTGCCGACAGTCAAACAGTCTCTTGGCAAAAGACTGCCACAACTGCGGGTCGCCCCTCAGCCAGAATACCGAGGCACAGTGAGCCACCACGCCCGCCCCGATATTCCCCCGTTCCAACAACAGCGTCCTGCGGGCGTGTGGGCGCGTCTGGGTGGGAGCATTATCGATTATCTGTTGTTGACGCTGTTGTATGTGGGCATGGTCGTTGGCATGTTGACGATCACAAAAAGTTCGAACTTTACCTCCCCTACCCCCTTCGACTACGCCCTCAGCCTGATTTTCAACTCCTCCCTCGTCTTCTACGCGCTCCCACTTATCTTCATCACCCTCTCCGCGATGCTTTTAGTAGGAACCTTTGGTGGAGCGACGCCCGGGAAACGTGCAATGGGCACTTATGTGCTCGTATACGATGGCTCGCGGGTCGGGTACAGACGCGCCCTGCTAAGAGAGTTGGCCAAGTTCCCACCCCTGTTGGTCATAAGCGCTTTCATGATCGTTTTCAGAAGAGACAGACTTGGACTCCACGACTTGATTTCCGACACCGCCGTCATTATGCGTTGATGGCATGATCGCCTTCGGCCTCGCCACACCAAGGCCTGGCCGGAGTCGCGGCGCGAACAGACGAATGCAATGCCGCCCTCGCGCCGGATGAGTGGCATAATGGCCCGTGCTTGCGACGATTGGCGCGGCCGGATCGGATTTTTGAGGACCCTGGAATGACGATAATCAGAAGAGCGGACCAAATACTCGAAGCCAGAAGGCCGGGCGTCAACCGGCTGGTCATGACGGGGCCGACAACCGGAGCGACGATGATTTCCGTCAGCGACCTGACAATGGACCCCGGATCGACCATCCCGTACCACGTGCACCCCAACACCGAGGAGTCGATGTACCTGGTCGAAGGGGAACTCGTGGCGATGCTCGACGGCAAGCGATTCCGGTTCGTCCAGGGCGACTGCATGATAGCGACTCAGGGTAGAGGCCACGGGTTCATGAATGAGTCCGACAGTCCGGCGCGCATGATCACCATGTACCCGTCCATAGCGCCTGAAATGACGCCGATCGACGACTCGGGTATCGTGGACGGCCGGCCGGAAAGCGGCGTCATGTTCCGGAGCGAGGCAGAGCCCTATGAGTTCTCCCCCGGCATTGCGCGCTACGACATGGTCGGCGACTTCGCCGGTGCGGCATCGACATACATGTCGGAACTGATATTCGAGTCGGGCGCATCGGCGCCCAATCACTTCCACCCGGCTCACGAGGAGTCGATGTTTTGCCTAAGCGGCGGACTTACGGCCGTCTACGGCGAGGAAAACGACATCCCGATCAGCGCAGGCGATAATTTCTTGTGTGAGACGGGAGTGAGGCACGGTGTGATCAGCAAGCCCGGCACCGGCGGAGGCAGCCTACTAGCCCTCCATCCGGTGCTAAACCCGCCGCCCCGAGTCGAGGTGGACTAAGGGAGTTTTAGGAAAGGCGTCGCGGGAGTCCAGGGTGAACATCCGGCACAGGTGGCAGAACGCGTCACACCGGGCTTAAAGTCTGACATCCTGAGCCCGCTCACCTGTCATTCTCTGAGCGCAGCCGAAGAATCTACGCGAGTCTTACGGCCCCGCCACCCAAGACCCTTCGACTTCGCTCAGGGTTACGTTGAGAGCCTCGAGGCGACGGGGCGAGCGACTGGTTATAGCGGGGAGTTTTCACGTCGGAAGCGTTATTCGTCCTCCCGTTTTCTGCCGCTGAACGCAAACGCGGCGACCCCGGCGCCGAATACACATATCCCCGCTGCGACCCAGAAAACGTTACCCAGCGGAGCGGCCATGCGGCCCCGCGCCGCTGCGAGTTCCGTCTCGAACGCCGCCGCTCCCAGGTTGGGGTCGTCGAGGAACTCCTGCTCAATCCCCTCCAGCCTGTCGACAGATACCAGCACCTCCGGATCGGCAAATTTCGAAGCGGGCCCTTCGGCCTCGAAAGTCCCTAACTGGGCGAGCAGGAGCGCTCCGAGACCGACCGCTCCGATCACCATTCCGAAGGTCCTGAAAAATTGGAGCGCCGACGTGACTACCCCCAACAGATCATCCGGCATAGCGTTCTGCACCGGTATGTGGAGCGTGGTGAACGCAAAGGACATGCCTGTTCCCATGATCAAGGTCACCAAGAAAATCAGGCCTGCCGGCGTGTCTATAGGCATGTTGGCGAGCCACGCCAGCCCAGCCGCGGCGATCAATAGGCCGCCCACGGCCATCTCCCTCGCGTAACCGTACCGCGACAGTATTTGCCCCGCCAGATTCGCCCCTATCGCCACTCCCGCAGCCATCGACATAAGCGGGAACGAGGCGTCCGTCGCCGAGCCGCCCCTCACGCCCTGGACCAGCAACGGCACGAACACCACTACCACGGAAAAGGTAGTCGTCACCGACAGCGACGCGGTAATGCCGCCAGCGAATATGCGCTCCCTGAACATATGCAGCGGGAGCACCGGATCGGCTGCACGCCGTTCGATGGCGATGAACGACACCGTCGCCACCGCGGATACTGCAAACAAGGCGGCGATCTGTGGCGACGCCCAGGAGTAGTTCTTTCCGCCGACCGTGACGGCGTAAAGCAAGGCCGACGCGGCGACGCAAAGCATCAACGCGCCGGCGAAGTCGAACTTCGCCTCTCTCCACTTGATTAGAACGTTCGGGTACCAATACCACAACAGCGCCAACGCGCCGCCGCCGGCCGGCACGTTGATCCAGAACACCCACCGCCACGACGCGTTGTCCGCGATCAGGCCGCCGACGATGGGGCCTAGCACACCGGACAGTGTGAATCCGGCCGTGATTGCGCCAAGCCATTTTGCCCGTTCACTCCGCGGCCAGAGCCCGGCCATTATGATCCAGATGCTCCCCATCACTCCGGCGGAACCAATACCTTGTACAGCCCGCGCCGCTATCAGTTGAGGCATCGACTGCATACCACCTGCCACCGCCGACGACACCACGAACAGGGCCAGCGACGTGATGATGACGCGCTTGCCACCGTAGATGTCGGTCAGCTTGCCGACTATGGGGACGGCGACTGAGGAGGTGAGTGAGAACGCGGCGAACAGCCAGATGAAAAGTTCGAAGCCCCCGATATCGGCCACGATGCTCTGCGCCGACGTCGCCATGACCGTCATGTTCATCGTGACGACCGTCATGGACGCCGTCAGGGTTCCGACGATCAGTAACTTGGTCCGGTAGGGGACCTCGATGAGGGAATTGAGCCGGGCGGGGGCCGCGGCTCCGGTGGACGCCATGGTGGCAGAACTATAACCCGTTGTCGGCGATCTACGCCGAGTCGGGGCCCGGTTGGGTGGACTTCATGGCCCGGCACACGTACACGGGCCACGAAAAGTGGAAGTCTTCGCCGTCGATTGGTGTGATGCGAAACGCGCTGACCACTGCGGGAGGCGCGGTCCGCCACTCGATACGCAACTCCTCGCGCACCTCGGCCGGAGTACCCGACCGCTGTGTCCAACCGTCGAAAGTCATCTCGACGCGGGCGAGTGTCTCGAAATCGACTGTCAACCCGGCGCTTTCAATCAGCGACCGCCACTCGGACGGCGGCAAATTGCGCACGTGGGTCGGGTCGCGTCGGATCTCCATGACCTGCTGCCACGCCGCCACCTCCGGGTCTTCGGAAGTGCAGGTGTCCACCAGCAGAAACGCGCCGCCCGGCCTGATCACCCGTGCGATTTCGTGTATCGCATCGTCGAGCCGGTGGAAGTGGTGGGGCGCCGTACGACAGGTGACGAGGTCGATCGCGCCGCTGCGGAACGGCAGGTTCTCGGCCGCACATAAGACGGCCGACACGTTGCCCAGTCCTCTTTCGGCAGCCGCGTCGCGGGTGACGCGGATCATCCCCGGCGCTATGTCGGTGGCCAGCACTCGATCGGCGTAGGGCGCGACGGCGAAGGCTGTAAAACCGGCGCCGGTGGCTACGTCGACGGCCCAGCGGTGCCTGGTTTCCGCTGCGAGCCGTTGCAGGATGTCCAGGCTTTCTCCGGACGAATGCGGGACGCTAACCGCATACTCGCCGGCCTGTCGACTGAACTGGTCCCGCACCCGTTCCGCATGGCCGGGCTGCTCTAACTCCGAAGTCATGAACCTAACATCGCACTTGCGCCAAGCCGTTGCAACCTGCAGATCATGACCCTAACTCCCCATTAGGGGTGACATTCGCCCCAGTGTCGTGTCCAGGCGAGTGACTGTAGGGGCGATCCCTTGTGGCATCTGTTCCAACTAATTGATATCAGAACCGTTCTTCCCTTTGGGCAGGACTCCTCCGGGTAGTAGAAGGACATGACTATTCAGAGGAGGAAAAGCGAGAGATGTCCATTGCAACCGGTGACGATGCAGACACGGTAGGGAACATGGAGAAGTTCCTTCAGCAGTGTCTGGAAGGGATGGAGCCAGATCCCACAGTCAAAGGCGTCGGCAGGCCGCGCATTCTGCCCGCAATGGCTCTGTGGGCGGGACTGCTGGTCTGCGTCCTGAGAGGCTTTGGCAGCCAACTGGCGGTGTGGCGTCTTATCTCGGAACGCCAGCTGTGGTTCTTCCCCCGCTTTGAGGTTACGGATCAGGCGGTTTACAAGCGGCTCCATACCGCGGGAACCAAGCCGCTGGAGAGGCTCTTTGAGCAGATCAGCAGTGTGTTGGCAGAACGATTGCAGGGTGTGGTCCCGGAGAAGCTGGCGCCCTTCGCCGGGGACGTTGTGTGCATAGACGAGAGCACACTGGACGCCGTGTCGAGAACCCTGCCCACTCTGAGAAAGATCCCTGAAGGCGACAGCCGTCTGCTCCCCGGCAAGCTGGCCGGCGCGTTTGATGTGAGACGCCAGCAGTGGAGGACCGTCAGGTTTCAGCCGAACCCACGCCAGAACGAAAAGGTGTTAGCGCGAGATTTGGTGGCAGAGTTGCCGGCCGGAACACTGGTGGTGGCAGACCTGGGATACTTCGGCTTCGCCTGGTTTGACTGGCTCACGGACAGGGGTTGCCACTGGCTGAGCAGGCTGAGAGCAAAGACCAGCTACAAGGTCATACATGTCTTCTACAAGCGGGGCGATGTCTTCGATGGCATCGTGTGGCTGGGAGCGCACCGTGCTGACCAGGCCAAACACGCCGTCCGGCTGGTGACCTTCAGACAGGGCAAAACCCTGCGGCGTTACATCACCAACGTTCTGGAGCCCCGTACATTCCCGATCGCATCCATGGCCGAAGTCTACGCTCGCAGGTGGGACATTGAGATGGCGCTGGCGCTGGTCAAGCAGCACCTCAAGCTGCGTCTTCTGTGGTCTGCCAAGAGGGTGGTGATTCTGCAACAGATATGGGCGACGTTGATAATCT
The DNA here is from genome assembly GCA_965219065.1 of Dehalococcoidia bacterium. Lineage (GTDB taxonomy): Bacteria > Chloroflexota > Dehalococcoidia > Lucifugimonadales > Lucifugimonadaceae. Next base: position 2,827,964 of record OZ244715.1, read on the forward strand.
CGCAGGTCCTCCAGTCGATGAGGCTTGAGATAGCCCACAAGGCAGGCGTTGACCCGTTCGAGGTGTCCATTGGTCTGCTGGTGCAGTATGCGCCCCAGTATGCCTATGAGGGCAGGGACCCAGTGAAAATCTTCGTGGAGCGAGGGCGTAGACTGGGCTTCATCCGGCCCTCCCGCAGAATCCGCATCCGCGCCCCGGGCATACCCGTCGAGGCAATCCTGCCAGCGCCACCCGGACTGGCGCTCATTCGAACACCGCGATACGCCAATCGCAAGTGTTACAGACCTACCGCCAACCCACTAAAAGTGAATTAGTTGGAACAGATGTCCCTTGTGGTCGCCCGATGGGTGGCGTGCTTGCGGCGCGGATATGACGTAGAACGTGGTTCCCTTGCCCCGCTCCAACGGCCGCCCACAAGACACGCCCCTACAACCCGGTGATCTTCAATGCGGATATCTGTCCTACTGCCAAAGGGCGCGCGACGTGCGGAATCCGGCGAAGACCATCGCGAGGCCGACTCCGTTGTTCAGCGCGAGGTTTAACGCCAGCGCGCCCCACCGGCCGGCCTTGACCAATTGCGCGTTGTCGAAGGCAAATGTCGAAAACGTTGTGAACGCGCCCATGAAGCCCACCAGGATCACCAACCGCACATGGTCGTTGAACAGCGTTTTGCCCTCGGCAGCCTGCCACACCATGCCGAAGAGATAACAACCGGCCATGTTGGCGGTGAAGATGGCCCACGGGAACGAGTCTGCGGCGTTGAATCGCCCAAACAAGGTAACGATTCCGTAGCGGGCAGCGGTCCCGGCTCCGCCCGCCAGGACCACCCACAGGAGTTTTTCCATTCTTCGCGAGCCTCGTGGGATCCAGGACGTTACTGTGAACCAAGTATTGGACGCCGCCGGTGTGAATCGTCCGCCGCCCATGACGCTCATCCTAAACTTCCCCTGTCCGGATAGAAGGGTCATTTGGACCGGTTCCTGGTCGGTCGCTCATCGGAGTAAATCGGTTCGCGCCCCGCCGCATTCCGGAAGCAGCCGCCAGAGTTACGGTCGCGAGTCTTGGCGCATCCGTTGAGCGATCGGGCCAGTGGTGCTAACGTCCGGTGGTAAATGAATTTCCCATGGAGGTGAATCATGGCTGGACAGTCCATCGAGTATCCGAGCAATGGCAACACGGCAACCGGTTACCTTTCGCTGCCCGAGACGGGATCGGGCCCGGCCGTCATCGTCATACAGGAGTGGTGGGGCCTCGTACCGCACATCGAAGACGTGGCCGACCGCTTCGCCGCCGAGGGGTACGTAGCCCTGGCGCCCGACCTTTACCACGGCCAATCTACGACTGAGCCGGATGAGGCGCAAAAGTACATGATGGAGCTGCGAATGGACGAGGCGGTGCGGGACATGACCGGCGCTGTAGGGTTTCTACGGAATCACGAAGCGGTGGACCCATCGAAGATCGGATGCGTCGGGTTCTGCATGGGCGGCGGGCTCACGCTATACCTGGCCTCGACCGGTCAGATCGAGGCCGCCGTGCCGTTCTACGGTGTGCCGTCATTCGCGCCCGATGATTGGGGTCAGACGGCCTGTCCCATCCTGGGCCACTACGCCGAACACGACGGCGCGACCGACGCGCTGCCCGACCTGCAAGCCAGTCTCGAAGCCGCCGGCGTCAAAGCGGCGTTCCACGTGTACCCGGGAACGAACCACGCCTTCTTCAATGACGACCGGCCTGAGATCTACGATGAGCCGGCGTCGAAACTGGCATGGGAGAGGACGCTCAAGTTTTTCTCGGACAACCTGCGCTGAGTCGCGCCGCGAATACGTGTGCGGCGAAATGGGAAGTCTCTAGCTGGTAAAGCGGAGGCAACTCATTGTGCGGGTGACCCCTGGGATCATGTGCACCGTATCCCGGACAGTGTCGCCCAGCTTGTCGAGGTCGTCGGACTCAAGGATGCAGATAAGGTCGTACGGGCCAGTGACACGGTCGGCCTGAATCGTCTCGCGCAGGCCGCGTAACTCTTTAAGTATCGAGTTGCCCTTGCCCGCCTGCGCCTCTATTAGCAGGTATGCCCTGATTGCCATGCCGACCTCCCAGAAAATAAGTGCGGCCATTATCGCGCCCTTTTTGGCAGTGCGTGTTAAGTTCGCCGCACGCGCCATCGCAGACCCAAGATGCATCGAAGTCTCTTGTGGGCGCGTCGCAGCAGTCCACTACTAAGGGTTTGGGCCATTAAAATGATTGTCGGTGATTCCCGCGGTTGCCTCTTGAGCGAGCAACCTCCGCTTCTGTGCGAAGAGCTGGATAACAGCGGGAGGAAGAATAATGACAACATTCGCTGAATTACAAAAAGCCATTCTGGATCTTCCCAAGTCTGAGTACCAACAATTGAGGCGTTGGCTCCAAGAATTGGAGTGGGAAGACTGGGACCGGGAAATTGAAGCGGATTCACGTGATGGAAAGTTAGATTTCCTGATCGCTGAAGCTGTCGAAGCCAAGGAGAACGGTTTGCTTCGAGAACTCTAGTGCATCGGGCATCACCTGGGTTCCGGCGGCATCTTGCGCGGCTTCCGGAGCCGATCCAAAGGGTTGCCCGACGGAATTATGAACTGTTAAAGGCGAATCCGAGGCACCCCTCACTCCGTTTCAAGAAGACTGGTCAATTGTGGTCGGCCCGAGTTGGGTCGGGACACAGAGCCTTAGCGGTTGAAGACGGCGATGACTTCATCTGGGTGTGGATTGGTAGTCATGATAACTACGATCGACAGATAAGGTCCCGTTAGGGACGACTAAGTCGGCCCTTCCTAACGGCCCGAACCCTTCCAACCTGCGAATCGTAAGAGCCACAATGCTGACTAGACTAGTCTGAACGCCGTATATCGATTACCGAATTACCGATTCGACGGCCTAGGCAGACCAAAAGTTCCGGCGCGCTCAGGGGTAGATCGGCAGCGCCTCCAGGCCCGCGGTTTCGTCCATCCCCAGCATCACGTTCATGTTTTGAACGCCGCTGCCTGCCGCGCCCTTCACAAGGTTGTCGAGGGCGGTGACAACGATCAGACGCCCGGTCTGTTTGTTCACGACCGGATGGACGAGGCATTGGTTGCTGGCCCACGTCTGCTTGGTCGACGGCAATTCCGGCACCACGGTCACGAACGGCTCGCCGGCGTAGAAGTCCCTGTATATCTCGTCGATTCGGGCCTGGTCCACGCCTTCGTTCAGCCGGGCGTAGCAGGTCCCAAGAATGCCGCGGGTCATGGGCACAAGATGTGGAGTGAAGGTGACTGACACGTCGCCGTCGCTCGACAGGGCGCTCAGTTCCTGCGTCATCTCCGGCTGGTGACGGTGACCGGAGACCGAATACGCTTGTGTGTTGTCGTTGAGTTCGGAGAAGTTGTACTTCACGTTGCCGCTACGGCCGGCGCCGGACACCCCGGTCTTGGCGTCATAGACGACGTCGGGCTCGACAACGCCCTCGCTGACCGATGGCGCCATGCCGAGTATTGCGCCGGTCGGGAAGCAGCCGGGGTTGGCTATCAGCTTCGTGCGGGCGATGTCGGGACGGTGCAACTCGGGCAGTCCGTAGACAGCTTCTTCGATGTACTGAGGGTATGGGTGATCGACCTGGTACCACGATTCGTAGATGTCCCGGTCCTTGAGCCTGAAGTCGGCGCTTATGTCGACCACGGCCACCCCGCATTCGAGGAAGGGTCCGACCCTTTCGGCGCTCGCGGCATGGGGAAGCGCGGAAAAGACGATGTCCACGGGTTCGTCGACATCGGGAGCGATGGTGAGTTCGATGTCGCGTAGGTGAGGGAAGACCTCGGCCAGGTCCTTGCCAGCGGCGCTGCGTCCGGTGACAGAGACCAGGTCGACATCTGGGTGGCGGTGTAGGATTCGAGCCAACTCAGCGCCAGCGTAGCCAGTTACGTTGAGGATCGCTGCTCTAGTCATGGTGACCTCCCCGGGCCGGGTCAAACTATGAGATTACCACCAGAGGCGTAGAGGGGGTGTTCTGTTCGCGCGTTTCTGAGGCAATCCACTGGTCTTGGCGCGCAAGGTTTCGTGCAGGACTGAGGGTCTATTGTCGGGCTATGGAGACGTTTGGCTGCCCGGGCAAGGGGACTGCATCGGGCACTCGCCGCAGAGTGGCCGACGTGCCTTGCAGATGCGGCGGCCGTGGTTGATGAGCAGCACGTGAAACGCGAACCTGTCGTCGGGCGGCACGATCTCTTCCAGCACGTCGTGAGCGTCGTCGGCCGACGTTCCGGGCCGGATGAGCCCCAGGCGCCCGGCGACTCTGTGGATGTGGGTATCGACCGGCATGGCGGGCATCCCAAGGGCGAACGAGAGCACCACGGCCGCGGTCTTTGGACCGACGCCAGGCAGGTCCTGAAGCCAGGCCTTAGCCTCGTCGAGAGGCATCTGGCCGAGGAACTGGATATCGAGTTCGCCGCGTTTATCGAGGATGGCCGCAAGTATTCGCTGGATGCGCACCGACTTCTGATTGGCGAGGCCCCCGCTTCTTATGGCGTCTGCGACATCTACGTCGGGCGCGGCTATTACCGCGGGCCAGGTGGGGTATCGTGCCCGCAGGGACTTGAACGCCCGTTCTGCGTTCAAGTCGGAGGTGTGTTGGGTCAGGACGGTGAAGATCAGTTCGTCGAGCGCGTTTAGTCTCGGTTTCCAGGTCACCGGGCCGTAAAGGGGATAGAGGTGTGCGGCAACCTCGGCGGGGGATACCTGAATTCGACGCGGCGGTCGCGGCCTCTTCCTGGCGCCGCGCCTTCTTCTGTTACTGCCCGCTCCTGCCATGGGCCACCGGGTCAGTTGGCGCGGGTTCGGGCGAACTGCACGAGGCCCAACAGCGCCGCTTTGGCTTCTGATTCGGGCAGCGGACCGATAGCCGCCGCGGCCTGGTCCAGGTACTCCTCAGCGGTGTTGTTAGCTACTGTGAGAGCCTCGGAAGAACATATCTGGCGGTAGGCCTCGTGGAGCAGGTCCTGCTTATCCGACTCATCGGAAGTGACGTATTCGCGCAGCGCGGGCGCCCAGCCGTTCTGAAGGGCTATCAGGGCCGGAAGGGTGAGAACACCTTCGCTCAGGTCGTGGCTGGCCGGCTTGCCCAGCGCCTTGCTGGTGGACTGGTAGTCGAGCACGTCGTCAACGATCTGGTACGCGAGCCCCAGATTGCGGCCGTAGCTCCGCAGATTCTCCACGCTCTCTTCGTCACCTTCCCCGAGCACCGCGCCGCTTTCGGCGGCCGTGGAAAAGAGCGATGCGGTCTTGTCGTATATGCGTGAGAAGTAGCTCTCCCGGGTAGTGGCCGGGTTCCAGGCGTCGAGCATCTCATTGAGTTCACCGCGGGCCAGTTCGGAGATCGTCTCGGCGAAGCGTCGAATGAGCCGGACGCTGTGAGTGTCGCACACGAACATGGCGGAGTAAGCGAAGACGTAGTCTCCGAGCAGAACGGCCATGCTGCCGCCCCACAGATTGCTGGCGGTCGCGAATCCCCTTCGTGTATCCGCCATGTCTATGGTGTCGTCGTGTATCAGCGTTGCGATGTGCAGCAGTTCCACGGCGGTGGCCATCTTGATGGTGCGTTCGTCGGGCTCCCGGCCCCAAAGCCGGGAGGCCAAGAGTGTGACCGCAGGGCGAACGCGCTTGCCGGGAGTCGCCAGCACGTGCGCGAGTCGCTCGGCCACGCCGGAGTGCTGGTCCTCCTGGCTTTCCCAAACCGCCGACAGGTTTGTGACTACCCGTTGGAGGTCGCGCTCCACGGGCGCGTAGATGTCGTTTTGGCTTTGGTAAACAACCATTGTTGATCCGGCCACAGCCGTCAAAGGCTAGTTGAGTCGTGCGTATTCCTCTTCGACAACCGATTCGTCGAGTTTGCGGAACAGGGGCGTCGGTTGCCTGAGGGGTGAGTTTGGGACTACCTCTTGTCTTGCCCAGCCGACGTCGCCGACCTCACCCTCAAAGCCCATGAGTTCATGGATCCGCTGCGTGGAGAACGGCAAGAACGGATGCATGACCGTCCGTAGCGTAGCCACCAGGTTCAGGGTGGTCCACAAAGTTGTCGCGGCGGCTGACCTGTCCCGCCTTATCTCCGCCCATGGGGCCTTTTGGTCAATGTAGCGGTTGCCATACTGGGCCAGACCCATGGCGGCTCGCAGCCCGTCGCGGAATCGCCTCGCCTCAATGGCGGCGGCGACATCGGACAGCGCTGAATCACAGGCTGCGAGAGCCGCTTCATCATCTTCGGAAAGAGATCCGGGTTCGGGCGTCTTGCCGTCGAAGTTTCGATACGTGAGTGTGAGAACCCTGTGTACAAAGTTGCCGAACGTGGCCACCAGCTCGTTGTTGTTGGCCGCCACGAATCCTTCCCAGGTGAAGTCCGAGTCGGAGGTCTCGGGCATGGTCGACGCCAGGTAGTAGCGCAATGGGTCTACTTCGTAGCGTTCAAGGTAGTCGGGCAGCCAGACCGCCCAGTTCCGGCTCTTCGAGAACTCCTGCCCCTTGAAGTTGAGGTATTCGTTTGCGGCGACGTCCGTGGGGAGGTTTAGCCTGCCGTATCCCATGAGCATGGCGGGCCAGATGAGGGTGTGGAACGGGATGTTGTCCTTGCCCTGGAAGTAGTAGGTCTCGGCATCCGGATTTTCCCAGAAACGCTTCCAGGCGTCGGGTTGACCTGAGCGTTTGGCCCACTCTTTCGTCGCAGAAAGGTATCCGATGACGGCCTCGAACCAGACGTAGATCCGTTTGTCGTCATATCCGGCGAACGGTACCGGGACGCCCCAATTGATGTCCCTCGTGATGGCACGATCTCGCAGGCCCTCCTGTAACCAGCCCATGGTCTGATTGCGGACGTTCGTGCGCCACTCGGTCTTGCCGGAAACCCACTCTTCCAGTTCGTCCTGAAACGCGCTCAGCTTGAAGAAGTGGTGTGTGGTGTCGCGGAACTCCGGTGTCGAGCCGTCCCGCGCGCTGCGAATGTCGATCAGGTCCGAGGGATCGAGCGTTCGTCCGCAGGCGTCGCACTGATCGCCGCGGGCGCGCGGGTTTTGGCAATTGGGGCAGGTGCCCTCGACGAACCGATCAGAGAGGAACCGCTCCTCGGTAACCGAGTACGGCATCGTCTGGTTCGCCTCGTACAGGAACCCCCGTTCGTGGAGCCGCTCGAAAAGGTCGTGGGTGACCTCGTGATGGTTATCGGTATCGGTGTCCGTGTAGATATCGTACGAGAAGCCCATTGCGGCGAGGCATTCCGACCAGACTTTGTGATATCGCTGTGCGATGACTTCCGGTTCTACGCCTTCGTCCGCCGCCCTTAGCGCGGTCGGCGTTCCGTGCATGTCGCTGCCGGAGACCATGATGGCGTCATTGCCCGCCAGCCGGTGATAGCGCACGAAAATGTCGGCCGGGACGTTCATGCCGGCGATGTGGCCGAGGTGCGGGGGCCCGTTTACGTAGGGCCATGCGACCGCGACAAGTATCTTTCGGGGCAAGTGGCGCCTCTACTCGGGCAACTCGGTGGGACGGGCGGGACCAGTGAAGTTGTGAACTGCGTCACACACTCTCTCATTATAGCCAGCAGAGCAGGTGAGCCGGGCGATCGTCACTCTTTTAATGTGAGGCGATAAACGCGGCTCCGAGATGCGCCTGTGGACTCGACAACGGCGTCCACGAGGGTCCGGCCGGACAGGCCTCTCGACCGCGCGGCCTCAATGGCGGTGGTCAACTGTTCGTCCGGTAGCGTCTGTCGTGTCTTACCGGCCCCTTCGACCACGACCACGAACTCCCCGCGCGGCTCCGCAAAGTACTCGAGAGCACCCGCGGCGTCGCCCCGGTACACCTCCTCGAACCGTTTGGTCAGTTCCCGGCATACGGCGACGGCGCGGTCTGGGAACAGGTCTGCGATGGTCTCGAGAGTTGCGGTCACCCGATGTGGTGCTTCGAGGATCACCAGCGGACCGGGTTCGCTGGCCGCATTCCGAAGGGTTTCGACGCGGCGACTTCGTTGACGGGGAAGGAATCCGAGATAGAGAAACCGGTCTGCCGGCATACCTGCAATCGACAGACCTGCTGCGACCGCGGAAGGACCGGGTACCGCCGCCACACTGCGGCCCGCGGCGGCTGCCGCTGCAACAAGTTCCGAGCCGGGATCGCTCAGCGCTGGCGTGCCTGCGTCGGTTACCAACGCCACGTCGCCCGAATCGAGAGCGGCCAGAATCTCCCGTAGCCTCGTTGCGGGCGAGTTTTCGTGATAGCTGACAACCCTTGGGTGAGCGCCTATACGTGTGAGGAGCTTGCGTGAAACGCGCGTGTCCTCCGCCGCGATCAGCGAGACGTTCCGCAAAACCTCGGCGGCGCGTTCCGACAGGTCCCCAAGGTTTCCGATCGGGGTAGCGACCACGTACAGGACGCCTTCACCGTCATTCCCGTGCATAGAGGCCTTTGCATAACCGTCATTCCGGCCTCCGAGCCGGAATCCAGGGGAGGGGAATCGTAGCCGTATTGGCACGACTGTACTCCCCAAAGTGGTTCGACGCCGGAGTTACGCAAAGGGAATTATATGCAAAGCTAAACAGCCCCTATCGCCACCTGACACTCACACTGAATCCGGCACTTATCAAAGCCTCCACCGGATTAGTCTGATCACTCGCCTTCTTCACGGCAGCAATCAACTCCTCAGACGCCTTCTTTTGCGCCTCATCCGCAGACTGAGCATCCGACGGCCCTTGCTTATCGAACTGAACGTAGTAACCCATTTACGGTTCCACCTCTCTTTCTCTTCTTCTTTCTCGCTCCAAGCGGGAAGGCTTATAAACGAACCCCGTGTAGCATTGTATAAAATCCCCTGCGCAAAGGTCTCTGCAAACGGGTATCTACGCGCTGCCCCGATGTGGTCTGCCTGGAGTCGCTCACTCCGTCAATCCCTGTCCTTCCCGTCCCCCGGTGGCTCCCCGATCAGGGTCGGGGAAGACGTATTTGGGTGTGGTCCAGGTCAACCTGGCTGGACTTCTGAGGCGGGCTTGTCAGCTGCGCCCGGCAACCGGAATGAGCGCGTCCTGGGCGGCTTCGTGCTGGACGTCTGCGTGGTATGAGCTTCGCACGAGCGGCCCCGAAGCTATGTGACGAAAGCCCATGGCTAGGCCGGCGTCGCGGAATTCATTGAAATCGGCAGGCGAGTAGAACCTGATGAGCGGGTGATGATTCTTCGTTGGTCTCAGGTACTGCCCGATGGTCAGGAGGTCGCAATTGACGCTCCGCAGATCGCGCATCGTTTCCAGAATCTCATCGCGGGTCTCGCCCAACCCGACCATCATGCCCGACTTGACAGGCATCGACGGGTCGATCTCCTTGACCCTGCGCAGCAACTCCAGCGAGAGGTCGTAATCTCCCTTGGGGCGGACCTTTGGGAAGACGCGTCGCACAGTCTCGATATTGTGGTTGAGCACCTCGGGCCCGGCGTTTACCACTGCGGCAAGTGACTCCCGGCTGCCGGAGAAATCGGGTATCAGGACTTCGACTTTGCACGTCGGCGCGATCCGGCGGATCTCGCTGATGGAGAGCGCAAACATACCTGCGCCATTGTCCGGCAGGTCATCGCGGTCGACCGAAGTGACGACTGTGTAACGCAGGCCCATGTCGGCCACGGTGCGGGCAAGGCGGAACGGCTCGCCCGCGTCGAGCGTGCCGGGCCAGCCGGTCTTCACGTTGCAGTACGAACACGCTCGTGTGCACGTGTCCCCGAGGATCATGAACGTGGCGGTGCGGCGGTCCCAGCAATCGCCGATGTTCGGGCAGGCCGCCTCTTCGCACACGGTGTGCAGCTTGGAGTCCCTGAACCTCCTTCGTAGATCGAGGTAGTTGTCACCGCCGGGAGCGGGCACCTTGAACCACTCGGGGAGGCGTCTTTGCACTGCCAACGTAGACTCGATCCAACTATCCGGGCAGGCGATTCGTCAATCCGGCCTGACGCGCCCTGCCCGTGTACAGCAGAATATCAAATGGCGGCGCTCCGGCGCGAGTTTTGGCGCCGGAACGGTGACGTTCGTTCCGATTCCCCCTCTTACCAGGTCCCCGATCGGGGTGAGACCTTCGCGCAACCGTCATTCCCGCCACGAATTACCGTCATTCCCGCCCCCGAGCGGGAATCTGTGGGCGGGGGTTGACGACTGGAAAGCACGTCAGGACTTCCCGATATGGTTCCACGCAAGGAGTTATGCAATGGTCTCATCGGGGTCGGGGACGAGGGTCGTTGGATGGCGAGGACGGCAGCGGAGGACGATTTCAGGGACGACGGTTTATCCCTCCGGTTCGCGCGATGTTGTGCAAGATTCCTTGTATGGCAAAGAGACGGCACAGGCGAAAATACACCGGCCCGCCGCTGACCGATCACCTAAATACCAGTGGACTTTGCCCCGTGCACTCCAAATGTTAATGAGGTGCGCGCACGGAGCGAGTTGTGATCTTAGTCCCTTACGATTGAACGCCTTGGTAAAGGGAGTCCGGCCAAGGGGGTGACTCATGCGAAAAACAGTAACCCGAATCACAACGCCAAAGACCGTGGCGTGTAGCATCGAACCGAAAATAATATTGCTCACGCAACAGAAGTCCATGGACGACTTCCTGTCCGACCCACCTGACGTGAGAACCCTGAGAACGGCCATTCGATCGATTCCGGGAGTCCCGTATGATTTTGAACTTAGCTTTGCCAACAGTCCCGGCGACGAGGAAGAATACGAAGAGCGCCACAGGCGCTCGAATGAAGCTAAGATCAGGGACGGTTGCATTTTTTTTGAACGTGTGATTACCAGTCCGGACACCAGCGCTGTCCCCGACGATGAATCAGGACTCAGTGATATCGAGGACCCGTGATTCGGGCCACACTGACGTGGCCTTTGGGATGTTCAAAGATGGGCTGAGAATGCGGCCCAAATTACCGAAACCGTTTCCATCAAGATCTGGGAATCGCAAATCTTTGATAATTCTTTGATGGAAAACGGGTTGTTTTTCACGGTCATTTGGTGCGTTGCTCCGAGAATGTCTGGCAATGACAGTTGAACATCTGGAGACGAGCTTTAAGACGTGAGCGAAGGTGCCGGCGATGAACCAAGACAATTCAGGAAACCTGAAGATTGAGATCTCGTTCGATAGGCGCTGCCTCAAGTGGTGCCTGATTGTCGGCGGCGCGATGGCTGTGCTGCTCGGTGTGATATTCGTATCCATTGCACTCGGGTCTGGAGTCTGGGGCGGGAGAACCGAGACTGTCACGACAACCGAACTTACGTACTTAGAGGTCGACGGTTACTCAACCCTGGAAGATCTCTCGGCAGCATCCGACGTCATAGTCCTTGGCGTGGTCAGGGAATGGGTGGCTTCTGGCATCCAGGCCCGCGCCGTCAGCCACGAATTTCACGATAACGTCCCATGGGTGGTACATGAGTTAGAGGTGCATGAAGTCCTCAGAGGAGATGTCAGCGGCAAGATCCGTATCACGAGGACCGATCCAGTTTATTTCGACGGGTGGTTGAGAACGCATCATCCACCTCTAACCCAATTGCAACCTGGAGATGTGGTGATTCTGTATCTCACTGCGGTGCCTCATCCTGGAATACAACCGGCAGACGATAAGAAGACCGACGAGTTATACGTTGCCTACGAGCCGGTCAGCTACGATAACGGCGTGTTCAATGTCCTGGACGATGTCTCAGCAGTCAGCGATACCTCTGAGGTCGTTCCGAGAGGCATTCATCCCGGGATGTTCACCGCTGGCACTGGCTTCACCCTAGGGGAGGTCCGGCGTGCTATAGAGCCCTAATAGTGAAGTTCTAGTTTATACGTGCGTATTCAGGCGAGGGGCGTAACGAGGACGCCCTCCCTCTTGCTTCCGTCCTGGCGCCCCGCGCCAACCAAGGGTTGCGACGTTATGACCGACAATACTAATGAAACAGTTCGCTACACTTGGGCCATCAGGATTGGATTGTCATTTGAGCAAGTGCGCAGGCGCCCGAGCGCGATTTAAGGTCCAGACGGCGATCTTGAGGCTAGCCGTGATGGGGGTTCTCTTGGCTATCGCCGCAGCGGGATGCGGAGATGCGGGACCTGCCGCTCCGGATGACCTGCCCGTTGCCGCTTCGACACCAGCTGGGGCGGTTAAACCTGTCAACACGGCGTCATCCGGCGATGACCCACCCGTTGCCGCTTCGACACCGGCCGGGTCGGTTAAACCTGTAAACACAGCGCCATCCGGCGATGGCATTTGGGTTCTCCATATGGTGGACGGTCGGCCGGTCATTGAAGGATCTGTAGTCACTATGAGGATATCCGCGAGCGATCTTGAAGGTTTTGACGGGTGCAACAAGTATTTTGGAGGGTGGTATGAAGATGAAACGCCTGTCGCCGGCCCTGATGGGGTATTCTCCCTTCCGTCCTTCGCCCGTACTGAGATTGGCTGTACGGGGGTAAGGGGGAAAATGGAGCAAGCAGAAGCATACTTCTCAGCTCTCATACGAGGAGAGAGATTCCGCGTTGCGGACGACCGGCTGGAGATATTGGACGGTGAGGGCGCAATCATGCTGGTATTCGACCGTGTGGCGCCGCTCCCGGGACGACCAGTAGACCTGCGCGGCACCTCTTGGCGTCTCATTTCGGCCGACGACGTGGACAATGACCTACGTGTGACTACCATGATCTTCAATGGGCGGCAGGTTACCGGATCGACTGCATGCGGCGATTATTACGCCTCCTATGAAATGTCGGAAGGGAGGGTGCGATTCCCGTCACATGGGAGATCCGGGTCACGGGATACATGCACGGAATTGGCACGCAGGCGGCGAGGTGAATTTTCGAACTTCTTTACGTGGGCGTGGGAATACTCGGTCCATGAGGAGCAAGGGATCAGCCGGCTCAGAATCAGGAGTTCCCGGGGGAAGACGCTGACCCTCGAGCCGCTGCCCTGATTTGTCAAAGACATCGCCGCCCTTGTATGGACCTCGGGAACGACCATCGAGATCCGCCCCGGTGGTGGGGTTCCCAGGCACAGACCCGTGACGTGGGTACTCGGTTACGTGACATAGCCATATACCTGGGAAGTTTTGTGTGCCGGCACCGGGTTGGCGCGCTCGCCGCCCTCGCTGCGCTTGCGGTGGACCAGGCGGCGAAGCACTGGGTCGCGTGGACGCTCGCCATTGGCGAGTCGTGGCCGCAGCAAGGCCCATTTCAGCTCACTCATGTCGCGAACACGGGAGGCGCATACAGTCTATTCAGCGGGCACACGGTTGGGCTCATCGTGTTCTCGGCCATCGGGCTTGGTGTGCTGTTCGTGCTCTACTGGCCTCACCCCAAGACCGGCCTGCGGGCGCAACTCAGCTTTGGACTGATGATTGCCGGCATGACAGGCAACCTGGTAGACCGTGTCGTCTTCGGCCACGTGATCGACTTCATTAATATCGTCCCTTGGTTTATCTTCAACGCGGCGGACGCGGCTATCTTGATGGGCATAATTTTCTTCGCCTGCGACGTGCCGTCCGGCCGGATGTTTTCCAAACCGCGTCTGTAACCATTGGGTAGTTATTTGAGCATGTGTACTGGCGCCGAAATGAGTTTGAGTTGCTTTAAGGCAATCTCGAGGATAGCCGTGATGGGGGTGCTCTTGGCTATCGCCGCAGCGGGATGCGGAGATGCGGGACCTGCCGCTCCGGATGACCTGCCCGTTGCCGCTTCGACACCAGCCGGGGCGGTTAAACCTGTCAACACGGCGTCATCCGGCGATGACCCACCCGTTGCCGCTTCGACACCAGCCGGGTCGGTCAAACCTGTCAACACCGCGTTAACCGGCGATGGCACTTGGGTTCTCCATATGGTGGACGGTCGGCCGGTCATTGAAGGATCTATAGTCACTATGAGGATATCCGCGAGCGATCTTGAAGGTTTTGACGGGTGCAACAAGTATTTTGGAGGGTGGTATGAAGATGAAACGCCTGTCGCCGGCCCTGATGGGGTATTCTCCCTTCCGTCCTTCGCCCGTACTGAGATTGGCTGTACGGGGGTAAGGGGGAAAATGGAGCAAGCAGAAGCATACTTCTCAGCTCTCATACGAGGAGAGAGATTCCGCGTTGCGGACGACCGGCTGGAGATATTGGACGGTGAGGGCGCAATCATGCTGGTATTCGACCGTGTGGCGCCGCTCCCGGGACGACCAGTAGACCTGCGCGGCACCTCTTGGCGTCTCATTTCGGCCGACGACGTGGACAATGACCTACGTGTGACTACCATGATCTTCAATGGGCGGCAGGTTACCGGATCGACTGCATGCGGCGATTATTACGCCTCCTATGAAATGTCGGAAGGGAGGGTGCGATTCCCGTCACATGGGAGATCCGGGTCACGGGATACATGCACGGAATTGGCACGCAGGCGGCGAGGTGAATTTTCGAACTTCTTTACGTGGGCGTGGGAATACTCGGTCCATGAGGAGCAAGGGATCAGCCGGCTCAGAATCAGGAGCTCCCGGGGGAAGACGCTGACCTTCGAGCCGCTGCCATGAGTTTTCAAAGACATCCTAAACCTGGAACTGATCCTCGACTAGACTACACAGACTCTGGCGGCCCCGTCGCCAGAGTCATCACAAGGGGACGAGGAGTGAACCTTATGGTACGGCTCTGGCTGACCACTCTGCTGCTGATCCTGGCTTCCGCCTGCGGTTCGGACGATCCGGCCTTCATCGCTTCGGCGACGTCTGTCAACGTTCCGGCCGGGCAATCGGCCACCTCATCAACCGGCCCGATCGCAGTTGCCTCTCCAACTCCAGCTGCAATGGCTACTGCGCGTCCAGTGGCCGAAAGTCCAGCGACAGAATCACGACTGCAAAACCTGGTGGAGCCAACTAGGGTCATGTCCTTGCTTACCGGAATCCTGACCGAAGAAAACGGCTGTCTTCGGGTCAAGTCAGACCACGACGCCCCCAAATCTCAAGGCCAGGCACTCGTCTGGCAGAAAGATATCTTCGAGGTTGAAAGGCGGGCGGACACGCTCGTGATCGTAGATCTATTCGGGCAAAATGGGCAGCCTTCCCCTCCTGTCACGTGGCGACTGGGAGACATGATTCGCGGTGGCGGCGGAGCGATTGAAGGGCCGTCATACGATTATTTGGACGACCACGCCGAAGCAGGGTTTAGCGAAAGATGTGCGGGTCCGTACTTCCTAGTTAGCATAGTGAGATGATCCGGCAGGGCAGCCAGATCTGTATATCTCGTACTCCTGCGAGAGCCGGTGCAGATAAGAATGCGCATTCCTGATCGCATTCCTGCCAAGGGAATTACGCGCCGTTTTTGGCCGTGTTCCAAGGGGTGATGGCCTTCGCCGCCGCAGTGATGTTCGTCCTGATTCCCCCTCCTACCAGGTCCCCGATCGGGGTGAGACCTTTGCGCAACCGTCATTCTCGCCCCCGAGCGGGAATCTGTGGGCGGGGGTTGACGACTGGAAAGCACGTCGGGACTTCCCGATATGATTCCACTCGAGGAGTTATGCAATGGTCTCATCAGGGTCGGGGATGACGGATGGTTGATGTCGGGGCGACGGTTGGCCGCCACCAGTTCGCGCGTTGTTGTGCAAAGATTCCTGTATGGCGAAGAGACGACACAGGCGCAGATACACCGGCCCGCCGCTGACCGATCACCTGGCTATCGGCCCGGGCGATGTGCTGGAACTACGACTGGGCGAATTCGACGCACGGGGCGAAACGGCAAGTGAAATCGACGGCGCTCCAGCGGCGGTGACGGGTGGCATACCCGGCGAGTTGGTTCGCGCTGAAGTGGTAAAGGTCTTTCCCGAGCGTGTGGTGCTGCGAGTCGTTGACGTGATCGAGCCGTCCCCTGACCGCGTCGAACCGCCATGCCCGTACTATTCGAGTTGCAGCGGGTGCCAGTGGCAACACGTTTCATACCGCCGCCAACTTGAGGACAAGGCCAGCCGCGTTGAAGTTGTGCTACTTGCGTATCAAAACCTTCGGCGTGCCGAGGTCCACTCGACCCTCGCCAGCCCCGCGCATTACGGGTACCGCAACCACGCACGTTTCACGGTGGGCAAGCGGGATGGGGACGCGGGAAAGGCGGGTTTCGTAAATGCGACTACCCGCCGGTTTCTGCAGGTGGACCGTTGCCTCCTGATGGACGAGCCGATCAACGGCGTGCTCGAACGAATGCAGGGCCACCTCCACGGGATGAGCCAGGTGACCGTGCGCTCCGGCGGCGACACCGGCTCGATGCTGATTCAGCCGGCGTTCAACCCCCCGTGGTCAGACCTGCAGACGGGGCAGTCCCACTACAAAGAAGCGGTGGCGTCAGCCAGTTTCCGTGTCGCCTCGTCATCGTTTTTCCAGGTCAACACGCCCCAGCTTGCCAACACCGTGGACCTCATGACCCGTTCGCTTGGGCTGTCCGGCAAAGAACTGGTGGTGGACGCCTACTGTGGCGTGGGCACGTTCACTGTGCTACTTGCGCCGGTTTCGGGGCAGGTGACAGGCATTGAGGAGTCGGCCTCTGCCGTGGCGGACGCACGCCTGAACGCGGCGGGCCTCGACAACGTCGAGTTCATCGAAGAAAAAACCGAAAACGCGCTGCGCAAGATCGATGAACCGGTGGACGTTCTGATCCTTGACCCTCCCCGGCGGGGATGCGCACCCGAGGCAATCTCGGCCGCAATTGAGTTGGGGCCGGCGCGTATTGCAATGGTGTCGTGCGAGCCTGACGCCATGTCGAGGGACCTGGCAGCCCTGTGCGAATCCGCATACACCCTCGATGCCGTGTACCCGATCGACATGTTCCCACAGACGCGCCACGTCGAGGCCCTGGCGATACTGTCACACGTGGATGCCAACGGCGAGGGACCAGAACGGCATGACGTCGCTGCCAGCGATTGACCCGGTCGACCGCGGAGCCCGGCGGCTCGTCCTGGCGTCCGCATCGCCGCGCAGGGCCGACATATTGCGGGCGGCCGGCTACTTGTTCGAGGCCGTATCCTCGGGCGCGGATGAACGAGCCGATGCGGTATCGGGTCCGTGCGAGACCGCCGTGAGCGTCGCCAGGGACAAGGCGCTGGCCGTCAATCGACGGGCGGCTGATTCGGTCGTTATCGGAGCGGACACGGTCGTCCTCGCAGGTGGGGAGTTGCTTGGAAAGCCCGCGTCCCCGCAGGATGCCCGACGGATGTTGTTGGGGCTGCGCGGACGGCGACATCGTGTAGTTACCGGGGTGTGCGTGGTGTCGGGGACAACCGTTAACACGGGCTTCGAGACCACGGAGGTGTCGTTTCGCAGTTATGCTTCACACGAGATTGACGAGTACCTGGCGACCGGCCTGCCGTTCGACAGGGCGGGGGCCTACGGTATCCAGGATGTGCCATTTTCTCCGGTCGAATCGTTTAAGGGGTGTTACCTGAACGTGGTGGGTCTCCCCATGTGTGTTACGGGCGATCTCCTGAAAGACTTCGGAATCGAACCCGCGAGTGGCCGGGTTGAGTGCGCAGGGCATACCGACCGCGTAGATTGAGTTGATACGTTGAACTTTCTGGGCATAGGCGGCCTTGAGCTGCTGCTGATCGCCATCGTGGGGTTCCTGGTGCTTGGCCCGAAGCGCCTGAGCGAAGGCGCACGCACCGCGGCCAAGGTGCTACGCGAGTTGCGGCGGCAGCGGGACGAGCTGACCGGAATGGTCAGGGAGGCGGTGGACCTGGAAGACATCCAGTCCGACATGGACGGATATCCGCCTGCATCGAGCGTGCCGCGAACTCAGGACACCCGTAAGTCCGAGACGGTCGATGCATCAGCAGGCAAAAATGTGCCCGGGCCGGCCGAGCGTGAACCATGAGCGACCGTTCGGCGCCGATCATGGACCACATAGGCGAGGTTAAGTCACGGCTGATTCGCACTATGTTGGTCGTGCTGGCGATGACCATCGTAGCGTTCGTGTTTCACGAGAAGATCCTGGAATTCCTGCTGGCGCCCGCCGAAGCGCTGAATCCGGTCACCGAAGGAAAGCCGGTCTTCACGGAATTGACTGAGTTCTGGGGCGCCACCGCCAAGGTCTCGGTCCTCACGGGTTTTGCGGCCTCGCTGCCATTTTTCCTGTGGCAGGTGGTTATGTTCCTCCGGCCCGGCCTGACGCCGGTCGAGCGGCGGTACCTCTACCTGTTGGCGCCGGGCGGCTTGCTGGCATTTGCCGCCGGCGTGGCATTTGCCTATTACGTGCTGTTGCCCCCGGCCATCGGGTTCCTGCTTTCGTTCGGAGGCGACGTGGCGACGCCCCTCATCCGCATCGGTTCGTACGTCACCCTGATAACCACGCTGCTGTTCTGGATGGGTCTGATATTCGAGTTGCCGATCGTCATCTTTTTCATGACCCGCATCGGAGTGCTGAACACGCGCTGGCTGGGGCGGCAACGGAGATGGGCGATTCTGCTCGCCTTTGTGCTTGGCGCGCTGATCACGCCGACGTTCGATCCGGTCAATCAGGCTCTTGTCGCACTCCCCATAATCGTCTTGTTCGAGGTCGGTTACTGGCTGGCGAGATTGGGTGAGCGGGGCAAGGCTCGACCTGACGATTCTGCGGCGAAGGCGGCTCCGCCTGCAAAGACCTGCTAGACGCGCCTCGACGGTAGGATTCTGCGGTCGTTACCGTGGTAAGTCCCGACGTAGCGGAGGAATTCCGATTCCGTGTTCCTCCACCCTTTTGGGGCGAAGTCTCATTCAGCCCCGTCGTGCCACCAAAGGTTAAAAGGCGTCGCGTATTGCAAGGGCGTAGTTCTGATCCCGCGAGTGAATCAGCGGACTATCAAGGTAGCGCTCTCCCAATGTCACCGATCGCGATAGAGCGCGCCGATCACCAACTGCAACCGACACACCGTGTTCAAACGATATGACACCGACTAACCCTAGTTCAGTCCGCTCACTTGACGCCATAAGCCTGATCCCATCACGTATCACTTGGGAGAAGTTCTTCCCGTGGCGCTCAGCAATGGCGCCCAAGACATCCATCTCCTCAGCGGACAAACGGATGGAGACAACACTGCTGGTTCGGTTCTCTTGACCGCGAGCTTGTTTCGTCACTCCGCGCCCCAAGACATAGTCGTTGTTCTCAGCCATCTGCTGTCTCCTCCAAATAACACTTCCTGTGATGCGCGTTGGCCTCGAACGCGGTTACGGGGCGCCACACTCCCCAGCGATGCGTAGGCTGCAGCGGCACGACAAGGATTCTACCGCCTTGCGTCCAGCCAAGCATTATGATGGATTCACGCCGGCGCTCCCCGACGTTCTCAACATAAGCTGGATTCCCAAGCCAGGCTTCGCGTACCTCCTGCTCAGAAACTCGATGCTTGGCATAGACCCGCTTGCTGGAGGCCATGTGTTCGGCGAACGCATCGTCGAACTCGAGCTCTTCAATTCTGCCGTAGGCGCCAATTAGATCCTCGGCAAGTTGCGGGTGGCCTGAAAACATGGTCTACTATGTCATACATTGTAAACTTTGTATACGGAGCATGTTCGATGGAAACCAGACCCAGGAGCCAGCCCCGACGTGGCGGCATGAGCAACCCCGGTATCGAGGAGGTAGAAATTGACTGCCTTATGCTTGCAGACTGGGCTGAAGCGATAAACGGGAAATTGTATATCCAGGGTGCTGGATGGGATCGTACCGCGTTGAAGCCCGATCAGTCCGCCGATTTCGCTATTGCGGCATCTTTCCTCGTCCCCTGGAATCTCACCAACAGGCAACACGAATTCGCCTTGACCATCGAGGCTGAAGATGGAAACCCCGTTGCCCCTGCATTGACGGGCGCGTTCACCGTTGGGAGGCCGCCGGATGCGCGGCCAGGCCATCGCTTCCGTTCACCGATTGCTGTTCGCTGCGGAATGAAGTTGCCCGGCCCAGGACTTTATCAAGTGACGATGGCCCTGAATCAAACTCCCGCCAAGTCGGTTTTTTTTGAAGTGGTGGAGTCTCCCTAATCGTTGCAAGGGTGTATCCATTTTGCTGAGCGCAGCGAAGAATCTATGGCTCCCATCCAGGGACCCCCGGATCCACTACTCAAAGTCCTTCGCATTCGCTCAAGATGACATGAGAACTGCTCAACGTGAAAAGCAAGGCGCTCGGTAGCTGCGAGTTCATTCAGCGTCGAGCGTGGGCCACCAGGTTAGTTAGACGTTTGACTCCCACCGCAGCGCTCATGAGCGTTTTTGGTTGCGCGCCGTTCGGCGGCGTGCTAGCGTCGGAGCGTTTCTGCGATCGTGGAGGCTCATGCCATGCCAGCCAGCACCGAATTCACGCTCATCACGGCGGATCGCGTCATTGACTCTGGAGGCGGCCCTCCCATCGACAATGGCGCTGTCCTGATTCGTGGCTCTCGCATCGTCGCCGTGGGGCGGGCCGCTGACGTCAGGGCGCCGGATGGCGCGTCGGTCGAGGTGCATGATTATCCGGGCGGAGCCGTGCTGCCCGGAATGGTCGATTGCCACACCCATCACAACGGGTTTGGCGACGGACGCCTGGGCGACGACCTCTCGCTGCTGTCGGATGAAGTGCTGACGGTTCAGTCCGCCCGGAACGCGCGTGCGAGCCTCTTCTCCGGGGTGACCACTATTCGTGAGAACGGCCCAAAGAACATGACGATGTTCAGGTTGCGCGACGCGATCAACGAGGGTCTGGCTGTCGGCCCTCGGATGGTGCTGTGCGGTCGGCCCGTCGCGATCATCGGCGGTCACATGGGCTACTTCGGCGGCGAGGTAACCGGTCCGGTGGAGGCCAGGGCGCTCACTCGGCAACTCATCAAGGAGGGGGCGGACTACGTCAAGATCGCCGCCACCGGCGGGAGCACCCGGACATCGTTCCCACTGAGGCCGTCTTTCAACGCCGACGAGATGACCGCGATCACCGGCGAAGCCCACAAGTTCGGCAAACTGACGGCCGCTCACTGCGTGTCTTCCCAGGGCGTTGCCAACTCACTCGAAGCCGATGTGGACATGATCATCCACTGCAACTTCAGGGACCCCGACGGCGGCCACCACTTCCGGGAGGACATCGCCGATCGGATTGCAGAGCAGGGCGCATACGTCAATCCGACTCTCCAGGTGGGCCGAACCGCCGCCTGGTCCCTGGCCCACAAGCGGGACGCTGAAGGATTGATCCCCTCGGAGCGCGAGCTGCTGGATCAGGCGCTGATAAAATTGGAGCTACACCTCGACGACACGCGGCGCATGATCGAGATGGGAGTGAAGGTAATAACCGGCTCCGACTCGTCTTGGAGTAACTACCGCCTGGGAAATACTGTCTATGAGGCGGACCTACTGGTCCACGCCGGATACACGCCGATGCAGGGCGTGATGTCGGTAACGAGTTGGGCCGCTGCCGCCTTGGGTATGGACGACAAGGTCGGCACGCTGGAGCCCGGCAAGGAGGCCGATATCCTCGTGGTCGACGGTGATCCTTCTGTCGACATCGACGACCTCTGGAACGTCTCCGACGTGTTCTTCGCTGGCCGGAAGGTGACACGCGGCTCCGGGGACTCCCTCGCCGCGATCCGCCAGCAGCCAGCCCGAATTTAGGGTCGAAGACATATGCTGCCGCCTTCAACTTGACGCGACGCAGCCATCCCTAAGCCCGATTGAATAAGTCCCGCGATTAAAGACAGGCGACAAAACCAGCAAGAGGGAAACATGCCTCATCAAGACACCCAGTTCACCATCCTCAATGCGGCTCGGTTGATCGATGGGACCGGCGGCCCCGTCGCCGAGGCGGCAGCCATACTGCTGGAGGGCGACACCATCAGGCAGATTGGGACCCGGGAGACGGTCAGGGTGCCCGAAGGCGCTTCGGTGCAGGAACTGGACTACGGCGACGCGACCATTCTGCCCGGACTCGTCGACTGCCACGTGCACCTAAACGGTATTGGCGACGGACGACGAGGGGACGTACTGGTCACCCTGCCGGACGAGGTATTGACAGTCCAGGCGGCCCAGAATGCGCGCCGGCACCTCTATGCGGGGGTTACCACCGTTCGGGACTGCGGCGCCAAGAATCGCACCACGTTTATGCTTCGCCAGGCGGCTGCAATGGGCATCGTACCGTCCCCCCGCCTGGTGCTCTCCGGCAGACCCGTTGCCATCATCGGCGGCCACCTGAGCTACTTCGGAATCGAAGCCACGGGTCCCACTGAATGTAGGGCGGCCGTCAGGCAGTTGATCAAGGAAGGGGCCGACTTCATCAAGATCACGGCGACCGGAGGCAGCACGCGCACCAGCCATTCGCTCAGGCCGTCTTTTGACATAGACGAGTTGACCGCGATTTGCGACGAGGCCCACAAATTTGGCAAGCACGCCGCCGCTCACTGCCATTCGTCTCAGGCCATAGTCAACGTGCTGGACGCCGGTATCGACACCATCATCCACGGCGACAACAGGGAACCCGACGGCTCGGAAGTCTTTCGCCGTGAGATCGCCGACCGGATCGCCGAGCAGGGCGTATTCGTCAACAAGACTATTGGCGGCAGCGTCGCAGGGATGCGGATACTGGAGGCCGAGGACAACCTCTCCCCAGAGATGCAGGACCAGTTGGATGAGATGCGCCGTTCCTCCGAAATGCGGCTCGACCAATTCGCCCGCATGCGAGAGGCCGGCGTCATGATGGCCGCAGGTTCAGACTCGGCCTGGGGTCTCTACCAAATGGGCGACTTCCAGACCGAAATAGAAGCCCATGTCATAGGTGGCATGTCCAGCATGGAGGCGATCGTTGCGGCAACCCGTGACTCCGCCAGATCGTCCTGGGTCGATACATCGGTCGGGACCCTCGAAACCGGCAAACAGGCCGATGTCCTCGTCGTAGACGGTAATCCGCTCGAGGACATCAACCACCTCCGTCGCGTGGCCGATGTATTCCTGGCGGGGGACCAGATAGACAGGTCCAACTTCGTTTAGTCTCAGGGGAAGAGTTACTGTGGCCCCCTCGGCATGCACACGACGGCGGCAAGTACGATTCGCTGGCGCGAAGAGGCCCGGCAAACAGCCGGGCCTCTTTACTTCAACTTCGGTTTAACTGTTACCCATGTGCCCGGTCGTTCACGCCTGGACCCTGGCCACAAGCGGGACGCTGAAGGATTGATCCCCTCGGAGCGTGAGCTACTGGATCAGGCGCTGTCAAAACTGGAGATCTACCTCGACGACACCCGGCGCATGATCGAGATGGGAGTGAAGGTAATAACCGGCTCCGACTCGTCCTGGGGTGACTATCGCCTGGGAAATACGGTCTACGAGGCGGAACTACAGGTCCACGCCGGATACACGCCGATGCAGGGCGTGATGTCGGTGACCAGTTGGGCCGCGGCCGCCTTGGGAATGGACGACAAGGTCGGCACGATCGAGCCTGGCAAGGAGGCCGATATCCTCGTGGTCGACGGTGATCCTTCTGTCTACATCGACGACCTTTGGAGCGTCTCCGACGTATTCTTTGCTGGAAGGAAGGTGGCACTCGGCTCCGAGGACTCCATCGCTGCGATCCGCCAGCAGCCGGCCCGCATTTAGGTGCGATCACGTATGCTGCCGCGTTCAACATGACGCGACGTACTCATCCGTAGGCCCAATGAAACCAGGCTGACGGTTCAAGATAGGCAACCAGATCAGTCGGAGGGACATATGCCTGATCAAGACACCCAATTCACAATCCTCAATGCCGCTCGGTTGGTCGATGGGACCGGCGGCCCCGTCGCCGAGGCGGCAGCCATACTGCTGGAGGGCGACACCGTCAGGCAGATCGGGACACGGGAGACGGTCAGAGCGCCCGACGGGGCTACGTGTAAGGAAATGGACTACGGCGACGCTACTATTCTGCCGGGGCTGGTTGACTGCCACGTTCACCTCAATGGCATCGGCGACGGTCGCGCCGGGGACGAGATGGTCACCCTCCCGGACGAGGTGTTGACCGTCCAGTCGGCCCAGAACGCACGCCTGCACCTATATTCGGGTGTTACCACCGTGCGGGAATGCGGCGCCAAGAACCGCACCACGTTCCTGCTCCGTCAGGCGGTTGAAATGGGGATCGTCCCGTCCCCCCGCCTTGTGCTCTCCGGCAGGCCCGTTGCTATCGTCGGCGGCCATTTGAGCTACTTCGGGATACAGGCCACGGGTCCCACCGAGTGCCGAGCCGCCGTCAGGCAGCTGATCAAGGAAGGCGCCGACTTTATCAAGATCACGGCGACCGGAGGCAGCACGCGCACCAGCCACTCGTTCAGGCCGTCTTTCGACGTCGACGAGTTGACGGCGATCTGCGACGAGGTCCACAAGTTCGGCAAGCACGCCGCCGCGCACTGTGCCTCCTCCCAGGGCATGGTGAACGCGCTGGACGCTGGCATCGACACCATCATCCATGGCGTCCACAAGGAGCCCGACGGATCAGACGTCTTTCGTCCTGAGATCGCCGACCGGATCGCCGAGCAGGGCGTACTGGTAAACGCGACACTTGGAGGCGGCGTCGTGCGCATACGGATGCTGGAGGCCGACGACAACCTCTCTGACGAGATGCGGAGTGAGTTGGATGCGTTCCGTCACACTTCGGAGGTCCGGCTCGACAACTTCGCGCGCATGAGAGACGCAGGCGTCGTGATGGCCGCAGGTTCAGACTCGGCCTGGGGGTATTACCGGATGGGCGACTTTCAGTCCGAAATCGAAGCCCACGTGATTGGTGGGATGTCCAACATGGAGGCGATCGTTGCGGCCACGCGTGACTCCGCCAGGTCATGCTGGGTCGATACATCGGTCGGCACCCTCGAACCGGGTAAACAGGCCGATGTCCTGGTCGTAGACGGCAATCCGCTCGATGACATCAACCAGCTCCGTTGCGTGGCCGATGTCTTCCTTGCGGGGGATCGCGTCGACCGGGCCAACCTCATTTAATCTCTGTATTCAAGTCAAAGCGGGAGCCCCGCTCGGTCTGCGCACGGTGCGGGTATCACCTGTTAAAGACGACCGCTGGTCACCTCTCGAATTGGTGGCGCACCGAACACACCGGATCGTTTCGCAGGCGCGAAGAGGCCCGGCAATTTGCCGGGCCTCGTTGATTGAATATCGGTGTTGGGGTTAGGGTTAACTTGCCTTGCCGTCGCCTGTCCCGGACTTGGCTTCGTCCTTACCGGTTACCGAAGACCGGAATTCCTTGATCGCCTTGCCCACTCCGGAGCCGATCTCAGGCAGCCTTCCGACGCCGAAAATGATCATCACGACGATGAGTATCAGGATTATTTCGAGTGGGCCGATGCTCCGGAGGAAACCCATTTAAGCGCTCTTCAGTCTGGCTGGTGGTCGGATTCGACTATCAGAATACGTACGAGCTACGCAGGGTGTCAAACTGGGGAATGGCGCGGAGGTCTTTTCGTGACCCTGAGCACGCACGTTTCGACCCCGGGCTCCGACCGTTGCCACCCCTATCACCGCTTTGTCAGCCCGGGGCTACCATGTCGTACCCCGCCGTCAACCTGAGCACCCCGCTGTCACCCTGAGCGAAGTCGAAGGGTCTAGGGTGGAGGGGCTGGGACTGGTGAGTGACAGACGTTAGATTCTTCGGCTGCGCTCAGAGGCTGTGAGTGTTTTGAGGTTCCGTTGCTGTTGACCGGCGTGTTGTTGGTTGAAAGCGCCTTTTGGAACTTTCACCGGGTCGAGTATTTGTTTAGGCAGGGAACTTTGCGATAGAGTTTTGGCCATTTTCCGGTCGAAACCGCCCCGGGAGTCAGGAGCTTGCCCTCTGTGTCTACTTAGCCCATCAACGCCTCCCAGCGCAGGAGGTTGTGGGCCACGGCGACTAGGAGCATGACGCTGGTGATTTTGGTAAGTCCCCGTACGTTGAATTGGCTCACTCCGTGAAGACGAACCTGGGCGTTCGTCCACTCCGCCACTGACCCCCGCTGCCTGTATATGGCTTTGGCCTCGTCGGTGGCCATCCGTTGACGCCACCTTGCCACATCCGGCCCGTCCCCGTAGCGGGGATCGTAACGCTCCCGTTCGGGCTTGTTCCGGGGCAACCTCACCGGCGCATACACACTCACTCCTCGTTGCTCCAGAGCAGTGATGTCCTCCCGGGTAGCGAAGCCCCCGTCCATCAGGTAGGACTCAGGGCGCCGGCCCGTCCGCCTGACCAGTTGCTCCTCCATAGGCGCCGCTTGCCCTGCATCCGTACCCGACGACGTGACCCCTACTCCGACGATGATTCCGTTGGCGCTATCGGTGGCCAGTTCGATATTGCAGGCTGGCCGGAAGCCGCCATCCGGCATCTTCATCACCGTTGCCTGGGGGTCTGTGGTGGATACCCGCGCCTTCGTAACCTTGGGACGCTGATCCGTCGCCTTGGTGTGCAGTTGGCGTTCCTTCTTCGCTTGTGCCCGGGGTAAGTACGACAGCGCCTCCCGGACCCGTTCCTCCCGCTCTCGCGCCGCACGCTCCCGCGCCGCACGTTCACGCCGCGTCACGCCAGGATCGGGACGCTCCCGCTCCTGCGCCAGCCGCTCCACCTGTGCCCTCGCCTCCTCCATGCACTTCTTCAATCCCCCCTCACCACGAAAGGACGCAGCGCCTGCGCTCGCCCGCACCCGCATCCCGTCTTGAGCCACACGCTCCAGCCGGACCGCCCCTGCGGCCATCAGGGAACCTATGATCTGGGTCAAAAGGCCGTCCAGCGCCTCTTGGTGGGCTACCCGGAAGTCAGAGAGCATGTGATAGTTGATAGGTACGTTCCCCCTCATCCAGCGGTAGGCATCGTGCTCCTCGCACAAACGCGCCAGCCGGCGGGCGCTTCCTATACCGTCAACCGTGGCCAGCAGCCACAACGCCAGCAGCACTTTGGGGTCTGTCGTTGGGCGGCCTGGCCGGTTCTCCACCGCCTTGACCGGCGCATAAAACGCCGACAGGTCCAACCTCTCCAAAAAGCTCCATATAACACGGGCCCGATGCTCTTGAGGCAACCGCGATTCCAGGTCCAATACCGCCCACTCAGGCTGATTCCGCACCGGCCGCAGCACCCGGGCCTCACCCGGACTCGTTGGCGCAGGCGCTCGCTTCTCCTCAATGGCCGGCAGTTCAAACAGCGTCTCTTCACTCATGTGTTCACCTCGCCGATATGGCTGCCCAATATCGTTGTCCAGCAATCAGCCTCTCAATACCATAGGAGCATAAATGATTTATTCACAGCCTCTCAGAATGACAATCCCATACGCCGTGCTCTACCGGTACCTCTTTGGATGCTCCAGAAGAAAGGTCCACGCTACCCGCGATACCGCCACACGGCCACGACGCGGCTCAGCACGTCGACCATGTCGGCCGGTACGATGATTGGCTCCATCTGGCTGTTTTCGGGTTGCAGACGTACGACTGTGCCCTCTGCGTAAAATCGCTTGAGCGTCGTTTCATCGTCCGGCGCGATGCGCACTGCGGCCATCTCCCCGTTGGGTACGGAATTCGTCTGTTCCATGATCACGAGGTCACCGTCTGCGATCAGCGCGTCGATCATCGATTCACCCTTGACGGTCAGGGCATATAGACCCTTGTTGCGACCGGCGATCGGCTGCGGCAGGTCCACGCTGTCGAGGTTGGCTGCGCTTGCCCATGTTTCAGCGGTGGGCAAGGGGAACGGCTCACCGGCCGCGATCGAACCCACGAGCGGGACGGCCACGGTTTCCGGGGCGTTGCGTTGATGACGGGGCGAAACCAGCCCGAGGCCGCGCGAGACGCCGTCGTCCTTGCGAATAAGCCCTTCTCTCTTGAGAATTTCGATGTTATAAGAGACCACCGACGTCGAACTTATGTCGCAGCCGCGTTGAATGTCTCTCACGGTGGGCGGGTACCCGTGCTCGTCCAGAAAATCCTCGAAGAACTCAAGGATTCCTTGTTGCCGTTCGGTGAGGTTTCTCAAGATCGTCTGCCTTTACTGAGGCCTGCTGATATTTGGGCGCGCGGCCATGTATCAGCACTAATGTTCGGAAGTTAGCAGAGCGCGCAGTGTTGTGTCAACGACCGCGCGTCACACCCCAATGTGTAGGTCAGATCCAGGGAATGGACTGTGTCAGGCCGCCGGCTGTGTCGGATCAGCGGAGCTTGAAAACCTTGAAGGACTCGGCAAAGTCGACCCCGATCCGCTCGCCCGTGCGCCCGCGCCACTTTTTCATCATTTCGCGCGTCCCCTCCGGGTCGCTCACTTGGCTGGCGTGGGCTGCGAGCGCGCGGGCGGACTTCTCGACGTCCTGTTCCTCGAGGATGTTGTAGCGGTCCGCCGGCTCCCGGTACATCATCATCCACACCTCCGAGACCTTGTGTGGTTCCAGCCCTTCTTCCAGGAGTTCGGGAAACGTCAGGTGGTCACGAGCCGACGGAAACACCGCCGACATGGCCGCCTCGCCGGCCGCGAAGTGGTCCGGATGGCCGATAAACCTGCGGTCCGACAGGTCGCGGATCGGGTTGGTGGTTATGAGAATATCCGGTCGATGCAGCCGGATCTGGCGGGCTATGTCCCGCCGCATGTCAATAGACGGCACCAGGGAACCGTCCGGATAGCCGAGGAACGCCACGCCCTTCAAGCCGAGGATCTTGCCCGCTTCGATCTGCTCCTCCCTGCGTATCTCGATCAATTCACTCGAAGTGATGTTTCGGTCCTCCGTGCCCTTGGAGCCGTCCGAGCACAACACGTAGACCACCTCCCAGCCCAATCGGCACCACTTCGCCACGGTCCCGGAGCACCCGTACTCTGCGTCGTCGGGGTGCGCCACCACGACCATGGCGCGTGAGTATTCTGACTCGCTGCGTTCGTTTCCCATCTAAGGGTCACCTCTTCGGACTCTGGTTCGCGGGCGGTCGGGCAGGTTGGTGTTTGCGACCGCGCCGGCCAGGGAATTTGCCTTATTTTGACCAACTATCGATAGTAGCACCGGACCCAGCCGCGATCAGCCTGCGGGATGGGGCCACGTTGCGGAAACGCGGGTCATGAAATTCGTCACCACCGGCAGCGACAACGCGCTCTCCGAGAACGAATCGTCGTGGGTCACACCCGGCAGTCCGAAGAACTCGCCTTGCGGCATGGCGTCCGCGGCCTCCAGCGCGCCTTCGTAGTACGAGTCCTTGTCGCCGCAGACCAGCAGGGCGGGCACGTCGATACGGTCGATGCGGTCCCAGACGCCGGCCCAGCGCGCCACGCCTTCAAGGGACAGCGCGAGGGACTCGGCGTCGTTGTCTTCCGGGCCGCGGACGGCTGGGTTGAGCGATCTTACCCGCCCGCTGCGCAGTGCCCGCACCCTTGCCGGAGTGCCCCGCACGTCGTCCGGCGTCATGCGGGCCTTCATGCCAGCCACCACCATGCCGCCGAGCCGGTCGTCGCCGATCGCGCCCAACTCCAGCGACGCTCTGCCGCCAAGCGAAAACCCGAACACCCCGAACTTGGGGAAGCCGAGGTGCCTTGCAAGTGCCGACAACGCCCGCGCACGGGTGGGGATCAGATAGGCGTACAAATTGCCGCCCCTGGAACTCTTGCCGTAACCCATGGCATCGAGCAGCACGAGCGTGAACCGTTCTGAAAGCAGCCCGGTCCAGCCCGCTTCAGTCCACGAACGGCCTCTCTGTCCGAAGCCATGGTGCAGGATCCATGGAGGCCCTGCGCCACGCACCTCGTAGTACAGGCTGTCGCCCCGGAAACTTAAAGTCGGCATGGGGCGGTATTTTAGGGGTATGCGGCTGGCGAAATGTCCCGTAGACGACGTTAATCAGCAGGGTGGGAACGACCTGTGTCTCGTCCAGAGGCGACAGCCACAAAGAACACGATGATCCCGGCGATCGCCAAGAAATCACGTATCGATGCAGTTTTCTGATTGGCATACATCATCGGTTGCTTTCCGGGAACAGTTCACCGGTCCATTTCTCGAACGTTTCCGGTGGCAGGATGTCGATCGGTGGCACAATTTCGAAAGTCCACTGTGATTCATCTTTTGTCCCGCCTGGCTTGCCGTCTATAGAATTCTTAACCTCTGGACGTTCGTCTTCCTGCCGTACCTGTACGAGTTGTCCACTGGAATCTACCCAAAACTCTACCTTTAACCCAAAACCTCCGTGGTAGCGTGAGGGATCGATGTGTGATTCGTTTGAAAATAGTGACACATGCCTCACGTCCACACCGTTCAGAACTTCTATACCGTGGTCCATGGCTACCGTAAACATGCTCATGGGATTGCCACATATCGTACCAGGCACTTGCCGCCGACCCTTACGTAGGGGCAATGTCGCTGTCAGAGTATCGGCAAACCATGCGGTCAATTTTCTGTCAATGACGAATTGGAAATACGTGACGCCGTCGACGACGCGTGACTCGTTGGTTCTGTCACCATTTTTGTCCCTTAATACTGTGCGATAAGCATCAGTATCAAAATTGACTTCATATTCTATGTACGCCTCATCCACAAGTTGAAAGTGTCCATCAATGTCTCTATAAAACTTATAATGTACCATAGAGCGATTCGGTAATATTAGATCCGGGTCTGAATAATCACAAAGGTCCGCAAGGTCTTCCAGTGGCACCTCTCGTGGGTATGGGCCCGCCGGTGTTTCTTTGGTGTCCGCTGACGTCAGATCTGAAGGCGTGACGGCTGGCGTTTCAGGTGCTGGAGGTGTGGGTAATGGGGTCTCTTTCGACTGGCTGTCCGTCGGGGTATCTACGTCGGACGGCGTGGGTGTTGATAAAGTTTGGACGAGCTTCACTGTGGGGATGGCAATCGGAGTTGGATTTGGAGTCGGCCTTGCGGTCGGCAGTGGCGTTGGTGTGGGCGTCGGCGCTGCGCGAGTGGGAGCCGGATCGCTTGCGGGAGAAGCCGTCGCCTGGGGCGGCGTGCTCGCAACTTCTTGTTTGGTGCTGCATGCAGTTGTGATTGCGACCGCAAGAATAACGGAGAGCATCAATAGGAGAGTGACGGTGTGCTGCCTCATCGACATGTAAATTGATATCAGCTGTCCGCGGGGCGCCGTCATCAGCCTCACTTCGCATCTACGGAAACGTCTGGCGCCGTTATGCCGACCGGCCCTTCGGGCCTTGAGTACGTCGTAACGGTTTCGGTCCGTCTATCTGGAAGGACCGGGTACCAGTCGCGTGCGGGCACATAATCGGTTACTTTGAAATGTACTGCCCGGCCCTCGGAGTCAAACCAGAAATCAAAAAATGTGCGCTGGCCTTCCTCTTCAAAGGCCGGAGTCAGGTCGATCGCTGAAACGTGCCTGAGCAATACGCCATCCAACGTCTCCATTCCGTGGTCCAGGATTTCTGCCAATCGATTTACACTGAATGCGCATATATGGCCTGGTCTGTTGATATTGGCTGAGCGCCTCGGTATCGGGCCCATAGGATTTGGCACGGCGGCCCATTCTTCGCCAATTTTGATGTACTGAGTGCGCTCGACAAATATTTGCTCATCAATTACTTCATCATTCGCATCCTTGAATAGCCAGTGCGTATTGCCTGCAGGATCAAATAATATGTCAGTTATACCTTCACCTATAAACTTGAATCCGCCATCTACATGGTGATAAACTTTCTCGCGAATAAGCCTGTGAAATGAACTAGGCGTTTCTTCAGGAGGGCAAAATGTCGCCATATCTTCTTCTGAAAGCTCTGTTCCAATACGAGGTTCAAGTCTCAGTACATTTTCTGGAAAACTATCCACGTCTATAGCCGCAAAAGTAGACTTGTCCAGAGTTTCAATGAGCGGCGACAGTAGTCCGTGCGTCAGCAAGGGCATGACATAAGGAAATTTCTCAGGTCTGCTGGGCAAAGTTTCCAGATCTGCCAAGCCTGCCTCGAATATGTCCCAACGTTCTTCAGCGTAAGCCTGGATTTGCTCCTGCTTCGTCGATGAGAGGTCAAGTACATTCAGCCCCTTTAAGGCAGAACTCGAAGCCTGGACCGCTCCCAATTCGGCAGCGCGTTTCCTCTCGGCTTTGCCTCTAGCTTTTTCCAAACTTTCGACGGGCCAGGTCCATGATCCAATAGCAAGAGTGCGTTCAAGGACCGTCGGCAGAATCTCGGACCAATATCGTTCCGATCCGACCGCCTCGACATATCCTTCGATCAGGGCCCAAAGTGGCCCGTTGCTGGGCCATAGGTTGTAATGCTCTTCGAAGGCGACACGGTGTTTTTTGATTTCCGTCGCGAGTTTAGTATCACTCGGGCTCAGTTGCCCCAGTCCTATTGCTAAATCATAACGTGTATGCTCTATGAGAAACGAGGACAATACCATTACTTCAATGTCGTACTTCTCGATGGCAGAAAGTAATCTCTTAACGGCAACGCGGCGCGCCTCGTCATAGGGTGACAGGTCATGAGCAGGAACATCGCGGCTCAATTCGTGCCTAAATCGTTCAATCGATACTAGTAGTCTTTCTTTTCGCTCCTCGAATTCACCGACGGTGATGGGTCTTCCAAAAATGGTGGCCAGGATCTCCTCGCCGCCGGCAACCCGTGCCTCGCCGATCCTGACTCCCCACTCACGCCATTTTTGTTCGACTGTTTTGGGGTCTGCGGGTTCTGGTGTGGGTGTAATTTCGGGCGAAACCGTCGGCTTGGTCTGGACGAACGCAGTCGGAGCAAAGGTGGGCGTTGAAGTTGGCACTGGCACTGTTGCTGTACGCGTAGAAGCCGCGTCACTCGCGGAAGTCACGGATGCCTGAGCCGGGGTGTTGGCAACCTCGGGATTGGAGCTGCAGGCGGCGGACAGTACGGCTGGAAACGCGGCGAGCCCAATAAGTGCCAGTAACGTACACGCAGCGCCGGTTCCTACTCTGCCGCCTGTCACAAATTCGGTTCCTTTATGAAAGTTCGCGGCTAATTCCGTCGCAAATGCTTATGAATGGCATTGTAGTCGTTCACGAAGCCGCAAGGTTCCGACGAAAGTCAGCGACAGAACTTGATTCCATCATGCCCTTACCCTCCGCCGACGCTCTACTCCGCACTTGGGCGCCGACAAAAATTGGCGGCGCAGGCCTGCCCCGATCTACCGCTGGATGAACGGGTCGGAGTTACGGGTTGATTTGTAGCCCAGGACCTCTTTGGCGTGGGCGTTGTTACGCCAGCGGTAGCGGTTGTCGGAAACCAGCTCGAACAGGTCGTATCGGACGTTGTCAGGCGCGTCGATGCACAGGCTGAACATCCGCATAGCGTCTTCCCAGCTTGTGTACCCGGCGACGGAGCGCGGATTGTCCGGCGTGTCGTCGGGTAGAAATGCCCCCAGCCTCACACAAATGATCGACAGGCCGTGGTAGTCGGAGTAGTAGCGGCCGAGCGCCTCACCCCACGCCTTACTGGCGCCGTAGACGCTGTCCGGCCGGATGGGCCACCTCTCGTTGACCAATGGCCACTGGTCGGGCAGTTTTTCGTACTCGCCCGCCAGCACCTCCCTGTACGGCGAGTCGAGGCCGTAGCCGAGAATCGTGGCGCCGCTGCTGATGTTTACGACGCGCTTCACGCCCTGGATGCGGGCCGCCTCGTACACGTTCCGCACGCCGACTATGTTCGTGGCGAGCAGGCTCTCCCAGTTACCGGCCATTGTCGAAGCCGCCAGGTGAAGGACCACGTCGATCCCCTCGAAGGCTGGAATGATGCCATCGAGGTCCGCGATGTCGGCCTGTGTGCACGGGACGCCCGCCACGCGACTGCGGTTCAGGGCGCTCAGTTCGTATGTCTCGCCGAGACGGTCCAGCACGACCTGCCCGACCCGGCCGCTGGCGCCGGTAACAAGTACTTTTTTCTTATTCATTGCTATTTCCGTTTATCAGATGGTGTCTAAAGGGCAGTGCTGGAGGAAGGGTCAAACGATCGTCGTTCCGGACTTGATCCGGAATCCAGTCCCCGACCCCTGGACTCCGGCCTGCGCCGGAGCGACGAAGAGACGGGACGCCGGTTCTCATCCCTTTGGTACGAAAACAATGTGCAATGGCCCCATTCCGTCTTTTCCGCGTCCTGGCCGTTATCTGGAATCCGGTCCCCGACCCCTGGACTCCGGCCTGCGCCGGAGCGACGGTGAGAAGGGTCACCAGTTTTCCTTTCCTTGTCGGTCGCGACGCCTAGGTCTCGGTGGCTAGGCGCGGGCTGTTTCGTACGTCGTCGATACTGGCGGTTTTGCTGATCACCACGTCGACGACCGCGGGTCCGCCGCAGTTGAGCGCCTGTTCCAGCGCGCCGGGCAGATCACGCGGATCTTTCACCTGAACGCCAAAGGCGCCGAATCCGCGGGCGATGGCGCCGTGGTCGACGTCGCCGAACTCCGATGCCATCGGGCGGTCGCCCTGGTTCATGCGGACCATCCCGAGGGCCGAGTCGTTCATGACGACGTATACGACCGGCAGCTTGTACTGGACCGCGGTCTGAATTGCGTGGATCGACATCATGAAGCCGCCGTCGCCAGTGACGCCTACGACCTGCCGGTTCGGGTAGACGAGTTTGAGGGCAAGTGCGGCCGGCATCGCCCAACCCATGCCAGCCAATCCCCCCGGTGCGAAAAAGGTTTTCGGCGCTTTGGTCTGAAAGTAGTGGCACATCCATACCCTGTTGTTACCGGCGTCGAGGCTGACGACCGCGTCGTCATCCAGCGAGTCCCGAAGGATGCGCACCAGCCGTTGGGGCAGGACCGGTGTCTCATCGGAGTGAAGGGCGTCGTCCTCGAAGAAGCCGGATTTTGCTTTTCGCGCCTGGACAGCCCGGGTCCGCGAGGGTACGTCGATGCTGCCGGCGTATTCGCTTTGCCCCGCCGCAACGATGAGTTGCCCCAACACCTCGCGAGCGTCCCCGATGAGGCCCGCTTCTACGGGGAATGTCCAGCCGGCGTTGCGGGGATCGATGTCGATTTGAATGAGCTTTTGTCGCCGTGGATCGAACACCGTGGGCGATTCCCGCACCGTGTCCTGCGGCGTGAGTCTTGCGCCCACGACGAGCACCACGTCGGCCGCTCCAATCGTCTCGTTTGCGACGGCCTGGCCAAACACTCCAGCCATTCCCACCGACAGGGGGTGGGTCTCGGGGATCGAACTCTTGCCCTTGTAGGAGGTGGCCACCGGCGCGCCGAGCAGTTCGGCCAGTTCCTTCAGATTGGCGTGCGCGTTGGAAAGATGCACGCCGTTGCCTGCCATGATGACCGGGTATTCCGCGCCGGCGAGCAGGTCCGCAACGCGTTCCACGTCTCGGGCGGGCGCCACGGGCGGCGACATCGTGAGGTAGCCCATGGTGTCGTGGATGAACGGCGGTTCCTCGACGTCGACCTCTCCATTTATGGATGCGCTTCGTAGCACAACCGCCGTGGGCCCGGGTCGGCCGCTGATGGCGTGCTTGATGGCGAGTTGGGACGCGATCACCGCGTCCTTTGGCGACGCCGCCGTGGCGGTGTACTTGGTGGTCGACTTGAATATTCCTAGCAGGTCGGGGCTGCCGTGTTCACCGGCCACCGACTGGTTCTGCGGGTGGAGGGCGTTGTCGCCGTCCGAGGTGTCGGTCAGCACTACCATCGGCGAGCCGCTGGTGTACGCCTCCATCATGCCGAACAGGGCGTTGGAACCCATAAAGGCGCCCTGTCCCATGATGACGGCCGGCCGGCCCGTGGCCCTGCCGTAGGCGTCGGCCATGATCGCCGCGCCCTGCTCGTGACGAACGAGGATCGCGCGCACCGACTGCCGCTTGTCCCACAGGGAGTTGAAGATTCCCACCGTTCCGCCGCCGGGCAGACCGAATACGAACTCGATCCCTGCCTCGTCCAGCACGTCGGCGATCATGTCTCTGGCTATAGCCAAACTATTCCTCCTCGGAATTCAGGTGATGTGCGGCGAGTCAAAACACCGCAATCGGATTTGCAGGGGAGCCCGTACCGTACTTGATGCGCAGGGGGGCGATGCACAACATGAACTGCCAGCGATTGCGCTCTGCGCACGCCGCGCTTACGCCCTCCAGGTTGCAGTTATCGATGAGCCACAGGCCCATGTGTGTGATGCCGATGCGATGTATGGGCTGTCTGAAATTCGGGTAACCGCTCGGTTGAACGTCCTGTATGGCGTCCGAGCCGAGCAGGGCGATACCGCGTTCGCGGAGCCATGGAAGGCACGACGCATGCAGCCCAGGTTTGCCGTCTTCAACGGGTCTAGGCCCCACTTCGTTCCGGTACCTGAGCCCGCCAGTACGGACCAGCAGCACGTCGCCTTCGCCCACCCTGACATTCGCGTCGGCTTCCGCTCGTTCGAGCTCCTCGACGTAGATGGCCTCGCCCGGCTCCATCCAGTCGATGCCCCGGAGCCTGGCGATGTCGAGCAGCACGCAACGGGTAACGATGCCGTCGGCAATCAACTCGATCGATCCGGCAGTCGCGCCCTCCGTGCTGTTCACCACGGTCGAGGGCAGGCCGTTGTACATGAGCCCGCTCATGAAGATGTGCGACGGCGCGTCCACGTGCGTGACGGTGTAGCCGTGGTAGGCGAGTCCGATGAAGTCTCCCGAGCCCTGTTCCTCAGTGGGGTCGGAATCGAGCGAGTAGCCCTCGCCGGTCCCCGTCATAAAGTGGATCGGGGTCCGGCTCACGTCGGGGGCCGCGTCCGTGGAAATGGGCCAGGCGCACGAGACAGTGACGCCGTCGACCACGAGTCCGGCGGCCTGCTTCCGTTTGGACGGCGTGATCAGGTTTATCGTTCCGAGCTCATCGTCCGCGCCCCACCGGCCCCAATTGCTCAGGGTGGAGGCGTATTCCAGGACTTCAGTTTCAGAGGGAAGTTTGTTCATCGTTCGTAGCGAGGGCCTTGACGCGTCGGCGGTTGTCAGGGTGACCCCGGACGTTCGTTGCGGCCGGGGGCTTCACTCGTAGACGGCCCTGTCGGTCTGGTTTTTCTTGATGTAGTCCCAGTCAATTTCCAAGCCCAGCCCGGGGCCGCCCGGCGGATCGAAACACCCGTCGGCCCCAACCGCGTCCAGGTCCATCGACGGGGCGTCGAGGTACACTGGCGGGCGAGAAGGTTCCACCTTTGGGTGGAACAAGCCGGCCTCAAGGAAGTTCATGTTGCGGACGGAGCACATGATGTGTTGATGCGGGGCCATGGCGCCGTGGAGCTCGCAGTCCAGTCCGAACCCCTCGGAGGCGTGACAGATCTTCATCACGCCGGTTATCCCGCCGTCGTAGTTGACATCGCCTCGGATGAAGTCCGTTCCTTCTGCGACGACAAAATCGACGTGCTGCTCGAGTCCGCGTATGTGTTCGGTCTGCAACAGAGGAGTCTTGACGAGTTGCCTCAGCTTGCGGTGTGCGAATGCTGAGACACCGCCGTCCTTGTACGGGTCTTCCCACCAGAAGAACTTGTACTCGTCGCACGCCCATCCCAGCCTCAACGCGTCTCCGAACTTTTCTATGGCGCAGAACGGATCGAGCATGAGAAGCATCTTTCCGGCCATGCGTTTGCCCACGGCGTGAATGAGATCGATATGTTTTTCGATCGGCGCGTCCGACCAACCGTGGATCTTGTAGGCGCGATAGCCCAGTTCGTAGCATTGTTCGGCGAAGTCGGCGTAGGCCTCCGGTGAACTGAGTCCGTCCGGGTGGCTGTCGCCCAGCGCGGTGCTGGCGTAGGCGGGCAGCCGCCGGGGGGTGCCGCCAAGAAGTTCGTAAACTGGTACGTCGTAGTACCTGCCGGCGAGGTCCCACAGAGCGCAGTCGACAACGCCGAGTCCCATGCGGGCATGTTGTCTGAGAGCGTGTTTCGCGTCATAGTAGATGTCCTCTCGCTGGAGAGGGTTCTTGCCGATGACGTTGGGGATGAACGCGGGAATTCCGGCGTACTCGACGTCGTTACCGCCGATGTAGGTGCCGCTGACGCCTTGGTCGGTGTGGATGCGCACACCCTTGCTTCGAGCCTCACGTACCGTTCCCGGGTTGTAGATGCCGGTCGGTACCTTTGGATCGCCGCCCCAATCTCTCGTGGTGAACTTGAATTCAAAAACCTCGACGCGCGTAACGCGTAGCTTGTCGATCATGGTTAACGCCTCAGCAACTGGATGTGGGAACTCACGTAGCGGCAGTTTCGCCGTAGGGTCGAACGATTAGCATCCCGGACGCCGTCTGTCAACGGACGACAACGTTGATTCGACTCGGCGGCCGCATTGCGGCGACGATTACAGGGCGTCAGGCCGTTACAAACGACCGTTTACGGTCAGGGAGGGAGTTGGTAGCCCCTGTACTGGCCGTTGCCCTGACGGGAGGAGGGATTGTCGAAAACGTACCGGATAGTCGTGGTACCTAATCACGCATTCCCGTTTTGGCGAGGACGTGCGGGTGAGTCTGGCGGGTCTGGGTCGGTGGACAGCCTTATCTTCGGCTCATCTGAGGGAGGATCGTCGGGCGGGTCCGGCGAGAGTGTTGGATATTCAGGGGGTGGAGTTAGACGGGACGGGGCCGGGCCACTGAAGATACTGCTCGCCATGGCGCGGATGCGGCCGCTGCGGTTACCAAGGTAGATAACAGCCACTGCCACCAGTACAACCGGGCTTAGGATTCCTGCCCAAATGATTACCGTCAACGCCACTTTGGCAATCGCCGACAGGGTCCGCACAGCCGACTTGACGGTGCCAGTTACGTTCCAACCTGCGACGAAGAAACTCTCCGCCTCGGTAACCCGCACGGCGAAGGAATCGGAGCCCGAAACCGGTCCCGCGTCGCTTATGGCGTCAATGGTCAGGGTCGCCGTGAATTCCGTTGGCCGGTGGTCGGTGAAAACGTGGGTTAGCTCCACCCGGCCCGCGTTCTCCTCCGGTTTGCCTGTTTCTGTCGGCGATCCGTCACCAAAGTCCCACTGGTACTGGTAGTCCCACAACTCATCGTGCCGGGTAAACGACGCGCTGTAGTCCACCTTGCTGCCTTCCTGCACCGTTCGGTCGTCGCCGGCGAACACCTCGATGGTGGGTACGCGGCTCACAGACACAAGCATGGTGTCGGAGCCCTCGATTATCCCGGCTTCGCCTGTACCAAGTAGTTCGATTGTCACGATGTAGGGA
This sequence comes from Dehalococcoidia bacterium, assembly GCA_965219065.1. Classification (GTDB taxonomy): domain Bacteria; phylum Chloroflexota; class Dehalococcoidia; order Lucifugimonadales; family Lucifugimonadaceae. Next base: position 2,867,035 of record OZ244715.1, read on the forward strand.
GAGTCTTTATCGTCGTCGTAAACGTGATTCACGGTGGCCGTTACGCGCCGTCCGTCTGGGGTCGGGGCGCTTCCGTTCCCTGAAGTCGATGTCCCGTCCCCGAAGTCCCAAACGAACGAAACGTCTTCGATTCCCTCCGGAGCAACGAAATAGGCCCTGAAACGCGCCACCTCGCCTACCCGGAACGACGGATCGGGGCCGGCGTCTACCGCTACGGTCCCGGGCGCCAGCCTGAGACTGACCTCCATCAGCGAGTAGGCCGCGGTCTGACTCAGGAAGTTCAGCCGACCCTGGATCGACTCGATCTGCAGTTGCAGGGCGGCAAGCTCGTTCTGGACTCGCAGGGCGTCTTCTACATTCAACGCGCGGTCCAGGAAGGACAATAGTCGTTCCTCGACCACCCGCATGCTGGCCAGCCTGGATTCACTGTCGACGTATTCGTCGGTAACGTCCTCGCTGGTCAGGGCGCGGGACTCGACGTCCAGTGCCAGCCCTTCGATCTGGAATATGGCATCGTTCAAGAGTTCGGCCGGCACGCGGATCGCAATGGTGCCGCTGTGTTTGGATGTGCGTTCCGAGTTGACCACCCAACCGCCCAGATCGCTGGCCACGTCGGTGATGCGGTTGATCGCGTGGGTTACGTCCTGCACCACGAGTGACATGCGAGCCGTGTGCACGACGATGCGGGTTTGGGCTAAAGGCGCGGGTTGAACCTGCCCATCACCGCTGCCCGGCGCCGCTGAGGTTTGGGTAATCGTCGATCCCTCAACCACCTTTTCAATTCGGGTGACCGGCTTCTCGACGACAACGGTTTCGACCACCTTTTCAATTTGGGTGACCAGTCTCTCGACGACAACGGTTTCGACAACCCTAACTGACCCCGACTCAGTTTCACCGCCACACGCCGCAACTGCCGCCAATAGCAGCGTCGCGGCAACCGCAAAATTCTTAAAGTACTGCTTCACGAACCGACGTCTCCCTGTCTGTAGAGAAATATGCGAAACCATAACATTTTCAGGTCTAAGAGGGTGTCTAAAAAGTCCGTTTGTAACCCTGAGCAAAGGCGAAGGGTCTGGGCGTCGGGGGACCCGGCGTTGCTGCCAGGCGGACGTGGATTCTTCGACTTCGCTCAGAATGACATTTTTTGCACCCTGCTCCTGCGGCCCTTTTTGGACACCCTCTAAGCTGGAGATTTTGCGAAGGCGCTTGATTATTCGGCGTCGATTATGTGGGGCGTACGCAACACCGGAGTCCGGCGAAGTTGTGGAGGGGAAGCAAACATCCCGGACCGTAGCTCCCTCTGGGTCAGCCCTCCTCGTAGTCTCTCGGCATTAGCACAAACTCTGCGCACCACTCGACACCCATCTCCCCGGTGTTCGTATCCAGGCAAGCAACATGCGCTTATCGAACGCGCGCCCCCGGGCGTGATATTGTGCGGGCGTTATGGGACAGAATCTTTCACAAAAACAGTGGGTCCGGCTGGGGCGGGACGTATTCGTCGCCCTTGGCGTTTCGCCGGAGGGCGCGGAGTGGATGGCGGAGGCGCTGACGCGGGCGGAGGCACGCGGTCACGGCTCCCATGGGCTGATGCGTATACCGCAGTACTACGAGGCGGTGCAGACGGGCGAAGTCCTGCTGGGCGATGAGCCGGTTGTGAAACGCACCGGTCCGTGTACCGCCCTCATCGACGCCAAGATGAACTTCGGTCAGGTCGTATCGCACCAGGCGATGACGTTGTGCATCGGCATGGCTGCGGAGAACGGCATTGCCAGTGTCGGTGTATATAACGGCACACACATCGGCCGAGTCGCCGACTACTCCGAGATGGCGGCGCAGCGGGGAATGATCGGGCTCGCGTTTGTGAATGGCCGAAGAGGCGGGGTCGTGGCGCCGTGGGGTGGCCGAGACGGACGTCTGGCGCCGAATCCTCTTGCCTTTGCCTGCCCCGGTGGGGAAGAAGGTGTGGTTTCGGTCGACATAACTACATCGGCGTTGCCCGAAGGGAAGATCAGGCTGATGCACCTTCTAGGTCAGCAGGCCCCGACCGACGCCCTCATCGACGAACATGGCCTGCCCACACAAGACCCCGGCGTGCTTTACCGGTCGCCGCGTGGGGCTATCTTGCCGATCGGCGGGCAACTCTCCGGCCACAAAGGGTTTGGCTTGCTCGTCATGACGGACGTTTTAGCGGGGATCCTGGCGAGGGCGGGCAATGAGAAACCCGACTGGCCGGGCAACGGAGTCCTGTTCATCACAATCGACATCGACCGATTTCTGCCAACCGGGACTTTCGCGGACGACGTGGATGAGCTGTCATCGAGGCTCAAGTCCTCGAGACCGCTTCCGGGCTTTGATGAAGTACTCCTGCCCGGCGAACGCGGCATACGGGCCGAAAAGGTTGCGATGGAGTCGGGGATTGAGATTGACGACTCGATTTGGGAGCAGATCAAGGACACCGCGGCCAGGGTCGGCGTGGAGACGGCGCAGTACGAAGCGTCAGTCGACGAGGGCTGAAGCGGTCCCCACGATGATCTTGGGACCGTTTATCTTGCTGGCTGACAGGGCGACCTCGGCGCGGCGGCGCCCGCCCTCTGGCGAGTAGCCAGTGATGATGCCAGCGCAGGTGAACGGTTCGTCGGGGTGGAGCACGTTTATGAATTTCAGGTCCATGCTGCCGCCCTCGAGCCATCCCCTGCCGAATCGCGCCGTCATAAGGTCCGAAAGATAGGCCATCGTCATTCCCGCGCCGATCACTACTTCGGAGAACCCCAGGTCCTGGGCGGCGGAGCGATCGGTGTGGTAGTTGGAGTCGTGTGCGTAAAACCGGCCGCACATCTCGGGCGTGATCACGCGGTCTCCCGAACCGATTGACTCGCCGGTGGGTTCGGGATGCCTGGAACCGGGCCTTCGTCGGTTGGGATCGGGTAGTTTCGCCTCTCCGTCGGTTTGTCCAAGCAGGAAGCTGTTGTGGTGGACGCTTCTGGCCGCGACCGCCCCGTCCTCGCCAGTCATCAGGTGTTCTGTGGCTACGACGGTCCGATCCCTGCGTTGATAAACGTCTGCGATATTCGCCTGGACGGTGAATCTTTGGCCCAGCCGCACCTCGTGGCTGAATTGCCACTCCTGCCGAACCCACAACTCCCCGAAACGATTGGCGAAGTGGTTACCCTCGAATCCGTCTTCAGCGTCTGTTAACGCGATCGGCGGCGCAGGACCAGCTTCGCCCACCGTCCGGTCTGGCAAGCCCAACGTGGTGGTGTATTTGTCGACGAGTTCCTCATCTACGACGAAGTCCCGTACCCCCAGCTCCTTGCCGGACCAAATCTGGTCTATGTGGGTGATGTCAGAAGTCAAAGGTGCTTTCCTGTTACCCGGTTGCGCTTGAATGCCTGGGTATTCACTGCTCAGATGGTCGGGGTCAACCTTCGAAGTACATTCGCGGGTTTTCAATCATGATCTGATCTACTACGTCCTGGGTTAAGCCAAGCTCTTCGAGATAGGGCAGAACGTTCCGGCTGATGAACAGGAAGCCGTCGGGGTTGTCGCGCCGCCGCATCTTCGCGGCCCCCGCCGAGATAATTCCATGAAAGACCGTGTGGTCATGCGAAAGCATGATGCGGTCTGAGCGGCCGGCGTCTATGAGCGTCTTCACAACTCGGGTCCGTTCCCGCCAGCCAGGCGTGTTTCGCGCGCCGCCCGGGTAGCGATCCAGCCCTAGCCAGCAGCCCTTGTCGAGTATTTCGAGCAGGTAGTCCAGATCGGTGGTGTCGTTGCTGTGACCGATGCATACCCGCGTGAGGTCCACACCTTCCTGTTCGAATATTGCGATCTGCTGCTCGCCTATCCGTTCGGGCGCCCAGGTGTGCGTGAAGATCGGCGCCCCTGTGGTCAGATGGGCCCTGGCCGCGGCCCGCAGGATGACTTCGCCGCGCTCTGTCACGCCGCCTTCGTCATTGGCGACCTTGATCACCCCGGCCCTGATGTCCGTTCCGTCGATGCCCTGTTCCAACTCCCGTATGTATAGGTTCGCAACGACGTCGGGGCCCAACTGCCAAAAGGATCGGGGAACTTCAAGCCAGGTGCCTGTGGCGACGATGATTTGCATCCCGGTTCTTTGGGCCACGTCCCTGATCATCCTGGCGTCCCTGCCGAGGTCGAACGTGGTCAGATCGACAATCGTTGAGACCCCTCCCTCGCGTGTTCTTGCCAGGTCCTCCACAGCCCGTTGGGTGATCGAGTCCCTGTCCACGAGTTCCGGATAGGATGCCGCCACTCCGGCCGAGCCGGTCATGACGTGCTCATGGCATAACGTGAAGCCCATGTTCGACGTGTCTATGGGTCCGAGTACGGTGTTTACCGAGACCATAAGTCCGACTCCGGCAAAGGCTGTTGATCGACTCTGATTCCAGGTACTGCCGATTGTCGACAGAGAGGAGATCAGGGCAGCAAATCATACTGGACATCTCTAATTCAGGTCGCCGTGAGATATCACGGAATGTCAACAGATCGAGACTCCAGGGCACGAAAAAAGTTGAAATTTTATTCGGGTGGTTCGATTTACGGAGTAACGAGTATTGACCGATTCATCTCACGCTGATAGTTTGCAGCCTGTAGAAGTGTCCTTGATAACGGGGCCGGGGTGGTCGCGTGCGCAAGGATCTGGCCGTTTGCGGTCGTTATTTATCGAGCGGAGGGGAACATGTTCAAGTTGGTCTCACGCATAAGCATTCTTGGTGCGCTACTCATAGTAGGAGGTGTCGCTGCGCTTGCAGTGGCGGCCTGTGGAGGCGACGCTGAGCCCGAGACGATCGTGCAAACGGTAATCGTCGAGAAGCAGCTTCCGGGCCAAACGATCACCGAGAGGGTTGTCGAGACGGTAATCGTCGAGAAGCAACTCCCGGGTGAGGTGGTCACCGAGAGAGTTATAGAGACGGTTGTCGTCGAAAAGATCGTCGAAGGCAAGACCGTGACGGAGATTCAGACCGTCGTGGTCGAGAGGCCCGTGACTGTCACCGAGAGAGTTGTGGAGACTGTCGTCGTCGAAAAGATCGTCGAAGGCAAGACCGTGACGGAGATTCAGACCGTCGTGGTCGAAAGGCCCGTGACCGTCACTGAGAAGGTCGTTGAGACCGTCGTGGTGAAACAACAGGAATTCATCACGATAGTCGCGACCGCGACGCCCGGCGCTCCGAGTGGACTGGCCAGGCCTGAGCCGGGCACGGTTTTGAGGGCGGCCGTAAACGATGTTGGCAGCGCCAACTTCCTCAGTCCCAGAGCCGTTCACCCCAACGACAACCGCAACCATGAGATGTCTGTGTTCGAAACCATGATCATCCAAGAGGGGACCCAGGGTGGCTTGGTCAACGTGAGCATCATCGGCTGGGAGCTTGACGGTCTTGTGTTCAGGGCCAAGCTGCACCCACGCGTGGAATTCCACCAAGGGTGGGGTCCGGCTACAGCTCATGACTGGGAATACAGTTGGGAGCGAACACAGGATGAAGGGGCGGTCAACTCCGCCGCTGCGACTATCCGAAATGAATGGGAATCCTGGAAGGCGATCGACGATCTGACTTTTGAGGCGACTCTGAGGAAGGCAAACGTCAACTTCCGCCGAGCTCTCATATTCGGCACCTACCTGCACAGCAAGAGCGCTTTGGAACAGATGGGTGACGACTGGGCTGATCAGAACGCTATCGGCACCGGACCGTATGAACTCCAGGAAATCGTCGCGGACGACAAGATCGTTCTGTCGGCCATAGCGGGGCACTACCGGGAGACCCCGTGGTACGAGACCGTCGAGATTCTGGAAGTTCCCGATCCGAACACGCGCATAGCGCAGATGAGGACGGGAGAGATCGACCTGATGCCGGTCGGAATCCCGCAGGTGGAACAGGTGTCCGGGGTTCCCGGGGTCAGGATACAGAGCCTGCCGCAGGTAGGCCGCAGCGGTTCTACGATCTTCTACGGCGGACAGTACTACGTTGGACCTGACAGCCCGACATGGGACACAACCTATTCAGGTCACCTCGAGACAGTTACGTCGAGGGCCGGTGACTCACTGGCAATCGACCGCGATCTCGACACCGCGCTCATGAGGCCATGGGTGGGGCCGTACTTGACTGACAAGACCGAAAACGAGAGGGCGATTTTGGTCCGGCGAGCCATGACTCACGCCGTCGACAAGCGGCTCATCAATGAGGTCATCCTCGGGAACCAGGGCTGCATCGGCCACATGTACCTCGTGGATGAATGTCACCCGCGATGGGACACAAGCCTTAACCTGGACTACGACGTCGAAAAGGCAAGGCAGTTGCTTCAGGACGCCGGTTACGGAGATGGCTTTGAGTTCCCGGTCTGGATACCTACGATGGGTGACACCTTTGTCGAGGTGTCGGAAGCGATGCTCGAATTCTGGAAGGAAATCGGCCTCACTCCGGTAGTCCAAAAAACCGCCTATACCGCCCGACGGCCTCTGATCATCTCCAGGAAGATGAACGAGGTCTGGTTCATGGGCCACGGAACCGGCGTACTCCCGTTTGGTGGGGTGTTCCAGTGGGCCGAGATGAACGGCCGCGGTGTCTGGGGCCAGAACATCGAGTACGACGAGTTGGGGGCGCTGGCCGACCGAATGTTTGTTGCGGTCGGTGATGAAACCCTGCAATGGACTGTTCAACGGGAGTACTGGGACTTCCACCACCAGAACCAACTGACCGGCGGCGGAATCTACTGGAACAACCAGTGGGCGGTCGGTCCACGGGTAGCGGCATGGGAGGCTCAGTTCGACTCAACCCGTGTGCCTGTACAGTTGGAGCGAGTAATACCGGCCGCGACTCAGTAACGTTCGCACCTCCGGGCGCCGACCGGATTTCAGCGCAAGCATGTAGCTAAGGAAACAAGTGCCGACACGCCTCGGACGCAGATCGTCGAATCCCCGGTCTGCGTCCGTTGCGCGTACAGGCCAGCTTTGCATGACGTGATCCTGGCGTCTGGACCCATCCGCACGACGATGAGTGAGCTACGACTCGCAGGAACGACATGATCGCCTTTCTCCTAAAGCGCATCGTCATCCTCGTCTTTACGTTCATTGTTGTTTCGTTGATCGTGTTCACCCTGACCAGGATTCAGGGCGACCCGAGACTCATGTTTCTCAATCCCTACGACAGCATGGTAGGACCGGGACTTTGGGAAGAGTGGGGCAGGAAGTACGGGCTCGACAAGCCTGTGCCTGTGCAGTACCTGATCTTCCTTGGCAAGATCGCCCGCGGCGATCTCGACCGGTCTTTTCGTGAGCAACGACCGGTGATCGACTTGATCGTGGAGAAGGTTCCAAACACGTTGCAGTTGGGGCTCTCCGCTTTCGTCGCCTCTAACCTTCTCGCAATCCCATTGGGCGTGTTGTCAGCCGTCAAGAGGGGGTCCATTTGGGACTATCTCGGGCGCGGCCTTGCGGTGCTCGGCCAGGCGATGCCTCCGTTCTGGCTCGGACTGATGCTCATCTTCGTTTTTGCCGTCCTGCTTGGGTGGCTGCCGACGAGCCGCAAGGGAGGGCTGGACCACTATGTGCTTCCTGTTATTACGTTGGGTTCTTTGTCATTAGCCGGCAACCTCAGGCTCGTCCGATCGTCGATGCTTGATGTACTCGATAGCGAGTACGTGAAGATGGCGAGGGCAAAAGGCGTTGCGGAGTGGAGGATCGTCTGGAAGCACGCCTTCAGGAACGCGCTCATTACCCCGATCACACATGCCGGATTACTGTTTGTGGGCCTGATCACCGGCAGCGTTATTACAGAGACCGTATTCTCGTGGCCCGGTATCGGCAGACTCGCCACTAACGCCGTGCTCGAAGGCGACTATCCAGTCGTTTCCGGAACGATCCTCGTGTTCACCATGGCATACATAGTCATGGCATTACTTTTGGACGTGGTGTACGCGCTCGTCGATCCCAGAATCAAGGCAGGGGCGGTTATCTAGCGTGGCGGCAACGATCACTTCGTCCTCCACGTCCGGCGGGGTAGTAACGTATGAGTTCATCCGGCTCGGCTGGCGCCGACGGTGGTGGAGAACCATCAGGCGTTATCCGGTAATTCCGGGCATCCTCCTCACGATCCTTGTGGTGAGTGGCATCTTCGCTCCACTGTTAGCGCCGCACGATCCGCAGAAGGCCGACCTGAGATCGCGTCATGCGCCCCCGGTCTGGGAAGAGGGGGGCACAACCAACAACATTCTGGGGGCCGACAAACAGGGCCGCGACATTCTGAGTCGCGTTATTCACGGAGCGCGGTTCTCCCTCGTCTTCGCCGGTATCGTTATCACCATCTCGGCGTTGTTCGGCGTGCCATACGGCATGTTCAGCGGCTTCATCGGCGGTTGGACCGACGAGATCATGATGCGTATCGTCGACGTGGTTTTTGCGCTGCCCCTGATCCTTCTTGGGCTTGCCTTTGTGGTCGTGTTCGGCCAACGCCTCGATATTCTCATAGGCCTGTTGGCGTTTTTCAGTTGGCCCGGCACGGCCCGGCAGGTTCGGGCAGAGACGCTGGCGCTGAAAAACCAGGACTATGTCGGCTTTGCCCGGCTTTCGGGAGCTTCCACACCCCGCATACTATTTCGGCACATACTCCCCGGGGTAATCAACACGGTGCTCGTGTTGAAGACGCTGTCGGTCGGAGGCCTGATCCTGACCGAGGCCATCCTCAGTTTCCTGGGCGCAGGCGTGCCGCCGAGCGTCCCCGCATGGGGCCTCATGGTGGCGGAGGGCCGCTTGTACCTGACCACGGCGTGGTGGTCGACGTTCTTCCCGGGGGTGGCGATCGTGCTGACGGTTATCGGGTTTAATTTCCTGGGCGACTGGCTGCGAGACCACTTCGATCCGCGCCTGAGACAGTCCGCCTGAAATACCGGTACACGGGTCTGGCGCGAGCTTTCGGGGTCAGGGCCTGTTCACACTAAATCTACGTGATCGGGTGGCCCCAGGTATTAATCCGAGCGCCCAATTGTCATTCCGAGCAAAGCCGAGGAATCTGAGCCGGTGGTTGGCAGTCGCGGCGATTGGCGAGACCAGACCTCGCATTCAGGCGCGTTGCTCCGCTACAGCCTGGCTTTAAGACAAGGTTTTGAGATTCCTCACTGCGTTCGGAATGACAGCCGAGCGGGTGGCGATACGTACATTGTGGTGTGAACAGGCCTTAGTCGAAGTATTTGAAAGTGCGGCGCCAATCCAGATACTGCTTCAGCCCTGATTTCAGTGGATAGGCGTGCATGAAGCCCAGGTCGGCGTACAGCCGGGTGAGACGTGTATGGCCGCCAACTACGAAGTTGCGTCGGCCGGTCCAGTCCTCGCTCCTGTCGATGGTGTACGACGATTCGGGGACCAGCTCCTCCAGCGTCCGCAGAATCTCATCGACGCTATGCTCCTCCTCCGCACCGACGTTGTAGATCGGGTAGTGCGGGGACTCGGCCGACAGGATTTTCGCGACGGCCGCAGCAACGTCCGACACGTGAGTTGTGTCCATGACCAGGCTGGGGTCCGGCACTTTGATCTGGCGGCCCGCGAGGGCTGCCGCCGTCCAGTCATGCAGGGCCGACATGTTCGGCCGGTATTCGGACCGGCGTTCCATTGGGCCGTAGGGCCCCGTGACCCGCGCCACCCGCACGTCAAATCCAAATGTCTCGCCGTAGCGAAGGGCGATCATCTCGCCCGTGTACTTGGTGATGGGGTACAGTCGTTGCGGTCTGCCCAGCCACCCTTCTTCGGGCCTGTTGGGGTCTTGTTCCAACACACCGTAGACGGTTCGCGAGCTCATGTAGACCACGCGCTTCGGCAGCGACGCCTTGGCGAATTCCATGACGTTCGCGGTGCCCATTACGTTCACGTCTACGATGTCCAGGCTATGCGCCTGCTCGATGTCTTGACGCGGCACGCTGAAAACGGCGCAGTGGACGATTCGGTCGATCGGGTGCCTTGAACCAAGATCCAGCAATAGATTCAGGTCGCGAATATCGCCGATCACCTGCTCCACTTCGAACGCACGGACGCCCAGGAATCGGATGTTCATCGCATCCGGCGGCCGGATGTCGAATACGACCACGTCCTGTCCGGCGTCGAGCAATACCTTGACGATGTTCGAGCCGATGAACCCGTTGCCGCCGGTTACCAGTACAGCCACGTCAGCGATTCAATCGGCACGGGGACGACCACATATTCACGATTCCGCCGTTCTACTCAGGCCCACCTGTGCTAGGACCTGTTCCCACAAAAGAGTGTACGTATCTTCACCCACTCGGCTGTCATTCCGAACGGAGTGAGGAATCTCAAAACCTTGTCTTAGAGCCAGGCTGTCAAGGATCAACCCGTCTTAGTGCAAGGCCTTGTTGCATGATTGGCGCCGGGACTGCCAACCGCCGGCTTGGATTTCTCGGCTTCGCGCGGAATGATATTTTGGCGCCCGGGAAAACATTTGGGGCTGCTGAAAGACTTATGGGGTTGCTGAAATGATATTTTGGGCCGCCCGATTGCGTGGAATCAGTGTGAACAGGCTCTAGTAGATCACCCTGTCCGCTACTAGCCGGTCGTACGTCGCGTCGTCCAGCCCGACTATCTCCTTGAGAATGAACTCGTTGTGCTGGCCCAGCGTCGGGGCGGCGTAGTAGTTGAGGTTCGGCATCCCGCTGAATTTGACGGGGATGCCCGGCGTCATGCGGGGCCCGACTTCCGGGTGGTCGATGTCAACAAAGTAGCCGCGTCCTAGCAGGTGCGGACTGGCTACAAGATCGAACACGCTCATCACGGGCGCTGCGGAGACCCCGGCTTCCTGCAAGGTGTGCATGATGCCATACGGCGATTCTCTCATGGTCCACTCGGATATCAGCGAGTCGAGTTCCGCCTCGTGTTTTTTGCGAGACTTCAGGTCAGCGAATTTGGGATTTTCGATCCATTCGGGATGGCCTGCGACTTCGCACATCGCCCGCCACTCGTCGTCATTGGACGCGGCGATGGCGACCCATTGATCATGGCCGGATGCCGGGTACACGGAGTGGGGTGACATTTCCGGATCGTGGTTGCCCTGCCGACCATGCTCCTTGCCGTTCATTAGATAGTCCATGACGGCTTCGGGGATCATGGACGTGATCACCTCGGCCATAGCCAGGTCTATGTGTTGGCCCCTGCCTGTGCGCTTCCGGTCTCTCAACGCAACCAGCGTCGCGAAGGTCCCGATGATCCCCACTACGAAATCCGGCCAGCTGCCGCCCCCCAGCGCCGGAGGGCCGTCTTCATAACCGCTGAGGTGAGGTAGACCGGCGTAGACCTGGATGTTGGGTCCGAGCCCGCTGACTTTCGACTCAGGACCGAACGCCCCCAAAGTGGAGCAACTCAGGAGAATGGCGCCAGGATTTACTTCACTGAGCGAGCCATAACCCAGTCCGAGGCGATCCATCACTCCGGCGGAAAAGTTCTCGATCACAACGTCGCACTTGCCGGCGAGTTGGCGTGCCAGTTTCTTGCCCTCATCCGTGGAGAGATTCAGTGTCACGCCGAGTTTGCTGAAGTTGACTCCGTTCCAGATTGATGACCGGTTGATGCCAGGTAACCCTTCGGCCCTGGCGTTCGCCGCCTCCCGGTTGTACTCGATGCGCGCAGCCGACTCCACGCGGATCACCTCGGCGCCCATTGCGCCCAGCCATGCGCCGGTGTGAGGCGCGGCGTAAAACCACCCGAAATCCAGGACCCGGACACCCTCCAGCGGAAGCCTGCCTGACGAAACGTCGCCCTCGGCAGCGGACTGGTGCGACCGATCGGGAGCTTGCTGTCGGACGTTATTGAAACCTGTCGCGTCGTCCCCTCCGAGCGTGGGCGCCGGCAAGCGAGGCTGGCGTTCGACACCTGCCAGTCTGGTGACGGGTCCGGGGTACGTGACGGGTCCGGCGGCTGGATGGTCCTGTGTAGCGAAATACTCGCGAGCGGCGTACTGCGGTGAGCCGGTGACCTCCCTCATCGAGTTGACCGGAAAACACGGAAGGTGCAATGGAATAAAGATGTCGTAAAGCTGTTCCCGCGTGTACTCCATGAACCAGGACGTGATCAGAGCTTCCAGTGCCGTGGCATTCAAGCGCCGCCCGCCTGCGTCGGCGTAGTCGGGTCCCTTCAGCTCCGGCGGCGCGCCAGGAGCCTCGACCAGCGTCTTCCACCATCGTTCCTGGGACAGCGAGATCGATACGTAGCCGTCCTTGCACTGAAACATCGGCGACGCAGAGAAACCGGATTTCTGACGTGTCCGGCCTACCCGGCTGACGTCATATGGGTGGAGAATCAACGACCCCCGGATGATGTTGGCGATCGCCTCCATGCTCGACACATCAACCAGTTGACCCTGGCCGGTCGAATCGCGGTCTGCCAGGGCCAGCATCACGCCGGTGGCGGCGGCCCATCCGCTCAGGTGCATAGCCTGCTGGCCAGCGAGTTTGAGAGGTGGTTGCGAGTCGGGATCGGTGACCGCATGGGCGGGGGTCTCGTAACCGAGGCCGCCTGCGTGCCAGGCGATCAGCTCCCCTCCCTTGAAATCACGGTATGGGCCCGTCTGCCCAAATGGACTGATCGCTGCCATGACGAGCCGTGAGTTAACGGCAGCCAGCGAAGGGAACTCCAAATCGCGAACCCTCAGTTGAGGTGGACGGAAGTCTGTGACAAACACGTCTGCCTCTCGAACGAGACCCAGCAGCGCGTCGCGGCCGGAGGAGGAATCCATGTCCACGGTGATTCCGCGCTTGTTGACATTCAGGCTTAAGAACCGGCCGCTCTTTTCAATGTGCGGTTGATCGTTCGGGTACGGACCGGCAAAACGCGCAGGGTCGCCCTCAGGGGGTTCCACCTTGATCACGTCGGCGCCGAGATCGGCAAGGGCTCTGGAGCACACCGCGCCGGCGACTCCTTGCGCCCATTCGACTACCCGAAGGTCTGAGAGAGGTTGAATCGCTCCGGCTCCTTTAACTTTGCGACGCGACCGGGCGTGCAGCTTCGCCGCCGTCCGATTCGGCTGATTCCCGGGCCAGCAGGGCTTTGACCATGCGTCGGCGGTGGAACTGCGGGCTGCCCAGGTAGTGATACAGCGACCTGGACATCTCGGTGTGGAGAGTGAGTCCGTACTCCATCGACGTGCCTATGCCGCCGTGCGCTTCATGAGCGAAGTTGCAGCCGTGGTAGTAGCTTTCGCTGGCCACCGCCTTCGACAGGTGTACGCTCACTGCGGCATCGCGGCCGGTGTCGAGTTTCCATAGCGCCTCGTAGGCAGCCCACCGAGCCGAATCCATGCGGTTGCAGACCTCGATTATGTGGTCCTGGACGCGTTGGAATCGGCCGATCGGGACGCCGAACGCGATTCTGGACCTGCTGTACTGGACCGAGATGTCGAACACGGCGCCACATGCGCCTGCCTTGTATGCAGACAACAGCGGTATGGCCCGCAAGATGGCCCGCTCGAGACCAGCCCAAGTGTCTGGAGACCCCGCGAGCCGCGCTTCCGCAGGCACCTCGACTTGGTCGAATTTGACCTCGCCCACGTTGCCACCGAACCCGGCGATGCTGCGTCTCGAAACACCGTCGGCGTCCGCGCCGACCACAAATACACAGATGTCGTCTTTGCAAGGATCGGACGCGCACCGCGCCACGCAAAGGAATTGGGTTGCGGAGAGCGCGTCGTGGACAAACAATTTGTCGCCATTCAAAACGAATTTGTCGCCTTGCCGTTCGGCTTGCAGGCTAATCGAGTCGGCGCCCCACCCGTAATTCGACTCTGTCAACGCTAGAACAACCACGTCGTCGCCGCTTGCGACGCGGGGCAGTAATTCGGCTTGCTGATCATCGTCGCCGCTCTCCTGCAGGACGAGATTACCCAGCACGGACGATGAAAAATACGGCCCTGGCAAAGGACCCCTGCCGAACTCTTCGCAGATCATCGCGGCATCCAACAACGACCCGCCGGACCCGCCGTGGCTTTCGGGTACGAGCGCGCCCAGAAACCCGACTTCGGCCGCCTTTTTCCATATGGCTGGATCGTGCCCGGTGTCGGACTTGCCGAGTTCCAGCAGCCGATCTTTCGGGACCTCTCGCTCCATGAATTCATGGGCAGTGGCCTTGAGTTGCCTTTGATAATCGGTAAGTGAAAAGTCCATTGAGTTGTTCTTTCTCGAATGCAGGTTACGGGGTTGGGCCGCCGTCTAGTCAGCCGGTGTGACGAGGCCCGTCAACTTGCCCGGCTGTTCCCGTACCTCTCTGCCGATGCCGATCCGTCTTGCCATGATGACCCGCTGCACGTCTTCCGTAGCGCCGGGGTGGAGCGCGCAGATGCTGCTCCGCTGGTCGGTCTCAAAATGTCCGCCCGACGCGTCGAGTTCGCTGTCGAATGTCAGGGCATTGGGGCCGAGCATTTTCAGGATATTTTCTGAGATGGACAGTCCCGACATCTTGCGCATGAATGACGATTGGGGGCCTTCGTAGGAGATCGGCTGACTGGCCCTGCTCATCCAGTAGTTCCGCATTCCGAACAGGCGGTTGATCTCAGCGTGGATGAACGTGTCTGCAAGCTGGTCCCGCACGTCTGGATCGTCCCTTAGGGCCCGTCCGTTGACTTGTGCTGACGCGACGTGTTGGATCAGGCGGCGCATCATCCGGTTCGGCCTGATGTTTCCAGAAACGCCGTGTTCTAGTTCGGCCCAACTGAGAGACACGTCGTACCCGTTGTTTTCTCCGCCGACGAGGCATTCCGCCGGCACCTTCACGTTGTCGAATGTAACTATGTTGCTGACCCCTCCTGTCCCGTCGGTCCACAGGAGATTCATGAAGCTCCTGCTGATGCCGGGCAAGGTCGCGGGCATATGGAACCATCCAAGGTTCTTGTAACGCTCGCCCTCGGGGTTGGTACGGACGAGAATGACCCAATAATCGACGTCGTAGGCCGTGCCCACAAACGCCTTTTGGCCATTCATGATGTAGTGGTCGCCATCGCGAACGGCTGTGGTCTTCAGGCTGTAGAGGTCGGAGCCGGCGCCCGGCTCGGTGAACAGTTGCCACCCGACGAGCTTGCCGGAGAACATGTCCGGCAGCCATTTCCTCTTTTGCTCTTCTGTGCCCCAGACCATGAGGACCGGGCCGCCGTAGCGAGAACCCGGGTCGTAGTAGGGCGGATTGGATAGGTCTCGGTTGTTGAGTTCGTCGTCTATTACGAACCCGTGTTCAAGGCTGAGCCCGCCTCCGCCATACTCTCGGGACGCAGTTGCCCATAGCCATCGTTTCTCCCCGAGTTTCTTGCCCATCTCACGGGTCCTGAGGAAGTCTTCATATGTGACGTCCCGGGGGTCTGCGTGGGCGGGAAAGTCGGCATCGAGATTCTCATCGATCCAGTCGCTGACCTCGCGCCTGAACGCCTTGATCTCCGGCGATTCTCTTATTTCAAAGTCCAATGATCTGGCTCCTGTTTAAAACTCATGTCGCTGGTACGGCGGTTATGCTGCCTGTTGGTGTAGGTCATTATGACGGGAGAGATATGGTTGCCTGGCCGGGGGCTGTGGTTTGTCCGCTGCTGTTTTCGATCGAGATTTCGCAGTCGGCCAGCGACTGGCCATCCTCCACGTACTTCCTTGCGACCCTTCCTTGGCAGGTGACCGACTCCGACGGGAAGTCCATGCCGCGGTGCTGGCATTGCAGCGACCTGAGCGGGCCGGGGTCGCCAAGCCAATCGGTCATCAGTTTCCCGAGATACGCCGCCTTTAGTGCCCCGTGAAGGATCACACCCGGCAGGCCGACGCCGAGAGCGAAATCCTTATCGTAGTGAATCTCGCTGAAGTCACCGGACGCGCCCGCGTATTTGACGAGGTCCTGCGTAGTTGTGTACTTGATGAACGGTCCGATCTCGGCGCCTTCCGCAACCCCGGCCCAATCAAGCGACTCGATCGCAGGGGCATTCGAGGTGTCCGTATCCGCCGCCGACCGTCCATTACCCGGTTTAGCGGGTCGAACGATTTTCCCGGACTGGGGCGGTTCGTACCGGATCGTTACGCCCGTCAACGTGACTGCCGTTTCGTCGAACTGATTAACAAAACGGCTGTCTCCGATGATGAAGATCAACGGGCCAGCCGACCCCTGTCGCTCGTAGACGTCGGTGATCTTTCGGTAATGGGTGATTCGGTCTCCCGGTCGAATGGGCTCGAAGTATCGCCACTGAGACCCGCCGTCAAGCTGCACCGTGCCGGGGAGTGGGTACTGTGTTGTCCCGCGCAGCCTCAGCGAATTGACGATTAGCCGGGTAAACGTGGGCGGCGCTATCAGTCCCCCGTATCGCGACCTGCGCGCTGCGACTTCGTCATTCCAGAGCGGGTTGTCGTCGCCGATGGCGCGCGCGAATGCCGTGATGTGCGACTTCTCAACTTCGAAAATCGCGGGCTCGAACTCGGTGGCGAGGACGCGTTCCCGCATCTCGCCGGTCAGGATTTTACTCTGGACCATGAAACCTCACCGGACGTTCGCGTAATCTATCGGTTCCGGGGACGAATCCCCAATTGATAACAGCGCCCAAGAAGGGCGGCAACCAACCCTCAGACGATAATACGCCGGAAGCGGGCAGTGTAGCGAAGAATCGATTCAATTGGCTTGAGCAACCGACCGATTCCGTCAGCAATTTGCCTCATTGTGGGAGTCAAGTAACGGTTCAATACTGCTGACGCCCCGTTCCAGGAACCGCAAGGGCGGAAATCTTAAGAACGGGTAAACGCATATTGGCGCATCTTTCTTCAGGGCGAGTCAAAGCGTGAAAATGGCCCCCGAACAGACCACAGAGACCGACATTTTAATCATCGGCGCCGGAGCGTCGGGCGCAGCCGCGGCTTGGCGGCTGGCCAGCGCGGGATTCAAGGTGGTCTGCATAGAGCAGGGTGGATGGCACGGTCCGGAGGACTCGCCGACCACCCTCGTCGATTGGGAACTGCAGCGCCGGACCGTATGGAATTTCGATCCCAACAAGAGGGCGCTGGACGAAGACTATCCCGTCAATTGCGAGGAGTCGGATGTCACCCCGTTCATGTTCAACGCAGTGGGCGGCAGCACGGTCATCTGGACAGCCCACGCGCCGCGGATGCACCCGTCGGACTTTCGTGTGAAGTCGCTCGACGGAGCGGCGGACGACTGGCCGCTTACTTACGATGAGTTAGTCCCTTACTACGACCTGAACGACGAGATGGTGGGGTGTTGCGGTATCGCCGGAGACCCGGCCAACCCGCCGCGAAAGCCAAGGCCAATGCCGCCGTTGCCGTTGGGTCTGGACGGAGAACACGTGGCTCGGGCGTTCGACCGGCTGGGCTGGCATTGGTGGCCTGCGGACAGTTACGTGAATACAACGCCCTACAAGCAGGGGCGGGAGGCGTGCAACTACTGCGGGCCCCTCAACCTCGGGTGCGTCCGGAAGGCAAAGGCCAGGGCCGACATCACCTACTGGCCCCTCGCCCTGGGGCTGGGCGTCGAGTTGCGCACGCGGAGCCGGGTCTACGAGATTACGTCCGGGCCCGACGGCCGTGTTACCGGCGCATCGTATTTCGACGACCGCGGTGTCGCTCGACACCAGCCCGCGCGCGCGGTTATCGCGGCGTGCAACGGAATCGGAACGCCGAGGTTGCTGCTGTTGTCGCGGTCCGATAGCCACCCGGCCGGTCTGGCCAACGGGAGCGGCCAGGTGGGCAAGAACCTGATGTTCCACGTGATTGCCCACGTCACCGCGGTGTTCGACGAGGACCTGGAGTCGTACCGGGGTCCCGGCGCAAACATACTGCTGAGCCACGAGTTCTATGAAACGGCCCCGCGGCGTGATTACGTGCGCGGCTATCAGTTGCAGATGGTCAGGGGGTCCGGGCCGGCTTCGACCGCCGTCGGACGTATGATGCAAGCAGTGCCGTGGGGTAAGCAGCACCACGATTCGTTTGCCGCGCGGTTCGGAAGAACGACCGCGTTTGCAGTCACCGCCGAGGACCTGCCCGAGGAGACGAATATGGTCGATCTCGATCCGGAACTGACCGACGGGTCGGGAATTCCGGCGCCGAGGGTTCGGTACCGAATCGGGGAGAACACGCGGCGCATCCTGGACCACGGCATCGGAAGCGCGAAGCGGGTGTTCGCGGAGGCGGGTGCCAAACACGTGGAGACGATGCCGCTAGCGCCGGCGGACGGGGTGCACCTGCTCGGCACGGCGCGCATGGGCGACGATCCCGGGACGTCAGTCGTGGACCGGTGGGGCCAGGCGCACGACGCCGACAATCTGTTCGTCATCGACGGCAGCGTATTCGTCACATCCGGCGCAGTAAACCCAACCCCCACCATCCAGGCAATAGCCCTCCGGACGGCAGACTACATAGCGAGGGAGAGGCAGGATTTGAGGGGTGGGTGAGGGAGGTCTCGCGTCGCCACAGAACGTTGGCGAGTCAATTGGCGATCTTGAGTGTCAATGTAAATTCCAAATCGAACATTTCCCTGCGAAACGATTCGTTGTCGCTGAATTGCTTGAACAATTGAGTGTTGCTCTCGAGCAACTCCGTCTTCAGATCGGGGTCGGCGAGGATTTACTCTGTTGGGGGAATCGGGTTAGTTCCCGAACAGTTCTGCGCGTACCTCGTCTCGGGTTAGGCCCAGGTGTTCAGCGACATCAGCCACGATCCCGCTCAATGTACCCACTCGGACCGCGCGATGGCGCGGCACGGTCACGCTGTGGGTCACGCCGCCGACGGTTTGGGACAACGTCATATGGCTGCCTCTTTGCCGAACGATGCGGTACCCATAGCGACGACGCAATAGCGCCGCCAAGTCTTCGCCCGACATGTCGCGAGGCAGCCTCACACCGCCATGGCTTCGTCCTTGACGAAATGCAACCTGACGACCATCGTCTCATGCTCATCACCAAAGTGGCACAGCACGGCATCCTTGACCATAGACTTCAGATCGACCCAATCCTCACCCTGCGTGAAGATGCTGTGGCCCAGGGCCCGAGCGTCGAAACCGCCTTCGACGGCCTCAGTCACCTCGAAAATGATCTCTTTTGGCGCTCCCATGTTCTCTCCCATGCTCACCACCTTGGTTATTTCATGTACCTGAGCATCTAAGATTTACAGTTCGCAGTGTAAGAGCATGGCGGCTGATGCACAACTTCACCGCTACCGCGCGGCCATTTCACGCACCTCAAAGTGGCCGTTACCATGTCGCCGCGTCAGTCGAAGCCATAAGGCCTGCAGGGGGCTTTGGGGTTTAAGGCGTCTCGGTTCCTTCCATCAGAGTGTCCATGTACTTGTCGTAGACGAACAACCTATTGCGAGACCGGCCCGTAATCTCGCGGGCTACGCTCTGTTCGACTAGCCATTGCATGGCGGAGCCCGCCGTACGGAAAGATAAGTTCGTGCGGTCACAGACGGCGGACAGTGAAAGGAGGGGACGTTCTTTCAGCGCATCATGCACGCGCAGCACAGAGCCCGCGCGGCGCCCAGCGTCTTTCTCTATTGCTGCGCGGTGCGCCGCGAACATTCCCGTCAGACTACGGGCTGTGGCTACGGCGCCCTCGGCTGTCGTCCGCACTCCTTCGAGAAAGAAATCGAGCCAAGTCTCCCAATCACCCGTGCTTCGAACGTGCTCCAACAGTCTGTAATAAGTTGTCCGGTGCTGCTTGAGGTACAGGCTCGTATATAGGAGCGGTTGGCTCAGTACTCCACGATCCATGAGTAAGAGAGCGATCAGCAGTCTCCCGACGCGCCCATTGCCATCGAGGAAGGGGTGGATGGTTTCGAATTGGAGATGGGCGAGGCCGGCGCGAACCAGGGTAGAGACCCCGTCGTCATTCTCGTGCAGGAATCGTTCCAGGTCCGCCATGCAGTTGGGCACAGCCGTATGCGGCGGTGGCACGAACGCAGCGGTCCCGGGCCGAGTTCCTCCGATCCAGTTCTGAGATCTGCGGAACTCGCCGGGCAGCTTGTCAATGCCTCTCCCCTTGGATAACAGGATGCCGTGAACTTCTCGTATCAGCCGGTTAGACAGTGGGAAGTCCTCTGCCAAGCGGCGTTGGCCGTGCTCTAGGGCCGCCACGTAGCTTGATACTTCGACTACGTCATCAAGCGGAACGCCTGGAGCCTCATCCAGTTCGAAGAGCAATAAGTCCGACAGCGACGACTGCGTACCCTCAATCTGAGAGGAGAGTAGTGCCTCCTTGCGGACGTAGGAATATAGCAAGAGCGCTCGATCCGGCAGTAGATTCGCGATGGTGTCCAACCGGCCGACGGCAAGAGCTGCATCTTCGAGAACTTGCTGCAACGAGCCTTCCAGTTCAATTGGAGGACTCGGCGGCAGCGGCGCCGGTACGAAGGCCCTGACCTGCTCATTCCCTACCACCCGGGTCTCGTATCTGCCTATTCCGTCACGCCGCATGCCAAACCTTCCCTTGCATCATGACGACATCAAGCAAATGGGGCTACCCGTTACTTTACTTAGTACAATAACGTTGGCTGCTATTATACTTTGATGCATTAAAGTATAATAGTATTAATCCGCCAGCTTAACTCGATGTCCTGATTGAGCCGTCGCTCATTCGGGCTTCTCTGCCAACTTCAAACCGGTAGCAGCGCCGAAGGCTCGGTCGAAGGTCATGATCTGGTTCACGCCGCGCCGCCGGCAACTTGCCAGGTGGCAAAGGTCTCTGGCACCCAGCGCGGGATGCGCGGAATGGAGCTGGCGCGCCAATATGACATCCGCCTCTTCCAGCGGCCACACCTCCACCCCTGCTCGACCGATCAAAGCCAAGGCGTCATCAAACACGTCTGATCTGTGGACCGGCAGATATGCGTGCATCAACGCCTGCAGGACCTCGGCGGACGTACAGAGCGGTTCGACATTCATGAGGGACCCAGTGAAGAAGTCGCGGGCGCGGGATCGGAGAGGATGCGGTTTCCCAACCGCGTACATGAAGACGTTCGTATCGACGAAGATCATACGCTGGGCAGACCGCGTATGCGCGATTCTTTGATTGCGAGCTTATGCTCCTCCCAGTCTGGTTCCAGGCCGGGACCTCGCCGTGCGTCACACTCCTCGAAGAACAGCGTTAGGTCGTCTCCGGTTTCGAACCGTCGCGCGCGCTGCTGCGCCTGAAGCCGTTCACGGGCAGCGGCCCTCAGCCACGCGCTGAAGGTCATACCCTCCTTCCGCGCCTGATGAACGAACCGGTCCCGGTCTTCATCCGGGATTATCAACTGGACCCTGGCCATTGCTGCTCCCGTCCGATATTCGATAATGTGTATGTATCTTACACATTATCGCCGTCGCAGGTCATGCAATTGGCCGCCATCACCCACAATCTCCGCTCCGGCCCTTCCGACTAACGCTCCAGCGGGCGGAGTGTTTAGGGCTTGTGGCCTGGTAGGCCATTAGGATCATTCCAAGGGCGCGATTTTACCGGGCGGCTCTAATCTCTGCGCGCGCGTCCACGCTTGTTGTAGCTCATCTTGATGCAGTCCAACCCACTCCATGACCATAGTTCGGGCGCGGGTTGGGAGATGCCCATGCAAGACAGCAGGCGGGGCGATGCAAATTACAGCACGGTTACTGCCATATCTGGCGTGGAAGTGAGCCGGAGCGTGGTCACCGAAGTACATCTGAATGACTATTCCGTAGAACCGGCAGATTTCAGGCATCGTTGAGGATGGCCAGCGCCCCAGGCATAACGTCCGTGAGGGATTTGCCTGTGAGTTGCAGGTAGAGGGCGTCGGGGCACAGTTCCAGTTCTTCCCCCCAGGCAATGGCGTCGTAGTCAGTTATCTGCACTGCCTCAAAGAAGTCGCGGTCATTCCAGGCTTCAAACACCTCGCCACCTGCCAGATGCGACAGGTCCACCTCGCCTGCGGAGCCGTCGGAGTAGCTTAGCCAGATCCGATGCACTGCTCGCGGTTCCACCGCTGTCGGTCGTACTGGTGACCGGGTCACAACTACTCTCCCAGATTCTCTTCGAGGCCCAATAGTCGCGGTCTCACAGCACTTCTTCCAGACGGCCTTTCCTCTACTGCTCTAACGCCAGTATATCCGCCCGTACCTCCCCAACGGCCGTATAGGCTGTCGCCGGTAGACATGGTTTGAAGCTGGTCTCGCAGCAGGTCTGAGCCGGCTGGGCAAATGCTGGGCGTGCCGCGGTCATGGGGCGGCTTCCCCGCCTTACTCCCTTGACCCCGGCACGTCACACAGGCATCACCCGCTTGGTGTGGGCACGGCCGACTTGGGCGGTGTCGAGGCGTTGGCCGGAGATTACCCGGGCACCATCGTCGATGACTTGCTGGATATTGTCGGGTGTGGCGCCTTCGAGGAATCGGACGCCGTTGGCTTCGCAGGCCGCCTTGACCCTTTGGTGAGCTTCGATGATCCGCGGGTCCGTGTACGCACCCTCCGGCCGCGGTATCCGGTACGACATGTGCAGGTCGCCAGGGCCCATCTCGGCGTACCCGATGCCGGGCACGGAGAGCATCTGTTCGATGGTGTGGACACCGCGGGCCGACTCGATCTTGATGCCGAGAAGCAGCTCCCCTTCAGGATTGAGCGGCCAGGGGTCTGCGCGGCGTATGTATTCCGCGTTGTCGAGTCCCCACACTTGCGCCGCCGAGGGTTCCGAGCCGACTCCCCGCGTTCCCGCGGCAAGCCCGCGACCCTCTCCGATCGTATTGGGAGGGTAGCGGCAAGACTCCACGAATGCCCTGACGGCGTCGGGAGTTTCGGCCATGCACAGCAGGATGCCGTGGACGCCGCGGGCGAGTATCTGCCGGAACTGCCACGCGTTATACCGGACCGCTTGTTCGCTGGACCCGTCGACCGGCGGTTCCACGATGACGGGCGGCGTGCGATGGCCGCTGTTCGTCGGCCCGCCGTCGATGAGTCCCTGCATGTACTCGTCGAGTCCGTGCATGTTGAACGCGCCGTGCTCCATGCCGACGTTGATGTAGTCTGCCCAAATCTTGGCGTCAGATGCCCCCTGATCACGCGTGAGCACGTGGCCGGTATGGCCGCCGAAGTAGTAGATAGGCTGGTCCTGATCCAGTAGTTCGATTGCTCGGTTTATTCGATTTGGCATGTCTGGGTTTCTCGAAAGCGCTCGTGGATGTACCGGCTAAGGGTACCCGCAAATGACTCGATGGGAATGGGCGATCGGGGAGGGATGGGAGATTGTGGTGTTTTCGCGATCCTCCGCCATCGCCCGGTGGTCCCCACAAGAAACGCCGTCTCTGCTATGCGGGTTTGAGATGCCGGTACAGATTCGCTAAGGCGAGGCAGGTAATGCCACAGAGTGCAAGTAATCGGTTCCGGCGCGGCCCGCGGTCATTTTGGTCCGTCGGATCAGAATGCTCCCGAACTAGTCCTGCCCAGAAAGCATGCGGACCCGACGTTCGCGCTCTTTTCTACGGGTATAGATTCCAGTCAGGTAGGTAGTCGCGATGCTTCCTATGGTCATCCCAATAACGCCTATACCGAACCCGGTATTGCCGAGATAGGAAACATACGAACCTGCTGCGATGCCGACGACGGCGACAGTCAATCCAGCCCACAGGCCCCTATTGCTTTGAGCCATCTCATGTTGGAGCGCGGCAGCCTCCATGCTGATCCGATGGCTTGCTTGCTCTTCTGCCATCGCCAAGATGCGATCGGCACTGCCGGGCAGCACACGCTCGTACCCTTCCAGCGATTCCGGCGGGGGAAGAGGGCCGCTAAAATTCGATACACCGACGGAAACGGAAGTCACTGTGGAATCCAGTACTCGGCGTTTCGACGGTTGACGGCTACGTTGGGGCCGCTTACGTGACAATTAGGAAATGCCGCAGAGGTTTAGGTGCGTTCCCGCAAAGCTTCCAGTTCAGGCTGCTCAGCCCTGAACTCTGACATGGCGTACATGATGTCGTGGCCCACTGCTAACCAATCGGAATGTTGTGCCAACCAATCAGCTTGCTCAGGGGTGAGGGAACGATTGAATTCAAACATCACGCCGAACATGTCAATGGTGCTTCCGAAGCCTGTCCAGAAATTGGGACTAGCAAACAAAAAGTTGGTAGGTGATTCTCCCATGGGGCTGCCGTCCTTCGCAGGTGGGCGACTCGCTACGCTGACTCTCAACTTTGCCTTATCTATACTCAACGTGTTGTGAGTCTACCACGCGGGCTGCGGTGTTACCTGACGGCCCGGCGGTCGCCCACAAGAGGCGCCACTCCGGCTATGCGGGATTGATCTGTATCTCTGATCGAGTACGGATGCTTTGGATCGCCGACAGGCATATGTCCAGCACATAGCGCGCGAGTCCGGCATCGAGATCGGGCTGACGTCCTTCGATGACGGCGGACGCGAAGTCGTGGGCCCCGTCCCGGAAACTGTGTCCCCAATCCGTCTCCATGTCGTCGAAGCGACGGGTCTTCCCGTCTCGATAGAGGATGACGGGGGCCTCGTCCAGCAGCTTGGCCGTGCACCTCGTCGACACAACGATGCCGCGGGTGCCGGTGATCTCCATCCACTCATCCCCTGGGTAGTAATCGGTGGCCATCTCGAGTTCGGGCGCCAGGACGTTCTCCCATGCGCCAAACTTGCCGTCCGCGCTCTCCCATGTGATGAAATAGGACGCCTCGATGTCCGGCGACTCCCCGCGCTCCCCAGTCATGGTGTGTATGCGAGTGACCGGTCCGAAGTAGTACTCGATCATCGATGCCACGTGGTATCCGTGGTCGAGGATCTGGGGCACGCCGCCGCCGATCTGTTCGTCGAACCTCCACGCGGTGGCCTCCTCGGGGATATGATGGCCGCCGACTCCCAGCCCGCGAATCACCTTGTACCGCATCGACACGAGGTCGCCGATTTCGCCCGCATCGATCATGTCCTTGATGCGTAGGTAGGGCTGGTATGAACGAAAGTTCTCTAAGACCCGAAAGGTGACCCCGGACTCAGCCGCGGCCGCGACGATCTGATCGGCTTCGTCCAGTGTCCTGGTCATGGGCTTTTGCAGGGATACGTGCTTGCCAGCCGCCAGCGCTTCCAGCGTGACGGGAAGGTGTAGGTCGTGCGGCAGCAGTATCTCGACCGCGTCGAGATCAGGGTCGCTGAGCAGTTCGCGATAGTCCGTGCACCATTCCGTCGCTCCGTACTCTTCGGCCCGCGCCCGCGCGGCATCCGGCTTGACGTCGGCGACCGACTTTAGCGTGGCGTGAGGATTATCCACGTAACCCATCGCGTGCAGTCTGGATATGACGCCTGCGCCAATGAATCCCACGTTCAGTTTTTCGGTCATGTCTTGTCAGTCCTTGTTCGGCTCCAGGCGTTCAGCATCAGCCCTTCCGTGTCGAGCGGTTAGGGATTGTCGCACTCCCACTGGATTACAGGAAGCTATAAGTCATCACGGATGGGAGGCGCGGCTTTGACGGTACGCCGCGAATGCTGTCACCCTGCGAATTCGGGCGGACGTATACTCAAGTTGCGGAGGAGTTCCTCTGAAACGACGGGGTTAAGAGTTAGCTTGAAATGAGCATCGCGGAAATCGGTCTGACACTCCTCCACGGCGCCGCGGGACAGTGGGACGAGGTAGCGATCTACGGCGGTTTCGGACTCGTCATCCTGGCCATGTTGGGCTTGTCGTGGCGCGCCAGCCGACGGCGGAAGCGACGTCGTGACAGGGGGAGCCAGTGAATTCGGCTGCCGTGCGTGTGTTGGGTTAGCGCCTTAACCTGCGGCGCCCGACGACCTGAGTTCCTCGATTTCCGCCGTAGAGTAACCGGCCTCGGACAACACCTCTTCGGTGTGTTGACCCATAGTCGGGGCTGGCCGGTCCATCCGGCCGGGAGTGCCGTAAAGCTTCGCCGCCAAGCCGATGTGGCGTACCGCTCCGGCAGCCGGGTGCTGTAGTTCGACGTCCATGTTCCGGGCCCGGACCTGCTCGTTGTTCCACACCTGCTCCATGTCGAGCACGGGACCGGCGGGGAATCCGGCGCGATCGAACTTCTCCAGCCAGTGGGCAGTGTCGTGCTCCGACAGCGTGTGTTCAAGCTCGACTTCCAGATCCGAGCGATTCGCCATACGGCCTGCGTTATCGGCGAATCGGTTGTCCTTGAGGAGGTCGACGCGACCCATGGTGTGCGCCAGCCGTTCCCAGTTCGTGTCGTTGGGCGCGCCCACGTTGATGTAACCGTCCCGCGTCTTAAGGCTCTGGTAGGGGGCCGACAAGCGGTGCGCAGAACCCAACGGGCGAGAGACGTCGCCGGTGGTGAAGTAGATTCCCGACTCCCAGACCATGTAAGCAAGCGCCGACTCGAGAAGTGACACTTCGAGGTACTGACCCTGCCCGGTCTTCAGCCGATGGATGTAGGCGGAGAGGATACCGTAGGCAGCGAACATTCCGGCGTTCAGATCCGCCATCGGCACGCCGACCTTGACGGGCGGCGAGTCGGGCATGCCGGTGATGCTCATCAGGCCGCTCATACCCTGGGCGATGAGGTCGTAGCCGGCTCGTTTGGAGTACGGACCGGTGCGGCCGAATCCCGAGATCGAGCAGTAAACGAGGGCCGGATTGGCTGCCGACATCTCCTCGTATCCCAGGCCGAGACGGTCCATCGTTCCCGTCCTGTAGTTTTCGATCATTACGTCGGCGTCGCTCGCGAGCCGCTTTGCCGCTTCGAGTCCGCCCTTCTGTTTGAAGTCCAACACCACGCTGCGCTTGTTGCGGTTCATGGCGAGAAATGCTGCCGACTCACCGCTCACAAACGGCGGACCCATGTGGCGGGTATCATCCCCCCCCGCAGGCTTCTCGATCTTGATGACGTCTGCGCCCATGTCGGCCAGGAGCATCGTGCAAAACGGCCCCGCCAGGACTTGGCTGCAGTCCACGATCTTCATGCCTTCCAGGGCCAACGGCATAGATGAGGTGTGTTGAGGCAATACCATGATTTTTCTTATGACTTTCGGCCGTGCTGAAGAGGAACGCGGGCGTTGTGGAAATGTTAGAGGAATTTTGCCCCGGAACGGCATCACATGCCGCGTGTCAGGATAGTCTGACAGGGCAAGGTCTGAAATCGACTCGTACATGGCCGCGCTAGGCCATCAACACAGGAACGAAACCAAAATGGACATGTTTGACCTTACGGGCAGAGTTGCGCTGATAACCGGCGGCAACGGCGGTATTGGACTCGGAATTGCGCAGGGCCTCGCAGAAGCAGGCGCTGCCGTGTGCCTCGCCGCGCGCAACGAAGAGAAGAGCCGGTCAGCGGTCGAGAGCCTGACCAAGGCAGGGAACCGGGCGATCGCCGTCACTTGCGATGTCAACGATCCAGCGTCCGTGGCTGGCGTAATCGACGCAACCGTGAATGAATTTGGGGGCCTCGATATTCTCGTCAACAATGCCGGGGCGAACCGGCGGGCGAACGAACCGCAAGAGTTGTCGATGGAAGACTGGCGGTTGGTCGTCGACACCAACCTGACGAGTCTTCACATCGTTAGCACTGCGGCATTTCCGCACTTGAAGGCATCGACAGGCGGAAAGGTGATCAACATCGGGTCCATGATGTCGGTGTTTGCAACCGGATACGCCCCGGCCTACGCGGCTAGCAAGGGCGGTGTAGTGCAGTACACGAAGAGCCTGGCTATCGGCTGGGGCCGGTACAACATCCAGGTCAACTGCATCCTTCCGGGCTGGGTCCACACCGACATGACGGCGGCGTTCCTGGAGATGTTCCCTGAACGTAATCAAGTGATAGTGGATAGAACGCCGGCGGGCAGATGGGCCGACCCGAGCGACCTTGCGGGAACGGCGGTCTTCCTGGCGAGCAGGGCATCGGACTTTGTCACCGGCGCGTCCATACCGGTGGACGGCGGTTACCTGGTCCAGTGAAGGCTTTCTACCCGGACAATTAACCGGCCGATGGGCATTGCACGACGGCCGCGATCGATTCACTTCTGAATGTCACGGCGGAGGTCTGACAAGCACACGCTCCGGGGCGCTTGCCCCTGGCGCGATTGCGCTACGTCTGTTGTTCGATCCGGCCGTAGTCGTCCTCCAACCTGACGACGTCGTCTTCGCCGAGGTAGTCACCGGTCTGGACCTCGATGATTTCCAACGGTTCGATGCGCGAGATGTTCTCGATACGGTGAAAAACGGTGCGCGGAACCCACATCGACTGACCGCGGCCCAGTGTCTGTTCGACCTCCCCGACCACGATGCGCGCCGCGCCGCGTGCCACCGCCCATTGTTCATCGCGGTGGCGATGCCACTGCAACGAGAGGCGTTGCCTGGGGTTCACAGTAATCCGCTTGACCTGGAAGCCGGGACCGGATGAAAGGATTTCGAACGCTCCCCAGGGACGTTCCTCCCGATAGTTCCCGCTTCGCTTGCGAGGCGTGCGGGGCTCGAATTGAACTTCTTGTGGTTCCGGCAATGGCCTCTTCCGTGATCTGTCCCGGTTGACGCCCAACCGGCATGTCCATTTTAGAGCAGCCCCAGGCGAACATCGGGCAGCCCGATCAGCCGGCAGCGGACCCGGCTATCACAAAACTCGCTGCCGGCGGCCGACTCTGAAACTTGTGCAGGTGGCTCAATGCCTTTCGGGAGGTTTATGGGCGCTGCGAGTAACTGGACCGGAGGATCGAATTGGCGGGCCGATATGCTGCGCCGACTGCGGTTCATTAAGAAGGCCGCGGTTTGTGCCGCGGCCTTCACTTGTGGGCGTTTTCCGTCGGTAGGCTTCAGTTGGGGGTCTCGGCCATGGCGCCCGTGAGGGTGAATTCCATTGGCTTGGTGTGGCCGTCCCAACTCGAGGGTGAACCGGACGAGTCGTACAGGTGGCATGCGACCCAGTGGTTTACCTGGTGCTGCTCCTGAAGTGACGGGAACTGGTTTTCGCACACCTCCCCGATCTTCAGGAAGCAGCGAGGATTGAAGCTGCAACCCGAGGGCGGATCTACCGGTGACGGCACCTCGCCCGGGAGGATGATTTCTTCCCGCTGGATGTCGGGGTGAGACGGCAAGGCGGCCGAAATCAGGGCCATCGTGTACGGGTGTTGCGGGTCGGTAAACACGTCTTCCGTGTCTCCGATCTCCCTGATCAGACCCAGATACATGACGCCCACCTTGTGGCACATGTACCGGACCGTTGCCAAGTTGTGAGCGATCAACAGGTAGGCGAGCCCGTATTGATCTTGCAGGTCGACGAGAAGGTTCATGATCTGCGCACGAATCGAGACGTCGAGCGCCGACACCGGCTCGTCCAGAACAATGACGCGCGGGTTGAGCGCGAGAGCTCGTGCGATACCGATTCGTTGCCTTTGCCCGCCCGAGAATTCGTGGGGGTAAAGGTTCGCCTGATACGGGTTCAGTCCCACCTCGGTTAGCAGTTCCGACACCCTCGTCCGAATCTGTTGCCGGGTCATGGTGGTCGCGATTTCGAGCGGCTCAGCGACGATCGACAAAACCCGCATTCTGGGGTTGAGCGACGACCAGGGGTCCTGGAACACGGCCTGAATGGACTTTCGAAACTCCTTGCGGCCTTCGCGGGTCAGAGTGTTTACATCGTGCCCCTCAAAGTAGATGGTGCCGTCGGTTGGTTTCTCCAGGCCAAGCAGGACCTTTGCCGTAGTGGTCTTGCCACAACCGGACTCACCTACCAGCCCGAAGGTTTGGGCAGGTTCAATGTCGAAGCTGATGCCGTCGATGGCCTTCAGCCACTGCCTTCTGCCTCCCAGTCCCAGGAAGCCCCCGCCAATCGGAAAGTGCTTCTTGAGGTCGCGGACCTGGACGATCGCGTTGCCACTGGCAACGCCACCCGGGGCGTCCGCAATTACTGTGCGTTCGGTGTCTGTGGATATTGCTCGTTCAGCTGTTGTTGTCATGATTAAGTAACCGGGTTCCAGCAATGGAAATAGTGGTTTTCAGCCGCCTGTTCATACGGCGGGTACTCTTCCCTGCACCGATCGATTGCGTTCGGGCAGCGCGGGGCAAATGGACAACCTTCTGGCAAGTTGTACAGCAACGGCGGTTGACCGTCGATCTGGCGCAAGCGGCCGGTCTTTACCTCAAGCTTCGGCACCGAGTCGATCAGGGCCTGCGTGTAGGGGTGCCTGGGAGAGTTGAATATCTGCCGGACGTCGCCCGACTCGACAATCCGTCCCGCGTACATGACGCCGACCCTGTCACACATCTTGGCGACAATGCCGAAGTCGTGCGTGATGAAGATGATCGCCACTCCGTCCTCTGCCTGGAGCTGCTTCAAAAGCCTCAGGTACGCTGCCTGAATCGTTACGTCGAGGGACGTGGTAGGTTCGTCGGCGATGATCACGGAGGGCGTTGAGGAGATGCCGATGGCGCCCACAACACGCTGGCGCATGCCGCCCGATAGCTGGTGGGGATAGTCCTTGGCCCGTTGCTCCGCGGCGGGAATACGGACGTGCCTGAGGGCCTCGATTATCTTCTCCCACAGCGGCTTGCCTTTCAGACCCTGGTGGATCGTGATGGCTTCGCCTACCTGGTTTTCGATGGTGAATACGGGGTTCAGGGCGGTCATCGGGTCCTGGAGGATCATCGCGATCTCACCGCCCCGAATCTTCGTCATCTCTGACTCTGAGACCTGGAGAATGTCCTTCTTGGTGAAGACCACCTCGCCGCCCTCGCCATTTTCGCCGCCGACCGTCTCCCTCGTGGCGAGAATCACCTCTCCGCCGACGATGTGGCCAGGGGGCGATTGCACGAGACGCATGACCGACAGGGCCTGCACCGACTTGCCGGACCCCGACTCGCCTACGATTCCTAACGTTTCGCCCCTGCGGACCTGATAACTGACGCCGTCTACAGCTTTGACAGTCCCCCAGCGGGTGGTGAAATAGGTGCGCAGGTCATTGACCTCCAGCACTACCTCTTCGCCAACGGTGTCCGGCCCAAAACGGTCAAATGTGCTCGTGTCAACTGCTGCCTGGTCGCCGGCGGACGGGGTCATGTCCGCGTCAGCTTCAGCAGTCCTGGTAGTTTCGTCCATATCGGCTCCTACCGCATCAATTCAGCTACTTTTTTCAGTACAAGCTTCGAATGCCGCGGCCCGAAAGATTTCAGACCGCGCGCAGATTCGGACCTGTGGAGTGGCGAAACTATAACACAGTTGCCAACGCAGTCCGCCATAGGCGGGCGGGCGCATACAATTTGCCTCCACTCAAGGCTCAGGCTCGGAGATCCTTTGATATCTGGCCCAAAGCGTCGTCCAGCGCATCGACGAGGAAGTCGATCTCGTCGCGGCTGATCATCAGGGGCGGGCAGATCGAAATGACGTCTCCGGCCCGGAAACTGACCATGTCCCTCTCGTAAAGCATCTTGGGCAATTTCTTTGCCAGACCTGCCGACGCCGGAAAACGCTCCTTGGTGGAACGGTCCTTTACGAGTTCGACGGCCGCGATGAGTCCGACACCGCCTCGAATGTCGCCTGTGATTTCGTGTTCTCGCAGCCGCTGGAGCTGGCTGAACAGGTACTCACCCATCTGCTTCGAATTCGAAACCAGGCCCTCGCGCTCGAAAATCTTGAGGTTGGCCAGCGCTGCCGACGCCGAGATGGGATGGCCCCCGAATGTGATCAAGTGGCGGAACGTCTCGGAGTCCGACCCGATAAACGAATCCGCGATCTTTTTGGTGGCGATGGCCCCGCCCAACGGCGCGTATCCGCTCGTTATCGCCTTGGCGACCGACGTGATATCGGGTTGAACGTCCCAGACAGTCGGACCGAACCATTCCCCAAGTCGGCCGAAACCGGTTATCACCTCGTCGGCTATCAGCACAACGCCGTACTGATCGGCGATCTCCCGAAGCCGCTGCCAGTATTCGGGCGGCGGTATGTGGATCCCGGCCGCTGCCGATACGGGTTCGGCGATCATGGCGGCCACGGTCTGAGGCCCCTGGTGTTGAATGACCGTTTCGAACTCATTGGCGCACTTGATCGCGACGTCCACCGGATCTCCTTCGTAGGGTTGCCTGTAGGAGTCCCAATTTGTTACGTGAATCGCGCCGGGCATCAATGGTCCCATCGGATCGGCGGCAGGACTGCCTCCGAGGCTCACGGCCATGGCGGTGCCGCCATGGTAGGAATAACGGCGCGAAATCACCTTGAACGCGCCGGCCTTGCCGTTGATCTGTTGGTACTTCTTGGCCATTTTGACGGCGGTCTCGACGGCCTCTGATCCGCCCGACGTAAAGAACGTCCTTGCGCCGTTGTCGGGGTAGATTTCTGCAACTTTGCCGGCCAGTTCTATCTGTGGGATGAGCGCCGAATTTGCAGGCGGAGATGAGATCGCCTGCATCTGCTCGTATACGGCGTCTGCGATTTCCCTGCGGCCGTAACCCGCGGCCTTGTACCAGAGCCCTGCCATGCCGTCGAGCAGGCGGTTGCCCTCGATATCGGTAACCCAACAGCCCTCGCCTTTTACGAACACTTTCAGGTTGCCTCGCCAGTCATTGATTTGCGAGGCGTGCATGAACAAATGGTCGCCGGCGATCTGCTGTAGCTCTTCGATGCGTTCGCCTGAGTAAGGGGCGGCTGTTGTCATATGAATCTCCGGGACGGGCCAGTTCTGGGGCGGTTGTATTCACCCTGATTACAGCACAAAGTACGGCGCGAGCGGTGGTTCGCTCTGCCGTCATTTTAAATGTCTCACGTTCGGCGGTCTACGGCCAAAGTGTTAGGCCGCCGGCGCTCCGTAGAGACAAAGGGGTTTCTGGGTTCGTCCGGAGGGTAGAGCCGGATCGTGACAGTCGGCCCAACAACGTGGTGGAACGCGAGTTCGGCACAGCTCTTCCACTGTTATAATCGGCCGGTGATGACAACTGTGCAACGCATAACTTCCACGCGCCCGTGCATCTGTTGTAACCCTCTGAGGAGGCGTGACAACTAGGCTCGCTCGCCTGATGGCACGTCACGCCCCTCGCGTCCACCGGGACACGAGGGGTTTTTTGTTGCTATCAGAAGTTCTGCATGCCTCCAGAAACAACCGACCGGGGGAGAAGTACCCAACCATGATCGCAATCGAACACCGCTTTCCGGAATCTGAACTGGCCAACTTCAACCGAGTGATGGAAGACTCCCACCCGTCAGAAATCCTCGAATGGGTCTACCACCAATTCGGCAACGGCGCCGCACAGATGTCGAGCTTTGGGCTCGAAGACGTGGCGCTGTTCGACATGTACTGGCGCGTTAACCCAAAAGCCAGGGTGATGACCCTCGACACCCTCCGGCTTCCAACCGAGACGTACACGCTTTTTGACCAAACTTCACTGCGCTACGGCGTAAAAATCGAGACCTTTTACCCCGACCTGCCGGCCGTTGCGGAAATGGTTGACTCAAACGGTTTCAACCTCTTTTACAAGGGAATAGACAATCGGAAGCTGTGCTGTGGCATCCGCAAGGTGGAACCACTAAACCGTGCGCTCTCCTCGGTCGAGGCCTGGATTACGGGGTTGCGCCGCGATCAGGGCATGGAACGGGGGCAGATAGACTTCGTCGAGTGGGACGATGCGCACTCCAACTACAAGGTCAACCCTCTTGCGAATTGGACTTTCGAACAGGTGGAGGCGTACGTAAAGGAAAACGACGTTCCCTACAACGAACTGCACGACAACGGGTACCCGAGCATCGGCTGCGATCCCTGCACGCGGGCTGTCAAGCCCGGCGAGGACTTGCGCGCGGGCCGATGGTGGTGGGAGACCGACCCTGACGCCAAGGAGTGCGGACTTCACGTCATTTCAGCTGCCACCAGCGACTAGATAGCCCCCGGCTCGAATCCCTTCCGGCGCGACGGCATTAAAGAGGAAAAATGATAGATCCCCACGGCGGAAGTCTGGTGAACCGCGTCCTGGGCCAGGACGAATCGTCGGAACTCGAGGCGCGTGCCGGCGCCATGCGGCGGATCGTACTGGGCCCGCGCGAATCGTCGGACCTGAGAATGATCTCGATCGGCGCTTTCAGCCCGTTGACGGGATTCCTCAATAGTGACGACTACAAGTCGGTAGTCGCGAATAGCCGCCTGACGACCGGCGAGGTGTGGACGATTCCCATCACTTTGGCGGTCGAAGCTGATGACGCGGCGGGAATAGGCCAGGGTGACGAACTGGCGCTCTACGACATGGATGGCAGCCTGCTCGGCGCCATGATGGCAGAGGACATTTTCTCGTACGACCCCCTGCTCGAAGCGAGGGAAGTGTTCAGGACCGAGGACGAGGACCACCCCGGCGTCGCCAACCTGTATTCCCAGGGAGACACGCTCGTCGGTGGGCCGATACGAGCGCTTCCCCGCCGCCCGCTCGAAGTGTATGCGGATGCCGACAGACCCCCGGCCGCGTCGCGGGCGCTATACAAATCGAAAGGTTGGCGCACCGTTGTGGGGTTTCAGACTCGGAACCCGATCCACCGGGCGCACGAGTACATCATGAAATGCGCGCTGGAACTTGTGGACGGGCTCGTCGTTCACCCTCTCACAGGGGAGACCAAGGCCGGCGATACGGACGCCGGAGTTCGGATGCGCTGTTACCTGGAACTGCTGTCTCGCTACTACCCAACCGACCGCACCGTTCTGTCTACATTCCCTGCCTTCATGCGCTACGCCGGGCCTCGCGAGGCTGTATTCCACGCCCTCTGCAGGAAGAACTACGGTTGCACGCACTTCATCGTGGGCCGCGACCATGCAGGGGTCGGCAACTACTACGGCACGTACGACGCCCAGCACATCTTCAGCGAGTTCGACTCGTCGGACCTGGGCATCCAGCCGATGTTTTTCGAGCACTCATTCCACTGTCGGCGGTGCGGCAACATGGCCACCTCGAAGACCTGCCCACACGACTCTGACGCACACGTGTTCCTGAGTGGCACAAAGGTTAGGGAGATGCTGGAGAGGGGTGAAAGGCCGCCGGAGGAATTTACCCGTCCCGAGGTGGCGGACATCCTCATTGAGGCTGCCAGGGCGTAAGACACGGCCCGGCGCCGGGCTCATGCAGGCCGCAGTCGAATTCGCGACGCCACGGAGTGACCCAACACGGCGTTACTCTGGCCCACATTGAGAATGACCACGCCCCGGTAGGGCGCAACCTCCTCGACTACCACTTCGACACCCGGCAGAACCCCGCCCTCCGTCAGGTAGGCCACCAGCTCTTCGTCGTCTTCCGGTATGCGGTCTACCACCATCGGCAGACCCGTCGGAGCGTTGTCGAGCGTCACTACTTTTGAGGGCGCTGAGTAACCGGTCCCCGGGATGGGTTGCCCGAATGGATCGGTCGTCGGACTGCCGAGCCTGTTGCGGATGTCTGTCTCGAGACCATCCGAAATGGCGTGTTCCAGTCGATGGGCCTCGGCATTGACGCGGTGAAGTTCGACCCCCAGCAGGTCGACGATCATGC
This sequence comes from Dehalococcoidia bacterium, assembly GCA_965219065.1. Classification (GTDB taxonomy): domain Bacteria; phylum Chloroflexota; class Dehalococcoidia; order Lucifugimonadales; family Lucifugimonadaceae. Next base: position 2,902,461 of record OZ244715.1, read on the forward strand.
ACGCCGCCAGCCGGTGTCTGCGAATGATGCGCTCCGCCAGGGTCTTGCCGCGGGCTGTAAGGCCGATGTCCCTGGTTTCCGATATCTGGATCAGCCCTTCTCGTTCCATGCGCCTGAGCATCCCTGATACCGATGGCAGAGAGGTTCCCAGGAATTCGGTTGCAGGGACGCGCCTGAGTTGGGTTACCAAATTGGCGTTTGTCACCCGTAAGCCCTGCTCCTGCACCAGGTAAATCGAGAGGAGGTAGTTCTCCATCGCCTGGGTCAGCCGCGTCTCGCCCGACCTGGGTCGCTTGCGCCGCCTGCCCGAGCGGGGAGTTGAGGGGTCTTTGATGTTCTCCGCCATTGGGCGAGGCTAGCAACGCGCCCATTGGCCGGTCAAGCCCGCCAACGACGCGAACGACTCTGCCGAAGGGGTAAGGGCGTTGTGATGTTTAGGTCCGCGACTTCGGCGGCGCAAAATCTCGCACGTGTGCAGTCAGGTAGGTCTGACCCGCACTCGGACCCGTTGTACGTAGAATTATTTGCATGGGTATTGCATTTATCGCGTTATTAATCTATTGTTCGCGCCCAATTGATATTGTTTTGCAAATTACGTGCATATTGACCGGCCCAGTCGCTTTCCGGCCGCGGCTTGGGGGGCCTGATTGCTTCGTCACCTGTTGTCCGCGCCTGGGAGGTTGGCCCCCGCCGCGGTTGCAGTTTCCGCTGCGGCCCTGATCGTGGGAACAGGTCTGGCGACAGGGCGTCTTCCCGCGCTGGCCCAGACCTCCGTTGCCGTTGCGTTCCATGATGGCAACGCCATCGAACGCCTGGTGAAGGAAAACACCCCGTCAGGGGGATCGGTCGACGCTCCGGTCGTGGCGACCGGCGGTGACGGCCAGTTGACGTACAGCCTTTCGGGCGCGGATGCGGCCTCGTTCACTATAGTCGCGGCAACCGGCCAGATCCTCGTAGGGCAAGATACTTCACTCGACTACGAATCTGACAAGACCGAGTACTCGCTCGTCGTCACCGCGACCGGGCAGCCGGGGCAGACCGCCAGCGTCGACGTTGCTGTAATTGTCGAAGACGTGAACGAGGCGCCGGAGTTTGACATTGCCTCCATTTCCTTTGAAGTCAAGGAAAACACCCGGGCCAACACGAACATCGGCGATCCGATCACTGCCACTGACCCTGAAGGCGATGACGTCGCGTACTCCCTGACCGGTACCAATGCCGGACTTTTCAACATCGATGCTTCGAGTGGTCAGGTCAAGACCAAGGAATCACTCAACTTCGAGGCCAAGAGCGCCTACGAAGTCATGTTTACCGCGTTTGACCCGACGGGCAGCGGCAATAGTGCGAGCATCGACCTGACCATCGAGGTCACGGATGTCGACACCGAAGCGCCCGGCACACCCGAAAAGCCGTCGCTGTCTCCGGACCCCGACGACGGGCATCAGGCGTTGGCCGTTATGTGGGCCGCGCCAGGAAACTCGGGCCCGCCGATAACCAGTTACGTCGTGCAGTATCGGATCGAAGCCTCAGGCGATGAGTGGAACAAAGCGACGGTTGACGGAAGCAGCGTCGAGGCCACCGTCTCGGGGCTCGAGCCCTACACCGAGTACGAGGCGCAAGTGCGTGCCGTTAACGACGAGGGCGAGGGGAAGTGGTCGGAGTCAGGCAAGGGCAGCACGTTCGCCGCTCAGCCTGTCAATTCGCCACCCGAATTCGACGACCACGCTGTCTCAAAGATCTCGATTGCGGAAAACTCGCAGCCCGGAACCGTTGTTGGAGCGGCGTTTACGGCGTCGGATTCAGACCCGCAGGATCATCTAATTTATTCCCTTGCGGGCGTCGATTCCGGTCTGTTTTCCGTCGATGATTCGAGCGGCCAGGTCAGTGTCGGACCTGGGTCCACGCTCGACCATGAGGTCCCGTCAGACTCCGATGGCAACAACGTGTACGAATTGACCTTGCAAGTTACAGACGGCAGGGACGAGACAGGAAACCCGGACACATCCGTTGACGACTCGATCGACGTGACGATCAGGATCGCGGACGTTAATGAACCGCCGGAGTTTTCCTCTTCGGCCATTGAATTGGAAGTCGACGAGAACTCTGAAGCGTCATTACCGCCGCTTGCGGCTACTGACCCGGAGCAGCACGCAGTGAGTTGGTCACTCGATCCTGCAAGCCCCGACGGCGGCAGCTTCACTCTTTCGGGAACCGGGACCCTGACGTTCAGGTCGGCCCCGGACTACGAGTCCCCGTTAGACACGGATCGTGACAACGAATTCGACCTCTTCGTGGTCGCAACGGACGACGGACGGCCGGCCGCGTCGTCTCGTCTGTCCCTGACGATACGGGTGGTGAACATCAACGAGGCAGGCGTAGTTTCGTTGTCCACGCTGGGCCCGCAGATGGGTGTTGAAATAAGGGCCGAACTCGTTGATCCGGACGGCGGCGTGACCGGCGCCAGTTGGCAGTGGCTCAGGTTTTCAGGCAACCAGGAAAGCGCCATCCCAAGGGCGACCGATTCGAGCTACACGCCAACCACCGCGGACGATGGGTCGCGACTCCAGGCGGTGGTCAGTTACGCCGATAGTCACGGCTCGGGCAAGTACGCAGTAGGACCGGTTACCCATCCGGTGGGTGACGATTCCAACTCCCCTCCCAAATTCACCTCTACCGGCGCCGTTACTCGCCAAGTCGCCGAGAACACTCCGGCAGACACCAACATCGGCGACCCGGTCACGGCCACTGACCCCGACCAGGACGCTCTCACCTATTCCCTTTCGGGGGCTGATGCCGGCGCGTTCGGAATAGATGTTACGAACGGCCAGATAAAGACCAAGGACCCACTCGATTACGAACGCCAGCCGGAATTTCGACTGACAGTGACCGCCGCAGACCCCGTCGGTCTGGCGGTCAGCAAAGAGATAACGGTCACGGTGACCGATGTAAACACCGAAGCGCCTAACAAACCGGATGCCCCGTCAGTAACGCCGAATCGCGTCGATCCGATTGAGGCGATAGATGTTGAATGGAGCGCTCCGTCGAACTCTGGACCTGAGATAACGAGCTACGCGGTGCAGTACCGAGTCGAGGGCTCTGGCGACAAATGGACGCAGGTAGTCATTGACGGGGCGGTGTTGAGACCACGATTTCAGGGCTCGAGGCCGACACCGAGTATGAGGTGCAGGTGCACGCGGTGAACGCTGAGGGGACGGGGCAGTGGTCGGCATCGGGTTTGGGCAGCACGTTGGCGTCTTTGCCTGTCAACACGCCGCCCGAGTTCGACAAAACGGCCACCATCACGCTGTCGGTTGACGAGAACGTTCCGGCAGGCACCCTCATCGGCGAACCGATCACAGCCACAGATTTTAACAACGACGAACTCGCCTACTCGCTGGTAGGCGCCGATTCCGGCATGTTTTCAGTCAACGCGTCGACCGGCCAGATCGGCACAGCCGGGAGCGCGGAGTTCGACCATGAGAACCCGGCAGACTCCGATGGCGACAATGTTTACGAACTATCGTTGCAGGTCACGGATGGTGTGGACGGGGACGGAAATGCCGACGACTCCGTCGACGACGAGATCGACGTGACAGTCATGGTCACCAACGTCAACGAGCCTCCGGAGTTTCTGTCTTTGACAGTCGAACTTGATATCGAAGAGAACACCTCCGCCAACACGAACATCGGTGGTCCGATCGTTGCGATAGACCCCGAATCTCGCCAATTGACCTATTCATTGCGGGGCGTTGACTCGGGTTCGTTCGGTATCGACGCCGCGAGTGGTCAGATCATGACCGTGGAGATGCTTGACTACGAGGCCAGGGACACGTTCGAGGTCACGCTAGTCGCCACAGACGAAGGCAACCTTTTAGCAGAGGTAGCCGTGATCATCCGCATTAGCAACGTCAACGAGGCCCCAGTTGCCGAGACCGTGATACAAGACCGGGCTTTGGTTGAATCTGATGGTGTCGATCAGTTTGACGTCTCGGCCTACTTTAGAGATCCTGACGGGGATGCCATGATTTACACGGTATCGTCTTCGGATTCCGACGTCGTCAGAGTCGGGCTCACCGGCGCTACTCTTGCCCTCACGCCTATCGGGATCGGCACAGCGACGGTGGAGGTGACGGCGGCCGATCCTGACGGGCTGAGTATCGATCAGAGCTTCGCTGTCAATGTGGTCGTTGCGGGGGGAGGTTCCGGGGGGTCCTTTCCGATCTTTCCGTTGCCGCCACAGGAATCCGGCGATTCATCCGACAACGGGATTGATCATGCCAATCTGCTCTCAGAAACCGCAGTTATCGTAGTGCCTTACACCGTTTCACTCGCACCGGGCCAGACGGTCATCCTGCAAACGATAGCGTTCAACTTCGATGGCGATCCGCTACCCGCCAGTGCTGTTGGGGTGGTCTGCACGTGGTCAAGTGACGGCGGGGGTTCGTTCACGCCGAACGGGACGGAAGCCGCCTGCTCGACAACCTTCACGGCGCCGGACGAGGGAAGCGGAACGATCACGGTCAGGGTTACACAGGAAAGGATCGCGGCCACTGGAACCGGCAAGTTTGAAGTCGATGCGCTGGCGGACACGGCCCCCGGAGTTGTGGAAGAGGACATGCCTGTAATATCGTTTCCCGCCGGATTCACGGGCTCGACCGTGTCCCGTGCAGAGGGTGCCTCGATCACATCCCCGAGCGGGCTCACGATGGAGATCCCTGCGGGTGCGATAGACGAGGACTACCTCGGCGCGTACATCGAAGAATTGTCTCCGTCGGACATCGTTGTGCCCGAGGGCTCGATGTTTGTCGTCGGAAGCCACGCCGGAAACTTCGTATTCACTGACCTCGCAGGCGACCCGATACCGGGTTTTCGGACGAACCTACTCGTAAGCATCTGCCTACCGATCACGCAGGAAGACCTCGATATGGCCGCGGGAGGGATCGACGGGATCCATGTTGTGTACGGGGCGCGGGATGGTAGTTTCATCCACCATCCTGCGGACAACGATGTCGCCAATCCGAAGACATGCGCGAACGCCGACCGATTTTCACTCTACTTTGTGGGACTGGCCGCCGCGCCCACTACACCTACGCCTGTTCCATCACCAACCCCAACCGAAACGGTATCGCCGACCCCAACACAATCGGCGATACCTGCCCCTTCTCCAACGCCAGCACCGACTCCCTCGCCAACGCCTGCCCCCTCTCCGGTCATCCCTCCCGAGGCGACACGTGACCCGTCGGCGTCCAGTGACCCCATTCCATTAGGTACACCTGTGTTGCCGCATACCGGTGACACTTCACCCGGGCCACAACTGCTACTAATCTTCGCCCTCACGGCGGCCACCGTGCTTACAATCGGCCTATTCCTTCGTCGGCGTTACCGGCAACATCCGTGAGGAAGAGGTCATGGGCATGTCTCACCATGGCGTGCCGTCCGGCACGCAGCGCTGAGAGACCGTCGGGATCGGTCAGGGCACGCGTTGACCTGATGAGTGCGCGTTGCTAGGCTGAAATACACGGCGGCTTACAGTCCTCGCATGCAGGACCTTCGCCGATGGCCGTATGGGGACGTAGCTCAACTGGGAGAGCGCGGCGTTCGCAATGCCGAGGTTGGGGGTTCGAGCCCCCCCGTCTCCACCAACCCCATCCTGAGCCAACGGGGCGTTCGGGTCATGGCTGTCGTTGCCGTTAATACTATGGGGTCGTTCGCTGGGCTTGATCCGCCGCGTCGCAATTGGTGATGAGATTGTCTGGAGGTGCACCCAATGAGGGGCGGCGAAATTTCATATCATAGGGATAGGCCCCTGTAGCTCAGAGGATAGAGCAGCGGTTTCCTAAACCGCGAGTCGCGAGTTCGATTCTCGCCAGGGGCTCCATGCTTCCCCAAGCACCCGTTGGGCCAAAAGTACTGCGGTTTTCCGGCTCGAGAGCTCCGTTCCCGGAGCGCATGCCCACGGGGGTCTTACTGGATTCTTCACCCATGGCCTATCGCGGCTACAGGGCGGCGTTCGGGACCAAAAAGCCAAGTGAATTGCGCTTAGTCTCTGAATAAAAGGCGAGACTCGGGGGGGACCGGTGGAAAGACTGCATGAAGTTGTCATTGCACGGACACATCGGTCAACACCACGCGCTGCCAATTGATGACTCTTCGTTAGAATGTCCCGCGGCGCACACTTGAAAATTGTGCTTTTTGGGGTATTATTTCGGCATCCTGGGTCTGAGTTCGTGGCTGGACAACCCACTCGGGTCGCGCGGCACGAATTTTCATGGAAAGTGCTCGTGAGTGAACCTGCCAAAATCCTTCTTGCGGAGGACGAAATACCGAATCATCGGTACAACGTTCAGGCCGACCTCAAACGGCCAGTCGATCCCGCGCTTCATCCCTGCACGATTCAACCCGCTGGCCCGGACGATTTCGCGCCGTTGTTTCCGATGGCCTTTGTGGGCCGGGAGGAGGAGGAGGTCGCAAGAGCAATGGAGTCAGTACCCGTCATAAAGGGGCAGACCTAAGAAGACTGGCGCGCCCGCGGGCGCAACGCCCGGCCGATCCTGGGCAAGAACTGAGTTCAGCATGTTGTATCCAGAACTCACTCCCGAATCACATGCGTCGGGTTCATCTAAGTCGTTGCAGGAAAAATCTGAGGGGTTGCCAATACCTTATGACCGGCCGCCTCACGTAATGGATTCGAATTCAGAACCCGCCCGCAGCGTTGAGAGATTCGCCGCCTGGGCAATGGCTGAAACCGACGCAACCACCATTGGCGAAGCGATTTCGTATGTGGTCAGCGGGGATGTCGAGGATGAAGAGTGGCGAGACTTTGCCCAACTTGAATTACAACATTTCTCCAAACCACCGCAGCACCCCTACGCCATCATCGACGTCTGGGTTGATCAATTGCCCGCCCGCGACAGGCGCATCTTCAATTTCCGGATCGCCGATATGGGAGGGGGACTGACCCTCCAGGAGTTGGCAGACGACTTCGGAATTACCCGCGAGCGGGTCCGCCAACTTGGAAGCCGGTTGCACGGCAAATTTTCTGAGTTCGTGGAGACTCCGGACGGTCTGCCTGTTCGTTGGCGCATGCAGTCTCTGAGGCGGCGAATCGGTGTTGCCATCACCGCGTCCGATCTGGATCCAATGCTTACGACGGAAGACGGCGATACCCGCTATGGATCGTTGCTGCTCCGATTCGCCGGACCCTATGAACGGGACAATAATTGGCACGTGTTGTCGTCCGAAGTCGGCCGGGATCCGACTGCCGCGATCAAAGGTACGGCGGACGAATATGGCCGCATCGATCGCGACCTTGCCTCCGAACTATTGAGCAAATGGGGGCTCGAACATTCCCTGCATGAGGAGTGGCTTACGCGTGACGGTTCGATACGAATCATCAACGGGCAACTCGTGCGATGGAAGGGTTCCATATCCGACAGGTTGACCTTCGCCCTGGCCGATATTGGCAAGCCGGCCACTGTCAAAACGCTGATGGACCACATCAGCGAGGAGCGGACGAGAAACTCGGCAGTGAATGCGCTGTCAGCGGATCCGAGAATCGTGCGGGCGAGCAGACTGGAGTGGGCCCTTGCATCCTGGGGACGCCCGGTTTACCTGGGGATCGCGCAGTCGATACGTCAGCTTCTGGAGAAACACGGCAAGCCGATGCGTGTCAAAGAAGTGGTCGACCGCATGAATGAGGATTTCGGCATCGTCGAAGCCTCTACGAGGGCTTATTGCAACGCAGCAATGTTTGTGACAGAAAATGGCCGGATGAGGTTACGAAGGGATGAAGAACCGTACTCGTACGCACGGCATTCTCCTGGCAACTCTTCTGGGGTGTTTTGTCTTGGGCCCAGAAGGGTTTCGCTGCTGATAGAAGTGGACCGAAACGTCTTGAGGGGTAGCGGCAGAAACTTGCCTTCGGCTGTCGGATACTGGCTGAACGTAGCCGTAAAGGATCATCTCGTTTTTGCCGCCCCTGAGAGCCATACAGTGACGATAACGTTTCCGGAATCGTCATTTTTGGGCCCGTCTTTGGGTTCAACTCGATCCGCTGCGGAGCACGTCGGCGCGCGCATCGGTGACTACATGACCATGATTTTCGACCGTTCAGACATGTCCGTGGAAGCAAGGGCGACGCCGAAAAACCACTTCGAACCAAGTTGGGACCTCGTGGCGCGACTGTCAGGAATTCAGCCCGAAACGGAACTTTCAGGTCTGGCGGGGTCTATGGGGTGTGAACCCCTTGAGGTGGTGGAACGGCTAATAAGACGGAAGGATGAGATCATCCTGAATGCCCTGCCACCGCATGTTGCGGGCACTGGCACTTAGAGCCACCACCCGAAGCCTCACGCGTGGGCAGACCATACTCGCCTTTGCCCGTCCCCGGTTCTCGTTCCTTCTGTCAGTTCTCCACCGAGAAACAACATTTGTTCATTTCACGGAGGCAAGCGGAACCGGCCTCGGCGGAGCTTTGCGAAGGTCTCGATTCCTGGACGGTATTTGCCTACGCTCCCATCGAGAGGGTTGGGTTTGGGTGCTAGGATTGGGCGGACGCTGAATCGACAGGTTTTTTTCCACGGGCGCATTTGCCATGCTTGACGCAAGGTCGTTTTACGACAAGGTCTACGAGGACCCCGGTATCCCGTTGCGCCGCCGGCTGGCCGCACGCGGTAAGGTCGACAGCGTCGTCCGGCTGGCAAACCACGTTCCCCACGACTCGATCATCGAGATCGGAGCGGGAGACGGAGCGATGCTGGTTGAGCTCGCTGCCCGGGGCTTCGGCAAGTCCTACCGTGCCATCGACGTGTCACAGGCAGCCATCGACCAACTCGCAGACCGACATATACCCGGCCTGTTGAGCGCATCGGCGTTCGACGGCGAGACCGTCCCGTATGAAGATCGGGAGTTTGACCTGGCGATGCTGAACCACGTGGCGGAACACCTCGACAACCCGCGACGGATGATCCGCGAGGCGGCGAGAGTGGCTAAAAACGTGGTGCTGCAGGTCCCGCTGGAAGACACGCTCTGGCTCGGTTGGGACTTCAAACGCAGCCCTGGCGGCCATGTGAACTTCTATTCGCCGCGCTCATTCCGGCATCTCGTCCAGTCATGCGATCTGACAATACTGAAACAGATCACGGTCAACCCCTCTCTCGCCGTCCACAGGCACCGGGCAGGAGTCCGGGGCGCCGTCATTTTTGCGATAAAGGACGCCTTGGGGTTCGTAAACAGTCGCATGGCCTCGCGGCTCGGGGTGTACGAATCGGCAATGCTTGCCCGGACTGAAGACTGAGATTAAGCCGGATTCGCCATGAAGCCGCGCAGATTGTCATTTTGTTGGCCTGAATTTCGATGCTGCCGTTTAGAGATCCTCGGTGAATAACTCGCCCGACGTTGTGATCGTTGGCGGTGGGGTGATTGGCTGCGCGACTGCTCTTTACCTTGCCCGCCGGGGTGTGAGCGCGACGGTCGTCGAGATGAACGAGGTGGCTTCCGGCGCGAGCGGAAAGGCGGCCGGGATTCTGACACCCTACTCCGGCAGCTGCGACCCGGGCCTGCTTGCGCTGTCACCGGCCACGTTGGACCTGCACGCCGAACTGGCGGTCTCACTTCCGGAAGTGACCGGGATCGATCACGGATACGACAAACGGCCCCACCTGCGCATCGCAATCAATGAAGAGGATGTCGCGATGTTGGCGGATTGGCAGTCGAAACGTCGGGCAGAGGGTTTCGAGGCGAGGTGGCTCGAACCTGCCGAGGCGAAGTCACTCACCAATTGGTTGACGGCAGACATCGTTGCGGCGATCGAGTGCGATTTCGAACCGACCGTGGATGCGTACAGATTCACCACATCGGTGTGGGCGGCTGCTGAGAATGGCGGAGCGCGGCTTGTGCAAGGGCGCGTGACCGGACTATTGGCCGAGAACGGACGCCGCGCAGCAGGAGTGAAACTCGACGACGGCTCTTCGATAGGCGCCGATCACGTAGTTATCGCAAGCGGACCTTGGGCAGGAGAAGCGGGCGCGTGGCTTGGCTCCCCGGTGCCGGTGAGACCGCAAAAAGGACAACTGCTCTACCTGGCTCGGGCGAAAGACGGCGAAACTCCCGTCAGTTTTGGAGCGATTGTGAAGGGCGGGGTAGTCCTGCCCAAGCGCCTCACCGGGACGATAGTCGGGTCCACTAGAGAGGAAGCTGGATTCGACGTGACGCCCACTAGCGAAGCGCGCCACGAAATCCTGGCTGCCGCGGCTCGGCTCACCGACCGGATTGACGTTTCGGACGTTGTGGACCACACCGCCTGCCTCAGGCCGATGCCGGAGGACGGGGTGCCGCTCGTTGGCGCCGCGCCCGGGTGGGAACGCGTTTACCTGGCGACCGGCCACTGGTCGGAGGGCATTCACTTCGGTCCGGTCACGGGCAAGTGGATAGCAGACATGATCGTCGACGGCGAGAGCGAGTACGATGTCACAGCGCTCGACCCCTCACGATTCGCAGGCGCTCCGTAGGCGTTAAACAGTTGAGCGGGCTGGCCGTTGAATGTTGATGGAGAGCGTTCTTGGGATCGTCCAACACGCCGACCGGTAGTTAGTCGGGCCGCATAACGGTCAGGATGGGAATGGTCAACATGAATGATGACGAGGGCAGGTCTTCTGTGAGAATCGGAATCGTCGGGGCCGGCGCGATTGGCGGAAATGTTGGCGGCATGCTGGCCCATGCAGGGTTTGACGTGACGCTTGTGGACCAGTGGCCCGAACACGTCGTCGCGATCAAGGAGAACGGCCTCATCGTCGAACGGCGCGGTGAGGAGTTGCTAACTCATCCCGTTGCGCTCCACATCCACGAACTCCAATTCGAGACGGTCCCTTTCGACTGGGTATTCGTCGCCGTCAAGGCGCGTGATACAGAGTGGTCGACGATGTTGATGATGCCGTATCTCGCCGATGGCGGGACGGTCGTCGACTTCCAGAACGGCATTAACGACGAACGGGTCGCTGCCATAGCGGGGGCGGAACGCACCATGGGTGCGGTTATCACGATTGGCGCTGGGTGCTACGAGCCCGGCAAGGTCGTGCGCACCGACTCCAACCCGCTGGGATTCAAGGTTGGTGAGTTGGACGGCAGCGACAGCGAACGGGCGCACGAGCTGGCGTCAATCATGAGTCACGTCGAGAACACTGAGGTGACCACCGACCTGATGGGCTCACGCTGGTCGAAGCTGATCACCAACAGTATGAACAACGCCATCGCCGGGCTGACCGGACTGGGAACCGCCGAGGTACGGACTGATCCTGGGACCAGGCGCGTGAGTATTCACTTGGGGGCGGAAACGGTGCAGGTGGCGCAGACCCTCGGCTACGAACTGCAGCCGGTCATGGGCGTACCGGCCGAGAGTCTGGTCGATGCGGCCAACGGGCGCAACGTGGAGGAGGTCGAAACTGCGATCATCGAATCGGGTCGGCTGGCGGCGGACGGGCGACCATCGTTCGGCCAGGACGTGTTGAAGGGCCGCAGTACCGAGATCGACGACCTGAACGGCTACGTCTCCCGCAAAGGCAGGGAAGCCGGTATCTCAACGCCCTTCAACGACCGCATCGTCGAAATCGTGCACGAACTGGGAGTCGGCTTCAAGCCCAGACCGGATAACCTGCAACCGCTAGTCGACATGCTCGAAGGGTAGCGGGGCCGACGTGGGGCGAATGAACGGGCCGCATCGCGGTCAGGTAGGAATCGGACAACGTGAATGACGACAAAGACAGGTCTTCTGTGAGAATCGGAATCGTCGGGGTAGGCGCTATTGGCGGAAATGTTGGCGGCATGCTTGCCCATGCGGGGTTCGACGTGACGCTTGTGGACCAGTGGCCTGAACACGTCGTCGCGATCAAGGAGAACGGTCTCATCGTCGAACGGCGGGGCGAGGAGTTGCTCACTCATCCCGTTGCGCTCCACATCCACGAACTCCAGTTCGTGACGACGCCCTTCGACTGGGTGTTCGTCGCCGTCAAGGCGCGTGATACAGAGTGGTCGACGATGCTCATGATGCCGTATCTCGCCGAGGGCGGGACGGTGGTCGACTTCCAGAACGGCATTAACGACGAACGGGTGGCGGCCATTGCCGGGACGGAACGCACCATGGGTGCGGTGATCACTATTGGCGCCGGGTGTTACGAGCCCGGCAAGGTGGTGCGGACAGACTCCAACCCGGTCGGGTTCAAGGTCGGCGAGTTGGACGGCAGCGACAGCGAACGGGCGCACGACCTGGCGTCCATCATGAATCACGTCGAGAACACCGAAGTGACCACCGACCTGATTGGCGAACGCTGGTCGAAGCTGATCATCAACAATATGAACAACGCCATCGCCGGACTTACCGGTCTGGGGGCGGCCGAGGTCCGGACCACTTCAGAGCCCAGGCGGGTGAGTATTCACCTGGGCGCCGAGACGGCACAGGTGGCGCACGCGTTTGGCCACAAGTTACAGCCGGTGATGGGCGTGACGGCGGACAGCCTGATCGACGCGATAAACGGACGCAACGTGGAGGAAACCGAGACCGCAATCATGGAGTCGGGGCGGTACGTGGCCGGTGGGCGGCCGTCGTTCGGCCAGGACGTGTTGAAAGGCCGCAGCACCGAGATCGACGACCTGAATGGATACGTTTCCCGCAAGGGCAAGGAAGCCGGAGTTCCAACACCTTTCAACGACCGCATCGTCGAAATCGTGCATGACCTTGGGATCGGCTTCGAGGCCAGACCCGAGAACCTGCAACCGCTAGTCGACATGCTCGAAGGGTAGCGGGGCCGTCGTGGGGCGAATGAACGGGCCGAATCACGGTCAGGATGGAAATTGGCAACATGACTGATGACAAAGACAGGTCTTCTGTGAGAATCGGAATCGTCGGGGCAGGCGCTATTGGCGGAAATGTTGGTGGCATGCTTGCCCATGCGGGGTTCGACGTGACGCTCGTTGACCAATGGCCCGAACACGTCGTCGCGATCAAGGAGAATGGTCTCATCGTCGAACGGCGCGGCGAAGAGTTGGTCACTCATCCCGTCGCGCTCCACATCCACGAACTCCAATTCGAGACGGTCCCTTTCGACTGGGTGTTTGTCGCCGTCAAGGCGCGTGATACAGAGTGGTCGACGATGCTCATGATGCCGTACCTCGCCGAGGGCGGGACGGTGGTCGACTTCCAGAACGGCATTAACGACGAACGGGTGGCAGCCATCGCCGGGTCGGAACGCTCGATGGGCGCGGTCATCACCATTGGCGCTGGGTGCTACGAGCCCGGCAAGGTCGTGCGCACCGACTCCAACCCGCTGGGATTCAAGGTTGGCGAGTTGGACGGCAGCGACAGCGAACGGGCGCACGAGCTGGCGTCCATCATGAATCACGTCGAGAACACCGAAGTGACCACCGACCTGATTGGCGAACGCTGGTCGAAGCTGATCATCAACAATATGAACAACGCCATCGCCGGGTTGACCGGTCTGGGGGCGGCCGAGGTCCGGACCACTTCCGAGCCCAGGCGGGTAAGCATTCACCTGGGCGCCGAGACGGCGCAGGTGGCGCAGGCGTTTGGCCACAGCCTACAGCCGGTGATGGGTGTAACGGCGGACAGCCTGATCGACGCGATAAACGGACGAAACGTGGAGGAAACCGAGACCGCAATCATGGAGTCGGGGCGGTACGTGGCGGGCGGGCGGCCGTCGTTCGGCCAGGACGTGTTGAAGGGCCGCAGCACCGAGATCGATGACCTGAACGGCTACGTCTCCCGCAAGGGCAGGGAAGCCGGAGTTCCAACACCTTTCAACGACCGCATCGTCGAAATCGTGCATGACCTGGGGGTCGGCTTCGAGGCCAGACCCGAGAACCTGCAACCGCTGATCGACATGCTGGAGGGATAGCTCCGGCTCGCCGAGGGGCCGATGAGCCCCGCTCTGTATAACCCGCGGGCGGTGAGAATGGTCAGGGTGTGTCAGAGCGAGCCCTCGACGTTCACCGTGACGATGTCTACGCCGTGGTACTTCTGGTGACGCACTGACGACGCGTAGTGACGTAACAGGCGGAAGGACATCTCCCGGCCGTCCGAAATGTTCGGCGTTTCTCCCAGGTACGCCAGCCGATCCTCCAGGTTCTCTCCGCCCGATGCCGATATGAATTCCAACTCGGCGCCGCGGCCTTCTGGACGGGCGATGACGATCAGGCGGCGCGCTTCACCATCTCCTGACGATTCATCGTCTTCTTTCGCTTCAGTCAGCAGGTTCGACAGCGTCTCCTCTCCTACCAGGACGAGACGCTCTGTCGAGTTTGTCTCCCAGCCGCGCTTCGAAGCGAACCGACGCAGGAACTCCTCCATCTTGGGCAGGGCCTGTATGTCCAACAGGACCTCCAGGCGTCTGCGCCGCGGGCCCGTCATTTCAATGAACACCATCATGCTGATCGCGACGATGGCGCCTGCCGTCATGCCGTTGCTGAGGAGCACCGCCAAGAACCCATCTCCCAGCAGATTTGGAAAGATCCACTGGTTCTGGAAGCCCGCGCCGATCCAGAACGCCAAACCAACGATGGCAGCCTTGCGGTGATCGACGCCGTCCTGGATGATAATTTTCATGCCCTGAACAAAGAGAAGCCCGATCAGAACCGTGATATAGGCGGCCGCCACTGGGCCGGGAATGGCGATCAACAGGGCCGAAACTTTGGGGAAGAACGCGATGGCCACAAAGACGACTCCGATAACGATGCCAACCCGCCGCGCGGCGATTCCCGTGACCTCGGCCAGCGAGACACTCGACGAATAGGTCGTGTTGGGCAACGTCCCGGCGACGCCCGAGAGCAGATTGCCCACACCGTCGGCGTTGAGGGCGCCCTGTACCACCCGGAAGTCGGTCGCCCGCGGTCTGCGTTGAGAGACCCGTTGAATGGCCACTCCGTCGCCGACCGTTTCTATTGCGCCCACCAGCGTAACCACCACGAACCCCGGCAAGAGGGCCCAGAATTCCACGCCGGGTGTCAGGTCGAACCCCGGCCATGAGCCCACCGGAGCGCCGAACCAGGGGGCTTCCAGTATGTACTGCATGTCGTAGAGGCCGAAGGCTGCGGCCACCGAACACCCCACTACTATGCCGACGAGCGGCGACCACAGCCGCCATGCCGACGGGCCGCGCAAGACGAGCGCCGCAACGGTAACCAGCGTAGCCGCAGCCGCTGCCGGAGCGGCAACCCCGGAAGCGCCTTCGGGCACGTCAACCAACGTGTCGAACACTATCGGCATCACCGTGACCGCTATCAGCATTATCACCGTACCGGTTACAACAGGCGCAATATCCGTCGCAGCAGCGACAGCCTCGCCGCCAGCAAGAACTGGAACAGCGATGACACTATGATCAGGCTCGCCATCGTGGCCGGGCCGCCCTGCACGAGCGCCGTGACGCAGACCGCGATGAACGCTCCCGACGTGCCCATAATCAGCACGTGTCCGGCGCCGACCCGCCCGACCCGGACAGCCTGGAGAACGGTCGTGATCCCGCTGATCAACAGCGCCGCAAACACGGCCCACGATAGATAGGACTCCGGCTGTTCGGCAATCCGGGCCACTATGACCACGGTGAGCACCACCGGGGCCACGATAATCATGGCGGCCTGAATGCCTGCGCCGGCGGCTATTAGAGGTGGAGGGTTCTCGTGCGGTTCGTACCGCACGCTCTCGTCTACGCGTGCTCCGGTCAACAGTCGTTCCTCAAACTGCGGTTGTGCCCGGCACATATTGACCGCGTGCGGTCAAGCAGGAAACGCGCTGCCGCTTCAACCCTCAGCCGTCCTCACGGGCCAGTCTATGCGACGAACTTTGCGTCTTTGGGCCGAGCCTTGCCGCCATGCACCGACGGTTCGGCACACCACTTGGCGGCCAGGCGGCGCACGCCCATGTAGGTGTCCTCATCGAAGCCGAGGAGGTCACGGATGACGCGGCGATCCAGCAAAGCACGGTTGGGGTCGGCGTCTGCCAGGTACGCAGGTTGTAACTCTTTGTCGCGGAACTCGTCGAAGATCGACTCGGCCGTGATCAGTTGATCGTCGTTAAGGGTGCGAAAGTCCAGCACGGGCAGGGATTCAAGCGAGCCGATTGTGATGGTGCCTCGGCCTGCTACTTGCCGATTTGCGTGCCACCAGTACGACAACATTCCCAGGGTACAGTTGCCCCATATGGCAAACGCATAATCAAATTGCGTATCGCCAAAAACCACGTTCGGCCAGGCGCGGCCGCCGATGCTCTCTTGTTCAGTGAACGCCGCAGCCAACGGCTGTGAATTGAAACGAAAATCCCTGCTGACATGGGCACGGCTGGCCGTTGCCCAAACTGCAGATGCTTTGGCCTCCATGCCCGACTTCACTTGCATCTGAGAATCAGGAGCGCAGACAACCCGCGTTTCCTTCGTCGCGTCGTGGTTCCAAAGGGATGGGTAGGTAGCAGTAGGGCTAGGGGCGACCTTCGAAAAGGGTGCAGAGTGAGATGTCCCAGCAATATTCATGTCGTAAAAGCCCCGTGTGCCCACGAGATTCAACGGAACCGCATTGACCTCTGACGGGGCAGGGGCGCCGGGCAGCCACAGTCGAGAGTTGCAAAGTTCGTAAGCGGTCTGGGCCAGAGAATAATCCCGTAGCCGTACTCCGGCCCATCCTTCGTCATCTGTTGGGTTGGGCGTAGTCAGGCTCTTGCCGACTACTTCATCCCCCAAAGTCTGAGGGGTACCGTCATACGGCCCATCCTCGATCCTCCTCGTGTAGTCACACTCGACAATGATTCTTGCTATGGCCGCGGCGCTGGCGAATCCCTGAGGTCTTTTAGACAGCGACGTGAATTGAACGCGCTTTTCGGAGATTTCGCCCGACTTAAGTTTGCGGGCGATTACCAGGCATTCTGCCATTCCTGTGTCAGACGAGAACGAAAGTTGATCATTATCCGCAGCGGCAACACTAAGCACGCTTAGTTCCGTGTACTGGCGCGCCAACAATTGGCGGAACTTCTGCCACGAAACGCCCGCTGCGGCTGACAGCGGGAGCACCAGAGCGAGGACGCCTCCTGGCTTTAACTTGCCATGGCCGAGGGCTGCAAATGCCGATGCGATACCGGCGTAACCGTGGTAGCACGTACCCTTGGCCAACTGCTTCATCAAACTGGCCATGGCCTGTTGCGTTACCAAGTCCGTGCTTAGTCCCCGGAATTGTTTAACGTAGTCCTGCTGTCTTTCACTACCTTCCCAATCGGAACCTGCCCGGGTAAACGGCGGGTTCATGATCACGAGGTCAAAGCCCTCGTCGGGGAACTCTGCGACTATCTGCTCCGCGGTCTCTTCGCCGGTACTGCCTGTGCGCTTGCCCGGGTCGCTGGTGTGAAACAGCGCCATCGTCTGTTCGGTCTGCATCAGTTCCAGAGAGCCGATCTTCACAGTTCCGTCTGACTGCCGGCCGTACGGGAGCGTGTACAGGCGGGAATTCCCAAAATCGACCGAGGGTTCGATTCCAGACAGGGTGGCGCCGGTGATGTGGATAGCCGATGGCATCACGTCGCACCCGTACAGGACCTCTTCCAGCATCACCCGGTGCAG
The DNA here is from genome assembly GCA_965219065.1 of Dehalococcoidia bacterium. Classification (GTDB taxonomy): domain Bacteria; phylum Chloroflexota; class Dehalococcoidia; order Lucifugimonadales; family Lucifugimonadaceae. The sequence goes on from OZ244715.1 coordinate 2,920,064, forward strand.
GTCCGCCGAGTTGGCCCCGTCTCGTTCGTGGCGGGCTGCGATCTGGTCGTAAACGGCCGATAGCAATGCGCCGGTTCCGCAGGCGAAATCGGCGACGCGCAGTTTGCCGATCGCTTCGGCGTCGGACCAGTCCACGCCGCCCATTCTGGCAACGGCCAGCCGGGCCAACAACGCGGCCGACGCGGGCAGGGTGTAGAACGTTGCCAGGTACTTGCGGTCGGCAATGAGCCGCTGGAAGATACGGCCGGTCAGGTCATGGGCGTTGTCGACGCCGGCGGAGTTAACCTCCTGGGCGGTGTTTCTCAGCCGCCTCAGAATACGGGCCGCATCCGCCGATGGCAGTTGTTCCAGAACGTCCTTTGCAATGGCAAAGATCGCCCAGTAGTCGATGGCAAGGATGTCTGTCCAAGCGGCAAGCATCTCGCCCTGCGGATTGGGGATGCCGTCGCCGCACACCAACCCCAGCGGCCTGACGGTCGGATGCATGCCGGCAATCCGTTCGTGAAAGATCATTGCGTTGGCGATGATGGCGCAGGCCATGCGGCGGGTCTGGGGAACGTCGGTCATACCGAGCAGGCGGGCTATGGCCATGGTGATGCCGGAGCGGGTCGTGTTAAGTTCGTCGAGGACCTTCGCGGCCGCGTCGATACCCTCCTGCAGGGCGGTGGCGGCCTCATCCACGGCACGCTGCGGGACAGATACCAGGCGGACGAGGTCGGCCAGATCCCCGACGGAGCCATCGAGCCACCCCGACTCGGGGAACCGGGTCACGCCCGCGGACTCCTCAGTGAAGACGCACCATGAGATGCGGGATTCGGTCAATGCGGCTCGGAGGTCGTCGGCATCGCCCATGTCGATCGGGTACCTGAGCGCGATGACGGCTTCGATGCGACGGCCGTCCTCTGCTACGTCGAGACCGAGCCTCTCTTTCGCCTCGACCTCGGCGGTGGCTGCGGGCAGGTATTCGGCCTCTATTACGACCGGCGAACGACCGGGCGCCGTTATCAGGATGTCAGGGCGCAGGCCCGAATGCCCGACGATAGCCTGTGTGTTCTCGGAACGCACGTGACTGCGGGGCAGCATGCCCTGAAGCAAAGTGCCCAGTGAGTTGTTTACGGCGGGTTCGGTATGGCGGGCCATTCGTTCAGCAGGCTTCCGTGCTCGCGGCCGACGGGGCGGCATTTGTTTGCACTGGTTCAGTCAGCCCTCGTCCAGAGGTACGGGTTTAATCGATTTTTACGAAAGGACACGTGGGGGCGTTGGTAGCCTCCAAAGGCTACAGCCTGCGGCCAATTTCCCGTTTGCCGATGTCACCGGAACCGCGGCCATTCGCCGCCCAGTCCACAAGTTGCGCGTAAAAGGAGTAGGGGCAGAAATGGGTGGCGTGGGCTACACGTACTCGATGATGGCGCGGCCTTTTATTTCGCCGGCCTCGAGCGAGTTGCATGCCTCGTTGATGTCGTCGAGGGAGTACCTTTTCGTCACCAGCTTGTCGAGCGGGAACTTCCCCTCCGCGTGCAGCCGCAGGTACATGCTGAAATCACGGTCGGGGTAGGTTGCGCCCAGACTCGACCTGTAGGTCCTCTGGTGGTAGAAGAAGTCCCCCGGTTCGATTTGCATCTTCTCCGGCCCTGGCATCCCTATCATCACGGCCATTCCGCCGTGGTTGTCTGCGCCGGGCCCGCCACCGCGCGTCGACGGCAAGATCTGCTCGTTCGTTATGCGCAACCCTATGGCGTCGAACGCGTAGTCGGCCCCTCCGCCGGTGATCTCAATGATCGCCTCTATCGGGTCGGTCTTCATCGCGTTTACGGTGTGTGTGGCGCCGAATTCCTTTGCGAATTCCAGCTTGTCGTCGCTGATGTCCACGGCGATCAGCGGGTAGGCATCGAGTATCGAAGCCATAGCGAGGGCCGACATACCGACGCCGCCAACGCCGTAGATGGCCACCGAGTCCTGGGGCCTGACCTTGGCGGTGTGCAGCACTGCGCCGGCGCCGGTCAACACTGCGCATCCGACGATGCAGCTCAAGTCCTTCGGGGAGTCTTCAGGGATCTTCACGACGTAGCCGCTCCACACGAGGGCATCCTCTCCCCAAGTGTAGGTTGCGGCGTTGATCGGCTCCTCGCGATAGGTGATGCCTGTGGTCGGCGGGCTCCATCTTCCCCTGATGGGCAGGCGCGGAACCCACGTGACGATGGCGAGGTCGCCCTCCTCGATGTGGTCCACGTTTCGGCCCGTCTTGACGACGATCCCGGTCCCCTCGTGGCCTATTATCATCGGCCGCTCGAACGTGGCATTGTGCATCTGGTGAAGCTGCGAGTGACACACGCCGCTGGAATACAGCTTTACGAGTACTTGATCGTCCGAAGGATCGGCTAACTCGATTTCATCGACTACCAACGGTTGCCCGTGTTCCAGGTGAATGGCTGCTTTGCTCTTCATTGGTTCCTCGCAAATCCTCCGGCAAGTCGTGTCAGGCCGGGGTCGAAAATGGGGGGGCTGGCGCGTTCGGGAAGTCTAGCAGTTTGGGGGGGTCCTACACGCGTCGCGATGGGATTGTTTCACCGAGGCGCGCGGGACCGAGGGCGGATTTGAAACCCGCCCCGACAGGGGTTCCTGGGACGCGGTTATGTTATAGGGGGCTGGCTGACACTGACAGCACGTTGCGGAGCGGTATTCGAATGTCGCCGGGGTCTCCGCGTTGGCGCGGGCTGTCGCCAGGCGGGTCTTCGTCGGATGGGCCGAGGTGGATTTTCCGGGGTTTTTTCCTGCGGCGACGGCGTCCGGGAGGCTCTTCGCCGGGGTCAGTATGACGCTCGGTTGAGGGGTTCGTGAGGCCGCGGGCGGGTTTGAAACCCGCTCCTACAGGGGAGTCTTGGGGGTGTTCGGGAGTGACAGATGAGGGAGAGTCCGGGCCTACAGGCGGTTTGCCGTTTTCTTCGGCCAGGAGGTGGCGGCTGCGTTCGAGGTACTGGAGGGTACGGGGATCTAGAGATACCGTGTCCGCTCGGACGGTCAGACTGCCGTCTTCGTCTATAAGGTGTTTGAAATTTCGCTTGTGGTATTCCGCCACGGCCTTGTTGATTGCTCTGATTACATTGTTGTTCTGGAATCCGATGCGCAAGACTCTGTACCCATAGCAACCTTTGCCATAGGGGTCGTCCTCGGGGTTTTCGATCGGGGAGTAATCGTAGTCTCCGATGTGTCCTGCGGCGCGTGACTCGCGCCCGAATTCGCGGGCTGTGTGGAGAGCGACTTCCCGGGCTTCTTCGCTGCCGAAGATGTGGACCTCGGCCCTGTGTCCCATCCTGTCTCGTATGTAATCCTCACGGTCGTAGTTATCGAAGTCGAACGGGTCGTCGTCATCGTTGTACTGTTTGGCATTGTGGCACGTCTGGTTTTCAAGCTGTGCCTGAGATATGGGATCGTCGTTCTCGTCATCTTCGTCGTCGATATCGACAGGGACGTTGTAGAAGCCGATCCGGAGGAGTTCTTTGGCTGCTGAGATGCGGTGGCAGGGCTTGAAGCCGTCGAGTTTGCCGTGCATGGCGTCTACGAGGAATCGGACGATGTCCCTGCCGCCTGAGGTTACCTCGTTGACGATCTCGGCGAGTTCTTCGTTCGGAACGGATTCGCCGGAGGAGCGTGAGGGCTTGCGTCCGATGGCCGCGCGGGAGAAGGACTTCAAGAAGGCTATTGCCTTTTTGTCGCCGAGTTTGGCGAGTTGGCGCGCGGCATCGAGGCGGTGGCAAGGCTGGAAGCCTTCCAGCCTGCCGTCCATGACATCGTGGAGGAAGTTGATGATAGTCCTGCCGTTGTCGGTCACCTCGCGGACGATTTCGGCGAGGGTTGGTGGCTGGTCTTCTGTATTGGTTTGGGGGCCTGAATCGCACATATGTTCTAATTTACGGCGTGTGGGCCACGGCGTCAAATGGGGGTTGGCGGGGGAGACCTCACCCCGGACCTCTCCCAAGCCTAGAGGGGGATTGGCGTGGAGGCTGGCGGTCGGGGTTTGGGTTGATTGGTGAGGGTCTGGACGACGGCGGAAGGGTGTGTGGGTGTCCCGAATCGGTGTACGGGGTGACGTTCTTTCGCCGGTACGACGAAGAAGGGCGGGTGTGCTTGGCCGTGTTGCGTGGTGGGAGTTCGGGGGTGGGACGCCGGGACCCAGGAGCATGGCGTCCCACTTTACGGCGAGTAGAAGGTGGGCGCGATGGTGCATTGCAAAGACATTCTGGCGAGGGATGACAAGTGCGGTCGTTCGCAATCCGACGCGCGGGTTTTCCACGGTCCATAATCGTGTGTCGGCGTGCGCGCCTGGCAAACATCCTGAAGCCCGCGGAGCAAGAACACGTGAAAAATATGCACAGATTCGAAAACCTGACCTGGCCGGAGGTCAACGAGGCGGTCGAGAATGGCCTGATACCGGTCTTGCCGGTGGGGACAGTCGAGCAGCATGGTCCGCACTTGCCGATCAAGATGGACCTTTGGACAGCGGACTCAGTCGCCAATGAGGCCGCGCGTCGCAGGCCCGACCGGCTGTTGGCGATGCCGGTGATCCCGTATGGGTACACAACGCATGTAATGGACTTCCCGGGCAGCGTAACCGTCCACCACGAAACGTTCATGCGCTACGTGATTGACGTGATCAAGAGCGTGGTCTACCACGGCTTCAAGAAGGTGATCGTTATCAATGGGCACGGCTCCAACGTGCCGCCCCTGGACCTCGCGACCCGGCGTGTGATGATCGAGACCGACGCCGTGGTGTCGCTCACGAACTGGTGGTCGCTCGTGATGGTTGACCCAGAATTCAAGGAAAAGTGGCGTGAGTCACACTTTCCCGGGGGGTGCGCGCACGCCTGCGAGATCGAAACATCGATGGCGATGGGCATTGACGATTCAGCGGTGAGAAAAGACCTCGTGGAGAACCATCAGACGTGGACCAACGCGCAGGGATCGAAGTTCGAGTCGGTGGACCTGTTTGGCTTCGGGCCGGTCGCGGTAACGAGTTGGACGAGCACCTACACAGACACAGGTGTGTGCGGATCTCCCGAGCTGGCAAGCGTTGAGAAGGGCGAGTTGCTGTTCGAGGAGGCGGTGACGCGGCTGACTGAGTGGGGCGACGAGTTCCACGCCCGGCAATACCCTGGCCGCACGGACCACCATGTGAGGCCGCCGACGACGGATGTGCCGGGGTAGGGGGCGGAGGTGCAGGGGTGTGGGTTGCGAGGGATAGTTTCCAAGAAGGGATTACGGGCAGTACCGAACTGCTCCAACAAGAACGAGAGCATCGCTCAGAGTATGACGCTTCCGTATTGGCTGGACTCATCTCCAATTCGATCAGGCCTGTCCGAGCGCGCACGACATTCCTCTCGAGGTGAACAGGGCAAGAAAGGAGTTCCAACCCACATTGGATTGCACAGAAGTATGCTGAGTCGCAGTGGAGCCCACGACGAAGTTAGGGATAGGATCGCGCGTGAGTATTTCAGCCTGCCCCCACTGAACTGCCGGTTTTGTAAGTATGAGAGGCCGCTTACGGTGGACGGAATATCTCGAGTCGTTACCGAGCATAGTCATCGACAGTTCAGGGCCGACGTCGGGGCATTGGACTCAAAAGGGCAAGTCGTCGCAGTTGTCGAAGTCGTCAACACAAACCCGCCCACCGAACAGATCCTTGCCGCACAGTCAGAGTTGGAGTCGGCGTTTTATGTGACGTTGGACGCACTCGAGGACGGCTTCTCAGGGTACTGCTCGCCATTCTGCTGGACAAATCGCAAGGATGAAAACGTATCCCCGTGGGACGTTCCAACTTGCGAGAGCTGTGAGCGGCCTTTTCATACCCTGGAATTCCCGTACGAACTCATGGATTGGGAAAATCCCGGCTATCCTGTCTGCATTGAGTGCGCCGCCGAGACATCCCACGGGCAATGGCGTTCGCCCGGCGAGCTAGCCTTGGGCGAACCCGAAGACAAAATCCCCTGCCCGAACGCGACCGTGCTTGACCTTTTCCTGTCGTTCTCGGACGCAGACTTCTGGGCGATGGTATGGACCAAGAGAACTACAGATCCGTCGGAACCGCGGAACTCCGAGCAAGATACCTCGGCTCGCCTAGGCCAGGTAGAGGCTGCGTTCGATGAAGGAGACTGGAATTGCGGACAGAGGCTCCTACAACCCATAGGCGCCCCACAATGGGGCAGGCCAACCGGTCCTCCTTTGTACGCATGGGACCACGATAACTGTGTTCGGACAGCGCTCGCTTGGCGTCGACTCAGAAATCACCGACTTAGCTGCCTGCCGCCGGTAATTCAGGTGGGCATCCAGTCGCGCCCTTCAATTGGGGACGTGGTCACGGTTAAAACCAAGGCCTTGGTGATCCACAAAGGATTTCCAGATGGCAGGTTCACGGCCTGTGGTATCGACAGGGAGAAATGCGACGATCCGGTAGAAGCAACAATGGCTGGTGACTATACGTGTGATTTGTGCGGCTGACGCGCCTGGATTCCTCGGCCGCGATTCCCCGACGGCAACGAATGCCGAAGAATGATCCATGAGTCGTATCAAACGCGAACTGCTGTGGGTGGGGCTGTGAAACTATGTTGAGCAGGCGTGTCCGCGGAAGATCCGTTGTGAGAGGTCGGGACATCGTGAGGCGGGATTGAACCCATCGATGTATACAATTACCCTCTGCGTAGGCTCGATCACGAGAATTGCCCCTCCTCTTATTAGAGGCTCGGTTCCAGACCCTCTCGACAACGCTTGACATCATGTAAGTTGAAGTAGCACAATTGTACTACCACCCCAGTGATCGCATCTCTGGGCCGACGTCCCCCTCGTGGGGGCGTCTCTTTTTTTGTCCCCGCGGTTTCATGACGTGGCGAGCGATTGGGCCTCATCGTGCGCAAACTGCCGTGGGAGGGGCTGCGAAACTGCATGGAACATGTAGTGCCTCCGAACTCTCCAGTGAGGTCGTGACGCGGCGGAGGCGCGGTAGAACCTCGGGATATTAAGAGCATGGCTGACGCAGGCAGCGAAAGACAAGCGCCCATCGCACGGTGTGTGGTTGGGGCGTTAATACGAGACGGTAAGGTGCTGCTCGTAAAGAGGGCGCCGTGGATGCGGTTTTATCCGGATGTGTGGGACCTGTTTGGAGGACACGTCGAGGGTGGAGAGTCGTCGGAGGATGCGTTGCGCCGCGAGGCTATGGAGGAGCTCCAGGTAGAGCTTGAGTCGTTCCACCTGCTGGGCACGTTTCACGACCCGGTTGAACCGGCTGAGATCATGATCTTCGCCGTCACGGCGTGGAAGGGCGAACCGATAAACGCCGCTCCGGACGAACATACGCAGATCGGCTGGTTTCCGGCCGATGGGCTGCCTTGCTCCGACGGCCTCGACGCCTATCGGGAGCTTGTCGTGGAGGCGATAGTGGCGAGTTCTGATGGTTCCAGCGGTTAATCGTGGAAGATGCAGCGTAGAGGCCGCTCAAGAGCCAACGCCGACATCAGCAACGCGAGACCTCTGCTCAGCGGCGTCCGGCCCGTCCGCCCCGAACACCTCTACCCTGATTGGCGAGTCTCCCCGCGGCCGTAGAAGAAATCTGATGTCTGGGCTCGATAATTCCGACATGGGATTCGACGTATCTCGTGCACAACTCGTCATGGATACCGTCGCCCCTGGCCACCGGCTTATTTCCATCACTCCGGCCACGGCCGCGTTTACCAACGCCGTCCACGTGCTCGACACGGAGTCTGCCGGAGGCCAGCGGCACCGTTTCGTCGTCAAGCGGATGACCTACGAACCCGATCCCGAACGCGCGACCGCAGACTATTGCGGACTGCAGATCGCACGCAGGCACGGTATCGCGGCCCCAGAACCCGTCCTTCTTGACGCCAAGGGCGAATTGCTCGGAGTGCCGGGAATCGTTACCAGATTTGTTCGGGGCCGGCAGATCGCAAATCCGGAGGATCCGGTGAAGTGGGCCAGGGACCTGGCCGATCTTCTCCTCAAAATTCACGACGTCAGCCCGAATTCCAGTGAACGGCAGGGCATATACGACGGCAATGATCTCGGCCTCTACTTCCTCACGGGGCATTGGCCTAATAAAATGTCCGGGCACCCGCTTTCAGACACGATCTACAGCGCCATCCGGGAACTTCGATTCGGCATCCGCAAGGTCCCGCCGGTGTTCCTTCACATGGACTACTGGCCGGGAAACGTCCTGTGGCTCGCCGGGCGTGTGTCTGCAGTGCTCGACTGGGACGCCGCGGCTTACGGCGATCCCGCCCTGGATGTCGGTTACTTCAGGATGAACATGTACCTGAGAGGCATCAAAAAAGCTGCCGACATTTTCCTGGAGAACTACGAGTCAGCGCGCGGTCCCGTGCGAAACCTCGGCTTTTGGGAGTTGGCATGCGCCGCTCGTCCGCTGCCCGATCCGGCGGCCTGGATTCCCTCGTCTCGTGAAATGGGCGATCTCGGCGCCACCGACGATAGGGCGGATACCGACTACTACGAATTCGTGGAAGATGCGTTGCGACGGGCGAGGGAAGGGGGGTGAAGGGAAGTCCCATCGGCAACTGAACAACTGACCGAGAATCAAAAACCAGGCTTCATATGTTCCGTTGATTGGGTATGAATGTTCGTCCTCGACCCGGCGGGTGGCCGTCACCAAATCATGCAACAGCCTTCAGCCGCTCCCGCGGAGAATCCCCGGCCTGCGTGTGTGATAAAGCGGGTTGCCGTTGGACGTGATCGGAAACTTCCTTGGCCGGTCTTGTTTTGACTTTTGACCGCCCAACCCCACGCAGGTTACCGGCGTCACAGATCACCGCCCAAATCAGGCCTGCGGGGACCCCGAATGGTGGGCTGAACAAAAATGAACCATTCCGGCGTTTGACGGTAATACCAATTGAAGGGTTTATTGAATCGTTGGAGGTGGAACTTCACGTGGCGTTGCCAAACGAACGGCAGGCGATACTTCGGTGTCAGCAGGGAGACCTTACCGGGCTGGAAGTTCTGTTCGAACTTCACCGGCTGGCCGTTTTGCGTACCGCGTACGGGATCGTGGGGCGCCACCATCTGGCAGAGGACGTTACGCAGCAGGTCTTCGTGGAGTTGTTCTCCGCCTTAAAGCGGTTCGATCGGAGACGGCCCTTTGCGCCCTGGCTGTACCGGATCGTTGTCAACATCAGCCTCAAGGAACTGCGAAGGCGCGACCATCGCAGTCTGTCATTGGAGGAGGCCGCCGACCTGCCTTCCTTCGAACCGATGCCTGACCGCACGGCCGAAGAGGCGGAGGCCAGGAGGTCGATTTGGGCGGCAATACGCGCCCTCAGCCCGAAGCACAGAGCGGTCGTCGTACTGCGGTACTACCACGGGTTCAGCGAGGCCGAGATGGCCGTTTCACTCGGCTGTCGTCGCGGCACAGTGAAGTCCCGCCTGCACTCAGCCCTCCGGCGGCTTGAACTACTGCTGCGGAATAACGAGGCGCGGGAAAGTACTTTGGGACATCGCCAGCAGGATGCAAGCGCGTCAGGCGACGCGGTACAGCCGTGAGGAGGTGTAATGATGCGAAAGCAAGGTGATTACTGGATTGAAGAGCGGCTGGTTGCAGACGCGCTGAGCGAATACATGGACCCGGTCGACGCAACGCGCGACCTCTGGCCGGGAATCCGCGACCGGCTGGTCAGACGAAGGCACACTGGATTCCCGGTATTCGCGAGAGTCATGGTTGCGGTCGCGCTTGTCTCTGTCCTTGTGATGATGTTTATTGTCAGGCCCTGGTCCACCTCTAACGACTCCATGTCCCCATTCGCAGCGGTTGCCCACGCCTATGACGGTCTGCTCGAGTTGGAGACCGTCCGCTACCGGATCGACGGCAACGATAGCCTCGGACAGCAGTACGTCAGTCTTCATCAAGTGGACATGGTCGATCGCATTCACTACTGGGCTTTGTGGGGTGGCGCCGACCCTACCGGCGGAACCCCCAGTGGCGAGTCAGTGACGGTCGATGATAAGGCGTACGAAAGAGACCGGACCGGTGACGGCGAATGGGTCTTATCCAGGGAGACCAGGGGCTGGGCGCCCTTTGGAGACTTTGGCGGGCTGCCGTGGCGCCTTGGGGACGTTGAGGACCGATTCGACCGGGTTGAATTGGTGGGAGAAGTCGAAATCGATGGTCGATCCGCAGTCCACTACCGCGCCTCAAGACGAGACGTACCGACCAGGAAATCTGGATACGCCGTCGTGGAGTATGAGACAGAAAGCGGGGAACCGAGGGAGGCAGAAACCGTTCATCGCGGAACCGACGATTATGCGGTCTATATAGACACGATCGACCTCTGGGTCACGCTGGACGATGGCAGGCTGATTAAGGTCGACTGGACGCTGGTTGAGCAGGCGCCCTCCCCTCCGGCGGACTTCGACGAAAGAGACTGGTGTCATGGGCTCGGAGAGTTTGTCGACGCACAGCACACCTATCGCCCGACTTCGGGACCAAGAGACCAATTCCGTGTTTTCGACACCCCGCCTGACTCGGACGCTTTCGAGTTGGCGAAGGTTGTCTGTTGGAACGACGGCCGAACTGAGGGCAGGGTAGTGTGGGGTAGAAGTCTGGCTGAGCAGACCGGCCAGGATTTTTGGATACGATGGGTATATACCTTTACCGGGTTCAACGAGCCTCTCGAACTGCCTGATGACCTGCCTTGATGAGTGAACCCCAAAAGCTCCTCCGGTTGCGAAATGTGCAACGGGGTCGAGAGGCTCACCATGTGGTTCATCTCACCCGGCTCGGCGGCACCGTCGCCGGTCCTGCCTTGACCTTGGTCGGGTAACTGTCTCCGGGGTCAGGACGTACTATCAGATAGTTGCCCCACCTAACGCGGGTACGCGCGCATGCGCCGGCCCAGAGCAACAGTCGCGGTTGAGTAGGGAATGTCGTGGAACTGTACCTAATATATGGTCTCCCGGGCGTTGGAAAACTGGCGGTTGCCGGGGAGTTGGCGCGGATGCGGACCGGGCTACAAGCTGTTTCACATTCATCTGCTCGCGGACATGCTTGAGCCGATCTTCGGTTTCGATGGCCGGGGCTTCATTCGGCTGCGCGATCGGATTTGGCTCATGGTTATCGAACAGGCCGTCGCTGACGGACTCCCGGGACTCATCACCACCTTCGTCTTCGAGAGGTCCTTGCCCGACGACGTGGTCCCAAACGTCCGAGACCACGTAGTTGAGAAGGGCGGCGCCGTCCGTTTCGTTCACCTAGTGTGCGACAAGGCGGAAAACGAACGGCGCCTGCAATCCGCCGAGCGGACTCGCTTTCGAAAGATGACTTCGGTTGATGTGTTCAATCGAATCCTTGATTCAGGTCACTTCACGATCCCGGAGGGTTTGGGGGATACGCTTACGCTTGATACGACGCATCTAAGCCCGGCGCAGGCGGCAGGCAGAATAGCGCAGCATTGGAAGTAACGCCTGCTGCCGGCCGGCGGACGAAGTCGCGGTGAATGGTTACGGTGAAAGGACGATGAGGAGTAAGGGGCGGCTGATCCGGCCTTGCGTTGACCACGGGACGGGGGGTACGTATCTTTGAGTCGTGGCCGAAACACTTCACTACGGGTGCCAGGAGGACGCCATGGCGAGCCGCGCGTATGAGCCTGGAGAGATAGCAGCCCGGGGAGAATCCATTTACCGGGAACAGGTCCTACCCCAAGTGGGGCCGGTGGAAAAGGGAACATTCGTGGTCATTGATGTTGAGAGCGGCGACTACGAGGTCGATCCAAGAGACGCGACAGCCACGCGGCGACTGCTGAAGCGGAGGCCGGAAGCCGTGACATACGGAGTGCGCGTCGGGTACCGCGCCGCATATAGGCACGTCGGCGGTTTCCGGATGCCCCAACAACGGTGATGAGGGGAAGGGTAAGCGGCAACCAACAGGCGTGGATTACCGTAGACATCATGGACGGCGCAGGCCGTCTCCGGTCCATGGAGGCCGTCCTGGATACGGGGTTTACCGGCTATCTGACATTGCCCCCGGAATCCATCCGTCAACTGGAGCTGCCGTCCGTAGGTCAACGGACCTTCGAGCTGGCCAACGGTGAGCTCTATGACTTTCAGGTATACATCGGATCGGTGTCCTGGCATGGGCGCCCTAGCGACGTGCTGGTGCTGAATTCGGACAGCGCTCCATTGCTGGGCATGGCTCTGCTATGGGGCAGTCGGGTAACCGTAGACGCGTTGACCGACGGACAGGTAACCATCGAGGATCTGATACCCGCTCAATGACGATGACCAACCTGTTCCACCGGTCGGGCGCTATCGGATAACGCCTGGCCGTCTTCCGCGGCGGAGGCAGCACCTTCACAGGCCGACGGTCGAGGTCGGCGTCATGATACCTGCGATTGATCCGGAGGCAGACTACAGGGGGTTGGTGTGGTGAGAGTATGACGCGTGCGCTGCGGCGTACGAAGAATCCCGGAAGGCTGAGCCGGGGATCGAGACACGGCGCCCATCTCAACCAACTCCCGCCACGGCTCGTGCAACGTTTCGATGTTCCAACTCACCACTCTAATCAAGGCACATCCCTTTCCCGACTCCCAAGGTAGTGTTCCGGCCCTGACTAAGCCATCGGGCGGTCATCGTCAGTGATCAACGCCCTTCCGAGTAGGTCGGGCCATCGGGGTCAATCAAGTTAGCGATGCGCTCCATTTTGGCAACTATGGCGTTGACGGTTGCCTCGGTATCAACGCCGTCCGGCAAGGTGATCGGTACACATATTTTCTTGCTACGCCAACCCGAACACTGTTCAGCCAAGCTGCCCAACCTGTTACGCACCGCGTCCACGCTTACAGGGGCGTCGTGATAGGACTCAAACGTGAGCAGCAGCAGGTTGCCCGGCTTCTGCTTCAGGACTTCGCGATCGATCCCCAGCCAGGCGAGTGCACCGGCAAGACGAAGATACCTTCCGTAGTACCCATAACCCTGACCGACCCTGAGTCCATCGGTGTTGGCCCATCCAGATTGCTCGACGCGCTTCACCGCGTCCGCGATCAACTTCTTCAGGTTTTCATCGTGTCGCGGGTTCTCCGACGCAGTGACGTCAGTGGCAAGTCCCTGCAACTCGGCGATTTCGAAGGATGCCTGATCGTCGCAGTCGTCCTTTGCTTTTTGGGCCAGCCTGTCGAGCAGGAGGTCCCAACTTGTGAGCATCAGGCGCCGTTCGTCGGATGCGGCTGACGCTGTAATCAGGTTCTCGCGCGTTTCGGCGTGGCCCAATTCGTGCCCCGCGTTGCGCAGCCGGCCTACAAGCTCGGCCCACAACCCGCCTGAGTTGATCCGATAATCCGGCGCCAGGAACAGAAGCACAACCGGTCTGTCGGACGGAAGTCTTTCCCAGTAGGTGACCGGCTGGTGATGCGTCAGGGCCGCCCAGAACTTGGACTCGATCAGAGCGACCAGGTTGTCATCCTCGTCGCGGCATTCCAAGTCCGGTATGGCTCCAAGGGCATCCGCGCCCCAGGGCTTCGCCTGCGCGATCTCCAAGGGGTCGCCGTCATCCGAAATGAAGTCGGAAAGCGCTAGCCTGGCGGAATTCGAGTGGGACAGGATGAAATACAGTGCGTTCGTGGCCACATCCTCGCGGCCGACAGTGTGACGTCGAGCGATAAAACTGAGCAGACTACTTTCATCGGTCATCTTGAGTAGCCTCCCTTTGCTTTTCGTTTTTGGCTTGGAGTCAGACTTCAAGTGTTCAAGTGAGTGATCGGAGTGGCGGCTCCTGCTCATTGACCTCACCAAGATGTTGAACGCCGGTACAAAAGTTGGTTCGAGGGACTCGAGAAGTATATGGATATCGTGACCGCAGCGGGATTCGCGCTGCTTGAAACACAGGGGCTACGAGGAGGCAACGCGAGGCCTGTGAGGATCCTCCGTGGTCCTTACGAAAAAGGGTGAAGTGCCGGACCTGGCGCCGCACTTTCAGTGCACCCAGCGAGAGTTGTCGACGGAGAGCTTGTAAATGCGGCCGAAATTGCGTGATTTTTCGGTTGACGGTGTTCGTGAGAGAGACTAACTTGGCTCTCTTCGATTCATCGTGCTTTGTTCTGGGTCCAGGCGAAGCAGGATGTGGGGTATTTCGGTTAAGGCCCCGAGCCTTAACGGAGGGTCAGGTCATGGCCAACTATGAGCAGCTGAAAAACCGCATGGATAACGGCGATGTGATCATCCTGGACGGGGCTGTCGGAACGGAGCTCCAGGCAATGGGCGTGCCAATGCACCCGATCTCGTGGTGCGCCCCCGGCAACTATACGCACACAGCAACGGTACGGCAGATGCACGAGCGTTACATTCGGGCAGGGGCCGACATCATAACGACCAACTCCTTCAATGCGATACGGCCTGCGTTGGAGGCTTCGGGGTACTCCGAACTGGTGAGGGAGATAAACACTCGGTCCGTGGACGCGGCGATCGAGGCCAGAGACCGGGCCGCAGGCGACAAGGACGTTTACATCGCCGGCTCCATATCGTGCCGAATTCCAGTACGCGATGGCAGGACCGGGTCGCTTTCGGGCGGTACCGGCTACGGTTACGGTGCCAGCCTCCCGGCGGATGAGTTAAGGGCCTACACCGACGAGCAGGCGGACATCCTGGCCGAGTCGGGAATAGACTTTTTCCTGATCGAGCAGATGTGGGCCGACAACGAGTCCAGGGTGATTGCGTCTGAGTCGGCCAAGGCCACCGGACTGCCGGTCTGGGTGGCGTTTACGGCGTCCATGGCGTCTGACGGAGAGACGGTCAGGCTTGATGTGGGTGACGACCGGGGGTATGTCGGCGGCAGGGGCTCGCCGCTGTGGACTTCGAGCTGGCGGAAGATCGATTACGAAATGACTCTGGCCGAAGGCATCGCCGAGATCGCGCCACTGAAGCCCGACGTAATCGGAGTGTTCCACGCCACTCCAGCTGACACCACCCCAGCGCTCCAGGTGGTGCTCGACCAGTGGTCTGGCCCCGTTGTCGCCTATCCGGATGCCGGCAGAACTGACTACCTCGTGACCTGGCAGGACACCGGCGTTGCCAACCAGGAGAACGCAGAGGAGTTGAATCATGAGGCCGCCAAGTGGGTCGACATGGGCGCCCAGGTCGTAGGCACGTGCTGCGGGTTCGGCGTCGACTACATCAAGGCCCTGCAAGGCGCTCTGCCGGACCGGATTTCATCCCCGCGAAAAGTTGCGTAGGCTACCTCACGCTGAAGCCACATATATCCGGACACGTGTGACATAGAGCGGGCCTCCGGACCGGCAAATAGGACCTCGCATAACTCGAACGACGCCTGAAGAGCGCCGGGCGGACGCGCTGTCGAAAGATCACCTCAGTTGATGAGTTCAATCGAATCCTTGATTCGGGCCACTTCACGACCCCGGCAGACTTGGGGGATACGCTGGCGCTCGATACGACGCATCTAAGAGGGTGTCTAAAAGGTCCGTTTGTAACCTTGAGCAAAGGCGAAGGGTCTGGGGGTTGGGGGACACGGCGTTATTGCCAGGCGGACGTAGATTCTTCGACTTCGCTCAGAATGACATTTTTTACACCCTGCTCCGGTGGCCCTTTTTGGACACCCTCTAAGCCCAGCGCAGGCGGCCGACAGAATATTGCAACACTGGAAGTAAAGCCTGCTGCCGAGCCGCAGTCGTAGCCTCTGTGTAGCAGCGAAGACCATCCCACGAGGACCTTGCGTAAAAGGGTGGCATGCCCGACCTGGGCTGGCCCTTTCAGTCCACCCCGCGAGATTTGACGACGACGAGTTTGTAAACGTGGCCGAAATTGCATGATTTTTCGGTTGACGGTGTTCGTTAGAGGGACTAACTTGGCTCTCTTCGATTCATCGTGCGTTGTCTGGGTCCAGGCAAAGCTCGATGTGGGGTATTTCAGTTAAGGCGCTGAGCCTTAACGGAGGGTCTGATCATGGCCAACTATGAACAGTTGAAGAACCGCATGGACAACGGCGAAGTGATCATCCTGGACGGGGCCATCGGAACGGAACTCCAGGCAATGGGCGTGCCCATGCACCCGGCCTCGTGGGCCGGCCCCGGCAACTACACGCACGCGGCAACGGTGCGGCAGATGCACGAGCGTTACATCCGGGCGGGGGCCGACATCATAACCACCAACACCTTCAACACCGTGCGACCTGCACTGGAGGCGTCCGGCTACGGCGACATGGTAAGGGAGATAAATACGCGGGCCGTCGATGCGGCGCTGGAGGCCAGAGACCGGGCCGCCGGCGAAAGGTCGGTGTTCATCGCCGGCTCTATCTCGTGCCGAATGCCTATACGCGACCAAAGGACCGGGTCGCTCTCGGGCGGCACTGGCTACGGTTATGGCGCCAGCCTCTCGACGGAGGAGTTAAGGGCCTACACGGACGAGCAGGCAGGGATTCTGGCCGAATCCGGGGTGGACTTTATCTTGATCGAGAACATGTGGGCGGACAACGAGTCGAGGATTATTACCATTGAGTCGGCCAAGGCCACGGGACTGCCGGTGTGGGTGGCATTTACGGCCTCAATGGCGCCTGACGGGCAGACGGTCTTGATGAGTATGGGTGACGAACGTCTCTATGGCGGTGGTGTGGGGGTGCCGTTGTGGACTTCGAACTGGCGGGCGGTCGACCATGATATGACTCTGGGCGAAGGCATCGGCGAGATCGCGCTGCTGAAACCCGACGTAGTTGGCGTTTTCCACGCCAGGTTAGACGTAACCACGGCGGCGATTCAGGTCATCCTCGACCAATGGACTGGCCCCATTGTCGCCTATCCGGATGCGGGCAGAGACGACTACCTCCAGACTTGGCAGGACAGTGGCGTTGCCAACGAAGAAAGCGCAGAGGAGTTGACGCGGGAATCCGCCAGATGGGTCGGAATGGGCGCCCAGGTAATCGGCACATGCTGCGGATTTGGCGTCGACTACATAAGGGCGGTTCACGGCGCCCTGCCGGACCGGATCTCGACGCCGCGAAAAGTTGCGTAGGTTGCCTTCGTGCATAGTCCATACTTGTCCAGGCACGTGTGATGTAAACCTGATTCGATTCAGCTAAGCCGCGAACTACGTTACCTGTAGGGGTGGGTTTCAAGAGGGTGTTTCATAAACTCGAAACCTATGGGGACCAGTGCCTCCAGATTCCCGTTTTCACGGGAATGACGAGATTTGGCACCGTATTACGTTTTGGTGACAAGGTCGATATTGAACTTGCGTCGCGATCAATACGGATTGGTATAAGGAAGACCTCCGGACTGGCAAGAGGGACCTCTCATGGAATCGAAACCACTGGTGGTTGTGGGCGCGGGGGTGTCGGGGACGGCCGCCGCGATTGAAGCGGCGAAGGCCGGGGTGCAGGTCACGCTCATCGACGAAAACCCCATCGGCATGTCGATGATGGGACTGGACGTACCCCAGTTCTTCGGCCGTCGGATCGAGGTCGCGCTTTCCGACAGGGCCGCGATGCTGGAGAGGGTGGTTGCGGCTAATGAGGATCTGGCGGAGGCGGTAGAAGCCGGCGTCGACGTCCGGCTTGGGACGTGTGTGTGGGGCGCCTTTCGCAATGCCGAAACCAGCAAACTCCTCGACGGCCCGCAACTCGGTCTGGCCGATCAAGAGCGGTCGTGGGTGATGAAGTACGACCGGCTCATCGTGGCAGCCGGCTCCCGGGATTTGGGCATGTCCTTCGCCGGGTGGAACATGGCGGGGGCAATGGGGGCCAACGGTGCCTACTCGCTGATGAGTCGATACCAGGCTTTGACCTCGCGGCGCATGGTGGTCATGGGCGCCGGCAACCTGGGCCTCAACACCGCCAGGATGGCGCTGGATAGCGGCGTAGAGGTAGCCGCTATCGTGGACGTGTCCTCCTCCGCGGGCGGCGACGCGGCCCTGATGACATGGTTGCAGGGCGAGGGCGTAGAGCTATACACCTCCCACACCGTCAAGGAGGCTGCCGGCAAGGCCGACGATATCGAGTCCGTCGTGCTGGTCGAGATTGACGGGAACAACGAGCCGGTTGCCAACTCTGAAAAGGTTATCGCCGCCGACACCGTGTGCCTCGCCATCGGCCTGGCGCCCAACATTGAGCTTCTCAGTCTCCTGGGCTGCGACCTTACCTTCAGGTCCGAGCTTGGCGGATACGTGCCGGACCACGACGACTGGATGCGGACCAGCGTCGACAACGTGTACGTCGCGGGCGACGCCGCCGGCTTCCACGACGGAATGATCGTGGACCCCGGGATTGCACGGAATCAAGGTCGACTGGCTGGGACCGCCGCCGCCGAGTCGCTGGGCGCTATCGACAACGCGGAGGCCCACGCCCGGCGGTCTGAAATCCAGGTCGCGGCCGTCATGGCAGCACCGGCTGGGGTACACACGGGCTGGAAGAGGTGGCTGGAGTCCCTCGTCAACGCCGGTGGGCAGGACATCTTCGCCTGCCGGTGCGAGGAGGTTACGTGTGCCGAGCTCATCGGCCTGCAGCCTCCGCGCTATCTGAATTGGACGTCGGAACCGATGAGCCGTCGGAGCCTCCGGACCCAGTTGGAGGATGGCCCGGTCAACCCGAACCAGGTCAAGCGTCTCACAAGGGCCGGGACGGGCCACTGCCAAGGGCGACTGTGCCGCGAACAGGTGTCTCTGCTGCTAGCCGAGGAGTCCCGTACCGACATTGCCGAAGTACCCATGATGTCTTATCGTCCGCCTGTACGACCACTGCCGCTGAAGGTCATGTGGCCCCAGGACGAGACGGAGCAGATGCGCGCCGACTGGCCCAAGTGGTTCAGCCCTATTTACAAAGTGCTGGGGTAGACGGGACGACTCGGCCCTGATCATCGGAGTGGCATTATGCCTATCGACAGCGCAGACGTAGTGGTCATCGGAGGCGGCGTTTCCGGCCTGAGTTCGGCCTGGTTCCTCGCCAGGGCGGGCAAAGATGTTGTGGTTGTCGAGAAGGGAGTCGTGGGAGGCGAGGCCTCGGGGCGCAACGGCGGGATGATCAGCGAGCGGGTTGACGAGCCGCCGCTGATACCGTTGGGCGTAGAGTCAGTCAGGTTATGGGAGACGCTGGCCGATGAACTGGGCTATCCAACCGAGTTCACCCAACAGGGCAGGGTCCAGGTCGCCGTGTCGGAAGAGGAGATGGGCGACCTCTTCGCGGAACGGGACCATGGGCTTCGCCACGGCGTAGATGTAGGCCTGATCGACCCTTCGGAGATACGGGACATGATTCCCGGGATCTCTGAAAAGATGCTCGGCGGGATGTTCTCCCCCAATGCCGGCCACGCCAATCCCCAACGGACGGTCCAGGCGTTTGCATGGGCTTTTCAAGACTCGGGGGGCAGGCTTTACCAGAACACCGCCGTCACAGGTATGAACGTCGTTGACGGAAGGGTCTCGTCGGTGGAGACGACCGCCGGCGCCATCAAGGCCGAGGTGGTGGTTGGCGCCGCCGGGCCCCAGACCGGGCTGTTGGCGGAGATGGTGGGCGTCCACGTTCCGGTGGCCCCGGCAAGGGTGGAGATACTGGCGACCGCCCCATTGCCGCCGCTATTCGATATCGCCCTTGTGGGGAATGGACTCTACGGCCGCCAGGCCGCGAGGGGCAATCTGCTTTTTGGCGGAGGACCCCACGAATGGACAGACGTGGGCCTGACCAGTGATCCCGACAAGCCCAACACCCCCCTTATAAGGAACATCGCACGGAGGCTGGCAGAGCTGCTTCCGGGAGTGGCGGACGTGCCGGTAATCCGAAGCTGGGCCGGCGTGGTGGAGCAGGTCCCCGACTATTTGCCTGTCATCGACATCCCGGACAGGCCGGGCAACTATGTGGTTGTCACCGCGTCGGCCCATGGATTTGGCATCGCGCCCGCCACGGGCAAGGTTGTGAGCGAGCTGGTGCTCCACGGCGAGTCTAGCGTCGACATAAGCGGCCTCCGGCTGAGCCGATTTGCCGATGTGAAGCCAAACTGGCGTGAGGAGCGCGGGTGGGTTCCGGCCGGCGAAAGAGCCCGTTAGAGCTCCATGATGCCGAAGCCGACGGCGTAGTCACAGCCGGCCCGTTCGCCGGTGGCTGCGGCGCCCCAGCTGAGGAAGTCTTCGGGGTCGAATGACTGCGAGAGGTT
This sequence comes from Dehalococcoidia bacterium, assembly GCA_965219065.1. Classification (GTDB taxonomy): domain Bacteria; phylum Chloroflexota; class Dehalococcoidia; order Lucifugimonadales; family Lucifugimonadaceae. Next base: position 2,940,211 of record OZ244715.1, read on the forward strand.
GTCGATGTAGACCCGGTGTTCCTTGAGTGATTCGATGCCCTTGTCTATGAAGTCGGTGACGTCGACATAGTGGGTGATATTGGGGGCCGCGGCGATGAAGACCGTCTTGACGCCGTGCCACGGCTCGTAGCCCTCGGCCAGGAGTTCGGGAAAGATCCAACGGTTGTCGGCGTCCCGGGCGGCGTCGAGTACGGCGACACCGACGGCGCGGTGGTCCGCCATGTTCAACTTGCCGCTAGACCAGGTGAGTTCGTAGTTGCCGCTGATCAGGACGTCGGGCCTGAACTTTCGGATGGCGCGGGCGATGTCGCGGCGGAGGGGGAGGCCGTTCTCGACGACGCCGTCGGCGTAATCTAGGAACTCCACAGAGTCGACGCCGACGACGCGTGCGCTGTTTATCTCCTCCTGCACTCGAAGCCTGCCCGTCTCCTCGGGGTGCATCCCATCGATGCCCGCCTCGCCTTTGGTGACCATGAGATAGCCGACTTCTTTGCCCTGAGAAGTCCAGCGGGCGATGGCGCTGGCGGCACCGTATTCGAGGTCGTCGGGATGGGCTGCGACGGCGAGGGCGCGGGACCAGTTCTCGGGGAGGGGCAGGAGCTTGGCGGGTTGTTCAGGCATGGTGAGGGGTATCGTATCGCAGTGGGTGGGGATGGGGTGGGCTGCTAAGGACGGAACGGGTGGGGTGCACCAAGAGTTGGCTAGCCGCTGGAATGCTGAAGGAAGTGGAGTCTGTCCTCATCGACCGGGCTTACAGGCCCAGAGTCCTCGGCGATTGACCGCAGCGTCGCGGCAACTTCGTCGACGACCGCCTCCCATAGCTTGGCACCGAGTTCGGCGCTGGCGTGTGTTGGGTCACCGATGACCCCTGTTGACGAGTAGCTTGCAAAGTCGATGTCTGGGTTCTCCCAGTCCACGGGCTTGTGTTGGGGGTCGACGATCTTGTCCCGGCGAACCGCTTCGGGGCGCAGATGGAGCGTGATGGAGGTGGTGAAGCTATCCGCATGACCGCCTAGTACGGATGGATCGGCGATGCGGCACCAGACATCGTGGTACGGGAGTCCCGGGAGAAATGCTTTCGACTGTCCGTTCCAGGTCTCGTTGAACCGCTTCACAGTTTCCCGGAGGTCATGGCCTCCACAGCCGCGCCAAACGACGATTCTGCCGAAGCCCTGTTCGGCGAGGGATTCCAGCGTCGCCATCACTAGGGCGTCGTGCATATCGACGGGAATGTCGATGTAGCCTGCCCCGTAGTTACTGTGCTCCGGCGTTGGCCCGAAGGGGATGGCCGGAAGCACAAGTGACCGAACGCCGTGATCACGGTCGGCCTTTTCGGATGCAGCGTTGCACACCTGCTCCACGAACCAGGTGTCGAAGTCCACGGGGAGGTGCGGTCCCTGTTGCTCGGTGCATCCGGTGGGGATGATGGCGAGGCAGTCTTGGTGGGCCCTGTGGCGAATTTCTTCGTATGTGAGGTCGCCGTGTTTCATGGGAGGGGGTGTTGCCTCGAATTTTTCGCTGCGGAGGGGTCATATTTTTGGGCGGAACGGAATGTTGCTTGCTTGCCCGTTGCGCGGTTCGAGCCCAAATAAGTGGTGGGTGCCCACCATGCATCGCTTGAAGCGATGGGAGTACAGCAGCGCGTAGGCTCTGTTCAGGTAACAGTGTCCAACAACTCAGTCTGCATACCTTGACCCCTGTCAGTTACACGGCATGGGGGTTGATTCCGTCATTGTGCGCTTACGTCTTTACTTTTCCATATTTCGCTCACGAATGCGCGAGCTCGCTCAAGTTCAGGGTCGTTCGAGAGATTGCGTTCCTCAATGACTTGCTGCACCCAACGCGGTCCATGCCGGCCAACGGACTTGCAGAACCCTTCAAGCTCGCCAACTGGCACGATCCATATTCCCATCTCCTTGCAAATAGCTGCTAGTTTCTGAAACTGTTTGGTTGGATCGCCCGATGGGAGGGCAGACTCGCCGGACCTCTTCACAGCGTTCCAAGGAGAGGCTTTGCGAAATACACCTTCGATCTTTTCGCGCTGGTTACGCGGAAACTCCCCGGTTCCGGGGGTTTCTTGCAGTATCTCTGAGATTTCCTTCTTGATGTCACGCGCGTTAAACGGCGGTTTATGTTGCTCGATAGCATTCTTAACCGCTTCGGCGAGTCTGAGAATATCTGTCGGGTCTCGGCCCAGGGATTCAACTATGGTTTTAAAGACCGTTGTGTCACGAATGACATCGAAGTCCACAACAATGTCAACCGGTACATCCAACGCGTCTAGCGTCTCGGCCAATGCCGCGATCCGACCCAGACCGCTAGCGTGAACGAATAAGACATCAGCCTGGCTTATTCCTTGTACTTCTGGAAGATCCAAAATGGCGTTGTAAAACATACAGTCGGCATCCGACTCACAGATAATAACTCTTTCATGGAATACGCCGGACAATACCGCGGAGTATTTCATCAGTGGGTCAACACTAATGGTTTTAACCAAGTCCTTGTCCAATTCCTTAACGCGGTTGACGTTTCCTTCCCGTTGAATTCTCAATACTCGTAGGCGATCGGAGGCGACGTTTATGAGTCCGTGAAGCACGTCAGGGCTGTGTGTAGCTACGAAGAGCTGGGTCCGGCTCGGCCTATCGGCAGCGATGATTTCGCCGAGAAGCCGTGCTTGGGGTGGATGTAGGAATCCTTCTGGTTCGTCCAAGAGCAAAATTGTGGGAGTAATCGGTGCCAGCAGATGTAATATCACACTTGCAAAACTTCGCATTCCATCACCTTGGTTATGCAGAGGTACGGTTGAAGCAAGTAATCGTCTTAGGTAGGGTGCTGAGACTCGATCTTCCCCGTTTCGAGGATCGAGCCGTTCGCCTACCAGCAGTGGGGTTTTCCTTCCGCCACCCCTATAAAGGATCAGGTCTTCATCAAACGCCCTTCGAAAATACGCACTCAATTTTAATTCCAGCTGGTCGTCCCAAAGCATATGTATAGGATTAGAAGCCTGCTCTTCAAGAATATCGATTGATTCAACAGGATCACTATCGGTTATTCGCGTCTCTGTTGGAACCCTTAAGCAAAACAATGACTTGAAGGGTAAATTGGAATCAGGCCAAAATTGTTTTAGGTCTAAGGTGGACACGCCTACTGAAAATCGATAACCAGAGATATTCCAAGAACTTGTTACCCTCTTTAACCGGGCATGCTTTTTTACAAACGTATCAAATTCTTCTTTCGTGCCGTCCCTGCGAAGCTTCAGTGAATTAAAGACGGTCGTAACTGAATTTCCTCCAAGGTAATCGTCGAGTTCTCGAAGCGCGAGACTTTTGCCCGCATTGTTTGGCCCTACCAACACAACTACGTCAGCGGGATCTAGGTCAATGGTGGTCCCATCCGAGAAAGTGATATTGTCGAAAGTCACCGACGGGGAGCCTTCCAACTGCCTCGATTCGGCGGTGCCGTCAATTCTCTCTTCAGTATCCACTGACAATACCCTTGGTGCTGCTTCGGAGACCGCATCCAGACCGGCCGCCCGCCCTTCTACCTATCCAGAAGAGTGCCATCATGCCGGGTGGGGTATTTCCCCTGATCAGCAGGATACACTTTTGCATCCGGTAGATTGGCCGGTCAGATTACGACTGGCCAACGCCTCCAGTCGGACCCACGACAAGAAAGGAGCGGCGAGTATGGTGCAGTTGACGGTGATGGATCCGGTGGCGCAGCTTGCTGCGGAGTTGGGGCAGTTTGAGGCTGCGGCTGAGAGGCCGAGGGCGGTAGAGCGGCTGCGGGTGGGGCTTTATTGGAATCGTAAGCCTGGTGGGAATTGGGCGCTCGATCGTGTTGGGAAGCTGCTGACGGCTCGGTTCACTGGGGCCGAGGCGCGGTTCTTTGACGCGCGACGCCCGATACCGGAGGACGTGGTCGCCGATATCAGGGCCCGCTGCGATGTGGTGGTTGGCGCGACGGCGGACTGAGGGTCCTGCACGTCGTACCTTGCGTACGACCTGATCCAACTCGAACGGGCCGGTCTGCCGTCCATCGCGCTGGTGGCGCGCGGGTTCGAGGACGACTGGGTGTTTTCAGCCCGCGTGTTCGGCCTGCCGGAGGCGCCGTACGTCGTGGTGCCGCACACGATGACGAGCAGGAACCGCGAGGAGGCCGCGAGCGACGTCGAGGGCGTGTTCAAGGACCTGGTCGTTGGGATGACGACGCAGCCAATTTCGAGCAACGGAAATGCTCCAGCGTCATCAATACGCGCCGCCGACACGGAATCGTTCGAGGGGTCCGACCGCCTGGATGCCTGGGGCGTGTTCAACCGGAAATACCTCGACAGGGGATTGGGCGATGGCTTTCCGTTGGTCGCTCCGACCCCTGAGCTTGTCGGCAATTTCCTGAAGGAAGTGAAGCTGGACCCGCTCGAGGTAGCAGGCAATCTGGCTCCGGGCTACGGGGTGGCTACAGTGGAGAAGATCGCCGTCAATGCAGCCATGGCGGGTTGCGAGCCTGAACACCTGCCCGTGTTAATCGCCGCCGTCCAGGCGATCACCGAGACGCCGGAGTCTGTTTTTCCTGCGCGCGCTATAACGATGTCCACCAGTCCGAACGCGCTGATGATGCTCGTAAGTGGGCCGGTGGTGGAGCGCCTGGGCGTCAACTATGGGCGGGCGACCCTGGGACCGGGCAAGCAGTCGAAGGTCAACACCGCTTTGGGTCGTGCGCTGCGTTTGCTCCTCATGAACGTCGGCCACTGCTATCCGGGCACCGGGGACATGGACACGATTGGCAGCCCTCTCAAGTACAGCATGTGCCTGGCGGAAAACGTTGCCGAAAACCCCTGGGACGCCTTTCACGTTGAGCGGGGACTTGAGGCCGATCAGAGCGCGGTGACGATTTTCGGGACCAATGACGTTATCCACATGGGCAGCTACCAACGAGACGCAGAGCAGTTGTTGATGGCGTGGGCGTCGAGGGCCGCCGTGGCCGGCCATGCAAACCCGCTGATACCCAGCAGATTCGAGTTTGACGAGAACCACGCGGTGATGCTGATGGCGCCCGACCACGCCCGAAATCTGTCGCAGGACGGCCACACAAAGGAGTCGATTCGGAAGTTCATCTCAGGCGCCGCGAAGATCCCCCTCAAGTACATGGTGGCGAGTCTGCCAACATCGCTGGACTCCGTGCCCGGCAATCTGAGGTGGATCTTCGAGATGGACCCTGAAACGCTGATATCGACGGTGCCGGACCCCGACACGATCAACATAGTGGTGGTGGGCGGGCCGACCGGCAAGAGCGATTGGGTCAGACTCTCGGGCGCGCCGACTATAACGAAGGAGATTGAATAGTCGGTGTAGCGGCGAGTTCATTGCGTCCTGACACAGGGGACGCGGGGTGCTCACATCCGCGGCGCATTTGGAACGGGAATTGGTACCTGGCCTCCCTAGCCACTGATCACGAACCTCGGCGCGTCAGCTTCAGGAGACTGAAGTTGTTACACGGCGGCTGAGGCGTCGACCGCGGACCAATAGGCCCAGACCCAGGACCGTCGCGGCCGCTCCGATTCCAGCGAGCAGGGTTAGTGTCCAGAATGGCGGCACGTAACCGCCGGTATTTGGAAGCTCCACATCCCCGGAAGTGACCCGCGGTTGTTCGGGGGCTGGTCCGCCCGTCCCAACTAGAGGAGCTTGCCCCTCTCCGAAGGCGTCGAGGTCGGCTTGCGCCAGCCCGAGGAGGGCAGTGCGACTGCATATGCCGACGGTATAGCCGCCGTCATCATAGTTACTGTCGTGGCCGTAGACAATGTACTCCTCTCCTTCGACGAACGTAAATCCGCAACTGCCGCCGGTTGGTGGTGTTGTGATGTACATGTCCTCATGGACGGTGCCCTTCCACACGGCGCTGACCTCGAAGCCAACTGTGGTGCGGTCTTCGGCCTCGCGAACGACAGACCCTGCATCAGGGTCAAAGGAGTGTTGGACCGAGACGACTCGCCCTGCGAAAACAGCGGAAAACTTCTCCAGTTCTTCGGAAGGAGTCCCGGGTTCCACACACGAGCACGCTTGAACCTGCGCCGGGTTCCCAAGGAGCCAGAGGACCCCCGCCAAAAGCGCCAGGCCCACGAAGCTTACGGATGCGAACGTGGACACCAGCCCCTGACGCTTTGCGATCACTGTCGTACTCCTTTTCGGTATTTCCTGAGAGATCCCTGTGCTATGCCTCTTTTGATTAGACGCTCCGGGATCGTGAATGGTTCCAATTCATGAGGCGTTCTCTCCGTATCGACCATTGGGGTAACCTCGTGTGGACAAGTTGACGATCACCCACGCACGCTGACGGATACCCAGGAGGTTGCGCTGACAGCAAATACCGTGCGACTTCGACAACTGGGGCGGCGTGGGTTTGCCGGTCCACGTACCCGAGCAAGGCCGACTCGTCGCTTGGGGACCAGTTTGATGCGACTGGCGATGCTGGTTTGCCTCGGGCTTGCCGTCTTGACGATGGTTGCGTGCGCTGCGGCTGACAGGCCCGCCTGCGCCGAGGGGACTGAGCAGTTCGTGAAGTACGAACTCTTCATGGGGCGCAATAACCAGTCCGGCGAGGTGGTGAACGACGCGGAGTGGGCCAAGTTCCTCGAAGATGCGGTGACACCCCGGTTCCCGGACGGCCTGACCGTCCTCGACGCCCAGGGCCAGTGGCGGGACTCCGAGGGACTGGTCCAGAAGGAACGCTCCAAGCTGCTGGTGGTCCTGGCGCCACCGGGCGATGACGGGATGCGCCTGATAAGCGAGGTCTCGGACGAATACAAACGTCGATTCGGCCAGGAGTCCGTGCTGCGGGTGGTGTCTGATGCATGTGTTTCGTTTTAGGGGTGGCTTGAAGGAGGGTGTTTCATAAGTCCTTCGCACATTTTCGTGTCGAACGCCATGCGACGAGATTCCCGTTTTCACGGGAATGACGAGATTGGAATACGGCACCAAATCTCATAATTCGGGCGATATTCGTAATCCAATGGATCGTGATTCAGGTGGTCTCAACATTATGAAACATGCTCTGAAGGCGTGCCGACCCACCGTCGGTCTGGGCCTTGGACGGTTGCGGTGGTACCCCGTATTGAAAACGATTTCAAATACGGATGGGTACGGATTCTGGTGATAAAACAGCCGCTTTTACCACCGCCAGATGGGGCTAGACCATGAACGTCGCCCGCGTTAGGTTACAGCCAGGGTGGAACGAACCGTTGGCAACGGGAGGTCAAGTTGAGGGCCAAGTCAATTCAAGAGTTGCGAGAACTACCCGAGGACACGCTGATTGACGAACATGATCGACAGGCAGAGCGAACGGGTGTCGGGATTGACTACTACTTGGATGAATTGAAACGACGGCAAGAGAATCGCCATGACACCCGAATTCTATGGTTGACCGTGGCCGTATTCATCTTGACGTTTGTTGAGGTCGTGTTTTTCGTATACGAAGTTGTGACATAGGTTCACCGTAACCTCTAGCTATCACCCGTCATGAGACCGTACACCGCCAACGCATCGTTGACCGGCACACCACCGGCGAGGAACTCTTGGAACGAATATGCACGCCCCGCGAGATCCAGCAGGAAACTGGCGATCCGCAACGACACGCCGCGGTCTGTGGCCACGAACCTGGAGGCTTGGTACCCCGTACGGGACCGGGCAGCGTGAGGCATGGAGTCGGGCGCTATTCGGGGTGATATCGACACTTGGCCGGATTGTCGAAACTGAGTTACGGGCCAAGTTGAACATTCCGGAGTTGCGGTTGACGTGGGACGAACTGCGCGCCAGTGACTTGGCTGGCCGGCCCCGTGCGTTTCAGTCGATGGTCGGCGGCGGGATGGAGTTGGACCACGAGTCTCCGTCGGACTCGAACGGCGACAACATTTACGAGCTGCCCGATCACTGCACGGGCTTGCCCTCGCAGCCCTTCTGCGCGTCTCAACTGGGCAGTGAAACAGCGTGGGGTGCATAGGACGATGACAAACGCGTCGAGGTAATGCGCCACACCTTTGGCGAGCTACGGAAACGAGGCATTGGGTTTACCGTTCATACGCTGCAGCATAGCCTGGTCCTCGACCCGCACTATCGGGAATACGGGCCCGTCAGGAGGGCTGGGAGTCAGGCACTTTGTGAATCCTGACGGGTCACTGCCCACGGGAATCGAGGCACTCAACGAGTTCTGCTGAGCATAGATGGACCTTCGTCGCGGTGAAGGCCTGCCTACAATCGGGCCTTGCCGCCCCCGACCGTCAGATTTTCGCCGGTTATGTAGTTGGCTCCCGGTGAGGCCAAAAAGGCCACCGCAGACGCGACATCCTCCGGCTCTGCGAGTCTTCCCATTGGAATCGTCTTGGCCCGATTCCGCGTGAACACTCCGGGCTCAAGCCCTTGTTGTCGCCCGAATATCATGTCCGCTTCGTCGCCGAATTTCGTGTCTACTATGCCCGGCGATACCGCATTGACTCTAATCCCGTATTGCGCCAGGTACGCGGCTGCCGTGACTGTCATGGTTACTACTCCGGCCTTTGCGACGGCGTAGGGCGGCGAAAAGGTCATACCTCCCCAGGCCGATATCGAAGCGATATTCACGATGCAACCCGACTTCTGCTCGATCATCACTTTGGCGGCCTCCTGCATGATGAAGTAGGGGCCTTTCAGGTTCAGATCGATAATCCAGTCCCAAGTCTCTGGAGAAACCTCGGGAAAAGCCTGTATGCGGGATGCTCCAGCATTGTTCACAAGGATGTCGATACGGCCATAGCCATCCATTGTGGCCGTGATCAGACGTTCGGCTTCAGCCACCTCGCTCGCATCGAAGATACCCCCGGAGGCCTCATATCCCTGGCTCTTTAGATCGGTCAGGGTCTCTTCCAGGGTCTCCGCTTCGATATCGCTCAGGAATAGCGACGCCCCTGAGCGGGCAAGCCGGAACGCGGTAGCCCTCCCGCTCCCTCGGCCTGCACCGGTTATGATGGCAATTTGGCCGCTCAGGCTCGGACTACTCGAGCTTTCGTTAATGTTGCTCTTTGCCATATCACTCCCTCGGAACTCTGCTTTGAGACCGTCGAAGTCTAAGCAGGCATGCTGGATTCAGCGGGCGTGTTTTACTTGGGCACACCCTTCACGCCGAGTTGCAACCGGGTCCCGGGCCACACTCGGCCTATTGTTCCCGCCGACCGTGGTGCGTTAGATGTCCGTCAGGTCCTCGCCGCCGAAGGCGACGCTCGACACTAGTTTGGTCGGGAAGGCGATGAACAGCTCATCGATGCCCTCGGGCGTTTAACGGAGCAGGGCCGACCCGCGTGGGCCACATGTGTCCGTCCGCATCGAGAGAGTCTCCACCCCGGAAATTTTCAAAGGAGGTTTCGTTACCTACGAGCGGGACTGTCTACTGTACCACTCCTGGTACTCTCGACGCCCCTCCTCGCTAAGAGGGTAGTACTTGCTCGCCTCGCCCCCCTCCTCGAGTCTAGTTTTGCTGAACACCTCCCATTCCTGGGTACCGGCCCCGTATCGGGGAGCCCGTCTCAGAAGTCCCAACCCTTAATTTGTGCCTCGCCTGTCGGTCCGGAATCGGACATCTGCGGGGATGTTGTGATTGAAACACGCCGTAAATGCTCAATATATCGTCGACACTCGGACTCCGTGGAACCGGAAATTCGAGGGAACTGGACTTCTGAGACAGGCTCCGGGGTACGGGGTGACGTTCCTTCGCCGATACGACGTTGGTAGGGGAAGACGGTTGTGGTGGTTGCCGCGCCCGTCCCCTGGGTACCGGCCTACGCCGGTATGACGGTGGTGGTGAGAGGGGGTGTTGTGGGCCCTCACCCCGGCCCTCTCCCACGGGAGAGGGAGTTACGTTGGTGGATGATGGCAGGTGTAGGTTGATATGGCGGGTTGTGGTGGTTGCCGCGCCCGTCCCCTGGGTACCGGCCTTCGCCGGCACGACGGTGTAGTGTGGGTCCCCGATCGCTGTCGGGGATGACGGATTGGGGGGGCCGGAATGACGAGTGGGGAGATGGCTGTTCCTAGCGCCCCGGCTATGAATCGCCCTTGACTACAGGCCGCATGGCCATGATGTGCTCAGGGCCCGTCGCGCAGCAACCGCCGATTATCTGCGCACCCATCTCCTTCCACTCGCCGGCGAACTCCGCCAGGCGTGAAGGTAGATACTTGCCCGTCTGCAGGATGTCCGGCCCCGATTTCGTAGGCTGCGGCTTTGTGGCGAGCGGTCCGGTCGGGTTGTAGCCGATGTTCGGGTAGATGCCGATGGGGCCATCGAAGGCGTCCCTAAGAATCGGAAATCCCGCGGTGGCGGACTCGGGATCGGTGCACATTAGCAGTACCACGTCGACCGGGTGGCCTTTCAGGGCGTTGGCGAGGTCTACGAGGCTCTCGTCGTACTGCATCTTGCCATCCGGTTGGACATGTCGGACACCGAGGAAGACCGGGGCGCCGGCTTCCGCGCAGGCGTCCACCGCTGCCACGCAGTCTTCCAAGTACCCTACGTACTCTGCCAGGACCACGTCCACGCCGGCATCCGCGAGCAGTTTCGCGGGCTCCGCGAACTCATCGCGTAACGCATCGGCCCCCATTTGCTCGACGTCGGAGGTGTCAACATCGGTTCGCGCGTTCACTGTCGGCGCGGCGATACCACCGGCGATGTATGCATCCGGGTTCCCGGCGGCCCTTGCCCTGACGGCGTTGTCGGCCGCGGCCGCGGCATATTCCTGCCAGCTATCGCGAAGTCCGATGAGCCCCATCGCATAAGGGGTCGTCCAGAAGTTGTTGCTGATAATGATGTCCGCGCCCACGCGGAGATAGTCCTGGTGGACCTGCTGGACCACATCGGCGTTGTCGACGTTGGCAGTGGCCGACCAGGCCATCAGCTTGTTGGTTTCAGCGCCCTTCAGTACGTTCACTCCTCTGCGCTGAATCTCCGAGCCGGTGCCGCCGTCCATGAGCAGCACGTCTCCGGTCTTCAATCGGTCCATGATGTTCTTTCGATTGGCCATCACGCTCTCCAAGCACATTTATTCGGTTGTCAATTAGATGGAAATCGTACGCTCTACGGCTGGCTCAACGCCAGCCCATTGTCAACCCAACGGAGCGTTTCAGTGGGCCGGCGTCGTCAAAGTGTCTTCTACAAACGCGGTTACGGGGCTTCGACCAGCTGGCGAGGCCGAATTCGCCTGAGCTGTTCTTCCTCGGCGCGTTGAGCATGGTAGAGATCCCAACGCATTTGGAGGTTCATCCAGAATCCCGGACTAGTGCCGAAGAACCTGGACAGTCTCAAGGCAGTGCTTGGCGTGACCCCGCGACGGCCCCGGACCACTTCGTTCACACGCTGGTACGGCACGTGGATCGCCGTAGCCAGTTCGTGCTGGGTCATCTTCATGGGCAACAGGAATTCATTCAGCAACATCCCGCCTGGGTGCGTCGGTTCGCGGGCGGTTGGGATGCGTATCATGTCTGGTTTCCTCGTCAGTGGTAGTCAACTATCACGACTCTCGCGGGACCTGCATCCGTCCAATCGAAGCAGATGCGATATTGGGAATTAACTCGAATGCTATATTGCCCCCCTCTGTCGCCAGTTAATCGCTCAAGCCGATTGCCCGGCGGCGCCGAGAGATCACCAATGACGATCGCGGAGTCGGGTTGGCAGTTGTTGGCAATCCTACGCTTCGCGATGCGTCCAACGCTCATGGCCGATAGCCTCATCGAGGCACTCGACCCTGTATTTCGCCTCAGTGATCGTTGACTCGGCAAGACTCCAACTCTTTGCATGACGGGAGTGGACTATCAAGTCTTCAAGGGTCAGCAATTCGGGGTGTTGGCCGGTCACGGCAACCCATATGGCCTCGAATGCACTGTCACTACGTACCAAGTTGTCGCAGGCCGATATGAGTTCCTCCTCCGTGTTCACGGTGGTCGCTTGAATAAACCTGGTCGGGTTGTACCCCATAACCTGATTTTGCCGGACAACCTCACCTACTGCAGCTTTCAAGGATGGGGGGTTAGGGATCGTTCGCATTGGCGGGTATGCTCGCTCCGGTGGGTTGACAACCACGGTTCCTCGGTAGCTTACTACTCCTCTTTGAAGATCTCGTCTCCGCGCTGGAGGCGAACGGCGATGTTGAAGGTCTGGTTAACGGCTCTGGGCGTCGGGTAGTGAGCAGCCAGGAACCTGGCCGCGCCGACCAGTACGTGCCGGGCCGCGTCGGTCCCCTTGCGCTCCTCGTACTGCTTCAGCGCGGCGTCGACGATCTGGAAGTGGTGGAAGGTCGAGTCCTCCCGCAGCATGGCGCGGGCGAGCACGGAGAGGAGGCCGTCCGGGCGGGGAGAGGCCGTGACGTAGTCGGTCACGAGGCGCGCCGCCTGTTCGACCTGCTGCTGCGAGTCCATCGCCGCCAGGAGCTTCGCGCCCAGGTCGTCCGAGGACCGTGCGCCGTTCGGCTCCGGCATACGCTGGGCGGGCATGTTCAGGAAGCGATCGAGGTAGATACTGATCGCCGTATCGAACACGGCGCGCAGGAGTTCGACCGACGGTGCGCGCTTGAGCGCCTGGTGCAGCGCGTTGGCGGCTGTGAGGGTGTTGTGGACGGTGTTCCAGTCCCCGAACTCGTTGGAGGTGTGGAAGCGGGCCATCCTGAGAAAGGCCGCGTAGGCGACCGCGCCGCCCAACTGCTCGGCAGTTGCGCCCGCCCGGACCGCCTGCTGCAACTCTTCGAGCGTCGCGGCCGGGTCGTCCGCGAGTATCGTATCGACGAGAGGCCGTTCTCCGTCCCACTCTCCACGCGAGCCGGCTCCCTGACGCCAAAGCTCGGGGAGGGCGCCGCGGGCCTCCCAGACCATCGAGGACAGGTCGACGGGGTTTCGCCAGGAATTGAGTTCCTCGCTCCGGCGCGCAGTGGCGATGCCGTGTACGAGGCTGGTGAGCACCTGTCCCGCGTACTCCCAACCGATGTGGTCGAGCAGCTCGAAAGCCTTGTTGCAGAAATCGAGAACGTGGCCGGCGTCCAGATAGATGCGGTCCGTTGCCGCCGCAAAGACCATGTCGGCTATCTCTCGGGAGGATATGCCGAGGTCGACCGCTGTGCGGAGACACCGCTCGGCGCCCTCGTCGTCACGGACCTCGATGAAGCTGCGGAACCATCCCTTGAAGACCTCGGGGCGGGTCTCTCCCGTGGGCAGAGGATCGACCAGGAAGCGGGGAGGTCTTCCGGCGCACTCGGCGGCTACCTGTCTGATGCCCTGGTAGAGAGCGAGCGAACGGTCTTCGGGGTAGAGATGAGGGAGGATGTTGGCCGAGCAGGTCATCATCGTCAGGGCTTGTCCCCAACCGCGGTCCGAGTATGTGGTACCGAAACTGGCGCCGATAGTCAACGGCGTCCGGTAGTCGGCGGGGGACGAGTTGAGCCCCAGGACGGATTTGGCGATCACCAGCCGGATGTTGTGTTCCATCCCGTCTTCGAGGCGGCGCGACCACCTCTCCACCGGGTCGCCCTCCGGAGGGCTGGGGTCGACCCACACGCGACCGCCGGACACCGTGACAGGGAAGGCCCTCACGTCATCGGCGAATGGGTCGAAGGTGCCGCCGCTGGACAGGTCGAACCTGGCGTGATGCCAGTGGCAGGTGAGGATTCCGTTGCTGACGGTGCCCCTGTCGAGCGGGAAGCCCATGTGGGGACACCGGTTGTCGACCGCGGCGAAGTGGTCTCCGAGGGGGAAGACCGCGATGGCGTGTCCGCCTCCGGTGACGATCGTGCATCGCCGGGCCCGCACCTCTTCGACAGTCCCGGCGCTGAGCAGACGTTCGGTGGTCGTGGTCATTGGACGCCTCCCGATGGATTGAGGTCGGCGAGTTTCTCCCATCAGGGTAGCACCGCCCATCAAGTCGTCCCTGTAAGGATGATGCCAGCCTGTCCAATGTCAAGGCAGCGGAAGGGCTGAAGTGTGTCGCGACACTGCGACAGCGCCGTCCCTCCAGAAGGATCAAGACGGGATTACGGGTGAAGGACGGACGTCAGCGTGAAGGTTCTTGATTTTGGGCAGTTCGGGGCTACGTTGGTGGATCTGGCTGTACGGTAGACCGTACCTTCTTTGAGATGTGATTGGAGTTGTGAGCTCAGCGAGGGACCACCACCGCACAAGCGCGAGGGATGTCGGATTTCAAGTCATGAAGGAGCGGGCAGGCCGCGTTCTGTCCTGTCCGCTCGTGTTAAGCCACCGCCTGCTTCCGGCGGTCTGATATCCAGGCCCCGATAGGCTCCGGCCAGGCTCGTTTGGTGTCCAATCCGTGTCCAAGTTCTTGAGTGCATTGGCACCGCACTCTGCGCACTCTGCGGGGCTGGTGCTGTCTGCGAGATCGAGGTTGCCGCGCCGATGGGCTCCCGCTGTGCAGCCTGGCGCTGGTGTTTTGGCTCGCGGCGGCACTCTGCTACGGCGGCTGGCAGCGGCGCAAGGTTGTAACCAAAATTCAACCTGCGGGTGAATTCTTCGGCAATACGCTCGCCTGACTTTTCTTGCGCATGGCGCCCGTAGCGACCCGAATGCCAGTTCTATGAACCGATTCCCCTTACAACGACTGCGTAGCCGTGGACAGCCGCCGTTCCGCCTCTGCGTGTACGTCCTGCGGCAGGGGACCGAGCTCCGCCGTCCGCAGGTTGTCCGCAAGGTGCTCCATGTTCGCCGTACCCACAATAGTGGTGTGCATGCTGGGATTGGAGATGGTGTAGCGGAGCATGAACTGCGTACGGGTCATGCCATCCAGCAACTCGTTCAGGTTCGCCTCTTCCCACAGCGCCCACCGGTCTCCGCCGTGCCCGCCGCTATCGGGGTCGCCCTTGGCGACTCCTCCTCGCACTATGACTCCAGCGCCGGCCGCGCACGCCTGCGCCATGGCATCTTCATGCTCACGCTCAACGGCCGAGTAGGGGATCTGGAAGGCGTCGAACACGCCCATTTCGATGTGGTCCGGCAGGTTGGGCAGGGTGCCGGACATGCCCAGGAAGCGGATCTTTCCCTCTCGCTGCAGGTCCAGCAGTGTGTCCACGGCGCCGTGCTGTTCTAAGTCAGACACCGCCGGGCTGGAGTGGAACTGCACGAGATCGAGGTGGTCCGTGTTCATGCGGCGCAGGCTCTGCTCCACGCCGTTGACGATATTTTCGCGGGTGAAGATGTGGGGGGAACGTCTGCCGGGTGGCATGACGTCCGAGGGCGGATCGCCCTCCGTGGCCCAGCAACCACACTTGGATGCCAGAAAGTATTCGTTCCGGCGGTGCGAGATGTGCCGGCCGATGAGCTCTTCGCTTACACCATAGTCGATGGACGTGTCGATCATGTTGATGCCGCCGTCCAGCACCGCATTCAGGATGCGACCGGCGTCCTCAGGGTCAATGTGGCGGCCGCGGGGCGCACCCCGCAATTCCATCGCGCCGTAAGCCAGCGCGGTTGCCTCGTAACCCGTGCGTCCCAGCGTCCGCTTCACAATGTCCGTCATCAAGTTCTCCTATGAGTTGCTGATTTGCTCCGAGGCCGCCCTGAATAGCTCTGCTTGCAGCCAACGTGACCTGCCCACTCTCATTCCTCCAGTTGCTATGTTAATGCGACGAGCGAAGGAACCGATGCCACAGACCGTCCTACTTCGAAGGCGTCGCTGCTTGTTGCGTTGTTCTCGGTGTGGAGCGAGCCTGCTGTCGGACGAACACTTCTCGGTGGACGGCAAGTTGATTGAGCGGCCGGGAGCCTGAAGGGCGTCACGCCGCGAGACGCAGACCCGCCCCTCGGTGACGGAGACTTAGGCAACTCCTCGGTGGACGTTCACGGGGAGCGGTGCACTAATGCCCCTCCCACGCACAGGTTCCATGACCGCCATCTCCTCGACCCAGGCAACTCTGCCGTTTGCATAGAACGTGTAGTGATCGAAGCCAAGGCAGTACCCGACGACCTCGCAATTGACCTCGGCAACGCTCAGATTCGCTCCATCGGTCGAAATGATGTCGGCCAGCGCGATCTCAAACGCTGTCCTCTCAGGTACGAAGGACGTGGCGAACTCTTTGGCGAGACCGAACAATGCGTCGGCATCGTCCGCAGTCGCCTTCCTGATGGAGATGGCCAACAGGCGCTCCACCATTTCGATTCACGGCACGTTAGACGGTGGCAAGTGCCAACTCTTATCGATGACCGCTTTGATGTTTCAAGATCAGTCGCTAGAGGAGCCGGCAAAGCCCCGTTTAACGATGGTCAGTGCATTGCGCTGCCGTTCACTTATTCTTCCGGACTACCCCGATGTCATGGTTCACGCAATCAGCGCAGACACCACCACGCCAACGCGGTTTTGGGGCGCACAGTCCCGGTTGCGCTGGTGATCGACCAGTTCAGATTGACCGGCCGGAAGGGCGATGCTAGCTTACGCAGCTAAGTCATGGTCAAGAAGCTTCCACAACACGCAGAGGTCGTGGTCATTGGGGCTGGCATCATAGGGTGCAGCACCGCCTATCACCTTGCCAAAATGGGTTGGAAGGACGTGGTGGTACTGGAAGGAAGCGCCATCGGCAGCGGGACCACCGCTCACTCGGCGGGAATGGTAACTCAACTGCGTCCTACCCGCGCGTTGACGGATATCGCTCGCTATGGAGTTCAGCTCTACGAGGATCTCAAGCATGAGACCGGACTGGACACCGGTTTTCGACAGACCGGAAGCATAAGCGTAGCCCGTACTCAGGGCCGCATGGACGAGCTTCGACACACGATTTCCATGGCCAGGAGCTTCGGCGTGGAGATGCACGAGATCGGCCTGGGCGAAGCCAAACAGCTCTGGCCCATGCTGAGCACTGAAGGGCTGGTGGGAGCTGTACACGTGCCCAAAGATGGAGAAACCGAGCCGGACAGCACGACTAACGCTCTGGCCTCCGGGGCCACCAAACAGGGCGTGAAAATCATCGAGAATACCCCCGTTACCAAAATATTGACCAGCGGCGGAGCGGTGTCAGGCGTCTCCACATCACGGGGGGACATCCGATGCGAGGTAGTGGTGAACTGCACCGGCATGTGGGCCCGGGAGATCGGCCTGATGTGCGGAGTATCCATCCCTCTCCACGCCGCCGAACACGCATATTTCGTTACGGAACCGATGCCCGGCGTCTCGGAGGATATGCTTTCTTTTCGCGATCCCGATGGATACATCTATGCACGGCGATACCCCTACGAAGGCGGCGGACTACTGATCGGAGGCTTCGAGCCGGAGTCGGTGCCCTGGGGGATGAATGGCATACCGGAAGACTTTTCGCTCCACCTGCTCGACCGGGACTGGAGCCATTACAACATCTTGATCAAAAACGCCATGGAACGCATTCCGGCCGTAGCCGAGACAGGAGTGCGTTTCAAACTTGTTGGTCCGGAGAGCTTTACTCCTGATAACGGTTACATCATGGGTGAGGCGCCCGAGTTGCGGAACTTCTTCGTGGCCGCCGGTTTAAACTCCAGCGGCGTGGCATCCGCTGCCGGGGCAGGCAAGGCTATGGCGGAGTGGATCACGGAGGGGGACATGACGATGGACCTCTCTGAGGTGGACATCGGTCGATTCCAGGGTTGGGCCAACAATCCCACATTCCTGCGGGATCGCACCGTAGAGACCCTTGGCCTGGTTTACGCCATGCACTGGCCTCACAGGCAACCGGAAACGGCTCGGAACGTGCGCCGGTCCGTTCTGCACGAGCGCCTCGTTTCGCAGGGAGCCTGCTTCGGGGTCGTTGCCGGATGGGAGCGGCCGAACTGGTACGCCCCAGAGGGAGTGGATCCCGTTTACGAGTACTCCTGGGGGCGACAGAACTGGTTTGCCCACTCCGCAAGGGAGCACATGGCGGTGAGGCAGGCCGTGGGCCTGTTCGACCAGACCTCTTTCGCCAAGTTGATGCTTCAAGGCGCCGACGCCGAACCCGTGCTGCAACGCCTGATGGCCAACGACGTAGCCGTGGAGCCGGGCAGGCTGGTCTACACAGCCATGCTGAATGCACGAGGCGGATTCGTGTCGGACGTAACGGTAAACCGTATATCGGAAGACACCTACATGATCGTCACGTCCGCCGCGTCGGTAACCCGGGACTACACCTGGATCAGAAGGCATGTTCCTGATGGTGCGAGAGTGACGCTAACGGACGTCTCGTCATCCTATGCCGTGCTGAGTGTCATGGGCCCTCGCTCCCGGGACCTGCTATCCCGCCTTACCGACGCCGACCTGTCAAACGAGGCTTTTCCGTTTCTGACTTCGAAGGAGATCTATCTCGGTTACTCGCCGGTGCGGGCGTCGCGGATCACCTATGTGGGCGAGCTGGGTTGGGAGCTTTACATCCCCAGTGAGTTCGTCTCTAACGTCTACGAGTCAATAGTCAGGGAGGGCAGCGACTTCGGGCTGATGCACGCCGGGTACCATGCGTTGGACTCACTGCGGTTGGAAAAGGCATACCGAAGCTGGGGCCACGACATCACCAACGTAGATACTCCCCTGGAGGCTGGTCTCAGGTTTGCAGTGTCCTTCGACAAGGGTGTCGATTTCATCGGGAAAGATGCTCTGCTGCGCCAAAGAGAGAGGGGATTGGAGAAGCGGTTGGCCATCTTCGTGCTGAGAGACCCGGAGCCCCTCCTGCTGGGCGATGAGCCTATCTACCGGGATGGGGTTATCGTGGGCTGCACCGCTTCAGGAAATTACGGTCACGCTCTGGGACGCTCCGTGGGTATGGGGTACCTCGAAAACGAAGAGGGCGCCACTCCCGGCTGGATACGTTCAGGCTCCTACGAAATCGAGGTTGCTACCGAGCGCTTTCCCGCCAAAGTACGCCTCACCCCGCCCTACGACCCTAAAAGCAAAAGAATAATGGCTTAGCCACACCTTCGCCAACCGACTTACATTTTGCGGTGAAGTTCGGTGAAGCAGGTGGAGACTGGTCGCCCTCCGTTGAAGGGGCTGGGCCCCTTTTGTGATCCCTATAAAGGGCGAAGCGATCTTAGGACACATGGTGTCGATGGCCAGCAAATGGCCCATAACGAACCTGCGCGGCTGGTCGGCACAACCTGGGACTACCGGTCCCAGATCAAGCCCGGGACGGCCAGTAACTCGGACGCACATGTGCAGGCGTCTTCAGCAGTTCCTTGAAGTGACTGACCTTGACAACCTGTTCATCATCAAGCGCGTCGTCTTCAGTCTGGACGGCAAGGGCACTTACTGCATCGCCGTGGGTTCAGAGGGCGAGGACCGTACCGGCACGTACACCATCAACATGACCGGCAAGCGGATCGAGTAGATCTGCGCGCTTGCGACGAATTGGGATCCCAACTCCCGTCAACGGGCGCCGAACCTCAATAGCCCCGGTACTGCCTACAGTCCAACAAGGCCGGACATGGTACCCCGTACGGGACTGTAGGCAGTACCGCCTTCGAACTAGTGGTCGCATTGTAGGCCTGCGTGTTCAATGGTGCGGTCATTGCCTCGTAGCAGGCACGGCCGGCAACGTTTTCACGTCCGGCCTGAGTTCTGGGCGAGCCCAATTGCGGCTGAGTCGTCGCTCACCCTTCTGGTGTGTTCCCATATGGTCAAGCCGGTTCTTTCTTTTTGGCAGGTGGGAGAACCTTGTTTCCACGGAGTGTGCTGAACAAGGCGGCGAAGGTTGGGACGGAGATTCTCTTGGGGTGTCCGGCCTACTGTGACATTGTGTTGGACCGTTTCGACGAGTTGGCGGGCAGGGTTGTGAAGCGTCTCGTCGCTGAGCGCCGGAGCCGGGCTCGCAACGCAACGGCGGCGTCTAATTGAGGCACTCGTGGGCAAGAATCCAGGCTAATCCCGTCAGATACATACATGCGAAGGCGAATGCCACACGACCTCACATCATTCAGGCGGACGGGTTGTTTGCTTGGGGAATCATTTAAATTACTTTACAGGCAGTCCCCGCTGGTTAGCCCGCCACCTCCGCATCATGTCCCGGACCGGGCCCAGATCCAGTTGGGTGTTCATGCAATACTGGCACAGTGTCCCCGGTTGCCCTTGCCGCGCGGGTGGCGAGGCTGAGGCGGCGGCCGACTGGGCAGCAGGCTCCGCGATCCCGGATCGATCGCCACGCGGATCTCGACCAACGCGAGGGTTTCAAGGGATGGCATGCCCTTTAGTCGTTGGTACGGCGCCACTTGCGAAGGCTGACGGATTCGCCGATCGGCGGGTTTTCTTGCAAGCGCCACCAGAAGCTCCACGACACCTCTGCAACGTAGACATTGCCCTGGGAGTCGGCGGCTATGCCGTGGGGCGCAATGAACTGGTCGAGGCCCTCGCCGGCCACAGGCGCGCCGAAGTGGTTGACCATCTCGCCGTCAGGCGACATGACCACTACCCGGTTGCCCAGATTAGGTACGAAATTTTGAACCGTCGGCGGTCCCATCTCGCCAACGTAGAGGTTTGTGTCGGCTCCCCGTCCCTGCGTGATGCACGCCGGATGGTGTAAGTGCCACTGGTCCACGTATTCACCCTCGGTCGTGAACACCTGCACCCGGAAATTCTCGCGGTCGCAGACGGCCACTCTGTCCGGTCCAATCATGCAGATGTTGTGTGGGATGCTGAACTGGCCGGGGTCGGTGCCGGACTCGCCCCACGACTTCATGTGCCTGCCGTCCGGGTCAAACTTATGTACCCGAGAGTTTGCGTACCCGTCCGATACGAATAACTCGCCAGTTGCCGGATTAACGGTGATGTCGGTCGGACGATTGAACATTTCGCCGCTCTGCCACGGAGCGGGCTTTCCCGTCGTACCGATTGTGAACACGACCTCGCCGTCATTGGTCCGCTTCTGCACGAAATGGCCTAGCTCGTCGACGAGGTAGATGTTGTCGTCGGCATCGATCGCGATGCCGTGCGCCCTCGCGATCTCCCCATGGGCCATGCCGCGGATGAAATTACCGTCTGGGTCGAATACCGCTATCGGGTCCGTACCGCGGTTGAACACGTAGACGTTGTCCTGTGAGTCCACGGCTACAGACGTGGCATCGGATGAGAAGCTCACGCCCATCGGCAGTTTTGCCCAGTGGGGGACCGGCTCGAACTTGGTGGCGGATGTCACTGGCGCCGGGCCCGGCGCTGATGCGGTGGTCACGGTGGTTCCTCTGTCTGGGCGGCCGCGTCTACAAGGAAGCCGCTAATTGGTGGCGCGCTGCGGCTACGTTTGACGGCGCGCGGAGTATACGCCGAGACAATCGATTCGGCTGGCCCGTGAGCGAAGTTGACGAGTGTCTTGAGAATGCCATATTGTGCTGGCGTCCAGCCTGGGCTGCGCTTATGGCCTGAAGCCGGACCACACGGAAGGTCTCGCGTAGATCGAGTCCGAATGGAGGCCTGACCATGGAACTCGGTTACTTCATGATGCCTTTGCATCCGCCAGGTTCTGATTTCACAAAAACCCTGCAGGAAGACCTTGAACAGGTAACGACGTTGGATGCGCTGGGGTACCGTGAGGCTTGGATAGGCGAGCATTTTACCGCCGAGTGGGAGAACATTCCGGCCCCGGACCTGTTCATCGCCCAGGCGCTTGCCGTGACGGAAAACATCATTCTGGGCACCGGCGTCACCTGCATGCCGAACCACGACCCGTTCATGATCTCCCATCGCATTGCGCAGCTCGACCACATGGCCCGCGGCCGGTTCTACTGGGGCGTTGGCTCCGGCGGTTTCCCCGGTGATTTCACCGTCTTCGGATTCGACCCCAGGACCGGAGAGCAACGGACGATGACCCGAGACGCCATCGACCTCGTGCTCCAGTTGTGGGACGATCCCCGGCCCGGGCTTTACGAGTCCAAGTACTGGAAGTTCAACGTTCCCGAGCCGGTGGAGGAGATCGGACTGCGGTTCCACCTCAAGCCCTACCAGAAGCCCCATCCGCCCATCGGCGTAGCTGGCGTGACGGAGAAGTCGGAAACATTGGTGATCGCCGGGGAGAAGGGCTGGATCCCCATGAGCATAAACCTGGTGCCCACCCGCGTAGTAAAGACCCACTGGGATGCGGTTGAAGAGGGCGCTCGCAAGTCGGGGCGCGTTCCCGACCGTTCCGAATGGCGCGTCGCTCGCGAGATCTATATCGCCGACACCACGGAACAGGCCCGCAGGGAGGCCCTCGATGGCGTGATGAGACGGGACTATGAGCAGTACATACTGCGAAGCCTGTCCAGGATTCACATGCTCGGCATGATGAAGGCGAACCCGGAGATGTCCGACTCCGAGGTAACGCCCGAGTACTTGCTCGACGAGATTTGGATCGTCGGGAGCCCAGACGAAGTGGCCGACAAGATCCGTAAGTTGCACAACGACGTAGGAGGATTTGGCGTGTTGGTGGCGGTGGGCCACGAGTGGCAGCCCAAGGAAAGTTGGGTGAACTCCATGACGTTGCTCGCAGAGGAGGTCATGCCCAGACTGGCGGATCTGAACTAGCCGCGACTCCCCCCACTGCCATTTCACGGAACCCGGAGGAAACATTGGTAACTTCAGCGACCCAGGCAACTGTCTACGAGCCGGTCCCCGGATGGCCTGCCATACAGCACCCGATGAGCTTCAAGGAGGCCACTTCGGTGGCGGTCGACCGGCAGGACCGCGTCTACGTCTTCAATCGTGGCGACAACCCGATGATGATCTTCGACCGAGACGGCTTGTTCGTTGATACATGGGGCGCCGGTCAGTTCCAGCGCGCTCACGGAGTTTACGTGGCCCCCGACGGCTACCTTTTCCTGGTAGATGATCTCGACCATTCAGTTACGAAAACAACCACCTCGGGCGAGGTGCTGATGACCCTCGGGAACCCCGGCCAGTCGGCCGAGTGGCAAAAAGGTGGCATCTTCAACCGGCCAACCGATGCCTGGATTTCTCCCGTTAGTGGAGACCTTTTCGTAAGCGACGGGTACGGGAACTCGCGTGTCCACCGTTTCCGGCCGGACGGCAGTCACGTGCTCTCATGGGGCGAGCCGGGCAGCGGCCCGGGCCAGTTCAGCCTTCCCCATCACCTGACCATTCTGAGAGACGGGCGCGTGGTGGTATGCGACAGGGAGAATTTCCGGCTACAGGTGTTCGACGAAGACGGCGCGTTCATCCAGCAGGTCCATATGCACAGGCCGATGTCGATCACGTCCGGTACGGGCGCTGACGAGAACATCTATGTTGGTGAGGGCGGCCCGCCCTCTGGACAGGAAATGGTGCCGCGGCTTGGCACGAGGGTTGTGGTTTTGGACCCTGACTTCAACCAGGTGCTCCGATTCGGAGGCGAGGTACAGGGAGAACGGGTCGACCAGTTCATTGCACCCCACGGGATCGCGGTCGACTCACACGGGGACGTGTACATCGCCGAAGTCTCGTATACGGCTTACGGCTCGAAGCTGACGCCGCCTCGCGAGGTCGTGAGTCTACGAAAGTGGCGGCGGGTATCTGGCTGACCCGGAAACGAGCGCGGGGTCGATCCGGTTGAATTCGAACGCAATGCACCGTCGATAGGCGATCAATCTACCTGGACGGGCCGAATCGCGACTATCGTCAACCTGAACCTGGCCCGGACGGGTCTATAGCGCGCGCTGAGAATATTGAACTGTTTCGACGGTCGAATTTGCCAGCTACACTACGCGCTACGTTGTTGCTGAGGCCCGCCTGTCAGCGGAGCGCGTGTCAAAACTGGAGGTACGCCAGATGCCCGGATTGCCTGTTTTTCGCCGGCACACAATATTTGAGGGTTCTCCCGCCGAACGGATGCACTGCATGGTTGGCGATCTGGACAACGACGGCGTTCCCGAAATCGTCATCTCGACCCGCCACCCAGACGAGGTCCACTGGTTCGGCAGAACAAGCAATGGCGCCTGGGAACCGCACCTTATTGATGACACATTCCCAAGCATCAGCGTAGGCGGCGTGCTTGTCGACGTCACCGGTAATGGCCGGCTTGATCTGATCGCCAGCACGAGCGATCGTGGGAGTTGTGTCTACTGGTGGGAGTGTCCGGACGATCCCACTCAAAGGTGGGAGCGCCGCGAAGTGAGTCCTCTCCCTGCGCCCCGCACCCACGACATGATGGTGGCGGACATCGACGGCGACGGGAGGCAGGAGTTGTATGTCTGGAACCAGGACGCCAAGACGCTCTTCACAGTCCCGCTGCCTGACGATCCCTATGTAACCCCATGGCCCGGCTTTCGGCCGATCGTGACCGGAGTGAACGAGCAATCGTTTGCGGCGGCCGACGTCGACGGCGATGGCAAGCTGGAGCTTATTGCCGGGCGTTCGTGGTATCGCCTGTTGGCAAGCGGCGAGTGGGAACGGCACGTCTACACCGAGGACTTTGACGGAGAGCGGGTGGTTGCAGCCGATTTCGACGGCGACGGCCGGCCGGAGATAGCCCTTTGCGAGGTGTCCGCCGATTTTGGGCAGACGTACGGTCGCCTCGCGCTGTTAAGACCGGGCGCCGACCCTGAAGACCTCTGGGAGGCCGAAGTGTTGCGGGAACGGCTGGTTGACGCCCACTCGCTGCAGGTGGCCGACTTCGATGGTGACGGACGTCCGGATATATACGTTGGAGAGATGGGCCGAGCGGATTGGACAGTTCCACACCCGCCTCAGCACCTGCTCTTTCTGAACCGCGGGGATCACATGGAAGAACACGTGATCGACACCGGCATCGGAACGCATGAGGGACAGGTCATCGAACTGGACGGGCGTGTCGGAATAGTTGGTAAGCCTTACCGGGCGCTTGGAGACACCTCCCCGCGCCCCGCGGAGGTTGATGCCCTCTACATTTATCTGCCGGAGTGAGGTTTCCGCTGGCCGGGGGATGATCAGTCGGCTCCGGGCCGGGCGCAAACCCGGCGCGGTACGTCCGCTGACGGGCGGGACAAACCCTGGCGCCGTATAGAACCTGCGCTGATATATTCGGCGAGGGGTGGCCCCGCCATTGAACGCGAGCATTCGAAAGGCGCTCACCGTTGAGTCGGCTTAGCCAAGGGGTTGGGAGGGATTCGTAATCTGTCGTCATCGAAGTAATTTGCGCGTGGGATTCGAAAGATGAGAACCCTGACACAATCACATTCGATGCTTGTTTGACCTTTCGTAATCCGATAGCATGCCGCCATCAAGAGTCCTTGGGGCGTAGGTTTTCGCGGCGCATAACCGACTCTAGAGGTATCCATTGATGGTCTCAGTAACGGAACGATACGGAGTCGATACGCGGAGGCTCGGAGGGCGGTACGGGGTAGACCAGAACGCCCGAATCCTCACTCGATTCCGAGACGCGGAGTTCCACTCCATGCTGGCCTTGATGGCCTGGATGCCAAGGGTGGCGGAGTGGGAAGTCAAGAAAGAGATGGGGCGTCATGTCTACGACGACGCCCAGCACGCCGACCAGCTTAGAAACAGGCTCCGTGAACTAAGACGGCCGCCCAGGAAGCAGTTGAGGTCGGCCAAAGAGTACAGGACATTCCTTTGGATGCTTGAGCAGGCGCCGGACGCGCCTTCATTTCTTGCTGGCATCTACCGAGTCCTGAAACCGAAGCTCATAAGCGGCTACTACCACCACATCCAGGCGACGGACCCAGTGGCCGACGCGCCCACCATAAAGGTGCTTGAACGACTGATACCCGAGCACGAAAAGCACATCCGTTACATGGATGGGGCTATCCAGACGATGACCGCGGAACCTGAGGCCTCCCGAAAGGTGTCTTCATGGATCGAGAAACTGGAGGAGTTCTTCTCGAGATCCGGCGGAGCGATGATGGTCCCCGAAGTGGAGGTAACGGAGGACGATAAAGAGATTTCGACTCTCTCAAGCGAAGCGCCTTATTTCACGCCGGTCACCGTGGCGGCAAGGGACCCAAATCGATTCAGGCGATGCGAAGCTGGAGAATCGATGGAATATGTGAAATCCCTTAGCGCCCGCGAGAAGTTGATGTGGCAGTGGCACGCCGGCGCAGACAACGAGCTCATGGCCGGTGAGCTTGGCGCATCCAGTTCAAGGGAGAACCTGGACTTCCCATGGGAGTTCTTCATGGACATGGCGAGGCTGGTCTGGGACGAGGTAAGGCACACGGAAATCATTGAGAAACGCCTCGAGGCCATGGGCGGGCATATGGGAATGTATCCTCTTACGCCTGGGGCCTACGCCTACAGGTTTTCTCTCAATTACCCGCTCAGGGCGACTGACCTTCACTTGTGGGGCGAGGCGCGGGGTCAACTCTCGCTGTTGGCGCGTCGAGATACTTTCGGCGTATTCGGGGATGGGCTCAGTTCCAGGATGTTCGACTACATCCACGCCGATGAAGACCAGCACGTGTACTTTGGTCGCAGGTGGGTCACCGAGTATCTGATGAAGAACGAGCCAGGCAAGGCGAAGCGCGTTCTGGAAGAGATACAGAATCTCAGAGTGATAAACGGCGAAGTTACCGCGGTTCCGTTAATAACGAAACCTCGACCCGGCAACGGAGGGTCGAGAAAAATAGACCCCGTTTCATCAGTGGATGACATCGCCGAGTTGCTGAAGGAGATGTTCCCGGAGAAGGCCGAAGAATTCGACAAAGTGAGTCATACGCTGGAAGAGGGACTCAGTCGCCCGGTTGATTGATCAATTCAGCGCCTGTTCTGGCACGTTCAGAATCTTTATGGGAAGGTCAGCGGTAGATTGTTTTGCGCGTTGAACAAACGAGTAATTCTGGGAACTTTTGGTTAGTGGGCAGGTAGGGTACTTGTTCAGAGGTAGTCGACAAGAATTCAAGTTAACTCGAAGGGGTTGGCAAAAATCGAGGAGGTCTTAAACTTGCCCGCCGGATCCAAAGGGCTCACTGAAAAAGTGACAGAGTTCGGTACCAGGCAGCCTGTGCCCGGGGATCCCGACTACGACTCCTTCTGGTACGAGTGGATGTCGCGTTGGCGCCAGGAAAGAGTCGAAGTGGCGAGGAGGGCCCAGGTGGAAGGCAGCGACGTGCGTCTTCAACTCAAGGCCCAGTGGGATGCCTGCGAGACATGTAAGGCAAGGAATGGGGAAGTTGTCGATCCGGAGACTGCGCCCGAGCCTCCGGTGAACGAATGCGCGAACGAGAGAGCCTGTTTGTGCACCTACACTATCGGTCTCGATATCAGCGTCTGATAGTTGACGCTAGCGCTAGCGAACCGACGTTGCTCAACACAATACTTACCGGACGAACGCATGAGTGAAGTTCTCGATGAAATGGTTGCTGCCTCAGATCCCAGGTGGCAACAGAAGGACTGGGTGAACGGGTATTTCCCGTCCGGCGTTCCGTTCAGGTGGAGGCCGTTGGAATGCCAGGACGAAGGATGCGACGAGGCCGCGGTCGCGTGTGCGGTTCAAGGAGAAGAAGGCGAGTGGAACCATATATTTTCGCCGGAGAGCGACTACCTAGCCGACATACGGCGAGATTCGCTGTATTGCGAGGCCCATATGGGCGATGTGCTGTGATGGACGTAAACGAATCCGCGCGGACGAAAGCTCTTTAGGGATAACAACAGAACGTTACGAAAGTCGATTCCTCATTACACAAGCCGCCAATTCGACGCGGCACAACCGGATTGGGTGATTCACTTGGATCGCCAAAGGAGTCCATTATGAAGTGGTCAAAAATGCTCGTCTTAGTTTTGGTATTGGGGGGCTTAGTCGCGGCCCTTGGGGTGGCCTGTGGTGGCGGGACTGAGGTAATCACCAAAATCGAGACGGTCGTCATTGAGAAGCCGGTCACTAGCGTAGAAACGGTCATCGAGACGGTCGTCGTCGAGAAGCCGGTCACTCGTGTAGAAAGGGTCATCGAGACGGTCGTCGTCGAGAAGCCGGTCACTAGCATAGAAAGGGTCATCGAGACGGTCGTCGTCGAGAGAACGATCGCGGGTGAGACAGTCCAGGTGATCGAGACTGTTGTCGTCGAGAGGGAGGTTACCCGGGTAGAGAAGGTCGTCGAGACGGTCGTTGTTGAAAAACAGGTCACTCAGATAGAAAAAGTCGTCGAGACGGTCGTTGTTGAAAAACAGGTTACCCAGGTAGAAAAAGTCGTCGAGACGGTTGTCGTTGAACAGATGGGGCCCATGGTACGGCTGGACTGTAGCGACGAAGACCCATGCTGGCCGGAGGTGATTAAGGATTCGATTCCGGCCCAGTTCAACGAAGCGCCTATGCTGGCCGAAAGGGTCGCTGCCGGCGAATTGCCGCCGCTGGAAGAGCGTCTTCCAGAGCGGCCAATGGTGATCAAGCCGAGCGACGGAATAGGCGTCTATGGCGGCACCATGCGCAAAGGGTTCCCGGGCCCCAATGACTTCTGGCAAATCGGCCGGTTGATGTCAGACTCTCCACTCACCTGGGATGCGGCGCAGACGAAGGTCGAACCGCAACACATAGAAAGATGGGAGCACAGCGACGACCTTACCGAATACACCCTGTACCTTCGCAAGGGAATCAGGTGGTCGGACGGGGAACTCCTCACCGTTGACGACTACATGTTCGCCTATGAGGACATTTTCCTGAACTCGGAACTTGGCGCCGGCTATGGGACGCAGACGCTGCTCGTCGGTGGTGAGATCGGCGTGCATGAAAAGATCGATGACTACACGCTTAAGATCACGTTCGCGGAGCCGTATGGCATCTTCCTGGAGAGGTACGCGAGTATCGGAGCCGGCCTACTTGGATACGGAAGTACCGGACCTTCTGCCTATGCGCCCAGGCACTACATGGAGCAGTTCCACCCTAACTACATTGGCGAGGACGAAGCCAATGAACTGGCCGAGGACGCGGGGTTCGAAAACTGGGTCACCTACTTCAAGAACCGGATCTGGGCGTGGACGAACCCCGAAGTGCCAACCCTCACGCCGTGGGTGGTCAAGACACCAAACACCTCGACCACCATCATCATGGAGCGCAATCCGTACTACTTCGCGGTTGACCCGGAAGGGAACCAATTGCCGTACATCGACCGCGTCGAGATGACCCTCGTTGAGGATCTGGAAGTTCTCAACCTGCGGGCAATTGCCGGGGAGTACGACTACCAGTCACGGCACATTCAGACCTCGAAGCTGCCGGTCCATGTTCAGAACGCCGAGAAGGGTGGTTACCGCATTCTGCTGAACAGCACCCCAAACACCTCACCTGCCTCCATCTGGTTCAACATCGACTACGACGCGGACCCCGAAATCGCCGAGTACACGGCAAAGAGCAAGGAGTTCCGACAGGCCCTGTCGATGTCCATAGCCCGCGACCAGATAAACGAGGCGTTCTTCCTTGGTTTAGGCGTCGGGTCGAGTCAGTGTCCGCAATTCGGGTCCGCCCCGTACCTGCAGACCGATTT
This sequence comes from Dehalococcoidia bacterium, assembly GCA_965219065.1. Lineage (GTDB taxonomy): Bacteria > Chloroflexota > Dehalococcoidia > Lucifugimonadales > Lucifugimonadaceae. Next base: position 2,969,568 of record OZ244715.1, read on the forward strand.
CTATGACAACGAGTACGGCACCCTGCGTGCGGAAAGGGCCAACGAGATCCTTGACTCCATCGGCCTGGACCAGAAAGATAGCGAAGGTTTCCGGCTTATGCCGGGCGGAAGGCGTATTGTCGTTCGACTGGATACGTGGGCCGGCGGCGTTGGCGGCAAGATGCCCGACATCATGGAGATGGTCGCCGACCACTGGGAGACGAACGTAGGCGTCAAGACGGAAGTAAACCCGGTGGAACGCAGCCTGCTGCGGACGAGGGGACTGGCTAACGAGAACATGACCTACGTTCACAGCTTGGGCCTCGCCAAGCCGTTCCTGGAGGGTGAAATCCGGCTCACGGGGCGCTGGGCGCCGAAGGCAGGCGACTGGTTGCTGGACCCAAGTTCGGTTCCCGGCTACGAGCCTCCCGATTGGGTAAAGCAGATCATCGACCTTCAGCAACAAGGCCTCCAGACCACTGGACAGGATCGTATCGACTTTGGCAGGCAGATAATCGAGTTGCAATGTGACCAGATGTTCGACATTGCAACGGTCACTGGTCTCAAGAGCATCACCCTGGTAAACAACGACTTGCTCAACATCTCGTACCCGTTGTACGGCTCGGTCTACGCTTTGACGCCCAGCAACGGCTTCCCGCCAACGTGGTCATTTGGCATTCAACCGTAGGCGCATCGAAAAACCGCCTTCCGCGGGGTTAATCGACGAAACGCAGCGGTCCGGTCCTTCTTTCCTCCGTGGGGAGGGAAGGAGGTCGGACCCGTTGTGGGTTCCCGCAGCTCTCAAATGACTCGGGAATTTCGGTCGATCTAGGGTTGCCGCGATGCTAGCCTATCTGGTCCGTCGAGTACTCTACGCGGTTCTGGCGCTGTGGGCGGTTTCGGTCCTTTCGTTCTTCATCATCCAACTCCCGGCTGGAGACTACGTCAACGCGTACATCGCTTCCCTTGAATCGCTAGGTGAGGGAGGACTTCCGAATGATGCGGCCGAAACTATACGCGAAACCTACGGTATCGACCGGCCGCTGCCCGTGCAGTACTTCAAGTGGATCACGCGAATCCTCTTCGATTTCGACTTTGGCATCTCATTCCAGTCCAGCGCCCCGGTAAGCGAAATAATCGGTCCCCGTCTGCTGCTCACAGTTGTTCTGGCGCTGTCCACGGTGGTCTTTACCTGGATTATCGCCATCCCCATCGGGATCGTCTCGGCGGTCAAGCAGTATTCGGTACTTGACTACGTAGTAACTTTTCTGGGTTTTCTCGGTCTGGCGGTACCGGACTTCCTGTTGGCGTTGGTGCTCCTGTACGTCGCATTCGCCTGGTTCGATTTCAGTGTGGGCGGGCTGTTCTCCCCGGAATACGTGAACGCGCCCTGGACTCTCGCCAGGATCGCCGATCTGGGCCTGCACATGATCATTCCGATGATCGTGTTGGGCACGTCAGGAACAGCGGCGACGATTCGCATTGTCCGGGCAAATCTCCTGGACGAGTTACGCAAGCCGTACGTCGTCGCGGCGCGAGCCAAAGGCGTTACCGAGTGGAAGCTGATTCTCAAGTACCCGGTGCGAATTGCCATGAATCCGGTGATCAGCCTGACCGCCTACATTCTCCCGTTCCTGATCTCGGGAAGCATCATCGTCTCGGTAGTGCTGGCCCTGCCTACGATGGGGCCGGTGCTACTGCAGTCTCTACTTGCGCAGGACATGTTCCTGGCGGGCTCTATCATCTTGCTCGTCGGGGCGATGACGATCATCGGGACGTTACTTTCAGACATTCTTCTCGTTTGGGCGGACCCGCGCGTTCGATTCGAGGCACAGTAGCAGTTGGCATCACTTACTGATCGGCCCCAGACCGGTGTCAACGTGGCGCTGGACGAAGAGCAATTTAGTGTTGCTTCGCAGCGCCAACTCATTTGGTGGCGGTTCAAGAAACACAGGGTCGCGTTGTTCGCGACTGTGATCGTCGGACTGTTCTACTCGACGGTGATCGGCGCCGACTTCATTGCCTACAGCCACCCATCGGACATCGAGGCGTTCCGGGGCTTGATACCGCCCCAGCCGGTTCGTCTGTTCGACGGCTGGAAGCCGAGTCCCCACGTCTGCGCCGTTTCCGGAGCTCGTGATCCCCTGACCTACGTCAAGGTGTACGAAAGGGATTGCTCGGAGAAATACCACTTGCGGCTGTTCGCGCGTGGGTATGAGTACAAGTTTCTCGGCATCATACCTACAGATCGACACCTGATCGGTATGAGCGATTCAAACCATCGAAGCGAGGAGCGTGTATTCGTTTTCGGCACGGATGAACAAGGCCGCGACATGTTCGGCCGGGTTGTCTTCGGGACACGGGTCTCGCTTACCATCGGCCTGGTCGGGGTCGCCATGAGCCTCGCCCTAGGAATCGTGTTGGGCGCCATATCCGGGTTCTATGGAGGTCTGGTCGACAACATTATCCAGCGTATTTCGGAGATCATTCGCGCCATACCCACCATTCCTCTGTGGATGGGTCTCGCAGCCGCGCTGCCCATAGACTGGTCGGTTTTGAGGATCTACTTCGCTATCACCATCATCATTTCGCTATTCGCGTGGACAGACCTTGCGCGCGTAGTGCGCGGCCGGTTCCTGGCAATGCGGGAGGAAGATTTTGTGATGGCAGCTATGCTCTCCGGCGCCACGCAGCGCAGGATAATATTCCGGCACATGCTGCCGTCGTTTTACAGCCATCTCATCGCCGCTGGCACGTTGGCGTTGCCGTTCATGATTATCAGCGAGACGGCGCTGAGTTTCCTTGGACTGGGGCTTCGCACCCCCGCAATAAGCTGGGGGACCTTGCTCCATGCCGCCCAGAACATACAGGCCATTGCCATTACTCCATGGCTATTGATTCCAGCCCTGCCGGTGATCGTCGTTATCCTGGCGTTCAACTTCATGGGCGACGGGCTTCGCGATGCGGCAGACCCCTATGCAGCGTGAGAACGTGAAAATGTTAGAACTTACGCACGTAAACGAAACAACCGCCGCGGAGGATGCTGCGGATCGCGATCGCGGCGAAGCGCGGCAACCCCTCCTCGCAGTGCGGGATTTGATGACCTACTTCTTCACCGATGAAGGCGTGATCAAGGCAGTAGACGGCGCCAGCTTCGACGTTCGTCACGGCCGCACGCTGGGTCTGGTTGGAGAGAGCGGTTGCGGAAAAAGCGTTACCGCGAGGTCTATCCTGCAGATTATCGACAGGCCGGGCCGCATCGAGGGTGGCCAGATGCTCCTGCGGTCGCCCGACCGGGGACTGGAAATGGACATCGCTTCCCTCAAGCCCAATGACCGGCAGGTGCGTTCTCTCCGGGGCGGCGTGATATCGATGATCTTTCAGGAGCCGATGACCTCTTTCAGCCAGGTGCACACCATTGGCAGCCAAATCGTCGAGGCGATCAGGTTGCACACAGACCTCGGGAAGATGGAAGCGCACGAGCGGGCGGTCGAGTGGCTCCATCGCGTCGGCATCCCGAACCCAGCGCAGAGAATGTCGGACTATCCACACCAGCTAAGCGGCGGCCAGTCTCAACGGGCGCTAATCGCCATGGCCTTGTGTACTGAGCCCGAGATGCTGATCGCCGACGAACCGACGACCGCGCTCGACGTAACGACCGAATCGGAGATCCTCGGCCTGCTTCAGGAGCTACAGGCGGACCACGGGATGGCGATACTGTTCATCACGCACGACCTCGGAGTGATCGCAGAGATAGCAGATGACGTGGCGGTCATGTATCTCGGCCGGGTCGTCGAGAGGGCGCCGGTGGAGAAGATATTCGAGTCGCCTAAACACCCTTACACCAGGGCCCTGCTCGGCTCGATGCCTTCCATCCTTTCGCGGTCGCGCGAGCGCCTGTCTTCGATCCGGGGATCGATCCCACACCCGCAGATCCGGCCGGAGGGCTGCACATTCCATCCGCGGTGCCCAGCCTTCATGCCGGGCGCCTGTGACCTACGTGCGCCCCGGCTATCCGTTGTCGACACGGACCAGCACGCGAGTTGCTTCCTGTACCCGGGGGCGTAGATGGTTATTCAAAACGAAATTCCGTCGGAAGCGAAACCAGGCGCCGGAGGCCGTGAACTAACCGGCAACCTGCTGTTGGAGGTCAAGAACCTCAAGAAGTACTTCCCGATCGAAAAAGGCTTGTTGCGGCGGAAAGCGGGCGAAGTGCGGGCTGTCGATGACGTCACTTTTTCTATAGAGGAAGGCCAGACGCTGAGCCTGGTGGGTGAAAGCGGATGCGGCAAAACGACGACCGCACGTTGCATCCTGCGCGCGATGGATCCCACGGGCGGCGAGATCATTTTCCACATGCGAGACGGCCAATCCGTTGATCTGGCAAAGCTCTCTTCGTCCGAAATGCGACCACACCGCCGAGACATACAGATGATCTTCCAGGACCCGTTTTCGTCCCTGAACCCGCGCATGCCCATCTTCGAGATCGTGAGCGAGCCGCTGCTCGTGAACAAGATCGGCAATCACAGCGAGAGACAGGACCGGGTAGCTGAACTGCTGCGGCTGGTCGAAATGCGTCCCGAGTACATGCAGAGGTACCCGCATGCGTTGAGCGGTGGGCAGCGCCAACGTATCGGTATCGCCCGGGCCCTGGCGTTGAGTCCCCGCCTGATCGTTGCGGATGAACCGGTCTCAGCGCTCGACGTTTCGGTCCAGGCCCAGGTCTTGAACCTGATGATGGACCTGCAGGATGAACTCGGCCTCACGTACCTTTTCGTCTCGCACGATCTCAACGTGGTCAAACAGATCAGCGACAACGTTGTCGTGATGTACGTCGGCCGAGTGGCGGAGTATGGGCCGGCCCAGGAGTTGTTCGAGAACCCCAAACATCCCTACACGGCGGCCTTGATATCGTCTCTGCCGAAACCCGACCCCCGACAGCGCGGCGGGCGACTGGCAGTGCAGGGAGAAGTCGCGAACCCCGCAGACCCGCCGAGCGGATGTTACTTCCACCCCCGTTGCCCGTACGCGGTCGACATGTGCAGGGACCAGACCCCCCAGTTGGAGGGGATCGCCCCGAATCGGCTTGCGAGTTGCCACCGAACAGCGGACCTGGACTTGCCTGGCGTGAATACACGGTGAGCCAGCCTTGACCGACGGCGAAGGCAATGGCCCCATCGGCGAATCGGCGTCTCTGTGCACACGAGACGCGCGGCGCAATCGGCCGGGTTCCTATTGTCGATAGAGACCGGCAGGGCGAACCCTAACGCGGATACGTAAGGAGAAATCAGTGAAGGTCACCAAGGTAGAAGTCCTCAGGGCCTCGATATACCAGTGGGTCAAGATAACGACCGACGAGGGGCTTATTGGCATCGGCGACCTGCACGGCGGCAGCGGCGGCAGCGGTAATCCGGTAAATGTGCGCGCCGCGGTTGAATACTGCGCTGAGTACCTGACAGGCAAGGACCCTTCCGAGATCGAACGCCATTGGCAACACATGTTCCGGCGTTGTCTGTTCAGGGGAGGCGCCGACGCGATGGCCGCAATCGGCGCGATCGATGTAGCGCTATGGGACATCGCCGGCAAGGCGGCTGGTCTCCCCGTATACCGGTTGCTGGGAGGCCCGACACGTGAGCGCGTCCGCGTCTATGTCCACCTGGTGGGGGATTCCCCGGAGGAGATGGCAGACAATGCGCTGCGGCTGGTGGAAGAGGGGTATACGGCGCTCCGGTTCTATCCGCTCGATCCGTTTGAGTCGGGACTCCCGAACAGCTTCCAGGGCGTGATAAGGAGGATGGTGGCGTACACTGAAGCCGTTCGCGAAGCGGTCGGGCCGGAACTCGACCTGATGATCGACGTTGTGAACCGGCTGACGCCGCCCGAGGCGATTGGCGCTGGAAGGGCGCTCGAGCCGTACGGGCTGTTCTTCTTCGAGGACCCCATAGAGCCCGACAACATCGATGCCATGGCGTATGTTGCCAACAATATTCCCGTGCCCGTTGCCTCCGGCGAGCGGCTATACACGATCTACCAGTTCCGTGACCTGTTGAACAAGAACGGGTCCGCATACATACGGCCGGACATTAGCGTTGCGGGGGGCATCACGAATCTCAAGAAGATAGCGGCGCTGGCGGAAGCAAGCTACGTCGGTATGGTCCCGCACAATCCGTGTTCGCCGGTGATGACGGCTTCGTGCGTCCAACTCGACGCTGCGATCCACAACGTGGCGATCCAGGAGTACACAGGCACCGAGTTCGTGCCACCCAAGGGCGATCTGGTCAACTCGCCGTTGAAGCTCGAGGCCGGACATCTGATCGTGCCTGACGCGCCAGGGATTGGCATAGAGCTGAACGAGGAGGCGTTCAAGCACTATCCGCCTCAGCCACACGTCCGGCCACCGATAATCACCAGCGACGGCGCGCTACGGGATTATTAGGCTGTCCTATTCCCTAGTGGCTGTGACAGTTTCGTGTCTTAAATGGAGGCCAGGTGAATCATTCAGCTGTGTATGGCAAGCCCAGGGAGCAGCGTTGTCATGACTCCCGACGATTTACTTCGCCGTTTCCATGTGCCCACGCTCGCCCTTGTCGAAGAACTGGGCGACGTGCGCGGGCTGCTGCCGTCAGATGCGGTACAGCCTCTCGGCGGTCTTGGAGAATAGCGCGGTCTGCTCGTCCTTGCTGAAGCCCGAGATGATTTCCGTGTAGGCGTCGATGAGTTCGTCGTAGGTGCTCCATAGCCAGTCCACCGGCCAGTTGGTGGCGAGGAAGCAGCGGTCAACGCCAATGGTTTGGATGGATGTAAGTACGTACAGCCTGATGCTGTCTACCGTCCAGTTGTTGTCGCCCATGCCGAGGCCGGAGATCTTCCAGCGGATGTTGTCGCAGGTGGCCGCAACAGCTACGCCGCTCTTCCAATTCTCGAAGTACTTGTCCTCGCGCTCTGTGGGAAAGCCAGTGTGATCGACAACGATGAGGATGTTCGGAAACTTATTTGCCAGGGCCCGGAGCTTCTCCATGTCCTGCCATTCGACCGGCATACTGGACACCAGGTTGAACTCCTCCAGAGGGGCGAAGCCGCGGTGGTAGTCCGGCTCGACCAGGGAGTCGCCGTAGGAGAAGTCTCTTATGCCCCGAATGTTGGGGGACTCGGAGTGACGCTCGAGGACCCTCTCAACTCCGGGATATCGCAGGTCGGCGTGCGCGACTATTCCGTGCGGGAACCCCGTCCGGTCTGCCGCCTCCTGCAACCACTCGGTCTTCGTGACCGGATCGGGGCTGCCAAAGGCGGCCTGCACGTGTACCGCCTTGGTGACGTTGGCGTTACGGGTCTCGGCGATGTATTTCCTCTCGGCGAGCTTCTGCAGTTGTCACGCCATGACCGGATGCGGAACATCGGGATGCCAGCCGCGGTACACCGGTTCCGGGTGCTGCATGTCGTAGAAGTGGACGTGAGTTTCGACGAACTCCAGCTTGTCCGTAAGTGTGTCTCCCACGCCGAACGATAGCACGGCGCCGCTCTCCTTAGAAAACCGCCGCTATTGGAGCAGGGAATCGACCTTCTTTGGAGCCGACTAAAGTGCGAGGACTTCCCGCGCCAGGACCAGAATTGATCGTTGCTGCGATGACGGTGACCACCGCTTGACGAAACACTCTTGCGTTCATCTTTCCTGTGAGACGCACCGATAGCCAGTATCCGATGGCCGCCGCGGGGATAGTTGCGGCCGTCAGCAGCAGGCGATCAGCGGTTATCAGGCCCTGGATTGCATAGCCTGCCACGGCGGTGCAGTACATGACGGTGAAGAGGAACGCCATCGAGGCCCGCACGCCCTGTCGGTCCATGCCCCTTCCCAACAGGAAGAGCACGAGGAGTGGCCCTCCGATCGCAAGGCCCGTCACCGATGCTGAGGCGCAGAAACCGGTGACAGGCCCGCTGACCTGCGGCTTCGGAACACGCCACTTTCTATTCGCGATCACGAGAACCGTAAGCGCCAGGACGAGTACGGCGATCCCGATGCGGAGAGCGTGCGGGTTGAGCGGGGTGAGGGCGTACACGCCGACGGGCGCGCCCACAATGCCGTACATGCCTGATAACAATTGGAGCAGGTGGCGGGAATTCTTGCAGTCCGTATAGGGGTCTGCCGACTCCTTCGAGCGATCTCATCGTTCCGCTTACTCGACGCTGACGCTGGCGACATGCGGAGTGCAAGCGCTTGCATAGTAAGGGTGGCTTGATCTATACCCCAAGCCCTCCTCGAACTCGCTAAGGAAAGGCTGCACTCGACCAGTTTCGCGTATGCCGGCCGCGCAGTGCATGTGCGGGTGTGGCTCCTGTTCGCCGGAGCTGTTCCTACCGAAGAACTCGAATCTCAAATGTTCCAGAGATTGTTTCATCGTTAGCGCTCGTGCTAGGCGGGTGATGATCTGATAGAGATTCGGTTTGCTCTCTAAGAATGGCATCGTGAGTTCATCCGCTTCGCTCTCCCAAGCCTGAACCATCCTGTTGGCTGTCTCGTTGACTGCCGGCAGAATCGTCCGTCCTACCTGCTCTTAGTCTTCTTTCCTGATCCGGGCGAAACTCCAGTGGAACGTGATCTGCTGGAACTGCTGGTCTTCGAGAATCTCCTCCAACGAGCTGAACTCGGCAAAGGCGTAAAGCAAGTATCCGAGCTCACCCTCCAGAGTTCGTGACGCCCTTGTCAACTCGGCACTAGTCCTGGCGCAATCCCTATAGTGTGCCCTCAGAGTTTGCGCCTGCTCGTCATTCAGCCCCACCAATATTGCGAATGTTTCCATCATGTCCGCGGACGCTTCTTCGAGAGCGGCAGTAATCTGGGGCGCCAGCCGTTCGCAGATGTCGAGGAGTTGTGATTCCTTTCTGGTCAGCATCGAATAGAAAGTACTCCGGCTGTTCTTCCATTGCGTAGATAACGCACAGGCCGCGTTTCGTGTAGTCCATTCGCGGACGCACCATCTCATGACCCTTTCATTTAGTTCGTGATTCGCCTCTGCGCAGTACATGACCCCGCGGCCGTTTCCGGGCAGGGGTCCCCACCGGCCACCCGGCGGTGCCATACGGCCTCGCTATCTTCGTCGGCTGTCGGCAATCACTTGGTCGCTGTCCAGTTCGACCACCCAGACACGCTCGCCGGGATGGGCTCGACGCAGTTCTTCAAATTCGGCCAGCGCATCTGCTGCGGTCTCGAAATAATCGACGACGCTCCAAGTGCGGTTGTTTTTCATGTGATGTCGAACGACATAGTTCTTCATGGCCCACGCCTGCCCCTTCGTTATTCGCTCAGTGTATTGGCCTTGACTTGTGGGTGTGTCTGGCCACCACTTGCGGCCCGGCCGACGTTACCTGCTGCGGCTACGGTCTACAAGTGTCTACGCAATTTCCCTATATAGGTATATGCATGTGTGTACCGGTAAGGTGTTATAAAATAGGGAAATATCCCTATAAGTAGGAACACGTAAACCTGTGTAGACCTTGGCACGTTTGAACTAAAATGTGGTCTACACTTTCGTCTTTGTTACTTGTGTAACATTGCGCATCTTGTAGACCTATACCTAGACTTATGTAGACCGGAATGGCAGAACGGGAACATAGGAGCCTAGCGATGACTAAGCAGCCCCAAGAACCTATTGTGCCACCTGAAAGCCTCTGCCTGCCAAACGGCGGTCACGCTCGCATCAACCGCGATAGACGATTACCCGGTCTTGTCTGTCCCGGTGATGGTCACCCGTTGGAATGTTGGGAAGGCGGCTGCGATCAATGCGTATCGCATAATGCTGCCTGCCCTTGCGCCCCTTGCATTGACAAAAACGGCCCATTTGAAGCGGTCGAAGTCACTTGCGCTGCGCACGGCCAACTTGAACGGCCCGAATCGCTAGACCCTGAAATTCCCGCAGAGATACGGGTGCAAGCCGACGCAGACTTGGCGCAAATCCGTCGTGTAGCCGGTACAGAGGCAGCATTGAACGGTCAGCCCATCGGCCGGATTGTTGAAGGTTTTACGATTCGTGAAGGCAAAACCGACCACGGCTTGAAACGTGCTTTCGACCTGCTCGGAGTCGGCATCCGATACAACGTGCGGGCGCATAGGGACGAATACACCCTAGAAGTCAATCCGTACTGGATTGAAAGCGACTGGCAACCGTTTTCAGACAGAATCGAAGCCAAGTTTCGGGAACTGCTAGCGGAACGATTCACCTACAAAGATTCCCGCGACAACGAACAGTCCTACAGACTGTCAGCCGCCGTGTTCCGTGACTTGCTCAATGCCATACTCGCCACGGTCGAAGTTGACCCGTTCAAGCAATGGTTAGAACGCCTGCCCCGTTGACTCCCTTGATGTTCAAGCGAACCCATGCTTTGGTGATACGTCACACCAGAGAGAACGCTCCGCACGGACATGAGCGTCTCGTCGACCGCAGGGTTATGTGCGGATGTAGGCGTGCTCGCTGGCGTTGCTTCTTCAGCCCCCCTGACCGCATCGTCGACGTTAATTCACGACAAGTCGAGCAGTGGGACAAGCATGCTGGGCATAGTTAATCAAGCCCCAAGCTGAACCTAAACACGAAGGTTATTGATTTTGTCCAGTTTGGTGGTCTGATGGCTACCCTAAACGCAGGGACGCGCCCAACTCTGCCAGGAAGTCACCCTGGGCTGCGGCAAGCTCGGGTACCTGGTGGCTTCTCCTGTTTTGGCGCCGGTTGAGGAACCTGGCAAGTCCGTGCCGCCAAGCCGATGCAAAAATGGTAGCGCAGGAGGTGGACGGCGTGGCCCCAGCCGAATCTGCTTAGGGTCTGGTACCCCGTACGGGACTGTAGGCAGTACCGCCTTCGAACTAGTGGTCGCATTGTAGGCCTGCGTGTTCAATGGTGCGGTCATTGCCTCGTAGCAGGCACGGCCAGCAACGTTTTCACGTCCGGCCTGAGTTCTGGGCGAGCCCAATTGCGGCTGAGTCGTCGCTCACCCTTCCGGTGTGTTCCCATATGGTCAAGCCGGTTCTTTCTTTTTGGCAGGTGGTAGAACCGTGTTTCCGCGGAATGCGCTGGACAAAGCGGCGAAGGTTGGAACGGAGATTGCCTCGCGGTATCCGGTCTACGGTGACATCGTCTGGGACCGTTTCGACAGGGCGGCGGCAAAGGCGTGACGCGTCTCGGCGCTGAGCACCCGAGCCGAGTTGCCACTGGTCTTCCGTCAGGCCGCACTTGCAAGTCAAATTGAACGGCCAGATGAGATTTTTGTGGTCAGGGATCTGGTCCAAACCGATGTCAGATATGCAGGCGCCTGTCACGAATGGTCCGAGGAACCCATCTGTTGTTACATCAGGCAAGTCACTTGACACCCAGAATGCCGGTTCGAGTCTCGTTAGGTGGGCTGGACTTGACGAAATCAAGAACCGACGCCGATTCCGACATCGCCCCGTCGCTCGGCATGGGGACCGTGTACGTCAGCGTCGCCTCCTCTCCCTCCACCTCGATGCCCTCCACGAAGTTGCGGATGAGCGCCTTCCGCTCGGGGATCGTCCCGTCCTTCAGGAAGTCCCGGAAGTCCGCAACGTACCGCGCTATCTCCTCGGTGTTGGGCAGTTCCACTCTGCGCTGCTCAAGCTGGGTCTCGGCGTCCTCTCTCGCAGCCTCCAACTGCTCCTCGCGGTGCCTCAGAGACATGATGCGGGGCGACAGGACCTCCAGGGTCAACTCGCTCGTCTCAATGGCCTCGTAGAGCTTCTCAAGACGCTTCCTCACGTCGGTTAGCTCGGCTTCGACGACCTCCAGCCTGCCCGACAGCTCTCCGGCCATCGCGTCGATCTCCTCGGCCACCAGCGTCACGAGGGCCACGATGGTCTCCTCGTTCAGTATCCGCTCCCTGATCTTCTCCACCACGAACGTCTCCAGCCTCGGGGCGTTCAGGTAGCGGGCGCTGCACGTCCCCGCTCCCTCCCTGAACAGGGTGCCGCAGATGTAGTAGGCGAACTGGCCGCTCTTGGCTCCCTGGGCCGAGTAGGGCCTGCCGCACACCCCGCACTTGAGCAGCCCGCTCAGCAGGAACTTGCTCCCCACTCTACCGGGCCTCTGCACCTTCGGGGCGCGCTCACTCATCGCCTGCTGCACATCCTCGAACAACTCCCTCGACACCAGGGCGGGCCACGCTCGCTCAACACGCACAGGGTCGGCGGCTTCCTGGCCCTTGCTGGCCTTACCCCAGACGGCGGTGCCGGTGTACGCCTCGTTTCTCAGCACGTAGTGGAGCGTTCCCTTGTACCAGCGCTTGCCCCGGTTGGTGATGCCCCGGTCGTTCAGCTCCTTGCATAGCTCCTTGAGGCCGCTGCCCCGCAGGGACTTCTCGAATAGCTCCCGCACCACGGGGGCTGTGGCAGGGTCAACCTCAAGCGTGGGGCGCTCCTTCGCCCCGTCGCTGACCTTGATCTTCCTGTAGCCGAAGGGGGCGTTCGAGCCGAGGAAGAAGCCTCTGGACGCGGCCTCCCTCATCCCCCGGACGACCTCCTGCGCCAAATTTTCGCTGTAATATTCGTCCACGCTCTCGATGATTCCCTCAAGCAGCCTGCCGGTGGCGTTGTCCTCGGCCTGCTCGGTGATGGACACCACGCGGATGCCTTTGCGCCGCAGCTGGGATTTGAAGGCTACGGCGTGCTCGCGCTTGCGGGTGAAGCGGCTAAATTTCCATACGAGAATCACGTCGAAGGGGGCCTTGGGCTTGCCGCCCTCCTCGATCATCTCCCTGAACTGGGGCCGGTTGGCGACGCGGCCGCTCTCGGCCTCGTCCACGTACTCGCGGGCCACGGAGTAGCCGTTGGCCCTGGCGTACTCCTTGAGCGCCCGCAGCTGGGCGGAAACGGACAGGTCCACGTCCTGCCGGTCGCTGGACACCCTGGCGTAGAGCGCCGCCGGCGTTAGGGGCTGTAGGTGCTTCTTCTTCATGCTGTCCCTCCTCTTTCTGGAACACACTGAGTCTTACTCAGTATTATGATGCTTCCGGTTGAACATTGTCAATCGGCATCACTGCCAATTCACCCCTCCAGCGCCGACAGGAACCTGGGAGCGTTGAGGATTCTCACTCCCTCGTGTGTCCCAAGCGGCAACAGGTGCCGCCGGTCACCGGTGACCAGGTAATCGGCGGAAGCCTCCACGGCACACTCCAGGATGCGGTTGTCGGCGTGGCCCCCCTCGATCACCTCCGGGAGTCTACGGGGGTAGATGACCGTCGCGGCATTCCCAAGCGCGCTGAGAGCCTGGGACGAGCGTTCCGCGTCCCAATCGAACTTACGCCCCAGCACCCCGGCAGCTTCCTCCAGGATGAAGGTGGACACATAAAGCTCGAACCGTCCCCTGAGAGCCAGTTCGAGCACCAGGCGCTCATTGCCTGGGAAGTTCAGGCCGGAGACTATGACGTTGGTGTCGAGGACGACTCTCATGCACGGACCGAGCCAACCTCAGCCCGGTACTCTTCCACCAGCCGGGACACGTCATCGGGACCGATGCCCTTCTCCCTGGCCTTCGCCTCTCCGTACTGGAGCAGTTGTCTCCACTCGCACTCCTCGATGTAGCGGAGCACAGCCTCCCGAAGGAATTCGCTCCGGGACCGTCCCTGTTGCTTCATCACCTCGTCCACCCGGTCGGCCATCTCCGGCGGCAGCGAGAAAGTAATGGTCTTGGTCGTTCGCGGCATGTTCAAACCCCTTGTTATCGAGTCTTACCAAGATATTGCGCCATTTCCGACACCCCTGTCAAGCGTCTCCGGTGCTGACCCAGGGTACGCGGACAGACACTCCTCACAGGGCGCGAGATTCGAGGGAGCGTCGGCGGCGTCATACCCGTGTACAGGGGATCGCTTGGGGCGGCAAGTTGCAGCTCGGGCGGTTCCGTAGCTGAAATCGGGGGTGTAAGGGACAGCCTGCTAAATCGGAGCGAGCAATTTGACTCCGGGGTTCCTTCCACTCCTACAGGACAGCGGCAGCTACGGAAGTGGACAAAGTGTCGGTGGGGTCTGTAGACGTGATGGGAGTTGGGACCGAAGGATAGTAGACCTCTTTGAATCTACTGCTGGCATAGTCTATGGGGGGTTGACGGTCAACCTAATGGTCTATACGATTGGGTACTAGTAAAAGGTATTACTTATGGTGCGAGTGGTATGAAACTCGGCATAGTCAAATTGAACGGATGCCGATGCAGGTGTGGGCATGAGTGGCTACCTCGCATCAAGGGCCAGACGCCTCGCGTGTGTCCGAAGTGCAAGAGTGCGAATTGGGACAAGCCGAAGAAGGTGTGACCCAATGACTCAAGCTAATCCCTCGCGATCCGACCTCGCGAACAAGTATTGCCGATCGACTGACCTCTCAAACGAGGCGAGTGTCGAATCATTCTTCGTTCTGAGGATGCTCGCCGACCTCGGCTACGAGGATCATGAGATCAGAACCAAGCAGTCCGTCGACGAAGTCTCGGTAAGCCGAGGCGGTCGAACCCGGCGCGAAGCCTACAAGCCCGACTACCTCATCAACGGTGGCGACCGTCCGCGATGGATCATTGATGCGAAGTCGACCAGCGAGAACATTGAGGATTTTACCTATCAAGGCGCGGGCTACGCGATGGGCATCAACCGTCGCTTCGACGACAATCCTGTTCGCTTCTACATGCTCACGAATGGACTACTGACTCGTGTCTACCGATGGGATAGAGGGGACGCGGTGCTTTCGCTTCGCTTCACTGACTTCACTGATGGCAACACCCGCTATCGGGCTCTCCACCAACTGCTCGGGGCATCGACCGTTCGTCAGGGGTGGGAGCAACCGGTACTCGCGGCCCCAGGCCGTGCTTTGCTACGTCCGACCATCGACGAGATCAAGCGCGCCTTCTTGAAATGCCATCGAATCATCTGGAAGGCGGAGAAGTTGAGCCCGCAGGCGGCCTTCTTGGAGTTCGCGAAGCTGCTCTTCGTTAAACTCTGGGAGGATCGCCGTCTGCGCGACGATCCGCAACTCCTCGCTCTTATCAGCCAAGGCGAACCGATTCGCCGAGATTCAGTTCGATTCTCGCTCCGTTGGGTGACAGAACAGGAGGCAAACGACCCGAATCCAGTCGCCTCCATCCTCTTCCGGCAACTGGTGGAGTCGCTCGAGAGGGAGATCGCGGACCGCAAGCGGAAGCGCATTTTTCAGCCCAATGAACGCCTTGACCTCGCGCCTGGGACGGTGAAACGGGTCGTCGCTCTCCTAGAGGGTTACTACCTCTTTGGCATCGACGAGGATTTGAACGGGCGTATGTTCGAGGCCTTCCTGACCGCAACGATGCGAGGTCAGGCGCTCGGCCAATACTTTACGCCGCGCAGCGTCGTGAAACTCATGACTAGATTGGCACGTCCGGTCGCGCAACTCGGCAGAGTCGAACGAGTCCTCGACGCCTGTTGTGGTACGGGGGGATTCCTCATAGAGGCGCTGACTGACATGCGCGCGCAAGTCTACAGCAATACCTCACTCACAAAGACTGAGCGTCAGCAACTTCTTGAAGAGATTGCAAACGAGGCGATCTTCGGAATCGACGCTGGGCGTGAGCCGCCAATCACCCGAATCGCCCGTATCAACATGTACCTTCACGGCGACGGAGGTAGCCGGATCTACCTGACGGACGGGCTACGCCACATCCCTCAGCCCTCCGGTGCCGATCCGATGGAGGTTGCACGCGAAGTCGAGGAGCTTCGGAGCCTGCTCGACGCGGGGGAGCGCTTCGACGTGGTTCTGTCGAACCCACCATTTTCGATGGGCTATTCCGCCGACGACCCCGATGAGAACGAAATCCTTGAAAGCTACGAACTGACGACGTACGCCGGCCGCCGCCGCAAGTCACTCAGGTCTTCTGTGATGTTCATTGAGCAATACTGGCGGCTGCTACGACCGGGTGGCCGACTTCTCACCGTCATTGACGACAGCGTGCTCAGCGGGAGCACCTACGCGTTTGTCCGGGCATTTATCCGAGAGCGTTTCATCATCCGCGCTGTCATCAGTATCCACGGCGATGCGTTCCAGCGATCCGGTGCACGAGCTAAAACCTCGATCCTGTATCTGACCAAACGAACTTGTAGGGACGAGTATCAACCCAGCATTTTCGCGTACGAGAGTCTCTACGTTGGACGGGATGATGTTGTGCCGCGCACGCCACCGAGTGTGGCGGAACTCGCTCGACAGTCGGCCGTCGATGAGATGGAGGAGATTCTAGGAATCTTCGAGAAGTATCGGAAGGGTGAAGATGGAGACTGGCTCGTGAGCCCTGAGGCACTCAGTGACCGCTTGGATGCCAAGTACATCCGCCCATGGTCAGTGAAGGAACTTTCGCCACACTGGGCCGCGCTTGGTGTGGAAGCGGTCCCGCTGTCAACCCTTGTCGAGCCAATTGAAGATTCCGTCGCGGTTGACCTTGATACGCACTACGAGTTCCTTAGAATCACCTATGAAGGCCGAGCCGAGCCAGGCGAAACGCGCCTCGGTCGCGAGATCAGTTACTCGAAGATTGGTCGAGCACAAGTTGGCGATATTGTTGTTAGCAACATCAGCGCCGTGTACCGAGCGATCTGCGTGATGCCAGACGATCTCAGCCACCTGCTTGTCTCCAACGAATTTACGGTTCTCCGTCCGCGACCGGGAGTCGAGGTGGACGCCTACTACATCTGGTCCGTACTGAGGACGGCCGGAGTGGTCGCGGAATGGCTGTCTGGCGCCTCCGGCGTCGGACGACATCGGGTCGATTGGGGCATGCTACAGAATCAGCAAGTTCCGCTCTACCCTTACCACCGGCAGAAAGAGATCGGCGACCTGTACCGCGATATCCACGCCCGCGAGCAGGAAACGAGGCGGCTGGCCGAAGCCGCCGACGCATCCTTAGCGGATCTCAATCTGGAAGGCGAAGTCGCCAAGGACCGCCTCGCTCGGGCGAAACCGCCCAAGTGACCTTTTGTGCAGGCGTAATTTTCTGAACAAGGCCGCACGCTCTGGTGGACTTACCCGTGTACAGGAGACCTCCCCGGGCGGCAAGTTGCAGGTTGGGGATTCCGTAGCTGAAATCGGGGTGAACATGCCATCCTGCCACATCGGAGCAAGCAATCCATTTCCGGTGCTCCTTCCACCTCTACTGGACAGTCGCAGCTAGGAAAGTGGACAAAACGCCGGTCAGCGGGTTGGCCGGGAGTGGACAGTCGCAGGTACGAAAGTAGACAAACCGCCGTTGGGGTTTGCGGACGTGACGGGAGCGAGGAGTGGAAGGCGCGACACCGGTTGCATGTGCCACTCAGTCCCCGTCCTCGCCTTCTGCTGTCGGCCTTGGCGCAGTCCCGGACCGGGACGCCTGACGCCGAAGGTGGGCGCGGGCGATCATCCGGGCCAGGATGCGAAGCCCGCGCCGCACCGTCTCCCGCTGCTCTGGGGAGTACGTCGGCGATCCCCGCTTCGCCGTAGCCCGGCGATTGGTCGGTGGGTTCTCTCCGTTGGCGCTTCTCATCCCGTTCCTTCCGCCTTCGACGGTTTCCCGGGCCAGGGAGTCGTCCACGACGGCCCAGGTGTCCGCCGTCCAGTGTGAGCGGTCGAGACGCTGGGCATAACTACCCATGAGGGCGCTCACGTGAGCGCCCCTACAAGACCTGGGGCGAATACCTCATTGGTGATGCCGCCGGGGTGTACAGAGAAATGAAGTGAGTTGCAAAAATGCAAGTCGGGTCGTTTCGTAGCTGAAATGGGGCGGATCACCTCCCTACAGGACTGAAACAGTGAACACTTGGACTTGCGTGTACGTTCCGGACATGGTTTGCAAGTCCGTAGCTGAAAGTTGCATTTATGCAGGCGAGTGAGGTTGGGTCGGGGTTGCAAAGGCCCTAGCTGGCAGTTGCATTTTTGCGCGGCGTCGCGAGGACTGGAATCGGGGGTTGGCGGGGACGCCCGACCCCCAAGATGGGAGCGGTCGAGGATCCGGGCAGGGGAGGCAAGGCCCTCATAACACCCCGCACATGCGCGCGCCCCTATGCGGTCCGCCAAAACAGAGGGCGGCCACGCAGTTGTGGGGGTGTACAGGAGTTTGAGTTCCGTGACGGAGCGGCCAGAGTCGTGATTTCGTAGCTGAAACAGGGGTAAATCGTCCCCCTACAGAACGTAAACAGGAAACACTTTGTCGAATCATGGTGTTCCGGCCGGCAATGACATCGCCAAACGGGGGGAATGACATCGGCAGGCCCGGCGGAGCGGCGGCTCAATGACATTAGGCCCGCGAAAAGGTGCTTGAAGTGGGGGTGCGTTACGTCCCTTGAAGACGGAGATGGAGACCGGGGTGACGGGCCGACAGCGCTTCCTCTACCTCAGCACAAACCACCACAGGAGAACGCTGCCGATCAACAGCACGAGCAGCACCAAGGCGATCACGTGGACGACGTTGAGCACGCCCTTCGTCACCTTGTGCGCGGCGACCTCCCTCCGGTGCTCCCTCTCAAGCTCGTGGTACGGCCGTCTGGCGGTGGCTGCGGACTCCCTGGCCTCGTCCCGCTCCCGCTCCAGCTCGGACGCTCTGAGCTTCAACTCGGATACTCTCTGCTCCAACTCCTGCACGGTCTGTTCAAGTTCATGTTCCCTGGCGACGGCCCGGCGCAGCAGCTCCTCGTCGGTCATGTACTCCCCCGCCATCCGCACGAACACCCGGCGGCCCTCCCTGCGGACCTCGACCTCCCCATTCCTGATCTTTCGGTCCAGGGTCGAGAGGGAGATCTCCAGCTCTGTCAATCGCCAGGGTCTATAGGCCAGTCGTCGCCAGGGTCATTGAGCCACCCTGTGAGCCTGTAGATGGACTATTATCACCGTTAGGGTTGAGGGTCAACCACCTCCTTTCGGTCGAGCAGGGCCCTGTGCGGTGACAAGCGTTCGCGGTAGCTGGCGCCTTCTATGACGATCTGGTAGCTGGCGTTGGCGAGCCGGTCGAGGGCGCTGTTTCCCAGGATGGAGTCGTCGAAGAGTCCGAGCCACTCGTCGACCGCCCTGTTGGAGGTGATGACGAAGCTGGCGGTACGATGCCTGGCGATGACCAGCTCGTAGAGGTCTATGGACTGCTGTTGAGTCATCCTGTGGAGACCGAGGTCGTCGAGGATGAGCAGGTCCGGGGCGAGGAAGGACCGGAAGGTTTTGTCCGTGGAGTGGTCGACCCTGGCCTGAGCCATGACCCTGAAGAAGTCGTCGGCATGTACGAAGCGGACGGTATGCCCGGCTCTGACGGCAGCATATCCGAGGGCCTGAGCGATGAAGCTCTTGCCCACGCCGACCGGTCCGACGAGCAGGACGTGCTCGTTGCGGTCCAGGAACTGGAGGGAGAAGGCGGCGTCGAGGAGTCGCCGGTCGAGTGTGATGGATGCGGACCAGTCGAAGTCTTCGAGGCGGCAGGTCTGCTCGAAGCCGGCCCTCTGGAGGCGGAGCTCGAGCCGCCTGTGGTCTCTGCGGTTGATCTCATCGGTCAGTATGATCTGTAGGAAGGATGCGTAGTCGAGCTGCTCCCTGCGTGCGAGAGCGACCCTCTCCGGCAGGGTGTTGAGCACGGCGCCGAGCTTGAGGCGCTTGAGCAGCGGGGTCAGTTCAGTCGTGGTGGTCATGAGCGTTCTCCTTGTGCTGATTGAGCGGTGCGGCCGTTGGCACGAGCGAAGACGGCGCCCGGCCTGGCAAATCGACCTGGGGGCATCGGTGGAGGCTCCGGCTGCGTGGCCTCCTGCTCCAGGGCCTCGACGAGTATGCGCTCGAGACGGCGCACGTCGATCAGGTCTACGGAGAGAGCCCTCCGGCATGCGGCATCGAGACGCTCAGGGGAGTAGCGTTCTCCCAGGCGTATGAGCTTGTGTCCCTGCCTGAGCTTGGCCCAGGGCAGCGGACCGTCGAAGAGACGCTCGGCATAGGCTGCCACGGCCGGTCCCTGTGACGCCGCGCTGCGCTTGATCTGCTCCGGCGCTCTGAGGGTGTAGGCGCTCAGCTCTGCCGGGTAGTCGTCGGGGTCGGTGGATCTGCCGCCGCGGTCCTGGCGCGGGTGGACCTTGATCAGTCTTCCCCGGTGGTAGATGCGCACCAGCTTGCTGCCGAGCCGCACTTCCACCTTCTGCCCGGGCGGGCATGTCGCAGAGGGCACCGAGTAGAGGGCGTACTGGCAGGCTATGTGGTGGTCGGGATGCACCTTGGCCGTGCGCCAGTCGGTCATCTCGTATGGCTCTGCGTCCCACTCTCCGAGCGCGTGGCGCTCCTCATCCCGGAAGACGACCAGGGGCTGCCTGCGGGTGGTGCCGTGTATCCTCTGTCCGGCCACCTCCAGGCACCAGCGCCTGGCCTCAGACCTCATGTCCGAGAGGCCAGTGAACTCCCCGCCCTTGAAGAACCGCTCCCGCACGTAGGGCACTCCACGTTCCACGCGCGGCTTGTCCCGAGGGTGTCTCACCCGAGCAGGGTCTAAGATGAAGCCGCGGCGCTGGGAGTACTCCAGGAAGCCGCGCGTTAGACGGGGATGGAGCGGATCGACACCCGCCACTGCCGCGGGGAAGTTGTCGATCACCAGGTAGTTGGGAACGCCCTCGAAGAAGGCCCAGGCTGCCTCCAACCCCTCGATCACATCGACAAGCTTCTGGCTGAACGTCGGCCAGACGAAGCTGTGCCGCGAGTAGGACAGAACGATGATCAGCGCCCAGACCGCACGGCGGCGACCGGTCTCCGGGTCCTCTATCAGACCCAGACGACCGAAGTCCATCTCCGCCACCTCGCCGGGTGCGCTCTCCCCCATCCGTACAGTCGCCGGACTTCGCCTCTGCCAGCCCCGCCGCACGATGAACCGCCTCAACGACGTGTACGAGACCCGGCAGCCCCGGCCCGCAAGCAGCTCATGGATGCGGGTCACCTGCAACCGGTCGGCGGTGAGCCACTCGTAGACCTGGTCCGCCCAGGGGGCGAGGACCTCCTCGGTCGGTATCTCAACCTTCCGAGGGCCCGCAAGACTCACCCCTGCCAGGCGGGCCAGCTGCTCCTCACTCGGAGCAGGACCGTCCCGGGCCAGTCCCGCCTCCACGATCGCCTCGATGTACCTGCGCACTGTCGCTCGCGACAGCCCCGTACCAGTTGATATACGCCGCTGGCTGATGCCGGACTGCCAGCGCCGCACCACTTCTGCTATCTCCACTCTCGACACCTCCCTGTACGCCATTGCTGCTCCTTACATCCGATCTGCAGCAATGGTCGCCAATCCGGCGCACAGGGTGGTCAATCACCTGGCGAAGTGGTCTATAGTTCCTGGCGATCTCTCTATCTACTGGTACATAGTTCCTGGCGTTTGACAGCTCCTCAGCGGCATCCGCCTTCGTCACCCAGCGGACATGCTCATCCATCGTTTCTCCCTCCCATCGGCTGACACGTCAGCGGTTGTATTTGTGGTACAAAATGTACTCGGACTCGTCCTGTATTTTAGCGCAGCTTCCCATAATTGTCCCTGACCGGTCAGGCGACACGTCAAGCCCATTTCGTAGCTAAAACAGGGGTGTTTTGGGGGTCGGTGGACCTCGGACATCGGCCCGCTGATGCCATTTTGTACCCCCCAGACAACATGAAGGGGAGATAGGGACGTATCGTCGCTATCTCTCCCTCCCTACAGGACGATGACGCATCCGGTTGTAGAGCGAGTCCCACTGGTAGGCTCTCAGCCCGGACAAGGGAAGTCTCGGGGACTCCGGCTCCCACAGTGGACGCCAGGACCGTCCGAGTATTCCTGCGGTGGACAGAGCGGGTATGCACGACACGAAGATGGGCAGGGACATACGGCTCATGCGGGCGGCGGTGCGCACGTAGGTTGCCTCCACCTCCTCGGTGTCCACGACGAACAGGGTGACGGGGTACGGTGGCTGGTCGTCCTTAGGCTCGTTTGACCAGTAGTAGCTCATGTAGGGCTTCAGGCGGGCAATGACTCCCCTGGGATGGCGGGCGCGGAGCTCGTGCTCGAAGTAGAACGGTATCTGAAGGCCCTGGGCGGTCATCTGCCCCACGGCGTCGGGTGCGATGGCGGAATCGCCCCAGTTGTAGGTTCGGTCGGACCTGGCGGTGGGGACGGACCACGCCAGCTCGCTGTCGGGGTCGGCCCTGGCCTCGGCCTGAAGCTGAGACAGGAACCACGTGATGCCGTCGGCGTGCTTCGTCTGCCTCGCCCACGTCTCGATGCGGTGGCCCACGTGACGTCTCCGGCCCTGTTTGTCGGTGGTGAGGGCGGTGCTCCAGATGCCCTGCGTGGTCGGGAGCTGGGCGCGGTCCCTGTGGGTGACGTAGCGTATGCCCTCGGCGGACAGGGTGTAGCGAACGTCTCCGCGCTTTCCTCTCTGTTCGACCAGGCCCCAGGTATCGACGAGGCTGCGCATCATCTGGCTGACACGTCCCTCGGAGACGCCGAGCCAAGTGGCCAGGTGCTCACGGGGGATCATCGGGTGGTCGGTGATGAGGTCCAGCGTCCGCTTCTCAGCGGGGCTGACGCCGAAGGCCGGCGCAGCCTGTGCAATCCGCTCGGGACGTGGCAGGGACGCCCGCTTGCGCTCCGGCGACTGGGCGCCAGGCCCTCCGCCTGGCTTGCCGTAGGCGCTCACCGTCTCCAGCGTGTAGTACGTGAGTCCGAACAGCCCCGTGGGTTCGCACCAGAGGCGCAGGTCCCGTCTTTCGAGGGCGTCCCTGGACTCCACGGCAACGTAGCAGTCACGGAGGTCGTTGTTGATGCAGAACCTCGCCGTCCGCCGAAGCTCCCATGCGCTCGGCACAAGGATCAGGACGGTGCCGGGACGCCGCCCGTGGCTGTACTGCGCTATGGCCCTCAACCGGTCGTAGAGCGACCGGCGACGCAGGGCGAGGCCCTGGCGCACCACGCCGAAGCTGCGGCCGTCGTGGAAGGTGATGGCGGCGTCGAAGCGCCCCCTGCGGTGGAATTCCACCCGGGACCGGAGCCCGTCGATGCCGGGAGAGAGTGAGGCGGCAAGACGGTAGACGCTGGCCACCGCGTCCATCCTGCGGATGAGCAGCGTGAGCCACTCCCTGGACACCGGGTAGGCTCGCACGAAGTCAGAGGGGGTGTCGAAGTCGAGGACCCCGGCGGCCTCGCCGATGCCGTTGGCCGTCAGGTGGTATCGCTGGCTCGACGGCAGGTGGGCGGTGCCGTGGTTTACTCGCCCGGCGATGCCCTCGGCCAGCAGGTCGGTAAGGGTGCGGTGGACCGTCGCGTGAGGCTCGCCGAGAATGAGCGCCAGTTCCGTCGAATCGACGAAGGGCGTCCGGCTGAAGGCGTCGAGCAGTTGTCGTTCGGAGAGGGCCATATGCTGAGAGTAGCAAAGGAGAGTCCTGATGGGCAGCCGTCGCGTGTCAGCGTAGGTGTATGAGAACGCATCGCCGAAGAACTGACAAATCTCTGCCCGTTGACTAGCTCACCTTCAATCATCATATCGCCGAAGAACTGACAAATCTCTGCCCGTTGACTAGCTCACCTTCAATCATCATAATGATGCATGCCACATCAGGATGAAAGGTAAGGCATGTTCTCCGACAATTCGGCTGCGAGCCAAGCCCGACTTACTATTACCCTCGGTCCCGGTCAACGAGCGGCCTTGGAAGAGATAGCGAGTCGGAACGATGCAACACTGGCGTTTGTGGTTCGCTACGCCTTGCGTAGATTCATCGAGGAGAGTGGACAAGGGAGGCTCCCTCTCGAGTTTCCGTCGGCAGTAATCGAGACACCTAATTCCCTCCGGGAGTCATAGGGGGCAGTTCAGGGTATGCTAGGAATCCAATGCTGGACGCCGATTGAGTCTCCCAATGGTGGGAGCGTTGAAGAACGCCGTTCCCTGCACGAGCGGCTGAACAGACTGGGGATCGTAAAAACCTTCCTGCTTGACGACCTCTCGCACGACGGCGAGTCTTGGGCGGATTTCTTGAGCGAAGTCTTTCACTACACGGTACGCATTACTGCCGCGAGAATCACCATGCCGGACAAGGCTAATGACTAGCTCAACATTTCTTTCGCGAAGTATAGACTATCTAGGTAATCTTGGAGCGAAGCTGCGAGATCTGCAAGGCTACGGGACGCTAGCCCATGAACTTATTCAAAACGCGGATGACGCCCCCGCGAGTTGGATGAGCTTTGATATAAGGCAAGATTCTCTCGTCCTTGATAACGATGGTGTTTTTTCTAGTTGTGAAGACATCGAGGCTCCCGAATGTCTTCGGAGAACTAATGATGGTGCCCACAGGTGTGACTTCCATCGCTTCCGCTTAATCGGTTCAGGTGACAAACGTCTTCAAGAGGGCACAACTGGCGCTTTTGGTATAGGTTTCATCTCCGTTTATCAATTGACAGACCAGCCCGAGTTGATTTCCGCAGGCCGTCATTGGACGCTGCACGAAGAACGAAGCGAAGCGGAGCGCATAAAGGTTTGCCAGGGCTGCGCCGAATGCAGCAAATCCGACCTTCCTGGAACAAGATTCATTTTCCCGTTCGCTCGTGATGAAGAGACGCTTCTCAGGCGAGCACTAAAGGCCGAGCCCGTACCTGAGAATGTGGCAGAGCGCCTGTTAGAGGAACTGGACCGATCTCTTCCAGTGGCGATGCTCTTCCTGAAGAACCTTAGCGAAATAGGAATTAGGTACGAAGGGAGTTCACGGCGCACGTTCGAAAGAGTAGTGGATGACAATATGCTCATTATCAGCGAGGGCGACTCCACTGATGATCGTGTATGGCATCTTCTTCGTGGAACCTTCGAAGATGCCGCCGCAGAGCTGCGTGCACGGCATCCAGCCCGTATTGAGGATAAGCGTTCGGCGGAAGTAGTGGTTGCAGTGCCCATCCAAGGCGAGTTGAGCGCGGGCATGTTGTGCGCATGCCTGCCGACCGAAGAGAGTACCGGGCTGCCGTTCCATGTCAACGCCGATTTCTTCCCTAGTAATGACAGGAAGCACGTCATCCTCGGTGAGGACTACCAGTCTCAGTGGAATCGAGAGGCACTTTCGGCAGCCGCCAGGACAGTGGCTAGAGCGGTACCACAACTGACGACAATGCTGGGTGCCGAGCGCTTCTGGGACCTTGCCTTTACGCTGAACACTCTCTACCTCAATGTCAACAGAGACGGCCGTGATGGCGTCTGGCGAGAATTTTGGACAGCCTTAGAAGTCGTTCTCCAGGAGGAAGCCGTAGTATTTACCTCCAATGGCAATTGGACTACTACTCACAGTGGGGTCACGATCCTATTGCAACAACAGGAAGCAGACCACATCTCCGTGCTCGAAGGTTTGGGGATAGAGCTTGTCGCAGAGAACCTGAGACCCTATCAGAGCACTATTCGCTCTATCGGCGTTCCATTGTTCAACGTAGAAACCCTGTGCTCCACGTTTAAGGCCAATGAACTGGATAACCCGGTACGGTTCGATGACCTCCCTCCTTGTCTTACTTTGGAAACCGGCCGTTCTGCGCTGTGGAGCGAGATTGCTATCTTGCTTGGGAGGCAGGGCAGTACTCCAAATGCCAAGCGCGCTGACGAGGAGCGACTAGGTGGGGTTTCGTTGGCCCCGGTCATCGATGACGCACTCTGGCCTTGCGAACGTGCATTCCGCGCCGACGCCTCGACTGTTGGGCTCTTTTCATCCCTAGGGATTGACATCCCATTTCTTGACCAAGAAGAGTCGGCTTTTGAACCTCTGGAAAACCTCTGCCCCGAGTTTGCTGTAGAGGATGCCGTCCAAGCACTCGAAGAAGCCAATCCAGCTACCATTCAACGACTATGGCAGGAAGGACGTTTTTCTCTTCCAAAGCTGATTGAATGGTTCGACAGCCGGCGCTGGCAGATCGTCGATGTAGAAGACCTACGTCACAGGCTGGCTGCCCTCCCGATCTACCCGGGCGCGGACCACCTGCATCCGCTGTCTAGCCTAGACCTACCGGGCACGTTCGAGGACCCACTCGGACTTGCTACTCTTGTCGATGTGGCTGCCCTTGGCGGACGGAAGGAGTTCTTGCGCGACCTTCGAGCAACTGAGCTTACGTTTGGCATATATGTGCTCAGACATCTCTCTCTCGCGCTTGATGATGAAACGTTAGATCCGGGGATTCGGCGCGCTGCCGTAGGTCTCTTGGCCGATCATCTTGGCGAACTGATGGATGATGACGAGGTTCGGCAGAGACTTTCATCAGTCCGGCTTGTTAGTTGCACGGATGGGAAGTATCGCCCCGCCCATGATTGTTACTTTGCTAGTGCTGTTATCTCTGCCGTCCTAGGAGACGATGCCAACGTAGCTCTTCTCCCAGAAAATCGAGGAGCCTCGGTTCGTCGGCTATTGGACTGGATAGGTGTGGCGAGTGTCCCTCGTCTAGGTGACATCATAAGGACAATACGTCGAATCGCGGAGGCTCCTTGTTCTGCTTCAGCGGTTTCGCGTATGCAAGGAATCTTTGCACATTTGGTTGGGCGGTTCGAGCATCTCGAAGGGATGGTTGAACTTGAAACCCTGCGGAACCTGGAATGGCTCCCTGCTCGCGGCGATACGAGCAAATGGCATCAACCCGGTTCCTTGTACGCCCCGTATCAATCATATTTGTTCGATAGTCAGGTGGAGGTCCTCAACGTTCCTCCATCCACCAATCGAGACTTGTTGGACTTCCTGGGGGTTCATACCAATCCCGCCCCCAGTCTGGTAGTCCGACATCTGCTCCACTGCGCGGAACGTAGCGTGCCAGTCAATCGGGAAGTCTATCGCTTCCTGAATGACAACGTCGATGATCTGTCGATTGAGCGTCTTAGGTCTACGAAGTGTCTCTGGCTTGGGGATGCCTATAGCTCCCCAGAGCAATGTTTTTGGGGAAGCCATCCCTTTGGTCAGTATCGCTGGCGTCTGGATGGCCACATCCGAGACCAAAGCAGACTACTTGCGAAGATTGGGGTTACCGATTCGCCGGATCATGAAGACGCTCTAGATGTTTTGAGAGAGATCTCTGCGGAGTTCGGCGAAGCCAACAGACCGCTGCATAATGACGCATATGCAGTGGTTATGAGTTGCTGGCGGATGATCGAGAGGGCCTTAAACGACGATGCGATCAGCAACGGAAAGTTACATGGGGCGCTCGGACAAGCCAAGTGCATCCCCAACGAAAATAGAGTGATGTATCTCCCTACACTGCTCTTCTTTGAGAACCGAGTGGGACTTGCGGCCAAGTTTGAAGTGTTCTTGGCGAGCCATGTTATCCCGCGTCAGCTCGGGACTGGAGGGGCTTTTCTGGCCGCCGGGGTCAAACAACTAGGCTCTGCTGTGGCAACAGAGCTCCTACGCACTGACAACCCGGACGCAGAACACGACACGATGGAAAGGTTGCGTCAGCGTCGTGGAGAAATCGCTCGAGTACTTTCGGGTCAAATGGCATCGGATCAGGTACAAGGTGCTCTGGGTAGGTTAAGCAGCCTTCATTGTATGTCGGCCACTTCACTAGAAATTCGGTATCGCTTAGAGGCTTTCGGTAGGGTTCTCAGAAGCCAACCGGAACTTGCCTCGGCTGCCTACCACTCTACCGAACATTCCCTGTGGTCAACACATTCCAATGGACAAGTACCGTTGGCGCCTCTGGCTCGTGAACTAGCTATTGCACTGTGCCCTGAGGAAGACCCTGGACTCTTTGCCGCAGGGCTGAAGGAAGTACTCTCAGCGAGCACAACCGCTGAGGCAGCTACGGTTTTGGATGAGTTGGGGTTTCCGCAACTCGACGCAAATGTAGTCGAGCCTCTGCCCGTTTCTGAAGCCGCGCACCAGTTGGGGATAGAGGTTCCTATCTCTCACTTGGAGTCTCCGCCGCACGAAGTCAGGGATGGAAGCCAATCCGACACAACTGCCAGGGGGGAAACTGAAACCTCAACCGAGTCAGATCCTCGCGGCTCGGAAGCTGCGTCCCGGCATCCGGGAAGAGAATTCGTCTCCTATGTAGCCGTGAGCCCTGCCGAAGGTGACGAACCAGAAACGGATGGCCTGACCCATCAAGAGCGCATGAACCTTGAAGACAAGGCCATCGAGCTGATCATCGGACAGGAGCCTGAACTAAGACGTACTCCTAAGAACAACCCCGGCTTTGATCTGACGGAGTTAGGCCCCGACGGGGAACCCGTCAAGTGGGTCGAGGTCAAGGCGATGAAGGGTACTCTCCTCGACCATCCTGTGGGGCTCTCCCGAACCCAGTTCGAGTGGGCACAGAAGCATGGAAGTCTATACTGGCTTTATGTCGTGGAACGCGCCGGGGACCCTGAACACGCCCAAGTCGTCCGTATCCAAGACCCGGCTGGCAAGGCGCGGACCTTCACCTTCGACCACGGCTGGGTCGCCGTCGCCGAGGACATCAATGGAACAAACCCAGAGATCCGCGAGGATTGAACTCTCGGAGAGTGTAGTGCGGTCTCGTCCTAGGCCGCACAGCAGGGTAGTACCGTAACATGTGACAGACGGGCGGACCCTATAGCGCCAACCGGAACCTCAATGTGAAAGTTCTTGATTTTGTCAAGTTGGGTGGGCCTGATTGGACGGTAGGCAGTACCACCTTTGAAATATGGCCGGGCGATCTGGGAAGCTCACCAAGGGCTGCTGCCCCACGATTACGACAGGACGGTATAGGCGGCGGCAAACACCTCAATGTTTGCGCAACCCGACCCCGACGCGTCTTACCACAAAGGTCCCCTACCCTCGGTAGTTGCGCCGCAGCTCGGACACGTACCGGCGACCCAGCCCGTCCGCGTTCTCTATCAGCCAGTCGCTCAGCCTGGTCGTACCGGTCGGCGGTTCCCCGGATGTCAGCAGCCCCGCCATCAGGCCGTCAACCTCGTCGCGGGTGAGCGCAACGTCCCGCATCAGCAGGCCAACCAGTCCGGTCAGCGCGAGGCCCAAGGACGGAGGCGTGTGCAGGAACCTCCTTCTGACGCCCAACGAGGAGGTCAGCAGGTGCAGCATAGCCTCGAAGGCGAACCTGTCCGGCCCGGCAGCGAAAGCGATGATGTTTTCACCCCTTGAACCGGCCTCCACCGCCTGCGCCGCGAAGTCTTCCACATAAACAGGTTGGACCGTATAGTCGCCATTACCGTAGACAGGGAATACAGGAAAGCGCCGCAGCGCCCGGGCCATGTTGTTGAGCAGTAGATCACCCACCCCGAAGACCAGCGCCAGCCTGATGATGGCGTAAGGAATTCCAAGGCCCACCACCATGTCCCCACCTGGGCTTTGCTTCTGAAGTAGGGCAGCCCGGACCCGGGAGGAGGCGTTCGTCACCGAGAAATGGACCATCCTGGCGACGCCCGCCCTCTTGGCAGCCTCGAACAGTGTCCTGGTGTTTTCGACCACGAGGTCGAAGGTGATCCGGCCCCGTACGTACCGCACCCGGTAGGTGTTGTATAAGACGCCTGCTCCCTGCATCGACCGGCACAGCCCATCGGGGTCGCCAAAGTCCAGGGGGTCCACCTCCACCAGGCCGCCAAAGGGGTCCTCCGCATCCGGGCTGCGGGTCAGTGTCCTGACGCGGACCCCCCGGTCAAGTAGACGCCGGGTGACATACCTGCCCGTATAGCTGAAGACGCCGGTGACAACGGAGAGGTCGGGGTGCGGCATCCTGTACGACTCCTCACTACATCATTAGCGGCGATTAGCGGCGGTTCTTCACCGAGGCGCCGGCGCCGCGCCGTGTCCTCGAAAGCAGCCCGCATGGTTCGCCATCTCCCCTATCACTAGCCGACATTTCGTCGGTATTCGGCCCGCAGGCCCGGCGTCGGCGGGAGAGCGACAAGGGGATGTCCCTTGTCAACTACACATCATCCAACAGGCCGTTTCGCACGGCCCAAACCACCAATTCCTGTTTTGTCTCAATACCCAGTTTGTCCTGTATGCCGTAGACAGCGTTCCGGATCGTCAGCGGCCGGTTTCCTCTGACCTGGGCGATCTTTGCGTACGAATGCCCCTGCGAGAACAGCGTGAGAATCTCCAGCTCCCGTCCTGTCAGCCTGCTCAGCTCGTCCGGCTTTTTCAACTCCGCCGCGCGTATCCCGGACAATACGCGCCTGATGGCATCGGCAGGCATGCGGTACTGGCCCTCGGCGACTTCTTTGACGGTTCGCAGCAGGTCTCCCTTCCCGGAGTATTTCTGGAGGTATCCCACAGCACCCGCGGTAAGCGCTTCCAAAATAGCGTCCTCTTCCGATGCGGCCGTGAGTATCAGCACCCTCGTGGCAGGTAGAGTCTCTGTGATCTCCCGGCAGGCATCGATACCGTTCTTCACAGGCATCATGACATCCATTATGATCACGTCGGGCTCTACACTCTGAGCGACCCTCACCGCGGTCTGACCATCGCCAGCCTCGCCGACAACTTCGAAATCTCCTGAACGTTGGAGAACCTCCCGCAAGCCGTCTCTCATGATTTCGTGGTCGTCCACGAGTAGTACCCTGGTCTGTGGGATTTGGGGCAAGTCAGATTCCTCCTTGATCCGGGAATCTTGGAATCACGCAAATGACAGTCGTGCCGTGGCCCATTTCTCCAGGGACCACTGCCAACTTGCCTTGCATTCGCTCTGCGTCCGCTTTCATGTTCCCGAATCCGTGGCCGCGGTCTGCGTAGTCGTCTGGAAGGCCTTTCCCGTCGTCGGATATCGACATTCTCAGGCTGTCGTCCTCGAAGCACAATGAAATCGATACCCTTGTGGCATCGGAGTGACGAAGTGCGTTCGTCATTGCGTTGTGAGCTATTGAGAACAACAGCCGCCCGGTAGTCGACGGAAGTGCTTGCTCCACGCCGGACTGGACCATTTCCGTGGGGATCGACGTGATTGTCGTGAAGGCCGAGGCGTGCGACCGCAGCACGCGGCTCAGTTCCCTTCCTTCGAATATCGGGCCTATGTCGATAGGATGCCTTAGTTCCCACATCGTTGACTTCGACAGACCGTGGGTGGCGTATAACTTTGAAAGCAGCTCGTCGCGATTTTTCTCGTCCCGGGTCTCGGCAAGCTCGATCGCGGTCTCCAGGCCCAGACCGATCACGTATGCGGACTGGGCTATCGTGTCGTGTATCGTCTGCGAGAGTTCGATCCGCTCCCGTTGCAACTCGCGTTCCCGCTCCACAGCCTCCCTCCTTCTGGTCCGTTCGAATCTTGCCACCAGATTCACCGCCGCCACTACCGCATACATGACGGCGATCCGCATCAAAAGCACCCTCTCCTCCCCGCTGTCGAAGCTGATTCCTGGCTCTGCCGTCAGGCTCAATGTCGCATAGACGGCCGCTACCAAAGTGACCCAGACAAAACTCAGCTTGAAGGACGTAAACACCACGGCGAACATGGCCAGGGCTGCGTAGTACAGGACGAAGAATGTGTTGCCGAATCCGCCGGTGATCCACAGACCTGCAGTCAGCATCACCGCGTCCATGGAACTGAGTGCAAGGGCCCAGTGCCAGGTCACCTTCCGATTCGTCTCTACTCGGTAGTGGACATAGCCGTTGAGCGCAAGCAGCGACAGGGAAACCAGTGTGTGGACAACATAGGCCTGGTCGAGATTGACTCTGTACTGATGTTGGGCCAACCAGGCGAGTACGAGGAACCACCGCACCCAAACCGAAATCCTCAGGCTGTGTCTCAGGTGGTCCCAATTGGTCCTGTCAGGCACTTTCTCCGCCTCATAGCAGCGTCACGTTGGATGGTCCTAAGTGCGAGTCTTGACAGCATTAGGTTATAGTGCCCAACGGCCTCAACAAGGTTCATTCATACCCCATCCAACAGGTACAAATGTACCGCCAAGCATGAGTACAAAAGCACCTTGCGGCATCGCGCGGCCAAGGCGAAGATCGGGGGAGTAGCTGCTCGGAGCACTCTTCGGGCGAAGGATGAGCGAAAGGGCGAAGCGTGTCTTGGGCCCACCAGCACACGGCAACTCCGTGGACGGTGCAACTCTGTGTGGCAATCCTTTGAGGATCATCGTAGAGACCCTGGCTGTATGGGCAGATCCATGAGATATCGAGTTTTCGGACCCGGATTATATGGCCCCATCCTGAAGACTGCGTGGGCTGTTCTGGTCATTCCGGCCGTGCTGGCGTGCGGCCTCTTTTCGGGCGATCCGGCGCCATCTCCAACATTGCCCTACGACGAAAGCCCCACTGCGACGGATGAAGGGTCTCCAAAGGGCGAACCCGGTACCGGTATTGAGTTCGAGCCGAAGGCCACACCACTACCTACAGCGACACCCTACCCAACGGCCACACCATTCCCTACAGCCACGCCATATCCTACGCCGGCGCCTCTGCCGACGGCCTCACCGACTCCAACTCCCGCAGCCGTGTCTCCTGTTTCGACGGCTGTTGCGACCCCGGCAGCCACGGCCGTGTCGGCTTCATCCATTCCGACAGCCACTCCGGCTGCCAGCGCCGCGTCTTCTGAGCCGACACCCACGCCAGCGGCCGAGGTAGGATCGGTCGCGTCACCGCCCACAGTAACGCCCACTTCTTCGGCCGGAGTTTCGACACCTGTACCCACTACTCCGGCCACAACGGGGATGGCGGTCCCGCCCATTACCGGTTCTGAACAGTTCACCGCATCGGTGAAGCCCGAACTGAAATACCCCAAATTGGGACCGACGCTCGACAACCTGATAGCGAGTGTAGAGGCGGGAGAAATCTCCCCAGAGGAAGCGGCACGTAAGGCGCCGCTGCACGTGGGAGAATCGGTCGCGTTGACGATCGAATTGTCCGGGAACGTGGACGAGACGGTGAGTTTCCTGGAAGACAACCGTGGCTCGATCATCAGCAGTGGGGAGGATTACGTCGAGGCTCTCGTGCCAGTCTTGTTGCTGGGGGACATATCAAATCAGCCTGGCGTGATTAGAGTGCAAGTAATTCAACTTCCGGACTCGAGCCAGGACTCCTCAGGGATTATTGGCAATGGACCCGCCGTACATGGCTCATCGGCCTGGAATCAGGCCGGATTCAGCGGCCAGGGCATCAGGGTGGGGATTATCGACAACGGCTTCGATGGATTCCAAAGTCTCATGGGCACGGAGTTGCCCGGCACGGTAGTGGCCAGGTGCTATAGGGTCGGCCTCCCCCGCCCATATTTCACCCAAAACCTGGACGACTGTGAGAGGGGGAGGCAGCCCGATGAGGAAAGGGACTCGCATGGCACGGCGGTCGCGGAGGCGGTCATCGACATCGCCCCGGATGTGTCCCTGTACATAGCGAGACCGATTTCAAAGGGAACACTCCGGGAAGCCGCGCAATGGATGGTCGAGGAAGGTGTGGTGGTTATCAATCACTCCGTGAAGTGGGATTTGGACGGGCCCGGCGACGGCACTTCCCTCCTGTCCAACAGCCCACTGAACACAGTGGACAGGACGGTGGCAGCCGGAACCGTATGGGTTAACGCGGCTGGAAATGAAGCGCCAAAAACATGGTTCAGGCGCAACCCTGCTTACTCCATGATTCCAGTCGGTGGTGAGGTCATCAGATTCATCAACTTCTACGAGTCTGAAGGTGAGTCAATCGTCGGGGTCCCATTTTCTGCGGACGAATTGCTCGAATTGCGATGGGAGGACAGTTGGAGTGGAAGGAGGAGCGAACTCGCCCTTTATGTCATTGAAGATCCTGAAGGAAGCAGAACTGTACCGACGGAAGTCAGCAGCCAGCTCGTACCGCTCGTAAATTTTAATGATGGAGAAGGCGTAGACCTCGTATTGGTAGCTCACCTCAGTGGAGAAGATCCGGACTGGGTCCAACTGGTGGCGTGGGGTGGAATTGGATTGCCGGCAGACGTCTCCGGACCCGGCAGCATCATCAACCCAGCGGAAAGTGCGAACCCCGGCATGTTGACTGTCGGTGCTGCCCATTGGAAAAAAGTGAGTTCCATTGAGAGCTACAGCAGCCGGGGTCCAACGCCCGACGGCCGTATCAAACCGGACCTGATCGGGGCGGCTTGCGGCCAATCGGCCGCAGATCCTGAGTTCTGTGGCACCAGCCAGGCCTCGCCCCACGTTGCCGGTTTAGCGGCATTGGTGCGCCAGAGGTTTCCTGGCTACACCCCTGCTCAGGTCGTGTCCTACCTTAAGGAGAACGCGGAGCAGAGGATAAGCACCGATGACCCCAACAACACCTGGGGCCACGGCTTCATCGTGCTTCCACCTCTTTTTGACCTGGTGGTGGAATTGCCTACTGTGGACACCAGCGCGCCGGCGGCGAATGCCAGCTTCACTTTGAGCGCAACCGTGCGCAATCAGGGCAGCAGCCATTCCGACTCGACTACGC
The DNA here is from genome assembly GCA_965219065.1 of Dehalococcoidia bacterium. Taxonomy (GTDB): domain Bacteria; phylum Chloroflexota; class Dehalococcoidia; order Lucifugimonadales; family Lucifugimonadaceae. Next base: position 3,003,871 of record OZ244715.1, read on the forward strand.
TGCGTTACTACCAGTCTTCGGACTCGATCATCACCACCGGAGACACCGAGTTAGACACGGACTCTGTATCTGGCATCGAACCATCGGAGAGCGGAGAAGAGTCCACAAGCTTGACCGCGCCGTCCACGCCGGGCACGTATTACTACGGCGCTTGCGTGGACCCGATGCCGGGCGAGTCCGACACGACAAACAACTGTTCAGCTTCCGTGGTCGTCACCGTTGGGGCAGCGCCCGCGCCCGACCTCGTCGTGGACGTTCCGTCGCTCAGTGAGAGTGCTCCGGCGGCGGGTGCCAGCTTCACTTTGAGCGCAACCGTGCGCAATCAGGGCAGCAGCCATTCCGACTCGACTACGCTGCGCTACTACCAGTCTTCAGACTCGATCATCACCACCGGAGACACCGAGTTAGACACGGACTCTGTATCTGGCATCGAACCATCGGAGAGCGTAGAAGAGTCCACAAGCTTGACCGCGCCGTCCACGCCGGGCACGTATTACTACGGCGCTTGCGTGGACCCGATGCCGGGCGAGTCCGACACGACAAACAACTGTTCAGCTTCCGTGGTCGTCACCGTTGGGGCAGCGCCCGCGCCCGACCTCGTCGTGGACGTTCCGTCGCTCAGTGAGAGTGCTCCGGCGGCGGGTGCCAGCTTCACTTTGAGCGCAACCGTTCGCAACCAGGGCAACGGGCGTTCTGACTTGACCACGCTGCGTTACTACCAGTCCTCAGACTCGACCGTCACCACCGGAGACACCGAGTTAGAGACGGACTCTGTATCTGGCATTGAACCATCGGAGAGCGGAGACGAGTCCGTAAGCCTGACAGCTCCATCGGCGGCAGGCACGTACTACTACGGCGCCTGTGTGGACTCACTATCCGACGAGACCGACTCGACCAACAACTGCTCGGCTGCGGTGACCGTAACGGTTGGCGCGGCTCCCGCGCCGGACCTCGTGGTGGACGCGCCCACGGTGAGCGAGAGCGCCCCGGCGGCTGGAGCGCGCTTCACGCTTAGCGCCACGGTGCGCAACCGGGGCAACGGCTCATCGGACTCGACCACGCTGCGTTACTACCAGTCTTCCGACTCGACGATCACAACCAGCGACACAGAGGTCGGCACGGACTCAGTGTTCCGCCTTGACGCCTCGGAGAGCGGAGACGAGTCGGTCAGCCTGAACGCGCCGTCCATGTCCGGCACGTACTACTACGGCGCCTGCGTGGACTCGGTATCGGATGAGACCGATGCGACCAACAACTGCTCAGTTGCGGTGACCGTAACGGTCGGCGCGGCTCCTGCGCCGGACCTGGTCGTGGATGCGCCCACGGTGAGCGATAACGCTCCGACGGCAGGCGCGTCCTTCACACTGAACGCCACGGTGCGCAACCGGGGCAACGGCACATCGGACTCGACCACGCTGCGCTACTACCACTCCCCCGATTCGACTATCACTACGTCCGATACGGAAGTAGGCACGGACTCGGTATCCCGTCTGGACGCATCGGAGAGCGGAGACGAGTTGGTCAGCGTGACCGCGCCATCCACTCCCGGCACGTACTACTACGGGGCGTGCGTGGAGGAGGTCAACGGCGAGCTCGACACACAGAACAACTGCTCGGCTGCGGTGACCGTAACGGTTGGCGCGACTCCCGCCCCGGACCTCGTGGTGGACGCGCCCACGGTCAGCGAGGGAGCTCCGACTGCCGGGGCGCGCTTCACCCTGAACGCCACCGTCCGCAACCAGGGCTCGGCTCGTTCCAACTCGACCACGCTGCGCTACTACCAGTCCAGCGACCCGACGATTACTTCCGGCGATACGGAGGCCGACACAGACTTCGTATCCCGGCTAGACCCGTCCGAGAGCGGAGACGAGTCTGTCAGCCTGACCGCGCCGTCCACGCCCGGCACGTACTACTACGGCGCCTGCGTGGACCCGTTATCCGACGAGACCGACGCGACCAACAACTGCTCTTCCGCGGTGACCGTAACGGTTGGCGCGGCTCCGGCGCCTGACCTGGTGGTCGACACTCCCACGGTCAGCGAGAGCGCTCCTACGGCGGGAGCCCGCTTCACGCTGAGCGCCACGGTGCGCAACCAGGGCGCTGCTCGTTCGGACTCGACCACCCTGCGCTACTACCAGTCCACCGACTCAACCATCACGGCTGGCGACACGGAGGTTGGCACGGACTCAGTCTTCCGGATTAATGCGGGTGCGAGCGGAGACGAGTCGATCTTTCTGGACGCACCTTCCACGCCGGGGACCTACTACTACGGCGCCTGCGTGGACCCGTTATCCGACGAGACCGACGCGACCAACAACTGCTCTTCCGCGGTGACCGTAACGGTTGGCGCGGCTCCGGCGGCCGATCTGGTTGTAAACCCTCCCACGGTTAGCGAGGGCGCCCCGGCGGCTGGAGCGCGCTTCACGCTGAGCGCCACGGTGCGCAACCAGGGCAACGGCCGATCTGACTCGACCACCCTGCGCTACTACCAGTCCACCGACTCAACCATCACGGCTGGCGACACGGAGGTTGGCACGGACTCAGTCTTCCGGATTAATGCGGGTGCGAGCGGAGACGAGTCGATCTTTCTGGACGCACCTTCCACGCCGGGAACTTACTACTACGGGGCATGCGTGGACCCGTTATCCGACGAGACCGACACGACCAACAACTGCTCGGCTGCGGTCACCGTGACCGTCGGCGCCGCTCCCGCGCCTGACCTGGTCGTCGACCCACCCACGGTCGACTCCAACACCCCGGCAGCAGGAGCGCGCTTCACGCTTAGCGCCACGGTGCGCAACCAGGGCGCGGCTCGTTCCAACTCGACCACGCTGCGCTACTACCAGTCCACCGACTCGACGATCACCACGGGAGACACGGAGGTGGGCACGGACTCAGTCTTCGGGCTTGCTGCGTCTTGGAGCGGAGACGAGTCGATCAGCCTGACCGCCCCGTCCACGCCCGGCACGTACTACTACGGGGCCTGCGTGGACGAGGTATCCGGCGAGACCGACACACAGAACAACTGCTCGCTCGCGGTGACCGTAACGGTTGGCGCGGCTCCCGCTCCCGATCTTGTGGTGGACCTTCCCACGGTCAGCGAGAGCGCTCCGGCGGCTGGAGCGCGCTTCACACTGAGCGCCACGGTGCGCAACCAGGGCGCGGCTCGTTCCAACTCGACCACGCTGCGCTACTACCAGTCCACCGACTCGACGATCACCACGGGAGACACGGAGGTGGGCACGGACTCAGTCTTCGGGCTTGCTGCGTCTTGGAGCGGAGACGAGTCGATCAGCCTGACCGCTCCTTCCTCCGCAGGCACCTATTACTACGGCGCCTGTGTAAACGAGGTGTCCGACGAGGCCGACACGACCAACAACTGCTCCGTCGCGGTAACCGTAACGGTTGGCGCGGCGCCGGCGCCTGACTTGGTGGTGGACCCTCCCACGGTTAGTGAGAGCGCCCCGGCGGCTGGAGCGCGCTTCACGCTGAGCGTCACCGTACGCAACCAGGGCAACTCCTCAGCGGGGGTCACCACGCTGCGCTACTATCAGTCCACAGATTCGAAAATTGACGCCGGAGACACTCAGGTCGGAACGGACCTGCTGATACGCCTTGGCGCATCGCAGAGCAGAGACAGGTGGACCGACCTGACTGCGCCGTCGACTGCTGGAACCTACTACTACGGCGCCTGTGTGGACTCGGTATCCGACGAGACCGACACGACCAACAACTGCTCCGTCGCGGTGGTCGTAACCGTCGGCGCCGCTCCCGCCCCGGACCTCCTGGTGGAAACGCCCGCGGTCAGTGAAAGCGCTCCGGCGGCTGGAGCGCGCTTCACGCTTAGCGCCACCGTCCGCAACCAGGGTGGTGGCGCTTCGGCGTTCACCACATTGCGTTACTACCAGTCTTCCGACTCGACAATCACAACCAGCGACACAGAGGTCGGCACGGATTCGGTGTTCCGGCTCGTCGCATCGGGGAGCGGGGACGAGTCGGTAAGCCTGAACGCGTCGTCCATGTCCGGCACGTACTACTACGGCGCCTGCGTTGACTCGGTATCCGACGAGGCCGACACGACCAACAACTGCTCGGCTTCGGTGACTGTAACGGTTGGCGCGGCGCCTGCCCCGGACCTGGTGGTCGACACGCCGACGGTCAGCGAGAGCGCTCCGACTGCCGGGGCGCGCTTCACACTGAGCGCCACTGTGCGCAACCAGGGCAGTGGCGCTTCGGGCTCGACGACTCTGCGCTACTACCAGTCCGCCGACTCGATGATCACGACCGGCGATACGGAGGTGGGTACGGACTCGGTGTTCCGTCTCGACGCATCGGAGAGCGGGGACGAGTCGATTAGTCTGACCGCGCCGTCCACGCCCGGCACCTACTATTACGGCGCCTGCGTGGACTCGGAATCCGATGAGCTCGACACGACCAACAACTGCTCGCTCGCGGTCACCGTAACGGTTGGCGCAGCTCCTGCGCCGGACCTGGTGGTGGACACGCCGACGGTCAACGATAGCGCTCCGGCGGCTGGCGCTCGCTTCACCCTGAGCGCCACGGTGCGCAACCAGGGCGCCGCTCGTTCGCCCTCGACTACGCTGCGCTACTACCAGTCTTCCGACGCGACCATCACGATAGGCGACACGGAGGTGGGCACGGACTCTGTCTTCGGGCTCGCTGCGTCTTGGAGCGGAGACGAGTCGATCAGCCTGGACGCGCCGTCCACTACCGGCACGTACTACTACGGGGCCTGCGTGGACGCGGTATCCGATGAGTCCGACACGACCAACAACTGCTCAGTTGCGGTGACCGTAATGGTCGGCGCGGCTCCTGCGCCGGACCTGGTCGTGGATGCGCCCACGGTGAGCGAGAGCGATCCGACGGCAGGCGCGTCCTTCACACTGAACGCCACGGTGCGCAACCGGGGCAACGGCACATCGGACTCGACCACGCTGCGCTACTACCACTCCCCCGATTCGACTATCACTACGTCCGATACGGAAGTAGGCACGGACTCGGTATCCCGTCTGGACGCATCGGAGAGCGGAGACGAGTTGGTCAGCGTGACCGCGCCATCCACTCCCGGCACGTACTACTACGGGGCGTGCGTGGAGGCGGTATCGGATGAGTCCGACACGACCAACAACTGCTCTTCGGCAGTTACGGTGACTGTCAGCAGTGGAAACACCTATGGAGTGGGCGACTTCCTACCAGGAGTTCCTACCTCAGGTCAGTTTGTTCCGGCTGTAGTTTCAGGCGCAAGCCTGTCAAGTTCGGGTGGAAACACAACTATCACATTCACCAACGGTGGATACATAGGACTTCAAGACGGAACAAGATACACATGTCAAAGTACGGGTGGGTGTGGGGTTCACAATGGCGAAGTCACTCAAGGTACTCTAGTCAGCCAAACGACTTCTGTGTTGACCTCCGATTTGATCGTAGACTCCCCAACGGTGAGCGAGAGCGCTCCGACCGCTGGGGCGTCCTTCACACTGAGCGCCACGGTGCGCAACCAGGGCAACGGGCGCTCGGACTCCACCACGCTGCGCTACTACCGGTCCAGCGACTCGACGATCACCACCGGAGACACGGATGTGGGCACGGACTCAGTCTTCGGGCTTGCTGCGTCGGGGAGCGGAGACGAGTCAATCAGCCTGACCGCCCCGTCCACGGCAGGTACCTACTACTACGGCGCCTGCGTTGACTCGGTATCCGACGAGACCGACACGACCAACAACTGCTCGGCTGCGGTGACCGTGACCGTAGGAGCCGGCCCCGCTCCCGACTTGGTGGTGGATGCGCCCACGGTGAGCGATAACGCTCCGACGGCAGGCGCGTCCTTCACACTGAACGCCACGGTGCGCAACCGGGGCAACGGCACATCGGACTCGACCACGCTGCGCTACTACCACTCCCCCGATTCGACTATCACTACGTCCGATACGGAAGTAGGCACGGACTCGGTATCCCGTCTGGACGCATCGGAGATCGGAGCCGAGTCGGTCAGCGTGACGGCGCCGTCCACTTCCGGCACGTACTACTACGGCGCCTGCGTGGAGGCGGTATCGGATGAGTCCGATGCGACCAACAACTGCTCCGTTGCGGTAACAGTGGTCGTGGGCGCCGCACCCGCGCCGGACCTGACAGTCAGCATGTTCACAGCCGACAACAGCAGCCCGGTCACCGGTCAGTACTTCACTGTAAACGCCACGGTAAACAACCAGGGAAATGGTTCATCAAGCTCTACCACCTTGCGCTACTACCGCTCCACCGATGCGACCATCACCACTAGCGACGCGATAGTCCCAACAGCCGGAATACCGGGCCATCTCTCTGTGGACGGTCTGAGCCCTTCCGGAAGTGAAGCCAAGACGGCCCGAACCCCTGCGCCGTCCACACTTGGGACGTACTACTACGGCGCGTGTGTGGAGACTGTTACCGGGGAGTCCGATACGACGAACAACTGCTCAGCAGCGGTGACTGTAACGGTACTGAGAACAAATCGGTCTCCTCAGCTTACCGGGGAAGTCGACGACGTGGTCGTGGAATTGGGGGAGTCAATTACGGTGGACCTTTCCGGGCTCTTCACTGACCCGGATGGCGACGAAATAGTCAGCTACGGCTTCAGCAACAGTACCAGTGGAATCCTTGTCGGATCTGTTAACACCAGGACCGGCATTCTTAGCCTGAGCGCCATCGCCGCAGGGGAGACCACTGTGGCTGTTAACGCCCGCGATAGTAACGGCCAGTCTGGGGATACTGAGGACTTGTTCAAGGTTACAGTGGTCGCGGGCGCCGCACTCGCGCCCGACTTGGTAGTAGACACGCCTTCGGCTAGCGATAGCAGCCCGACTGCCGGGGCATCCTTCACCCTGAACGCCACGGTACGCAACCAGGGCAACGGCTCGTCCGAATCCACCACGCTGCGCTACTACCGGTCCGCCGATTCGACGATCACCACGTCCGATTCGGAGGTGGGTACGGATTCGGTATCGGGACTCAGCGCGTCCGGGCGCAGCGATGAATCGATCAGTCTCACAGCCCCTTCAGATCAGGGCGCCTACTACTACGGCGCGTGCGTGGACTCAGAATCCGATGAGTCCGACACGACCAACAACTGCTCGGCCTCGGTGACCGTAACGGTTGGCTCCGCGCCGGCGCCGGACCTGATAGTAAGCACGTTCACAGTCAGGAACAGCAGCCCGGTCACCGGTCAGTACTTCACTATGGACGTTACGGTAAACAATCAGGGCAACGGCTCATCCGAATCCACCACGCTGCGCTACTTCCGCTCCACTGATACGACCATCACCACTAGCGACGCGAGCATTTCACTTGGCGGTGTACCGGGCTTTCTCTCTGTGGATGGTCTGAGCCCTTCCGGCAGCGTAGACAAGTCGGCCTCAACCCCAGCGCCGTCCACACCCGGCGCTTACTACTACGGCGCGTGTGTGGGGACAGTTACCGGGGAGTCCGATACGACGAACAACTGCTCGCCCGCGGCGACTGTAACGGTACAGGCGGCCGTGCTGGATCTGGTTGTGGACACGCCAACGGTCAGCCAATCCACCCTAACGGCGGGGTTTTCTTTCACCCTGTCGTTCACCGTTCGAAACCAAGGCAATCACTCCTCCGGCCCGATAACGCTGCGCTATTACCGATCCGACGATGCGGAGTTTGACGATGACGACACACTTGTGGGCACGCAGAGAACTACTAACACAGAATTGTCCTCAGATGGAGAAAGAAGCTTTACCTCCGACAGGATTCCTGCGCATCGGTTCTTTGCGCCATCTACTGACGGTCGATTCATATATCCCTATATTTCAATTGGAACTCACTACTATATCGTCTGCGCGGGCCAAGGGGAAGGTGAATTCGATACGACGAATAACTGCTCGACCGGTATCGCCGTTACGGCAACTTCACTAGCCAGCTTGAGCAATTGCATTGTAGGGTATGTTCTCACACCTCTAGATGAGTGCCTTCATCCAGGCACACTTGTCGCCTATGGAGAGATAGACGCCTTCAATAGTGGACTTGGGACGATCTATTTTTTGTCAGATGTAGATCGGAAACTAGACACAATAACAAGAAGTGTCAGCGGCAGGGGCCCCGGGAATAGACAAACTACCGTGTCTGTGAGTTGGTGGGCGGCGAATTGGATTCTTGTTGTGAAGTCGGTATTGACTTCCGCTGGAAACGAGCGAATCACGGAGTTGAGCAACTAACCTTAGGAGCTCGCTGAGGAGGCAAGACGTGAATCATCTTGAGGCCGGACACAGCGTATTCAGAACATATTTGACGCCGATAGCTGGCGCACTGGCTCTGCTATCGATCGCGGCATGTGGCGTCTTTTCGAGTGATATCACGCCGGTTCCGCGATCTGCGGCGACACCAACGTCACAGCCTGCCGCAATTGGTCAGTCCACCACGTCTGAAACGGTGGACAAGTCCGCGACCGAGGGCTCCGATCTCTATCGCGCTGTCTGGACGGGGGACCTTGAAGCTGTCAAGAAGCTTGTTGCGGAAGGAGCAGACGCCAACGAAAGTGACGAAGATGGCGACCCGCTACTGCACGAAGCGATATGGCGGGACCATCTCGATGTCGTGCAGGTTCTCATCGACGCCGGGGCAGACGTGAACGCCAGAGACGCCAATGGCGATCCGCTGCTGCATGAGGCCATTTGGCGAGGTCATACGGAAGTCGTGCAGATTCTCATAGACGCAGGGGCGGACGTGAACGCCGTAGACTCCGATGGCGACCCGCTGCTGCACGAGGCTATTTGGCGAGGTCGTACTGAGATAGAGCAGATTCTCGTAGACGCAGGCGCGGACGTGAACGCCGTAGGCTCCGGCGGCGATCCGCCGCAGCCTGACACCACGCCCATATCAACCCACGCACTTGCTCCTGGCGATGTCTTGACCTTCAAGCACGATTCCATCGGCATACATTTAGAACTCGAAGCGCTGGAAGTGGTAAGAGGTTATCCGGGGGATGGTAGGGATTTCTCGCTGGACAGTGGGAATGTGTGGGTCAAGGTTGTCATTGAAGTTAAAAATCTTGGCGAGGACGAATATTCCCAATTCCGGTCGTTTGGCTTCGCTCTCGTGGATGCGAACTATTCGGAATTGGGTGATGCATTCGGAGCGCCGGACACAGGGAATCTCATAGAGGACAAGAAACTTGCGCCGGGAGATACCGTGCGGGGCGACGTCGTTTTGCAAGCTCCGATCAGCGAGACATTTTTGGCCCTTAGCGTGGACCCAAGATTCTCCGATGCACAATACTTGCTGCTGACAGCCGGTTCGAGTGCCGTTGCCTTGCCAGCGCCAACACCAACGCCGACTGCTACACCAGGACCAACAGCTACTCCGGCCCCGCCACGTTCACCGCCGTACGTCGAAGTCGTTGGCAGGTCGAGTAACAGCCTCACAGTCCGTGTAGGGATCTATGACGCTACGTATTATGAGATACGGCGCCGCGCCGCTGCCTTGTCCGTTGAGTGGACCGACCTGGGCCGGCAAGATTCTGGAACCTTCAATGATCACGGCTTGGATCCGGACGTTACCTACTATTATTCAGCGAAGCGCTGCAACTCAGTCGGTTGCTCCCGATATTCCGACGAGATCGGCGGAGTAACGGAAGCCGCAGGCCGGGTTGATGTGCCGTCCATTCCTACTGGTGTTCGGGGGATGAAAGTAGACGTTTCCTTAGGAACTGACGATGCGAGAGTAACGTGGAGTGCGGCGCCGGGGGCAACCTACTACGAGGTATATCAAGGATCTGACTTTGATGCGGAGATAAGCGCTCCACAGACCGGTTATCGAGATTATTCTCCAAATAGCTTTTTTGGAGCCTTTCAGACAACCAGCTACGAAGTCAGGGCGTGCAACAAGGCCGGCTGCTCCGCATTCTCCGAAACGGTCACAGTATATTGACGTCCCCAACTGTTACTCGCAGCCTCACACTCCCTTTAGGGATCTATGACGCTACCTATTTGAGATACGTCGCCGCGCCGATTCCGCGCCCGTGGAGTGGACAAGACCGCGGCCGAAGATTCCGGTCTCTACCGCGCTGTCTTGACGGGGAATGCTGGAACTGTGAAGAATCTTGTTGCGGAAGGGGCAGACGTTAATGAGAATGACAAGGATGGCGACCCGTACCTGCACTAGGCCGTTTGGAGGGGCCATCTGGAGGTCGTGCAAGTTCTCATCGACGCCGGGGCGGACGTGAATGCCAAAGACTCAGACGGCGACCCGCTGCTCCACGAGGCGATATGATGGGGCCACACTGAAGTCGCGCGGGTCCTCATCATCATCATCGCTGCGGGCGCGGATGTGAATGCCAAGGACTCAGACGGCAACCCTCTGCTGTACACCGCGGTCTGGCGAAAACATACGGAGATTGAGCGGATTCTCCTGGAAGCGGGGGCTCAGGACTGAACACTGTCCTCGCTGAGGTGCTGAGGTGTGAAAGCATTGAAGCATAGTCAACACAGGTATCGGAGGCACTGAAGCATGGGCGTCAAGAGTTCAGCGCGTCTTGCAGTGTGGGCCCTGGTATTGCCGGCGACCGTAGCCTGCGGCTTCTTCGGGGGAGACCCAAGTCCGACTCCCGCTCCCGAGCTGGTCTCGACTAACATCCTGACGCCGACTCCTGATGCCGAGAACACAGGCGCCGGCGATCGTCCCGAAGAGAGAATCATCAATCCGACGCGGCAACCGACATACACTCCAGTGCCGACGCCCACACCGCAGCCGACCTATACCCCAGTTCCTACAAGCACGCCCGAGCCGACAGCCACACCCGAACCCACGGCTACACCCGAGCCGACAGCTACACCCGAACCCACGGCTACACCTGAGCCGACAGCCACACCCGAACCCACGGCTACACCTGAGCCGACAGCCACACCCGAACCCACGGCTACACCTGAGCCGACAGCCACACCCGAACCGTCAGCTACGCCCGAATCGTCAGCTACGCCCGAACCGTCAGCTACGCCCGAACCGTCAGCCACGGCCGAACCGACAGCTACGCCCGAACCGACAGCCACGGCCGAACCGACAGCTACGGCTGATCCGACGGCCACGCCTGAGCAGACAGCCACGCCTGATTCCACGCCCCCGGCCAACACGCCAGCTACGCCTGAGCCGACAAACCCACCTGAAACCACGCCCTCGCCCGGACCCGGATTCACGTGCTCACAGGGATCAGGTTCTACGCCCCTCCATCAAGCAGTGGGGAATGCCAATATTGAAGTCGTTATGATTCTTGCCCATCTATGCCCGGATCACCTGAACATCGAGAACCGCCACGCCTTTCGCCTGTATGAAACACCTCTCAGCCTCGCAGTAAAGGCGGGGGCAACAGAGATAGTGCGGATTCTCGTTGACGCAGGCGCAGATCCCAACACCATTAGCCTAAACGCCTTTCGCCTTTATGAAACACCTCTCAGCCTCGCAGTAAAGGCCCAGGCAACAGAGATAGTGCGGATTCTCGTTGACGCAGGTGCAGATCCCAATCTGGAACTGACACAGGGTTTTCGAATCGAATTATCTCCCTTGGAAGTCGCAATCGAAAGGGGATACACCACTATAGTTGAGATTCTTATAGGCTCTTCAAGTTGACTCTCTTAGGATGGGACGATATTGGAATTGCACCACCCACGATTCTCCACAGTACGATGTACTCCAACTCAGTCATTCTTAATATTTCGATTCGCAAGGTCTGAACAAATCGCCGTAGGAGCATCGGTATCGTCATGGTAGATATAGCAGGTTTTCGCCAGATAAACGAGCTAGTCGAAAAGGAGGCGAGGTTCGTCCACGCTCTCCTGGCTGAGATTCGGAAGACGATTGTCGGTCAGGACCGGCTCGTGGAGCGCACACTGGTGGGGCTGCTGGCCGACGGCCACATTCTGCTGGAAGGAGTGCCCGGCCTGGCCAAGACTCTCCTGGTCAAGACTATCGGCCAGGCAATCCAGGCCGGGTTCTCGAGAATCCAGTTCACGCCCGACCTTCTGCCCTCAGACCTCATAGGCACCCGGATATACAATCCCCGCACCGGCGAGTTCAGCGTTCAGAAAGGACCGGTCTTCTCGAACCTGATCCTCGCCGACGAGATCAACCGAGCGCCGGCCAAGGTCCAGAGCGCGCTGCTGGAGGCTATGCAGGAGGAGCAGGTCACGATCGGCAACGAGACATTTCCGCTTGAGGCTCCCTTTCTCGTGCTGGCGACGCAGAACCCGATAGAGCAGGAGGGCACCTACCCGCTGCCCGAAGCCCAGGTCGACCGGTTCATGATGAAGCTGGTCGTCGATTACCCGGAGTACTCCGAGGAGCGTGAGATGATCGGCCGATTCACCGTGGGCGTTGCGGTCGAGGTCCAGCCTGTCGTGGACTCGGAGTATCTCCTCAATGCCCGAGACATCGTGAGGAAGGTGCACGTTGACGAGAAGATTCAGGACTACGTGCTCAACATCGTGGTGGCGACACGCAACCCCGGTCTCGCGGGGCTTGACGACCTTGGGAACCTGATATCGTACGGGGCTTCGCCTCGCGCGGGCCTCTTCCTGATCGCTGCGTCTCGGGCGTATGCCTTCCTCAAGGGGCGCGGCTACGTCACCCCCGACGACATCAAGCAGGTTGCGCCGGACGTTCTGCGACACCGGATTATAACGACCTTCGAGGCCCAGGCCCAGGAGGTCACGTCCGAGCAGATCGTACAGCGCATTCTCGACAACGTGGATATCCCCTGACATGCTGACCGATGAGCTAATCGCAAGGGTCAGGCGAATCGAGATCACGACTCGCAAGCTGGTTGAGGAAGGTCTGGCGGGCGAGTACCACTCGGTGTTCAAGGGCCGGGGCATGGAGTTCGACGAGGTCCGTCAGTACATACCCGGCGACGATGTGCGCACCATCGACTGGAACGTCACTGCCCGCACTGGAGAGCCTTACGTCAAGAGCTACGTCGAGGAGCGTGAGCTGACGGTAATGCTGGCGGTCGACGTGAGCGGTTCCGGAAACTTCGGTACCAGGAACTGGTTCAAGCGAGAGCTGGCTGTCGAGCTGGCCGCAGTCATGTCCATCGCTGCAACGACTAACAACGACAAGGTTGGACTGCTGCTCTTCACCGACAGAGTGGAGTTGCTGGTCCCTCCCATGAAGGGAAGGAGCCACGTCCTGCGGATGCTGCGAGACCTGCTGGCGTACGAGCCGGTGGGAACCGGCACGGACATCCGGTTGGCGCTGGACACGATCCACGTGCTCCTCAAGCGGCGCAGCATAGTGTTCCTGGTCTCTGATTTTCTCACCGATCCCGGTGCGTACCGCCAAGCGATGTTGGTCACCAACCGGCGGCACGACGTAGTGGCGTTCGACATTAGCGACCCGATGGAGCGTGAGATAGCGGACGTGGGGATCATCGTTCTTGAGGATGCAGAGAGCGGACATCGACGCTGGGTGGATACCGGTGACAGACAGTGGACACGGGACTTTTCTGACAGAGTGGCAAGGCTGGACACAGAGAAGAGCGATGTATTTGCCGCAGCAGGTGTTGACCACGTCAAAGTGGGTACCGAAAGAGACTATTTGGCCGAGGTCGGGGCGTTCTTCAGGAACAGGCTGCGAAGGCTGTCGCGATAGGAGGAGCATCCGTACTTGGCCGATCAATTGGTTCGAATTGCGCGCTGTGTAGCCGGCCGGGCCTTTCGCGCGTGGGTTCCGTGGGCAGTTGCCGCTTTCCTGGCCGCCATAGCCCCTGGCGCCGCCGCTGCGCAGGACGGGCCTCACTCCGGCATCCGCGTCTCCCTCACCGCCGACCGCGGTACCCTAACTGTGGGCGACATCGTCACGTTGACATTGGAGGTGACTCACCCGGCGGACCATGCTGTGGTCGTTCCCAGCCTGGTCCCAGGGTGGGGACCTTTCGAGGTCGTATCGCAAACCCCGGCTCAGACGGACACAAACGCAGACGGCACGGAGACGACGAGCCAGCGGATCGAGGTCACGCTCTTTACTCCCGGAACATTCGAGACACCCGACCTGTCGATATCCGTCCGCGCCCCAGACGGTGGCGTCGAGCGAGTGTTCCCCTTGCCGGTGCGAATGACTGTTGATTCGGTGTTGTCCGGTCCCGACGAAACGCTAAAAGACATCCGACCTCCCGCGGACCTTTCTCCGCCGCAATGGAGACAGCCAGTCGTGCTGGCCATTGCCGCGCTAGCCATTGCGGCTGTCCTGGTCTCAGGGTTGTATTTTGTCCGCCGTCGCCTACGGGGCCGGGGGGAACAGGTTGTGTCGTCGGTGGACACTCGAACGCCCTGGCAGGCCGCGGTCCAGGAATTCGATCGGATCGACCGGCTCGATCTACCTCGAGATGGCCGCTTCAAGGAGCACTACACTCTGATCGCACGAGTCATACAAGGTTATGTCCGCGCGACGTATATAGAGGATGTGGGCCGTCCGGACGTGACGGACATGACGACTGAAGAGATCACAAGCGCGATACGGCAGTCATCGCTTGATCGTAAGAACGCAGGTGTGGTCGTCGACCTGCTCCTCGAGGCAGAGCTCGTAAGGTTCTCGAGTTACGCGCCCTCCGCGTCCCGGGCGTACGGGGCGTTGCGAGACGGCCGGGAGATTGTGGAGGGGACGAAGCCGGTGGGAGAAGATGCGGGGCAACCGGGGAATGCCCATTCCCGTCCGGAGGCGACGGCGTGACCGACCTGACCTTTCAATCCCCATGGCTTCTGTTCCTGCTGCCTGCGGCGGTTGCTCCGGCTATTCTGCCGTACCTGTGGAAGCAGCGTATGGGACCCGTCACCATGAGCTACGCGGACACAGGGCTCCTCCCCGACACCAGAAGGTCGCTGCGCCTTCGGATAATGCCATTCGTCTCGATGCTGCGATATCTTGCGCTGGCGTTGGTAATTGTCGCCGTCGCTAGACCACAACTCGCCGACGCGCGGGAGGTCATCCGAGGCGAGGGGGTGGACATCGCCATAGCCCTCGATGTATCCGGGAGCATGGGCGAGACGGACTTCGAGCCGCACAGGCTGGGTGCGGCAAAGGAGATCATCGCGGATTTCATCAACGAAAGGAAGTACGACCGCATCGGTCTCGTTGTGTTCTCTCGCGAGGCATTCATCCAGAGTCCTCCCACGCTGGACCATCTCGCCTTGGAACGTCTGCTCAGGGATGTATACCTTGCGGAAGAGATGAGGCTTGAGGACGGTACTGCGATTGGCAGCGGGATGGCGACTGCGGCGAACATGTTGAAGGACTCCAGCGCCGAGAGCAAGCTCGTCACATTGATTACGGACGGAGTGAATAACGCGGGCGAACTTGATCCCATTACAGTCGCCACAGCAGCTGAGGAGGTAGGCATCAAGCTGTACACAATCGGAGTGGGGAAGGACCGAGAGGATGGCGACTCGCAAATCGGCTCGTCTGGCGCCGGGTCCGTAACGCAGGAGAACCCGCTCGATGAGGAGACGCTTCGGCAGATCGCGGCCATCACGAACGCAAAGTACTACCGGGCCACCGACGCGGAGGCGCTTCGTGGCATATACGCCGAGATCAACGCCCTGGAGAAATCGGACGTGGAGATCCTGAACTTCGTGCGCTATCGAGAAGTCCTTCCCTGGTTCCTTGTCCCGGCTCTGGCCTTGCTGCTGCTGGAGCTGGTCCTCTCGAATACTGCGTTCAGAAAGCTGCCCTGAGCCCCAGATGACCTTCGCAACTCCACAGTTCCTGTTCGCCCTGGCCGCGCTGCCTGCGCTGATGGCATTCGCGCGATGGGTCTGGGCGCGTCGGGCAGCGGCGTTGTTGCGAATTGGCGATCCGGTCCTCGTAGAGCGATTGAGCACAGGCGGGAGCCGAACGATGCGACTTGCCCGGCTTTCCCTGTGGTTTGTGGGTGTAGCACTGATAATCGTTGCCCTGTCGCGGCCCCAATGGGGCAGCGAAATCGAGATTGTCGAGCAACGTGGTGTGCAGCTGATGGTGGTACTGGACGTATCTCGCAGCATGCTGTCCCAGGACGTGAAACCAACTCGCCTTGACCGCGCCAAGCTGGAGATATCCGACCTGATATCGCGGCTGAGGGGTGACACGGTTGGCATCGTCCTTTTCTCGGGCGCCAGCTTCATCCAGTTCCCTTTGACTGCCGACTACGCCACAGCCCGCACCTATTTGAGCAGCGCCGGCCCGCACGCGATCACCCGCCAGGGCACAGTGATCGGCGAAGCTATTTTGACCGCGATGGGCGGTTTCAACGATCAGCGGGTGAGTCAGAAAGTCATCGTCATCATGACAGACGGCGAGAACCACGAGGGTGATCCTATTGAGGCCGCCCGGGAGGCTGCGGCGGAGGGAGCGGTGATTTACACCGTAGGATTCGGCTCGCCGGAGGGAGTGCCTGTAGCCGTCTACGATGAGCACGGCCAGGTTATCGGATACCGGCAGGATGCAGAGGGCCGACAAGTCGTGTCCCGGCTGGACGAAGTCGCCCTTCAGAGCATTGCGGAGGTTGGAGGCGGCCGCTACTTCAGGGCCGACACTCCTGGCGCTATTGGTGGGCTGCTGGACGAAGTAGAGTCTTTCCAGGACGAGAGCCTTCAGAGTGAGCTCAGCGAGAGAAGAGTCGAGCGGTTCCAGGTATTCCTGCTCGCGGGCGCTCTCTCGCTGTTCCTGGCCGGGGTCTTGACGGATGGGCTCCTGCTAACGTCGAGGAGGCGACTGCAGACAACTATCGAGGGAGCGGAACGTGTTTGGTCGTAGAGCGCTCATCGTCTTGCCGGCCGTTGCCATCTGGCTCACGGCCTGCGGACCAACATCCGATCAGGTCAACAACTTGGGCCATGAGTCATACGCTGGCGCGGACTACGAGGCTGCCCTTGATGCGTACCTGGGAGCCCGGGACCGTGCTCCGAAGTTGGGCGAGCCCCACTACAACGCGGGGAATGCGCTGTACAGGATGGAGGAAGTCGAGGAGTCGCTGATCCAGTATGACGAAGCCCTCAAGTATGCCAGGGGAGATCTGCGCTCACGCGCGTTCTTCAACCGAGGCAACGCGGCCTTTCAGGCGCAGCGGTACATCCTGGCTGTAGAGGCATACAAGGAAGTGCTGCGCATAAATCCCGATGACCTCGACGCCAAGCACAACCTGGAACTGGCCCTGAGGCAATTGCCGCCGCTGGACCAGGACAACGAGCAGGCCTCTCCGCAAGCCCAGCCTCCACAGGCTGAACCGCCACCCCAAGCCCAGCCCCCGCCTCCGGAGCCGCAGACTGAGCCGTTGACCGGGGAACAGGCGCGGCAAGCGCTTGAAGCTGTTGGAGAGGACGCACAGACCCTTCAGGAGCGAAGACAGCAGACCCTGATCTCCCCCAAATCTCAGATCGAGTTCGACTGGTAGTGTTTGACCGTGGGACGCATCCGGACCATTCAGCGAGTTCTGGCCGGCGTAGCTCTTGTTGCGTCGGCGATGGTTTTTGCGGCTCCGCCCGTTGGCGCCCGGCAATTGCCGCCCAACGAGCCGCTGTTCGTCACAGCGTCCGTGGACAATGAACGGCCCTTTATCGGTCAGCAGATCACTTACATCTCCAGGATATACCAGCGTTCAGACATTAGCCGCTCCCTCCACTACGAGCCTCCCGGATTTGCCGGATTCTGGAATGTTAAGGCGACAGAGCAGGACGAATTTAGCGAGACCATCTACTCCAGGGAGTACAGGGTCATCGAGTTGCGAACGATCCTGTTCCCAGGCGTCGTTGAAACGATAGAGATTGAACCCGGTGTACTGACTGTGTCCGCCAGCGCTTCGGAAGGGCCCATCGTGGTGGAGAGCGTCCCCGTCGTGGTCGAGGTGCGTCCGACGCCCGAGGACGCACCGGCGGGGTTCACGGGCGCGGTCGGAACTTTCAATATCTCTGCGGAGGTGGACACTGCGACCGCACGGATGAACGAAACAGTCCAACTAACGGTGAAGATTCAGGGCATGGGAAATATCGACGCCCTCCCGGCTCCCTCCTGGCCGGAGTTCCAGGGTTGGCGTGTGATCCAGTCGCTGGCCGACGCTGGCAGTGAGGTCATCGATGGGATACTCCTCGGGAGTCGCACGTACGAGAACGTCCTGGTACCTGAAACGGCCGGCGAATTGACGATACCGGAGATTTCGTACGCATACTACGATCCTGACAAAGAGGAGTACGTAGAGGCTACGACGTCACCGATCGTCGTAACTATTGCCGAAGCGGACGGTGCACCGTCACTTCCTCCGTCCTCAGTTGATAGAACGAAGGACGAACGGACCGTTCCCGGCGCAAAGCGCATCAGGCCAGTACCGCACGCTCTCAGCAAGCCAAGCGGGGATATGACGGACAGCGTCGTGTACTGGGGCATGTGGAGCCTTCCGTTGCTCGCAATCGTCGGAGCGGCGGCTTGGCGGCGCAGGCGTGACGCACGGGAAGCCGCCCTTTTGGACTCACGGCGGCGCAATGCGCTGCCAAACGCTCGGTCTACGCTCGCACGGGCCGCAGCGGCCGGGGATGACCACGCGGTCGCGGCTGCCGACGCTGTGCTTTCCTACCTCTCGAATAGGCTGAGACTTTCGTTGGGTGGACTGACCCGGGAAGAGCTCGTGCAGCGGCTTAGGGATGCGGGAGTCCCGAACGAGGTGGCAGAGCAAGTCGAGGACACTCTAGCTTCGGGCGAGGCGGCAAGGTACACGCCGGAGGCTCCGACCGCAGGGCACAAGGAGGATCGAATCGAACGCGCAGGGCAGCTCCTGGCGGAGCTTGATGGAGTTGTCGAAGTATGACCAGGCAAATGTGGCACAGCCTCGCACTATTGGCGGCTATCGTCGCTCTTGCGGTCGTCGCCGCGGGGAACGCATCTGCACAGGAATCGTCGGCCACCCGCCTGATGGCCAAGGCGAATGAGAGATACGAACGCGGGGAGTATGCCGAGGCCGCTCAGCAGTATGAAGCCCTGATCGACCGGGGATACATTGACGCAGCCCTTTACTTCAACCTGGGCAACGCTTCCTTGGAGAGTGGGGACCTCGGGCGGGCCATCCTTCACTACCTGCGTGCCCGGGAGCTGTCTCCCCGCGACCCGGACATAAGGGACAATCTGGAACTTGCGCGCTCCATGACGTTGGACATGATCGCGGCCGAGAGAGGCTCCCTGATAGAGAGCGTGTCCTACTTTGGGCGACAGTGGACTACCCCTGGCGAGCTTGGCGCCACAGCTCTTCTGCTGTGGTCAGCGAGCGGCCTTGCTATCAGCGCTCTTCTGGTGTGGCGAGTCTTCCCCCTAAGGCGTGTGTTGCGCTTCGTAACCCCCGTCATGGTGGTTGGCGCACTCGCGTCGTTCCTGATTCTCGTGAGTATGGCGTACGCCAATCCCTATGAAAACACCGGCGTCGTGACCGCTGCGGCCGTTGAGATCGTGACCGGGCCTGGGCCGCAGTATCCCGAAGAGTTCACCCTTTATAGCGGCGCGCAGGTGCGCGTTACCGACTCCCGTCACGGTTGGCTCTTGATCGAACTGCCCGGCGGGGAACTCCGGGGCTGGGTTCCTTCTCACACCATCGCGGTTGTGGGAGGACACGCTTAAGCGTAGGCTGCCCATTCCCGGCGCAGCCGGCGACCTAGGCATGATTTGCGTTCGTCTTCATAATGAATCCTCGTCTGGCATGGGCCTTATCACGACCCAAAGATACCGGGGCTGCCGAGATCAATAGGTCGATGTAACAAGGCTCTGGAGGTCGTGCTCCAAGTATCCGATTCTCTTGTTGCCTCTCAACATAGAACAAGCCCCGGTCCCACGACGGGCAGACCGCCTTCAGTATCGATTTCCGGTTCAGCGCGGAGATCCGCCTGAGCTATGAGACCCCGCGTGACCACTCGTTTGTGATGACCGGCGGCACGATGACCAGGGTGCAGCGGCTGGACAAACCGAGCAACACCCGCTGGCTGATCACCGCTGTGCCAGACGCCAATGCCGCCGTGACCGTTGTCCTGCCCCTCATCGAGGACTGCAACGACGTGAGGGCCTCCTGGTGGTCTTGGTCCGGTGCAGTACACGACGCGGCGGCGGACTGAGGCGGCGTGCTCTCACCGTTCGACGGGATGAAGATCGTGTCTTCATCGAACGCTTGGGGTGAGCGAAAAGGGGTTCGACCAAGGTCGCAGTCGTCCCGGGCCTTGGCCAGGGCCCTTCGCACTATGTGTGACGGTGCTGACCTGAGATGGGGGTGCCCATCCTTACATCCCAGATGGGCACCGACTTGCAACCAGCCGCTCTGTTATCGACTGGAAATCGGCAGTCAGGGCCGGGTCAGGACCTGGCGGGAATCCCTCGTCGGGCTGCGCCAGGCGAGTCCGAGCGGCCCCAGGTCCTCCAGGGTCGCCTCGTGGGAGACGCTCAGCGGGACCTCGCCTCCCACCCTGTCCATCTCCTCCCGCGCCACTCGCAGGAAGTGGGTCACCGCGACGTCGTCCTGGAGGACGACCAGCACGGACGGCTGCACGCCGTGATCGTCGATGGGGCGGTGGGTGGAGAAGTACCGAAGGTAGGGCGCGATTCTCGTCGCCATCGTCGCCGGCCTGACCGCCCTGCGTTCCCACTCCAGGAAGAAGGGCCGTGCGTCGGCGCCCCTGCACAGAACGCCAAAGGCGTCGGGACGGATCGATCGAAGCTTGTTCAAATGCCGGAGGTACCTCGACGCCCTGTGAGGTGGATCGAGCTGTTCGACCTCCCAGCTTCGAGACCGGGCCTGCTTGACCAGGGCTGCGATGAAACGATGGCCCGTCTGCGTGTGCTAGAGCACCACGTGTATCCCGCGACGTAGCACTGCAGGTGCTTCAGCCGCCGGGCTGCACCAAGCCGGGTTCGCCGTCACCGCCCGGGCGCGGGAGCGCTGTCAGGAACGTCTCGATCTGGTCGAGGCGCGCGTCGAGTTCGGCGCCGACCCGGAATGGCGCTCGGCTTGGTTCGTAGGGTCCGATGGCAGTCGTCGCCTCGTCCTCCGTGAGCGGCGGGAAGAACTCGGCGAACTGCGCCGGCCCGGCGGTGAGCACTATGCCCCCCGGTTCGGGTCGCGCGTACATCAAGAAGCGGTTCCGGTTCGCCGCGGGCGCGATCATGACCGCCACGCTGTACGGCCGCGCTGCGAGGCCGGCGGCCCGCGTCATCTCAAGGAAGCGGTCGAAGGGCTCCGCAACGCCCGCCTCAACGGCGAGTGCGCTGATCTCATCAACTGTGCGGCGTGACCGCCGCACTCGGCGTGGCGGGCGTGTCCGCTCCTCGGCGATCTCCCGAATCAACAAAAGTGGGCTGCCTTCCGGCTCGAACGCGTCGAAGCTCACAATCGTGATAGGCACGCCGTACCCTCCAAGATGGGCGACAATGCGTTCCAACCCAGCGTCCACGCCGACACCGGCAAGCAAGACGGCTACATCGCGGCCCTCGTCCTCGCTGTCCAGCTGTCTCCGTACCGTGCGCGCCAGATTCTCGGCGTCGCCGAGGTTTGAAAATCCCGGCCGAAGCAGTGCTTCCAATTCATCGCCGTCCATACCGGCGATCGACGAAGCGTAGTCGAACGCCTGCGCCAGAGCATCGCGGTACAAACGTTCGCGCTTAAGTTCGATTACGACCCATCGGTCTTCCAAGTCGATGACGAGGAGGTCGAGCGGGCCGCCTTCGAGGCGGACTTGGCGGCCGACCACTGTAAGCCCATCGGCGAGCAACGATGAGTCGTTCGCTATCCAGTCCTCGAGGCGGCGTTCAAGGCCGACGCCGGAGCGGGCCACGCGCCGAGGTGCGCCGCCGTCGACCGTCCACATACCTAGGTCGGCCATATCGATTCTCCCCGGCTCAAGTTGTTAGGGTAGCTGAGGTCGGCGAAGCGGGAAGCGCGTGGCTGGCCTGGGCCCTCGGCCGACTTGCATTTTAACGGGCCCGTGAGCCACCTGCGTAGCGATCTTGGGAATGTGGAACCCGCTTGCCCGGCCGGTCCCGCCCGATGCATTGATGTCCATTTGGTATCCGCGACCGTCACGAGCGCGGGCCTTGAACCAGGCTATGATGTCCGCGTCGAGCCTCAGCGCAATCTGCTGTTTCACAGGTCGGTAGAAGACCCCGTGCCTGGCGTCGGACCAGTCGAGAATCTCCGGAGCGTCGGGCATGTCGAAATGGTCGTCGGGCAGAGCCTCTAACTCCCGTATTTGCGCCTTAACGTCTGACGGCAGCTCAGCAATGTTCTTTTTTATGAGCTTCCCTCTCACGTCTTGTGGTCTTGCGTGCAGAAATGATGCGTTAGATCTCTTCGCCGGTCTCCGTTGTCTAAGTCGGGCAATGTGTGGACTGCCATTACGACTTGAGTGCCCACCATGCCGATGATTCGCCACCGTTGCTCATTGCGTCGGGATTCTGCGTTCGGGAGAAATGAACAGCAGAACAAACGGTCCAGTTTGGTCGGACTGTCGGGCGTACCCACTGGCCTGATCTTCCAAGAGCGAGGCTCAACATTTCGCATCGCCAAGCAAGCGCTTCACATTGTTATTGTCATAGTCAGCCATGTCGGGCCGGGAACTATCTTGGTAGGTCACCTGGGTTTTCACCCTGTCAAAGGGTTCAATTTCGAATCCACCTTCAGTACAGGCCGTTTGTTGCCCTTTCAGACGATAGTCTCTCGGATCGCGGTAGGTGACATAGGTCGTCTGGTCTGCAGGAGGCCCTGTGCATCACGGCTGGCGGGGGATTTGTTCAGGATGATGGCAAGGGCGTCAGTGACCGTGTCCTCCACGCTACTGGTCAGACGGGGCACCAAGTACGCGAGCAGGGTGGATTCTTGAGGCAGGGTGATTTTCCTCAACAGTCCGCGTCTGGGTTCCGCTAGGCCGGGTTGGTCGGATAGTCCTCCGGCTTCCCCGTGTCGCCGGGCTGAATCACGAAGTCCCGGCGGTCCCGATACAAGCGGGCGCGGTTAATCACGTTCTCACCATCGGGGTCGAAGCCGTCCCACTGGCTGTTGAACCAGTATTTGAAGTCACCGATGAAGAGGTACTTGTTGCTGACGCGGCGGAAGCGGCAGGCTACACCTTCGTCGTTCTGGAAGCGGGCGTAGATGGCGTTCAGCAGTTCTCGCTGCCCGTCCTTCTCGCTGAGGACGTATTCGTGGGGCCAAGTGTCCCGGTAGGTGACCGCCTCCCGCCAGGGGGCGCGGGCAATGAGTTCCGTCAGTTTCATTCTTTATCAATATTCCTCACACGGGGTAGTGTCAACTCCATGGTTGCATATATCGCAGACCAGCCTCGATGGGAACCGGACTTCCTTATGGAGCACTGAACCAACGGGTTCAGGACGAATCTCAGGGCAAAGGTTCTTGATTTTGTCCAGTTTGGTACCCCGTACGGGATTCGAACCCGTGATCTCCGGCTTGAAAGGCCGACGTGCTAGGCCGCTGCACCAACGGGGCGGGAATACCAATTCCAGCATAGCAAAGCGCCCGCCGCCCGCTGCCAACATAAGGGCCGGTTTTCCGGATGAAACCTTCTGACCGCCGTCGGCATCCAACCTTTGTTGATGAGGCCGATTTCCCGAGGGCGGTTCGATGAATCTGGCAGATTTGGGTCGGCGGTTTGTCGGAAAGCAGGAGTAGGGAATGTCGGACCATGCAGCGCCAGAGCTCGCGAACCGATCGCTGAGAAGAGGGCTCCTACTGGGCCTGGCTTCAGGCCTGGCCGCGATCACTTGCTGCGTGTCGCCGATCGTGCTGGTACTGTTCGGCGTGGCGACCGCTGCCGAGGCGGTCACGCTTGGGGACACGCTGTATTACGATTACGGCTGGTACTTTCGGGGAGCCGGATTTGGCATAGCGGCCTTGGCGGTCTTCTTGTTTTTGCGCGGCCGCGGTGCGTGCAACGTGCGCGGCGCATATCGGTACCGGCGCATGCTGATCGTGCTGGTGGCGTCGGGCACGGCCACCTACGCCGGCCTGTTCTGGTTCACCAAGTACCTCGGTATCTGGTTCGCCTGAATAGGGGCTGGCGGCGGCATCTCCCGTAAAAGAAGAAAGACCTAGGTAGTCCGCTTGCCCTCTTTGGTTCGGCGGAACGCGGCGATGCAGAACTCGTTTCCTTCAGGGTCGGCCATCGTGACTCCTCCACCGGGACGGGGCTCGCTGGCCCGCCTTCCTCCGAGCGCCACGATCTCGCGGACTGCCTGATCGACGTCGGCAACACCGAAGTCCAGGTGAAGTCGGTTCTTCACGATCTTAGTTTCGGGGACCTTTTGCAGCACGAGGATTGTCGCAGGGCCGAGCGAACCGACGGTAAGCCATCCGCCTTCACTCCGGAGCGGGCCGGGATTTTCTCCGATCAGCGCGCCCCAAAAGGCTGCTTGCTGCCCCATATCGCCCACATCCAATACGACCGCACCGGTCTCCAGAACCGCTCCTATGGCGTTCTGCGGTGCGCCGGAAGGTAGTGAGTCACTCATGGCCGATGACTTCTCTGGCCTTGATCTATAGAGGCTGGCCCGGGACGTTGGTCATGTCAGCCGATCGATCCCTGGGCAGGCGTCGAATCCGCCATCGAAACTAAGGATGCGATTGAATCCTGCCTTTTGCATTACCGCCACATGCAAGGCGTCCCGGGCGGAGAGACCGTCAACCGAGCCGATAAGCGCTCTGGCAGCGCGGATTTCGGGCATAGCAAAGGCCAAAACGTCGTCGGCAATAGCATCCAGGCTCTCGAACGCGGCGTCGATGGCGTCCGGGCGTTGTATTGCGGTGTATCGGTGGAGTATTTCCTGATAGACCTCAACGTCGGTGACGAAGTGCTCCCCATCCCGCACTGACTGCGTAAGGATGGCCAAAGCGCGGTCTTTGTTGGGATGTGGAGCGCCCACCAGGTACATCGGCACATTTGAGTCGATGAAAATCACGGAAGGCGTTGCCCGTCCTGGATCTCCCGGAGCATGACGTCGACATCAGCGGTTGGAAACCGGTGCCGGGACGCATCGATAATGGCGCGCAGCTTGGCGTCAGCGGTCCCTTGGTGGTCGACTATCGCCTTTCGTAACGCCTGGCGAACCCATTCTGAAAGGGTAACCCGCTGTCTGCCAGCGATTCCCTGGATTTCCCGGTAATCCTGCTCATCCAGGAGGACTTGTAGTCGTTTGGACATGGCTACAGTCTATTTAACTCATAACTAATGAGTCAAATATACTGCTTACTGTGTAATCGTGGCTGCAAAATGCTGATTTGTACTTACTGTGGAGGAATAGTGGCCCCTTAACGCATATGGGCAACGAGCGCGTATTTGGTACCGCCGCGGCGGCTCTGCTGAATCACAATGCCTTGCGAAGGCCGCATGAGGCGAGGGAAATGGGGTGGTTTCCTGCGGACAGGCCGGAGGCGGGTTTGAAGAGGGTGTTTCATAAGTCCTTCGCACATTTTCGTGTCGAACGCCATGCGACGAGATTCCCGTTTTCACGGGAATGACGAGATTGTAATACGGCACCAAATCTCATAATTCGGGCGACATTCGTAACCCAATGGATCGTGATTCAGGTGGTCTCAACATTATGAAACAGGCTCTTGAAACCCGCCACTACGATACGAAACTACGGCAGCACCCTTTTGCAAAAAATGCAGGTTAAGTTCTCACTTCGCTCATGATGGCCAGCATGTTGTCCGAGGGGTCTTTGAAGAACGACATCCAAAGCTCATGGTCGGGCATTCGCGCTATCAGGTGGGGATCGTCAATGAACAGTACGCCGCGGTCGATCATCGTCGACCTGGCAGCCTCGAGGTCGACAACCTTGAAATAGAGGATGGACCCCGGCCGGTCGAATTCAGCCCGTTCGGGCATGCTCAGCATCAGTCGGACGCCTCCGCAGTCGAAGAACGCCATTGTCCCGGTGCTGAACAGGAATTTCATGCCGAGCGCGTCGCGGTAGAACTTGATGGCGCCATCGACGTCGTGAATTCGGAGCGCCACCTGTCCGATCTGGGCAAGGCCGAAGTCGGTCTCTTTGTTGTCAGGGGTCGGTTGCACTATGACGTTAACGGGGTTTGTGACGCATCGGGTGAACAAGGATATTCGATCCTGAACTCGAACCGGCAGATCGTATCATCGCGGGAAGTGTGGGGACGTCCGATGGCCACATCCGTCATCCCCGACTCCGATCGGGGATCTCGCGGGGCGCGGACAGGCTACGACAGGTCCCCACGCCCTCAACGCATGACCCGCAAGACAACTGTTACAAGTGGTGGTGGGGATCGTAGGTGTTCGTCGATATCGCGCGTTGAGAGGGTATCCATGCCCCACCACTGGGCCCCGGCCTTCGCCGGGGCGACGGTGGTGAGAAGGGCGCAGGTTCCGGTTTTGACGGGATTGACTTTTTGGGCGCCCGGAATGGCAGCGGGAAACGAATTTGGCGTATGTTGGGCGGGATTGTTGTCGATCACGACAGCCGGAGCGCTAGGAGATTCAAATGGGGAAGCTGGATGGCAAAGTCGCAGTTGTGACCGGGGCGGCCCACGGCATCGGGCGCGCCACAGCTCGCCGATTCGGCCAGGAGGGGGCGACTGTAGTTATCGCCGACATCGATCGGGAACTCGGCCCCGAGACGGCTGCGACCCTCGTTAAGGAGGGACTTGCGGCAGAATTCTTCGAGACCGACGTGGCGAATGAGGAGAGTATCAAGCACGCTATCGACACGGCGGCAGAGCGCCATGGGCGCCTCGACATCCTGGTCAACAACGCCTATTGGTCGGCGTTCGGCAAGGTGACGGAGCTGTCGAAGGAAGACTGGGACCGGTCCATAGCGACCAGCCTTACGGCCGTATTCCTTGGGAGCAAGTACGCAATACCCTACATGCAGCGGCAGGGCGCGGGCTGGATAGTCAATGTGGGGTCGATATTCGGCCTGGTTGGCGGGCGCAACAGGGCGGCGTATTGCAGCACAAAGGGCGCCGTTGTGAACCTCACCCGGAATATGGCGCTCGACTACATCGGCGACAACATTCGTGTCAATTGCATCTGCCCCGGAGGCGTTAATACGCGGCCGGACGTCAAGGACGAGCCGGACTCCCCATTTTGGCAGGCTCGGAAGTATCCCGAGACGCTCACCCGTGAGCAGCGTTCGCTCATGCACCCGGTTGGCCGCCACGGAGTGCCCGAGGAGATAGCCGACTCCATCATGTGGCTGGTAGACCCCGCGAATAAGTTCACGGTTGGCGCCGCCCTCGTGGTGGACGGGGGCCTTACCGTGCAGTCGTTGATCTGACGCCGCATCGGTGGGGGTGGGCAGATCGGCTTGCGCCGGCAGCGGACGGTCTCTAATAAGTCCGTTTGTCACCCCGAGCGCTCCCTGTAACCCTGAGCAAAGGCGAGGGGTCTGGGGGTCGGGGGACATGGCGTTTCTGCCAGGCGGACGTAGATTCTTCGACTTCGCTCAGAATGACATTTATTTCGTTCAGACTGACATTTGTTTACGCTCTGCTCCGGCGGCGCCTTTTTGGACACCTTCCAAGCGATCCAGGCGCCGGTGTGGCCGCGAGTCGGTCCAATGCCGCCGGGATCTTTCGCGGGGATGTCACCCGGCTGCTCGGCTTGACGGCGCGGATTATTTCGAAAACTTCGCTGACCCAAGTTTGAACGAGTCGAATATCGGCGCACTTAGTGATGTTTTTCACGATCTTCTTGTATGCCTTCGTTGACACCATTTGAAGCGCGTTATAGTGTTTCCTCGCGCCCCGCCACGATTTTGGCAGGGGATTACCGGCATGCCGTCTTTATGAATCGGCGTGCGTCAGTACGTTTTCGCTAATCGCGTGATACTCGTATAGGTAGAGGACAAGCCCACAATGAACAGTCTTACACAGGCCAGAAATCGTTTACTGCTGGGGGCGATTGTGTTCGCCCTTGGTTTGATGACCTTCGCAGCGTGCGGCGGCGAGACAGTCGTCGAGACCGTGATCGTCGAGAAAGAGAAGACGGTTGTCGAGACCGTGATCGTCGAGACAGAGAAGACGGTTGTCGAGACCGTCGTAGTCGTGGAGGTCGCTACCACGGCCCCGGCCCCGACGATACCGCCGGCACAACGTGTCCAGCGCGTGATAGTCGGCCACGATGAGCCCTACGCGCTTATCGACCACATAAATCCCTACGTGGGCAGCAGAGGCGGCGATCTTGCCGGAGGGAGCCTGTACGACAGATTAAACGATCTGGACGACACCCTTGCACCCGTGGCGAGATTGGGTACGGGGTGGAGTGTCAGCAGCGACGGTACGGCGTGGACCTACGATCTCCGCCAGGGGGTTAAATTCAAGAACGGGCAGGACTTCACTTCGGCCGACGTTCTCTACAGCTGGCAGCGGCTGCTCGATCCGGAAACCGCGTACTTCAGGTCTGCGACCGTCCCGGGCATGAGCAGCGACGGACTGGAAGCGGTGGATGATTACACTTTCAGGTTCAACCTCGAAACGCCGAACTTCCTGTTGCCGATGCAGATCTCGAACACCATTACGCTAATCATTCCTGACGGCGCGACCGATGAAGACCTTGCGACGGCCGACATGGGGACGGGTCCCTATATCTTCGACAACTTCGTCCCGAACTCCGAGGTGTGGGTATGGAGCAAGAATCCTGACTATTGGGAGGAGATAAAGACCGAGGAGATTGAGCTTCAGAGCATCCCGGACGAAACTGCAAGAATTGCCGCTATAAAGACCGGCGAGGTCGACCTGATCACGTCGATCGGCGGAGCGGTACGTGTCAGCCAGGCCGGCGCATTGGATGCGGACCCCAACGTGAACCTCCTTGTGGGGGTGCCGGCGGTTGGTCTGACGATGCGGATGCGAGTGGACCTGGAGCCGTTTACCGACGTCCGATTGCGGCAGGCGATGAAGCTTATTCTGGATCGGGAATTCCTGTCGGGCACCGTGCTTCAGAACTTCGCTCTGCCCGGAAACGACACGCCGATCCCGCTGTCATGGCCATCTTCGTGGACCTCCGACCCGCCCAAGCAGGACATCGATAAGGCAAAGGAACTACTGGCCGAGCTCGGATACGACGAAGACAACCCGCTTGAAGTCGAGCTATTCGCAGGCGACGTCCATCCCGGCGCCATGGAGATGGTGCAGGCCTACCAGGAGATGGCCGGCGCAGCCGGTGTCAAGGTGAATATCCTGGTAGCGCCCAAAGATCAGTACTGGAATTTCTCTGCCGACAAGCCCTTCGCGATCTCGGCCTGGGGGGTGCGGATACCAGGACTTATCTACAACCTGGTGTTCAAGTGCGCCGGTCCGTGGGGAGACACGAATTGGTGTAACGAGGAGTTTGATGAGCTAGTCGAGACGGCGGAGGCGACGGCGGATGCCGACGAGCGGGACACGCTCTACAGAAAGGCCGGCGCCATCCTCTCTGAAGAGAGCAGCACGATGTTCCCGGTGTTTACGCTCGCAGTCGACGCCATCCGGATCGATTGCCAGGGCTTTGAACCCCCGTTCCCGTTCTACGAGAGGGACTTCGAAAACCTTGAATGCCAGAGGTAGTAGTTGAGAGCACGCGCCATTGGGGCGCAACTCCCGATGGGTAGTCGATAACTAACCCGGCCCACCCCGGTCTCTAGAATGAGAGGCCATCTGAAGGGGTGGGCCGTTAGCTTGAAGTAATCTGAAGCGCGTGTTGCGGATCGTTACTATGAAAACAGGTTGCAACGCCCCCCGATCCAGTCTTTCTGAGAATGCGGGAATCCACGTTCCCCAGCCCCTGGATTCCGGCTCGGGGGCCGGAATGACGATAAGGAGGGACCGCCTTAACGCAAGGCCTTGTTGCATGAATGGCGCCGCGACCGCCAACCGCAGGCTTAGATTCCTCGGCTTCGCTCGGAATGACATCGGGGCGCCCAGGATGAAATACTGGACGGCTGGGTTGAAAGGTTTTGGCGTGAACAGGGTCTGGCGGAACCCTGAACGACCGGGGTGGTGGCCCACACCCCCAGGTTCCGGCCTTCGCCGGAAAGACGGATTGATGGGCTCAGGGGTTCGCCGAGATCCCCGATCGGGGTCGGGGATGACGGGTGTTGCGGGTTCCGGCTTTTGTCGGGGACGACAGCCATGATCCAGATCCTGAAGCTGATCGGCCTCCGCATATTTACCGGATCGTTCGTTCTCCTGATTGTGTCCATCGTAATTTTCGGCGCGGTTGAACTTGCGCCCGGCGACCCCGCCTCTCGAGTGCTGGGCAAGGAAGCGTCGGAGCTACAGCTGCGGGTCTGGAGGGAGAAATTCGGTCTGAATGTTCCAGTCGTGGAGCGTTATTTCAAATGGCTAGGTGGTGTCGCGACCGGGGACCTGGGTCCGATGATGCGCCTTTCACAGCAGCCGATAGGCGAGGTCTTGCCCAGCAGGATGATCAACTCATTCTGGCTCACAACCTCGGCGCTGCTCATATACGTGCCGCTGACATTGTCTGTCGCTATTTTGAGCACGCTGTTCCGGTACCGGTTCCCGGACCATGCTCTGTCGCTGTTTACGCTCTTCATGCTTTCGCTGCCCGTGTTCGTGGTTGGTCCCGCCGTATTGGTACTTATCGTCCTGACACTCGATCTGCTGCCTGCGGTGCAGTTCCTCGAGCGCGCCGAAACGCCGTTTGACTATTTCAAAATCCTGATCATGCCGGCATCCGTTCTCGCAATAGGCATGTCCGCCCACGCCATTCGAATGTTGCGCGACAACCTGATCGAGGTCCTTGATTCCGACTATGTTCAAATGGCTAATTTCAGGGGAATGCCGACTCATCGGGTGGTGTTCTTCCACGCGCTGCCGAACGCAGTATTGCCTGTCTTGAACATCACGGCCCTGGAGATTTCGTTCTTGTTGGGCGGCTCGCTCATCGTTGAGCTCGTGTTTTCTTATCCGGGACTGGGCAGGCTACTTTTTGACGCTATCGCGTTGAGCGATGGACCAATGATCGAGATAACTGTGTTGATAGCTGCAGGGGCATACATAATCGCCAATATGCTTTCGGACATCGTGGCGATAATGTTGGTGCCGCGCCTGAGGACGACATGAGCCGGGCCAAGGGTTTTCATGACACAGAGTAAGGTCATCAGTCAGGCAAATATCGTTAGAGGCGCATCGAGGATCGTCTTGTTCGAGCTCTGGCTATTGAGGGGCATTGTCTCTCGCCTCAGGCAGGCGCTCGAACTTCCTCCCCTGTTGCTCGTCGGGGGCGCGGTTTTGCTGGGCTACGTGGGGGTGGCCATCAGCGGGAGTTGGTGGGCGCCGTACCCGGAGACCGCGCTGGGAACGGGCGCCCCTTTCGAGGGGATGAGCGCAAGCCATTGGTTCGGAACGGACGGTCTCGGACGGGACATATTCAGCCGCACCGTCATCGCGACCCGAATCGAACTTATCCTTGCGGCGCTGGGCACCCTGGTCGGATTCGCAATAGGAGGGTCGCTTGGTCTGGCCGCTGCGTTGATCGGCGGAAAATTTGATGAGATCGTCATGCGCCTGGGAGAAGGGATGATCAGTATCCCCACGCTGATCATGGCGATACTCTTGGTCGTTCTGCTCGGACCAAGCAACACTGGCAGCACGATCTTTATCGTCCTGGTCATTGGGGTCGTGTTTTCACCGATCATCGCTCGAATGGCCCGCGCAACCGCTTTGGAGTTAAAGACGCGTGATTTCGTGGCGATCGCCATGCTGCGGGGCGAGACCACCATGTCGGTGGTATTCCGTGAGTTGCTTCCCAACGCCACGGGCACCCTACTGGTGGAGGCTGGCGTACGCATGGCGGCAGCTCCGCTGCTTATAGGAGGGCTTGGTTTCCTGGGTATCGGAGTCAGCCCGCCGGCCGCTGAATGGGGGACGATGATCACGGAGAATCGGTCCGCCCTCTTGTCTCATCCCGTGACCGTGCTGGGTCCCGCGTTTGTGCTGGCCGGTCTCGTCATTGGCGCCAACTTCTTTACTGACGGATTGGCTCGCGTGCTCGGCAGAACTGCCGATTTTGGAGGCAGCAGATGATGCCCGCCGCGGTCCACAACGAAACATCCGCGGATGCGGCCGACGCGTTGGAGAGGAACGAAGACTCCTCTGCGCTCGTCACAGTGGAAGGACTGTCGATCGAGTACTTCCAGGGCCGCGAGTGGACAGGCGCCGTCAACGACGTTTCGTTTTCCGTGAACCCCGGCGAGGTGTACGGCATCGTCGGAGAGTCGGGCTGCGGCAAGACGACTGTCCTGCGTTCGATCCTGGGCTACCGCCATCCGGCTAGCCGCGTACGGCAGGGCAGGATCACGTACAGAGGGCAGGATGTCCTGGAGATGTCCAAAGGCGAACTACGCGGGTTGCGCGGGCGACATATCGCGTACGTGCCCCAGAATCCCGGAACATCGCTGACACCGAGCATGCGGGTCGGCAATCTGCTGGTTGAAAACCTCCTGGTTCACCGCGTTACCGCCAACCGCCGCGAGGCGCTGGAACGAACGATTGATCTGTTCGAAAGGGTTGGGCTGCCGGAGCCTGACAAGACGCTGCTCAAATATCCGCACCAACTGAGTGGAGGCCAGCAGCAGCGCGTGGTAATCGCCATGGCCCTGGCGTGTAACCCCGACCTGCTGCTCCTGGATGAGCCGACTACCGGACTCGACGTGACTACGCAGTCGCGAATCCTTCATCTTCTCGTCGAATTGCGGGAGGAGTTCGGCATATCGATGGTGTATGTGACGCACAATCTTGCGGTTGTTGCCGCGATATGCGATCGGATCGGCGTGATGTACGCCGGCGATCTTGTGGAGGACGGCCCTACCCGCCAGGTCTTCAATCACCCGCGTCACCCGTACACCCACGGCCTGATAGCGTCGATTCCGCGGTTGAGCGGCGACCAAAAGCTGACCGCAGCACTGCGCGGGATGCTTGTGCGAGAACAGCTGCCGCCCGGAGGGTGCAAATTCGCTCCCAGGTGCGACTTCGCCCAAGAGCGTTGCCGGACAGATCCCCAGGTACTGGAACGGGTTACCGACCAACACCGCGTCGCTTGTTGGAGGTCGAAGGATCTGCAATTTACGGCCCGCGGTTCAGCCGTTCCGGCCGCGGTCACAGAATCCGGGGTCGCCAAACCTCTTGCGGGGTCGAATGACAGCCGACGGGGCCAGACCGCCGTAAAAGATCTCGACTGCGCGTACGTGTGGGAACGGGGGCGGTATTTCATCGGACGTAGGCCAATACCGGTTGTGCGGGGCGTGTCGTTTGATATCGCACCCGGGGAGACCGTGGGCCTGGTCGGCGAATCGGGAAGCGGAAAATCGACGATTGCGAAGGCAATTTCCGGGCTGATGGCCCCCACCAACGGTGAAATCCTTCTTGATGAAGAGTTGTTGGCGCGGTCTTCAAAACGCCGGCCGCGAAGCGCACTTCGCCGCATCCAGTTCATTATGCAAAATCCCGACGCGTCTCTGAATCCCAGGCAGCGCGTCGAGTCCATAGTGGGACGGCCGTTAAAACTGTTTTTCGGCTTGTCGGGGAACGAAATGCGGTCGAGGGTGCTGGAGCTCCTGGAAGACGTGCACCTCGATCAGACGTATCTGCGCAGATTCCCCGGCGAGATGAGCGGGGGCGAACGCCAGAGGATCGCCATTGCCCGCGCCCTGGCGGCGGAACCGGACCTGCTCTTGTGCGACGAGATCGTGTCGGCGCTCGACGTGTCAGTTCAGGCAGGTGTGCTCGAGTTGTTGCAGGGCTTGCAGGAGGAGCGCGGCATTGCGTTCTTGTTCATATCGCACGACCTGGCGGTGGTCCGCTCGGTCTCGGACCGTGTAGCCGTCTTATACGGCGGAGAAGTGATGGAGTTCGGTGTTACCGCGGAGATCTACCGTCCGCCGTACCACCCATACACCCACGTGCTTCTCTCCGCTGTTCTGGACATAGAACCCGGCAAGCCGATTGCGGAAGTTCGGGGCGGCATTGAAGAAGAGGTCGACTCAAATCACCAGCCGGCCTGCGCGTTCGCCCGTACCTGCCCGTGGAAAGTCGGAACGATTTGTGACGACGAAGAGCCGCCGCACAGGCAGGTCAGTGAAACGCATTACGTTCGCTGCCACATCCCGCTGGACGAGCTACTCGACCTCGAGACGGCGGCTGGTCTGCCCACCGGAAGCCGGTGACCACGCCAAAAGTTCAACAGGGGATTCTCAACAAGTAGGCAATACAAAATGAGCGCCCGCATACCGGGTCCAGCGCAAACATCACAGACGCAGAGGACGCAATGAGGCTTCTATTGATAACGGGTGGCTTTCACCCCTACCACCTGACGACGCCGGTTATCACCAAGACCTTGAGGAGCGGCGGACACACCGTTCGGGTGACGAGATCGGCTCGTGAACTTGCGGAGCCCTCACTATCCGGATATGACGGGATTGTCCTCAACACGTGGCGGCGAAACCAATTCGTCGAAGAGGTTGAATCGCTCCGTCTTTCTTATCCGGGCGGCGATCCGAATAACGATCTGAGCGAGTCGCAACGCACAGGCCTGAAGTCATTCGTGGAAAACGGCGGCGGGCTCGTCTCGCTGCACATCTCGGCCGATTCATGCCCCGACTGGCCTGAGATGAAGAAACTGACGGGCGGCGGCTGGATATCGGGCGTCAGCACGCATGGCCACTTCGGCCGGTTCACCGTGAACATCCTGGACCGCGATCACCCGGTGACCAGCGGCATGGACGATTTCCAGACCCATGATGAGTTGTACTGCGATATGGACCTGCAGCCAGGGATCGACATTTTCATTGGGGCGGAGTACGAAGGCGTCGACAGGCCGTTAGGCTGGTCAAGCCGTTACGGCGCGGGAAAGGTCGTCAACCTTGCGTTGGGCCACTCGGGCGTATCTGTGGGCATGCTGCTCGACGGACACGCCGACACCTGCCTTTGCCCACCCCGTCCGCCAGGCCCGTTCCAGCAACTTTTGCTTAACGCCGTGGACTACGTGACGGGGTGATTCGGATCGATACGAAGCGGGTTTAACTGCGCCGCCATTTGAGATCGCAGAGGCGGGTTTCGAATCAGTCCGCTGTCGTAGCGGAAACCTAATTCGTCTTGGACCGGCGCGCGTGGGCGTAGAGGCTGTCAGCCATTGACGTGATCTCGGCCGTCATCGTCAGGTTTTCGCGCTATTCGGCCGGGATTGCTACAACTCCGTAGTGGGCTCCGGCGATCTGTCCGTAGATTGCGCCGGTAGTGTCAGCGTCATCCCCGAGGTTGACAGCCAGGAGAGCGCCTTCACGAAAGTCCCGGGTCCTGTTAAACGCCCAAAGGGCCACCTCCAACGAGTCGACCACGTAGCCCGTTCCTTTGATGTCCGGTGGGTCTCGATGCTTGAACGACCCAGCGGCGATAGCGGAGATCTTCTCAGCCAGGGGTCTCTTCTCCCAAAGGCCGTCGACCGGGCAGTAGGCCGCTGAGAGGAGCGTATCTTTGTCGATCCCGTGCAACGCGCCAATTAGCAGGCCAGCGAAGTAACGGCAAGCATCGATCGTTCTGGAATCTCTCCTTCCGTTCCAGCACTTGACAAACCGGTGCCGCTCTACAGAAGACTATTGTCATTGTTCCTTCCTTCGAATGATCAGAGCTTGTTATCAGGCGATCGGGGAGGTTGGTTGGTTCCACCGGTATCACCTCAGTGAGATGGATGCGCATATTTCCTAAACTGACAGGGCTGTGGCATAGCGGCGACTTCGTACGCCTGTGGGTGGGCAGAACGATGTCTCAGTTCGGCTCAGGGCTCGGGGCTCTCGCCTTCGTGGCCGTCCTGATGCTGGGAGCATCCCCGCTGCAAATGGGCTTACTCGGCGCCGTGGGTGTCGCTCCCGGTGTGATGTTCGGGCTCGGCGCCGGAGTCTGGGCGGACCGTATGCGCCGCCGGCCGATCCTGGTCATTGCGAGCATAGCGCGCGCACTATCGCTGGCGTCGATTCCTGCCGCCTTTGCGCTCGACGTGCTCTTGATGGAGCAGCTCTATGTGGTGGCCTTCTTCAACGGCGTGTGCCAGACTTTCTTCAACGTTTCCTTTGGGGCGTACCTCCCCAAAATGGTAGGCCGGGGCAATCTGGTCGAAGCGAACAGTAAGCTTGCGGCCAGTGGGTCGGTCGTGGAGACAAGTGCGGCCAGCGTCGGCGGCTGGATCGCACAACTCGCAACAGCACTGGCTACGGTTGTTACCGGGGCATTCAGTTTTCTGGTCTCGGCCCTGTTCTTCTTAGCGATCCGAAAACCCGAGTCCGCGGTATTGTCAACGGACGAGCGTCGGAGCACTCCGCGGGAGGTTTGGGAAGGCCTCGCCTTCGTGTTCGTTCATCCGGTATTGCGCGCTTTAGCGGGCAGTGCCATCGCAGAGGGCCTGCTGCACGGGGGCGTCGCTGCCGTCATCCTCATCTACGGAGTGCGGGAGTTGGGAATCGGTGTGGGTGTTCTGGCGACCATATTCGCCGTGGGAGGCATTAGCTCATTCGTAGGTGCGACGTACTCTACTAGAGTCGCCGAAATATTCGGCGTTGGCCCGGCGACTGTTGTCGGATTTCTGTTGTTCGGTATTGGAACCCTCCTGCTCGCGCTGGCCCGAGAGCCAATCGTGATTGCAGGGGCGGTCCTGGTCATCTGGCAACTCTTCGAGGCGCCATATACCGTCTACGACATAAACGAAGTGAGTCTGCGGCAGGCGGTAACTCCGGACAGGGTGTTGGGCCGTGCGACCGCTTCGATCCAATTCGTGGGCATTGGGGTGTACCTGGTGGGGTTGATCCTGGGAGGGGCGCTGGCCGAGATAGCCGGATTGAGACCGACTCTGATAGTCGCAGGCGGATGCGGAGTCCTGGGAGCGGTTTGGCTATTCTTTTCACCGGTGTGGAAGATGAGGGAGCTCCCACGCGGCGAGAGATAGTATGGCGACCTGTCACATGACAAACGGAGCCCTGAAGTGACTGGCCTATCGGAAAACTCAGAGGGTTACACAAGGACATCCAGGTAGGCCACCTATATCGAGAGGTCCCACTTTTACCAATGAATACCATGCACGAAGCCAACCGGCGATACTGGAACGAGGCGGCGGAGTGGTGGGAGAGGCTTGAAGAAGAGGGTAGCTTGTGGCAACGCTGCACCTGCCGGCCCGATCTTGCCTTTGCAGGAGGCGCGCCTGGACTGATTCGCGAGGTCGCCGGCGCCATGTCGGGCAAGGACGTGTGTGTTGTCGGGAGCGGGGATAACCACGCTGCCTTCGCTCTTTCCGGAATGGGCGCAAACGTCACGTCGGTAGATATCTCTGAGCGGCGGTTGGCGGTGGCCTCGAAACGGGCGAGACATCTGGAACTACCAATCACTTTTGTACAAGCTGATGCTGCCGACCTAAGCCTTATCAGGAACGCGGAGTTCGACCTGGTCTTCTCCTCCAACGGGTTCTTAGTTTGGATTGCAGACCTGCAAGCGGTCTTCAGTGAGATATACCGTATCCTGCGTCCAGGGGGACACTACGTCTTTTACGATATTCATCCGTTCCAGCGGCCTTGGAAAGACCAGATCACACCGATTAAAGCAGAGAAGCCATATTGGGAAACCGGGCCTTTCGAGGATGAAGACGACAGAACGTTCGAGTCCCACTGGACCCTTGCGGATATTCTCAACCCCCTGGCGACCTCGGGATTCATCCTGCGGCGAATCTTGGAGAGTCCCGCTGAGGACTCAAGATTCTGGGAGGACTATTCGTACCTGCCGGGGACTGACGACAGCCTGTTGGACTGGAACGAGAACCCCCGGGCAGCACTGCCAGCATGGCTCGCGCTAGCTTTGCAGAGGCCATCGGAGTAGGGGAGTAGCTCTCCCGGCTCCGTCAGGTCGATGAAATGGTCGATGCCAGCGTCGAGCAAGGATTTCAATTTCGTCGCGGCCTCGACAGAGTCCCATGCGCCGGGATA
This sequence comes from Dehalococcoidia bacterium, assembly GCA_965219065.1. Taxonomy (GTDB): domain Bacteria; phylum Chloroflexota; class Dehalococcoidia; order Lucifugimonadales; family Lucifugimonadaceae. The sequence goes on from OZ244715.1 coordinate 3,041,878, forward strand.
CTCCCCCTCAGCAAAACAGCCTGGGAATACCCAATAGCTATTTGCTGGCGGGTGGTCAGGGCTGTTGGATGTGAGCATGTCCGACGGTGTCCTTTGCTAGCCTGAGTCGTCAGTGTATTCACCCGCCCCAACCACACCGCAACCCCAACACACCGCGGTGCTAGCATCATCCGTGGGCCGCTTATTCAAGGCAGGTCGACCGGCTCAATTTAGAAGGATTAACAGTGTGGAAAACATGATACGGGCGGTGCTTTTCGACCTCGACGGGACGATATTGGACCGCCTGAGCAGTCTGCGGGTGTACCTGTACAACCAGGTCGAGCGGCTACCGGATGTGCTTGGTCAGGTCCCGTTTGTCGAATACATGGACAGGCTGATCGAGCTGGATTCCCGCGGGCATGGAGACAAATACCAGGTGTTCAGGCGCATCGAGCGCGATTTTGCGATGACTTCGGGAACCTGGCAACGGCTATTAGATGACTACGAGACTTACTTCCCGCACGTATGCGTCCCCTTTCCGAAGGCGCATCAGACACTTGCGGCGCTTCGCGAACGAGGACTGAGTTTGGGCCTTGTGACCAACGGACCCGTCGAATCCCAACAACCTAAGATTGACGGTTTGGGAATCGCCGGCTACTTCGGTACGATTTTGATTTCAGGCGCCGAGGGTGTCTCCAAGCCGGACCCGGAGATATTTCATCGTGCCGTTCGCAACCTGGGTGTAGCGGTGGGAGAAACAGTCATGGTCGGCGACAACCCTGAGGCCGACATTGGTGGGGCCAGGTCAGTCGGCATGAAAGCCATATGGAAGCGGGACGAGTACTGGGAGGCCCCGGACGCGGTCGACGGCGTTGTCCGGGATCTGGAAGAGCTGCCCGGGATGATAAGTCGGCTCACTTGACTTAGAGGGTGTCTAAATTGGTGCCGCCGGAGCAGAGCACTAACAATTGTCATTCTGAGAGCCTGTGAGTTTATTGCGAAGCCTGCGGTTTTCAGTCTCAAATCAAGTTTGGTAACGGTCTCAATTAGATGTCTCCGTGGGATTTATTCACAGGCTCTGAGCGAAGTCGAATAATCTACGTCCAACTGGCAGTAACGCCTTGTCCACCGACCCCCAGGCCCTTCGGCTTTGCTCAGCGTTACAGGGACTGCTCGGGGTGACAACCGGACTTTATTGGACACCCTCTTGGAGGACAGCGCGTGCGGCGCAGCGATCTTTGCCCAAACGACGGTGCTAATATCTTGTTGGTCGGAAGACCGAACGGTAGGCGAGTATGCGAGGGCTTCGGTCCTCCGGTCTGTGAACGCGAGAAAGGCATAGCAACATTGGCGATCTCAACTTCTGCCCAGCGAATAACCATCGGCCTGGCGCTACTTGTCATCGGAAGCCTGTTCCTTGTTGACCACCTGGTCGCATTCCCATTCCAAAAATCGTGGCCTGTAATTCTCCTCGTCGTCGGCGCGTCTAACTTCCTGGTAAAGCCCCGTTCCTGGGTCGTCAGCGGAGGAATCATGGTCTCCGGCGCGATACTCCTTCTCGGGACTCTCAATATCCTGGAAGTCAGTATGGGCATACTCTGGCCCTTGCTCCTGCTGGGCTTGGGCGCGGTCATACTCTTCGGCGGCGGAAGAAAGCGCTCGCGGAAATCCCGCCAAAAAAATACCGACTATGAGGCTGGAGCGCCCGATCTCAACGTCTCCGCTTTCTTCGCCGCCGGCGAACACCGCTCCAGCGACCAGGTAATTCGGAGCGGACAGGTCTCGGCCATATTCGGCTCCGCAGAGGTGGACCTCCGCGGCACAACCCTGGAAGGGGATGCGGCCAGCATTGAAGCAACGGCCCTCTTCGGCAGCCTGAGGCTGCGAGTCCCGATCGATTGGGCCGTCGACGTCCAGACCACCAACATGTTCGGAAGTTTCGAGTCGAAGCGCGTTCAGCCATCCGACCCCAAGGCCAGGCTCTCGATTCTCGCCACCTCCACCTTTGGCTCCATCGAGTTAGGGGACTGACAGGCTTCCTCCTACGCTGATGCACGAGCGCCTGCGCATCAGCGAGCCGGGCATGAACCTCGAACGGGCGTTTGAGTGTGGGATGCAGTTCGCGACACGCTGGAACGGGAGTTTGTCGCGGACTTCGTCGTAGGCAACGGCCCTGGCTGCTCGACAGGCGATGTGACGCGTGAAGGGCAGAACCGCGTTGGCAGGCAATTACGGGTCCCGGAAACCGTTCCCCCAACACACTGGAGTGCCATCCGTGCGGAGGGCGCAGGTATGGAGTCCCCCGCAACTTATCGATGAGAACCGCACACCCTGAGGTGGTGACGACTGGCCAAATCCAATCTGGTCATCAAACGAATCGAACTCCCCGAGCTGGGCGCCCCAGCAGACGGCGGTCCCATTCTGGCGCAGCGCGCAGGTGTGAAATCCTCCGCTGCAGATAGCGGAGAATTGTTCGTTATTCGGCGGTGAAACCTGGCCGAAATCATATCCCGAACGGGGATTAGCCCAGCAGACGGCCGTTCCGTCTTTGCGGAGCGCACATGTATGCTGGGATCCACCGCTAATCTGTGTGAGGATCTCGCCCTGCGGCGGTGATGCCTGCCCTTCTCGGTTGGAACCCCAGCAAACGGGTGAACCGTCCTGGCGCAGACCACATACGTGAAAGCTGCCGTTTGTGATGGACGTTAGAAGTTCACTTTGAGCTGGCGATGGGATGTAGCTTCCGCCTGAGACGGAGTTCAACCGACCCCAGCATCCAAACGTGCCGTCAACTCTTATGCCGCAGGTATCGCCCGACCCGGCGCTGATAGCGGTGAACCTTTCCTCATCCGGCGGGTATGCACCTCCGTTGGCGTGCTCCCCCCAGCAGGTCGCCGTACCGTCTTGCCGGAGCCCGCAGGTGTGGAATGAGCCCGTGCTGATGGCGGTAAATTGCTCCCCTTCCGGCGGCCACTCCCGGCCATGGTCTCCCCAACGGCCGGAGTCGAAACTTCCATCGCCCCAGCAGACCGTCGTACCGTCGGCGCGAAGCCCGCAACTGTAACCCCAACCCGTGCTAATGGACGCGAATTCCTCGTCGACCACAGATTCGTATTCAATGCGCTCTGGCTCGGGGGTGTCGTAACCCTTACCCCAACAAACGGGGGATCCATTGGGACGTAAACCGCAGGTGGAGAAGGGTCCGGCGCTGATGTCCTTGAAAACCTCGTCCTCAGGCGGTGACACCTGGCCGTACCAATGTCCCCTGTCCGTCTCGATGTCGAGTCCCCAACACACGGGCACGCCGTCTTCACGCAATGCACACACATGGAAGCGGCCCCCGGTGACATCCATGAAGCTCTGACCTTCCATGGGCGAGACGCGACCGTGGGCCGCAATGCTGCGACAGGCGTTAGGGCCATTGTTGGCAAGCCCGCATGTAAATCCTTCCGGCGGTCCTGTTCGCGCGTTCCCCCAGCAGGTAGCTGAATCGCGATAGCCTAGACCGCAAGCGTGGTCGCCGCTCCCAATAGATTCGTCTTCGGGACCCCAACAGAGGACTGCGCCATCCTCACCCAGGCCGCATATGTGATCACCTGTCCCCAGGGACGCAAATCGGACGTCCTCGGGGAATACGTTTTCCATAGCCCAATAACCCCAACATTGAACGGTCCCGTCCGCGCGAAGACCGCAGGTGTAGGCTCCTCCGCTACGCAAGGACTCGAACTTCGCACCCTTTGGTACCGATCTCTGATCAAAGCTGTCGTTGCCCCAACATTTGGCAGAACCATCTTCGAGCAGGCCACAGGTATGCCTCTCGCCCGTGCTAATTGACACAAACTCCACGTCTTCGGGAGGTTGTGGCGCACTTCGATCTTCGCCCGCAAAGCAAATCCTCGTCCCGTCTTCCTGTACCCGGCAATTCAGCCGGTTCCCCCAACAGAGCGTTGTCCCGTCCTCACGTATGGCGCATGTCAGTCGGTCCCCCGCGGTGATTGACGTGTATCGTCCCGGTGGAGGCGTCGCCTCGCCGTGTGCGTTGTTGCCCCAGCATGCGACGGTCCCGTCCTCCCGCAGCGCGCACGCGTGTTCCGTGCCATGGGATATTGCGGTGAACGTCTCACCAGCTACGGATGCCAAAGATCGCGTTTGCGGTTCTCGATATGTGTGCTCCTTGCCCCAGCACGCGGGCGTGCCGTCTTTGCGCAGGCCGCAAGTGAAGTCTTCACCCGAGGTAATGGAAGAGAACCTCTCGCTGTGTGGCGGGGACGCCTGTCCTCCCAGGTCGTCGGCGCCCCAGCAGACCGGCTCCCCGCTTGCTCTCAGTCCGCACGTGTGGGTGCGACCGCTAGCAATGGCAACGAAATTTTCGCCCGAGGGAGGGGATGCCTGGCCGGCTCGGTTATCTCCCCAGCATATCGGTGTGACGTCAGCGCGCAGGGCGCAGGTGTGGCCCGCGCCGGAGCTGATGGCGACAAACGAATCATTGGCCGGTGGTGACGCCTGTCCGCGGGCGTTGTTGCCCCAACACTCGGCGGTGCCGTCGTCGATTCTCAGACCGCAGGCGTGGCCGGCGCCGGACCGGCCGCGGCTGGCGCTGATCGCCGTAAACCGTACTCCCTGCGGCGGTGAAGCCTGACCATGCGAGTCATCGCCCCAACACACTGGATTGCCGTCAGCGCGGAGAGCACAGGTGAAGTCGTTGCCGCCGCTTATTGACGCGAGCCGCTCCGCCGGCGGCGGTGACGACTGGCCAGATGAATCGGCCCCCCAACATTCTGCAACTCCATCGTCGCCCAGCCCGCACGTGTGCCACCCGCCGCTGCTTATGACAGCGAATCGCCTGCCCTCAGGCGGCGAGGATTGACCACTGACGTTATCCCCCCAGCAGTGGGGCGTTCCGTCCTCGGCCAGCAGACAGGTGTGTTCTCGCCCACTGCTCGCGGCAACGAAGCTTTGGATGCTGAGGGCATAAAATGCTTTTTCGTTCTCTTCCGACACCAGGGTGTTGTACTCCTCGCCCCAGCAGGTGGGGGTACCGTCCAGACGCAGCGCGCACGTGTGATTGAACCCGATGCTCACAGAGGTCAACCGGTCGTGCCAAGGGTCCGGCTCCCGGAAAGTGAGTCCCCAGCAGACCAGCCTGCCGTCCCCTTTTAACAAGCCACACGTGTGGCTATAGCCAGTGTCCAGATATGAAAATTCCACGTGAGACGGGGGAGTGGCCTGTCGATTGTAATCTGCGCCCCAGCAGGTTGTTGCTCCATCTTCCTTGAGGGCGCACGAGTGAGACTGGCCACTGACGACGGCGACATACCCTTCACCTGCCGGCGGCGACGCCTGCTCTACGTTGTTGCTTCCCCAGCAAACTAACGAGCCGTCTTGTCGTACGCCACACGTGTGCGCGTCTCCACTGCTGACGTAAGTGAGGGGCTCGCTTTGCGGCGGGGAGGCTTGGCCGAATTGGTCCCTGCCCCAGCAGACAGGTTGCCCATCGGCGCGCAGTGCGCAGGCGTGAGCCCGTCCCACGCTGATGGCTGTGAATGTCTCTTCCTGGGGAGGGGAGGACCTGCCTTCGGCATCGTCTCCCCAGCATGCAATGGCGCCGTCACCACTCAGAGCGCATGCGTGACGAGCACCGACGCCGACGACGGAAAACTCACCGTCGGGAGGAGGCGAAGCCTGGCCGTAGTCGTCAATGCCCCAGCAGAGCAAAGTCTCTTCGCTGTCTACGCCGCAGGTGAATCCCTGGCCGCTGCTCAGCGACACCAGAGACCTGTCTCTAACCGATTCGAAGGTCCTGCCCATGGCAATTACGGAGTCGTCATCGTCCGGACCGAATCGCCAGCAAACTTGCGAGCCGTCATCCCGAAGCCCGCAGGTAAAGAATCGTCCGCTGCTGATTTCAACGAACCGTTCGCCCTGCGGAGGAGATGCCTGCCCCCGATCGGCCCACTGGCCTGCGGCGCCCCAGCAAACGGGCGTGCCGTCGGCTCGCAACCCGCAGGTGTGGCGATCCCCGCTACTGATGGTCACCAGCCGCTCCCCATCCGGCGGGGAAGACTGTCCAGCGCCGTCGCTGCCCCAGCAGACCGGCGTGCCGTCGACCCTGAGAGCGCATGTGTGGAAGCCGCCGCTGCTTATGGCCGTAAAGGTTTCCCCGGCTGGCGGGGATTTGCCCAGCGAGCTACCTCCCCAGCAGACAGGGCTTCCGTCCTGGCGCAGCCCGCAGGCGTGAAATAGGCCGCTGCTGATGGAAGTGAATCGTTCCCCGTCCGGCGGCGATTCGTCTTCGTCCTCTCCAGATCCCCAGCACACCCCCAAACCGTCCTTGCGCAACCCGCAGGTCAGATAACGACCGCTACTGACGGCGACGAACGTTTCGCCCTCCGGTGGCGACGCCTGGCCAAAATCATCCTTGCCCCAACAGGCGATGGATCCGTCCTGACGCACTCCGCAAGTGTGATCGCCGCTGGCACTAACCGACAGGAACACCTCTCCTGCAGGCGGCGTCGAACGGTGGTAGTCGTTGTTCCCCCAGCAGTGGACCACACCGTCGCCATCGAGACCGCAGGCGTGCTCGTTTCCGCTGGTGATGGAGACCAGCGGCACGTCGGGCGCTGAAGGCCTTTCCGGTTCGGGTTCCGGGCCAACAAACCGTTCACCAATCGGCGAGGAAGACTGGCCGTGTTGGTCCTGACCCCAACATACGAGCGTTCCATCGTCCTTGCGGATTGCGCAGGTGTGACCGGCGCCGCTGCTGATGGCGACGAACTTCTGACTAATCGGGTGATTGTTGCGGCTATGGCCCCAACAAGACGGGGTTCCGTCCCTCCATAGTCCGCAGCCGTTGTATCCCCCGGCGCTGATGGTCGTTAGGCGCTGAGAACTGTTGGGATATTGCCCCGAGATATCGACGTCCGACCATCCACCCCAGCAGATAGGGAAGCTATCCTCGCGAAGGCCGCAGGTATACCCGCTTGCGGCGTCGAGGAAAACAAACTGGTCATCCGGCGTCTCATCCCAGCCGCCGTAGAAAGATGAATATGGCTCAGGTCCCCAGCAAACGGCCGTGTCGTCCTGTCTCAGCCCGCACGTGTGGTAGCCACCGCTTGCTATCTGGGTAAATTGCTCGTCCTCGGGCGGAGACGATTGGCCGTTTCTATCGCCGCCCCAGCAGGCTGGTGTTCCGTCCTCGCGAAGCGCGCAAGTGTGACCACCACCGCTGCTGATTTGTACAAAGACCTCGCCTGTCGGCGGGTCGGATTGGCCGAATCCCACCTCGCCATAGATGTCTACCCGATCCCCAAGTTCGGCGCCCCAGCAGGCGACCGTCCCGTCCTCGTGTAGACCGCAGGTATGGAATGCGCCACTGCTGATGGACTTGAACCGTTCGCCCTCTGGCGGAAGCGCCTGGCCGAATTCAATCGATGAATCGTCAGCCTGCCGCGCTGATGTTCCGGCCCCCCAACAGACAGGCGTGCCGTCTTCGAGAAGTGCGCATGTGTGGTACCGACCGCTGCTGACCTCCATAATGCGTGGCGCCGGCGCCGGTGCGACCGCTGGAGAAAAATAGAGCTTGATGACCTCTATCGTCTCTTCCCTGGTAATAAGGCCATTAAAGTAATCCTTTATGGCTGCGATGACCTCGTCTCTTTCGACAGCCTCGTTGTTGTCGGCGTCATATGGACTGCCTATCGTCATATCGATCACTGTGATGACCACAGTTATGAAGTCGACGGCGCCGTAAGGATCGATGGCGGTCACTGTGACGGCGTAGGAGAACCTGGTCTCGTAGTCCAGGACCGTGCCCGTTCCTACCGTGATCTGACCGCTGCCGCTCTCGATATCGAACAGGCTGGCATCGGTTCCCGAGATACGGTAGGTGAGGGTGTCGCTTTCCGGGTCCGCGGCGGTGACCGGCTCGCCCACGCTTGTGCCCGGGGGAGAGTTTTCGGGGACGGAGCGAATGGCCGTGTCATCCGCGAACTCAGGAGAAGTGTTGGCTGCGGCCTGTGCCTGCGGGGTGGCGTCGGGCTTCAGGACGGAGAAGGCGAGTACGAATAAGGCGAGGAAGGCAAGGGCGAGTTTGGCTGGTTTGACAGCCGAGATTTGCGGTTCAGTTTGCCCGCGCATACTGCCGCGATTCTTACGCGCAAGCAGGAATGACCATGAAATACGTGACATTCCATGACCCATACGAAACCGATTAACGATTTTTGACTCTACGATCATCTACTGCTCGAGTCATCCGCTTATTCAATTTTATGTCCGGTGAGTAAACCATTAGGACATGGGTACGCCCGGCACACTACTTCTCGACCAACGACCGCGCTGCTCAACTTGACGGTGGTCTCATCGGACGATAAATGCCTCTACGAAGGCCTTCCGCCGTTGCTGTTGATGGGCCCGCGCCGGCGCCCCCGTTCAGGGGGCCGCGAGTCCCCGCACTTCTATATTTCGTAGTCCCATTTGAGAAGATCCAAGCCGAGCAAGATGCCCCAGATAGTCCACGGGAAGTAGCATATCCGGCCTATCAGGATCATCGTGTCCGTCTGTTCCGGGACGACGGCTGCGGCGATGAAGCAGACGAAGGCGACGACTGAGACGATGGATACCACCAACGCAACGATATTGTTGAAGTCATCCCTGGTCGAGAGCGCGAGGCTAAAGGTGAGGAACCCCAGAGAGACGGCAATGGCCGACATGAGGGTGATGCCGGCGTATACGGAATATACGGGAACCCAGGCGTTGAGATCTTGTAAGTCGGCGTCGGCCAGCGCAAGGTGGAGCCCCTGTGCCACGATCCACCCGAAGACGCCGATGATCAAAGCCAACAGGCCGAACTGTGAAAGCGCGTCCCCAACACCGTCGACCCTGGTGATTTTTTGGACGGCGTAGAAGCCGAAGACAATCAGCAGAAGTCCCAGGGCGATTACCATCGAAGTGACTATTGTCAGCGTGGAGTTCGACGCAAAGGAGGTAATTGAGGCCACGGCGTCCGACGAGTCGGCGTTGTCGATGAGCAGTCCGCCGGGTTGCAACAAGAAGAAGACGATCGAGAGAACCGGCCCCGCGATCAACGCGAAACCGCCAAGTCTGTACAGTGATATTGAATTCATGGTTTGTCCCTCCAAGCTTCGGGTTTCGGTACCGTAGAACATGTCCATTGGCAGTTCAACCGTTGAGCCAGTGGATTCACCGATATTCGGAAAACGTGTTTATGTAGGCGGGCGTTTTTGACCAAAGACGGCGGTGACCTGGATCGCGGCCGGGGTTTTCGGAGGGGGTCAGTGCCGGCGGTTCAAGAGTGAAGCGGCCCTGATCTACTGCCAGCAGCGGCAGATCGTTCACTGGACACCGGGGGTGGGTAGAGGATACCGCCGCCCGGCAACGTCATGGCTATCGACTATCGGCCCTGACGAGGCACGGCGCACCGGTATCGAGATCGATCGCGCCGCCGGTATCAGGCGCCGTTTGGGACCGGTTCAGTCCTCAACTCGTCGCGGCCTGACGCCGCGTCGCGTCTCGCAGGCGCGCGCCATGATATTCATTGGCTAGGGGGCTAATAGAACGGTTCGGCCGTCGTTCCTGCGAGGCATGGACCCGGAGGAGTCGCCATGCCGGGTCCTTGCCTGCGCGCCGGAGGTCTAGGCGGGGGCGACCTCGTTAAGCCGCCCGGTTGCGCAGTCGTATATGAAGCCGCGAACCTGGTCCTTCAGTGGGATGAAGGGGTTGGCCTGGATGCGTGAAATGGACTGTCGCACATCCTGTTCCAGGTCTCCGAACGCTTCCAACGCGAACGCTGGTCGAAGCCCCGTATCGGCCTCGATGGCGTCTTTGACTGCGTCGTCGCGGAAGGTCAACATGCCGCAGTCCGTGTGGTGGATCAGAACTATTTCGCTGGTGCCGAGCAGGCGCTGAGAAATCACGAGCGAGCGTATCGCGTCGTCGCTGACTACGCCGCCCGCATTGCGTATCACGTGCGCGTCGCCTTCCTCGAGACCTAACAACTTGTGGGTATCGAGACGCGCGTCCATGCAGGCCACAACCGCCAGGCCGCGCGCCGGCGGCATGGGCAAGCTGCCCTTGTCGAAGCTCGCCGCGTAGCGAGCGTTACTTTCCAATACTTCGTCGGTCGTTGTCACTTGGGCCTCCTTGACAGGATCAGGATTGAATCATCTGGGTCGACGTCATCCGCCATTGTCGCATTTCCTGCTGAACTCCGAACGAGCTTCCCTGCGCAGTGCTAGAGGCCGGCATACTGTGCACCCGAAACTGCCGTTGGCCTCGGGAGTTTCGGGTCCTGGCGCAGCAGGGCGGCGCTGACGCGGTCCCTCGACGCTTGCTGAATTGGCAGGCCAACGTGCTCGGCGCAGATGCTGGAAGGACTCTACTAAGTTGACTCGCGGGACCCGATGTCTCGCCGGCAGGGACACGTACGTTATTTACGGCGGTCCAACGAAGTAGACCTAACTTTGCTGCTCGCAGTTGAATTGCCAGTTGATGCCGAACTTGTCGGTGCAGGAACCGAAATATGCTCCCCAGAACGTGTCCATCAGAGGCATCGTCACCTCGCCGCCCTCTGAAATCCTGGCGAACAGGTTATCGGTCTCTTCCCTGCTACTGGATGCGTAGGAGATCGCGAAATTGTTACCCACGTTCAGCCTAGATCCGTGCCCTGATGGCACGTCGCTACCCATGAGTACGCTATTTCCGATGGGAAGCGAAACGTGCATGACGTTCTCGTTCTCTCCGTCAGGGATTTGCATGTCCTCGGGGCCGTCCGCAAAGGTCATGAAGATCGAGAATTCGCCTCCGAACACCGACTTGTAGAACTCGAACACTTCGCGGCAGTTACCGTCGAATAGCAGATATGTGCTTAGAGTCACTTATGTCCCCTTGGTTAGTTTGTGACCTGACGCTGCGGTGCCGAGCATGGTAGGTCAACCCAGCCGTCTTGAATCAAATTTGGTCACATCTTCGATGCGCCGCAAGTCGCTCGTCTGCCCGGCCCGCGCCCCTGGTGCGGGGCCACACGAGGGTCCTTCGACTGGGGATCTGACCACACCAAGGTCGCGGGAACTGCAGTCGCCGTCCTGCTTCAGGTCCCCAGTGAACGCCTGTGATGGGAACCGTCAAACGCGGGGAGCCGACAGAAGGTAGTCGGCGATTTTCTGAATGGTCTGCCAGTCGTGGCGGGTAGGCTCAAACCTCTTGGCCACCTGCAAAGTCCACCCCTGGAATTCCTTTGAATAACTCCGAATCCTGATGTTGCCGATCCTGGTTGCCAGGTCCTTCGCCGACTGATCGTAGGAAAGACGATTGACCAGTCCGGTCGAGTGATCTTTGCCTTTCCAGTCAACCCCGATCACTTGACCGAACAGTGGAAACGTCTTTTTTCTAACGGTCTTGACATCGATCTCCCGGTTTCCGGATATCGGCCTCTCGTCCGGTATGCAAAAGTTGATCCACCACATGGGCGGACTTTCTTTGGACGGGTCTTTCTTGATGACATTTATCCACCTGATAGGTCCTTCAGGCAGATCAATGACCCCCAGTGAGCGATTCCACCACGCGTTGTGGACCTTTTCTTCGGCCCGCTTGCGCTCGGCCATTTCCGCCTGAACGCCGAGGGAGTTCAGGGCATGCGTCAGGTTGTCCCTGGTTTTGTCGAGGAGTTTTTCTTTCATGGGTTTTCTTGGGGGGTCTGGCAGGTTCATCCAGGCAGCGGATGGCGATGCGGCGGAGCGACCCGCGCCATGATCGACAGACAGTATACGGAGGCCGGGCTGAGATGGGGGGCCGGCCGCGCGGATGCCTTGAATCCGGCCTATCGCACGATGGTGTTGAAGGGTTCGTGAGCCTATAGGGTAAGCAGTCAACGGTGAATTGACAGAAGCGTCTAGGCATTATAAGAACATATGATCTATACTCGAGAGCTACAGCGCCATGCCATCGACGATTGAATGGACAGACGAGACGTGGAATCCGGTAACGGGCTGCACGCGGGTGTCTCCCGGCTGCGATCACTGCTACATGTTCGCTTTGTACCCGCGTTTGACGGCTATGGGTGTGCGCGGATATGAGAGCGATCCGGACCAGGTCCAACTACTGCCAGAGCGGCTGGACACCCCACTTAACTGGACTAGACCCCGCCGGGTCTTCGTGAACAGCATGTCCGATGTCTTTCATCCCCGTGTGCCCTACGAATTCGTAACCGAGATTTTCGACGTGATGCTTGCGGCGTCGAAACGAGGGCACATTTTCCAGGTTCTTACCAAGCGGCCCGGACGAGCAGTGGCATGGTGGACCCGTAACCAGGAACGTTACGGAGGCGCGTGGCCGGCCGGCGTATGGATGGGCACATCGGTCGAGAATCAGAAATACGCACCGCGAATCACGGTGCTGGCACGGCTGCCGGCGGAGGTGCGCTTCGTCTCGGTTGAACCGCTGCTGGGTCCGGTCAACCTGACTCACTGGCTCATGCAAGGGGACCTGCATTGGGTCATTACCGGAGGTGAAAGTGGGCGCTCAGCGAGGCCGATGGACCTGGAATGGGCGCGGGACCTACGAGACCAGGCTGTCAACGCAGGGGTGGCGTTCTTTCTCAAGCAGTTGGGAGGTAAGCGCGGCAAACGGTCAGGGGAGGCTGCAGTCTTGGACGGACGCCGATGGCATGAGTACCCGGAATCAGCAAAGACATATAACCATGCCTCCTAGAAGGACTACATGGTCCCTCGAGCCACACACCAGAGGCAAGCACCTGGTCCTGGAAAGTTACTTGCAGGCGTGGCTGCCAATCATGACAAGATGGAACCGCCGGGTCCTCTTTATCGACGCATTCGCGGGGCCGGGTGAATACTCAGCTGGCGAGCCGGGATCGCCCGTCATAGCCCTTCGCGCATTGATCGACCATCGTGCCAAGAATCGGATCCAGAGTGAGGTGATTTACCAGTTCATCGAAAACGATGTGGCTCGAAGTGATCACTTGGAAGCCGTACTTGCAGGTTTTACGGACGAATTGCCTCCAGGGTGCAATTACGAAGTCATCAACTCCACCTTCGACGAAACACTCACGGAAGTTCTTGACAGGATCGATGAGCAAAGATCCCGACTAGCTCCAGCGTTTGTCATGATTGACCCCTTCGGAGTATCAGGGACGCCGATGAAGACCATCAAGCGGATACTTGAAAACCCTAAATCCGAAGTCTATATCTCGTTCATGTTTAGAGAGATCAACAGATTCGCAGAGCATCCTTCATTTGAAACCCATTTAGACGATTTGTTTGGGTGCTCGCAATGGAGGCTTGGGAGGGGCTTGACAGACAGCAATGCGAGAAAGGAGTTTTATTGTCAGCTGTACAAAAGCCAACTTAAGCAGAATGGGGCGCAACACGTCCTTCGCTTCGAACTTTTTGATGGTGGACGGCTTGTCTATGTGATTTTCTTTGGAACCAACAGTTTAGAGGGCTGCGACAAAATGAAGCAGGCGATTTGGAAGGTGGTCCCATTCGGAGATTTCAGGTTCCGGGGCAGTCATATGCATCAGCTTACACTTGGCGGCGGCATAGTCGATTTTGGACTGCTTGAAACCACCCTTATCGAACGGTTTGGATCGAAAGGGTGGCAGAAGATCGAGGACGTCGAAGAATTCGTGAAGTCGGATGCCACGGATTTTCATTCGGGTCACCTCAAGATCAAAACCCTGAAACCAATGGAGGCTAAAGGAAAGGTCAAAGTAGAACGCGCTCCAGGCAAACGCGCCGGAACATTTGCCCCTGGTACCCGCGTACTCTTCTTGTGAATCTTGTGAATATTTTGCCCACTCGGGCATGTTTTGCCACACTTGGCACTTAACGGCAGGCAATATGGAGTTGCCATGAGGTGCCCCTGAATCCCCGAGGAGGAGGTAACGGCCGCACAGGACGAGTGACAGGCCCGTCCAGGCAGGCAATCGCTGCCAAGTCCCCCTGCCCGAGTTGTGTTGACTTTCCCCAAACTCGGATACGTTATAAACTCCCGGCCAGTATAAGGAGGTTCTCGTGATACCACCCCAATTCGAGTACTTCGCCCCGGAAACGCTGGATGAAGCGATTTCCTTGCTTGAGGATCACGGCCCTGAAGCCACGGTGCTGGCCGGAGGCCAAAGCCTGATCCCGCTGATGAAGCTGCAACTGGCCCTTCCCGCCTACGTTGTGGACATCAACCGGATAGCCGGTCTGGCTGACATCTCAGATGACGACTGCTGTCTTCGCATCGGGAGCCTCACGCGGGAGTCGGACCTGGACCGTTCGGAAGCGGTGCAGACCAAGTATCCGATTCTCCACGACACAACGTCCGTCATCGCCGACCCGCTGGTGCGCAACATGGCTACCGTGGGCGGCAACCTCGCCCACGGCGACCCGGCCAACGATCATCCCGCCACGATGCTGGCGCTGGGCGCGGAGGTGGTTGCTGTCGGATCCGGCGGAAAGCGGGTAATTCCGGTGTCTGACTTCTTCGAAGGACCGCTCGACACCGCCCTCCAACATGGAGAAATCCTTACCGAAATCAGGGTGCCTGCACGGCAGGAAGGCAGCGGCGGCGCATACGTGAAGCTGGAGCGGAAAGTTGGCGACTACGCCACTGCCGGCGTAGCCGCCGTGATCACCTTGTCCGACGGGGTGTGCCAGCAAGCGGGCATCGGCCTGACCAACGCCGGCCCGATACCCGTGAAGGCCAGCTCCGCCGAATCGTTCCTGGTGGGCAAAAAGTTGGATGACGAGACCATTCGCGAGGCCGCGCGGCTGGCGTCGGAGGAAGCCCAGCCCTCCGCCGACCTGCGGGGTTCGGAAGAATACAAGCGAGATATGGTGCGAGTGATAGCTGGTCGAGCGCTCCGCATGGCTTTAGACCGGGTCTGCTAGAGGCGCGCTCAACCCCACCCGCGCCGGGAGTTTGAATATGACCACAGTTCCAATCAACGTCACAGTCAACGGAGAGGAACGTGCGGAGGAAGTGGAACCAAGGCTTCTACTGGTCCACTTCATTCGCGAGACGCTGGGTCTTACCGGGACTCACATCGGTTGCGATACGACGCACTGCGGCGCCTGTACCGTCACCCTGGACGGGAGACCCGTCAAGTCTTGCACCATTTTTGCCGTCCAGGCTAATGGCCGCGAGGTGAACACCGTGGAGAGCCTGGAGCAGGGTGGAGAGCTTCACCCCATCCAGCAGGCCTTTACCGAAGAACACGGCCTGCAGTGCGGCTTCTGTACCCCCGGCATGATGATGACCGGCGTGACGTTTCTACAAGACAACCCCGATCCGTCCGACGATGAGATTCGGGCGGGCATATCCGGCAACCTGTGCCGTTGCACCGGTTACGTCAATATTGTCAAGGCCTACCAATCCGCTGCTGAGAAGCTGCGTGCGAGGAGTGAGTGATGACTATGCGAACACCGCCCGAAATCGGCGGTATGGGACACTCGGTCCCCCGTAAGGAGGACCCCCGTTTCATCCGGGGCAAGGGCAATTACGTCGACGACGTCAAACTTCCCGGGATGCTCCACCTGGACATCGTGCGCAGCCCGATGGCGCATGCACGGATCACTAGCATCAACACCGAGAAAGCCCTGGCTATCCCAGGGGTCCTGGCAGTCATAACCGGAAAGGATCTGGAGCAGTACAACCTGGCCTGGATGCCCACGTTGATGGGCGATACCCAGATGGTCCTGCCTGTCGATACCGTCAAGTTCGACGGTCAGGAAGTGGCCGCCGTGCTGGCCACCGACCGCTACACCGCTGCCGACGGCGTCAGCGCGGTCGAGGTGGAATACGATCCTTTGCCAGTGGTGGTCAATCCCATCAAGGCCCTGGAGCCGGACGCGACCATCGTCAGGGAAGACAAAGAGGAGAAAAGCAACCACATCTGGCACTGGGAGACCGGCGACAAGGACAACACCGACCGGATCTTCAGTGAGAGCGACATCACGGTCAAAGAGGACATCTACCTGCCGCGCATCCACGTCTCCTCTATCGAGACCTGCGGTTGCGTTGCCCAGTGGGACCCGGTCAACGAAAAACTGACCGTGTGGATGACCACCCAGGCGCCCCACGCCATCCGGACCGTTCTGGCGCTGGTCGCCGGTCACCTGGGACTGGCGGAGCACAAGATCCGGGTCATATCTCCGGATATTGGCGGCGGCTTCGGCGGCAAGGTGCCGGTCTACCCCGGCTACGTATTGGCCATCGCCGCTTCCTTCCTAACCGGCGCTCCCGTGAAGTGGGTCGAGGACCGCATGGAGAACCTCATAGCCGACTCCTTCGCCCGGGACTACCACATGTCCGCCGAAGTTGCTGCCCGCAAGGACGGGACGATGGAAGCCCTGCGGATCAAAACCGTGGCCGATCACGGCTATACCGACGCGGCGGCTAACCCATCCAAGTTCCCGGCCGGTCTGTTCAGTATCTGCACCGGCTCCTACGACTTTAAGGACTCCTTCATCGAGGTAGACGGCGTATATACCAACAAGCCTCCCGGTGGAATCGCCTACCGCTGCTCCTTCCGCGTGACCGAAGCGGTGTACGCGGTGGAGCGAATGGCGGATATCGTGGCCCACGACCTGGGGATCGACCCGGCCGAGTTTCGTATGAAGAATTTCGTCAAGCCGGACGCCTTCCCTTATACGTCGGCGTTGGGTTGGGAATACGACAGCGGCGACTACCACGGCGCGCTTGAGAAGGCCATGGACATCATCGGGTACGACGACCTGCGCCGTGAGCAGGCCGAGAAGCGGGAGCAGGGAGAGCTGATGGGTATCGGCATTTCCAGCTTCACCGAGGTCGTCGGCGCCGGGCCGTCACGTCACTTCGACATCCTCGGCATCAAGATGTTCGACAGCGCCGACATTCGAATACACCCAACCGGCAAGGCCATGGCCCGGTTCGGCACCCGCTCCCAGGGACAGGGGCACGAGACCACATACGCCCAGATCATCGCCGAGGAGTTGGGTATCCCCGCAGGTGACATTGCCGTGGAAGAGGGGGACACGGACACGGCCCCTTACGGACTGGGGACATATGCCAGCCGCAGCACTCCCACCGCCGGCGCCGCCGCGGCTGTCGCAGCCCGGAAGATTCGAGCCAAAGCCAAAGCGATCGCCAGCTACCTGCTCGACGTCGCCGAGGATGATCTGGAGTGGGAGCCGGGCAAGTTCTTCGTGCGCAACGCTCCGTCTCAAGTCAAGACCATCCAGGAAATCGCCTTCGCCGCTTACACCGACCATCCACCGGGCATGGAGGCCGGGCTGGAGGCCCATTCTTCATACGACCCTCCCAACCTTACCTACCCGTTCGGCAGCTACATCTGCGTCGTGGACATCGACAAGGGGACTGGCGAGGTCAAGGTCCGCCGCTTTGTGGCTGTAGACGACTGCGGCAACATCATTAACCCGATGATTGTCGAAGGACAGGTCCACGGCGGTTTGACGATGGGTCTGGCGCCAGCCCTCTACGAAGAGATCGTCTACGACGAGAATGGCCAGAACCTCACCAGCACCTTCATGGACTACCTGGTGCCAACCGCTGTCGAGACGCCATTGTGGGAGACCGACAAGACCTGTACCCCATCGCCACATCATCCTCTCGGCGCCAAGGGCATCGGTGAGTCGGCCACAGTAGGTGCTCCGCCTGCCATCGCAAACGCTGTTGTGGATGCCCTCTGGCATCTGGGCGTTCGCAATATCGACATCCCGATAACCCCGGACAAGGTGTGGAAGATCCTGCGGGAAAACGGGGTGACCGAGTAACAGCGAGTCGGATGTGGGCGCAGTATGTCGCGCGCATCGAGCGAAGTCGTCTGGGCCGGCTAGCGGGCCGTCCAGCAATGACGCGTGCGACCGCCAATCGGACCGGGTAGGGCAAGATGTTCGATGACCTGTTGGAACAAGCCGCTGCCCTAAAGAAACAGGACAAGCCGTTCGTCCTTGCGACCGTCGTGGCTTGCAAGCCGCCTACTTCGGCGAAGCCCGGTGCCAAGGCCATTGTCCAGCCGGACGGAAGCTTCCATGGCTGGGTCGGTGGCAGTTGCGCCCAGCCGCTGATTACACAGGAATCACTGAAGGCGTTACAGGACGGCCAGGCTCGGCTGGCGGTCCTGGCCCCTGATCCGGAAGAGGTGGATTTTGGGCTGGAAGGGACCGTAGTCATTCCATTGACGTGTCAGAGTGAGGGTACCTTGGCGATCTACCTCGAACCCTGCCTGCCCAGGCCCGAACTAGTGGTGATCGGTCAGTCGCCTATGGCCCGCAGCCTGGCTGTGCTGGGCGACAAGCTGGGGTTTCGCGTCACTGCCTGCGACCCCACTGCAACCGCAGAGTTGTTTCCGGACGCCGAGTCACTGGTCCAGCAACTGGATGACTTACGGGGAGTCACCGGCCCCCGGAGCTTCGTAGTGGTCGCCACAACCGGGCACTACGACGAGGAGGCTCTCGAGGTGGCCCTCAACGGGGAGGCCGGCTATGTTGGCCTGGTTGCCAGCCCCAGGAGAGGACGCGCGGTCATCGACTACCTTCGAGGCAAGGGCGTTTGTCCCGGGGCGTTGGAAAAAGTCAAGTATCCGGCAGGTATGGATATTGGCGCCGAGACGCCGGAAGAGATTGCGCTAAGCATTTTGACCGAGATCGTCCAGAGAATGCGTGCCGACCCGGTAGGAATCTCGCTGACGCCCGCGGACCAGGCTGCCGACGCCGAGTCGATAGACCCCATCTGCAACATGACGGTCAAGATGGCCGCGTCCCGGTACGTCTCCAACTACAACGGCGCCGACGTCCTCTTCTGCTCACCGGGGTGCAAAGATAAATTCGAGCAGGAACCGGACCGCTACTCGCTTCTGTCACCCTGAGTGCCCATTTGTCCCCCTGAGCAACGCCGATGGGTCCAGGGGTCAGGGGGTGGGTTGTGCTGCCCTAACGACGTAGATTCTTCGGCTGCGCTCAGAATGACACGCGATTGCGCTCCACTTTAATCCCCACGTAAACACTTCAGGCGCGGTCGTACTGCACGGCCAACACTTCGGCCAGAATGGCCACGGCAAGCTCGGCAGGGGTTCGAGACCCTATATCCAGGCCAATGGGAGCACGGATACGGTCCAGGTCGGCGTCGCTGAAGCCTTGTTGCTTCAGGTCTTGCTTTCGCCGCTCATGGGTGACTCGACTGCCTTGCGCGCCAATATATCGGGCCTCGGACTGAAGGGCGCTCGCCAAGGTGGGGACATCGAACTTCGGGTCGTGCGTCAGAACTACCAACGAGGTGTATCTGCCCGGAGGCGCTTGCACCAGCGCTTCGTCCGGCCAGGCGTGGATCAGCCGTTCGGCATCGGGGAAACGTTCCGGCGTCGCCAGCGCGCTTCGGGCGTCGATGACAGTGACCTGGAAGCCCACCTCTGCGGCGAGGCGGCACAGGGAGACGGCGGCGTGGGTGGCCCCGACGATCAAGAGGGTGGGCGAGGGTCGAATCGCTTCGACAAATACCTGCGCCTCACCCCCTTGCCAGGGCAGGGTGACTACATTCGTCCCTCCCGTTCGGAGTAGCCGGTCGCCCACTTCGGCTACGTCCTTATCAAGAGAAGGGTCTATTGAGCCGACGGCGCGGCCATCGATCACCCTGGTCAGCTTGCGGCCAAGCAGTGGCGTCGGGGCCAGCCCGATGGCATACACGACTTCCTGCTGGCGCTCCACAGCCCGTCGCAAGGTATCCCACTCATCGTCCGAAACGAATGGTTCGATGAAAACATCGATCGAGCCGCCACAGCTCAGCCCAACCTCAAACCCCATTTCGTCGGCAATGCCGTAGTTCACCAACTCCGGATTGCGACTATCGAGAATTTGGATCGCCCGTTCGAACACATCGGCCTCGACACAGCCGCCACTCACCGAGCCGGACATGCGTCCGCTGCGCGTTACGCACAGGCGCGCGCCGGGGGGTCTGGGGGCTGAACGCCTGACCTGTACCAGGGTCGCCAGAGCGATCTCTTCGCCCTGGCTTTGCCACAGGTCCAACTCAGGAAGGATGTCTTTCAAACCGGCGTGACTCCTTGGCTAGGTTTGGGGATTTGGAACTAAAGGGCCCCCCTAAGCATTCTGGGGCGGGCGCGGGCAGTGTATTGGGAGGGCCATTACCGGTCAAACGACTGCCGCCGCCGTCAGGGTTGCCGGGCGGCAGACGGTGATCCAGTAAGACTCTTCCCGTACCGGCTGGGAGCCCTCAAAGGTCGAGAGCACATCGGCAATGCTGAAATCAGACTAGCTGGCCGCACCTTCCATCCATTCGGCAGCAGGAAAGAAGCTGGCATATCCGGCATGTCTAAGGGGCAATTAAATGAACTCAGGAAGGAGTTGGACTCGGTTCTCGCCGTTTGGGGGATGAATGTTGGCGATGTGGAATACTGCCTTTCCAAGTTGGAGAAGGATGTTGAAGCGTTACCGGCCCGGATAGTCAAGGCTCTCCAAGAGGCTCAGTCATGACAAATGAGCGCGAGCCAAAGCGGTCTACGGACCGTCCGCCGATCAAGATCATAGAGCCGATGCCCGACACGTCCGAGAATGTGATGAAGTCGCTGGTTACGGAGCGGCCCAAGGCGAAGTAAATGAATCCAAGAGAATTATTTGCGATTGTGTACGCAGGAGCCGTTGTTATTGCCTTGGGAGTCCTGGCTGCCGTCACGCATCAAATAATGACTAACGGGTAAATTATGACAATTATGTCGCAAAATAAGCAACCCTCGCGGCGAAGCAAAAAACCCTATTTCCGACGACTGACATCAACTGAGTGCCCCAGTCTTGACGCTTAGGCGGTGGGGGCGGCGTCGGGTTCGGTCTAGGCGATGGCGGTTTCCCCTTCGTTGGAGTAAAACTCCGCAGGGATGGCCTCATAGGCTTCCCTCTGTGCCCGTTCATTTAGATCATCCTCCTCGTCCAGTTCGTAACCCGCTGTAATACGGCTGTATCTGGTGCGCAACTGCTGAATGTCCTCCTGAGTAGCAGACCCATACCAGAGGTCACGCCAGTCGTGGGTCAATTCTCCGTAAAATTCGGCGAAAAGACCCGCAGCTGTGGCCTTGCCCGACGGATCCGTTAAGAGCAACCAAACCATGTTCGCCGCGGTAGTCAACGCCACAATGCCTGAAAGCCAGTCCGGACCTTGAGCTATTAGAGATGCAGCGGCGCCAGTTGCCGACAAAGCCGCAAGCCCAGAAAACAACCGATAGCGACGCCTATGCTTCCTGGAAAGCAAGGCGTAGTAACGAGATACCCTGTCGGCGTTCAGGAGACCCATCCAAATCTGGTCTCGTATTGGATCATTCTCGTTCATTGCTATTACCTCCCAGGGGACGGCGACGGTGGCGGAGGATTTGGTCTGGGTGGTAGCGGCGGACTTGGTCTAGGTGGTGGAGGGGCACTTCTATCTTCTTCGATCATCTATCTCGTTTCCCACAGAGGCTGCCAACTTGGGCGGCAAGTAGTTCGAACGCCTAAGTCTATATGTAAGTGGAGTCTGACAGGATTCTAGGGCGGCATGGGTAAAATCGCATGTAATCCCCAAAGATATGGTCTTCCGGGGCAGTAGGATGTGACGCCATATCTTGGAGGTAGAGTTGCCTAGAGAAGGATGGACATCAGCCCGCCTGTCACCGCCGCTAGGGGGACCACGAGCCAGGGTGGCCATTTCCAGAATGCCAGTAGACCGAACGCGGCTATGCCCAGGGCAAGGTCAGTTGGGGCTTGTATGGCGGTCGTCCAGACCGGGTCGTATAACGCCGCAGCCAGCAGGCCGACGACCGCGGCGTTTACCCCGGTTAGCGCTGCCCGAAAGTTCGGGCTGGACCTCAGGCGGTCCCAGAAGGGCAGTACTCCTATAAGGAGGAGGAACGACGGCAGGAAGATCGCTGCAAGGGCGAAAAGTCCAATCGTCCATTCGCCTGGCGGCTCGCCCATGACAGTTCCGAGATACGCGGAGAAGGTAAACAGCGGCCCTGGTATCGCCTGCGCCGCGCCGTACCCGGCGATGAACTCTTCGTTGGTCACCCATCCCGGCGTCACGACCTCGGACTGGAGCAGGGGCAGCACCACGTGTCCGCCGCCGAACACCATCGAGCCACTGCGGTAGAACCCGTCGAAAATGTCCAGCCAGTCGTTTTGCCATGCCTGCCTGATGATTGGCAGACCCACGAGCAGGATGAAAAACAGGCAAAGGCCCGCAATGGCCAGGTAGCGGCTGAATGATGTCGGCGAAGCCGCCGGACTTTCGGAGTCGGCCTCCCGTCGAAGCAGAAGCCATCCGGCAAGTCCGGACGCGACAATTAGAACGACGTAACCGGCGGGGCTCTGCCACAAGAGAAGCGCGATGGCGGTTGCGATGGCGATCGTCGCCCTGGTGCGGTCTGGCGCAAGAGTTTTGGCCATCTCCCAAACCGCCAAGGCGACCACGGCAACGGCGACTATCTTGAGCCCGCGCAACCAGTCTTCGCCCACGAATTCGCCGTACTCGCCTACGCCATAGGCGAAAAGTATGAGAACGGCCGCCGACGGCAGCGTGAATCCCAGCCATGCCGCAAAGCCGCCGAGCAGTCCCGCGCGCCCAATGCCCACGGCGATGCCCACCTGGCTACTGGTCGGGCCGGGCAGGAACTGGCACAGTGCGACGAGGTCGGCGTACGTGCGCTCGTCGAGCCACTTGCGGGACGCGACGTACTCCTGGCGGAAGTAGCCCAGGTGTGCGACCGGCCCTCCGAAGGAGGTCAGGCCCAGTCTGAGCGCGACGAATAGTATTTCGAACGTTCTGGCGAGCATGCTCTACGAGCCGGGTTTCACGGATTTCTCAACGGCCCGCGTAAAACGTTGGACGGTACCACCGGAGGATGTTCAGGCGACGCAGCGAGTCTCGTAGTGGGCGAGCCTGGTACGAGGAACATAGTCCTTCGGCGCATGTCCGGGATGCTCACAGCAGGATATCGAGGACGTCTTGCAGGCGCTGGACTTCAAAGTCTGGAACTTGCTCGGCGTTCATGGGTACTTGACCCTGCGAGAGTCCTTGTTTGACGCGAATCGTCTTCCAACCAAGGGACTTCGCAGGTGTGATGTCGTTGTCTATCCGATCGCCGACCATTACGGCATGCTCCGGTCTGCAACCTGTCCTCTCCATCGCCAATTCGAAGATCCGCAAGTCGGGTTTGCTTATGCCTATTTCGGCCGAGGGGAGACAGAGAGAGACGAATTTCGAGAGGCCCCACTTATCCAATCTGGCCACAGTCCCGAGAGGTTGATTGGCGATGATGCCGAGGCGATACCGTTCGCTGAGCGCGCTCAAGACCTGTCTGGCCTCCGGATAGGGTTTCTCGAGGTCTTTTCGCCACTTGACCTCGGCCTTGAGGCGTCCCCTTAGCTCCTCCGAGTCGGTCAGCTTGGCGATGGCGCGAGAGATGGGTGCTAGCGCCTGCTCGGTTGCGGCCTCCTGAAGAATGGCCCTGATTTCCGCGCGCGGCACTGATATCCCGGAATCCTCAAGCACTCCCTGAATTTGCAGGATGCGATTTTCGACTGCGTCGTCTTGGTTGATCAACGTGGAGCCGATGTCGATGAAAACCCATTTAATGTCAGCGAGGATGTTCTTCAATCCATCCCATCTCCTCTACTAGTTATCCTGATCGGGAACTAAGCGACCACCCGACGCCTCCGGGCACTGGCAGCCGGGGCGCAACAACGGACCGGGAAGCATGTTGCGTGTGGTGGGCGCACTCGGGCGTCTTGGCGAGAGAGGCTACAACACCTACTCGACCTCTGATCCGGTTTCGCGATAGCGCACAATGGCCTCAACGCTCTCAACCTTCAGAGGCGCCCCAACGTGCGGATTCCGGGCGCATACCCCGACCTGGACGCGATTCCACCCCTGCCGCAGTAACCCCCTCACGTCGATATCAAGCCAGCAGTCGTTGTACAGCAGCCTCCGGCGGACAGAGGCGTC
Source organism: Dehalococcoidia bacterium (assembly GCA_965219065.1). Lineage (GTDB taxonomy): Bacteria > Chloroflexota > Dehalococcoidia > Lucifugimonadales > Lucifugimonadaceae. Next base: position 3,065,860 of record OZ244715.1, read on the forward strand.
GTCGAGCGGGCTGTCGTTTAGTGCAAACTCCACCACGTCGAGAGCGCTGAGGTTCACGATCATCAGGCGCAGCGTCGTTTCGGCGAGCGAACCGTCGACCATAGCAGCCTGTACGTCATCGGCGATGTCGATCGGGACCTCAGCCGAATCTCCCGGCTTTTCAAGCGCAATGGGCAACGGACCGGGCGGGATCGACGGCGCTCCAAGCTCTTCGGTCATGACGTCCCAGTCGTACGGATTGTCTACCAGGTAGTGCTTGTCCTTCCTCGCAATCGACGCAGGATCACCGATCTCCTTCCACGGCTGGCGATCGTAGTCGCTGTCGCGGAAGAACTCGATGACGTGATTGTTCCAGAGGTAGAGGCCATCGACTCCGGCCCTCCAGTAAGAGGCGGCGGAGGCCCTGCACATTTCGGTCGAGAAGTATTCCGGCTCGTGGTAGATCACCCGCGCAGACGGCGGCCGCCCTTCCCATAAGACACCCAAGTTTTGCACTATCACCCTGATGCCGGTGTCCCTCGCAGCCTCGACGAACTCTTCAACCGGCACCCTGTGCGCGTTGCGATGGACTACTCCGGCGACCAGAATGTCGATGAGACCCTCGTCGATCCAGCTCCTCACGTCCATGCCGAAGGCGCGTGCGAGCGCGAAGGTGGGCGGGACCCGGACCGATAGCAACAGCCTCCTGCCTATCGTCCGCCCTTTCTCGTCGAGCGCTGCCCTGATCTTGCGCAGCATGTCTGTCAAGAGATCGGCGCTCTCCTCGGCCTGCCCCTCGGGGAAGAAGCGCGGGAAGCGGCAGAAGTCCCAGTCGAGTCCATCGAGATCGTAGTTCGCGATCGCTTCGTCGGCGAGCGCGAGCTTGTAGTCCCGCACATCCCCAAGCGCGAAGTTGTAGGCGAACCGCGAGAGGCCGCGATATTTGTGGGGGGTCGTAGCGTCCTCTACCGCGCCGAGCAGCCACTCCTTATGTTCCTTCTTTGTCGGGGACAGCACCGCCGGCACGTCACCCTCAAGTTGGCCATCGTGTATGTCGTTAACGCGCATAGAAAGGAAGACCTTGAGCCCAGCGCGGTGGCCGTGATCGATCACTACAGCGGGCGGGTCGGTCCCTTCCTCGATTAGCTGCCTTGTGTTCTCGTAGATGCGCCAATCGCCGGAGGTTTCAAACGTCTCCCTGTCGGCTCCCCAGCGCGGCGCAACCTCGGTCCTGTGGGAGTAGACGTCAGAGTAGCGATTACTGGGAGTACTCATGCCCGGGTCCGTGCCAAGCTGCCAGTAGAGTGTGTCGACCATCGTGCCGATGAGTGGACCTATCGCAAGGCGTGCCAGCCCTTCGGCGCCGATTGGCGCCTCTACGGCCTGCCCCAAGAGAGTGCCGCCGTCGTCGCACAGGATCAACCGGTACCCATCGCCTTTGTCGGTCATGCTGCCCCCTGTTTTTGCCATTGTGGCCATTAATCGCGCTGCGGCCGGTAGTAAAACCTGTCCCGGCGAAAGTTTGCAGTTCTGCTTTGTAGCGTCAGTCGCCGTTCGGTAAGCGGCCGGCTTGCGCCCGATGTCTGTGCGGGTCCAACCGGCCTATTGAGACACTTGCCGCAGTCTTGGATCGAAGTAGTCACGGAGCCAGTCTCCAAGGAAGTTGAACCCTACGACCGTGAGGAAGATCATCAGCCCCGGGAAGAACGAAATCCACCACGCGGTGGAGATATAACCGCGGCCATCTGCGACCATCGCTCCCCAGGCCGGGGTTGGAGGTGGGATTCCCAGGCCAAGGAAACTGAGCACGGCTTCGGCCAGGATAAGCTGTCCCACTCTCAACGAGGCCATCACAACGATGGTATTGATCAGTCCAGGCAGAATGTGCCGCATCATGATGTAACGGGATGAGCCGCCGGCCACGCGCGCCTGGGAGACGTAATCACGCTCCTTCAGGGCAAGCGTTTCTCCACGGGCCTGGCGGGCAAACGCTCCCCAGCTAAAAGCGATCAATAGAATGATGATTATGTCCAGACCCTGGCCAACGACGATCACGACGACGAGCGCCACGAGAATAAACGGCATGGCGAAGGTGAGATCGACCAGGCGCATGAGAACTTCGTCGACGAGGCCGCCAAAGAAGCCCGACATGATTCCCAGGGCAGTGCCGAGAACAGCGCCGATACTCAGGACTATCCCTGCTATCAGCAGTGAGACCCGCGTGCCGTAGACAACGCGGCTCCAAACGTCCTTGCCCTGCTGATCGGTACCAAGCAAATGTTCTCTGCCACCACCCTCCAGCCAGGCAGGAGGCAGAGTCCTGACCCGCAAATCGCCTTTTTCCGGATCTTGATTCGCGAGTAACGGCGCAAAGGCCGCGAAAGTGGCGAGCAGAGCGAGGATGATAATCGGTATAACCGGCCACGACCTGATCAATTGCCAGACGCGTGCCAACGGACGCCGGTTGGGCGCAAGATCCTGGATCGACGCGGTCGCTCGTTCTGCCGACGCCATCTTCAGCTATACCGAATCCGGGGATCGACGTAGGCGTAGATGATGTCCACGAGGAAGTTTGCGACTACGAAGATAGCGGCAAAGATCATGACCACGCCGGTCATCACGGGGAAATCGTTGTTGAGTACCGCTTTTACAGCGAGGCTCCCCAGCCCCGGCCATCCAAAGACAGTCTCCACTACCACCGCCCCCGTAAGAAATGCGCCCATTAGTACCCCCGCGAATGTCAGGGGCGGAATGAGCGAATTACGCAATGCATGTTTCCAGATGACTTTTTGGAGACTTACACCCTTTGCCCGGGCGAACTTGACGTACTCCGAGTCGAGGACCTCCAACATAGCTGAACGGACAAGCCGCAAGAATCCGGCCGAAGCCACCCAACCCAGTGTGATAGACGGCAGCACGTAGTGCGACCAGTCTCCTCGCCGGCTTGTGGGCAGCAGGTCGAATTGCACTGCGAAAATCAGGATGAGCATTATTCCCAACCAGAAAGCCGGAATCGCCTGTCCGAACAGCGCGAACGTTCTGCCAACGTAGTCCCAGACCGTTCCTCGTTTGACGGCGGACAACACGCCGAGAGGAACTCCGGTAATCAGGGCGAATACGATAGCCCCGGCGCTTAGTTCGAGGGTTGCCGGAATCCGCTCCCTGATCACGTTTATTGCAGACGTCCTGGCGGAGAGAGAAACTCCAAAATCACCGCGCACCGCGTCACCCATCCAGAGCCCGTACTGGACTACGAACGGTTTGTCCAGGCCAAGCTGTCTTCCCAGTTCTTCGTATGAGTCGGCGGTGGTGTACCCGTCCGTGTAAAGGAGGCGCGGGTCGCCGGCCAAACGTGACAACGAGAACACGAGGAAACTCACAAGAACGATAACAACGATCCCGGCGATCAGTCTTCGGATGAGGAATCTTTGCATGTCAAAGATGACCTGGGCCGCGGCAGTGGCGTTGCCGCCGTTAGCGACGTAGGTGCTGGAGGGGGGTTCACGGGAGACAAGCGAGCAGCCGGTCAGTTACCGGCTGACGTTCCCTTACGAGCGATCACTCTGCGAAGCCCGCGTACCTAGCGCCGTTCGTCTTGCGACAAATCTAAGCGGGCTTCCCCCAGATCAATACCAGCTTCAGCGGCCCTTCCCCCGTGTTACGGAACCCATGGTTGCATCCCGGCGGCGCGAGGATCGCGTCTCCGGCAGTAACTGGCACCTCCCTGTCGTCCACCCACATCACGCCGCTACCGGCCACGAAGTAGTACACCTCCTCGGTGTCGTCGTGGGTATGGAACCCTTCACTTACCCCGGGGTCCAGTTCCCACACTTGCACATTTATCGGGAGCCGGCTCTCCTCCGAGAAGAACGGACGGACCTTTATGGTCCCGTCACCGTCATGCATTCGTTCGGTCTCTTTGATACCCGTAGAATCAGTCTCTTTCCAGTACATTGCGCCATCCTTTCTTGGCCGCCAGCCGAACGCGGCTACGGGGTACCAATGGGCCTCAGACGTGGCTACCTCGCGCCGACGCCCCTGCCACCACTGTCCAGCCCCCCTATGCTGCTCTTGTGGGCGCAGTGCCGGCAAGTGACCTGAGCACCGCGGTCGCGCACGGCGTTCTGGAGGCCGTCCAGAAAAGCGGAAGCGAGCAGTCTCACGGGCTCAGAGTTTCTCCCTCACGCTGACCCTCTCCCGCTTGGGAGAGGGCGCTTATAGTTGGCCTCTAGCAAAGCCAATCCCGCGGGGCGTCACTCGGACGGCCCGCGGGATTGGGCGGCACGATCTTTAATCTCTTTGATTACTTTCTGATGATGGTCTGTGGATTGCTGAAATACGCCAGGTTGCCCGTGTACGGGGTCCATTGGGTGATTTCAGGGCGGACTCCCCAGATTGGGACCACTTCTACCCAGACCGGCTGGAGAACCTGGGTGGTGATGAAGTCCACGATCTGCTTGTTGAGCGCCCGCTTCTTGATCGGGTCGCTCTCCTCGTTGACCGCGTTGTACAGGATGCCGATCTCATCGGGCAACTCGAATCCTATATTAAACGCCCCGGAGATCGGCACGCTGGTGATCCCCGCGTTCCCAAAGTCCAAAGCGACGGAGCCGAATATCTTGGTAACGTTTCGGGCAACCAGCGACGGGCGGAAGGCCGAGTTCGCCAGTTTCTCGATCTCCACGTTCAGACCAGCATCGGACCAGGCCTGGGCGACCGCTTCCTGATGCTCCACGTTGATGACGGACACGTCCGGAAGGATCAGGTAAGGGAGGTCAAAGCCGTTCGGGTAGCCGGCCTCTGCAAGCAGCTCTTGAGCTCTCTTTGGGTCATGCGGAATCTTCCACGACTCCTCGAACCCTGGCTTATCCTCAGACCAGCCGAAGTAGGCGAAAGCCGGATTACCCAATCCGCCGAAAATCGCTTCATTCAGCAGGGTCCGGTCCGGAATCATCGCCAGGGCGGTTCGAACCTTTAGGGCCTGCTCCATCGATTCAGCGTTGCCCCATTCGCCGATCCACGGTTTGCTTGGGTCATAACCGGGCCGGTTTGCAACGTCTTCTCCCTCGGCAGTTCGGCCGAGGTAATCGGTCGTCGCCCAGTAGTTCCCTGCCATGACGGCACTCTGGCTGAATCCGTTGCCGATCACCTGCGTCCATCCCCCGGTAGCGTTTACTGCCTTCGAAAGCAAGACAGGCGCCAATTCGGCGAAGTGAATCTCCCCGGCTTCAAAGGCTGCCGCTCGGACGGCCTCCTCCGGCAGCGCCACGTACTTGATCTCGTCCAGGAACGGCGTGTGCCGCCAGTGCGGCACTGCGGCCTCTCCGACTATCTCCTCATCGGCTACCCACTTGGTGGGCATGAAGGGCCCTGTCGAGTTGCCAAGGGCCCTGTTCGCCCCGTCTTCGCCCAACTCGTCGTAGGCGTCCTTGCTGCTGATCGCGACCATCTCGGTATTGAGGTTGGAATGTGTGATCATCCAGTTCTTCTGGCAGCCGACGTCCGCCTTGCAGTTCACCCTGACAGTTTGTTTGTCGACGACGTCTACGGAATCGATCCAGACCACTAGCTGTCCGACCCGGTTGAACGTTGAGCCGGGCGCCACCGCCTCATCGAAGCTGAACTTCACGTCTTCCGCGTCCACGTAGCCCCAGCGCGGGTCCTGGAACGGGATGTCGTCCTTGAGGACCCAGGTCAACGTGTTAGCCGCATCGTCGAGTTCCCACGACTTCAACATGCTCTTTGACGGGTCTTCCACCATGGACTGCACCGGCGGATCAAGATGCTGAACCCAGGTCAGGCCTTCCATGAAGCCCCACATCTGGACCCGCTCGTAGCACGCCCCGGTGATGAACTTCATGTTCATGGTTATGGGACAGATGGCCACCGAACCGACTGTCACCGTACCGCCGCGACCGCCCATCGCCGGCATGGCGTCGCTGGGGGTCGGCGTCGCTACCACGACCTTCTCCACCACCACCGTCTCGACGACCTTCTCGGTGCGGGTCACTTCCTTTTCGACAATGACCGTCTCGACGACTTTTTCGGTCCGGGTTACCGGCCTCTCCACCACCACCGTCTCGACGACCTTCACGGTCTTGCCTTCGACCGTCCTTTCGACCACGACGGTTTCAATCACCTTTTCGATCGAGGTGACCTGCTTCTCTACGACAACAGTTTCGACCACCTTCTGGATTTCGGTGACCTGCTTCTCGACGACGACGGTCTCAACCACCTTTTCTACTTGTGGGACCGGCTTTTCGACCACGACGGTTTGGATCTCTGTGACCGTCTCCGTCTCCCCGCCGCAGGCAATCCCTGCGGCCAGCGCTCCCGCCAAGGCGAGAATAATCAAGTACGTCCATATAAACCGCGTGATCTGCATTAGAAGTATCTCCGTGAATGCTCCTGCTTCGAGGGGACGTTCTCGCATGCGGCGCGTCCTTTGTGCGAAGTCGGATTACCTGCCTGAATCGGCCAAGTGCGTCCCAGTCCCTCCCGTAGGAGGGATTCGGCTGCGCGGACGCTACCGTAAACCACCTGAATTGAGATGTCAAAGATTCCATAGCTGTCTCGCCCATCATGCTTCTATTCTCGTCACCTTGGTCCTGCTTGAGCATCGAATTCGCCGGACGCCAGATGTCCCAGACAGGCGGGCAGTGAGCAGTACATCGAACATGGAAGCAGGAGCGTAAGAAAGCCGCCTGGATGATGCGTCGTCGGGAGTATCCGTCAGACCTTTAAGCGCCGGAAAACATCTTGGACCACGTTACGGAAGTGCAAAATATCGTCGCGATTTAGCGCAGCTTTCTCTTTTCTCCCACCACGGACCGATCTGTGCAATTCTGACGATTAGAGGCTCTGCCGCGTCCGCCGGGAACGTCCGGCTATGCTATGCGGTGACGGGCGGTTCGAGAGAAGTGGAGCGCCTGGTGGATTGGACAAGCGGGCCATTTTTGCGTTGATGCCATACGTCATGATCGCGTACCTGCACTTCCGGCGCAGGCTCGTTCGGCGCGCCAACCTCGTTATCCAGGCGCTGACTGTGCTGCTGTTCGCTTATGGGCTGGCCTTCGTTTGGCGCACTCTTTACGAGAATGAGATCGTGGAGCCGGAGGTGGCGATCGGCCACATGGTCACCTACGCCATCCTGGGCGCGGTCATACGGATGTCGTGGGAATCCGGCAATGTATACGATGTCAACTGGCGTATCCGAAGCGGCGACGTAATCGGCGAACTTACCAAGCCCATCAATTGGCAGCTTTCGACAACCGCCGAGTTGCTGGGCGACACCGCGGCTCAGCTACTCATACTCACGGTTGTTGTCCTGGTACCCGCGGGGGTCCTGTTCGGGCTCCAGGGGCCGGTGACACCGGCCGCGGGGGTTGTCTTCCTTGTCAGTCTTCTACTGGGTCTCTTGATCTATTCGGGCATCACTTTTCTCCTGGTGTTGCTTGCGTTCAGGGTGGTCCATATCCACGGTTACCAATTGGCACTGTTCAACATCTCCGCGTACCTCGGCGGTTCGTTCGTGCCTCTGTGGCTCTACCCGTCCTGGGCCGAGGCTGCACTCGACTACTTTCCCTTCGCGCTCATCTACTTCGCGCCGCTATCGATCTACATTGGCAGGGCGGAATCTTCTGAGTGGACCTCGATTCTCCTCAGGCAAGCGATCTGGGTCGTGGTGATAGTCGCTGCTGGCGTCATAGCGCAGCGGCGAGTCTTCGCACGACTGACCATCCTCGGCGGCTAAAAGTGAACGCTCTCGCACTCTTCCTCCACTACCAGCGTCTGAACTTCCTCGTCGAGTGGCAGGATAAGACGAATATCGTCGCGAATCTCGCCGGCATCTTGCTCGGCGGGTTCCTCCAATTCCTGATGGTCGTGATACTGATCAACCGATTCGGGGACGCGAACGGCTGGGACCTGGGCCAGATAGCCTTCATGTTCGGTCTTTGGCGCCTCCAGTACGCGTTGGTCTTGATGTTCTACAGTTCGACCCTGTATCTCTATTTTCTGGTGCCTCAAGGGATGTTTGACCGCTGGCTCACGCGGCCCCGCAGCCTGCTTATACAATTCGCAGGATTCGGGTTGAACGTATCCATGGTCGGTCAATTTATGGTGGCCGTTGGCTTGATTGCCTTTGGCTTGCTTGAATCGCCGCTGCCCTGGAGTTGGTGGCTGCTTCCCTGGCTCCTGGTCACTATGGTCTCAGGCATCGTCATTTTTCTGAGTGTGATGTTCCTGGTAACTTCTGCGAGTCTGTTCCGCGTCGATACGTCGGCCGCCGCCCTCGCGATCCACAACACGGTCGGTCTCTGGATGAATCTCTTCCCGCACTCCGTATACGCATTTGCGGTCCAGTTCATCCTGGCCTTCGTCGTCCCGTGGGCTTTTATGTCCTACTTCCCGTCTCATCTGCTCTACGGCCGGGGCTCCGCGCTCACCTTCGGAACGCCCTTCATGTTTCTCGGCCCGGTTGCAGCCATTGTCGTGGCAGGTCTGGCGACATTCGTCTGGAGGCGTGGACTCAGGTACTACCAGGGCGCGGGCGGTTGATGCGGGATGGGTACAGACCGGACATTGGTGGCCGCCGATCGGCTCGTCCGCCACTACCGCGTGCAGAAGGACGCCCTAAGCTTCGGCCGGTTCGGGTTGGGGTGGTTCAGGCGGGAGTTCGAGACCGTCAAGGCGATTGACGAGATCTCCTTTTCTATCGACCGCGCATCGTCTGTGGGTCTCATCGGCCTTAACGGCGCCGGCAAATCGACCCTCGTCAAGCTGGTAACCGGTGTCCTCGCCCCCACCGACGGGGGCATTACTGTCAACGGACTTGAGCCCCACCGCAATCGCACGGAAGTGACCCGGCACATCGGCGTCGTGTTCGGCCACCGGACCCAGATGTGGTGGGAGTTGCCGCTGATGGAGACGTACCGGGTCTTGCGGCGCATCTACGGGATCCCGCGAGGCGAGTTTGACGAGCGGGTCGAGAAACTGGCGACGCTCCTGGAGGTCAAGGAGATGCTGAGTCGCGCTCCCCGGCAGCTGAGCCTGGGCCAGCGCATGCGGGCGGAGATCATGGCGAGCCTGTTGCACGGGCCCAAACTGCTCTTGCTCGACGAACCCACAGTGGGCATCGACTTCGTTGCGAAGTCGAGGATACGTGCACTTATCAGGTCGCTGGTCTCGCAGGAGAACGTCACGGTCATCCTGGCCAGCCACGAACTTACGGACATCCAGGAGATTTGCGACGACGCCATGCTCCTGCACCGGGGCAAGATCGTGTTTCATGGTCCGCTCAAGTCACTCATGAGCCAGACTGAGGGCTACACGACCCTCGATATCGACCTGGAGCCGGACGGCGCGCCTGGCGGCCGCCCACAGCGAGTCAGCGTGTCCGTTCTCGAGGAGCAGATCAACGAGAAGATCGCAGAGGTCTCTCAGCAGGGCCGCATCGTAAACATCTCGACGAGAAGCCAGTCCCTGGAGGCCGTACTCACGAAGTTCTTCCCGGAACAGGATTGAGCGTTCGGGGCCTCGGAGACGGCGCGTCAGTGGTGGAGAGAACCAACGTTTCGACTTATGATGACGAGACGAGCCGCCGGCAATCAGGCGCAAGGAGCGAACCATGGCCGATTACATACCGTCACCCGCAGCCTGGGTGCGTGACCAGGTGGAACTTTATGAGGGCAGCGGGGGAACCGATGGGACAACCCTGCGCGAGACCGGGTTGCCGGTCATCGTCGTAACGAACCGAGGGAACCGGACGGGCGCAATACGCAAGACGCCGCTCATGCGGGTGAAGGACGGGAACAACTACCTGCTGGTGGGCTCAAAGGGCGGCGCGCCGAAAAACCCGGTGTGGGTGTATAACCTTCGAGCGCACGCCGATGTGGAAATCCAGGACGAGACGGCGGTGCACAACATGCGAGTCCGCGAGGTTGAGCAAGGGGAGGAACGGGCGCGGTTGTGGGACCTGGCGGTGGCGGCGTTTCCGCCCTACGCGGAGTATCAGAATAAGACGACGCGTTTGATTCCGGTGTTCGTTGCGGAGCCGGTGTAGGGGGGAGGATGTTGGTTGGGGGGGTGGATGGATCGATCCGAGACTTAGCCGCGGGCAGCTAGCGTCACCTGCCCCTTCCAGTCCCGCTGCAGATGGGTTGAGGCGAAGCGCCGGTGGCCGGAGCTGTTTGCCGAGGCGGTGGAGATCGATCCCAGGATGCGGGGCGGGCAGGCGGACGGATTCGTGGATTGCGAGGGACACGGGGAAGTGTAAGGGTATTTGCTTGCCGTCCTATGCCGCAAGACGGTATACTTTGCGGTACAGTAACAGGTGATGGAGAATGGCGCGCGGCGTTACACCGATGAGCTCGGAAACGAGGTTCGGCTCACCGACGAACGGCTCCGGCACATCCTGCGAGGGCACCCTGAAATGGCCTTCCAGTTGCACCGGTTCGCCGAGACCCTCTCCGGGCCGGACGCGGTGAGGCGCTCAAAGTCCAGCCCGACGGTCGAGCTCTACTACCGGCTCTACCCGGACCTGAGGGGAAGGAACCGCTATGTCTGCCTCGTGGTGAAGAGGGAGAGCAGCTACTCTTTCATCCTCACCGCCTATCTCGACCGGAGAATCAAAGGAGAGTGACCATGACGAGCAGAAAGGTGTTTGTCTCGTACGACCACGAAGGGGACATGCTTGAGGTGTTGTGGGCATTCAGAGAGGGGTACTTCACCCCCACCGACGACGAGCGCATCCTCAAGCGCTTGGACGACGACGGCGAGGTCATCGGCTTTCTCATCCACGAGATGAGCACGCTCAAGGAGCCGAACCCCGTCGAGTTCGAGCTGGCGTCTGAGGTCCCCGCCGATGATGTCGCCAACGTCACGGTGCGAGAGGCGGCTATCCGTTTGGGCGTGTCGGAACGCAGGGTGCGGAAGCTGGCCCGGGACGGCCGGGTACGGGGAGCGATAAAGGCGGGAGCGGAGTGGCTGATTCCGACACCGGTGGAGGTGATTCCGGGTAGGCGTGGGCCTGTTGGTGTTGCGGGGCGTGCTGGTGAGGCTGCCGCCGAAAGGCGATAGTAACCGCTATCGGTGCGTTGACTCCGAAATAGTTTGGTGGAAAAGCGCGGTTTTGAGGCAACAACTATAAGCCCGCTCGGGCTCTATGTTCGTCCAACGCTTCCCTGTTCGGCTTAAGACTTTTAGATGTCGGGAATTTTACGGTTGCACCCGCCAAGGATTCATAATACGTCCCTTGCAGTTTCTCCGCTATCAATAATTTCCCCGGTTCAACATCTATGGCTACCAACCCCAAGTCAAAGCGTGTGTGTAAATCTGCCCGAAGCAGCAGTCCATTCGTGGGATGGTTGGTCTTGGGCCCCTTGTACGAAATAATATGGCAGGCTTCCAAGACCTCTTCTACATCACATCCGGTGACGGCGCAGTGTCTGCCATACGCCTCCAAAAGCTTTCGCCGAAACTCTGGTTGGCCCCTTCTCAGGACGATAGACCGGAGAGTCCGGTCCCTGGCATCCTCTGAGCTATCCGGATCAAATCCGTCGTAATTCGCAATGTCAGTTTCCAGACCTCCAATAAACTCCTCAACCGACTTATTTTCCCAGAGACCGACCTTGTAGACGTAAGCCCATCCTCCGGCCCGGCTGCGATTCGTGGATAGCGGCTTTTCGTCACTCGCTTTAACCAAGTTTGCGACGCTGAAGGGATTGGCCAACTTGACCAGCCTCCGGATACTTAATAGATTCAGATACGGTCGATCGGTTGTCGGAGAATGGACCCAAAGACCCTCTTCACCTTCAACTTCGCCGGGTTGGAAGGTCTTGATGATACTATCTACGTCTTCCCGCCTGGCATCGTCCATCTTCGTCTTGTCTTCCCAGCCGATGATGTCGGCGGCATAGGAAACCATGGGCAGGTCATCGGTTGTAGAGGCATAAAGCCTGACAGGCTTATCAATAGTCGGAGGGTCGTTCATGAGCATCTTGATAGAAGAGGGGCTGTAGGGTTGCAGGAAGAGAGTCTGGTCTGGCGTTCCAGATTGGGTTTTCAAAATCTCTTCCAGGACATTGCGATAAATGCCGTTGATGAATAAGTTTGCTGTTTTCACAATGCCACTCCTTCATATGAAGCCGAGGATGGCCAGGCCAGACGCCAACTCGTAGATGCCGGCGCTCTATCCGACAAGTTGTCCCAGGGAAAGTACGTCAATCTCAGCCGTCGAGTCAATGAAGAATCCATCCGCATATTGCGCACCGAGATAGACGTACTCCATCGACTAAGGGGCCTTTCAGACGCCTGAATCGCTGTTCAGGGGATCATCAACATCTTCCAGATCACGGCTATGGCCCAATCGACCCTCTTGTAGCGCTTGGCGGCATCGGTCCCAGAACTCAGCGTCAGCTTCCGGGGCGGTGCATATCCCGTTCCGATAGGCAGTGTCGTTGTCCAAGCCAGATCTGCTGACTGATTTGGCCCTATCAAGTTGGCCAGATGGTGGGCCCAAGGGTACTAAAATGCGACCTTTCGAGTTGGCGGTGGTTTTTTGGATCACCGCTCCGCTTCGCACTCTCGATGGGCCACTTCCACGACGGCGTCTGGCAATAGCTGGTTAACAGAACCCTGTTGGGCGCCTCACGAGGGCTCCTCGCGCAGGACCGTCCCGACGTGATCGATCCCCGGTCGAAAGAGGCCACAACGCCGACGCCCGTGCGCTCCCCGCTTGCCACAAGGTAGGCATCAGGGTAGGCATCAGCGATATCGAGGCCATGCACCTCGTATAACTCAACAGTGCGTTGGAGGAGCGCACCGTCAGCGACGCGGATGGCACGGAATGCGAGGTTGGTCTGGATTTCGGGCCCCTTCGAACTTTCCTGACACTCCCGTGGTAGGTTTCACGGAGTGTTTCGCCATTTTTGTGAACCGATCTGCGCCCGACATGCGTATACCGGGCAATAGATAGCAGGCAGGAGGCAGCCTTCGCGCGCCGGAACGACGCCACCTAAAAGGGGCGTCCAGGAGCCTAAGATCACAGTTTCGCCGGTCGATTCGCCGGTTCCAGGGCCGCCATCGTGGAGAAGGCCGTGGCAGTTCTTGCGCGGTCGGCTGGTCACGCTGCTGTTAGTTGCGCTCGGTGTGGCGGTATTGCTGCTCGCCTTTGCGCTCTGGAGGACTCCTCGTACAGATGACCCGCAGCTCGCTTCGGCGGACGCGCAGGCGTCCGATGCGGAGACCCCGGACTCTTCAACACCGTCCCAGATCGATTCTGCGCAGGTCTATCAGGCCATATTGCCGTCCCTGGTCGTGGTGCAGACAGACAACATGGGAGATGGCGATGGATTCGGCCTCGGAAGCGGAGTAGTCGTGAACAGCGATGCACAGGTGCTTACCGCACTGCACATCATCGAGGGCTCGACGGAAATTCAACTGGGGTTCGTGGACGGAACCCGTACGTCGGCCACCGTCGCCAACGTGGACCCGGAGAGAGACATCGCCGTCCTGACGCCGGATGTGCTGCCCGGTCTTGTCTTGCCCGCGACCATCGGCAACGGTTCGGCGATGCGTGTCGGCGATGAGGTGTATGCAGTCGGCAACCCGCTGGGGCTGGTCGGCTCGTTCACCGCCGGCGTGGTGTCCGGGGTCGACCGCGAATTCAGTCCACCAAGCAGGAAAGAACCGATTCGCGGGCTGATCCAGTTCGACGCAGCGGTTAATCCGGGCAATTCGGGCGGCCCTCTTCTGAACCGAAACGGCCAGGTAGTAGGCATTGTCACCGGGCTGATGAACTCGACCAATCAGGACTTCTTCATTGGAATTGGGTTCGCGGTACCCATCGAAATGGCCGTCAGCGCCGCCGGGCAGGCGGCGCGGTAGTTGACCGAGAGGTGTTAGACAGGCATGACCAATAACGTGAACAGTCAACCGATGGAACGAGTGCTGTACGAGGTGAAGAAGGTCATCGTCGGCCAGGACCACCTGCTTGAGCGAATGGTGGTGGCGCTGCTGGCGAGAGGACACATCCTTGTGGAAGGCGTCCCCGGGCTGGCAAAGACCATGGCGGTAAAGACGCTGTCTCAGGCCATAGGCGGGGAGTTTCAACGCATCCAGTTCACGCCCGACCTCCTGCCAGCCGACCTGATAGGCACTCGCGTCTACAACCAGAGGACCGGCGAGTTCAGCACCTCGCGCGGGCCGGTCTTCACGAACTTGCTGCTGGCCGATGAGGTTAACCGCGCCCCCGCCAAGGTCCAAAGCGCGCTGCTGGAGGTGATGCAGGAACAGCAGGTCACCATTGGACGCGAGACCTACCCGGTCCCGAATCCGTTCCTCGTAATGGCTACCCAGAACCCCATCGAGGCAGAGGGAACCTACCCCTTGCCTGAGGCGCAGGTGGACCGCTTCATGTTCAAGGTGCTCGTCGGCTATCCGAGCACGACAGAAGAGTTCGTCATCGTGGAGCGCATGACCGGAGCGTTGCAGGGTGTTCATCCCGTCTTGAGCACCGAACAGTTGAGCGGCTTGCAACGTAAGGCGGACAGCGTGTACGTGGACCCGGCCCTCATCGAGTATTCCGTGAAGCTGGTCACGGCATCACGGCAACCGGAGTCGTTTGGTCTGGATGACCTGAAGCGCTACATACTGTTCGGCGCCAGCCCTCGCGCGTCCATCAACATGATCATCGCGGGCCGGGCCCTGGCCTTCGTGCGCGGGCGTGACTACGCGTTGCCTGAAGACGTTCGCGATGTTTCACACGACGTTATGCGGCACCGGCTCGTGCTTTCCTACGAAGCCCTGTCGGACAACGTCGAGAGCGACGACATACTGGAGAGGCTGATGGAGGCTGTCCCGATGCCTGAGGTCCCAATACGTGAGTACGCAGGCGCCCATCGCAAACAATAATCTCGAGGACCCCGAGCGCCTGCTGCATCGCCTGGAATGGCAACTGCTGCGCCGGCTCGACGGGATGTTCCACGGAAATTATCGCTCTCTGCTCATGGGCGCGGGTCTGGATTTTGCCGAACTTCGGGAGTACCAGCCGCCTGACGACATCCGCCGCATCGACTGGAACGTGACGGCGCGGATGAACCAGCCGTACGTTCGCCAGTACACCGAAGACCGGGAGGTTATGGCGTGGTTCCTGCTTGACCTCAGCCCTTCGATGGCCTTCGGAGCCCTGGCGCGGCGCAAAGAGTCCGTGCTGGTCGATTTCGTAGGGCTCCTGGCACGCCTGCTTAGTCGCAACGGCAACCGCGTTGGCGCCGTTCTCTATGACAACAACGTCGAGTTCCTGATTCCACCCCGGGTGGGCCGCCACCAGGTGCTCCGGCTGATCAAGGAGATCCATCGGCAGCAGTCGTCACCCGGTGGAACGATGACGGACCTGTCAAAGCTGCTGGAGTCCTCCTTCAACAGGATTAAGCGGCGTTCCCTCATCTTCCTGATTTCCGACTTCATATGTCTGCCGGGGTGGGACGGGGCTATGGACCGACTGAACAGGAAGCACGACCTGTTGGCCGTGCGGCTCTGGGACCCGCGGGAGGTAGATCTCCCCGATGTTGGCGTCGTACTCGTCGAGGATTCGGAGACCGGCGTTCAACTGAGCGTGGACACGAGCGACAGGGGGTTCCGGCAGCGCTTCCACGAAGCGGCGCGGCGCCGTGAAGCGGAATTGGCACAAACGTTTAAGCGAGCTGGCGTAGACGAGCTATCGCTCTCTACGGAAGAGGACATGGTGCTGGCCATACTCCGGTTCGCCTCGCTCCGCAGAATGGCGCGGCAGCGTCGTCGTTAGGGAGTAACCGCGGGTGTCCTTCATCTGGCCATGGGTCCTCGTCTCGCTCATCGCATTACCCGCGTGCGTCTACGTGTACGTCCGTTTACAGCGGAAGAGAGCCAGGGACGCAGCAAGTCTTGGAGCCCTGGGATCGGTGCGGGAAGGAGCCGCTGCGTTGATAGGGCGCCGGCGGCATGTCCCGCCCATCATCTTCCTGGTTGCCGTTGCTCTCCTGGCGGTGGCTTCGGCCCGTCCGCAACTGACGCTGCCGGTGCCCCGGCTGGAGGGTACCGTCGTGCTGGCGTTGGACGTGTCGTCCAGCATGGCTGCCGACGATGTCGAACCTACAAGAATGGACGCTGCCAAGATGGCTGCAAAGGCCATCGTGGACCGGCGTCCCGCATCGGCCAGGATCGGCATCGTGGCCTTCGGAGAGGGTGGGCTGATTGTGCAAACCCCGACAGATGATGACGATGCTTTGGGCGCCACCATCGACCGCCTGGAGCCGCATAGCGGTACGTCGTTGGGCACGGGGATCCAAACCGCGCTGAATCTCGTCTCGTCGGAGACCGGCACGGGCTCTGCGGAGCCGACCCCGGCGGATGAGACGGAGCCCCGGGGCGCCTTCGCCCCGGCGGTCATTGTTCTATTGACTGACGGAGAGAACACTGACCCTCCGGACCCGCTGGAGGTCGCACAGCTGGCCATCGACCAAGGAGTACGCGTCCATACCGTCGGATTTGGCACAGAAGACGGGGCGGTCATAGAGGTCGACGGCTTCAACCTGTTTACACAATTAAACGAGTCCGTCCTGCAGGAGATCGCCCTGCAGACAGAAGGGGTCTACTACTCGATAGAAGACGTAGACGACCTGTCGTCGGTGTACGAGGGGTTGGAGACCGAGTTCGTAGTGGAGCCGAGTGAGGTCGAGGTCACCCATGCACTTGGAGGCATCAGCGCGCTGATGCTCCTCGTCGGTGGCGCCATCTCGCTTTTCTGGTTCGGACGGGTGCCTTAGCCGGGGGTATTTCTATGGGGCTGCTTTGGCCGGACTACCTTCTGATTCTGGCCGTCATACCGTTCCTGATAGCGGCGTATTTCCTCATGCTCAGGCGCAGGAGGCGGTTTGCCGTCCACTATTCCAGCCTGTCCCTGATACGGCAAGCGATGCCCGCGGGCTTTCGATGGAGGCGGCATCTGCCGTTCGCCCTGATGATGCTTGCCGTCATGCTGCTTATCCTGGCCCTTGCACGACCGTTCACAAGCGTGACCGTGGCCTCAAGCCGGACTACCGTCATGCTGGCGCTGGACGTTTCGCTGAGCATGTGCGCCGACGACATCGATCCCAACAGGCTCACCGTGGCCCAGCGAGCCATCGAGACGTTCATCGATAGTCAGGAGCCCGGGACACGCGTGGGCATTGTCGCTTTCGCTGGCATCGCCCAGGTTATCGTCCCTCCCACAACCGACAGGGAGGCGTTACTGGAGGCCGTGGGCAATCTGAAAACGGCTCGCGCCACTGCTGTGGGCAGCGCGATCGCCCGCTCGCTGGCCGCGCTGGCCGAGGTGAACCCGGACATTCCGCCTCTCAATGTGTACGTAGATCCACGATTAGATGCGACGGACTCCGACCTGGAGGAGGGTTTGCAGCCGGACGTCATTGTCCTGTTGACAGATGGGGCTAGCAATCGTGGTGTGAGCCCGGTAATCGCCGCCCGCGCTGCCCGCGACCGGGGAGTACGGGTATACACGATCGGCTTCGGCACAACAGAGCCGACGATACTCAGGTGCACTTCTGAACAACTGGGAGGAGACCCTGTCGACAGGCAAATAGGGCAGGGCGGTTTCGGGACCTTCTCGCGAGGCGGGTTTGGATTCAGCAGTTTCCTGATGCTGGACGAGCGGACCCTCAGTCGCGTCGCCGAGATCACGGACGGCGAGTACTACGTGGCCGAGAGCGCGGACGAGCTTCTCAACGTCTTCTCCACCATACCCGTCCAGCTCGAGGAGAATAAGGTACGCACGGAGATGTCGGCCGTGGTGACGGCCATCAGCGCCCTGTTTGCGCTCTCCGCCGTCGGACTAGGTCTCCGATGGAGCCCACTGCCCTGAATCTGCCCGGTGGGGCGGGATAGGATTGGTCCGCGGCGGCGGCCCTGCCGAAGGGCGTGTCAGACAAATCGCGGCGGGGTGAGGTGTCTTGCTGCTCAAGGTAGCGGACTCGGGTTGTCGGGCATTGTCATGGTTCGCACTTCGCGCCTGAGGACGACTGCGAGGCAGAGCAGGGTCAGCAGCGCGCCTGCGCCCACGAAGACCCACTCGAGGCTCAGCTTCAATAGCGCTCCCGAGACCGCGTACGACAGAGGGGACAGGCCAACGACGGAAATCATCAGAAGGCTCATCACGCGCCCCATCATTCTCTGCGGAGTGCGCGCTTGCAGCCATGACATGAACATGATGCCGGCGTATCCCTCCGCAACGCCGATGACGAGCGCCACGGCGGCGGCGACCCACATCGAATTCAGAAAGCCAAAGGGCATCAGCAGCAGGCCTGACAAGGCAAAGAGAACAACCAGGATTGGCCCGAAGCGGCGTTTGGGCGCCGGCAGGGTTCCCGCCAGGATCGCGCCAAACAGCGCCCCGCCGGCGAATGCTGACAGGACGACGCCCAGCGCCAGAGCGCCTTCCGCCAGCTTCGTATTCGCCAGGATGGGCAGCCCCACAATCACGGGACCTTCCACCATCAGCTCGATTCCGACGATCAGCAGGAACATGGTGAACATCGCCGCGTCTGCGCGGACGAACCTGATGCCTTCGCCAATGGATTTGAGGATGCCAACATCTTTGGTGGTCCGATCTGCCGATTCCCGGTTCGGCCGATCGAGGCGCATCAGGACTAGCAGCAACGATGAAACGAGGATGAGGATACCCACGACTGCGAAAGCCAGTCCGATGCCGGTCATGCCCGCACCGGCCATATCCACCTGGCCTGCCAGGCTTGCTACTGCCGTCGCAGGCTCGCCGCCGGTGCCGAAGAACGCTATCAGCCCGCCCGCGAGCATTGGTCCGACGAAGCCGCCCATTTCAGCGGTGGTCTGTATGACCGCGTTGGATTGGCGCAGCCGTTCGGTTGGCACAATGCTCGGCACGATTGCCAGTTGAGCGGGGTAGTAGAACGAGTCTGAAATCCCCTTTAGCAGGGCAAAGAGATATATCAGCCACAGCTCCGTCAGCCCTGTCAAAATCAGCGTCGCCAGTGACACGCTCAGCGCTACGCGCAAGATGTTGCTCACCTGCATAATCGCGCGCGGGGAGAACTTGTCCACCAGCGAGCCGCCCAGCAGCATGAAGAAGACGGTTGGGACGCCGCTCACCGCTATTACCGCGCCCACCGCCAGGGGGTCTCCGGTTACCAGCAAGACAAGCCAGGGGAACGCTATCAGGTCGAACTGGTCGCCAATCGCCGACAACCCGCCCGCTCCCCAGAGCAGGCGGAAGTTGCGCATGCGAATCAGTTGCCAGAACGAACCTTTCCGCTGCTCTTCCGGCGACGATGTTTTACCCACTCGTTCCCTTAACGGCGCGCGCCGTACTGCCTCGGGCGGTGAGAGTGAACGGCACCGCGAGACCTCCGTGCATTAGTACAGCTTGCAGACGCGCCCCGTGGCGGCAATCCCTATCGGCTTGGCAGCGCCTCCGCGCGATAGGCGCGACTTCAGAGAAATCCAGGGGCTTCATCTTCTCCGGTGTCGCACGGATGTCGGGGGTGCTGCCCTACACCATGTTCGGTTTTATAGCAGGACCGTTGATTGCCGCTGGTGTCGCATGGGCACTTGTGCGTTTCATGGCTCTGGCTCAAGATGGCAGTCTGAGCACGGGGCAGAGGCGACGATGGCGGGTCGCTCTTAGCACTGCTCTGGCCATTGTAGGCTTGGTGTCTACGCTGTACGTATGGACGAATTCCTTCGGCTATCCCATGGTCCCCTTGATTCCTGTGTCTACTTGGGCCGATTTCATTCTGGTATTCGCGCTACCGGTCCTTGTCGCATTTGCGCTCGTGTATTACCTGTCCCGGCAACGTAGGGGCATAGACAATGGCCGGCAGGAAGACACGTAGGGCATCCGGGATACACCGAACGTGTACTTGTCGTTGACATGTGCCGAGTTGTATCACTAGGATATTGACCGTCGTTTGGACAGGCCCGACGACGCTGATACCCGCGGGGGAGTTGCTGCATGACACGGCTCAATGACGAACAATTGGAGCATTTCCACCAAGAGGGTTACGTCGTCGTCGAAGACGTGATCGACCCGGAGGAGGTGCTCGAACCTCTGGAGGCCGAGTACGGGACGGTGCTGGACAACCTTACCCGGGAGCTGCACGACGAAGGAGTTATCGGATCGACATACGCCGGGATGGAATTCGGCGAGCGTCTGACCAGGATCTACCAGGACAGCGGCGAGGTTCACTCTCAGTACTTTGACTTCACGCTTCCACAGAAGAACATCACCTACGACACTCCGATGTGGCACGGGCCAGCGGTGTTTGACGTCTTGACCTCGTCGCCGCTGTTGGATGCAGTCGAGTCGATCATTGGGCCGGAGATATATTCGAACCCGACGCAGCACGTGCGGCTCAAGCCGCCCGAAGCGCTCACGCCAGTCAATCATGAGACGGGCGGGATCCAGTTGGGCGCGACCCCGTGGCACCAGGACAGCGGAACCGTCACGGAGGAGGCGGACGATACGGAGATACTGACCGTCTGGTTTCCGATATGGGATGCCGACGAGGAGGCCGGATGCCTCCACTTAGTGCCGCGAAGCCACTCAGAGGGGTTGTTACAGCATTGTCCGGGAGGTACAACAACCTCCCCGCCCGGGCTGCTGCACATACCTGGCGAGCTGTTCCGGATTGGGCACGCCCTTCCGATGCCGATGCGGCGAGGTAGCGTGCTGTTTATGCATCGGCTGACCTGCCACGGCTCGCTCCCGAACAGGGGCAACCGGATCAGGTGGAGTATGGATCTCCGCTACAACCCGATCGGCCAGCATACGGGGAGAGCGGCCTTTCCTGGATTCGTGGCGCGGAGCAGAGAGCATCCGGAGATGGAGCTTCGCGACGCGGAGGTGTGGGCACAGGAATGGAGAGACACACGCGAGCGTCTCGCCAGGGAGAACGACCCGGCTTACAACCGCTGGCCGTCCGACGACCCGGCTTGCGCGTAGTTTCTTCAGTCCAGGGTTGAGTCTGTCGTCCGCCATTGCGGGGCCCACCGCCAGAGGGTCTCAGGTGACCAGCAATACAAGCCAGGGGAACGCAATCAGGTCGAACTGATCGCCAATTGCCGAAAGCGCTCCCGCTCCCCAGAACAGGCGGAAGTTGCGCATACGGAGTAGTTGCCGGAACGACTCTCTCCGCTGCGCACCAGACCAGGCGCCGTTGTTTTATCCGCTCGTTCACTTAGCGGAGCGCGCCTTGCCGCGTGGGGCGGCGCAAGGGAACGACGGCGCCAGACCTTCGTGCATTGGTGCTGCCCGCCGACGCGCCCGGTGGCGGCGGATCACATCGTCTTGATTGCGCCCCGGCGCGATAGGCGCGAGTCCAGAGGCTATTGTGGCCGGACGACGGCGGCACCGTATTCCAGGGCGGCGTCGTGGAGCCAGCGCGCCGTGTACTCGGCGAAGCTGCGGCGAACGATCAGTTCGAAGGACGGCGAGTCGTCAACGCAGCGGATGGTGACGTTGGCTTTCGCCACGAGAGTCTGGGCGCAGTCGGCGGGCTTGAAAACCCCGGGGTGGAGGTCGAGCGGGCAGCCCTTGGCCAAGACGTCGCGGGCCCTGGGTCCGCTAAGGGTTATCACCGTCTGGCCGCCGGTCACGTCGGTGACGGCGACGTGCATGCCGTGGAGCGCTGCTTCGAGCGAGTCCAAAAGCAGGGTCTGAGCAGTCGGAGGCGTGACGACAAGCCACTCATCCGGCCCGAGCCATAGAGCAAGCAGCGCGCCCTTGGCGGCCACCGTGTTGGGCTCCATCGGCAGACCGAACCCCAGGGCAGCCGCTGCCGCGCTCGTAAAGCCTGAGTCTTCCGGGTCACCCCGCAGATTCAAGTGCCCCAGAAACGGCCGCTCGGAGATGATGACCGCGGCGCCGTCAGCCTGGCTGACGGCGACCGCAGTGCCAAAGAATCGACTCAACGGGGATTGGCGTCCTGTCCCGTCAGTCGACATTCTGCCTGTCCCCTTTCGGATCGTAGAAAGACGGACTCGCGATCCGCGCGGTGATCGAGCGCCCGTCCGCGAGGGACACGTAGACCAAGTCGCCTTCACGGGCCCGTCCGCCTTTGACGATGCCCAACGCGATGGAGCGCCCAAGGTTCACGCTGTAGTAGCTAGAGGTCACGTGGCCCAGCATGGGGACCGGTGTGGGCGCAGACGAGTCGTCGACAATCTGCCCACCCTCGGGCAGCACCTCCTGGTCGTCTTCGGTGAGCAGGCCGACGAGTTGCTTCCGGTCGTCTCGGACGAGGTTCTCCATTGCGAGCGACCGCTTGCCCAGGAAGTCCTTGCGCCGCGACACCATACGCCCGACGCCGATATCGACCGGCGTCACCGAGCCGTCCGTGTCCTGACCCACGATCACGTAGCCTTTCTCCGCTCTCAGGACGTGCATCGCCTCCGTACCGTAGGGTGTGATGTTGAACTTCTCTCCGGCCTCCATCACCGCCTCCCAGACCTGCCGGCCGTAGTTGGCGTCGACGTTGATCTCGAAGGACAGCTCGCCGGCGAAGCTGATCCGGAAGATACGGGCGGGGATCCCCGCTACTGAGCCGCTGCGGACCGACATGAAGGGAAACGCCCCGCTGGAGAGGTCCACGTCACTGCACAGCATCTCCATGACTCGCCGAGCGCGTGGCCCGTTGATCGACACGGTCGCCCATTGGTCGGTCACCGATGTCAGAAACACCTTGAGGTCCGGCCACTCGGTCTGCAGCCATCGCTCGAGCCACGCCATCACGGCTGCCGCTCCGGAGGTGGTCGTGTGCATAAGGAAGTGATGCTCGGCGAGCCGTGCGGTGACGCCGTCGTCGAGCACCATGCCCTCTTCGTTGAGCATGAAGCCGTAGCGGCAACGCCCTATGCCCAGCTTCGTCCACCCATTGATGTAGACGCGGTTCAGGAACGTCGCCGAGTCCGGTCCCCTGACGTCGATCTTGCCGAGGGTCGACGCGTCGAGGACCCCGACAGCGCCCCGCACGGCGAGGCACTCCCGGTTGACCGCGTCGCGCATCGACTCGCCGGGCCGTGGATAGTACCAGGGACGCTTCCATTGGCCGACGTCCTCGAACTTCGCCCCGGCCTGGACGTGCCATTCGTGCATCGCAGTCTTCCGCACAGGGTCGAAGAGTTCGCCGAGTTCGCGGCCCGCCATGGCGCCGAACGTGACCGGCGTGTAGGGCTGTCGGAACGTGGTAGTCCCTACTTCCGAGACCGGCTTGTCGAGTATTTCGGCGAGCGCGCCGATCCCGTTGACCGCGCCCGTCCGGCCCTGGTCCGTACCCATCCCCAGCGTGGTGTAGCGCTTGACGTGCTCGATCAGCTCGTAACCCTCACGGGCGGAGACAGCTATGTCGGCTACGGACGTGTCGGTCTGGAAGTCGACGAACCGCTTGCGGTCCCTCCCCGCCGGTTTGGTTCCCGGAACGACCCAGCAGGCGCTCGTCGGGGCTTCGGCGTGATCGTCGGTATCCGGGGTAGATGAGAATGGCAGGCCGTCGCCGAGTCCGGCTGCGCCGGCCGCGTCCGCGCCCGCGGCGTAGCCCTGTGCGAGGCACTCCCCAAGACTGAAGCTGCCGTTACATGAGCCGGCTGAACGCTCCGCCTGGACGGAGGGTCCGGGGACGAAGCACGACCTATAGTCGTCAAATCTGGGCTGTCCGCCCGACTGTGAGTGCAGGTTCAGCGTCGGGTTCCATCCTCCCGACGTAGCCACCAGATCACACTCGAGTAGCCGGGATGTGCCGCCGACCGACCCTCCGTCGATGCGTCTCACCTCGACTGCCTTCACGCCCCTACTGCCGCGAACGTCGACCAACACGTGGCCTGGGAGGACCTCGACCCCTCTGCTGCCAACCATGCTCGTCAGCTTGCTGTGAGTCTCGGGCCGGACGTCGACGACCGCTCGCACGTCGACTCCCGCGTCGACGAGGTCGAGGGCGGTGTGGTACGCGCTGTCGTTGTTCGTGAAGACCACCACCCGACGGCCCGGGGCTACTCCATAGCGGTTCACGTATGTAGATACGGCTGAAGCGAGCATGACGCCGGGGCGGTCGTTGTTTCGGAACACCAGTGGGCGCTCGATGGCGCCCGTCGCCAGCACGACCTTCCTTGCTCTGACTCGCCAGATACGCTGACGCGGCGCGTAACCGCGGGTCGGCCCGAGGTGGTCCGTGAGGCGTTCCAGCAGGGCGACGAAGTTGTGGTCGTAGTACCCGAACGCCGTGCTGCGCGCCAGGAGGCGGACCTCGTCCATACCGCGCAGGTCTGCCAGCGCCGACTCCAGCCACTCTGCGGCGGGCGCGTTTCCGACGCGCTGCCGGCTTGCCAGCAGGCTGCCTCCGAGCTCCTGCTGCTCGTCGACCACGATCACTCTCGCTCCGGTGCGCCCGGCCTCCAGCGCGGCGGCGATGCCGGCCGGCCCCGCGCCGACCACCAGGACGTCGCAGTGGGCGTGCATCTTGTCGTACCGGTCCGTGTCGGGCCCAGTTGGCGCGATCCCTAACCCTGCGGCCCATCGAAGCCGTCGCTCGTAGAAGGGCCATAGCGACCTGGGCCACATGAAAGTCTTGTAGTAGAAGCCGGGCGGGAGGAAGCGCGAGATGAGCCCGTAGACGGCGTGCAGATCGAAGCCGACCGATGGCCAGCAGTTGACGCTCGCTGCCTCCAGACCGTCATACAGCTCGATCTGAGTAGCGACGTAGTTGGGCAGCGTTTGAGCGCCCGTCCCGAGTTGGACCAACGCGTTGGGCTCCTCGACGCCGCTGCCGAGGATGCCTCGCGGCCGGTGATACTTGAAACTGCGACCAACAAGGCGAACTCCGTTCGCCAGCAGCGCCGAGGCGAGCGTGTCCCCGTGAAACCCCGTGTACTTCCTGCCGTTGAACGTGAAATCGAGCGTCCGGGCGCGGTTGACGCGCCCTCCTTCCGGGAGCCTGTTGGGCTGAGTCATCGCTGACCTCGTGCCGGCGTCTCCCCGATGCCGTAGACCTGCTTTATCTCGTAGGTCACGGTGTCGCGCCGTACGTTGAACCAGCGCCTGCAGCCCGAGTTGTGGCACCACTGCTCCAGGTGGTCTCCCTTCGAGTTCTTGCGGTAGAAGAGGTAGTCGGCCCACTGTTCATCGGTAGCGCTGTCCGGATTTTCGGGGCGGAGGACGTGGGCCTCACCGCCGTAGGCGAATTCGGACTCGTCTCTGGCCCCGCACCAGGGACACTCGATGAGCAGCATGTATCTCCAGCTTTCCGTTGGCGGCTAATGGGCGACCCCGGCCGCGCCGTGTTCGTCGATGAGGTGGCCGGTCCTGAACCGGTCCATGGAAAACGGCTCGGCGAACTCGTGCGTCCGTCCGGTAGCCAGCATGTGGGCGAACACCCAGCCCGAGCCCGGTGTCGCCTTGTACCCGCCGGTGCCCCAGCCGCAGTTGAAGTAAAGGCCGTCTACCGGCGTGGCGCCTATTATCGGGCACGCGTCCGGGCACGTGTCGACAATGCCGCCCCACTGCCGCATCATCCGGAGCCTGCTGAAGATCGGGAACAACTCCACCAGCGCGGCGATGGCGTGCTCCGGTACGCTGAAGCTGCCGCGCTGCCCATAGCCGGTGTACGAGTCGATGCCTGCTCCAGCGAGCAGCTCTCCGCGGTCCGTCTGGCTGATGTAGGCGTGGACCGCGTTCGACATGACCACTGAGTGCAGCACCGGCTTGATCGGCTCGCTTACCCATGCCTGGAGGGGATGACTCTCGATGGGCAGCCGAAAGCCCGCCATTTCGGCCAGGACCCCCGAGTTGCCCGCGGTGACCACGGCTACCTTCTTCGCGCCTATGTACCCCTGTGTGGTGTCTACGCCGACGACCCGGCCGTTCTCCTGGCGGAACCCGGTGACCTCGCACTGCTGGATGACGTCCACCCCCCGCGCGTCCGCCGCCCGCGCAAAACCCCACGCGACGGCATCGTGCCTTGCGGTCCCTCCTCTGCGCTGGTACGAGGCCCCCAGTATCGGGTATCGGGCGTCCTTCGAGATGTCGATGATCGGCACGATCTCCTTGACCTCTTGGGGGGTCAATAGCTCGCTGTCGATCCCGTTCAGCCGGTTCGCGTGTACGCGCCGGGCGATGTCGCGCATCTCCTGGAGGCTGTGGCCCAGACTCAGAACGCCGCGTTTACTGTACATCAGGTTGAAATTAAGGTCGCGGCTCAGGCCCTCCCACAGCTTAAGCGAAAACTCGTACAGGTGAGCGGCCTCATCCCAGAGGTAGTTGGAGCGGACGACCTCGGTGTTTCTGCCCGTGTTTCCGCCGCCCACGTAGCCCTTCTCCAGGACGGCCACGTCGGTGACGCCGTGCTCTTTGGCCAGGTAGTAGGCGGTTGCGAGACCGTGTCCGCCCGCGCCGACGACAACCACTTCGTACTTGCGTCTGGGTTCAGGGTGGCGCCAGGCCCGCGGCCAGTTTTCGTGGTGGCTCAGTCCGTTACGAACCAGGCTGAATAGCGAGTACTTCACGTAGCCTCCAGGGACGCTGGCTCTGCGGTGGGGGCTATATCATAGCGCAACGGATTGGCGGCGGCCCTGCCGACGGGTCTGTGAGATAGCCCGGCAATGGACGCTGCCAACTGACTTGCCGTGACTCCTTGTGATGGGATCAATTCGTTGACATGTGCCGAGTCGTATCACTAGGATTTTGACCGTCGTTTGGACAGGCCCGACGACGCGGATACACGCGGGAGCGTTGCTGTATGACACGGCTCAATGACGAACAACTAGAGCATTTCCGCCAAGAGGGTTACGTCGTCGTCGAAGACGTGATCGACCCGGAGGAAGTGCTGGGACCTCTGGAGGCCGAGTACGGGACGGTGTTGGACAACCTTGCCCGGGAGCTGCACGAAGAGGGAGTTATCGGATCGACATACGCCGGGATTGAATTCGGCGAGCGTTTGACCAGGATCTACCAGGACAGCGGCAAGGTTCACTCTCAGTACTTTGATTTCTCGCTACCACAGAAGAACATAACGTACGACACTCCGATGTGGCACGGGCCGTCGGTGTTTGACGTCTTGACCTCGTCGCCGCTGTTGGACGCGGTCGAGTCGATCATAGGGCCGGAGATATATTCGAACCCGACGCAGCACGTGCGGCTCAAGCCGCCCGAAGCGCTCACGCCGGTCAGTCCTGAGACGGGCGGGGTCCAGTTGGGCGCGACCCCGTGGCACCAGGACAGCGGAGTAGTCACGACTGAAGCGGACGACTCGGAGATACTGACCGTCTGGATTCCGGTATGGGATGCCGACGAGGAGGCCGGATGCCTCCACTTGGTGCCGCGAAGCCACTCAGAGGGGCTGTACCAGCACTGTCCGGGGGGTACAGCAACCTCCCCGTCCGGGCTGCACATACCCGACGAGCTGTTCCGGATCGGACATGCCCTTCCGATGCCGATGCGGCGAGGCAGTGTGCTGTTTATGCATCGGCTGACCTGCCACGGCTCGCTCCCGAACAGGGGCGACCGGATCAGGTGGAGTATGGATCTCCGCTACAACCCGATCGGCCAGCACACAGGGAGAGCGGCCTTTCCTGGATTCGTGGCTCGGAGCAGGGAGCATCCGGAGATGGAGCTTCGCGACGCGGAGGTGTGGGCACAGGAATGGAGAGACACACGCGAGCGTCTCGCCAGGGAGAACGACCCGGCCTACAACCGCTGGTCGTCCGACGACCCGGCTTGCGCGTAGTTTCGTCTGTCCAGGGTTGAGTCTGTCGTCCGCCATTGCCGTGCCCACCGCCAGGGGGTCTCCGGTGACCGGCAGGACTAGCCAAGGGAACGCAATCAGGTCGAACTGATCGCCAATTGCCGAAAGCGCTCCCGCTCCCCAGAGCAGGCGGAAGTTGCGCATACGGAGTAGCTGCCAGCACAAACCTTAAACATCAATGAAATTTTCGATCATCGTCCCGGCCTTCAACGAAGAGGCCTACGTCGCGGCGACCCCGGATTCGATCCAGTCCGCCGCTGCGCGCCTGCGCGCTCGCTCCGAAGTCGACACTGACGTGATCGTCGTCGACAACAATAGTGACGATGGGACGGCTGCCGTCGCCCTCGGCAAGGGAGCGCCGGTGGTACATGAGCCCGTGCAGGGCGTTGCGCGCGCTCGAAACTCCGGGGCGCGCCATGCGGACGGGGACATACTTGTCTTCATCGACGCGGACGTGATCGTGCCGCCCAAGCTACTCGACGAAATCCACTCGGCGATGAACGACCCGAATTGCGTCGGAGGCGCTGTGGACGTCGACTACCGGCCGCGACGCCTTTCCATGAGACTCTACCTGCGCGGATTGCGGATCCTGGCGCGCGTCACGGGGATGGCCCAAGGGGCGACGCAGTTCTGTCGACGGTCCGTCTTCGAGCAGATCGGAGGCTACGACGAGGGGGCCTGGATCGGCGAGGATGTCGATTTCTATTGGAGCCTCAAGAAGCTAGCCAAGAGGAGAAATCGTACGGTCCGGTTCATCCGCAATATGCAGGTGCGACCGTCTTCCCGCCGCTTCGACAAGTGGCCGATATGGAAGATCCTGATCTGGACAAACCCGCTCTTTATCGCGTTGTTCCGCCGACGTAAGAGAGTCTGGAGCGGCTGGTACTCACGGGCGGTGCGGTAGACAGCGGTCGATGTTGGTGCGTACAGCCGGGACGGTCCGGTGCGAATGGCACGGGCCTCGGCGCCAGCGACAACTGCAAACGTTCCATTGGGAAGTCCCGTTATAAGACAGGCCGGTTACTCGATCCAAAAGTGGGGGTTCCAGGCAACTTCCCACAGGTAACCCTCCGGGTCTGCAAAGTATCCGGAGTAACCCCCCCAGAAGGTGTCTTCCGCCGACTTGACGAGGGTGGCGCCGGCGGCTATGGCCACTTCCAGCAGGGCGTCCACCTCCTCCCGCGTACGTACATTGTGGGCCAGTGTGACGCCGGAAAAGCCGCTGCCCTCTGCGGAGATGCCAACGTCTGCGGCCAGGGACTCCCGGGGGTACAGGGCCAACCAGGTACCGCTGTTCTGGAAAAAGGCGATGGACTCGGTGTTTTCGTCGAAGAGGGGTAGTCCCAATCCGTCCCGATAGAACGCCACCGAGCGGGGCAGGTCGGTTACTCCCAACGTGATAATGCTGATGCGCGGTTCCATGGGATTCCTTTCTGATTTACGAAGGGACATCAGATACAAGAGTCAGGTTGATGCAAGGGGGACTGATCCCTCACGCCGTGCGTGGGAAGGGAGTTCTGCCCATCCAAACAAGATTGGCGAACCGGTCTTGCCGGCCGGAGTCGCCATTGCCCCGAGCAGACCGACTAGACGGTGGATCAGATTTCGTGTCCCTGGGCGGTTAACACAACCATTTCCAGAACTTCATGGCTGGAAATCGAACCGATGAACTCGCCAGTTTCCCTAACTTTCACCGGGAGCACAGTTAGCGAATTCTTGGTCATTCGCTCCAGCGCATCTTCCACCAATTCGTCCAGGTACGCATGCGGCGTATTTTGGCGCATTACCCTGCTCAGAGGGGTAATGGCCCACTCGCTCCGGGGGAGGTAGCGCAACATGTTTAGCGACACCATTCCGGCCAAATTGCCCTGGTCCACGACCACGTAGTCGTGTTGTTCGGGGAGCAGCCAGCTCTCTGCAAAGGTCTTGACCGTTATCGACGGTTCCGGAAAGATTCTGGAACGGTCGAGGATGTCCGTTACCCTGACATCATCTAGGGCAAAACGATCCATTGAAGGCGGCGCGTGGCCTTCGGGAGTCGCCTCTTCAGAGCGATTGAGCCTTCTCAGCGCAAAGCTGATACCCATGGGCGTAAGCAGGATGTAGCCGAACATGACGAGTACCAATAGCGAAAAGACTCCCTTGTCAATCGCTCCGGTGTGAAATAGCAATAGCAGAAGCGCAATTTCCGCCACTCCCTTGGCCATCAGCCCCATGGCCGTCGCGAATGGCGCGTCGAGCCGGGTGATGTATGCGCTGAGAAACGATGCAGCGAATTTTCCGACGAACGGCACCAGGACCAACGCCGCGATGGTCAGCGGCGCCAGGTCCAGGAATGCCAGGCTAAGGTGAAGTCCCGCTGACGCGAAGAACAACGGAACGAAGAACCCCTCGGCAGTGCTCCTCAGACCGGGCATGATGTCGCGCCGCACCTGGTAAGGCAACATGGAAAGGGCGGTTCCGAATAGCAACGCTCCCAGGGATCCGTGAAGCCCAACGTATTCTGCTCCCACAACCACCAGGAAAAGTCCGCCGAGCAACAGCCCGAATGAGAGCTGTGGGACCCGTAAGAAGTGGTGCAGCCCAACAATTATCCTGGGGAGAACTTTGGTAGAAACAAACCAAGTTACTATGGTAAATCCAGCGATTTGACCTACTATCGTTAACACGCTGAAGGCGTCGATAGTATGTTCGGGTCCCTCTGCGTAGAAATGCTCACTTATGGCGAATCCGATTACGAACAAGGCAATCAGCTCGGCTGTGACCACAGCCGTAAAGATCTGAATGCCTACGGGCTCCTTGAGACGTCCTTCATCACTTAGCACCTTGGCGACCACACCGAGGCTGGACAGCGAAAGTACTCCGGCCAGACCCAGGGCGTGGGTAAAACTGAGGTCTAACCCCAGATCGAAGAAGACATCCGTAGTAACCGCCAGGGACACCAGGAGCGAAATGGTCACGGACAACACTGAGGTGACGAAAAGCCGGCCTCGAATTGCCCTCAAGAACCCCTGGATATCCAGCTCTTCCAGGCCTATGAGGAAAAAGAAAATGAAGATGCCGATGGCCAGGATAGTGTCGACTTCGGGACCCGACTCTATAAGGTGAGTTGCGGGCCCCAGGATAACCCCGGCAGCAGCGTAGGCGATGATTGAATTCAGTCCGAACCGCTTGAATATTCCTTCAAACAGCTTTGCAACGACAATAAGCAGACCGATAGCAAACAGGACTTCGTGGAGTTCCAATGCTACGTTCTCCCCCTGTCGTAGTTACCGTCGGGCAGGACTGGCCATAAGGACAGCTCTATACATAGGTTTGCATTTCGGTAACACGCGGCGGCATTCGCTACGGCGTCACAAGACTGGCGCCTCACGAGGGCTCCTCGCGAAGGATCGTCCCGACACGATCGATCCCCTGGTCGAATGAGGCCACAACGCCGACGCCCGTGCGCTCCGCGCTTGCCACAAGGTAGGCGTCAGCGAAATCGAGGCCTTGCACCTCGTATAACTCGACGGTGCGCTGGAGGAGCGGACCATCAACGACGCGGATGGCGCGGAATGCGAGGATGGACCGCAGGGCTTCGGCTACCTGGAGACGGGCGACCTCGTGGTACGACTCCAGTACGTACGCGACCTCAGCGAGGATGAGATCCGGCAGTAGCAACTGCTCCACCTGTTTGAGGTAGCGAGTCGCCAGCCGGGCCTGCGCGGGTGGATCCCCGGTAAGGTGCCGGACAAGAACATTCGTATCAACGAAGGCCGTCATCGCCGAGTGGCTGCTCTAGTCCGTCGCGTCTGGCGCAATACCTCATCCCAGGGCGTGCCACGTTTTGGCGCCGGTACGCTGACCGAGCCGGCGAGCTGTATGAGGTCGGGGCTGCGAGCGATCATCGCGCGCTGGCCCTCGACCCTGAAGAGGACTTCGTCGCCCTCTCTTATAGAGAGCGCCTCACGTACCGCAAGTGGAATCGTGATTTGGCCCCTCGAACTTACACGGGCCGAAACGTCCATGTGCCCCTCCTTACTATCAAAGTAAAGTAAGGATACTATAGCAGCGGCTATTCCCGCCGCGGATCGTCATCGAGGCGTCGATCATCGAGCTTTTCACCAGGGGGTCTCTGTATCGGTAACGGGCGCCCTTCGTCGTGTCCGGCAGCGGTCAATCAGGCGTCTCGCGCCGGAGGTTGCGGCGAGGGCCAGGTCGTTCAGTGACTGCCCGCCGGCCCCGCCATCTGAGCGGACACGAGTTGCGCATACATGCCGCCGCGGGACAGGAGTTGCTCGTGCGTGCCTTGCTCGACGACCTGCCCCTGCTCCAGTACCAGTATGTTGTCTACGTTACGAATGGTCGACAGCCTGTGCGCTATCACGACTGTGGTTCGGCCCTCCATGAGGCGATCAAGGGCGTCTCGAACAGTCGCCTCGCTTATGGCGTCGAGGTGGGAAGTGGCCTCGTCCAGGATGAGCACCGGGGCGTTCTTGAGAATGGCGCGGGCGATTGCGATCCTCTGCCTCTGACCGCCCGAAAGCTGCATGCCCCTCTCTCCGACCCGCGTGTCGTAACCGTCCGGGAACGACTCGATGAACTCTTGTGCGTTGGCCTGCCTCGCGGCCTCCTCTACTTCCGAGTCGGTGGCATCCTGCCGGCCGAGTCGAATGTTTTCGCGGGCCGTATCGTTGAACAGATACGTGTCCTGCGCGACGAGCGCCATCCGGCCGCGTATGTCATCGAGCCGAAACTCATCCAACCTGTTGCTTTGCAGCACAATGTCGCCGCGATCTGGGTCCCAGAAGCGCATCATCAGATAGGCGATGGTGGTCTTGCCGGCGCCCGAACGGCCCACAATGGCCACGGTCTGCCCCGACCCTATCCCGAAAGACACGTCAGCCAGCGCCTGCGGTTCACCTTCCGAGTATGTGAAGGCCACTTCCTGGAATTCGATGGAGGGCGTCGATGAGAGCCCATCGTCAGCGCCTTCCGATACGCCGGGGCCGTCTCGCACCGGGACCGATTCGTCGTGAATTGCGAGTATGCGACGAGAAGAGGCCAACGTTTCCATCATCTGTTTCATGGTGCGAGCCAGTTCCATCACCGGGCTGAACGACGCCAGGGCGAGCACGCTTACCAGCGGCAGCTGGGTCCGGGGAAGTTGGCCGTCGAGCACCAGCCAGACGCCGGTCGCCAGGACTGCGAGGCTCCCCAGCCCCATCATGGCCTCCATGAAACCTATCTGGAACGCCTGGGACTTCTGGAACCTGACCAGGTGACCGGCGTAGTCCCAGCCCTTCTTGTTCAACTCATCGTTGCGATCGACCCCGCGGCCGAATGCGGAGATCTCCCGCATCCCCTGGATGCTGTCGACCATGAAGGCGTGAATGTCCCCCATTCGGCCGCGTATCTCGTTGCCGAGACGCTCGATGCGCGTGTTGGCGAAGAATGGGCTGACGGCCACGGCCACCAGGAACGGCGCCAGGGCTGCGGCGATTGGCCACGATATGACGGTCAACGCTATGAGCAGTCCACCCGGTATCAGGATTGCGACGATCATCGGCGAAATCGCGTGGGCGAAGAAGTACTCGACCGTCTCGACATCGCCCCCGACAACGCTGACGATGTCGCCAGAGCGCCGCCGGACCATGTACGCAGGCGCAAGCGGTTCCAGCTTCTCGTAAAGGTCTATTCGCATCCTCGCCATCAGCCTGTAGGCCATGTCGTGCGCCTGCCACGTCTCCAGGAAGAACAGGAAAGCTGAAAGCGGGGCGAAGACGCACACGAGGATCAGCGGCGTCGTCAGGGATTCGTCGCGAAATACCGCTCCGACCAGGAGCGCGCTGAGCGCCCCCAGGACGATTACCGAACCGTGGTGGAGCATACCCAGCGCGAGAGTGCCCAGGAACTGGAATCTCACCGGCCGGACCAGCCCGAACAGCCGCAACCAGACGGTCAGGGACCGAATGTTGACCTCAGCGGGTTCCGTCGAGGCGCGTGCTGGCGGAGCATGGTGGTGGCCGTGACCGGAAGTCAGATGCGAAAGGTCCGGAGTATGGACCGCAGAGACATCAGGCCGCGCTATTTCAGCAGCACGAGGAGCAACCTCGCCGATGCCCGATTGGGTCTGCTGCCGCATCAGGTCGGCGTACGTGCCGTCGGCGGCAATCAATTCGGAGTGAGCCCCGATCTCCACTGCCCGGCCTTCATCCAGGACCAGGATGCGATCGGCGTTGATGACGCTGGAAAGGCGGTGAGCGATGACCAGTGTCGTTCTATTCTCCATCAGCCGATCGAGTGCAGCCTGGATAACGGACTCGTTCTCGGCATCCACGCTGGAGAGCGCCTCATCCAGCAGCAGAATCGGGGCATCCTTCAATAGCGCCCTTGCAATCGCCAACCGCTGGCGCTGGCCTCCCGACAGTCGGACCGCCCGCTCGCCGACCACGGTGTCGTAGCCATGCGGCAGGTGCGAGATGAATTCGTGGGCGTTCGCGGCGCGGGCGGCCTCCTCCAACTCCTGTTGGGTAGCGTCCGGTTTTCCGAATCGCAGATTGTCGGTGACAGTCCCGTGGAACAGGTACGTGTCCTGCGTGACGACCGATATGTTGTCCCTGATAACGCTGAGGGGGAGTTCGCGGAGGTCGTGGCCGCCCAGTTTGATCGATCCAGCCTGTGGGTCGTAGAACCTGTACATAAGCCAGACCAGGGTGGATTTTCCTGCCCCGCTCGCGCCCACCACGCCGAGGGTCTCGCCTTTACGAAGCTCGAACGACACATCATGGAGCGCCGACCGGTGTCCGCCGTCGTACCCGAACGTGACCCCTTCGAACGAGACTTCCGGTTTGATTTCAGGGGCCGGTCGATCCGCCGCAGATTCCGATTCGAGAACTGAGACCGGTTCGTCGATAATCCCGAATACGCTCTGCGAGGAGGAGAGCACGGCCATCCCCTGGTGGTAGAGGTTGGTGAGCTCGCGCATGGGCCTGAACACCTCGACGCCGAGCATCAGGACGATCAACAGGGGACGCAGCTCCATGTCGCCGCCGCTGACGCGAACCGCGCCGACGGCCAGGGCGACAGCCGCTCCGGTTGCCATGAAGAAGATGGACGTTCCGCTTGTA
The DNA here is from genome assembly GCA_965219065.1 of Dehalococcoidia bacterium. GTDB lineage: Bacteria > Chloroflexota > Dehalococcoidia > Lucifugimonadales > Lucifugimonadaceae. The sequence continues at coordinate 3,100,751 of OZ244715.1, forward strand.
ACGCCATTGGCAGCGACGACGCCCATCGTGCTCCGGTACAGGTGATGCGCGCGCTGCGCCAGATCCCTGCCCCGGCGGGCGCTCTGTCCGAACGCCTTCAGCGTTGCGAGACCCTGGACGCTGTCGAGGAAGTCCGAACCCAAATCGCCGTAAGACTTGCGGCGCCTGAAGCTGCTGATTCGATTCCATCGGTGGAACAGGGCTGGTACTGCAAGCGTGAGGAAGGCGAACGCGAGGAAGATGAGGGCGATATAGATATCGAGCGTCACCATGTACGCGAATATGGCGACCGGAGCGATCGCGGACACGATGATCTGGGACAGGTACTGTCCGAAGAAGGTCTCGAGGCGCTCGACGCCTTCCACCAACGTGAGGACCACCTCGCCGGTCCGGTTTCGATCGAAGTATCCTGGACCGAGTTTCAGCGCGTGTTCATAGACCTCGTGGCGCAACCTGATCTTGACGACGTTCGCCGTATGGTGACTGACCGCGTTCTGCCAGTATTGGAAGAGGCTGCGCGTTACGATCAGCGCCGCAATGGTCGACAGCGGTAGGGCGAGCGTCGAGAAGCTCGCCTCTCCGGCGAGGACCCGGTATATCACGACGCCCGAGATGGCCAGCCGGGAGACTCCGGCGCCGACTGCAATCAGGCCCAGGACGGCGGCGAGAAATATCCGGAGCCTGACACCGCGAGTCAGTGCAAATAGGCGCCAGTCAAAGTACATGGTTCAATCCCCGGATTTCGCCGCAACCGATGCGGCTGCGGACATCCTAGTGGATGGCTCGCCAATGGGTCGAGGAATCCCGGCGCAAGTCTGCTATAGATGGCTGGTGGAGGGATTCCAACTCCCGGACAACGTGGGACGTTTCGCAGCTTATCTGTGACTTTCGGCCAAACCCGTAAGGGGTGGATTCCGGCTCGGAGGCCGGAATGACGGTTACGCAATGGTCTCCCTTGGGGCATCTGGCTCCTGGATCGTGTAATCCGCCCAAGAGATCAACGTCTGCAAAAAAGTGCTCGTCAGAGGCAGGCGTATTATCTTATGCGGGGCCTAGACCCTCACTCAGTATTGCCTCAGCCCTGGCAAACTAACGGGTTCCACCTCAGAGGGTGTCTAAGAAGGCGCCGTTGGACCAGACTTTAAACGTTTGTCATCGTTAGTGGATAAAAATAAAGTCTGCCAAGCAGGGTGACCCGCGCCTCGATCCCAGACCCTTCGACTTCGCTCAGAGCCTGTGAATAAATCCCCCGGAGGCATCCAATTGAGACCGTTACCAAACTTGATTCGAGACTGAAAACCGCAAGTTTCGCAAAAAAAATCACAGCCTCTCAGGGTGACAGCGGGACTTATTAGACACCTTCTCAGACGACGTTACGTGATGGAAGGAGAAACCAACCTTGGCGCCTCAAATGGAAGCCCTTCGCCGAACGGCTCTTATCCTGGTTATCGCCGGTCTACTGTGGAATTTGGTAGAAGCCGGGGTTTCTTTGTGGGCAGGCGTTAGCGCCGGGAGTGTGGCCCTCCTGGCTTTCGGTCTGGACAGCATCGTCGAGCTTTTCGCTGGCGGGATCCTGGTGTGGCGGTTGCTGGGAGAGCGGGAGGGACTGGAGGATGAGGCCGCGGAGAGAAGGGCACAGAGGCTACTGGGGCTCACCTTCTTTCTGCTGGCCGCATATATTGCCCTTCACTCTGTGGCCAATCTAGTGGGGTGGCTGCCTGAAGCACAACCGAGCCTTGTGGGTCTCGGGATTGTGGTTGCAAGCGCTGTTGTGATGAGCGGCCTTTACGTGGGCAAGATGCGCATCGCCACGCGGATGCAATCCCGGTCATTGAGAGCGGAGGCCATGGAAACCCTGTTCTGCGACATTCAGGACCTGACCCTCCTGATAGGACTGGGGTTCAACGCTTTGTTTTCCTGGTGGTGGGCTGACCCAGTCTCAGCCTGGATCTTGATTCCCTTTCTCGTCAAGGAGGGCATAGAGAACTTTTCAGGTCACGATGACGAGCATGAAGACCATGGACCCAAGGTCTGCTTTTGCCCCAGTTGTTTCTACGGCGTGCGCAGGTGTCGAGCGGTGTGTTGCGAAGCGTAGGTGGCCCGGAGTCGCTACTATTCCATGTTGATGACTATGTTGTCCGGACCGCGGGCGAGGAACTGTTCCGACGGCACGTCGTAGGGGTTTTCCTCGATGTGCCACATGTGGGCAGGCACGAAGAGGTAGTCGCCCGGACCGGCCTCTACCGATTCTTTGAAGCCCTCGCCGTAGTAGACGCGGACATGGCCGGAAATGATGTACGCGGCGGTCTCGGCCTCCCCGTGCATATGGGGCGGACCCTTGTGATTGGGCTCCGAGGTGACGGTACCGAACCAGATCTTGCTGGCGCCGACTGCGGAAGCGTCGATAGCGGGGCGGCGCTCCAGGCCGGGGGTCTGTGCCGTCTCGCTCGGCGGCCGCGTGCCGTGGACCACCTTGGGGACTTTAAGCTCAGTCTTCGTTGCCAAAGTTTGGCCTCCTTACTCGCGTGCCGCGGCCGAGTGGCGTCGCTGGGCCCCGACAGGCAGGACCGACCGACGCGGGGACATCCTAAGTCTGCTTTGTCGGTTAGTTTACAGCCACTCGCCGCGCCAACAGTGAAAAAGTGGTGTGAATGTCTGGGTGAGGGCGACTGAGGAGCGGGTCCAATTGATTGGTCGGTATTCACGATCGACCAATTCACAAGTTGTCCCCCGGGAATATAGCCTGCTTGCCCAGTTGCGGCCAGGCGGCGGGCGCGGCTGCCCTGTCGAGTCGCTGCTCTATGGGCAGGCTTTCGTCCCAGAAGTGGGCGATCAAGCGCATGCCGTTGGTCCCGTCCGACTCCTCCGATGAGAGCCACACCGCCGGCCCGTTCATCACCTCCGGCCGCATGAGGACCGCTCGCCCCACCGCTATGTCATCGGGGATGATGTGCGTGTCGGTCTGGCCGCCTGGGACGAGTACGTTTGCCGTTACCCCGGTCCCCTCCAGTTCACGGGACATTAGCGCGACCAGTGCCTCGTGGCTTGCCTTGGATGGTCCGTACGGGCACAGTCCCGGCCGGTACATGGTGTCGACGCTGGTCGTGACGCCTATGATCCGGCCCCACCCCTGGTCGAGCATGTGGCCCACTACCGCCCGTGACATATAGAAGGCTCCGCTGCTATTGACGGCGACTATCCTGCTCCACGTCTCGGGAGTGATGTCCCAGAACTTGGGCTGATTGCCGCCGGCGAGGTCCGCAAGGTTGACTGTCCCCGCGTTGTTGATCAGGACGTGTAGTCCTCCAAGCCCGGCTATTGTCTTGCGAACAGCTTCCTCTACGCTCTCAGGGTCCGAGACGTCGCAGACCGGGGCCAATACACAGTCATCCCCACCAACCGCGCGGACTTCATTGGCGGACTGCTCCAGCCATTCTTCGTTGATGTCCAGCATCGCGACCCGGGCCCCGGCCTGGACCAGAGCAATCGTCATGGCGCGGCCCATGCCGATTGGGCTGCCGGCGCCGGTTACGATCGCGACTTTTCCTGTAAGCGGCTTGTCTTGCATCTCGACTTTCTCAGTTCGTGGTCTTCTACTAGGGCTTCGATTGCCGTCGGCGATGTTCTGCCTCAAGATATGAAAGGCCTTTGCGTGAATCGTCGCTAGCCAGTTTACGAGGACAGAACGCGGGTCTGCTTCGGCTTAATTTCGCATCCGGGCCGTTGGGGTCTGCCCGGTCATCGACCAAGTGGACCGTTACCTCATTCTTGATGGAATCCACGGTAACACCGGACGGCGCGGTTCCCAAGTCCACGCCATCGTTCCCGTATTCATTCATCGAGTCGGCGCGCGCATACGGCTGTTGACGGCCGGGAGGAGGGCTGACGCAGAGGTCCCGATCGGGGTCGGGGATGACGGGTGGGGGGTCGAGGATGACGGGTGCGTGGTCGGGATGCGGCGGTCGCCAGAGGTGACGGTTTGAGGGTATGTGTCTCTTCCGAGTCTGTCGCCCATGAGTAGCAGTGTATTGGTGTCTGGAGAACTTGCATTCACAGGCACTAACTAACTAAAATGCACCCAGGGTCACTTTGACAATCCTTTGACCGAGGGGTAGGCCGGCATGGTAATAGACCGAGACAAGAAGTACCGGGAGATGGCGATCCGGGGCAAGTACCAAAAACTGTATACGTATCTTTCCAGCCTTCCGGCGCGGGAATGGAGGACCACCTTTGGACGGATCGAGTCGATCATAGGATTCGATCTGCCCGCTTCCGCGCGTCTCCATCGTCCGTGGTGGTCAAATCAGAGCGGTGGCAACGGACACAGCCAAGCCCTTGCCTGGAGTGTCGCGGGATGGGAGACTGCCGAGGTCGATATGGATGCGGAGACGCTGTTGCTCAGACCCCGGAAGCGTCGTGAAGCCATTCGCACTCTCAATCTCAATGAGATGTGGCCCGTCCACAGCGCGGGAGCATGGCCCGAGAGCCTGAGTCTCAGGCGAGAGGACATCTACGAGGAAAGAGTCTAGTTCCCGATGTTCATAGACACGAACGTCCTCGTAAATGCCCGCATCCTGGAAGCGCCGGACCATCAAATCGCCAGGGGCAGCCTAGAACGCGCCTTTCAAGAACTTGAACCGCTGAGGATCAGCCGTCAGGTTGTACGTGAGTACCTATCAGTGGTTACCCGTCCGCAAGTGTGGGCCGTCGCCATGTCGCTTGAGGACGCACTCGATGACGTGAACAGGTTGATTGGCAGTTTCGAGATACTTGAGGATGGCCCTGTGGTCACCGAGTCGCTGATCACGTTGTGCCATGATGTTGTTGTAGGAGGTCGCCAGATTCACGACGCCAACATAGTGGCAACCATGCTGGCGCACGGAGAGCGGAGACTCTTGACTTTCAATGCTGCGGACTTTCGACGTTACGGAGACCGCATAGAGCTAATTGCCGGTTAGCGGGTTCAGGCTTCGGCCTGCCGCGTGAAATCCATGGGCACTTGAAGAGGTCTGGCATGAGTAGCAGTCCCAATCCGAATACGGTCGTCATCATCGGCGCGCTGGACACCAAGGGCGCGGAATTCGCCTTTGTCAAAGGGCTCATCGAGGCGGAAGGTGTAGACACGCTGGTGGTCGACTTCGGGACGATGGGATCGCCCGAGTTCGAGCCCGATATCACGAGGGAAGAGGTCGCAGCGGCGGCAGGGGGCGACATCTCCTACTTTGCCTCGGGCGAGCACAAAGACGAGGCGATGGAGACCATGGCAAAGGGCCTCGCGGTCGTCGTCCGCGGCCTGTACGACGAGGGGAAGCTCGGAGGGATCATCGGCATGGGCGGGACCGGTGGCACCTCGATCGCCACCACGGGGATGCGCGTCCTGCCCGTGGGCGTGCCCAAGGTGATGGTGTCCACAGTGGCGGGCGGCGATGTCAGCGCCTACGCGGGGACCAGGGACATCATCTTCATCCCGTCCATCGTCGACGTGGCCGGGATAAATAGCATCAGCCGCGCCATTTTCGCCAACGCGGCGGGGGCGATAGCCGGCATGGTCAAGCTGGACCAGCCGCCGGCCGGCGAGGAGCGCCCGCTGGTCACCGCTTCCATGTTCGGTAACACGACGACATGCGTCGAGCGAGCTCGCGGCGTAGTGGAGAGGGGCGGCTACGAAGTGCTGGTCTTTCACGCGACCGGCGTCGGAGGCAAGACCATGGAGAGTCTGATCGCAGACGGTTACATCGTCGGCTCCATGGACATCACGACCACCGAGATAGCCGACGAGGTGTGCGGGGGCGTCTTCAGCGCGGGGCCGGACCGTTGCGCAGCCGCGTCGAGGGCGGGCGTTCCGGCGGTCGTCGTTCCGGGATGCGTGGACATGGCCAACTTCGATTCCGTCGAGAGCGCCCCCGCAGAGTACAAGGGGCGGAACCTGTACCAGTGGAACCCGAACGTCACCCTGCTACGCACGAATGTCGAGGAGAACGTCCGGATAGGCGAGATCATCGCCGCCGCAGTCAACTTGGCCACCGCGCCGGCCGCCGTTCTGCTGCCCATGAGGGGAGTTTCGATGCTGGACAGCGAGGGGGAGAGGTTCTGGGACCCGGAGGCGGACCGGGCCTGCTTCGACGCCATCAGGAACGGCCTCCGGGCGGACATCCCAGTCCATGAGATAGACCGCAACATCAACGATCCCGAGTTTGCCGATATTGCAGCCAACACGCTGCTAGACATGTTGCGCGACGCGGGTGGATAGGAGCGGTCCCGTGGCAATCTCACGTACCGAAATCCTTCAGCGAGTGCGCGCTGAAGTGGCCGCCGGCCGGCCCGTCGTCGGCTGTGGAGCCGGCGCCGGCATCTCCGCCAAAAGCGCCGAGGCAGGCGGGGCGGACCTCATCATCATCTACAACTCGGGGCGGTATCGCATGGCGGGCCGCGGTTCGCTGGCCGGTCTCATGCCGTACGGGGACGCCAACGGGATCGTCGTGGAGATGGCCGCCGAGGTACTTCCCGTCGTAACGAACACGCCGGTCCTGGCGGGGGTCTGCGGCACCGATCCGTTCCGACTGATGCCGGTGTTCCTGAAGCAGCTTAAGGAGATGGGCTTTTCGGGCATCCAGAACTTTCCGACGGTCGGGCTCATCGACGGTAACTTCAGGCGAGACCTGGAAGCCACCGGGATGGGATACGACAAAGAGGTCGAAATGGTCCGCGAGGCAAACCTGATGAACATGTTCACCGCCCCGTATGTCTTCGACGAGCAGCAAGCGGTGATGATGGCCGAGGCGGGCGCGGACATGCTGGTAGCCCACGTGGGGCTTACCGCGTCGGGCACCATCGGCGCGACCGGCGCCATGTCCCTGGACGAGGCCATCGAACGCGTAACGGCAATCGCCGATGCGGGCCACAAAACCCGCGACGATATCCTGGTCATCTGCCACGGCGGGCCGTTCGATGAGCCGGGCAACGTGGGCGAAGCGCTGCCAAGGCTTCCCACAAGCGTTGGATTCTTCGGCGCATCGAGCATCGAACGGCTGCCCACCGAGCGCGGCATTACCGAGCAGGTGCGGGCGTTTAAGGCCCTCAAGCTGGCCTGATTGCAGGGGACCGGGGACTGTCGCCGGGGGCTGGTAACTCCGGGGGAACGAGGCGCCCAGAGGGTGTGGGCGGCCATCATGGCCGCGTAGCTTTCGCGGCGGCGAAGACGATCGCGACTTACCCTCTTAGCTGCTTGTCTTGCATCTCAATGTTCTCAATTCATGCGTAGGTACCAAGGACTGATTTGCCGTCGGCGATGTTCTGCCTCAAGCATCTTAAAGGTCCTTGCCGGAATCGACGTCAACCACTTTACGAGGGCGAGGGACACTGAGGGGTGTAAGGGTATTTGCTTGCCGTTCTATACCGTAAGACGGTATACTTTGCGGAACGGTAACAGGTGATGGAGAGTGGCGTGCGGCGATACACTGATGAGCGCGGAAACGAGGTCCGGCTCACCGACGAGCGGCTCCGGCACATTCTGCGAAGGCATCCTGAAATGGCCTTCCAGTTGCACCGGTTCGCCGAGACCGTCTCCAGGCCGGACGCGGTGAGCCCCTCCAGGTCCAGCCCGACGGTCCAGCTCTACTACCGGCTCTACCCGGACCTGCGGGGAAGGAACCGCTATATCTGCCTCGTGGTGAAGAGGGAGGGAAGCTACTCCTTCATCCTCACCGCCTATCTCGACCGCAGAATCAAAGGAGAGTGACCATGACGAGCAGAAAGGTGTTTGTCTCGTACGACCACGAAGGGGACATGCTTGAGGTGCTGTGGGCGTTCCGGGAGGGGTACTTCACCCCCACCGACGACGAGCGCATCCTCAAGCGCCTGGACGACGACGGCGAGGTCATCGGCTTTCTCATCCACGAGATGAGCACGCTCAAGGAGCCGAACCCCGTCGAGTTCGAGCTGGCGTCAGAGGTCCCCGCCGATGATGTCGCCAACGTCACGGTGCGAGAGGCGGCTATCCGCTTGGGCGTGTCGGAACGCAGGGTGCGGAAGTTGGCACGGGATGGCCGAGTGCAAGGAGCGACCAAGGCGGGAGCGGAGTGGCTGATTCCGACACCGGTCGAGGTGATTCCGGGGAGGCGCGGTCCCGTGGGTGTCGCGGGGCGCGTCGGTGGGGCTGAGGGGTAGAAGCGAACCTCACTCCGTTCGGTACAAGTACCGGACATCCCAGAGGGCGTATAGCGTGGGCGTCGTGTTGCCGAAGACGTTGCGGACGGCGGCCAGCCGTTCGGAGAGGGTGGTGTAGATGACCGGCACGTTTTCGGCGGCGATCTCCTGCGCCTGGTGATATAGATCGACGCGTTTGTCGCGGTCGAGCTCCCGGCCGGCCAAGATGTACAACTCGTCGATTTTGGCTTCCCATTCCGTCGCCGGCTCCGGCTGGTTGGGGTACCAGAGGTGCAGGCCCTCCCCGCTGTGCCAGAAGCTGATGCCGCTGTACGGGTCCGTACCGCCCGTGAAGCCGATAATGATGGCCTCCCAATCGTAGGAAGTCGTTAGCTGGGTGACGAGTTCGCCGAATTCGATCAGCCTGTAGTCTGCCTCGAGTCCGATCTCCTGCATCCCCTGGTGGACCAGCGCGCCGACCCTTTCCCGCACGGTGTTGCCGGTGTTCGTCACCATCGAGAACTCGATGTCGTTGCCGTCGCCGTCCTCGCGTATCCCGTCCCCGTCTGTATCCTTCCAGCCGATGCGGTCCAGTATCTCGGCGGCCTTGTCCACGTCGAATTCGTATCGTCGGACGTTCGGGTTGTGGAAGTCGCCGGCAGCCGGACTTATCGAGGCCCATTGTGGGTAGCCGAGGCCATGCTGCACGTCGTCGATGATCGCGGCCTTGTCGATGGTGTGGGCCACGGCTTGCCGGAACTGCGTGTTCCGGAACCACTCCAGCTTCTCGGGCGCGACGTAGGGCTCGCCGGTGTCGGGGTTCTTGCCGGGGTTCATGTTGAATACGAGGAATGTCGTCCCAAACGAGGGACCTCGCCGGTATATCGTGAAGTTTCCTTCTTCCTGCAGAGGCTCGAGCTGTGCGTACTCCTCGCCCAGAACTCCGTGGGTGTCCGACTCGCCCGCCAGGAACATTGCAAGCTCGGCTTCCAGGTCCGGGACGATAACGTGAGCGATCTCGTCCAGGTACGGCAGGCTGTTGCCAGCGTCGTCCTCTAGCCAGTAGTCGGGATTGCGTCGCATGACGACGCGCTTGCCGGGCTCGTAGCTTTCGATGGTGAACGGGCCGGTGCCTACGATCTCGGCCGGGTCGGTGTCGATGTCCCACGTGGATGCGAACGTGCCGTCGTCCACGTGCTTCTCGAGGAGGTGCCTGGGGTATATTGCGGTGCCCATGGAGCGGAGGAACGGGGCGAACGGACCGGGGAGGACGCATTCGACGGTGTAGTCGTCCAGGGCAGTTACCGTCATCGGCTCCTCTTTCCATTCGCCGGTTTCTTCGTCCAGGAAGCGGAAATGAAACGCCGGACGGCTGCTGGCCGGGATGTCGTTGTTGTAGATGATGCGGTTGAAGGTGAAGTCCACGTCATGGGCGGTGAAGGGCTCACCGTCGTGCCATCTAACATCCTTGCGAATGTGGAAGGTCCACGTCAGGCCGTCTTCCGAGCGCTCCCACGACCCGGCCAGCTCCGGCTCCACTTCGTCGGTCAGCCAGGATGTCCGCGTCAGTCCCTCGAAGAGATAACCCAGCACGCCCGAAGAAGACGCGTCGTTCGAGATGGCGAGATTCAGGGTGAGAGGCTCGGAGATGGTGGCAGACGTCAGGGCGCCGCCCCGTTTTCCGATGGCGTACTCGAACTCGTCGGCGTTCCTTTGCAGCTGGTCGACGATTGTTGGAGTCGGGGCGACCGTTGGCGTGGGCACAACCGTTTGTGTGTGGGCAACGGTTGGTATTTGGGCGATCGTCGGCGTGGGTACGACCGTTTGTGTGGGAGGAACGGTTGGTGTAGGCGCGACTGTCGGCGCGGAAGTCGGTGTCGCCGTGGGAGCGGACACTGTTACTACGGGAGTCGTCGTTGGGGAGTCACTTCTGCACGCAACAAGTGCGGCGCTTAGCAGCACAATCGCGACTGCGAGGCAGAGTACCTTCATCACCCCGGATCGTTGAGGGCCACTGGATTGCGCCAAAGGTTTCAAATGAGATTGACGAGGGCTCATTAGAGTTCCGATCTGAGTGCCAGCACGAAGGATCTCGTTTGTGTTCGGGAATAGTGGGTCAGGGGGTAGGTCCATAACTATAAAGCTGGCGCCCGGTTCCACGAAGTTATTTACGCATCCAAGAAGGGATAAAAATTTTCAAAAGGGTCTTGGGGAGGCTTTCAAGGGGGAGCAAGGGAGACCAGGAAATGGACGCTCTGACGCCTGTCCCCCGCACGGTGTCGGCGGCTGCGTATTGCCTACCCGCTTGGCGTCCTGCGACTGCGACCCGAGGCATATCCGGAACGGAGCAATATTCCGGGGACTCCTTACCGACTTCGCCGGGTGTCGGAGAATAGCGTCGAGATCAACTGCCTGACGGTACTCATATCGATGTCACCGGATGCGGCGCGGCCACCCACCCATACGGCAAGTCCAATGAGCCAGCCAAGCACAGCGAAGGCCACGACTATGAACGCCGCGGCAATGCCTTGCCAGACCCACACCAACCCGAATATCAGGCCAGCCGTGATGCTGAAAACAGCCCTCAGATTGATCATGCTGTTCCCTACCTGGCGAGCACGGGCTCGTCCCGGTGCCGTCCATAACGGGCCGTGACCGACACGTCTATTACTTTGAGCCCCGTAAGTCGTTCGACAACTTCCCGGATGGCCACTTGGACATTTGCCGTGGCCTCCGGCAGTTCCGTGGCCATTCGCAGCGTCAGGTCGCAACCCAACCGCAGCCCACCTGGCGTAACTTTAACCGAGCACCTGGCGTCCACTACGCTTCTCACCCCGTAGGAGGTACGCTCCGTCAGCTCTCGTATACTCTGCACCGAAATTCGAACGTACCCTCGTTCATCATCACTGAGCAGGACCGTCCTGCCCCCGCGACCGCGTCCAGGTGATGCCAGTTGGAGGAACAGGACGGCGGCACCGGCCGCCATAAATACGATCGCTATACCCACATCGGCCCACAGATCGGCGCCGGTGTCCGCGGCAATTCGCTCGATCTGCGGAACGAAGTATTCTCCGTTGATGTCTCCCGGACCGAGCGTACTGCTGATCAATAGCAGGATGTATACGCCCGCCGAGATCAAGACCAGCGCGCCGAGAGAAACAATGAGACGGTTAATAACGATCATTGTTCCACTCGGCCGTTACCTGACCCTGGTACATGTTGCGCCCCTGCCAAGACCTGTTCAAGGCCCAATCGTCGATTGCTTCGCCGGGTGTATGGCAGCAGCCTGCCTTACGACGCATTTTCAGCATGTACCGGATCTTTATTACGGGGTCGGACCTCAGTTAAGCCTCGCCCTGGCGGACCGGTCCGGGAATTCGATAGACGTAACAACTACGTTGATCTCCTTCGCCACTAGTCCGACGTGGTCGAAGATCTGCTTGGCGACGGACTCGCGCACCTCTTTGACGATACCTGGAATGCTGTGCCCGTACATCACCGTGAGGTCGATGTCGAGAATCGCCTCCCGCTTGCCTGCCTCCACGTCGACTCCCGAGGCCTTGTCCGACGCTTCGGATGACAGGATGCTCGTCACGGTCCGCACAAGCCCGCCCCTGCCGATGTTGACCACGCCTTCTATACCTTCGGCCACGTGGCCCGCGACGGCGGCGATCACCCGTCCCTCGATCTCAGTTATACCTGGCACTCCGCTAGGATTCTCGGTTGCGAACGGGAAGGCGTCTTCCCTTTCTTGTCCGTCAAACTGGCTAATTTGGCTGACCATTTCGTGTCCTCCTTATGATGGCTTATGGTTGAACTTTCACAAAACTCTAGGTGTGTTTGGGATGGAATTCGTCATGCATGCGAGTTATTTAACAGGTTCCGCCGGGATAATATTTTGGACGTTCCATCGTGTGGTGTGTGTTACCCCCAGGGAGTAATCATTGGTAGATGGGCGGTGTGTGTTAGTTTCGGTTGCATGGCCCCTACCGGTGGGCCAAGAGCCATCAACTGGCGGCGGCTGTCCGCCCCAATTGCGTTGATTTCTTCGTTGGTGATCTGGCGATTACGCGCCTTACGATGCACTATGAAGTCTTCCCGTGGCCAGACCTCAGTTAACCCTCGCCCTTGCGGATCGGTCCGGGAATTCGATGGAGGTAACAACTATGTTGATTTCTTTCGCCACTAGTCCGACGTGATCGAAGATCTCCTTGGCGACGGTCTCGCGCACCTCTTTGACGATATTGGGAATGCTGTGCCCGTACATCACCGTGAGGTCGATGTCGAGAATCGCCTCCCGCTTGCCTGCCTCCACGTCGACTCCCGAGGCCTTGTCCGCCGCTTCGGATGACAGGATACTCGTCACGGTCCTCACAAGCCCGCCCCTGCCGATGTTGACCACGCCTTCTATACGCTCGGCCACGTGTCCGGCGATGGCGGCGATCACCTGTCCCTCGATCTCAGTTATCCCGGGCACTCCGCTCGGATTCTCGGTCTCGAACGGGAACGCGTTCGTTGTCTCTGGTCTCTCAAACTGGCTGACCATATCGTGATCTCCTTTAGCTGAACATATTGCAATATCAAAAATACATAATTGGGGACGGATTTCGTCATACGAACGAGTAATTTCACGCGTTCTGACGGGATAGTCTTCCAGACGAACCCTGGTGGGATGTGTGTTACGCCTGGGGGGTAATCAGGTATTAGACCGGCGGCGCGCTTTAATTACGGCTGTTAAACCCTGACCGGTGCGCAAGAGCCGTCAGTTGGTGGCGGTTCTGCACGTCGAGCTTACGGTAGATGTTACGCAGGTGGACCTTCACGGTGTTTTCGGTAACGACCAGCGCCTCCGCAATCTGTCTGTTGGTGGCGCCCTGGGAGGCAAACTCAATCACCTCCCGCTCCCGCCTCGTCAGCTCCGAAGGTCCACCACTGGAGAGGGCCATGGGGGTGGTGCGGGCCAGGTCTGACAGTTGGGTGGCCATCCGCCTGGAAACCAACACGTGACCCTGAGCCGCAAGACGAAGCTTGCTGATCAGTTCGCTGGGCTCGGAGGCGGTAGTGAGATACGCAGTCATACCGGCGTCTATCGCTTTCCTCAGATACGCGGGATCGTTCGACCCTGTCAGGGCGACGACGTTGGCGTCAGGAATGGCCTCAGCCAACTTATCGACCAGGTCTTTAAGGTCGACGTCCGGCAATTCAGGATCCAGAATGACGACCTGTGGTGAGGTGCGCCGCACTGCAGCCAGTGCGTCTTGGGAGTTGGATACCGCCGCGAGAACTTCGCACTGACCACTCGCCTCTAAGAGTAGAGTGAGCGCGCTGGCCATTGTGGGATTCCGATGGACCAGAACCAGGCGAACAATTTTGTCTGACGTCATTGGTAGTACCACTCAAGCCAAGTGTCACCCGTAAGTAGTACTACCGTCAAGGGATTAACGCTACACGTTTCGATTACAGCGACAAGCACAACCCAAGCGTAAAAAACGCGGCTGACGGCCGGAGCCCGGAGACAGCCGACACCGCATCACCTCTGGACTCGTCAAGCGATAAGGTGGCGTCAATAGATCGCGTGAAGTGTCACGCGGCTTCGTTAGAGTTCCAACCTAAACGCATACGAGACGGTCGTCTGTACGGTCTGGAAGTGGTGGGCGGTGGAGGACTCGAACCTCCGACCTCAGCGATGTCAACGCTGCGCTCTAACCAGCTGAGCTAACCGCCCGTGCGGCGTGTTTGGGTGGCATCACGCCTGTCGCCTGCGATTCTATTATGGCCCTGCTTTGCGGGCATCGGCAATTCAGGACTGGTACCGGTCTGAAATTCGCGTCCCTCGACGGACCCGGTTGCCCTATGGGTGGAGTGCCGCAGGCGCCGCACATACACAACTTACGGCGCTTCCCGTGCTCCTAGTCCCTCGATATACGCCTAGAGGTACTGCCGTTAGGCGCACTGGGAGTCTTGGGGTACCCGCGCACCGTGCCCTATAGGTCCCCGATCGGGGTCGGGGATGACGGGTTGGGTCGGGGACGACGGTTGCCATACTCCCATCACGCGGCGCGGACCCAGCGCGTCCCGTATCCGCTAAGGCGACCACCTGTAGGTCCCCGATCGGGGTCGGGGATGACGGGTGTGGGCCGAGGACCACGGTTATCATGGCCCCATCGCGCGAAGCCGTCTCCGCATTCGCCAGAAATGTGGCGCGTGGGCGTTTCTGAGACACCCACGCGTGTTTATGTTCCCTCTGAGTCGTTCTTGTCTGTGGGCTCTGCCGCTGGGGGTCCTGGCGAAGGCTCCATGGCTGCCGCGCCGTCGCCGCTTGTCGAGCCGACCAACGCCTCGGCAGCGAGTCTGGCTTCCGTATCGCCGTAATCGGCGGTGGACGGCTTGTTTTGGCCAATCAAGGCAGAGGCCGCGGCCCTGGGCACACCCCGATCTGAGCCTGCGGCGTCGAAACTTACGGGTATCCGTGCGCCGTTGCCGCCGCGCGCCCGTAGTCTGCCGCCATCGACGCCCGCGCCAACCAGATCCGCTCCGCCGATTGCGGCGAGCGCTTCTTCGAACGTGGCGGGCGCCTGCGTGAAGCCGGTGAGTTGCCCGGCAGCCCGATCGCCCAACTCTTCGATGCCGAGTTTTGCGCGGCCCTCTACAGATGTGTCGAGGCGGGCAGGAATGAGGCGTCCGATGATCACGTTTTCTTTCAGACCCCTGAGCCTGTCGACGCTTCCGTTCACCGCAGCCCCGGTCAGGACTTTGGCGGTCTCCTGGAAAGAAGCCGCGGCCAGGAAGCTGTCTGTGTTGAGCGATGCCCGGGTGACACCCAGCAGCACGGAACTGGCGGTAGCGGGTTCGCCGCTTTCGGCCAAAGTCGCGTTGTTTACTCGCTCGTATTCGTGCCGGTGGACCAGGTCCCCGGGGAGAAGCTCTGTGTCGCCGGGCGCCTCGACCCGCACCTTGCGCATCATCTGTCGGATGATCGTCTCGATGTGTTTGTCGTGGATCGCAACGCCCTGCGAACGGTAGACCGCTTGCACTTCGTTTACCATGTAGCGCTGCACGGCGGCCTGACCCTCGATGCGGAGCATTTCCTGCGGGTTCTTCGGCCCTGAGGTCAATGCCTGGCCCGGCAGCACCTCCTGCCCATCATCGACCAGGATGGCCGAAGCGGCGGGTATCAGGTACTCCCGCTCATCCTCCTCGGTCCACGTGATCGAGACCCGGCCTCGCGCCACTTTAACGGTCCCTGCGACCGGGGCAAACAACTCGTCGGGATGCGCCAGAACGATGCCTTGCCTCACGGCCTTGGTCTGAACGGTCTTCTTGACCCCGATAATGGGTTGCCCGGCGTCGACCCAGTCTCCGGTCTTGATGAGCTGCTTATGCGTTGACGGGATATCCAGATCTTCCCGGAATTCCTCCGTGCTGACGATCTTTATGACCCGTCCTTCGGGCAGTTCGACGAGTTCAGCCTTGCCGGCGATCTCGGAGAGTATTGCCTGCCCGCGGGGCGCCCTCGCCTCGAACAATTCGATCACCCTGGGCAATCCGTGCGTGATGTCGGCCGCGCTTGCGATGCCGCCGGTGTGGAACGTACGCATCGTCAACTGCGTTCCGGGCTCACCTATCGACTGTGCCGCGATGATGCCTACGGCCTCCCCGTTCAGGGCGTCATCGCCGGTGGCGAGGGTTACGCCATAGCACTTCTGGCATAGTCCGCGGGGCGCTTCGCAAGTGATAGGCGACCTGATCCATATGCTGGTCAGGCCGGCTTCCTCGATGGCATTGGCGATGTTCGCGTTGATCGCCTGGCCAATATTGGCGATCACCTCGCCGGTCGTTGTATTGACAATGGGTTCGGAAGGGAACCTGCTGAGAATGCTGTGCTCGACCGTGGCGCCGAGTTTGTCCCTCGGCATGTCCACTTCGAGGCCGCCCCTGGTGCCGCAGTCTTCCATGAGGATGATCACGTCCTGCGCCACGTCGGCCAGACGCCTTGTCAGATAGCCGGAGTCTGCCGTCCTCAGCGCCGTGTCGGCCAGTCCCTTGCGGGCGCCGTGAGTGGAGATGAAGTACTCCATGACGGACAGACCTTCGGCGAAGCTTGAACGAATGGGCAGTTCGATGATCCGGCCCTTGGGGTCGGACATGAGGCCCCGCATGCCGGCCATCTGCTTTATCTGCGCCAGGTTACCCTTGGCGCCCGAGTCAGCCATGGCGAAGATGCCGCCGTAGTGGGGCAGCATGTCTTCGACCGCGACGGTCATCTTGTCCGAAACGCCGGTCCAGATGTCGACGGCCGCCTGGTAGCGTTCGTCGGCCGTTATGAGACCGGCGAGGTACTGGTCTTCCAGCCTGGCGATCTTGGAGTCGGCCGCAGACAGCAGCGACTGTTTTTGCGGCGGTGTGATGACATCGTTAATTGCGATCGTCGTTCCTGAACGGGTGGCGTAGTGAAACCCCAGGTCCTTCAGGTTGTCCAGCACGTGCGCGGTGCGTTCGTGTCCGAAGCGAACAAAGCATTCACTCACGAGGTCCTTGACGTCACTCCGGCCCACAGCAGTGTTAATGAAAGCCAGTTCATCAGGCAGGGCCTGATTTAAGACAATCCTGCCGACCGTCGTATCGAGCCATTCGCTGTCGGCGGAACCGTTTTTGACTCTTACAGGTTCTCTTAGACCGACGAGTCCGATCTCGTGCGCCAGGCGCGCGTCTTCAAAGTCAGAGAACCTCGACGGTTCGAATCCGTCGGGCATGTCGTCCATACCTGTCAGGTAGTACACGCCGAGGACCATGTCGAGCGTGGGCGCGACTATGGGGTCTCCGGAGCTCGGCGCCAGCATGTTGAACGTGCTGAGCATGATCCGCTGGGCCTCGAGAACTGCTTCGCGAGATAGCGGCACGTGTACGGCCATCTGGTCGCCATCGAAGTCGGCGTTGAAAGCGGCGCATACAAGGGGGTGGATCTGGATTGCGCTGCCCTCTACGAGAACGGGTTGGAAAGCCTGAATGCCGAGACGGTGCAGCGTGGGGGCGCGGTTGAGCAGCACGGGGTGGTTCTGGATCACCTCTTCCAGGATGTCCCAGATCTCCGGCCGCGCCCGCTCCGCCATGCGCTTTGCGCTCTTGATGTTGTGTGCGTAGCCCTTGACCACGAGCGCGTTCATGACGAACGGCTTGAACAGTTCCAGCGCCATGCGCTTTGGCAGGCCGCACTCGTGCATCTTGAGTTCCGGCCCTGCGATGATCACCGAGCGGCCGCTGTAGTCGACTCGCTTGCCGAGCAGATTTTGCCGGAATCTGCCTTGCTTACCGCGCAGCAGATCGGTGAGGGACTTCAACTTGTGATTGTGGCTGCCCTGGATGGCGCGGCCCCGCCGGCCATTGTCGATAAGGGCGTCGACGGCTTCCTGCAGCATCCGCTTTTCGTTTCGAACGATGATGTCGGGGGCCTGCAGGTCCATGAGGTGCTTGAGCCGGTTGTTGCGGTTGATAACCCGTCGGTAGAGGTCGTTCAGGTCGCTAGTTGCAAAACGACCGCCATCGAGTTGGACCATCGGGTGAAGTTCCGGCGGCAATACCGGCAGCATGGTGAGGATCATCCACTCCTGCTTGTTGCCGCTCTTGCGGAACGCCTCGACTACCTGTAGGCGCTTGATGGCTTTTTTGCGCCTTTGGCCCGAGGTGTTCTTTACCTGGTCGGCCAGATCGTCCCTCAGGTCATCGAGCGAGACCTTTTTGAGCACGTCGAGGACCGCTTCGGCGCCCATTCCGGCGCGGAATGCTTCTCCGAACTGGTCTCGCAGTTCGCGGTAGCGGGCTTCGGTGAGAAGGTCCATCGCCGTGATAGCGTCCAGTTCGGCTATCTTGCCATCGATCGTTTTCTCGACCTCGGCGATCTGTTCCTCCTTCGTCCGTCGGAATTCGGCGAGGACATTTTGCCTTTCGGCTTCGGCTTCGGCTTCTCCGGCCTCGGCCTGGCCATCGTCTTCGATCTCGCCGGGCTTCTCGGTGTCAGTGGCGGCGACGGACTCCGGCTCCACTTGCAGCGGACCGTCTTCCATTTCCTGTGTGAGGCGCTTTATTTCGCCGTCGCGATAGTTTATGAGGCCTTCGCGTGCCTGGTTTCGCGCCTCTTCGTCGACCTCAGTCACGATGTACTGTGCGAAGTAGAGGATTCGTTCCAGGTTACGGGGTGAGAGATCCAGCAGGAGTCCGAGGCGCGACGGCGTGCCTTTCGAGAACCAGATGTGGGCTATCGGGGCTGCAAGCTTGATGTGCCCCATTCGCTCGCGGCGTACTTTTGAACGGGCGACCTCGACGCCGCACCGGTCGCAGATAACGCCCTTGTAGCGGATCTTCTTGTACTTACCGCAGTAGCATTCCCAGTCCTTCGTTGGGCCGAAGATGCGTTCACAGAACAGGCCGTCTTTTTCGGGCCTGAGCGTGCGGTAGTTGATCGTCTCGGGCTTGGTCACTTCGCCGTAAGACCATGCCCTTATCTGCTCCGGCGATGCCAGTGAGATTCTTATTGCGTTGAAGTCTGCGCCAGATTGCTGCATTCTGTTCGTGGTCCCCTCGCTGTGCCCGTCAGGGCAAGGCGTCCAGGTCTCATTAGGGAGTCCGGGGGAGGTGGTTCCGCCGGACCCTCGGCGATTGATGAATCGGTGTTGTTTCTCCTGTTGATCGAAGTATTGACACTCCGGCTACGTGTGCGTTCCGCTGAACGCGCAAGACGGCTAGTTGTTCTCCAGATCGGCGTCGTTTTCTTCGTCCAGCTCTTCATTTTCTGAGGCGGCCAGAGCCTGCAGCGACTCCACTGCCGGCTCACCATCCTTGGGTTCTTCAGCATCGTCATCGCTGACTGAGGCCGTCTCGTCGTCATCAAGGTCGTCATCGTCGAAGACGAGGGCCCCTGCGAGGTCGAAGTCGAGAGCCAGCGAGTCAGAAGAATCGTCCCATTTGGCGGAGGCTGTGAGGGCCGCTGCGGCCGCTGCGGCGTCTTCGTCGCCTGGCAGTGTGGCGTACTGGCCCATCTCCTGGTTGAGCAATTCGACGGAGAGCCCTAGTCCCTGCAACTCCTTCATGAGCACGTGGAACGACTCGGGTACGCCTGGCTGAATCACCTCTTCACCTTTGACGATCGCCTCGTAAGTCTTGACGCGGCCGACAACGTCATCGGACTTGATGGTCAGCATTTCCTGCAGTGTGTAGGCAGCCGAATAAGCCTCCAACGCCCACACCTCCATCTCGCCGAACCTCTGACCTCCGAACTGCGCCTTACCTCCGAGCGGTTGCTGCGTGATGAGCGAGTAGGGGCCGGTCGACCGAGCGTGGATCTTGTCTTCCACCAGGTGGATCAGCTTCAACATGTAGATGTTGCCGACGGCGACGGGTTGGTCGAACGGGTTTCCCGTGCGCCCGTCATAGAGGGTGGTCTTGCCGAAGATGGGCGCTGAGAGTTGTTTGTCCCCGGCCTGTCGAATGGCCTCGGAGAAGAGTTCAGCCGGCTTGAGGTCGCTGACGTCGCAGCCGGCATATTCCCTCAGCCATATGCGGAGGCATGCATCCCTGGCCTGTCCGCGTTTTGTGGCGGCGTCGGTCCAGAGCTTGCTTCTTTCAAAGCCGCGTTCTGTCAGCCAATCATCGACCTTGTCCCAATCGATGACCGGGCGATCCAGGTCCCTACGATCCACGGCTCCCGACTCTTCGACGAACCACGCCCTGGCGAGTTGGTCCTCGATGACCGTGTCTTTAGCGCCGTCGAAAACCGGCGTCCTTGCGTGGAAGCCGAGCCTTTCCGCAGCCCAGCCGAGGTGTGTTTCGAGCACCTGGCCGAGGTTCATCCTGGAAGGCACGCCGATCGGGTTCAGGATGATGTCCAACGGCCGGCCATCCGGCATGAACGGCAGGTCTTCCTGGGGCAGTATCTTGGCGATGACGCCCTTGTTACCGTGGCGGCCCGCCATCTTGTCGCCCTCGGTGATCTTGCGGGTCTGCGCGACCCACACGCGCACCATGGTGATGACGCCGGGCGGCAACTCATCTCCCTGCTCCTTCACGAGCACGCGCACGTCTATGACCTTACCGTGCTGGCCGTGCGGGACCCTGAGCGACGTGTCCTTAACGTCCCGGGCTTTCTCTCCGAATATCGCCCGGAGCAACTTCTCCTCGGCGGTCAATTCCGTTTCGCCCTTCGGAGTGATCTTGCCGACCAGAATGTCGCCAGGGTCTACCCATGCGCCGATGCGAATGATGCCCTGCTCGTCGAGGTCGCTGAGGCTTTCCTCGCCCACGTTCGGGATGTCGCGAGTGACCTCTTCCGGTCCCAGCTTTGTTTCTCGTGCTTCGACCTCGTGCTTTTCTATGTGGATCGAAGTGAAACGATCGTCTTTGACCAGCGCCTCGCTGATGATGATGGCGTCCTCGTAGTTGTAGCCTTCCCAACTCATGAAGCCGACCAGGAGATTTTGTCCGAGAGCCAACTGGCCATTTTCGGTCGACGAACTGTCGGCGAGGGCGTCGCCTTTTCTGACGATGTCACCCTTGCGGACGATGGGGTGTTGGTTAATGCAAGTCCCCTGGTTGGAGCGGACAAACTTGATCAGAGGGAAGTCGTGGACCTCTTCTTCTTTGTCCATCACGCGCACATTGGAGCCGGTGGCGGCCACTACGATGCCGTCCACGGTGGAGTTGACCACCTGGCCGCTGTCTCTTGCGACGCGCCCCTCCATGCCGGTCCCCACGAGCGGAGCTTGAGGGCGGACCAACGGCACGGCCTGGCGTTGCATGTTCGAACCCATCAGGGCGCGGTTGGCGTCGTCGTGTTCGAGGAACGGAATCAGGGCGGTCGAGACGCTGGCGATCTGCATGGGAGAAACGTCCATGAATTCGACCGAGGCAGCTGGCTCGTACGAGAACTTTTCTCCCTGACGAACTTCCACGAGAGAGGCGGTGATCTGGCTCTTTGCGTCCATAGGCGTGGTCGCCTGGCCGATCATGTGCAACTCTTCGTCGTCTGCAGACAGATAGATGATGTCCTGGGGGTCTGTCGATACGTACGGCTGGACCAGGAGCATTCTTTTTCGAAGTTTGTTGACCTTCTCGGCAACGAGGCGCGTAATCGTCTTGCCCGCCGGCGCGATTACCTTTCCATCCTTGTCAGTAATGTCAACCGTAGGTGTACGTCCCGCAACGTCAGGGTCTTTGGAACTGACCTCGTTCAGCACACGGCGGTACGGGGTTTCAATGAACCCGAACTCGTTTATGCGCGCGTACGTCGACAGGGAGCCAAGGAGGCCGATATTCGGTCCTTCCGGCGTTTCGATGGGGCAGATGCGGCCATAGTGGGAGTGGTGCACGTCCCTCACGTCGAAGCCGGCGCGTTCTCGTGAAAGGCCGCCGGGGCCGAGCGCCGACAGTCTTCGTTTGTGCGTCAGTTCCGCCAGCGGATTTGTCTGGTCCATGAACTGCGACAGTTGCGACCCGCCGAAGAACTCACGCACGGCAGCCACGACGGGGCGGATGTTGATCAGCGCCGCGGGAGTGGTTGTGGTGGGGTCCATCTGCGTTGTCATGCGTTCCTTGACGACCCGCTCCATGCGGAGAAGACCGACGCGCATCTGATTCTGAATTAGTTCGCCCACGGCGCGCACTCGGCGGTTGCCCAGATGATCGATGTCGTCCCGTCTGGCGTTACCGTTGTTGATCATGATCATGCGGCGCATCATGCTCACGATGTCTTCTGTCGTAAGGGTGCGGACTTCGTTCGGTACTTCGAGACTCAGCCGGCGGTTCAGCTTGTAACGGCCGACGCGACCCAGGTCGTACTTGCGGGCGTTGAAGAAGAGATTATCGAGCAGCGACGTGGCGTTTTCGATGCTGGGCGGCTCGCCCGGGCGCAATCGCCGGTAGAACTCGAGCAGCGCCTCGGGCTTGTTCGTGACCGCCGCGTCGCGCGCCAACGTCGCATCTATGTACTGATGCGCTGGGTCGATGTCCACTTCTTTAAAGAGGGCGCGGATCTCCTCGTCGCTCTCAATTCCCAGAGCGCGCAGGAGCGTGGTGATGGGCGCTTTGCGCTTGCGGTCCACTTTGACCGAGAGAAGGTCCCGGTTTGATGTTTCCAGTTCAACCCATGCGCCGCGATAGGGAATCAGCTTGCCCATGCAGAGGGCGCGGCCGGATGCTGGGTCGATGTCGGTGGTGAAGTAGGCGCCGGGTGAACGTACCAACTGGGACACGACAACCCGCTCGGCGCCGTTGATTACGAATGTGCCGTTGGGCGTCATCATCGGCACGTCGCCAAAGAACAGAGTCTGTTCCTTGACCTCACCGGTGGACTTGATCACCAACTGAACGGTGACGTACAACGGGGCGGAAAATGTGATCTCTCGCTTACGGCATTCCCGCTCCGAATGCTTGGGATCGCGAATCTCGTGGTTGAGGAAGTGCAACTCGAAGCGCCCGCCGTTGAAATCCTCAATCGGAGTGATCTCCTTGAGCAGATCCACCAGGCCACTGGTCTTGAACCATTCGAACGAGTTGAGTTGGATGTTGACCAGATTCGGTACGTTTACCGTATTGCGGATAGAGTTGAAGTCCTTGTGAGCAAACGCGCTGTTGGGAAGGCGAGAATCTGCGACTACCATATTCGCTCCTGTGGAGGTGAGAGGATTTGAGACGCGCGTAACCACCACCGTATGTCTCGCACGGGAGAAATACGGGAGCGGTTATTGGTTAGAAGATGGGAACCAAGTCTCTGTCGACAGAACAAGACACACTGCGACACACTTAATGCTACGGCAATGAGTGACAGGCGTCAACGGCTGCGGACGCGGTTGTGGGCGGTGCGCGGGCAGGTTGTAGCCGGTAATAAGCCGGTATCCGGACCAAGGACGTAAAATTGAGAACTGTTCTTGTTGTTAGTGAGTTCGACGCTCTGACGCCGGACGGGCGCGCGGCGGGGCATTGAGGGTGATCGGCGCTGATACTTGCCGCTGTCGCGGACGTGTTGCTGGCTTATGACATTCGCAAAAGCTGATTCGGCTTTGACATCAACCGCCGCGGGCGGACGGCAGTTGCGGGTTACGCTGCGAGTTACGGGTATGACCTGCGGCGCCTGTGTCGGCCATGTTGGAGATGCGCTGAGGGGCGTGGATGGCGTGATGGACGCGCAGGTGAACCTCGCAACGGAGACGGCCGACGTGCAGTTGATGCTGGGAGCGGCGACTGTAGCCGATCTCGAGGCGGCGGTGTCTGACGCGGGGTACTCAGCCAGCGAGGAACAGCGGGGCGCGGCCGCCGCCGCGGCGGACGAGTCTCGTCGCGAGCGTGATCTGCGGGACTTGCGCGTACGGACGGTCGTCAGCCTGATGGCGGCCGCTATTCTGATGGCCGGCATGCAGTACCGTTCGGTCCCTGCCTTTGCGGATGTGTCACCCACGCTGGCGAACGTAATTTTCCTTGTGCTTGCGGCGCCGATTCAGCTCTGGGCCGGCGCGCAGTTTTATCGGTCGGCTTGGTCTGCGGCGCGGCGCGGCACGTCGAACATGGGCACACTGGTAGCGATCGGAACCACCACGGCGTTTGTGTACAGCCTGGCCGTCACGGCGTTTCGTCCCTTTTTCGAGGGGTCGATCCTGTTTTCAGGCGAGGCGGGGGGCATACAAGGACACGCGACGGGGACCTACTTCGACGTTTCGGCGGCAATCATCGGACTCGTGCTTCTCGGTCGATACCTCGAGGCCAGGGCGAGGGGCCGTACATCGGAAGCCATTCGATCGCTTGTTGGCCTCCAACCCAAGACAGCGCACGTGATCCGTCCCGGCGGCGCTGCGGACATTGCGATTGAAGAAGTCGTGCCCGGCGACGAGGTCCTGGTGAGGCCGGGGGAGCGCGTTCCCGTTGACGGTACGGTCAGCAGGGGAACATCCGCCGTCGATGAGTCTATGCTCACCGGAGAGAGCGCTCCGGCCGGCAAGTCAGTCGGCGACGCGGTATACGCTGGAACGGTCAACGGCAACAGCGCCCTGGAGTTCACGGCCACCCGCGTCGGCTCCGACACCGCCCTGGGCGAGATAGTTCGCATGGTCCGAATGGCCCAGTCTTCGCGTGCGCCGGTCGAAAAGGTCGTGGACCTGGTGACGGCCCGCTTCGTGCCGGCGGTGCTGATAGCCGCTGTGGTGACGCTCGCCGTTTGGTCGGTTCTTGCGCCCGAGCCCCGATTCGTCAACGCGCTGCTCATGACCGTGGCCGTCCTGGTCATCGCCTGCCCATGCGCGCTTGGCCTCGCAACGCCGACTGCGGTGATCGTCGGCATGGGGCGAGGGGCACGCAACGGCATCCTCATCAAGGACGCGGCGGCACTGGAAACCGCCCACAGGATTGACACGGTGGTGTTCGACAAGACGGGGACCCTTACGCTGGGCGCGCCGCGGGTCACCGCTGTGCGGCCACTAGAAATGTCCGAAAACGATCTCCTGCAGCTTGCCGCCTCGGTTGAAGGACCGTCCGAGCATCCGTTGGGGGCGGCCGTGCGAACTGCCGCCAGCGATCGCGGTATACCGGCATTGCCAGTAGAGCGATTCGAAGCGCTGCCGGGAAGGGCGGCGAAGGGCGAAGTGGGTGGACGCGAAGTGATCGTGGGGAACCTCGCCTCCGTCGCCCCGGACCCCCGTATGGCGCGCGAGGCCGACGCACTGACGTCGACCGGGCACACCGTCCTGGCTGTGGCCCGTGACGGAGTTGCGGTGGGGGTGATTGGGGTCAAAGACGAGATCCGCCCTCAGTCGCCAGAAGCTGTGCGGCGATTGACGGCGATGGGAGTCCGAACCCTGTTGCTCACAGGCGACAACCGGGCAACCGCAAATGAGATAGCCCGTCAGGCCGGAATTGGAGAGGTGATAGCGGAGGTTACTCCACCTGAAAAGGCCGGCCGGATCGCCAAGTTGAAAGACGAAGGATCGGTCGTCGCGATGGTGGGTGACGGAATCAACGACGCGCCTGCGCTCGCCACGGCAGACGTCGGCATCGCCATAGGGAGCGGGACGGATGTCGCCATGGATGCCGCCGAGGTGGTGCTCACGTCGAGCGATCCGCGGGGCGTTGCCGATGCCGTGTCGCTCAGCAAGGCGACTATGCGGACGATCCGGCAAAACCTTTTTTGGGCGTTTATCTACAACGTGCTGCTGATCCCGATTGCCGCGGGGATCCTCTACCCGGTGTTCGTCGGCGGCGCGGTGCCAGGATTTCTGCAACCGGTCCTGGGCGAACACGGCTTCCTCAACCCAATAGTGGCCGCCGCCGCAATGGCCATCAGTTCACTCAGCGTGGTTACAAACTCGCTAAGGCTCGGCCGTATCCCCGGATCGAACAGGAACTTCGGCGGCCCGTCGTCGCCGAGCAGATTGGGGCCGCAATCCGCTTCCGCCGACGGTTAGTGTCCGGCAGGGGTCGTGTTCCCCGTCGACGGCTGGAGTCCGCTCCACATATGCGGTGAGGGCGTACAATCGGCGTTGACGAACTCGTCACGAACAGAGAAATTTAACGCAGGTAACGGAAGCGATGGAAACAGCACCGGCAAATGGCATGACAACGGTCTACTCTCATCCCGAATGCGGCTACTGCAAGTTGCTGACCGAGGACTTAGACGCCAAGGGCATCGAGTACAACGAGATCGACTTGAGCAAGCAGCCCGAGCTGTGGCCCGTGGTCGAGGGTCTGACAGGCGGCGACCGCATCACACCCGTGACCGTCATGGCCGACGGCGAGGTGCAGGTGGGCTACAACGGCATCGGCTGCAACTTCTCTTAGGACGCGCACGCAAGCGCTTGTAAACGTAAGAAGGCGGAGGATTTCCAGTGGTCACCGAAATTGGCGAAAAGATCACAGATGCATCGCTGCGATCGCTCGATGGCGGGGAGGTGAATCTAAGCGATTATCTCGGGACCCGGCTGATCCTGTTCTGCTGGGCGTCGTGGTGAGCTTGCAGGGATCAGCTGCCGGTCTGGCAGCAACACTACGCCGACATAAAAGCGCGCGGAGCCGACTTGCTATCGGTGGCCGTCGATCTGCAAGGGCCTGAACGCCCTCGTTTCTACCACGACGAGGCGGGCGCCGACTTCGTGACGGTGGTCGATGAACAAAACGTCCTCGCCGGCCTGTTCGGGTATCGAGCCATTCCGAACGGGTTTTTCATAGACGAATCGGGAGTGCTGCGATACAGGTACGTAAGCGGATTCGACATCGCGAAACCGGGTACGGTCGATGACGTGCTCGCCTTTGCGGCCAACGGTGAGATTCCAGCGACGGGGAACACCGGACTAGCCTCGGAGTTCGACTATTTCGAGCGCGGTATGGCGCACTATCAGGCGGGAGATTTGGAGTCGGCGAGACGGATCTGGCTGGAGGGCGGCGCCGCCGAACCCGACAACTGGAACCTTCGTAAGCAGCTCTGGGCGATCGAACACCCTGAGAAGTTCTATGACGGCCGGGTCGACTACGCTTGGCAGCGAGAGCAGTTGGCGCTGAGCGAATAGGTCGTACCGGACGCCGCATTCGGCCACAACGAAGTCTGATACGAACATTTACCAACGCCGATCTGCCCTTGAACGGCGGCGGTCCAAAGTCCGGTTTGACGGGGAGTCCGTTCGGGCCTTAAATTGGAAGTAGGCAACTCTGCAAATAAATTGCAGAGGTATTCACGGCCCCGTGGTGTAGCGGCCTAACACGCCGCCCTGTCAAGGCGGAGATCGGCAGTTCGAATCTGCTCGGGGTCGCCATCACTGTACCTATTTCGACAGTTCACATCCCTGACGCCCGACCAACGTCAGCAGGAATGTGAGGCAATGCTTGGGTTCTCAGATGGGCAGGCGCAGCGGCCCCGACTGAGAACCTGGTGGGATCGTGATGTTCGCCGATCCGGCCGACTTCGTCTTGAACCGGGTCCAGGCGCGGTTGGGATGCGGACCGGCGTCCACCTTCGTGCAGATTGACCCGCTTAGGGTAACTCCGGTCTGAACGGTGTTTCCTTTCAGGCCACCCTGGCCACGTTGAAGGACTCGTCGACGAACCACAGGCCCCCGTACTTTTTCAGGATCTGCGAGGTCACTTCGATGTAGTCGCCCCGGCTCATCGCTGGCCTGAGCCGTTCGTCCTCTATTTGAGCGACATAGGTTGCGGCATTCCATGCTGCCAGCACCGTCGAGGTGCTGATGTTGGTTTCCAGTTCAGAGGGCGGCAACCGCAATTCATAGTGGAACTGCGCACGGGAATCGGGATAGGTCAGATACCGGAGTTCTGTATGGCTTTCCCCTAGCTGTGAGCTGAGTTCCCTAAGAAGTTCCTGCCGAGGCGTGAGGAAGGGATCCTCGCCGGGCCAGACTCCACGAATTATCTCCATCCCGGGGTCTTTGCCGGTCGACTGGATGACGACCATACAACCCCCAGGAGCCAGGCAGCGCGCCAGTGGAGCAAGGACGTTCCTAACTTTGACCTTCGCTGTCTGCCTCGCCCTAAAGGGTTGGGCCGCGATTACAACGTCGTATTCGTTGTGCGAGGCCCCTTTCTGGGGGATGACGGATGCCAGCGGCCATTCGTGGTCTTTTCGAAATATCACCAGCACCGAGGGATTTACGTAGATGGGATTGCCGGTGCGCTCGCTCGGAGTTGTCTTCCACCAGTCCTGAACATGTTTCCCCAGGTCCTCAATCTGTTCATCGAATTCAAAGGCCGTGCTGCCTTCAAGCCGCACCTCCTTCCAATTGAGACGTGCCTGCTTCGCATTCGATTTGGGGCGGAGCCGAGGGGCTTCGGAGAACAGCATGTTGGTGAGCACCAGGACGGTGAGCGGGTGTTCATAGAACCTGTCGGCCATCTTCTCCAAGCTGATTCGGACGTCCTCTTGGCTAATCTCCTTCCCAACGATGAGAAAGGGGACCGTGGGGTATTGACGGTGGAGGTCTCTCATTAGACGTGTGAGAACGGTGGCGTCGCCCATACCTGCATCAAAGACGCGTAAGGCCGGCGCCACTGGCTGGAGACCTTTGATGTCCATGGCTATGCGCCTGGCGATTTCCTGTTTCTCACCGCAGGTGCTCACGAAGAGAAGGTATTTCTCACGGTTGTCGTAAAACCGGAAAGAGCGTTCGTAGCTATCAGACATTTTGTAACCTGCTGCTGAGCACCATTCGCAACCTGCACTTCGAAAACCGGCGTCGCTAGGATGCATCATTCAGCCGGTCCGTGTCGACATACCTTGATGTGAGACTTTCAGAGTTCGGAGCCCGTCAACACACCACCAGACCGATAAGTTGAACCTCAGCTCGAAGGCGCTGGCTACTATACGGCCGGGTTCGCCAAACTGAACGACAGCCCGAGCTGCCACCACCGGCAGCTCTCACCAATGTCCGATCCACATCTATAGGGTTACTTGTTCTTCCCCCTGTTGGCGGCATCGGGTTCCCGCTACCACTGGAAGACTGGGTTGCAAGCGCACCGTCACACACCAACGATCACCCGTCGTCCCCGCCCCCGATCGGAGAACTTCCTTGTGAGTGACCCGCCGGGGTGAGGCGGGGGAATGGTGTTGATGGAACAGGTCGCCGATAGATCGCGTCGACGTCGGTTCAGGATCTACCCGCCCCGGCCGGATAGAGTTGGATGCGGTCAAGGCTGGCGGTCGTGGAACGGCACCCTCCGGAGGTTTGGTGACGATGGATAGACGACTCGATATCAATCGCAAGAACTGGAACGAGCGCACGCCGGTCCATGCGGCGTCCGAGTTCTACAACGTCGAAGGATTCAAGGCGGGTCGGATAACGCTCAAAGACCTCGAGCGTCGGGAGGTTGGTGACGTATCAGGTAAAACTCTCCTGCACCTCCAGTGCCACTTTGGCATGGATACCATGTCCTGGGCGAGACTGGGCGCCAAGCCGACGGGCGTCGATTTCTCCGACGCTGCGATCGACCTGGCGCGATCGCTTAACGATGATCTGGGGCTGAAAACGCGGTTTATCCTTTCGAACATTTATGATCTGGCGGACGTTCTCGATGAGCAGTTCGACATCGTCTTCACGTCGTACGGCGTGTTGTGTTGGCTGCCCGACCTCGACAATTGGGCCCAAGTTATCAGCAACCATCTCAAGCCGGGCGGCGTGTTCTACATCGTAGAGTTTCACCCGTTTACAAACGCGTTTGAGCAGTCCGAGTCGGGCGACATGCGGCCAGCGTATAGATATTTCGAGAACGAGTTTTTCTTCGAGGGCAACGGCCAGAGCTACGCTGGGTCGGAACGGATCTCAGGCCCCAACTACGAGTGGGCGCACAGCCTCGGGAAGATCGTCACGGCACTGATCGATTCAGGACTCAGGATCGAGTTCCTCCATGAGTTTCCGTTTACTTGTTATCAAGCCTTCCCTGTCATGGAAAAAGGCGACGACGGGTGGTGGCGATTCCCGGCCCACAACGACTCGTTCCCGCAGTTGTTTTCGATAAGGGCGACCAGGTGAGACCGGCTACCCCGTATTTTCCCAATGGCAACCGGCCGTGTGGGCGTCTATTGCAGTTAACCGATTCTCGCGCCGCGTAACCCTCCGTCCAACTCGGGCGCCCACAAGAGGTTCCCCATTAGGTGATGCATCGGTGGGCGCAGGGTGCGGGTCATGTCGTGCGTGGCGCGCTGACGAGGTATTCGCATTACCCACCAGTCCGCCCATCGGGCAACCACTTGCATGGGCATCTCTTGTTGGGCGCGGGCGCCAAAAAAAAGAGGGACCCGGTTCACCGGGTCCCTCTCTTACTGGACTGATTAGGCTTTTAGGCTTGCGGCTTTCCGCTTGTTTTGGCGCTGCGACGCAGCACAATCAGGCCGGACGCCAGTATTGCCGCGGCTGCCAGAGCGATGAGGAACAGCATTCCCGCTCCGGGAGTAGCGTCACCCGTTATCGGTAGGACCGGCGTGGGGGTTGGCGTTGGCGGAACCGGCGTTGGTGTCGGCGGAACCGGCGTCGGCTGTTGGCGGAACCGGCGTTGCTGTTGGCGGAACCGCCGTTGGCGTTGGCGGAACGGCCGTTGCTGTTGGCGGAACGGCCGTTGCTGTTGGCGGAACCGCCGTTGCTGTCGGCGTCGGTGTTGGTGTTGGCGTCGGTGGCGGGTCCGGATCGGAGTTCAGCGCCACGAAGAAGATGTTCGGGAAACTTGACGCGCTTACGCACGTGACCGAATTGACCGGGTCGTTGTCCGGCGGGAAGTGCAAGTAGCCTCCGTCGGCAGTTGAGTGCGCGATGTGTATCCCGTCGACTCCGCCCCACACGGTGTCGATGTCATCCTGAGTGATCGGCATGCAGATCCGGACTGGCCGGTCCGTTCGGAAGTCGGCTATCGGGTTGCCATCGGCGTCTGTGAACACGATGTTCGCTGCGGTGCTTCCGACGGTGAAGAGAACACCTTCCGGCAACTCGACTTCGGCGTCCTCGACGTAAACACCGGCCCAGATGCCGTTGATGGCGCCTCGCGGGACTTCGACGGTGATTCCGTTGGAGGTGGTGACGGATGCTCCGCCAGTGGGCGAGACCACCGCGCCGGCGGTGGGGAATGAAATCTGAGGCGGGTCGCCGGACGGGTCTTCAATGGGCACTGACGGCTTGTCCGGCGTCACGATTACGTCGAAGGTGACGGTGCCTGTGGCCGAGAGGGACCCACCGATGGACGACTGGGTCACGGTCAACGTGATGGTTCCCGCGCCCGAGTCGGGGGCGATGAAATCCCCGTCCGCATTTCCGGAAATCGAGCCGCCTGCGTCTGATGACCAACTGTAGCTCACGCCGGGGGCGCCGGACGCGAGCGCGCCTCCGGCCTCACTGAGTACCGCGGCTTCCAGAATGACGTTGTGGCCGGGAGTCAGTGACACGCTGGCAGGCGATATCGCTATGTTGCCTTCGGCCAACTGGTCGCCGGCGGCCGGCACGGTGAAGGTGGCGGAGCCGGTTGCCGTTACAGCGCCCGACGTAACCGTCACACTGACGGAGACGTCTCCGCTTGCCCCGCCATTGATCGTCATTGTGGTCCCGCTGGCATCGGAAGGACTGAACGAGGCGCCATCCGAGGACCAACTGTAGTCGGCGGATGCGTATTCTGTCGCAGAAAGCCCCACACTCTGGCCAGGGAAGATGACGCCCCCACTTGGCGAGATGCTAACGCTATCGCCACTCATCAAGGCCGGCGGCTCCGTCTGGGCGAAGGCGGCCTGTCCGACGAGGAGCAGTGCGGCTAGCGCAAGCAACACCGCCACAACAGCCTTTGGCCGGCGGGCGATGCCAGGAACTCTTGATATCCACCGGTGCAAACCCATGCTGTCACTCCTGCTCGACGAAGACGTGTCAGCGCCTTCGTCTGGTACTTGCTGATGGCGGGCGAAAATGTTCATTTACTCACTCGAAGTTCTGTCATCGGATGACGTTCCGGCAGTGTGTAGCGTTTTCCTGTCCAGGGCGTACCCGGCAAACGATATCCGATCGCTCTGTTGCGCCCTCGGGATTTTACATCAGGCAGGCCTAACCACAACCCGAACGCGCGCGCTTACGCGTTCCGCCCGCGGATATCCGTATTTTGATCATCCGTAACGGTGCGGTCAAGGCGTACCAACTACCGCAATGCCCCTAGATTAAACGCATTGGGGACAGTTGCCAAGTTAAACCGGCAGCGTGTTTTGGCCGCGGATCGTAAATCCGCCGCGCTGCACGCTCCGGAAGTCACCAATTGGCGAGTCTATCCCCGGCGGCTGAGAGGGGAAAGGGTATCGAGGGCGGTGAAGCGGAGTGTGGCACGATGCACTTCCATCCCCTGTTTTGCCCAAGCAGTCCATCCTGACTTTCTTGAATTAGGGGAAAAGGGGGAGCTAGCCCGCTATCACCCGGCTGGCCACGGCGCCGATCAGGCCGACAAGTTGTGCGCCAAGCAGGAAGATGACCCAACGCAGGTCGCGTTCAATTTGTTCCAGCCTGTGCTGATGATCGTTTTCGACCGTCGCCCTCAGCGACTCGACCGCTCGCGCCAGCCTGGCGATTTCTGGGGTCGTGTGCTTTCGCGCAGCCGATATGAATTTGGACGCGGGGGACTCGCCCCCTGCGGGATTTTCGAGGTTTCGGAATGGGTTTTGCAACTTGGCCACCTTGGTGTCCGCTGACGAATGCGCGGACGCAACATTAGAGATGCTCGACCTGAAATCTTCAGGCGTCTGTCGCTACTACAGTGAGCTCGACGCTCAAAAGTGAGGCGCCGTTGAAAATACGGCGTCTCGTTTCGCCCGCTCCCACCGTTACGCATCCCGGCTGCGCGTCGAGCGCCGCCTTTACGCTCCGGTCGCCGCTTGCCTCGAGGAACGGGTGAAGGGACTTCTCAGCCTCGCCGGATGACCATCCCGAGACCACCAATCGGACCTGAAACGTGAAGGTCCGGTCAGCGTAGCTGGCCGCCGTAACTCGAATGGAAGCTGCGGGAAACTCGTTGATCGCCTCCGGCACGTGGTCGTGCACGGTCAGATCCGGAATGAGGTTCAAGGCTGCGACGATGCCTTGCCGGATCGAAATGAGGCTCATAAGCCGGCGCCGCCCACGGGCAAACGGCGCAGCGGAGAAAGTATCGCCTCGATGCCCGGATCCCGTCTGCCCACGATGCGCGAGGCGCCCGGGCCGTTCGATCCGTACGGAGTGTCTTTTCGCTTCCACAACTGCGCGGCCATTACCAGGGTCGCTTCGACCACCTCGGGCGGGTACCGGTACGCGTAGATGTCCGTGCCGTCCAGGTGCGCCACCGCCGCGGTCCCGTTGACTCCCCTGACCACCGTCATGTTTTGGCCGTCGACGGCCCGAACGAAGATCTGTTCCGATTCGATCCGCAATGTCTGACCGGCGGCTACAGGACCTCTGTCGGTCACGGGGATGATGTCTGAGGACACGGTTATCACCCCATTGAAATCTACGGGGGAACGCAGATTGACGACATGCGCCCTGTAGCCCCATAGTCCCTCGATCTGAATTGCAATCCGGCCGGTGGTGAACATCGGGCGCGGTCCTGCCGGATCGGCCCTGACGAGGTTGTAAGGCCTGCCCGAGTAAGACGCAGGGTCGGCGTTCAAGGGATAGAGGATGTAGTCGGCGGGGGTTCGCGCCACCTCGTAGATCCGGTCCCGATCGGCGTCTTCCCTCATGCTCGAAATGCTGACGAGGTCCGGCACCACGAAGCCGTGCGGGTCGGCCACGTCGAAGCTGCGGACCGCGTGCTCGGTGTAGAACCGCCGGTTGCAGTACGCGTCGATATCCCGGCTGGCGGCGTGCAGGGCCATCCACAGAGCTGGATCATTGGCATTGCCGGCGATGCCGAGGCGGAACTTGATCTCGGGGAGTTCGCCGTAAGTGTTAAAAACGCCGCGGGGCGCTGCGATGTGGTTCATGAGTGCACTGCAAACCTTTCCGGCGTTTTTGCCGGCGCGTTGAAGAATTGTTGTAAGGGAGGTAGTCGAATTGGGCGAATGCGCCCGGGCCGGGCCGGTGGACAGAGGTCAGACCGGTATGGTCCCGGGCACTTCCTTCGGATACGGTCCGACCGCCAGATGCCGCCCTGACGCTGCGACCCCGGCGTAGTCCACGCGATCTCCGAGGTTGGCGGCGGACACGTAAAGGCGCCGCAGGTCCATTGCGTTGCCGAACTGAAGCGTCACCTCGTCGCCCGGCAATAGACAGTAGCCGTTGGTCGCCGTCACGCCAGCGTCCCCGATGTAGACGGGGCCGCTGTTGTCCTGTCTCGCCTTCAGGCTGAGGGCTCGGACAGCCATGGCTGTTGCGGCGATGGCGACCGGCGTTGCCGCCAGTGAGGGGGATACG
Organism: Dehalococcoidia bacterium; assembly: GCA_965219065.1. GTDB lineage: Bacteria > Chloroflexota > Dehalococcoidia > Lucifugimonadales > Lucifugimonadaceae. The sequence continues at coordinate 3,134,773 of OZ244715.1, forward strand.
GTGCCGATAGGCAGGCTCATATGCCTGTTGCCTTTCTAATCATTTCGCCATAAGTCCAATCGGCATCGTCACGGATCGGCCCGACTGCGTACACCACCTCGACGCCATCGCCGACGGAGTCAGCGACCATAAAGATGTCGAACAGGTCGATCTTCGGATCTCCTCGAAGTCCCAGGGTCCTGCCGGGCGCGAGGCCGGGGTCGCTTCGGGTCACCGAGGCGTCGCCCACGTGGACCAGGCCTGCGTTGTGGAGTTTGGCCCGCACCAATGCGCACCGCACCTGGAGGCGGGAAGGGCGGAGCCGCGCGGCTTCACCCGCCTTTGCAGCTGTGAGGACGAAAGTGCGGACGCCCTCGGCACCCTCGGAGCCAACGCCGTTATGTGTATTCGACAACGGCAATGATCTCGGCTGCGGAGAGATTGGCAGGCGACCCTGTCTTCGAGACCTGCAGTTCCAGGACATCGCCATCGTCGACCACCTGATTCTGGTCCGGCGACAGGTTAAACACCTCGTCTTCGGTAATCGCCCCGGCGTTTGATGTCCGCGTCCTCAGAGGCGATGACAGCAAGGACTCCGACTGGGTCAGGTTGCGGACCTGCAGGGCGTAGTAATTGCTGTCGCTGGCCTGTACCGCTGTGTCCGACACCAGAGATACCTGGTCGATCCTGCAGTCGTACGGTGCGACGAACAGGTACCGCTGATCGACGCCGCTCCACCCGTCGATGTGGACGATGCTCGTCTTCTTGAGGGCCCGCTCTGCGATCTCTGCAATCGGGTCAGCTATCGATTTGTTGTCCGGCATTTCGTTTTCCTTTAATAGTCGGGACCGATCGGGTCCATGAAACCGCTTGTTTTCAGGTTTTCTCGGAATTGCAGTAGGCGAAAACTCACCTGCATCCCGCGCGAAACTCAAAGAACCGGGAGGGCGTTTGTTCGTATTACCTAGTGCGGAGGGGGCGCACCTTGGGGAACCCCGGTCCTCCCCCGGCTGGTCCCCGCTGTGCGCCCTCTCTCATTGCGCGCCCTATGTCACCCCGGTGACGTTGTATTGAAGCGCCGTGTGCGTTGCGCTCGACCGCTTTCCCGTCCTCTCGGCAAACGCCAGGCGCAGGCTCACGACCATCACGTTTTGCCGCTTCTGAAGCACCCGTTCCGTCTCGATGGACAGTTCACGTCGGAAGCCAACTCGCCATTGCGACGTGTTGACCGCCAGTATTCGGCCGGCGGTGTTCTGCGCGCGGTTCGAATTGACCTTGCCGTTCGCCGAGGCGAGCCTCATCTGTTCGGAGACGATAAGCGGGTGGCCGTAAACCACCGCCAGTTGCCCCGTGAGGATCGTGGCCGCCGGGCCGAGCTTGTCGACCGTCTCGACTTCTTCGAGCGCCAGGCTCGTCAGGAACGTGTTCGGGTCCGTGATGAACACAGACTCGTTGCTGCGAACACCGTACTTGCCGAGCAGCTTCAACAACTTGTTGTACGCGCTCGACGTCACGGCCCCGTTCAGGTTGTTGGCCTGCGACGTGTTGTCGACCAGCGGCAGGTGCAACAGGCCGTCGAAGCCGACCAGCCATTGCGCCACTCCCGGATCGTCCTTTCCGATCAGGCCGCCGTCCGAATTGATGCCGTTCGAGATGGTAGTGTCGCCATTGAGCAGCACGTCGTCGATCACCTCGGCCGCGCTGCGCACCAGGGTCCGGCGCACCTCCGGCAGCATTGCGATCACCGCGTCCTCTTCCAGGGTGAAGGACCAGGGGATCTCCGCCACCAGTTCTCTGGCTGTGAGGGTCTGCTTGCCGGTGGGGACGTCGGACGACCTGACCGACACGTTCTCCTCGCCCGGGTACCAGTTGACGTCGCCGAGTTGCAGCGGCACGTCGAACGGGTTGGTGGGCATGCTTATCCTGCTGAACAGGGAGGCGATCATCGTTTCGAGGTTTACGTCCTGCCAGAGCCGCGACGCCTGCGCCGTGTGAGTCAGCTCTTCGCCTGCGCCGGCCGTCAGACTGTCCATGGCGGCCCGCAAATGGACCGTCCAGTCCTCGACGCCCGGACCCCCGCCCTGCGCCCGGGCGGCGCGCAGCAGGCTTCGCCCAATCACGAGATCGAGCGCGTCGCACCCGGCGTAGGGGCCGGAGTCGACTCGCCTGTCTTCATCTTCGGCCTGAGAGGTCAGCGCGCGCCGGCGCAATTCTTTGCCTGTGTCCGCCAGACCGTTAATCGCCTCGGTCAGCCTTGCCTGCTCATCGGCGGCCGGCTTCACACGTTCCTTTACGAACGTTGAAATGCCCGCCAATTCTTTCTTTACCGTTTCCAATTCCTGTGTCGTCATTCGATTTGCGTCTCCATTCAGTTGTGTTCCGGATTTACTTACGCTTTCTCGCTTCCATCTCGCCCCGCACCTGAGGCGCCTGCCGCATGCGGCTCGACTCCAACTGCCCGAGGTCCCTCCAGAGGCCGGCCAACTCTCTGAGCAGTTCCAGTGCTTCGCCAGAGTGCTCGACCTGCGGCGGCGGGCGGTCTGCAAGGGTCAGGGGATGCAGGGGTACCGGCGCGGCGCTGATTTCGAGCAGCTCCTGCCGCTTGAAAACGGTGCCGCGACGCCCGCTAACCGCTTTACGCGACTCCATCTCGAGCGCCCGGAAGCCCACCGAGACTCCGTTCATGAAGCCGGTCAGGTAGAGGTGCTTGATCTCCTGCGCGAACGGGGTGTCGGCGAACTCGATGGTCGCCATGAGGGAGTCGCCTTCGACCGCAATTTCAACGCTTCGGGCAATCGGCGGCATGCGGTGTTGGTGCGCCCACAGCACGACGGGGTTGCGCAAATACGATTCGAGTTCCCAGCCGCGGGCGATGACCAGGTCCCCGGCGCGGTCCTCCGACTCCACCGAAGCGGCAATCACCAATCGTTCGCTGTTTCGGACCGACACGGCTGAGGCTGCAACGCTGTCTGGCGCGTTGTCTGCACGTGCGACCTGTACCGGCAGCCACCCGATGTGGGTCTCAGGACCGGTCCTTACAAATGTCGAGTCGATGGGATTGGGCAATGAGAATTTCACTCCGTGTTTCGTTTAACGGCGCAGGGTTGGCTGGAACAAAAAAAGGCCCGGAGCGGCGGAAATGGCTTTCCGCCGCTATCCGGGTCAGTCCCGAGGTTCCCGCTGAGCTAGTGCGGGCTGGTTGTTAGCTCATTTGTTCTATTAAGAGAGTTTGCAGGATGATTTGACGGCCGTCAAGCCTCCGGTGTCTGAATTTTCACCCTCACCCCAACCCTCTCCCAGCGGGAGAGGGGGATTGGCAGGGATCTTGTATACGGGAATGTCGTGCCCGACACCTATTGCTCCGGAGGGACCGGCAGTGAAATCCAGGACTCGCCGTTGAATACCTGGTTCAGGAGTTGGCGGGCCTTCACGCGATCACGTTCCGTAACGTCATCGATCTTGCGCTGCGCGACGTCCAGGAGGAAGCGGACGATCAGGCGGCCGTCGTTCGTCTTATCGCGGACGAAGTCGACGAGATCCTTGTGGCCGCCGAAGTCCAGGAGTTGCTCGGTTGCGTCCAGCCGGTGGCAGGGCTCGAAGTCATCGATCGTGCCGTCCGTGGCGTCGATGAGGAAGCGGACGATGTCTCGGCCGCCGTCGGTCACCTCGCGGACGATGTCGGCGAGGGATTCGGTTTCGGATTGGGGTTGGGGTTGGTCATTGTCGAACATGTGTTCTACTGTAACGCGGGTTGGTGGATGGGGTCAATGGGGGGATGGCGGATGTTCGACCACCAGTAATGTCATCCCGAGCGAAGCCGAGGGATCTGAGGCGTCAAATCTGCAAACGCCCTCCTTACCTCCAATCCACACCGCTACCACCACCCACGCGGGATATCATCCACATACCCATGCCCGGAACCAACACAAAACTCACCACCGCGGTCGAACAATACTTCACCGACCTCCGCAGCATCCGCGCCTCCGGCGGATCGACGCCTGAACTGTCCTACTACCCTCCGCTGACCAACCTGCTCAACGCCGTCGGCGGCACGCTCAATCCCAAGGTCTTCTGCGTCAGCCAAATGGCGGAACAGGGCGCCGGCCACCCCGACTTCGGCCTCTTTGCCGCAAATCAATTGCAACAGGGAAAGCCGCGCCAAGGCCAACCCCCTGAACGCGGCGTGATCGAGGTCAAACCTGCCACAGACGACGCCTGGCTAACGGCCGACGGCGGCCAGGTGAGTAAATACTGGGGCTTCTATCGAATCGTACTGGTGACCAACACCCGGGACTTCGTGCTGCTCGGCGAGAACGCCGCGGGCCAGCCGGTAAAACTGGAGACCTTCAGGCTCGCCGACAGCGCCGAGCAGTTCGATCATCTACTACAGAAACCTCGCGCATTTGCGAACCTCGTCGGGGCCGGCCTGGGCGAGTACCTCTCCCGCGCCCTCTCCCACACCACCTCGCTTGCTGAGCCGAGAGACCTCGCCCGGCTCCTGGCATCGTACGCCCGCGACGGCCTCGCCCGCGTCGAAGCCAACGACGCCGCCCCGTCGTTGACGGCCGTACGCTCGGCCCTGGAAGAAGCCCTCGGCGTCAAATTCGAGGGCGGCCTTGGCGCCGCTTTCTTCCGTTCGACGCTGGTGCAGACCCTCTTCTACGGTGTTTTCTCCGCCTGGGTGCTCTGGGCGCGCCAATCATCGACGCAATCCAGCAAATTTAACTGGCACGACACCGCCTGGTATCTACGAGCGCCTGTCCTGCAAGCGTTGTTCCAGCAGGTAGCGACACCCACCCAGTTAAAGCCATTGGACCTTATAGAGGTGCTCGACTGGACAGCCGCGGCCCTCGACCGCGTAGACCGCGACGCCTTCTTCGAACGCTTCACCGAGGGCGAGGCCGTCCCATACTTCTACGAGCCCTTCCTCGAAGCCTTCGACCCCGACCTCCGCAAGCAGCTTGGCGTCTGGTACGCGCCAACAGAGGTGGTCCGATACATGGTCGCCCGCGTCGACCGGGCGTTGAAAGACGACCTCGGCATCGTCGATGGCCTGGCGGCAGAGAACGTCTACGTGCTCGACCCCTGCTGCGGCACCGGAGCGTATCTCGCCGAGGTACTCCGCCGCATCGCCACCAACCTGAAGGGCCAAGGGCTGGGCGCCCTCACCGGCGCGCGGGTGAAGCAGGCGGCCACAGAGCGCGTGTTCGGCTTCGAGATAATGCCCGCCCCCTTCGTTGTCGCCCACCTCCAGGTCGGCCTCACCATGCAGACGCTCGACGCCCCGCTCGCCGAAGACGGGACGGAGCGCGCAGGCATATTCCTCACGAACGCCCTCACCGGCTGGGAGCCGACCGTCCAGAAGCCGCTGCCATTCCCCGAACTCGAAGAAGAGCGCGACCGCGCCGAACGCGTCAAGCAGGACACGCCCATCCTCGTAATCCTAGGCAACCCGCCCTACAACGGCTTCGCGGGCATGGCTATCGACGAGGAGCGAGAACTTTCGAACGCCTACCGGACTACAAAGCAGGTTCGACGGCCGGAGGGCCAGGGACTAAACGACCTCTACGTCCGGTTCTTCCGGATGGCCGAACGCCGCATCGCCGAAAAGACCGGCCGCGGCGTGGTCTGCTTCATATCAAACTACTCCTGGCTCGACGGTCTGTCGTTCACCGGCATGAGAGAACGCTACCTTGAGGCCTTCGACGCCATTCGGATCGACTGCCTGAACGGCGACAAGTACAAGACCGGCAAGACAACACCGGACGGCAAGTCCGACCCCAGCATCTTCTCCACGCCGGAAGACCCCGTAGGCATCCAGGTTGGCACGGCAATTGCAACGCTGGTACGCAAAGCTGATCATGCGTCGACAAAGTCAGTCGACTTCCGTCATCTCTGGGGCCAGTACAAGCGAGAGGAGTTGACCGCGACCGCGCAGTCGGAGCCCCACGCGCTTTACGAACCAAGCAAGCCGGACCTGCCAATTGGCCTCCCGTTTGCACCAATGGAGGTTAGCGAGAACTGGTCTGAGTGGCCGTCATTAACCGTTCTATTCCCGTCGTCATTTCCGGGAGTCAAGACCAATCGAGACTCATTTCTGTTCGACTCCGACCTCGGCAGGCTAAGGGAGCGCATTTTCGACTATTTCGATGAGGATTTGAGTCACGAAGATATCGCGCAGCACTATCCCATTGCCATGCGAGCCACGTCGTCGATAACTCTTGATCCTCGCTCAGTTCGCGACATCCGGCTCGCACGCGGCGGTCCAGATGAAAGTTCATTCATGCGTAGCGTCTTCCGCCCATTTGATACGCGCTGGCTTTATTGGGAACCAGATATCGGACTATTGGCTCGTCCAAGCCCGGACTACAAGCCCAATGTGTTCAAAGGAAACCTTTAGCTGGTCACCCAGCAAAAACCGCGTCGGGAATGGTCGCGCCCGCAAGTGATTTCTAGAATCGGTTGTATTGACCTAATGGACCGCAGCGCAACTTGCATCCCCGCCTGGCTCCTCGATGATGGTCTCGACCTAGAAGGTGACGGAACCCACCGCCGCCCCAACCTCTCGCCCGCCGCCCATAGCTACCTGGACAAACTCGGCCTAGGCGTCGAAGACCTGTTCCACCACGTCATCGCCGTGCTGCACGATCCCGCGTACCGCGAGGCGAACGCCGGCGCGCTCAGGATGGAGTGGCCCCGCATCCCCCTCGCGGGCTGGCCCGACGGAGGCACGAACGGCGCGGCGGACGAGTTGGCGGAGTCGGCGGCACGCGGACGTGAGTTGGCCGCGCTGCTCGATTCCGAGACGCCCGTCCCCGGCGTGACCGAAGGCACCCTTCCCCAGGAGATCGCCGCCATCGCCGTGCCATCCACCACCAGCGGTCACAACATGTCCGGCGACGACTTCGCCATGACGGCAAGCTGGGGCCACTTCGGATCGGGCCAAGCCGTCATGCCCGGCCAGGGCCGGGTCGTCGAACGCGCGTACACGGCGGAGGAACAGGCCGCGCTGGGGGGTGCCGCCCGGGTACTTGGGGACATGACGTTCGACATTTACCTGAACGATGTCGCCTATTGGCGGAATGTGCCAGCCGCGGTGTGGACTTACAAGTTGGGCGGGTACCAGGTTTTGAAGAAGTGGCTGTCTTATCGGGAACGGAAGGTCCTCGGGAGGACCTTGAAGCTGGACGAGGTGCAGCATTTTACGAACACGGCGCGGCGGATTGGGGGGATATTGGGGGTGACGGGGTGAGGGAGCGCTTGTGAAACCGTTGGATTGGCTGCGCCGCCGTCCTGAAGGGTTTTGGGTCACCGTTATTATTCTCGCCGTGTTGGCTGTGGGCGCTGTTTTAACGTGGGTGTATTGGGATTGGTTGCGTGACGGCGAATCCGGCAGCTCCACGATACGCAATGTCGGTCTCTTAATCGGTGCCGCAATTGCGATGGTTCTCGCCGTTTGGCGCAGCCGCGTAGCCGGCCGTCAGGCTGCCACGTCGCAGCACCAAGCTAAGATCGCCCTGCAACAGGCTGTCACGGCTGAGCGCGGACTACTCAATGAGCGTTATCAAAAGGGCGCTGAGATGCTCGGAAGCGATGTCCTCTCGGTCCGACTGGGAGGCATCTACGCGCTGCGACGCCTCGCGGCAGACCATCCCGAACAATACCACGTCCAAATCATGCGGCTTTTCTGCGCGTTCGCGCGCAATCCGGCATCGCACAAAAACAGACCGGACGACCCGGACGCGAAAATGAGTGAAGAAGTTGAAGTCATCATGGAAACTATCGGCGAGCGTCGTCAGCGCCATCTCAACATTGAGCGAGATTCCGGGTATTGGTTGGACCTGCATGGGGTGAACGTTTTGGGCGTGTGGCTGATCAAAGCAAATCTGTCAAGCGCACTGATGCCTCTCGGGGACCGATGGTCACTAGAGGAGGTAATGGGCACCCGCACCCGCACCGACTTATCGAGGGCTGACTTGTCGGTTGCAATCCTTATGGATGCGAACCTACACCGCACAGACTTCTCAAACTCGAAACTGGAACGGTCTTTCTTGTTGGATTCAAACCTCTCCAATGCACGTCTAACCTATTCAAATCTCTACGGAGCTTTTCTCGACGGTGCAAACCTTTCAGGCGCGGATCTCACATATGCAGATGTGTCCGGCGCGGATTTTAAGAACGCAAACTTATCCGGCACTGAATTTTCGTTCGATAACGGGGGTAGATCAGCGAAGGGCCTGACTCAGGCGCAACTCGATGAGGCCCGGGCTGATCCCGATAATCCGCCCTATCTGGAAGGCGTCGTCGACGCCAAGACGGGTAAGCCGTTGTTCTGGCGAGGTCGTCCATTGAAAAATGATGCCGACGGAGACCGTTAGATACAGGCACCTGTCGTCAACCCCAACTCCGTGCCGAGCCTTAATCGTCGTGCCGGCGAAGGAACGTCACCCCGTACGCCGGAGCCCGTCTCAGAAGTCCCAACCCTTAATTTGTGCCGCGCCTGTCGGTCCGGAATCGGACATCTGCGGGGATGTTGTGATTGAAACACGCCGTAAATGCTCAATATATCGTCGACACTCGGACTCCGCGGAACCGGAAATTCGAGGGAACTGGACTTATGAGACAGGCTCGCCGATACGGGGCCGGTACCCAGGGGTACGGTGGGGTCACGTTCGATTGCGGGCTGAAGCAGGACCGGCAGGCGGACTCACTCTCCCATGAATCCCGAAAAGACCCCTTGCGTTTACATGCTCGCCAGCAAGAGGAACGGGACCCTCTACATCGGTGTCACCTCGGACCTTGTGAGGCGAGTTTGGCAACACAAAAGCGGTCTGGCAGAAGGGTTCGCGAAGCAACGTGGAGCGCAACGACTCGTTTGGTACGAAATCCATCCGACTATGGAGAGCGCGATCGTGAGGGAGAAACGGATGAAGGGCTGGCACAGGAATTGGAAGGTCCGCCTGATAGAAGAGACGAATTACGACTGGGTTGACCTTTACGAGCAGATACTCTGAACGCCTGAACAGCGCCCCCTAACCCCTGGATTCCGGCCCGTATCGGGGTACGGGGTGACGTTCCTTCGCCGGCACGACGGTAAGGGGTGAGGGGGTGTAGGTGGGGGATTACGGTTGTGGTGGTTGCCGCGCCCGTCCCCTGGGTACCGGCCCCGGATCGGTGTCCGGGGTGACGTTCCTGCGCCGGCACGACGGTAAGGGGGAGGGGGTGTAGGTGGGGGATTACGGTTGTGGTGGTTGCCGCGCCCGTCCCCTGGGTACCGGCCTGCCGGCAACCCAGTTCCATCGGGCGGGGTGTCGCCGTGGGTCCCCGATCGGGGTCGGGGATGACGCGGAGGGGGTCGGGGATGACGAACGCGGGGCTTGCTACGAACGAAAGACTTCGTCCACGCGTTCCTCCCCGTCGCTGGTCGAATCGCCGAGGAAGGTTCGCCTGACTGTCCGGCTCAGTTCCCGGTGCACTCGTAAGGCCGTCAGCGCGGTAAGGATCACCGGCACCGCCACGATGCCGATCGACACCGCCGGGGCCAGGCTGCCGATCGACATCAATTCGAACACCAGGGGCAAGGTCCACACTGCCAACCAGATGATGGCGGCGGCGAGCAGGGAGTGCTGAAGCAGTCTGGCAAAGGCCAGCCGACGGGATCGATCGGGTAGCATCGACCGCCAAATCGCCATCTGATTCGTCAGGTCCTCCGTCAGGCGGTCCAGAGCGCGCCACACCATGATGCCCGGCGGGATCGACAGCGTAACGACCACGCCTCCAATGATCAGCCCCAGGACGCTTTCGCTCAATCCCAGCGGAGTTGGGATCGAATACGTGAAGTGCACGGCGCCGGCCCCCAAGGCAAGCAGGATCGCTATGACTCCCAGGTTGACCAGTACCCGCCGCAACATCCGCCGTACCGCTATTGCCCCTTCGCTCCTCATGGTGGTCGTTTGCCTGAGCGCGACCAGTGCGCCGGACAACGCAGTTTCGTACTGGAGCAGCCACGTCGGCGATATTCGCTCAAGGAACCTGGTTATCGCAGGCGCCGAACGATAGAGAAAGGGGTAAGTGAACGAGGTGACGACGGTGGTCAGCGTCACGACGGGGTAAAGAATTGGCCCGACCACCCCGTGCTCTGCGCCAACCTTGGCCATAGCCAGCGAAAATTCGCCCGACTGTGTGGTCGCGGTTCCGACCGACACCGACGTCTGCCCCCCATGACCCGTAAGAAATGCGCCGGCGGTGGTGGCGATCAACTTGCCGAATATGACGACTGAGGTGACGACGACCGCGGGGATGAGGTACTTGCCCAACTCGGCGAAGTTGGCAAGCATCCCAATCGATACGAAGAAGATCGCTGCGAGCAGATCGCGCACGGGCGACGTTATCCGGGTGATCCTGGGAGCATGTATCGTGTCGCCGAGAACTGTGCCTATAAGGAAAGCCCCTGCGGCCGCTGAGAGGCCCAGTTCGTCGGCCAGCAGCGCGAGGCCGAAGCAGAGTCCAAGACTGCCTAGCAACAGCATCTCGGTCGATTTGAAGCGGACCAGGATAGTCGTAATTCGGTGAGCGAAAAGGCGGCCGATAACCAGCGATACAACGACGAAAAGGGCCAGCTTCCCGACAATTGCCGCCACGTCCGTAGGGCTGGATGCGCCGGTAGTAGCTATGCCCGTCAGGGCGCTGAGAAGCACCACGGCGGCAAAGTCCTCGACCACCAGTATTCCCACGACCAACCGCCCCCTGATCGATTTCAGATCGCCGGTGTCGTTGAGCATCTTGACGATGACCGCCGAACTTGAGATCGAGACCGCGGCGCCAAGGAACAACGCCTCGTTGGCGTTCCAGCCGAGCAACTTCCCGATCTGATAGCCGACTACAACCATCAGACTGACCTCGATGATCCCTATCAGCACCACCCTCAGCCCCACACGCCGGATGCGGTCCCAACCAAGCTCGAGCCCCAGAGCAAATAGCAGGACGACGAGGCCGACGTCTGCCAAAAGCCGGATCGATTCCACGTTGCCGACCGGCGAGAGGGGGAGTGTGTAGGGGCCGATCAACACCCCTGTCAACAGGTAGCCGAGTATGGCAGGCTGCTTGAGCCTGCGGAAGAGAATCAACGCCACTGCCGCAGCGACGGTGATTAAGGCAAAATCCTGGAGCAAAGTGGGTGAAGATTCCACCCTTGAAATTTTAACGGGATCGGTCGCCAGCGTTCACGCGGAAGCTGACACGCGGTTCTGGGAAACACCCTTACGCCTGCCAGCTCTTAAGGCCAGGGCAACGCCTGTGACGCGACGGTTAGTTTCGCGAAATCAGCTTCTCCGGCTCTCACCCGATGGGTTCGAGATTGCGGCTGGCGCGGGCCTCGTCGACGGTAATGATCCCGGCCGCTACGAGCTTGACATCCCTCTCCACGCGGTCGTTTTCACTCTCCTTCAATGCCTCGATATCGCCGAGATCGAATTCGACGCGCCGCTGCCCGGGGAAACTCTCGAACAACGGGGTTACCGAGGAATTGATCGCCTCTTCGATGAGCCGCAGTTCGGGAACAACGGTGTTCCGCCACAGGTAACGCTCGAGGGTCTCGACGTTGGATAACGTGGCGTCCTCCAGTTGGCCCAGGAACACCTTGGGCACTCCGAACGCACGGGCCACCTCCTCCACCGACCACCGAAGGGCCTGCGTGAACTCCATGTCCTTCTGAGAAGTGCCCAGGCGCTTCGCGTCCATACCCCGCGAGAGCAACACGGGGCGATGCGCCTTGCCCGAGCCGCGGAATCGGCTCTCCCAACGCGCGTAGAACTCCGAAACCTCGTCTTCGGTCGGCGTCTCTTCCGTCGTGATCGCCAAGTCTGACGGCATCGTGGAATTACGGAAAAAGCTGCGGTTGAAGCTCAACGCCTCCTCGCCCATGTCCACCGCAAGGCGCGCCGGTGACAGAGATGACATGCCGAGGAATTCGTCAGCCGGGTTGATATGCCGGAACCAGACGATCTCCTGGGGTAGATAGGCTGCCCGCTCGCCGCCGTGTTCGTACACGAACCCCCTGACGTGCCTGTTCCTGTCGGGGATGATGCGCACGCGGTCCGGCCGAAGCGGCCAAAGCTCCGACGCGTTTCCGGCGCTATCCCGTTCGATGCCCCAGAACGCCGAACCCCACAGGGCCAGGTACGTCTCGGTGGCGCGCAGCAGTTGGCCCTGCGTCCACATCTCGTTTGGCCGTTCGAGAAGCCTCATCATCGGGTCGTCGGCCCCCGCGTCGCGGTACTCGCCCCGGTGGAGGGATCCCCATTTGCGGGTCAACACCCGCAGTCCCGGCCGTGCCACGGCATCGGCCCGCAACTTCACAGCCGCGTGGACGGCGGCTGACTTTTCGTAGTAGCGCGCGTGACCGGCTTGCGGCCAGTCCGAGGCGATACCGAACTCCGCGTCGAACCGGTCGACCACCACGCACGTAGCGCGGCTCGACCGTTCGACCCCTCGCCATCTACCGAGTTGTAGAGCCCTGGTCGCGCTCCGTCTGACCGCATCTCCAACAACGTTTATTACGCTCAATCCGTGACCTCCGGTCGAATGTTCTGTTCGCTCAGGCGAACCCCGATCCCGGGGCGCCTGCTGTCGCACTCCGCCTGTCTGCCGGATGTCGGCAGCGCGGGGCGGCGCATTGGACGTTCTCAGGCCCACATCCTGAACCCGCGCCGGGGTGAGTGAGCGAACGCCAGCATCAGGGCGTCTGCCATGTCGGGGCTCGGCTGGCCCCGCCCGCGCAGTTCGTCCTTGTCCTCCAGCCTGATCTGCCCGCTGCTGGAAAACGAGTACCTGATGGATGCCAACTCGCTGATCAACTTCCCGTTGCCGGGTATGCGGATGCGCCCCTGCTGAAACCGCTCACGCAGTCCGTCGTAGAGCTCCGCCTTCAGGTTGGCGAAGTGCTCCGGGTTGGTGGCACGCCGGGCCACGTTTATGCCGCTGACGCCGGGCACCCGCAGTTCCTTCAGCCGGTCTACGACTCCCGCGCCAACCCCGATCGAGTCCACTCGCACACAGGTCGGCGCGTACTGCTTCACGAATTCGTTGACCAGTCCGGCCGTCTCCATGGTGTTCTTCTTTGTGAATGACGCGATGTCGATCACGCGGTCGCCCCGCCGGACGCATATGACCGTGCGGTCGCTGCCGAAGCGCGCCACGTCCACGCCGATTTCCACGGGCACGTCGTCCTGCGAGTCGCCGTCCTGTGGGTCGCCGTCCTGTGGGTCATCGTCCTGTGGGTCATCGTCCTGTGGGTCACCGTCCTGTGGGTCACCGTCCTGTGGGTCATCGTCCTGTGGGTCATCGTCCTGTGGGTCACAGTCCTGTGGGTCACCGTCCTGCACATCGTGCGCATGGTCTTCGTCCACCGCGGGGTTTTCGACGGCGTTTTCGATGATCTTGAGGGAGATCAGCGTGTCTTCCGATTCGGACGGGAATTCCCCGAGCACCCGTATCTGGTACATGGGGCTGTCTTCGCCCCAGTTGACTTTTGCGTCCTCGACCCACTTGGGGGTGACGAGGGTGGGCTTTGTCACCTTTCCGACTTTCACGTTCGGGGTTTCCAACGCCGAAATGTGGATGGTGTGCCAGAGGCTCCGCCGGCGGTGGAACGCCTCGTAAAAGTATCCGGACAGTGCGGTCGGGTTCCCGAGCAGCAGCATCCTGGCGTGGTCCGATGTCATCGATCCCTCGATGGCTTCGAATATCCCCTCTCGCACGCCGGACGCCTCGTCCACCACAAAGAGGATGTGCCCTTCGTGAAAGCCCTGGAACCGCTCCGGAGTGTTCGTCGAGAGGCCCAGCGCGTAGTGCTTGTCGTCAAGCTCGAGCGAGGTCCTGAGCAGTTTGCCCCCGATGAGATGCTCGTTCCCGTGGTAGACGCGCCTGATCTCGCGCCACAGCATGTCGCGGACCTGGTGCTCCGTCGGCGCGGTGGTGATGACAAGTGAGTCGGGGAAACACATGAGCCACCACAGCACCGCGTGGGCCGCAATAAACGTCTTGCCCGATCCGTTGCACGAACGCACCGCCACGCGGTTGTGGACCTGCACCGCCTCGAGAATCTCTTTCTGTTTCTCCCACGGTTCGGCTTTGAGCATGTCGCGCGAGAACCCAACCGGGTCGGTCTGCCATGCGTTCAGGCTTTCTTGTGTTATCGGCTCTTCTGTCGCTGTATTTGTGCGGCTCAGCTCCTCGATGGGTCCGTGATGCACGCCTTTAATTGGCAATCCGGGGGCTGAATATGTGGCCGCAGGGCCTGCACCGATAGCATGTGTGCGCCTGCGGGTCGGCCTTGTCGAGACGCAGTGAGGCCGATGCGCCGCAGCGCGGGCACTGCTGTGGTGTCATTGTGTCTGGATTGCCCAAGATGGCATTCGCCAAGGAACTGACTTCTGGTGGACCGGGAAAGGCATCTGAGGCCATGTGTGACTCCTGTCGAGAATCTGGGTGATACGTGTAAACAGAACAGATGTTCGTATTATGTGGTCAATTAACCTCAGCGGTCAACTCCGCCGAGACACTCCCCCGACGCCCCGGATGCGGATATTCTCTTGACCACTGGTTGTATGAAAGGGAACGGGCGATGAGTAACGCGGATTCACAACGGCCCGAGGTCAAGTTCGATTGGTTCATACCTATCGACGGCGACGGCGAACACATCGGGACCATGCGGGCGGAGCGGCCGCCGACGTTTGAATACCTGCGTGAGGTGGTCTTGACCGCCGAGGCGGAGGGCTACTACTCGCAACTGATACCGACACGGTTCGCCAACGGGCTCTTCGACCAGGAAGCGCCCTTGGCTGAGACATGGACCACAGCGACGGCGTTGGCCGCTGTCACTTCGGACATTCGATTTCTCATAGCGGTCAGGCCGGGGTTCATCGCGCCGGGCCTCTTCGCGCAGATGGCGGGGACGCTCGACAACATCACCGGCGGCCGGATAGACATCAACATGGTCCCGGGCGGCATACAAGGCGATTTCGAACGGTTGGGCGTCGAGACCGATCACGCGCAGCGCTACGCACTGGCCGCCGAATTTGTCGAGTCATGCAAGCGGCTGTGGGCGGCCGATGGCCCGATTTCGTACAAAGGGGAGGTGGTGAACCTCAACGGCGCGATGGTCTCGCCGGGCCCGCGCGGGGCCGGACCGCGGTGGTACATGGGCGGAGCGTCGCCCGCAGCCCTCGACCTGGCGGGCAGGCTCGGCGACGTACTGCTGATGTGGATTCAGCCCCTCGACGCAACGGCCAAACTGATGGACCGCGCCCGGGCGGCATTCGAAGCGCATGGACGCCAGGCAAAGTTTGGGCTGCGCACGCACCTGGTAGTCAGGGACACCGAGGAAGAGGCATGGGACGCCGCCGAGGAGTTGTTGTCGCGGGCGGAGACATTGGTACAGGATCAACGCAGTTCGCAGGTGCAGGGCACTCCGATGGCAGGTGCGGCCATTCAGGCGCGCAGGTACGAGCAGCACCGCGTAGGCGAACGACTATGGAACGGTATTTCGACCGTGCGCGTAAATTGCGGCACCGCCATAGTCGGCACGCCGGAACAGGCGGCGGCGGAGCTCGCCCGCTACTGGCAACTTGGGATCGATGAGTTCATCCTTTCCGGATACCCGCACGTCGAGGAGTCCCGTCGCGTCGCCCGGCAGGTCATCCCCCGCGTCCGGGAGCTGGTCGCCGAGAGGGTGATGTGAACAGGGCTGTCTTACTGCCGGTGACCGCCGCGAAGCATTAAAATGTCAGTTGTTGAAGTATGTCCAATGTGCAACCGATGAGTGATATAGAGACACCCGCACATATGCAGGGAGAAGGAATCATGGCGAGTCAGCGCCGCCCGCGAGAAGAGGCGGTCCGCCTGGGCAAAGAGATTTACGAACGGGACATTCGCCGTGAGGTTGAAGCCGACCACCATGGACAGATCGTCGCCATCGACGTGGACAGCGGAACCTGGGTAGTGGCCGATGGCGAGATTGCCGCAGTGGACCGCCTGCGTGAGATGCGTCCCGGCGCCGTCAACGTTTTGTGTGAAAGGGTGGGTTACCGGGCGCTTCGCAGCTTTGGAGCTGGGTCTCTGCGGAGGACCGGGTGATCGAGGGGGTGGTGAACGACGCCTACGAAGCGATCGTCGCCCTTTCCCTGCAACGCCCCGGTGGGCAAGCCCAGGACATCGAAGCCGTCATAGACACGGGCTACAGCGGCTTTTTGACCTTGCCGACTGAGTTGGTGTCCGAATTGGAATTGCCTTTCGCATATATGGGCCAGGCGGTTTTGGCTAACGACGCGCAGGTCAACTTTGACGTTCACTACGTCACTGTGCAGTGGAACGGCCAACCGAGGGACATCGCGGCCGATGTTACGGGCAGCACTCCGCTTGTGGGTATGCTGTTGCTCGACATGCACAGGTTGAGCATAGAAGTCGAGCGCGGGGGCCGCGTCATCATTCGGGCCAGAGAGTGACATTGGGGCGAGGCGGATCGCCATTACATAATCAGCTTTGACTGAACCAACGCTAACGCCCGATAAAGCGAAGCCATCGGTCTTCCTGGCGAACGTTGGCGCCAACTCTTCGCACCGCTTCCTGAGCCCGCTGTTCGACGACGGCTCGTTTGAGTTCATTACCATTCCGGAAGAGCCGTTGGCTGCCGGTCCGCATTCGGTCCGCTACCGGGACCTGCGAAGTTATTACGATCCGAAAGAGTCGCTGGCCCGATGGGTCCCTGACCGTCTGCTCGACATGGCCACGCACTTCGACCCCGAATTCGGCACGAACACGTACGGGGACAATTGCGAATGGTCGCCCAGGGCGTTTGGGTTGAAGGAGGTCCGGACCGGCGACCTCATATTTTTCCTCGTGCGTTTAGCCCTTTGGACCGGAGGTCGGTTCACCGGCGAGACCGGATTTTTCCTGATCGGTTTTATCGAGGTGGAGTCGATCTTTCGCGCGCCGGCCGATCCGGCTGGGGCCGCCTCTCCCGCCCGATATGCCGCCAACGCGCACGTGAGGCGAGCGATGAACGACAGCCAGTACTGGGACGGGTTCTGGGTGTTCGCCGGTTCGGACCGTTCGACACGTCTTGCCCGCGCAGTGCCGGTAGACCGCGCCTTCGCCGACCGAATTCTACGCACCGCGACCGGCCAGCCGTACGCCTGGTCGTCGAACCGATCCGAACTACAGGTAATCGGGTCGTACACCCGCGCCTGCCGGCGGATTATCGATCCGCGGGACCCGATGTCCGCCGCCAGGACCACCGCCCTCAAGCAGGCCGTGGAGCACGCTAACCCCGGCGCGCTGGAAAGCCTGTGATGAACTACGTAACTTGGTGTTGGATTGGGTTAAATGGCCGTTCTTGGTCATTCAATCGATTCAGAGGGGACCGACGAGGATTATGGAGCATTTCGATTTCCGGGAACTGGCGGATCACATTTAGGTTTGCAGCTGGCGACGTGTACGACGTCGCTCTCGTCGATTATCACTAGTGAGGAGAGAGAGACCATGCCCATGAAGAATCCACCCCATCCGGGCCGCAGCGTCAGAGGAAACTGCCTGGACCCTCTTGGCCTAAGCGTTACCGAGGCAGCGGAGGTTCTGGGAGTTGCGCGCCATACCCTTTCGCGGGTATTGAACGGTCACGCGGCGATCTCGCCCGACATGGCCATTCGCCTGGAGAAGGCCGGATGGTCCAGCGCTGATTTCTGGCTGAGCCGTCAGACTGCGTACGACTTGGCTCAGGCGCGCAAGGGTGAAGACAGAATACGAGTCGAGCGGTATCAGCCCCTGCCCACTGCATAGGATTCGCCCGCCATCTAGCACGAGCGCAACGAGGCTACTGCGCGCACGTCCGCCGGGCGATGAACAACACACGGTTCTGGGATGCCTTCTGGGTATTTGCCGGATCAGCCCGTTCGATAAGATTTCCCCGCGCCGTGCCTGTGGATCGCGCCTTCGCCGACCGAATTCTACGCACCGCGACCGGCCAGCCGTACGCTTGGTCGTCGAACCGATCCGAACTTCAGGTAATCGGGTCGTACACACGCGCGTGCCGTCGCATCATCGAACCGCGTGACACGACCTCCGCCGCCAGGATCGCCGCCCTCAAGCAGGCCGTGGAGCACGCTAACCCCGGCGCTCTCGCCAAGCTGCTGTGACCTGACACCGCCGTTGACATGTTTAGAGGCTCGCGGATACGTTAGTCGTCTGAAGAGGTTCCCCTAGCATGCCAAAATTTGCGGAGTTTTTCGCCGGAATCGGCCTCGTGCGAAAGGCCATAGAACCGTTGGGTTGGGAATGCGCGTTCGCCAACGACATTTCACCCAAGAAGGCCGAACTGTATGAGCGTGCGTACGGCGGAGCGCACCTCATAGTGGACGACATCAATAACTTGCCCGAGACCCAGTTGCCGCCCGGCATTGACCTGTTTACCGCCTCATTTCCCTGCATTGATCTCTCGTTAGCCGGAAACCGCAATGGAATTGATGGTCGGTATTCGAGTGCGTTCTGGCCATTCCTCCGGTTACTGCGTGATTACAGTGAAACAGGCACTCCGAAAGCGGTGCTGCTTGAAAACGTGGTTGGCATGCTGACCTCGAACGGCGGACTCGATCTCTCCAGGATCGTGGCGGGATTGAACGAGTTGGGATACAAGGTTGATGTGGTTGTCGTTGACGCTAAGTGGTTCTTGCCTCAGAGCCGACCACGCGTTTTCGTCATCGGTCTGTTGGGAGACGACGACGCAATGAAGGCGCCCGTCGACAGCAAGCCCACTCGCATCAGACCCAATGCCGTAAGGGCGTTCCAGGCAGCCCACCAAGCCGCCAACTTTGGGGAGATTCCCCTGCCGGATCCACCGGAACGGTCACGCGAGTCCTTGTCGGATCTCCTTGAGGACGTTCCATACGAATCCACTTTGTGGTGGTCGGATGAAGACGCGGACCGATTGATCCAACGAATGAACCCCATCCACAGGGATCGCGTGAACCGACTGCCCGACGCTGGCCCGAACGGTGTGGCGACCATGTTCCGAAGGGTGCGATCAGGCCGGGCCGTCGGGGAAGTCCGCGTCGACGGCATTGCCGGGTGTCTTCGTACGCCATTGGGTGGTAGCAGCGTCCAGTTTTTGATAGACGCCCGCGACGGCTCACCACGCGTAAGACGCATGACGGCTCGCGAATACGCAAGACTTCAAGGTGCCGGCGATTTTCCGATCGAAGTTTCCGAACGGCAAGCTATGTACGGATTCGGCGACGCCGTTTGTGTACCGGCCGTCCGTTGGCTCGTGCAACATGCAATTGGGCATCTCAGAAACGGAACGGCGGAACAGGTAGTTGACCGAGCCGATAAGCAGCCTCGGCTACTCGAACGAAGACCTATTTACGACACGAATGTACCCAATGGCTCGGACTTCAGGTACCCGGATCCTCGTCGTCGGGATCCCTTTACTGTTTCGGAACGATCCGCGGTAATGAAAAAGGTGAAGGGCAAGAACACTGCGCCAGAGGTGGCCTTACGGAAGGTCCTTTGGGCCAAAGGGAATCGATACAGGCTCCACGCGGGCAATCTTGCCGGCAAGCCCGACATCGTGTTTGGCAAGCAGAAAATAGCGATTTTTGTGGACGGAGAATTCTGGCACGGCAAAAAGCTCAGCAGCGGCCGCCTTGCCGAAATGAAGCCATACTGGCGCAAAAAGATCGCGCGGAATATGGCGCGAGACGCCGCGAACAACAAGAATCTAGTCGAATCGGGTTGGCGGGTTGTGAGAGTCGGGGAGAAATCAATCAAGCGTGATGTTCACGGCATCGCGAGTTTACTGGACCAACTGATTCAGGACCGTGTTCCTGACTCACTGCCTGCGGGCACTGAGATTCATATGCCCAATGCGTTCTGAAGGGAACGAAAAACCCCAGCCTTCGGCCGCGAATGTTGGGTTCCGACGTTGGTATCAGACGGTCCCAAACCAACGGCGCGGTTTCCCGCCAAAGGGGACTATTGGCGGTGCACTGGTTGTTCTGGAGCGTTTGCGGGAAAAACCGGAACTCGATATCCGGAAACACACCGCGCCAGGCGGTTCCCAAATCACGGGGGTTGGCGGCGCCGCAGTTAAACGAATTCTCTCCCGGTATGGTGAAAGCCGCCCGTTTTTGCGCGAGGGAGGTCGAACAAATCGTGGGCTGCCCAGTTCAATTGAGCAGTTGTTGAAAACTCTTGCGGCTTCCGGATTCGACAAATTTTCTCGCGAAGAGAGAGGGTCGGCAATTGAAATAATGCAGGTATTCCTAGTTGAGGAAGTCAAGCGGTGGCACGGCAACCAACGGCTTGCTCCCAAGTTCGATCCCGCAAGCCCCATCTGGTATTTCATCAGTGACTTGCTCGAAATCGCAAGGGATCGGGGTGACGACGGACCCGTGGCGGAGTACCTCGTCGGTGCCAAGTTGCAATTGAGATTCCCGGAGCGCCAGATCAGGAACACTTCGTATAGCACGGCCGACACGCAGCCCGGCGTGTTTGGGGATTTCGATGTCGAAGACACAGTGTTCCATGTGACCGTAGCTCCCGGGGCAGGCCTGTTCGACAAATGCAAGGAAAACCTCAAAGACGGAAAGGTGGTCTACATCGTCACACCGTTTGAGGATGTAGCCGGAACTGTACTAGCCGTCAGACAACGTAGAACCGGTCCCGCTGTGGTCACGTCGATCGAGGGATTCGTCAGCCAGAACCTGGATGAGATGAGTGAATTTACGGCTAATCAATCGAAATCGCAATTGAAGGCACTTCTGGAGACGTACAACAGACGCGTGGAGAAAGTTGAAACGGACCTTTCATTGCTTATTGAGTTGCCCAAAAACATAGGGTGAACCGCAACTTTGGCCGGACACAAAGAGGACATGCAGATGAAAGTTTTGATTACCGGTTCGAGCGGCAATATCGGCTCGAGGCTGGTGAGGTTTCTTGGGGACGACTTCGAGTTGGCTGGCCTCGATCGGGTCCCGCCTCGCCCGGGAGCGGAGTTGCCGGCTACGTTGGCGGATGTTCATGAGGTCGACGATCTGCGCGGCGTGTTGGCCGGACATGACGCCGTGGTCCATCTGGCGGGCAATCCGGCCGTCGAGACACCGTGGCCGGATGTGCTCCGCAACAACATTACCCTGACACGCAACGTGTTAGAGGCATGCAGGCTGGAGGGCGTGAGTCGCGTCGTATTCGCCAGTTCGAACCACGCAGTCGGTCTTTTCGAGAACGATGAGCCGTACGTGCGAATTCGCGCTGGCGACTATCGAGGCCTTGAGCCCGGCGGGTTTACGCGCGTAGACCACACGGTATCGATTCGGCCGGACAGCGACTACGGCGCGAGCAAGGCGTTCGGAGAGGCGCTCGGGCGGTCGTATTCTGAGCGGTTCGGCTTGGAGGTTGCCTGCCTGCGGATCGGGTCTTTCACGGAAGACAATGACCCGACGGCCAACATCAGGATGCGGGCCACCTGGTGCAGCCACCGGGATCTGGCGCAACTCATCCGCCTGTGCCTGACGGCGCCGGACCTCAAGTTCGACATTTTCTACGGCGTGTCCGGCAATACGTGGCGATTCTGGGATACGTCACACGCCGAGGGGGTGTTGGGGTACCGGCCCGACGATAACGCTGAGGAATATTACGCGTAGTAGACGGTGTGTGAGGGGCGGGATGGCTGTTGGGGGTAGGCGTCCCTGCCGGTTTTGCGTGGTGGGCGATAAGCGTTGCGTCGCGCCTCAACCCAGGGCCGGTTTCAAACCGGCCCCTGCGAGACGTTAGAGCACACGCCTCAGCGGCATTTTGTCGCAGACCCGCTAACTGGCTAAGGCCCTTGACGCTGCCTCGACGGTGGCTTCGATATCCGCCGGGGTGTGGGCGAGACCGACGAACCACGCTTCGAACGGGGAGGGCGGCGGATAGATGCCCTGTTCGATCATCTTGTGGAAGAACGCGGCAAAGGCCTCGCCGTCTGAGGCGCCGGCCTCGGCCATGTTGGTCACCGGCCCTTTCGTAAAGAAGACCGTCGTCATGCCGCACACCGAGTTGATCGTGACTGGCGTACCGGCGTTCGCGAAAACGTTTTTTAAGCCGACCACCAGCCTCGACGTAGAGTCCGCCAGCCTTTCGTAGGTCCCGGGCTTACGAAGTTCCTCCAGCGCGGCTATGCCCGCCGCCATCGCCACCGGGTTACCGGAGAGCGTGCCCGCCTGGTACATCGAACCCAGTGGAGCGACGTTTCGCATGATCTCTTCGTTTGCGCCGTACGCCCCCACCGGAAATCCCCCGCCGATGATCTTGCCCAGGCACGTGATGTCGGGAACAACCCCGTACATCGTCTGCGCGCCGCCGGGGTGGACGCGGAAGCCGGTTATCACCTCGTCGAAGACCAACAAGGCCCCGTGTTCGCTGGTCAGTTCACGTAGCCCTTCGAGAAACCCAGGCTCGGGTTCGACCACGCCCATGTTCCCGGCCACGGGCTCGACGATCACGGCCGCGATCTCGCCGCGGTTCACGGCGAACAGGGACCGAACGGCGTCCAGATCGTTGTACGGCGCGACTAACGTGCTCGCCGCATACTCAGGATGGACCCCGGCCGATGTGGCTATGCCGTGAGACGCAACGCCGGACCCCGCTTCGACAAGCAGGGCGTCGTCGTGGCCGTGGTAGCCGCCCTCGAACTTGAGGATCTTCGACCGGCCGGTGTGGGCCCGCGCCAGCCTTAGGGCCGACATCGCCGCCTCGGTCCCGGAATTGACGAAGCGCACCATTTCCACCGAGGGTATGGCCTCGACGACCAGTTCCGCCATGCGCAGCTCGGCTTCCGTCGGCGCGCCAAAACTCGTGCCTGAGGAGGCAGCCTGCCGCGCCGCTTCGATGACACGAGGGTGGGCATGTCCAAGAATCATCGGGCCCCAAGAGCCGACGAAGTCGATCAACTCGTTACCGTCGACGTCCCATATTCGGGATCCTTGCGCCCTCGAGATGAACAGAGGTTGCCCGCCGACCGCCGTCCATGCCCTGGCCGGCGAGTTGACGCCGCCGGGGATCAGGCGAGAAGCACGGGCGTACAGCGAGGATGATCTTGTGGTGTCCATGGGCTGGTTACCTAGCCTGAAACGAAGTGACGCTGCGGCGTTCGGGACAGTGGTCAGTCCGGATCTTCGTCAGGGTACAGCGAGAATATCTGCAAGACCGCCTCGGCTGCATCCGTGTGGTCCGCTGTTCGCAAGAACGTGATCGGGTCGGCCAGCAAGCGGCGGACAAGGGCGCGGGTCATCGCGTCCATCGCCTCGATCTGTTCGGTCGACAGGTCGGGGAGCCTCTTTACAACCTTCGACAATTCCTCCCTGCGCATCTGTTCCGCCCGCGCGCCGAGGTGCCGCACCACCGGCTCGGCCGCCGGGCTCACCTGTCTTTCGACGAACCTGGCGAGTTCGCGATCGACCATCTCCTCCGCCTCGTCTATCGCAGCGGCCCTGTTTGCCCGGTTTTCGTTGGCAATCGTGTGGAGTTGGTCGAGCGTGTAAATGTTCACACCGTCCAGGTCCGCCGCTTCGGGCGCCACATCTCGCGGCATGCCGAGATCGAGGACGTGCAGCGGGCGGCCCCGGCGTGCTGCGACGGCCTTATTCAGGCCATCGGCATCGACTATCGGCTCGGTCGCGGCGGTGCAGGCGACCACAACGTCGGCTGTCTTCAGCGCGTCGAATCGTTCCTCGAACGCCACCGAACTGCCGCCAAGTTCGGCTGCCAGCTCGGCAGCACGGTGGGCGCGGCGGCTGGTCACCGTCAAATTACGGACGCCGTTGCGCCGTAGGGCGCGTGCGGTCATCGTCCCCGTCTCGCCTGCGCCAATCAACAACACCGACTGGCCTGACAGTTCGTCAAGCGTTAATTTGAGCAACTGCACGCCGATTGAAGGAATGGAGATGCTGTCTTTTTCGACGCCTGTCGCCTGCCTGACGCGGCGAGCTGTGCGCAGCGCGGTGTGGAAGAGACGCGACAGCCGAGGCGCCACTCCGCCAGCCTCACCTGCTGCCAACAGCGCGCTTCTGACCTGACCCGCGATCTGTGCCTCTCCGGTCGCCATCGAGTCGAGTCCCGATGCGACCCTGAAGAGATGCCGCGCCGCGTCTACGCCCGTCGCGCTGTAGACGTGGTCCTCGAAGTCCGGCGACTTCGTGCCTTCCCGGCTAGCAATATCGTCGAGGAGTTCGATCAGCCGGGTGGGGGATTCTGTCGAGTCGGACCAGGCGTATATCTCGGTCCGGTTACAGGTCGACAGTATGACCCCACCGCCGGCATGTACGGCGAGCCGTTCGAGCCAGACCGGGAGCTCCTCGGCGCCGAGGGCTACCCGTTCCAGCGCCGCCACCGGAGACCGCCGGTAACTGAGTCCGGCAAGCAAGTAGGTCATTGAGACTCCAGAAAGATACTTCGTTATGACCTAAATTAGCATGTAGAGAGGATAGGTGCCCAAAGGAGGTCCCGACTCCATGCGTTACTGGGTATACGAAAACTATCCCACGAACAAGGCGATGGTCCACGAGGATTCATGCGGCTTCTGTAATTATGGGGAAGGGGTACGAGGAGGTAGCCTCGACAACGGCCGGTGGCACGGACCCTTCGAATCCTCTGAGGGAGCATTCGCCAAAGCCGAGGCCACAGGACGCTCCGATGTTCGAGGATGCAAATTTTGCGCACCCGACGGGCAAAACTAGCGCGAATCCACATTCTCATACCCCCGCTCTCTCCGCGCCTTTGTGTCACAACTCACCCGGCGCCGGTGCTAAAATTTTCGGCGCGGGTTAACGCGTAACTGGTCTCCTCCCCAAAGTCCCGCGTACGCGCCGCTCCGGTTGGCAACGAGTTGAACTGGCGAATGCGATGAATGTCACCCCTCCCGACCAGCGCGGTTACGTGGATTCCAGCGTATTGGTGACCACCGACTGGCTCGAAGCGCATCTCAATGACCCAAGAGTGCGCATCGTCGACACGGACCTCCCCGACCAATACGTCCGGGCACACATTCCCGGGTCGGTACCTGTGATCGACCACTACTACAAGACGTCGATGGCGGACCGTACCCACATACAAGGCCCCGAGCAGTTTGCCTCTACGATGTCGTCTCTTGGCATCGGAGACGAGACTCAGGTCGTCGCTTACGACTCATCGGGCTGTCTCTACGGTTTCAGGCTGGCATGGTCGCTCCACTACTACGGCCACACGAACGTTAAAGTGCTCGATGGCGGATTCCCCAAGTGGTTTGCAGAAGACCGTCCCTTGTCGAGGGAGACACATTCGTACCCGGCCGCCCAGTTTTCACCTCGCCCGAATCCCGAGATCATGGCCACACGCGATGAAGTGTTGGAGGCCGTAGGCGAAGCGGATACGGTGGTGCTAGACGTTCGTTCGGATGAAGAATGGACAGGCGAGAACAAGAGAGGAACAAAGCGCGGCGGCCGAATACCGGGCGCAGTCCACCTAGAGTGGACCAACCTTCTGACTGAAGGAGACGTGCCTGTCCTGCTGCCGGCCGATGAACTGCGGCGGATATTGGCCGACCACGGAATCACACCGGACAAGAATGTCATCACGTACTGACAGGGCGGCATCCGTGCGGCGCACGTGTACTGGGCCCTGAAGCTCCTCGGCTACCCAAACGTCAGGGACTACGACGCCTCGTGGCGCGAGTGGGGAGACGATCTCAGCTGTCCGATCGAGAACGGAGCGTGAATTCCGTTGGCCGGCCTGCTCGTGAATCCACCACGCAGCGGCAGCGGTATCACTAAGCAACGCCTGAACCGATTTTCAGGCCGTGAGCAAGACTGGAAATTATCCATGCCCACAATTTTGCTGGGGCGTCTGCCAGGAAGAGCCCTTTCCCGTTACACGCTAACCGCGGCAGTCGCTCTGTTAGCCGTGGTGTTAGCGGCGGCCTGTGGTGGGGACAGCCCCGCCGAATCCACCGTCTCCACCGTCTCCACTTCAACTCCGGCGCCAACAGTCGAGAAGACCGCAACGGCCACGACAGTTGACGAAAAGCCAACACCTGCGCCGACACCCACAGTGGATCAAGACAAATCCCCTTACAAAGGCGTGGAAGTGGTGGGGATCGAGGAGTGGGTCAACTCCGAGCCGGTAACGATCGGAGGATTCGTCGACGACAACAAAGTGGTGTTGATCGACTTCTGGACCTACACGTGCGTTAACTGCATCCGCACTTTCCCCTTCCTGAGGGAGTGGAACGAAAAATACTCCGACAGGGGCCTCCGGATCATTGGAATACACGCGCCCGAATTTGAATTCGAAAAGATCAAGTCAAACGTCGATCGGGAAGTGGAAGAAAACGGCCTCGACTGGCCGCACGCCCTCGACAACGAAATGGACACGTGGAGCGCGTTCGGCAACCGTTACTGGCCCGCCAAGTACCTGATCGGCGCAGACGGCGAACTCAGGTTCAGCCACTTCGGTGAAGGCGAATATGACGAGACCGAACACGAGATTCGGGCAGCATTGACCGATGCAGGGTACGACGTTTCGGACATCCCGGTGGGACAGGTTAAACACCAACCCCGCGCCGAGAACGTCACACGCGTTACCCGCGAACTGTATGGCGGCTACCAACGTAACTACTCGCCAAACGGTCTATACGCCGCCCAGGAAGTCTACTACGAAGGGGCGGACGTCGACGTTGAGTACGTTGACACCTATGCGGGCACAGACGAATACCCGTCCCAGCAGTGGGTGCTCAATGGCTTGTGGAGAAACGAGGCTGAGGCGATTGTTCACGCCCGCGAATCGGAGGGCCTCGAGGATTACATAGCCCTCCGGATGGAGGCGGTGAGCGCGAACGTGGTGATCGATCCGCAAGGACCGGAGCCGTTCGACGTGTTCGTGACACTGGATGACGAGTGGCTAACCCCGGACCAGGCCGGAGATGACGTTCAGTTTGATGATGAAGGACGAAGCTACCTGCACGTGACCGAAGGGCGCATGTACAAGGCGGTCGAAGTGCCCGAGTACGGTCAGTTCACACTGAAGTTGGGTTCAGAATCCAGTAACTTCGCCATCTTCGCATTCACGTTCGGTATCTACACGGACGGTTTCTGATGCCTCTGCTTTACCGTATTACCAGCCGAGTCCCGGCAGCGTGGTTTGCCGCGCTGATGCTGGCCTTGTTCGTCTCCGCGTGCGGCGGCGGCGATGCCACTGGGCCTGAACCAACCGCAGCCGCGCCCGGACCGACAGTTGCTCCTGCCGGGGCGGAATCAGAACTGGCTGAACCCCCGCGCAATTGGACGGTGGTCAGCGACGACATCGGCGCAGAGCTTGCAACGCCGGACATTGCGATCGGCGATCGGCGATGGGCTGTAGTCCTATACGACGACTCGGGCACAGTTAAATTCCCCGTGTTACTTACGGAGTCGTACTTCTATCCGGAGGGGTTCGAGGGGAGCGCGCCTAGAGAGGGACCGATTCAGGAGGTCAAGGCGCGTTACCATGCGTTCCCGTTGGGCACTCGCGGCATATACGTTACCCAATTGGAGTTCGACCGCGCGGGCGATTGGTCCGTCGAGGCGTCGGTACCGTCGCCCGACGGGTCGCCGAGGTTGGTCGAGGTACGCTTTCCCGTTTTCGAGCAGACCGAGTCGGTGGATCTTGGACAACGGCCGCCGGCAAGCATGAACAGGACGGTTGACGATGTGGAGTCGATCGCCGAACTGACCACCGGTTCACAACACGACCCGGAGCTTTACTCGCTTACCGTGGCCGAGGCATTGGACGAAAGCCGGCCGTTCGTGGTCGTGTTCGCAAGCCCTGCGTTTTGCACAAACGCCGTGTGCGGGCCGCAGGTCGAAGTTGCGTCGTCCCTTCGTGAAAAGTACGGAGACCGGGCGACGTTCATTCACGTGGACCTTTACGACAACCCGCACGAAATCAAGGGTGACCTTTCCCTTGCCAGGGTATCGCCTTTGCTGGAGGAGTGGGGGCTGGTATCACAGGAGTGGACATTCGTGATGGACGCAGACGGCACAGTCGCCGCACGCTTTGAGAACTTCGTCCCCGAGCGGGAACTCGAAGTGGCGTTGCAGACTATCCTGTCGTCATCCTGATCGCCTTGACCATCCTGCGACCAGGCCGGCGGCGCCAGCGTCGGCCACATCCGGCGTATCCCGCATCGCTTGCCACACGACAATGGCCGTATCGGGCTGGCATTCTCCAATAAGGTGTATCTGCTGCTGCGGCCTACGCATGATGCAGCGAGTACGCGTTTGCGTCAGCACTCCTGATTCATGTTTGCCTCGTACCTTCGTCCGAACTCCGGTTCGCGGCTCGGCGCCCAACTTGGATAAACTCGCCTTGATGAGGAATTGAAGTGGCGACAGTCGCCCTGAATCGCCGACCATGAGCACATCGCCAGGTGGGACCGCCGACGACCACGCACCGCGCGTCCTTAGTGCGGAGCTCGATTTGAGCCGCGTGCTTGTACCGCTCGACGGCTTCCCTGCAGCCGAATATGCTCTCTCATACGCCAATGTTTTCGCGAATTGTTTCGGCTCGAACCTGCTGCTATTCCATGTGCTCCCGCCAGCCCATCCGGTCCACCAGGTTCGCGGTGCGCCGGTAAGGTTTCCATACGCGCTACGGGACCGAGGCGCTATCCTGGCCAACTCCTACTTGCAGGAGGTCGCCGCCAGGCTCCAACCGCTTGGGACCAATGCCCAGTGGAGTGTTGCTACCGGCAACACGGCCGAGTTGATCAGTATGCGCGCCGTCATCGGCGGCTTCGGACTGATTGTCCTCGCCGTCAATCCGCATGGGGCGACTCGTCGAAAGCCGAAGGCGACACTGGCGGTGGAGTTGTGGAAGAGAACGGCCGTGCCTATGCTGCTCGTCGACGCCGGTCTGGGTTCGATGAGCGAGTCGCCGCCTGAACAGCCGGAGAGGATACTCGTGCCGCTCCATCCGAGCGAACAAGGCCGTGAGGCGCTCGACATGGCTGAAGCAATTGCTTCCAGGTCAGGCGCCTCGGTAACCATCGTGTGTTCGCGCCCGCCGCGCGGCGAAACTCCCTGGCATATCGAAGCGCACGCAAATCGAATGCTGGAACTCGGCCTCGACGCAGAACTGCATATCTCGTCAGAGTCCATTCGTCCCACTCTCGACCGGCTTCAGGACGAACACCGCGGTTCCTGGATAGTGATTAGATCGAAGATGGGGTCTGGATTCTCAAGGCCGTTCAGGACGAGCGTTACCGACCAGGTGGTCCGGTACGCCCGCGCCCCGGTCCTTGCGATTCCAGCAGAAGGCATCGCCAAAAGGCGCGCCGAAAAACTCCGCGCTTTGAATCCCGAGGTACTTGGGTTAAGAACCGCCAGATGATTGGTCGTGCGCCGAGGACCGGTTGCGTCGTTCAGCGGCTCGAAAGGCGTAACTGACCAGAGCGCCCACGGTGACGCCGAACCAAGCGTAGGGCACGATAGCCGCGGCGAAGGCGATGAGCAGGGTTCTGCTTGCGCCTAACACGCTGCCACTGTCCGCGAAAATCAGAAACAGGCCGATTGCCGCCGCCGGTAGGGCCATCATCCCGGCGACCAGTAGCCCAAACCAAATGATCCGCTCTTCGTCCGCTCGCGCTATCCCTCCGCCAATGAAGCCGCCAATGAACGGGCTAAGGGGGACAGCGATGAAATGCACGATGGGAATAGGGATCGATACCAACATGATCCCGAATGCGATGAGCGCGCCTTTCAACATGGATAGGTTCCTGATCCAATCGGGTGTTTGGGGGGCATGGGACGCTCATGCCGTACCCCCTAGGAGATGGTACGAACCTACAGCCATCAGGAAGATTACCCCGCCTATCGCCAGTCCAACGAGGACATCCCGAAACCGCTTCGCGATCATTGCCAAAGCCTTTGTAGAGCGACAACGATTCCCGCGGTGGCCATAAGCCCACCCAAGAACCACCGTGTCTGGTGAGCGATCTCCGTTTTGAGTTCTGCCTTCAAGTCGGAAAGATCGGCTTTTGTTGCCAGGTGGCGAAGCTCAGTGCGGAACTCTGTCTCCAGCGCGGTTACTCGTTCCTCTGTCGTAACCATGATTCGTTTCTCCGTGCCTCCCCTGAGAATACCACGGTCAATGCTGTTGTTCTAAAACAAGTGTCACAGAGGATAGCGTCAATTGCGCTACGAATGTCGGTTGTGGGTACAAGCGCCGCACCTGATCCAATCGGACGTTTGGGAGGCATGGGACGCTCATGCCCTCTGCCTGCGTCTGAGCGGGTCGGACAGTCGAAGCAAACCGTCTGTGCATCCCAAGCCGCAGGGGGCACTCCGCGGACTCGGCTGACAACAAGGCCGTCAGCACGCCGCCAAAGCCTAACTGGTGGCTGATTCTCGCCACGGTCCTCACCAATTTGCCGGCCCTGTTCGTTCTGCTAATTGTGGTCGCCGTGATCTTTGGGCCAGAACCCAATCGCGGCGCAGATGAAGCGGCACCCGAACCAACAATAACCTCGCTCTAGTTGGAAAAACCGGCGGTTTTGTTAGCCAGGTATGTAAGTTCCCTTTCTCCGCCTCCACCGGGAATTTGGACGTAGGTGTCTAATCCGGAATCAAGGCCGCTCCGGGGTCTCAAAACACGCCGACAAAGTGATATGTTATCCGCCGCAGGCGCGTCGCCCCACGTGAAACGGCCCCGGCGTTTGCCTCCGAAGAAAATATGTCTTCAAATCAGATTCGAAATAACCGCATGGTCGACGTGCTCATCATTGGCGCCGGCGCGTCCGGCGGCGCGGCGGCGTGGCGACTGGCCAAAGACGGCTTCGACGTCGTTATCCTCGAGCAGGGTTCGTGGATGCGGCCCGGAGACTATCCGACGACCCGCAACGACTGGGAACTGAAAGCCCGCACTACCTGGAACATCGATCCTAATGTTCGCGGCCTGCCGGAAGACTATCCGGTAAACGACAGCGAGTCGGATATATCCCCGCTTATGTTCAATGCCGTGGGCGGTAGCACGATCCACTGGACCGCGCACACTCCGCGATTTCATCCATCGGACTTCAGGGTGAAGTCATTCGACGGAGTAGCGGACGACTGGCCCCTTACTTACGAAGAACTCGAACCGTGGTACGACCTGAACGATCGCATGATGGGCTGTTCCGGCATTTCCGGCGATCCCGCTAACCCGCCTCGATCCGAGCGGCCCATGCCTCCCCTGCCTCTCGGCCCCGACGGCGAGGCGCTGGCCCGGGCGTTCGATGCCCTCGGCTGGCATTGGTGGCCATCCGACAGCTACATCAACTCGACCCGATATGACGGTCGAGATGCCTGCAACAACTGCGGACCCAATACATACGGCTGCGTAGTTCGCGCCAAGGCGTCTACAGACGTAACGTATCTCCCGAAGGCGCGGGACATGGGCGTCGAGATCAGGACGAACAGCCGCGTTACGGAGATCACCACCGGGCCGGACGGCCGTGTTTCCGGGGCCAACTACATCGATTCTGACGGCCATCGCGTCCATCAGCCCGCTAGATCGGTCATCATGGCTGCAAACGGCATCGGGACGCCGCGGCTGCTCCTGCTGTCGAAGTCGGACCGCCACCCAGACGGTCTGGCCAACTCGACTGGACTAGTGGGCAAGAACCTGATGTTTCATCCCTACTCCATTGTGACCGGGTTTTTGCCGGACTGCACCGAGAACTTCAAGGGGCCGCTGGGGAACATGATCCTGAGCCAGGAGTTTTACGAGACCGATCCGCGCCGCGATTTCGTCCGCGGCTATACGTATCAGATTGTCCGCAGCAGCGGACCGGGGCTCACGGCTGTTGGACTGTTCGCTCCTCCGGTGAGTTGGGGCGAGTCCCACCATGACGAGTTCGCATCGCGGTTCGGCAAAGGCGTGAGCCTGGCGGTCATCTCGGAAGACCTACCAGAACTGCACAACCGCGTGACTCTAGACGAGTCGCTGACCGACTCCGATGGCATCCCCGCGCCGCGTGTTCAGTACAAGGCCAGTTCGAACACCCGCAAAATACTGGACCACGGCATCCGCAACGGTGTGCGGGTCCTCGAAGAGGCCAACGCTAACGGTATAGCGGTCACGTCTCTGTTGAAGGCCTGCGGGTGGCACCTGATGGGCACGGCGAAAATGGGCGACGATCCGGCTGCATCGGTTGTCGATCGATGGGGTACGGCGCATGACGCCGACAACCTGTTCATGGTCGACGGCAGCGTGTTCGTAACTGCCGCCGCCGTGAATCCCACACCGACAATTCAGGCCCTTGCCCTCCGGACGGCGGACTACATATGCAAGAATCGAGGGGATCTGAAGGGGTAAGGAGAACCCGGTACAGGCACTTTGACGCAGATGAATTTTGGCCTCGCTTCGTAACGAACAGTCAGACATGACACAGAACCTGAATATCAACGATTCGGACCGCGTTACCTTGAGCGAGGTGATGGACCGGCTCATCCCGAGCGTGGACGACCTGCCGGCCGCGGGGCAGATGGGTCTTGGACCCGAAGTCGAGCGAATGGCGAATGACGTCGCGCGGTACGCCAACGCGTTGGAGTCCTTCGTGGGCGCACTGTCGGCAGACCCACTTTCGCGGGCGGCAGGTGGGTTCAGGGCGCTCAGCCCCGAGGAGCAGGATAACGCCATTCGTGTCATTGAAAAGAACATTCCGGCCGAATTCGGAACGTTCCTCGAAATCGTGTATTTGGCCTACTACTCCCAGCCCGCGGTTCACCGCCGGATCGGGTGGGTCGGCCGTCCCCCGCAGCCCGAGGGATTCGACCTGCCGCCATTCGACGAGTCGATTCTGGAAACGGTCAGAAAACGCGAACCCTTCTGGCGCAAGACGGGGGAGTGATGCTCTCGACCCCCGTCCACGTGTTTCGGGGTGTGAAACGCGCTGTTTGGACAGTTACGCTTTCAACGCCGTAGGGGCTGGTTTCAAACCAGCCCTCGCTGTTCAGGGATGGCATTGATTCTGTAAGTGTTCGACCGTCCCACCGTCGTTCCGGACGTGATCCGGAATCCAGGAGCCCGTCTCACAAATCGCGTGGTTAAACTACTTCCTCTCCCTAAGGGAGAGGATTGAGGTAGGTACAGACCGGAGAGATAGGTTACACATAGACTGGGCACATGGGTAACACATTGGAGGATTGCGAGAAGCAATCCGTCAGGAGGAAATGTGTTGCCCTGGAAAGAGACGAGCGCCGAATCAGAGCGAATGCGGTTTATTGAGCTCAGGACCGCAGGGGCAGGGTCCATAGCGGAACTGTGCCGGTGGTTTGGAATCAGCCGCAAGACCGCCTACAAGCTGATCGGCCGCTACGAGGCCCATGGCCCGGACGGCCTGCGAGACCGGAGCCGGGCTCCCCATCGCCATACCAACACCACTCCCACAGATGTTGCTGAGCGCATTGTCCGGGCGAAACGCGCTCACCCCTCGTGGGGTCCCAAGAAGCTGGTGGCCTGGCTCCGTTCCGCGGAGCCGGACGTAGCGTGGCCTGCGCCCAGCACGGCGTCCGGGATCCTGGACCGGGCCGGTCTGGTCAAGCGCCGCAAGCGCCGCCACCGGTCCTCACCCTGGGATCAACCCTTCGCACACGCCGGGAACCCCAACGATGTCTGGTCCATCGACTTTAAGGGTTGGTTCCGTACAGGCGACGGGACGCGCATAGACCCGCTCACCACCCAGGACGCGGCGTCCCGCTACCTCCTCGTCTGCGAAGGGCTGGAACGCCCCGCCGGCCCGGAGACCAGGCGCACCCTAGAGAGAGCCTTTCGCGAGTACGGTCTTCCAAGAGTTATCCGCACCGACAACGGCCCGCCCTTCGCCAGCGCCGGTTTGGGCAGCCTCTCGCAGCTGGCCGTCTGGTGGGTCAAGCTGGGTATCGTTCCAGAGCGCATCGAGCCCGGCCACCCCGAACAGAATGGACGACTCGAGCGACTCCACCGCACGCTCAAGGCGGAGACGGCATCCCCGCCCATGGCCAACCGGAGACGGCAGCGGCGGGCCTTTGACCGCTTCCGGCAAAGTTACAATTTCCAGCGTCCGCACGAAGCCTTGGGCCAACGGCCTCCAGCACAACTGTACTCGCCTTCGATCCGCCCCTATCCTTCCCGTGTCACCCACCCGGAGTACGAGACCGGGATCACGGTTCGACGCGTGCGCAGCAACGGTGAGATCAAGTGGAAGGGAAACCTCATATACGTGAGCGAAGCACTGAAAGGCGAACCGATTGGCCTCGTCCCGCAGGACGAAAACGTATGGTCCATAAAGTTCGGCACGCTCCTCATCGGTGTCCTAAATGACACCGCAAAACGTGTCGACAAGACACCTGTAAAAGTGTTACCTATGTCCACGGTTTAACTGTTACCCATGTGCCCGGTCGTTCAGTGAGGGCGCCACGTCGTACAACCTTAATCGTCGTGTCGATTGAAGATTCTTACGATTTCACCCTACCCCTCACCCTAGCCCTCTCCCGCAAAACGGGAGAGGGGACTATTGAGACAGGCTCCCAGGGGCGCGGGGCCGCGCCAATACTAGGGTCACTTTGCTTCCTGTACTGGCACGCGGCGCCGTCGCCTACCAACCGGCGCGAACCACTCCGCCCGGTCCTGCCTACATCACGCCAAGTCGAAGGGGATCTCGAATTCCCCGCAGATGCCTCGGAACCAGTCGATCACCTCGGGGTGTAGCGGTACGCCGGTTTCGAGGCGTTCGGCCTCCGTTTCGCTCTCCGGCATTCCGGCGTATACGACGCGGTCGTGGCCCGGCATGGGCTTCGTCTCCCTGAGAAGACGGAGCATCGAGTCCATCGAGTCCTTGAATTCATCCGCCGGACCGAATGCGTCGATGCTGTAGGCCGCTACGAAGTGCCCGCGGCGCATCAGGTCGAGGGCGCCGAAGCCGGGCGCAAACGACAGGTGGCCGCACAAAATCTCGACCACCGTGCTTAGGCTGTAACCCTTGTGCGATCCCAGCTCGCGGGTGCCGCCGACCGGCAGTTGCATACGCTTCGTCTGTGCGGCGAACTGTTGTACGACCTGGCCCCCGTCCATATCCGGGGTGCCGTCATCGTGGGCGACCCAACCGGCCTGCATCGGCTGGCCAAGGCGCAGTGCCAGGCCCACCTTGTTGCCCGCTATTGCCGTCATCGCCGCGTCGAACAAAAACATCGGCTCATGGCGAGCCGGGGCGGCAACAGCTATTGGGTTGGTCCCGATCATGGGCTCTGCCCCGAACGTCGGAACCATCGCCCGCCCACCGGCCGTCATACACCAGCCGATCATGTCTTCCTCGGCGGCCATCGCGGCGTGGTATCCCGCGGCGCCGAGGTGGCCGGAGTTCCGAATCGTCACCACGCCGGTGCCGTACTCCTTCGCCTTGTCTATGGCGATCCGCATCGCCTTCGGAGCGATCATCAGGCCGAGCCCGGCGTCGCCGTCCATTACTGCCGTGGTTGCTGTCTCCCTTACGATGCGCGGGTCAGGCGACGGGTTGGTTATGCCTGCCCCATACGTCTGTACGTAGTTGCGGAGCATGTTCGAGACCCCGTGGGTGTCGATGCCCTTCAGGTCGGCGAACATGAGCACGTCCGCTCCGAGAGCGGCCTCGGTTTCGGGAACGCCGCATTTCATGAAGATCGACTCGGTTGCGGACCTGAGTTTCGTCGGCTCGACTCGGACTGCGATGTCATCCGGGACCTGGAAATGCTTAAGCAAAATTGGGGTTCCTTTCCTGAAGAGGCCGGTCGCGACGATCTGACTTTCCCACGTCGCTGCCTGCGTGTATCAATGTCAGGCGGCCGAAATTCTAGCACCGAGAGACATTTGTCACACTTGCAATCCTAATTCACCCGTGTCACCTTGAGCGAAGCAGAAGGGTCTGGATAAGAGGGGCGGGGCATGCCGTCTGGATGGCTTGGATTCTTTGCTCCGCCCAGAATGACATTAGTTTCCGCTCCGACCAAACGGTACATTTGTGTACACCCTCTCAGGAAGTGAGCGAGTCGACCCTATAGAATCGGAATCCGCCGCATGCCAGCCAGCCGCCGCACCTGGAAATGCCGCTATGCTCGTCCTGGACTACTATTTTGATCCGAGAACCGCGACACTTGACGCTTGGGAAGTCGTTGCCGGACCAGGACTTTTCGGCGGCGAACGATCCGGCGGTCTTACAGGAGGATCCAACGATGAGCCACCATCTGAAAACTGACCAACTGGGAGCCGGGCTGGAGCATATATTGCGGTCTCCCGCCAACAACGGCGCCCTGTTGAAGATCGTTCGGCGCACCGATGTGGACCGGCGGGAGGTCCTGCAGGAAGGTGACCTCAACGAAACCGTCGGTCTTGTCGGGGATAACTGGAAGACCCGAGGCAGCTCCAGCACCGTGGACGGCTCTGCGCATTCCGAAGCACAGGTCACGATCATCAACTCCCGTCTTCTCGCGTTGATAGCTCAGTCCGATGAAAGGTGGGAACTGTCGGGCGACCAGCTTATCGTCGACCTCGACATTAGCGTTGACAACCTGCCGGCTGGAACCCAACTGTCCGTGGGATCGGCCGTATTAGAGGTGTCGAAGAAGCCGCACACAGGCTGCGGAAAGTTCGCGCAACGTTTCGGCAAAGACGCGTTACGGTTCATCAGCACTCCGCGTGGAAACGCGTTGAGGCTCCGCGGCGTCAATACGCGAGTTATTCAGTCGGGATCGGTGCACGTGGGAGACGCCGTAACCAAGCTTTCCGCGTAGGCAACCGGCGGAGAGGACAGTCTGGTTGTCCCCTCATGGTCGACAGGGTACGACGCGCCTTGATTCAATAAAAGCGGTGAGTTGGGCCGCGCGCAGTTAAACGCAGGGATCCCTGCGGCCCAGTCGCAGCCGAGGATTGCAGGGCGTCTCATCGACGGCACGTGACAGGTCCCCGTTCCTGACGCCTGCCCCGGTTGGTATTGGAATGTGCGGGGCAGGCGTGTTGTTAGTTAGTCGATGGTTACGACGGCGCCGGCCGCTTCCAGCCTGGTCTTGGCGTCTTCAGCCTCGTCCTTGGAAACCGCTTCCCTGACAGCGGTCGGGGCCGACTCCACCAGCTCTTTTGCTTCCTTGAGTCCGAGCGGCGTGAGTTCCCGCACTACCTTGATAACGGCGATCTTCTTGGCGCCGAACTCCTTGAGCATTACGTCGAATTCGGTCTGCTCTTCTTCGACTGCCGCCGCGCCGTTGCTGCCCGGGGCCATTGCAACCGCTGCGACCGGCGCAGCCGCGCTCACGCCGAACTCTTCTTCGAGCTGTTTTACGAGGTCGGCGAGGTCGAGGACCGACATGTCTTTGATGGCTTCGAGGATTTCTGCCTTGGTTGTCATTTCTTAAGCTCCTTTTTTTGGTATTTCGCTGGTTTCAGTAAGTGTTTGACGTGTGCCTGTGCCTAGGCCGTTGCCGCCGGCTCGGGCTCGGGCTCGGGTTCGCCCAATTGCTCTGCGCGGCGTTGCAACACCGTCACCAGCCCGCGTATGGTCCCGGCAAGGACGTTGACGAGGCCTGTCACCGGAGCGTTCATCTGCGCAAACACCATCGCGAGAAGCTGCTCCCTGGTCGGCAGGTTGGCTAGTTCGACGACCCGCTCCGAACTCAGGGCTGCGCCGCCCAACATGCCGCCGGTCATATTTATCTCAAGGCGGTTCTCGGATGCGTAAGCGACCACCGATTTGGCCGCGGTTGCCGGGTCGCCCTCGGATGTCAGAAATCCGATGGGACCGTCGATCACTTCCTTGAGTTGTGGTTTGCCTGCTTTGTCTGCGGCGATGCGCGCAAGTGTGTTTTTGGCGATTCGAAAATTGCCGTCATTTTGTTTGATGGCGGCTCTCAGTCCGTTCATCTGCGTCACGTTGAGGCCGGCGTACTCGGCCGCGACGACAAGTTCGGAACTCGAGAACAGTTCTGTGAGTTCCTTGACCGTTTGTATGCTCTTCTCGCTTGGCATCTGCCCTCCTGGATCGACGGGCGCCGGGGCCAACAAAAAACCCCGGTCCCAAAACGCCGGGGTAGAACGCGCCAATATGGCGCTGGTTCTGACCTCGGCAGGCTACTAATGTTTACCCTGGGCGCTCCGCCCGGACCTGCTGTCTACAGCCGTGGTATTCAATTGTTTGTCTAGTTTAGTCCTGGTTGGCCAAAGCTTCCAGGCTTCCCAGGTCCATTCGGATGCCGGGTCCCATGGTTGTAGTCACGGTCGCGGTGGTGACGAACTGGCCCTTCACTCCACTCGGCTTCCCATTCGCCACGGTCCTGTACACGCTGGCGAGGTTTTCCATCAGTTGATCTTCGCTGAACGACACCTTGCCGATCCGCGCGTGAATATTGGCGGTACGGTCGAGACGCACCTCGGCGCGTCCCTTCTTTGCCGATGATATAGCCCTGGGTATGTCCTGTGCCTGGACCACGGTGCCGGTCCGGGGATTGGGCATCAGGCCTTTCCGACCAAGATAGCGGCCCAGCCGGCCGATCTTGCCCATCTGGTCGGGAGTCGCGATCGACACGTCGAAATCGCTCCATCCACCCTCGATGCGTTTGATGGTCTCACCGTCGGCAACGAAATCGGCTCCGGCCTCTTCGGCGGTGCGCGCGGCGTCCCCTTCGGCGAACACCATAACGCGGACCTGCGTGCCGGTGCCGTGCGGCAGTTCGGCGATCTCCCGCATCTGCTGGTCGGCGTGCCGCGGATCGGCGGTGGTTGAGAAATGCAACTCCACGGACTCATCGAACTTTGCGAACGAAAGGTCCTTGGCGAGCTTCACCGCGTCGTTTACCGGCGTCGGCCGGGTGTTGTCCACCTTGACCTTGGCGTCTGCGTATTTCTTGCCTCTCTTCATGATTTTCTTTTCCTGGAGTCAGTGGCTTTCAGGTTTTGCCCAACGATTGGGCAGCAGGTCAGGGCGTTGGTGTTTCCAGTCGCAGCCATCTGCTTGCCGGTCAGCCCTCGACAGTAACCCCCATGCTTCGCGCCGTGCCCTCTATGATCTTCATTGCGGCCTCGATGTCCGTGGCGTTCAGGTCGACCATTTTGGTCTGGGCGATCTCCTTTACCTGGGCGCGTGTGACCGAGCCAGCCACCAGCAGACCCGGCGTGGCGGATGCCCTTTCGAGCCCGGCCGCCTTGCGGAGCAGGTCCGATGCCGGTGGGCTCTTTGTCTCGAACGAAAACGACCGGTCGGCGTACACCGTCACTTCGACGGGGATGATATTGCCCACCTGCCTGGACGTTCGTTCGTTGTACTCCTTGACAAACTGCATGATGTTGGCGCCGTGCTGGCCCAACGCGGGGCCAACCGGTGGCGCCGGACTGGCGCCGCCCGCGGGGAGTTGCAGTTTAAGTAATGTCAAAACTTTCTTGGCCAAGTTGTTTTTACCTGCGCTCTTTCGAAAACGTTATCCGTGCGATGGGCAAGATACGCTGAATGCCGCCCGGGCGGTATCTAATGCAAGTGGCGGAGTGGCGTTGCGCTAAGCCTTTTCCACCTGTAGGAAGTCGAGTTCGACCGGAGTTTCCCGCCCGAAGAACGATACGAGCACCTGCATCTTGCCGCGCTCTTCGTTCACGTCGTCGACAGTTCCCATGAAGTCGGCGAACGGACCGTCCTTGATCCGCACCGCGTCCCCTCTGTCGAATCCTATCCGCACCCGCGGCGTGTTCGACTCCATCCGCCGCATAATGCGGTCAA
Organism: Dehalococcoidia bacterium; assembly: GCA_965219065.1. GTDB lineage: Bacteria > Chloroflexota > Dehalococcoidia > Lucifugimonadales > Lucifugimonadaceae. Next base: position 3,174,542 of record OZ244715.1, read on the forward strand.
CTTCAACTTGTTCGAGCGGGACCGGCTTGGGGCGTTTCTCCGTCTCGTCTTCGGCTGAGATGAAGCCCGTCACGCCGGGCGTGTTTCTCACCACGTACCAACTCTCATCGTCCATTTCCATGTTCACGATGAGATAGCCGGCATACATCTTTTTCTGCACAGTCCGGCGCTGGCCGTCACGAATCTCAACCTCTTCTTCGGTGGGGACCACGACTCTATAGATCTTGTCCTTGACGTCCATGGTCTCGATCCGCTGTTCGAGGTTGTTCCTTACGCGATCCTCCTGGCCAGAGTAGGTGTGCACGATGTACCAGCGGCCTGCGTCAATTGATTCGCTCGGGCTGCCGGTTGTGCTGTGAATGGTCATTCGATTAGGTCCCGGCGAACAGCTGTAACATGCGGTTGAAGCCGGTGTCGACCGTGGCCAGGATGGCGCCGACTACCGCGGACACCACCATCACCAGTTGCGTTAGCCGGAGCGTCTCCTGCCGCGAAGGCCAATGCACTCTTCGCAGTTCGGAGATGATATCTCCGAAGAATCCGCCGATTGTGCCGCCCCTGGAACCGGTACCGACCGACTGAATGCGAGGGGCCGTTCCGCCTGTGTTGCGCATCGGGGCAATTACCTACCTGACTTCTCTGTGAGGCAATCGTGAACGACAGCGTCTACAGAACTTGGTGAACTGGATCCGGTCCGGGTCGTTGCGCCGGTTTTTTTCGGTGTGGTAGTTACGCGATCTGCACTCCGTGCACTGGAGCGTTACCAGAATTCTGGCGCCTGTCTTTCGTGCCATCGCTGCTTTACCGTTTTGTCTTTCGTGCCGTCAGTCGAATAGCCGGGCCGCGTCGGCCCGGCTATTCGAGCATTTTACGCCGCGACTTCGATGATGACGCCCGATCCTACGGTTCGGCCACCCTCCCGGATAGCGAATCGCAGATTCGTCTCGAGGGCTACGGGGTACATCAGTTCGATGTCCATCTCGGTGTTGTCGCCTGGCATCACCATTTCGACGCCGTCCCCGAGTTTTATCTCACCGGTGACATCGGTCGTGCGGATATAAAATTGGGGTTTGTAACCGGGGAAAAAGGGTGTGTGCCTGCCACCCTCTTCCTTCGTCAACACGTACACCTGAGCCTTTGCCTTTGTGTACGGAGTGATCGACCCCGGTTTTGCAAGGACCGCGCCACGGGAGATTTCGTCCCGTTCCACGCCTCGCAGGAGCGCGCCTACGGCGTCGCCGGGCAGGCCCTCGGTGAGCGTCTTCTTGAACATCTCGACGCCCGTGACAACAGTGCGCTCGGTCTTTCCGAAGCCCACTATCTCCACTCCGTCACCGACAGTCACCTGGCCGCGTTCGATTCGGCCGGTCACGACGGTGCCGCGGCCCTTGATTCCAAACACGTCCTCGACGGGCATGAGGAACGGCAGGTTCACCGGTCGCTCGGGGATGGGGATGTAGTCGTCGACCGCTTCCATCAACTCAAGCACCTGCTTGACGGCGGGATGGTCCAGATCGCTCGCATTCTCCATCGCCTCGAGCGCGCTAACTTGAATGACCGGGATGTCGTCACCCGGGAAATTGTAGAGGCTGAGCAGTTCACGAATTTCGAGTTCGACGAGTTCGAGGAGTTCCTCGTCATCCATCATGTCGACCTTGTTGAGGGCGACCACGATGCGAGGCACGTTCACCTGGCGCGCGAGCAGGATGTGCTCTCGTGTCTGTGGCATGGGGCCGTCGGGCGCGCTTACCACGAGGACAGCCCCGTCCATCTGCGCGGCTCCGGTGATCATATTCTTGATGTAGTCGGCGTGCCCGGGGCAGTCAACGTGGGCGTAGTGACGGTTCTCCGTCTCGTACTCCACGTGGGTGATGGCGATCGTGACGCCGCGTTCCCGTTCTTCGGGGGCGTTATCGATCTCATCAAAGCCTTTGACTTCGACGTCTTGTCCGGCGGTCTTCAAATTGGCGAGCACATTTGAGATCGCTGCGGTGAGCGTCGTCTTGCCGTGATCAACGTGACCGATCGTTCCCACGTTCACATGGGGCTTTGTGCGGTCAAAAACCTTTTTTGCCATTCTCTCCGGGGCCTCCGATTCTGGTATTCCTGGTCAGCGGAATGTTTTGTGCCTGTTATTGTATCGCTGGCGCGGTCCGCCGGTCACCGTATTTTTGGTTTGGAGCCCACACCCAGACTTGAACTGGGGACCTCGTTCTTACCAAGAACGCGCTCTACCGCTGAGCTATGTGGGCCCTCGCTAGGCCTCATCAGTATGGGCGTTCCGTGGTGCAGGGGGCAGGATTCGAACCTGCGTAGCCGGTACGGCGGCAGATTTACAGTCTGCTGGTTTTAACCACTCACCCACCCCTGCCCAAACTTGAATAGTAGCACAGCGAATCGGGCAATTGCAGTTCAAAATACGAATCTCGTAGCGCCGATGGCCTCCCTAAATGTGGTGTGCCTGGAGCCCCAGGGGGGATTCGAACCCGCCGACCTGGCGATTACAAATCGCCTGCGCTACCACTGCGCCACTGGGGCAGATGCAGCCCCGGCCCTGTTCCACCACAGCCCGAAGCCTGTTTCGATAGTAGTCACCGGTTCGACGGAGAGTCAACTGTTTCAGGCCAACGAAGGGCGTCTCGGCAGACCGTGCATCATGACTTATCGGTGCATACCGCGCGTTGCACGGGCTCCAGATCGTCCGCGCAAAGGTGCTGCGACGGCCTCCCGCACTTACGGTTCAGCGCGTGACGCTGCTTCCCTGCGTATCAGGTCCATGACCTCGGCTAATCCGACACCGCGCTCATCCGCTATGCGTCGGCAGTCCTCGTACTCGGGGGCGACCTGAATGACTTTCCCGCCCTTCATTTTGAGTTTCACCTTTACCCGTCCCATGGACGAGTCGAACTCCACCAATTCACGTTCCGCTTCGTAACGCTCGACTGGGCGCCGCCTAACTCCGAACGTCGAGGTTTCAGCGAAGAGCATGTCGGCGGCGCTATCGGCAATGGCATCTGGCACGAGGGCCGACAGCAACACGCCGGGTCGGTTTTTCTTCATCTGTATCGGTGTAAACCAGACGTCCCTTGCGCCCAACTTGAACAGTCGTCCCTGCACGTGCCCGAACAGTTCTCCGGACATATCGTCTATGTTCGTTTCGAGGAGAGTCAGACCCGTTGCAACAAGGCTGGTGATCGCGGCGCTGTGAGTTTCCTCACCGAGCCATAGGCCGGCTACGTTTGCGTGGGACGGCGGATTTCTTTGGCCGGCGCCGTAACCGGTGCGTTTTATCGTCATGGACAGGGGAGAGAAATCTGCGAGGGCTGTAACTATCGCCGCGCCGGTAGGCGTTACCGTCTCGCCCGGCAGGGGTGTCCGTCCCCCGGTCCGTACCGGAGCGGCCGTCGAACGGTAGATGGCCATCGTCGCCGGTGATACGCCAGCCATCGGGCCGTGTTCAGACGTTGCGCTGCCCGAACCGGCCGGGAAGGGCGAAGCGTGCAGCTTGTCCACACCAAGCAGTTCGAAGCCGGCAACTGCGCCGACAACATCGACCAACGTGTCCACAGTCGCCAACTCGTGGAGGTGTCCCGGCGTCCCGCCATGCGCGGCGGTCTCGGCATTCTCGAGCGAGTCAAAGATGCGCCTGGCTACCTGTTTTGTAGTGTCTGAAAGGCCGGACTGCTGAACCGACTCGGTGAAGTCTCCAAAATTGCGGGGCTTGCGGCCATCGTCGTCAAGATTGACGTGAAGCAGGGTAGCGTCGAGCGCGCCGCGTTTTACCGGTTCGGCTGACAGGTCGTAGCCGCGATCCGGCAGCTTTACCAGTTCGGAGCGCAGATCGTCGAGACGGAGGCCGGCGTCGAGCATGGCGCCGAGCAAGATATCCCCGCTCACGCCCCCGATCATGTCGAGGTAGGCGACGGTCTTGCCCGCCATGGCTGCGCAGGCCTCCGGTTCAGTTCGCGGCCGGGGACGGGGTAGGGGACTTCGACCGGCCCAGGATCGCGGCGTTCAGTCCGCCGGAACGGAAGCCTTTCGGGTCGATCTCTACGTCGGTGTACCCTGCGGAGCGTACCGCGTCGATCACGCGCTCGGCGAGGCCGTCCGAATCGAGGTTGGCCATTTCAGCCAGGGCGATCTCGACTCGTGCCGACTCGCCATAGTGGCGTACGCGTAGCTCCCTGAGACCCAGGCCCTTGAGAGCGCGTTCCGCCCGGCCAATTCGTGAGAGTGATTCCACGGTTACCCGCGTTCCGTAGGGTATGCGGGAAGACAGGCACGGTTGGGCCGGCTTGTCCCAAGTGGGGAGGCCGCGCGCCCTGGAAAGCGCCCGGATATCGTTCTTTGTCATACCGGATTGGACCAGGGGCGAAACTACCCTGTAGCTCGCCGCGGCCTCCAGGCCGGGCCGGTAGTCGCCCAGGTCGTCGGCGTTCGTGCCGTTGGCGATGGTGGGGTTGCCCATGTTGGCGGCGAGTGCGCCCAACTGCGTGTACAACTCCGTCTTGCAGAAGAAACAGCGTCTGGGGCCGTTTTCGGCGTAACCGGGTTCTTCCATCTCGCCCGTTTCGATCACTTCGTGCCGCCATCCTCGCGCCGCGGCCAGGGCGATAGCCGCTTCAAGTTCATCCGGCGCAACGCTCGCCGACGCGGCGGTTACCGCAAGCGATCGCTCTCCGAGGACTTCGTGGGACACATCGGCAAGGTATGCCGAATCGACTCCTCCGGAATAGGCGACGATCACAGAGCCGAGGCGGCGCAACTGGGCCACCAACGTTTTTTCCTTGCGGCCAAGGCCAACGACGGAATCGGAGGGCTCCGGTGATGCCAGCGCGATGTCCGGAGTGGCTATGTTCCCTTGTTGGACCATTTTGCTCACAGAATTGCGCCGGGGCGCCATTTTGCCTGGGGACCGGGGAACTACCCTGTCCGCAGCGCCAAGTGTACTACCGCCTGGGTCGGAAGTTGTGGATATGGATGGTGTTCACGCGTTCTCGCAAAGCACCAATTTTTCAGGACACCTGATAGGTCAGGCCATGTTCGAGGGCTTTCGCCGCTCCGCGTTGCTCCAACCCCGATCTTTCCCCTTAAAGTCTCGTCACGGAGGAATGGGTTAGCGGCGGGCTAGCTGGCGGTGGCCTCTTTTTTCCTGCTGGGGGCATTCGGGGTTGTGATAGACACCACACCGTCCTCATCGATGTGGACTTCGACCACGTCGCCCGCCTTGAATTTGCCGCGCAGCAAGTCCTCGGACAACTGGTCTTCCAGTTTGTCCTGTATGAGCCTGCGCAGAGGCCGCGCGCCGAACTTCGGGTCGAAACCGTTGTCAACGATCCATTCCCTGCCTGCGTCGGTTACCTGTAGTACGAGACCCTTTTCGAGGACCTTCGCCTGCAATTCCTGCAACATCAGATCAACGATCTCGAGGATTTGCTCTCTGTTCAGGGAGTGGAACACTACCGTGGAGTCGATGCGGTTCAGGAACTCCGGCCGGAAGTGGCGCTTCACCTCGTCAAGCACCTTGTCTCTCATACGCTCGTAATCCCGATCAGACGACTCATCCACAGTAGTTCCGGAAAATCCGAGGAAACTGTCGCGCCGGATCAGGTCCGACCCGAGATTGGACGTCATGATTATCAGTGTGTTCTTGAAGTCCACCTTGCGGCCCCTTGAGTCGGTCAGTTGACCGTCTTCAAAGATCTGCAGCAGGATGTTGAACACGTCTTCATGCGCCTTTTCGATCTCGTCGAGCAGGATAGCCGTGTAGGAGTGTCGTCTCACTGCCTCAGTGAGTTGGCCGCCTTCATCGAACCCGATGTAGCCGGGCGGCGCGCCGACCAACCTCGCCACCGAGTGGCGCTCCATGTATTCGGACATGTCGAGCCGGATCATGTTGTCTTCAGATCCGAAGAGGAATTCGGCAAGTTTCTTCACGACGTGGGTCTTGCCGACACCCGTCGGACCGAGGAACAGGAATGCTCCGATCGGGCGTTTCGGGTCCTTGATTCCGGCCCTCGCCCTGCGGACCGCGCGGGCGATCATGTTAACGGCTTCGCCCTGGCCCACCACCTGGTTGTGGAGGGTGTCCTCCATGTGCAGCAGCCGTTCGCTCTCCTCGACGTCGAGCCTCTTGACGGGTATGCGCGTCCACATGCTGACCACTTCAGCGATGTCATCGGGGGTGACCTGAATTTCGTCGGTGGGCTTGGTCTGTTTCCACTCCTGGCTAAGTTTCTCGACCACCGTAACCTTCTTGAGTTCCTCGTCCCTGAGTTGGGCGGCGACCTCGTATTTTTGGTCGGCGATGGCCTGATCTTTTTGCCGTCTGACGTTATCGAGTTCTCTAGTGGCGACCCGGAGGGGCTGCGGAGTCATGCTGTTCTTGATGCGCACCCTTGACGCCGCTTCATCGATCAGATCAATTGCCTTGTCCGGCATCTGGCGGTCGGATATATAGCGTTCGGCCAACTGGGCAGCGGCTTCGATGGCCTCTTCCGTAATGGCGAGACCGTGGTGCTCCTCGTAGCGGTCTTTTACTCCGCGCAGGATCTTCACGGTGTCGGTTACATCGGGAGGGTCTACATATACCGGCTGGAACCGGCGTTCGAGTGCCGGGTCTCGCTCTACGTACTTGCGGTAGTCGTCTGACGTGGTCGCCCCAACCACCTGCAACTCTCCGCGGGCGAGGGACGGCTTGAGAATGTTTGCAGCGTCCACGGCGCCTTCGGCGGCGCCTGCGCCGACCATCGTGTGCATCTCGTCGATGAACAGCACGCAGTTGCCTGCTGACTTCAACTCCGTGATGACCTTCTTGAGTCGCTCCTCAAACTCCCCTCGGTACTTCGTTCCGGCGACCAACGCGCCCATGTCGAGCGTCACAACCCGTTTGCCTGAGAGGTTTTCCGGGACCTCGCCCTCGACCACGGACTGCGCAAGCTTTTCGACGATGGCCGTCTTGCCGACGCCGGGCTCACCGATCAGAACCGGGTTGTTCTTGGTCCTCCGATTCAGGATCTGGACCACGCGATCAAGCTCGGTTTCCCGGCCGACTACGGGGTCAAGTTTCCGGTCGCGGGCGAGTTGTGTGAGGTCGGCGCCGAGTTCGTCCAGCGTCGGCGTGCGATTACCCTGCCGCGTCTGAGAACTGGATTGGCTCGCGCTCTGGGACAGGATGCGGTTGGTTTCTGCCCTGACCTTGTCGAGCGATACACCGAGGCTCTCGAGCACGCCGGCGGCCACGCCTTCTCCCTCGCGCATCAGGCCTATGAGAAGGTGCTCGGTACCGATGTAGTGGTGGCCGAGGCGGCGAGCTTCGTCGACCGCCAGTTCAATAACTTTCTTCGCCCGCGGGGTTAGACCGATCTCCCCCGGCGTGGGCCGTTCGCCCCTGCCGATAATGAACTCCACGGCGGAGCGGACCTTTACGAGTTCGACGCTGAGGTTGGCGAGAACCTTTGCTGCTACACCCTCGGTCTCACGAACCAGTCCAAGCAGGATGTGCTCGGTGCCGATGTAGTTGTGGTTGAAACGCTGCGCTTCTTCCTGTGCCAATGACAGGACCCTGCGAGCTCTTTCTGAGAATTTTTCGAACCTGCTGGGCATAATCTGCCTTCTTGAATCGGCTGCGCAGCCGTGTTAGCTATTCCTGACCGACTAGTCCGATCACGTTTGACTTCCAAAAATGTCGTCGAAACTTTCGCGTGAGTCCTCACGGCCGAAAGAGGACATGGATACAGGATCGAGGGACTGGACCTGCTTTAGGGACAGACCCAACCTTCTTCGTTCGGGTTCGATTCGAATGATACGCAATTCGAACTCATCGCCCTCGGAAACAACATCCCTGGGATGTTTGATTACCTGATGGCTCAGTTCGGAGATGTGTATCAGTCCTTCGATCCCCCCGTCAATGCGGGCGAATGCGCCAAAGTTCGCGAGCTTCGTGACCTTGCCCTTCACAACTTGCCCGACGTGGAATTTCGACCCCACTTCATCCCAGGGTTCCGGCTGCAGGCGCCTCAAACTCAATGCTATTTTCAGGTTCTCCCTGTCTACTTTGAGTACGAAGACATCCAATTCCTGCCCTACGTGTACCACGTCCTCGGGGGAATTCACCTGTTCCCAGGAAAGCTCTGAAATGTGAATGAGGCCGTCTGCCCCACCCAGGTCTACGAATGCGCCAAAGTTAGAGATTCCGGCCACCCGTCCGCGTCGTATCTCGTTTTCCGACAACTCCTGAACCAGCCGCATCTTCTGGATCTGCTTCCATGCTTGCAGCGCGGCCCTTTCGGAGAATATCGCCCGGTTTCGGCGACGGTTGAGTTCGATGATCTTGAACTCGACCTCCATGCCGATAAAACCTTCCTTCGGCGGTTCGCCGCCCGGCACATACAGTTCCCGCGCCGGACCCACCAGTTGCGATAGGGGAATGAAGCCCTGCACACCCTCCGCCTCGACGACGGCGCCGCCGCGGTTTGAACCTACAATCCGCCCGTGGACTGTTTCGTTGGCGTCCATGGCCTTCTCGAGGGTTCGCCAGCCCTGTTCGCCCCTGGCCCGGTCTATGGAGAGAACGGAAGAGCCGTCCGGCCCTTCCGGGTTGATCACGTAGACGATTATCTCGTCCCCGGGGCCCATCTTTTCAAGTGTTTCGGGGTCTACCGAGCGCATTTCCTTGACCGGCACAAACCCCTCGGACTTGTACCCGATCGTTACGAGGATTCCCTCCCCGCTTCTGCTCATCACTTTGCCGTCGATGATTTCACCTCGGCGCAGCGCTTTCGCTGGAACAAACTCTTCAAGCAGGCCGGCCATTGTCTCGTCGCCCTGCGCGGCCACCTCGGCTTTGGGTTCTGCCGGCTGGTCTGCTGGTGTTTCTGTGTTGGAAGTCAATACGTTTCTCTTAATGTGAAAACCAATACGTTGGGGCCATTATATGCCGATGAAGATTGCACGTGTATCGCACATGGCTGGCGGTATTCGAAATCTGGCAGCGATTCGACCTGCGGGACACATTCTCGACGGGCGTCGCAAGCGCCGAATGGCTCAGTTGACCAGTTGCCGCAGGCGAGGATCAAACCGGTCCCTGAACCAGTCTCCGAGAAAGTTGAACGCCAATACAGTCAGGAAGATCGCCAACCCCGGGAACAGGGCGATCCACCATGCCGTGTCGAGGTAGGCTCGCCCGTCTGCAACCATGAGTCCCCAGGCCGGCGTGGGCGGCGGAATGCCGACACCGAGGAAACTCAGGATCGATTCGGTCAATATAAGCGATCCCACCTGCAACGTAGAAACCACGATGATCGTGCTGAACACGCCTGGCAGTATGTGCTTGGAGAGGATGAGCAGCGGACCTGCGCCGGCCACCTTGGCGAGAGCGATGTAGTCAAGAGTGCGAAGGGATAGCGTCTCGGCGCGCACCTGGCGCGCAAACCCGCCCCAACTGAACATGATTAGCAGCAAAATGATGACGGTGAGGCTCTGCCCGAGCACGATGAGAACCGTAAGCGCCACGAGAATGAAGGGAATGGCGAGCGAAAGGTCGACGACGCGCATCAGGAGCTCGTCGACCTGCCCGGCGAAGTAGCCGGAGACCAGCCCGACTACGGCCCCTCCGATGGCGCCAAACACCAAAACGATCCCCGCCACCTGAAGCGATATGCGAGCTCCGTAGATGATGCGGGTCAAGATATCGCGGCCCAACTGATCGGTGCCCAGCGGGTACTTCAGGATTCCGCCTGAGAGCCAGGAGGGAGGCGTGTTTGGTGCTCGAAGGTCGCCGTATTCCTGGTTATGCGTGGTCAGAAGCGGCGCAAATATGGCGCAAACGACCAGGATCACCAAAATCGCCCCGGGAATGACTGGCCAGCGACGCATGAAGCGCCATGAAGCGGCAAGTATGCCGGGACGCTGGGCGCCGATTTCAAACGAACCGGATTCCTCGACGGTGGTCATGTATTAGTAGTACCTGATTCTCGGGTCGAGGTAGGCGTACGCAATGTCCACTACGAAGTTCATTCCAACGTAGATCACCGTGAACAACATCACAACGCCTGTCATTACCGGGAAGTCGTTGGCAAACACGGACTGTACCGCCAGCCTGCCGAGTCCCGGCCAGGCGAACACTGTTTCGGTGACAACGGTGCCTGTGATCAACCCGGCCAAGAGCAGTCCGGCGTAGGTCAGGGGCGCCAGCATGGCGTTCCGCAGGGCGTGTTTCCAGATGATTCGTTGCGAGTTGACACCCTTCGAGCGAGCGAACTTCACAAACTCCGAATCGAGTACCTCCAGCATCGAGGACCTCATTAACCTCAGGAATCCGGACGCAGCCAGCCAGCCCAGGGTGATAGACGGAAGGATGTAGTGTTTGATGCCTCCGCGGCCGAACGATGGCAGCCAGCCGAGTTCAACCGCGAAAATCAGGATCAGCATGATCCCGAGCCAGAAAGGCGGCAGCGCCTGGCCGAAGAGCGCAAATGAGCGGCCAATATAGTCAAAAGCCGAGCCGCGGCGCACTGCCGAGAAGACGCCCAATGGCACGCCGACGATGAACGCAAAGACGAACGCGCCGGCGGTGAGCTGCAGGGTGCCGGGGATGCGGGTAATGATTACGTCCAGTGAATTTGTCCGATGCCCCAGGGACTGCCCGAAATCCCCGCGGGCGGCGTTACCGACCCATATCCCGTACTGGACGATCAGCGGCTTGTCGAGGCCGAGCTTCACTCCCCATGCGTCCCACTGTTCCTTGCTGGTGTACTCGTCCAGAAGTACTAGTCGAGGATCGCCGTTAACGCGGGACAGCCCGAAGACAAGAGCAGTCGCAGCGAACACCACGACCACCATGTAAATGGACCGCCTGACTACGAATTTCCTCAATGACGCTGTATTCCTTGAGCGGCTGGTTGAATCATAAGAATACTGGCTACCCGAGGACTGGCGGGAATTGGCGCAGGCGTCGTCATTCTGGCGCCTTGGCAACCCCGGCCAGTGACCATAGCCCGGTCAAACCTTGCCCGGACACTACCCCCGGGCAACTGCGCCCCGGCCGACGCGCCGTCAAGCGCGTCGGCCGGGGCGTGCGGTCGCAACTACTGTTGCAGCTCCACAGTTTCGGGTGAGTTGAATCCGCCGAAGTGCGGATTCCAGTCGACCACTTCGGGCCGTACTGTCCAGAACAGGACACGTTGGACTATCGGCGCCACGAGGCGTGCGTGGGAGACCCAGGCCTGAACCTCTGCGTTGTTCTGGATCAACTGGCTTTCGCTGATTATCTCCCGGTTGTCGTACCACGGCTGCGCAACGTCGTTGGGCAACTCGATGCCGTAGTTGAATCCTGCTGACGGCACCATCGAGTGGAACTTCGACGCGTAGAGGAAGCCGTACGACTCCGACTGCATCAGCCACGGGTTATCCATGGACCGGTCCACAAGCCGGGGTCGATTGGCGGAGTACGCGACGTTCGAAATCTCGATGTCGCAGCCGAGCTCGGTCCACATCTGCGCCACGACGTTGCCCACGTCCGGGGTGATCAGGGAGGGTAGGTCGGGGGCTATCTGCAAGACCATGGGGAAGCAGTCCGGAACCCCGGCGCCGGCCAGCAACTCTTTTGCTCGGGCGGTGTCGTAGGGGATGAACCAATCGTCTTGCCAGCCGGGGTCTCCGGGCAGGAATCCAGAGTTCGTGTAAGTCGGAAATCCAAGGCCGTCGAGCGCTACGTCATTTACGAGGTCGCGGTCGATAGCCATTGCGAGCGCCCAGCGGACATTGCGGGCGTTCTCGTAGTGTGCGGGATTTTCCGGGTTGCCGACCCAGGGATGATCCGCGTCCGGCTTGAATCCGTCCCTGGGCCAGATGCTTTCACCGGCGTCGGGCCACACGCGGGCGTAGTAGTTGCCGCTGAATATGATCGACTGGCCGGTTCCTCTGTCTGTCTGCACGGTGTATGAGCCGGGCACAGCTTCGAGTGTCGGTTTGATGAACTTCAGCGATGGCCGGATGATGTGGACTTCGCCGGTCTCAAACGCCGCGCGTTGCGTCGACTCTTCGGGCAGCTCTACGTAACGAACCGTGTCGATAATCGGACCGCCGCGCCAATGGTCTTTGACCGCGTCGGCGACCAACTCTTCTCCGCCCGCCCAGGAGCGGACCTGGAACGGGCCGCTGGCGATCATCGATGTGACCGAGGCATCCCGCCCGTTGTCGTCGAAGAACTTCTTACTCACCAGGGGCACATGGTTGCCGTTGGTCTGGGCCTGGGCCTGCCACCAGTTGGGATCGATCACGTCCTTTATATGAAGCACGACGGTGTTCTTGTCTATGACTTCCCACCGGTCCATGTACCGCTTGAGTTCACCTGCGCGGCCGAAATTGCTGTCCTCCGCAATCGCGTCGTTGAAGCTGAACGCCACGTCTTCCGCCGTAAGTTCACCCCAGTCGCCATGAAACATCACGCCGTCACGGATAGTGAACGTGATGGTCTGGCTCGGAATGTCGTACACCCATGCCGTAGCGATTCCCTGGGAACTCTCGTCTCCCAGTTCAGGAGGCTCTGCGTACGTGAACCTGAGCAGGCTCTCGAACACGCCTGAAGAGGCATTGAACACTGCTGACGAGAACGCTGACTCCGAAGGCAGGAATATCGGCGGGTCGACCTTGGTCATGCCCACCACCAGTTCGCCGCCGCCCTTCGGCCCCATCATGCCGTCTTCCGGCTTGCTGGGCATGGCGGTAGCTGCCGGCATTGCGGTGGCCGCCGGCATGGCGGCTTCGGCCGGCATCGCCGTGGCGGCTGGCATTGCTGGTTCGGCCGACATTGCAGTGGCCGCGGGCACGGGATCCTCGGGCTGCTGAGGCGCGCCCGGTTCAACCGTTTCGCCGCCGCAGGCAATCGCAAACGCGACCAGTCCCGCGACCACGAGGGCCAAAAAGCCTGCGCTTCTTTTGATCAATAACAAGTAAATACCTCCTGGGTGATGAATGCGCGCCGTTAGTGTAACCAAAATATCAGTAGTCGATGCGCCCCTGATTCCCGAATCCGTACAGGTCGTTGTAGTAAGCCTGACCGTACTGACCGTGGATTGGGGGCTGTGCCTTTTCCCAGTCGCTGCCGTCGTCGAATGTTCCGATGACCTTGTCGACTGCCGGGAACGGTTCTTCCTGGCCGCCCGTGCCGGTGCTCACAACCGAGACCACCTCGGGCGCCGACATCAGCAGGGGAGGGGCCGTCCCGTCTTCATTGTCCTCTTCTTGAGTGAGGAGGACAGTAGGAATTCCCGCGCGCTCACACGCGCGTACGCCCAATATGGTTTCGACAAAACGTTGGCCGCGGATGTCCGTGGTCAGCACCGCACCCTTTGCCCCGAGGCTCTTTGCCAGGTGGGCGAGACGGTCGGCCATCAGGTCCTTTTCGGTCTGCAAAGTCCAGTTGGTACGCTGGACTATCACCCCGATGTAGTTGCAATTCACCCCGTGTTCGCGCGCCATCTTTAGAGCCACCGGATTGTTGGTCATTGCCCAGGTGCTGCCGGAATGGCCGGAGTGATAAACAGCGCCGTCGAAAAGTTCGGTGGGACTGAGGAGCCACGGCGCCGATAGCCGGGTCTGGCCGTAGATGGAGGTCCCGAGGACGGATCGCGCGCCGCAGAACCATTCGTCGGAAGCCAGGTTGAAAATACTAACCACGCCGTCTTTGCCGGCGGCGGGCGAAGTATCGAACGTCTCCACATCGGCGGGTTGCGCGTCGAGGGTGGTCTCGGCAAGGCGGTCGGCTATCTTAAGCGTGGCCCGGCCGAGAGCCGAATGCCAATCATCGCCGGTCAGCCCGTCGCGGGTCTCCATCTCGACGCAAACGTTATGGAGCGATCCGTAGGGCCTGTTGCCGCCGGGTCCAGCCATGTCGATAAACGAGCCGGGGGCGCGAAGCGGCGGCCACGTACGCTCCTCGGTCGTCAGGCCGGACGGATCGGCGCACTGAACCACCGCGGCGCCGGCCAACCTGTTGGTTCGGCCCTCGCCGACCTGATCCGCGGACCTGCCGAATACGGCAGGGTAAGCAGTTCCGGGGCCGTCAACCTTGATCGCCGGTTCGACGATGTCCCGCCAGTTGACGATGCGGACTGGGTCCCCTGGCGATGCCAGGTGGACGCTCGCCCGTTCGATGTCCTGGTCTTCGAGCGCCAGGGATTCGAGTTCTTCGCGATCGACTTGAAGGACGCCGTCCCGCAGTTCCGTGCGCCCTCCGAGAGCCAGACCGTTTACCGGAAACGAGGCGCGTTCATACCGCACGGGCTGGGACCTCGGCGACTACTTCGTCATCGGGCGGGACGAAACGAGTCGGCTGGTCTACCTCGGTCTGCAGGGCCTCGAGGGCAGTCTCGACGATGCGCCGACCCAGGCGCCGGTCCAATTCCGGCGTCAATCTCGGATCGCCGCAGACATGCTCCACGCGCACGCCCGTGACCACGCGGGATGCGCCGACGGAGAGCGGTATTACAGGCAGGGCTGTCATTACAGCTACCGGAATGCCCTCTCGTTCGATCTCTTTTGCCATCGTTGCGCCGCAACGATTACAACTCCCTCAGGTGGCCACAAGGAGCACGCCGTCGATCCCTGCCTGCCTTAGTTCCAGGCCGATCTCTGCGCCCATGCGCCGCGCCGTCGTGACGGGGGTCCCATTGCCTGTAGTAGAAAGGAAGTTCGGGTAGACGCTTGCGATCATTCCTTCCTCTTCAATGTCTCGTACGACTGGAAGGGGGAGCACGTAGCTGGGATCAATGGTGTTCAAGTGCACGGTGCTGAACCCCATGTGCACGGATTCCCAGTCGTCGGTGCTCAGACGGTCGAGGCCGTCGATCGAATAGCTGAAAAAGTCTCGGGCGCGGCCGCCGACCTGGTTGTCGGGGTTCCCCTTTGGTACGAGTCCGCCGCTGGTGACCAACGCGATGTTGGCGCGGGACATATTCTTGATCGGTGCAGCAGGCGAGACGGTCTCGTAGCCGGGTACGAGTACCTCTGACAGGTAGTCCTCGCCGTTAACCCTGGCCATCATCATGTCGAAAGCGCGGTCGGCCCCGTTTCGCTCGTGCATCGTTTCATTGCGGTAGCCACGGGGTATGTAGCCCTCTTCCATGGCGGGGCCGAGTTCTTCCCCGGCAGCCAAACGAATGCCCAGACTCGCCATGTCGCGAATTGCGGGCTGCATGCCTGACGCCTCCGCACCTGTGGGGACGGCGGTGATCTGTAGCCGATGGGTCAGCACGCCGGTGTTTTCGGGGTGCATGCCTGTGATGGACGGAATGCCCCTGGCAAACGCTTCAATGCACACGAGTGCGCAGCCCAGTCCGTAGCGGCCTGCGTCAAACGCGGGACCGGCCACGACGAGGTCAGGCTTGTAGCGGTCGAAAAAGGCCCCGATTGCCTCGATGGCGTCCTGTTCGTTTTCGACGATGTAGTTATCGCCGCACACGATGGTGGCGACTACGGACCCGCCGCCTGAGGACTGAAGCATCGATTGCAGCAGTCGCCCCGGCCCGATGGGGCCGTCTTGTACTTCAGGAGGCACGTTGGCGTGCTCTTCGCCGCCGATGCCCCCGAAAAACTGGTTCAAATAGTGGAGGACGCGGATGTTGTCAGTCATGTGAACTACCTGTGATTCGTACCGAAAATATGTGGACGGCCCGGTCTCGAGGGTTCCGCCCGTGACCATGCTAGTAGCGGCCATCGCCGGGGGCCACCACGGTAACCCACGCGCCCGCTATGGTCTGCTTGGCTGAACAACGTGCGCGCGACCCGCTAAGCGAGACAGCGCGTCTGCGCCCCGATGATAGTGGATTGAGGCAATAGTGAACAACGGGGAGAAGGGGGATTTGGCCAGCCGAGGCTGCCGATGGCCGATCGCCTCTAAGCGGGGGCCTCCGAAACAGCGGAACGTCGGATTCTAGGATCGATAAACGCCCGTACGACTTCGGACGCGAACAACACCGCCGCGTAGGCGGCAGTTAGCCACGTAATCGCGGCGAAAACCACCCAGATATCTGGGTAGTAGTAGTAGTCCGCTGCTTGGAAAGCCAATCCCGACAACCCCGGCAGCCAGAATACGATTTCAAGGATAATTGTGGCGGTCAATATGTTCTGCAGCCAGACCGGTGAGGAAGAAAGCAGTCTCGACAGTGCGAATTTGCCAACTCGGGCCCAAAATGAGGCGGTCTCGGTTTGGCGGGATTCGCCCGAAGAAACCGTGCATTGCTCGGTCTTGGCATGCATCACAGCAGGTATCAATAATCGAGTCATGCCATAGGCCATGAATATGCCTAGTGTTACGGACGCGAGTATCAGTCGATCGTCCCAACCCTGTTGTTCAATCGCGGAAGTCCATCCGGTCCATTCAGCAAATACCAGCAAGACGAAGATTCCTAGCAAAAAGCTGGGAACGGTTGAGCCAATCTTTTGTAGCGACTTTCCCACGTAATCGAGTTTTAGCGGGCGACGATTCAAGAAGAGCGACATAGTCAATGCCGTGAATGCGATTGACGCGGCTAGGCCGCCTAGGAGGAGTTTCAACGTTCCTGGCAAGCGGGTCGCGGCTATTTCGGATGCGGGCGTGAAATCGGTAATCGAATCGCCGTAGTCTCCTTTCACTGCACCCAAAATCCAAGATGCATATTGAATCAATATTGGACGGTCGAGGCCCAGCTTCACTGCCCAATCCCATCCTTCCGGCGATATCGAGTGACCGTTCGCGAACACCGCGAATCGGGGATCACCGGACGTCTTCATCGCGATGAATACGAGCGTGATCATCACCAGCAAGATGGCCACGGAAAACGCAAATTTTTTTAGCAGGTAACGTGTCATGTCCAAGGTGCCGTGGATCGCCCGGCCTGTAGGCCGCATCCATTTGAGTGTTGAAGGTGGTCGGTAGCGACGGCAGGCGAAGGTGTCGGCAGGTTAGCACAGCACGTTGTACCAGCCTGCCAGGCCCAACAAAAAAAGAGGCCGGATTATTCCGGCCTCTTCGTTAAATTAGCCCCCTGGCAGTGACCTATTTTCCCACACCCTCACAAGTGCAGTATCGTCAGCGCTATGGCGTTTCACTTCCGTGTTCGGGATGGGAACGGGTGGTTCCGCCATGCTCCAACCACCAAGGGACCGCTATATAAACCCGCCTTGGCGCCGGTACTTAACGACCGGCCCGAGGCGGCATGGTCTGTGTGGTCGCGGGGGTAGGATTCGAACCTACGACCTTCGGGTTATGAGCCCGACGAGCTGCCACTGCTCCACCCCGCAAAGTGTGTGAAGTCCTGGCAACCTGGCGGCTGCCTCCCGCCAGGGGCTGGTTACCCGAGTGGGACTGCGCCAACGCATAGGTTGCTTTGGACGACACGTTTCGATTCCGCAATTTCCGAGTCCACGTAGTGGTTCCTCAATATGGGCCAAGCCCTCGGCCGATTAGTACCGCTTAGCTCAGGGCGTTACCGCCCTTACACCTGCGGCCTATCTAACCGGTAGTCTCCCGGAGGCCTTACTCCACCCGAAGGTGGATGGGACACTTCATCTTGGAGTGGGCTTCGCGCTTAGATGCTTTCAGCGCTTATCCCTTCCCGATGTAGCTACCCGGCAGTGCGGCTGGCGCCACAACCGGCACACCATTGATCAGTCCACTCCGGTCCTCTCGTACTAGGAGCAGATCTCCTCAAGTGTCCTACGCCCACGGCGGATAGAGACCGAGCTGTCTCACGACGCTCTGAACCCAGCTCGCGTGCCGCTTTAACGGGCGGACAGCCCGACCCTTGGGACCGCCTTCAGCCCCAGGATGCGACGAGCCGACATCGAGGTGCCAAACCTCGCCGTCGATGTGAACTCTTGGGCGAGATAAGCCTGTTATCCCCGGGGTAGCTTTTATCCGTTAAGCCACGGCCCTTCCACTCGGTACCGTGGGATCACTTTGCCCGACTTTCGTCCCTGCTCGACTTGTAGGTCTCGCAGTCAAGCCACCTTATGCCAATGCACTCTACAGCTGATTTCCATCCAGCCTGAGGTGACCTTTGGGCGCCTCCGTTACTCTTTGGGAGGCGACCGCCCCAGTCAAACTGCCCACCAGACACTGTTCCCCGGTTGCGCCGGGGTTAGATCAAAAACTAAGAAAGGGCGGTATTTCAAGGGCGACTCCGCCCAGGCTGGCGCCCAGGCTTCAACGTCTCCCGCCTATCCTACACAGTTTTAATTTCGAACCAATGCCAAGTTGCAGTAAAGCTCCACGGGGTCTTTTTGTCCTGCCGCGGGTAACCCGCATCTTCACGGGTCCTGCAATTTCACCGAGTCCGTCGTTGAGACAGTGCTCAAGTCGTGACGCCATTCGTGCGGGTCGGAACTTACCCGACAAGGGACTTCGCTACCTTAGGACCGTTATAGTTACGGCCGCCGTTCACCGGGGCTTCGGTTCGGAGCTTGCACCCCTCCCCTTAACCTACCGGCACTGGGCAGGCGTCAGCCCGTATACATCAGCTTTCGCTTTAGCACGGACCTGTGTTTTTGGTAAACAGTCGCTTGAGCCTGTTATCTGCGGCCTCAAGGGCTTTGGGCGCGTAGCTTTAATACCCTTGAGGCACCCCTTCTCCCTAAGTTACGGGGTTAATTTGCCGAGTTCCTTAACGACGGTTCTCTCGAACGCCTTGGGGCGCTTACCCCTGTCTACCAGTGTCGGTTTACGGTACGGACGCTCTGGCTCCTCGATGACGAGGCTTTTCTTGGCGGCTAGGGATCAGCACCGTTCCCTGTGGAGTACCACAAGGTCCGCCCGCCCCTCGGCTCAGACGCCCCGGTTATTTTAACCACCGGAGCTCACATACGGGCAGTCACACGCCATATCCAATAGGCATGCGGTGCTTACCAATCCGCGTCCCCCCGCCATCTCAAGCGGGTGCCAGTGCGGGGCTGGAATCTTAACCAGCTGTCCATCGGCTTCGCCTTTCGGCTACGCCTTAGGCCCGCCTAACCCTACGTCGATCAGCGTAGCGTAGGAAACCTTAGACTTTCGGCGTTCTGGATTCTCACCAGAATTGACGCTACTTATGCCGACATTCTCACTTCCCAGCGCTCCACCGGACCTTACAGTCCGACTTCTACGCCCTGGGAACGCTCCCCTACCTCCCAGACCGTAAAACGGTCCGGAATCGCGGCTTCGGTGACATGCTTTAGCCCCGTTTATTTTCGGTGCGGGGTTCCTTGACCAGTGAGCTATTACGCACTCTTTCAAGGGTGGCTGCTTCTAAGCCAACCTCCTGGCTGTCTCTGCAACCCCACTCCCTTTCACACTTAGCATGTACTTTGGGACCTTAGACGGCGATCTGGGCTGTTTCCCTTTCGACAATGGAGCTTATCCTTCACTGTCTCACTCCCGGGATGCCCTTTACGGTATTCGGAGTTTGGTTGGGGTTGGTAAGCTCACGCCCCCTTACCCATCCAGTGCTCTACCTCCGTAAAGTAACTCCCGAGGCTGCACCTAAATGCATTTCGGGGAGAACCAGCTATCTCCGTGTTCGTTTGGCATTTTACCCCTACCCACAGCTCATCCCATGAATTTGTAACTTCAACGGGTTCGGCCCTTCATCCCCTGTTACAGGGACTTCAGCCTGGCCATGGGTAGCTCACACGGTTTCGGGTCTACTCCGCGCAACTTGCTCGCCCTGTTCAGACTCGCTTTCGCTTCGGCTCCAGCGCAAAACGCCTTAACCTTGCTACGCAAAGTAACTCGTCGGCTCATTCTTCAATAGGCACGCAGTCATACGCATTGAACGCACTCCTGCGGTTTGTAGGCACATGGTTTCAGTTCTCTTTCACCCCCCTCTCGGGGTGCTTTTCACCTTTCCCTCACGGTACTAGTACACTATCGGTCGCCAAGAGTATTTAGCCTTGGAGGGTGGTCCCCCCAGCTTCCCACAGGATTTCACGTGTCCCGTGGTACTCAGGAACACAGACGGGAGTCACGAGCCTTTCGCCTAAGGGGCTGTCACCCTCTGCGGCCAGCCTTTCCAGGACTGTTCGGCTAGATTCGTGATTTCTTACTCCCTGGAAGATCTGGGGACCTTCCAACTGCGCCCTACAACACCACCGGGGCTCAGGCCCCAGCCGTTAGGCTCCGGCGGTTTGGGCTATTCCCCTTTCGTTCGCCACTACTAAGGGAATCTCGGTTGATTTCTACTCCTCGGGGTAATTAGATGTTTCAGTTCCCCCGCTTACCTCGCGTGCCTCACAGCACGCGTCCCCGCCATAAGGCGGGTGGGTTTCCCCATTCGGGAATCCCCGGCTCAGCTCGCTAGCCAGCTAACCGAGGCTTATCGCAGACTTGCCACGCCCTTCATCGGCTCTTAGCGCCAAGGCATCCCCCATGCGCCCTTAGTAGCTTGGCCCACATTAAGGAACCAACTACATAGACTCGGAAAATGCGGAATCTATCTTCAGTTGTTAAGGTGCTGAGTGGCGCAAGGCAGGATCTGCCCCACGCAACATGCCCCACAAAAGCAAGGCAGACTAGAAATACTAAACGCTACGCTAAGGCTGGTCAAGAACGAACGGCCGCTTTTGAGGCCAGTTTCGCGCCCGCGCGCCCGTGAACCTCGCCCGAATGAAGGCGCATCCGACTCCTAACGCCCTTGGGCCGCCCATTCTCCTCGCTGACGAGACCTTTGCAGGCGGAGCACAGTCGCCCAGGGGGCGGCGTCACGGCGCCCGTCACGCCCCGGTGAACCCAGGCTGGTTGGCTCGGAGAAATCGAACGCCGATATGGCCATGGTTCGAAGGAGCGCGCTGATATAATCCCGGCCTTGGAATAGTTATTCATACCGCCCGGTCGCCTCGCCGCCCGGGCGGAAACGCGCGCCGTTTACCGATCCCATGCCAGCATACGCAATCATAGGCGCCCAATGGGGCGACGAAGGAAAAGGGAAGATCATTGACTTCCTGGCCGAGGGCGCGTCGGTCGTCGCACGGTACTCGGGTGGCAACAACGCCGGCCACACCGTGATCAACCAGTTCGGCACGTTCAAGTTTCACCTCGTCCCATCCGGCATCTGCTGGCCGCATACCATGAACGTGATAGGCAACGGGGTGGTTGTCGATCCTGACGTCCTGATCGAAGAGATCGAGATGGCGCGCGGCGCCGGCCTGCCCGGCAATCTGGGGATCAGTGACCGCGCCCACGTGATAATGCCGTACCACGTCACACTGGACCAGTTGGAAGAAAAACGGCGGGGCGAAAGCGCTATCGGCACTACCGGCAGGGGCGTGGGACCGGCCTACGTGGACAAGGTGGGCCGGGCGGGGCTACGGATGGGTGAGTTGTTGGACCCGGAGGACCTGCTCCTGCGGTTGCCGGACATCGTCGCCCACAAGAGCGAGATCATTACAAAAATCTACGGTGGTGAACCCATCGACCTGGAAGAGGTGTACGAAAAGACGAAGCGATGGGCGTCCGCCCTTGCGCCCTATGTGTGCCGGACAGAGGACATCATCGGAGACGCACTGACGGACGGCCAAAACGTCATCATGGAAGGCGCACAAGGGGCTCTCTTGGACCTCGACCACGGTACCTACCCATACGTGACGTCGTCCAACCCGACCGTAGGCGGCACGCTGACGGGGACCGGCGTCGGCCCACGCAGCTTTGGCGGCGTCGCAGGCGTCTTCAAGGCGTACTGCACCCGCGTCGGCAGCGGGCCTTTTCCCACCGAACTAAACGACGCGACAGGTGAGGAGATTCGTGAAAAGGCCGGAGAGTTCGGCGCGACTACAGGCCGACCGAGACGTTGCGGCTGGTTCGACGCCGTGGCCGGTCGTTACTCGGTGAGGGTCAACGGGTTCGACTCGATGATCATCACGCGGCTCGACATTCTCGACGGCTTCGAATCCATAAAAGTCTGCGTGGCGTACGAACTGTACGGCAAGGAACTGGACCGGTTTCCAGTGGACGCAGTGTTGCTCGACAAGTGCAGGCCGATATACGAAGAGGTTCCCGGTTGGAGCGGTTCGACAAGCGGCCTTACAGATGCCGCCGACCTGCCGGAGGGAGCGTGGGTGTTCGTTCGCAGGCTGGAGGAGCTTCTCGGTATTCCGGCGAGCATCATTTCTACCGGCCCGAGGCGGGAGGAAGCAATTATGCTCCGCCCGTTTTTCGACGGCGCGACGGCCTAACGTCAGGGCAGGACCGGTTGCGCGCGACGCCGCGACCAGCAGATTGACCGCGGCGACGCCTACGCATCGTCCGGCAGGCCGGGTTCGGCCGTATCGCCCGAGTTAGGTGTTGCTGACCGGGAGATCTACTTCGTAGAGGTCCATCACCGGGTCGAAGCGTGACCTGAAATCGTCGTCCGGCTCGGTCATTGGGAGTCGTGGCATGCCAGCGTCGAATCCAGCGCGGTTCACGGCGTACTTGACCGGTATCGGGTTGGTGATCCAAAAAAGTGCGTTGAATATCGGCAGCATCCTGCGATGCTCCTTCGCGGCGCTTTCGATCTCGCCTTCGAGAATAAGGCCCATCAAGCGCTTTATTTGTAGCCCCATGATGTTGGAGGCGACGCTAACCACGCCATACCCGCCGGTACACATGATCGAAAACGTCTCGTTGTCATTGCCGCTCCACACCTGGAAACCGTCCGGCGAGCCGTCGATCACGTAAGCGATCTGGTCAGGCATGCTGGAAGCTTCCTTGACGCCGATGATGTTGTCGATTTCCGCGAGCCTCAGGGTGGTGGAGGCTTCCATGTTCAGGGACGTGCGACTCGGAACGTTGTACAGGATCCCGGGGATGGTTACGCTCTCGGCGATGGCCTTGAAGTGTCGGAACAGTCCTTCCTGCGGCGGCTTGTTATATGCGGGGACGGTTAACAGGAGCGCGTCAACGCCGACCTGCTCTGCCTCTTTCGACAGTTCGATTGAGTTGCGGGTGTTGTTGTCCGTGGTCCCGGCGATTACCGAGCCCCGTTCTCCGATCTCTTCTTTCACCTCGGCGAACAGTCGCAATCGCTCCTCGTCGTTCATCGATGGCGCTTCACCGGTGGTCCCACCGATCACGAGTCCGTCGCTTCCGGAAGCGAGCAGTCCCTTGGCCAGGGCCCGCGCCCCGGAATAGTTAACCTCTCCGTCCTCGGTAAACGGAGTCACCATTGCTGTTAGCAACCGGCCTGGATCAGCCATTACGATCATTCCCCTCATGCGCGCCTGCGGTGGCCAGAGCCGCCGGGTTCAGGCAGTCCCGTCTTATCACCTCGTCCAGTATTTGCAGAGCGTTCAACGCCGCGCCCTTGCGCAAGTTGTCGCACGCGAGCCAAAGGGCGATGCCCCTTGCGTGCGACGCATCTTCCCTGATTCGTCCAACGAAAACCTCGTCGCGGCCTTCCGCGTGATGGGGCATAGGGTAGACGCTACCGCGGGGGTCGTCTACGACCTCCAAGCCGGGAAAGCCCTGCATGACCTCACGCGCCTCATTGGCGGAAAGCGGCCTGTCGAACTCGACATGCGCAGCTTCGCTGTGCGAAACCTGCACGGGAACCCGCACGCAAGTAGAAGACATAGGCAGATCCGGCATGTGCAGGATCTTGCGCGACTCGTTGACCATCTTTTGCTCTTCCACGGTGTAGCCGTCATCGAGGAAGTCGTCGACCTGGGGCAATACGTTGAACGCGATGCGGTGCGGATACACCTCTCGCTCAAACGATTGTCCGTCCAGCATGGCCCTGGACTGGCCGGTCAGTTCGGCCTGCGCCGCCGCTCCAGTACCTGAGACGGACTGGTAAGTGGCCACGGTCACGCGCTCAATGGCGGCGACGCTATCGAGCGCCTTGAGCGCCATGACCAACGGCGTGGTCGTGCAATTCGGGATGGAAATTATCCCCCGGTGCCATTCAACGTCCTCGCCGTTCACCTCAGGAACCACGAGAGGGACCCACGGTTCCATGCGAAAGGCGCTGCCGTCGTCGATCACAATGGCGCCTCGCTTCACCGCCTCCGGGGCTAGTCTTCGGCTCACCTCAGCCGATGCAGATATGAATGCCGCGTCGACACCTTCGAAGGCCAGTGGCGAGGCTTCGATGACGGTCAATTCACCGCCGGCATAGGGCAGCCGCTTACCCGCCGACCGTTCGGATGCCATGACCACGAGCCGCTCCGCGGGATGCGAGCGTTCTTCAAGTAACTGGAGGGCTACTTGTCCGACCGCGCCTGTGGCGCCCACGATGGCTATTGTCAGATCACTTGAGTCCATTGGTTCTTCGTCCACGAATTTGGCGCGTCATTGAAGAGGAGTATGAACTAAGGATAATCCACACGTGGAAGGGACCGGGTGGCAAATATGCGACGCGAGGACCGGTGTTAGTCGGTCAGGCCCAGAACTTTGTCCAACCCGACGACCATGCTGTCCAAAGTCATGACATGCCTGATGGCCGTAGTCACTCCGGGCATGAAGGAGCCGCGGTCGATCGAATCGTGAATCAGGGTCAGGGTCTGACCCTGCGCTCCGAACACAACCTCGTGGCGAGCTACTCGACCCTGCATGCGTGCGCTGTGGACGTTGATGCCGCTGTACATGCCGCCTCTCACACCGGCCAACGTCTCCTTCTGCGTGTTGGATGAGGTAAACGGGCCGCCCTTCCCCCGCGCCATCGAATCCGCAATAGACAGCGCGGTACCGGATGGGGCGTCAACCTTGGCTTCGTGATGGCTTTCGATTAGGTCGGCATACTCGAAATATTGAGACGCGATGCCTGCCAAATGACCGAGGAGGACTGCTCCGAGAGCGAAGTTCGACGCAGAAATAACGCCGACGCCCCGCTCCTCGGAAAGCGCCCGGGCGTGTTCTATATCTTCGGCCGACAGGCCCGTCGAACCCGAGACGACGCGCACGCCTTTTTCGATTGCAATGCGAATGGCCTCGGCCGCCGCCTCACCATTGGTGAAGTCGACCACCACGTCGGCTTCAACGGAGTCGAGAAGGTCTCCCAGGTTGTTGGTCGCTGGGACCGAGCCGGAGCCACCAGGCAAAGGAACTGAAGTTCCGGCGCTGGCGAGCAGGTCCGCGCCGCCCACCGGAGACATGCCAGGCTCTCCGGCAACCGCGGCCAGGACGGTGGACCCCATACGGCCCATGATGCCATTTACGGCTACTTTAATATCCGCCACTGTATTGTCCTCTCGCCGAACACTTGTGAATGTATCCGGCGGGAGCATGGTATCGCTTAGCGGTCGTCGGAGGACCTGTCACGTCGTGGGTAACCGCCACCGCTGCCGCCAACTCGACGTCGGGGATGTGAGTCTCCCTGCGGTCGGAAGTCACCGTCGCCGCCGCGTCTTTCGCGCCTGAAGTCGCCGCCGCCTTCGCCGCGTCGTTCCCGCCTGAAGTCACCGCCGCCTTCGCCGCGTCTTTCGCGCCTGAAGTCGCCGCCGCCTTCGCCGCGTCGTTCCCGCCTGAAGTCACCGCCGCCTTCGCCGCGTCGTTCGCGCCGGAAGTCACCGCCGCCTTCACCGCGTCGTTCCCGCCTGAAGTCGCCGCCGCCTTCACCGCGTCGTTCCCGCCTGAAGTCGTCGCCGCCACCTCGTCTGTCGCGCCTGAAATCACCGCCACCGTCACGTCGTTCGCGACCGCCGCCGTCGCCGTCTCTGCGTTCGCGTCCGCCGCCGCTTCGTCTGTCGCCCCGGAAGTCGCCGCCGCGTCCGCCGCCGTTCCGGTCGGACCCGCCGCGTCGATCGCGTGGGCTCCCGAACTGGGGTTCGATGCCTTTGGCCTGCTCAATGACCGCCCGTGCGGAAAGATCGACCCTTCCCATGTGGTCGATGTTTATGACCATCACGTCGAGCTCATCGCCGATCTTCACTACCGATTCCACATCCGGGACACGGTGATCGGAAAGTTCGCTTATGTGAACCAGACCGTCTTTGCCGGGAAGAATCTGCACGAACACCCCGAACGGCATAAGACGTACGGCCTTGCCCTTGTAGGTAGCGCCGACTTCAACTTCGCGCGTGAGGAGGTCGATCTGCGCCTTCGCCTTGTCAGCGTTTGGCTGGTCGGGCGACCCGATCACGACGGTACCGTCGTCCGAGACATCGATCGTCACGCCGAACTCTTCGATCATGCCGCGAATCACGCTACCGCCGGGGCCGATGACGGCGCCGATTTTGTCCGTCGGTACCTTGAATGTCACCATCCTCGGCGCAAATTCACTGAGTTCGTCCCTGGGCTGGTCGATAATTTCGTTCAGATGGTCGAGGATCTTCAGCCTGGCCGTCCGGGCCTGTTCGAGAGCCTGCTCCATGATTTTGAAGTCGATGCCCTTGACCTTGATGTCCATCTGCAGGGCTGTAACTCCCTCGGCCGTGCCAGCGACCTTGAAGTCCATGTCACCGGTGTGGTCTTCGGCGCCCTGTATGTCGGTCAGGACAGCATTGTTGCCGTCTTCACCAGTGATGAGCCCCATGGCGATTCCGGCCACCGGCGCGGTAATCGGCACGCCGGCGTCCATCAGAGAGAGCGTTCCGCCGCACACGCTGGCCATGGATGTCGACCCATTGGAACTGACGATGTCGGAAACGACCCTAATGGTGTAGGGAAATTCGTCCTGCGAGGGAAGTACCGGCGCGAGCGCTCGTCCGGCAAGCGCGCCGTGACCGACTTCACGCCTACCTGTAAACCCGAACCGTCCGGTCTCTCCCGTCGAGAAGGGTGGGAAATTGTAATGGTGTATGAAATAGCTTTCCGTTTCGGGACTCAGCGAGTCGATGCGCTGGCGTTCGCCGAGCGATGCGAGGGTTACGGCGCTGACAACCTGCGTTTCGCCCCGCGCAAAAATGGCGGATCCGTGCACGCGGGGGAGATATCCCACCTCTGAAGCCAACGGCCGGATCTCTTCCGGCGTGCGGCCGTCGGGGCGACGCCCTTCACTGAGAACGGCCTCGCGCACGGCCTCTTTCTCAAGGTCCCACAGACTGGTCTGTACGTGGCCCGAGTCATGGTCACCGGACAGAGCTTCAAGAGCCTCGTCCATCACAGCGTCGACGGCTGCCTGTCGGCTCGCCTTGTCTTCGGACCCGGCCATCGCCTCTTTAATGCGCTCTCCCACGCGCTCGCGCACGGCAGTTTGCGCCGCCTGCAGCTCTGGTGTGGGCTCTGGCGCCGGCAGTTTGGTCTTGCCGACCTTCGCCTGCATTTCCCTGATCTGTTCGACGATTGCCCCGTTGACTTCCTGGGCAAGTTGCAGGGCGTCCAGAAGCACGGACTCGGACACAAAGTTGGCGCCGGCCTCGACCATCATGATGGCGTCGCCGGTACCGGCAACCGTCAGGTCGAGCTGGCTCTTTTCAAGGTCCTGGTAGGTTGGATTGACGACCAGTTCCCCGTCCAGCAGGCCGATTACGCATGCGCCGATGGGATCGTTGAACGGTACGTCCGAAATGGCCAGCGCGGCGGCGGCGCCGATGATGGCGATCGGTGAATACGGGTGGACCATGTCAGACGACATGACCGAAACGATGATCTGCACCTCGTTGTGGTAGTTCTTGGGGAACAGGGGTCGGAGGGGCCGGTCTATCAGTCGGCAGTTAAGTATGGCCTCTGTATTGGGTCGTCCTTCCCTCTTGAAAAAGCCGCCTGGCAATTTACCTGCCGCGTACGCCTTTTCTGCCACGTCGATGGTCAGGGGGAGGAAGTCGATGCCCGTTCGGGGCTTCTTGCTTGCCGTGGCGGTGACCAGTAGGAAGGTGCCTCCGTAACGGGCGGTGACGGCGCCACCCGCCAATCCGGCAATCCTGCCCGTTTCCAGTTCGAGCACGCGCCCGCCGAGTTCCATTTCAAACTTCGAAATCATGTTGTTTTCTGTCTCCAAAAATCTCGCGCACACCCCCGGTGGGGACGTGGCAACTTGAATAAAAAAAGAACGCTCCAATCTCGGAGCGTTCTGATTACCTGCGGAGGCCCAGCCTGCTTATCAGCGTGCGGTACCTGTTGACGTCTTCCCGGCTCAGGTAGTTGAGGAGCCGGCGGCGCTTGCCCACGAGTTTGAGCAATCCTCGGCGGCCGGCTTGATCGTGCTTGTGCCGGCGGAAGTGCTCAGTCAGTTCGTTTATTCGGGCGGTAAGAACAGCAATCTGGACTTCAGGGGACCCTGTGTCAGTTGGGTGGTTTCGGTTCTCCTCAATAACGGCGGCGCGTGTGGACTGGTCCAAGGTGTTCGGAATTCTCCGTATCAATCTACGACTGGTGCGTCAAAGGGGGTTCTGTGCCCCGCGCAGCCTGACTCTTCAATGCGTTCATTCGTATTTCGCAACTCAAATGATACCACGACAACTGTCCTGAGCCGGTTCGCGGGTCGGCGTGCGGCGCCGACGGGTGTTCGGGGAGCGCAGTTGACCGGATTTGAGAGTCCGCGTAAGTTGGAGACTGCGCTCAGGTGATGTGTCAAACGGTGTTGAACTGGCCCAAAGTACGCGCCAACTATCCTTGACATTGCCGAAATGCGAAGAATATGATGGGCGCCGTAGCCCCTCTTGAAGGGTGCTTAGCGCGCGCTGTATCAAAACCAAAATTTATCTCAGGTCCTAACCAGGCTGAGCGCGTATTTCTCGGGCATTTAAAGTCCTGTGGGGAACTGATGGACGATACGGAGGACGAGGCCAAATGAATGGTCTGTTCCAAAAAAGGTTCGCTACCTTTTTCCTGATTATTTCGACTACCTTGTTAGTGGCCCTTCTCGCGTGTACCGGACCGCAAGGACCCCCTGGAGAGCCGGGCTTTTCTGGAAAGCCAGGACTGTCAGGCGCCCCCGGCGCCCCCGGTGAAGCAGGCGCCCCTGGCGACCCCGGTAAACCCGGAGCTGCCGGAGCACCCGGTGAGCCAGGAAACGTTGGATCCCAGGGTTCACAGGGCGTGGCCGGTTCGCAAGGTGAACGCGGTCTCACCGGCGCAGACGGCGCCAACGGCGTTGACGGCAAGAACACCTCGCTGTTGATAATGGACGAGACTAGCGGCGCTGTCGGGTTCATTGAACTCGTTGACGAGGGAGTTCCCGGCGGACATTCGGAGGATGTTCCCGGCGGACATTCGACGGCCCGTGTTTTGGGCGCAGGCTTCGTTGCAGGTGAGATGGTCACTCTTCGAGTGCGCATCCCGACCGCAGGCACCTACCTGCCGACCATAATCGAATGGGATCGCGGGAAGGCCCGAGGATCCACATTCCCGGTGGAAGTGGGCCAGGCAAATGGCGCCGGAGCGATACACGCCACCATTGGTCTTAACGTTCTGGACGTACCCGACAACCCCGACGAATACCCCTTCGCCTGGTACAACACCGGCCCGCTCCAGTTAGAGGCCCGAGGCGACAGAGGTACCGTTCTGTTTGCCCCATTCGTGATGGTGAACAAAGACCCCGGCTAACGGTTTCACGACCGTATAGCGGCGAATTATGAGGAGCGCTCCGGTAACATCCGGGGCGTTCCTCTTTTTTTTGGGAATCGCCTTACACGGCCGCTGTCTGGCCTTCCCCAGTCGAGAGGGAAGGGATATTGCCCTGGCCCCAACTCGGGCGATCCTAACGGGCGCGGATACCGAACGCGGTACGCTCATCGATCTGACTGGCGTATACAGTTCGTTCCCATTGCTTGCCTACCTGGCGGTGTGGCAGGGCGGAGCACGGCGGCGCCTCGATTGCACCCATATTCCCCCATCCTGACCGTGCCCCATTCAGGTTGCGGGGATATTGACTTCGAGTCCCAGCCTGTAGGCCGTCAACGGAGAGACCCTGTACGCATACCCGGGTTGACGCGTTGACAGCGCTCCACGGCCGCGGCTCGTGTCACGCAGTATGCGCCGTTGCACAAACCCGGTTGGACATTCGGGGGCACGATCAGTCTTCCAGTCCCGTAAGGCGCCCTTACATTCATCTGCGAGGGCTCCACTGTAGTGGGAAAGGGGGAAACTGCAGGGGACTAGCCAGCTGGGCCTACGCGGACACGGTGGATGCGACGGCCGATGGTCGACTGCACCGTAATTACCAAGCCATCCACCTGGATTGTGTCTCCGTTCGACGGCATTTTCCCCAACTCCCGGTAGACGAGCCCGCCCACGGTGTCGAATCCTTCCGCCTCAATTTGCGTGCCCAATTTTTCGTTAAGCAGTTCAATGGAGGCGCGGGCATCTACGAGCCACTCGGAATCGTTGATTCGCTGTAGCTCCGGCTCTTCGACGTCGAACTCGTCGACCAGTTCGCCTACGATCTCCTCTATCAAGTCCGTCACCGTCACCAGGCCGGACACGCCGCCGTATTCATCGACAACTATGGCGATACTGGTCCGCCGCTCCTGGAATTCCTGTAGAAGCCGTTCCAGGTTCTGGGACTCCGGCACGAACATTGCCGGGCGGGCCAGGCTCTGCACCCTTGCCGAATTGCCGTCATCGTCGCCGTGTGCGCGAAGCAGGTCCCGTGCGTAAATGACACCGGTCACGTTGTCGATCGAGTCTTCGTAGACGGGGATCTTGCTGTACCCGCCGACGGCCATCATCTCGGTAATCGCTTCCAGGTCGGAGTCAACTGCCGAGGCGACCATATCCACGCGCGGCCGCATAATCTCCCGCACCTTCACCGTGTCCATTCGCAGGACACCGCGGATCATGCGCAGTTCTTCCTGTCCCTCCGGTATTCGCGCCTCCTCGAGCCGGTCCAAACTCTCCCGCAACGCAGCGCTAACCTCTTCATCGCTCGCCGCCGCGCCTGGTTTACGCCCGGTGATTACGGATGACATCAGCGAAACTCCGGACAAAGAGGACCCGATCCTCAGCGTAATTGCGACAGGGGTAATGGCCGGTCGGAGGCGGTCCCGGAATCGGTTGCCGATCGCCGAGGACAGCACACCCGTCGCTACTCCGACGCCCAGGCTGGCCCCGCTTCCCGCGACGATTGCATAGACCGCTACCGGCGTTCCAGCCAACCCCACGGAAAACGCCGCTGCGCCTGCCAACAGGCTCCCAACACGGAGCGCGTTTGCAAAAAACCAGACGCCTCCGTCCAGTTGGGGGAGGTCCTCAGTATCTTGCGAGCCGTTGTTGGCGCGACCGAGACCGCCCAATCCGCCGGTCGCAGGGCCAACAACGGTCATCGCCAGACTTATCAGGAAGCCAGTGAATATACATAGGCCCACTATGGCCCAGGGCAGCCACGCCTCGGAGGTCATTGTTGTTCACCCCCGGGCGTAGCGCCCGTATCATCCGGGTCCGCCCCGGCGCTGGTACTGCATCCTGGTTCTTCGAGATTTGTCATTGGGGTCACTTTCCTCCTGCGGGTGACTTGCTGTCTATTTTGCGGGCCGGAACGCCGACAACCAGCTCGCCAGCCGGTACGTCTTTGGTCACAACGGCCCCTGCGCCGGTGCGAGCGCCGCGGCCGATCTTTACCGGGGCCACTAGCATGGCGCCCGACCCTATGAACGCGCCGTCGCCGATAGTGGTCTTGTGCTTGTTCGCGCCGTCGTAGTTGCACGTCACTGTGCCGGCGCCGATGTTTACGTCTCGCCCAACCTCCGCATCGCCGATGTAGCTGAAGTGGCCGATGTGAGAGCCGGTCCGGACGACGCTATTCTTGATCTCTACAAAATTGCCCACGTATACACCGTCGCCAAGTTTCGCGCCCGGGCGAAGGCGACTTGATGGACCGACCGATGTGTTTGCGCCGATGCTTGCGCCTTCGCAATGAGAACTGATCACTTTCGCCCCGTCTCCCACTTCACAGTCCTTGAGCCAGGAATCGGGACCAATTCGACATTCTCTTCCTATTCGGGTCTTGCCGAGGACGTGAGTGCCCGGGTAGATGACGCTGTCGGGGCCCGGTACGGCGTCGATGTCGATGTATGTAGCTGCTGGGTCTCTGAGCGTAACGCCAGCCTGCATCCAGCGAGTCCTGATGCGGTCCCTCATTAAACCTTCGACGACGGCCAACTGACTGCGGTCGTTCACCCCCATCGCCTCTGCGGGCTCCTCCACCTCCACGGCGGCGGCCGTGCCCTCCCGGGCGGCCATCTCAAGGAGGTCCGTCAGATACCTTTCGCCGTTGTCTGAGAATTGCGTTCTACCTAGTGAGTCCCACAACCAATCCGACGCAAAGCAGTACCAACTCGTGTTGACCTCATCGATGTCGAGGGTTTCACCGTCTGCGTCGGCTTCCTCGACGATAGCGACCGGGCGGCCCGCAGAATTCCTGCGAATTCTACCCATGCCATCGGGGGCGTCCACGCTGGCTGTCAGAACGGTCACGAGGGCTCCGCTGCTCTTGTGTTCCGCCAGAAGGCGCCCAACGGAAGAAGAGGTTACGAGCGGCATGTCGGCCGCGCCGACCAGTAAGGAACCGGATTTTCCGCACGCCGCTTGCGCCGACAGCAAGGCGTCAGCCGTGCCGAGTGGTTCGGACTGTACGGCGATTCTTGCGCCGTTACCGGCGGCCGATGCCAGTTGCGGAGACTCAGCCGTTACGGGGTCTGCTACTACCACAAGCCGACGCACCCCGGCGTTTCGAATGGCCGCAGCCACATGGCTGAGCATAGGCGCCCCGCACAGTTCGTGCAGCGCTTTGGGAATGCGGGACTTCATCCTGGCGCTCTTGCCGGCTGCCAGGATGACACCCGCCCAGGCGTCTGTCATTCTGCGGACCCGTTCTTCTCCGGACGAGGGTCGACGACTGCTAGGGCTGAATCCGGATCGGACAATAGGGGACGTCTACGTGGTCCAAAGATATGGAACACGTGCGGTTTCGTGGGTTTTGGGCCGGTACGAATGACGTTCTGGGCACGTGGGTGACAAGACAATGCTATGTATGGGCTTTTGAACGTGTCAACCCGGAGAACCGGCGGAAAGGGCCGGATTGGACCGCAAGGGCGGCCCACGACTCATGAATAAGCTCATCTTGGCCTTTGATACAATTTTTGGGCTTGGAGAGGTGGCTGAGTGGTTGAAAGCGCCGGTCTCGAAAACCGGTATACCCGATTCGGGTATCGCGGGTTCGAATCCCGCCCTCTCCGCCAGGCGGTGCGACCCGCGTCGGAGGCAACCCTTGCCCCGCGCGTCGCGAACCTGGATCGTTGGAGAGGTGCCGGAGTGGTTGAACGGGCGCGCCTGGAAAGCGCGTGTTCCGGGGAACCGGAACCGCGGGTTCGAATCCCGCCCTCTCCGCCACGAAGCTCCGGGCTCGATGAGAGTACACGACCGACCCGGTCTGGCGGATTTCGGCATCTCGAGATCGATTGAAAACGTCTCGCGGAGCGTGACATCCGTGCGACCGGGCTGGAGTAGTTTCGCACTTCTCTTGCGCACCGGTGTCCGATCCTTCCTAAATTGAGGGGCAACAGATTTTCCACAGCCCCATCTGAGTGTTCGACCGGGCGGCGTAGAGTGCAGGAAGAAATGTGACATTGTCGAGTCCTTTGTCAATTAAGAAGTTTGGGCAAAATAGCGATATTCGTATTTGATAAATGTGGTTTTACAATTGACACTATCTGTGACATTGTCAAGGTTAATGGCAAGTTTAGGCCTTGGAGAAAAGGGACCGAATGCCTCGCTGGAATGTGAACTTTGAGATGCGCCTTGACCAGGATTCGCCAGACTTGACGGCGTTGGTCCGGGTGATCCACGCCATCGCCGAACTGGTCAATGGACTACCGCTGCCTCCGGGCGTTGACAGGCGGTTGAACACCCTCAACATCGCCAGAGCCGTCGCCGGGACCACCGGCATTGAGGGGTCGACCCTGACAGTCGATGAGGTCGAAAAGATCCTCGAAAATCCAGGGCAACGGGTGTTGCCTCCTTCCAGGGACAGAGAAGTGGACGAGGCCAGGAATGCCGAGGCAGTGATGCTCTACATTGCCCGAAATACCAATACGGAAGTAACGGAGCCACTTATCTGCAAACTGCATGAACTTACCACGCAGGGCATACCTTACGAAGGAAATGTACCGGGCCGGTACAGATCGCACCAGGCGATGGCCGGTAGCTACTTGCCTCCCGGGTCGCATGATGAAATTCGCCGGCTAATGGATGAATTTGTGTCGTGGATCAACAGTGGACCGCGGCGGAATTGGGATTGCGTGATTAGGGCTGTGGTCAGCCACTTTTTCCTTGTAAGCATCCATCCATTTGGGGACGGCAACGGCAGGACCTCCAGGGCTCTGGAGAGTTTTGTTCTTTACAAGGGCGGGGTGAATGTTCGGGGCTTCTACTCTCTTGCGAATTTCTACTACAGGAACCGCACTGAATATGTTCGCATGCTGGATTTCACGAGGTTCCAGTCGAACGGGGACCTCACGCCGTTTGTTCTTTTTGCCCTTAAGGGCCTGAGGGAAGAACTCGACCTCGTACGGGGCGACGTGATCCGGGTAATGCGTTCTATTGCGTTCAGAGACTACGCGCGACAACAAATATTTGGGCCAAAGGGCCCGGCCTCACCCCGCGTAGCTCACCGCCTACTCACGATGACAGTTCATTTGCCGGAACAGGGAATCACCATGCCGGAGGCGATACAACTCTGTTTGGCAAATGTCCGCGAGTATCGAAGAATCAACGAGCGGGCGATAAGGCGGGACATAGAAACTTTGCTTCAACTTGAAGTGGCCGTCATGCGGAACAACAAGGTCGCGTCGAACATCGAACTGATGGACCGTTATTCGGCGCCGTCCCCACCTTGAGAACCTTGTTTTGGCCGGGGCCGCCGTCGGCAGGGTCTGACGCCAACGCGGGCTTTCGGGCTTGATGTCTGTAAGGTAGTCTGTGCCGGGCTCAGCCGCCGAGCCGGGTTTTAGCTTCAGGTATTCCCATTTGCCTACTTCGGCAGAAGAACTCAAATATTGGGTCGCATTTCACCGGATATCCGGTCTGGGTCCGGTGCGCTTTGCAAAGCTGGAGTCATTCTTCGGAAGCCTTGAAGATGCTTGGAAATCTAGTCCCGCCGAACTTTCCGCAGCAGGCCTGGATGCACGAACGACCTCCGAAGTTCAGTCGGACCGGCCCCGCATAGACCCGGATGGGGAGCTCGAAGAACTCTACAAAGCCGATGTCAGAGCGATTCACTTGCGATCTGACGAATACCCTCATCGCCTGCGCGAAATTTTCGACCCGCCAAGCGTCATATACGTCAGGGGCCATCTGGCGCCGGAAGACGAACGAGGCGTGGCGGTCGTGGGAACGCGAAGGGCTTCGCCTTATGGCCGCGAGATGGCCCGAAGACTGGCAGGAAATTTGGCGGCATCCGGCGCCTCGGTATTCAGCGGTCTGGCCAGGGGTATCGACGGCATCGCCCACCAGGCTGCCCTCGACGCGGGTGGGCGTACGATCGCCGTGGTGGGAGGCGGTCTCGACCGCATATACCCCCCCGAGCACGCCGACCTCGCATCTCGCATATGCGACCAGGGCGCGATGATCTCAGAGTATCCGTTGGGTAAACTGCCCCAGGCCCAACACTTTCCGCGTCGGAACAGGGTGATCAGCGGACTGGCGCTCGGCGTTCTGGTCATAGAGGCCGGGATGAAATCAGGCGCCATGCTCACAGTGAGGTGGGCGCTTGATCAGGATCGAGAGGTGTTTGCGGTGCCGGGGCCGGTTATCTCCGAGAACAGCGCGGGTACAAACTGGCTGATCCAGCAGGGCGCCAAGCTTGTCGTTGACCACCACGATGTTCTTGACGAGTTGAACATTGCGGGCATTGGTCAGCAATTGGAGTTGGACAGGTCACGACCTCAATCCACCCGTCTCGCGGCCAAAGAAACGCCGGATTCACCCGGCGAATCCATATCCGTGCCCGGAATGTCTGCTAATAATGAAATAACGCAAAACCGGATTTTGGCCGCGCTTTGCGATCTTGGGGGGCAAGCTCACGTTGATGACCTCATACGTGCTGTAGACTCGCCACCCGCAGATGTAATGGCAAGTCTCACGGTGCTCGAACTGGAACAAAAAGTTCGACAATCGGGGGCCATGCAGTTTGTTCTGGGATCGGACGGGGCCAGGAAGCAGTTAAGGGATCGGCTGAAGGTTGGCAAAAGCTAAGAACAAAGACCTCGTGATCGTTGAGTCGCCTGCGAAGGCGCGGACGGTCGCTCGTTTTCTGGGTGACAAATACATCGTGAAGGCCTCGATGGGGCACGTGCGCGATCTGCCCAGAAAAACGATGGGCGTAGACATCGAGAAAGATTTTGAACCGACGTACGAACAGGTGCGGGGCCGAGAGTCGGTCATTCGGGAAATAAAAAAGGCGGCCAAGGGCGCGGAGTCGGTGTATCTGGCAACCGACCCCGACCGTGAGGGTGAAGCGATCTCGTGGCACATGGTCGAGGCAGTGGGGCTCCGGCAGGATTCCACCGCGCTGAAAAGGGTCGTGTTCCACGAAATAACCAGGCCGGCCATCGACGAAGCATTCAATGACCCGCGCCAGATCGATATGCAGCTGGTCAACGCCCAGCAGGCCAGGAGAATCCTGGACCGCATCGTCGGATACAAACTCAGCCCAGTCTTGTGGAGCAAGGTACGAAGAGGTCTCTCGGCCGGGCGTGTGCAGTCGGTGGCTCTGCGGCTGATAGTCGACCGCGAGCGTGAGATTGAGGCTTTCAAGCCTGTCGAATATTGGTCCATCAGCGTCGATCTGTCCGGCAAGTCCGGAGATTCTTCGGTGCCGTTCAAGGCAAACCTGCAGAAAATAGCGGGTGAGAAGGGCAAAGCCCAGGTACCGAATGGGGAACGGGCGAGCGCCATAACGGCAGATCTCCGGGTGGCGGCCTACCGCGTCAGTCAGGTAAAGACCCGCGAGATCCGGCAGAAGCCACAGCCGCCCTTCACGACCAGCACTCTGCAACAAGAGGCGGCCAGGCGGTCGGGATACGGCGCGCAGCGCACGATGCGCATCGCGCAGGAGCTGTACGAGGGAATCCAGGTAGGCGAGGAAGACCCTGTGGGTCTCATCACGTACATGAGGACCGACTCGGTAAACGTGGCGGCGAGCGCGCTTGCTGAAACGAATGAGTTCATTAAAGGAAAATACGGACCCGAGTTTGCCGACAAGCCGCGGACCTACAAAACCCGTGCCCGTTCGGCACAGGAAGCCCACGAAGCGATCAGACCGACTTCCGCGTACCGCACGCCCGCAGACTTGAAAAAGTTCCTGAGCCGGGATCAGCTTCGGTTATACGACCTCATCTGGAAACGGATGGTGGCCAGCCAGATGAAAGACGCGATCCTGGACTCGACGACCGCGGAGATCCAGGCCGTGGCGAGTAACGGCAAGGAATACACCGTTCGGGCTGCAGGCAGGGTGATGAAGTTTGAGGGGTTCCGCATTGTCTATGTCGAAGCCCGCGACGATGAGGAAGAAAACGACGAGAAGAGACTGCCGGAACTATCCAATGATCAGGAACTTTCGCTGATCAAGGTCAACTCCGAGCAGAAGTTCACAAAACCGCCACCGCGCTTTTCAGAGGCGATGCTCATACGGACTTTGGAGGAACAGGGCATCGGGCGGCCTAGCACTTACGCGTCGATAGTTGGCACAATCGAGCAAAGGGAGTACGTGAGCCGCGCGAGTCGCAGATTCAAACCCACGCCGCTTGGCGCTGCCGTCTCCGACCTGCTCACTGAAAACTTCCCGGACATTATGGATCCAGGCTTCACCGCCGGTATGGAGGAGAGGCTGGACCAGATCGCCGAGGGACGCGTCGAATGGGTCCCGATGCTCGGCGCATTTTATGAACCGTTCGATAAACAGGTAGAACACGCAAAAGAGCACGCAGCTCGAGTAGACCGATCGAAGCTGGTGGAAGAAAGCGACGAGGTCTGCGAAAAGTGCGAACGGCCAATGGTCATAAGAAGTGGTCGCTACGGCAAGTTCTTGTCGTGCAGCGGCTTCCCGGAGTGCCGGAATTCGCGCCCAATCCGCATTGGCACCGGAATCACGTGCCCGAAATGCGGCAAAGGCGAACTGCTGGAGAAACGGAACAGCAAAAGCCGTACGTTCTATGGCTGCGCGACGTACCCGGACTGCGATTTCTTGACGGGGCGGCGGCCTCTGAAAGAGAGTTGCCCGGAGTGCGGGGGCCTGCTTACCCTATCCGGACGAAACACGGCGAGTTGCGTGGACTGCAAGTTCAGAGGGCCTCCTCCGGACCCTGTTCAGGCCGATCAGTCCCCCGAAATGGCCAAAGTCTAAACTGGCCCGGCGCCGGCACTAGCCGGGCCTGTCCGGCCATCATTCGATCGTTGTCCGCGGCAATGTGCCCGGGGCGGCGTCTTGATTAACGAGGCCGGCGGGCAAATACCCGTTCCTGGACTTGAGCATGCCCTGGAAGGCACTCCCTGGAACGGCTTGGTGGCCGAATATGCCGATCACCTGCGCGCTGCGCGGCAACTTTCCCCGTATACCGTTCGGAACTACCTTAGCGATCTCGTCCCCTATTTCACGTACCTGGATAAACGGGGAATTCAGGACCTCGACGACCC
This sequence comes from Dehalococcoidia bacterium, assembly GCA_965219065.1. GTDB lineage: Bacteria > Chloroflexota > Dehalococcoidia > Lucifugimonadales > Lucifugimonadaceae. Next base: position 3,213,039 of record OZ244715.1, read on the forward strand.
TGACCGCAGACTGTTGCGCGGTTATCTGGCGTGGCTGATCGACATCGGCTACGAGCGTCCCAGCGTTTCCCGCAAACTAACTGCCCTTCGTCAGTTCTACCGTTATTTGAAAGAGACGCGCGCCGGAAAATCGGATCAGGTCGAGTATCTATCGGCGCCGAGGCTCGACAGGCGACTTCCAGGGACCGCGTCACTGGAGCAGGTTGAACTATTGCTCAGCGAGCCGGATACGCGGACCGCCGCCGGTATGCGAGACAAGGCCCTTCTGGAGGTCCTGTACGCTTCCGGGCTCCGGGTCTCCGAGGCTCACGGAGCAGACCTGGGAGACCTCGATTTGGCAGCGCGCGAGATAAGAGTAATCGGTAAGGGATCCAAACAACGGGTGGCCTTGCTGGGAGCGCCGTCGGTCCACTCCCTGGAACACTATTTGGAGCATGGACGGCCAGCGATGTCGGGTCGACGCAGCGGTACCGCGGTGTTCCTCAACAAATACGGAAACAGGCTGTCGGTGCGCGGAATTCAGATGGTGGTCAAGAAGTATGCCCTGCGGGCAGGACTGGACCCTGACTTTCACACCCACACGCTTCGCCACAGCTTCGCCACGCACCTGCTGGACGGCGGCGCCGACCTGCGCGTGGTGCAGGACTTACTGGGCCATGCGAGTCCGGCAACAACGCAGATCTACACGCACGTCTCGGCGGAGAGCGCCCGGAGGGTGTATCTTGCTGCTCACCCGCGCGCCGGCAAAGCAGGCAAGTTGGTGGAGGACAGTCCGTCGAGATAGGCAGGGACCACTGTCAATGCGTCCGAATTCTCCGATCGGCACAGCGAGCTTGCAGCACCGGAGGCCGCAAAAGATTTAAGAACGCCGGGTTCGCATCGCCACAACAATGCGGGCTGGTCGATTGAGGCAGGACGATGAAGATCGCTGATGCACACCACCATCTGTGGGACCTTGAGAACTATCGATATCCGTGGTTGCAGGAACCGGTAGAGCACTTCGCCGGCGACTATTCGGATATCCGCCGTTCCTACCTGATCGGCGACCTCCATCGAGACGCGGCGGAGTTCGAACTCTCGAAGTCTGTCCACCTTCAGGCCGAGTTCGACCACTCTGACCCGGTGGGCGAAACGGCGTGGTTGCAATCGGTGCACGACGACCCGGCGTCCAGGGGACTGCCCAGCGCCGCGGTGGCGTACGCCGATTTTGAAGCCGACAACGTCGAGGAGGTCCTGGCCCGCCACTGCGAATATTCCGTAATGCGCGGGATCCGTTACATGCTCAACTATGGCAACGAGCCGACGATGCGGTTCGCCCATAGAGACGGACTGATGCAGGACCCGAAATGGCTGTCAGGTTACCGCCAATTGGCAAAATTCGGCCTGTCGTTCGATTGCCAGATCTGGCCCTGGCAGCTTCAGGAGGCGGCCAGACTGGCCGGTGACAACCCCGACATTCCGGTAATCCTGAATCACACCGGCATGCCCATCGGACGCGACCCGTCTGGAATAAGCGAATGGCGTGAAGGACTTAAGGCCCTCGCCGCCAACGGCAACGCGTCGGCGAAAATCTCCGGACTCGGTATGTTGGATCGCGATTGGAACTCAGAACGCATCAAGCCCTTCGTGCTTGACACTATCGATGCGTTCGGAACGGGCAGGTGCATGTTCGCCAGCAACTACCCGGTCGATAGGCTGTACGGGACGTACACCAGCATCTGGCGGGCGTTTGACGAGATTACCCGGGATTTCTCGCCTGAAGAACGCTCGAACCTGTTTCACGACAACGCGGTACGTATCTACAGGTTGTAGGCTAGTAACCAGAGGCAAATGCGCGGATGCCGGATCAGAAACATTGACCAGATACATCGTAATTAACGGACCTAATCTCAACAATCTGGGCCGACGGGACCCGTCCCAATACGGTTCGACCACTCTCGCCGATATCGAACGCAGCGTCGGTGACCGCGCCCGGGAGTTGGGCGTGGAAGCGTTGTTCTTCCAGTCGAACCACGAAGGGGCCATTGTCGACTTCATCCAGGAGAATTCGGGCGACGCGGCGGGTTTCATTATCAACGCCGGCGCCTTGACACAAGTCGGGTACTCGATCCTGGATGCCTTGCTGGACTCCTCGCTGCCCGTCGTAGAGGTTCATATCTCCAATATCCACGGCCGCGAGGAGTTCCGGCGTCACTCGGTGATCGCGCCCTACGCAGCCGGCCAGATCGCCGGGCTGGGTTGGCGGGGATACGTCTACGCGCTCGATTTCCTGGTTGCCCAGTCGAATGGCTGATCGAATCGCCCGACATAATTGTTCGGGAACGGTGGCCACATGACCGGGCAACGATTGAACAACCTGCGCGCTGCGATCGAGGAGAAGCGCATTGACGGGTTGCTTATCTCAGACCCCGACAACCGCCGTTATCTTTCAGGGTTCGTCGGAACGGCAGGGTACCTCTTCATTACGAGCGACAGCGCCGTTCTCGCTACCGACTTCCGGTACACGGAACAGGCGGCCCAGCAGGCGCCCGACTATCGAATAGACCGGATCTCCGGCAAGTTGGACTGGCTGCCGGGCTTGTGCGCTGAGTTCGGGGTGAAAAAGCTAGGGTTCGAGGCGGACGACATTACGGTGTCGCAGTTCGAGCGCTTCCGGAAAGCGTTCAATGACAAGGGAACAGAGACATCACTTGAATCTTCAACCGGACTGACCCTCGATCTGAGAGCGGTCAAGGATGAACACGAGCTCGGCCTGCTGTCCCGGGCCATCGAAATTGGCGATGAGGCCTTTGACGAAGTTTCTGACGAAATCTCACCGGGTATGACCGAGATAGAGGTGGCTGAGCGAATAGAGCGGGCGGTCAAAAGTCGCGGCGCCGAGTCGATTTCCTTCGATACAATCGTTGCGGCCGGGCCCAACGCAGCTCGTCCACATCATCGGGCCGGCGATACAGTGCTTCGCGAAGGCCAAACCGTCGTCGTGGACATGGGCGCCCGCTATCAGGGTTACTGTAGCGACTTGACCCGCACCATTGTGCTCGGCAAGGCCGATGACAAGACCAGACGGATCTACGACATCGTACTGAGCGCCCAACTCGCGGCCATAGAACTCGTCGAAGCTGGCATGACCGGCGGTGAGACCGACCTGGTTGCGCGCAAGGTGATTCAGGAGACAGGCCACGGGGATGACTTTGGGCATAGCCTGGGGCACGGCGTGGGTCTGCAGGTGCACGAGAATCCCGGCGTGGGGCCAAACAGCAAGGGTGAACTTAAAGATGGCATGGTGTTTACCGTCGAGCCGGGCATCTATCTGCAAGGCTGGGGCGGTGTGAGAATTGAAGACGTCGTGGTGTTGGAACAGGGAAAGGCCCGAGTGCTGAGCAAGGCGCGAAAACGGTCGCCCTGACCTCAAATACCCCCAATTTGAAAATGATCGATCACCCCGCCTGGCGATGTGATTGAAGGCCAGCAACGAGGAGCAACCCTACTGATGACGATTTCATCGAGTGAAATCAGGCGGAATATGACCATTATTCTGGACGGAGAGTTGTATTCCATCCTGGACTGGCAACACCGCCAGGCGCCAAAAGCGCCCCCGACCTTGACGATGAAGGTACGCCAGATCAGGACCGGCAACGTCTACGAGCGCAAGGTGCAGGGTAATCAGAAACTGACCGTCGCGCAGACCGAACGCAGGATGTCGCAATACCTTTATCGGGACGGCGACCTGTTTTACTTCATGGACAACGAGACGTACGAACAGTTCCCGGTTACCGAGGAAATGCTCGGCGACTACCTGCAGTACCTGGTGGAAGGGGACACGATCGAGGTGCTGATTTACGAGAACAACCCGGTACAAGTGGAATTGCCGGCCGCCGTGAATCTCACCATCGAGCACTCAGAGCCGGGATTGAGGGGCGATACGCAGAGCGGCGCGACCAAACCGGCCACGACGTCTACCGGACTAACATTGCAGGTGCCATTGTTCATCAACGCCGGTGATTCCATCAAGGTCGATACGCGCAACGGCGGTTATCTTGAGCGCGTGGGCTAAGGTATAACGCAGTTCACGCCTCCACGGGCCCAGAAACTCATATCCTCTTTCCATCTGCCTGACGGGGCCCGGCTTGCATGCGCCGGTGAACCCGACGCGAGCCTGAGCACCTAATACCGAGCCTGCCATGGCGTCCAAGACCTTCTCGACACTTGCAAACGAATGGAGTGAGTCCACCTATACGGTGTCTGAGGTTTCCGCGCACCTCAAGGAATACCTCGAATCAAACCCGCTGCTTTCCGACCTTACGGTCGTTGGCGAAGTAGCGAACCATCGTAAACCCGGCTCAGGTCACCATTACTTCACGCTCAGGGACGAGCGGGCATCACTGAACTGCGTGATGTTTCGTTCCGGCCGCGGCGGCCGGTTTCTTCAGGATGGCGCGCAGGCGGTAATCCGCGGGCGCATCTCGATGTACGTTGCGCGAGGCGACGTGCAGCTATATGCTGATTCTGTCCGCCCAGCGGGGCAGGGAGCGTTGCAGCAGGCATTTGAGGAACTCAAGGCCCGGCTGAACGCCGAAGGACTGTTCGATCCCGGCCGGAAGCGGCCGCTCCCGGAATTCCCTGGCCGGATTGCAGTTATCACGTCGCCGACCGGAGCAGTCATCCAGGACATTCTGAACGTATTCTCGCGCCGCTACCCCCTTGTCGAAGTGGTCGTGACCCCTTCGGCGGTTCAGGGTGAGCGCGCTGCGCCTGAGTTGATCGGAGCGTTTGAAACTCTCGATGCCGAAACGGGCATCGACCTCGTAATACTGGCCAGGGGTGGAGGATCGCTCGAGGACTTGTGGCCATTCAACGAGGAGCAGGTGGCGCGGGCAATCTTCGCCAGCCGTATCCCGGTCATAAGCGCTGTGGGCCACGAGACCGATGTGACGATTGCCGATTTCGTGGCCGACGTTCGAGCGCCCACGCCGTCAGCCGCGGCCGAAATGGCCACCCCCAACGTGATGGACCTGGCTGCGCGGGTCGCCGGCGCTGCATATTCGATGGAGTCGAGACTGGTAACCCAGTTGAGAGATGCAAGGATTGTCCTGGAGCAGCATATCGATCGGCTAGGAGTGCGAGTTCCAGACACCAGGACACCGAGACAGCAAATCGACTCGATGTTGAGGTCGGCTGGATTGGCTGTCGGGAGAGTTTTGGAGGCAAAGAGGGCAGACCTCCACACTCTGGAGGTTCAACTTGCCGCTCTCGGCCCTGCGAAGATCCTTGGACGCGGTTACGCTATGGTCCGATCGGAGAGCGGCTCAGTTCTGACCGGGGTCGAAGGCATTGATCCCGGAGACCTGATGTCGATTACGTTCAGTGACGGCGATGTGGACGCCGAAGCGAAGATTGTCAGACGAAATTCGTAAGGCACTGATATGACAACACACAGCGGCGCGATGTGGTCCGAAACTACAATGTCGCTCCAGGAGACAAACGCCCGGGTATGGTGAAAAACTCACAAGACAAGGATGACGGTCCCAGGAGTCGTTCTAAGACCTTCGAGGCGTCGCTGCGGGAGCTTGAAAGCGCGGTCCGCCGGCTGGAAGAGGGCAATCTGACGCTGGATGAGGCGACCAAACTGTTCGAGTCAGGCATGCGCCTGGCATCCCGGTGCAATGAGTTGCTTAGTTCCGCCGAGTTGAAGATTACTCACCTCCAGTCCCGGTTTTCGGATCAGATGGCCCTGGTCCCGGATGAGAGCGAGTACGACGATGATGTGCCGCCAGACGCTTGACGCGTCGCTCGACGTCATCAGCGCGCAATGACCGCCCCAACTGAGTGCATAGCCCAGAGCCGGCGGACATGGGGCTGACAGAATCGCCCCGCCCCCCGCTCAAACTGGGTTGGTTTTCGACAGGGCGGGGCCAAGGCTCGCTTGGATTGCTCGCAGCGGCCCTCGATGCGATTCGCGTCAACCGTCTTAATGCATCGATAGATTTCGTGTTCTGCAACAGAGAACGAGGCGAGGCGGAGGGCTCCGATCGTTTCATGGACTTTGTTGAGTCCAGGCGTATTGACCTGGTCACGCTGTCGTCCCGCCGCTTTCGGCGGGATCACGAAAACCGCCCCTGGCCCGAACTGAGGGAATCGTTCGATTTGGCCGCCGCCGACCTGTTGAAGGAACACGAACCTGACCTTTCGGTCAACGCCGGATATATGCTGATCGCTCCTGTGCTGTGCCGCGTATTCAGGATGATCAACGTGCACCCGGCCCTCCCGACCGGCCCCGCAGGCATGTGGAACAAAGTGATCTGGGACCTGATCGAACAGCGCGCTGACCGCAACGGCGCGATGGTCCACCTCGTAACCGAAGATGTTGATGGGGGGCCTGTGCTCTCGTACTGCTCCTACCCCATCAGGGGCCCGCAATTCGATTCCCACTGGGGCGCGATCGCGGGCCTTGAATCGAGTGGGCTCAGGAAGGACCTGGGCGAGGAATTGCCGTTATTCCGGGCGGTAAGGGAGGCGGGACTGCTCAGAGAACGGCCGTTGCTCGTGGAGACGCTGTGCGCCGTGGCCGACGGCTTGTTCGATCTGGAGCTCGCCGCCGGTGGAGGAGGCGTTCCAACTGACCTCACAGAGGTGGTAGAACGGGCTGTGGGGCGAGCGGGTTCGGTCTAAGTGAGACGAACGAATCTGGCGCCCGAGCCTGATTCGTTGCCGTTTTTGACGCGCATCAAGCCGCCGTACGGTCGGCCGGCAGAAGATCGTTCAACTGTTTGCCTGACTCGTCTATGAGAAGAGGCCAACGGCCATCGGTAATCGTCTCTGGCAATATCGTGCATTTGGCCACATTTTTGATGGAGGGTATCTCGTACATGATGTCGACGAGAGTATCTTCGACTATTGCCCGCAGTCCCCGAGCGCCCGCTTTGCGCTCCTTGGAGAGTTTCGCCGTAGCTTCCAGCGCCTCTCTGGTGAATTCGAGCTCCACGCCATCGAATGCAAAGAGGGCCTCATACTGTTTGACAAGCGCATTTCGGGGCTCGGTGAGCACGCTGATCAATTCGTCATGCGTCAGGTCCGTAAGACCCACCACTAACGGAATCCTCCCCACGAACTCGGGTATGAAGCCGTAAGAGATGAGGTCTGACGGCTCGATTGCCGTTAAGCCGGGAGCTACTGCGTCGCCAGATCCCGGTGATAGGCCGGGCGAGCCGAATCCCATCGTCGAATGGTCCTTCATTATGCGGCTCTGCAGAACCTCTTCGAGGCCGTCGAAGGTGCCACCGAGTATGAACAGGATGTTCGAGGTGTCTATCTGAATGAACTCCTGGTGAGGGTGTTTTCGCCCGCCCTGGGGCGGCACGTTGACCTTGGAGCCCTCGAGAATCTTGAGGAGGGCCTGCTGGACGCCCTCGCCCGACACGTCCCGCGTTATCGACGGGTTTGCTGCCTTGCGGGCGATCTTGTCGATCTCGTCTATGTAAATGATGCCCTGCTCGGCGCGTGCCATGTCGAAATGGGCGTCCTGGATGATGCGGAGAAGAATGTTCTCCACGTCTTCGCCCACGTAACCGGCCTCGGTCAGGGAAGTTGCGTCGGTGATGGCGAACGGCACGTCAAGGATCTTCGCCAACGTGTGCGCCAAATGGGTCTTGCCGGAGCCGGTGGGCCCAACAAGCATAATGTTCGTTTTCTGTAACTCTATGTCGGAGTGTTCCGCGCCGAGCCATAGGCGTTTGTAGTGGTTGTAGACGCCAACACTTATGACCCGCTTGGCGCGTTGCTGACCTATCACGTAGTCGTTCAGTCGCTCAAATATGTCACGCGGCGTTGATGGTTTGGCCGGATTCGGAGTTCTGGCTGGTGTCGATGGTTTGGTCGGACTCGATGTTCTGGCTGAGGTTGATGGTTTGGCTGGAGAAGGCGCCTCGGGGTTCTGGCCGGTGAGGATCTGCTGGCAGCGATCGACGCACTCGTTGCAGATGTATATCCGGGACGGCCCGGCTATCAGCCTCCGGACCTCATCCTGTAGCTTGTTGCAAAAAGAACAGGCGTACCGTTCTGAACCGTTGCCGTCCTTGGGTGTGGATGAGGTGGTCATGATTTGTCCGTTATCGGAATATTTTTGGCGGCGTCGATACGATAGCGGAGGGCTCAGCTAGCTTGTGAAGCGCCATTCGCCGATTCCGGATTGGCGCGCAATACTTCGTCTATAAGGCCGTATTCGACGGCCTGATCGGCGGTCAGGTAGTAGTCCCTGTCGGTATCTCTTGCCACACGTTCGTATGGCTGTCCTGTCTTGTCTGAGATGAGTTGCCTCAGCCTGTCTTGCAGCCTCAGTATCTCCCTTGCCGCAATCTCGATGTCGGATGCCTGACCCTGTGCGCCGCCTAAAGGCTGGTGCATGTGAATCGTGGAGTTCGGAAGAGCGAACCGCTTGCCCTTTTGGCCCGCTGCCAGGAGAACAGTTCCCATGCTGGCGCACGCGCCGACGCAGATGGTCGACACGTCACACGGGATGTGCTCCATCGTGTCCATTATCGCGAATCCCGAGGTGACCACGCCGCCGGGTGAGTTCAGGTAGAGGCTGATGTCTTTCTCGGGGTCTTCTCTGGCGAGGTACAAAAGCTGAGCCACGATCAGATTGGCTACCTGGTCGGATATCGGCGTGCCGAGGAAGACGATTCGCTCCTTGAGGAGAAGGGAGTAAATGTCGAACGCGCGCTCGCCCCTGGCGCCTTGTTCGATCACCATCGGGATTATGTTCTCCGGCTGCATCGCCATGTGTTTTTCCTTTTCCACACTGGCCGTCCCGGTTGGGTCCGGAACAGTCAAGCAAATTGGCTATGTCTCTACCGCCGTGCTACCGGCAGCCTCGGGTGGCGGCGCGGTTTCCGGGCCGCCAGCGGAAGGTGTCCATAGTCGGCTTTTTTCTTCGCGGGAAATTTCCACAGCCCTGTCCATCGCGGCTCGTCGCCTGAGCATCCGTCTGACGGCGTCCTTGGTTTCGTCAGAATCCGGATCAGGGTTTTCCTGCCCATTTTGGCGGATTCGTTCGATCTCTTCCGAAACCTGCTCGTCCGTGACCTCGATGTTTTCGGCGTTCGCGAATTCTTCAATAACCAGCGATCGTTTCAGCCTGGTTTCCGCGTTCGATCGTGCGTTTTCAAGATAGTCGTCGGTGGTTTGTCCAAGGCTATGGATGTAGTTTTGGAGGCTGAGGCTGTGTCTGGACAACGATTCCTGCTGTTCGCTCAGCATGTGTTCGGTCTCGTGCTCGACCAGCAGCGGCGCCATCTTGATGTCCGCCCCTTCTACGAGGGCATCGGCCACCCTTTCCTCGAGTGATCGCCGGAGTTCATTCTCGGCCCTTTCTTCAAGATTCGTCCGGAGTTGGGAGCGCAAGGCATCGAGCGTTTCCAGTTCCGGGTCGAAATTCCTCGCAAGTTCGTCGTCGAGAGGTGGTCGGTTGGGCTCCTCCAGGCTCAGCAATTCGACCGATAACTCGGCGGTCTTGCCTGCGAATTCCGCATCCCGATAGTCTTCGGGCACCGGCAGTTCAAATTCCCTAACCTCCCCGGGGTTCATGCCGGTTATGGCCTCCGAAAACCCTGGCAATATTCGGTCGTTGTCATGGTCGACCGGAATCCGCGTGTTTGCTAAATCGACTAACGGCTGCCCGTCCACAGCGCCATTGACTGTGAGCGTGGCCATGTCTCCCAACTCGACAGCACGTTCGACCGGACTGAATGTCGTTAGGAAGTCTCGAATGCGCTCGATGGACTCGTCCACCTGGTTTTCGGGGACCGCCTCTGGCTTGTCGTCAAACTTGATCGAGTTGTAATCGCCCAATTTCACTTCAGGGCGCAGGGCGATTGTTGCGTCCAGCTTTACGGTTGGTTCGCGCTCGACAATCGATACCCTGGGGGTGGTGGCCGGCTCAATTTCCTCTTCTCGTACTGCGTCGCTGACCACGGCGGGGACGAGCCCTTCGAGGGCCTCATCCAGCATGTAGTCGCGGCCGACGAATCGCTCGACTAGCGCCCGCGGGGCTTTTCCTCGCCGAAAACCGGGGATGTTGGTGCGCTGGACTAACCGCTGATAGGCGCGGTGCATGTAGTCGTCCAGCCGGTCATTGTCGACCTCAATGTGAAGGATGGCCTGTCGGTCTGGCGTTTCCTCACGAGTGATTTTCAAGAACGGCTCCTACGGTTTGGACTGCCAGACGCTGAGGCGGGTTTAAGTTGCGACAACTTTTATATTGTATCGCGCAGTCCCGAAAAGCGACGCGTCAATTCTGAATGGTGGCATCCGCGGCTCGGTCCATGGCCCTCATTTGGCGGGCCGGATGTGGAGTTCGTTGAGTTGTTCTTCGGATATGGGACCAGGCGCGTCGAAGAGCGGGTCGACCGCGGTTTGTGTCTTTGGGAAGGCGATCACTTCCCTTATCGAATCTTCCCCTGCGAGGACTGCGATCAGCCTGTCGAGTCCAAGGCCCATGCCGCCGTGCGGTGGCGCGCCGTACTCGAACGCTTTGAGCAAATGTCCGAAGCGCAAGTCGACCTCTTCCGCGCTGTAACCGATGACTTTGAATACGCGTTCCTGAACGCCCCGGTCATGTATGCGAATGCTCCCGCTGCCAAGTTCCCAGCCGTTGCAGACGAGGTCGAAAAGTTGGCCGAGGGCCCTTCCGGGGTCCGTCTCGAGATAGTCCTCGTGACCTGGCTGAGGGGCGGAGAATACGTGATGTTCAGGGACCCACTGCTTGATTTCATCGTCGTAATCGAACAGCGGAAAGTCCGTAACGAACGCGTACCTGAAATCGTCGGGATCTGTCAGTCTCAGACGGCGGCCCATTTCGTTCCGGAGGTTACTCAGGGCCGCGTTCACCGTTTTTGTTGGCCCCGCCACGATCAGAATCAGGTCACCGGGGCCGGCGCCGGTCAGACGTGCGATTTCCGCGATCACGTCAATTGAAACATGTGACTTGATGGGCGAACGGACGTCATCGACGGCCAGGTTCGCGGCATCAGCGCCTTCGGCCAAAGCAACCGGAATCAAACCCTGCGCGCCGCTGCTCCGGGCAAAGCTGATCAGTTCATCTGTCTGTCTTCGGGTATACCCGGCGCATCCTGGTGCGGCGAATCCGCGAACGGCGCCTCCGGATGCAGCCATTGACTCGAATACGCGAAACCCGCTGTGGGCTACCGCGTCCGTTAGGGTGGCTAATTCGAGTCCGAATCTAATGTCAGGCTTGTCTGTGCCGAACCGATCGATGGCATCTCGGTGCGGTATACGCGGGAACGGCGCCTCAACTTTTGCGCCAGGCCGAATCTCGGCGGTGATGCGGCGGTAAAGGCCTTCGACAAGACTGAGCACGTCTTCCTGATGCACGAAGCTCATTTCGAGGTCTAGTTGCGTGTGTTCGGGTTGCCTGTCCGCCCGCAGGTCCTCGTCGCGGAAGCATCGGGCGATCTGGAAGTAGCGTTCCACTCCGGAAACCATGAGGAGTTGTTTAAGTTGCTGCGGCGACTGCGGGAGCGCGTAGTACTTCCCGGGTTGTACCCGGCTTGGCACCACGTAGTCCCGCGCGCCCTCTGGAGTGCTTTTGATCAGGATTGGCGTCTCGACGTGGACGAACCCATGTTCCCCAAGGTGGTCCCAAATGATTCGTGTCGTCTCGTGGCGCAGCCGCAACTTTTTCTGCATAGCGGGCCGCCGCAGGTCAATGTACCGGTAGGTCAGACGAAGAAGTTCGTCCACATCGACGTTGTCGTCCACTTCAAAGGGCGGTGTCTTCGCTGGGCCAAGAACCCGCAAATCGGAGGCTGCCAACTCTACATCGCCGGTCGGGATGTTTGGGTTTTCGGCTCCTGGAAGCCGACGCCGGATGATTCCGGTGGCCTGTACGACCCATTCAGAACGCAACTCGCCGGCGAGCGCGTGGGCTTCTGGCGAAACCTCGGGGTTGATTACAACCTGGAGGACGCCCGACCGGTCCCTGAGGTCGATGAATATCAGCGAGCCGTGATCTCGCCTCCGATGCACCCACCCGGCGACCTGTATTTCGTCGCCTTCATCGTGGCTGCGGGGCGCGCCGCAGTCCCTGTTTTTGTACATGTTCTCTCTTCTACCCGGAACTAACGGCGAGTTTCCCCGGCCACGCGGCTGAACAAGCCGATCTGTCGAGTTTTGTGTTGGTCTAGAGAGGGCAAAGGCGATTCCCTCCCTGCTGTGCCGCCACGAATCGGATACAGGACCGATTTAACAGGATATGGCGACGCGGAAAGGGATCGAAGGCCCGTTCAGCGGGTTAAAGCGAACTGACGCCCCGGAGCGCGAAGGCTCGACCGACTCACACCGGTATTCCGGCAGACCTCTTCACAACGGCGAGGTTGACGAAAGTCTCGGTACGGCGGACGCCGCCAATGGTGCCTACCTGGTCCCGCAGGAATCGCCCCAATGTTTCGGCGTTTGGCAACGTGGCCCACGCAAAGACATCGTAAGTGCCGGTCGTGACTGCCACCCACCGGGTTGCGGTCAGTTTTGAAATCTCATTGGCGACTGCATCGATCTTGTCGGGATCGACCTGCACGCCAATTAGCGCTTCGGATTCGTAACCCAGTTTTCGAGGGTCGGGCTGGGCCACGACATTGATAATTTTTTCGTTGATGAGGCGCTTGAGCCGGCGTCTCACTGTGCCTTCGCTGACGCCTACGTCCCGTGCTATGTGAGCATTGGGCGCCCTGCCGTGTTGCCCGAGAATGTTGATGATTTTGCGGTCGAGATCGTCCATGGTTCCCCATTCTCAAGTCGCGTTGGCCAAGGATTCGCCGGAAATCTACACGGGTTAACCGTCTGGGGCGGTCATCGCTGGTCGGATGCGACATCTAAGGTTTTTGATCTGGTGGCGGAATTCGCAGAACATGAATCGTTATGCCGCCCTTATTCGCAATAATACATACTAAATCGGAGAGTCGAAAGCCCAATTCGTACGAAATGCGATTTCGGCGCCGCGAAATTGACGCCGTCCAGGTCGTTTGCCAGCTTCGGCCCGTCATCAAGTAGAATGATCTCTGCCGAATAACTCACAGAGTCCAGCGGGATACGACGCGCCTGCGCCGATTTCCCAAGCCGGGAGGGCTTGATGGTCATCGAGAATCAGCAAATCGTGGCATTCACTGAAGCTGCCGCGACCAAGCTGTCAGAGGTCCTAAAAGAGCAAGATGCCGTGGGGTCTTACTTGCGTATCGCAGTGACCCAAAGCCCTGCCGGGGGCGTGGAGTACGTGTTCGGGCTCGAAGAAGAGGCGGGCGAAGATGATCGGACCGTTGAGGCTGGCGGAGTTCGGGCGCTGATCGACGAGGATAGTGCGCCGCTGCTCGATGGTTCAAGCATCGACTACGTAGAGGGGTTCCAGCGTTCCGGATTCGTGATCTCGAATCCGAACTTCGCTGGTGGGTGTGCCTGTGGTGGTGGCGGTTGCGGCTGCTCGGGTGGTTAACAATTAGTGCCGGTTGCAGAGCCCTGCACGGTGACTCACCGGTTACGTATAATCCGCTGTCGGATTCAGACTGGATGATTTCGCGCTCCTGATGCTGGCAGCGCTTGGAGAGGTCGCCGGATGACTTACATCATCGCAAAAGATTGCGTAGACGTGATGGACGGAGCATGCGTCGATGTGTGCCCTGTCGACTGTATCTACTCAAAGCCGGGTGACCGGCAATTGTTCATCAGTCCGGACGAGTGCATTGACTGCGCGGCGTGCGAACCTGTTTGCCCGGTCAACGCCATCTTCCCTGAAGATCAGGTGCCGGACGATCAGCAGGAATTCATCCCGCTCAACTACGACTACGACTACGACAGTTCCGAGCCCGGCCTGAACACCTGAGGCAGGGCGGTTGTAGCCGGCGCCCTGCGGGACAATTACGCACGGCAGGCGTTTGCCAGTTGTATGGTTCGGGTACTGTGCCATGCCGAATTACCTGACAATACATTCGTGGCCCGGTGATTAACTTGGTTCAAGGCCTCGTCCAACCGGAAGACCATTTTCCGTTTGAAGATTTGTGCCCGACTCTTCCACAGGGTCGGGGAATTGATGTACCCTTTACGTAAAGCGTATAAGGATTCAAGGATTCAGGGATCGAGCGACGAGGCGGTTTTACGAAGGGCATTTCGTTCGCGCGTTCCAGGGATTCGCCAATCAGGCGACGCGGCGGCTTACTGTATTGGACTCCGCAGCAACATTGCAGGACCTTGGAGGTCTACCCAGTAATCGGTTGGAATCGCTGTTGGGTGGCCGATCAGGGCAGCACAGCATACGGATCAATCGCCAGTGGCGCGTCTGTTTTCGCTGGAGCCAAAATGGCCCGTATGACGTGGAGATCGTGGATTACCACCGATGAGGAGGTTGAAATGAGCGTGAAAAACGGGATGCGACCGGTACACCCGGGAGAAATATTGGGCGAAGAGCTCGAGGAGCTTGGCATGTCTGCCAACGCGCTGGCTGGCGCGCTGGGCGTGCCTGCTAACCGAATCTCCGCGATTCTCAAGGGCCAGCGCGGGGTAACCGCCGATACGGCTCTGCGCCTGTCTCGCTACCTGGGTACCACACCACAGATCTGGCTGAATCTTCAGAAGATGTTTGAGTTACGGGTGGCGGAGATCGAGTCGGCGAAGGATATCGAGCGGCGAGTTCAGCCTCGCGATACGATGCTGGTTGCGAGTGCTCGTCCCAGCTTGCAAGTCGCCGAGGATAAGCGCCCATATTGATCCGCGTAACCTGACTTAGCTTACTGTTTCTGCCCCAGGTGGCCGCTTCAAATAGGTTACGCACGATACTACGAATGGGAAACCCCGAGGCATGGTCATCTCTGAATTCGAATTGCGATTGGTCCTTGCTTAGACAGGACGCTACGGGTATCACCTCGCGGACAACAATTGAATATCGTCGGTTTGCCGCCCAACAGGCCAGGATGTCCGATCGGGACCGGCGCGGCACGCCTTGCTGGAGGAACACAGTTGCAGAAGAGACCCATAGAACCAGGCGATCGGGTTCGGCGTGAGATCGAGGAGATACTTGCGGAGGACGAAGTTAAGACGCCCTTGAAAGTCGCGGCTCCGAGGCCGCCGCGCAAGGTGTCCCGAATCGGCCGCATTGGAGTCAAATCCGGCCATCTCGTCGTGCTGGGTCTGGTAACCCTCATTGCGGCAGGTTTTATTCGAGGAGGTCTCACGCTGCCGCTCGCAATTCTGGGAGCGGGACTTTTTGCCGCCGGATATTGGATGTCGGTAAAGGATCGCCGAAAAACCGGTCCTCAGGTTCGCACTGACGAACAGAGTGAGATTTGGTGGCGCGGACAGAGGTCCGAACCATCGCGTGATGACGGCAAAGTGATCGACATTAGGGAAGTCCGGCCCGGTCTACTACGCAGGTGGTTCAGACGCGGGAACCGGTAGATCCACCGTACCGAAGGAGTGGCGGGTTCCTCGCCTCTACCAGGGCTTCCTCCGAATAGAAGAAAGAATTGTTCAACTGCCCCGGTCCTTTTGGGAACGGGATTCCCCTATTCGCTGATAAGGATGCGCGCTCCTAGACGGCGCACTCGCCCTCGCCGCGCTCCAACTTGTAAAGGGCCGTCTTGCCCCAGTCCATGTAGCTCTCGATGTTTTCCCTGTCGAGAGGTCCAACCTCTTGTTTATAGGGGCGGAACATCTCTTCGAAGGGCGCTGTGCCGACGCGTTCGACGAAACTGGCGAACGGTTCGTCATCGTCACGGTTGTCCCGGTAGTAGTCGAGGACCGAAGTGAGCGCGCGCGGCGCGAAACGGGCTGGAACCCGCGCCTTGACGCGCTGGCCCACCCGAACATCGCCATCATCGTACTTCCCGCCAAGGAACAACTCGTAGGCAGGCACCTGGCCGCCCTTTCCCTTCATTACGGCGCCATGGAAGCCTATGTCGGCGATGTGGTGCTGGCCGCATGAGTTGGGGCATCCGCTGGCCTTGATGTGGATTTTCCTGATGTGCCTGTCGTCTGTGTCGAGCGTGTCGATGACCGTGCCCAGAGCCTTGTTCAAGCCCATCGAGGAGGTGATTCCGAGTTTGCAGGAGTCGGTTCCCGGGCAGGTGACAATGTCGCGGATCGTCTCACGGCCAGCCGCCGCCATGTCCAAGTCCCTGAGCCTCAAATAGACGTCGTATAGCGCCTCATCCCGAACCCACCTGTAAATCAGATTTTGCTGCTGGTCGATGCGTGCCCGTCCGCCCCCAAAGTTTCTCGCGATATCGCCTAGTGGCGACCACTGTTCGGCGTATATGTCGCCGCGCTCAACTCGTACGTAGACAAGGTTGAATCCGGGCTGGCGTTGCGGGCTCGTATTCTCTCGCTTCCATCGTTCGTACGAATCGTCGTTCGCCGGTTCGGGCATGCAATCCGCCGCTGGCCCGGGCGCGTCGATCTCCTCTTCTTCGACGAACAGGAGCGTGTCGAGATCGACGTTCTTCTTTGCCCACTCGCCCTCGAGTTCGAGCTCAACCAATCGCCTGAATTCCTCGATCCCTTCACGGGCGATCAGAAACTTGATGCGAGCCTTCATCAGGCTTTTTCGCTCTTCAGTGGACCTGTTGAAAATCCTCAGGCACGCTTCCGACACCTTCAGAAATTCGTCGACAGGGACAAATTCGTAGAGCGTGTCGGCCATCCGGGGCATGATCGACAGACCACCGCCGACCACTATCTTGAATCCTCTTTGCCCGTCCCTGATGCGGGCTATGAACCCGACGTCGTGAATAGCGGTTATAGAGACGTCGTTTTCGGATCCTGAGAACGCAGTTTTAACCTTGCGCGGCATGTTCTGGGTCGTGGCGTGCCGCAGAAAGTAGCGTGCGTAAGCGCCGGCGTAGGGCGTTACGTCGAACACCTCGTCGCTCGCCACACCGGCCTCCGGAGGGGCCACGACGTTACGAACGGTGTTACCGCAAGCCTCACGTGTGGTCAGACCCACGTCGCCCAGGGTCCGCAGGACCTCCGGGGTTTCCGGCAACGGCACGTGGTGGAACTGGACATTTTCGCGCGTCGTCAAGTGTCCTTTTTTCAAAGGCGCGAAACGATCGGAAATCTGCCCCAAAGCATCCATCTGGTCCGCAGTCAAGCCGCCGAACGGGACCTTAACCCGTATCATCTGCGTGTCGGGCTGACGCTGGCCGTATATGCCCTGGCGCAGTCTGAACCGGGTGAATTCAGTGGTGTCCCACTCGCCGGCCCGGAACCGCTCCACCTCCTGTTCGAAGGTTTCGATCTCCTCCGGCAGGATGGGCAGTACGCGTCTCCCCGCTGGATTCGGAGTCCATTTTTCTCCGGCCGTGGAACGATTAGCTGTCGTGGTCAATCCTGCCTCCCTGCCCGCCTGTGTAGTCTGGCGTCGCAGTCTGGATTGCGTTCAATTGCGCAGAAACTGTCCGGAATCCCGGTCCAGTTACAAGTTATGCTCGTTAAGAAAGTGGCCCCACGCCGATTTTCTGGTGTGGGGCCGAATTTGTCGCGATGCGTCAAAACCGTGCCCTACGGTCCACAACATGAACAGTATTCAAGCTTTGACTGCATTGTGGCAGTTTATCAATGTGGCAGAGATAGCGTCAAAGTTGCGAATTATTGCGGCGCGGGTTGCGCCCGCCAGCCTCTGAACCGCAACATAGCAGGGCAATTCAACGACTCTGGATCAACAAGGTGAGACCTATGGGCGGCGACGTAACTCTGAACGGCATCCATTTCATGCTACCGACACCATTCTCAAGGGACGGACATCTGGACGTTAACCCCTTTCCCCGGCTCCTCGGCGCGGCACAGGTTGCTGGGTGCCGCGGGGTGGTGTGCCTGGGGGTAATGGGGGAAGCACATCGATTGACCGATGCGGAAAGGTCACGAGTTTTAGAAGCGGTGGTCGCCGATTCCGGCAGTTTGACCGTGACAGTAGGGATCAGCTCTGATAGCGAACAAGTAGTCGCAGAGCGGGCGCGCGAGGCCGAGGCGGCGGGGGCAACTGCGGTGATGGCCTCGCCGGCGAGGTTGGCGAAACCCAATCCCGAGTCCACGTTCAGCTATTACGCCCAGATTCAGGAATCGACCGCCGTTCCCATCGTGGTCCAGGATCTCCCCGAACAGACCGGCGTGCACATGGACCCAGCCTTCATCGCACGGCTCAACCGCCAGCTTCCCGGGGCAAAGTATCTCAAGCTCGAAGATCCCCCGACACCACCCAAGGTATCCCGGGTTCTGGACCTGACCGGAGATCGCATGGGCATATTCGGCGGTATGGGAGGAGGATTCCTGCTCGAAGAACTCCAACGCGGGGCCGTCGGGACGATGACAGGATTCGCGTATCCCGAAGTGCTCGTGGCTATCCATCGCCGCCATGCCGCCGGTGACGTGGAGGGCGCCCGAGGCATCTTCTACCGATGGCTGCCGCTAATTCGGTACGAGAACCAGCCGGGGATTGGACTGTCCATCCGAAAGCACATCATGGCCAGACGCGGTTTCCTCGACGTACCCGCGGTACGCAGGCCCTCGCCCGACATCGACGACGCGACGCGCGCAGAATTGGAAGACGTCCTCGGAGCGCTCGATCTGGACGTGTCCAACCTGTAATAGCGACGGAGAATTCCCGACAACATAATCCCTCGGGGGAACTTATGCAGCCAATGCCCATCGACCCAGCCGCCGCACCTTCGGTCCCTCAATACGACGTCGACCGGACCGAAGGACTGAAGATCACCGCCAGAGACGGCGTCTTGCTGTCGACCGACGTGTATCTACCTGCTGCGCGTGACGGGCGTCCTCTGCCCGGTCCTTTGCCTACCCTCCTCCAGCGGACTCCTTACAACAAGACCGAAGTCGAGTTGTCTTCCGGGGACGCGCACTGGTTCGCCGAACGAGGCTACGCGGTGGTGGTCCAGGACTGCCGAGGATGTTTCGAATCCGGTGGGGACGTCGGCTTCCTGTTCCCCGAGGCGGAGGACGGATTCGACACGATGCAATGGATAAAGGAGCAACCCTGGTCAACCGGCCTGGTCGGCACATGGGGTTGTTCGTGGGCGAGTTGGACTCAAACAGCGTTGGCGGCACTGGGTCCGGACAATCTGGCCACGATGATCCCGAATATGAGCGGGTCAAACGCCCACGAGAGTTCGGTCAGACAGGGTGGGGCACTGGAGCTTCGGTTCCTGGCTTGGGCGTTTTGGCATTCGGCATCGAACAGCCAAGAAAAACTCAAGGACCGGGATTTCGTCACGCCCGCCCTTAATCTCGGAGCGGCGACGTTCGGCGACTGGCTGACGAGAATGCCGATTCGCAAGGGCCAAACGCAGCTAGCACTTGTGCCCCCCTATGAAAAGTGGGCTTTGGAGTTACTGAGGCACTCCGACTACGACGAATACTGGAAACATCCGAGCGTCAATCCCAGGGAACACTACGACAGCTTCCCGGATGTCCCTATTCTCCTGGTAGGCGGGTGGTACGACTCGTACGCCCGCGCCTCGGTCGAAAACTTCAAGGACCTGTCGGCAAAGAAGAATGGCCCAATACGCCTGCTGATGGGCCCTTGGACACACGGCACTGCGACTACGGAGTTGGATTACTCTGGAGACATTGAATTCGGCGCCCAGGCTGCCCTGGATAGCTTCAGGATGGTTCATCTGAAGTGGTTCGATCGCTGGATGAGAGGCGTGGATACGGGCATCGATGACGATGCGCCCCTGCGGATATTCGTCATGGGTGGGGGTTCAGGGCGCCGCACGCCCAGCGGCCGCATGATGCACGGCGGCGAGTGGCGGGCAGAGATGGCATGGCCGCTCGCCCGCACCCGCTTTACCGACTATTTCCTGCACGAAGATGGATCGCTCGATTCTTCCCCGCCGCAGCCGGACGAATCGAGTACCACGTACAGCTTCGACCCCGGTAACCCCGTGCCGTCGATAGGAGGCAGCGTGTCCTCCCTCCGGGAGATTGCGCCCATGCCCGCAGGCATCACCGATCCGTCCCTTACGGCTCGGTCGCAAAGAGGGCACGACATTATGGTCGCCGGAGGATTTGACCAAGTCGAACGCCCGGACGTTTTCGGCTGCGCCCCTCCGTATCTGCCGCTTGGGACCCGTCCCGACGTGCTCGTCTTCCAGACGAACCCGCTTGAAGCACCAATCGAAGCCACCGGCCCAATAGAGGTCATGTTGTGGGTGGCCACGGATGCGCCTGACACGGACTTCACTGCCAAGCTTATTGACGTTTACCCACCGAGCAACTGGTACCCATTCGGCTATCATCTCAATTTGACCGATTCGATCATGAGACTCCGCTACAGAAACGGATTTGAGCGCGCCGAATTCGTCGAACCCGGTGAACCCGTACAGATGAAGATCACGCTGTATCCAACGAGCAATGTGTTCTCCCGCGGCCATCGGATCAGACTTGATATATCGAGTTCCAACTACCCACGTTTCGACGTAAACCCAAACACCGGAGAGCCGATATGCCTCGACCGCAGGCGCGCCGCGGCGAACAACACCGTTTTTCACGACCGCGACCGGCCGTCAAAGGTCATCCTGCCCGTGATTCCGGCCGCGTCAAAAGATTAACGGCGGCACCCAGGGTTGCGGCGCGACGGTACAATACGGCGATGATGACGAGCCAGGACATGTCGGGATGACATCCGGTCAGACAAATTCAATCTATTGCGCCCACTGCGGCACCGGGAACGAGCTGTACGCCTCCATATGTGATCGGTGCGGGGAGCGCGTCTATCGGCCGAATGTCAATCAGCCACCGCCTTTGGGCCTTGCGGCGTGCGGCAAGTGCAACGAAGCAAACGAAGCCCACGCTTTCTATTGCGTCAACTGTGGCCACTCGATGGAATCGGCCGTCAGGATCTCACCGGAAGGGGCTACGTCGTCAAGCCGGACCGCAGAACAGCCTCAGACGTCTAGCCGAATCACAAAACCGGATCCGCCTACGCCTCAACGCCGAACGCCGGAGCCGCGGGCCAGCGTTGTCACCCAGAAATCAGTCCGACCGGAGCAGGGTTTGCCGAATTCGACCGGCTCGGCTGCCGAAAACGGGTCTGGGGTCCGCGGCGCCGAACTCCCAGAATCGCTAAGGGGATTCAACTGGGGGGCTTTTCTCATGGGCCCGATCTGGAGCCTGTTCAACCAGGTGTGGATCGGCCTGATTGGGTTCATCAGCGTCATTCCTCAGATTCCAATTGAGGTCAAACTTCTCATCACTTTGGCACTCTCCTTGTACCTCGGGTTCAAGGGCAACGAGTTGGCATGGCGGAGCAAGAAGTGGTCCAGCGTCGCGCACTTTGCCAGCGTGCAAAGGACCTGGTTCATCGTGGGCCTCGCCGCTACCGTTGTTTTTGCCATCTTGTCGATCATCTTTATTCAGGGCGCGCCAGCCGAAACGGTTCCGTAGCGGCGTACGCGGCCCCCGGCGAATACGCAGGACCAATTGGACGGGTTTCAACAGTCCGTTGCGCCTGTTTTGGTTGTCGGCGTAGAAATGGGGGATACCGATTGGGCGAGGCCGTCTCCGATCAGAATGGCCGCGATCGACACGGCGGCCAAAACGATGCCCGGCCAGATGATCAGCCACGGCGCTGCGAACGCATAGGTCTGCGCCTCGCCGCCGAGCAGTGAGCCAAGCGAGGCGCTGCCGCCCGGTCCGGCGCCAAGGAAACTGAGTGAGGCCTCGGCGAGAACCGCTCCCCCGACCTGGGTCGACACCACCACGGCCCACGGCCCGAACGCGTTGGGCGCCAGATGTCTGGACACGATATGCCACGTGGAAGCGCCTGAAGCCCACGACGCCTCCACGTATCCCGATTCCCTGAGAGTTAGCGCCGACGATCTGGCCAATCTCACGATGAGAGGCGTGAATGCAACAGACAAAGCAATAATGACGCCCGTCCGAGTCGGACCTGTTGCTGCGATCACCGCCAGCGCCAGGACGAGCAAGGGCACGGCCATCAGGGCGTCGATCAGGCGTTGCAGCAATAGATCGGGCCATCCGCGCCAGAATCCAGACGCCAGGCCGAGAATTCCGCCCGCGATTCCCGAAATCGCAGCAGCCGTTACCCCGACCATAAGCGAACCACGAAGGCCTTCAGAGACGCGTGCCAGGACGTCCCTGCCGAGTTGGTCGGCGCCCATCGGATGCGACCGCGACGGGCCGCTCAAACTGTTTTCGAGGTCGCCTCTCCCGCCGGCTTCATTGCCAAGCGGACCCAACAGCATCAGTGCCAGGAGGACCAGCATTAGCGTCAGGCCAGCCCTCGCTGAGTTCGATGCGGCAGTACGTCTCGCCATTTGTGTCAATGTCATTCCGCGAGTCTTACTCTCGGGTCGAGGCGCGAGTACGCGAAGTCCACAGCGAGGTTGGTCAGCACTGCGAACAACCCAAATAACATCACCAGGAACTGGACCACCGGGTAGTCACGGGAGAGAACGCCGTCGGTCAGCAACCTGCCGAGCCCCGGAAGTCCGAAGACCTGCTCTATGACCACCGAACCGCTCAGCAGGAACACGGACTGCGCTCCCAGTACTGTCAGACCCGGCAGGGCCGAAGCGCGAAATGCGTGGCCCCACAAAATCCTGGTTCTGCCAAGGCCTTTTGCTCGCGCAGTCCTGATGAAATCGCTTTCCAGTATCTCGACTGTAGCGGTCCGGACGACCCTGAAAATCAGCGCCCCCGGTCGGACCGCCAGGACCGCGGCCGCCGGAATCATGCGGAGAAGATTTCCGGCGGGATCTTCCCAGATCGGTCTATAGCCGGCGGCGACGAACAAGTCTGCCCAGATGGCCAACGCCAGGATCACAAGCAGGCCGAGCCAGAACGACGGAGCCGAAAGTCCTGCGAGGGACGCGGCACTGACGCCAAAGTCAAATCGACCGCCCCTAGCGCCGGCGGCGGCAACGCCTGTTACTGCGCCTGTCACCCCGGCGAGCGCTAGCGAAAGCAAGGACAGCTCGATGGTCACGGCGATTCGAGGAGCCACCTCTTCACTCACTGGAACGCCGCTGACAAGCGACTTGCCGGCGTCAAGGCGCGCCACACCCGCTATCCAGGCGAAATACTGGACGGGGTAGCTGCGGTCCAACCCGAGGGCAGCGCGCCGTTCCGAAATCTGTTCTTCGCTGAGGGCCCCCTCCCCGGGCGACCTCGCCATTGCGGCTAGGACGGCGTCGCCCGGTGCGACTCGGAGCAGGACGAACGCGATCAGGGTGACCAACCATATGGTGATGGCGGATAGCGCTGCCCGCCGCACCAGGTAACGGGTCACTTCATCGAACGGGCCGGCCCGCTCACTCGATCCAAACCTGCTCCAGGCGTCTTCCCTGGTACAGGCTTGGGCCTCCGGGTTCCAATCCGTGGACGTTTGCCCATACCGGAGCGCGTCTCGAACTCCACTGGAACCAAATCTTGGCGTTCTCCTCCCAAATCCTGCGTTGGATGTCGTCCAGGAGGGCCTTTCTTTCCCCCGGATCAAGGAGGCGGCTCTGCATTGCGATCATTTCGTCAAGCTCGGGGTCGCAGAGGCCTGGAAAGTTCTCGCTGCCCCCGCACGTATAGTGGTCGGTGAGAATCGGATCGGGATCGTCCAGCGAAAATGAGTGGCTGTGGCCGATGATTTTGAATTCTCCGCTCCTGATGATTCGTTGGTACTCGACCGGCTCCACGGGCGTTACCTCGGCCTTGATGCCCACGAGTCCGAGCTGCCCCGCGGCGAAGTCGGCGAGCGTCTGGAAAAACGGGTTGGCCTGCGTCAGCATGGGGACTTCAAGGCCGTCTGCGTATCCGGCCTGTTCAAGCAGAGTCAGCGCTTCTGCGCGTTCCGCCTCCTTATCGCCGTAACCTGGCAGCGCCATCACCTCGCTCTCGACGAGCCCCCATGGCCCGCCCGGCGGCAGGATAGCTCCCGCGTACCCCGGCCCCAGTGCGAGATCGGCGTCCGGCCTTGAAAGCGCCAGGTTGACGGCTCGCCTGACCCGAGGGTCGTCGAACGGCGAATCATTCAGGTTTAGTTGAACTGTGTTGCCTCCGGCCTGCGGGGATCTGAACACGTTGATTTGACCGGCGAAGTCCCTTTCCAGCACTTGCGCTTCCGGCTCTGTGATGATCGCGATGGCGTCGATCGCGTGGGTCCTCAGGGCGGCCATGCGTGTGGCCGGATTCGGCATGACAAGAAACCGGACCTCGTTTAACTTCGGCAGGTCCGGTTCGTAGTAGCCGGGGTTCTTCAGCAGGTTGTAAGCCGAGCCCCTCGTCACTGGGCCGGGAGTGAACGGTCCGCTGCCGATCACGTCCGAAAACTGCGCCATTGACGGCGGATCGAGGCTTTCGGTCTCGGCTTGGGGATAGACCGATACATAGACGCTCGACAGATTCGGCAAGAACGAAGCGGCGGGAAAGTCCGTCGTGATTAAGAGTGTCCACTGATCCGGTGCGGTTACCTGTGAAACGGCGCTAACGTATCTCGCAATGACGCCGCCGCGCCCGATAGTCATCTTGGGTGGAGGATCGATGATCCTGTCGAGGCTGAATTTCAGATCGTCGGAGGTAAGAGTCCTCCCGTTATGCCAGCTGGCGTCCGGCCTGACCGTGAAGGTCCACTCTGAACCGTCGTCCGAGGTCTCCCAACGTATCGCCAGATCAGGAACTATGACCGAATGGTCCTGCGCAGAGCCCCTGACGATTTGCGACAGCAGCGGATTGCAGGGGTGGACGGATTGGTAGCTCGTAGCCTGCGACATGGGGAGGTCGCAACTCGTCGGGTCTCGCCCCTGGGCGATCCGCAGTACGCCTTCGCCGGGCTTGCCGGGCGATTCGTCCGCCGGGCCATATCCCGATGAGTCGGCAGTCGCCGCCGCAATGGCCGTTGCGGTCGCCGTGGGAGTAGGTTCGGGTGTGTCGGCCGCGGCGGTGCACGCCACGGCTACCAAGGCTGCGAACGACAATACGTAGACGATCGGGAGGCGCTGGCCGACAAGGGTAGATGGCATAGGGTTTCTTTGACCTGACCTGTTGTTGCCGGGAGTACCGGATCGCCGCCTGACGTGGCCTCGCCGGTCCGGACAAATCAGGAAATGGCTCTGGCCGACTCCCCCCACCGGGCCGTGTACTTGTCTACGAGAGTGCGGAATTGCCGCCGATAGTGTTCGGACTGAATCGGTGGAGTGCTCATGATGATCGCGTCTTCAACGCCGGAGTAGTATCGCTTCCTAACCCCGGTGTCTTGAAATTTGTACTTGCGGTATAGGGACCTGGCGGCGTTGTTAGACGCCCTGACCTCCAGCGAGACGACACGCAAGTTTCGTTGGAGGGCCGACTCGAGGCAGGCGATCAACAGCAACTCTCCGACTCCCCGCCGTCTTTCGCTCGGTCTGCTGGCGATGATCACCACGTGTGCCTCGTCCAGTACGAACCAAATGCCTGCAAATCCGCCTATGTAGTCCATGTTCCGCTGGCCACCCAGCAAGGATGGTCTTTGAGTCGTTAACCAGAAGGCCATTTCCTTGACCCGTGCCAGGAGACCGTTGGAGTAAGCGTCGTTGCCCGACGGGTGCTTGCCCCACCAGGCGTTACGCCGCTCTGCGCTGGTCCAGGGCCTCTTCGCCACGAAGTACGTTGCGTTGTCGCGCTGCAATTCCCGCCGAAACCTGGTCGGGTGATCGAGTTCGGGGAACGTCTCCTGCTCCAGGGTAGCCAACACATGAGCGTCGTGCGGGTCGGCCGTGCGGACTCCGTAAGGGTTAATCGACTGCCCGGCATCCGCATCCGTCATCGGTTTTGCCCCGGTGATGGGAGTTGACTGGGTCCTGTTAAGTTTCGGATGTGAAACTGAGCGCACTGTACGATTCGTTGCATGAACGGTTGATTGCACCGGTATATTAGCAATCGACATTTTCACGCGACGGACCGCGTCGGGTCAATGCGCGTGGATTTTCCACAGGTCCGGCCTTGCCTACAAGGCAAAAAAGGACGTAAAACGTAACGGGAAGACGGTGCGTCGGGGACACGGCGGCGCGAAACTGTTTTTCGCATTCCTAAAGTACTAAGCGAGATTTAGTCACGGCGGCCACACAATCAATTCCAGTTGGGCGCGGGGCGGGCGAACCACGTCCCCGTCCCGAGGCCCCTGACCGTCGGCCGAACGCCGCGGTAGTTCTGCGAATCGTCCGTCTGGCGGCGCGTCACCGTCTACGGCTTGGAATCGCCTTCGCCGCCGCTATCACCGCGGCCGTATTTCAGCTCTGGATCCCCCAACTATTGGGCCAGTCGGTCGACGGCGCCCTTGCCTTGTTAAAGGATCCCCTTACCGATGCCGGCGAGGCCCGGTCGCAACTCATCTGGACCGGAGTCTTGCTGATAGTGGCGGGTGGGTTCCGCGGCGGCTTCTCGATGTTCTACACGTACCTTGGCGAATCGATAGGCCAACGCATGGCGTACCAGCTCCGGATGGCCTACTACGAGCAGCTTCAGCGCCTCAGTTTCAGCTACCACGATCGCGTGCCCGTCGGCGACATTCTGACCCGCGGCATCCTGGACCTCGAGGGCGTGCGCATGTTCGTGAACACGGCGATGCTGAGGACCTTGTACTTGTCGATCCTCATCGGCGCGGGCGCCTACCTGATGATCTCTACCAACTGGCAACTGGGGCTCGTCAGTCTCAGTTTTGTGCCGATCGTTGCGTGGAGAGCATCGGTTTCGAGAATGAAGCTGCGCCGGATGTGGATGGAGCGGCAGGAGAAGATGGGGGATCTGACCACCGTAATGGAGGAAAACCTCGGTGGCACCCGAGTCGTCAGGGCTTTCGCAGCCGAAGACTACGAAATGGCAAAGTTCGACGTGAAGTCGAACGAGGCGCTGGCGCTCTCGAACGCGACCATAGGCGTCTGGGTCCGCAACTCAACATTCATAACCTTCGTGTTCCTGATGGTGTGGGCGATGATTGTGTGGATCGGCGGACTCAGCGTCATTGACGGAAACATGACCGTGGGTGAGTTGGTCATGTTCCTTGCGTACATGGGCATGTTGCAAATGCCGGTGCGCCAATTGGGCATGATGGTCAACAGCTACGCACGTGCCACCACGTCAGGCGCCCGATTGTTCGAGGTGTTGGATCTCGTGCCCGAGATCCGGGACAAGCCGGGAGCAAAAGACCTGGAGGTCAGTGCCGGCGCCGTCAAGTTCACCGGCGTCCATTTCAGCTACAACGACGAACCGGTGCTCAGGGGCATTTCGTTCGAGGCCCGGCCTGGCCACACAGTGGGCATCGTCGGCCCGCCGGGCAGCGGCAAATCGACTATCGCTCACCTCATACCGCGCTTCTACGACTGTACGTCCGGGTCTATTTCGGTCGATGGGCAGGATGTCCGGGACGTGACGCTCGACACTCTTCGGCACGCCGTCGGAGTTGTAGAGCAGGACACGTTCATGTTCTCGACGTCCGTTTATGAGAACGTGGCATACGGGGAGCCGTACGGAAGAAGGGCGGATGTCGAGAACGCCACCGATCTCGCGCAGCTTCACAAGTACGTCTCGACCCTTCCGTTGGGGTACGACACGCTGGTGGGCGAGCGCGGTGTAACGCTCTCGGGCGGGCAACGGCAACGGTTGTCGATCGCTCGGAGCATCTTGCTCCGGCCATCCATAATTGTCTTCGACGATTCGACCGCGGCGATCGATGCGGCGACGGAACAGAGGATCAGAGCCGCGCTGGCCGACGTTACGCGGGACCGCTCGGTGATAATCATTTCCCACCGGCTTAGTTCGCTAATGCACGCCGACGAGATACTGTTCATCGAGGACGGCATCGTGGCGGAGCGCGGGAGCCACGAAGAGTTGATCACCCAGGGCGGCAAGTACCAGGAACTTTACGAGCTACAAATTCGACCGGCGATGGACCTTGACCGGAGTAGCGAAACGCTTGACGAATCGACCGAGAGGTCGCCGTCATGAGGGGTGGAGGCGGAGGCGGAGGCATGGGCCGTATGTCAATGGGCCGCCAGTCATCGGTGCGGCCGGGGCAGACCGCCGAGCAGATCTTCGGAGACGCGTTCGACGGGCAGGTTGTCAAGCGATTCATCTCATTTGTGATGCCCTACCGCAAACTAATCGCCGTGACTATCGCGGCCGTTTTGGTCTTCAGTGGGACGACTCTCGCATTTCCGCTGCTCGTCAAATTTGCTATCGATCGAGGCCTTCAGGGTGCGGGTGACAAAGAGTTGCTGGGGGTGGTGGTGGCCGCGTTGTTCGGAGCGGTAGTGCTGAACTACATCAGCAATTTCGTGCAGGAGATCATTGTGGTTCGCCTGTCCATGCGCGTTCTGTTCAACATGCGCCGGGCCATGTACTTGCACCTTCAGCGAATCTCCATGTCGTTCATGGACAAGACGGAGATCGGGCGATTGATGGCGCGTCTGCAAGGGGATGTCTCTGCGCTCCAGGAGTTCCTCGAAACTGCGGTATTCGCCATTGGAGACTTGATTACGCTGATCGGGATCATCTGCGTTCTCCTGATTCTCGACCCTGCGCTCGGCGCGCTGACCTTACTAGTCATACCGGTGCTGTTCCTCGTGCGCATGGTCTGGCTACCCCGGGCGAAGCGTGCATTCTTACGGGCTCGTGAGTTGGCATCGGAGGTCAACGGCGCGCTGAACGAAAACGTCAATGGTGTCAAGATCGTCCAGGGCATGGTCCGGGAGCGCATCAACTTCGACATGTTCAATGAGAAGGCGAACGAAACACTGAAGAGCCAGCAACGCGCGGCCCTTTTCGGGCAGTCGCTGTTGCCGGTGGTCGATACGCTGACCGGAGTGGCCATGGCCATTGTGGTGATTGTTGGCGGAGGTTTCGTGCTCGACGGCGCCCTCGAGGTCGGGGTGATGGTGGCGTTCATGCTCTATGTGCAGAGGTTCTTCGACCCGATCCGATCACTGACCATGCACTACACCACCATGCAGCGGGCGATGGCCTCAGGCCAGCGGATTTTCGAGGTGCTCGACGTCCCCGTAGACATAACGGACAAGAGCAACGCGGTAGAACTCAAGAAGACCGACGGCTCAATCGAGTTCAGGAACGTCACCTTTGGCTATTACCCCGACCAGCCTGTGCTCAACAACATCAGTTTTCGCGTCGAGCCGGGCGAAACAGTTGCTCTCGTCGGGCCGACCGGTTCGGGTAAGACATCGACAACGGCGCTCATTCACCGGTTCTACGAGACCTGGGAAGGCCAGGTCATGGTGGGTGGGCACGACGTGCGGGACGTGACCCAGGAGTCCCTCGGCAGACAGGTGTCGATGGTGTTGCAGGACCCTTATCTGTTTACCGGGACCGTCTTCGAAAACATCAGATACCGGAAGCTCGAGGCTACGAGAGAGGACGTCGTCGCCGCAGCGCGGGCTGTGGGCGCTCACGAGTTCATAATGCGCCTGCCCGACGGCTACGACGCCATGTTGGAACAACGCGGCGGCAATCTTTCGATCGGTCAGCGGCAACTGGTCAGCTTCGCAAGGGCGATCGTCGCCGACGCAAAGATCCTCGTACTTGACGAGGCTACGGCCAACATCGACAGCTACACCGAGATGTTGATTCAACAGGCTCTCGCAAGGCTTCTGGAAGGGCAGACCGGTGTAGTCATCGCCCACCGTCTGGCAACGATAAGAAACGCCGACCGGATAATCGTGCTGCAGGACGGCCGGATAATCGAGACCGGCACACACGACGATCTGATTAAACACGGCGGCCTGTACTCGCGGCTATATTCGCTCAACTACGCTTCGTTCGACGACATGCCGGACGAGTTGATTCTGGAAGTCACCCGGGCGTACAGAACGGCGACTTGATCGCTTGCGAGGTGTCCTGCGCCTGCCCTGTGAGGACAGGAGGGCGGGAGATCGCTGCCCGTAGAGACGTTTGGCGCGAGTTTGGTCAGTGTTTTAATTCGCGCCCTGTTTAGTCGCTACGTGCGGTGATAGCCTGAGGGCTCAGCCTCCACACGTTCAAATATGAACCGAGGTCTCGCTCCGGATATGCTCCCAGTCAGGGAAATACAGCAGATGGCCGGTCCCGACGACGTTCGCAGAAACGTGAGAAACCGGGTGTTGTGGCTCGCCTGCGCAATGGTGCATTGGGCCAACAATGTCCGAGCAAGCCCGGACGGCATGAAGGTCGGCGGTCACCAGAGCGCGTCCGCCTCGTCAGTCGCCCTGCTAACAGCCCTGTATTTCGAGACGCTCACGGCTTCTGACAGGGTCGCCATCAAGCCGCACGCCTCACCGGTGTTTCACGCCATTCAGTACCTTCTGGGCAACCTTCCCGAAAGTTACCTCGAGCGATTCAGGGCGTTTGGCGGCCTGCAGGCGTACCCGAGCAGGACCAAAGACCCGGACGACGTTGACTACTCGACCGGCGCCGTCGGGATGGGACCTGCCGCGATTGCCTTTGGCGCACTGACCCGCGAGTACCTGGCGTCACACGACCTCTCACCCACCTCCGGCCGCTTTTTTGCGCACATCGGGGATGGCGAACTGGACGAAGGTTGCGTCTGGGAGTCTGCAGACGAGCCCCTTGTCGAAGAACTGGACCGGTGCATCTGGATCATCGACCTCAATCGTCAGAGCCTCGACCGTGTGATTCCCGGGATACGGATCCACAGATTCCGCCAGATGTTCGAGGCGAACGGCTGGAACGTGATCACAGCAAAGTACGGGGACCGGTTGACCGAGTTAATGGAACGACCCAGCGGCGAAGCTCTCCGCACGCGCATAGACGACATGAGCAACGAGGAGTACCAGGGGATGCTCGGCATCCCGGACGAAGACGTGCGCGGGAGGCTGCTCGACGGTTCGGGATCCCTCAGGCATGACCTGAAAATACTCCTGGACGACGTGCCGGATGCCGAGTTGGCAAACCGTATCGCAAACCTCGGCGGCCACGACGTCGGAACTCTCGTAAGGTGCTATAGGGAAGCGTCGGCCACGAATTCGCCGGCGGTGGTCTTTGCATACACCATCAAGGGCTGGGGCCTCCCCACGGCCGGTGATCCCCGCAATCACTCGGCCCTGCTGACCGGGGCCCAATATGAAGCGCTCGCAAACCGATGCGGTGTTTCAGTCGAGGACCCGTGGGCGAAGTTCCCCGCGGGGTCCCTGGAAGACCAATACGTCACGGCCGCGGCAAAGCGCCTGGAGCGTCCTGTCCTTGAGAAAGAGAAGCCGATTGAGTTCAACGAGACCGGCTTGTCTGTGCCCCGGACGGCGTCGACTCAGGACGCGTTTGGCCGGATACTGGTGGAACTGGACCGTACCTCTCCCGAGTCGGCCAAACGTGTGGTCACCGTCTCGCCCGACGTAGCGACATCGACCAATCTGGCCAGTTGGATAAATCGCTGCGGGGTTTGGTCGCACGATCAATCTCCCGACTTCCTGGGATTTCAGGACCGGATCCTCAAATGGATTTACGGCCCATCGGGCCGCCACATCGAGCTGGGCATTTCAGAAAACAACCTGTTCCTGCTATTGGGCCAACTTGGGTTGTCCGAGGAGTTGTCCGGCAAGCGGCTTATTCCCATCGGGACCGTGTACGACCCCTTCATCAATCGGGGTCTGGACGCATTCATCTACGGCGTTTACCAAGGCTCGCGCTTCATCGCCGTGGCCACTCCGTCCGGCATTTCCTTGAGTTCCGAAGGGGGCGCGCACCAGGGCATTCTGACCCCGGGTTTCGGTATCGGTGTCCCGGGTACTACCTACTACGAGCCAGCCTTTGCCCGCGACCTGGAGTGGATTTTGTTGGAGGCGGTGCGCAATATCGGCACGGGAGAGGGCGAGTCGGTCATCCTGCGGCTCAGCACCAAACCCGTGGACCAATGGATGTTTGGTGAAGACGGCGTCGAATACGACCCGATTGAGCGCAGACGGCAGGCCCTCGAGGGGTGTTACCGCCTGCGCGCTGCCGATCCCGCGATAGGTGAAACCGTCCACATCTTCGCGGTCGGCGCAATGGTCCCGGTCGCGCTGGAGGCCGCCGACCGCCTTGGTTCGGAGGGCATAGACGCCAACGTGTTTGTGATAACCAGCCCCGACCTGCTCTACCGGCGCTTCAGGGATGCGAGCATTGGCAACGTCTATGGCGGAGGAACTTCGCAGCCGGATCCCACAGGCTTGCTGGAGTGGCATGAAGTCGGCCGTCCGATCGTGACAGTGATCGACGGGCACTCACAGGTTTTGAGCTTCCTTGGCGGCGCGCTACAGGGTCGGTCGATTAACCTCGGTGTCGACGCATTCGGCCAATCCGGCAGTATCCAGGAGCTTTACCGGCAATACGGAATAGACGCGGAAGGCGTGTTCTCCGCGGCCTTGTCCCTGTTCGACTAGGCGCGGGGCATCACATCCGTCCGCGCGCCGAGCGAATCAGAGCAGCCGGTGCTGGCCGCGCGGGTCTTCGAGTTGGTGCGGTTCGCCGACGTGGTCCATGCCCGGGCCGGTGGCTTTTCTTCCGCCGGGCGTTCGGATAATGAACCCGATCTTCAGCAAGAACGGCTCTACGACGTCTGTGAGAGTCTGTTTTTCCTCGTTGATCGTCGCGGCGAGGGCCTCGATTCCGGCTGGACCGCCACTGTAGTTATGCGCCAGGGTCCGCAGGTAGAGTCGATCGAGGCGATCAAGCCCCAGTCCGTCGACCCCTTCCAGTTCCAGCGCGTCGCGGGCGACGCTCAAGGTCACGCCCCCACTCGTTTCAACCTCAGCAAAATCCCTTACACGCCTCAGTAGCCGGTTTGCTATTCGCGGCGTGCCGCGCGCCCGCTTGGCGATCTCTGACGCGGCATCGGGTTCCAATTTAGTGCGAAGGATCCCGGCGGAACGCGTTATGACCCTGGCTAGTTCAGTCTCGGAGTAGTAGTCGAGGTGGTAGGTGAGGCCGAATCTCTCCCGCAAAGGCGCGCTCAGCATGCCGGCGCGGGTGGTCGAGCCGACGAGTGTGAATCGCTCGACAGGCAGGCTGATCGTCTTGGCAAACGCGCCGGAACCGGTCACGAAATCTATTCGATAGTCTTCCATGGCCGAGTAGAGGTACTCTTCGACCGCCGTCGAAAGACGGTGGATTTCGTCAATGAAGATTACGTCGCCCTCTTTGAGACTGGATAGCAGGCCTACGACGTCGGCGGGCCGTTCCAGCGCAGGTCCGGAGGTGTGTGACAGGACACTTTCCAGTTGTCTGGCGATGATATGAGCCAAAGTTGTCTTGCCGAGGCCCGGTGGGCCGTGAAACAGGACGTGATCCAGGGCCTCGCCTCTCGAATTGGCCGCCCGCACAGCGATGTTAAGGGCCTCCACGACCCTCCTTTGACCGACGTATTCGTCAAAGTTCCGGGGTCGCAGGTCGCTCCCCATACGCTCGGCCGCCGGTTTCCGGGGCGGTCGCGGCGGTTCGGCAGGCGAGTCAGTCGAACGACTCTTGCCGTTCTTTCTATTTACGATGGTCTCTTTCGCCATGACCGGTTCACTTCAATAATTCCCGCGCAGCCTGCCTCACTAGGCTTGCAGGACCGCGTAACCCTCCGTCGTTTCCGTGAAAATGGGAAACCCAACCGGACGTCTCCCCGGTCGAGGCGGCAGGCTTAGTCGAATTCCTCGATCGTCGAATTTTTCATTGCGAACTCGCTTCCTGTTGCAGCGCCACCTGCCCCCTGAAAACCTCTCTGACCAGCTCTTGTACTTCGTCTGCCGTCTCAGGACGCCTGTTTATCGCATCTCTGACGCTGTCGCGCGCTTCGACGGGCCGATATCCAAGGCCCACCAGCACGTCGATGGCCTCGACTCGGGGGTCTGTGACCGCGGCTGTCGCCCGTGACTCCGGAATCCCGTCGTCCCGTAGCAGTGCCGTAGCAGTGACTTTTCCGCGCAGGGTGGCGATCATTTTCTGTGCCGCCCTTGCGCCGACGCCGGGAAGCTGTGTCAGGACTGCGGTGTCCTCGGATTCGATGGCGCGTGCGATTACCGACACAGGGAAGACGAGAGCCGCAGCGGCACGAACAGGGCCGATCCCCTCGACCTGAACGAGTTGCTCGAAAAACTCTCGCTCGTCAGGACGCCTGAATCCAACAAGCAATGGCTTTGGCTGCCGGTCCGTGACGTGGTAGTAGATTTCCAATTCGACTTCGTCGCCCACGTTCAATCCCGCATCTGTCAGTGACTGCTGGACGAATACAGGCAGGGTGACCTCATACCCTACGCCCCCGCAGACGACCACCGCGCGGGCTGGGTCGCGATTCAGCGTCCTTATTCGTCCATTTAGATAGGTGATCATGGTATCGCCCGCCCGCCGATTTCCCTCCGGTAGCGACTTGCCGTCTTGATCCGCCAGAGCAGGCTTAGCCCTTGTTGGCCGATGCTCTTTTCCGCCGGCCATTTCCTGGGCCGCTTCCCGCCGCGGATATCGCCGCTACGGCCTTGCTGTCGGCCATGATTGCGTGGCAGATCGCAATTGCAAATGCGTCGGCCACGTGTTCATTGCGGGCCGCGTCCGGCTCGTCGAGATGGGCGGCGACCGCCAGCCTGATCTGCTCCTTGCTGGCCCGTCCGTACCCAGTCACCACGTTCTTCGCCCGTGTCGGCTGATAGTTAAATACCGGAACTCCGGCCTCAGCCGCGGCCATGCACACAACGCCGCGCGCGTGGCCCATCACGATCGCGGTCTTGAGATTGACATATCGCGAGTGTAGGTCCTCGACCGCCATGGCATCGGGCTTGTTGGCGCCGATCACACCCCGAATATCCTGGTAGATAGTCAAGAGGCGCTCTTCTAACGGCGAGGCGGTGACGGTGGTTATTACCCCACCTTCGACGGCCTCGTACTCTCGGCCAGTTGAGTCGATAACTCCGTATCCGGTGTTCCGCAAACCGGGGTCGATGCCGAGCACTCGCACTTTGTCACCCCCTCGCCGTCGCAATTGGGTTTAATCTCACGAAGCGGCGCGTGTTGTGATTCTACGGAGTTCCCATCACAGGCGTGTCTTGCACGTCAGGACGTGACGCGCCGATTGCCCTCAGCCCCCCACGTGAGAATACTCTACGATGGAGATGAGATTCGAAACTTACGGAGGTAGTACTTGCAAATCCGTCAACTAATGCAGTCGGACTCGGAAATGGTCCGCGAGCTGGACAAACGCATCCTGGGCGCCGAGCGTTCACAGACGTGGGCTACTTACCTCGAGAGATTCCTGGCGGTAAGCGAACTCGATGTGCTTCCGCACCCGCCGTGGGGCTGTTTCGTGGCGGAGCAAGATGGCGAATTGGCTGGATTCCTGATCTCAGAAAAGCAGTCGTCGGGCTACGGATTGCCGCCGGGAGCCCGCATTGTCGCGTTGACGGTCACCCCGGAGATGCAGCGCCGCGGTGTGGGCCGTCAGCTCGTAAACGCGTTGGTGGAGTACTGCCGGTCACAAGGACTCGAGCGGATATATTCGGTCCTAAGGGCCGAAGACGCTCGCGACGCGGCCTTCCTGATGGCATGTGAGTTTGAGACGTCGTCGGTGAGGGTATTTTCCAGAAAGATCTGAAGCCTGCGTTCGTAATGGCGGAGGACAGTCCGGCAACATCCGTCAATCGGTTGTTCGAACGTCTAATCGGTCCTGATCGGTAGCCGCGGCATGGCCATTGGCTCGTCCAATGGATGTATCGTATTGCGAACCCGGTCAAGTATTCCCACGGTTTGGCAAAGTCGTTGAAGCCTCTTTACTCAGAACAGCAGAACATGCTTCTTGGCGCGGTATCGGAGTTCGCCGCGGCCGAATTGGCGCCCCATGCGTCAAATGTAGACGAATCGGGTGAATTCCCATTAACCCAATTGGCAGGGCTGGCCGAACTGGGCGTTACTGGCCTGACGCTCGACGATGCGTATGGCGGGGCGGGCGGCGGCTACAGAGACATGATGGTTGTGGTTGAAGAAGTCGCTGCGGCGTGCGGATCGACGAGCACGGTATTCGTTACCCACGTTTCCCTTGGCTCGCAGCCGATCAATCAAGTCGGCAATGACGCCCAGAAGCGCCGCTGGATACCCGACCTGGCGTCAGGGAAACGCGTGGCCGCGTTCGCGCTCACGGAACCGCAGTCCGGCAGCGACGCCCTCGGACTTGTCACGACCGCCATTCCCGACGGTGACGACTTTGTCCTGAATGGCAACAAGGTCTTTTGCACCAATGGCGCTGTTGCCGATGTCTTCGTTGTATTTGCGAATCAGGACCGTTCAGCCGGATATCGCGGGATCAACGCCATCGTGGTCGAAAAGGGCACGCCGGGGTTCACCGCCAGTCCGCAGCACGGGAACATGGGGATGCGAGGATCCGGCACGGCCGAACTCGTGTTCGAGAACTGCCGGGTGCCGAGAGCCAATTTGCTCGGTGAAGAGGGCTCAGGCTATCGGACCGCGCTGGCGATCCTGAATTCGAGCCGCATCATGATCGGGGCGCAGTGTGTCGGACTCGGACGAGGCGCTCTTGAGGCGGCTATCGAATACGCACGGCATCGGGAATCGTTTGGACGGCCGATCGCCTCCCGTCAGGCCATCCAGTTCATGCTCGCCGACATGGCGACCGAACTCGACGCGGCGCGCCTGCTCACATTTCGCGCGGCCAGCCTTTACGACGCCGGTTTGCCTCATGGCGCCGAAGCGGCGATGGCCAAGCTGTTCGCATCGGAGGCCGCCGGGCGCATAGCGTCTAAAGCGTTACAGATCCACGGCGGCGCTGGATACTTCCGGCCCAGCGCAGTCGAACGTATCTACCGCGACCAACGGGTTACAGAGATATATGAGGGCACGTCAGAGATACAGAGAATAGTGATCTCGCGGGCTCTGTTGGGGAATTCCTCGGACTGACCGTGCCCGGGGCGTCGTCAACGGGCCGTTACGCCGCGATAAGCTCTCACGCGGACATCTTCACATGTTGCCGGCAGGTTACGATACCGCTCTGTGGACTTTGTGAATATTGACACATTCGACCGTCGGGAATAGTATTCCGCTTTGTGCCCGGGCGGGCACGCGCGCTGTAGCTGGTCTAATTCGGCACGATGATATTTAACGTATCCGGACTGATGATGGGGCCGACGGGCGCCACTCGATATTTTGACCTGGATGGTGAGTTTCTCGAAACCGAGTACGAAGAATTCCGGGATATTTCGGGTCAGGTGCAACTACTTCACACTGGCTGGACCATCTTGGCGACTGCGGAAGTCAGTGGGCACACGACGAGTAGGTGTGCGCGCTGCCTTGATCCCGCCCTCATTGAACTCAGGACCACAATCGAGCAGGAGTACTTTCCGGTAAACGCCGGCTTAATGGACATAGGTCCGTTCCCGATCGACCCTGAAGAACAGGTCTTTCGGATCGACGAACGGAACTTTGTCGATCTCGGCGAGGCGATCCGGCAATCACTGACAAGTGCAATTCCAATGGCCCCTTTGTGCCGTGATGATTGCGAGGGACTTTGCGCCTGGTGCTCAGTCCGGCGCGATTCCGAAGCCTGCGGATGCGAAGAAACGATTGACAACCCACAGTGGAGCGCTCTGGCGGAGATCGGCCTTGGTCTGAAGGGTCAGGCCGGTTGATCCGCACACACTTCACTAACTGATTCCAGAGAAGCAATGCCCCCACTACCAAAGAAAAAGCACTCCCGCGCCCGCAAAGGCGGAAGGGCGGCACACCATGGCTTGACGCGGGTGAACCTATCCACGTGTTCGGCGTGCGGCGCTACGCGGTTGCCTCACCGGGCATGCGGCGAGTGCGGATATTACAATGGCCGCTATATCACGGCTGATCAGGGCGGCGAAAATGCCGCCGCAGAAGAGACCGAGCGATAATCGCCGTCGGCGTTAGCATGCCCGGGGAGAATTTCTGAGAATGCCAGTTTCAATCGGTGACAAAATTGCGTACCTGTTTCCTGGTCAGGGATCGCAGGCGGTGGGAATGGGTAAGAAACTCTACTCTGCTTCCCCTGCTTCGAGGGCGGTATTCGACGAAGTAGACGATGCCCTTGGCCTGAAACTCAGTTCGATCATGTTTGAAGGTCCGGCCGACGTCCTGACCCGTACCGAAAACGCTCAGCCGGCTATTGCGGCGGTGTCGTTGGCCGTCTGGAAAACCCTTGAAGAGGTAACGGGCAGTCCGCAGGCCCCCGATATGGCGGCTGGCCACAGCCTCGGCGAATACACGGCCCTGGCCGTTGCCGGTGTTCTCTCTATATCGGACGTAGTCCGTTTGGTGGCCCAGCGAGGCCGGTTCATGCAGGGCGCGTGTGACGATCGGCCCGGCGGGATGGCGGCGCTAATTGGAATAGACGAGATTACGGCGGAAGAGGTGTGCCGCGAAACCGGCGCCTACACGTCCAACATCAACGCTCCCGGGCAGATAATTATCAGCGGCAGTCACATGGAGCTCGCCAGAGCCATCGACCTTGCGGCAGCAAGAGGCGCCCGCAAGGCCATTCCTCTCTCGGTCGCCGGCGCATTTCACTCCGGATTGATGGCGCCTGCCCAGCATGAACTCAACGAGTTGATCGAATCTCTCAAATTCAACGACCCCGCGATCCCGATCGTCGGCAATGTCGAGGCGAAGGCGCTGAACACCGCTGAGGAAATAAAGGAAGAACTGCGGCTCCAACTGATGTCATGCGTGCAGTGGAACCGCACGATGGGTTTCATGCTAGACAGTGG
Source organism: Dehalococcoidia bacterium (assembly GCA_965219065.1). GTDB lineage: Bacteria > Chloroflexota > Dehalococcoidia > Lucifugimonadales > Lucifugimonadaceae. Next base: position 3,251,792 of record OZ244715.1, read on the forward strand.
TGTGAGACATTACGTCGAAGTCGGTCCGGGACGGGTCTTGGGTGGCCTGATAAAGCGGATCGACCGTAAGGTTTCGGTAACGAGCATCGGAGACTACGAGGGCGCCTGCGCCTACGTGGCGGCCTAGACGCATCTCGCGATCCCCAACATTGACGGCGCCAAATTTGATGCCCGCCGCCGCGACTTCTACGTCGGACGCGGGCGAATCCGACAGTGAAGCCCTGAACGACCGCCTTACGGATCTGGTCGAAGGCGATCCGGTGAGTGAAGTCTCACCTTCCCTGCCGGATGGCAGACGCAGGGCCCGGGCGTTGGTGGTGCAGGCCCTCTACGAGACCGATCTGAACGGCCGTCCGGCGCACGCCGCCCTCCTTCGTCTGGCCGAGGAGCAGGGACTAAGTAAACGCCTGCTGGAATTCGCCTCGAGTCTTGTCGAACGGGTTGAGCCGGACCGCCTCCATCTCGACAGACAGATAAGCGAGAGCGCTGACGAATTTCCGACTGGCCAGATCGCGACGATCGACCGAAGCGTTCTACGGGTGGCTTTGGCGGAGTTCCGCGCCTTTCCGGACCTTCCCGTGGCGGTGATCATAAACGAGGCGGTAGAGGTCGCCGGTTTGTTCGGCTCAGAATCATCCGGGAAATTCGTTAACGGTGTCCTTGGCGCTCTGCTACGATAATTGGACTGCGTCGATCTGTTTTTTAGATCACGCACTGAAACACGAATTGACCGATTTTGGGCCAAATGTGGCCGTAACAAGGAAATCGCGGAGGTAGAGGCACATGGCCACCGTGTTCGAGCGGGTGCGCGACATCACAGCAGACAAACTTAGCGTGGACACGGACGAGATAACCGCCGAGTCATCATTCACCGAAGACCTGAACGCCGACTCCCTGGATGTCGTCGAACTGATAATGGCCATCGAGGAAGAGTTCGGCAGCGACGAACAGCCCCTTGAGATCTCCGACGAAGACGCTGAGAACATCAGGACAGTCAACGACGCCGTCACGTACCTCAGCGAGCGCGGCATAAGTAGCTAGCGCTCCGCCGTCGCCGATGAGCAAGACGGCAACTTCGCGAAAAGGCCGATAGCTCTCTACCGGTCTGCTTGACCGATTCCCCGTCGCGCCGGCAAATCGGCGGGGACATCCTTGGGACGTACTGAAGTCTTCCACATTGTTCAGGCGCGCCCGGGCGTTTGTGATAACTTGGAATTGTATTTCTACCCCTTCCTTTCGCGCTCTTATTCCGTTCACGTAAATGCCCCCGCCTGCCGGTCTGCAATCCTGGGATTCACTCGAGTCCGTTTCCAACGACGTACTTGCTTGCACACTCTGCCGGCTGGCCGAAACACGGACGCAGGCCGTGCCCGGCGAGGGTTCGACCGCGGCGGCCGTCATGTTCATAGGTGAGGGGCCCGGATTCAACGAAGACCAACAGGGGCGGCCGTTTGTAGGGAGGGCGGGGAAGTTGCTTGATGACCTCCTTGGTTCCGTGCCCATGAGGCGAGAGGATGTGTTCATCACCAACATCGTCAAGTGCCGCCCGCCGGACAATCGAGACCCGCTGCCTGACGAGGTAGGCGCCTGTAGCGGTTACCTGAAAGCACAGATCGAATTGCTCAACCCAAGAGTGATCGCGACGCTTGGCAGGCACTCCCTTTTGCGCTTCGTTCCGGACGCACGAATTTCGCGGGACCACGGCACGATAAAGCGTTGGCAAGGCCGGGTCATATACCCCCTGTATCACCCGGCCGCGGCGCTGAGATCGACGCAAGTCATGCAGGCCACCGTCGACGACTTCAAGCGGCTCCCACAGGCGATTCTCGCAGCTCTTACTCCCGACGAATCAGCGACGCCGAACGACCGCGCACGACAGCACTCGGACCAACCGACTGAAAAGCCAGGTACGACGGATCAATCGATTGATACCACAGGCTATTCGGACGCCACAGACGAAGACGAACAGATGACTATGTTTTGACCGCGATAGTCTCCAGCAATGGGCCATCGACGCGAATCAACTCTGCCATTGGAGGTATCTCCTGCCACAGACATACATGAAGCTCCCAAACAGATGCCGCTAGGACCGGGAAGACGGCCCACTCTCAAGTTGCTGCCACTTGGCGGCCTTGGGGAGATCGGCAAGAACATGATGGTCCTCGAAGTAAACGAGGACATCGTCGTCATCGATGCCGGCGTGCTCTTTCCTGAGTTCGACATGCCGGGCGTCGAAGTCGTCATCCCCAACCTCGATTATTTGTCGGAAAACTCCGACAGGGTCCGGGCGATCCTGATTACCCACGGCCACGAAGACCACATCGGCGGGGTGCCTTATTTGGTCGACCAGGTTTCCGCTCCCGTATACGCGCCGCCAATGGCCGTCGAGTTGCTGCGCAAAAAACTGCGAGAGGCCCGCTGGCTCGATACAACAGACCTGCGTATCGCAAGGCCCGGGCAGACCGTCCGGGCAGGCAAACTCACCGCCGAGTGGTTTCCTGTGTGCCACAGCATCCCGGACGCGCACGGCATAGCGGTCCACACGCCGTTGGGCACCGTGATTCACACCGGTGACTTCAAGATCGACCACGATCCGGTAGTAGGAGATCCGACCGACTTTACCGACTTGGCGCGAATTTCCGGGGATGGCGTTTTCCTGCTTCTTTCCGACTCGACCTACGCCGAGGAGGAGGGCTATTCAGGGTCAGACCGCGTCGCGGCCGAAGGGCTGTTCAAAGTAATCGCAGAGGCTGAGGGGCGAGTGTTCGTCGCCAGTTTCGCTTCGCAAATCGCACGTGTGCAGATAGCTGCGGACGCGGCTCGGGCCACCGGCCGGAAACTGGCGGTGCTCGGCAGAAGCATGATCAACAACATTCGCATAGCTCGGGACCTCGGCCACCTCGATATTCCCCAGGAGCTGATGGTGAAACCTGCCGAGGCGGCAAGTCTGCCCGACCACAGGGTCCTGTATATGACCACAGGCAGCCAGGGCGAATCCTCTTCGGTCCTGGTCAGGATGTCACGCGGGGAACACAGGGATGTGGATGTTAGGGAGGGGGATACGATCGTCATCTCGGCGAACGCGATACCTGGCAACGAAGTGTCTGTAAACGAGTCGATAGACGACCTGGTCAGATTGGGCGCACGGGTCATTACGAATCGGCAGCAAGTGACTCACGTGCAGGGGCATGCACGCCGCGAGGAGCTTCGGACGATTATCAACCTCACTCAGCCCCGCTATTTCGTTCCTGTTCATGGCGAGTACCGGATGCTAAAAGCCCACGCAGAACTGGCAATGAATCATGGGGTGGCCGAAGAGAATGTCTTTGTCCTCACTGACGGCGACCATCTCGAGCTTTCCGCAACGGGGGGTGAGATCATCGACCGGCTCCCGGCCGGGCACGTGTTCGTCCACGGCCTCGGTATGTGGGACGAATCCGGAAACGTCGTGGTCGAAAGGCGCTCCCTCGCCCGAGACGGAATCGTGGTCGTTTCTCTGGCCCGAGGGCGCGACGGTCGAATAAAAGGCGAACCGAAATTCGTCTCAGCCGGGTTCGTTCACTCCGATCAGTCCGATGTCCTTTTCAAAGACACCAAAGACGCGCTTTCTCCCATCCTTGACCGGGCGAGAAGCGAATCAATACAGTGGACGCAGATTGAACAGCAACTCAGGGCGGCGGCCGGCCGGTTCCTGGGAAAACGGACCCGTCGCCGCCCACTCATTATTCTGGTCCCCGTAGACGTCTAGGGCGGCTCGCTTCGGGCCGCGGAACGACTCTGCCCAAGCAGCCTTCTGGCGACAAATAACGCCATGAGCCCGGCCAGGCTGGCCGACCAACTCCGGCTTGGAATTTATCGAGTGAAATCTAAGTTAAAGAAATTCGCCGGCGCGACGTTCCGCCTGCTCGTCACGCAGCACGGAAGGCTCATTGCCCTCCTTCTCGTAGTCGGCCTGGTAGTTGCCTTCGCCGTTCGCGAGCAGTTCATGGCCTGGCTTGGTTGGAGCGCGGTGCCCCTCCTGGGCTGGCTCGCCGTATTCCTCTATCTTGCGAACGGCCGGCCTCGCCTGATCCTCAATTGGTACCGTGGTCTGACCGCCGGTTTACTGATGGCATTGGCGGCATCGGCCGCGCTCGGCATGGTGGTTAAACCGGGAGCGTTCTATGCCGACGAGTCTCTCGGCGGGCAAGTGGGTGAAATGCTCGCTCGCTGGCCCTCTGAGTGGGACGCCTACGGCATTGGCGCCGGTCAGTATTTTCTCTCCGGCATGCGGGTGGCGGTCCTCGTTTTGTTGGCTGGAGCGGTCATCTCGCCTCGCGGCGCCGTCGTGGCAGGCCGGGGCGCATGGATCGGCGCGCGTTATGGCGCGGCGGCTTTGATGGCCTCGGCGGCATGGACAACGGCCAAATTCGCCCAATGGCAAGAGGCGCGTGCAGCCCGCAGGCGGGAAAAAGTCCAGGCTGTTCCCGCCGCTACAAGCGACATGAACATTGTCGGCGCCGAATTGGTCGAAGATTCGTTCGAATTGACGCCTGATCCTGGCGCCTCCTCGGATATGAACGGATTCGGCGACGTGGACGTACCGGACCTCGTCAAAGCGAACGAACTTGGCGAATTGCACGAGTTGGATGGAGCGCCCGAAGGACCGGTCCCGGCGACCCCCTCTCCCAGCACGGCCGTCGTGGGGATACCGCCATTTCCCTGGAAGCTTCCTCCCCTGTCGATGCTCAAGTCCGCTTCCGGCGGCGGGGTTTCGAGGTCCGAACTGACCGCGACAGGGGAATTGATCGTCGAAGCCCTGAGGCAACACGCGATCAATGTCTCCGTGGACCAGGTCCGGGTTGGGCCGACCGTGACGATGTACGGACTGAAGCCCGGTTGGAAGGGTGAAGGCGGTGAGAAATCAGGCACACAGCGGGTCAGGGTCGACACGATTCTCAACCGCGAAAAAGACCTGGCGTTGGCGCTGGCATCTCCTAACCTCCGATTCGAAGCGCCGGTGCCGGGCGAATCGGTTGTCGGTATCGAGGTGCCGAACACGAACCCGGCGCCGGTCACTGTCAAGTCGGTAATGGACGTCGACTCGTACAAGTCCGCACATGCGAATATGGGGCTGCCAGTGCCCCTGGGACTCGACTCCGGCGGCCAGCCGGCGATCGCCGACCTGACGCGAATGCCTCACCTTCTCGTCGCAGGCGCGACCGGATCGGGCAAGAGCGTGTGTATCAACGCCCTGGTAGTGGGACTGCTGATGAATCGCACTCCGGAGCAGGTACGCATGGTAATGATCGACCCCAAGCGGGTTGAACTCACGCCGTACGCCGGGATTCCTCATCTGTATACCGAGCCCGTCGTGGAGCCGGAGCGGGCGATCGTGATTTTGCGCTCTCTCGTCCAGGAGATGATGGAGCGTTTTCGGCTATTGGAATCGGCCGGCGTCAGGAACATCGCCGCATTCAACGCAAAATCGTCCGTGAAGATGCCGTTTTTGCTGATCCTGGTCGACGAACTTGCAGACCTCATGCTCACCGGCGCCAACGACGTGGAACGGCTGCTCGTGCGCCTTGCACAGCTTGGCCGGGCGACGGGCGTACACCTGGTCGTGGCTACACAACGGCCGTCCGTGGACGTTGTGACCGGGCTGATCAAGGCCAACTTCCCAAGCCGAATCAGCTTCTCCGTAATGTCCCAGATCGATTCCCGCACCATTCTCGACAGCCCCGGCGCAGAGAAATTGCTGGGCAAGGGCGACATGCTGTTCCTGCCGGTCGACAGGGCAAGACCGCTCAGAGTACAGGGAGCGTTTCTCGGCGACGACGAAGTGGAGGCGGTGGTCGACTACTGGCGAAAAGCAGACCGTCCTGAAATGCCCATGCTGGAGGTCAACTTCGATGAGGAGTCAGGTTCGGTCGACATGGCGCCCAGCGGAGGCGACTCCCTCTTCGACAACGCCGTTTCGTTGGCTAAGACTCAACGCACCTTATCCACTTCGTTGTTGCAACGCAGACTGCGGATAGGCTACCCCCGGGCAGCCCGGCTGATGGATGAGCTGGAAGACGAAGGCGTGGTGGGTCCGGGCGAAGCTGGCAAACCGCGACAGGTCCTGTAGCAATACCGGTTCATCCACGGCCGCATGCCCGTCAAACCCCATCCCGGCCACCCGATTTGGCCGCAAGGGAACGGCTGCGAAGGCGCGGAAGATTTCCCGATGCGGGAAAACTTGCCAGCTTAATTGGATTCCGGGCGCTGGATTATGTGTAAGACTTGAATTAAGTACCTGTTCTCTCACAACTGCAAATGCGGAAGGGCCCCAAATGAGCAACGTCACGCCCCTCTTTCCGGAGGAGCGGCATGAACAGGAACTGACAGACCGGCCGGTCCTTGATCTCGAACGTCCCAGGCAGAACTGCCTTGCGTGCGGCGCCGGCCTTACCGAGTCCCGGCTCTACCGGCGATTGCGCGTCTGCCCAAGATGCAAGTTCCACTACACGACCTCGGCGCGTCGGAAAATCGCCATGCTCGCAGACGAAGGAACCTTCAAGGAGACGAGCCAGTGGATTCAGTCGCTTGACCCGCTTGAGTTCTCACCCAGAATTTCCTATCGAGTGAGGCTGCTCGAGGACCAGACCCGCACGGGCCTGGCCGAGGCCGCGGTCACGGGCACCTGTTACATCGGCGGCACTTATGCGGTAGTCATAGTCCTTGATTTCGGATTCCTAGGCGGCAGCATGGGCCTCGTGGTGGGCGAAAAGGTGGCTTTGGCGCTCGAACTTGCGGCCCGACGGAAGTTGCCGGTTGTGACCGTCGTCACCAGCGGGGGGGCGCGTATTCAGGAAGGCGTGCTTTCGCTGATGCAGATGGCGAAGACGGTGGTGGCGCTCAACTCCTTGCACAGCAAGGGCATGCCGTTGATCGCCGTTCTGGGAAATCCATGTACTGGCCAGGTTCTCGCCAGTTTCGCCTCTCTTGCCGATGTCATATTCGCAGAGCCGGGCGCTCAGATGGGGTTCGCGCCGTTCAGAGACGAGCAGGGCGGAAATGGACCCAGGCGCGCCCAACACGACTACACGGCCGAATTCTTCCAGGCCCATGGCCACATAGACCGGGTGGTCAGCCGGCAGCGCCTGAAGCACGAGGTTGCGTCCGTCCTGGACCTCATCACCCCGGAATTCAAACTGGCTACGTCTCGGCGCATGAAGCCTGTCGAGACCAGCATTGCGCCCCTCGAGCCGTGGGAGATGGTACAAAATGCCCGGCGCCCCAATCGGCCGAAGGCGCGGGACTACATCGACCGGGTGTTCGCAAATTTCATCGAACTCCACGGCGACCGGCTGCGCGGCGATGATCCTTCGATCGTGATCGGCCTCGCCAGGCTGGCCGGAGAATCGGTGGTCGTAATCGGTCAGCAAAAGCAATCCGGCACCGCAAAGCCGGACGGCGACCATGGCTGGGAGACAGAAGGCCGCATCACCAGCGAGGGATTCCGTAAGGCGACACGCGCCATCAAATTGGCCGAACGTTTCACCCTCCCCGTGATCACACTCGTGGACACTCCGGGTCCCAGGATCGGACTCGACTCAGAGCGGCACGGCATAGCGGCCGCAATTGCCGGAACGATAGACGCCATGTCCAACGTGGAGGTCCCAACGGTTTCCGTGTTAATAGGTGAGGGAGGCAGCGAGGCTGCGTTGGCCCTCGGCGTGGCCGACATCGTCTTGATGCAGCAAAACGCCATCTACACCCCTGTCGCACCGGAAGAGGGCGCCGAGACCGAGTTGAGCGACGCCGACCGCGCAGAAGAACTGGCGAGGGCCCTGAAACTCACGTCTGTGGACTGCCTGAATATGGGCATCGTGGATCTGGTCGTGCCTGAACCGGTTGACGGCTCGCTGGACGAGGCCGCCCGGCTGCTTAAGCGGAGCCTTATGCGGGCGCTCATAGAACTGCGGGACAAGCGGCGACGAACTCTCGTGCGGAGGCGGCAGAAGAAGTACCGAAACGTTGGGGAGTATGGGAGCCGCTTCCGGTCTGCCGTGCGCCGCGAACTACGCGTCTGGCAGGCGGCTCTGGCGGCGGGTGTAAGTGCCCTGCGGGGGGAAGACGCCGACTTCCGCGACACCAGCGAACGGAGCTAGAGGACGAAGCGTTCGATGGCTACGGCCAGGCCATCCTCTCCGAGATTACCGGCAACGAACGCAGCGCTCCGTTTGACCTCTTCCGACGCGTTTCCCATGGCTACAGGCAGGCCCACCAAATTGAACATCGATACGTCGTTGAGGCCGTCGCCGACCGCCATCAGTTCCCGCGGGTCGAGCCCCTGGGTTTCTGCAAATTGCCGGACCCCGTGGGCCTTGTCGATGCCGGGGCGCACGAAGTTCACGTACCAGAACGTGCCGTCGGGGTTGGTAGATAGTTCCGTGGTGGTCTCGTCCGACGCCAACTTGTGAGCCAAAGATCTGGCTGTGCTTTCGTCACCGGCGTTGGCAGCGATGATCGTGACGGCCCATTCCCTGAAGCCGTCTTTTGTTTTCACCATCCGGCCATTTTCGACGGCGTAGAAACCCAGACCGGCGGCGCAGATCGAATCGATCAATCCACGGGCCACCGGTTCGGGCATTGGACTGTCTTGCAGGGACCGGCCGGTCAAGGGGTCTACGAGACGTGCGCCGTTATCGCAGACCTGCGGCAGTTGGAGTCCAAGCATCCGCGCGAAATGGGAGACTTCGTCCGGTTCCCGACCGGATGCGATGGCCACAGGTATTCGTTTCGCGGCCCGCCTCACCGCCCTCGCAACGACCGGGGAGCACCGGTCGTCCGTGTCGATCAACGTGCCGTCGAGATCGATCAACATGCCGGATGGCTTGAACACGGACGCGGCTGACTCAGTCCTGGATAACCACCGGGCTCAGCGGCTTGTCGCCACTCAGTACCCGCCGCGCGTTGCCGTACGAAAATTCGAGGGCCCGATCGACGCGTTCCTCGGTCGAACCCGCTATGTGAGGTGTGACTATTACGTTTTGCATGCTCAGCAGGGGGTTGTCCGCCGGTGTGGGTTCGACCTCCGTCACATCGAGCCCTGCGGCCCGTATGTCCCCGTTACTCAGCGCGGCAATAAGGGCGTCTTCGTCGTGCACGGGACCTCGGCACGTATTGATGAAAATCGCCTGTGGTTGCATCAGATTGAACTCCCGGGTACTGAACATCCCGCGGGTCGCCGAGTTCAGGGGCATGTGCGCAGTGACTATGTCGGACCGCTCCAGTAGTTCGTCCAATGGCACGCGGGTGACCTCCAGTTCGCGCTCGATATCGGGCGGTAGCGCCCGAACGTCGTGATATAGGGTCGTGGTCTCGAACCCCCGCAGCCGCCGGGCAACAAGCGAGCCGATGTGACCGACTCCGACGATACCCACGGTCTTGTGCGTGAGTTCAAAAAGTTGCCCGTACTGGCCGGTCTTTGCCGGCGCCTGCCACCTGCCGTCGCGAGCGCCCTCGATGGACTGCGAGACGCGTTTATAGACGGCCAGCATGAGCATGATGGCGTGTTCTGCGACCGAGTTGGCGATGGCGGCGGAGTTGTTGCAGACCTCTACGCCCCTCTCGCGCAAGCCGATCACGTCGATTTTGTCGAATCCGGCGCTCAGGATCTGCAGCGTCCTGAGACGAGGCATGAAGCGCAGGGTCTCCTCGTCAATTCCGCCGACTCCCACTATCAGGAATTCGCAGTCGGCCAGTTGACGGTCACGATTGACGTCGCCGTACGCGGGATCGACAAAGGTAACGTCCAGGTCCTGAGGGACCATCTGCCGCGCCCGAACTGTTCGCGGATCCGCGGTTGCTCCCCAATAGATGACCCTGCTTCCCATTTTTCGTCTCCAAATTCAGACTTGCGTTCCTGACGCCTCCCTATCGTGGCATTTTCTCACGTTCGCGCATAGTCGGAATTTCCCATCGGCGGAATCCGCCCCGCCTGCCCAAAACCGCAAGTTAACCGGAATTGACGCGCCGTTGGTCCCAATCTACGCTACGCTTGTAATTATTCACCCCTGTTAACGACGGGGGTGCGGGGGAGCTCGAGAATTCGGGCTGAGAGGGCGCGGGAAATTGCGCCGACCCCACCACCTGATCTGGGTAATGCCAGCGGAGGGAGTACATGGAAGCATCCGCAGACACCGCTGAGATACGCGGTGTCTCTTTGCTTAAGAGTCCTCGCCCGGAGGGTGAGGACGCGCCCGGCGCATGCTCCATTCCAGAGAGTACGGAGATAACAGCATGAATGATGATTTAGTAATTGCGGGCGTCACTTTCAAGTCACGCCTGATCACTGGCACTGGCAAGCACCGCTCAAAACAGGACCTTCTCGATTCCGTCCAGCGCTCCGGCACGGAGATGATCACCGTAGCGATCCGCCGGCTCAACCTCGACGACCCGAATCAGGAAACGCTGCTCGACCACCTCGACTGGGACCGCTACCGGATTCTTCCCAACACGGCCGGATCGAAGACCGCCGATGAAGCGGTATTCACGGCGCGCCTGGCACGGGAGGTGACGGGGTCGAACTGGATCAAGGTGGAGGTGATTCCGGATGCGAAATACCTGCTGCCCGACCCTGTCGGCACGTTCGAAGCTTCAAAGCGGCTCATCGACGAAGGTTTCGTGGTGCTGCCGTACATCCACGCTGATCCGGTCCTGGCCATGCGGCTCGAGGACATCGGCTGCGCCACGGTCATGCCGCTGGGATCGCCGATCGGGTCGGGCCGGGGAGTGTTGACCTCCGAGGAGATCCAGATAATCATCGAACAGTCCAGCGTTCCGGTCGTCGTCGACGCCGGGCTGGGTGTCCCGTCGGATGCGTCCCTCGTCATGGAGATGGGCGCGGACTGCGTGTTGGTGAATACGGCGATCGCGCAGGCAGGCGACCCGGGCGCCATGGGCGAGGCGTTCAAGCTGGGTGTCGAGGCCGGCAGGATGGCATACCAGGCTGGCCGCATACCCATACGGGAACAGGCCTCCCCAAGCAGTCCGACCGCCGGCGTGGCGGTGGCCGCCGGGCGGAGCGGCTGACCGCATCCCGCCGGTGTGAGGCGATCGCGGCAGTATGGGCCCAAAGTCGACCCTGCTTGTACCGGATCGCGTCCTGTGCCTCGTCGCCGGGCCGGGTCCGTATATGCCGCCCCGGGAGTTGATTGACGCCATCGACGCGGCGATTCAGGGCGGCGTCAACATGGTCCAGTTGCGCGACCGCGCGTCGACCGGGCGGGCGAGAACCGAATTGGCCATGGCCGTTCGGGGAGTAACCAGGGATCGAGCGGTATTCGTAGTGAACCGGGACCCCGAGTTGACTGCGCAGACGGGCGCGGACGGCGTTCACCTGCCGGAATCGGCGATGCCCATTTCGACGGCGCGGCAAATTGCAGGGCCCGGAGTTCTCGTTGGCCGTTCGGTGCATAGCACGGCCGCGGCCGCGTCGGCCGCGGGGCAGGGCGCCGACTACCTGATAGCCGGTACGGTATACCCCTCACCAACCCACCCCGGCGGAACGGCAAGCGGGACCGCCATCATCCGGAGCATCGTCGGGATGGTTGACCTGCCAGTCATAGGCATAGGCGGCATAGACGCGTCGAACGCGGCCCGCGTGATGGGCGCCGGCGCGCGCGGCGTGGCCTGCATTAGCGCGATACTTGCCGCCAAAGACCCGCGTCTTGCGGCGGCCGCAATCGCATTCGGCATCAATCAACGCGGGCCAGATGATGACACCCAATGATCTCCATAACAATTAACGGCAAGCCATACGAACTCGACGGCCCCACACGCGTAGTCGACTATCTCGAGGATCGGGGTCTCGCCAACCGATCCCTGGCTGTTGCCATCAACGGCGACGTGTTACCGCGGGGACAATTTGCCGATGTCACGATCTGCGACGGCGACCAGGTCGAGATCGTCCGGCCCGTGGGCGGAGGCTGATCCCAACCGCTCGTCGCGTTGTGCCGGACGCGTGAGCCCGGCCCTATGCGTCTATAGCCGGGCCTGAGCCAGACCCGGATGCGCTCGGCCTCTGTGCCGGTCGTTTCGCGACGGGAACGCGGGCGCTAAAATCCGCCGTGCCTGCCCGACAATAGGCAGGACGTTGGAGGACACCTTTTGAGCGACCCAAAAATCCGCGACATCCGGACGATCCTGACCCAGCCGGACAACAACGCCCTCGCAGTCGTGAAGGTCGAAACCACGGAGCCCGGCCTGTACGGCCTCGGCTGCGCGACGTACGACCGGCAGCCGTTCACGGTCAAGACCGCGGTGGACGACTATCTGCGGCCATTTCTCATTGGCCGCAGGGTCTCCGACATAGAAGACATATGGCAATCCGCCAACGTCAGTTCTTACTGGCGCAACGGCACGATACTGGGAGACGCTCTCAGCGGTGTCGATCAAGCACTGTGGGACATCAAGGGAAAGATGGCGGACATGCCCGTGTACGACCTGCTGGGCGGCCGCGCCAGGGAGGCCGCCGCCGTCTACGTGCACCCCAGCGGATCGGACAACGAGGCTGTCGAAGACCAGGTTCGGGACTACATCGAACAGGGTTTCCAATACCTACGGGTGCAGGTCGAAACCCCGGGCTACCAGACCTACGGCGCACACGGCGGCGGAGAGGTGGATGGGCGCGCCGGAACGATGGGCGGGCCGAGGGCCGTGACGTCATGGCGCGGGGGCATCTTCGAACCGAAGCCCTACATGAACTCAGCCCTCAGCCTGTTCGATCACCTTCGCAGCAAGGTCGGTTGGGATTTCGAGATGCTGCACGACGTCCACGAACGCGTCCCTGCGATCGACGGGGTATGGCTCGCCAAAGAGGTGGAGCAGTACCGCCTCTTCTTCCTCGAAGACCTGTTCACGCCTGAGGACCAGGACTACTTCCGGCAGGTGCGGCAAATATGCACGACTCCCATAGCCATGGGGGAACTATGGTCGAACCCGCACGAGATCATTCCGATGGTCAAAGAACGCCTGGTCGACTTCATCAGGATTCACGTCTCGCGCGTGGGCGGCCTGACGCCGTGCCGCAAGTACGCCGCTCTGAGCGAGATGTTCGGCGTGCGCACAGTGTGGCACGGACCCGGGGGCACTTCCCCGGTTGGACACGCGGCCAACCTGATGCTGGAGTTGAACACGTGGAATTTCGGCGTCCACGAGTGGGCTGTGTTTCCCGAACGGACCCGCGAGGTATTCCCCGGTTGCCCCGAAGTTCGTGACGGTCACATGTGGCCCAACGGCAAACCAGGACTCGGCGTAGATATCGACGAGAAGTTGGCTGCGAAATTCCCGATACCCGAGCGGGATATGTTCAGGGAGCTCGTTCGAAGGGCCGACGGCGAAATTGTCCGACCGTAATTCCCGGCGAGGCGGTAGAGAAATCCAGCAAGCAAAAAACGCCCGGACGAGGAGATTCACTTGAGCAACGTCACCATCAGAGACATAAAAGTCATACTGACCGAGCCGGACGGCATACGTCTGGTCATCGTCAAGGTGGAGACAAGCGAGCCGGGCCTCTACGGGGTCGGATGCGCCACCTTCACGCAGCGACCGCTGCCGGTCAAGGTTGCGGTGGAGAATTATCTGCGCCCGTTTCTGATCGGTCGGAACGTGAGCGACATCGAGGACATCTGGCAATCGAGCTACGTCAGTTCGTACTGGCGCAACGGCGGCGTACTCAACAACGCGCTGAGCGGAGTGGACCAGGCCTTGTGGGACATCAAGGGCAAAATGGCCGGTATGCCGGTGTATGACCTGTTGGGAGGCCGTGCGCGGGAGGCGGCCGCGGTCTATGTGCACGCGAGCGGCCGAGAACCGGCCGAGGTGGCGGACAAGGTGAGCGCCTTCATGGACGAGGGATTCCATCACATCCGCGTCCAGGTCGACACGCCCGGCTACGCGACGTACGGTACGAAGGGCCTGGATAAATCGACCGAAACCGCAAGTGCTGCCGGAGGCGCTCCCCGCCAGGTAACCACTTGGAACAAGGAACTTTCTCCGGGCAAACGGTACGCACATCCGCCCGGCATTTTCGAGCCGAAGCCGTACATGAACAGCGCCCTGCGGCTGTTCGAACTCGTTCGTTCACAATGCGGATGGGACTTCGAGATGCTGCACGATGTCCACGAGCGCATCCCGGCGATCGACGGCGTTTGGTTCGCCAAAGAGGTCGAGCAGTACCGCCTGTTCTTCCTCGAAGACCTGTTTTCGCCGGAGGACCAGGAATATTTCCGGATGGTCCGTCAGGTATGCGCCACACCATTGGCGATGGGAGAACTGTGGAACAACCCCCACGAGGTCATTCCCATGGTCAAGGACCGGCTGATCGACTTCATACGGATCCACGTATCCCAAATGGGCGGGATCACGCCATGCCGCAAGCTTGCTGCTATGGGGGAGATGTTCGGGGTGCGCACGGCCTGGCACGGACCGGGGGACACGTCGCCCGTCGGCCACGCCGCAAACCTGATGATGGACCTCAACAGTTGGAACTTCGGAGTGCAGGAATACGCCATCTTCGGCGCGCGCACCAAAGAGGTCTTCCCCGGGTGCCCCGAGGTCCGGGACGGTCACATGTGGTCAAACGACAAACCCGGCCTGGGTATCGACATCGATGAGGAACTTGCGGCGAAGTTTCCGCATGGTGAATGGGGGTTCGGGGGAGCGTGGAACGAGGTCCGGCGCGCCGATGGCAGCATTGTAAGACCGTGATCCCCTTGGCCATGAAGTTGCGTAGTTGCCCACCTTGGCAATCCGGTCAGCCGCGTCCTACTTCATCAATCGTCCGACTATGAAAGTCACGCTTAGCCGCGCCGAGGCTCGACGAATCGCTCTCGCCGCCCAGGGATTCTCCAACAGGAAGCCGTCGGGTCGTATTGACGCCCGGCACTACGACCGGCTGCTCCGGCACGTAAAGCTGCTGCAACTCGACTCGGTGAACGTTGCCGTGCGTACGCACTACATGCCGGCGTTCTCGCGGCTCGGACCCTATCCTCGTGAGAAACTCGACGACTTCGCCTACCGCAAATCGAGGCTCTTCGAGGGTTGGGGCCATATGGCATCGCTCATGCCGATGGACCACTATCCGTTGCTTCGGCATCGTATGGAAGCGGCCCGCCCCTGGCCGCAGTTGGAGGGCCTAATCGAGGAGCAACGGGGCTACATCGAGTCGGTTCGGGAACAGGTGGCCGACCGCGGCCCCTTGACCGTGTCCGACCTCCAGGAGGCGGGAGAACGAAACGGCCCTTGGTGGGGGTCGAGCAAGGGCAAGATAGCGCTGGAGTGGCTGTTTCATAACGGCTCGCTGGCAGCGACCAGGCGCGGGAACTTCACCCGCGTCTACGACCTGGCTGAAAGGGTGATTCCGCCAAGGTTTCTTGAAATGCCTCCGCTGTCTCGTCCAGACGCGCAACGCGAGATGCTCAGACTCGGCGCAGAGGCTCTGGGAATCGGGACGCTGGCCGATCTTACCGACTACTACCGCATCAAGGTCCCCGAAGCGCGGCCCCGAGTACAGGAACTGGTCGAAGAGGGAGTGCTGAATGAGACATGCGTTGAAGGTTGGCCTCAGCCCGCGTACCTGCACAAGGACGCCCGGCTGCCGCGTCGGGCCGACGCAACTGCGATCGTAAGCCCGTTCGACTCCCTGGTCTGGTTTCGGGACCGGACGGAACGGCTCTTCGAATTCTTATATCGCATCGAAATATACGTTCCGAAGCCCAAGAGACGGTACGGCTACTACGTCTACCCGTTTCTTCACGCCGGCGAACTATCCGCGCGGGTCGATCTGAAGGCAGACCGTTCCGCAGGCGTCTTGCTGGTTCAGGCCGCGTACCTTGAGGAAGGCCGCGACGCCGGCCAGGTATCAGCGGCGCTGGCGCGGGAACTGGCGTCGATGGCGGAGTGGCTCGGTCTGCGATATACGGCCGTCGAGCCGCGCGGCGATTTGGCAGGGGTCCTCGGCCAGTTGGTGAAATAGGCCGCTGGCCTTGATCGGCGGCGGTCCAATTGGCCTAAAATCCGGCCAGTCACCAAAATTCAATACAGCGTGGTAGTCCCATGGCAGAGTTGGTCCAATACGTCAACGGAGAGTTCGTTCCGGGACTCGATTACCCCGCTTCGGAATCAATATTCGTCTGGTCCCTGGTAGATTTGATGGGTCAAAGGCTTTTTTGTTCAGCGATCACGGCGGTCAGCCTCATCAGGTTGTCATTGATCTTTTCCAGAACGGCAATGATCTCACGGTGGTTGATCTCATCGGTGTAGAGGCTCAACCCGTCAACGCTGCCTACCATGTTGTCGTAGGCAGCCGTTAGCTCATCATCGGACATGTTTTTTTGATTCGGCATGAATCCCTCTCGCGGGATTGTGGCAGGGACGCTATTTCCTGCTAGCTGGCGCTTGCCCTAGTGGTTAGCCCTTATTTTAATCCCGGTACCTACCCTGTGATGGTTTTTGTTGTTTTTATGGAAACGGTCCCGGACGGTGGGCTGCGCAACTATTCATTCTTGCGCCTAGGGCTGCCTCCGTGTACGCCGCAGCGCGCGCATCTACCGACGGCAATATATTGCGAATTCGGCCCAATCTCGACAATCTGGTCGTCGCTACCGGCGCATCCCCTGTGCACGAATTCGTCGGTAGTCAACTTGACCCACTCATTCAGGCATTGCTCCTCGCGTATGCGACGTTGCTCCTGCCCTTCCCGGCGTTCCCAACAACGCTGCCTTATCTTCGAAATGACATGCAGACCTAACCGGTGTGGATAGGTTCGGTAGGACCAGAGGATGATTACAAGTGCCAAACCGCCGATGACGACGATTATGACCCCGGTGAAGGTCGACGCGATGTCGAATTCCATGGCCAGCTACCGTCCGACATTCTCCCTTTGCTCGTGGATTGCCAGGCAAGAATAGCAGCCAGTCAGCCTGCATCATGGCGTGATTCCGATTTCGACGCCTCAACGTAAGGATCGGCAGAAGTCACGTAGTACAGCACATGGCAATTGATGCACTCTTCTCTATTTTGGGTGGTGCCGTAGGCTCGCACGCGTTTGTCTACATGCCATTGCACTTCGACGAGGGCATCTTCCGATCCGTTGCGGTGGTTGGTGCATGAGGTGCACTGGATTTCTCAGCAAGCCGCCAAGATCTTCATAGCGTCAACTCGATCAAATTTCTCCGCTTCTGTCAGTGGATCAAAGGGGTGAGATTAACTGGCAATATCATCCCGGCCAAGTCTGGCATCGCCACCTTGGACACCCTACCCCTTATAATAGGTGGTAATAAACCACGGTAAAAGTGGGCCTATTCCGGCCTTTTTTTGCGTGGGTCCGGCCATTTTGAGCTGCTTAAGCGGCTCCGTTCCGTATGGCCTACAATCCGGTCAACCATCACCAGTCAGTACAGCGGGGTAGTCCCATGCAGGAATTGGTCCAATACGTCAACGGCGAGTTCGTACCGGACTCGGAGGCGAAGGTCTCGGTGTGGGACCGCGCCCTTTCGGTAGGCGACGCAGTTTTCGACACGGAGCGCACGTTCGGGGGCAAGGTGTTCCGCCTGAGGGAACACCTGGAGCGGCTGTACAGGACCCTTCACATGGTCCGTATCGATCCCGGCATGTCGATCGACGAGATGCAGGAAGTCACGGAAGAGCTGGCCCGCCGCAACGACCGGATGCGGGCGCCGAACGGCGACTATTCCATAACGCAGATGATCTCGCGCGGCGCGGTCTATTCGGTGCTGGAGCCGGAACAGGCGACGGTTGTGATCAGGATGAGGCCGATACCTTTCACTTCGTACGCCAAGTTCTACGACGAGGGCGCGCACGTGGTCATACCGACTACCCGCAGAGACCCTGTACAGGCCCTCGACGCCAGGCTCAAGACGATTAGCCGCATGAACTTGGTGATGGCCGAAATCGAGGCGAAGCTGGTCGACCCGGAGGCCTACGCCGTGCTCCTCGATGTCGACGGGAACCTCTCCGAGAATACTGGCGGCAACTTCTTCGTGGTCACCAACGGAGTGGTCCGGACCGCTCCGGCCCGCAACGTGCTTGCGGGTGTCAGTCGCATGACCGTGCTCGAACTGGCCGACGACCTCGATATTCCGACGGCGGAGGAGCCTCTAACCCCCTACGACGCCTACAACGCCGATGAAGCATTCCTGACGACCACGAGCTATTGCGCCCTGCCGGTGGGCAAGATCAACGACAACCCGCTGCGGAACGACCCGCCCGGGCCGATTACGAAACAGATCCTGGCGGCCTGGTCGGAGCGTGCCGGCATGGACATCGTAGACCAGGCCATGAGCCACATCGTTTAGCGAGCGTCAATAAATCAATTCCGTATTGATTGCTCCGCCGGTTCCGCTCGAAAAGGCGTCTCTTGTGGCCGTCCGCCGGGGCAGGGCGCGGATACCCCTTCAACCACTTATCAACGGCCACCTGCGACCACCAAACCGTTATTCCGGACCTGATCCGGAACCCAGCCCCCAACCTGTCATTCCGAGCGAAGCCGAGGAATCTGAATCGCCCATCAATAGTCCCGGTTGCCCGACCAACGAACCGTAATCCCCCCTCAATCGTCATTCCGTCCTCCGAGCCGGAACCCTCTTCAAACTCGCCCTCGCCATGTCCTGTTGGCGGCGTCAGCGCGACCTGGAATCAGGCCGGATTTGGTCGACCCATCGTTCAATCAGGCTCGGCGGAATCCCCGAACAACCGGACAAGGCGCTCGTGTTGCTCGCGCGGCAACGACGGCTTTTGCAGTGATCTCGCATTGGCCTCTAAATGCTCGATGCTCGACGTGCCCGTGATCACCGTCGAAACCGCCGGGTGGTCCGCGCCGAACTTGTAGCCTGCGGAGATGACCGAGTCCACGTCGCCGCCTAATAGCCAGTCGAACGGTCCGTCGTCCGGCAGGTCGTCGGAGCCAATCAGGCCATCTTCTTTCCATTGCGCAACGACCTCCCGCGTGCGTTGAGGGCGGGTCAGTGACAGTCGCACGGCCGCCATGTTGAGTACGCCCACTCCCTGTTCGATGGCCAGCGGGAACACCTCTTTGGCCGCCCACTGGTTCAGGAAGCCGTACTTGAGCATGATCGTGTCCCATAACCCCGGATCTGTGCGCAGCGCGTGGACCGCTGTCTCGTGCCGCGGCTCGGCCCTCAGTAAGAATGTCGCGCCTATGAACCGTATCTTCCCCTGCTCCTGCAGCGCCTTCAAAATCGGGTAGTAGCGGTCCACGACGGCGCCGTATGTTGCCATGCTCACGCCGTGGAACTGCATGATGTCGATATAGTCGGTGCGCAGGCGCCTGAGGCTGCGTTCGAACGAATCGGCCAGACCGGTGAACGTGTCCTCTTCTTCGCGGCCGCGCTCCCCGCCCGGGGGACCCCACTTGGTGGCGATGAGGTATGAGTCTCGGGGCGCGCCCTGCAACGCGTCGCCCAGCCACTCCTCTGAGTTTCCGTAACCCTCGGCGGTGTCGAAAAGATTCACGCCGAGGTCCAGCATCCGTCGAATGAGACGGCGACGGCCCGAGCGGTCGACGCCGGTACGCGCGCCGAACCCGCTCGGGCCGCCTGTCCCGTAGCTGAGGAGTGATACTTTCTGGCCCGTACGGCCAAGAGTCCGATAGATCATCGTCCGTCCCTGATTTTGCGGTGGTTCGCTGCCAAGCATTGCCGCGCGCGGATGTCAACGGACAGTATCGCGCGATTACACCCGGCCATGCTCCAAACCGGGCGGACCAGCCGTAACATGTCCCAGATGGCTCTCGGCACAACGAAGAGGCCCGGGCATCATTACCGCGGATATACGAGGAGCGGCGAAGTGAAAATCCAGGACATCGAAACCTTCATAGTGCACCCGCCACAGACCAAGAACTGGGTGTTTGTGAAGATCACAACCGACAACGGTATCGTCGGCTGGGGCGAGGCGTACACGCAACTCGACCGCGACACGGCGATCACGGCGCACATAGAAGAGATGAAGCGTTACCTCATCGGCCGCGATCCCATGCAGATCGGGCACTTTCGCCACTGGGCCTACGAGGACATGTTTCTCAAGCGTGGCTCCATGGACGTATACAGCGCCGTGAGCGGGCTGGAGATCGCCATGTGGGATATCACCGGAAAGGCCCTCGACCAACCGGTCTACAACCTGCTGGGCGGCGCGGTTCGGCCGGCGCTCAGGGTCTACGGCGGCGGGGCGGCGGGAAATACGCCGGAAGAGTGCGCGAACAGCGCGATGAAGTCGGTGAAATTGGGGTACGACGCCCTCAAGTTCGACCCTTTCCCCGGGCCGTGGCGTTCGTTCGTGGACCACGCCGACCTGGAACTGGCGGCCGCCAAGGTCGGAGCGGTGCGAGAGGCGGTCGGACCCCGCGTCGAGATACTCGTCGAGGTCCACCGGCGTCTTTCACCCGTCGAGGCGATCATGGTCGGCCGCATGATCGAGAAGTACCGGCCGTACTGGTTCGAGGAGCCGTGCCCGCCGGAGAACATCCGGGGCATCGCTGAGGTCAAGAACGCTCTCAACATTCCTGTAACGATCGGCGAGGCGATCTACGGGCGGCGCGGCTTCGTCGAGGTGTTCGAACGCCGCGCGGCCGACTACCTGAATCCTGACATCTCGAACACCGGCGGGATACTGGAGATCGTGCAGATCGCCGCGATGGCCGAGGCGTACGACATGGGCATTTCGCCCCACGGCGCCAATTCCGCTGCGATCTCATTCGCGGCCGGCGTGCAGGCGTCCGCCGTCATACCCAACTTCCTGATGTACGAGTACCCCCACGGCCTGCAGGACGTCTGCAACAAGCTGATGGTGAAGCCGCTCGTGCCCGACCAGGGCTATGTGGAGTTGCCCACCGAGCCGGGGATCGGCATCGAAATCAACGAGGCGGCGCTGAAGGAGTACGCATACGGTCGTCACGCGCCCCGGCCCCTCAGGACCGTCGAGGACGAACGAAACTTCCACAAAGCAGGCGTCTCACCCCCGCGCGGGGAATAGGGCCGCGAGTAGCCGGATCAAGTTCCATTGCGACATTTATGCCGCGCCTATCGGGCTGGCGGCTGCCTTTCTGCCCTTGCTTGACCACCTGAGGCATATGCGACAATTGTCCAGTGTGTAGTGATTCGACTACAGCGGGCCGTGTCGGCTCAGGGGACATAAATTATGGCTGGCAAAAGGAAGAATGCTCGAACGGCTGAAACACCGGCCCAGAGATTCGAACGGGTCATTGCGAAGGTTGCGGCCCGAGACCAGAGGGCCAGGGTGAGGCGAAAGAAGCGACTTCGCGAGTTGGCCGCTACGGGTGCTCAACGGTCTCCTGGACCAGGCGCCTGAATCCGCCCAAGTCCGCGAGGTAGTTCGGATAGGCCCTTCTGAGCGCTGACAGCGAAGCAGCGGAGACCAGAACTACCTCTACTTGTGAGTCGCCCTGGCTCTCAACTTCCCTCTCCACGTACCAGTTGGTTGCAGCCTCCAGGTCCCCTGGATCAAAGACGAACCCAATCACCGTTTGGTTCGTCAAGTCCAGTTCCAGACCGATCCACTGGTTTCTCGTTAAAAGACCTTGGAGTCTCGGCGTGAGGTTTTGGAACGCGGCCAATCGTTCAGAGATTCCGCGAACGTGGTCGCATTCCCTGATCTCGTTAAGGACTTTGCTTCGGCTAGTTGGGGTGTTCGGGATGCTCGGAGTTCCTTCACTCTGTGCGATCACAGCACTCATAAGCGCGAAGAAGCGCAGCCAGATCGTATCGCCGAGGTTTGACTTGAGGTCGTAACGCGTAAATGTGCCGACCGTCTCGACAGCTGTTGCCCATTGGTGTTGGAGAAGGGAACGGATTTGAATTTCCGTCTTCAAGCCCCTCCAATGCGTTGATCGGTCGCTGTTGTATTCATAAACAAGATGGATGCTCCGATAACCGGACTGCCTCGGATACTCAATATAGTTCTTGTGGCGAACCAACTCGTGCCGAATCCTGCTAGTTACGAAATCCAAGGCTAGGTCATATGCATGGTCCGATGTGCGTAACACGGCACGGCAACCACCGATGTCTTGCATCTGGGACAAGCGGATCCGCGGTAGTCTTTCCAGTTTCGAAATGATCGAAGGCAAGCGCTTAAGGCGTTGCACGACGAAGTCCCGACCTCGGACTCGCCTGCGAAGATTCATCCTGAATGTATTCAGCGGACCGGCGTGAGAGGAGCGCCACGTATTGATCACGCGGGCGGATTGCGACCATTTGTCGATATCCGTCTCGTGCACCAGGACTCTTCCTGCCTGGTCAATTTGCTCTGGTTCGAACTTGGGTATGGTGAGCGCCATGGCGTGGTGGGGCGCAGGTGTTTCCGCTTTGCCCTGGTCCTCCCTACGGGCGCCCGCAAAGGACCGCCCACAACCTCAATATATAGATGGCGCTGTGGAATGCCGGCCGATGCGGCGTAATCGCTACTTCGTGTCGAGAATTTCCAGCAGCCGCTCCGCCACGATCTCTTCCTCGCCGTCTTGCAGGCACACCATGACGAGGTTGATCTCGTCGGCGTAATGGCCCATACCGACATATATAGGCGGATCGCCGTCGAGCAGGCGTTGGCGGATCTCTGCCGGCGAGGGCCCGTGCCACCCCGGTTCGAAGTAGACCACCGGCTGCGGCCCGTGCCGGTCGGGCCCTGTTTCTTCGATGACGATCCGCAACCCTTCGAGGCCCTGGAGACGGCCGAGGATATAGCGCGCCTTTGCCATCCATCCCCCGTACAGGGCTTCCTCTCCCGTTTCGATCAGGAGTTCGAGCGCGACGACCATGCCCACGATCGACTCCTTGGACGCCTTCATCCCCCGAGCCACTCCGGCGCGCGGCGCACTCAGGTTGAGCGCGTTGATGTACGCAGCCTCCATCAGGTTCCTGCGGCCGGCAAGCAGTCCAGCGTTCTGTGGGCCGCCGATGCCCTTGCCGCCGGAAAAGAACGCCAGGTCGGCGCCATCCTGAATGAAGCGCGTGAGGTTTGCCAACGGCGGGACTTCGGCGGCGGCGTCCACGATCACCGGCACGTTGCGAGCGTGGGCGACCTCGCACATTTCGTTCACCGGCAGGCCGCGTTTCAACAACGGCTGGAATACGGCCGCCACTGCGCAGGTGCGTTCAGTGATCGCAGCGTCGAGCTGGTAGGCCGCGCCGGCGCCCGGCACGCCCCATTCGACGATCCGAGCCCCCGGCAACTCGAACGACATGTCGTAGCGGTTGCGTTCTCCCCAGAAGACCACCACCTCGTTCTTCATGCCCGTCGAGTCGGGCAACTGCTCCACCCTGGCCCGGTCGACGCCGGTCATGCAGGCGGCCACGGCGATCGTCCCGGCCGCCGACGCTCCCGCGGTGACCATGCCCGATTCGGCCCCGCAGGCCCGCGCCACCACCTTGCCCGCGGCACGGTTGAGTTCGACCATGTCGACGAAGCAAGTCGCCGCCTCGTTCATGGCGCTCAGCACCTCGGGCCGCATGAGGCTGCCGCCAAGCCCCGTCACCCAACTCTGGGCGTTGATGACCGGCTTTACGCCCAGCCTGGCATACGGTTCGGGGGTGCTGAGCGGCGGCGGCATCGCGAACGCGTCCCGGTCGCTAGGACGTGAGGATGGCGTGAAGGCGGTCGGCGATGATCTTCTCTTCGCCCGGCCGCACGTTGACCATCACCACGTTCAGTTCGTCCCCGTAGCCACCCGAGCCGATCATTATCGGCGGGTCGCCTTCGGCAAGCTCCCTGCGTACTTCGGCCGCAGGCGGACCGGACCATTCGGATTCCATATAGATCACCGGCTGCGGCCCCTGGCGGTTCTCGTTTTCCTCGATCACAACCCGCAGGCCGGGGATTCCTCGTAGCCTGTCGACGACGTGGTCGCACTTCTGCCGCCAGCCGGCCCATATCGATTCCTGGTCGGAGTCGAGGAAAAGCTCGATCGCCGTGACCAGACCGATGATCGTCTCCTTGGACACCTTCGCGGGCCGGGCGATCCCGACGCGGGGCCCACCCGGCAGGTAGTTCAGGAATGCAGCTTCGATCAGGTCGGCCCGACCGGCCAACAGACCGGAGTTTTGGGGCCCGCAGATGCCCTTGCCGCCCGAGTAGGTGACCATGTCCGCGCCCTGCCTCATTGGCTTGGTCAAATTGTCCGCCGGCGGCACCTCGGCCGACGCGTCTACCAGGACCGGCACATCGGCCGCGTGCGCGATCTCGATGGTCTCTTCAAGGGTGAGCGGGCGCGGGAGGAACGGCGCAAGGGTGTAGATGACGGCAGCCGTCGACTCGCCGATGGCCGCCTCGAGCTGATATGTAGTAGCCGCCTGCGGCATGCCGACCTCCACCAGCTTCCCGCCAGTTGTTTCGAACGCATGGTCATACGCATTTCGCTGTGACTTGAAAATGACGAATTCGTTCTTCATTCCCGTCGTGTCGGGAATCTGGTCCACCTTGGCCCTGTCTGTGCCGGTGATCGCTGCGGCCGCCATGAGCAGGTTTCCAGCCGCCGCTCCCGCGCAGACCATACCCGCCTCTGCGCCGCACGCCCGCGCCACCACCTTGCCGCCTGCAGCCATCAACTCGTCCATGTCGATGAAGTGCTGCCCCGCCTCCTCCATGGCCGCAAATACTTCCGGCCTCATGATCGACCCGCCGAGGGCGGTGACCCAACTACGGGCGTTGATCACCTTTGTGACGCCGAGCCGGTCGTATATGTCTGGTCCGTTCATCTTTTTTCCTCCGAATGTCGCGGCGATATGCGTGGCCGACTCTACGCGTTCGGCCGTCCTCTAGTCGATAGTTGGTCCCGGGCCTGAATATCTCGGCAATTGGCGAGGCAGGCGCTCCGCGGGGTAGTAGTATTCCACGCCGGGTGTCCGGAGCAAAGAGAATCGCCGACGCAGTTCTATCGTTCAGGACTGCGTCCGTCAACCAACATTTTTGCTTCCTGTTGCCCCCAAAATGACCGGCGCGGGTTTTCGACGGCCCGCAAGGCAGGTTCGAATATGGCGCATCCAGATAGTTGCATCATAGTTGGCGCAGGCCACAATGGGCTGGTCGCCGCATATTATCTCGCGCGGGCCGGTATCGACGTGACCGTGTTGGAACGGACGGAACGGGTTGGCGGCGGGGCGGTAACCGACGAACTGTTCCCCGGCTATCGAATCGGGACCTGCGCATACGTCTGCCACATGCTGCAGCGCCGCGTCATCGACGACATGGAGTTGCGACGCCACGGCCTGCACATCTACCCACTCGACCCGGCGGCCCTGATCTTGTATCCCGACGGCGACAGCATGAGATATTGGCATGATCACGAGCGGACCGACGAAGAGATAGCGCTCATGTCCCCCCGCGACCGGGGCGCCTGGCCGAGATGGATCGAGTTCTGGGAGGCGGCGGCCCGCCTGCTCCAGAGGTACTTCCTCTCGGAACCACCGACGTTTGATGAAATTACGAACGACGTGGCCGGAACAAAGTACGAGACGATCTGGGAACGGTTGCTGAATATCCCTGTCCGGACGATGGCCGAGGACTATTTTGAAGATCAACGGATCGTCGCGGCGGCCATCGGCTCGGGCGACTACGGGGCGATATCGGAGCCGGGCAGCGCGCTGGCTCAGGCCTACTTCAAGATGAGCCTGTTAACGGCCGACGAAGACCTGGGGATCGTCCGCGGCGGAATGGGCGGAGTGACGCAGGCGATGGCAAAGGCCGCTCATGAGGCGGGGGTCGAGATCCGGACGAGCGCTCCCGTTGACTCGATCATTGTCCGCGACGGGCGCGCCGTCGGTGTGCGGCTGGAGACGGGCGAAGAGATCGAGGCAAAAATCGTTGTCTCTAACGCCGACCCCAAAACGACGTTTTCGAAGCTGATCGACGACCGCTCCTTGTCTGCCGGATTCCAGGGGTTTGCCAAAAAAGTGCAGGGCCTTTCGACCCGCTCGGCGTCTCTGAAGCTGCACGCTGCCCTCAGCCGTTTGCCCGACTTTTCCAAATACCTGCGCTCCGGCGACGCCGAAACCCTGGTCGCCATGGTTCGCATCATGCCTTCGGCCGACTATCTCGAAGCGAGTTGGCGCGATGCGATGAACGGGGTTCCGACTCGCTACCCGATCATGCAACTGCAGATCCCAAGCGTCTTCGATCCGACCCTCGCCCCAGCCGGCAAGCACGTGATGTCGATCTGGGTTACCTTCGAGCCGTCACATCCCCGCGCCGGCTCATGGGCAGAGATTAAACAGGATGTCGGCAATGCCCTCCTCGACCAACTCGAGAGTTATCTGCCCGACATACGCGACTGCATCGAACAGTGGGACCTGTTCACGCCGGCGGACATCGGCGAGCGGGTCGGTATGACCGACGGCAACATCCGCCACCTCGACATTGTGCCTGGCCAGATGTTCGCCAACCGCTCCCTGCCCGGCTGCGCCCCGTACCGGACTCCAATACCCGGACTTTATATGTGCGGCGCCGGAACACACCCCGGCGGGGAGGTGTCGGGCGCGCCAGGTCACAACGCCGCCCACGCCGTGATCGGGGACCTGGGCTGACGTAAAGGGACGGTTTCAATGACGGGCGCGGAGGGATAACATTCGCAGGCGCGCCGGGACGCGATCACGGATGAGCGCGAGTTGTTTCAGGAGAAAAGCGAATTGAAGATCACGAAAGTTGAACCGATCTTTCTGGACAGGTACCTGCTGGTAGAGATCGAGACGGACGCAGGCATTACGGGCCTGGGCGAATCGGGCGCGTGGGGCTACCTGGAATCGTCTGCCGTCGCAATCGAAAAATACGGCCGGTACCTCGTGGGGAAAGACCCTCTCCGGATCGAGCACCACTGGCAGTTCATGTACCGCTCATCCCACTTCCGAGGCTCGGCCATCATGGGGGCTATCAGCGCGATCGACATCGCGCTTTGGGATATAGCCGGCAAGCACTTCGACGTCCCGGTGCATCAATTGCTCGGCGGCAAGGTCAGGGACAAGGCGCGTGTCTACTACCACGTGTTCGGAAACACCCGCGAGAAGCTCGTCAATGGCGTCAAGGCCGCAAAGGAATTGGGTTTCACTGCCGTGGGGCACCTGACGCCGTTCCTGGACGAGTCGCACGACCTGCCGTACTTCAAGACCCACGTGGCGAAGATCGAGGACGCCATCGACACAGTGGCCGACTACCGTGAGGCCGTCGGACGCGACGTCGATCTGTGCATCGAGATACACCGGCGGCTCACGCCCACCGAAGCGGTGCAGCTCGGCCTGGGCATCGAGCAGTTCCACCCCTATTTCTTCGAAGACCCCGTAACGCCGGACAACATCGATGAGATGGCGTACGTAGCCGACAAGATAAACATCCCCATAGCAACCGGCGAGCGGTTCACGTCCCTCTGGGACTTCGAGATGGCCCTCAGCAGGAACGCGGTCCAGTACGTCCGGCCTGACGTGTGCATCGTGGGCGGCATCTCCGGAACGAAGAAGATCGCCGCGGCCGCAGAGGCCAGGCACGTGGGCGTCGTGCCGCACAACCCGCTCAGTCCGGTCAGTACCGCGGCCTGCTTGCAGATTGCCGCCTCCGTGCCGAACTTCTCACTGCAGGAGTACCCGACGGGCGAGGACGTGCCGCCGAAGAGCGACATGGTCACCGGCACGCCGGTGCACGATGGCAACGGCTACCTGATCATCTCCGACGAGCCGGGAATCGGTGTCGAGCTGAAGCCCGACGCGCGAGAGAAGGTTCCCTTCACGCCCCGCGAGATCAATACGAGGCTGCACGCCGACGGATCGGTCATAGACCAGTAAGAACTGTCGCGATGTGGGGCGGGACTGAATCCCGCCCCACATCGCGGTCTTGCAAAAACCCGTTCAGGAAGACTGCAATTCTTGGTCGGCCGCGCTGGCGACGGCCTGTGAAATAGCGCGGTTGTACCCGACGAGATAGGCGACGTAGATCCTGTGCTGCGGGTCGTCGCCGGTCAGGTTCACCGCGTTCGGGTGGTCGTAGTCGAGCACTCCCTTGTAACCAACCTCGTCGAGCGCCTGGGCGACCCTGAACATGTCCATGTCGCCCTCGTCGGGGGTGACCTCGTCGTATACCCCACCATCAGGGATCGTGCCTACGACGTTGCGGAAGTGCACGTGAAACAGGCGGCCCTGCCGACCGTACTTTCCGATTCCTGCAAGCACGTCCTCGCCGGACTCGTAGCGAGTGCCGACGCAGTAGGTCAGACCGTTGTTGGGCGACGGCAGTTCGTCGAACAGGCGGTCGAAGTCGGCGAAGTTGTAGAGGATCTGCGGCACGCCGTGAACCGATGGGACCGGAGGGTCCACTCCGTGGGTCGCCACCAGGACGCCGGAATCCTCGGCGACGGGCAGGACCTGCCGATAGACGTTGAGCGTGCCCTCCCATAGTTGATCGCGGCTCGGCGCATCCGGCCGGGTCGGGCGGTCGAGCGCGGCGTTCAGGTCCTGCCGCAGGTGAGTTGATCCGCCCCGGCCTTCCGGCCACGAGATCGTGTCGTCCCAGTTGACCACCTGCCGGGAATGGAAGACCTGTATGCCCAGGACTGGAACGTCTAACTCCCCGAGGATTGCGGTGTTTGCCGCGAGGTCGTCGATCTCCGCCTGGCCGCCGGGCTGGCACAGGAACGCATTTCGGAGGTCGTCGTGTGTGACCTGGCAACGCTCCATTCGCAGCCCCGCGCTTTCGAGAATCCCGAGGGTCCTCAAGACATCGTCGCGGTTCAACCTGCGGCCATTCGATCGGTATTCGGCGAACGCGTCGATCGTCGTGTCCACGAAGTCGATGCCGATCTGCTTCAGCAGCGCGAGGTCGTCGGGCCGTTCAAGCCAATCGGGGCCGATTCGGGCGGCAATTCTAAGCATGGTTTCTCTACTTCGCGGTTTTTCGCGCCGCGGCGCAGTCAAGTGATGTCAAGATGCACAATCCAGTGAGTATTCACCACCCTTGGTCGATTCAGTCGAGAATGCGTTCGAACACGTAGCGGCCTACGTCGCGGTTCTCCCGGAATTCGAAGCCGTCGAAGTCGCCGTTGTACCCGACGATCGGTATGTCGCGCTCGTGCACGGAGCCGTGGGACCGCAGACCGTCGGGAATCGAGACCTCTGCCGCGTCCCCGAAAACGACCGCCTGAGAGGCCGTCGCGACGATATCGCCGATAGCGTCCGGCCTGAGATCGAATCGTTCCGCTGCCGCCTCTCTCGTCATCGCGCCGTCGACTCCGGGCGTGTCGCGAAGGATTTCGATGGCTTCGGGGACGTTCGCCGGATCGAGGTAGATGTACATACACCCGCCCAGGTTCGAGTGGTGCAGGACATAGCGGTCCTTGATGATCGCGACGGGGTTGGACTGGATGCCCCGTGCAGCCAGGACGGCCTTGAGATCGACCATTTTGGTTTTTTGGTTCATCCCATGGTCGGCCGTGACCAGAATCCCCGCGTCTGGGTGGTCGGCGGCGATACGGCCTATGGCGTCGTCGAGGATAGCCATGTGCCGCAACGCGTCCGGATGGTCGGGCGGGTTCATGTGCATCGCAAAGTCCGTAGTCGTCAGGTAAGCGATATCCACGGGCCGCTGCTTCATGAGGAAGTTGCCGACGTCGACCACCCAGCCGTTTACTTCCAGCGAGTAGACCTCCGGCGGGTCGCCCACGGCTGATGCGATCCAGTCGGGCGCCCGCTCGGAGGAGACCGCCATGGTGGCATCGACGCCCACGAGCGTTCGAAGCTTGTCTTTCGCCGTTACCACGATCGAATTCATGCCGAGCTCGTCCGCCCGCCGGAACATCGTCCGGGAGCGGATGTACTCGGCCGCCTCGACGTAAGTCCCCTCGCCCGTCTCCCTGTCCCACCGGTAGTTCGAGCAGATTCCGTGCTCGGCGGGATAGCATGCAGTGACGACCGAGACGTTGTTCACGTTGGTGACCGACGGCATCATCGACTTGCCAATCGTCATGAAGCCCTTGCGGCCGATTTCCCGCAGGTTGGGCATTTCGGCCGCCTCAAGATAATCGGGGTCGAACCCGTCTATGCAGATGATGATGATCGGCCTGCCCATGTTTCTCCTTTTTCGGCACCGTTCCTGGTGGGATTGTACTCAAGGGGGAGGAGGGCTTGGTGTAAGAGGCCGCTAAAGTAACCAGCAGGACGTTACTTTGGCCGGCGGGCGCCGCCGCAGTCCCTATTCGGGCCGGTACACTGCGGCGACGCGCCCGGCGATGACTGCGGGTGAAAAACACCGGCGGCGGGACCATAGATTCGAATGCTGCGGCCGAGTGTGGACAATTGCGGGCCCGCGTCCGCCGTTGACGGGCGGGGTTTCAAGTAGGAGACACGATGCCAGCGATAACGGGCGTAGAGTTCAGGCGATTCTCGGCGAATCACCACAACGCAAGCCGCAATTGGCTGATGGTGAAACTGAACACCGATCAGCCCGGGCTCAGCGGCCTCGGCGACGCCAGCCCCATGCAGAACGACGCAGAGGTGATGTCGTTCGTCGAAGAACTGACGGCGCGTTACCTCGTGGGAAAAGACCCGCTCGACTCCGGCGTGCTGCACAACGTGCTTTACATGGACCAGCAGGCGCGCGGCGGACGCATTGCGACGACGGCGTTATCCGGTATCGACATGGCGCTCTGGGACCTAAAGGGCAAGATCCTTGATCAGCCGGTCTACCGGCTGCTCGGCGGCGCGCATCGCACGAGAATCAGAGTGTACGCCAACGGCTGGTATACGAACCCCGGCACCCCCGCGCAGAACGCCGACGAGGCGAAAATCGTGGTGGACATGGGGTACACGGCCCTCAAGTTCGACCCGTTCGGACAGACGAACTACTACACGATCTCGCTGAGCGAAGGGCAACTTGCACAGGACCGGGTTGCCGCCGTGCGCAACGCGGTCGGGCCGGAGGTCGACATACTCGTCGAGGCACACGCCAAGTTCAACGTTGCCACTGCCATTCAACTCGGCAAGCGGATGGAGGAGTACCGGCCGCTCTTCTATGAAGAACCGGTCTCGCCGGAGAACGTGCACGAGATGGCGGAGGTTAGAGACCGCGTCGATATCCCTATAGCCACGGGCGAGCGGCTGTACACGATATTTCCGTTCAACCAGCTGCTGAAGGCGAGGGCGGTCGACGTACTGCAGCCGGACGTTGCGAATGCGGGCGGCATCACGGAGCTAAGAAAGATCGCCACGCTCGCCGAGGCGGAGCACGCCACGATGGCGCCGCACAATGTCTGCTCCCCGGTGGGGGCGATGGCGGAGATGCACCTCGACGCGGCGGTATGGAACTTCCTCATCCAGGAGTACCACGCAGAGTTCTACGATCCGCACTACTTCGATGTGACGGCCGGTTTCCCACGCCAGAAGGACGGATACGTGGAGTTGTCCGACGCGCCGGGACTGGGCCTGGAACTCGTCGAAGACGAAATAGCGCGGCATCCTCCGATGGAACGGACCACCGCCGCGGGAGGATCGATCCGCGGTATCTAGAGTGCGAACGGGCTGACTCTCGACCACGTTGGGGACGAATCGGCACGCGTAGTGGCGGCGCAATCGAAACGAATCGGTATCATTGGACACCGTCTTGGGCCCGAATACGATGACCAGGAGATCAGCCGAAATCCGGCCTGGAATTCCGATACTTAGGCAGGGCAAGTAAAGTCTTGAATACCGAACACTGTGGCTAGCAGGTCAGCCAAAATAGGGGTCAGCCAAAACAAGATTCGCTGCTCGTAAATGCGGAAGGGGCAGGCGACGTTCATACAGCAGAACGCGCTGGTCAGCAGGTCAGCCAAAAAAGGAGTCAAACAAAACAATGATTGAAAATTCCATAATGCGAAAGAATCGGGCGGGCAAGAAGGCCGTCGGATTCGGCCTGATATTCCCCTCGATGCAACTTGTCGAGATCGCGGCGCAGTGCGGGTTCGACTCCATCAACGTCGACGGAGAGCACGGCCACTTCACACCCGAGTCGGTGGACGAGATCTGCCGGGTCGCCAACGGGTACGGTATGTCCGTCACCGCGCGAGTCCCGAACATCAACTCGGACACCATCAACCTGTTCCTCGACCGCGGGGTCCAGGGCGTTGTCGGGCCCCACATCGACACCCTCGAGCAAGCCCAAATGCTGGCCGACGCCTGCCTGTTTCCACCGTACGGGCAACGGTCCTGGGGCGGAGGCCGGGGGACCGAGTTCGGAGACACCGAAAAACTGGATGCCATGGGCGGCAAACTGGGTTTCGCGAAGTGGTCCAACGCAAACATGCTGGTGTTCGGCCAGATCGAATCGAAGGTCGCCTGGGAAAACCTCGAGGAAATTCTCACCGTCCCCGGGCTTACCGGAATAACCGCCGGACCCCACGACTTCGCCGCTTCGCTGGGCTTCCCAGGCGAGCCGGAACACCCGGAGGCGTTGGAGGCGTGGCAGGATGTCGTCAGCAAGACTCGCGCTTCGGGCAAACGTCTGGCTTCCGACTACTCCGCAACAATCGCGATCAATGACCTGATGTTCGAGACCGCCAGGGCGTTCGTTAACTCCAATCGCGATAACGCATTCGGCGGCTAGTCAACAATGACTGTCGCAATCGGTCGGCCTCAAGGCGAACGCGCAGAGCCCGGCGAACGACGCGCCACGCGTATGTCGCAGCTTGTTCGCGAGGATTCGGCGCACTATTGCGTAGATGGGCGCAACTGTCGAGTTACGGGAAACACCGTTTATGCGACCGGTTTGGGCGTCGGCCGATTACTTCTGCGTTCCGCAGCCGATCCGGGCCCGACACGGCGCGTGCGGGTCGCCGAACGCTCCGTTCGCAAACGGACCGCTTTTGTCGTTGCGGCGGATAGCGGCAGCACCCGACCGGCTCGCGGAGTCTCCCGGAAATCGCCGCGCGGCACACCGGAGAAGACCCTCCAGGACGCATGGCGGCGGTCGGCGGTTCGTGACATCTCGCTGAAAGCCAGCGACGGGCGTTGGCACAAGGTTGTCTATGCCGGCAGACGGGGCGGCAGCTACGGCCCCGACTTTGTGGACGCGGTCCTGATGAGGGACGACGGCGCGAGGGTCACAGGCGATGTCGAGATTCACGTGAGGCGAAACGGCTGGCGCGCCCATGGGCACGACAAGGACCCGCGTTACAACGGCGTGACATTCCACGCTTTCCTGGAAAACGCCGGCAACGCAGGCGCCGTATCGTCGGCCAATCGCGAGGTGCGGGAACTGCGGCTGGGTCCGCTGCTCGGCGGAAAAAGGCGCGTTGGCAGCCGTTCGGAATGTTCTACCGGTCCGGATGTTCCGGTCGTAGAGCCGCTGCCGTTGCCGCTCGATCTGTCCACCGCGGGCGAGGAGCGCTTCGCGGCCAGGGTCAGCGGGGCGGAGTTGGCGACGCGGCACGAGGGAGTGGACCAGGCGCTGTACCTAGCTGTGATGGAGTGCATGGGCTTTCCGCGCAACAAGCGCCAGTTCAGGGAGTTGGCCCGCAGGCTGCCATGGGCCTCGTTGGTTTCCCGGGTGACTACCGGGGACGCCTCCCCAATAGAGGACCTGCTGCTTTGGGCAGGCGGATTTGCCGGCAAGCCGGCAGGCGCAGGCCGGCTGAACGGGTCGGCCCCGGTCTGGACCCGTCCGGCGGGAAGGCCGGACAACGCGCCGGAACGCCGGATCAGGGGAGCGGCGCGGCTGGCGGCGCGCTGGAGCGAAGGGGGCGGCCCGGCGCGTACCATGACTGCGATCATACTTGGTTCCAAGAAACCCCGTGACGTCATTCGCGCGTTCGAGGCGCCGGGAGAAGGTGAAAGGCGTTCGCTGATCGGGCGCGGGAGGGCGGCGGAAATAGTCGTTAACGCAGTACTGCCGGGGTTGTGCGCTGCGGCGCGCCTGCAGGGCGACAGCGCACTGGAGTCCGTCGTAGTCGATCTATACCGTAGTTTTCCGGCCCTTCCGGAAAACTCCATAACCCGCGAGGCGAAGTTGATGTTCGCCCTGGGACCGGTGAAACGTGCTTCGGCGTACGGCGCGAGGGAACAGCAGGGTTTGATCTACCTCTATCGATCATTGACCACTCCCATAGACATGACGCGGCAGTTGCCCCTCGGCGCGGCGCGATTGCGGTCCGTACGATGAGGCGTTGCGGCCCCGGCAGGACCTCTGCAATGGCTGTTGAACCACGATATGCCGGCATCCCGGAGGACGCGGCTCAGGGGAGCGAGAGCGGGCCGCTGGCGCTGCTCCCCGGCGAAGAATGGATTGCAGAAGCCCCCGGCGCGGGCGGCGCACGATATGTTCTCACAGACCGACGGGTCCTCTACTCCGGCGGCAGTGAGGACCGGATCATCGCTGAATCAGCTCGTCTCGCGGACGTGGCAGCGGTGAGGCTCGAACGCAGGTCTAGGGACAGGCGCAGCGCCGTATGGGGTGTCATAGGCCTCCTCGCCGCGATCGCTGTCTGGCAGGTGACGAGGAGCGAGTCCGTCGGCGCGATCGCGGCTGCCGTCGTTGGCGTTGTCTCGATTGCGCTGCTGGCCGACTACTGGCTCAGGCGGCCGGGGATCATGTTGACGTTCCTGACGCCGGGCGGCCCGTTGGGAGGGCAGGTGGAGGACGCCGATGCAGGGGCCGCAGTGGCTTTTGCGGCGAGGTTCGAACGCCAGCGCGCCGAGTTGATCCGACGGACAATGACCGGGCCGCCTGCCCGACCGTTCGGGGCCGTGCGTCACCCTCTACTTTGATTTTTGGTTGTTGCCTGCGCGAGTCGGCGCAAGCAACCGGTGGCGCTCACTGAGGGTGTGCTTGCAGGCAGTCAACGATTGCGATGCGTGCCAGGAAAAATTCAGGCGGCGAGCCGCAGCCCGGGGATCACGTCCAGGTCCCATCCGGAAGTCCTGCCCCGTTCCAATTCCACCAGCCCCGCCATGGCGATCATGGCGCCGTTGTCTGTGCACAGGGCCACGGGAGGCACGGCAACGGGCACGTCCGAGGCGCGTGACAGGGTTTCCCTGAGCGCCGAGTTGGCCGCTACCCCGCCGGCCAACACCACCTCGCCGCACCCGAATCTTGCCGACGCGTCGACGGTCTTTTTGACAAGAACGTCCACCACCGAATCCTGAAACTCCCGCGCCAGCGCGGCTACTTTTCCCCAGGGAGGCCCCTCTGGCGGCGGCGGATAGATCCCATCCTGCCGCGCCCGCCGGATCACCGCCGTCTTTAGGCCGCTGAAGCTGAAATCATGCGTGCCTCTCAACCATGCGCGGGGAAGCGGCCCGGTACTTCCCCCGTCCCGGGCCGCCCGTTGAATCTCGGGGCCGCCCGGATACCTCAGGCCCAGGACCCTGGCGACCTTGTCGAAGGCCTCACCAGCGGCGTCGTCACGCGTCTCTCCAATCATCTGGAAACGCCCCTCTTCGTCCATCAGCACCAACTCCGTGTGGCCTCCGGACACGATCAGGCACATGCGCGGGGTAACTGGGTCATGCCCCGTCGCGGGGAGTCGGCCGTCCTCCACGGCGGGGCCGGCGCCGCTGTCGATCCACGCCGCGTAGACGTGGCCCGCGAGGTGATTTACGCCGACGAGTGGCACTCCCAGCGAGGCCGCGAGACCCTTGGCGACGTTTACGCCTACGATCAGCGCGCCGGCAAGTCCCGGCCCGTTCGTTACTGCGACGGCGTCGATCTCTTCCCATTCGGTCCCGGACTCGTCGAGCGCCCTTCGAAGAACGCCTTGTATCGACAACAGGTGTTGCCTGGACGCGACTTCGGGGACCACTCCGCCGAATCGGGCGTGCAGTTCAGATTGAGACGCCACGACGTTCGCCAACAGACGGCCGTCCTGGTCCACCAGACCCGCCGCCGTCTCGTCGCAAGACGTCTCTATCCCAAGGATCTTCATTTTTGGTTTTTTGGCTGAGCCAAGTCTTGTCAAGGAATTACGTACCACCTATGTCTCCGAGTACTGCCACGCAAACCTGAGCCCCCTTTTTTTCTTCCCCCGCCCGTGTGGCCCTGGGTCCCAAGATGTCATTCTGAGTCCCCACAATGTCACCCTGAGCGAAGTCGAAGGGTCTGCGGTCAGATGGGTGGGCCGCGGCGCCTGGGAGACGTTAGATTCTTCGCTTCGTTCAGAATGACACCCCTTTGCGCTCCCGACAAATGTTCACGCTCCGCGTGGCACACGTCTCCCCTTGGCCCCGGCAGAACCATTTTGGATAGCTTCCTGGGCTTGCGCGCCGGTGGCAAGAACCGTTCGTATGGGCCAGGTGTTGTGTTTTTGGCTGGATTCTTGTTGTGGATTGCGTGTTTTGGCCAAGGTGCCGGCCGGAGAATTCAAAGCGGCGGCGGAAGTAAGCCGATAAACTAGATTACTCCGGGTACGGAACCCGGCGACGTATCCATACGATTCTCTAAATCGTAAAAGGGGAGAGGTAGAAGTTGGAATCGCACGACCTTCCATTGTGCCAGTCTTGTTCAACAGGAGTACTGGTACCACTTTCAGACTTTGGCGGTCAGGGGGCGGCCGTACACTACAAGGCATGGGTCTGCACCGTTCCCGACTGCGGGTACAACATCAAGATCCGTAATGGAGAGATCCACCTCAACGAGCCGATCATCCCGGGGGCGAGTCCGAGGTACCACTAAGAGGAACAGGCCGCCGGAACGTTTGCCCTGACAATCGGGGCCGACTGACTGAGCCCGGAGCGCGGCTAAAGGGCAGATCGTCGACCGGCAGACCTGCCGATCGTACCTTCGTCGTATGAACGAGATTGCAGAGATGCGCCGAACGCCCAGGGTCCGTCAGGCCTGGTTGACGACGATGTCGATAGGGCTGATCGTCGTCGGCCTGATCTTGTTCGGCCTGGTCGCATACTACCTGTACTCCGGCGCACGATCCGGTTCCGACGAAGATCAGTTCGATGTAAAGGCGCCTCCGTCGGACCTGCCGGAAATGCTTGCGCAAGCTGCGCCGGTCGACCCTGTCAAGGATCCGGCGCTTCGATCCACCGGTGCGGCGCGACCGGAAACCACTGAGGTACTGGAGCCGGAGGATGAATTCGCGACGACCGGCGCCGGTCCCGCGACAGGCGATTTGCCGCGCCCGGACGTACTCGATCTCGCCTCGGTCTATCCGGCCAACCTGACCAATCCCAAGTACTGGGCCGAACCGTACTGGGCCGGCGCCGCGCCGTTCGGCGGACCGAGTCTGCCCGAGGGGTTTGAGCCGGTGTCGTCGCGCGATACGAACGTTGCGGAGGCGGCGAGGAGCAACGCCGTCCGAATTCAGATTCCGGCGGTTAACCTCGATTCGAGCGTCGCGGAGCTTGGCCTCGTGAACATCGAGGACCAACTCTCGTACGAGACGCCGGACAACACCGTCGGCCACATACCGGATACGGCGCGCCCCGGCGAGATGGCGCAGGGTTGGTACTTCGGGCATCTGCGGAGCATTCTGCAGGGTGAAGGCGACGTGTTCAGGCGCCTGCCGGACATAGCGGACCTCATACGACAGGACCCCGTCGACGTGGTGCTCGTGACTGAGGACGCAGAATACCTCTATCGGGTGGTCGCGACGGAACAACTCCACCAGGACGACCTGGCGATCACCAACACGCCGAACTCCAGCATTATTCTCGTCACCTGCTGGCCGCCGAATGTCTATGACCGGCGGATTCTGGTCCACGCCGAGCTGATCGCGGTCAAACGCGCCTGATCTCCCCGGAATTCTCGCGCCCTGTGTCTGGCTGTTGTGAACAAATGGGACCGGACCCGCGGCGGAGTCTCGGCGCGGCCCAAAGTTGCCTGAGATTCCTGAAAATTGCCCGGCGGCAGAGCGGGCCAATTGGTGATGACCACTTGATGCGGCCGGGAGTTGCCGAAAATACCAGGTACCCGGCTGCCGGTTGGGTTGGCGATTCGGAGCGGACCCGATGACTACACCGGTCCCGGACGAATCGCGATCGCCAGGCGGCGCCCCCGGACCTGCCCGGGCGATGCGGGACGGCTGGCTGGTATGGCTGCTGGTTGCGTCACTGGTCGGCGCAATCCTGCAGATAACGTTCGGCGGCGTCGTCAGGGTGACAGAGTCGGGCGATGGCTGCCCCGATTGGCCGCTCTGCTATGGGCGGCTGATACCCCCCGTCGACAAGCACGCCCTGATCGAGTGGACGCATCGCAGCGCGGGAGTGCTGGTCGGATTGGCCGTTTTGGCTGCGACGGCCAGGGCGTGGACAAAAGCCGGAAACGACGTACGGGCCGTCTGGCTCACGAGTGCGTCGCTTGCCCTCATTGCGATTGTCGGCGGAATCGGAGGCGCAGTGGTGCTGAGCGATCTGAATCCGGCGATTCGCACCCTTCACCTGGCAATGGCCGAAACCGCGATCTTGCTCCTTGGATTCGCAGTCGTCGCGGCAGCGCGGCCGGGAGACCGATCCGCCGGCCCCGGGTCGCGAGCAGGGGACAGATTCACTGCACAACTGGTTGTCTGGGCCTCAGTTGCAGCGATGGCGGCAATTCTTGCCGGTTCCTACGCCGTATGGCGCGGCGCAGGCGCGGTGTGTCCTTCCTGGCCGCTCTGCGGAGGGGCGTTTGTCCCGCAGTCGGAGCTGGCATGGATACACATGTTCCACCGGATCGTCTCACTGGCGGCTGCGATCCTGATCGTTGCGGCGTCGTTAAAGGCATGGCGCGAGCGCGGGGCCGACGTTCTCGTCCGGTGGGGCGCAGCGGCCGCGTTGGGGCTGATCCTGGCACAGACACTCGCCGGCGCCGCGAACCCCTGGACAACGTTCGACGAGTGGACGAGGGTGCTCCATCTCTGTATCGGCACGTTGCTGTGGGCCGACCTGATAACGCTGACTGCGTTGATCCGTAGGCCGCGATTGCGGACGTCGTTACAGGTCTAGCGGTAGAACGCCCGGAAACCGCCGCCGGTGTCTCAGAATCCCCCAGAAACGGGGGTCGATCGCGCTTCGTCGACGGACCGGCGCATCGCACGTCGGCGGGATTATCGTTACTCTTAAATCAATCCGGCGCCGTTGTTCGCGATCAAAACGTTTGGCAGCGGCATCGGATGACCGATGGAGTATGCAATGGGCTGGGTGAGCAGGATCGCGTTAATAGGCGCCGCCGCTGCCGGAGCATATGTCGCAGTTTCGGCGGGCATGGCCGCGGGCATGACCCGTGCGGTGAGGATCAGGCCGGAGGACGATCCGTCCACGGTTGGCCTGGAGTTCAGCGACGTCTCGTTCCGGAGCCGGGACGGCGAACTGCAACTGTCCGGCTGGCTGATACCACCCCAGGGCGAACACAGCGCGCCGGACCCTGCATCGTCCCGCTGGATCGTCATGGTCCACGGTTTCGGCACGAACAGGGCCAACCCGGCCGCCGGAGGCCTGGGACTGGCGAGGGACCTGTCTGACCGCGGTTTCGGACTTCTGATGTTCGATCTGCGCGGGTGCGGCGACTCGGGCGGCGACTCGGGTTCGGTCGGCTTCTACGAGCGGCTCGACCTGTTGGGCGCCCTTGATTTTCTCGTTGCGGCCGGCGCGGACCGCGGGCGCGTCGGCGTACACGGCTCGTCGCTGGGGGCGGCCGTCGCGCTCATGACCTGCGCCAACCCCGGCACAGCGGCCGCAGTGGTGGCGGACAGTTCATTTGCAGACCTGACTATCCGGGTCCGCGAGAGTTTAACCGGGTCCAGGAGACCGCTTTACCTGTTCACCCCGGGGATGGAGATCATGGCGAGGTTGATGTACGGACTGGACGTGAAGGAGGTCTCACCGGCAAGAATGATCGCCGCCACCGAAACTCCGGTCTTCGTCGTGC
Source organism: Dehalococcoidia bacterium (assembly GCA_965219065.1). Classification (GTDB taxonomy): domain Bacteria; phylum Chloroflexota; class Dehalococcoidia; order Lucifugimonadales; family Lucifugimonadaceae. The sequence goes on from OZ244715.1 coordinate 3,291,665, forward strand.
ACGGTGAGAACGACGAAATGGTGCCGGTTCGCCATGCGCGAATTCTTGGCCGGGCGATTGGCGCGGACGCCCAATCGCCTGTCCTCGGACGCAGGGTGTGGATAATTCCCGGAACGGGACACGTTCAGGGTTACCGAACGAGGCGAGCGGAGTACGTGAACAGAGTGACCAGATTCTTCGACCGGCACCTGGCCGCCTGAACTTGCCGGCCGGGCCCTGCCCTCAGGCCCCTACGGCTGTCTTTGCCGTCTGGACCACTTCCGAGAAGGCCAACGGCTCTCTCACCGCCAGGTCCGAAAGCGATTTCCGGTCGAGACTCACATTGGCCAGCTTCAGGCCGTGAATCAACTCGTTGTAAGTCATGCCGTTTTCGCGGGCCGCGGCGTTGATCCGAATGATCGCCAGAGACCTGTTTTCGCGTTTTTTGAGCTTTCGGCCGATCGTCGAGTAGGCGAGCGCGTGAAGAAGCGATTCCTTTGCGAGCCGGTAGCGCTTGTTCCTGGATCCGCGATGGCCTCGGACCGCCTTGAGCACCCGCTTGTGCCGCTGTCTTGTATGTGGTCCGCTGGTTACCCTGGTCAATTTTCTCTCCCGCTGTTCTTGCGGTCAGTTGATATGCGGCGCGCCTGCCGGAGTGGTTTCCGCAACTGCAGCGGTCGGTGTCCGGGATCGTCTGCGGACGAACGCGCTTTCTGTCTCGATAACCTGTTGTCTAATTGTGCCTCGGCCCCGCTACAAGAGTTCGCGGCGAGGGGCGACCCTAGCGAGTGCCGCCGGAAATGGCATGCTTGATGCTTCGGGTTAACTTGGGAGAGTCGAGGCCCACCTTGCGGGCGAACAGCCGCTTCACCCGCTTCGCCTTGTTTCGGCGAAAGTGACTCTTAGGGCCCTTCGTCCGGAGCAGCTTGCCGCCACCGCTAAGGTGAAATCGGCGTTTCGCGCCTTTGTGGGTCTTCATCTTCGGCATATTGTCAGCCTTCGTTCCCGCCACTGCTATTTGCGGTTCTTCCCGATGCCGAGGCGACCGCCGCCGGCGCCTGGCCGGGACTGCCTGCCGGCGCCAGCATGATGGCTATGGAGCGCGCCTCTCTGGTTGGCGCACGCTCGAGCCTGGCCTCTGACGCGACGCCTTCGGCGACCCGCCGCAGGACTTTCATAGCGACCTCGGGGTGTGTGTTCTCTCGTCCTCTCAAGAGTACCGCCACGCGGACCTTTGCGCCCTCTGCGAGCAGTCCCTTAACCGTTCTGATCTTTGACTGAATGTCGTTGTCTGAAATGCGCGGCCGCATTCTGACTTCGCGTTGCTGGTTTGTTCCACGGGAGGCCTTCCTGGCCTCCTTGGCCTTTTTGGCCTGTATGAACTTGAAGCGGCCGTAGTCAAGCAGCCTGCAAACTGGCGGCGATTGGTTCGGCGCTACCTCGACCAGGTCGAGGCCTTCCTCATCTGCCAGCCTGATGGCGTCGTGTATGGGCATCACGGTCGAACTGCTGGAATCCTCGCCCCGGATAACCCTGACTATGGGGGCGCGAATGCGGCGGTTGACCCGGTAATCTCTTGCTATTCTTTCGGCTCCTGCGAAAAGTCGCTCCCGCAGGCGCTGCTGAGCGGCCGCTTGCCGGGGCGAATTCCGGGACATTCTCCCGGTGTTGGGATTATATAGTAACGAGCCGGGCGCGACCGTTGGCGGCGCCGGGGGTTTCTCGCATTTTCACCGCAGCAAGGTTTGTATTACCGGGATCTGTATGCGCGGGAACGGGAACTGCCCCTGTGGTACGATTGAGGGACTGGCGGACGACACCTTGCCAGACCCGCGCCAAGCCGCTCGAGACTGGCGATTCAGGTGAAGCCGAGAGTTCCACGCCCTTCCGGATCCCAGAGTTTCAGGTAATGCCATGACCCACCGTTGCACGCGTAACGGTATCGTCTATTTGTTGATCGTGGTGGCAGTCGTCACGGTCTTCCTCCTGTTCTTTAACCAACCCCTTGGCGGCCCGGAGGAGCTCGAGATCACTGAGGTGATCTCCCTGGCGCGCAACAACACCAGCACCGATCGCATTCGCATAGAGGTGCGCGGCGACTCGCTGACCGTTACCGACGGGGCCAGGGTGTTCAGGTCGCGCAAGGAAGCGGGGTCGAGCCTGGTTCAACTCATGAACGAGGCAGGCGTCGACCCTGCCGCCTACTCGGTCGACGTCAAGGGATCGAGCGGGCTCAGCAGCCTGTTTCAGGTGCTCATCAACTTCCTGCCCCTCATCCTGTTCGGCGGGGTGCTGCTGTTCATGATGCGGCAGGCGCAGGGCAGCAATAACCAGACCATGAGCTTCGGACGCAGCAGGGCCCGTATGTTCGTTGGGACCAAGGCCACAGTCACGTTCTTCGATGTTGCGGGTGTGCCCGAAGCGAAGCAGGAACTGGAAGAGGTCGTAGAGTTCCTTAAGTATCCGGAGCGATTCCAGGCGCTCGGCGCGCGCATACCGAGCGGTGTTTTGCTGGTCGGCCCCCCCGGCACAGGCAAGACGCTCCTGGCGAGGGCGGTGGCCGGCGAGGCCGGGGTGCCGTTCTTCTCCATTAGCGGCTCGGAGTTCGTCGAAATGTTCGTGGGCGTGGGCGCGTCGCGTGTGCGCGACCTGTTCGAGCAGGCCAAGCGGCACTCGCCCTGCATAGTTTTCGTCGACGAGATCGACGCCGTGGGCAGGCACCGGGGCGCCGGTCTCGGCGGCGGCCACGATGAACGGGAGCAGACGCTCAACCAGATTCTCGTGGAAATGGACGGTTTCGACACCGCGACTAACGTCATAGTAATCGCCGCCACCAACAGACCGGACATCCTCGATCCGGCGCTTCTCAGACCCGGCCGCTTCGATCGGCGCGTCATACTGGACAACCCCGACATTCGAGGCCGTACCGCCATCCTCGACGTGCACGCCAAGGGCAAACCGATTGAGAAGTCGGTCGATCTGGCTTCCATCGCCAAGCAGACGCCGGGCTTTTCCGGGGCCGACCTTGCGAACCTCATCAACGAAGGCGCCCTGCTCGCAGCCAGGCGGAACAAGAAATCGATCGAGCTGGACGACCTCACCGAGGCCATCGACCGCGTAGTCGCCGGCCCGGCCCGCAAGAGCCGGGTAATCAGCGACAAGGAGCGTGAACTCACCGCCTATCACGAGGCCGGCCACGCCCTCGTCGCCTACCACATGCCAGGCGCCGACATGGTCTGGAAGATCTCGATCGTGTCCCGCGGACAGATGGGCGGATACACGCGCTACCTTCCCGAGGAAGACCGCTATTTACAGACGTTGACCCAGTTCCTGGCCATGATCGCAACCGCCATGGGAGGCAGGCAGGCGGAAGTTATCAAGTTCGGCGAAGTAACCACCGGCGCCAGCAACGACATCGAGGTGGCGACCCGCATGGCCCGCCAGATGGTGACCCGTTACGGAATGAGCGACAAGCTGGGGATGCGTTCGTTCGGAAGACGGCAGGAAGCGATATTCCTCGGCCGGGAAATCTCCGAGGAGCGCGACTATAGTATTCGCACCGAGAATCTGATCGACAGCGAGGTCAGCAGGCTGCTCGATGAAGGCCGCGACACGGCGAACCGGATATTGAGTGACCACACCGATCAGCTCGACAACTTGGCGCAGTTCCTGCTCGAATACGAGACCATTGACGGGGACCAGATGACGGTGTTGCTCGAAGGCGGAGACCCGCTTTCGCTCAGGCCTCCCCAACCTGAACCGGTCGGGCCCGCCGGCGATGAGGAAACCGCCGGTGACGAGCGGACAGTGGCGCCGGCCGCCGATCCGGAGCCTCAGACCCTCTAAAATCCCGCGTGTTCGCTTCGGCGAGCGGGCGCGCTCCGTACCATCATGCGCCGGTCAAAGCCATCAAGCCGCGGACTATGCTTCCGAATCCGTCGCGAAAGGATTGTTGAATTGCCATGTCGATAGTTTATGAAGGCGCCCGCTGGAAGATCGAACGTTTCGTTTCCGGCTTCTCCAACAACGCCTACCTGATCACGGCCGGGGCGGACCGGTCCAGCATCATCATCGATACCCCGGACAAGCCGCACGAACTGATTACGGCCGCCCGGCAGACGACCGTCAGAGGCGTGCTCATCACCCACAACCACTGGGACCACCTTCAGGGATTCGAAGGCGTGCTTAACGCATTTCGAGTGCCTGTGGGCATAGGAGAGCAGGACGCACCGGCAATTGCGGACAAGACGACCGGCGGGAAGCTCGATGTGTCTGACGGCAGCATCGTAGACGTGTGCGGGATTTCGCTTTCCGCGATCGCCACGCCGGGTCATACTGACGGCTCCACGTGTTATCTGCTGGACGATCCCGACGACCCGGACGGGACACAGCACGTGTTCACTGGCGACACGCTTTTTCCGGGCGGGCCTGGCAAGTCGAGGAGCCCTGCGGCGCTGACGCAGTTAGTGGAATCGATTACTTCCAGGCTGTACCCGCTGGACGATGAGACGGTTGTGCTGCCCGGCCACGGGGACTTCACGACCATAGGACGATCCAGGGCCGAGTACATGGAGTTCGCGTCGAAGGACCACCCCGACGATCTTTTTGGCGACGTCTCATGGTCGGGGTCCTGAACTCTCGAACATCCACTACACATGATCCGGGCGCCGTGGAATCCTCGTGACGTAATTTTCGCAGCCCTGTTCGGCGGCGCCGCGATCCTGGTCGCCATGTTGGCGTTGCTGGCGGTCGCAGGCTCGACCGGCGGAGACGATTCGCCCCTGCCCCTCGAGGGCCGGGAACTGCTCGGCGTGCCATCGACCATCGTGCTCTTCGCGTTGCTCGAAGGCGTGTTTCTGATTGCCGCACTGGCGTTTTCCGTGGTGAAGTACGGCGTCGGTCTGTCGGCCCTGGGATTCACGCGGCCGCAAGGAAATTTTCCCTATCTGTTCGCCGTCGGCGCCTGGATCGCCGGTCTCGCCGGAGTTCTCGTGTGGACGTACATGGTCGACTTGCTCAACGCGTCTTTCCTGGTCCCGCCCGAAACTGCCCGCGATCTGCTTCAGGAGGCCGGTGATTCCGTTCTCATTGCGTTCGTACTCGTCGGGGTCTGGGGTCCGATTGCGGAGGAGATATTCTTTCGCGGGTTTGCTCTGCCCGGGCTGGCGAACCGGTACGGCATGGCGATGGCGGTGGTGCTGAGTTCGGCCCTCTTCGCGTTGGCCCACCTCGATATTGCGTCACTGGCACCAACTTTCATACTGGGGTTGGCCCTGGGGTGGGTGTACCTTAAAACCAGATCTATCTGGCCGTGTATTTTCATCCACGGCCTCTACAACACGGCTGCGTTGATTCTGGCCAAAGTGACCTGAATGAAGAGTGACTGCAAGCGAGGCAAGGATTTGAACGATCCAATCCGAAAGGCGTTTGACAACGCGCGACAGGAAGGGCGTATCGCGCTGGTGCCGTTCGTGACCGCCGGCCATCCACGATCCGACCTTACTCCGGCCATCGTGAAGGCGATCGCCGACGCCGGCGCCGACGTCATCGAGTTGGGGGTCCCGTTCAGCGATCCACTCGCCGAGGGACCAACGATCCAAAAGTCGAGCCACGACGCGTTGGTGGCGGGCGCGACGGTCCGGTCGTCGATCGAATCGGCGCGGGCTGCCCGCGACCTGGGGGTCGAAGTCCCCCTGGTTTTCATGGGTTACTACAATCCCGTGTTGTCCCTCGGGATCGAGCGGTACTGCGAAATGTCGGCCATGGCCGGGGCGAACGGCCTGATAGCGGCGGACCTGCCGGCCGAGGAGGCAGGACCACTGACCGACGCGGCCGCCGCAGCCGGGATGAGCGTTGTTCCCCTGGTCGCTCTCACCTCTACTGAAGGGCGCGTAAAGGCGGCCTGCCGATCCGCGGGCGGGTTCGTCTACTGCGTTTCGGTGCTAGGCGTGACCGGCGCCCGCGCCGAGATGTCGAACAGGGTGCGCGATCTCGTGGACATGGTGCGGCGGCACACGGACCTCCCCGTCGCGGTGGGATTCGGCATATCCACTCCGGAACACGTACAGGAGGTCGCTTCCTACGCAGACGGGGCGGTGGTTGGCAGCGCGCTCATCGACGCCATAAACGCGGGTCCTCCGGAATCGGCCCCTGAACGCGCCGGTGATTTCGTTCGTTTCCTCGCAGACGCGACGCAGAAACCAACTTGAATTCGACGGCGCACGTACGCGGGCGCGATTCTCAGGGCGATGTATGGCCCGCAGGCCCCCGACGGGGTAGAATCTGCGCGGCCGCGGCTGATGGTCAACTCCCTTGCCTGAGTGCTTCCGTCTTTCGGAAATTCAGGGGACGGACCGGCAGAATATGATCGAAACACACCGGCAGTCGCGTGCATAAGGGATGTCTTCAATGCCGATGAGGGGCATAAGAGGGGCAACAACCGCCGCGGAACGCACCCGCGAGTCGGTGCTGGCTGCAACCGAAGAACTGCTGCGCGCCCTGGTCAGGGAGAACTCGGTGGAGTCGGAAGACGTCGCGGGGGTCCTGTTCACTGCCAGCCCCGATCTTTCGGTCGAATACCCTGCGGCCGCGGCCCGGGTGGGCCTTGGATGGACCTACGTTCCGCTAATGTCTGCTCAGGAAATAGCTACACCGCACGGGCAGGTAAGGTGTATAAGGATTCTGGTACTCTGGAATACTGACAAGACTCAGCGGGAGATCAAGCACGTATACTTGGGAGAGGCCGCAGACCTCCGCTCCCGCGACAGGCCGTCACCCCTATGAACACCATCAGCCCAAACGCAACCAGGCTCCGGACACTCTTTTCGGGCGATTTCGACGCGTATTACAGGCTGGCCCCGTTTTTTAGCACCGGGTGTTCTTATAGCAGTTGACACTGCACAAGATCGTCCTTACCCCGCCCCTCGCGGCTCCACAGAACCATTGCCTGAGCGTGCCGCGGCAACCGAAACGCCATCAGTCCCGCGGACGACCGCGGCTCCAGCCCCTGACAAGTTGAGAAGAACGAAATGACCTTACGCCAGAACTCAAACCTGAATATCGAAAGCATTACACCGTTCGAGCCGCCCAACGCCTTTCTGCGGCGTCTCCCGGCCACACCGGCCATCTCGGAGACTGTCAACCGATCCAGAGAAGAGATAGGGGCGATCCTGAACGGCGAGGACGACCGCATGGTGATGCTGGTCGGGCCGTGTTCCATTCATGACGAGACCGCCGGTATCGAATACGCTCAGCGGCTCGCCAAGCTCGCAGACAGGCTGAACGACCGCATCGCCATTGTGATGCGCGTCTACTTCGAAAAGCCGCGTACGACCATCGGATGGAAGGGTTTCATCAACGACCCGCACATGAACGGATCCTTCGATGTTTCGCACGGCCTGGCCCGCGCCCGCAGATTCATGCTGGACGTGGTGGACATGGGCCTGCCGACCGCTACCGAATGGCTCGACCCGATCACTCCGCAGTACCTAGCCGACGTCGTTTCGTGGGGAGCGATAGGGGCTCGCACGGTCGAGAGCCAGACTCATCGCCAGCTTGCCAGCGGTCTTAGCATGCCGATCGGGTTCAAGAACGGCACCGGCGGCACGATCCAGATCGCAGTCGACGCGCTGCTCGCGGCCCGGACACAGCACGTATTTTTCGGTGTGGACGGAGACGGCAGGTCCAGCATAGTCAAGACCTCCGGTAATCCGGCCGGCCACATAGTGCTCAGGGGCGGCAAGACCGGACCCAACTACGACGCCGAATCCGTCGACAGCGCGATCGAGGCGTTGCGGGCATCAGGCGAAAATCCAAACGTCGTAATCGACTGCTCTCATGCGAACAGCAACAAGGACCACAACCTGCAGCCGGTTGCGTTCCGGAACATAATGGGGCAAAGGACCGCGGGCAACCGGCATATTGTGGGCATGATGCTCGAAAGCCACCTCTTCGAAGGCAGCCAGGCGCTCCCTGCCGACCCGTCGCAACTAAAATACGGCGTGTCGATAACCGACGCCTGCGTCGGCTGGGACACCACGAAAGACCTGCTGACGGAAGCGTGGGAAGGACTCGGCGCAAAGGCTGGCGCCCTGGTGGGGTAGCAGCGGCGCCGGTCTTCGGATCGGCTGGCGGGGTTGGACCGAAATGAAACTGTCTGACGCACTTTCCGCCCGCGTTGGACAAGCACGCGGATCGGCGGTCTGTGTCGGTACGTTCGACGGCGTGCATCTTGGCCATCGTTCGCTGTTGCGCGCCACAATGACGGCGGCCGCCGAGCGGTCGCTTGCGTCAGTGGCGATCACGTTTCGCCAACAGCCCCGCAGCGTGATTCACCCCGATCATCCTGCCCGATACCTTTGCCCGTTCGAGGAACGGCTCGAACTGCTGGAGGGCGTCGGCCTGGATGTCGTGGCTCCGGTGGATTTCGACAATTCGGTGCGGCGGCTCACGGCGTCGGAGTTCATCCAGACGTTGATGGAGGCGGTCGGACTGAAGGTGTTGGTCATCGGCCCCGGCGCCCGCCAGGGTCATGACAGACTGGGCAACGCGGAGCTGGTGGCGATGGGCCGGCAGAACGGGTTCGAAGTCGTGGAGGCGCCGCCTGCGAAGGTCGGAGACGACTTCGTCTCGTCATCGTCGATTCGTAAATGCGTCGAGAGCGGGCAGGTGGAGAAAGCCGCCGCCCTACTGGGCCGGGATTTCAGCCTGTCGGGCCCTGTTACACACGGCGAACACCGGGGCAGGGTCCTTGGTTATCCGACCGCGAACTTGTCCGTAGCGGAGGACTCCGTACTACCGATGGACGGCATATACGCCACCCGTGCTTTGCTCGACGACGGTACGAAACGGCTTGCCGCCACCAGCATCGGGGTGCGGCCCACGTTCGGTGAGGGCGCCAGGACTATCGAGGCGTACCTCCTCGATTTCGACGGTTTCATATACGGCCGGCGCCTGAACTTGCAGTTCGTGCGTCGTCTGAGGGGTGAAGTCGCCTTTGACGGCGTTCCCGAGTTGACCGATCAGATCAGAAAAGACGTAGAGGAGACGCGAGCCCTCCTTGGAGCACTGCCATGAGTAGCCCATACGCCAACGCCTACGACGAGCTTCAGTGGCGCGGCTCGATCTATGACATGACGGCCGGGGCCGCCGATGCGCTGCGAAACGAAAAAGTCACCTGCTACAACGGCTTCGATCCCACGGCGACCAGTCTGCATATCGGCAGTATGGTCCCGATTCTCGGACTCGTCCGCCTGCAGCGCCACGGCCACACCCCTATCGCGGTGGTCGGCGGCGGCACCGGCATGATCGGGGACCCCGGGGGACGGGCGGAAGAACGCGCGCTTCTTGACATCGAACAGATCGAGCGCAACACGGAACTCATCCGCCTGCAACTCGAGCAGTTTCTCGATTTCAATGCCAAGAGCAATCCGGCGAGACTGATCAACAATGCCGACTGGCTGCTGGAACTTCGGTTGGTCGAATTCATGCGGGACATCGGCAAGCACCTCAGCGTCAACTACATGCTGGCCAAGGAGTCGGTGAAGTCCAGGCTCGACAGGGAAAGCGGCATCTCGTACACCGAGTTCAGTTACATGCTGTTGCAGGCCTATGACTTCCTGCGGCTCTACGAAGACTACAACTGCACGTTTCAGATGGGCGGCAGCGACCAGTGGGGCAACATACTTGCCGGGGTCGAACTGATACGGCGGGTCCACGGCGTGGAAGCGCCGCAGGCAGGGATCGGCAGGAGCAAGGCACACGCCCTCGTCTACCCGCTCATCACGACCGCTTCGGGCGAGAAGTTCGGGAAGAGCATAGGCGGCGCACCGTCGATAAATCCCGATCAGACCTCCCCGTATCGTCTCTACCAGTTCTTTTTGAACACGGCCGACGCCGATGTCATCTCCTATCTGAAGACTTTTACGGACGTCACTCCCAACCAACTTCCTGAACTGGAACACGGCTTAGAGGCTGAACCTCAAAAAAGGTCGGCCCAACGTCAGTTGGCGCGGGACATTACGCTGCTCCTGCACGGCCAGAACGGCCTTGACCAGGCGGAGCGCGTAACCCGCGCATTGTTTGGAGGCGACGTCAGGGACCTTTCCGCGTCGGAGATCGAAGACGGGTTCGATGGCGCGCCGGGCGGGTACATTTCAAAACATGAAATCGATAACGCCGCGGTAACCCTCCAAAGCGTCGCAATCGGCCAGGACCTGTGCTCCTCTGCCGGCGAGGCCAGAAGGCTGGTCCAGCAGGGCGGGTTGTACCTGAACGGCGTTAGGGTCGACGACTCGAGGCGGACTGTGACAACGGACGACCTGATCGAGGGTCGCGTGCTCGTCTTGCGCCGGGGTTCGAAGGACCATCGGCTGATGCGCGTCAGGTGATCCCGGGGCGTATTCTTGAAACGTGGGACGGCGGATGCTGAACGTCCCGTTCAACCGGAGACAACAATGACCACAACTGAACGATCGAGGGTAAATCTGCGAATCCCCGGTCCTGTCCCCCTGCCCGATGACGTGCTGGAGCTCGCCGGTTCCCAGATGATCAACCACCGCGGCCCCGAATACGCCGCGATGCTCGACCGCATGACCCGCAACCTCCAGACGGTCTTCGCCACGGCCGGTGACGTCTATTTCATCACCTCCTCCGGCACCGGCAGCATGGAGACGGCCGTGGTCAACACGCTGTCGCCCGGCGACAAGGTGCTGTCTCTCGTAATCGGCGTATTCGGCAAGCGTTTCGCAGAGATCGCCGAAGCCTACGGGGCCGATGTCACGCGGCTCGAGTTTCCGCTCGGGAAAGCCGCCGATCCGGACGAGGTCGCGCAGGCCCTTGCGGACATGCCGGACTGCAAGGCGGTCCTGTTTACTCACAACGAAAGTTCCACCGGAACGACCAACCCGCTGCAGGAAATCGCCTCAGTCGTCCATCAGAACTCCGATGCCCTCGTATTGGTCGACGCAGTCAGCAGCGCGGGCGGCGCCCCCATATCGGTCGACGCCTGGGGCATCGATGTCGTGGCGACGGCCTCCCAGAAATCGTGGGTTTCGCCCCCGGGCATCAGCATGGTGTCGTTCAGCCAAAAGGCGTGGCGGGCGCACGAGACGGCGAAGATGCCGAGGTATTACTTCGACGTGGAGCAGTATCGCGACTACCTGGAGATCGGCCAGCCGCCGTTCACGCCCTGCCTGCCTGCGATGTACACGCTGGAGCGGACGCTGGACAGGATGGTCGCTGAAGGCGTCGAGAACGTCTTTTCCCGGCACGACATGATCGCGGAACACACAAGGAAAAAGGCCCGGTCCCTCGGCCTGGAGATCCTGCCTGAAGAACGATACGCGTCCGCCACCGTGACCGCGGTGAAGTTGCCGGAGGACATAGACGGCAAGGATCTGGTCGCCCGTGTACGTGCTAACTTTGACGTAGTATTGGGTGGCGGCCAACAGGAGCTGACGGGCAAGATATTCCGGGTCGGTCACATGGGCTGGGTGGACCCGGCCGACATCGACGACGCGTTCCAGGCCGTAGAAGAAACCTTGAAGTTGATGCAGGCGTAGATAATTACGTAAAGTCGCGGCCAAATGACTGTCGCGGCGCGGGGAATATCAGTGACAAGTCGACGCAGATATCGGATTTTGCCAAGGTACGGCTTGGCAGTTTTGGCCACCATGTTGGTCGCTGTCTTTGCGGCCGTCGCGTGCAGTTCCGACTCCCAGACGAGCAGCCCGACCCAGGCGCCGGGAGAGTCGACGCAGGCCCCTGCCGTCAAATCTACGTCCACGCCCACCCCTCCCAAGACTCTCCTGCTAGTTCAAAGCTACGACCCGGCCGGCTTCCCCGAGTTCACGTTGCCGCGGGCAGGCGGCGGCGAACTGAACAGCGCCGACCATATCGGCAAGCAACCGGTCGTCGTCGTTTTTTATCGGGGCTATTTCTGAGGGATTTGCCACGGGCAGCTCGTCGAGCTGCAGGACAGGTACCGGGAGTTCCAGGCCCTCGACATCGAGATAATCGCCATCAGCGTCGATAGCAGGCCGCAGGCCGAGGAGATGGTGGAGAGGAACGAACTCACCTATCCGGTGCTGTACGACACCACCACCGCCGTCGCCCGCTCGTGGAACGTCTACGACCTGCTCGGGGACGGAGTCTCGGCGCCGTCCATGTTTGTGTTCGCTCCGGCCGGCCACCTCGTAGCCGCCTACATAGGCTCGCACGCAGGGGACAGGCCGGACGCTGAGGACATACTGAAAGTGGCGCGAGACTTCATGTCGGGGCCGCCGCCCGAGTTTGTGAAGAGCCCGCCGGTCGTACCGACGCCCACCACCGAACCCACCGCCACGTCCGCTCCGGAGGCGCCCACGCCTGCCGACACCCCCACCGCCGCACCTGGACAACCCTCCCCGACGGCCGATCGCAACCCGATCGCAACGCCCACGCCCGCTGACAGGCCCACCGCCATACCGGAACCGACCGCAACGACGGCCCCGCCTATCACGTTCGAGGACGAGGAAGACAAGGCCTTCGCTTTCAGCCTGCCGAACGCTCACGGCGGCCAGGTGAGTCTTGACGACTACGAGGGCAACAAGAACGTCGTGCTGGTCTTCTACAGGGCGTTCTGGTGAGGTTTCTGCCGACAGCAGCTCGTCGAGCTGGCCGACAATTACGCTTCAATCGCTGGCCTCGATGCCGAGGTGGTTGCGATCAGCACTGACAATTTTGAAGGCTCGGAGACCTTGATTCAGCAGGTCGGGCCGCAGTTCCCCATGCTGTACACGAGCGGTGACAGCGCAGTCCCGGCGGGTTATGAGGTCTTCGACCTGTTTGGCGACGGCCTTGCAGCGGCGTCGGTATTCCTGATCGACAAGACCGGCGCCGTCGTCTGGCAGAGCATCGGCAGGAGCTTCACGCACCAGGTTTCCGCCGACACTGTCGTGGAACAGCTGGAGAAGCTCTAGCGAGGACAACGTCCGCGGGGTGACTGACGCGCCGCGGATCACCCCGTCGTCCGCGCGTCGCTGGGTTTCGGATCGAGGACCCGGACTGGGCGCGGTCCGGTTCCGATCGACGGTTCCCGCGCCCCGCCCCAACGGGCGCCCAGATCCCAACGCCCCTACGACACGGCACGGTGGCAAAGGCATTTTCGTTGCAAAGACAGGGGCGCGAGGGCGCGCGCCGGTCCGATTCATGAACCGGTCAGAAAACGCCAGCTGACCGGATGCTGTCGATCGCGCCTTGGAATTCGCCGGGGTCTCTGCATTGGCGCGGGCTTTCGTCCGGCGGGCCGACGAAGATTTTCACGGGTCTTTTCCTGGGCGGGTCCTTGGCGTCGGATAACTTGTGGGACTTGGACTGGCCGGGGTCCGGGTTTTCGGGGGGTATGTCTGTTTCGGTGGAGTGATTGCGGATGCGCTCCATGTATTTAATGGACCAGTGATCGGGAGGCATTGTGTCGTCTTCTTCGGAGGAAGAAGGAGCGGTGGGTTTTGGGAAGCAACAGGACGGGCGATCGACAGGTGGTCCTTCGCGTGCTGTTTCTTCTTCGGGGCGTTCGGTCTTTCGCTTCTTGTATTCCTCGACTGCCTTGTTGGCGGCTCTGATGGCCTGGTTGTCGTTGAATGAGAGGCGCAAGGTGTCGTACCCGTAGCAACCTTTTCCGTATGGATCGTCCTCAGGGTTTCCGATAGGGGTGTAGTCGAGGTCGGGAATATGGGCGTCGGCCAAAACGGTTTTACGCCGGTGTGTTCTGACGGCGCTGAGGGCGGCTGACACGGCTTCTTCGCTGCCGTAGATTTGCGCCAGGGCCTTACCGTCTGCTCCATCGCGCCAGAATTGTTCCCTGGCGTATTTTTTGTGGTCAAACGGTTCGTCATGGCACAGTTGGACGTCGTCGCGGTCTTCGTACTCGTCGTTGGTGTGACCGGGGCAGTTGTCGAATCCACGGCGTAGTAGTTCCTTGCCGCATGCGACACGGTGGCAAGCCTTGAAGCCGTCGAGGTTGCCGCACATGGCATCGTGGAGGAAGTAGACGATAGTCCGGCCGTTGCCGGTCACCTCGCGTACGATTTCGGCGAGTTCGTCGTTAGGGGCGAGTTCGTGGTTAGGAAGGGATTCGCCGATGGCGGGTGAGGGCTTGCGTCCGTTGGACTTGGGGTAGAAGGACTGTAAGAAGGCTATTGCTTCTTTGTCGCCGCGTTTGGCGAGTTCGCGTGCGGCAGCAATACGGTGGCAAGGCTCGAAGCCGTCCAGCCTGCCGTTCATGGCATCGTGGAAGAAGTCGATGATGGTCTGGCCGTTGTTGGTCACCTCGCGGATGATTTCGGCGAGGGTAGGTGGCTGATCTTCGGTTTTGGGTTGGGATTCTGTTGCGAACATGTGTTCTACTTTATCGGGTGTGGGCAGTTCGTGTCAAAGGGAGGTTGACAGGGAGGGTGAAAGGGGTTGGAAGTTTGCGGCTGGCACAAGATTCGGAGCACCGAGCGGCCAGATCAGCATTGGCGCGGCGACCGAGCTCGACTACGAATCCCCTGAGAATTCCAGCGGCAACAACGTTTACGACTTGACGCTGCAGGTCTCGGATGGCAAGAACGCGGACGGAAATGCCGACACCGCTGTCGACGACACGATCGACGTCACCATCACGGTGACGGACGTTAACGAATTGCCTGGATTTGGCTCTGCGGATATTGAACTGGAAGCCGAAGAAAACACCTCGCCCAACACGAACATTGGAGACCCGATTGCGGCCTCAGACCCCGAATCTACTGCTCAAGTTGCGCAAAGACCGTTTCCTCCCAGGCGCCGTTCCACCGCTGAGAACACGAGCGTGGCGCGCCAGCAAGGAACGCTAACACAGGCTAAGTGAGACCGCAAATCAATTGGAGAATCACGACGATTCATGACGATGGCCCTCGCCGGTCTGTTGGGCGCAGCCGTCATACTGGTGTTCGTTGCGGTCGGCACTAATTCCACTAGGAGTGGAGTTCATGAGGAGATCGCGAATGCCATCGCAGATGGCAGCACACTCTACCTGAAGGTCGAGATATACAATTCAGGCGGCACACTAATCCCGGAAGGTGACGTGGACGTAGTTGCCAATCATCCGGAAACGATCGTTTCTGAGGCCTGGTTCGACATCGCACCTGGCGGCGAGTTCCTCGGAGCGCGCGGACTGATCTCAAGTGTCGACGGTACTCCACTGATCGAGTCCCTAGTCGCTCTCGACTCAGCGACACACACCGATCTGACAAATGGGAGGAGTTGGACGACGCCGAGGGATCTAGAGGTGGACAATACGCTTGACTGGTTGGATCACCGTTTCGCACAACCCGAGCGCCTCAAAGCTCATGGCTTCGACGACCGATTATCCACTTTGGACGGGGTTCCATCTTCGGTCTACACCGCCGAATCGGTCGTCCCGGATGGAATACTGCTCGTAGAGAAAGAGTTGGTCAATGGCAATCCGCTCATCGGCCAGGAGCACCATTGTCTTGTCGATCCGGATGACCGTTCGTCGAAAACGCTCATCCGAACAGTTCGGCACCTCGACTATCGAGTTGTGCCGAAGGAATAACTCCTTGGAGCAAGACCATCAGATTTCGAGTCAATTTCGGCGGAGCAATGCTGGTGGGGGTGCTGTTTGTGGTTGCATGCAGCGCACCCACCCACGATTCCTCACTGTCAGTTGATCAGGTAGTCAAACAAATCACCCAGGCGATGGACCAAGTTCAAACGTTCCGCTTCAGTTACGAGGTGTGGGCCGGGAACGAAATGCGGGATTCGGGCTCGGGGGTCTGGGTAGCACCAGACCGTGTTCAAGGTAGGATCCTGGGTTCGGAGGTAATCCAGATCGGATCGACTGTCTACCACCGTTCGTCCGACGCGGCTCGTTGGACAACAATGACGCTCTCACCAGAAACAGAAACACCTCTCGACTCGATCGCAGTCGGGCCCATCGACGATCCGAGCTTGACCTCACATGAGGGCGACAGGTACATCGTTCGCGGGTTCAAGAATATTCCGTTCGCGGAAACGGGGTCAAGTTCGGGCGGGTCGTACGGTGTTTCTGTGGCTCTCTCTGTGGACAAGGAAACGTTCCTGCCAATCGAGTGGACGAGGTGGGACGAGGTCCCTCTCACTGGACGGGGCGGTTCGTGCCCCCAAATCGATGGATCTGCTACGGGATGCCTGCGAACCACCGTGAGCTACTCAGACTACGATGCGAACATCACCGTGGAGCCACCCCTCGACGATTAGTCTGCTGGCGGAAGACCCGGTTGTCTCTCATGCATTCCCGCGGACGGCTCTGCTCTTGATGACCCGTGGGCGGAGGCAGAGTACTACGTCTTCGTATGCGTGACATTCACCCCTTGCTGGGCGCGTTTTGTTTGGTGTCACATAACAGGACGGTAGGAGGGCTGCCGCGCAGTGTTAAGTCGGCTCCAACGCCAACCTGATACATACGACACAACAAGTCGGTACCCAGAAGGGGCTTCAAGCAGGCCGTAAAGCGCTGGAAACCTGTATCCAGACGAACGGCGATCGGTATCCACCTCCGTCGCGATGCATACGATCCCGAAAGAGAATGGGGCTGACCACGCCGCATTGCGGTGTGCCGCTCAACGTGTGGCCATAAGTCCATTCCTCAAGGTAGCCTGCTTTTATTAGGTACTTGAGCAGGCGTAGAAAAAGGTTGTCGTGGAGCTTCTCGCCGAGCACCGAGTGGTGGAGTGGCTTCAGAGCCTTGATCAAACGGAACAGCCTTTACTGCCGGCTTGGTGTGAATTGACTGCCTGATTAAAGGCCTAAACGTTTCGTGATTTCATTTGCAATAGGCGTCGTTTAGCAAATTCGTCAGTGACTTCGAATCGTTGTGGCCACAACGATTCGCCTAAGGGAATGAGGCAGGTTAAATTGGGTTGCGACGTTAATTTCGGTACAGAGTACAAAGTTGAAATCGCTCGACATATCCAGCGGTTCTTGGATGGACCTACCGGAAGAGAAGGACTCTGAGAGACGGAACTACGATTCGTGTTGGTATATGGCCTGATTCCGCTCCCTTGGAATCCGGATCGGGGTCCGGAACGACGGTGTGGCGGTGGGCGAGGAAGTATTGCTAGGGCGTGGTGGCGGTTCCGGAGTACTTTGCGGCGGCCCTGTCCTCCAGGACCAGGGAGCGCCCGACCGCGTCGAGTGCTTTTTCGACCGACGTGATGTGGGAACGGTGCCCGGGGTCGAGAATCCGACGCACCGCGTTTTCTTGTAGACCGAGGCGAACGGCCAAAGCGACGTTTGTAACGTTCTGTTCCCTCATCGCGGTGTAGAGGGCGAGTTTCGCGGCGACTATTGGCGCGACGCAGATCAATACGTGCTCTTCCGCCATGGGACTGGGGACGGGTATGTCTTCACGGGCCTTGACGTACATTCCGAGTGCGACCTCGAGGCAGTCCTTGGCCATGTCGACGGCATCATCCCAGGACCACGCCCCGGAGTTGGCGCCGTATACGTCTGGGAAGGTCACGACGTAGGCTTCTCTTCCGGTGGCTCGCGCCTCCTCCTCATCCCGGACGATAGAACATGGGTAGGCATAACGCATGGTCTAAAACTCCCTTCTGTCGATGTTCAGGTTTTTCAATATTGAGGACAGAGTTCCCGTGGGTTGGGCGCGGTATTGGCGACTTTCGTATTTGTGCGATTATGAAGGAACGACGGGAGTAAGGTCAGGCGGGTTGGGCGTGACTAGTCGTCCCATGCCCTCCCCAACGGCCAACGGGCGCCCACAGGAGAGAAGCCTATGACTAGCGAAGAGACCATTACGCTGACTCGCAAGGAGTACGACGCGCTGATCGAGCGCAATAGGGAGCTCGAAGACAGGCTGGCCGCTCTCGGCGCGGACGATGGTGTTCTTGTTCCCCAAGAGGTTGCTCTCGCCATCATTGACGGCAAGAGGCCCATCCCCGCTTTTCGGGACCATCAGGGCGTCACATTGCAGCAGTTGTCATACAGGACGGGGCTAACGGTTGGTTACCTCGCCGAGATTGAACGAGGACGAAAGCCGGGCTCCACCTCGGATTTAGCCCGAATTGCCCGTGCGCTTGATACCACGATCGACATCTTGGTGAGCGAATACTAGCGGAGGAAATACCCGCCAATGAACAAACAATTCCGGCTCTGGGCGATGTGCTGCTCTCATGTTGGGACCGACCTTGGGTTCGGGCGTGAAAGTTTGGCCGACGCCATTCGGCAGTCGGAACAGGGTGGGGAAGAGGGCGGACCTGCGTTCGACTGGGACGTCGCTGTCGTTCTGGGCGACCACTCGGGGGGGCAGACCACGCCGACGGACGAAGAGGGTCGGGAGATCGTCCGGCAGTTTGGTGTGAGCGGCAGGCATCGTCGCGAGGACTTTTACACCGTAATCGGCAACCACGACGCGCCTATCGAAGAGGACGCTCCGCTGCAGTGGTGGGCGAGGAAGTGGATAGACCCGACCGGGGAGACACCCGAGCACTCGGAGGTGAACGCCGACAGGATGCCGCACGCTGTGGACGGGACGTGGGAACGGTACACGTTCGCCGTCGGGAACGTTCGGTTCCTGATGATGAGCGACCGCAACGATTTCCCCCCGCCCGTGGGACGCCGCGGCGCCACCCACGGCGGCTATCCGTCGGGGGCCGTTACCAGCGAGACGTTCGACTGGTGGAGGCGATACCTGGAGTCGAACGAGGACTCGGTGTTGGTGTCGACTCACCATCACATGCTGAAGGAGACCACCGTCGCCTCCGGCCCGTGGGAGGGACACGTGCCGGACGGGCAGGGCAGTTGGACGTCGGGCTACCACGGTTATTTTGCCGATGGCGGGCCGGAAGGTTCGTCTTACCTCTATTTTCTGGACGACAAGCCGGATGCCCAGGCGTTCGAAGGCTACCTGGCGGACAACCCGGGCTCGCTGGACCTGTGGCTGGGAGGACACACGCACACCAACCCGGACGACCGCACGGGCGGCCGGTCGCACGTCGAGCGGAAGTGGGACTGCAATTTCATCAACGTGGCTGCGCTGAGCCAGTACCACGGCAAGAAAAACGTCCCGATGAGCCGCCTGCTGACGTTCGAGGACGGCAGCGACGAGGTGTTGGTGCAGTGTTATCTGCATACGTCGTAGTACGCGCCGCAGGGGTGGTATGGGCCGTCGGAGCGGAGGGTGAAGTTGAACCGGCGGGTGAGGCTGGCGTAGGGGGCCCTTACTGAACGACCGGGCACATGGGTAACAGTTAAACCGTGGACATAGGTAACACTTTTACAGGTGTCTTGTCGACACGTTTTGCGGTGTCATTTAGGACACCGATGAGGAGCGTGCCGAACTTTATGGACCATACGTTTTCGTCCTGCGGGACGAGGCCAATCGGTTCGCCTTTCAGTGCTTCGCTCACGTATATGAGGTTTCCCTTCCACTTGATCTCACCGTTGCTGCGCACGCGTCGAACCGTGATCCCGGTCTCGTACTCCGGGTGGGTGACACGGGAAGGATAGGGGCGGATCGAAGGCGAGTACAGTTGTGCTGGAGGCCGTTGGCCCAAGGCTTCGTGCGGACGCTGGAAATTGTAACTTTGCCGGAAGCGGTCAAAGGCCCGCCGCTGCCGTCTCCGGTTGGCCATGGGCGGGGATGCCGTCTCCGCCTTGAGCGTGCGGTGGAGTCGCTCGAGTCGTCCATTCTGTTCGGGGTGGCCGGGCTCGATGCGCTCTGGAACGATACCCAGCTTGACCCACCAGACGGCCAGCTGCGAGAGGCTGCCCAAACCGGCGCTGGCGAAGGGCGGGCCGTTGTCGGTGCGGATAACTCTTGGAAGACCGTACTCGCGAAAGGCTCTCTCTAGGGTGCGCCTGGTCTCCGGGCCGGCGGGGCGTTCCAGCCCTTCGCAGACGAGGAGGTAGCGGGACGCCGCGTCCTGGGTGGTGAGCGGGTCTATGCGCGTCCCGTCGCCTGTACGGAACCAACCCTTAAAGTCGATGGACCAGACATCGTTGGGGTTCCCGGCGTGTGCGAAGGGTTGATCCCAGGGTGAGGACCGGTGGCGGCGCTTGCGGCGCTTGACCAGACCGGCCCGGTCCAGGATCCCGGACGCCGTGCTGGGCGCAGGCCACGCTACGTCCGGCTCCGCGGAACGGAGCCAGGCCACCAGCTTCTTGGGACCCCACGAGGGGTGAGCGCGTTTCGCCCGGACAATGCGCTCAGCAACATCTGTGGGAGTGGTGTTGGTATGGCGATGGGGAGCCCGGCTCCGGTCTCGCAGGCCGTCCGGGCCATGGGCCTCGTAGCGGCCGATCAGCTTGTAGGCGGTCTTGCGGCTGATTCCAAACCACCGGCACAGTTCCGCTATGGACCCTGCCCCTGCGGTCCTGAGCTCAATAAACCGCATTCGCTCTGATTCGGCGCTCGTCTCTTTCCAGGGCAACACATTTCCTCCTGACGGATTGCTTCTCGCAATCCTCCAATGTGTTACCCATGTGCCCAGTCTATGTGTAACCTATCTCTCCGGTCTGTACCCACCCCGGCCCTCTCCCCGAGGGAGAGGGGGTTGACGCGAAGGTGGCCGATCGGGGTCGGGGATGACGGATGGGTTCCGGAACGGGATCCGGAAAGACGAAATACGGATCGGGCCCGATAGCGGGGAATTCCCTATCCGCCATGCCCGATTTCCCTCGCGATCGAATCCAGGACCTTCGACATGAGGTTGAAACCCCTTGCGCCAATGAACGACTGTAGTTCCTGCTCGCCGTTTGCGTCGATGTAAGCGATAAAGAAGGTCGGCGTCCCTCCAACACCCAGAGACCTTCCGAACGCCAGATCGCTCTGCCACGTCGAGGCGTGCCTGCCCGATGCCACGCACTGGTCCAATGCGTCGCCGTCGATGTCGAGTGTCGCCGCTAGGTCGATAAACGATTGGTTCAAGAGTCCGTATTGATTTTGGTATACGCCGTCCACGAAGTCCCAGAAATGTTCCTGTCCCTGTTCACCCGCGCATTCGGCATACTCCGCGCCCGTCTGCGCCACGCGGGTCAGGATAGGGAAGTGGAAAAGGACCATCCTCACCAACCCGTCTTCGACATATGTCTCACGTATTCGGGCAACCGCGCCGCGGTGCCAGGCCCCGCAGTGCCCTCAGGTGAAGTCTGAGAAGTCGAACATCGTGATTGGGGCGTCCGGGCTGCCCAATGAGTTGTAACCGCGGTCAGGCACCTCAAGCAGGGGTTTTGCGCCCTCTTGCTCCTCGTCCGGCGCGACCGTGTCCGCCTCCACGGTTGCAGGGGTGGGTACCGGCGAGGCGGTCGCCACCACCTCGACTATCCGGGTAACCTCCACTTCCTCTATGACTTCTACTTCTCGGGTAACCTCCACAATCCGCCCGCCGCCGCATGAGAGCACCGCGACCACTACGAACACCGGTATGGCGTAAATGAAACGAGGCAATGCCTCAGACAGTCTCATCATCAATGACGGTTCCGCATTCATGGGTGTCTTCGCCTTTTGAGCGTGTCCCCGGGCCGGGCCGCGTCGAGCGTAGCAGCTTCGACCCAGAGCAACCCGATTCGAACAGGGTTTTCCGGCGGGAGGCCGTAGTTCAGAGCGGACCCTCCAGCGACTGGATTACGGAGCCGGCGGATGGCTTGGGATGAAAGTTTGTGGCCTTCGGCGGCAGTCGCCAGCCGCGTGTGACGATGCCCATGAACTCCGACATCGGGACCGGGCGCATGATGATGGCAAGCTGGGCCTCTCCGTTGTCCACCGCCTCCATGGCCCTTTCCGGTTCGTAGGAGAAACTGACGATTTCGGCCTCCCGCTCCGGCGAAACCGTCTGCCGGAACAGCAGTTCATGGAGTCTCGAGTACTCTGAGCGCTCGAGTTCATTCGCGTCCCGGGGCGCCGGTTCGAGCCTGGCGACGTGGCAGACACCCTTTTCGAGTCCGTAAACGCCGAACACCGCCTCGTCACCTGTCACGTTGGCCAGGCTGTCGGCGAATTGCGTGGCCACGGTCGCGTCTCCGGGCCCCCACTTCGTCAGCGTAGTCCGCTCCCGCAGCAACGACGTGATCGCCGAAAGCTCGCTGCCGGAGGCGTTTTGGACCGTTCGGTGATAGCCGCGGGTGACAAGGCCGGGTTCGCTGACCGAAACGAGCATCATCATGCGGTAGTTGATCGACTCGCCCGGATCGACCTCGCGTTCGCTGCGAATCCTGCTCCTGAAACGCAGGGCTGCCTCGTAACGGTGGTGGCCGTCGGCGATGAACAACTGATTTTGGGCGAACGAATTGGCAAGAACTTCGATAGTTCCGGGGTCGCTCAACCGCCACATACGTAACTCGGGCATGTCGGGCGGCGCGGCCGTCGCCGTCGGTTTTCCGCCCGCGACAGCCCTGATAATTCCGCCGACCGTAGACCGGAGATCGTCCCGGAACAACACGAGCAGCGAGCTGTAGTTGTAGCCGGCAACCCCCATGAGCCTGACCCGGTCGAGGACCCATTCCTGGCGGGTGTACTCGTGTGGGAGGACGACGTTCCGGTCGTACTCCTCGATCCGCACCGCTGCGATGACGCCCCTGCGGACGTAATCATTGCCGCGGAATGAGAAGCGCTCCTCGGTGACGTAAACGGAGGGCTCGTCGTCCCGCGTGAGCGCCCCTGCCCCCATCCACCGCTGCTGTGATTCTGCGGCGCTCGCGTAGGGGTCGCCGCCGAGTCGCCGCCTCGCCAGCTCCAGGCGGACGATGTTGTAGTCGGACCGCTCGTACAGGTCGCGTTGTAGCGCCGGCGTGATCATGTCGAACGGCGGGGACACGTTTAGGCCGAGGCTTCCTGCGACGGCAGGGTTGTATCGAATGCCTCTAAACGGCTTGATGTCGGCCATGAATCCTCGGACCGGCGCCGCATGGGCAAGAGAAACCCGGGGACGCCAATGCAACGAGTATAGCTATGGCGGTCCCGTTGTTCACGGCAATTCAGTCCGTGACGGAAATATCAGGGGTTTGACCGGCCGTTTATATAATGAGGCCCCTGTCCACCATCTCGCCGACACGATTCCCAATGAACACGAACCCGCACAGCTATGGATGAAGGCGGCGTTTCGATCCCCAACGACGCGAGTCTGGCTGCCGCACGGGCCGGGGTGGTCCGCGCAGACCTGAATCGCGCGAACTACCTGTATTACGTCGAGCAGTCGCCGGTCATGGCCGACGCCGAGTACGACCGGCTGTTCAGGGAACTCCTGGCCATCGAGCAACAGTTCCCCGACCTGGCAACGGCGGACTCGCCGACCCAACGCGTGGGCGCGCCTCCGTCGGGCGAGTTCGCAGAGGTTGTGCATACTTTGCCGATGCTCAGCTTGAGCAACGTGGTCAACAGGGAGGAACTGGAAGCCTGGCGACGCAGGGCGAGCGAGCTCCTCGAGATCGAAGAATTCGAATTCGTCTGCGAACTCAAAATAGACGGGCTGGCCATCTCGTGTGCGTATGAAAACGGGGTGCTGACACGCGCCGCGACCCGGGGGGATGGAGTAAGGGGCGAGGACGTGACCGCCAACGTCCGCACAATCCGGACCGTGCCGCTGCGCCTGACCGGGGACGATGTCCCTGATAAGGTCGAACTGCGCGGCGAGGTGTACTTTCCTCTTTCGGCATTCGATCGTCTCAACCGGGAGCGCGAGGCGGAAGGACTCCCCCTTTACGTAAACCCCAGGAACACCGCGTCCGGGGCGCTGCGGCAACTCGACTCCCGCGTAACGGCGTCCCGGCCGCTCGACGTGACGTTTTACTCGATCGGGAACACGGACAGCGATTTCAGCGACAGCCATTGGGCAGCGCTGCAGGCGATCAGGCGGTGGGGCGGCAAGGTGAACGAGTGGACTAAGGTCGTTTCCGATATTGAAGGGATACAGGATGCCTACGAGGAGGCGTTGGCGAAAAGGCCAGATCTCGACTACGGCATCGACGGCATGGTGGTGAAGATCGACAGCCTGGCTCTGCAAAGCCGCCTGGGCGTCTCGGGGAGAGACCCTCGTTGGGCGACGGCCTACAAGTTTCCTGCCGAGCAGGCGCGGACGAGGCTGGTCAGCATTGGAGTGAACGTTGGGCGCACGGGCTCTCTCAACCCCTACGCCATTCTTGAGCCGGTCGTAGTGGGGGGCGTGACCGTCAGCCGCTCCACCCTGCACAACGCACAGGACATCAACGAGAAGAGTATTCGCGAGGGAATCGACGTCATCGTACAGAGGGCGGGGGACGTGATTCCCCAGGTGATCGGACCGGCGGAACCCCTGACACCCGAGCAGGAGGCGAATCAATACCGCCTGCCGGACCAATGTCCGGTCTGTTCCGAGCCCACCGTCGCGCCCGAAGACCAGGCCATGACGCTTTGCGTCAACTCAAGCTGCCCGGCGCAGTTCGAACGGCTGCTCCAGCACTTCGCATCGCGCGGCGCGATGGACATCGAAGGGTTGGGCGAGCGGGTGTCACAGGATCTCGCCAGGAACGGGCTCGTAAAGGACCTCGCTGAAGTCTTTTCGCTTGCCGAAAAGAGGACCGAACTCCTCGAATTAGAGAAGATGGGAGAGAAACGGGTCGACAATCTCCTGCAGGCCATCGAATCCGCAAAGACCCAACCGCTGCCCATGCTACTCTTCGGCCTCGGCATCATCGGTGTTGGCGCGGAGGTCGCCGAGTGGCTCTCCAGGCGGTTCAGGTCGCTGACGGGCATCGAGGGAGCGACGGCCGAGGAGTTAATCGAAATCGACGGCATCGGGCCGGTGCTTGCCGAAACCATCTCCGCGTGGGTCTCCAACCCCAGCAACCTCGACCTGCTGTCGCGGCTGCGCGCCGCCGGGGTGGACCCGGTCGACGACACGCCCGCGCCGCCGTCCGACCACCCGTTTGCAGGCAAGACCGTGGTGGTTACGGGCCGGCTGGACTCGATGTCGCGGCCGGAGGCTCAGTCGAAGATCAAGTCGCTCGGCGGGAAGACGTCGAGCAGCGTATCGAGGAAGACCGACTATCTGGTTGCGGGCGCCGACGCCGGGTCGAAACACGCTACGGCCGTACGGCTGGGCGTGCCGGTGCTCGACGAAGAACAGTTCGTGCGCGTGCTGGACGGCGAAATGCTCGATCTGCAGGCGGCCACTTCAGACGACGGTGACGCCTCGTCATCTCCAAGCCAGACGGACCTCGGGCTGTGACTTTCAAGTCGCTGTTGGACAGGTTATTTCCAAGCCGGGGGGGCGTCGAAGAACCGGCGTTCGAAAACCCGTGGATCGTATTGGGGCTTGGGAACCCGGGGCCTGAGTATCGCGACACGCGGCACAACGCCGGTCACTGGTGCGTGCAACGGCTGGTGGAGGAAACGGGCGCCACGCTCGAGAACAGGCGGATCGTGCGTACCGGCCAAGTCGACATAGCCGGGCACGGCACGGTGCTGGCCCTGTCTCGTACGTATGTGAACCTGAGCGGGGAAGCGGCGGAGTACCTGCTTACACGGTACCGGGCCGTCCCGGAACGGTTGATCGTGGTTTCGGACGACATAAACCTGCCGGTCGGTGCCATTCGTATACGTAAACAGGGGAGCGCAGGTGGGCACAAGGGCCTCAGGTCGATAACTGCAGCCATCGGCACGGATAAATACAAGCGGGTGCGAATTGGAGTCGGCAAGCCGGCCTCGCCGGACAGGCAGATCAAACACGTTCTCGGTGTGCCCGGGCCGGGCGAACGCGCCGCCGTGGACGAATCCATCACCCGCGCAGTGCAGGCCATAAGGACGATCGTGTCCGAGGGCGTCGAGCAATCCATGAATAGATTCAACTCCATGGCGCCGGCGGAAGGCGTTATTTCGGCTTGTGGGCCTGGCGATCAGCCGCGGGATTAGACTCCGATTTCCGGTCGGCGTAATTAGGCATGACCGGATCGTGAGAGGGCCCGTCGCGGCGGGCCTTGTCTCGGCGCTGCTTGTTGCGCTTGCCTGCACAGGAGCCGGTTCGGGCCCGGCTGCAACGGAGACGGCCGCGACCGGTCCACGGGTATCGCCAACACCGGTGGACGCGGCTCCTGTTGCTGACGCGCCTACGGTCTCCGCGGGCGGCCCGGTGCCGAAGCAGATACCGTTCCCCACTGCCACCCCGACGCCTCCGCCTACACCTACGCCAGACCCCGACACGGTCCGATCGACCGCTACAGCCCCTCCCGCGCCGGGACCTACCCCCATTCCGGTGGTGAGGGAGCAGGTGATCCCGCGTCCGCCCTCGCGGGACGTGGTTGACCTGGCGAGGCGTTTCAAATTGCAGTCGGACGACGACCAGCGGGCATCAGCCGATCGAGGACCGCTCATCGAGGGAGAACCCACCCAGTTTTGGGTCAACCGACCGGGCGGGTACGTCCTCGTCGATGGGGTCGTCAAGGCTGCCAGCGACAACGCCTACTGGGTGTTCGACGCCGCGAGGGATGTTGACCCGGCCGATCTACAGGCTGCTATCGACGAGTTCGAGTCGCATGTGTGGCCGACCGTGACCGGGCTGTTTGGCGGAATCAGGTCTCCCGGTATCGACGACGACCCGCGCCTGGTCATCTTTCACACCAGCCTCCGCCCCGGGATAGCGGGTTACTTCTCGAGTACGGACGCCTACTCTGCAGAAATTCAGCGCTACAGCAACGAACGGGAATCGATCTACATCTCGACCGACGGCCTCACCGTGGGTTCCCGCTCGTACATGTCGGTGTTGACGCATGAACTGCAACACGCCGTGCATTGGGCGGCGGACTCCGACGAGGAGAGCTGGCTGAACGAGGGCCTGTCCGAACTGGCGGTAGATGCGGCCGGTCACTGGACGCCCAAGATTGCCGACTACCTGCGGTTGCCGGGCACGTCCCTGACCCAGTGGCCGAGCGGGGGACAACTCCGCTCGCCGTCGTACGGCGGGGCCAACCTGTTCCTGGACTACCTGGCCGAGCACTACGGCGGCGATCGCCTGATCGCGGAGTTGGTGAAGGAGCCGACGGACGGGCTCGAATCCGTTGACATGGTGTTGCAGCGCCTAGGCGAAGATGCCACTTCCCTCGATGTGTTCAGGGACTGGGTTGTCGCCAACTATCTGAACAACCCCGACGGGCGTTATTCGTCCTCCGCCCGAAATCTCCGGTCGGCCATCCGCGTCGGTTCCGAGTTCGTCAATTTGCCCAAGACGTTTGAAAGCGAGGTTGCCCAGTTCGGCGCCGATTACTACGTGGTGACTCTCCCTGCGGACGAACTGACCATCTCATTCAACGGCGATCCGGGGGCGGAGCTTTTCCCTGTTGCGCCGCATAGCGGCGAGGCCTGTTGGTGGAGCAACGACGGAGATGGCATCGACACGACCCTGACGCGCCGGTTCGACCTCACCGGCGTCGACACGGCAACGCTTCGCTTCAACGTCTGGTATTTGTTGGAAGAGGATTGGGATTTTGCTTATGTCGAGGTGTCGGAGGATGGCGGCGAGACGTGGACGATCCTCGAATCGACTCTAACAACGAACGAAAACCCGAATGGCACGAGTTTCGGGCCCGGCATCACCGGCGGATCGACCGGGTGGGTGAATGACTCCGTCGATCTGACGCCGTACGCCGGCAGCGAGGTGCTGGTCAGGTTCGAGTACGTGACCGACGATGCCGTCAATGGCAGGGGACTGTGCCTCGACGACTTCGCGATAGATGAGATCGGGTGGGCCGACGATGCTGAGACCGACGGAGGCTGGGAGGCAGACGGCTTCGCCAGAGTAAACAACCTCGTGCCGGAAGAGTTCCTGGTACAAATCGTGCGGAAATCGCCCGGGAGCCCGGCGGAAGTGTTACGGCTGCTCCTGGATGGAGAGGCAGATGGCGAGATTCAACTGGAGGACGTAAACGCCCAGCCGGGCGAGCAGGTTGCCGTCATCGTAAGCGCCGTGACGCGCGAGGCGGGGAGCGCGGCAGGGTATGTGCTGGGTTTTGGGGCGGGGTGAGGGTACAGGGCAAAGGTTAGAGATGACGTCGGATAAAACGATGCTTCGTCTTGGGCGGGTGTCGAAAAAAGGACTTCACAATTTCTGAACCCTGAGTTTGTTTAGCGACTAGGCTTTGTATTGCGAAACGGTCCCGTTCGTTCAACGCGTCATAGGACGTTGGCGACACCGCCAAGCTACCCCACCCATTCGTCATTAGCTCGTTTGTCACGGTTACACCATCGTTCTGACACTCTTCCGAGGCTCTTGTAACTGCCGCCAAACGTTTTATATCTTGCCCTGCCGGGCCCGACTTATTTGTCAAGTGGAACGCGGCTATTTTGTGTAAGTCTCCTTGGACTGGGAACACAGTTACGCCCGTAGCCTTGCCATACAGGGTACCACCCGCGAATCTCAACTTCGATCGAAAGTTCAAGACCTGTGCAGATACAACTGAGAGATCAAAAGCCTCGCCGATCTTCCATGCGTACCAATTCTTCCCGAGTAACTCCACGTCGTGTTCCACATTCCGAAGCGCTTTTTTTAGCTTTTCCTTTTCTCCAAACCACACGGCGCGATCGGAGCGCTTGGAGTTTCTCATGACAGCTTTATCCCATGGTTGACGCAAACTTATGGCCTTGCGGCACTGGTCAGCCAGGAAGAGCACCAAGCGATAGCCGGACAAAAAGCGTACCACCGGGTCATCAAAATCAGGTTGCGCGACATCGATGGGTTGAAACTCGTTGTCGTGGCCGCATTGCCTGCACGCGAACCGACCCGTACACGCGGTTTTCGTCGTTCTCTTCTCCGGCTCGAATGTGGAGGTGTCCTGCACCCGTTGCTCTACGTCATCGCCGAAGAGCAACTCTCTCCACTGGCTAACGCCCCACTGCAACTCACGCACATTCTTGGTCTTGCCGTCCTTCAACGGATCCAAGACGGCCGACTCTGAGACGATGTGACAGTTATTGCTGACCGGTTCGTTGCAGTATTCGCCTTTATCACCAGTTACAAAGAGGCAGCGACCCTTGTAATCGGAGACATGAGCCTCAATTTGGCGCAGCAGCTTGTTGGCCGTTCTCCTTGCATTCTTGGAGGTCCTAGCTCGCTGGTGGCGGATCATTCCTGACGCCTCCGCCTCGTACTTGGATGTGGTAGTTCATGGGCGCATCCATGCGATGTCGCTTGGCATGTTCTTTCTCAAAACTGCGCGTTTCATCGTCCTCTTCACTGCGAAAGCGTGCGGTTCCTTACTTCCGCCCCCGCCACATCGACAGGCCACGCCATATCTGTCGGAGTCGTGAACGAAGAGTCTGACGGCTCGATGTCGAAGTCAGCATGCGAGCCAGTTCAACGTCCGCATAATCAGTATGACGGAGTGGATCAATCTCATCTAACCAAACCACGGCGTTGTTTCGTATGAGGTAGTGGCGGCCGCAACCGGAACTGGCCCAGACTGAGCCACCCGTTGGACCCAGTAGCGAAACGGACTTCCCATCGAAATAAACGTGCCATCGACTGGGATGGAGGGACAGCACCGTCAGTTCGCGACATCCGCACGGACAGCGCAGGTTTACAGTCCGGTGCCTATGACTGATCCATAGCTCCCCGTCGTCAATTGATTCGAATGGAGGCATCACCTCTACAAAGATGGGGCGGAGCTTCACGCCAGACAAATCGCTCAACTCATTTCGCGCAAAAGATGCGTCCTTTTTCAAGCCTGTACTTCTGGTAAAACACCTGGGACTCGGCAACGTACTGACCAGTGCGGCGGCGCCATTCCATGACGGCAAACGTCGCGGCTGCTGCGTTCACCTCTGGCAGTTGGACATTTCGGTACCCAGGGGCAGCGCCATCCAGTCTGGCATTCGGTATGGCATCCTCCCAAGCGTCAGAACCTGCATCATAGGCGCTCGTCGTTACGGCACCTCTAACGGCGCAGTCCTCGAGCGTGATGCTCACGCCCGAGTCGATGAACGGAACTTCGGCGTCGGTGACAGCGCGGTAAACGGCATCCTGGCGCGCTGAATCGCCGTCAGTGAGTTGGTCAATACAGACGAAGGCGTAGTCGATAGGAAAATCCGCCAGAAAATCGGCGAACATTGACGTGCTGTCTACTCGAACAGGATGCGGATGGATGCCGGCCCGGAAGGCTGCATACTTTGAGCGATAGTAGTCGACCTTGAGCAGCGATCCCGCGCGAACGAGTTCAATCTCTTCGGCAGTAGGTGCACCTGGGGCCCGCTTGAGGGTGTGCCAGTCGACACGATCAGGATCCAGTAGATGGATTTCCGAAACGGGCGTCTTGGCGATAAGGTCAAGAAGGTACGCACCCGTTCCGCCCAAGCCGATTATCGCAATGCGCTGACCGCGGATACGGTCCTGGACTGGGCCCATCGCCGCCCGAGCCTCGAAGGTGTTGGGTATGTGGAAGGGGCCGGGCATCGCTAGAGCAGCCGGTTCGGAATAACCAGCGGCCGACACGGCACCTACCATGTGTTTCGCGTAACGGTGGATCAGATGGTGGGCCGTCTCGTCCGGCTCCGGACGTCCTTGGGCACCTCTCTTGATGGAGATGTTTGACCAAGTCTTGCCGTCACCGCCAACGTAGGCCCCGATGGGGGTTCCGTCAGCAAGGTAGACGCGTCCGTCATACTCTCCATCGATGGTAACTTTTACAGCATGGACGTCGCCGCCTATGCGATTGTCTGGTTTCCCGGTGGCCTGGTCGTAGGACGTCTCAATGGCGCAGGTACCGGGAACCCGGCCCACAAAGAGACAGGGAACCCGTACGGCCCGGACAACGTCGGATTCAACCTCGACTGAAAATCCGACCTGCTCGCCGAACGCGGTGAGGCGTTCCTTACGAGACATGCTCTGGGTCGACCGAAAAGCTCGTGCCGTCCTTGACCTCAACGTCCTTTCCCGGTAGGAGGACACCGCCCTCACCCTTAAGGTCGTTTTCGTAGTCGATGCCGGGCGTGCCGATGATGTGTTTGTTCTCAGGTTCGTGCAGGTTGTTCCAGATATCCACGACCTGCTCATACTTCACGAGATTGCCTGGAACCTTGTACTCTCGGCCGCTGACGTAAATCTGGGTATCGCCATTCATGTGTTATGATCCTCTGGATTGCCCATAAGGTGTTTGGTTGCTACTATCGAATTCGATTATAGATGGGCGATTCGAGAAATGCAAGCGAAATGGAGGATCATATGGACCATAAGCACGGGAGGTTCGACAGCGTAGGTTTCTACGATGCGCTGGACGCGACTCGCCGGTCAAGGAACCTCAACTGGAAGCAAGTCGCAGCCCAATCCGGGGTCGGTGCCTCGACCCTGACCAGAATGGCCCAAGGAAGGCGGCCAGATGTTGATGGGCTAGCCGCGCTGGCGTCCTGGTCTGGGCTCAAGGCCGATGATTTCGTACGCTCTGAGTCACGGCAGAACGAGCCTGAGCCGTTGGCAATGATCTCGACCTATCTGAAGAGCGATCCCCACCTCACCCCAGAGGCAGCCGACGCCCTCGACCAGTTGGTGAAGGCAACCTATGAACGGATGCGGAAGGACTAGGTTGTCGTGCGGAGGGGTTTCAAGACCGAGGCAAACGCTATCGCCCGTGAGGTGCGGGCCGAACTATCCCTTTCTCGCACCTCACCCCTCAATGTATGGCGGCTGGCAGAACACCTTGAGATTCCTGTGATTTCTTTGTCTAGTTTTCATAGGGCAGCCCCTGACGCCACGAGATTGTTTCTAAGCGGAGGACAGGGAATGTTCTCGGGGGTGACGGTGTTCAGAGGACCCAGACGAACGGTCGTCTTCAACGATGCACACGACCCGGGGCGTCAATCCAGCGACGTCGCGCATGAACTCTCTCACGGACTCCTACTTCACACTCCCACGGCAGCAATCGATGGGCGCGGGTGCCGAGTGTGGGCCAGAGAGACAGAGGCAGAGGCAAACTGGCTGAGCGGCGCTTTGTTAATACCAGAAGAAGCGGCGATTCACATCGTTAGGCGTGGATGGTCGAAGCGCGATGCGGCGACAATGTATGGGGTCACTCCGAAGATGATCCAATACAGAATCAACGTCACGGCTGCCTGGACGAGAGTGCAGCGGATGCGAAAATAGCGGATTGAGCATCAACATAAGCGAAACGGAAAAACAAGAACCCGCATTCACGGAGAGCGACATAGCGAAAGCGGTTAGGAAAATCGCGTCCAAAATAGTCGACGACTACGATGACCTGTCTCAACTGGTCTTGGTAGGGGTAGTGGACGGGGCCGTCTTTTTGCTGGTTGACTTGATGCGGGAGTTAAGGGCGCAGGGGTCGGGAGAGCGCGTCCAATTGGTGACGGCACGTCTGGAAAGTTACCAGGGTACCGGGCCGGAAGGCGTACAGTGCATTTCGCTGCCCTCTCCGAGCCGTATCAAGGCACGGGATGTTCTGATAGTCGACGATATAGTAAACACTGGGGCAACGTGTGCATGTCTGAAATCACGACTGGTGGGTATGGGCGCTAATTCCGTGAAGATTTGCGCAATGCTCTACAACTCCAGCCGGAAGAGGTGTGCGGTGGAAGTGGACTACTACGGATTCAAGGTGCCGCATCCGTACTGGGTGGGCTACGGGCTCGATTACAAAGGAACGGATAGGATCCTGCCTTACATCCGCATGCTTCAATACCGGTAGCATTCGCAATTCACGGCAGACGCAAGAAACTGGAAGTGAGGCACTTGTGGAGCTTGGCGTCAAACTGCTTCCCTGGCCGCGGGGGATCATGTCCTGGAGCAGGCTGCCGAGGGCGTTATTGGCGTTTGGCTCCGTCTGGCGGGGCATACGTATCTTTGGACCTGTAGGGCGGCAGTGGGAATTCAGATGGAGTATCCCATCTGGTGAGGGGTAGGTACAGCATATCGCCTGTAGGTCGAATACCAGCTTCGGCGTGACATGGTTGCGTTAGTGGCGTTGTGCGCATTGAGCGTAACCGCGCCAGCCCGCGCCCCGTGGGTCCCTGATCGGA
This sequence comes from Dehalococcoidia bacterium, assembly GCA_965219065.1. Classification (GTDB taxonomy): domain Bacteria; phylum Chloroflexota; class Dehalococcoidia; order Lucifugimonadales; family Lucifugimonadaceae. The sequence continues at coordinate 3,324,651 of OZ244715.1, forward strand.
GTCGGGGATGACGATTGGGGGGCCGGCGCGACGAGGGAAGCGTGGCCGCCTGGACTATACGGATTGGCGGGCGAATTTCCTACGGTTGCGTTGAAGGCGGTTTCCCTGGAGAGCAACCTGATGGTCTTCCGTTGCCGATATCCCGCAGTCTCGGGAATCCGTGATTCGATTTCCTGAAATGGTGTAGCGGCGGGACGGCAGGCCCCGGCTCGTCTGCCCTTCCGTTGCGGGTCCGCTCCAAAGGCGGATGCCGTTGCGGTTTCTCTCGATGCGGTTGTCTTCAATGCGATTGTCCTGCCCGTGCTCGATGGCGATTCCGTCGAACCGGCAGGCTCTTATTTCGTTCCCTTTGACCGTATTATTGGTTGAATACCCCAGCCAGAACCCATAGTTGGAAAAGTTGGCGATGTTGTCTTCAAAGACGTTCCCCGAGGAGAACCCCGCCTCGAAGGCGTTGTTGGGCGAGTAGCTGCCGTCATTGCCGGATATGAAGTTGTGGTTGGACGGTTCTCGATTGTGGGCCCGGATGAAGAACCCGTCGCCGCTGTAGCGCAGGCTGTTGCTAACTATCCGGTTGTGGTTGGAGCCGTCCTCCAGGAGAATCCCCGCCGAGTCGGCGGTGTCGCACCAGAAACGGCCGGTGTAGCGGATGCAGTGCTCTGCCAGGTTGTGGAGCGCCTCGTTGTGGCTGGACCTGAGAAGGTAAATCCCCACGTTGCCGCAGTAGGAAGCGTGGTTCCCCCGGACTACGTTGTGTTCCGACCGGACCAGGCTGACACCGTTGAAATTGTTGTTGAGTTGATTGTTCTCTATTACACAGTGCCGCACCTTGTATAGATATATCCCCCCGCCGAATCCTTCCTCCACCGGAGCCTCCGTATCTGAGAGCCAGCCGGCCTCCGGGGGGTTGGTGTTGTCCGACACGACGCAGCCCCGTATGTTCAGGTTGCTGACGTTGTCGGCATGAATGCCGTAGTGAAAGCCGATGAGCACGCCGTTGACAATGGTCACGTCGTCGCAGTCGTGGACCCGGATGCCTACGCCGCCGGTCCCTTCGCCGTCCAGCGTCACGCCCGAGAGGTCCAGCACCAGTCCATCCTCGCGGATTTCGATGACGGTACCTTGCGGGGGCGCCTCCTGAAGTCCCTGGTATCGCGATGAGTCGAAGGCGCCCCTGGTGTACCGGCCGGGAGTCACGCTCACGTAGGTCATCTCAACGCTCCTCGCATGGGACTTGAGATAGTAGAACCGCCCGTCGCCGCGGCCTGTTTGTGTGTCAAAAGACTGTTATTTTGTGAGTATCCGGAGCCTGCCCAGTGCCGGACACGGGATCCAACAAGCCCGCTTGCGAGAGTTAGCCGTCTCCGGCAGCAGTGGTTGGGCTTGGATTTTCGACCCATTTTACAACTTGTACGCCAGGCAAACGGCTGTCTCCGTCGGAACTGCCCTCATCCATGTGCCGGTGCCACGGAATCAGACAAGAGTTCGGCCAAAACCTTACCGTGCAGGTACGTGAAGTAGGTCGGGAATGCCTCGCCGATCAGGTTGCGGATGAGGTAGAGCGTTCGATTCTCCTTCGCGCGGGTCCAATCGTAGAATCGGGGAATCGTCTGCAAGTCGGCACACTCCAGGATGCTCAGAACCCTGTTCTCCCACGGGTGAATCTTGAAGTCACTCCCTATGTGGCTTGAGTTGGTGGTGATCGTATACGCGGGCCTATCAGGCCTCATGCGTCGGTAACTTGAGTCGAACCCCTTTATCAAAGCAGGTTGCCCGTTTCGCTCAACGTAGGGCCGATTGCGCATAACTGCGTCGCAAGAAGGGCAGATTATCAATTCCGCCGCGACCCGCTGCTTACCGCACGACGGGCACTCGTCGTTCTCAAATGCGCTGCGCCCCGAATGTGGAGGTATCTGACTGACCTGCAAGTACCTGTCGGACCCGTATGACGGCACGAAGTGGAGCCAGTGCTCGCCGCGCGCAGTGTCTTTGGATTTTGAGTCCAGGTGATCGTATTCCATCAATTGCAGCCATTGCCGAATGCTCACCCAAGGCATCGCGCCGTTGGTTGGACGCTCGGAGAGGGTTGGACTCGGCAGAGGAGTCTCTTTTCGCGAAGACATAGTCGCCAGACATGGTTCGTCTTTGTGTATTGCGACGACCAGTGCACGCCTTCTGACCTGGGGAATGCCATAGTCGGCGACGTTAACCACGCCCGGAAACACTTCATAGTCCGCAAGGTGGTGGCTGATATGATCGATCACCGTGCGATTGGCACCTTCGAACTCAACGTTGAGAGTCAATACAGGACGAACATTCTCAGCGACGATCACCCTAGGCCTTAGCTTCTGAGCAACAGGAATCACTTCCAACATTAACCGGTTCTTTGCTTCCAACTCCCGCGCCCTGGCACTTCGCCGCTTTCCCCTGCTCGGGTTAGAGCTGCTCATGCCTTGGCAAGGTGGTGTGGCAACCAGCAAGTCTAGTCGCCTGGACTTGGCCGCATGGTAGGCAGTTGCGATTTCATCCGCGCTGCCACATACGTCCCGTGTGAGCCAGGTGGAATTGGGGAAGTTGGCGGCGCCAATCGCGGCGCGCTTCTGGTCGACTTCGACCTGAACTGCAAGTTGGAATCCAGCCATCTCGTAGCCTAGGTCGCTTAGGCCGGCTCCCGAGAACAGAGAAACGGCGGTTAGGGGCAACTCAGTTTCTGGCCTATCGCCCAGCATGAAATCGCGGATCGCGCTCCCAAGGGGTGCTGCCCGAATCAGAGAGGTCAACCGGTCAGCAGTTTCCGAGAGTGCTGCCTTCTTGTCGATGTCGTGCTCTAGAATGCGAAGTACGGTCCAGCCATCGCCTTCGAGTTCGGCTGTAACGCGCTTGTCCCGCGCCATGTTGCCCGCGATCTTGTTCTCCCAAAATCCACCGGATAGTCCCTCGTGCTTACGACAATGCGGGCAGCCGTGCCAGAAGCATCCGTCAACAAAGATGACTATCCGCTTACGAGGAAGGACCAAGTCTGGATTGCCAGGGAGCTTAATGCCTCGGACGGATCTATAGCCTTCATGAGTGAAATACCGTACTCCTTGACGCCACAATGCCGAAGCTAAGGCACGTTCAGGGCGGGTTCTGCCCCTGTTATGTGCCATGGCCTTGTGGCGCTGTCGCGGAGTCATGACGTCCATCACGCCGACACTCACTCGCTCGATGAGGAAACATCGTCGTCGCCAGAGAAGCTACCGGTGCGCCGTGTTACTTCCAGCCAACCAGTGTGAAGTAGGCGGGTGTTATCGATAACGGAGTCCCACGTTTGAAACTTGAGCTGAACTTCTCGTACCTGTTCCAGGCTCCTCCTGGTTCTATTTGCCCGGTCGGTGTATCCACTAGCTATCATCAGGCCGTTGACCGACGGAGGCTCGGTGTTGCGATCGTAATCCGCGTGAACCCCTAGCACGTAGGAGTGGAATTTGTTGACTTCCCCTTCGCTCACCCGGTGCGTTCGTCCGTTCGGCGTCATGCCGCGCTTGATTTCAACGATGAGCAGTTCGTCGAAAGGAGCCGGAGCGCTCGGACGCAGGATGAATAAGTAGTCCAGTCTTTGGCCGGTTTCAGAGTCTATGGTTGGTTCGTAGGGTTCCCTTAGAGTATTAAGGTCGACTTCATCCCCTAGGAGACTCCACCGAGGATCAAGGAGCCACGGGAACTCCTTGACGACGTTATGAATCTCAGGAACCTCGGTGGCCCCGGCTTTGATTGCCGCATCCAGTCGTTCTATCGTCTCAAGTCTGGCTTGGATAATGCTGTAATTCTTTCTGGAGTCAATTAACGAAAACTCTCTTACTAGGCCCCAAAAGTTGGTCTGGAAACCCTCGTCCTCATATTGGACACGCTCCATGAGTTCCCTGACCGCCTTGTCCTTGAATCCATTGACAACCTCCACCATGAAGTCGTGAACTTCGCTGGGGTCCGGATCTCCAATGAGGGACGCCTTTCTCGCAATATCGCCGAGGTGCCGTTGCTCAGTCTCGGTAAAGTCCTTCAGCAAGTCCATGATGTCTGGGGATTCAATGGACTTTCGGGCCGCTTCGCGGCGGCGGTCAGCCCTTTGACCCAAGGCCCAGTTCAGCCTACGTCGGCCCCAGACAAGTAACTCTTCCACTCTTTCATCCTCAAGTTGAAGTTGGTCGCGGTTGGTAAGTATCAGGTCATCCTCAATGTCGACGCCGGTGTCGAGCCATTCAGCTATCACCTCGCCAACTACGTACTCCTGACCAAGTTGACCTCTTACTCCTTGAGCCCTCTCAAACATAAAAGGCCTTTGAAGCATTTTCTTCCGACCCAAAATGGAAATGCCCCGGAGATACTCCGCCTTTAAGGGCAGAGGGGTGAAGCCAATCCACCAGCGGATTTCTTTTGTACTGGGTAAGGTTTCAGTACCCCATCCATCATCCCCGACTTGCACTGTATATCCAGCTGGCGTTCCGTCCTTCGGGAACCGATATTTCAAGTCCATGTCGAATCGTTGCAGTTGCTGCCCATTGATGAACACTCGCATGAAAGCCTGATCTATAGCAAAACGGCGAGACATGGATTTCATGAACTGTTCTTCAGGAATGGACCGCTTCAGCCGCAGCTTTGACAATCGTATCTTGGTCCCACGCTTGAGTTCCAAATTGTCTGGCGCGTAGAGCGGACCCTGATCTGGAGAGTCATCGACCTCGCAGTCGGCACCTGGCGGCGATTTTCGGATTTTGTCGTAGTCCAGCCGAAATGAAACTGATTGGTTGCTCCTGACCGTAACGCAATCAAGCACGTCGGCCGTACCGAAGGCGGCGAGCTTTCCTATCCCCTTCCGCCCGTGAACGTCCCGACCGCCGGGACTCTTGCCGCCATCTTGAAGTCGTCGCTTTCGGCCAACTATCAAGTACCGTGATTGGGCTTGATCCTTAGTCATCCCGTGGCCGTCATCAAGCACAACTATCTCGTCGTCGGCAGTCCATGACTGGCCAAACGGAATCGTGACCCAGACGTTACGGGCGTCGGCGTCCCATGCGTTAGAGATAAGCTCTGCCACTGTAGCTGTGGCACTTGGGTACAACTGGGCACCCAGTTGCTCAACCAGCGCGCCACTGAATTTCAGTTTGAGGGGCTCATTGTCCAAGGGTTCGCTCCTTAGCCAACAACTTTGTCACGTATGAAGCCATATTGTGAGTTGATCTGCGGTAGGTATTCCGGTCATCTACAGTGCGAATGCTAGATCACTTGCGCGCCAATCCCTGCTAGGTTCGCATTCGCTGGGCTGTCCAGCATGAGCGGAGGCTTGCCCGATTCAGCGAGTTTGCGGGCGAAGGCCTCTGTCTTGGTGCCAGGTACTGCGTGGGCGATGAAGACTAGGTGAGCAAGGTCGACCATCAAGTTGTTGCGCTGGGCCGCGAGTTCCCCCGTCGCGCGTTGGGCCGTGACCGGGAAGGGCGAAAAAATCAGCAAACACCCGTCGTGCAGAGCGGGAAGCCAGTCACTGGGGATACGCATATTGTCGAAGCCGCGGGTGGGGCAGACTACTCTTTGAATCTGTAGGACCGAGGTAGGAACTCAAAGTGAGTATCCCATCTAGTAAGGGGCCAAGTCCAGCAAAGCTTGCAGCATGTACAAAATCAGCGTCAGCAAGAGAGTTTTTGAAATTGTCACGGCTGGCGGACCGGATTTGACTATATACAGAACCAACTTTGAGATTTGGATGAGACTATGAGTCGGACAAGTCTCTCGGCCAGATATTGCGGCGCGGGGCGATAGTCGTAGACGCCGCGAGGCCGCTCTGGAACGGACGTGACCCCCGTACTAGCGTTGCCCCCGCGCCCCCGGATTCCGGCCAACGCCGGAACACGGTGTCGAGTAGATTCCGGATCATGTCGGGAACGACGAGAGAGGCTGGCTGCGGGGGCGGGTTGTTTTCAGAGGATTGCCGAATGGTCCGGTGTGGGTGGTGGGCGTTGGCGTGTGACGGCCAGGAGATTCTTCGCTTCGCTCAAGAATGACAATGGGGCGAAGGCAGGAAGCAGGCGCGGCCTACAGGACTGGAATGAGCCGCAAGGTGAAGGTTCTTGAATCCGTGAAACCTGATGGACCAGCGTTGACATGGGGGCCCCTGTCGATACACTCGCGCCCGTTCGGCCCAGCCGCGATACAAGGAGAGCGCCATGAGCAAGAGGTATCCGCAGGCGGTGCTTGTAAGCTGCGAGGTTCCGTGGGACGAGAACGGCGAGCTTATCGAGCCGGTGTTTCGCGCCGAGGTGCGGAACACCATCTCATCCGGGTTTCGCGATCTTTATATATTTGGCACCGCGGGCGAAGGGTATGCGGTGACCCTGACCCAGTTCAGGGAGATTGCAGGCATCTTCCGGGAGGAGACGACCCGTGAAGGCGTGCGCCCCATGGTGGGCGTCATCGGCATGTCGACGCCCCAGGTGGTGGAGAAGATCGGCGCGGCCCACGACATCGGGTTCCGCACATTCCAAATCTCGCTGCCGCCCTGGGGGGAGCTGACCGACGACGAGTACATGACCTATTTCACCGACGTTTGCGGCAGCTTCCCCGACTCGAGCTTCCTCCACTACAACCTGCCGCGCCCCAAGAGGGTGCTGGCAACCGAGGACTACAAGAGGCTGCAGGACGCCGTCCCAAACCTCGTCGCCACCAAGTTCACATCCGCGGCCCCGGCAGAGTGCTCCACGCTGGTGAAGGAGACGGAGCTACAGCACTTCCTGGGCGACAACAACTTTCCCTTCGGCTGCCTGCACGGCGAGTGCTCCCTCCTCGCCTCATTCGGGCCCATGATGCCGAAGAGGACGCTGGAGTACTTCAGGTACGGCGTCGAGGGCGACTTCGAAAACCTTTTCCGCATACAGGCCAGGATCGCGGCCGCCGCCGCCGACTTCCTCGGCCCTGTCCGGGACCGCCCGATGATCGACGGGGCGTACGACAAGATGATCGTCCGGGCCGGTGGAGTCGACATGCCGCTGCGCCTCCTCTCCCCATACCACGGCGTGGACATCGAGACATACGAGAAGTGCTACGAGACCCTCATGGCGAAGCACGGGGACTGGCTGGAGTAGCCGGCGAGACGCGGTAGTGCGCTCCGCGGACTGATCAGCGGCGCGCAACGATCAGCGGGACGATAATTTCGTCCGGGGTCAGGCCACCGTGGTCTGCGACTTTTCGGGGGCCGCGCTCGCGGGTCCGGTCGTAGTTGAAGTGGATCGAGGACGATCCCGCCGAGAGCGCCAGGTAGTTGCCCATTCGACGCCTGCTGACTGGCGAGACCGGCCCCGGCCCGAAAAGTTCCAACTCCAACGCCTCGTCTGTCGGGAGCAGGTAGAAGTCCTCGCCGAACCGCTCGCGGAACTGCGCCTCGAATTCGACGGCCCGGTCCTCGCGGACTTGTAGCATCACGGAGGGCGAGGTTCCCCAGGGCTCATGCTCGAGGTAGCCGACCAGTTCGTCGTCGGGTTCCATCTCGTGGGCGTTCGCGGCCACGTCGATCAGGCCGTGGTCTGCGGAGACGACCATAGCCGCGTTAGGGGGCAGTAGGTCGCTGACCTGGCCCAGGAGGTTGTCGACCGACGCGATAGCCTGCTTTGTCATGTCGTGGCCGATGCCGTACCCGTGGGAGGCGGAGTCGACGTGGGGGATGTACAGGTTCGTGAAGCTCGGGCCCCTGGCCTCTCGCAGCCGCTTCAGCACCGCGCCCGCCGCGTCCTCGAGATCCTTGTAGCCGTAGCGGCCGTAGCTTTGGGGGTATCCGCGACAGTACAACGAGAATGGGGTGTCGGCGATCTTTTCGGGTACGACGGCGAAGGTGGACCATGCCATCTTCGGCGCCAGCGACGGCGTCGGGTACGCCTGTTCGGAAGTGAGGCCGAGGCTGTCGAGGTCCTTGTCGTCGCCCCGCCGCGAGTAGTGGATGATCGTAGCGATGGAGTCGACCTCCTCCAGGTAGAGATACCAGCTCGGCACGCCGTGGCTGACGGGCCAGCGCCCCGTTGCGTAGGAGGTGAGCACGGTCGGCGTCGACGAGGGGAATACGGTCGTGAGTTCGGCGACAACGTGTGCCGCAAGAAAGTCCGCGCCGTGGTCGGTGTCGACAACGTTCAGGCCGAGGCCGTCGACCATCACGAAGACGATGTGGTCGGCCGGTCCTACCAGGTCGGCAACAGTCGCGGCTCCCGGCGAGTGTGGGACGTCCTGCGCGTCGCCGATAGACGCGATGGCGTTGGCGAGGTCGACGATGTTCAACCTGCCGGGCGAAGGACGGACGAGTTTACCGGAGTCGAACGCTGCTAGCAGCCTCTCTCGATCGCTCATTTTTGGACGCTCATCCAGCTCTCAAATCGTGTGTTCGGCCGCGGCGTTTAACGGTCTGGTTCCAGATAGTCCATCTCCGGTCTGAGGTCCCAGCGGAGGGAGTCTGGCGGATCGATGTTCGATGCCCATGACTCCAGGATCTGCTGCTCCGACTTGAGTACGCGCATCCTTTGTCTGATGCGCACGGGGTCCCACCCGTCCAATACGCGGTCGGTAAGTTCAGCGCGCACGCCGGCGAATGCCGGGTCCGTAGCGAGGTCGCGCGTTTCGTGGGGGTCGTCGTCCAGGTTGAACAGTTGGGGCCTGAAGCCGTGGTAATAGTTGAGCTTCCACGGCCCGCTCCGGATCATGCGATTCTGGACGCCGCCCGGGCGAGCGTGAACATCCGGCCCACCGAGATTGGGCGAGTGCGTCGCGCCACCGGAATCATCGTTCATGCAGTACTCGGTGAACGCGGTGTTGTGCCAGTCGGCCGTATCGGGCGTATTCAGCAGACCAAGCAGGCTCCTGGCGCGTGATCGCGGGAGTTGCGGCGCGGCGGCCGCGTCGAGGACAGTCGCCAGCAGATCGAACTGGTTGACCGGGTTGTCGATCACCGTGCCTGCGGGTATGCCAGAGGGCCATGAAATGAGCGCGGGAACCCGGGCAGAGCCCTCGTATAATGTCTGCTTCCACCAAAGCCCGTGCTCGCCAATCTGGTCGCCGTGATCGGACGTGTACACGATGATGAGATTATCGGACAGGCCGTTCCGTTCAACGGCGTCGAGTATTCGCCCGATCAGGGCGTCGAGCCGGTCGACAAGCGCCCAGTACGCGGTCCGGGCGCGGATCACCTCAGACTCGCCGACCTGTTCGATTCCGGTCCTGTTGCGCCACCAACAAATGTAAGGGTGGCAATCTTCGAGCGGCGTTGCGGGCGTCGTTGGCAACCCGACGCGGCCCTCGTATCGGGCGTAGTCCTCTGGGCGGGCGACGAACGGTTGATGGGGCAGCATCAGCCCAACCGAGAGGCAGAGGGGTTCGTCGGCGGGTGCCCTGGACTCCCCAAACCGGTCGAGGTAGTCAACGGCTGCGTCGACAACGTCCTCATCGTGGACCTCGTACGCGCTTTGTCCGCTGCCGGACAGCTCGAGGCTTACCCTGGCTGGTCCGGCCGTACCCGTAAGGGCACCGTGATCGACCGGTCGCGGACTACCGGCCCAGTTCGGGCTGTGGTCTCCGACGTGGCGTTCAGCGAAGCCGTGCAGTTGGTCCGGCCCATTGAAGTGCATTCGACCGATCTGGACCGGACGGTATCCGGCCGCGCCGAGCGCGTGGGCGTACGTGGGTATGGCCGAATCGAGGGACTGGTCGTTAGTCCACACCTCGTTTTCGTGCGGAAACCTGCCCGTGATCAGCGACATGCGCGAAGGTACGCAGATCGGCGACGCGCAGTAGGCCGACGTGAGGCGAGCGCCGCGGGCCGCCAGGCGGTCGAGGTTAGGCGTCTCGACTATTGGGTCGCCGTAGCATCCCGTGACGGCCGGATTGTGCTGGTCGGACTGGATGAACAGGATATTCGGGCGGTCAGGCCGGGTTCCGGGCGCCTCTGGTTCTGTAGGTGCACTTGCGAGGGTCAATGTGATTCTCCTGGGGTGCGGAAGGGATGGTCGCTCCCTTATCGTAGACTCAATCGCCGAGGTGTAAGAGGGTGTCTGATGAGTCTCTCTTATCTGGGAAATGCCGAACGGTCTGAGGTCGGTGGTACAGGCGGTTTCGCATCGTAGACGGTAGATTCTTCGGCTGCGCTCAGAATGACAAAAATATGGGTTCAGAATGCTAATTGTTTTTGGACATCCTCTAAGGTGTTTGGCATTCCCTTGTCGAGAGAGATGGGCTCATACATGGCCCCAATGAGGGCCGGTATATTCCGCGCACGCAATTTGCGCCCCGGAGACGACGGTATACTGCGCTGAATCACATTAGCGGCGGAGAACGCAAGTGAAGGTACTGATAACGTCTGCAGGGGACAACCTGGCGCGCCAGTTGGCAGAGTCGCTTGGCGATGATCACGAGATTCTCCTGACCGACCGCGAGGATGTTTCGACTCGGTTCTCGTTCGTTCGTTCGGATCTGAACCACACACAGCCCACGAATGACCTGGTCCGAGGAGTCGATGTCATCGTCCATTCCGGAGCGGTCGATCCTCGCGAGAGCGTTTCGGACCAACTGGATTACCAGATGCGTTGTACGTACAACCTGCTGAAGGCGGCGTGGGAAGAGGGCGTGCCCCGGTTGGTCTACCTCAGTTCGCTGCGGCTCATGGAAGGATACGACCCGTCGTACGCGGTTACTGAGCGCTGGAAACCGACGCCCACGTTGGACCCGTCGGTCCTTTGTTACCACCTTGGTGAAATCGTATGCAGAGAGTTTGCCCGGGAGCGGAAGGCTGAAGTCACGATCCTGAGGCTCGGCGAAATCACGCCCGCTGCGGAGGCGAATCCCTCCACGTCGGCCCTCTACGAGGACGACGCGATCGAGGCGGTAAGACTGAGCCTGAACGCCGATCACTCGGGTTGGCTCGACATATTCCACATCCAGTCGGACGTACCCGAAGCCAGGTTCCTGACTGGCCAGCCTTGGCAGAGCGCGGACGACGTCGCGCAGTCGGTCAGTCTCGGATACACGCCCAGGAAGCGAGGATGAAGCGGCCATGAAAGTACTCATCCTGGGAGCTAACGGAATGCTCGGCCCGCACGTCGTCAAGGCGTTGGAGGGACGGCATGAGCTTCGTCTGACCGACATCAACGATCTCGATTCGCCGCACGAATATTTCAAGGTCGATGCAGGAGATATCGATCAGGTCGTATCCGCCGCCGAGGGGATGGACGCAATCATCAACCTGTCGGTGCTGCGAATGGACCGCCAGTTGGCGTTCGACGTGAGCGCCCGCGGTTGCTACAACATGATGGCGGCGGCCGTGGAGCACGGCATCGACAGGGTCATAAACAGTGGGCCTTTTTACGCGGCCACCGGCCCCACCTACGAACGGTTCGACCACATGATCGGACCTGACGTACCGCACCAGCCGGGGACGTTCCTGTACGCGTTGACCAAGTCGTTGGGACAGGAGATATGCCGGGTCTTTACCGAGTTCCACGACATATACGTGATGGACCTGCTGTTCTACATGTTCCTCGACGCGGAAACCGATAATGCCGAGTCGGGTTCGCCGATAGCGAACGTGGGCCACGACCTGGTCCCGTACGCGGTCTCGTGGAGGGACGCGGGGGAGTGTTTCAGGTGCGCGTTGGAAGTCGATTTCGACCGGCTGCCCTCCAAGAGCGAGGTATTCTTCGTCTTCCCCGATCTTCCGCACCAGAAATTCACGGGTGAAAAGGCGCTCCGGATATTCGACTGGACGCCCCAGGATGATCTTTCGAAGTACTGGAAGAAGTCTGTTTTGTGATGTTGGTGGGTATCGCCAGACTCGCCAGTAGTACCCGTTACCGCCGAACCCCGCCGGAGATCCCCGATCGAGTCGGGGATGACGGATAGTGGAGTCGAGGGTGGCGGATAGTGGAGTCGGGGATGACGAAAAATGGAGTCCGGGATGACGGATAGTGGAGTCGGGGGTGGCGAATAGTGGAGGGGACGGCGCGATGGACGGGATCGGCTGGTGGGGTTTGGTGGGGCGTAGGCCATTGCGCGGCGTTCGAACCGTGCCCCGCCCTAAGGCGCGGGACGTCGTTCAAGGTTCCAGGCAAAAAAGTTGGTGCCGAAGGTGGGATTCGAACCCACACGGGCGTTTATGCCCAACGGTTTTTGAGACCGTCGCGTCTACCATTCCGCCACTTCGGCAAGTCCGGGTGAGTGTGACTAAGACAAGTGTATTTGACGGAATGGAGGTTTGCGTCCGGCAGGTCAGTAGCAGTTTGGGGAGTAGGTCCTGCGTGCCGGCCGGGCCACGTGTTCAAAGCTGGTAGAAGTCAGCAGCGAACGACTACCCTCTTCGCCGCCGCCAGGTGGGGACGGATTTAAGCCCGGCGGACTCAGGCCGCTAGAACCAGCAATCTCTCGACGAAGTCGTCGACCGTCGGCCGGTCGGCTTCCAGATCGAAATCTTCCATGAAGTCGTGATAGAAGTTCGCGTGGAACTTCTCCGCTAACGCGAACCCGGCAAGAAGTGCCATATCGCCGGTTTCGTCGACCAGCAGTCGCGCCGCCTTTTTCAAGGCCCTGTGGCTGCCGTGCGGCCAGTTCCGCTGCTGGGCTACGGCTATGAGCGCGTGGGACGCTGCACCCCACAACTTTTCTGATGCCTGGAGATGGTCTCCGGCGTCGAATTCCCGGTCCGCGGCTGTAAGAAATTCCCGGGCGGTCCGGAGGTGATCCCTTATCTGCATGTTTGTCTCTAGCGTCATGGCATGTACCCGCCAGTCTCAAAGGTTCGCGCCTACCGATCCGCAACTCCAAGTGAACCTGGTGCAAATAAGTGTAATTTACGGACTGACGATTCGCGCACCACGGGCCAGCCACCGCAAATGTAGTTCAACCGGCGTCGGCTGGGCCTCATCGTCAGGGTTGGGGGTATCAGCCTCAGACGCTGCAGACGGGTTGCGGCCATGCGGCAGATTTCAGTCGCCGAATTCAGGCTGAGAGGGCCATCAATCTATCGACAAAGTCTTTGACCGTCGGCCGGTCAGCGTCTAGGTCGAAATCTTCCATGAAGTCGTGATAGAAGTTTGCGTGGAATTTCTGCGCCGCCAGGAACCCGGCGAGTAGGGCCACGTCGCCTGTCTCGGCGACGAGCAGTTGCGCCGCGTTCTTTAACGCCCGATGGCTTCCGTGCGGCAAGTTGCGCTGTTGGGCGACCGCTATAAGCGCGTGAGACGCTGCGCCCCATAATTTTTCCGACGCCTGAAGATGGTCTCCGGCTTCGAATTCTCGGTCCGACGCCACAAGGAATTCCCGAGCAGTTTGGGCGTGCTCCTTTGTCTGCATGTTCACCTCTAATACCATGATCTGAACCAACCAATCGGAAAGGCGCGCGTCTGCCGATCCACCTCACCCCCAATTTCGAATGAACCTAGCGAATACAAGTGTAATTGATGGGCCGACGGTCTGCGCGTCTCGGATATGTAGCGGCAAATAGTGGTCGCTTTATGCCGGGCTTGGCGGGTTACGGATAGGAATGTTAGCCGCCCCACATCCCGGATGATGGCGCGCAGGGGTTAGGATATTGGCGCATCGATCTCACCCTGAATCAGGACTTGACTATGGCCGTTCACCCATTGCTGGAAACCCTGGAGCTTGAACGGCCGTTGGCGTTCATCGATGCCGCCTCGACCGGCCTCGACACGCGGACAGCCCGGATTGTGCGGCTGACCGTGCTCAAGATCGACACCACCGGGACCGAACGGGCACGGACCGTGTTGGTCAACCCCGGTACGCCAATACCGCCCGGAGCGACCGAGGTCCACGGTATTACCGACGACGACGTGTCGGACGCTCCGAATTTCAGGGCTTATGCCAAGGGGCTGGCCGAGCATCTTGAAGGATGCGACTTGGCCGGGTTCGGTGTGGAGCGATTTGACGCGCCCCTGCTGGTCGAAGAGTTCCGGCGGGCTGGCGTTGAATTCAGCCTTCAGGAGAGGGAGGTCGTGGACGCAATGGCGATTTTCCATCGTCTCGAGCCCCGTGATCTTCGAGCGGCATACAAGAAATATGCAGGCGGCGAATTGCCGCCCGTGACGGAGGGAGAGACGGCTGCACGTGCGGCGTCCGAAATCCTTGTGGGAGAGTTGTCGACAGGCGCCGACCTGCCCCGATCACCCCGCCAACTGGCGGCGTGGGCCAAGGGCGTGGACGATCGGGCGCTCGATCCCGAGGGCAGATTTGTATGGTCGGCAAACAACGAGGCGCTAATCAATTTTGGCAAGCACCGCGGACGACGGCTGTCCGAGGTCGCTGCTGGAGAGCCCGACTATCTCGAATGGATCGCCGGCAATCCGCAGTTTGATACCGACACGCGGGACATCGCGAAGAACGCCGTCGATGGCAATATGCCCGTGCCCCCTGATTCCTGACCGGGCCGACGCCGTCTGTGGGGCCGTTCCGTAGCGGGAACTTGGGTGAATCTCAGGGACGGTCCCCGTGCGGCTCAGACAGGGCCGGCGGCCCGTCCGTGCGGAGCGTTGGATCGTCGGCAAATGTGACCACGACGCACGGCATTTGATCGAAGATTTTTCGGATAAACCAAAACGGCCCCCACCATGGCAGCCTCAGTTTTCGGTTGATCCTGATCGCCCCGAGAACCAACGCGAACCGGCGGCGCGGGAATCCCGGCCTCTCCGTCCACCGGCCAATGAAGTTCAGCAGATAAGGCAGGCGTTCGTTGGTGTCCCAAAGGACCACGGCCCGGCCGGGAATGTCGAACCACGGCTCGAACTCCGCCGTGTGCAGAGTCACAGTCGGGTTGGCGTTTATGTTCGCCACCCAGTCGCGACGGCCGGGGTAGCCGGAAAGCACGACTTCGTCGGCGCCGTTCCAGTAATACGTGGTCTCCACGGTGCGCGGCCCCCCGGACCGGCGGCGGACCATGGTGGTGCGGATGTAGAAACTGTCCTGCAGGATAGCGCGCAGCCGCGGGTCTAATTCGCGCATAGCCAGCCGCTATCGACCTGGTTTCCGCGATGAAGCAGCGATCTTGAGATCCTCGTCCATTGAGATGGTTACGACGGCTGTTAGGGGACGCGGCGCGACTTGTAGGGGAGTGGAGCGGAAGACGGGATTCGAACCCGCGACCCCAACCTTGGCAAGGTTGTGCTCTACCACTGAGCTACTTCCGCCCGAATATTCGACGTCACGCAGGGCATTCCGGCGCAGTTATTGCCTTAAAGGGTGTCGAATAAGTCCGTTTGTCACCCTTGGCGCTCCCTGTAACCCTGAGCAAAGCCAGGGGGTCGGGGGACAGGGCGTTACTGCCAGGCGGACGTAGATTCTTCGACTTCGCTCAGAATGACAATTACTTACGCTCTGCTCCGGCGGGACCTTTTTGGACACCCTCTTAGGGATTCCAGCGCCCTGCGGTGAGTCCGTTGATCCATGATCATATCAAATCACATCTTCGAATCGGCTCAGGCTCAACAGCGAAATGTCGTGGGCGGTTTCGCCCGTCGTCGCCAGGTCGGACATGATCTCTCCGACCACGCTGCAAAACTTGAATCCATGACCCGAAAAGCCAGCCGCCATGAAGACGTTTGGGGCTCCGGGCACGGCATCGATGATGAAGTGTTCGTCGGGCGTGTTGGTGAACATGCACACCTTCATCGACAGGACCGGCCCGTTAGCGTCAGGGAAGTACTTGGAGATTCCCAGTCGAAGTATCTCCTCATCTTCGTCTCTGCACACCCTGTCGAGATTGTCGGCCGCCGAGGTCTCTTCGAGGTGGTGATAGCGGCCGATCTTGAATCCGGGTATGCCATAAACCGGTAACGCGTAGTAATGTCCTTCGTCGACCGCAAGGGTCGTTACGGGGAAGTTGCCTAGCGTGAACCACTCCGGCCGGAGCGGCTGAAACCAGCCGAGCACCTGCCGCTCGGGTATCGCCAGGTGGGCCAGGGACGGGGTGAGGGTTTCGGTCCAAGCGCCAGCGGTGATGACCAAGGCCCCGGCTTCGTACCGACCGCGGTTGGTTTCCACCTTTATCGCGTCCCCCGCCCGGTCCCATCCGAGGACGGGTTCTCGTGCCTTGATGTCGGCGCCTCGTTCGAGGGCGCCGAACACGTAGTCGACGATGCACCGCTCGGTGAGCAGAAACCCGCCGTCGGGCTGCAGCAGGCCCATGAAATCCGGCGGCAGCCGATAGCCGGGAAACCTGCTGGTCAATTCGCGGCTCGTCAGGGCCTCGTGGGGCAAGTCGTGCTCGAGGCATGAACGCAGTGAGCCGGTGAATACTTCGTGGTCTTCGCGGCTGGCGGCCACGGAGCCGGTTGTGTACAGCAGCTTCTCGCCTGCGGCGGCCTCCAACTCATGCCAACGCTCGAACGCGCGCCTCACCAGTGGCACGTAGGACGGGTCCTCGTAGTAGGCGAGCCGGATTACGCGATTGACCCCGTGCGATGAGCCCTGGTCGTGGGGTATGTCGAACTGTTCGAGTCCCAGGACGCGGAGTCCGCGGCTGGCGAGTTCGTACACCGTGGCCGAGCCCATCCCTCCGATGCCCACTACTATGACGTCGTACGATTGTCTGGCCGTCATTTCACCTTTTTTCCAGTTTGAGCGCTTGTTGGGCCGTTCGCGTTCTTGTTTCCTGCACTGAACGCGGTGTACGCGGGCCGGTCGATGTTACGCGTCCAGCGGTCCCACAGTGCGGCCGCTCATACTGTGGGAAGCGGCACGTGGTCGCCAGTCTCGTCTTGCCAGATGCGTATTCGGGCGGCCATCTCCCGTATCCGGTCCCGCTGGGCCGGCTCGTCGAAGAGGTTAGTCAACTCGAAGGGATCGTTGTTGAGGTCGTACAACTCGCACTGGTCGCCAGCGCACAGATTTAGTTTCCAACGGTCTGCGGTTATCACAGACCGCCAGGGCAGCGAAACCATGCGGTTGATCAGCGGCGAACCCAGGTTGCGGTCGCCCATCCCGTTCCACTGCAGGAAGACATCGTTGTCATCCAACGACGCCTCTCCACTGAGGACCGGCCCCCTGCTCGTGCCCTGCAAATGATCGGGAACGGGCTGGTCCAGCAGGTCCAGCAGGGTTGGGACCAGGTCGATCTGGCTCACGCTTCCGCCTATTCGGGTCTGCCCAGAGTTTAGCCAGGGTACGCTCATGAGCAGCGGTATCCGCGAGGCCTCCTCGTACAGCGACCTCTTCTCAAGCATGCCGTGGTCGCCGCCCATCTCACCGTGTTCGCTCGACATAACGATGATGGTGTTGTCGGCGTAACCGGCGCTTTCGAGCGCGCCGATTATCCGGCCCACGTTGCGGTCAACCAGCGTCACGTTGGCGAAGTACTGCGCCCGCAGGCGGCGCCATCCGGCTTCGGAGGTCAGGTCGTGTACGTCGCCGCCCTCCGCGCCGAGCGGGTTCAGGTTGCCGCTCATGTAGTAATCGGCCCGCGCCCGGTTGACCAGTGAGCCGCTGTCGGGCCGCTTCAGAAATCCGGGACCCACAGGCAGCAAGTCGGGATCGTAGAGGCCGTCCAACGGCCCGGTGTAGGGCGGGTGCGGCTCGAAGAAACTGACGTAAAGGACAAACGGCCGGCCGTCGTGCTCTCTCAGGAAACGAGTGGCCTCGTTGCCCAGATATGCGGCCTGCGTCAGTTCCTCGGGAAGGTTCGCGCCGGGCAGCCATCGCTCGTATGAGATCGGCGAGACGGGCGGATTGTCGATTCCCTGTTCCCGCAGCCACAGGTTGTAGTCGGCCTCTCGGTTGCGCTGTTCCTTGCGCCGGTAACGCTCCCGGTGGTGGTCTTCGATGCTGATCCAGTCCTCGAAACCATGTTGGGGAAACGCGTCGTCTCCAAGGTGCCACTTGCCGTAGTGGGCGCATAAGTATTCATCCGGCACGAGTTCGGCCAGAGTCGGGATGTCCGGGCTCAAATGGATGTTGTTCTTGATCAGCCCGGTCGTCTGTGGGTAGAGGCCGGTCATGATCGAGCCCCGGGCGGGAGTGCAGACCGGCTGGGTCACGTACGCGTTTTCGAATACAAAGCCGGAATCGGCAAGGCGGTCGAGATTGGGTGTTTCGATCCACTCGTTGCCGTAGCAGCGCATCGTATCTCTGCGCTGCTGGTCGGTGAGAATGAAGAGAACGTTCGGCGGTTGATCGGGCATCGAGGTAAGTTGGCTATCGGACCCTTATCGCGGCGAGACGACCTGGGCGGCCGAATACTGGAAGTATCTCGAACAGGCGGTCAATTGGCCGGTCATCTCCGGCGGCCGCCATGATCGTAGCGGCGGCCTTCAGGAACGCATGGGCCATATTTCCCCCGCTTCCTGAACGAGGTCGACCCGGTGGATGTCTGCCCTCGACCACCCGTTACGCTCCAACCACTCGCTGAAGCTTGCCTGGTCCTGGGCTTCGCACTCGATTACGACCCTGCCGGGGTCGAGCAGGCAATAGGCCTTCACTACCCAAGCGCGCCGTGCGAACCGCCACTTGCCTATCCGGTCGAGGGCGTCACTGAACTTCTCGTTAGTGAGGCCAGGTTCGTCGGCAATCGCAAGGAATCTCGTCATGTTCAAACTCCGTGAGGTTTCACGCGTGTTCAGGCGCAGCAGGCTGGGACCGGTTCAGATCTGCGGGGGTACAAACGGGTAGGGGACCGGTTCTCCGTCGCGGAAAGGCAGGGCGACTATGGCCATCCCCGGCGCGCCTTCCCACCCCTCCTCGTTAACGATGCCGAATTCGATGTGGACAAGGCCGTAATCATCGAGTTTCTGGCATTCGATGACCTTGCCCCACAGGGCGGTGGTCTCCCCGGCCGTGACCATCTCCCGCACCTGCCAGCTCGCCTTCCAGAACCAGCCGTTCGGCAGGGACCAGTTTTTGAGCCACTTCGAGAGGATGCTCATGCGCCACGTTCCGTGAAAGAGTGCGCCGGGGAGGTTGTCGTGATTGTGGGCGTGGGCGATGTCGTAGTGCAGCCGGTGGGTGTTCTCCATTGTTATGCACCACCTTGCCAACTCCGGCGCGCTGTAGCGATGAACATAGCGCGGGAGGTCGTCGCCGACATTTACGTCCTCGAAGTACGTCTGCCGTTTGTTGTACAGGTCGTCGATGCCCGGCTCCTCGTCGTGGTCGAGCATGCCGTCCGGTCCGAGTTCCAGTAGTTTTTCGAGCGGTATTGCCATCTGTTCCCCCAGAGTGGGCTATAGGCGGAACGGCCCGTTACGGGCGTTCGATGCCTATTCCGCGCACCTTGAGAAGCAGCGCGTTGTCCTGATTCCAGTAACTCGTCTCCCGCACAGTCAGCAGGAAAGGCTTGCCGTCCCGGCCGCGTTTCTCCTGGAAATCGACCCAGCGGGACTTGTAGAAGACTCGGTCTCCTATCTTGGGGTACTGAAGTAGCTCAACCTCATCGCCGGCGTGCAGATGGCTGCGGGTAGGAGCGACGTCTCGAATGGGGGTTAGCGTGCTTTCACGTCTCCCCATACCCCCTCCGCCGTCGCTGAAAGGGTCTTTCGCCATGATTTCGGGCATCTCGTCCTCTTCCCATGGCGGTTTCCTGTTGGAGATGTAGTGGACCATCATGGGAGGGGTTGTCGTCCCGCCGAATCGCGGCGACGCCAACTCCTCGTCCCAGTGGCGGGGATCCTGGTCCGGGACGCCGATTATGTAACGACGGACGGTCTCGGTATCTACGACGCCGTACATTTCCTCGAGTTCGGTCTCCTGGCCTATCAGGGCCTTGACCTCGTCGGTCAAGAGGGTCGGTTCATCGGTCTTGGGCATGGGCTCCTGTTCCTTCGTCACGCGATGGCGCCAACGGAGAATACAGCATTATTTGCGGCAGGAAACCGCGTAGGTGCGGGGGCCGCGCGATTGCGTGGAGCGGATGCAGAGCGACGCGCGGGGGATTCTTCGCTTCGCTCAAGAATGACAGGGGGCAGGGTGGGCGAGCCGTCCAACCCGGGCTGTTTTCGAGAAATGTGGCTGAAGTGGTGCCGAGGGGCAGAATCGAACTGCCGACACATGGATTTTCAGTCCATTGCTCTACCGACTGAGCTACCTCGGCATGGACTTCAATCGTAGGCCAGCGGGAAGTTGGCCGCAAGGCGACGGCGGCCCGCGATTACATTGGGTTGTGCTCTAATGCTCGCTGTGGGCGCGCGGCGTCCACTACGAGTAGCGGCCGTGGTTATAGCCCGATAGCCGAGGTCAAGTTACCATGAGTACGCTCGCCGCCCTCGGCAGAACAACGACATCTCCAACAGCGACTCAGAGACATCATGGCAACCCTGATCGTAGCGTCCACCACCAGCGGCGCCGGCAAGACGACGCTGGCCGCCGGGATTACAGCCCTGCTCGAGCAGGACGGCCATACTACCGCGTTGAGATCGTCTCTCGCATTAATCGAGGGCTCGTCGGGCGATCCAACGGCCGATCTTAAGCTTGCCGAAAAGACTGACGCCCTCGTGGTGTTGGTGTGTGGTTACAACGACGACGTACCCGCTGCTGCTGCCCCGTACGGCTCCCGACTCGCGGGCGTGATCATCAACAACGTACCTCTCTACCGGCGGAACGAATTCGGCACGCAAATAGCGCCGCAGATTACGGCGTCGGGGATCAAGTTGATCGGATGGCTGCCCGAAGACCGCCGACTGTTGGCTCCCACCGTCGATTTGGTGGCGGAACACCTCGACGGAGTTCTTGCCGTTTGCCCGGAGAATAAAGACAGGCTCATAGACAACTTCCTCATCGGCGGTCTGGTGCTCGATTGGGGTCCGCACTACTTCGGGTCGAAGGAGAACGTCGGGGTCGTGGTCAGAGGCGACCGGCCGGACGTACAACTTGCCGCTCTACAGACGGATACGGTTCGCGCCCTAGTGCTGACAAAGGGAATACCGCCCATCGAGTACGTCTACTACGAAGCTGATCAGCGCGGCATTCCGATCGTCGTGGTACCTGACGACACGGCCGCAGCGGCCGCGAAACTCGATTCGCTGCTGCCCCTCATCAAGTTCGATCACGTGGACAAACTCACTCGGGTGGTTGAGTTGATCGAGTCCCACCTCGACCTCGACGCCATAAGGGCGGCCGCCAGTCAACCCGCGACCCGCTAGCAAGTCAGGCGTGGAAACGCGCTCCTCCGGGCTGATTTCATCTGCCAAAGCTCAGGCCGGTTGATAACCGGCTTGTGCCTGTAATCCGACCATGGCGCCGACCAACATTCTGGACGAACTGTCTCCCCGTCAGCGGGAAGCTGTCCAACATGAGAACGGGCCGTTACTGATCGTCGCCGGTCCCGGCAGCGGCAAAACCCGGGTGATGGCCCATCGGGTCGCATACCTGATCACGGAGCGCGACGTCGCCCCCTGGCGCATATTGGCGGTGACCTTCACCAACAAGGCCGCCCGGGAGTTGCGGGAGCGTTGCAATTCTCTCGTCCCCGAATCAGCGGACGCGCTTCAAGTCAGGACGTTTCATGGGTTTTGTGCTAGGGCATTACGCATATTTCCCGAGAGCGCGGGCCTGCTGCCCGGTTACTCGATCTACGACGACGATGATCAGGCCAGAACTGTCCGACGCGTTCTTGAGGAACTGGAGATCGACCAAAAACAGTTTCCGCCGCGTGCGCTGTTGAAGGCGATCTCCGACGCCAAGAACCGGATGATTGGGCCGGACGCGTTCGCATCGTCGACTGAGACCTACCGGAAAGAGGTGGCGGCAAGGGTATATGAGCGGTACGAGGCGACCTTGAAAGCCGCCAACTCGGTGGATTTCGACGACCTGCTACTGAAGGTCTTCCTCATGCTCGAAGGAAACACCGACCTTCGCGAGCAGTTCCAGGACCGATACGAGTACCTACTCGTCGACGAATTCCAGGACACGAACCCGCTCCAGTTCCACATAGCCAGACTGTTGTCCGAAGGGCATCGCAATATCTGTGTCGTGGGCGACCCCGACCAGTCGATCTATTCGTGGAGGAACGCGGACCCCTCGAACCTGGTCGATTTCAAGTCGACATACGCCGATGCGACGGTCGTCACGCTGGACCAGAGCTACCGGTCGACCCAGTTGATCCTGGAAGCGGCCGACTCGGTCATCGCCAACAACGAGACCCGACTCGAAAAGTATCTGTGGACCGACAACGACCGCGGCCGGCCAGTGGCGCTTACGGAGGCGTATGACGAGAACGAAGAGGCGCGCATAGTCCTGGACGAGGTCGAAAAACTCTCCGATACGGAAGGTGTGCCGCGCGGCGAGATGGCGGTCATGTACCGCATCAACGCCCAGTCCCGGGCCATGGAGGTGGCGTGCAACAGGAGGGGACTCCCTTACCGCCTTGTAGGAGGCGTGAAGTTCTACCAGCGCAAGGAGATCAGGGACACGCTCTCGTTCCTTCGCGTGGTGCATAACCCTGCCGATGACGCGGCCCTCGAACGCATCATCAACGTGCCCGCACGCGGCATCAGCCAGCGGACCTGGCTGGAATTGCGGCGGGTGGCGCAGGCCAACGGCGTACCTGTGCTCGACGTGGTGTTTTCGCTGGAGGGCGACGCCGAAGCAGCGCCGGACGATGGCAACGACTCGTACATGGTGGAACTGAATACGAGGGCCAGGAACGCCGTAGTCCGGTTTGCGGGATTGATCAAGCGCCTCATCGAGCAGAGCTTGACACTGCAACCGCCTGAGCTGATCGACCTTGCGCTCGAACGCAGCGGCTACGCGCGCTGGGTGCAGGAGGACAAGGAACGCGGCGAAGAGAGGATTGAGAACCTCAAGGAACTACGGGGCTCGGCCGAGCAGTTCTCGGTGGAGCGGTCGTCCGGCGCGGAGGCGGATGCTCGGGAACTACTTGGGGACTTTCTTCAAAATGTTGCGTTGGTCTCAGACGTCGATGCTCTTGAAGATGGCGGCGATGCAATCACGCTGATAACGCTCCACCAGGCCAAGGGGCTCGAGTTCGACGCCGTATTCATGCTCGGTCTGGAAGAGGGGCTGTTGCCGCACTCCCGGTCGATTGAAGATCCCGCCCAGTTGGAAGAGGAACGCCGCCTCTGCTACGTCGGTATGACCCGCGCCCGCAAGTACCTGTACATGCTGCGTGCGTTCAGGCGGAATTTTCGCGGCAGCACTGTTGCTGGAATCGCTTCGAGATTCCTGGATGAACTGCCGGAGTCGTTGGTCACTCGTTCGCGGGTCCGGGGTATGCGAAGCAGTTCCGATGTGACTGAACGGCTGAGAGCGAGGGATGTAGCGACGATCCCGGCGCCGAAGGCCGCGGCTGGGCCCCGGATAATGTTCCAGCCCGGCGATCGCGTGCGGCATGACCACTTCGGTGAAGGCGTGGTCGTCAGCGCGCGGGACCAAAGGGGTGACACGGAAGTGACGGTCGCGTTCGAAGGGCAAGGTGTGAAGCGCCTGATGCTCAACTTCGCGCCGCTTACCAAGGTGTCCGCCAGGCGGTCTGATGACCAACTCGCACCGCCTGAGGCCGTGGATTCACTTTTCGATTGATTTTGGCTCAGGGATTTTTTGCGTGGTCGACCATTTTGTTCGTTCGCTCGGCCGAAAACAGCGGAAGCGAGTCACTTAGTCATTGACCATGTGGTCGAAATCCAAAACGTTCGGTTACCCGCTGTCGCGTAAATGGCCCGCTCTAACGGCGGCTAATTTGCAAGGGTGTCGGGCTTGGGACCCCATGTGAGACATGTTTTGAAAATGGACGCCTCAATCGCCACGCGAAAGTGGAAGGGCGACTTGAAACTGCATCGAACTCACCTCAATGCCGTCGATTAGCCAGCACACCTGATAGCCGCCGAACCTTTCGAACCTGATCCCGTAAAAGCCATTCACAAAATTGTGGATCACCTCGAGGGACGGGCCTGGACGATTAGGAATTGTCACCTTATCGATGAGTGCTGGGACGATGTCCGCGCCGTCTGCATCCTGCACGCGCACCTGATATTGTTTCTCGCTCTCGATCTCGTTGGCCGTGAACCTAATTCCTATTACGGCAAAAATTTGAGGATGAAGCGCGGGAACCGACTGGGCATAGACGGTATTAAGCCCGATACCAACGGCGGTGAGCTTTTGTCCAGCGTCGGCGTAGTCGCACAAAAAGGCGTATTCGAAGTTCATGCCGTGCCGAGAGTTACGGGGTACGTTTGGGGAGAACCGATCACTGTAGTAGTTGGGTGCCCCGCCTCAGAATATGGAAGGACTGCTTCCATGGCTTCCAGTATGTTCCTTCGCAGTTCATCGACCGTCTCTCCCTGGGACACACACCCTGGGAGTCCATAAACTTCACCCCAAAATCCTCCCTCCTCGGCTTCGTGGACCAAAAGTGTAATGCAGGGCATCGAACCGGCATGAACAGGCCCCGACTCTGTCTTGGACGCATTAACCATGACACTCCTCAAAGGTTTTCCATGAACTCTTGCTCGGTCTTACCTGACAACTTGATTAGGCGCTTGAGCAACCCGACTTTAAGAATCCCGTGGGGTATGCTCAGCACGTACCCGTTTAATTTAACGATACGGTGGCTACCTTTGCCCCTTCGCTCTTCGCCACCCATGCGAATGAAAGCCTTAACAGCTTCCGCTTGGCGGACGTTTTTCATGGATGGGCACGATGCCGTTTTTGACTGATGTTAAATGGAACGGGTGCTCAAAGGTTTCCCGTTGCCGCGGGCGCATTTTCAATGGTCGCGCTTTTTTTTGTCAAACGGCAAGTGATTTTCGCCCGCTCTACAGCTAACAAGTCCGCTTAGGCAAACAGAAACCAACAAATGTCAAAGGATCGGGCGTGGTGGCTTCTCGAGAACTCGTCCGCGCACCGACCAAGGCGTACCTGTCTGGTGTGGTGGTAGACGCCTTAGAAGCCTCGCTTGAGAGTGGCCCATTATGTTAAGTGCCGTTCCATTGAGCCTGGTCGCTGATCCAGTCGTTAGCGCGATGCTTCACGACTTGGTGCCCGCAGAGCAGGCCAACGCGCGGCTCGGTGTAGACGGTCGCCCGGTCCTGCATGCGTCCCCGTAGTTCCCGCGTGGCGATTTTGTCAATTGACCTGCCGAAAATCTGGTTGGTGTTGTGTTGTGATATCTACACGCCCGCGATCCACAGGTCTTGAGCTCTTGCTGGCGACAGCCCGTTTGGACTTGGATCGATTTCTGGCGTGCATGTTCTTGTACTACGATCACCGAACTTTTCAGCCACCTCGAAAACTCCGATGGGCATAAGGTTGTCCTACAGAAAGGCTTCCCGAGGTGACGGGCCAGTTTGCAAACTGGCATCTGTGTGACGCCCAAGTGGCGGTGCAGTTTCTTGCAGGACATGCCTTGAGGTTTCATCCTCCTCCGTTAGGCCGTGATTGCCTGCCTGCCGAGCGGAAGTTTCAATGCCGGTACATCGCGCGGCTTGCCAAGGCGGCCGCCAAGCGAACTGAATGTCAATTCGCGGCGCCTGAGACCATCCATTCACCTTTCGAACAGTTTTGAATCCGAAATGGCCTTGCCAAGGCCGGACGAGGTGAGGAAGTCGGGGTGGCGCCGCGGTCACATTCTGGAAGGGATGTGTCCCCGGTATTCGTGTGGCCCCAAATCCCTGGATTCTAGATCAAGTCCGGAACGACGCGGGGTGGGGCCGGTGCGACGAGGTAGCGTGGGTTCCAGCCCAGGAGCACACGTGTGGACCAAGTTGCCATTTGCTAAATTGAGGCAGACGCCTGTCGGCGACGCTTGAAACAAAAACATCCAGCACCGCTGAAAATGGGTAGAACATGATCAAATTCCAAGAATTGCCGCGGGCGCTCGACGGCCGCGTTGCCGTAGTAACCGGCGCCGGCCGCGGCATCGGTAGGGGGGTCGCGATTGAACTCGCGGCGCGGGGCGCGCGGGTAGTGGTGAATGACGCTGGAGTGGGCGTGCACGGGGAGGAAGGTACTTCGACGCCGGCGGATGAGGTCGTTGCTGAGATCCGCGCATCAGGTGGAGAGGCCGTTCCGGTTGTCGAAAGCGTGGCCGATTGGTCCGGCGGCCAGCGAATCGTAGAGTCGGCGCTCGACAGTTTTGGCCGCATCGACATCGCCGTTACCGCCGCGGGCATATTGCGCGACCGCATGTTCCACAACATGTCGGAGGAGGAGTGGGACGCCGTCATCGCCGTCCACCTTAAGGGCACGTTTTCCGTGATCCGCCACGCCGCTCCGCACTTCAGGCGGCAACGGAGCGGCCGCATCGTCACGTTTTCTTCGGAGTCGGGTCTCGTCGGCTTTCCTGGGCAGGCGAACTACGGCGCAGCAAAGTCCGGTATCGGCGGATTCACCAAGGTGGTGGCCCGCGACCTCGGCAAGTACGGCGTGACCGCAAACGCGATAGTCCCTCGGGCCGGCACTCGAATGGTCGAAACCATCCCCGATCAAGCGCGTGAAGCACTCGTCGAAAGGGGCCTGATGCCGGGAATCGGCGAGCGTCCCTGGGAAGCAGAGGACATCGCGCCGTTCGTTGCGTACCTCGCCAGCGATTACGCATCGCCGGTGAACGGGCAGTTCTTCCTTGTGTACGGCGGCCGGATAATCCAGCTATCCCAGCCTCGCCGTATTCGGACCATCTACAATCCCAACCCGCCAGGCCGCTGGGATCTCGCCGAACTCGACAGGCTTGCGCCCGCGTTGATTCACACTGAAGCCGCCAGCCGACCCGCGCCACCGGTTCCGCCGCAGCCCGACAAGAGGCTGGACGGAAAGGTGGCGGTCGTGACGGGGGCGGGCCGGGGCATCGGTCGCGGTATCGCCCGCGCTTTGGCGGCGGAGGGCGCCGCGGTGGTTGTCAACGACGTGGGCGCCGCTCTTGATGGATCGGGCCTGGATGCTTCTCCGGCCCACCAGGTCGTGGAAGAGATCGCCGAACTGGGCGGCCGAGCCGTCGCGTGCCTGGAGTCGGTCAGTACCGTCGGGGGCGGCCGCAACATCGTTCAGACAGCGTTGGACGAGTTTGGGCGGCTCGACATCGTGGTGACGGCGGCAGGGATTCTCCGGGACCGGATGATCTTCAACATGACCGAGGAAGAGTGGGACGACGTAATATCTGTGCACCTGAAAGGGACCTTTTCGGTGGTCCAACCGGCTGCCAAAATTTTCCGGGAGCAACAGAGCGGGCGGGTCATCATGTTCAGCTCCGTCTCAGGCCTGTACGGCTATTCCGGCCAATCAAACTACGGCGCCGCAAAGGACGCCATCGCCGGGCTTGCGCGAGTGCTGGGCAATGAACTATCGGGGCGCGGCGTGACCGCAAATGCAA
The DNA here is from genome assembly GCA_965219065.1 of Dehalococcoidia bacterium. Classification (GTDB taxonomy): domain Bacteria; phylum Chloroflexota; class Dehalococcoidia; order Lucifugimonadales; family Lucifugimonadaceae. The sequence goes on from OZ244715.1 coordinate 3,351,961, forward strand.
TATCGCCGGGCGCCAACACACGCATGACCGCAAGCGTGCCCGATTCAACCCGGTCCCGACGCGCCGGTACTTTTCCTCCGGCGCCGGAGGGCATGATCACCCGCGATCCCGACGACGTTGCGCCGATGGTGGTCTGGTTGTCGTCCGACGCCGCTTCCGACGTGACGGGGCAGGTGGTGCACTGCGCCGGAAACCAGGTCAGCGTGATGAATCACCCGCAGCCGGCGAGATCGATTTCCAAAGACGGCCGATGGACCGTTGAAGAGTTTGCCGCGGTGTTCCCTGAGACGATCGGATACGAAATGACCAACCCGGCGCCCGCCCAGGGCCCTTAGGCGTCCTGTCGGTCCCAGCGGCGCACTACACCCTGGCTGATTCGACTCCGGTGTAAGGCGTATCAACGGCGGCGGCCAGTTCCGGGTTGCCGGCAAGCCAGTCTTGGCGCAGGATCTCCATCCTCACAAAGTGGTATCCATCGCGGCGCACTTCGCCCATTAACAAGAATCCCGATTTGACGAAGCACCGCTGCGCCCGAAGGTTACTCGCAAGGGTGTGCAGGTAGACCATCATTATGGGTGTGTCCGTGAACATGTGCCGGAGCAGGGTCCTGACGGCGTCCTCGCCGTAGCCCTTGCCCCAGTAGCTGCGTTCGCCGATCATGATCCCCAGTTCGGCCTGCCGCTTTTCAAAGTCGATGTCGTAGTACATGCAGTTGCCGATGTGCCGCGAATCGTGGGCGGTGTCGATCGCCAGCCGAACGGACCACGGTGAAGGAAACTGCAACTCGTCTTGTTGGTAACGGCCGTACTCCCTGATAGACAGGTTGATGGGCCGGGTGGCGTCGAGGTCGGCGAGTTCGGGATCGATCCGCCACATGTAGTCTGCCGGCACGTCATCCATCAGCTTGGGACGCAGGACCACCAGCTCGCCTTCGAGGCGATCGATAATCTGGACCTGCGGCCTACCCCGCTGCCAGGGCCAGAGCTTTTTCCACGATTCTGGCTTCATTCTCGTGGGTCAGGGTGCGGATAGCGTCGTCTGCATCAAACCATTCGACCTGGTCGAACTCGTCATCGTGATCGGAGAAGTCTCCACCAACAGGGGACATAAGATAGTACAGGACAGTCTTCATCCGCCCGTTTGCTTTGCCCCCAGACTTTACCGGATAGTGTATGTCGCCGACCTTGGGCCCTGCTTCGACTTTCAGCCCCGTCTCTTCGCTGACCTCGCGGACCGCCGTTTCGAGCGGTGACTCGCTTCCGTCGGGATGGCCTTTAGGAAGGGCCCAAAGCCCTTCGCTGGACCGGCCGCAAAGAGCGATCCTTAAAGTCCCCTGTTGTTCCGACACCACTACCCCCCCTGCCGACCACAAACCTTTGGGTCGTTTCGTCCCGGCTTGTCCCATGCGTTCCTTTCTCTTAACGTCTGTCGCCATTCCGCAATACCGGCCGAGAAATTACCACTGCCGAAATTCATCGTATTACAGGGGTGAAGCGAACATGAGGTCCGGGTTAACACTGCGATAACCGACTGGGAATTTCAGGGACTCGCGCTCGTGCCTAAATTGACACTGAATTAGCCCAACTAGATAATGAGTAGAAGCTTATGGCCTCGTTGCAATCGCTACCGAATTCCCGCGCGGATGTCGGCGACCCCAGTTTGCCGTGCCGGCTGAATGAACGCCGCGGGTGCTCTGCGGGTCTTGCCCTCGATCTAACACGGAATTGACGCGAGAGCACGGAAAATGCGGAGAAACCCAACGCAACGGTCACATCGCGGGTTACGAAATGAACAGGAGGACGAGTGCGAAGCAATGACTTTGTGATCAGGTTTGCAGGTGAGGGAGGCCAGGGTCTCGTCACATCCGCAGACGCACTTGCTCGTTCTGCCGCGCTTGCCGGATATTACGTTCAGACATTCTCTACCTTTCCGTCCCAGATCATGGGTGGACCTGCCTCCTCACAGGTGCGCATATCGACCACACCGGTGTTGAGTTCCGGCGACGGCGTGGACGTTCTCGTAGCCCTTAACCAGTACGCATTCGACAACCACAGCGCCGACCTGAACGATAACGGCGTCGCCGTGTACGACTCTTCGGAGTACGATCTTCCGGCCGGAGGCAAGTACTTCGGTATCAGGGCCGACGAATTGGCCAAGTCCACCGGCAACGCCCGCGCCGCCAACATGGTGGTGATAGGCGCGGTGGCGAATCTGATCAATTTCTCGCTGGAGCAGATCGACGAGTTTATTCGCGAGCGGTTTACGCGCGGCCGGCCGGGCGATGACGCAATAATCGAGGCAAATATCAAGGCAGTTCGCCTTGGTGCGGACGTGGCGAAGACCAGCGGGTTCCACGTTGGCGAACTTACGCCCCCGACACCGCCCGACTACAAGCAGATAATGATTACCGGCAATGCGGCGCTGGCCCTCGGGGCGCGTGCTGCGGGAGTCGAGTTCTACGTCGGTTACCCGATCTCACCGGCTACGACGATTCTGGTCTGGATGGAGACTAACCTCGTAGGCCCGGGCAAGATGGCGTACCAGGTCAGTTCGGAGATCGAGGCCATAAACGCCATCGTCGGCGCCGGTTATGCCGGCAAGAAGGCCATGACGGCAACGGCAGGACCGGGACTTTCCTTGATGGGCGAAGGATTGGGCCTGGCGTGGATGGCAGAGATTCCGCTCGTCGTGGTGGACGTTCAGCGCGGCGGGCCGGCGACCGGCTTGCCGACCAAGTCAGAGCAGTCGGACCTATTCGCCTGCCTGCACCCGGCTCATGGCGACGTCAAGCTGCCGGTGATCGCTCCGGGTTCAGTCGAAGAGTGTTTCCACGCCGCCGTGATGGCGGTGAATTGGGCCGAACGCTACCAGGGGCCGGTTGTGCTGATGAGCGAATTCCAGCTGGCCGAACGGGGCGAAAACATCCGCATGCCGGACCTCTCCCAGGTCAGCGTGGAAAACCGTAATGTCTACACCGGCGCCAACGGGTTCAGGCGGTACGAGTCGTGGTCTGAGGGGGAGCTAACCCCGATGCCCCTGCCCGGCGGACCCGGCGCGTACGTGGCGAACGGCAGCGAGCACGACGAGATCGGTGACACGACGCACCTGCCCCGGCACCACATAAGATTGACCGAGCGCCGCTTCAAAAAGTTGGAACTTCTGGACGACTCCCCCTACGAGTTGGAGAATGCCGACCTGGACATCGTAATGATGCCGTGGGGTTCCTCGAAGGGCGTCGCGAGGGAGGCGTATGACAAGCTGAGAGATGCGGGGGTCGAGATAGGATGGGTGTATTCCCTTGCCCTCAACCCGCTGCCGCGCCAGGTGCTCGAGGTTTTGAGGCAAAAACGCCTCGTCATCGTCCCGGAGTTGAACTACCTGGGACAGTGGTCTGCCTTGTTGCGCGTTGAAGGCGTCAAGGCCGAGTCGATTACACAGTACACCGGGACCCCGTTCCGACCGTCGGAACTGGCAGACCGGATCGCTGAAAAAGTCCGCGAAGTAGCGGGCCAGAGAGTGGCGGTATGAGCGGACGAAACGCAGAATACGATTTCAAGTGGTGCCCGGGTTGTGGAGACTTCGGTGTGCGTCGAGCCCTGGAATGGGCCATAGAGTCGCGGACGGCGAAGTACGAGGTACCGTACTCCAATAACGTGATAGTTGCCGGGATCGGCTGTTCCGGAAATATGGTGCACCTGACGGAGGGTGAGCAACCTTTTGGCCTGCACGGCATACACGGCCGAACGCTTCCACTTGCCTTTGGCGTCAAGATGTCCAGGCCGGAGTTGAACACGTTGATCGTTGCCGGCGACGGCGACTTCCTGAGCATCGGCGCCGAGCACATCGGACCGCAGGCACAGCGCAATCTCGACGTCACCTGTGTCGTGATGGACAACGGCGTCTACGGACTGACGAAAGGGCAGAGTTCGCCGACGACCGAGTTCGGACAGGTCACGAGTTCGACCCCTCACGGCAAGATCGAAGCGCAAATGTTCCCACTCAAGCTCTATATGACCATGGGCGTCAGCTACATCGGCTCGCACTACTCGAGCAAGCCACGGCAACTCGCAGCCATGATCGAGGAGGCGATGGACCACCGCGGTTTTTCGATCGTCCACGTTCAATCACCCTGCACCACCTACAACGACACCTATGACCTGCTGAAGGGCAACCGAAGGAAGGGCATTCCGGGCATTGCCTGGGACATTCCTGACGACCACGACCCGACCAGCCAGCAGGCCGCAGTCGATTTGTTGGAACGTCCGGGCATCCCTCTCGGCCTGGTCTACAAGACGGAGCAACCTTCGCTGAACGATCGGCAGGCCGAGGTGAGGAAAAGCGTGGGCGAGAAGACGGTAGAAGACCTAATGGAGTCTTACGCGCTCTAGGCGTCAGGAGTTCGGTACGCCCGTCACGGTGTTCCCCAGAAAAAGCAGGTCCTAGGCCGAGGTCTGCTGGACGTATTCGCTTAGCTTTCCGCGTATAACCACCCTGCCCCTGTGTAGCCGCGCTTTGAGCGCCGGTATCGAAACACTCAGGATGTCGGCTGCCTCTGAGTTGGACAGCCCCTGTATGTCCCGCAAGACCACGGCTGTTCTCAGGTCGTCGGGCAGGTCGTCGACCGCGGCAACCAGCTTCTTGCCCAATTCGGAATTCAGCGCCGCCGGTCCGGGCATTTCCGCCAGGTCTGACGAGGGAGCGTCCGGTCTGGCGTCTTCGCTGACGGTCATCTCCCTCCGCCTCTTGTCCCGCCTCAGCCGCATCAGGGCGGCGTTGACGGTTATGCGATAGAGCCAGGTGGTCGCCTGAGATTCGCCCCTGAAACGGTTCCTGGCCTTGAACGCCGATACGAACGCGTCCTGCGCAACTTCCTCGGCGTCGTGGGGGTTGCCCATCATGCGGTAGGCGACGTTGTAGACGAACCCCGCGTTCTCCTCGGCAATATTTGCGAATGTGCTGTATTCCATATGCCGTGTGAGACGCAGGCGCCAACCTCTTCTCTTGCGTGCCCCGACGGTCGGGGGGAACCTGGGCGCATGTTGGCCGAAATCCAATAGCCTGCGACCACCCTTTTCAAAAGGTTACCTTTGTCCCGGCATCTTTTGCGAAGTCGCAGCATCCAATTGATCAGGGAGTCCTGTAAAGGATCACCCGGTAATTCAGAAAAACGAGAATCGGTGAACTCCGGAAAGTGACATGACCGAGCAATCCTGGGTCAGGCGTGTGGTGGAGCGCGAGTTGCAATCGCACTTGCACGCGACTTCTCACGGATCGATTCACTGCGAGGACCTGCGAGACAGCGCCTCGGACTACATCGACGGGGACATTTCTGAGTCCCTGGGCAGCCGAATCCGCGTTCATCTGGGCCTCTGCGACGGGTGTCAAGGCTGGCTCGGTGGGCTCTGGTCCACCGTACGCCTGTTGCGGGCGTTGCCCAAGGCCGAACCGCCCGAATCGCTGATGGCAAGCATTCGACGGCTCAAGTAGCAGGCGGCAACCACGCCAACGGGCCAGCGTGATCCGCTGCGTGCCGGAGCTTAGGGTTGGCGCAGTTCCCGGCGCGTGCCCTCGAGGTTCTCAGTCGACGAGGCTAGGCCCGAATCTTCACGCCAGCTTCTCGATCTCAAGTGGTACACCATGCTGTGGACCAAAATCGCGAGGCCGAGGCCGATCGCTCCGACGACAACCACCAGGTTAACGTCCGGGGTCAAAACGCTGTTGGCATATCGGAACGGCACGAAAACTATGACCATCAAGGTGATGTAGCCGAGGATCGCCCCCCACAGGGAGGGATGGGCGAATTTCGTGCGGCCGCCCAGGCTGATGACGGCGACGACCGCGTAGGGCAGTACAACACCGTACGGAATGAGGCCGATTCCGATTCCGGTCAGCGTCGAAACGCCGTCTCCTCCCTTGAACCTGGTGAACGGCGAGTTCCAATGGCCGAGGACCGCCGCAACGGCGGGAATCAGCAAAAACCCGCCTGCCAGTCCCAACTCCCGGCTGATAAGGATAGCGATCAGGCCCTTGAGGGAGTCGGCGACAAATACCGCGGCGCCGGATTTCCTGGATACTTCCCGGAACACGTTGGTAGCGCCGGCCTGGCGGCTGCCAACCTCAAATACATTGACGCCTTTCATCCTGCCGGCGATGTAGGCGACAGGCAACGCGCCGAGGGTGTATCCGGCGACGGCCGCGATGGCCATATTGGCTATTGTGGCGGACTCGGTCATCACTCCGCTGAGTATAACATCGGCCCCCAGCGGAACCTTATCTAGAACTAGCCGGAGGCGCCGCCACTGTTCCCGTCAGGCCCGCCTGCACTGGCCTTCGTATCGAAATAGTCAGGTTGATATGGGGGCGGTTCCGGCTCGCCCGATTCGCGCCCTTCGATCTCGGCGCGTTCCTGTTCAGAGAGATATTTTGACGGGCATCGCACGGTCAGATGCGCGGCTTCGAATACACCGTCGCCGCCGAGCGAGCCGCGGAGGATTATCTCTGAATGCTCATTAAAAAAAACCTGGCCGATCTCACCCGAGTACCGAATCTTCAGCACGTGATCGCCTTCAGTTTCATCTTGCAACTCGAAATTGGCGATCAGTCCGTCTGGCGAGCGGATGTATGAGTCCTTTACCAACTTGCCGGACACCCCGACCGAGCGGTCTTCAGGGGTTGGGGCCAGTATTGCGACCTCGTCGACGGACATGAACGTTACTGTAGCGTTCTTGAATGCCGTGTACCCGAAGTAGGCCAGGGCCCCAACTATCAGCACCAGGGCAAAGCCAATCCTGTATTTGGTCGTCAAGAACGTCGTAGGCGTCGCCGGCGGCGGGGGAACGGCCATGTCGCGGTCTTTGTCGTCCATACTGGGATTCCGTGTTTATGTGTCGCCGCTGCGGCGTTCGGCCAGTTCTTTCAACTGTTCGATCTGCCGGTTGAGGTCCCGTTGCCTTCCGGACATAACGAACACGTAGGCAAAAAACGCTGCCCACGTGATCATGTATATCGCAAACAGGAAGCCAAGATTGGTCTCGAGGCGGCCGCTTTCCGATACTACGACGCTGCGGGCCAACCGGTCTTCACCATGGACTGTCACAGGAACAAACCTGCGCTGCTGATCCCGAATCCGTTCTGCTGCGGCAACCGGTTCGTCTTTGTGAAGGGCCACCCATCTGTCGCCTGCCTGGTTTTCGAGGCCGTATTCAGTATCGCCGGACACCTCAAACGCGTGGACCTCGCCCTCGTTGTCCACTATGGAAAACGACACGAGCTCGCCTGCATCGTTCTGTTCAACTCCGGTAACTACGCCGGTGAACAGATCTTCAGCGTGCGCGGCGGCTGTAACGACACTGGTCGCGAGCAACGTTGCGACGAGCCCCAAGGTGATGATGGGACGCATCATCGGGCGTCCGCTCCGGCCGTTTGCAGGGTGCGGCGCAGCGCCGTCACATCATCTTCGGCGCGGCGTATCCGGTAGCGTTCGACCAAAATGACAACGAACAACAAGGTGAATGCGACTACGCCAACCAACAGGGTGAGTCCGATATCTGCGGAGAGCGCCGAATCGGGGTCTCGCGCCGGCCCGACGATCAGAGGCGGGTGGGCTTCGGCCCAGAGGTTCGCTGCCCAGTAGATTATCGGCGCGTCGATGGCGCCTATCAGGGCGATGACGGCCGCAAGCCTTCTCCGTTGTGTTCCCGGCGGGAGGTACGCCCGGAACATCAGGTAGGCGACGTAGACGAAGAAGAGGATGAGGGCGGTGGTGAGTTTCGCCTCGCCGGTCCACCAGACTCCCCATACCGGTCTGGCCCAGACGATGCCAGTGATCAGCATCAGCGCGCCGAATACGACACCCGTTTCGGCCGTCGCCGCTCCCAGCCTGTCCCAGCGTTCGCGGCCGGTGACCAGATAGAACACGCTGAAAATCGCCACCGCCACGATTGCGACCATCGAAACCCAGGCGATGGGCACGTGTACGTAAAGAGCCCGTTGAATCGCGCCCTGATTCGTCTCGGTCGGCACCCAAGCGAAAACCATCCACATTGTGAGGGCGATGAATGCCGCGGCCGCCGCGAGGAGCGCGTTGCGAGAAAGGGGGTGAGACATCATGCGGTCCAGGCCATCCTGCGGCATCGCAGAAGTATGTGCATATTATCACAAAGTAGCGATTTTTCGGCTGATGTTCCGCCATCGGGTGACGTCGTCGCCGACGGTCCCGCCGTACGGTCTCCCGGCAATATTGTGAAGCAAGAAGTCCGGTCCGGCAGTGTCATCTTGGGTGTAGGACTAGTCTTCAAGAACGATGTGAAAAGCGAGGGCCGAGACGACAAGAAAGACGGCGTCGAAGGCTCCGGCTAATTGGAGCCAAACCGCCATGTCGGACCAACTCTTGCCGGTCACTACCCCGGAGGTCGCCTCGACCGCCGCGATCAGCACCGGCGCCACGGTTGGCAGGAACAGCATCGGCAACATGATCTCCCTTGCACGCGCCCGGATCGACATCGCAGCAAAAAGGGTCCCGATGGTGGCAAATCCGGTCGTTGTAAGCAGGCAGATGACCAGCATCTCCCACCTGAAAATGACCTGATTGAACAGGACCGCGAACACCGGCAGTACGACTACCTGCGCCAGCGCGAGGAACACGAAAATTCCTGCCGCCTTACCCAGAAAGATCAGGTCGCGACTCACCGGAGTGAGCATCAAGCCGTCGAGCGCGTTCTGTTCCGCCTCGATTGAGAATGACCTGTTCAGTCCCAGGACACCGGCAAACGCGATGCCGGCCCACAGCACGCCCGGGCCGATCAAGCGGGCGTTTTCGTTTGAAAGGTCTACGGCGAAGGTGAATATTGCCAGGACGAGGATCGAGAATCCGGCGACCGTAACGACAACGTCGCGACTTCGGAATTCGAGGAGCAGGTCTTTACGGGCGAGAGCCCAGGCGACCGCGAGCGAACCGGTCACGAGTCCACTACGTCCACGGGCTTGTTGCGCGCTGTCTTTGGAAATGCGCCGCGAAGGAGCTCGGGTTCCACGGCCGAGGTCTCGCCGTAGTAGGCGATTCGGCCAGCCGACACGATCCCGACCCGGTCGCCCAACTTGAGCCCCCGTTCCAGAGAGTGGGTTGTCATGATCACGGCGCGTCCCCCGTGCCGATGTTCGCTGATCACCTTGTCCAACAGGTGAAGGGCGGTGTCGTCCAGGCCCGCTTCGGGCTCGTCGAGCAGCAACAGTCGCGGCCGGTGCAAGAGCGCCCGTGCCAGGGAGACCCGGCGTTGGAGACCGTTCGATAGTTCCGTTGCCTTGTCGTCGAGGCGGTCCTCGATCTGCGCGATGCGAGCGACCTCGTCAACCCGCTCGTCCCGTCGCGGCACGCGGAACATGCGTGCGTGGAACAGCAGGTTTTCCCGCGCGGTCAGGTGTCCGTAGAGCATCGGGGAATGTAAAACCGCGCCGGTCATCTGTCGGGCGAACTCGCCGGCGCGAGCTACATCGCGGCCGTCGATGCGTACGGTCCCCGCGTCCGGGCGTGTCAGGGTGGCGAGGACGCGTAGCAACGTGGTCTTGCCGGCGCCGTTTGGGCCGAACAGCGTCAGGACCTCGTTAGCGTACGCATCGAGATCAACGCCTCGGAGAACGGCGTTCGGCCCGTAGGACTTCTCAAGGCCGCGAATATGGACGATGGGTGAGTCTGCTTCCCCGGAATCCAAGCTGATTCAACCCTCCCGTATCCAGTCTATTGCGAGAATCCGGACCAGTCTCGCGAGGGCGGCAGAGGTTGTCACGTCCGCGCCGGGCTTGCCGTGCGGCGCTCTTACGACACGCCCTATGGCGCCCCCGACCGTTCGGCAGATAGCAGCCTCAGGGGACGGGTTCAGTTTTCAATCGGGCCGACGTAGATATCGTCACCCTCGACGGCCACGGCATAACACTCTACGTTTTCAGTCGCAGGACCTTCCTGTACCGTCCCGTCCGTCACGTCGAATACTGCTCCGTGTAGCGGGCATTCGACCAGGTTGTCGTCGAGATAGCCGTCGCTAAGTGTGGCCTCGGCGTGCGTGCAGGTGTTCGAAGTGGCGCAGACCTTGCCCTCGATGTTCGCGATCAACACGTATTCGTCGCCGAGTTCCACCCCTGTCATCTCGCCCGGTGGCAGATCTGAAAGGCTTGCCACTCTCCGGTAATCTTTTCCTGGCATCCAACACTTCTCCGAGAACTTCTGCTTTGATCCATCGCCAAGGGGCCGCTTTTGGATTTCTTCCGGGTACCCTTATGCATGAGCCCCGGTAGGTCTGTTCAAACTAAGTGAATTCATCTTTCCGTGCAACACTGCATTGAAATCGGGTCGCGACGAGTTTTTTTGAATCGTTCATGGGCCCTGGTCACGAGGGAGTAAACTTCATTCGCCGAATTTGCGTCTAGTGAATGACGCGTTCAGCGGCGCCGCGGCTAACTTAAAACAGAACTGCATTGAGCGAGGGGTGGGGCACGATCCGCCAATTGAACGACAGGGAGACCACATGAAATACGCCAGATTTGAAGCAGAAGGCAGGTCCGCATACGGGATCGTCGCAGGGGACGAAGTCAGAGAACTGTCTGATTCCCCATTAAATGACCATTCGGAGACGGGCACAGTCCACCGGTTGGCTGACGTCAAGTTGCTAGCGCCAATCCCCCGACCGGGGAAGATCATGGCGATGGCCCTGAACTACTATTCCCACCTCCACGGCGCGCCGCCTCCTGCCCGTCCCGAGCCGTTCTACAAGACAGCCTCGTCTGTCGTTGGGCCCGGCGACCCGGTGGTGTTGCCGCCCGATTTCCAACGCGTCGACATGGAGGCGGAACTCGTCGCGGTAATTGGCAAGAACGCCAAGAACGTTTCCGAAGCCGACGCGCTCGACTACGTGTTTGGCTACACGTGCGGGAACGACGTCAGCGAGCGCGAGTGGCAGAACAGCTCGGGCGGGGACATTCAGTGGTGGCGCGCCAAGTCGGCTGACACCTTCAGCCCGATCGGGCCGGTCATCGAGACCGACCTCGATCCGACCGACGTTCGGATCCGCGGGCGGGTCAACGGCGCCGAAGGGCAAAGTTGCCATACCAGCGAGATGATCTTCAACGTGGTCCAGGCGATTTCGTTCATTAGTAAATACGTGACTCTTGAACCGGGCGACCTCATTTTCACCGGCACGGCAGGTGCGCCACCTACTCTCAAGAGCGGGGACGTCACGGAAGTGGAGATCGCGGGCATCGGCACCCTGTCCAACCCGGTCGTGTAGGGCCGCGCTCTATCGTCCCGGAACTGAAGAAGTAACAGCCTGCGGCGATTGATCGCCGCAGTCAGTTGGCTTTCAAGTAAAGCAGCAACTCTGCTCGGACTTCGTCCTCTACAGCGAAGATACTGCTGACAGGGGCTGTCATGCCGAAATCGGCCCAGACGAACTCGGTTATTCCCAAAACGACGAGGTCCTCGTCGCTGTCGAGGCGCGCGGTTATCTCGAATTCCAGTTCTGCGTCGACGCCGTTCACATTTACGGTTGCCGGAAGCGTTACCGCCAGTTCCTCGCCGGTTTCAAAAAAGGAATCCGGTATGTCGCCAAGGCCGGCGAATTCGACGGTTGCGATGGGCTGAGACGGGAACAGACGTTCGCGAACGTATCTGTCCCGCCTTGGCTGATCACTGACCAACGAGTGAAGATCGAGTGCCACGATGGCCGTCCCAGCCTCGATGTCTATGCCCCCCGCGATTTCTTCGGTCTCTAACGCGACCACTACGTCAACTCCCCGAAGCGTTTCGTCGACCTTGAACAACGCCTGGGACCCTTCGACGATCTCGAACACGCGGGCAGGCTCCTGTGCCTCGTCCGGGGCTTCAGTCGCTTCGGGCGCCGGGGTTGGGTCGGGGGCCGTCGTTGCCGTCGGCGCCTGCGTTGGGTCCGGGGCCTTCGTCGGGTCCGGCGCACGCGTCGCATCGGGCGCCTTTGTCGCAGGCGCCTCGGTCGAGGGCGTTGTTGCCGTTGGCGCCGGTTTGTCTGAGGTACTCGCCGCCGGCGCGGTCGATTCTTCTGTCGCGCCGCACGACAGGACCAGCACTGCCAGTAGGATCGATGCCGCCAAGCTGAGGAATGTCAATTTGTGGGAGCGCCCGGCGGGTGTGGAGTAGGGGTTTGGCATTTAACATGGATCCTTGTTGTGGGTGGGTCTTCGGGCAGTGTATTTGGCGTCAGGTCTTGGCGACTGGAAACCACTGTTTGGCAGCCGTGCTCAGGCCGGTGCCTGAATGAGCGGCGAATCGGCTACACGGTTCATGCAGGCGGTGGCAGCGAGAGGCTCGGCGGCTCGGTGAAGCCTACCTGGTAGTACGCCATCACTATGCCCGCCGAAATTGTGGCGATCGACAGCGACAGTCCCAAGTACAACGAAGCTGCCCTGCCTACGAACCTGTCGACTACCGGGGTGAAGATAGCAGTCGAGACAAAGATTACCGACGCGATCGGCACGACGTACGACACCGTATTTGAGATTTCGCCGATCGATTCGAGCAACAGCGCAATCACTACGGTCAGGCCGTACAAGCCGATGCACACCGTCGTATAGGCCCGAATCCGCCGCGCCTCGCCGCTTGGCGTGTTCGCCCAAATGAGGCCAAAGACCACCGCAGCAGCATTTGACAAGACGGCGACGCTGGCAGTGTTGCCCAGCAGGTCGTCAGGCGAGGTGAGCGGCAAACCGACCACCAACGCCAGAGCCCCTCCGACGAGCGTTGCCGAAAAGGCGGGCGCGCCCCTCGTCATTAGGTCTATCAACGAGCCTGGGGACACTTGATTGTTCTTGGACTGGGCACCTTGAGGCTGTGTCCCGGACTCTGACATATCCGACTCGTAGTCACTTCCCGAAGGGCCAGTCCGCTTCGTCTATGTCGCTGACAGAAGCATTTACAGCCCGAAACTGGAAGCCAGTTCGCCTTCTGTCAGCCAGTAGAAGACCATGTACCCACCCACGACGATCAAAATGCCGGCGGAGATCGGGTTCACGTACGGCATGACGCGCCTGAGCTGAGCTGTCAACGCGCCTTTGAACACGCCTATGGCGATCGTGAGAATGGTAATCACAAAGGTCATGCCCAGTGCATATGCAAGGAACTGGCCTGCTGCGTGGAGGAATCCGTCCTGGGACAGGGACGAGGAGACGAGGGCAAGAAATATAGGGAGGGTGCAACTGAGCGACGCGACGGCGTAACTTATTCCGAACAGGAAGTACCCCTTCAGCGACGAGTCCCTCGGATCGCCTATTCGGCTTGCCAGTTGGGATGCTGCGCCTGTGTAGATCTTGCCGCCGGCAAAGAGGTACGCGCCGAGCCCGGCCATGACAAACCCCAGTGAGAAGCCGATCCACGGAAACACTTTCGCCAATGATGTTGCTCCGGCCGAGATCGCCAGCCCGACCACCCCGAACAAGAGCACGAATCCGAGGCCCAACGCTGCGCTGACGTACAAACTCTTGGCCAAGCGTTGGCTGAACCCTACGTTCGCAGAGACCTCTGCGTCCGAGACGTACATCGTCAGGTAGGCGGGAAGCATCACAAATCCGCATGGGTTGACTGTTGCGACCATGCCCGCGGCAAACGCGAAACCAAGTGGCAGCCAATCTCCGATGCCGGAGACGAGAGTGGACGAGTTCCCAGAAGCACTTAAGATCTGGCCAACCGTTGTGTTGGCCCCCGGGCCTACGGCAAATCCCGCAACCAAAGCAGCGATGATCGCCGTCGCCGCCGCCGCAATTGGCATGGCTGAAGAGCGAATCGTTATTGGACTACCGCCGTCGGCCTGGCTTATCACTTTCGAATCCCCCCTGATTCAAAACAATCCCGTAGTACCGGTCGTATGCGCCGAACTACCCAGTCGGGCTGGGAACCAACTATTTTTGTATACGGGCCCCTCGTTAAATCAGATGCGGCGATGAGGAGTACAGATGCGGCCAACTCCCGAGTGTTCGCCGGTCTTCAAAATCCGTATCCGAATCGCTTGGACCCGGAGTCGGGCACTCAATAGCATGTACGCACAACCGAATCATGGCCGCAAGCGCTTGTGTAAGCAGTCACCTCTTTCGCTCGACCGGCGAGGTACTTGGCCCAGCCGCCTGCCCGGGATAGTTATAGACGATAGCAGGACTCATCCCGGTATGGACGGACCATCCTTGTGACGAGACGTTGAACCGCGCAAACACGGCAAATCAACTTACATTCTTCGACGCGCTCGGATCCGGGTCGGTTGGCCGCGTCCGCGTCCATGTGGCGATAAGAGACCGCGCGAGGCGGCAGGCCGTTACCAAAGTCCTGGCGCGAAGTCCCAAGTTATCCGTGGTCACTGGAGCGAACGCGTACAGTTTCGAAGCCGACGTTACAGTCTTCGGCGACGTTGCCTCGACCCTGTCCGCCAAAGGGCGAGGCAATGAGTCCGTCGCCCCGGGGGTTATCATCGGGCAGGTTGTCGGTGAAGAATCACTGCTGGACGCACTTCATAAAGGCGTCTCCGCGTGCGTGCCTCAGGACGTCGACCGTAAGACGCTCGAAGACGTGCTGATCAGAGTGGCCGGCGGAGAGTGCATGTTGTTGGGTGACATAGGCAGAAGCAAGAAAGCCTCCAAACTCCTCGTTGCCAAACTAAGACAAATCGGGAGGGTGGCCAAGGGAACCAATCCGACAGCGGGGGCGAACCCGTTTTCGGAGCGAGAACGGCAGATCATTACCGGAATCGCCAAGGGTCTATCAAGCCCGGTTATTGCCGGCGAATTGAGGCTGAGCGTACAAACGGTCAAGAACTACGTAACCGGGATTCTCACCAAGACCGGCGCTCGCAACAGGGCGCACGCCGTAGCGGTTGCCACCGATCGGGGGTGGCTCAACTAGCCCTCCGGACGTATGTGAGTAGTCGGGAAGACGTCCGATTTGCGACGGGGCCTGTGGTATCCTGAGACGTGTTTTAACCGCTGAGAATTTCGGCGCGGGTGTTTTGCCCGCGCTCGTTTCGCGACAGAGGGTGCGGCGAAAACCGCAGTGGCGCGCGAAACGGCTGTACGAAGGAGACAATTGACGACCCCGGACATAGTGGAAGCGGAACCCGTCCCCACCACCCCATCGCCTGCCGAGCCGGCGAATGGCCCGATAGACCTGCGGGCGCTATTCACTGCGAGTGTGCACTTTGGCCATCCAACCAAGCGGTGGCACCCGCGTATGGAGCCCTACATATTCACCAAGCGCAACGGCGCGCACATCATTGACCTGTCAAAGACCCTTGAATGTCTCAACACGGCGAAAGAGTTCATGCAAGAGGTGTCGGGCAAGGGCGGCGACATCCTGTTGGTCGGAACCAAAAAACCGGCGCAGGCCACCATCGCGGAGGAAGCGACACGAGTCGGTTCCATGTACATCAACCAGCGATGGCTCGGCGGGATGCTTACCAATTTTCAGACCATACAGGCCCGCATCGAACGGCTCGTATACCTTGAGGAAGCCATAGCCAAGGGTGAATTGCCGACTACGACAAAGCGCGAGACCCTTCGAATCGAACACGAGGTGGTCCGGCTTAACAAATTCTTTGGCGGCATCAAAGAGATGGTGCGCTTGCCGGCCGCCATCTACGTCGTAGACGTAATCAAGGAAAAAATCGCAGTTGCCGAGGCCAATCGCCTGGGCATACCGGTCGTCGCGATAGTCGACACGAACTGCGACCCGGCACACGTGCAATACCCCATACCGGGCAACGACGACGGTGTGCGCTCAATCAGACTGATAACGGCCGAGATCGCGACGGCAATCTCCACGGGCCGGGAGTTGGCGATCAAAGTCGCCCAGGAACGGTTGGCGGAAGAGGCGGAGTTGGAGGCTCAGGAAGAAGCCGCGAGAGCGCAGGCGCAGGCCGAGGCGGCAGCACGCGTCGCCGCGGCGGCTCAGGAAGAAGCGAACGTTGTGGCTTCTGCCGAATCTGCCGAACCTCCAGTACAAAAACCGGTGCGAGAACCTGTCCCGCAGGAACAAACCCCTGAGACAGCCGGCGCGTAACAGAAAAAGATTGCCGGGGAGAGCCCTGCTCCGGGGCTCGGAAACCGGAGATTCAATGTTGCGCTTCGATCATCTGACTGAAATCGTCAGCCGAGGCAGGAATTAGAGGCAGGAGTTAAAGGTTACGGCGGCAAAAACCCGCTCACGGCCATATACGACCGCCACAGATCGTTTGACAGCGCTCCGGACCATCTGACAATTCACGGAATCAACACGGAATCAAGAGGAACAATTGAAAGTCACCACAACAATGGTCAAAGAGCTCCGGGACCGGACCGGCGCCGGAATCATGGACACCAAACGCGCCCTTGACGCTGCAGGCGGCGTAATGGAAGAAGCCGAAAAGGCATTGGCTGAAAAAGGCCTCGCGACGGCCATGAAAAAAGGCGGCAGGGAAACGTCGGAAGGCGTCATTCAGTCTTATGTCCACACAGGCAACCGGATCGGCGCCATGGTGGAACTGAACTGCGAAACGGACTTTGTGGCCCGCACGCCGGAATTCACCGAATTGGCCAGAGACCTCGCTATGCAGGTCGCCGCGATGTCACCGATCCACATCGACAGAGACGTGGTCCCGGAAGACGCGGGCGACGTGCCGACCGAAGAGGTGCTAACCGAGCAGCAGTACATCAAGGACCCCGGCAAGACCGTTAGCGAACTGGTAACGGAGATGATCGCCAGGGTTGGAGAAAACGTTCGTATCCGGCGTATCGCCCGTTTCGAGTTGGGCGACTAGGAAGTGCCCCCTGGAACTGCCTGTTTACTCACGAGTCGTCCTTAAACTGAGCGGAGAGTCGCTCAAGGGGCCCCGCGAATTCGGAATCGACCCCGGCACGGTTTCGTATGTTGCGTCGGAAGTAGCAGACGCCAGCTTGGCAGGTGTGCAAATCGGCCTGGTCGTGGGCGGGGGCAACATCTGGCGAGGAGCGGAATATGAGGCAGCCGGCATGGACCGGTCGACCGCTGATTCCGCAGGCATGTTGGCAACGATCATCAATGCTCTCGCCCTGCAGGATGCCCTGGAACGCGTCGGTATCGAAGTCCGCACGCAGTCGGCCATCGCCATGCCGTCGGTCGCAGAACCATACATTCGCCGCCGCGCGATCCGGCACATGGACAAGGGCCGGGTTGTTGTGTTCGCCGGCGGAACGGGCAACCCATACATGTCGACGGACACGGCCGCTGCGCTTCGCGCGCTGGAAACCGGCGCCGCGGCGTTGCTGATGGCCAAGAACAACGTCGATGGCGTGTACGACGCCGATCCCAACATCTACCCAGAAGCTGTGAAATTCGACCACCTGACGCCCCACGAGGCCTTGCGGCTCCGGTTGCAAGCGTTGGACAGCACCGCGTTGTCGTTGGGCATGGATAATTCCTTACCAATCGTGGCGTTTAATTTGTTCCATGAGGGCGCTCTGGCGAAAGTATTGTCGGGGCAAATGGTTGGCACGCTCATATCGGAGTCTGAATTCAGGCAGACGCCTTCGCCTGCCTTACAGGGTTAACTTCCGCCGCGCTGCGCGGTCTGGCAGTTGCCACAGGAGCAATCGTTATGACGCAGGAATCACTCGAAGACGGCCGAAGGCGCATGGATGGCGCCGTCAATGCCTACGACAAGGACATGGCCGGTGTTAGAACAGGCCGGGCCAGCACCGGCCTCGTCGACAACGTCAGGGTCGACTACCACGGTACCGAGATGCCGTTAAACCAGATTGCCCAGATAAACGTCGGCGACGCGCGGCTTCTCGTTATTCAGCCCTGGGACAGGAGTTCGGTGCGGTCTGTGGTCAGGGCGATACAAATGGCCGACATCGGCCTCCAGCCGAGCGTTGACGGAGACCTCATCCGCATCGTCGTGCCCCCTCTAACCGAAGAACGCCGCAGGGACATTGTCAAGATGGTGAATCGCCGTGCGGAAGAGGCGAAGGTGGCGATCAGAAATGTACGGCGCGATGTGCAGGGCCGCATCCGCAATATGGAACGAGGCGGAGAGGTGTCACAGGACCTGGCGCGCAGGGCGCAGGATGATCTTCAAAAGGTAACGGACGACGCCATCAAAATGGTGGATGCGGCTTCGAGCAGCAAAGAAAAAGAGGTGATGCAGGTATAGGCGCACCTGGCGTACCGCATCGGGCCTTCGAATCCATGACTACCCCCGCGACCGACGACAAGAAAGGCGCCACCGTGCGGACCGGCGCTTCACCGGAACGCCGAGTGCCCCTTCACGTAGCCATCATTATGGACGGCAACGGCAGATGGGCCGAGGAACACAATCTGCCCAGGACTGAAGGGCACAGGGCCGGATACGAAAATATCAGGGGCGTGGTAAATCACATCGGACGGGCCGGAGTCGAGTACATTACGCTGTTCGCGTTTTCGACCGAAAACTGGGACCGGCCGGGGGAAGAGGTAGCAGGCATTCTCGACCTGGCGCGGGACGTGGTGGGCGAGGAAACGAAAGCCCTTCACCGAAACAATGTACGTGTGATGCACGCCGGAAGGATGGACCGGTTGCCGTGCGGCTTGCAGGGGGCTATCCGGGACGCAATAGAGTTAACCCGGAACAACACCGGCCTGACATTGTGTGTGGCGTTTGACTACGGCGGTCGCGCCGAGATCGTCAATGCGACTCGCAAGATTGTCGAAGATGCCCTGCCGCCGGATGAGATCACCGAGGACTCGTTTGCCAGCCGGCTATTTACTCACGGATTGCCCGACCCTGACTTGGTAATCCGTACGGGGAGCGAGTTTCGGATCAGCAATTTCCTGTTGTGGCAATCGGCGTATGCCGAGTTCTACTCTGCTCCTGTCAATTGGCCTGACTTCAAAGAGTCGCGCATCGATGCAGCGCTCGATGAATTTGCCAGGCGGGAACGCCGTTTCGGCCGCGTGAGATAAGCGCTGGGTACTCAGCAAAGCGGTTCCCAACCCACCAACGGCGCCTCGCACAACTTGCGCCGCAGATTATTGACGGCCGCGATCGGCGTGCCTGTCGTCCTTCTCGCCATTTTTGGCGGGTTGCCCGGAGTGGCCGGCATCGTCCTGGCTGCGGCGATAGTTGCCGGGTATGAACTTGCAGCGCTCGGTCGACAAACCGGTTTTTCACGTGCGGCGTCGATGGCCATTCCGCCATTGCTGGTTGCCGCCACCGTTGTATTTGCGTTCTTCAGCCCTATTGGAGACCAGGTTCAGGACAGCGTAATCGTCGCGTCGGCAGTTCTTGCGGGACTCGCGGTCCTGTTTGCTGTCACTACCTATCCACGGGTCTCGCCCCTGGCGCGGATCGGGTTGCTGGCGGCGGTCTATTTCGGAGTTTTGCTCGCCCACGCTCCGGCCCTGGTCAGAATTGAAAATGGGCGGGAGTGGGTGCTCATTGCCGTTTTGGGCACCTTTGCCGCCGATACAGGGGCTTACGCGGTAGGGACCCTGTTCGGCCGTCACAAGATTGCGCCTCGAATCAGCCCGGCCAAGTCGTTTGAAGGCCTGGCAGGCGGGATGCTGGCAAGCGCAGGCGCGGTCGCAGCTCTCGTTGCGATTTTCGACCCTGGTCTGATGGTCTGGGCCGGCGCCTTACTGGGCGTGGGGATGGGCGCCGCTGGGGCGGCCGGAGACTTGCTGGAATCGTGGCTAAAGCGGCGGGCGGATGTAAAGGAATCCGGCAATCTGATCCCGGGCCATGGCGGAATCCTCGACCGGATCGACTCCCTCGCTCCGAATTTTGCGGTCGTATACTTGGCCGCGTTATGGGCATCGGTATGACCAGACTCGTGATTCTTGGCTCCACCGGTTCGATCGGATGCCAGACACTGGATGTGGTGCGTAGTTTTCCGGGCGAGTTCGAACTGGTCGGGTTGTGCGCCGGAAACAACCTGAAACTGCTCCAGGACCAGATCGACGAGTTCCGCCCGCGCTTCTACCACTCGACAGGCGCCCAAGGTACTTTCAACGGCGCAAGACTGGCCGATCCCTCCGAGATAGTGTCCGACCCTGGAGTCGATTTGATAGTCGGCGCCACCTCTGGCTGCGCGGGAATGGGCCCAGCTCTCGCCGCGCTCAGGGCGGGAAAACGGCTGGCTCTAGCCAACAAGGAACCGGTTGTGATGGCGGGCGAGTTGCTATTACGCGCGGCGCGGGAAAATGGTGGCGAAATCCTGCCCGTGGACAGTGAACCCTCGGCCATCTGGCAGTGCATACAGGGCGAAGATTCACCCGTCAGAAAGCTGTTCATTACTGCCTCAGGCGGCGCATTCAGGGACAGGACCTGGAGTGATCTGGCCGACGTAACTCCTACTGAGGCGTTAAAACATCCCACGTGGGAAATGGGCGCCAAGATAACGATCGACTCGGCAACGTTGATGAACAAGGCGTTCGAGGTTATCGAAGCGCGCTGGCTGTTCGATGTTCCGTTCGAAAAAATCGAGGCGGTCATACACCGGCAGAGCATCGTGCACTCGATGGTCGAATTCGAGGACGGCAGCGTCAAGGCCCAGCTCGGTCCGCACGACATGCGCCTGCCGATCCAGTACGCCATGTTCTATCCCAATCGAAAATCGAACGGCTCGATACCCAGATTCGACCCCGCAGCGGCGGGGACGCTCACGTTCGAGAAGATGGACCCAACGCTGTATCCGTGCTTTGAACTGGCGTTGGAATACGGTCAGCGGGGCGGAACATGGCCGGCCGCGCTGGCTGGGGCCGATGATGCGGCCGTGGAGCTATTCCTGAGTGGGAAAATCAGATTTATCGACATTCCTGACGTCGTGGACAGGGCGGTGGCTGCCCACTCGTCGGCATCCGCGCCGACGATAGACGATCTCATCGAAGTCGCCACGTGGACCAACTCGTACGCTCTAGGCCTCGCCTGACGGGTGGTCCGATAAAAGCCCAGACTACTTGAGGGAGTCGATTTCCGGCGGGGAATCGTAGAATAAAAGTATGCCCGCTACCGTCTTATACGGATTTCTCACATTCGTTCTGATTCTTGGTCCGCTCATCATTCTGCATGAGCTGGGTCACCTCATCATGGCGCGCCGCATGGGCGTGAAGACGCTCGAGTTTGGCGTCGGTTTCCCGCCCAGGGCAGCCGCGATCCGATGGACCGGCAGGACGATCGTCCGCCTGAGTCCCGACACGCGGTACAAATTCGAAGATCAACGTGCTCACGCCCAGAAGGGCGATCTCGTTACCGCCCTGTATGTCCGAAACTCCGACGGCGCGGCATTTGCGCACACGATCAGACCTGTGCGGAAGTCCGATGATTCGGCACGCGCCGAGGGAGCGCAGTTGATCATCGGCAAGGTGAAAGAGGTGTCGGCCGGCGAAATCGTGATCGCCGACATGCTTTGGTCGATCAACTGGCTGCCCATCGGCGGGTTCGTGCGCATGGTCGGTGAAGAAGACCCGGCTGGCGACGGCAGCCTGGCCTCAAAAGGACCGTGGCAGCGAATCAGCGTTATGGGGGCGGGTGCGGCGGTGAACGCCGTCTTGCCGTTCCTGATATTTCCCGTCGTCTTACTCATACCGCAAGAACAACTCGCCGGAGACGTGATCATTACCAGGGTGATGCCGGGTTCGCCAGCCGAGGCTGCCGGAATCAGGGACGGCGACAAGGTGGTGAAGGTCGACGGTAGGACAATCGACCAGGTCGGCGACTTGCAGCAGGCGGTGACGCTCAAATTGGGCGCGGTGAGCACCTGGGTAGTCCAGCGGGGTATTCCCGACCCGTTTCCTCAAACCGCCGGGCCCCAATATCAGTACACCGGCGAAATCGAAACCATAAAAGTCGTCCCACGCTGGCGTCCTCCGCGCCGCGAGATCGTCGAGGATGTTACGGACCCCGAAACCCAGATGTCGCTTCGGGAAGCTCGTCTATACAACCCACTGGCCGGGCTTCGGAACACGGTCCAGGTGGTAGCTGGGGCCACGGATCGCACCGGTGAGATTTCGCTTGCGGACGCAAGAGAAATCCACCCAGACATTCAACTTGGCGACGTGCTGCAAGTCACGCCCACCGTCAGTGACCCCCGTACCGAGATATCCCTCGCCGACGCGCGACGGTACGACTTCGACCTGGGTACTGACACATTTGTCCAGGAGGGCGCCGTCGGAGTCCAGATAGGCATGGTCGACCAACGGACCGAGAGCCGATCGTTGCCGCCATGGGAGGCAATCCCGCGCGGATTACAGGGCGCGTACGAGGTCATCATCCTCACGAAGAACGCCATTACCGGCATGATTATTGGGAGCACCAATCCTCAGTTCAGCGGGCCATCGACGGTCGGCCCGGTCGGTATCGGCCAGGTCGGTGGCGAAGTAGCGACAGCGGATGCCAGTCTGGGCGCCAAGATCGCCGTTCTCGCCAGCCTGGCGGGGGCACTCAGTTTCAGCCTGGCGGTCATTAATATTCTGCCGATACCGGCCCTTGACGGCGGCCGGATCTTCTTTGTAGTTGTCGAACTTCTGCGACGGGGCAAGCGTATTTCGCCGAGGCGGGAAGGCCTGGTGCACCTGATCGGTTTCGCTCTCCTGATAGGTGTCATCGCCCTTATATCCGCACAGGACATAGCCAGGATCGTGCGCGGCGAAAGATTCTTTAACTGATCAACTTAGTCGGCGATAACGGCGCGCTCCGGCTACGTTCGTTCATAATTTCATAATGGAGCAATGTAAAATCGTTGCGGTTTCAAGGCATCGGGCAGCAGGAGAAGTTCAGGCGAGTGAAATCGAGACGCCAGACTATACATGTAGACGTTGACGGGGTGAAGATCGGCGGAGGGGCGCCAGTCGTCGTCCAGTCGATGACCGACACCGACACCGCCGATGTGGCCGCCACGGTGGCGCAGACGAAGTTACTGGCCGATGCCGGCAGCGAGCTTGTTCGAATAACGGTCAATAACGATGCCGCCGCCCGTGCCGTGCCTGAGATCAGGTCGCGTCTCGAAGGCGATGGCTACTTTGTACCGCTAATTGGCGACTTTCACTTCATCGGTCATCGTCTGCTGAAAGACCATCCCGACTGTGCGTCCACCCTTGCAAAGTTCCGGATCAACCCGGGCAACGTGGGGCGCGGTAACCGGCGCGATGAGAATTTCACCTCGTTTATCCAGGTCGCCCGGGACCTTGGTAAGCCCGTGCGAATAGGCGTGAACGCAGGGAGCCTCGACCAGGAACTGCTTGTCGAAAAGATGGACGCCAACTCGAGACGGGCAGAACCGCTTGACGGGGACGAGATCGAGAAGGAAGCCCTCGTCGAGAGCGCGCTGAGAAGCCGCGATGAGGCCGTCGGTCTCGGTCTTGGCGAGGACCGCATAATTATCTCGTGCAAGGTCTCCCGCCTGGGCCAGATGGTCTCAGCCTACCGCGAACTTGCGGAAAAGACCGACACAGCTCTGCACCTGGGGCTAACTGAAGCGGGAATGGGCACGAAGGGAGTGGTGGCCACGACCGCGGCGCTATCGATCTTGCTGGAGGAGGGTATCGGCGACACCATCAGGAGCAGCCTTACACCCGAGCCCGGGGGTGACCGCACACGCGAGGTCAGGCTGTGCCAGGAAATTCTTCAGGCGTTGGGCCTTCGGTCGTTCCGGCCTGCCGTCACCGCCTGTCCAGGCTGTGGCCGTACGACATCTACGCTATTCAGGGAGCTCGCGCAGGATATCCAGGTGCACCTCGACGACAAGATGGAGGTCTGGAAGCATGAGTTCCCCGAAGTTGCCGAATTGAAGGTCGCGGTGATGGGCTGCGTCGTCAACGGACCGGGAGAGTCCAGGGCAGCCAATATCGGTATCTCGTTGCCCGGGACGGGAGAATCCCCCAGGGCGCCCGTATTTGTCGATGGACAAAGGACTGGGTTCCTTCAGGGTGACACCATTGCGAGCGATTTCGTCACAATGGTCGAAGACTATGTAATTACCCACTACGCGGACGGCGCGAAGTCGGGGTAGGGGTAGGAAGAACGGACCGGAACGGCTGCCGGTGCGTCTAGCGTCTACGCCGACGGCTCCTTGACCGTGAAACGCGACACCATCCCGGATATGGCAGCAGTTAAAGTTCCGGGCGGAGAGATTGAATGAGGTTTTCCCACCTGTTCGCGAAGACCCTGCGCGAGGCGCCGGCCGACGCGGAAACCGTCAGTCATCGGTTGCTGGTGCGCGCCAGCTTCATCCAGCAGGTGTCGGCAGGGATATTCAGTTACCTGCCGTTGGGCTGGAGGTCTATCGAGAAGATCAAGCGAATTATCAAGGAAGAGATGGACGCCGCCGGCGGGCAGGAGGTGAATATGCCCGTCGTCCAACCGCGAGAGGTGTGGGAACGGTCTGGTCGGGCCGATACGTTCGTACCCCCGCTGGCCCAATTCACGGACCGCCGCCAACGTCAAATGGTCCTCGCTCCGACGCACGAAGAGGTCGTCACTACCATGGCCAAAACGGGGATCTTGAGCTACCGTGATCTGCCGTTCACGCTTTACCAGATCCAGACAAAATTTCGGGATGAGACGCGGCCTCGCGGAGGTCTGTTGCGGGTACGCGAATTCGAGATGAAGGACGCCTACTCGTTCGACGCCGATCAGGAGGGCCTGGATCTGAGTTACGAGTCGATGGCCGCCGCCTACCGGGCCATCTTCAGCCGCTGTGGTCTTAATGCCATTATGGTCGATGCGGACTCGGGGCCGATCGGCGGAAAGGACTCGAAAGAATTCGTGTTGCCTGCCGAAAGCGGCGAAGACGTAATCCTGGTCTGTGACGGGTGCGAATACGCAGCAAACGGCGAAAAGGCAGAGTTCCGCAAGACCGCAAATCATCCCGAAGAGCAGCGAGCCATTGAAGAGTTCGAGACTCCCGGTGTCAAGACGATTGAAGACCTGGCGGAATTCGAGGGTGTGACGCGATCCCGCACCGCCAAGGCGGTCTTCTATGTGGCCGATGGGGAAATGGCGCTGATCACAATTCGGGGCGACTACGAGGTCAACGAGACCAAGTTACGGAATGCGCTGGGCGGCGCCGACGTAAGGATGGCAACGCCTCCGGAGGTCGAGGCGGCAGGATTGGTCGCCGGTTCAGCATCCGCCGTCGGTTCGGTGGACGTCAAATCTGTAGTGGACGACTCGATCGAACTGGGCGCGAACTTCCTGGCCGGAGCGAATAAGGAGGGCTACCACCTGCGCAACGTGAACTTTCCGAGGGATTTCGCAGCCGATCTGAAGGTAGACATAGCCGAGGCACAGGATGGATCCGCCTGCGCGAGGTGCGACGGCGTGCTCAGGGCCCGACGCGGCATAGAGGTTGGGCACATCTTCAAGTTGGGCACTGTCTACAGCCAGAAACTCGGAGCGGATTTTCTCGACGAACGAGGGGACCATAAGGACACCCTGATGGGTTGCTACGGTATAGGCGTTGGCCGTCTACTGGCCGCCGCAGTTGAAGCAAATCATGACGATCGTGGCATGGTTCTGCCGCGGGCCATCGCCCCTTACGAGGTCTACCTCGCCGGTATCAACAGAGAGGACGATGAGGTCACAGCGAAGGCCGATGACCTGTACGAATCCCTTGTCAAGAGGGGTGTCGAGGTGCTCTACGACGACCGCGACGAACCGCCCGGCGTGAAGTTTAACGACGCAGATCTGATCGGGCCGCCGCTTCGCGCCGTCGTCAGCCGTCGAAGTTCGAAGGCCGGCGGCACAGAGATCAAAATGCGCGCAAGGAAGTCCACGGAGGTTGTACCGTTCGACTCTGCGCCCGACGACATACTGCACGCACTCCGGGGCGCCTGAGGGCGCTCTATCTCAACCGCCCGCGGTTCTGAGGGCTTCTAACACCTGAAAGAAGTCCTCGAACGGCGTGAAAGGTATGCCCGACCTGTCGCAGTGCCTTGCGAGGGAGTCGCGGGCGAAGACGACGTCGGCCTGCTCAGCCACGCACAGGTCGGAGATTCCGTCTCCGACGTATATGACCTTTCGTCCGGTCCGACGGTGAGCCCATACACGGTCGCATTTGCACAGACCGGTGCGTGGGCACTGCGTGTGATCGCCTGCGAAAGTCAGTTTCGGCCTGCCGTCCGGCCCTTCGGCGATCCCGGGCGCGGCTGACCGCAAGTTGCCCATCCCGTTGGCGGCCAGAATGGCCTGGACGTAGAAATCCATCCCATTCGACGCCACCTCGACCGGCATCCCGCTGGTCTCGGCGTATTCGAGGAGCTCGGGCAGGCCGGATCGCAATTTGGCAATTTCGAGCGAGTATGCGGTCATTTCCGGGATACGCTCGATGCTCAAATGGGATATTTCGTACTCCCAAATCTCCCGGATGCCGTACTCGCCGGACCTGAATCGGTCGATTCCGTGCTCCCAGCCGGGAGATCCAAAGCGTTCAACGATCGATTCACCGATATCGGTCGTGGTCAGGGTTTTATCGAAGTCCAGGATGATGGCAATTGGTTTGGACAATTCAGTCCCTTGCTGTCGGCGGCGCATCTGTAGATGTCGATGTACGTCAGACGGAAATGTGCCGCGTTGAAGAAACCTGCGGCCTGTTTCAAGTTTGCGTCAAAGTAACCGGAGTTGGTAAAATCAAACGGTTTGCGGGTGGAGGTTGAAGTGGGCGCTTAAAAGTGGGCTTGGCCCACTTTTTTGTTAGCCGGAACGCAATAAGTTTAGTGGCTGTTGAGGCCGGAAAGGCGGCGTATGAAAAGCGATCTCCTGCTGGCTGTGACTCAACTTGCCGCCGAGCGAAAGTTGCCCCATTCCGTCGTTGTCTCGGCTATCGAAGCTGCTCTTGCCTCCGCGTACAAGAGAGATCCTGCGGCTGGCGGCCAGGATGTAGTAGTCCAGGTCGACCCTAGCGACGGCGACGTAACTGTCATGACAGTCCTTCACGTCGTCGATCAAGTTGAAGAGCCTGGGGCGGAGGTCACAGTGGCCGACGCCCAGAAAATCCAGTTGGGCGCCCAGCTCGGCGATGTCCTGGAGACCGGTTTCATCGATCACAACCCGGGGCGCATAGCCGCGCAAACCGCCAAGCAGGTCGTCATGCAGCGCCTGCGGGAAGCCGAGCGCGACCTTGTTTTCGATGAGTATGTCGACAAAGCCGGGGAGTTGCTGACAGGCACGATCCAGCGCATTGACCCCCGTTACATCACGGTAGATCTTGGCCGGGCTGAGGCGATCATGCCTCCCAGCGAACAAGCCCAATTCGAGCGATATCGTCCAGGCCAACAACTCAAGTTTTACATTCTGGACGTGGCTCGGACGGTCCGCGGACCGGAAATCGTTGTCTCGCGAACTCATCCAGAACTGCTCAAGCGGCTGTTCGAGGTCGAAGTGCCGGAAATTTTTAACGGCATCATTGAGATCAAATCGATTGCACGCGAAGCTGGCTCCCGAAGCAAAGTCGCGGTCCACTCCACGCAAGCGGGCGTCGACGCGGTCGGCGCGTGTGTGGGCCTCAGAGGAATCCGCATTCAGAACGTCGTAAACGAACTTCTGGGTGAAAAGATCGACGTCATCGAATGGGACAGAGACCTGACCAGGTTCATCGCCAATTCATTGAGCCCGGCCAATGTCGACCACGTATCAATAAATGACGACGAGGTTTCGGCCGTCGTGGTGGTTCCCGATCGCGTGCTCTCATTGGCAATTGGCCGAGAAGGTCAGAATGCGCGACTGGCGGCAAAGCTGACCGGTTGGCATATCGACATTCGCGGCGCGACGCAAGCTGTTATGGCTGCCGCAGCGGAGGCGGAGGCCGCGGCTGCGGCCGTTGCAGCAGCAGCGCCCGAACCCGAGCCTGAGCCCGAGCCTGAGCCTGAACTGGTGGAAGTTGCCGCCACGGCGGAAGAACTCGTTGTTGCGGAACAGCCGGTTGAAGAGGCCATCGCAGCCGAGGTTGAACAGCAGCAGGTCGAGCCGGTGATGGAACCGGTTGGACTCGAGGAAGCGGCGCCAACCTTCGAGGAAGCCATCGTTCTGGAGAGCATGGACGTTGAGGACATTCCTGACGTGGCGACCGCTGAAGAAGCCGCCGCTGCGGACGAAGAAGAACTAGCCCTGCTGGCGCTTGAAGAAGAGCTTGCGGCCCTTGAGCGGGAAGAGGCCGAGCGGAAGGAAGCAGCAGCGGCAGAGGTTACCGTCGACTTCTCATCGGATGACCTGTGGCAGGCAGACTTCTCTGCGCCGGAAGAAGACGCGGGTGTGGGAGTGATCAGGTTCGCAGAGGATATTGCGGGTTTCCGGGAAGAGGGCGAAGGCCGCAGACGGCGCGGGGGTGGGGGGCGTGCAAGGCGCCGCCGCTGACCGCCGCGGGCGGGCATAATCAACCCGCAACACGTAAACTGGGGGGAGCCGCCCTGTGATAAAGCGGAAGCATGTTCCTCTCCGGTCGTGCGTAGTGTGCCGTACAAAACGGCCAAAACGGGAACTGATTCGCATCGTGAGGACCACTGACGGAGTGGTCCAGGTCGATGTCACCGGCAAGGCGAACGGTCGCGGCGCCTATTTGTGTTCGGAACCGGCCTGCTGGGTAGGCGGAGTGACGCGGGGTAAACTGTCTCAGGCATTGAAGACTGAGTTAAAGGAATCGGCGCGAGAGCGGCTAATCACATTCGCTCCAGGTCGCGAAAACTATCAACCCCCGGCCGAGCCGGGAGAGGCTTCGCGAACGATCGCTAACACATAAATGGCAAGACGTCACTCAAACTCCGCTAAACGAGGATCGGGCCGCCGGCGCGGGCCCGTCGAAACGAGCACGCGCGTTGCAGAGCGCCCAGAGGAACAGGTTGGACCTGTCGAACTGCCGGCGACGATGACAGTAGGGGAGTTGTCCAGCATATTGCACCGAAGCAATGTGGACACCATAAAGTCCCTCATGCGAACCGGTGTCATGGCGACGGTCAATGAGGTGGTCGATTTCGAAACTGCCGCCCGCGTAGCCGCATCATTCAAAGTGCCGGTGCTCAAGCCCAAAGACAGGGAAGAAAGCACCGCCGGGATACAGGTCGGCGTTGATGAAGAGTTGACCGCCGAGAATGCTCAAGTCAGGCCTCCGATAATTACCGTGCTAGGCCACGTCGACCACGGGAAGACCACATTGCTCGACGCAATACGCGGCACGACTGTAGTCGATTCCGAAGCCGGTGGGATTACCCAGTCCGTCGGCGCCTACCAGGTCCGCAAGGAAGACAACCTACTCACGTTTATCGATACGCCCGGCCACGAAGCGTTTACCTCCATGCGGGCGAGCGGCGCACAGGTTACCGACATCGCGGTGCTCGTCGTGGCCGCGGACGATGGGGTTATGCCGCAGACCCGCGAGGCAATCGACCACGCCCGCGCGGCGGACGTGCCGATAGTCGTCGCCATCAACAAGATCGACCTGGACGCCGCCGACCTTGACCGAACGAGGGCGGCGTTGGCCGATAACAACATCATCGTAGAGGAATACGGGGGCGACATAGTATCGGTGCAGGTATCAGCCCTCAAAGGGGATGGAGTAGACGATCTGCTTGACGCGCTTGTCCTGGTTGCCGAAATTTCAGAACTACAGGCAAACCCTGAACGCGCCGGCCTTGGTGTAGTAATCGAATCCCATATGGACCGTTCGCGAGGGCCGATGTCTACCATTGTCGTACGATCCGGCACCGTCAGAAAGGGCGACAACGTTGTTGCCGGAGTTCAGCGGGGCCGAGTCCGCGACATGGTGGATGGGTTCGGAGAAAATATTGATGAGGCAGGTCCTTCCACGCCTATCGAAGTCCTGGGGCTCGACGGCCTGCCCGCCATTGGGGATCAGTTTGAGGTAGTCCCCGACGAAAAAACCGCTCGACAGCTTGTTGAGACGCGCCGCAGGATAGCGGCGCGACGCGGGGAAGTCCGCCAGTCAACGACTCTCGCAGAAGTGATGCGGAGCGTCCACCGCGGCGAATTCAAGAAGTTGGGGGTAGTAATAAAGGCGTCGACACAGGGATCGGTGGACGCGGTGCGCAGAGCAGTCGAGCAGCTTTCTACGCCAGAAGTGCAGGTCAACGTTGTATTGGCCGCTGCCGGGGCCATAACCGAATCGGACGTTATGTTGGCCGCCGCCTCTGACGCGATCGTCGTTGGATTTGAGTCCGAACTCGACACAGGCGCCACGCAGTTGGCCGCTGCCCGCGGCGTGAGCATCCGGTCCTACCGCATCATCTATGACCTTATCGACGACGTCCAGGCCGCTGTAAGCGGTCTGGTGGAACCGGAAGAAAGGGAAGTCGTTACAGGCCACGCGTTGATCCAGGAGGTATTCCCTCTCGGCCGGCGGAACAATATCGCTGGTGTGCGGATCATCGACGGCACGGTTCGCCGCAATTCCCGCATACGAGTGAAGCGGTCAGGGAACGAACTCTTCTCCGGCCGAGTGGCCTCCATGCGGCACCTGAGAGATAACGTGCGCGAACTCGGCACCAACTTCGAAGGCGGCATCGTCCTCGATGGTTTCGACGACTTCGAGGTGCAGGACATCCTCGAGGCGTACGAGATCCAGGTGTTGAGGCGCTAAGCACCGGATTCCGCCAGGGCTTTACGATCGCCATGACGAGGCGAATGGAACGCGTCAACTTCACGTTGCGCAAGGAATTGGGCAGCCTCATAGCGGAGGAAGTCGCCGATCCGCGCCTCGCGTACTTGACCTCCATCACCAGCGTGGACTGCGCAACGGACCTTGGAAAGGCCCGGGTCTACGTAAGCGTGATGGGAGACGAAGAGGTGAGGCGGTCGAGTCTGGAAGCGCTCAGGTCCGCTTCGGGCAGGCTCAGGAACCTTGTGAAGAGACGGGTGCGAATGCGCAGGATCCCGGCGCTTGAATTCCTTGCAGATTCGACGCTTGAAGAGGGCGCCGAAATCCTGGCGCTGATCGACAAAGTCAAGGAAGAAGATTTGCGCCGGTCGGTCGGGGAGGCGGCGTTGTGATCAGACACCCGCAGCCGACCAAGACCGTTGTCGGCGGGTTCCTCAACATCGACAAGGAGTCGGACTGGACCTCGACTGACGTTGTACGGAAGGTCAAGTCCCTCACCCGGGTCAAGAAGATCGGCCATGGCGGGACGCTCGACCCCATC
Source organism: Dehalococcoidia bacterium (assembly GCA_965219065.1). Classification (GTDB taxonomy): domain Bacteria; phylum Chloroflexota; class Dehalococcoidia; order Lucifugimonadales; family Lucifugimonadaceae. The sequence goes on from OZ244715.1 coordinate 3,383,096, forward strand.
GCCACCGGAGTTCTGCCCCTGTGCCTGGGTCCGGCCACGAGATTTGCAGACTCGATCCTTTTGGGCAAGAAGGCCTACCGCCTCACGGTGACGTTGGGAACCGCCACCGACACCTACGATTCCGAAGGTGAAACGGTGGCCGAGTCAGACCCGTCGGTGACCGACCGCGACGCAGTCGACAAGGTGTTGCCCGCGTTTCGCGGCACTATCACCCAGGTCCCTCCGATGTACAGCGCCGTCAAGCACAATGGCCAACGTCTGTACAAGCTGGCGCGCGCCGGTGTGGAAGTCGAACGGAAGTCCCGGCAAGTGGAGGTGGCGCACCTTGAGATCACGAGGTGGTCCCCGCCTGAATTTGACCTGGAACTGGTCTGCGGGCACGGATTCTATGCCAGATCCCTGGCAAACGACCTTGGGGAAGCCCTCGGGGGGGCCGCTCATCTTTCTGCGCTGCAACGGACCCGGGCAGGCAAGTTCGACCTGGCCGGAGCAGTCACGATTGGAGCGTTGGAAACGGCCCTGGAAAAAGACGAATGGCAGAATTTCCTGTTTCCAGTCGACTGGACCCTGTACCACCTGCGTTCCGTCGTCCTCGACCCAATGATGCAGGAGATGTGCCAAAATGGCCGCCCGATCCCGCTGTCGCGTTTCGGACCGTCAGCCAAGGGCGAACAGGTGCGTGCTTACAGCCGCGGCGGCGAGATAATCGCTCTGCTGTCCTGCGATCCGGCCCGCGGCGGCTGGAAGCCGGACAAGGTGCTTGTACCTCTGTGACAGCCCGACAATTTACCATTGCCGGACCGACCGTAGCCGGGACGGTTCAATCAAACGAGTCGCGCACTGATAGTGTGCGGCTTTTCGTGAATTGAGAAGAGCTAGTGCACCATAGCCCGCTTGAAGTAGTCGCCGAGCTGGCCATCCTGCTGGCGATCATACTTATCGCCGCAAAGATCGGCGGCGAAATCGCCGAGCGAGTCTTCAAAGTCCCCGCGGTTCTTGGTGAATTGTGCGCCGGTATCGCCATCAGCCCATTCGCCCTCGGCGGTCTCATCACGCTGCCCGGAATCGGAACTCTTTTCGAGGTCGAAGAAACCGCCGCCGGAATGTTGCCTGTAGCGCCAGAACTGTTCTTCTTTGCCCAGATAGCGGCCGTAATTCTCCTGTTCGAGGCTGGCCTGGAAACAGATCGGCAGCAGTTCATTCGCTATGCCCGTCCGGCTACTGTGGTCGCGACAGGCGGCGTTATAGTGCCGTTCGTCTTGGGCTTTTTCGCCACCGTTTGGCTGGGATTCGCCAGTTTCGACTCCCTGCAGGATCTCCTTCCCGCCCTGTTCGTGGGAGCGATCATGACCGCGACGTCCGTGGGCATCACAGCGCGCGTATTGTCCGACATCGGCAAGCTCGACACGCCGGAGGGGGTAACGGTACTTGCGGGCGCAGTGGTGGACGACGTCCTTGGAATCATCATTTTGGCGATCGTGGTTGGAATTGGGCAGGAAGGGTCGATATCGGCGGGCGGCATCGCCATCATATTCGCCAAGGCGGTCGGCTTCTGGCTTGGCCTGACGATAGTTGGGAGTCTGCTTTCGAAGTACATTTCGAATATTGCGTTTTGGTTCAAGAGCCCCGGCGCCGTGTTGGGTGTGGCCATGGCTATGGGACTGCTTGCGGCCGGAATCGCCGAGGTGTATTTCGGCCTCGCCATGATCATCGGGTCTTACTCCCTCGGTCTCGCCCTTTCGGGCACCGACCTAAAGCATCTCGTCGCCAGGCCGATGCGGCAAATCAACTATTTCGTGGTACCGGCCTTCTTTGTCGTGATCGGCATGCAGGTCGACCTCACCGCTTTTGGCGGCGAGGGTTCGGAGCACTCCCTGGGCAGGGCTTTGGCGTTTGCGGCCGTGCTATCCGTGTTCGCCGTAGTGAGCAAACTTGCGGGCTCCGGTCTCCCTGCGTTGTTCGTTGGCTTTAACCGGATCGGATCGTGGCGTGTCGCGCTGGGGATGTTGCCGCGGGGCGAAGTTGCCCTCATCGTGGCCGGCATCGGCCTGGCGAGCGGCGTTATCGGCCGCGATGTGTTCGCGGTGTCCATCGTCATGACGGTCGTCACGACCGTCCTGGCGCCACTCTTGCTTATACGCGCCTTTCGGGGTGGTAGCGGCCTGCGTTCCGCAGAAAATGACGACTCGGCGGACCGCTCCTCACAAGAGATCAAAGACGGCCAGTCGTCCCTGACATAGGGAAACCCGGCCGCGCCCGGTTTAACTACAATTGGCGTGACCGCCTCCGTAGCTCAGTGGACAGAGCACCGGCCTCCGAAGCCGGGTGCGTGAGTTCGATCCTCACCGGGGGCGCCATCGTTCCACGTCCGCCCGACAACCATTGGACGCCATTTCCCGCGCGAGTCACATTAGTTTTGACGATGCAGCCGGACACCCTATATCCGGGAAGCAAGTGAAGGCCACTTCGGCATTCGCATATGAATCAGGAAACCGAAAACTACGCCCGCGTCGAGGCAGTACGCCCCGGCGCCGATTATTTTGCCCGCGTCGAGGAGTTGATCCAGGCTCATCGGCGCGACGACCCATTCGGCCTGATTACCGTGGTCGTCCCGTCGAACTACAGCCGCTATTACTTGCGTAGGCGGCTCGCTCCGGGCGGCTATTTCAACGTAGAGCTGACCCGGCTCGACGATCTAGCCGAAAAGATTGGCGGGTCGCACATCGGCCGCCCACCGCTGACCCGGTTGCAGGCCGCCGCGCTCGTCTATTCGGCCGCCATGTCTGCGCCCCCAGGTAGTCGTCTCGGACCGATCCGGACCCACCCCTCGCTACACGCCGCGCTACGCTCGACGTTCCGCCAGCTCGAAATCCTCGAACAAGATCCAGTGCCGGTGCTCCAACAAGAAAGCGAACTTGTTCGGGAGGTAGCGGATGTATACCAGACGTACCGCGAATCACGACATAGCTGGCGCGAACAGGTAGAGGTTGCGAGGGCCGCGGCGAGTGAGTTGGAAAGTGGAAACTACCCAGTTGCCAAACTCGGCAAGCTGATCATTTTGCGGATCGAGGTTGCACCCGCGCAATTCGCCCCGCTCGACCGTGCGCTAAGTCGCGTCGCAGACGCATCGATACTTGTCGCACTGACCGGTGATGAGGAGGTGGACCGGCTCGTTGCCGTCGATGTTCCGAACCGCGATCCGGAAACCTCCTCACCCGATGGACCGCACGGTGGAAGCACCGTAAACCTCATCAGCGCGCCCGATCCGGCCAGTGAAGTGCGGCACGTGGTCCGGGATGTCGTACGACGCGCCAAGGAGCACGGCACGCCGTTTTACCGGATGGCGATCCTGTTCGCTGACTCTTCATACGGTGATCGCGTAGAAGAAGCCCTGGGATTCGCCGGCGTGCCTGTTACAGGCCCGGACCCCGTTCCCGACTCCAGTTCGCCGGAGGGCCGATTCATCACCGGGATACTGGACCTGTTTCTAGCCCATCTAAAGGGCGGCTGGACCAGGCAGGAATTTGCCAAGTGGATAACGTCGGCGCCCGTGGCATTTCCCGATACCAAGCGAGAAGTGCCGTCAGCCCGTTGGGACGCCATTTCACGGAGCGCCTCAGTTACCGCCGGACTGGATGGCTTCAGGGCGCGGCTGAGTCGGTATTCGCGTAGACAGCGGGCTTACGCAGACAACGTTACAGAGTCCGACGAACTTCATGAAATCCGCGCAGCATCGCTCCGATCGCAGGCCGACCATGCCCAGAAACTGCTCGAGTTTGCTGAAGGGCTGGCGGCCCGGGCGCCTGAGGCCGGACCGTCTGACCTAGGAACATTTGCTCGCTGGCTGCGTGATCTGTGGGACGCTTATCTGCTGCATTCAGGTGAGCCGACCCCCGTTGGCGAACGAATTGAGGCCCTGCTCGACGAGATCGAGAAGTTGAAAATCCCTGCTGGCGTCACGACGGACCTCGAACATTTTTCAACGCTGGTTCGTGATGAACTCGATCGTAGGAAAGGCAATTTGCGGCAACTCGGGCGCGGTGTTTTTGTAGTCCCATTGAACATGGCGGTAGGGTGCCAGTTCGAGGTCGTTCATATTCTGGGGATGAGCGAAGGTTCCTACCCCAGGCGCGATCGTGACGACCCGCTGCTCCCCGACCCGGTAAAGGTGAAACTGGACCCCACCGGCGAAACTATGCCGGACCGTCAACACAGGGCCCTGCTCGAACGCTGGACTTTCCTGACCGCCCGCAATTCGGCCCGGACGCAGTATCTGTACTGGCCCCGCGGTGAGGCAGGCGCACGCCGGGCAAGCGGGCCGGCACGCTGGTTCCTGGAAGCGGCGCGGGAGGTCCGCGGCAATGAATTGCTACAGCCCGGCGATCTTCTATCGGGCAGTTCGGAAAATCCCGTGGTCGTACTGCCAGACGAGGCCCCGGCCCACCGGGCGATTTCGTTCCCCAGCGATCGGCATGAGTACGCGTTGAAGTCGGCAGACTCGTGGCGATGCGCGTCCAAGGCGCGGGGCGATCATTTCCTCGCGACCGACCCCACGTATCCAGTCAACCCGGGACTGAAACTTGAAGACTCACGGCTTACCAACGAGTGGACAGCGTTTGACGGCAAACTGCCTTCAGACAAGCCAGGGTTAGGCGACCTCGGCATTGTTTCAGCGTCACGGTTCCAGTCCTGGGCCAACTGTCCGTATCAGTACTTCCTCGCATACGTTGCCGGGGTGGAACCTACAGAACGGCCTGAAGACGAACCGGGCATTACACCTCTCGAACGGGGATCCATCGTGCATCACGTCCTGGAGCATTTCGTTTCGGAACGAAATGCACGTCGAATCGACGACCGAGCGGAGCAACTGGACCTGCTCAGGGATTTGTTGGTCACGGCCTTCGACGAGTTCGAAGGGGGCGGTTCGGCTGTGCATCCCGCGTTGCTGACCATCGAGCGCGACTCAATTATGCGCAAGCTGGAACGTTGGTTGACCGCTGAGTCAGAGATCACTGCGAAGTGGGGTGTGGCGCCGTACAAGTCCGAGTTTAAATTTGGCTTTCGTCATTCGGACGCGCCGACCGTAGCCATTTCGATTGACAGCAGTGAACCGGTCTTGTTCAGAGGCAAGGTTGACCGCATCGACAGGTCAGCCGCCGGTGACCGAATAATCGTGTTTGACTACAAGACCGGCGGTTCGAGCACCTATCGCGGCCTGAAAGACGATCCGGTCATGAAAGGACTGGGCTTGCAGCTGCCGTTGTACGCTCGGGCAGCGGCCCTGTCTCAATCGGACTCCGACAAACCTATCGTCCAGGCCGCCTACTGGTTTGTATTCGAGCGGGGCGGGACCGTGGTGAAGCCCGACCTCGCAGATCAGACTGATTCAGCGGCACGTTTCGACGAGGTCGTATCGGTGATCGCAGGGGGGATCAAGAACGGCGTTTTTCCGCCGGCGCCCCGCGGTCATCCTGGCCGACGGGACGGTAAGTCGACGTTGGAGAACTGCCGGTGGTGCCCCTATGACGCCGTATGCCCAACCGACCGGCTACAGGCGTGGGACCTGAAACGCGGTGCGCCCGGCGTCCAGCCGTACCGGGGTCTTTCCCAATGACGGTCTCCGACCAGGATGAACGGCAGAGGATTTCGGGCCGATTGGACCTCAACCTGTTCGTAGAGGCTGGCGCAGGCACCGGCAAGACGAGCGTCCTGGTCGAGCGACTATTCCACGCGGTCAAAACCGGGGATACGGCGATCGGTGAGATCGCCGCCATCACGTTTACGGAAGACGCCGCGTCGGAACTTATCCAGCGGATTCGGTCTCGATTTGAGAGCGAGATGATCAGGGGCAACCCTTCGCCGGAGGAGCGAGACCGGCTGCGCGACGCCCTCAGAGACATTGATTTTGCGGCTATTCAGACAATCCATGGATTTGCCAGGTCCATGCTGTCCGAAATGCCGCTCAACGCCGGCCTTCCCCTAATTTTGGACGTGATGGATGACTCCGAGGCCCGGCTGAATTTCGACGGGGCGTGGGACTCGTGGCTCGAAAGTGCTCTCGAGGACCAACAATTCGTTTCGGCTATAGGCAGGGCATCCCTACTTGGGCTCGTCGGCCCCATAGAAAAACTCAAAACGGTCGCCTGGGAACTGAACAAAAACTACGATCTGCTTGACCCGGACACGATTGCGCCGGGGCATGAACCGCAGCCCATCGACATCGGAGACCTGAAGCCGATGGCAAAGACCTGGGACCGTCTCCTCGAGTTTTGTGATGCTCCCGATGACAAGCTGCTCGTCCACATGACCGCAAACACGTTGCCCCTCATAGCGAATTTGGTTGAAGTGTCGAACAGTCCCGATGCTGTCGAGGCCCTACTGGCCAGCGAAGAATCCGTAACCGTCTCAACGAGCAGGTTGGGCAACAGAAACAACTGGCCTGGCGCCGATGGGGCGAACGCCCTCCTGGCCCTTCGGGAAGAGCTCGCGGACTTTCACGACCTGGTCAAACGGTGGCTTCGCGAAACTCGCACGGCCGTCATAGGGCGACTGGTGTCACCCGTCGCGCGAATGGTGCGGGAGCAAGTTGAGGTAAGACGACGAACGGGACAGGCGGGTTTCCACGATCTGCTCGTTTGGGCCCGCGACATGCTGCGGGACGACCCCGAAGCCCGTCTGCACTTCCAGGGCCGCTATCGCCGTCTGTTCGTGGATGAGTTCCAGGACACGGACCCGTTGCAAGTCGAGATCGTGCAACTGCTCGCTAGGCGGGACCCGGCAGGCCAATTCGCCCCGGGCGCCCTCTTTGTGGTTGGCGACCCCAAGCAGTCGATATACGCGTTTCGGCGTGCCGACATTCAGATGACCGAGCAGTTTCGCAAGTCTGCCCAAATCGACGAAGCGAGTCTGACCGCCAATTTTCGGTCGCGCGACACTGTCCTTTCGTGGGTTAATCACGTTTTCGGTCAATGGATGGGCAGCGACGAACCATTTCAAGCCCCGTACGTGAAGCTGGAGACGGGGCTTTCCGATTCCTCTGAACCCGACTCCCTGGCAGAGCCACATCGTGTTCGCATCCTTGGGGGTGAAAACGACTCGGCGTCAGTCGATGAGGTTCGAGAGGAAGAGGGCGAGGCGATAGCCCTGGTGGCTGCTGAATTTGGCGCAGGCCTGCATTCTGTGAGGGATGGGGATGGGACTATCCGTCCATCTTCGTTCCGCGACCTCTGCATTCTCATGCCGCGTCGGACGGCCCTGTCGTCCCTCGAACGCAGCCTTCAAGACGCCGGCATTCCGTATGTGCTGCAGGGCGAGTCGCAACTGTTCGAGACACAGGAGTTCCGTGACATGCTGAACTGCCTGTCTGCGATAGACGATCCGACCGACCAGGTGGCGGTGGTAGGGGCACTTCGGTCGCCAGCGTTCGGGTGCAGCGACGTCGACCTGTGGGACTGGGCGGCGTCCGGATACGGTTTCGATTATGGTGATTCAGCCCCGGAGACTGGTCTTTATGTGGGCGAATGCCTTGCCGATTTGGCCAGATATCACCGGCTGCGGAATCGGGCGACTACTCCGGAGTTGATCGAGACCTTCGTCAGAGACCGCATGTTGCGAGAACTCGCCGCTCTCGGTCAGGAATGGAGCCAACGCCACCGGCGAATCGACCTTATATCTGAGATGGCCCGTTCCGTCCAAAGATCCGGCCGTTATTCACTGCGGGAGTTCGTGGACTGGCTTCGCTCCCGCCAATCCCTGGGCGAACGCATGATAGAGAGCGCTCCTTCGATCATCGGAAACGACGCGGTTCGCGTGATGACAATCCACGGCGCAAAGGGTCTCGAATTCCCGGGTGTCGTGATTACGGGATTGAATTCAAGCCCAGTTAACCGTCGGGGTGAGACTGTGTTTGACACCGATCCTGAGGCGCCGGTCAGCGTGGCGATCGGACTGGGCAGCCGTCGGTCGAGATTCGAAACCAGCGGGTACGAGGGCATCGAGGAAAAGAAGAAACAGATTGGCGAGGCTGAAGCGGTCCGGCTAATGTACGTGGCGGCCACCCGCGCCCGCGACCATCTTTTCGTGAGCCTTTACCGAAAAGACGGCGATAAATCCACGCTTGCCGCAAAACTTGCCGAATACGCCGATGGCGCTTCCGGGCTGCAAGAGCAGTACGCGCCTCGTGGCGGTTCGGTAACGCCCGCCCGACAGACGGTCGCTGAACCCTGGGGAAGCAGCGCCGACATGGAGACCTGGTCATCCGATATTTCGGCCGCTGTTGCCGCGTCGGGCGCGCCCCAGTCGGTATCTGCCACCGCACTCAAGTCCCACGACCTGCCCCTGCCGCCGCAAAAAGAATCGTCCGATGAATCCGGCCTGGAACCGTGGCGCAAGGGTCGCGCTGCTACCAGTCTGGGCTCGGCCGTCCACGCCGTATTGCAGGATATTGACCTGGAATCAGGTGAAGGGATCGTCGAACTTGCCAACGAGCAGGCAGCGGCCCACGGAGTCGCAGACCATGCCGACGAGGTGGCCAGCCTGGCGAAAGCGGTCCTCGATTCGGGCGTGGTCAATGAGGCCGTCAGGTCTGGCCGGTACTGGCGGGAGACACCGGTTGCCGCGGGTGTGGGACAGGGGAAGTCGTTGGAAGGCGTGATAGACCTGATATTCGAATCGGCGTCGGGCGAACTGGTGATAGTCGACTATAAGACCGACACCGTGGGGGGACGCTCATTGGCGGAGATGGCCGAACCATACCGAACCCAGATCGGTGCCTACGCGGCGGTTGCAGACAAGACCACGCCTGCCCGCGTAGTTCGTGCTGTCCTGCTGTTCGCTCGCCCCGCTCTCGCAGGCGAGCCATGCGAATATGACGTGCCTGACATCGAGGGAGCGAAAAATCAAGCTGTAGAAGCGGCGAGAGACCAACTCGCCGTCCACTGATGCCGCAACTTTGGCAGTGGGCAGCGACGAGCCTGATAGGATGCGGCGCTGAGGCCAAATAACACATGCAATTGACCGCAAAGGCTGAACATGGGATTGCTGGACGGAAAGAAAGCGCTGGTTACGGGGGCCCGCAAGGGCATCGGACGGGGCATCGCCGTACGACTGGCCTCGGAGGGCGCAGACGTCGGCGTGAATGACATAGTCGACGACGAAGTCACCCGCCAGACCGCTGCGCTGGCGCGGGAACGCGGGAGCGATGCGTCCGTTCACCTCGCCGATGTCAGCCGATTGCCCGAAATCGACGCGATGATTGACGCCTTTCTCGACATGCACGGCAGGATCGATATTCTGGTCAATAACGCCATCTTCCAACCCCAGTCCAGGCCGCTGTTCGACACGGATGAGGATTTTTGGGACCGGATGATGGACCTGTCGCTAAAGGGCTACTTCTTCGCGGCCCAACGAGCTGCACGGGAGATGGTCCGGCAGGGCGGCGGCGGGAGGATCGTGTGCCTTTCCAGCGTCCACGCATTTCGGGCGTTCACGGACTGGACCGCGTACGGTGTCGCCAAGGCCGGACTGCGCCGGATGGTGAAGGGACTGGCCGTGGACCTGGCAGGCACGGGCATTAGCGCAAACTGCATTGCGCCCGGATACATCGACAATCGGCTGCCGGATTCCGGGCTGGAACCGCCGCCGGACGACATGATGGACCGGCCGCACCTGGCGGGGCGAATTCCAGCGCGCCACGGCGGTGTGCCGAGCGATATTGCCGGTGCGGTCGTGTTCCTGTGCTCCGGCATGGGCAACTACGTCAACGGCGAAACACTTTTAGTGGACGGCGGAATGATTGCGTCAGGCGGTAGTCTGGCCTCGGTCGACGACCAAGAATAACGGGAGAGACGACATGGGACTCTTGGACGGAAAGAAAGCGCTCATCACCGGCTCGCGGCGAGGTATAGGCGCGGGCATCGCTGCCGCGTTCGCAGCCCAGGGCGCGGACGTTGGCATAAACGATATTGAACGAGACTCCGAGGCCGAAAAGACCATTGCGGGCATCACGGAGATGGGGCGAAAGGCGTCGTGGCATCTCGCAGACATCAGCAGCGCCGCCGATCGCGAGCGCATGTTCGATGAATTTGTCGCCGAACACGGGCGGATCGACGTGCTGGTGAACAACGCAGTGTCGGGAGAAAACGCGACATTCACTGAAATCACAGAAGCAATGTGGGATTTCCAAATAGGCAACGCGCTCAAGGGATACGTGTTCTGCTCGCAGCGGGCTGCCAGGGAGATGATCGCCCAGGGCAGCGGCGGCAGCATCATCTCGATCAGCAGTGTGCACAGCCTTCGCTCCTGGCCCGAAGACGCCATCTACGGCATCGCCAAGGCGGGCCTCAACCGCATGGTCCTCAGCATGGCGCAAGATCTCGCCGGCTCCGGCATCAACTCCAACTGCATTGCGCCCGGCTACATCGACTCGCGCGTGTTGACGCCCGAAGAAGAACCGACCCGCGGACAGCATGCCGACTACGCCTTGCCCCAGATCCCCAGCAGGCGGGGAGGTCTGCCGAGCGACATCGCCGGGGCGGCCATTTTCCTGGCCTCAGACCTGGGCAGTTACGTCAACGGGCAGACGATCACGGTGGATGGCGGTCTGCTGACCGGAGGGACCCCGGTAGAGGAATAGTCCCGACGGCTCCAGACCCGCGGCGGCGTTAGGCGAACCACAGCCGTTCAGGCGTTCCGCCCAGGATGGCCTGCTGCTCCGACTCGGACAGGTCCAAGTGTTGCTGGAATAGTTCGAGGTGCTGGAAGTACGTCACGTTCGGACACCACAACTCCGTGGGGTAATCGGACCCCCAAACGCACCGGTCGGGCCCATATGCGTCGATGATGCGCCGGCACGCGCCGTGCATGTCTGGGAACGGGAAATCCTCCCGCGTTCCAGTCGGGAGAAACGTGAGCTTGGCGTGCAAGTTGGGAAAAGACGCCAGTTCGATGACGCGCTGCAGTTTTGCATCGAAATGCGGCCCGATATCAAGTGCGAGGCAGTGATCGAGGACGAAATTGCAGTCCGGGAAATCGGCCAGGATTTTCGCCAACCCGTCGGCTGACTGCAGTTCACTGAGCAGCGCATTCACGGTAATTCCCAGGTCCCGGGCGGCGGCGATCAATCGCCGGTTGCCCGGGTGATCGTAGTCCTGACGGCCGACCGGATAGGTCCTGAGCGCCCGCGCGTTTGCTCTTTCGTACAGCGCGAATAAGACATCGGGGCTGTGCGGGTCTTCGGGGTTCAGCGTGACGACCGACCGAGCCCAGTCATCCGACGCCGTGCCAACGTCGCGAACAAAGGTGTTGTCCCATTCGTAGAAGGTGGTGGTCTGGACCAACATCGCGCGGTCCACGCCACACGAGCCCATCGCCTCTTGTAATCCCGCCGGGGTTCCGGTACCGGCTGGAGGGCGGAGTGGATCCTCAATGGTCGGGTAAGTTTCCAGGTCTTCGGAGTAGATATGTGCGTGCGAGTCGATAATCATGAGCGCCTTGCCTGATAATTCACTGTGTTTGCAAACGCTACCATCAAGCGTGCTTTCAAAAATAGCAATATTCCGGGGAGCGACCCATGCAGGACATATACGCCCACATCGAGGACCACCTAGACGAGAACATTGCGATGCTGATGGACCTTGTCCGGCAACCTAGCATCTCGGCACAGGGCATCGGGTTCGACAAGGCCCCGGGGCTGGTCAAACAGATGTTTGAGTCGGCCGGGCTGGATGTAGAGATTATTCCGGTGCCGAACGACGGTAATCCTGTGGTGCTCGGAACGTCGGACGGGGCGTCCGACAAGACGCTGCTGTTCTACACGCACTACGACGTGCAACCGCCGGAGCCGCTGGAACTGTGGGAGTCGGACCCGTTCGAACCGGAACGGCGCGGCGACAGGCTGTTCGGCCGCGGCATGTCGGACGACAAGGGCAATATCGTGGCGCGCCTCGCCGCCATCAAGGCGTTCCGGGATACTCGCGGCGAATTGCCGTGCAAGATCAAGTTTCTGGCTGAGGGCGAAGAGGAGATCGGCAGTCGAAACCTTCGGCCGGTCATCAAGGACCGCGGTGACGACTTCAAAGCCGACGCGTGTATTTGGGAGGGCGGAGGCCGCAACCTCAACAACGATCCGTTCCTGTACCAGGGACTGAAGGGGGTTCTGACGATCGACATGCGGGCCCGTCAATTGAGCGGCGACGCCCACTCATCCTTTGCCGCGATCCTGCCGTCGGCGCCGTGGCGGCTGGTCCATGCGCTGGCAGCGATCAGGAGCACAGATGGGCGGATCCTGGTGCCGGGGTTCTACGACGCCATCAAACCAGCCACTCCCAAAGAACAGGCGGCGACGGCCAGCCTGCCCGACGAAGGTCCGAGTTGGAAAGTGACTTTCGGCGCAGACACGTTCGTAGGAGACGCGGAGGGAGACGCCCTCAAGTCCAACCTGCTGTTCAACCCGACCGCGAACATTGCCGGAATGTTGTCGGGTTACACCGGCCAAGGTATGAAGACAGTACTGCCAGCGGAGGCGTCGGCCAAGATGGACTTCCGACTCGTGCCCGATCAACGGCCCCGCGACGTGTTCGAAAAGTTGCGTGCGCACCTTGACGACCAGGGATTTGCCGACGTCGAAATCGTTCTGATGGGAGCGGTCAACCCGGCGCGAACCGACATCGATTCGCCGTGGGTACAACTGGTTGCTGCGACCGCAGAGGAGATTTACGGCCGCAAGCCGGTTATAGCGCCCAATATGCCCGGCACGGGCCCCTGGTACGACTTCGGTGTGACGCTTGGAATCCCCATCTCAACGAGCGGGGTCGATCACCCTTCCCATAAGATTCACGCACCGAATGAGAACATCGCGATCGAAGACTTCCTGCTTGGGGCAAAGCACGCAGCTCTCATCATGGAACGATTCGGTGAAGACGGCGCATCAGGGTAGTTCACGCTTGCACGCAACTTAAACAGGCCGATTCGATGGACCGATCGACACACACATGGCGTCCGCCCGTTAATACCCCTAGACGGGCCCGTTCATGGAAGGGACTTGGGCGTATGAATCAGGACGGCACAGGCCAGCCAGTTGAAGAAGGGACCTTGCTCTGGGAACCCTCGGAGGAACTCCGGTCGAATTCAAGCGTCGCAAAGTTCATGGAGTGGCTCGGGCAGACAAAGGACCTGCAGTTCGAAACATATGACGAACTATTGCAGTGGTCGGTCGACGATCTTGAAGGCTTTTGGGCCGCCATCTGGGACTACTTCCAGATCATTTCGCACAGCCCGCACTCGCGTGTCCTGACTGAGTCGCGCATGCCCGGCGCCGAATGGTTCCCGGGGGCCGCGCTCAACTACGCGGAACACGTTCTTCGTCGGCGAGACGATCATCCGGCTTTCATCTCCAAGTCCGAGATACGTCCGACCAGCACCCTCACATATCGGGAGGTCCACGATCAGGTCGCACGCATGGCAGCCGGATTGCGGGCGATGGGGGTGCGCAAGGGCGACCGGGTCGCGGCGTACATGCCGAACATCCCTGAGACCGCCATCGCGTGCCTGGCTGCGACCAGCATCGGCGCTATTTGGGCTACCTGTGCCCCCGAGTTCGGTATCCGCAGCGTTGTGGAACGACTCCAGCAGATCGCCCCAAAGGTCTTGTTCGCCGCAGACGGCTATCGCTTCAACGGGAAGGACTATCCGCGCCTTGAACAGGCCGCGGAAATTCAGAGTCAGATATCGTCGGTGGAGCATTTGGTAATGGTCCCGTATCTCTACGAACAGCCGTCCCTCGATGACCTGCGAAACGCCATGTACTGGCGCGACGCGGAACGGGACGCCACGGAGATCGAATTCGAACCCGTGGGCTTTGACCATCCCCTCTGGGTCCTCTTTTCATCCGGTACCACCGGCCTGCCCAAGCCAATAGTCCACGGGCATGGCGGGGTAATCCTCGAACACATCAAATGCCAGTCGTTGCAATTCAATCTCGGCAGTGACGACACGCTGCTGTGGTTCAGCACCACCGGGTGGATGATGTGGAACTTCGACATCAGCGGCCTGATGCTGGGAATGACAGTCGTCCTGTACGACGGCAACCCGGTCTACCCGGACCTGCGCAACCTGTGGGAACTCGCCGAGGAGACAAAGTCGACGTACTTCGGCACCAGCGCGCCTTTTATCCACGCGTGCATGAAGGAGGGAATACGGCCGGGCAGGGAATACGATCTGCACAGGGTGAAGGGTGTGGGTTCCACGGCCGCGCCGCTGTCGCCCGAGGGGTTCCAGTGGATTTACGACAACATAGGGTCGGATGTTCACGTGGGTTCGTTTTGCGGCGGAACAGACGTGTGCACGGGGTTTATCGGCCCGGTCCCGTTGTTGCCGGTGCACGCTGGCGAGATACAGGCGGCGTGCCTTGGCAGCAAGGTGGAAGCGTTCGATCCCGACGGCAATCCCGTGGTGGACGAGGTGGGTGAACTGGTCCTGACAGAACCCCTCCCCTCCATGCCCCTATTCTTCTGGAACGATCCGGACGGAGAACGCCTCCGGGAAAGCTATTACGAGGACTTCCCCGGCGCGTGGCGGCACGGCGATTGGGTCAAGAAGACCGAGCGGGGGACCTTCGTGGTCTACGGCCGCTCCGACTCCACCCTGAACAGGAGTGGGGTCCGGTTGGGAACGAGCGAGTTCTACAGGGTCATCGAAGAGATGGACGAAGTGCTGGACAGCCTCGTCATCGATACCGGCCTCCCGAATGAACAGGGGCAACTGTTGTTGTTTCTGCGGTTGAGCGACGGCGTCGTGCTGGACGAAGAGTTGAAGGACCGCATCAAGGCCAGACTTCGGCGGCTCCTGTCTCCAAGGCACTCTCCGGACCAAATTTTCGACATACCCGAGGTCCCGAAAACCCTGAACGACAAGAAACTCGAGGTGCCGGTGAAACGGATCATCAGGGGCGCAGTCGCCGGGCGGGTGATCAACCGCGATGCGATGTCCAATCCTGAATCGCTTGAGTTTTTCGTCGAACTGGGCAAGAAGTTCCGGGAAACTACCCTGGACATCTAACCTCGCCGCGCTCGACGCAACAGCCGACTCGTTCCCCCTCAAGGGAGACTGCAACGCCCATATGCCGATCGGCACTCATGACGCCGAAAGTCAACAGGTAGGGGTTTGGTCGGGGCGGCGGGAATCGAACCCACGACCCCCTGCTCCCAAAGCAGGTGCGCTTCCGCTGCGCCACGCCCCGACCGTTTGATTTTATACGCGCGATGGAGGTGCGGCGGGTTTAGAGCATGGGAAACGGTCCCTAACGTCCTCAGGCACCCGCCGCCGATCAGTGTTTTTTCCGATAGCGCGCGCTCCGGGGAGAACGGGTGAATTTGCGTTGCTCAAATCATTGCCCAAAGCCATAAGAAAATCGCTTGAGTTACGGAATCCGTAGGCGGATACTTAAATGCATGAAGCGTTGACGGGTCTGGCGCCGGGGGGTCCCGGCGAACCCGCGAACAGCGCCTGCGCCTTAGGAACTCCAACACGGCTACCGTAACCAGACCCACCACAACTACCGCCGCCGCGACGCGGACCAGGCGCCCCGTCCGCGCCATTCGCAGAGACCACCCGCTCGGGGTTATCAGGTCTGGCCAGTTCCGCATGTACTGGACGGCCGGCTTCCTGACTTTCACCGCCTTCTCCATGCAGATGCTGACCAGAGGTTGGCTCATGGAGCAGTTGACGGGGTCTCCGTTCCTCGTTGCGTTGGTCGTGGCCGGCATGATGCTACCCATGCTGTTCCTGTCGTTGTTCGGCGGGGTCTTAGCCGACAGGCTGGACAGGCGAAAAATCATAGTCGCAGCGGACATCTCGACCTTTGCGGGTTTCGTGGTTGTGACTTTGTTGGCGGTGTTCGACGTTTTGGCCCCGTGGCACTTGATTGCCATCTCGTTTTGGAACGGCGCCGGATTTGCGTTGGCCATGCCCGCCAGGCAAACCCTCGTCGGCGGGCTCGTGCACCGGGAGCAACTGAGGACCGCCGTTGGTCTGTCGATGACCACGTACAGCACCGCACAGATCGTCGGCGCTTCTGCAGCCGGATTTCTGATAGCCAAATCGGGACCCGAATGGGCGCTGAGCGTAAGCGCCGCAATGATACTGCCAGCTATTTTTGCTTACAGCATTCTGCATCGACCGAGGGGCATGTCCTCGACAAACCGTCGTGAACCGATGTTGACCACCCTCAAGTCCGGGCTGGCGTTCACTTTCGCGTCGCCCGCGCTGAGGACCATGATGGTCGGCGCGTTGATAGTCATGTTCACGATAGGTCCGTTCCAGGCGCTCATGCCGATATTCGCTGCGAAGGTGCTCGACGTGGGACCGGCAGCCCTCGGCAACCTCGTGCTCGCGGCCGGATGTGGTTCTCTCGTCGGCTCGCTGGGAATAGTGACATTGGGCGGCAGGTTCGATCAGAGAAAGATCGCCATTGCTTCGGGCGTTATCGCGGCATTGACACTAACCGCTTTCGCGGCGTCATCCTGGTTTCCGATTTCGATCGTGCTGATAACGCTTACTTCCATGGCGATGACCGCATTCATGGTGAACAACATGACCGGTGTTCAGATGGAAGTTCCGGACTCCGTGCGCGGACGGGTTCTCAGCCTCCGGTTCCTCGTGATCGGAATGCAGCCGGTGGGCGGCCTGCTGGTCGGAGCGCTGGCGGAGGTATACGGAGCGCAGGTCGCAGTGGCTGCGTTCGCCCTCGCCGGGGCAAGCCTGCTGCTCGGAGTGCACCTGCTAAGGACGATCCACGAAAGGCGCGAATCGGCGGAAGCTGCTGGCGGCTAAACTAGCGGTGTGGCACTCCCCAGTCTTGTCGCCGACCTCCATCTCCACTCCCGCTATTCGCTAGCGACCAGCCGGTCCCTCGATCTCCGCGCGCTGGCCGAAGGAGGCCGGGCAAAGGGCATCGACCTGCTCGCTGCGCCGGACTTCACGCATCCGGCCTGGCTGGCCGAAATGCTCAGCCAGCTAACGGAATGCGGGGAGGGTGTGTACACGGCGCATGGCGCCAGATTCGTTCTAGCCACCGAGGTGTCCTGCATATGGCGTCAGGACGACAAGAGCCGCCGGGTCCACCTTCTGATTTGGGCGCCCAATTTCGAGGCCGTTGAATACATAAACGGTCGCCTCGCCAAGGTTCAGAACCTGGCGTCCGACGGGCGGCCCATGCTGAAGATGTCTGCGAGAGACGTGGCGCGGACTGCGTGGGACGCCGACGAACGGTGCGTTGTGATTCCGGCCCACGTGTGGACACCCTGGTACGGCATGTACGGCTCGAAATCGGGTTTCGACTCGGCTGAAGAGTGTTTTGGAGACGTCGCGAATCGCATACCCGCCATAGAGACCGGTCTGTCCAGCGACCCCGCAATGAATTGGAGAGTGCCGGACGTCGATTCGCGGTCGATAGTGTCGTTTTCCGACGCGCATTCACCGCGCAACATGGGCAGAGAACTGACCGTGTTCCGCGCGGAGCCAAACTTCACTTCACTCGCCGCCGCGGTTCGAAGCGAGGACATCGTCGAGACGGTCGAGTTTCACCCGGGGCATGGGAAGTACCACCTTGACGGTCACCGAAAATGCGGGGTCCGGTTCGATCCGGGTGGTGGAGGTACACCGAATTCCACATGCCCGGTCTGCGAAAAGCAGCTCACGCTCGGAGTGCTGAACCGCGTCAACGAACTGGCGGCGAGACCCGACTCCGCCAAGCGGGTTGATGATGGGTTGGTTAGAGGCCCGAATGGTCGGCCGCCGTTTAGGTCACTTGTTCCACTACGGGAACTACTTTCGTTCAGCCTTTCAGTCGGACCCGCCACAAAAACGGTAGATCGGCACTATGAGGCGCTTGTCAACGAGTTCGCAGGGGAGTTGAACGTTCTCACGTCTGCGCCATTCGCTGATCTTGAGCGCGTCTCCGGTAACCGTCTCGCACAGGCCGTGTCGGCAGTGCGGGAAGGACGAGTAGATGTTGAACCGGGTTACGATGGCGTGTACGGCACGGTAACGCCAATCGTTGACTGAACCACCTTAGTTCGCCGGGTGTGCCACGCGGCATGGAACGCCGTGGCAGGAGATTTGTAAGGGAATTATATACGGTGTTACCCACGGCGCGGCTGTGCGACACCTACTGCCCCGTGCGACACAGCGCGATACCGCGGGGTTGTATACGTTAGTATGTGCCAATTCACAATTAAGAAGTATTAGCAGGAATATTTGGAATGACCACGGCTAACAAGCGAGAGTTGCGGGATCTCGAGAAAAAAGTGGATGAAGGATTTGAGTTCATCCAAAACGAATTCACGGTCGTGCGCGAGAAGCTAGATGGCGTGGACAGTGCAGTTCAGGAATTACGAGGCGAGGTGGGACAGATGAAGGCCGAGATACTCACCGAGATTCGCAATATCCGCCCGTAAGCCGTCAGAAGACAAGCGGCCCGTTGGCCGCCGGCCCGCGCCCTATCCCAAGGTTGACGCTTCGTTCGAGGATGCCATTAAGGCTTTGGTCAAGCCGGTTAAGCGGCCTTCCAGCTAGGCTACTAGGTCCTGATACCGTAGCCGCTTGCCGTCCATCCCCCGGACGAAACTAGCGATCTGTTTGACCGTGTCAGCGGGGCGGCTGTTGTGGCGTCCCTCGAATTCCGCTACGTAGCGGCTGAGATGTTTCTCTGAAACGTGGTGGTAGGTTCCGTGGTATCCCCGTTTCAGGGTTGCCCAGAACGACTCAATTCCGTTCGTGTGCGCTTGGTCTTTCACGTACTCGCTGACGCTGTGTTTGACTGCCTTGTGCGGGTAGGGGATGCCCTTGTATGAGGCGTGGTCGTCGGTATAGACCGTCTCGCCCAGGCCGTGTTGGCCGTGCGCGAAGGCCGAGTAGATGTTGAATCGGGTTACGATGGCGTCTACGGCACTGTAACGCCAAGGGTTGATTGACACACCGAAGGAAGGAAGAGTGGCTGTTGTGTCGTCGTTGCTTTTTGTCGAGGTTTTCGGGCAGCTTTTGAGGGACGTCAACCTAACGGGCCTTGTGTCAGAGGATGACGAAGACCTCTATAGCGTTTTCAGAGCGCGTGCTGAATTAATGGGTTGGTCCACCACGTCTGATCTCCACCGGCCAGCGCTCTGGGGGATGAACGATGCGGAATTGGCCCCCAGGACGGACACATCCCGGATTGGATGGGTGCAGGTTGGACTGGAAGCTGGCGATGTGGAGCCAACTAAGGCACCGTCGGCACCCGTTCTAGGTTATGGCTATACACCTCTCGTAGTAAGCCGACGCGGGGTTGAGCCGACGGTCGTGCTTCCACCGTTGACACAGTGTTTCGATGATGCGCTACGCCGGTTTGGGGTCGTCGAGTTATCTGGAATCCAAGTGACGGCACTTTTTCTTAAGCCCAGAACTCCCTCTTACGGCGATCTTGTTGGGGTGCTCAACTGGTTCAACACCATTCCGAAAGGGAGAGCAGATGCGCTCATCACCTTCGACCAAGAGTTGCTCGGGGGTCACACCGAGGCAGAATTGGTCGCCAACCTCCAGCGGAAGAACACAGGATTGTTCGAGTTCGGACCGGTAGTAGCTGTGCCTGAGCAGCACTCGATTAAGCCGGGAGTCGAGGCGCCGGTCCGCTCCCTTTCGCCTGCTCTTTCGGGCCTCGGTGTGTCGGTTAAGCTACCAGAATGGACGGCGAGCGCTGCCGTGTGGGTACTCGCAATGGTAGTCGACGCAGCGGGCGCCATCGCGCCAGACGTCAGCAACTTCGCAGTTCGAGTGGTACGGGTCAGGTGACGGCAAGCGCAATCAGCGACAGAAACCTGGACATATGGCAGCCCGACATTACGTGGTGTGGCGGCATCACTGCCGGAATACGTATCCTCGATCTCGTGAATGCGGCCATAGTCCACCGTGTTTGCCGCGGGGCGGCGGTGAACGCCGTGGCAGGAGATTTTTCAGCGCATGAAGATCACGTCTCTCAAGGCCGTATATCCCCGCTACCGGCATGTGCCGGCATCATGGCGCACACATTTTTGGCAGATCGTGGTGCGAGTCGAGACCGACGCGGGGGTCGTTGGATTCGGCTACGGCGGAGGTGGAGTGGCCGCTGTGGAAATCGTCAACCGGCACATGGCCGAGCTTACGGTCGGCATGCGGGTCGACTCCCCAAGCGACATTGCCGCCATCTGGGATCACCTCTACGACGCTTCCACACCGTACGGCCGCAAGGGTATCGCCATCATGGCACTGAGCGGCATCGATCTGGCGTTATGGGATGCGCTCGGGCACGCAGAGTCCCGGCCGGTAAGGGACTTGATCGGCGGTCCGCGCCGTGACTCGGTACCGGTTTATGCGACGGGACCCGATTCAGACTGGTACGCGGAATTGGGGATCTCGGGCCAGAAAATTTCCCATCGATGGACAGGCGAGGAATCGGACTACGGCAGCGCGGAACAGCGGGTGGCCGAAGTGCGCCAGGTTCTGGGACCCGATGCAGACGTCATGATCGATTCCTACATGACATGGACGTTCGACGTATCGGTAGAGATGGCGAAGCGCCTGCGGGATCTCAGAGTGCATTGGTTCGAGGACGTTCTGACGCCGGACGACCTGGCTGGACATGCCGCGTTGAAAGGCAAGGTTCGACCGACGCTCATAGCCGGCGGGGAGCACGAGTTCACTCACCACGGATTCCGGGAGATAGCGCAGGCCGGAGCGTTGGACATATGGCAGCCCGACATCACGTGGTGCGGCGGCATCACTGCCGGGCTGCGAATCCTCGACCTCGCGAACGAGGCAGGGGTCCCGGTTGTGCCTCATCGAGGCGGCGAGCCATGGGGTCTTCACTTCATCGCCGGATCGGGCTGTCACCAACTCGCCGAGATGGTGATGGGCGCCAGGAACGCTCCTCAAGACCTGGTGTGGCTCGACGCACCGCAGCCTGCAGACGGACGCCTGCAGTTGACGGACACGCCGGGATTTGGCGTCAGGCCAGACGAGGCGTTGTTGTGACCGCGGCCCCGTCGTTTCCTTGACTCGCGAATCAGGGCTTACGCGTGTAGCCGCCCTCGTCCACCACGCGGTCCGATGCCCTCAAGCCGCTCCTGGTAGTGAACTCGACGCGGTTGCCTTCGGGGTCGTATACGTAGAAGGCCCTTTGCCCGTCGTCTCGTTCGACGGGTCCCTTGATGATCTCGAATCCGGCTTCGCGCATGGTTTCGAGGGCGCGGTCGAAGTCCTCGACCTCGAAAGCGGTGTGGACATTGGGCGGGTTCTCCGGCATGCGCCGAAGGAGGTGGACCATTGTGCCGTCGGCCGCCTCCAGCCAAATCAGGCCGTCCCCACCACCGCCTTCCTGGGCCGGAACCAACTTAAGCCCGAGAAGGTCGCGCCAAAAGGCAAGCGCCCGCCCCCGGTCCACGAAGGGCATCGACTGGTGGTTGATCGTGCGAATGCCGATAGGACGCATTTTGATACCGTTCGCTTATGAACCCGCCGGACCGCCCGCAGTTAAGCGGACCGGCAAACGCGGGAAACCAGGCCTGCGAAGTGGCGGGCCGTCTATCCGACCGCTTTCCTCCCCTTGTCCAACGCGTCGTAGCAGAACTGGGCGGTCCACCAGGGGTCGTAGTCCGGTTGCCCCGACTGCTGCATGCTCACCTCGGCATAGACCGGCATGTCTTCGAGCCCGTTGTTACGGAGCGCCGTCATAAACAGTGGGATGTCTATCGTGCCCGCGCCGGTCAGACAGTAATGGATGCCCCCCTCGTCGTCCTTGGTTCCGTCCTTGATGTGGACCATAGCGGAGTGCGGCGCGCACAGGTCGACGCTGTGGACCACCTCGGCGCCTTCGACATAAAAATGGCTGATGTCGAGGTCGAGCTTGAGGTTAGGGTGTTGCGTCTGCTCCATGATCCAGACGGCCTTTTCCGGCGTCTCGAAGTCCGTCCCGGCGTGAGCTTCGATGGCGATTATCGCGTCGTGTTCGGCTGCAAGGTCGGCCAATCGAAGGAACGAGTCGCGAATCTGTTCCTTGCCGGTGTCCCATGCAGGCGCATCGTGGCCGGCCGTGGTGGTTACTAATATCGGTGTGTCGTCGTAGTGCATGTTCTGGGCCAGGACAAACTTGGCCTTTGCGTCACCGAGCATGGCGCTCTGTCCATCATCGCCGCTTGCGCAAACGTTGATGTTGCCAAAGAGGATGGGTGACGGGAATCCCAATTCCCGGCAGAGGGCTCCGAGTTTCTTCTGCTCGGAGCTCCCGAACCTTGCGGGAAACGTGGGCCATTCGTCCTTCACGCATATCTCTATCGCTTCGTAACCGATTTCCCTGGACTTGCGGACGGCCTCAAACGGGTCAACCATTCCGAGTGCGTACGTTGAATAACCGAGTTTGAAAGTCAATTGCGAAACCCCCAGTGTTAATGTTGGCGGATTCTAGCAAACATCCCATGAGCGACAAAAATTTCGTACGATTGTTGCCGCTGTTTGGCAGGCCCTGTATTTGAGGGTTCATGACCGCACTAGGGATTGCGACCGTCGCCACCCAATATGAATAAAGCTGAATCAACCGCGGTGCCGGCCCTGTCCGGAATGCGCGTCCTGGACCTTAGCCGCGGCATCGCCGGCGCCTACTGCACCAGGCTGCTTGCCATCTTCGACGCCGAAGTCACCAAGGTGGAGCGGCCGGTCGACGGCGACCCCGTGCGGGCGATGCCACCGTTTTATAGTGACGAAAACGGCCGGCAGGAGTCAGTTCTGTTCGCCTACCTGAACGCCAACAAGGGCAGCGTCGAACTCGATATAGAATCCGGTGTTGGCAGGACCGCCGTCCAGGAACTCGCCTCTACCTCCGACGTGCTGGTTGAGGATTTTCGACCGGGTTATCTCGAATCGCTAGGAATCTCCCCTGCATCGTTGCGGTCCCTCAACCCGAGCCTGGTAGTAACTTCGATCTCGACCGCGCCGCATGGCAGCAAATTCCACGGGTACCGGATAACCGAGCTGAACCTCTACGCCATGAGCGGCCTGATGTCGTTGGTCGGGGCACGGGGCCGTCCGCCTCTGAAGGCGGGGGGCTACCAGGCCCACTACATGGCGGGGGCCCACGCCTGCGCGCTGACGATGTTCGCAGCCTTCCGCTCGCGCAGCGACGGCATCGGCTGTCACATCGACTCGTCCTCCGTCGAGTCCGCTACCAAGTTCTTCACCCACATGTCCGACTATAGTTCGTCCGCGGCGGTGGATGAACCGGCCGACGAAAGGCGCGAGCACGCATCGGCCGTGATGCCGTGCCTCGATGGACATGTGTCCGTACAGCTTTACTACTTTCAGATCGGCGCGATTGCAGAGTTGATTGGGAAGCCTGAATTGGCCGACGATCCGCGTTTTGCGACCCAGCCGGGGTTCCACGCCAACGAACGCGCCCTGAAGGACGAGATCCGCAAGTGGCTTTCGACCAGGCGGGGCGAGGACGTGCAGATCGAAGCGCAGTCGAGGCGCGTGCTGTTCACGAAGGTCAACAACGCCAAAGCCGTCTTCGATTCCGTTCATTTCAGGGAACGGGGGTTTTTCAGGCAGGTATCGATTCCGGGTATCGGCAAAGTCGATTTCCCGGGTCCGCCGTTCGTGTTGTCCGAATCGCCCGCGGGCCAACTCGAAGCGGCGCCGGCTCTTGGCCGGGACAATGGCCTGGTCGAAGGCCCCCACAATCCAGGGCGAATGGGCGAGACCAACGGAGTTGAACCGGCCGGTCCAAGCCGATTGCCGCTTCATGGCGTTCGAGTCCTCGACCTTACCCATCGACTCGCGGGTCCAACTATGACCATGGTTCTCGGGGATTGGGGCGCCGACGTGCTGAAGCTGGAGTGGTGGAAGAGGATGGATGCTTGGCGCGGGGTTATCTCGGTTGACCATGATGTGGATGGTAAGAAGATCTACAACAAAGGGCGGAACTGGCTAAAGCTCAACCGTTCCAAACGGTCCCTGACCCTCAACCTCAAGACCGAAGAGGGGAAGTCGCTGTTCAGGGAGTTGGTTCGACACTGCGACGTGATAGCGGACAACTTCTCGGCGGGAGTATTGGACCGGCTCGGACTCGGGTACGACGTTGTGTCGGAGATAAATCCAGGAATCATCGTAATATCCATGCCCGGATTCGGCAGTTCCGGTCCGCATTCGAAATACGTCAGCAACGGCGCAACCATGGAGGGCTACGCGGGCGTGGCGTCCATGACCGGCTACGAAGGCGGCGCGCCGCGCAACTCGGTGAACATCTGGCCGGACCCGGTCGCCGGGGTTCACGGCGCCACGGCCATAGCGATGGCGCTGTACCGACGCGAAGAGACCGGCCGAGGCCAACGTATTGACCTGTCGCAGGCGGAGGCCTTGGTCAACATGATCGGCGAGGCCGTGCTGGAATATTCGCTCAACGGCACGATTGCAACGACCGTCGGCAACACAAGCTCCACGGCGTCGCCTCACGGCGTCTACCCCTGCCGCGGAGAGGACCGCTGGATATCTATCGCTGTGGGGAACGAGCAGGAGTGGAATGGTCTGTGCGATACGGCAAGCGGAAAATCGTGGACGCAAGACGGCCGATTTTCCGACCTAAACAGCCGACTGCGCGAGCGTCAGTCGCTCGGCAAGCACATCGCTTCGTGGACCGCCGAGCAGGACGCGTGGGAGTTGGCCGACCGGTTGCAGCGAGCCGGAGTACCTGCCGCCGCCGTTACTCTGAATTCGGACGTGGTGGACATGGAGGAAGTGCCTTCGCCGGACTTTTGGCATCGCCTCGAGCATCCATACCTGGACTTGTTCCCCGGGGCCGCAGCACGAATCGACGGTCGGACACCCAGGATAGAAAAACTCCCGCCGGACCTCGGCGCCCACACGGACGAAATACTTGGAGAACTGCTGGATAAGTCCGCGGCCGAACTCGCCGAACTGCGGGCGAGAGACGTTATCTGAGGCCGGCCGCGGGGGACCTACACGGACAAAGTGGCCGTGGCGAAGCCCATGATTTGGCCAAGCTGGTTTGTACCCTTGATTTCACAGTCGATAAAGCCCTTGCCGTTGACCCGCCGCTTGCCCGTTACGACGCCGGTGAATACCACCTCGTCGCCCGGCCGAAACGGCTGGATCGCCTTGAACTCCAGCTTGCCGCCGTCGTAGAAACTGGCAGCGGGAAACCAATGTTCGAGCATGGTCGTGACGTAGGCCATCGTGATGACGCCGCCGTTTACCGTTCCGGCGAACAAGCCCCTCTTGGCGAATTCGGGGTCGGTGTGGATATTCGGCCGCGGGGGTCTGGCGGTGATCTCCGGCATCCGGGTGTTGTCGATCGTCTCCTGGGTCTCGAAGGTCTCGAACGACGGAATCTGGTCGCCCACGGCTATCGAATCGTAGGTCACGTGCTGGTCTTTCATTGCCGGGAAACCTCCGTGGCTTTGGCCTTGGCGGCCACCTGTTTCTGGCCCTTTGCGTACTCGAAGATACTCGTGTAGTCGTACTCGGCAACCAACTCGTCTTGCTGGTTTCGGGCTTCGACCCTGAACGTCACGAACTTGCTTCCCCGCCGGACGTACTTGTCGATGACGCTGCACACGCTCGTTATGGTGTCGCCGGCGCGCATCGGGCTGTGCCAACGTAATTCGCACTTGGCGAACGGTGTCTGACGGGGGGAGTCCTTCACGAGTTCCAGCGCGACGTATCCGTTTGCCTCAGCCACGTCGAATCGACGCAGCGGGGCGGCGGCGATGACCATGGTCGGCATGGCGAGGACCTGCTCGTCCGCCGCCTGGTAGGCCGGGTTGGGATTTCGCACGCGTTGCGCGTACTTCGATATCAGGTCGTTTGTGACCTCTACGGTGAACGGTGTTCCCTTCTGGCCCACCTCCACGGCGTCGAACTCCCACCGCTCTTCTTCGACAGTTTCCAAATCGCATCGTTCCTTATCTGACGGTTTATTGCCCAGCGGCTCGTGTTGAAAGCGATCTTACCCGCTGCATGCGACATGCGGTATCGGGAAGACGCTCCCTCGTAGATCGACTCGATAGGTGTGACAAGACGTGGTCGTTGTCGACCGGCAGTTGCCGTTCGACTAGCGCCGTTTCCCGGTATACATTTTGCCTATGGCTACTCTCTACGAAGCGGCGCGAAAGGCCGGAGTCCCATTCGACGCCGAATTGGCTCCGACGCAACGCAAGTTCGATACCGGCGAACTGGAACTGAGCTACCTGGACTGGGGACCAGAGGACGCGCCGACGGTCATCCTGTTGCACGGCTTTGCGCAAAACGCCCACTCTTGGGACTACACGACCCTGGCCCTGGGCCAAAAGTACCGGGTAATCAGCCTCGACGCGCGCGGACACGGCGATAGCGATTGGGCGGCCGACGCCGACTACGCCACTGCCGCTCATCAACGCGATCTCGACAGTTTCGTCGAACAGTTTCGCGGTGTTCCCGTTACCCTCGTCGGCCTGTCGATGGGCGGCCGCACGTCGTACGTGTACGCTTCACGCCACCCGGCGAATGTGCGTGGGTTGGTCATCGTAGACTCCGGCCCTACCTGGCCTAAGGCACCACGCGCCGGCCAGTCCGGCGGTAGGCGCATCATGGACTTTGTCACTCTTCCTGACGAACTCGACACGTGGGAAGAGTTTGTAGAGCGCATCCACCAGTACAACCCGCGGCGCAGTGTGCAGGAGGTGCGGGACACACTTGTTCACAAGGTCCGGCAGGCACCTAGCGGCAAGTGGACGTGGAAGTACGACCGCGTGTTGAGGAGACCGGATCGCCCCCGCGAGACCGTGTCGGGTGATGAACAGTGGCGAAGGCTCGAGGAAATTTCCTGTCCCACGCTCGTGGTGCGCGGGGCGGAGAGCGACATCCTCGCCCGCGAAACAGCGACCGAGATGGCGACCCGCATGCAGAACTGCAAGGTCGTCGAGGTCGAAGGCGCGGGCCACCTTGTGCCGGGAGACAACCCGAAGCGATTTATTGCCGTCGTGACGGAATGGCTCGATGACCTCCACTCCGCGACATGAACGCCAGTAAGCGCGCGAGAGTACGCAACCCCATTTTCGTCCCGGGCAATCGGCGGTCAATGTTGGAGAAAGCGACCGGTTTCGCCACCGACGCCGTCGTGGCCGACTTAGAGGACTCGGTCCCGATGGCCGAAAAGCCCGCGGCGAGGGACCTTGTCGCCGACATGATCCCGGCGCTGGCAAAGTCCGGTCAGCGGGTCATAGTCAGGGTAAATTCGCTGGACACAGGGCTCACCGGGGATGAAATCTCGGCGGTTGTACAGCCGGACGTATTCGCAATCAGCGTCGGTAAGATCACCTCGCCTGACGATATATCGGAGTACAGCGGCCTCCTCGACGCGGCCGAAGCAAATGCCGGGTTGCCTGCCGGTCAAACGCTCCTGATCCCATGGATCGAGACGGCGGCCGCGGTCCTGCACGCGTATGACATCGCTCAAGCATCGGACAGGGTCGTCGCAATCACCTTTGGCGCGGAGGACTACACACGCGACGTGGGCATCAGGCGAACGGCGTCAGGCGAAGAGGTGCAGTTTCCGAGGAGCCTCGTCGCCCTGGCGGCCCACGCCGCAGGCGTGACACCGCTGGATACGCCGTACGTCAATTTTCGGGACTCGACGGGTCTGGAGGCGGACATCGCCGAGGCTGCGCGCCTTGGTTACAAGGGCAAATTCGCCATTCACCCGGCGCAACTCGAACCGATTCGGCGTCTATTCGGGCCTCAGCCGGATGAGATCGAGTATGCACGGCGCGTGATGGCCGCCTGGGACGCTGCGGCCGCAGACGGCAGGGGTTCGCTGGACCTCGACGGCGCCATGGTCGATGTTCCGGTTGTCGAACGCGCCCGTAACACCCTGGCTGAAGCCGCCGAACTCGGCCTAGCGTAGTGCGTTCCGGCGAAACGGCGAGCCCGCCACTGGGGGCACTGCGAGTGGTGGAGTTGGGGCAAGGGATCGCGGAGTCGTTCGCCGGGAAAATGCTCGCTGCACAGGGCGCCGACGTCATCAAGGTGGAAACACCACAACGCGGCGGCGGTACCCGACGGGCCGGGCCAGATGCCGAGTCGCACCGGTTTGGGCAATCACCTGGTTATTTCCACTACCTGAACATGTCAAAACGGAGCGTGACGCTCGACACCGGCATTGCTGAAGGGGCCCATATGTTGGAACGGCTGCTGGCCAATACCGACGTTCTTGTCGACGGTACACGAACGGGCGAATCGCACTCAGCAACCGGCGATCACGAGGCATTCGGGCAGAGATTCCCGCGCCTGGTTCACTTAGCCATAACGCCATTCGGTCGCGCCGGCCCGTACGCAGATTTCGCGGCGACCGAGATAGTGCTGCACGCGATGAGCGGCGAGATGAAATTGGCAGGCCTGCCGAATAAACCCCCTCTGCAAAAGGGCGGACACTTGGCCCAAATTCACGGCGGACTTCATGGGTATCTTGCCGCGATGGCCGCCCTCATCGCCCGTAAAACAACCGGGCGCGGTCAATTCGTCGACGTTTCGATCGCGGAGTCCTGGATGAGCGTTGCGGGGTCCGCCCTGAAAAATCAGACCTACACTGGCGAGTCGCCGGCGCGAGGGGAGAACAAAGCCCAGTTTCCCGGTGGACTCAGGAAGTGTGCCGACGGTTGGGTGATCGTTGGCGGAAGGGGAGGGCGTCGCGACTGGTGGCCGGCTTTTGTGAGGATGATCGACCGGCCTGAATTGAACGACCCGGGACTTGCAACGGAGCAGGGCAGGGCCGCCAATGCGGCCATGCTGGAGCGGGTTTTCACAGAATGGCTGGCGGATCGGCCAAAGGTGGAGGTGTACGAGCGCGCGCAGTCTGAAGGACTGGCCGCCGCGTACGTTGCCGACGCGAACGACATCGTCAACTCCAGACACCTCAGATCGCGTGACTATTTCGAGAAGACAAGGTTGAACGACGGCGGCGAGATCGACATACCGTCCCGCCCTTACCGGGCGCAACGAATGGACTGGTCGAACAGACCGGCGCCTGCGTCGGGCGAACACACCCGCGATGTGTTTGTCGATGAACTTGGCGTGGGGACCGACGAATTCGACAGACTAGCCGAACTGAAGGTTGTATGACCGTATGGGACCACTGGACGGAATCCGCATAGTCGACCTTTCCCAGGTCTGGTCCGGCCCGTATTCGACCCGCATCCTCGGCGATCTTGGCGCCGACGTAATCAAGGTGGAGGGGCCGAATCGTCCCGACCCTGAGCGCGGGCAGATGGCCCCGAGCGCCATATCCGGGGGCGTATATCCGAACAGCGATCCGGGTGACGAGCCGTACAACCGGGCTGGGCGGTTCGTCGAATACAACCGCAATAAACGCGACATCGCTATTGACCTGAAGACTGTGGAGGGTGTCGAAATCCTCAAGTCGCTTGTCGCTGTGTCCGACGTGGTGATTGAGAATTTCAGCGTCGGCGTGACGCAACGGTTGGGCGTCGACTACGAGCAGCTAAGGAGTGTCAAACCTGATCTGGTGATGATTTCGATGCCCGCGTTCGGGACGTTTGGTCCGGACAGTGGGTACGTCGCGTTCGGGCCGCAACAAGAGTGCCTCGTCGGACTTGCCGCGATCACCGGATACGAACCAGACATGCCGATGTCGACGGGGGTGTTCTACCCCGATCCCACTGTGGCCCTGTTTGCCGTTTCGGCGATCCTGACTGCTCTCTGGCATCGTGACGTTACCGACGAAGGCCAACACATCGAACTGGCCCAACGCGAAGCGGTCACATTCGCTCTACCGGAACCGTTGATCGATCTGGCCGAGAAGGGGAAAACCTCCAATCCGAATGCAAACAGCCACCCCATGTGGTCGCCGCACGGATGCTTCCGTTGCGGGGGAGATGACAACTGGATTGCGGTTTCGGTGACGAGCGATCAGGAATGGCGTTCGTTGTTGACGTGCACAGGACGCGCGGACCTGCTGGAGGACGAACGGTTTTCTACCATGGAAGCTCGCGTTAGAAACCGTCGGGTTGCCGAACAGATTGTGGAGTCGTGGACTTCCCAACGTGACCCCGTCAGCGCGATGAGCGCTCTCCAGAGCGCGGGAGTGCCCGCCGGCGCCGTGATGAGCATGGCCGAGGTTTTGGAAGATCCTCAATATGTGGAGCGCGGGTTTTTTGTAGATGTCGACTACTCGGCAGGAGCAGGGACGCACCCATCCCTGGGTTTCCCATGGAAATTCTCGGACACGCCGGCGTCAGTTCGCCGGCCCTCGCCGCGCTTTGCGGAGCACACCGCAGAGATACTCCGGGACATTGCCAACCTGGACGACGAAAAAATCGCGCGCCTGTTTGACAGTGGCGTCGTGGGACATCCCCGTGCCGGATAAACAAGGGAACGGCTTATTTCGAAAAACGCGCCCGTTTTGCTCTGGTCGGGTATAGTTCCACTTGCTGAATGCAGGACAAAGCGAGATGCGTCAGGAGGCTTCGATGGAACCGTCTGTTTACTTTATGGATGCCAGGAGCGATTCCGCAGATACGAGTTTAATAGCGAAGACGGTGACGGTTTTCGATGCCGCAGGGCTCGACAAGCTCATTTCACCCGGCGACGTGGTTGCAATTAAGGTCCACTGCGGTGAATGGAACAGCAGCGCCTATCTGCGGCCCGTATACGCCAGAGCCATAGCCGACAGGGTCAAGGAGGCCGGGGGCCGGCCTTTTGTCTGCGACACCACGACGCTGACGTACGGTCCCTTTGCCAGCCGTGCCAACGAACTCGATCTGCTCGAAACGGCGGCCCGCAACGGATTCACGTCTGCGACCTTGGGCTGCCCGTTTATCTGCGCGGACGGCTACATCGGCACCAGCGACTATCGGGTCGACATCCCGGAAGGCTACCTGCTCAAGGAAGCCTACGTGGCACAGGCTATTGCAGCCGCCGACGTGCTTATCACCCTGACCCACTTCAAGGGCCATGGGATGGGCGTAATCGGTGGGGCCATCAAGAACCTCGGAATCGGAGCGCAGTCGAAGCGCGGCAAGTTCAACGTGCATATGGGCAGACACCCGCGGTACGGCATAGGGAACGTAGTCAACTTCAACCCCGACGCGTTCGCCGGCAAGGACAGGGACCCGGAGTGGGACATCATCGAGGACTGCTGCCCGCACGGCCTGTTCAAGATTACCGACGACGAGAAGATCGCTTGGGATAAGGAAAACTGCATCGGGTGCCTCGGATGCCTTGGCGTTATGAATCCCCGTGGCATATTCGAGCCCTCGCAGGACCTGTTCGATGCCACGGACATCGCCATCGCGGATGCGGCTCTGGCGGTTACCAAGACCGTTCCAAAGGTCGGATTTATCAACCTGGCGGTAGACGTATCGCCCAAGTGCGACTGCGCCGGATTCTCCGACGTACCTATAGTTCCCCACCTCGGCGTATTTGCAAGTACCGATCCGGTCGCGATCGACCAGGCGTGCGTCGACAAGGCAAGGCACGCGCCGGGCATCCCGGGCTCGCTGGCCGAGGAGATGGGAGTGGATGAACCCGGCGAGCGAAAGTTCGATCTCGCAGGCGCGGCGATCGAGGGCCTCAGCGAACAGACGACCATTAACACCGGCGTGGTGATCGGCCTCGGTAGCCGCAAATACACCATGGTCGACGTGAGTCCTGCCGGTAACGACAAGTTCCGCTTCCCGCTCGATCCACGCCCAACGAGGCTCCGTTATCAGCGGCTGTTCGAGAAGTTCCAGCCGTTCCCGGTGGACCGCCATGGCGGCCTCGGGTATGACCGCCTTGAAGAGGTCGATATGGAAGCCGTCAAGCTGCACGACGGCCCACAGGTTTCGGCTGATTCCCACTCTCCGTATCACGGCGACGGAACGCACATTCCGATTAAGGAGGCGGCCTCCCGCGAAGCCTGGCACCCGGGTGAAGAGGTTGTGAGGCACTTGAACGATTAACGCACGGCAGAGGCCTGCGTTCCCGCACGTGGTGAGAGGCCAATAGAGTTCAAAAAACGGCAGGGAGAATATTAGTAACCATGTCACGCGCTCAGGATTTTCTGGACGCGGCCGTCGTCAGTATCAGAGCGGCCGCACAATCCCTTGACGACGGCGACGCGACGCGCTTGTTGAGCGCAGCCGAACAAATGGAAGGCATGAGGGAGAGATTTTTCTTCAAGTCTCTGGCCGGCGTGCCACTCGCAAACAAGGCGAAGAAAGCGGCCGCCAGTCTGGAGAACGGCGGCGGCGCGGCGGTGATCGATGCCCTCGAGGGCATTGTTGCGGAGATGTCAGGCAGGCTCGATCAACCGGGCGCCGTCCTGACTTGAGCCGACCGATACTGGTCACCGGCGGCGCTGGCAGCATGGGCCGCTTGGTGATCCAGGAATTGCGAAACGCCGGCAAGCGAATTCGCGCGTTCGATCTACCCTCCGCAGATTTTTCGCCGTTCGATTCAGACCCAGAAATCGAGGTAGCGGCGGGAGATATCACTTCGGCGTCCGATGTGGCGGCAGCCGTTGACGGGGTGGATACGATGATCCACCTTGCCGCCATCCTGCCGCCGTTGTCCGAAGCGAACCCGAAGCTGACCAACCACGTGAACGTGGAGGGCACGAGAGTCCTGCTGGACGGCGTATCCCGAATGTCGGCAGGCGCCAGGGTCGTGTTCAGTTCATCGGTCAGCGTTTACGGTCGTCCGTCGCAGCCGGGCCGCATCGTCACAGCGGATGATCCCATGACGCCCGACGACCACTACGCCCAGTCGAAGGACGAATCAGAGAAGCTTGTCAGGGAGTCGGGCCTCGACTGGATAGCTTTGCGTATCAGCGGCGTGTCGGTGCCGGTCTTTCAGGAGCCGCCTTCCGAGTGGCCTTTCCTACCCGATCAGCAGATCGAGTTTGTATACCGTGACGACGCGGTTTCGGCTCTGATTGCGGCAGCCGACCCCTCCGTGCCGACAGGCCGGTCCCACATAGTCAGTGGCGGCCCGTCCTGGCGAATGACCGGCGCCCGCTACGTCGAGGACTTTTTCAGGCTGGTCGAAGTGGACCCACAGGACGCGGTGTATCAATCCGATCCGGGCCACT
The DNA here is from genome assembly GCA_965219065.1 of Dehalococcoidia bacterium. Classification (GTDB taxonomy): domain Bacteria; phylum Chloroflexota; class Dehalococcoidia; order Lucifugimonadales; family Lucifugimonadaceae. The sequence goes on from OZ244715.1 coordinate 3,416,238, forward strand.
TCGCGTGGTATGACACGTCCGACAGCCAGAATCAACTCTCCTACCAAAACACCGCCTACAGCGAATATCTCGATCAAATGAGAGCGAACATCGAAGCCCTGATGGCGGGCTAGCCTGTCCTATCCCACAGACGGGGCGGCGGGCAAAAGGCCCAGCGATTCGCGAACGCCGGAACCATTCAGTACCCCCACCGCGGGCCAGCCAGCCGGCACATGATCGACGCGACCGGTTTTCACTGCCATACGGCTTGTGTCATCCCATTCGAAAGCCGTTAGTATTCATATTGTGAAACAGCGAAGACAAGACCCCCGCTTCGACATGGTTCTCGAGCGTACTCGAGTGGTTCGTCCGCCGCGGCAGTCACTTGATACTTTCGGGGTGACTAAAATCAGGTACCACCTTGTGACCGAACCGGCTTTTCGGGAGGTGAATCCTGCACAGACCGTAGAAACGGTAGTTCGCGGGGGAGTGGTGAAGGCGGAACGGCCGCAGGTGGTAACTCCCTACTTCCTGCTCAATACCGAGACGTTCAGCGCAGGGGCGCGGGAGTTCCTGGAGCACCTCTCCCGATCCCAGGGTCCCGATTCACCGGGTCTTCTCTATTCGTACAAGAACGAGCCGGGCGGGATGGACATAGTGTCGGGCGGCGTCGACGAGGTGGCGGGACGGATTGCCCGCGACCTGGACGCCCGCGAATCGGGGCTCGAAGCGGTAATCATCGGCATCGACGAATTGTGGGACGTCTCGCTGATCAAGTTCATCTACGAGTTGACCAACGATTCGGCTCGCAAGAACGTTTCGCAGTTGCGTTCCGCCGGCATGATGGACATGGCCGACGGCGTGCCGGCAGATGCCCGCCGCCGCGTCGAGCGGATGATCGAAGGCGCCAGGCAGGGCAGAATCGAGCCGTCAGAGGTTATGCGGGAACTGAAGCGGTGGGGCCTGTTCGATGAGTACGAGGACCGGTTCCTGAACCTGTTTCGAACCCAGTAGAACCGCTGGTTCCGCCCCTTATCCCGAGCGGGCGAGCAGCGTCCTTATCACCTGCGGCGCCGCCTCTATGGCCCGTTGATGCAGTTGTTCCGGCGTGAGGCTTCCTATCGGGTGTTCGACGACCGCGAACGGATAGTCGGGCATGCCGCCCAGGTTTGCCATGGCGCGAGCGCTGGTTTCAAACGGCTCCGTGCAGATGGCCACCGCGGGGACGCCTCGCTTTTCGAGTTCGATCGAGTCGTGCAGACTGCACGACGAGCAACTCCCTCAGTCTCCGTTCGCAGTGATCACAACGTCCACCTCGGAGGCGAACTTGTCGAGAAGGTCGGGGTCGGCCGGCCGGCTTGCGTCCCCCTTGTTGACCCGGTGCGCCGGCGCCAACGTAAAGCTGTCCGTGAGGACCTCGTGTATCGATTCGAGAAGTTCTTCGGCATTTAGCTTGTTGTTGGCCAACAGGCCCACCGTCTTGCCGTTCAGATCCCGCGGTCTGTTTGCCATGCCCGGGGACACGACCGCCGGGACGAATGTCGGGTCCAGCACGCGTAGGGTTTCCTGGTTGGTCATCGGGTGTTGCCTCCTTACTGTTGCTGTGCGTTCAATACCGTCGTGTTAATCGGTCTGGTGACCACTTTTGAATTGTGCCCGTTGGACCACGTCGGGATCACCGCGCTCCATCCACCGCCGTCAGCGCCGGCCACCGTCACAATAGCCGATTCGGGCCGTTCGAAGGCGCCGACCAGCCCATCGCTTTCGCCATTGTCGGACCTAGGCGTCGGGTTCGACCACTGCGAGACCGGGCGTTTTGTCACCTCGTACAGATACTCGCCAACTTGGGACTTGGGCCAACCGGCGTCTCTGAAGAACGCCACATGCTCCGGGCACAATACTATAAGCACTTCGCTCATCCCGGGCGCGGTGGCCCAAAGGGCGTTTACAAATGCGTCGAGGATGCCCTCGGGCGTATTCGCCGCGTGCTCGCCGACCTGTATACCGCTCAGGGCAGAGAACACCGATACCGCGCTGTGGTCGGCTGGCACGCCCCTTTCGGCATGAATCGGGGTCCACGGAGACCGGTCCGCCAACTCGCCGAAGCACCATGTGTACTTGCCCGGATGGCCGAGGGTCGCCTTGTCGATCTCCCCCGACCGCGAGCCGAACAGATTGATCACGATTAGCCGGAGCGCGCGCCCGATCGTCGCGTTGGCCCGGTGACCCGGTCCGAACGCGGATATGCCTGAATTTACGCCAAGTTCCACGGCCGCCGGGCCGCTGACCAGCGCCAGGATGCTGGCGCCCATCGTGCTGGCCGTGATGGCGTGCAGATTGAACTCATCGGCGGTTATCGCCTCCACGGCCGCCGCGACCACCGGCATGTACTCAGGCCGGCAGCCAGCCATTATCGAGTTGATCGCAACCTTTTCGGCGGTGGCGACGCCCCCCTTTACGGGCTCCGTTCCGAGCACGTGGCCGGGCGCCAAGCCCGCGGCTTGCAGGAACCTGTCGACCGCGTCCTCCGTCGGAGGAACGATCGGCAGCCCGTCGCTCCACCCGCGTTCATAGAACGACTCGATGGCTTCGAACGCATCGTTCATCTCGACGACGTTTGAAGTAAGTCTCATATTGCTCCGCAAGTCGGCCATTGGTGAATCCCATACCGCTCCGCCACACTATTTGCCCGGCCATTCTAAACCGCCGCGGCGATTCCTTTTTTGAACAGGCAATTGGCCAAGTCACGAGATTGACCCAGAGTATTGCTGTCTTCGACGGCGGCTAAATCGTACCGGAGTGAGCCAGGAGCATGCTGAAACACCTGGCAATGGGACCTTAGTGGCGTTTTCGCAAGAGGCGGATGGCAAGGTATCCGGCGATAACTACGAAGAACGCGTCTATGGGCACCCACCAGATGCGCCGGATTGCGTCTTCCGCTTCCACGTGCACGAGGCTGCTGATGAATATGCGGAAGAACACGACTGCCACGAATACAGTTACATAGAACGCAACAGTGGACAAGATCGCGCTGGCGGAGCTGGCCTCGGAGGCTGTTGCCTCTGTCTTGAGCCGGTATGTCACGGCCAATGCCAAAGGAAACCCCACCGCCATGATCCAGGTGAGCGCATCCCAAATGGCGCCAGCATTTACTTGATCGTCGTAGAGCGGGTAAGCGACGGAATGAACGAGCATCGCTAGCGATGCCGCGCCCAAGACGGCTGCCAGAGTACGAATTAACATGATTTTGAACCTCGCCGAGTCTATCTGACTTGTACTGGCGTCAGTCCGGGCCCGTTGAAACTAACACAATTGCGACTCGACTCTGCCGGCGACGGTAGTGATGGGACGGCGACGACCAATGGGGCGAATGCCGTAGCAGATTCCGTGAATACTTCCCGGACCGCGCCTACACGAAATTTGACGGGACCTGGCCGTTTCAAGTCAATTCCTTTTGGGCGATGTGTATTGGGGCCGCGCGGGGATATAATGCCAGCGACAATTTCTGGAGAGATGTAATGACCGACAGTTCTGCCCAAAAAATTCTGTGTGTCCTGTATGACGACCCCCTGACGGGTTTTCCTCCGGACTATGCCCGGGCCAATATCCCGTCAATCGACCAATATCCCGACGGCCAGTCGATGCCGACACCGGACGCGCTCGGTTTTACGCCCGGTGAGTTGTTGGGTTCGGTTTCCGGAGGGCTCGGCCTGAGAGAGTTCCTTGAAGAACGGGGACACCAATTTGTGGTGACTTCGGACAAGGACGGGCCGGATTCGGTATTCGAATCTGAGTTGCCCGACGCCGACGTGGTCATCTCGCAGCCCTTCTGGCCCGGATACCTTACGGCGGAACGGATAGCGAAGGCACCCAACCTGAAGATGGCCATCACGGCCGGCATCGGATCGGACCACGTCGATCTTCAGGCCGCGATCAATAGCAACGTCACTGTTTGCGAGGTTACCTGGTGCAACAGCATTAGCGTGGCAGAACACGCCGTCATGCAGATGCTCGCATTGGTCAGGGACTACATCCCTCAGTACGGGTGGGTTGTAAGAGGGGGTTGGAACATCGCCGACGCCGTCTCCAGGTCGTACGACATCGAGGGCATGGACGTTGGGGTCGTGGCGGCCGGAAGAATAGGCCTGGCGGTCCTCAAAAGAATGAAGCCGTTCGACGTGAAGCTCCACTACAACGACCGGCACAGGCTGGCGCCCGAAGTGGAGGAGGAGCTCGGCTTAACTTTCCACGAAACCGTCGAGTCCCTCGTCAGCGCCTGTGACGTAGTCAGCATCCACTGCCCGCTCCACCCCGAGACGGAGCACATGTTTGACGACGAGCTGATCAGCAAGATGAAACGGGGGTCTTACATCGTCAACACCGCCCGCGGCAAGATCTGCGACCGCGACGCCATTGTCAGGGCACTGGAGACCGGCCAGTTGGCAGGGTATGCGGGGGACGTTTGGTTCCCTCAACCTGCGCCGAACGACCATCCCTGGAGAGGCATGCCCAACCACGCCATGACCCCCCATACTTCGGGAACATCCCTGTCGGCCCAGGCACGTTACGCGGCCGGGGTTCGGGAGATCCTGGAATGCTGGTTCGACGGCCGGCCCATACGGGATGAATACCTGATCGTGCAGGGCGGCGGGCTGGCTGGCACCGGCGCCCACTCATACAGCGAAGGCGACGCCACAGGCGGCTCAGAAGAAGCAGCCAAGTTTACTGCGGGGGCTTAGATAAACGTTTGCTGCAGGCTGGTAGGGTGCCCTGAGAATTCCCGAGTTGGCCTGCTGACGATCCTAGCTTCGCATTGGCACGCGCGGACACCGATCCTCTAAGGATAGATTCGCACTGGCTTCTTGTATTTCGGATACGGGTGCCGCGGTGGCCAGCACCATACCAACGAGTCCACTCGCGGCCGCGGGACAGACGGCTACTCTTTGGTGCCTACGGAATTAGCCGCTTGGCCGGCAACGGCCAAGCGGCGAAGCCCTCAATACCGATTCAACTCCCCCGATCCCTTCGTCACGAGTTGGTCAGAGGTCGGCCAATTTAGCCCACCTGAGTTTCAATTTGGGCGAATCAAGTCGTCCTTAAATGGATCAAGATGGCCGGGGAAGCGAGCCCTGATGATTTCAGCCATAGCCTTCGTAGAATCGTCAAAGCAAGCTTGAGCCAATTCTCGCGTTGCATTGCGATTGTGTTGAAGGGCGTTTGCGGAACTGATGGCCTTATTGGCTAATTTGGTCACGGCCTCGCTTAGTCCTAGGGCAGCCACGACCGATTTCACGTCGTTCTTACCTGGATTCCCCGGGACCACTTTGACCTTCGCCCGAATGGCATGAGCGAATTCGATCCAGCCATCTCGAAGATCTAGCCCTGCGTGCTGACAGATCTCTGGTGGCGATTTTCGGCGAACTGCGCTACACACTTGGTGCAACTTGTCTCCCGAGGCAACGCTAAAGTCGTCTACAACGTCAGCGTCCGCTGTCCATTCGATGCCGTTGTATCGCCACCGCTGTACACGCCAGAGGCGACGCGTTCTTGCGAGTTCCCAATGGTCAACGAGAACCCAGTACGGAATCGGCATCTCACACTCAATGGCGGATTCTTGGAGGTCCTTCTGCCAAAGCTCTGGAAGCTCGCCTCCGTCAATGCGATCGAATATGGTGGGCCTGACATCTAATCGGTTTATTGGAATGTCTTGTTGATGCAACATGCACAAGGCCAGCGAGAAACCGCGCGGCGCCTCTCCTCCATATCCGCTCATGAAGCCGGTCGGGATCACTATCCCTTCAAACGGCCAACTTCCACACTCCCACAGGAGGATGAGATGCTCATTGCCGTTCTTGGTTAGCACCGTAGCCCGCAGAGGGTCTAGGGGCCCGGATAAGACCATATCCAACGCGACTAAACATGATCTGGTATAGCCGGAATCCCCCAAAACCCTGAAGCTGTCTAGGTAAGTATCTTTCGCATTCGTGTTTGTCATCTGTTCGCACCTCTCTTTGCCGTATTCGGCTCGAGTTATAGTTGTCAATGTCCTACCCCTTTTCGATCCTTAAAATCATCCTCGAAATGTGAACCTATCATTCAATCAGACGGACTATAGTCATTCAGTGGTGCTCGCCTCCTTTCTCATCTATGGCTGTCCCATTCTACGACTTCCGGGTCATGACTGTTGGCCTTGTAACAGACCGTTCCTCAAAGCCCGGCGTCGTCATACGATGCCCCTCCTGACTATGAGCTCTCCGTCGGAGCTGGGGGATCGTCCTGGTCTGTCAACCCCGTCTGCTCGGCCGTCCGGGGACCCCATCGCCCATCGCCCATATCCCCAGCCTACAAGGCCGTTCCGGGCTGCGTAAGCTTATTTTGGAGTATTATCGATAGATTCGGTTTGCAATGGAAATGTATAGATAGGGAATTGGAAATGGTCAATTGTTGATCCCAAGTTGTAAATGGAAATGATATATTCAATAGCGGTCATTAACATTTGGGAATTATTTGTCTTGTCGGAATTGCTTTAAGATGACAATTTGTGGCTGGCGGAAAAGTATGAATTTCCAATTCCTTCGCAATTGATTGCCGACACGGACATCCGTTGTTAGACAAGGTGGCGCGTCAAACTGCGCGGGAATGTCCCGGCGGTTGCCGCGTGCCGGTTAGTCGCAGGGCCCCCGGGCCGCTTAGACCGCCGGCAGGGGCATTGTGTCGCCGGATTGGAATTGCCAGTTGCGGATGCGGCCGGTGAGGAGGCGGATGCGGTCGCGGTGGGACGGGTCGTCGAATAGGTTTACCTGCTCCCAGGGATCGTTCGTGAGGTCGAACAACTCGCACTGGTCGCCGGGCGAAAGACTGAGCTTCCATCGCTGGACGGTACCGTCAGGCAGACGTTCGCCCGAGACGATCGTACGCCACGGCACGCCGGCCATGATTTCGACGTCCTGGTTGCCGAGGCTGATGGTGGGCGGCTCGCCGTGCCACTGCATGAAGACGTCGTCCTCTTCGAGAGTCGTTTTACCGCGCAACGCGGGCGCGCGTGAGGCGCCCTGGAGATGTGACGGCAGGTCCTGGCCCAACAGATCGAGGATGGTGGGAGTCAGATCGACGTGGCCGAACTGGCCAGGCAGGCGTTGCTCTTCCTGTGAAATCCAGGGGACGTGAAAAATGAGCGGCACCCTTGCCACCTCGTCGTAAAACGCCCGCTTGCCGAGCATGCCCCGGTCGCCGAGCGAGTCGCCGTGATCCGTCGTGAAAACGATCATGGTGTCGTCGGCCTGCCCCGTTTCGTTCAGGGCCCTCATAATCTTGCCGACGCCGCGGTCCATGACCGTCACGTTGCCGTAGTAGCGGGCGCGCAGGGCTCGCCAGTCGCTCTCCGACTGAAGTTGCTGGCCTTCGGAATCACCGTCCAGGTACTGGTTGGCGCGTATCCGGCTGAATAGCGAGAAGTTATCGGCTGGCTTTTCGAGGAAGTTCGGTCCCACGGGCAAGTCGTCGGGGTTATAGAGATCGTTCAGCGGTCCGTTGTATGGCGGGTGCGGCTCGAACATCATCACGTACAGGATGAAGGGGCGGTCCGAGTCCTGTTGTTCGCGAATGAAGTCGGCGGCGTTGTCACCGAGGAAGGTGGCCATGGCGTCTTCTTCAGGCAGGTAGCCGCGTTGGGGTTGGGTGAACGACTTGTGGCCCTCGTAATCGCCTTCAGGTGTGTGGCCCTTCGACTCCAGGAACTTGAAGTAGTCTGATTTCCTGAAACGGTGTTCCTTATTGTGGTAGTTGGGATAGTCGTTATCGTGGCCGTCCTCGACCGACAGCCATCGCTCGAAGCCGTGCTGCGCCGACAGGTCGTCGCCCAAGTGCCACTTGCCGAAGTAGGCGCAGAGGTAGTCGTCGGAGATCATCTCGGCGATGGTCTGCACGTCCGGCGTCAGGTTGCTGTTGGCGCGGTGCGGGTTGGAGTTCTTAATCACGCCGGCCGAGTGCGGGTAGAGGCCGGTCATGATGCTGGCGCGGGCGGGGGAGCAGACCGGCTGGGTGATGTACGCGTTTTCGAAAATGAAGCTGCGTGACGACAGATCGTTGAGATTCGGCGTCTCGATCCAGTCGTTGCCATAGGCGGCCATGGTGTCGGTACGCTGCTGGTCCGTGCAGATAAAGACGAGGTTTCGACGTTCAGCCATGGACATAATCCTCAGTTGCCGTTAAGTGGGGACACGGGCTCGACCCTATCGGGCGGATTCGGCAAAATCAAGTTTCGCCAAGTACGCCAATACCGGCCGGCGGCACAGTCAATTGACTCTCTTTGGTGATGGGTGTTAGGCTGCCGTCCGTTGGCGGATGCCTGCAAGACCTTAGTTGAATTGGCCAAGAATCGTCGAGCAACGCCGCCTTGGTCGGGCCAGGAACGGACTTTCGTAATTGTCCAAAAACGTCGCCTGTTAACGGGTCATCAAGTCAAAGCGTCTCGAAAAAGCTGATGCCTGACATGACCTGCGTATCAACAGCGAGTCAACTGATCGGAGAACGGTCATGGATCTTTCCAATAACCCAATAGCGAGACCGGTTTTAGTAGCCGCGTCCTTAATGATTGGCGCTGTCCTGGCGTTTGCAATCGCCTGTGGCGGCGAAACCGAGGTGGTTGAAAAAGTCGTCACCGTCGAAGTTGAAAAAGTCGTAGAGGGCAAGACGATCACCGAGGTCCAGACGGTTGTCGTCGAAAAGATAGTCGAGGGCAAGACGGTCACCGAAGTCCACACAGTTGTGGTCGAAAAGGTGGTGGAAGGCAAGACGGTGACCGAGGTCCAGACGGTTGTGGTCGAAAAGGTGGTGGAAGGCAAGACGGTGACCGAGGTCCAAACGGTTGTCGTCGAAAAGGAAGTCGAGAAGGTGGTGATCGCCACCGCGACGCCGCGTCCGGATGATTCAGACGTGATGATGGCGGCCGGTGGAGACTTGGTTCTGGGGGTCAACTTGATCCCACCGCCGATCTTCCTTCCGTCATTCATGAACTTCCAGGTCGAGACGATCCAGGCGATGGGTATGTTCGAGGGTCTGCTGCAAGCGTCGCACGTTGATCCTCCCTACGTTAACCGGGACTACAGCCTGTTCAACGAGGGCATCGCCCAGTCGTGGGAAATAGCTTCTGATCTCTCCACTCTGACATTCAACCTGCGGCCGGACGCAAAGTTCCACAAGGGTTGGGGCAATGTGACCGCGGAAGACGTTGTGTGGAGCTTCGAAAGTGTGATGAGTGAGGGCACCCGGTCGACACGCGGACCCCAGGTTCGTGAATGGGTCGCATGGGAATCGACCGAGGACTCGGGTTGGAACGCGGTCGACGATTTGACTGTCGTTGTCGACCTGACAGACCTTATCCCCACCTGGGCTTCAGCCATGAGCAACGTCGGTGGCGGGACACCTGTCATCGTGTCCAAGAAGCTGTTCGACGAACGCGGGGAAAACTCCGCCCTGACGACTTCGGTCGGTACAGGCCCGTTGGACGCGATTGAGTGGGTATCTGACGACCACGTTTTGGCAGTTCCATTTGAGGAACACTATCGCGTCGTGCCAAACGTCAATTCGGTCAGGTGGGTCCTGATGCCGGAGCCGTCGACGCAGATAGCCGCGTTCAGGACAGGCGAGATTCACATGGCCCCCATGGCGCCCAGATTCGCAGTCCCTGCTCTTGAGGCCGTGGACAACTCCTGGGCAAGAGAGGTCGGCGCCGGAAACCCGCAGACAGTGCTCTTCGCCGGTAACTACTGGGCGGAGACTGACCAGAACGGGGACCCGATCAACTACTCGAGACCCGGATTCCTCCCCGACGACGATCACCCGTGGATTGGTGATCCCAGGGACGAACAGTCCATGGAAGAGGCGAGGAAGTACCGCTGGGCTCTTGCAATGGCCGTGGACCGCGAGCAGTTGCTCAAGGACGCGCAGGGCGGTTTCGGTTGGGCCGCGTACACACGCATGGACATTCACCCGGGGAATCCACTATTCAAGGACGAATGGATCATCCCATACGACCTCGACATGGCTAAGCAGTACATTGCCGAGTCACGGACTGGCGAGTGCGGCAGCTTCACGATGCACATCGCCAACGATCGGGCAATGGACTTCGACGTCGGACAGGCTATCGGCCAGTTCTGGCGTGCGCTGGGTTGCGAGGTCCAGTTCGACCAGACCGGGTACCGGACTGCCCGGCCGAAGCTGGTCAATCGTGAAAAGCAGATCCCGTGGATGCAGACCATCGGCAGAGGATTCCTTCCTGATGCCAGGGTATGTTGCGGCTGGCCGTCGGCTGGGTATAACGAAGGTCTGGAGTGGACCGACGAAATAATCGAAAAAGCTCTGTCCAACCTTGATCTGGCCAACACGACCTATGAGCAACGAGTTCAGACCAACATCGAGATTCAGGACTGGTTCACCAAGTGGATGTTGGTGTCGCCTTACACGGTCCTGCCGACGATTGTGGTCATCAGGCCGGAAGTGGCCTCATGGGAGCCGTACGGCACCAATGGACCGCTTGTTAACAACCTGGCTTCCGTTGTCATGAAGTAAATTCAGTCGATATCGTTCGCAAGGCTCTGATGGCGGGCGGCAGTTCAAGGATCTGCCGCCCGCTTTTTGTCTGAAAGAAAATTGTGCAGGCAACGCGTACGGGACATAGCAGGGCCGGAGAACCCAGGTGAAGCGTTTTCTCGCAAAACGGCTGATCGCCTCGATAGTGATCATGTGGTTTGCCACCGCTGTGGTGTTCGGGCTCTCGAGGGCGGCCGGCGATCCGACTTTTCTGTTCATTAGCGAGTACACGACCGACGAGGTGATAGCTGAGTGGCGCAAGGAGTTCGGTCTCGACCGGCCATATCCGATTCAGTATCTCTCATGGCTTGGCACGGCGATTCGGGGCGACTTCGGCGCCTCGCTGAATGAGGCCCGGCCGGCAATCGACGTAGTGGTTCAGAGGCTTCCGGCGACACTGCAACTGGCCGCGGTGTCTTTCGTGTTCGCGATCGCCATCGGTATCCCCATTGGCGTACTTTCCGCCGTCAAACGCGGCTCCTGGTGGGACCTTGGGGGAAGAGTTTTCGCCCTGATCGGTCAGGCCACACCCAATTTCTGGATGGGCATCATGCTCGTCCTGCTCTTTTCGGTCCAGTTTGAGTTGTTGCCGACATCCGGTCGCGGCGGACTTGACCACTATGTACTGCCTGCCATCACGCTTGGCTCCGGTTCCGCGGCGGGACTGGTCCGCCTCACGCGGTCGGCAATGCTAGAGATGCTTGACTCCGAGTTCGTCAAGTTTGCGCGGTCAAAAGGCGTGCCGGCACATACCGTCGTGTGGAAGCACGCCTTTCGCAACACCCTAATCGTGCCGGTTACATATGCCGGACTCATCCTCGCGGCGTTCACGACTGGCACAGTGGTCGTCGAAACGGTGTTCGGCTGGCCGGGCATAGGGCGGCTTGCGGTCACTGCCATCAACGACAATGACTTCCCGGTAATGAGCGCCACGGTCCTGTTGTTCACGTTGATGTACCTGGTCGTGAACTTTATTGTCGATATTTCGTACGCTCTAATCGATCCGCGAATCAGGCGGGCGTAGAGGCCTTCGATGGCTACCCTTGGCGCAGAAGTAGAACTCGTCCACTCCGAAGTCGGGGACCGGACGGCGGCCGGACAAATTTGGCACATAATCCGGCGATACCCGTTGCTACCCGCGGTTGTTCTGATTGCGGCGGTGATATCCGCCATATTCGCACCGATTCTGACGACGTACGATCCCCAGTATGGAGACCTCGCCGCGCAGGTTTCGCCGCCTTTCTGGAACGAAGGAGGCACTACGGCACACCTTTTGGGCACGGATGCACTCGGCCGCGACATCGTCGCCCGGCTTCTTTACGGCGCCAGGCTTTCCCTGTCTATAGCGGGTATCGTGTTGGTAGCCGGCGGCGTCACCGGCACGCTGTTGGGGATGATCTCCGGCTACTACACCGGGTGGGCAGACGAGGCGATCATGCGGTTTGTTGATCTGACGCTCGGCGTGCCGTTCATCCTGGTCGCATTGGTCTCCGTAATCGTGTTTGGCACGAGCCTCGAACTGATCATTATTCTTCTGGTTATCTTTAGTTGGAGCGGATTCGCCCGCCAGGTCCGGGCCGAGACGATCCGCCTCAAGGAGACGGACTACATCTCATACGCGCAACTGTCCGGCGCGTCGATTGCCAGAATCTTCATCCGCCACATACTGCCCGGAGTTTTCAACACAGTGCTCGTGATTTCGACGCTGCAAGTCGGCGCCCTGATCATCGCAGAGTCTTCCCTGAGCTTCCTGGGCGTTGGAATCCCCGCGCCCAAGCCAGCCTGGGGAGTGATGGTGGCTGATGGACGGAACTTCGTGCACTTCGCCTACTGGATCTCACTATTCCCGGGCCTGGCAATATTCCTGCTTTCGTATGCTTTGAACTTCATAGGAGACTGGACCCGGGACAGGCTCGATCCGCGACTGAGGCAGATATAGACGCGGTTGCTGCCTTGGAATGACGTAATCTGACACGAGACTGAGTTCAGAATGGAGGACGGCGGATGACGACACTCGAACAAACCGGCGTCGCGCAGATTGGCCACTTGATGCGCAGGGCCGCGTTTGGGCTGCCTGCCCATGAATTGGAACGGCTGGCCGCAAAGGGCTACGACGCCGTGGTCGACGATCTGGTCGACTATGAAAAATTCGGGCCGGTCGAAGCGGATCTGCTGAACCGTTACCACTCTGAATTTACAGACGGCGAGGGATGGGCCCCGCTGTTGATCATGTACCGGATGGTCAATTCACGTCGGCCGCTTCAGGAGAAGATGGCGCTGATGTGGCACGGCGTTTTCGCCACAGGCAGCGCCAAGGTTATGAGTGGGCCACTGATGCGCCAACACTTTGAGATGTTGCGCGGCTTCGCAGTGGATAATTTCGCCGACATTCTGAAGCAGCTTTCCCGAGACCCGGCGATGCTGTTTTGGCTCGACCAGCAGAACAACCACGCCACGGCCGTAAACGAGAACTGGGGGCGGGAACTCCTGGAACTGTTCTCGATGGGAGTAGGTAACTACACCGAGGACGACGTCAGGGATTGTGCCAGGGCATATACGGGCTGGACGATCGATCAGGTGATTCCGCGTTACCCGTTCGGGCAACAGGGCGGATCGTTCGTGTATCGGGAGGATGATCACGACCACGGGCAGAAGACTTTCCTGGGGCGGACCGGGAACTTCAACGGAGACGATATCGTCGACATCGTCGTGGACGAGCCAGCGACTGCGCAGTTCGTCGGGCGCGAGGTCCACAACTTCTTCGTCTCGGATGAGCCGGTACAGGACGAGATCGACTCCATCGCCGAGTCGTATATCGAGAACTGCCACGAGATGCGAGAGGTGATGCGGGATCTCTTCAAGTCAGAATTCTTCAAAGAAGCGCGATTCAGGCGAGTGCGCAATCCGGTGGAGCACGTCATAGGCACGATCAAGTTAACGGGTGAGCACGAGGACCCTTATGAATATGGCCTGTCCCGGCTCCCGCGCACTGCGACGATAATGGGGCAACAGTTGCTGAACCCACCGACGGTTGAGGGATGGCACACCGGCCGCGAGTGGATAGATTCAGCCTTGCTGATGGAACGTGTGAACTTTGCTGTCGAGCGCCTCGGTAACCAGGATGCGCCCGGCGTGAGGAGCATGATCCGGCGAATCTCTGAAGGACGGGACTCGATCACTCCGGAGCAGCTATTGGATGCGGCTCTATACGAGATGGGGGCTCTTGAACTCGAACCAAAGAGCCGCCGGGCGCTTCTGGAAGAGATGGGTATCAGGGATCGGATACCATGCGACGAGATGGATATCGAGCAGTTCGAATCTGCGGCCCTCGAATCGTTCGAGTTAATCGCGGCGTCTCGGGAGTACCAGTTAGGTTGATCGGCGCATCACGCGGTTCGCCCGAGTCGCATTGACAAGCGAGCACGTCCAGACATAAGGACAATATGGACCATGACAACTTACCGCTCAGACCAAAACGGGACACAACATAACTCAGCCCCTGTATTGGTGGTGTTGCAACTATCCGGCGGTAACGACGTCCTCAACACGGTGGTGCCATACGGCGATGGTCTGTACTACGACTTCCGGCCGACGACCGGAATTACCGAGGACAACGTGATACCCATCGACGGCCGTTTCGGCCTTCACCCGGCGATGGGGCGGATAAAGGACCTGTGGGACCAGGGGAACGTTGCCGTCGTAAACGGAATCGGCTATCCGAATCCGGACCGCTCTCACTTCAGGTCGATGGACATCTGGCACACGGCGGAACCGGAAAAGTTGATCGCCGAAGGATGGCTCGGCAGGGTGATCAGGGAACTCGATCCGGATAAGCAAAACGTATGCACAGGTGTCAGCTTCGGAACGGGAATGCCCAGGGCGATGTATCTATCCGGGACTCCGGCGATGTCCGTTTCGCAACTTGAGGGTTACGGGCTGCTGACCACATTGTCGGGCGAGAAACAACGTCGAGCGCTGAATGCGTTCACCCGCATGTACATGCCGGAGGAGTTCGAAGAGCAGAACATGATGCTGGAACACATCGGCCAGACTGGAATCGACGCGATGACCGGCGCCGATTTGCTCAAGGCGGCGCCCCTCGGTTACCAGTCGAACGTGGAGTACGCGCCCGATCCCTTGTCGCAAAGTCTCAGGGGAATCGCACAGGTTCACCTGGCCGGTCTCGGAACCCGTGTCTTCTATACGCAGATCGGCGGGTTCGACGTGCACGGCAATGAAGTAAACATGCAGTCGAAGCTCTGGGACAACGTGTCACGGTCGGTCGGCGATTTTTTCGATGACCTGAAGGAGCACGACGCGGCAGACGAGGTCGTGATGTTGGTCTTCACTGAGTTCGGAAGGCGGGTCAAAGACAACGGCAACGGAACGGATCACGGCTCAGGCGGAGGGGCGTTCCTGATAGGCGAGCGTGTGAACGGGGGGTTCTATTCGGACTATCCGTCGCTGGCGCCCAGCGAACAACTGAACGGCGACCTTCACTTCAATAACGACTTCAGGTCGCTCTATTCGTCGGTGCTTGACCAGTGGCTCGGCATCAACCCTGCGCCGATCGTCAATGGAAAGTTCGATCAATTCGACAACATGGTGACCTCTCTGGCGGGATAGCCAACAACCCCAACATGACCTCTATCAGTCAAGTATCGACCGATTGGATCGACGCAAACAGATACTCGTATCCCACGCTGCTACGCATCGGGCATAAATACGAGACGACCCTGGGGCAAAGGCTTGCAGTCGGCGGTTTCAGAGGCCCGCACGACATTGCGATCGGTCCGGACAATTCGTACTTCGTCCTTAACCGGGGGAGTTCTAACCTGGACCAGGTCCCGGCGACGCGGTATATCCGCGTAAACATTGAAGATGAAGGGTATGAGAACGACATCGTGCCGGAAGTGGACGGAGTCGTCGCCGGACCGGACGATGAGCGTTTTCCGTCGCCGGTGATGTGCGTGATGGACAGCGAAGGCGCCATGTTCAGCACGGACGAGCGTGCGAACGCGGTCCTGACGATAAAGACCAGTGGAGAGACTGTTGGTGTGTGGGGAGAATCGGGCACCGGTCCCGGATGTCTCAATGGTCCGTCGGGGATAGCGCTCAGCCCCGATGAGACGCTTTGGATCGTCAATTCCCGCGACCATCGAATCCAGCATTTCACGCGAAATGGCGAGTATCTCGGAGGGTTTGGGGAATTCGGAACCGAACCGGGCCAGCTCAACTACCCATGGGGCATCTCGGTCGACCCGTTGAGCGGCACGTTGGTCGTGGCTGATTGGCGCAATAGCCGCATCCAACGCTTCACGAACGGGGGAGAGCTACTGCAGATCATCGGCCAGCCCGGCTCAGGTGTCGGTGAGCTCGACCATCCCAGCGGGGTGGCTGTCGACAAATTCGGGGACATCTACGTAGCCGACCGCGACAACCACAGGGTGTTGATGTTCAACTGGCGCGGCCTGTTTGTCGAGTCGTTCAGGGGCGATGCGACCATGAATCCCCGCGGAATAAGCAGGGTGATGGGCAATCCCGACATCTTGCGCCAGCGGGACAACGTGATCAATCTCGACCGCGAGAAACGGTTGAAGTTTCCTACGTCGGTACGGGTCGACGACGAAGGCCGGCTGTTCGTCGCCGACACCGGCAGATATCGCGTGCAGATTTACAAAAAACTGTGCCGGGTGCTGGATCCGGGTGAAGTCGAAGACGCCTCGCTCCACACAGATCCCGGACTCAACTAGCTTTCCAATACCCCTAATAACTCCGATGGCGTTGCCATTTCAAGTTCGTCGGGGCGGCAACCCTACCGACGCCATCCGTAACAAAATGTTGCTGTGCCCACGCCAGGGTCTACCAGTCGAAGTGGCGCCTGAGTTCGGACGCGTACCGGAGGCCGAGGTGGTGCGCGTTATCTTCGAGCCAACTGCTCAGCGATGTCTTGCCGGTTGGCGCCGCGTCGGAGGTAAGCAGGCCGGCCATTAGGCCGTCGACCTCGTCGCGGGTGAGCACAACGTCTCGCATCATCAGGCCGACCAGGCGGGTCAGGTTGAGGCCCAGGGATGGGGGAGTATGTACCAACCGGCTGCGCACTCCCATCGAGGAGGCAATCAGGCGTAGTAAAGCCTCGAAGGAGAGTGTCTCCGGCCCTGCAGCGTCGGATACGCTGTTCCCGGCTTGGGAAGCGGCGGCTACTGCCTGATCCGCCAGGTCGCCGGCGTATATGGGTTGAACCGGGTAGTCGCCGCTCCCACAAATAGGGAAGAACGGGAAGCGCCGTAGCGCCCAGGCCATGTTGTTCATGAGCAGGTCGCCAGCGCCAAAGGTCAGGGTTGGCCTGATTGTGCTGTAGGGGACGCCGAGACCTTTTAATGACTCCTCCACGCGCCCTTTGCCTCGGAAGTAGGGCAGGCTGGACCCGGACGAGGCGTTGGATACGGAGATGTGGACTATCCGGCCGATGCCCGCCTTCGCGGCAGCTTCGAACAGTACACTCGAATTTTCGACCGCGCGATCGAAGGTGGTCTGGCCCCGTTCGAACCGCACCCAGTAGGTGTTGAAGAGAACGCTGGCCCCTTCCATAGAACGGCACAGCCTGGTCGGATCAGAGAAGTCCAGGGGCGCCGTTTTCACTTGGCCGCCGAACGGGTCCTGCCGTTCCGGGTGGCCGGTCAGGGTTCTTACGTGGACGCCCTCGTCCAACAGACGTCGAGTTATGTACCTGCCGGTGTAGCTGAAGG
Organism: Dehalococcoidia bacterium; assembly: GCA_965219065.1. Classification (GTDB taxonomy): domain Bacteria; phylum Chloroflexota; class Dehalococcoidia; order Lucifugimonadales; family Lucifugimonadaceae. The sequence continues at coordinate 3,433,556 of OZ244715.1, forward strand.
CGCCGGTGACGACGGCTGTATCGGGGTGCGGGATCGTGTCCGGCTTCATATTTGCGGGCCTGACCTCGCATCCCACGACACTTTAGGAGGCTCTAGGACACCTCTTAAGGCGAGCCGCTGAAAATGATATTTCGGCTGCCTATGGGCTGGATGGGACGATTTGTGGGACCGCCGCTCAATGCCAATAGTTTTTCGACTTGTTCCGGAGAGATGGTCTTCGGCTCGCGCATTACGTACCAGTCAACCGGTTCATCGCATGGTGGTGTCGTCTTAGAACCGTCGTAGCGGTAGTAACTGAGTTCGTCCGGGGCGTAGTCGCCAGCGTTGATCGTTATGCCGTCGCTGACCGTTTCGCCAGCGGCTGGGGCGGCATCGAGAATCGCTTGCACTGCGACGCTTGGCTCGCCATGTTTGAATAACAGCCCGACCACTGCCAGGTTGCCGTCTGCATCCTCATGGATCATATGCAGTTCCGCCGCAAAACTCACGCCGTCCACCTGGTGTTCAGAGGGTGAATGAAGGTGCGCCGACTTCAAGGTGAGAGTTTTCTGCCCGATGCTCATCGTGTTGCCGGGCGGGTAGTCGACGTGCACGGCCTTGCCATCGTTCCGCACTGTTTTTGCGTCGGCGCCGTAGGAGAACGAAACGGGCTCCGCATCGCCCTCCACGTATCCAGTGATATCGATCGGCGACTGCTGCTTGCCATTGGCGCAAGATGCGTACTCTTCCGATAACGAGGCCCAGTTTTCCGGCCCGCCCGGCCCGTCATATGCCCACTCAACCGCGTCAGTCGTCATTTTGGGTTGTTCTCCGTCTCCGCATGCGACCATGGCGACCATCGTCGACAGTAGGCACATCAGCGCGAATCCGGCGACGTTCATTTCTCGTGTGATCTTCTAATCCGCTCTGAATTTCGGTTCTTCTATTCTTTTGCCGCTCATTTCTCTTCGGCTTCACCTAATTACGAAGGACTATCCATGGATTGTCGTCGCATGGATCATACGTTTCGGGAATCAAACGTAGTGCTTGACCACCGCGTCGTCAATGCGGCGTTGGTGAAATCGAGTTGGCGTGACCCGGCAAATCGCACAGGTGTCACTCGTCCCGGATTCTCGCGACCCGGCTGAAAATCAGGAGAGGTGTTAGTCTAACGCCCAAACCAACAGGCGTCTGATTGCAACGTCAAGATAAACCCTGTGGCCGGTTCGGAGCATTTCCGGTGACCCCGACGCGGAACTGAGTCACTTAGTGCAGGCGTCGGAAGCCCGGGCATATACATCGAACGTGGCGGTCGCCTTGTTCCTGCGATAGCGAGGTTCTATGCCAAGTCTTGAATCCGGGCGTCGCCGAAAGTTCAAGGTCTAATTGCAAAGAATCAAAGCCATACACACTATCCATCGCGTTGGACGGAGCGCCATCGGACAATGACTTCCCAGAAACATCAGATTGAAGTCGAAGGGTTGTGGAAGGTGTTCGGCGATCAGCCGGAGCGGGTTATGGAACCTGCGAACGCCGGCAAGAGCCGCGCTGATATCCAAGAGGAACTGGATCTGGTCGTGGCGCTTCGCGACGTCACGTTTGGGGTAGCCCCGGGTGAAATATTCGTGGTAATGGGGCTTTCGGGCAGCGGTAAGTCAACCCTCGTTCGCTGCCTGATAAGGCTGATCGAAGCGACTCAAGGGCGGGTACTGTTTGATGGTGAGGACGTTTTCAGTTATACGCGGGAGGAGTTGATCCAGTTCCGCCGCCAGAAGGTCGCCATGGTGTTTCAGCACTACGGCCTACTGCCTCACCGCCGGGTTTTGGACAACGTGGCGTATGGCCTCGAGATTCAGGGTGTTGAAACGGTCGAACGGTATCGGGCGGCTCGTGAAGCGATTGAGACCGTCGGGCTGGACGGCTGGGAGGGCTACTTCCCGCGAGAGATGAGCGGCGGGATGCAGCAGCGGGTTGGACTGGCCCGGGCGTTGGCGGTGGACGCTGGTGTGCTGCTGATGGATGAACCGTTCAGCGGGCTGGATCCTCTCATACGACGGGAGATGCAAGATCAATTGATCTCCCTCCAGACGGAGCTTCACAAGACCATCGTATTCATTACACATGACCTTAACGAAGCGCTGAAAGTTGGCGACCGCATAGCAATCATGCGCGACGGAGAGATCATTCAGCAGGGCGCGCCGGAGGAGATCGTCACTCTGCCGGCGGACGACTACGTATCGGAGTTTGTTCAGGACGTCTCCAAAGCCAAAGTCATCCAGGCCAAGGCGATCATGCAGGACACCGGTGCGGTCATTCACGAATGGCAGGGACCGCGAGCCGCATTACACGTGATGAATAGCAGTAACGCCAACTGCGTGTTTCTGCTGGGGCGCGACCGGGTCCTCAAAGGACTCGTAACTGAGGAAAAAGCGGCGGCGTTGGCCCGCGATCATGTAGAGCGGCTGCGAGATGTGCAGGTTGAGTCAGTCATGACCGCAAGCCCTGACGACTACATCGAAGACATCATACCCATGGCGGCCCGGACCCATCATCCCATTGCGGTGGTCGATGAAGAGGGGCGGCTGATTGGTGAGATCCATCGCGGAGCGCTGCTTGCCGGGATGGTTGAAGGCGGGTTAGGCGAGGTCAATGCTGACACCGGACAGGAGAACAGGCAATGGCAGGGTTAAACAAGGCGACAACGGCTTTCACCGACGCGGCAGGACCATCACTGCCTGAGGCCGGAAAGGTCGCTATTGCGACAATTCCCGATAGATTTGCAGGTCTCCTATGGTACGTGGGCAGCGCCGCCGCGATTCTGGCGTGCCTCATCGTCTGCCTGCTCGTTTGGGAACCCGGCATGGCATTCCCAGCCGCATGGGGAAAGCCGATCGGCTCGGAGGTGGACGAGTGGGTTCGGTGGCTGACTGTCAACGCGTCATGGTTTTTCGACGGCATCAAGAACGTAGTAACCAAGGTCCTGGTCACCATTGAAGACCTTCTCCTGTGGATACCCTGGCCCGTCATCATACTGGGAGTCGGGCTCACGGCCTGGAAGATTTCAGGCCGAATCATGGCGCTATTCGCGATCGTTGCTCTGGTGCTGGTTGGTCTGATGGGCAGGCTTCCTGGGGGTACCAGTACCCTGTGGGAAGGGTCGATGGAGACGCTGGCGCTGATAATCGTATCCGTCAGCATCTCGCTGATAATCGGAATTCCGCTCGGCATAATCGCATCGAGGAGTTCATTTGCCGATTCATTCATGCGTCCAGTCCTGGATGGAATGCAGACAATGCCCAGCTTTGTCTATCTGGTGCCGGGCATCTTGTTCTTCGGACTTGGCAATGTTCCCGCCGTCATGGCAACGGTGATTTACGCAGCTCCTCCGGTGATTCGGCTTACCAACCTGGGTATTCGTCAAGTTTCGGCTGAGGCGGTTGAAGCGGCGCGGTCATTCGGAACGACTCCCATTCAGCTGCTGACCAAAGTCCAGATCCCCCTGGCGTTGCCTACGATAATGGCTGGCATAAACCAGACCACCATGATGGCCCTCGCAATGGTTGTGGTAGCCTCCCTCGTAGGCGCAGGTGGCCTGGGCGAGGCGGTTCTCAGGGCATTGGGCAGGCAAGAGGCGGGCAACAGCGCCATCGCCGGTCTCGCCATCGTCGTTATGGCGGTCATAATCGACAGGATCACTCAAGCGGCTGCGAGGGAGCGGGAGCGGATCCTGTTGGGGGCTGGCGGATAGCAGCGTTTCCCGAACCGGAAGATTCACCATAGGCCATCCTTAATGTAAGATGGCTGCTAGTAACAAAGGAGTGTGAATCGTGACTGAAAAGCGGAAGAAAAACTTAGGAATACTGAAATTCCCGGCGATGACATGGACTCTGTTGGCGCTAATGGCCTTGGCAGGGCTGATGGCAGTCGCCATGGCCTCGGTTGCCTGTGGCGGCGAAACCGAGGTGGTTGAAAAAATCGTCACCGTAGAGGTGGAAAAACCCGTCACCGTCATCGAGAAGGTCGTCGAGACCGTCGTCGTCGAAAAGATGGTCGAAGGCAAGACCGTGATGGAGGTACAGACTGTCATAGTCGAAAAGCCCGTCACCGTCATCGAGAAGGTCGTCGAGACCGTTGTCGTCGAAAAGGCCGTCACAGTTACCGAGAAGGTCGTCGAGACCGTCGTCGTCATCCAGCAGGCGGAAGCAGCACCGAAAGAAACTATTGTCTTTTCCGACCTGAACTGGACGAGCGCGCAGGTACAGAACCGGATCGCCCAGTACATCCTGGAAAACGGCTATGGGTACCCGACCGACGTGGTTTTTGGCGCAACCCTGCCGAACTTCCAGGGGTTTCAGAGGGGCGATATCCATGTGACCATGGAGATATGGTTGCCGAACCAGTCACTTGGCTGGGAGAAGGCCCTCGAGAACGGCGAAGTGGTCTCGGTAGGAACCAGCCTCGTTGGCGACTGGCAGAGCACGTTCGTAATTCCAAAGTACGTTGCCGATGCGAACCCCGGGCTGAAGACGCCCCAGGACCTGCTGAAGCCTGAATATCAGGAGCTATTCTCCACGGCCGACAGTAGGGGAAAAGCACGCCTCGTGGCATGCGTCATCGGCTGGTCCTGTGAGGTAGTCAACACAGAGCAGATGGAGGCCTATGGGCTGTCCGACGATATTCATGTGATAAACCCCGGTTCGCAGGAGGCGATGTTCGCCGAGGTCTATGCGTCGTACGAGAAAGAAGAGCCGTGGCTCGGCTACATGTGGGGTACTGGCGACCCTGCGCTGAAGCTCGATCTCGTTCGCCTGGAAGAGCCGTCTTACACCAAAGAATGCTGGGACGCCGACAAGGCCTGTGCTTTCGACACGTCGCTGGTTCTCGTGGCCGTCCACAAGAGCCTACTTCCCCGCGCGCCTGACGTGATTGGTTTCTTGCAGAACTGGGAGTTCTCAATCGACATCTACAAGTCCATCTTCCAGTGGACAGATGCCAACCCCGGCAGCGAAGCCTCCGAGGCGGCCGTGTGGTTCCTTAACAACAACAAGGTATGGGAGAGTTGGGTGACTCCTGAAGCCGCGGCCAAGGTCAATGCTGCGCTGGGGTCGTAAGCCTAACGGCTAACGATCGCCCATGGATCAGTGAGAAGACCAGGCCAATTTGGCCTGGTCTTCTCACTTTGTCATTAAATCATTGTCAAAGGCCATACTCTGGCCTTTTGACTGCCGCGCCAAGTTGCCATCTGATGCTTCTCGCGGCATATGTAGATTCCGCAGGGTTGAGAATCCAGGGCGTAAAAGTCGCGTCTGTCTGACCCGAGAACGCTCATTGCGGCGGCCCGCAACTTACGGGCGACCCTGGCCGCTTGGTCAGTGGGTCGGAAAGTTGTCCCGAATCGCTGTTTCCGCTGCTTCACGCCGCCCAGTCTCGAGCCAATGCGCGGGAGTGGTGGCTGACGATATTGGGAGTGGGCTGGTAATGTGCTCGTCAGCCTATCGAGGAGGTTGACTGTGGGACGACTGAACATGGTGTCCAAATTCAACTGGATGTCTTTGGCGGCCCTGCTGCTGGGGGCTCTGACGGTGATGTTCGGCGTCCAGCTGTTGCGGACGCTCTTCGTCGGGATGGCGGTCTACCTGACTCAGGTACAGGAGATTAGTCCGATCCTGGTGGGCGTCCTTGGCCTGGCGGTGTTCCTATGCGGATTTCTAACACCCGTCGTGCGGCGAGCCCTCGGACTTCAAATCGCTTTGCCGGTCGTCATCGGCCTTCTGACGCTGGTATGGCTGGCAGAGAAATTCGTCTCATCTCTACCTGCCGACCTCGGCCTGTCGATCGCCGGGACGGTCCTATTCCTTTGGTGCCTTCCGCTCCTGTTTCGGTCGATCCCAACAACAGGTAACAATGGCACGGCAACTCACGCAGTCATTGCCCTGCTGGTGGGGCTCTCCGCCGATACTGCCGTAAAGGGCGTGTTCGGCACCGTCGACCTCTCGTGGGCGCAAGGAGTTGCGGGATATGTCGCGGCGGCGGGGCTAGCCGGCGTCCAGGTATTCCTCCTGTGGCGGCTCGCATCGGTTAATAGCCGAAAGATGGAACAAGAACCTTCTGCCTCCGCCTGGCCATATATAGTGCTTGGCCCGGCGTTGGCACTGCAGTTCCTGCTGTTCCAGAACGTGGCCCATCAAACCGTGATGATCGGCTGGCCGCAACCTGGGGTTTACGCCTGGATTCTTGCGGCCAATCTCGCTGGTGTTGCGGTCGCAGTCGAGCTGACGAGGTGGGACAGAAACCCGCCCTGGCCGATACTGGGGCTGCTCGGTGGAATTCTGGTCGCGATAGTAACGGTCGACCTGTCGGGCTTCCCGGCGGCCTTGATCGTGCTGATCGGCCAGGTGTTTATGGCAGTATTACTGGTGTCAATCGTCAGGGCATCGCGTGAATCCCCAGTTGAGCGTTCGGGCCGCAGTATTTCGACCTGGGTGGGCGTCGGCATGATAATTCTGCTGGCGCTGCTGTTCATCTATTACGCAAACTACGACACCGACGTCCTGATACCAACGGAGGTCGTGCGTCCCCTGGCTGCCGGGGTGATTGGCTTGGCGGCACTTCGGGCCGGCTTGGCAGGCCATACTGTCAAAGCGCCGGTAACCAGGTTTGCCAGCATCTCCGTGCTGCTCCTGCTGATTCTCCCGTTGGTCTACTTGGCGACGTGGAAGGACGTAGAGGCAATTCAGGGCGCCGGATACCCGGTTCGGGTCATGACCTACAACCTCCATCAGGGTTTCGATGTCCATGGAAGCCACGGATTGGAGAACATCGCCAAGGTCATCGAGGCCGAGGACCCAGACATCGTTGCGTTCCAAGAGGTGTCGAGAGGCTGGGTCGTCAACGGCTCTGTGGATATGCTGGTATGGCTCTCACAGCGCCTCGAAATGGACTATGTATGGGGCCCTGCGGCCGACCCGGTGTGGGGCAATGCAGTCCTGAGCCGACTGCCGATTGTCAGCTCACAAAACCACGAAATGCCGAACAACGATACGCTTCGCCTCGACCGGGCGTTCTTGACGGTGGAGGTCGACGTGGACGGTGGAGAGACGATCGACGTGGTAGCTACGCACTTCCACTCTGGGGCCGGCGACTCAGCGATCAGGATTCCGCAGGCGAAGGCGGTGCTGGAGACTGTAGATAAAAATCGTACTTCAGTCTTGCTAGGAGACTTCAACGCCCATCCCGATCACCCGGAGATGCTCCTGTTTGCCGACGCCGGCTTCAACGATGCGTTCGTCGCTTCCGGAGCGACGGGGGACGGCTTTACTTATCCCGCAGACAACCCTTGGGAGCGCATAGATTATGTTTGGACCAGTCCCGATTTGAAGGTCCGGGACTTATCTGTCTCTGACAGTCTGGCCTCGGACCACCTGGCCGTGGCAGCAACGCTTTACCGGTGATGATGGGTAAGATGGCATCAGACGCCGGCCGTCAGACTCGCCGTTGCCGGTCGCACCCAGGAGCTACGCCTTGACTGACTTACTGCGATGATCACATAAGAAGGAATCGTAAGTTGGCAGCCTACGTACCGTCTCCCGATCAAATGATGCTTCAAGACCATGGTGCAATGAAAGCGCATCTGGAATCTCGAAGAGGCCGTTCAGGTTGCAATCCGTTCTTCTGCGTCGCACCTGTCGTACGTTTTGTGTTCAGAATTCTGGGCCGACTTTTTAGAGCCGTTCGCCGGAAGCCTTAGATTGGGAAGCCCGCTCCGCCGCATCCCGGAGTGACGACCGGGCAGCAACGGCCAAACGGCGGCAATTCTCCTGCGGCTCCGGCAAGCAGCGTCTCAGGACGCTATCAACCCTTCCTGGGGAACGGTCCAGGGGAGGGATGCTACGTGTGCAATGAGCTTGGCGCGGGGCATTGGCATGTCTCCAATGGGTACGTCGATGACCACGGGCGCCTGGCGGTCCAGCGCATCCGGTAACAGGGTTCCGAGATCCATCGGGTCCTTCGCCCTCATGCCGACTGCGCCGAACGACTCGGCAAACTTGACGATGTCGGGGTTTATCAGCTCAGTCCCGTATGTTCCTGCAAAGAACTCGTAAAGGTCGCGGGCGACGTTTCCGTAGGCGTCGTCTCTGAAGACGATGGTCGTTACGTTGATCCCGTACTGGACCGCCGTGGAAAGTTCAACTGAGTTGAACATGAACCCTCCGTCTCCTGTTACACACACCAGGGGTCGGTCCGGTTTGGCCACCTTCGCGCCGAGGGCAGTGGGGAACGAAGCTCCCAGATTGAAGGAGTAGCCGGAATCGATGTAAGTCTTCGGGTGATTCACCTGATAGTGGGTGCGGGAGTAGTAGCCGAACTGGGTGACGTCCCACACCGTGAACGTTTCTTCCGGGATGCTCTTCTTGATTGCTTCCAGGATCGGATACTGCGGCTCGCGGAGCGCGATGTCGTAGTGAGCGATCAATCGCCGAGCCGCCGTCACCGCTTCGGCTGGAGACGGGCGGTCTCCTGCGTTGGCCTCGATGAGGTAGGGAAGCAGGGCCTCGATCGTCGCTTTTGCGTCTCCATGCAGAGGAATGGTGTTGGCCTGGACCCTTGTGAGTTCGGCGTCGTCAATGTTGATGTTTATCAACGTGGACGACTCTCCGGCCGGATTGCCAAGCGAAAGACGCGACCCGATCGCTATCACAACGTCGGCGGATTGCATCACTTCGAAGAGTTGATTCATCTCGTGTCTCTCACCACTGGGGCTGAGGCACGAGCCATGGCACAGCGGATGGTTGTCCGGTATCACCCCCTTGCCGCCGCCGGACGTTAGGACCGGGATTTTCGTCGCTTCGGCCAATTGGACGAGGGCCTGTTCCGCGTCGGACCGCGCCACGCCGCCGCCAGCGAATATCAGGGGCAGATTGGCCTTGGCTATAACTCGGGCGGCCTCACGTAGTTGTTCCTGGCTCGGGATGATTCGAGAGACAGGAGCCGGGTTTCGCAACTGTACGTCGTCACGCTCCACCGCAGCCTCAGGCGGCATCTCGATCATCACGGGACGAGGGGGGCCTGTACGCATCTGTCTGAATGCCTCGGTTACAACGCCCGGGATTGCCTTGGGCGTAAGCACCTGTCGCCGCCACTTGGTCACAGGGCGCACAAGGTCCATTTGGTCCGAGATTTCATGAATGCCGCCTATGCCCATGCCGATCTGGGCACGCGGAATTTGACCCGCGATGAGGAGTACCGGCGAAGAACGTGCATAGGCGGTGGCCAGGCCGGTAGCGGCGTTGTAGACGCCAGCGCCCGGCACCATCAGGGCTACGCCAGGTTTTCCTGACGCGCGGGCATATGCGTCGATCCCGACTCGTTGCGAGTGGTGATAATTCGGACGCCCGGTTCGTCCCGCATTGCGACGACGCTGCCGGACATGTGTATGCCCGGGATTCCAAATACGACTTCTACGCCTTCCCTCACCAGGGACTTCGCCAAAGCTTCGCCGCCACTCATTTTGGCCATCGTTCGTCTACTCCATCCGGCTGGACCGGTTTGCGCGGCTGGGCGCACTCTCGACGTAACGGTAGTCGTGCAAATCCGTCAGGAATGCAGGGCATTCTAAGGTATCGACAGGCTGCCTTCGCCAACAAGTTTGCCTAATTCTTTGGCCGCTCCAGGGCCAGGCCTGACCTTCGTGCGGTCCGGCTACCAGCTACTCGCCGTTTCGGCCCGCAGACCCCGCGGCCTGATCTCCGATGACACGGATGTAGATCTCTTCGAGGCTTGGCCGCGACGTGGATATCGTAGTAACGCCATCGTCTACGAGAACCTTAAGAACGCTTTGCGCCGAGGCATCGCCCTCAAGTTCCACGCGGTTGCCGCCATCGGGTAGCGAATTCACCGAAGCAACGCCAGGTAGAGCTCGCAACGTGTCCGTCAACCCCTCCGTTCCCCCCTCGAAATCGATCCGTTCGTTACCGGCGATCAGTCTGCCCAATGAGCGCGGAGTCTCGACTGCGATTACTTTCCCGCGGTCAATGAGGGTGACGCGATCGCACACCGCCTCTGCCTCGGCCATGTCGTGCGTAGTCAGTAGAATCGTCCGACCTTCCGAGCGCAGATTCCCGACCAGATTGCGGAAGTCCCGGGATGCCAAAGGGTCCATGCCGGCAGTAGGCTCATCCAGAAAGAGGACACGTGCGTCCCCCACCAGACCTCTGGCCAGGTGGATTCGCTGCCTCATTCCGCGAGAATAGCCTTCTACCAGGTAGTCGGCCCGGTCGGTGAGGCCGACCATTTCCAACAGCTTCGGGATGCGTTTTTTTGCCGTTCCGGCAGGGACGTTGTAGAGAGCGGCCCAGTACTCCAGGTTTTGGCGGCCGGACAACCGCCAATACAGCCCGCGGTCGCCGCCCAAGACGATGCCGATCAGGGGCCGGACCGCCTTGGTCTGCCGGACAACATCGTGTCCCAGTATTGATGCCGACCCGCTTGTGGGGAGGAGGACGGTGGACAGCACTTTGACCAGCGTCGTTTTGCCTGCGCCATTGGGCCCCAGGAGTCCGTGAACCTCGCCCTCCCTGATGTCCATCGACACACTGTCGAGCGCGACCACGTCCGGATTACTATCCCTGCTCTTGTAGACCCTGCACAGGTCCGTGGTCGTTACTGCGTTCATAGCTGCCCTCCCGTACCGGTGATTTTCAAATGAACTCGATAGAACCGTTGGCGCGGCCAGAGTCGGCGATGCGGTCCATCGCCAGCATGGCTAGGACAATCCAACCCAATCCGACCGCGGCTTCGAGTGCGGCGGCCTGGAGAATGGCGCCAGCGGGAGCTTGATCGATTGTCAAACGGATCGCCTGGAGGCCATGAGTTATCGGCAATAACCTGACGATGAATTCCACGGGGTCTGGCCAGAAGGCTATCGGGACGCTGACCCCGCAGAACGCTCTTATACCCATTGTCACTGTGCCAAGCACCAGGTTTCGTAGCTGGGACTGGCGTAAAACACAGGCGCCTAGAAACTGTGCGAAGCAGAACGTGCTGACGTGCGTCAGCACGACCAAAGGAATAATGAGAAGCGTGTTCGGCCATGGTAGTGAAAGGTCAAACACTGCGCCCAGAATGACGAACACAACGAGCGTGGTAGCAATGCCGGACAGCATCCAAACGGCAGTTCGCCCGACGATGGCTGGGAAGAGACTGGCGGGCGCAATTACCAATAGGGGGTACGTCCCCATCCACCGGTCCCATGTGGTAGACGGAATTGTCCAGCAAACCGCCTGGGCGCCAACGGCGACGGCGTTGCCGATCAGGAGGTACTGCTCGTGGTAAGGCGAGTCGAACAGCCTGGCGAACATTGAGAAGAACGCTGCCTGGGCCAGCATCTGGACCATCCAGCCGCCGAACCATGTCTTCCAGTTCCAATAGAGGGTAAAGTCCCGCGTCCCTACTAACAGGCCGAAGCGGATCTGGTGCAGTGTGTTCACAGGACCCCCAACGTGCCTTCCCGTCTCAGGTAATTGAGCATCCGGACGATCAACGCCCCTCCTATCACTGCGGCGCCCCCGCCCAGGATCAACATGATGCCCAACTTCGCGATGACTCCCTCAGGGGTCCCGGCCTGCATGGCGTCTCTGAGCAGAGTGCCGGACCAGTAGAGGAAGATCACGCGGCTCACTGGTTCCAGCCAGTCCGGGAACGCCGCAATGGGTACCAGGATCCCCGAGAAGAGATAGGCAGGGAACGTGATCGAGTTTTGGAAGGTACGGGCGGCCTGCGCGAAGCAGAACAAGGCCGCTGTGATCAGGGCCGTGCCCCCTGCAGCAAACGCGGTGAGCAGCATGGTTGCTGCGAACAGCCAGGGATGATGGATCGTCAAATCCACCCCAAAGACGAATCGAATGATCAGCCAGCTCTGAACAATTCCCAAGAGAGAGATAGACGTGATGACCATGATCCGGGAGAAGATGATCACGGGGATCGGCGCCGGGCTTGCCACGGCTAACTCCAGGGTCTGAAAATCGCGCTCTCTTGTCATCACTTCACTCGCCACCGACACGGCCATGCCAGCCACACCCATGAGCATTGGAGCGATCAGCGCGTATGCGGCAAGGTCGTCCCGCCCGGCGAACGAGAATACTGCCATCAGTGCAAACGTAAATGCCGGCTGCGTAAGACCCATGGTGATGTCATGAACGTCTCGCCGAGTCGTGGTGATTTGTGCTCTGATGGAACCAATCAACGGCCGCACGAAGGCAAAGGGCTTGCCCAAAGCTGTTCGTGTTGCCCTCAGTAGGCTGTTCGGCGAGTTCATTTCAGTTAATTCCGCACATTTCTTGCGAGTCTCCGATTCCTTCGACACTCGCAGAAAACTTGGTCAGTAACGCGCCCTTACAAAAAAACCTCCCGCAGTGGGGAGGTTCCAGATCAGTTGCTGCTTTCTCAATGACAATTACGTCCGGTTCCTCCCAAAAGTGGACCGCTCATAGCAATTCGCCATGAGATCGGAATAGGTGTTAAAGAGGGATGTCATCTGGAAAAGACCGGCTGCGTATTGACATTTGCGGCCATTCAACGCTACCACGGATCTGACGTGGGCGCGTAGTGGATGTCACGTTGACACTAGCAAGTCTCTCCCTGCGCAAGATTTTGCCTTGCCAATATTGTGAAATCCTTTCCCGCCCGCATCGAGACTCAAACAAACTCGATGGAGCCGTCTCTGCGACCTGCGTTGGCCATGCGGTCGATAACCAGGACGGCGAGGATGATCCATCCCAACGTTACTGCGACTTCAAGGGCGGCCGCCTGCACGATGGCTGCCAGGGATGCCTCGTCGAGCGCCAGCCGGACTGCCTGGAGGCCGTGGGTTATCGGGAGCAATTTGACGATGAATTGTACGTAGCCGGGCCAGAAGGCCACCGGCACGCTGACCCCGCAGAACGCCCTCGAGAAAATCGTCAAAATGCCGGACATTGTGGTTCCCAATTGGGGCTGGCTTATGGCCATGGAACCTACAAAAAGTGAAAATGCAAACGTGCTCGCGCATGTCAGGATCGAGAGAGGAACAAGAATCAGCGCGTTTGGCCACGGCAGGCTAAAGTCGAAAATGGCGCCGAGAACCACAAACGTTATGACGGACGTTGCCACACCCGCAGCCATCCAGACGGCAGACCTTCCGACGATCACAGGAATAAGGCTGGCGGGTGCAATGACGAGAAGGGGATATGTGCCCGCCCGCCGGTCCCACGTGCTGGCAAAGATTGCCCAGGACGCTGTGTGCGCACCGACGGCGACGGCATTGCCGATCAACAGGAAGTGCTCATGCTGCGGTGAATCGAACAGCCGGGCAAATAGAGAGAAAAATGCGGCCTGGGCGATTATCTGCACCATCCAGCCGCCGAACCAGGTCTTCCAGTTCCACATATAAGTGAATTCCTGAAGCCCGACGATCAGAGCAAAGCGGAATTGGAGCAGGGTATTCACAGAATCCCCAACCTGCCTTCCCGCTTCAAGTAGTGAATCATTCTGGCGATTAGAACGGCTCCCGCCAACGCTGCCCCGGCGCCGAGAAGCGCGATTACCCCCAGCTTCACCATCACTCCCTCAGGGGTTGCCGTTTGCATCGAGTCCCTGAGCAACTCCCCAGACCAGTAAAGAAAAATCACTCGACTGACCGGCGCCAGCCAGTCGGGGAACACCGAAAGGGGTACGAGGATGCCCGAAAATATGTAGACCGGGTAAGTGATCGAATTCTGGTAGGTCCTGGCGCTCCGGGCGAAGGTGAACAGGGCTGCGGGAACCAAGGCCGTCCCGGCAGCGGCGAACGCAGTCAACAACATCGTTGCTGCGAACACCCAGGGATGGTGGATCGCCAGGCTGACGCCGAACACGAACCGGATGATCAGCCAGCTTTCCGCCATCCCGATCAGCGAGATCGACGTGATGACCATCATCCGCGTCATAAGGACCGTCGAAAACGGGGCCGGACTCGCCAAGACGAGTTCGAAGGTCTGAAAATCCTGCTCCTGGCTCATCAGGTCACTTGCAATGTAGATGGCCGTAGCTGAGACGCCCATCAGCATGGTGGCGACCAGGGCATAGGTGGACAGGTCTTCGCGGCCTGCGTACGCAAACACCGCCATCAGGACCAGCGTAAAGGCGGGCTGCAAGAACATCGGCGCGAGGTCGTAAACAGTACGCCTACTGATGTTGAACTGCGCCCGAACGGCGGCAACGAGCGGCCGCAACACGGCGACCGGCTCTCCCACTGCGGTTCGACCGGCCTTCAACAGACCATTAGGCAAGTTCATTTCGGGGGAGGTCTTTCGGCGGCGTGGCCAAGTCCGGTAGTCATTGGGATGAGAGCCCGTGCCGGAGGCGATTCAGCCCGGCATTCGCGTAGCCCCACGTCCCCGGATTGCGGATCGAGTCCTGGATGACAATTGAGGACCCCCTTACCAGGCTGTTTTCTGAGGAATCGCCCGTTTTGGCGACGTAAGCCAACTAAGGGTGATAGGCGTTAGACGGGATACAGGGATCGTCCCAATCTGCTCCGGCGGAGCACAAACAATTATGAGACAACCCAGGCTGATTGTTTAGGAACGAATGAAATTAGTGGTTCGCGCCATAGAGGTCAGCGCATGAAGCCGCTACGAAGTGCAGAACGCATCACGCCAACATCAGACGTTCACCCTTTGGTTCCGGGATTGGATCGCCGAACTCACGGGCCGTTTCAATCCACAGGTCCATCGCTCGACTTACTTGCGCCAACGCCGCTTCCTGTGTGTCACCGTGGGCGGCGCATCCCGGGAGCTCAGGAACTTCGGCCACGAACGTGCCGTTTGCGTCGCTCCAGTAAATGATGATCTCGTACTTGTGCATCTTTACCGTTCCATGAGGCCGTAATTCAGTATCATCTGGCGGACTTGCCTCACCTGATAAGGCTTGGCTTGGCTCCCGTCGCGTTGCAGGTTGACCATTTCTCGAACGCCGTCCTTCCTGAAAATGTGGTGGCTTCCCCGGACCCGTTCGACAAATCCCAAACGCAATAGCTGGCGACGGAGGTCGTTGAAACGAATATTAGCATCCGACCGGCCGCTCAATATCCGCTGGCGTATGTCGCGGTTGCTTGTCATCAGGGAACGTCTGCCTGTTACCCGCTGTAAATTCCGGTTGTCCGCATCCCTGGAAACGACGTTTTACGAACCCGACGACTAGCCGGCCGGAACCCGCAACCTTCTAATTCAAACCAAGTGTTGCCGAAACTGCGGCGAACGATTGGTCCAGTTTTGCGGCCAGTTCCTGCGTTTCGTCGGATGAGATCGAGATGGGCGGGTAGAGGGTGAATCCGGATGTGCCTGCCCTTACCAGTAGTCGCCGCTTCTCCATCTCCGACGACAGCATGTCTCGGACTTCAGGCGCGGTCGGCTCCTTTGTGCTGCGGTCCTTCACCAGTTCCAGGCCTATCTGCAGGCCCATGGCGTGCACGTGCCCGATGACCGGGTACTTTTCCTGCATTTCGGCGAACCTGTCAGCCAGGTAACGGCCCTGTACGGCCGCGTTCTCAGGCAGTTTCTCCCGCTCGATAATCTCGATGTTACGGAGGGCTACCGCCGTGGTGACGGGGTGGCCGCCGAACGTGAGCGCGTGAATGAATGGCCGATGTTGTTCTCCGCCGGCAAAAACCGAGGCTATGTCCTCGGTCATCCATAACTTGCCACCGCGGACAGGGCACGGCCGCGATACTACGCGCAAGTCAGAAAAGTAGTCAACTTGACCGCTTGATCAATCGACAGACGGCGGCATGAATTCGTTTATCAAGCCCTCAATTCTGCTTTTCGTAACCGCCGCGATGCACGCTTGCCGCGCAAGTGTACGGGTGAGCGACCGGGCCAACCCGGTGTGGAAGTAAACGAATGATTACGGGATGCTCAAAACTTCCCGTGCGGTTGGTGGACTGGCTGTCGGTTTCCAGCGAACGGGATTCGGGGTTGATCTTCCGCGGAGCAAGACGATCTTTGGCAGCCGTTCCCCGTGTGGCGGTTAGATCTGCTGGCGGAGACGGGGGTCGAACCGGTCGCGCATCCAGTCGCCGAGGAAGTTGAAGGCGAGCACGGTAAACAGGATCGCCAGGCCGGGGAAGAACGAGATCCACCACGCCGTGTTCAGGTAGTCGCGTCCCTCCGCCACCATCAGGCCCCAGGCCGGAGTCGGCGGGGGTATGCCGACTCCCAGGTAACTGAGGATCGACTCGGTGATTATCAGGTTGCCCACGCGCAGTGACATGATGACCAACACCGTGTTGAACACACCCGGCAGCAGATGCTTGTACAGGATGCGGTAGGTCGACGCGCCGGAAATCTGGGCCGCTGCGATGTAATCGCGGGTCTTTAGTTGAAGCGTTTCACCGCGAATCTGCCGGCCGAAACCGTCCCAACTGAACAAAATCAGTAGAGTGATGATCAGTTCGACGCTGGGCCCGAATACGATCACCAGGACCAGGGCAACAAGGATGAACGGTGTGGCCATCATGAAGTCCACAACGCGCATCAGAAACTCGTCGACCTGGCCCCCGGCCCATCCGGAGATCAGACCGAGCGCGGTGCCTCCGACCGCACCTCCCACCAAAACTATGCCCGCAACGGCGAGCGAAACGCGGGTCCCGTACACGATCCTGCTGAACACGTCGCGGCCGAGCGTGTCGGATCCGAGCAAAAACCTTGTCGACCCTCCCTCCAGCCAGGCCGGGGGATTCGCCCGTTCATTCAATTTGCCGAGGGTGGGATCATGCGTCGATAAAAGAGGCGCAAAAATGGCAAACACGGCGAGGATCACGAGGATGATGACAGGTAACACCGGCCACTCCCGCATGAACCTGACAGCGCCCCAATTCATGATGCCGCGCCGCTGTGCCTGGTCCAGATGTATTGCCTGATCAAGCGCCATTTATCACTCGTATCGAATGCGCGGGTCGATTAACGCGTACAGGAGGTCCACCACCAGGGACGTCGCGACGTAGATGGTGGTGAACAGAAGCATCGTGGCCGCCATAACCGGGAAGTCGTTGTCGAGGACCGCCGTTACGGCGAGTTTGCCGATCCCGGGCCACGCAAATACACGCTCGGCGATGACGGTTCCTGTGAGGAACGAGCCAAGAAGTAATCCGGCATAAGTCAGGGGGGGGATCAAGGCGTTTCTGAACGCGTGCTTCCACACGAGTATCCGGCTGGCAACGCCCTTGGCACGCGCGTAAGTCATGAACTCGGAGTCGAGGATCTCGAGCATGGCGGAGCGCATGAGCCGCAACAACCCGGCTGCCGTGAACCACCCGACGGTGATTGACGGCAGTATGTAGTGCTCGAGTCCGCCGCGGCGTCCAGTCGGCAGCCAGCCGAACTGGACGCTGAAGATGATGATCAACATTATCCCCAGCCAGAACGCCGGCATTGACTGGCCCAAGAGGGCAAAACCTCTGCCTGCGTAGTCCCATAGCGAACCGCGACTCACCGCCGAGAGGACTCCCAGCGGAACGCCTACGAGCAGGGTGAATATCAGAGAGCCTGCCGCCAGTTGCATCGTCGCAGGAAGCCGTTCGCGTACAAGGTCCATGGCATTGCGCTGCTCTCGGACCGAGGTGCCGAAGTCGCCGCGGGAGATCCCTCCCAGCCATATGCCGTATTGCACGGGTAGTGGCCGGTCCAGGCCCATCTCTCTGCCCAGGGCTTCCCATGCTTCCCGACCGGCGATGTTCTCGCTCATGTACATCGCGCGGGGGTCTCGGCCGCCAGCCCGCGACAGCACAAAGATGAACACTGTGGATGCAAATAGCAGGACGACACCGTAAAGGAGGCGTCTTATCAAGAATTTTCGCAAGACTGGCCCCTGAATTCAGGGTCTTACAGGGCCGCCCGGAACGTCAGCGGGAACCAGCGCATCTGGCTGGCCCCCGCCTTACATCACCTCGTAACCGAACCCCGTTTTATTTCTGGACCGACACCGTCCACGGTGCGATGAAGAAAGGTTGAGTGTTGACGTGCGGCTTCCAGGTCAGGACATTCGGGCCAACCATGTAGTTGGTCGATTTCGCAGAAAGCGGCAGGAACAGCCTCCAATGCGAGATGTAGTCCTGCACCTCGGCGTTGTTGGCAATGCGCTTGGCCCGGTTCGGCTCGGTCCTGTTCCTCAGACAGATGTCCAACTGCTCTCTGGGCAGTTCGGACCCGTAGTACGCCTGAACATTGCCCAGACCCTGGCATTTCTCCTGGTCGATCTTCCCGGTGAATATGTGGTGCATCCTTATGATGTTGTCCACACCGTCGAACCGGCGGTCCCGGCCTGAAGCATATGTGCCGTTATCGATGACGAGGTTCAGTCCAACCTCTCGCCACATCTGCGCGGCGGCGAATGCCGCCTCGTCGCTGATCGTGGTTACACCGGCGGGGAAGAACGCTTCAAATTCGAAACCGTTCGGGTAGCCGGCTTCAGCGAGCAAAGCCTTGGCGCCTTCAGGATCGTACGCCGGCGCCGCCCAAGAGTCTTTCCAACCCGGGTCCCCGGGCTGGAACCCCAGGTGCGTGGTGTATGGGACGCCGAATCCGTCGAACACCTCCTTCAGGATCGTCTCTTGATCGACCGCCATCGACATGGCGACGCGCACTTTGCGCGCCCGTTCCATGTTCTCGGGGTCATCGATGTCGCCGATCCAAGGGTGCTCGTCGTCCGGCGTGTATCCATCGCGTGGGAACGCTGCGTCGGGGTCGGTACGATGCGGCAGCGGCCCCTTCAACCAATAGTTTCCGGTGAAGTGGATGATCTGCGTGTCCACCTCCCCGATCCTCTCTATGGTCGAACCCGGCAATTTGGCGAACGTGTCCTTGATCAGACTGTTGTCCATCTGCAAGATGTCAACTTCGCCGGTCAGGAACGCGGCCTGCTTGGCCAGAGGTTCTGAAATTTCGACAACCTCGAACGTCTTGGACAAGGGAACTACGCGGTAGTGTTCCTCGGTGGCCTCCAGCAGGACACGGTCGTTGGTGGCCCAGGCGCGCACATGATATGGGCCAGTGCCGATCGCGGTGTCTGCGCCACCCTGCTCGCCGCGCTCGTCGAACAGCTTCTTGCTTACTATCCACACGTTATGGGTTGATGCATTCGATAGTTGACGGATCCAGAGGGGATTGTCCACCAGGAGGTGCATCTCGCCGGACCTGTCATCCACCGCCTCCATCCGGTCGTACCAGTCCATGCCGGTGATGCCGTAGAACCGGGACCCTTCCCGCTTCGCGTTGTTGAAACTGAAAGCGATGTCGTGGGCCGTTACTTCGCCCCAGCCCTGGTGGAACTGGACTCCGGGCCGCACGGTCCATGACACCTTCAAGGCGTCCTGTGAGATGGTCCACGAGTCCCAGATGCTGACGGCAGGATCAACCTGTTCCTCGGCGTTGATTGACAACACATAGTCGGTGACGCCCCAGTTGTAGTAAGAAAACTCGAGACCGCCTCCTGCGAGCGCCGGAAGGAGGATCGGCGGCACCACGAGGTTTTCAGCCACTACGAAGTGCCCGCTGGGCGTGATCCGGTCAGAGCCGTCTGCGCTCATGGCAATTGGCATCGCGGTTGCGACTACAACCTCTACCTCTTTGACCACAACTGTCTCGACGACCTTCTCGATCCGGGTGACGGGCCTGTCGACGATGACTGTTTCCACAACTTTGACGGTCTTGCCTTCGATTACTTTCTCGACGACAACCGTCTCGACGACCTTCTCGATCCTGGTGACGGGCCTTTCGACGACAACTGTCTCAATCACCTTTTGGACTGTCGTGACAGGCCTGTCGACGATAACCGTCTCTACTACCTTGACGGTCTTGCCTTCGATTACCTTCTCGACGACAACCGTCTCGACGACCTTCTCGACTTGGGTGACGGACTTTTCGACGATGACCGTCTCGACGACGCGTTCAACCTGGACGACAGGCTCTTCGCCTCCACACCCAACGGCTGTTACCAAGCCAATGAGCATGCCGATAACCATCAGGCCATACAAACGTTTCTTCATCATGTTCCCCCTTGAGAGCCCACATGTCTGAAACACGGTTACCGACTCTACTCAGATTCCAGCCAAGCGGTCCGCGCCAGAGACTGGCAGGTTACAGTTATGCCATTTTGCGGTCAAGTAATCGTAATGGTTATGGACGTCTAAGGCCGGTGTCGTCGTGATGGTTTTCACCTAATGCAGTATGCGCACTTAATTGGCCGTTACGTGCAACCGGATTCGAAAAAGACAGGAAGATCGCGCCTCGCCTTCAACTCATCCGTAGACGGAACCCGGGTCGCTCCGAAGGGCCACGTTGTTGGCCGTCGCCTGGCGCGCCTGGGGCCTCCGCGGTGCTCCCGGTCGGTTTCCGAAGGGTCAGATTCCGGGTCTGTGCCGGATACTGATAACGTATGCGCGGGCGCGCAGGGACGCGGGTGCTCCGTCTTAGTAGGTCTGTCAGTCGAGTCTCATCTGCGTGGCCGGCAATGAATCGGAGGAACCCATGCGAATTGAGGCGATCGAGACCATCCTGGCCCACAACTGGTCCTTTGTTCGCGTGCATACGGACAGCGGAATCAGCGGGATCGGGGAGGGGACGTTCTGGGGCTATCCGGCCACCACGCACAGCGTGATTGAGGTTCTGAAGAAATACCTCATAGGCCAGGACCCGCTGCGCATTGAGCATCACTGGCAAAACCTGTACAGGGCTCACTGCTTCAGGGGCGCCGCTGTCAGCAGCGCGTTGGCGGCCATAGACATCGCTCTCTGGGACATAGCCGGAAAGCACTTCGGCGCGCCCGTTTACCAGCTCCTGGGAGGAATGGTCAGGGACAAGGTACGCCTGTACGCGATGACCGGCGGCGGGAGCGCCGAAGAGATCGCGGAAAATGCGAGCGCCTACGTCGCCGAGGGTTACAGCGCGGTAAAGATCAACCCCATACCGCTCAATCACCACTTAATGGGCCACAGCGAATTGATTAAGGAAACAGTGGACCGCGTCGCTGCGGTCAGGGATACCGTTGGTCCGCAAGTGGACATAGGAGTCGAAATCCACAGAAAACTTGGCCCGGGGGAGGCGATTGCGCTCGGCGCCGAGTTAGAGCGCTTCCACCTGATGTTCTACGAGGACCCGATCCCGCCCGAGAACATTCAGTCTTGGCGGGAGGTCGCAGCACAGGTCCGTATTCCGATCGCTACTGGCGAGCGCCTGTACAACATATTCGAGTTTCGCGAGCTGCTGGAAGCGCGGGGAGTTCACATTGTCCGACCCGACGTGGGTGTCGCCGGAGGACTGTCCCCCTGCAAGAAAATCGCAGCTGTGGCGGAGTCATACAACGCGTATTTCATGCCTCATAACGCGTTCAGCCCTGTCGCGACCATCGCCCATGTTCAGCTGGATGCGGCAGTTCCGAACTTTCTGATTCAGGAGTACGGGGATGATCACATATCTCCCAAGCGGGAAGTTTTGAAGACCCCGCTCGAACCTAAGGACGGCTACCTGGCGGTCCCCGACGGGCCTGGCTTGGGCATCGAGTTGAACGACGAGTTCATCTCGAGCCACCCGTTCACGATAATGGAGGCAACTTCACCGATAAGGGAGGATGGCTCCGCCGCCTATGCGTGAGCAAATGCCCGGATGTGCGACGGGCGGATAGTAGTGGCAGCACACAAGGATTGAAAAGTAAGGAGATCCGGCGCATATGTTGGGAGACCTCACAGGCCGTACAGCCGTAGTTACCGGTGGAGGAAAAGGGGTGGGCAGAGCCATCGCCATCGCGCTGGCCGAGGGTGGCGCCGATGTCGCGTTGGCCGACATCGACGTCGACAGTGCTGGGGATGTGGCCAGTGAATTAGAGGCCGGTGGCAGAAAGTCCATGGCCCTCGACATGGACGTAACTTCGGTCGACTCGGTTCGGGCCGCCGTTCGAAAGGCTGTTGATGAATGGGGCCGCATTGATATTTTGGTCAATAATGCGGGCATAGTGGGAGCGCCCGGCTGGATCGAGGCGGCGGAGGACCGTTATGAAGACTGGGACCTTGTGGTTTCGGTCAACCTCAGAGGGGTGGTCAACTGCTGCAAAGCCGTTATCCCTCACATGATCGGTCGTCGGTACGGCAAGATCATCACCATAGCTTCAACCGCGGCCCGGCCCGGAAGCGGCGATAGTGGCGGCCCTCCCGAATTCTCAAAGCCTTCCGAGAGGATGTTGATCCCTTACGCCGTCACCAAGGCCGCCGTAATGCGATACACGCAGACCCTGGCATCAGTCTTGGCCGGGCACAATATCAACGTGAATGGAGTAGCCCCGGGACCCATGCTGACCCCAATGGGATTGGACATCACGCGTCGACGACAGCGCGGCGCTCCCGAGCTTATGGCCAAGGAAACTGAGGAAGTTAGACGTCACGATATCGCTCAGGCCACGCTGTTCAAGCGGCCATTGGAACCGTCGGATATCGGCAAGATGATTGCGTTCCTCGTTTCCGAAGATGCCAGGAACATTACCGGTCAGGTCATCCCGGTAGACGGCGGCGCTCGAATGGCGTAGCGCCGGTCGCACGTGGCTACTCTTCCGTAATGAATTCGGCACGTTCCTAGCGATGCAGGAAATCGACGGTTAATCCCCTGCGACCAGTGTGACGACACGACTTAAATTGACTCGAATGATTGATGCTGCTAACGTGCCTGACCGCGCGGTACTTGTCGGGAGTCGTCGCGATTTCCGCGTCGGCGCAGACATTTCGGCATGACAAGACGGATTGCGGTTTGTTTTGATTAGTGACGTACGGGAGGATCTTTAGCGTGTTTAAGACATGGAAAACGCTTACGTTGTCGGCATTACTGGGCGTGGCAGCGATAGCCGTTGCGGCGTGTGGCGGCCAGGCTGAACCGGAGGTCATCACCGAAGTTCAAACTGTGATTGTTGAAAAACAGGTCCCCGGTGAAGCAGTTGTGCAAACGGTGATCGTAGAGAAACAGGTCCCCGGTCAGACCGTGCTGCAGACCGTGGTCGTAGAGAAACAGGTCCCCGGTCAGACCGTGCTGCAGACCGTGGTCGTAGAGAAACAGGTCCCCGGCCAGACAGTGGTGCAGACCGTGGTCGTTGAGAAAGAGGTGCCCGGTCAAACAGTGGTGCAAACCGTGGTCGTCGAGAAGATCGTGATCCAGGCTCCGGAGCCGGAAGTCCAACAGCCAAAGGGCACCCTCGTAGTGGCCGACACCAACGTGGGACCGCCTCTCTTCTTGCCGTCAGCCTTGACGGCGCCATTTGATAACAAGCACGTGCACTGGGGCTTCCTCGAAGGGATCATTCGCGCCGAATACGCTCCTCCACCTTTGGTGGGACCTATTACGGGCGACGGCATAGCGACTTCCTGGGAAGTATCCCCCGACCTTCAGAAAATCACCTTTAAGCTCCGAAGGGGCGTGCAGTTCCACAAAGGGTGGGGCGAAGTGACCGCGCACGATGTTGAATTCAGCTTCAACGACTCGTTGAAGGAAGGCAGCCGTTACGCCCGCCTCGGGGAATTCGAGAAATACATGGACCGTTGGGAAGCGCTGGACGACTTCACTGTGGTGGTCCACATAAAGTCAGGCAAGTTCTGGCCCAGGTGGGACCTCGATATGTCCAACGTTGGTGGCGCCGCAATACCGGTTGTCAGCAAGAAAGTCTTCGACCAGGAAGGTGAGGAGGGCGCCCTAACGACAATGGTCGGGACCGGACCGTTCGACCCCGTTGATTGGACGACGGACGAGGAGATTCGGGCCGAGGCCGTGATCGACCACTGGCGCCAGACACCGGGCGTGGCGGAGATGCGAATCGTCGCAATTCCGGAAGTTTCTTCAAGGGTCGCCGCATTCAAAACCGGCGAGGTGGACATAGCTCCTGTTCCTCTGAGGTTCCTGAAAGACGCCATCTCCGAAGGCGGCACGGTCCAGACACTGAACCAGGGGCGCGGGCAGAACGTGGCTTTTGGCGGCAACTATTGGGCCAAAACCTGGACCGATGAACCCGACCAGGTGATATTCCCGAGGCCGGGACTGAAGGCAGATGACGACCACCCATGGATCGGTCACCCAGACGACCCGGTATCGATGGAACGGGCCCGTAAAGTCCGCCTCGCGCTGGCCATGTCGATAAACCGGGAATTGATCAACGACGAGATATTGGCGGGTCTGGGTAGGGCTTCGGTCACGTTTACCGGAATCCTAAAGACCGATTCGGTCTGGAAAGATGAATGGGCGATCCCGTACGACGTCGAAGGCGCCAAGGCGTTGCTCGCTGAAGCAGGATTCCCGTCGGGATTCAGCACAGACTTTTATGTGCCGGCAGACCTGACCGTAGTGGAGCCTGAGATAGGTGAGGTGGTGGCCCAGATGTGGCGGGCGATCGGCATCGAAGTTTCACTAGAGAAGACGGCGTACGCAACCCGCCGGCCGACGCTTGTCGAGAGAAACTTCGACATCCCATGGTTGATCCTC
This sequence comes from Dehalococcoidia bacterium, assembly GCA_965219065.1. Classification (GTDB taxonomy): domain Bacteria; phylum Chloroflexota; class Dehalococcoidia; order Lucifugimonadales; family Lucifugimonadaceae. The sequence goes on from OZ244715.1 coordinate 3,458,053, forward strand.
GGTCCCTATTCTGAACTGGGCACAACCCTGGTTCCCGCAATGGCGCCATCCGCGGGTTTCAACTTAGGAGTTGAAATACCGAACGACATCGCCGAGTTTCACTACCGGAACATCAGCGATTTTGACCCACAGAAGCCACTGGCCAACGCCGCCGGCCTTCAGGATTACATGTCGAAATGGGTGCTCTTTGCTCCGACCGTCGACGTAACCGAACCGTTCGCCGTCAGGCCTGAAGTGATCGAGTGGACCCCCTCATTCGAACCGAACAGCTTCTTTTCGGCGCCGGAGACCGTGGTGAAGAGGGATTAAGGCGGTTTCAATTCGGCCTGGATTGATTCGGCAATCAAGCCCCTGGCGCAAGTCTGAGGCCGCATGGGCGCCACCGACGCGGCCTTGCGGCCTGCGCCGGGCAAGGATCGTTTGCGCGCGGGCTCTCTTGACGCCCCGCGCAATTGAGGGGTGCGAAAGAAAATGGGTGCGCGGGAACCCTCGCGCACTTAGTCTATTGCCCTTAGTTCAAGCGAATGCCGCCCGCCGATCCGTCACGTTGGACATCCGGTCGCAAACATGACGAAATTCGTGGTTCGCAGATTGATCTATTCGGTCGTGGTGGTGTTCGCCATTATGACTTTTGTGTTCTTTTTGTCCCGACTGAGCGGTGACCCCAGGGAGTTGTATCTCAGCACGGTTTCCGTCTCTAAAGACACCTGGGAAGCGTGGGGCCAGGAGATGGGGCTGGACAGACCGTTGGCGGCCCAGTACCTCATCTGGGTGGGCCGGGCGGTGCGAGGAGATTTTGGCAATTCGGTTCGAGACCAAGTCGATGCCAAGCTGGTAGTGCTCCGCAGGATACCCGCGACTGCTCAACTGGCCACCAGCGCGTTTCTTCTCAGCATAGTGGTGGGCCTTCCGCTGGGAGTGCTGTCCGCGCTCAGAAGAGAAACCATATGGGACTATGGAGCAAGGTTTTTTGCACTGTTCGGGCAGGCGTTGCCCGCCTTCTGGGTGGGAATCGTGCTGGTGCTCATCTTTTCGGTTGAACTTCGCTGGCTCCCCACAGGCCGACGCGGCGACTGGACACACTACATTCTGCCGTCTGTCACGCTCGGCTGGTACAACGCGGCGGCGGTCGCCAGACTCGTGCGTTCGTCGATGCTGGATGTGCTTGATTCCGAGTACGTACGATTCGCCCGGGCCAAGGGAGTTGATGGTCGTATCGTCATCTGGAAACATGCTTTTCGCAACTCAATGATCCCACCTCTTACGTACGCGGGCGTCATCTTCGCTGCGTTCCTAACTGGGACAGTCGTCACGGAGACGGTATTTGCGTGGCCGGGTCTTGGGGGACTAGCGATACAAGCAGTTTTCAACAAAGACTATCCGGTGATTACCGGAGTGGTCCTCTTCTTCACCCTTGTATACCTGGTGATGAATTTCGCGGTGGATATTTCGTACGCCCTTCTTGACCCCCGTATTCGCTACACGTAGCCCCTGGCAACATGTTTTCAAAACTTCGCCGCTGGCCCATCGTTTCGTCGGCGGTGTTTTGCGTTCTCCTGGTATTCGCCGTCTTCGCCCCCCTCATTGCCCCTCACGATCCCACGCTTGGCACGCTGGAACGCAGAAACTCGCCTCCCGCCTGGTACGGCGAGGGTAGCGCGGAGTATTTTCTGGGCACTGATCGACTTGGACTGGACATCTTGAGCCGCATCATCTACGGAGCACGCATCTCGGTATTCGTCGTGGCAATCGTTATCACGGCCGGAGCTGTTGGAGGCACCGCGGTAGGCGTTTTTGCCGGGTACTTTGGCGGAAACACCGACGAGCTGATAATGCGCTTCGTGGACTTCAATCTTGCCGTGCCATTCATTCTCGTCGGGTTGTTGATAGTCACCGCTGTCGGTCAGAGCCTGGAAATAGTCATCGTGCTGCTAATCATCTTCAGTTGGCCAGCGTTCGCCCGACAGACCAGGGCGGAGGCGTTGCAACTCAGGGAGATGGACTACGTAGCCCTTGCCCGTGTGGCGGGCGCTTCCGATTTCCGGATCATGTCCAGGCATGTCCTGGTGGGTTTGATCAACACAGTGATCGTTATTGCCAGCTTGCGGGTTGGGACGTTGATACTTGCCGAGTCCACGCTCAGTTTCCTGGGAATTGGAGTGCCGCCTCCGACGCCGGCCTGGGGGCTCATGGTCGCCGAGGGGCGAGACTATATATCCACCGCCTGGTGGGTGTCATTCTTTCCGGGAATGGCGATCCTGTTAACGGTCCTGGCCACAAATTTCATCGGGGACTGGTTGCGGGACACGTTCGACCCCAAACTTCGGCAGTTGTGAGCCAAAGGGCCGGCGGCAGAGGGGCTAACGTTGCTAGGTGCGCAAGTACGTGTTGCCGAACCTGATGTTTACAGGCCCCGGCGTCAATAGCCGAGCTTTAGGTCGACGATGTTTCTCATGGGATTGCCGGCAACGTAGCGTTGGAGGTTGTCGATGAATATCTCGGCCCCGCGTGCGGCCTGCGCGGTGCCGGTGGATGAGCAGTGGGGTGAGATGAAGACGCCCGGCATCGACCAGAATGGTGAATCAGGCGGGACGGGCTCGACGTCGTGGGCGTCGAGTCCGGCGCCGGCGATCCAGCCCTGCTCGAGGGCCCGCAACATTGCTTGTCCGTCCGCAACACCACCACGCGACGTAACGATGAAGTACGCACCCGGCTTCATCGCCCGGAACTCGGCCTCGCCGATCATACCGCGGGTCTGATCCGTGATCGGGGTAGTAACGACCACATAGTCCGAACGGGCAAGCATCTCGTGTAGGTTGTCCAGGCCGAACATCTCGTCTACGAACTCGCATGGGGATGGGCTCCGTCTCATACCCAATACCGTCATATGGAATGCCTGGCATTTTCGGGCCAGGTCGGCGCCTGAGTTGCCGAGTCCGATGATCCCAACCACCTGTCCACTGAGCTCGCCGTGATCGACCGGCGCCCAGCGCCGCTGTTCATGGGCTGCAAGATAGTGAGTGGCCTTCTTGCTCCACATGAGCATGAGCATCATCGCCCACTCGGCCATCGTCACGCCCCCGTTGCCCTTGCCGCAGGTGTAGATGACGTCCGACTTGTCCAGACCGGGCGGTACGAGATTGTCCACGCCCGCGCTCCAGGTGTGCATCCACCGGAGGTCGCCGGCCCGGGCGACCGCCTCGGCGGACAGACCAACCGTGGCGACTACCTCCGCCCCTTCGATTTTCGACTCGAGTTCTTCCGCAGAGTCGCACATCTCGATGGTGTAGCCGGGGGCGGCCGAGATGATGCCGTCCATGCGCTCTTCGATACATGGAGGGCGCTGGTCCCAGATCAGGATTCGACCGGTCTTTGATTTGCCCACGTCTTTCAATCCCCTTGCGGGCGGCCTGCGGCCGTAGACCGGGCAGCCTCCATGCGTGCTTCGTCCAACTTGCGGAAACAGTACTCGGCAGTGATCCACGAATCGAAGCCCGGCCGTTCGGACAGTTGCCGGCTCACCTCGACGTAAATTGGTACTGTCAGACCCGCGTGTTTCACCGAGACCATGTAGTCGACCAGACTCATTTTTCCGTCGCCTGGAAGCAGATAGTGGACGTTTCCGTCGCTGGTGTATCCGTCCTTGATGTGGGTATGCACGGCGTATGGCACGCAGAGATCTATGCTGCGGTCCATGTCGATTCCCTGTGCCACGAAGTGACTAATGTCGAAATTCAGCTTCAAGTGATCGTGGCTGGTGTTCTCCATTAGCCAGGCAGCTTTCTCGGGCGTGTTGAAGTTGCCTCCGGCATGCGGTTCAGCGGCGACGATAACGTTGTGGCGGCCTGCCAGGTCTGCCAACTCCAAGAAACTGTCGCGCAGCCGGCACTTGCCGGTGTCCCAGTCCGGGTTCGGATCGCCGACGGTGGTTGTCACAATGGACGGACCATCCCCCAGGTTGAGATCATTTGCCAGCTGAAACGTCGCTTCGGCGCGCCGCAACATGGCCGCTCGTGCGTCTCCTGCGGCGCAGATATCCAGGGCCTCCATGATCGGGGGAGTAGGGAATCCGACCTCCTGCAACTTTGCGGAAAGCTTTTTTCTTTCCGGCGCCCCGAAGTTGCCGGCTACCGTCTGCCAGCCGTCCCTGGCGCAAATTTCTATCGCCTCGTATCCGATCGAGCGAATACGCGGCAGGGCTTCGACAATATCTACATCCTTCATGCCGTAATTGCTGTAGCCAAGTTTCATGCCGGATCTCCGCTATCAAGTCCTGATGACGACCAGTTCTGCCTGGGAGCGTATCTCACGATGGACCACCGTCCGACTCACGGCGCGAAATCGTCGAGCCGGGCTTACTGCGTGATAACGAATGGATGGTAGCAGTAAAGCCCTGCGGCGATTCTCCGGAGAAACAACGGGACAGTTCGGCGGCCGGTGGGCCTATCGGCTAGAATCTCACTCGACTGTTCAGTCTGGGCGGCGCTTTGCCGCGAATCGCCCATTCACGTGCAACGGAGCGCCCGGCGCTCTACTCATGGGGCATGGACCGGTGCGTACTCACCGGATCCCGTATAAGTATCAAATTCAGTACCAAGAGGTAGAGACTCATGGCAAATCAAGCTAAGGGAGTGATAGCAGGATCAGTTGGGGCCGCGGTCACGCTCGAGGACATACTCGTGCCCGATCCGGGTCCGGGAGAGGCGCTCGTGAGGGTGCAGGCTTGCGGGGTGTGCCACACCGACCTTCACTACCGGGAAGGCGCTATCAATGACGAATTCCCGTTCCTGCTGGGGCACGAAGCGGCAGGGGTCGTCGAGGCGGTCGGAGATGGCGTAACCAACGTTGCGGCCGGGGACTTTGTCATAATCGCTTGGCGCGCCCCATGTGGCAATTGCCGCTCCTGCCTGCGCGGGCGGCCCTGGTACTGCTTCGACAGCATGAACGCGTCGCAGCCGATGACCCTCGCGGATGGCCGTCCGCTCTCTCCCGCTCTCGGAATCGGCGCATTTACGGAATTGACTCTGGTACACGCCGGTCAGGCGGTGAAGGTGGACCCTGCGGCGTCGGCAGCGGCGGCCGGGCTCGTCGGGTGCGGGATCATGGCCGGGCTGGGCGCGGCGGTAAACACAGGCGGCGTGACGCGGGGCGACTCGGTGGCGGTATTCGGATGCGGCGGCGTCGGCGACGCGGCCATTGCCGGTTCTCGGCTGGCGGGCGCGCACACCATCATCGCCGTCGACATCGACGACAGGAAACTGGAGTGGGCGAAGGGTTTCGGCGCCACGAACACTATCAACTCCACGAAAACCGACCCAGTCGAGGCCATACAGGAGCTCACAGGCGGCAATGGGGTGGATGTGGCGATCGAGGCGGTCGGCAACCCGGTCACCTACGAGCAGGCGTTCTTTGCACGGGACCTCGCAGGCACGGTGGTGCTTGTCGGGGTCCCGAACCCAGAGATGAAGATAGAGCTTCCGTTGATCGAGGTGTTTGGCAGAGGCGGCGCCCTCAAGTCCTCGTGGTACGGAGACTGCCTGCCCACCAGGGACTTCCCGATGTTCATAGACCTTTATCTCCAAGGCCGACTGGACCTGGACGGATTCGTGTCAGAGACCATCGGAATAGGGGACGTCGAGGAGGCGTTCCACAAGATGGAGCGCGGTGAGGTCCTGCGTTCGGTGGTGGTGTTTTGAGGGGGAGGGGGGAGCCATAAGCACGTGTGACGGAGTTGGTGAAGATGGCCAAGAAAAAAAGGCCAAATAGGAAGAAAAACAAGCGCAAAGTCAACCGGAGGCGGAAAAACCCCGCGGCGCAATTTTCAGCCGATAGGCCGACCGTAATTGTGCAGCAGGCTCCACCCCGTGCCGATTGGACTGGACCTGATGGTGCCATTGGCGCCTATATCACCAAAGAGTCGAAGAAGACGCTTGCGGCGTACCGAATCCAGGCAGACCGTATCGCAGAAGACGCCAACCTTGAGGAGGATACGGCGCGGGGCGGATACGCCCATCGCCAGTTGTTTGAACTGATCCAGAATGGCGCCGACGCTCTATCAGGGTCGAGCGGCGGGCGCGTCTTTGTTGAACTGACGCCTACCCATCTCTACTGTGCTGACAATGGGCGTCCCATAGATTCAGATGGCATGAAAGCCCTGATGTTCTCCCGTCTGTCTCCCAAACGCGGTACCAATGAGATAGGTCGATTCGGGCTCGGGTTCAAGTCGGTCTTGGGCGTTACGGACACCCCCGAATTTTTCAGTCATTCTGGATCATTCCGCTTTGATCGCGAGCGCGCGGCAAGGCTTCTACAGCCTATTGCGCCAAATTTAGGGCGTTATCCAGTCTTGCGCCTACCGGAAGCCATTGACCCTTGGACCAGTATGAAAGCGGACTCGACTCTAGGCGATCTAATGAGCTGGGCAACTAACATCGTCCGCCTTCCGCTTAAAGTTGAAGCTCATGCCGACCTTGGCAACCAGATTGACGAATTCCAAGCTGAATTTTTGCTGTTCGTGGAGCACGTCAAGCGCCTTGTGTTGAAGTCGCACGAGCAAGAAACCGCTCGCGAAGTCACTTTGAGCCACATCGATGGCCTCCGTGTTCTCGACAATGGCGGAGTCCGCACTCGTTGGGCGCTTTTCGAGGACACACACCGACTTTCTCAAGACGCGAGGAGTGACAGCAGAAGCTTGGACGAAGCGTCCGAGGTTCCGATTTCGTGGGCGGCGCCGGTCGATAGCCCAAACGAACCTGGCAAGTTCTGGGCATTCTTTCCCACCAAGACCACAAGTCTGCTGTCCGGCATTCTGAACGCGCCATGGAAGACCAACGAGGACCGCCAAAATCTGCTGCCCGGTGTTTACAACGATGAGCTAATCGACGCGGCGGCAGGAATTGTCGCAACCGCATTGCCAGGCCTTTCCACCCAGAGGGACCCCGCACGGCACCTGGATGCCTTGCCGCGCAGACATTACGGAGGAGACTCGGAGCATAGCGACCGTCTGCGTGAACAGTTGAATTTAAAGCTCAATGACCAGGTAATTGCTCCGGATCAGTATGGCGAGCTGCGGACTTTAGTGGAGCTGTCGTACCCGCCGCGGCACTCATACCCTGCGCAAGAGATGAATCCTGAGGCACTCGAACGTTGGGCGGCTTATAGCGGTAGACCGGCAGGCTGGCTTCACCATAGTGCAGTGACTCGCAGGGGAGCTACCAGGATGGCCACCCTAGATCGGCTGTTTGAAGCTGCGGACGCTAACCCTTACTCTTTACTGCCCAGGGCGACTATCTCGGAGTGGCTTGAGGCGTTGTTGTGCGACGAGTCATCGCAAATGTCAGCTGCTGTGCAACTCGATGCGTCGGCGGCCGCCATTGAGGCCGCCTCTCTGATTCCGGAAGACGTACGAAAGTTCAGCAGCCTCGGCAAAATCGTGATCACGGCAAACGGCCAGCGAGTGGAACCCGATCCCGACAAAGTGTTTCTTGGCGGCGGTCATGTCTCAGACGCGGTTCTTTTGGTGCATCCGGTACTCGAAGAAGATCCGGAGACACTGCGAGCGTTGAAGGAACTCGGCCTGAAACCAGCATCAGCAGAAACCACCTTTACAGATTACGTGAACGACACGTTCAACCAACAGTGGCGGGCGAATTGGAAAGGGTTCTGGCGTCGTTCCAGGGACTTGGACGATTCAATCGCAGCTAAAATTATCATGAATTCCAGGGTCAATTGGCGCGATTTGCTTAAAGTCCGAACACTTGATGGGCAGTGGCGCACGCTCTTTGAGTCGCTGCTCCCCGGCCCTATCGTGCCACGCGATGGCAGCAGAGACGGCAACGTCGCTATCGACTTACAGTTCCACGAGGCTAACTTGCCTCTGATGCGAAGGCTTGGTGCGGCCGAAACGCCTCGCGGTGGACACAATCTGTCGCGGACCATGGTGAAGTGGTTTACTGACGCGAAGCGTAAAGAGTTCACTAAGCAAGAACTGCCACGTAACCCACGTTTAGGCATGTTGAATTTCAACACTAAGACTTCGAGCGGCCCGCTGGACGTGCTGAAGTCGCTCTCTGATGAAGGCAAAGCGCTATACACATGGTGCCTGCTAGACCTGACGGATACGTACGAACAGTGGACGATGAGACATGACACTCAACGAGACGTCTACCCGTCCATGAAGTTCGATTCTCCAGCTTTGGAAGCTTTGCGCGAGCATGGGCGCATCAAGACAGACGAGGGCGTGTTCCCCCTATTCGAAGGGTTAGGCAATCCGCCGCAGAACAGATCAGTGTGGAGGAGGCTGCTTGACCACCACCGGACCGATCAGATCAGGGAAGCCTTTGACCTGGCAGACCCGTCAGAAATCCCAGCGGAACCAGTCGGAGAAGACTCACCTGTTCCTCTCGTCGATGAATGGCCTGGGTTGAGACCTCATCTGTCGCCGCCGCAAAATGAACTACAACTTATACGCTGTGACGGCTTTCGTAGGATTGACGGCACCGGGGACGAAGGCGAGATGGGCTGCGAAGTCAGGGACGGTTTCGTCTACTTGGCACGGCAGGATGATGAAGAATATGAGATTCGGGCTGTATTAGGAAAGTTAGGGCTGCGGCTCAGTGATGATCAACTCAATTTGATCCTTCTAGGCCTGACACCGAAAGACGTTCAGAACGCACTAGATGAGGTTCGGGGATGTTCGACAGACGAGGAACGTCTCTTTGCCGCTGTGGGCCTACCCGAACTATGCCGTCGTCTGCCGATAGGGTTGGTGAACATGCTCTTTGAAGAGCAGAGACCATCTCCAATTGGCATCGAAGCGGCAAAAGCCGCGATATCGATATTTCACACAGGCGCGCTTCGAGAGTACCGTCACGCACTCGACCACTTGGATCCCCCGAAGCAATGGGCCGGTAGTCCGAGGGCAGTCGCATTCGTGCGGTCACTTGGATTCAGCGAAGAATGGGCTGGGGAAAGGAATTCCAGGCGCGACCCGTATGTCGATGTGGATGGTCCTTTCACACTTCCAGAACTGCACGACTATCAGCGCAATGTGGTCGGGAATGTCAGAAGACTGATCCAATCGAACGGCGAGTTCAGCGAACGACGCGGCATGGTCAGCATGCCTACTGGTTCGGGAAAGACACGGGTCGCGGTCCAGTCTATTGTGGAATCGGTACGGGATGACGGCTTCAAGGGCGGCATTCTGTGGGTGGCTGATCGTGACGAACTGTGCGAGCAAGCTGTCGAAGCGTGGCGGCAAGTGTGGTCAAGCGAAGGCGCTGAAGGCGTGCGATTGCGAATATCCAGAATGTGGGCCGGGCAGCGCCAGCCATCGTTGACCGGGGACATCAATGTCATTGTCGCAACAATCCAAACCCTGGCAGCCAAGATGTCCAGACAGCCCGACTCATACGGATTTCTGGCGGAATTCAAGCTGCTGGTATTTGACGAAGCGCACAGATCTGTAGCGCGCACGTTTACGTCTGTCATGGAAGATATCGGGCTAACACGTCGGAGAACGACGCACGAACCGCTCCTCATAGGCCTAACGGCTACGCCGTACAGGGGCCACGACGAACGGGAGACGAGGCGATTGGTTAATCGCTATGGCAGGAACCGCCTGGATGTCGGCGCGTTCTCGAGCGACCATCCTGAAGCCGTGATCCAGGAACTTCAAGATATGCGCGTTCTCGCGCGAGCCGGTCACGCCACCATAGAGGGGGGTAAGTTCTCCCTGACGGACGAGGAACTGCGGCAGTCGCGGGATACACCGTGGCTGCCGGGAAGGGTAGAAGACCTTATCGCCGGCGATACTGAACGCACAAGGCGCATCATCAGGGCGTACCTTGAACGTATAGACCCCAGTTGGCCCACCTTGATCTTCGCTACTTCGGTCGAACATTCTCAGACTGTCGCTGCACTTCTCGCCCGGCAAGGGATCAAAGCCCGCGCCGTATGGGCAAATACTGAGACGTCAGTTCGCCGCCGCGTCGTGGAGGAGTTTCGCTCGGGCGAAATCAAGGCGCTGGTGAACTACGGCATACTCCGAGAGGGCTTCGATGCGCCCAAAACCCGGGCGATAATCGTGGCCCGCCCGGTGTACAGTCCCAATCTCTACTTCCAGATGATCGGCAGGGGCCTGCGCGGCGTGAAGAACGGCGGCAACGACCGATGCCTGATTCTCAACGTCAGAGACAACATCGAGAACTATCAGCGGAAACTTGCCTTTTCTGAGCTTGACTGGCTCTGGGACTGAACCATCTTTGTCTCTTTAAATGCTAGTTGTTGGACCAGCCGCTCGGGCCGTCTCTCCTCGCCGGAACGACGGACATCGTTGCCAGCCAAACCGGTATAAACGGCTGACACGCGAGCCCTGCACGATGGGCCGTGCTGAGCGGTGGGTCTTAATTGGCTTGACCCGCTGGATCAGAGCATGGGCGTAGGAATAAGACCGGCTGATCCGTCGGACGCCGGCGCCATGGCAAGGGTGCACGTCGATACCTGGCGGTCCACCTACGGCGGAATCGTGCCGAAAATGCATCTGGCTGGCCTGTCGTATCGGGACAGGGAATCGAAGTGGTTAGAAATCCTCGCGACGGCCTCACCGAGAACTAGCAACTTCGTTGCCGAGACCGAGAGTGGTGATGTCGTAGGGTTTGCCGATGGAGGACCGGAACGCGAAGGCAACCGGACCTACGAGGGTGAACTCTACGCGATCTACATTCTCGAACGGTATCAGCGGTGGGGTGTGGGTCGTCGCCTTGTCGCAGCCGTGGCCCAATGCCTAATAGCCAGTGGGATCAGCTCGATGTTGGTGTGGGTGCTTCGGGACAACCGTCCCGCTTGTCGGTTTTACGAGTCGCTGGGAGGTCAACGGGTCGGACGCCAGGCTATAACGATTGGTGGAAAGGACATCGTGGAGGTGTCATACGGCTGGAAGGAGGGGCTGCCTCGCCGGTGGGGGAGGAGCTGGCATTCGCGGCGAACGGTTGTAGCTTTAGTGCCGGATTGCATTCAGCCCGTCCGGCACGAAGATGTCGGTATGCCGCGAATGCGACGGGCTGTCACAGATTGTCGATTGCCCTACTCGACCACTAAGACTCAATAACCAATAGGTCGCCTAGTGGATGCGCCCAAGGCGCCTGCAACTTCCTGGATCCGAGCCAGGCTGGCTGAGGCGTAGTCGGTGGCCTCATACCGCTGTATCTGCTGCTCCTTCAGTCCAATTCGATTCGCCAGATCTTTTTGGCTCAGGCCTTGTGCGATCCGTGCTTTTATTAGAACAACCGGCAGATCAGCAACCACATCGAGCCCATCTCGCTGGAACCCTCCGGCCTTTATTGATTCATATTCGCGCAACTCAATCCTCAGGTCTTCGAGCTGGCTTTCGATAGCATCCTCTTGAGCCTTGGCGATTAGAGGGTGAATATTCTTGTCCTCGCCGCGGCGCTGCCTGAGGCTGTCGAGCATCCGGGAGAATCGACCTGCCTGGGCTTTGGTGATCCGGTATTGCCTTTCGTTTTTGATCATGTGAGGTCTCCCAAGTCTATGGCGATGATCCCCTTAGGGTTTCCTGTGTCCTTGTCGGACTGGAAGAATTCAAAAAATGACAGCCCGTCTGCGTCAGCTACTACGGACGCAGGAAATAACTCCCCCATGTACTTGGCCTTCTGCATGGCCCGCCCGGGATCGAAGGTCAAAAGGACGGGGTCGAGGACAGTCGGATCGACGCCTGCTTCTTCCCAGCATGCGTCGTAGTCGTTTGGGGACTCCTTGCTGGTTACGAAACTCCCGTTTAGGTATGCGGTGCGGCAACCAGCCATCTTCAAGTTGTCCAGGGCGGATCTGAGTCCATCTGTCAGCCGCCGTCTCCAAGGGTTGTGGCCGAATCTATCGATAACCTCTTGCCAGCCAGCCCGATGCACTCCATGTGGGAGGAGCCCATCTGCGTCAAACTGCGGGATCATAACACAACATTATAGTTGTGTTTAAGCCCTGTCAAGGATCGAAATCGCACGTTCGTGTGCAATGTAATTTCGACATTCCCAAGCGGGATGTTCCTATCGTCCTGCTTGGGTTGACCCGGACATCCTCGCGAACTGCCGTTCTATTCGACCGGTGAGGAGCATGATGCCGATGAGGACTAGCCAGATGAAGATGCCGATTCCGCTGATCCTGTGCATCACGGTGGCGGCGTCCAGCCAGATGAACTGCATGGCGATGCCGATGGCGGCCGTCACGACCGAGATGTACCTCAATAGTCCGCCGGCTTTCCACTGGTAGGGCGCAGCGACCAATAACGCCAAGCCCATCAGGGTGAAACCTATCTTTCCCGTGAGCCATCGGAGAAGGTCTATCGTCTCAGTCGAGGAGTCGGCGGTAACAAAAACCCCTGGGTCGGGCGCGTCCGGCACGGACACCGCGAGAGCGATGGCGAGTGAGCCTGACACCGCGGTGATGATGCCCGACACCACGAACAGGGCCGGAACGAGCGGCGTGGCCATTCGCTCACGGATGATCCAGGTCTGCAGCAGGTACCAGGCGGCGGCCATCAGTGTCACGCCCGACAAGATTCTGGCCGCTCCGCTGAGACCATAAATCGCCCGGTTGTTTGCGATTGCGACCATTGACTTCGCCAGCGATGGGTGATCGGCGTCGGCCGCGATACGGGCGATCACCATCACAACCGTGGCGGCTGCGGTAAGTAACAGGAAGATTCCCGCCATGCGGGCGGCGGAATCGCGCGGTCGATTGACGTTGTTAATGGGATTCCTCGGCTACGGCTTGTACGGCGAAGACCTGGGCTTCGTCGGCGATTTGCCTCGCGCACGCGCGTCCGCGTTCGTTGAAATGGTTGCCTGCGCCGGTCATGCGCCCATCAATTGTAGGCAAATGAGACGCCAAGAGATTCGCCGCAAGTCTGCCAAATCCAGCCGTCCGTGTTGGCATGTCGGCGGCGTCAGCGCCCGCTTGGGTCGACGCGAGTACACACTGTCTGGCGCTGGTCAAGCGAGCGGCGTGTGATGGCAATCCGTTTACTGTCCAGCCGGGCGGCGCCGTTTTCCGTCAACTGATTCGAGATCGCAATTACTTCCAATCATATGCACGGCCGCCTCGGGCGAAAATATGCCGACAATTTTGACAAGAAACTTGAACCGGGGTAACGTTCCGCATACTGCCGAGGTGTACCAGTTGTTCGGAGGAATTCGAAATGTCAGTTAGTCGTATTAAGTGGATTTTGTTGCTCGCGGTCGCAAGCGTTGCGTACGCGTTGCTGGCGTGCGGCGGCGACGAGCCGAGAGAGGTACGCGTCGTACAGACTGTGATCGTCGAGAAGGCAGTCACCCAAGTGGAGACGGTTATCGAGACGGTCGTCATCGAAAAACAGGTCGCCGGCGAAACCGTCAAAATAGTGGAGACAGTCGTCGTCGAGAAGCCCATCACCCGCGTGGAGACGAAAGTCGAGACGGTCGTCGTCACACAGGAGAAGGTCGTCGAGAAAACGGCTCCACTCATATACCGGGGCGAGGTGGTGGCCAACAACACCGACACACCGGCAGGGAAGTTCACGAACCGGGTGCCTCTGCACTACCTGATGCACTACTACGGTTTCACGGAGCCTATCCTCAGGGCTAACTACTCGCCTCCGCCGCACTATGACCCGGGTCCCGGAACAGGCGGCATCGCCGAGGCCTGGACCATTTCAGACGACGGCAGAAAGATCACATTCAAGATACGCTCGGGTGTCGAATTCCACGACGGATGGGGCGAGTTGACCGCACACGACGTGGCATGGAACTTCGATGAGTGCTACGTAGAGGGCATCACCTGCGGGACGAGGGCCGGATTCGAGCAGTGGGTGGACAGCTGGGAGGCCGTGGACGACAGGACGTTTGTGATCAACATCAAAGAGGCGGGCCTGTCGACAATTTCGCTCACGCGCGAAATGAGCAATGTCGGTTACCAGGCACTTGAGTTGTTCTCAAAGAAACTCTTTGACGAGCTTGGCTACGACGCGGCGGTCGACGTACCGGTCGGCACCGGGCCGTTCAAGGTGGTCGATTGGGTGGCGGACTCTCACATCACCCTGGAGCCTGCGTTCGACAAGCCTCACTGGCGCCGCACTCCCACTATCGCCAGGGTTACGGTGCGTGAGATGCAAGAGGCCTCGGTGCTGATCGCGGCGTTGCGGACCGGCGAGGTCGACATCGGCAAAGTACCGCTGAAGTTCATCAACTCCGTGACAAACGACATCCCGGGTTCGAGGACGCAGCAGTTGGGCGTGCCGAACAACCAGACCTTCATCTTTGCCGGCAACTACTGGGCGGACACCGAGAAGGACACTGGGAATACCGAAGACAATCACGGGCCGATCGCCAAGCGCACGGGCTTCCTGCCGGACGCCGACCATCCGTGGATCGGCGACCCTGACGACCCTGCCCGCATGGAGAGCGCCCGCAAGGTGCGCGAGGCGATGAGCATCGCCATCGACCGCGACACTATCGTGGCCAGGATCCAGTCCGGCATTGGCAGGCCGTACTACTCCAACATGAACTCGCATCCCGGTGACGAAGCCTGGAAGGACGAGTGGAGGATTCCTTACGATCCCGAGCGGGCCAAGCAGCTTCTCGCGGAGGCGGGATATGCGAATGGCTTCGGCTTCACGACTCACGTCGCCCCGGACCGCGAATGGGAACCCGAGGTCGGCGCGGCGGTGGCGCAGTACTGGCGAGAGATCGGGCTGGACGTGCAGGTCGACAACACCACGTACATCACAGCCAGGCCCAAGCTAGTCGAGCGCAGCAAGGACAACCCGTGGATGATCCACACGGGCACCGGTCAGAAGATTGACGACGCCGGGATATTCGCGTGCTGCTTCAGGGCGACCTCCGGTTTCAGCTTCGGCGCTGAGGTGGAGGACGAGATCTGGATGCTGGCCCAGAAGAATCTGGATGTCAGTGGCACGACGCGCGAAGAGCGCATAGCAAACAACCAGATGGTGCAGGATTACTTCTCGAAGTGGTGGTTGACCGCTCCGATCTCGCAGCTTCCGAACACTTACGTGATTCGTCCCGAGGTTGCGGAGTGGAATCCATACATGGGCGAGACCCCAGAGTTCAACTCGCCGGAGACGATCATCGTCAACCGGTAGACTGCTCGTTCGGCGAAGTCTCGAATGCACGGGCGGCGGCCATTTTCACAAAGCCGCCGCCCGTCGCATTTACGGGGTCGGCGGCCGGGCCGCCGAGTAGCCGTCAGCCTGTAAGCGGCAAGACCGTTTAGTAACGAGAAACGGACAGCTTTAGCATTGGCAAGCTTCCTAATCAGGCGATTCCTGCTGAGTATGTTCGTGATGTGGTTTGCGACGGTGGTGGTGTTCTCACTATCACGCGCTGCCGGCGACCCCCGCTACCTGTTTGTCAGCGAGTACTCGACACAGGAGCAGTGGGACGAGTGGGGGGTCCGCTTCGGTCTGGACCGCTCCTACCCGATGCAATACCTGATATGGCTGGGCAAGGCCGTGCGGTTCAACTTCGGCGAATCGATCTATTTCAATGACGAGCCAAAGGAGATCATCGGCAAGCGTTGGCTCGCCACGGCCCAACTGTCGTTTGGGGCATACCTATTCGCCATGATCGTCGGTGTGCCCCTGGGTGTGTGGTCGGCCATTGCGCGCGGTTCGGTCCTGGACCTAGTCGCCAGGGGCGTGGCGTTGATAGGCCAGGCGATGCCTGGCTTCTGGCTGGGCATCATGCTTATTTTGCTATTCAGCGTGCAGCTAAACCTGCTGCCAACTTCGGGCATAGGCGGCTGGAAGCATTACGTGCTGCCCGCCATAACCCTGGGCTGGTTTCCAGCCGCCGGCATCCTGCGGCTGATCAGGTCGTCGATGCTGGACACACTCGACTCCGAGTACATTAAGTTCGCACGGGCGAAAGGCGTGTCGAGCCGTAAGATCATTTGGAAACACGCCTTACGCAACTCGGCGATCGTGCCGATGACCTACGCAGGGGTCCTGCTGGCGTTCTTCATCACCGGCGCCGTGGTAACCGAGACGGTGTTCTTCTGGCCAGGTTTGGGGCGTCTGTCGGTGCAGGCGGTCTTCAACACCGACTTCCCGATGCTGGGCGCGTTGGTGTTGCTGTTCACGGCGACGTTCCTGATCGTTAATTTGGCAATCGACTTGCTGTACCGGGTGATCGACCCGAGGATCCGGATCACTTGAGCACGCAGACCTCTATCTGGCAGGCCGCCGTCGCCAGCGGCCGAATCGGGGGCATATTCACAAAGACGCTGTACGTGCTTCGCCACTGGCCGCTTTTCCCGTTCTTCATCATCACCCTCGTCATGGTCTCGGCTACGTTTGCCCCACTCCTATCGCGGCACGATCCGCTATTGGGAAAACTGATCGAAGAGCGCATCCCGCCGGCATGGCATGAGGAAGGGGGCAGCAAATTTCTGCTGGGCACCGATCCTCTGGGACGGGACATCCTAAGTCGCATCATCTTCGGGGCCCAAGTGTCGTTAAAGTTGGTCGGCGCGGTGCTGGCGGTGGGAACGGTGGTGGGAGTGCTGGTCGGTCTGATCGCGGGCTGGTATGGAGGGGTCACGGACGATATTCTGATGCGGCTGGCGGAGCTCAATTTCGCCGTGCCGTTCGTTCTGGTCGCCCTGGCCGCGGCTGTGGTATTCGGCCCCAGCTTCGGCCTGATGGTGATCCTGCTGAGCATCTACAGCTGGGCGGCGTTCGCGCGGCAAATCAGGGCGGAGACGCTACGCCTCAAGTCCACCGACTATGTCGCGCTGGCCCGAGTTGCCGGCGCTTCGGTCCCCCGTATGCTCTACCGGCACATCCTGCCGGGCGTCATCAACACCGTGATCGTGCTCATGACGTTGAACGTCGGCCAGTTGATCCTGGCTGAGGCGGGGCTAAGCTTTCTTGGAGTCGGCATTCCGGGGCCCACTCCAGCCTGGGGCGGTATGGTCGCGGACGGCCGGAATTACATCTCCGAGAACTACTGGATAGCACTGTTGCCGGGGCTGGCCATATTTTTCGTGGTGTATGCGATGAATTTCATGGGAGACTGGCTCAGGGACCGCTGGGACCCCAGACTCCGGCAACTTTGAGCAGCGGGCGGCAAGGTCAGCTTGCCGGTGAACTGTCCACACTCCATTGGGGCGGCCGGAGGAACCCCATCGGCGTCCGGAGGTGACTGGATTGAGTTCAGCCCAACCCCTTGTACACGGAGATCAGGCCCAATTGGACGGGTTTAGTGGTGTCCGCAAACTTGCTCCCCAGTGCCCGGTCACGGACGCTAAGTCAGTTCGCAGTGGCTGTAGACTGCCTTAGCGTCCGCTCGCAATAATTAAAATGTTCGTTGAGGTTTCGTCTCTTTAACTGCGCGCAACCC
Organism: Dehalococcoidia bacterium; assembly: GCA_965219065.1. Taxonomy (GTDB): domain Bacteria; phylum Chloroflexota; class Dehalococcoidia; order Lucifugimonadales; family Lucifugimonadaceae. The sequence goes on from OZ244715.1 coordinate 3,475,464, forward strand.
GCGGGGATAGGGTTACACTGGCCGCTGCCGGTTCCTTTGAAGTTACTGACTCTGCGGGATGACCAAATGTCCAGGTTCGGGATCGCTGTTGATTCCGGATAGGGCCAAGAGTCTTCCGATCAGGCATATCGACTGTGGCAGGGGAGTAGCTGACACAGGGCGCCGACGGCACGGGTCAACGGGTCATATTGAGGAACGAAGCCCAATGAAATGGAAAGTCGCTTTCGCGCTGATGGCCGTCACGGCCATGTTATTTGTCTTTGCCGCATGCCAAGATGGTGCCGAGGAGCCTGAAACCGGACGCATCGAGACGGTGAAAGAGCGCGGCAACGTCATCTGCGCCAGCCGTGATGACGTGCCGGGCTATGGTTTCATCGATGCGGACGGCAACCACCTGGGATTCGACATCGATCTCTGCCGCGCGTTGGCCGCCGCCGTCCTCGGTGACCCCAGCGCCTTCGAAATCCGCCTGATAACGGCTACCGAACGCGGACCGACCATTCAGTCCGGCGAGGTGGACATGCTGGTGCGCACCGTCACCTGGACCACGTCCCGTGATGCGCAGTGGGGCAACTACGCCCAGACCATGTTCTTCGACGGTCAGGGATTCATGGTGGACAAGAGCACCGGTATCAACAGCGCGTTGGAGCTTGAAGGCGCCACGGTCTGCGTAACCCAGGGAACAACTACTGAGTTGAACCTCCAGGACTTCTCCACCCAGAATAATCTTGGCATTAAGTCACTGACCTTCGAGGACACCGACCAGGTTGTGGCCGCGTACCAGAGTGGTCAGTGTGACGCGTTCACGAATGACCGGTCGCAGCTCGCCGCCATTGGCAGTGGGTTCGACAACCGGGACGACCATGTCATCCTGCCGGAGACCATCTCCGAGGAGCCGCTTGGCCCGGTGGTACCTCACGGTGATGACCAGTGGTTCGACATCGTCAAAACAGTGATGGGCATCCTCATCTACTCCGAGGCCTACGGTGTAACTTCGGCCAACGTGCCCTCGTCCGCTACCGGCGACACCAAGGTTGACCGGCTATTCGGCCTCACGGGTTCCTATGGCCAGGATAGCCTGGGCATCAGTGAGACGGCCGCGCAGGACGTGATCAAAGCTGTGGGCAACTACGGTGAGATATACGACCGGAACCTGGGTCCCAGTGGCATTGGTCTGCCGCGCGAAAACGGGCGGAACGCTCTATGGGCGGACGCGCCGTGCGGCGATTGCCCGAAGGGCGGCCAGATTTACGCTGCACCACTGAGGTAAATACGACTCGACCAAGGGTGGCCGAAGGCGTCGAAGGGTGAACCGGCGCGCCTCCGGCCATCCTTATATATTGTGTGACCCGTCCCCAAGAGCATAGCCCGCAGATGGGATAAGCCGGGCAGCATCGCCGTTGGGACTCTCTGAGAACCTTATGCCGGCAATATCTCAGCGTCTAACCTACCAGGGTGTCCCGCTATGGCGGCACGTCCAGATCATCCGTTGGGTATTGCAGTTCGTTTCCGGGATCTTGGTCGTGGCTCTGGTTGCCTGGTTTTTCTTCAACATTGCCAGCGCGGTTCAGGATCGAGGAATCGAACACGATTTCCGATTCCTTTCCCGGTCATATCTAGCCGGCGTCAGTCACACTTTTCTCCCATATGACATAAGAGACACTTATCTCTACGCCATCATAGTTGCCGCCACCAACACCGCCGTAATTGCGGTCGTCGGTGTCATCCTGGCCACGTTGTTCGGCATCCTGATCGGCGTCGCCCGGCTCTCGAGCAACTGGCTGGTATCGAAACTGGCCGCCATTTACGTGGAATTCTTCCGCAACGTACCCGTTCTGCTACTTCTTCTGTTCTTCTCAGCTTTCTGGCTGGCCTTGCCTGAAGCGGGGGAGAGCTACACCGTTGAAGGTTTTTTCTATCTCGACAATAGGGGCATGTCGATACCCTTCCTCGTGGGAACCACGCTTGGGGGGTCGTTTATCTGGCTGGTCCTGGTAGTTCTGGGCGCGGCTGCGGGGATAGTCGCCTCACGTCGGTTGACCAGGAGGGAGGTCGAGACCGGAAAAGCTTCATATCCGGTGTTGATCGGATGGGCGATCGTAATAGTCGCCGGCATTGCGGGCTGGCTGATTGTGGCCGCCGCCGGCGGTGAAGCCCCGTTGGTCATTTCAACCCCGGCGCCGGAGGGCCGATTCGAAGAAATCGTGGGCGGATTCACCGCGCCGGCCGGCCTACTGGTGACGCTCGTTGGGTTGGTGATGTACACAGCATCCCATATAGCCGAGATCGTCCGGGCCGGCATAACGTCGGTTACTCGAGGTCAGACCGAGGCGGCAAGCGCCCTCGGTCTGTCGCCGCTGGAGGTGTTGCGTCACGTAACCTTCCCGCAGGCTCTGAGAGTCATCATCCCGCCACTGATCAGCCAATTCCTGAACCTCACCAAGAACAGCAGCCTGGCTGGCGTCGTCGGCTATCCCGACCTGACGAATGTCGCCAAGACTATGACTCAGAATGCCCCTGCGGTGTCTATATTCATACTGATAATGGTGGCTTATCTGGCGATGAGCCTTACGTGGTCGCTGATTGGCAACCTGTACAACCGGCACATCCGCTTCACCGGGGGTTAGCAAGTGGCCAGCAATTTCGACGGAACAATGGAACGGCCGCCTCGCATGAGCGTAGGCGTATTGGGGTGGATTCACGCCAATCTTTTTGCGAACTGGTTCAACGGCGCGCTCACCATATTGTCAGGAGTAGTGTTGGCGCTGGTTGTGTGGTTCGGCGCGGCTTGGATCTTTGGCGTAGCCGACTGGACAGTGGTAGCAGAGTTGGGTGGCCGCTTCGCAATAGGTCAGTTCAATACCGAGGCGGCATGCCCCGGTCAAAACTGCTTCTGGAGGCCCCAGGTCAGCCTGCTCCTGGTATCGGCTTTGCTGGGGATGACGTGGGGCGTCACAAGGGCTGCACTTGCCAGGACTGCGGCTCTGACGGTTCCAATAGTCGCTGCCGCGTTTGCCTTCCTGCCTTACGGTCTGGATGAGATGGGTTGGGACGTGAGGTTGATACTCCTGGCCAACTTGCCTGCAATGGGCGCCGGTTGGGCGTTGGCGTACTACACGAAACTACTGACCGTACGCCGCATAGTGATTCTCAGCGTCGCGTCGTTCCTGCTGACGCTGATATTGCTTCGAGGATTGCCGGGAGTACCCGGGCTCCAGCCCGTGGCTGTCAGCAATTGGGGCGGACTGATGCTGAACGTGCTTTTGGCGACAGTCGGCATTACGCTCAGCCTGCCGATCGGCATTGCCCTTGCCCTGGGTCGCCGCAGCCGCCTGCCGGTTGTCAAGCTAATCTGCGTGGTGTTCATCGAGGTGTTCCGGGGTGTCCCGCTGATCACGTTGCTGTTTATGTCCCAGGTGCTCGTACCGCTGGCCTTTCCGGAAGACTTTCCCTTGAATGCTGTGGCCCGTGCCTCGATCGTCATTACCCTGTTCAGCGCCGCGTACATGGCAGAAAATATTCGCGGAGGTTTGCAGGCGTTACACCCGGGTCAAGTTGAATCGGCCAGGGCGTTGGGGCTGCCCGGCTGGCAGACTACGCTCTTGATCTCGCTACCCCAGGCAATTCGAAACGTGATTCCCGCAATTGTGGGCCAATTCATCAGCCTGTTCAAAGACACTACGTTAGTTTCGATCATCGGTATGACCGACATTGTCAGGATCGGCCGGGCATTCATTAGCGGAAACCCGGAATTCCACGATAGCTCACTGGAGTTGTTCGTGTTTCTGGCCGTCGTCTTCTGGGTATTCACTTACAGCATGTCTTACGTGAGCAAGCGAGCAGAGCGGCACTTGGGAGTGGGAGAGCGCTAGCCGCTCGTGCCGGCAGAACCCTCTGTCGGGTACTGGAGAATACTGGAGGTTTAGCAGTGGCAAAAGAAGAGAAGGCGGTGGCGGAGGACATAATCATTTGCCGGGACGTGCATAAGTGGTTCGGGGAGTTTCATGCCCTTAAAGGGATCACGACTTCGGTGAAACAGGGTGAAAAGGTGGTGATCCTTGGCCCCTCCGGGTCCGGTAAGTCCACGTTCATCCGTACCATCAACAGGCTCGAAGAACACCAAAAGGGCCAAATAATCGTCGACAACGTTGAGATGACCAGTGACGTGCGGAATATTGACTTCATCCGAAGGGACGTCGGGATGGTGTTCCAGTCCTTCAACCTCTTCCCGCACCTGGACGTAATGGAAAACATAACGTTGGCGCCCATCAAGGTCAGAAAATGGCCCCGCGCCCAGGCGGAAGAGGTCGCCATGGAGCTACTGGAGCGGGTGGGTATCCCGGAGCAGGCTGAAAAGTATCCTGCCGGACTGTCCGGCGGCCAGCAGCAGCGGGTCGCCATTGCCCGGGCCCTGGCCATGCAGCCCAGGATCATGCTCTTCGATGAACCCACCTCGGCCCTGGACCCCGAAATGATCAAAGAGGTTCTGGACGTCATGCGGGAACTGGCGAACTCAGGGATGACAATGCTCATCGTGTCCCACGAGATGGGATTCGCCAGGGAGGTGGCTGACCGGATGATAATGTTCGACGAGGGCGAAATCATCGAACAGGCGAGCCCCGAAGATTTTTTTCACAACCCTCAGCAGGATCGCACCAAGGAGTTCCTGTCCCAGATCCTGAACTGATCGCAACTGCCCGAGTCATCGCCCCGACCCAAGTACAGGCCCGACGCCAGGCTGAGTAGTGGGTCGATCGCCATTCACCCGGTTGTTGCTCCCCAAGCGCCGCCGACCGGAAAGATCCAGCCGGTCTTAGAATGCATCGGACCAGGGTGTGCCGGAACCAAAAGGGCAGGGGATAGGTATCCTTTGCCGCCCCGGAAGGCGGATCCTGGAAACGTACACTGTTCGCGGTGTTAGCCTCGCGAGCGCGTAGCTCGGATTGCCGCTGGCTCAACGAATGAGGTCACATGCCCCATTCTGCCGACGCGAACTGGCGCGCCTGTAAAAAGATAGTCTGTCGAAATATTCAGGCGGCACCGGGAGAACAGGTGTATGACGATATCGGAGCGGGCAGTCGACCACTACATCACCGTCTCCCGGGAGATGGCGAGGCGGGCGGCCGAGTCTGCGGATGTAATAGACGCGGAGCGGCGGCTTCCGCAAGACCTGGCAGCCGATATGGCCGACGAGGGCCTGTTCAGGTTGCTGGTGCCCCGATCGCTAGGGGGCGCGGAGTTAGATTTCATTGAATACCTCCGCATTGTCGAGATTTTCGGCAGAGCCGACGGAAGCGTCGCGTGGTGCGTCAACCAGAACAACGTTTTTGCGACCGACTCCGTGCGTATGCCGGTGGAGACGGCGCAGGAGATCTGGGCCGATCCCCGGGCGGTTATAAGCAACGGTCCACCGATGCCGCCAAGCTGCGCGGTGGCAACCGACGGCGGCTACCGGGTCACCGGCCGCTGGAACTTCAGCAGCGGCATACGTCACGCCAACTGGGTAGCGGCGCTAACCCCCTTGGGCCAGCAGGGTGAGGATGGGCGACAGGGGGTGGTTGGCAAGCGGGATGTCGTCCTGCTTATCCCAAAGGATCAGGTTGAAGTCCTGGATGTCTGGCAGGTGAACGGGCTGAGGGGAACGGGTAGCTTCAGTTTCCAAGCGAACGACCTGTTCGTCCCGGCCGCCCGGGCGTACGGGGCGAATGACGCTGCCCGGGAGGGCGGGCCCTTGTACGTGATCCCGAAAGTTCTGATGTTCGCGACCGGATTCGGAACGGTGGCATTGGGGGTCGCGCGTACCGCGCTGGACGCGGCCATCGACATTGCGGGCAAAAAAGTCCCAGCGAAGCGGAGTTCGATACTGAGAGACACCTCCACGACGCAGAGACAGATCGGGGAGGCCGAGGCGCGCTGGAGGTCAGCACGAGCCTTTCTGAAACAGGCGGCGTCGACGCTGTGGTACAGCGCGTGCACGGACGGGGCTCTTACAGCGGAGGATCGTATCGGCCTGAGGCTCGCCGCCACTCACGCCAATCGCGAGGCGGCCCGCGTGGCCGCCATCGCCTATGACGTGTCCGGCTCGAGCGGCATCTTCGAGAACAATCCCATTCAACGCCGTTTCCAGGACACGCAAGTGATCACTCAGCAAGTGCAGGGACGCAAGACCCACTACGATACCGCGGGCGCGTTCTACCTGGGCCTGGAACCTAAGTCAACGTATTTTTGAAACTTGCCGGACATCCGGATAGTCGGCAGGCGATTCATGGCCCCGTTGAGGTTACTGTTGCCAGGAAACCCCACAAGTCGGCTCCAGATTGGAATTGGTTGGGGTGTTCTTGCGTCGTGCGACCTGTAGATTGCGCCAGCCGTGCCGTCATACGGCCTCGATATCGGTGAGTGTGAAGTCTTGGCCCTTGAACAGCAGGGGCTCACGGGTAGTTTCCGCCAGCGCGTAGGCGAAGTAGTCACCGAAGTTCAGTCCTGCCGGGTGGTTGCCCTTGCCGAATCGCCGCCATGCCCGGCGCGCGGCTTGCGCCTGGCCGGGGGTGACTGGCACCAAATCGATCTGCCCTCTTTCCAGGAAGAAGTCAAGTTCAAGCCCGGCCGCGCCGCCAGTGCGGCTTTCTAGGACGATGGCCGCCTCCAGGAAGTTGGCGACCGACATACGGCAACCTGAAACCCCAGCTATCGCCCGCGCGCAGCGCTCGGCCTCCGGCTAGCCAAACAGGACCGCCGACGTATCGACGATCACTTGGGCAGGCCGCGCTCGTCATAAAGAAAATCATCGTGTTCGACGGCCGACGGCCCGTCGCGCAGCAGCCTGGTACAGCGACTTGCGATGGCTTGCATGTTTCTGAGACGGGCCTCGACACTGCGCTCGTGCATCTCGCGCTTCAGGCGCTCCTCGAGCGCGATCGTGATCGCGCCGGTCATGGTCTCTCCAGTAAGGTTGGCCAACTCCCTGGCGAGCCGGCAGGCCTCTTAGTTTTTGATGTTGAGGCTCATGGAACGGCGAAGGGTAGAACGTCAATTTATTGTTCTACGCTACAGCATTTCACCGCCATGCAAACGGTGACCAAGGGGTTTGTACTATTTTCCACAAGGGCATTCTCGATAAGTGGCGGATGGGTCGATCTTATGCTTGGGTGACGGTAAACGCCCGCCTTGTCGGATTTTGACCACGGATTACGGTGGACCGCAGAAGTCTTGCGCAGACAGGTTGCCAGAGCATGCCGGGGTTCAACGGAGACGCCGCGCTCAGCCAGTGGTTGACGCGATGCGCCGGTCACGCAAATGACCGGCGATTTTGCGCGCCCCTGCTCAGTTGCATCAGCTAGAGAAGTAGAGCTCGATGATCTCTAGCGCCTCTTCCTTTGTCAGGAGGCCATCGAAGTAATCAACTACGGCCGAGATGGCTTCAGCCCTGTCGATTCTCTCGTTCTTGTCCGCGTCGTAATCGTTGGCTTTGCCGGGCAGGTCTACGTTGGTCACCGAGATGGTAACCGTGACGGTGTCAATCACGTCGAATATGTCAGTGGCGGTGACGATGACGGAGTAGCTGGTCTGCGTCTCGTAGTCCAGCGTCGTCCCGGCGCCCACGGTGATCTGCCCGGTGGCGGCGTCAATTGCGAAGGATTCCGCGCTGCTGCCTGCCAGCGTGTAGGTCAGTGTGTCGCCATCCGCGTCCGTGGCTAGGACGGGGTCGCCCACGTTGCTGCCTGCCGGGGAATTCTCCAGGACGGAGCGGTCGGTGGCGCTGCCCTCGGTAAACGTTGGTGGGGCGTTTCCCGGGGTCCCTGTCGCGATAGCCGACCAATCGCCGTCACCCCAGTCATTGGTGGCCCGCACCTGTACGTCATGTTGTTCGCGCAGGGCCAGCCCTTCGATGGCGTATTCAAGAGCGCCTCCGGCGCCGGCGGTCCAAACGTCTTCCACCACGGTCCAGTTTGAATCCATCGTCTCGTCATCATCGGTCCGAATGTGACGCAAGTCGTAGCCGGTGACCGGCAGACCCGCGGTCTGCTCCGGAACGCTCCAGGCGACGACCAGGGAATCGTCAACGGCCTCGACAGAGTCAATTGTCGCAGGGCCGGCCTTCTGTTCGTGTCCGTAGACGGTGATGCTCCACGATTCCAGGAGCCCGTCCGCGACGGGGACGTGGTCCGTAATTCGCAGCTTCCATTCCCCGTTAGGGTCTTCGCCGAGGTGTTTTGCCGACCCAAGCCGGTACGAGCCATACAGCGGTACGAAATTGATGAAGGTGATAATGTCGGAAGCGGTGTCGAAGGGAACAGCCAGCTTCGATTCGGCGCCGGACGGCGATTCCAGCACGATCTCCAGGTCGCGGAAAGAGTTGTGCAGGAAGGATACGTTGACTTCGACGAATTCGGTGAACCCTATTCCGGTATCCAGTGCGATGGTACTGGTGACCGTCGTGGATTCGCCGGTATCAAGTGCGTCCGGGACCTCAAGATTCAACTCACCGGAGTCACCTGTCGATGTTTCCAGCGCCGGGATGTTTGTCCATCCCTTTGCCAGATCGACGGCAGCCCCGGCGTCAACTACTCCGAACCCGTACTCATGGTTGAAGTGGTACCGGTCCACAGGGGAATCGGCCCCGTACATGTTGGCGCCGTCTTCCCAACCTGCACTTCCAGGGTCGTTCTTCCGCGCGGTCGCGGCGAGAATCAGCTTCAGGTCTCGCCAGGTCAGGTCCGGGTTAGCGCTGCGCACCAAAGCAGCGACGCCTGAAACTATGGGGGCTGCCGCAGATGTCCCGGTAAAGTCTCGCTCATAGCGGTCGGAGTTCTCAGTGGTGAGAATGCCAAATGTCCCGCCGAGAGCCCCTGGACGGTCATTCGCGGGAGCGCAGACCCACAAGTTGGCGCCCGTTTCCGAGTATCCGGCTCTGGCGTCCCGGCTGTCCACAGAGCAAGCAGCGGTCACGCCATAGTAATTGGCGTATTCGTCGAGGTTGGAGTCGTCCCCCAGCAAATGCCCGTTGCCGGCGGCGAAGACGTAGAAGGTCCCTTTGCCGTCATAGCCGTGCGTGATACCGGAGTCCACCGCCCGTTCCCAGAACGAGTTGGCGCGACCCAACCAGGGACCGTCGAGTGGTCCCCAGCTGTTGTTGGACACCGCGGTCACGACTCCATTGCGAGTCATGGCGTCCACTTCGTTGAAAATCGACTCTTGACCAGCCAGAAGGTTGTACCCGTAGACCGTGGCTCTCGGCGCAACTCCGCGCACTCCGAAATCGTTGTCCCGGGCCGCGACGATGCCGGCGACGTGAGTACCATGATGTTGGAAGGGCTGATATACGTCCCCCAAGCCGGTGTAGTCGAAGTTAAGGCTTGTGTCGACGTTGTCCTTCAGGTCCTCATGAGCGTAGTACATCCCGTTGTCGACGATGGCGACGTTGACGCCTTCTCCCTTTATGCCGTCCGCCCAGACCGGTTCGACGTTGATGTCCCTATTGTTGGAACTGTTCAGGTGCCACTGGCACGCGTATAGCGAATCGGCGATCTGAGGGTCGTTCAAAGAGCGCGTGCCTGCTTCGCACTCGTCGATGAAATCGGCGTATTCAGTGTCCTCGACGGCGTGGATGAAAAAGGCTATGGGACGGGATTCCGTAACAAGGGGAGAGGCTACCCTGATGTAGTACGTGCCCGGGCCGAGATCGTCCCTGATCTGGAAACCGACTCGTGTCCGGAAACCGGAGCCTGTGAGAGAGATGGGGAAGATATTTGCGGAGATCTCTTCGCCATCCGAGTCCAATAGGCCCGCGGCGATGGGCGCTCGATTGAGGCTCAGGCCCTCTATGATCAGGTGTGTGGTTTCGGTGAAGTCCAGCCTGAAGTAGTCTGTGTCGCCTGCTTCGTCGATCGTACCCCCTGTTGGGGCATCCAGGTCCAAACGCGCGGCTGTATCTGGATCGCTGCCTGGGTCCGTGACCGCGTCTGTGTGCAGAGTGTAGTTCGTCGGTTCCCCCTCGTAGCTGACGACAACTATGTAATAGATCCCCGGCGTGACAGTCTTCCGAAGGCCGAAATTGCGTACCCCGTCTCTCATGAAGGCGTCGTCGTTAAATGCGATTAGATTTTCGTCGCTGTCGTACAATCCCCCGACGGTATCTGTGTCTTCATCGTCGCCGGTTGTGTATGCCCAGATGTCGGTGGTTCCCGATGCGCCGGACAGGTCGATCCTGAAGACGTCCCAGTCGTCGCCGTCGTGGAGGTGCCCGGGTACTGAGGACCCAAGGGTCAACGGCGTAGCTGTGGCGAATGTGTCTCCGTGGCGGTCAATCTGCTGTCCCGCGACCTCGCCAGGGCTTACCACCAAGCAGAGGGCGACGGCCACCGCCAAAGTGAGGACCCTCCCCACTGAAGCTGGCCGGAAAACTATCGGTACTGACATCGGGCGCATGGGTTTCTATCTCCAGGGCTTAGCCGAGCTGAGTGGGGTTCGATACTCGTTCTTGAGCGCCGTCGTTTTCACTTCGGTTCTGCTTCTCTCCACCAGTTCGGGCTGGAAATCAAAACGCCGTCCATTGCAGCCAGCTCGTTGGCCAGTTCCAGCGACGGAAAGCCCGGCTCGGTATCAATCAGGAATCCGTTCTCAATAAAACCCAGTTCCGACGTTCTGTCCAAAGAGATGCCGTTCTGGGTAAAGAAGCTATCGACCTTCGCTTGGTCCCAATCGGGGTCCAGCGCGAGCAGAACGCCGCCCGGCAGCGTCATCAGCCCGCCACCCGACTCCGATCGGAACACTGGCCGAGAATCATCGACTTCGTTGGGCTGTTTCTGGATGATGCTGTCCCCGACTCCTCTCGCAACCACTACGTCATCGGGCGTGTTGGCGGTGTTGTCCTGAACGACCAAATCGTCCTGCAGCACGACTCTTTGCGTCCTGTCGCCATCCTCCCAGGTGTAGACCGTTCCCTGATCCGAACCTTCCCCTTTCGCGGTCCGTTCACGCCTTGGGTCAGGCGCCTGGGACTTGACCAGCGGCTGGGATTCGCCTTGCACAAAAAGGATTGGCTTATCGCCTGGTTCAGGCGTTGGCAAAGCGGGACGTTCGGGCCCAGGTTCCGAGGCGAGGACCGCATTGGCGATGAGTCCTGCCGTGAACGCGCCCAAAATCACCACAGCAGCGATGGCTGTCATTGGGATAGCGAGTCTTCCGATTTTCATCTTTGAGCCTAATGTCCTCTCGTCCGTTCGACGTATCCAGTCCGATAAACGCCTCGCCTCGCCCGCCTGCTACGAGTTCGACAAAGCATAGTTTTCCTGCGGGCGAGCCCGCAGCAGAATACCGGGCAGTTCCATTTCCGACAATTCCAACGAATGCTTTGGCACTGTCAATGACATACCCAGATCTGTGTACTACCTGTTACATAAGCGTAGCAAGGAAAGGTAATGAGTCGGCAGGGAGACCGGCGTCAGGCGCCCGTGGAAATGGTCCGAGGTTCGCTCATGCGGTTGCCGCGCTACCGACGCTGAAGCCTATTGGCCGTTCCTGCGGACCTGGTTCGAATGACTTTACTTCTTGTTGCGGCCTGGGAGCGTCAAAGCCGACACCACATGGGGTAGGATGGTCGCCGCCCTACGGGGATACGTATCTGAAAATCATCAGGATGCCCTCTTGGCCGGTCTCAGCGTATGTTTATGGCGGATAGGGTGAATATTGTGTGAGACTAGCTCAGGGACCATTGTGACCCCGGACTAAGGCAAGATAGGGCTGCCTGGCAGGCGAAGGCTACTCCCGGAGATTCTCGAAAGGAAAAATGCAGATGGACGGAAACAGCATTGGACGGGCAGGCGCAGCCACGGTCAGCATCACACCGCCAAATCCGGTGCCGACCTATGGCGGCCACTACCTGGTACGCGGGCAGGAAGACAGCGACATTCTCGCTCACGCTGTCGTGTTCAGTGACGGCATCCAGACCGGCGCCGTCGTGTCGGCGGATGTGCTCGTAATCGACAGGTGCACCATTCTCTGGATCAAGGAGTTGGCATCGCTAAGAACGGGCATCCCCCAGGACAACATATTTGTTGGCGCAACCCACTCACACGCGGCGCCGGCCGTTTCGCCCACATTTCGTGCAGGCGACCAGCCAGACCCTTTCTACGCAGACTTCATAGTCACCCGCATCGTGGAGGCGATCGAGAAGGCGCATTCAGAGATGCGACCGGCCCGGATCGCGCCCGGCGACGCCCGCACGAGCGGCCTTACATTCAACCGGAGACTGGTGCGTCCGAACGGCATAATTGTGCACACGGTGGTGTTCCAGGAAAGACCCGACGCCAACGACCTCGACCCAGACTTCCCGCCTGAGGGACCCGTGGACGAGGACGTCGGGTACATCCTCTTTGAGGAGCCGGACGGCTCGCCCATCGCCTGCCTGATGAGCTTCTCGTGCCACAACCACTCCTCGTGCGTTAACTACTTCCACCGTGACCTCTTCGGGCGGGCAGGTGACATGGTGAGACGAAAGCTTGCCGCGAACATACCGACCCCGTTCCTGGCAGGCGCGTGCGGCGACACGATGTGGGTCAACCCGAAGGCCGGCTTGCCGCCGGACCAGATTGCGTATACATGGGAGCTCGGCGAAAAGATAGCCGACGCAGTGCTGGCCGACGTTCAGGGCAGGGACCGCATAGACATAACCGGCGTCCGATTCGAGTCCGAGGTGATGGAGATTCCTGACCGCTCATTTGCAGATTCCGAGTTTTGCGAAGACAACTGCCGTGGATGGGACGTCCCATCCCGCCAGTTTGCCAACAGCAGATACGGGCCGGAAAAGCTTGTGTTGCTCGACCGCGGCGATACCACGTGCCTAGTGGAAATTGGCGCCATATCGATCGGCGACGCGGTGGCCATATCGACCAATCCGGCGGAGCTGTTCGTTGCGTTCGGCCTCGAGATAAAAGAACGATCGCCGTTTGACGTTACGATCATCTCCGAACTTACGAATGGCTATTGTGGGTATGTGCCCACCGAAAAGGCCTTCGAGGGCAAGGGTTACGAAACACACCGCAGCACGTTCCAGAGCAGGCTGGTCAAGTCCGGTGGCCGCATCATCACCGATACGGCAGTAGGGCTGCTCGAGCGCTGTAAAAACGGCGCCTGAAACAATTGCCCTTCAAACCTGCTTAACGTCGGCTGCGCTGACCACTTCGGCGGGCTATAAGCCCGTTGGTTTAGCGTAGCCGCATTCCGCGTTCCGGCCCGTGGACTCGGGCGCGCGTGCGTCGTTTGTGTGTGTGTGCGTACGTGCGTGGCACGCGCGCCATTACCCTGAGGCGTTCCGAACATGTGATGATCCGGCGTCCGGTTGCAATTGCGATCCCAGCAGCCCTTAGGCCAGCCTGCCCATCCATCAATCGAACTTCGCAGGATCCGTATGGTCCGGCGTTCATCCCCGGAATCTCAGCGGCCGGGCCAGTAGGCGCACGGCCTGCGCCAAGAACATCTCCGGAACGAAGTTGTTGACCGGCGCGAGGGCGCGATTTGAACCTCAAGGATTTCGGAAGCGGGGGACGTTTGGCAGCGGTGATCGTCCGTCTTGTGTTAGATTCCCGTCAGTGTTAGCCTCGCATTCGTCGTAATAGGCCAACTGTAATTCACAGATCGACCGAATCTGATAACGGTGGACAAGTCTGTGAACGGGCCAGGACAACCGTCCTCGAACGGTCTCGGCCGGGATTGGCTATGCCTGCCGAACCCCGTAACCGGATAGGGAACAGTTAAGGAGCATCGCATGTTTGGGAGCAGCAAGAGGTTCAAGTTACTTGCATTACTCGCGACCTTTGGAGGCGCGCTCGCAATATTCGTGATTGCTTGCGGCGGCGGCGAGGCTGAGACGGTCACAGAAATTCAGACCGTCGTGGTCGAAAAACAGGTCACCCAAATTGAAAAGGTGGTCGAAACCGTCGTGGTCGAGAAGATGGTTGAGGGCAAGACCGTAACGGAGATTCAGACGGTCGTTGTCGAAAAGGTCGTGGTTGCTACGGCGGCCCCTTCAGGTCCATCAGGCAGCCTTGTCGTGGCAGAGACGAGGATCATCCCCGCGGTCTATTTGCCGTCCAAGCAAGGGGGCGGCGTGGAGTTCAACTACATCGACTGGGGCGTGATGGAATACCTGGTACGTGCGGCGCCTCACGGCTCTGCCGACGTGCCGGACCCGGCGGAAGCGGTCCACGGCATTGCCATCGCCTGGGAGGCAGACCCGGCAGGGGAGAAGGTGACGTACACGCTCCGCGAAGGCGTCCCGTTCCATGAGGACTGGGGCGACGTGACGGCGGCGGACGTAGCCTTCAGCTTCAACGAGGGAAACAGGACAGGGACTCGCTTCTACCGCAACAGCACCTCGCAGACCGACCGATGGGAAGCCCTCGACGATCGGACCGTGGTGATCTACTACAAGCCGGGTGAGTTCAATCCGAGATTCATTGCATCCCATTGGAACGCCGGCGGCGGAAACACGCCAATCATCAGCAAGAAGCTGGTAGACGAGCTGGGGGAAGATAAGGCGTTGCCGATGATGATCGGCACGGGGCCTTACGTATCCAAGAATTGGGTGGCGGATGACGAAGTCACCCTCGAGGCCTTCCCCGACTACTGGCGGGCAGATGGCCAACCAAAGACCAAGAACATAAACATCGTTGCGATCGCTGAGGAGGCGGTCAAGATCGCGGCCATGAGAACCGGCGAGGTGGATATCGGAGCTATTTCGAGCAAGTTCCTCACACAAGCGCTGAGCGACATAAACGGGTCCGTCGCCTACCCCGTTGGACGGGCACAGATGCAGGTCCTCTTCTTCGGCGGTAACTACTGGGCACAACACTGGCCTGAGGAGAACGAGGACGTTTTCCCCAGAGAAGGTCTTAAGGCAGACGCAGAACATCCCTGGATCGGCGATCCTAGAGATCCGGCGAGCATGGAGAGCAGCCAGAAGGTACGCGAAGCCTTGGCAATTGCGATCGACCGGGACCTGATCAACGAGCAGATACTGGCCGGTCTGGGTGGCCCGCAGTTCATCTACTGGGGCGCTGTCGGACTGGACTCCCCGTTCTTTAAGGAGTCCTGGCGGATACCGTACGACCCCGAGAGAGCGAAGGCGCTGCTTGCCGAAGCAGGAGTGGCGCCCGGAACCACCATCCCGATCTGGATTCCACCTGACAACCCTGCAGTCGATTCCGAGGTAGGTCAGGGTGTGGCCCAGATGTGGCGTGACATTGGGCTAAACACCGCCATAGAGACAACGGCTTACGCTGCCCGGCGACCCACCCTGGTGTCCCGCTCCATGGACATTCCCTGGATGCACCACGGCGGGGTTGGCGGCGAACCTGACGGCTCAAATTTCGGAAGCATGAGGCCAACCGGCGGTTTCAGCCATGCCCTGGAGACGCCGGACGGTAATTTCGGGCTGCCGGATATACAGAGTCTGTACTTTGCCAACCGGACGGAGCCGGACTACATCAAGCGTGTTCAGAACAACCAGATGATCATGGACTGGGCACGGGAAGTAATGTGGTTGTCTCCTGTAGTGAGAGCGCAGGCGCACTACGTCGCCGGCCCCAGGGTGAAGGAGTGGCGGCCGCACAGCTTTGCCTGGAAAGACTTCCTCTCCCCAGAAACCGTTGTCGTGGAATAGCGCTCAGCGAAAGTCGGAAGATACCAATACGCGACCTGCCGCAAGTGCGGCAGGTCGCGTCGCATGTGGCGTAGAGACCTCAAGGAACTGAATGCAAAAGTTTATTTTCCGTCGGCTTGTGTACATGATCATAGTTGTGGTCCTGTCCACTATGTTTGTATTTACGCTTTCGCGGCTTGCGGGCGACCCGCGCTCCCTTTTCCTGAGCGAATATACGACCCAGGCGGATTGGGACGCGTGGGGAAAGGAATTTGGACTAGACAGGCCACTATTCGCGCAGTATTTCATCTGGCTGGGCAAAGCTGCGCTGGGGGACTTCGGGACATCACTGAGAGACCAAATCCCCGCCTTCGACGTGATCAAGTCGAGGTTTCCGGCCACGCTCCAACTGTCGGCCGCCGCATTTGTCTTCGCTTTAGTAACTGGAGTGCCCTTGGGGGTCTTGTCGGCTGTAAAGCGAAGCACGATTTGGGACTACATCGGGCGATTCTTCGCGCTTGGAGGTCAGTCCGTGCCCGGTTTCTGGCTTGGCGTGATGTTGATATTGCTGTTTTCCGTGCAGTTAGACTTGTTGCCCGCGGCCAGAAGAGGCGGGCCTGACCACTTCATCCTGCCTGCCGTTACGCTCGGCTGGGGCGCCGCAGCGGGCTTCACACGCCTTATCCGGTCCGCAATGCTGCAGGAATTGGACTCGCAGTTCGTAATGTTTGCAAGGGCGAAGGGTGTGAGAATGCAGACGGTAATCTGGAAGCATGCCTTCAAGAACGCAATTATCGTCCCGATAACATTCTCTGGCCTGTTGGCCGCGGCCTACATTACCGGTACCGTCGTCACAGAGACGGTGTTCTCCTGGCCGGGGCTGGGCCGCCTGGCTGTAGACGCGGTTTTCAACAATGACTTTCCGGTGATGACGGGCGTGGTACTGTTTTTCACCGTGATCTACGTTGGGGTAAATCTCTTCGTCGACATCTCCTACGCACTGATCGACCCACGAATACGTTACTAAGCGCTTGAATCATGACAGAAATAGCTATCTCTGAACCGCAGCGTCAAATCACTCGGCGGACCTGGTCAGCCAGTGTCTGGTATTACGCGCGACGTTGGCCGCTTATGCCGATGGCCATAGTTGTCCTCCTCGCGGTTAGCGCTGTATTCGCCCCGCTAATCGCCCCATATGATCCGACGCAAGGTGATCTGAACAGACGCAATATTCCTCCGATGTGGGATGCAGAGGGAACAGCCACTCACGTGCTTGGAACGGACCCGCTGGGGAGGGACATATTAAGCCGGCTTGTTTTCGGGGCTCGGATATCGCTGTTGATCGCGGTAATAGTTCTGAGCTTCGGCGCTATTGGAGGAACGACGCTGGGGCTCATCGCCGGATACTATGGCGGGCAAATCGATGAAGTAGCGATGCGCTTCGTCGATCTGACGTTGGCTATCCCATTCATTCTTGTGGCACTGGTCGTAGTGATCGTCCTGGGCCAGAGCCTCTTCGTCATCATCGGCTTGCTAGTCGTATTCAGTTGGAGCGGGTTCGCGCGCCACACCCGTGCCGAGACGCTTCAGATAAAGACCATGGACTATGTCGCCATGGCAAACGTCGCAGGTTCTTCCACGATGAGAATCCTGTACAGGCACATACTCCCGGGAGTCCTCAACACGATCGTCATCGTCACGACTCTGAGCATAGGGGGACTCATCCTGACTGAGTCCACCTTGAGCTTCCTCGGGGTGGGCGTCCCACCCCCGACACCGGCTTGGGGCCTCATGGTTGCCGACGGGCGTACATACATTACCGCCGCCTGGTGGGTTACGGTCTTTCCGGGCATAGCCATCTTGATAACGGTGCTGTCCATGAACTTCCTGGGCGACTGGCTGCGAGATCGCTGGGACCCAAGACTCCGGCAGGTGTAATCGGCTACGAAATTCGCCGGAGAGCCGATCACGAATCGCGTTGAGAGGCCCGGAGGATGCGGGGCCACGTCGATCGGACGCGATCGGCCGTTCAGAATCGCGGGGGTGTGGCAGGCGCCCGGATTGCGTCGAACAGCGGTTCAAGGCCCTGGTAGATCAGACGTGTTGATCCACCAGGAGTGAATTGCCGTCCGGGTCCAGGACCACAAAGCTGGCCGGCCCTGAGCTCTCTTCATCTGCTTCACTAACCAGTCGTACGCCTTTCGCCTTTAGCTGCCGCTGGATTTCACGAACGTCGGTGTAAGTGTCGAGCGTTTGGGCCTGGGCATCCCAGCCCGGGTTGAAGGTCAAAATGTTCCCTTCGAACATCCCCTGGAAGATGCCTATGGTGCAGAGGCCATTCCTGAGGATCTGCCAGTTCTGAGATGGATCGCCTCCGACAATCTCAAACCCTAACTTCTCGTAGAACACTCTCGAAGCTTCGAGGTCCTTTACGGCCAGGCTAATCGAAAAGGCGCCGAGTTCCATGTTTTTCTCCTGATTTGTTGGCGAACAGCGTTTTGCTGTCTCAGTACAACCGCCCACAGCGTTGAATGCCCGGGGAAGGGCAAACTCTTTCGTGACCATATCCCATTGCTCACCGTGCCCAACTGAACGGAGCATGACGGGATTCGCCGCCGCGGGATACGTCTTATGGCCATAATCGTACTGGGACGTTCGAGCGTCGCCAGCCTGGGCCTCAAACCTTGACAAGGGTGGTGGGGACCAGGCGTACACCGAGGACTCCCTGGGCAGGGATCCCGCTAAGAATGCGGGGAACGCCGCGATTTATCGCGAGGCAGGGTCGGGTAGGGCGTATGCAGGGTTCGCTCTATCGGCGAAGGGCTATTTTTGTGACCTCGAATCGGCCGGACACAGCCATGGGTTTTATGACAGGATCAAATGAGGGGGAAACTTCATACGGCTTGGAAAACGGGAAGGTCCGAGTTGAAACTGCGGAGACTTGCCAAATCGTCAATTGCTATTGCTGCCGTGGCCCTCTTGGGTGGCGCCGTAGCAATCCTGATCGCCATTGCGGCCCTGACTTCCGAACCCGAAATTGAGTACACACCCGCGGCTGAACACCAGCAAGCACCGATCCCCACCCCGGCGGTCGAACGAACGCCAACTCCTATCGCCGCCCCCACTCTGGCGGTCGTACCCAACCCAACGACGGCCATCACTCCCACAGTCAAAGCGGAATCGAAGTCGGCTCCGACCGTTGCCCCCATCGTCACGATCGAAACCACGCCAAAGGTGACCACCTCTCCAACCGTCAGTGTGGAAACCAGGTCGGCGCCGGCCGCACTTCCAACCGTTACGGTCGAACCCACGTCCACACCGACCGCTGCCCCCAGCGTCACGGCCGAATCCACGTCCGCGCCGACCGCTGCTCCCGTCCTCACGGTCAGCCCCACAGTAACACCATTGCTTGAACCGCCCAAGAACTCAGAGAAGCTGGAAAAGCCGCAGCAATTGCCCCCGCCACCAAACCGCTCCGCAGTAGAGGCCGAATCGCAGGGGAAGGGCTCTGGTCAGGGAACGGTTTTCACCTGGGAGGACGGCGACACAACACGCCGGGTTGTGCTGCAGGACGAGCTCGTTGTTCAAGAGACCGCCGCCAATACCGTGGACGACGTCGTAGTTGTGGAGGGAGTGGGGGACAGCATTGTCCAGAGGCAGCCAAGGCACGATCAAAACTCTCTGCCGGTTTTCCGATCGGAGTCCGGCGATGGTCTGATGACTCTGCCAGGCGGCGTACTGCTGGCGTTGGACCCCGAGTGGGATCAGGCCAGGGTCGAAGGTTTCTTCTCCGAGAACGGCATCTCTAAGGACCGGACGACGGAGTTGGATTTCATTGAGAACGGGTTCCTCGTGGAGACCGAACCGGGTTTTCCGTCGCTAATTCTGGCGAACGAATTGGCTTCCAGGGACGGCGTCATTATTTCCAGTCCTAACTGGTGGAGAGAGGCGCAGCCGAAGTGACAACGCCGTTTCTCCTGAGGCGCCGTCCGTCAACCGGCTCAACTCTGCCCTGGAAATCGGCTTCCTTACACTTAAATTCAGAACGGCGCGCTTCCTCGCTGCCTTCGGCCGCGAAGACGTTGCTCCTGTCGATCTCCGTCGCATTCTGTTTCATCCTTAGCACGTCTGGGTCCTGGGCGCAGTCGGTTGATGACCACGGGAATTCAATAAGCACAGCCACGACTCTTACGCTGGATTCCTCGATATCCGGACGGATTGACTATGGGCTGGATGCGGACATATTCAAGCTGGATTTGTCCAGGGCATCGGGATTTACCAATGCCTGGATATACACGACCGGAGATTTCGACAGCTGGGGTCAATTGTACGATAGCAGTGGTCGTCTAATTGCCTTGAATAACAACCTTGTAGCAGGTACGGAGAATAATTTTCATATCCGGGCGTTTCTCCCACGCGCCGTCTACTACGTAGGGGTTTTCAGCGCCGACGACGTTACGACGGGGAACTATACCCTTCACGCGCAGGTGGCGACGGATCCTGGCAATACCGCCGAGACAGCAACGCGCCCGGTTTTCGATTCGCCAATCCCCGGGATGATCGATACGGCATCTGATGCAGATTACTTCAGACTGGATGTCACTCAATCCACGAATATGGTCATATACGCCAAAAGCGGGAACTATAGGCCAATTGATGTCACGGCGTTTGACGCGAAGGGTACAGAGATTTCCGTAAATATTTATGCTTTGGGTACGCGTCTATCTTCTCAAGTAGTCAGGGATGGCTTCAGGGTTCGTGACGATTTCGAACCGGGAACTTATTACATAAGAGTGACCACTCCCAAGGGCTTAACTAGTCATCCAGTGCCATACACTATCCTCAATTTTGAAGACGAAGCCTACACTAATTTTATTGAGGAGTGCGAAGCCAGCACGCGCTCATTGAACGATCCATTGATTAACGATCCGCTTTACGGATGCCAATGGAACCTGGACAATCCCAACGACTGGGACATCAATGTCGAAGACGTATGGGCGGAAGGGATAACGGGAGCGGGCGTCAACATAGCCGTGGTCGACAACGGGATGGACTACACCCACGAAGACCTGGCTGACAACGTCGACATCAGCCGCAATCACGACTACACCGGCGGCAGGGACATATTTCACCGATTTCTACATCACGGTACGCACCTTTCCGGCATCCTGGCGGCCCGCGACAACGACATCGGCGTGCGCGGAGTGGCTCCCAGAGCGACCTTGTACGGGTACAACCTATTGCGTGACTCCACGGATCTCAATAAGGGCGACGCAATGACTCGCAATGGGGTTTCAACCGCGGTGTCCAACAACAGTTGGGGGCCCGTCGACGGCCCGGGGTTGAGCCTCGCTCCCTCGACATGGGAATCGGCGATTAACACTGGACTAAGGAAGGGTTACGACGGCAAGGGCACCTTCTACGCCTGGGCCGGCGGAAATGGGCATCTGGTAGGGGACGACTCCAACCTCGACGAATACTCCAACTACTACGGTGTGACCGCTGTTTGCGCTGTGAATGATCACGACACCAGAAGCAACTACTCGGAGATGGGCGCCAACCTGTGGATATGCGCACCATCGAATGATCTCAGAGATGAGCATCGGGGCATTGTGACCATCGAAAATTCGGACCGCTACTACGAAGACTTCGGCGGGACATCAGCGGCGACTCCGGTAGTTTCGGGCGTGGCCGCGTTGATGCGCAGCGCCAACCACCTCTTGACATGGCGGGATCTGAAACTGATTCTCGCCGCCTCGGCCCGGAAAAACGATGCCGACAACCTGGGCTGGGAACTTGGCGGCCGCAAGTACGGTTCCGACACCGACGCGAACCGCTACAACTTCAACCATGAATACGGGTTCGGAGTGGTTGACGCCAAGGCCGCCACTGATCTTGCAAAGGAGTGGTATGGCCTTCCGCCGATGCTCAATTCATCAGGGCGGTCGACTCGGCTGAACGATCGGATTCCAGACCCACCGGCTACCGACGATCCCGCGACCGTCCCACCGGTGCTCTCTGCAGTCACTCTGAACACCCCCATAGAGTTCACTGAGTTTGTCGAAATCACGGTATCGCTCCGGCACGATTCTTTCAGGGACCTGGAAATCGAGTTAGTGTCTCCGTCCGGCGCAGTCTCAAGATTGGTCACCGAATTCGAAATCTTTGCCGACGATGGCGAATCAATCGACCGCGTCCAACTGAACGGCTCGTTCCGCTTCGGTTCGGCAAGGCACCTGGGCGAAGACCCCAACGGCGTATGGCAGTTGCGGGTCACCGACCGCATTCCGTATTTTGGCGGAACCCTCGAATCATGGGGCATCACCGTCTACGGGCATACGGGCGTGCTCAACTGCGAGACCGGAGCCGCAGTAAACGACGCGGTCAGCAATCCGGGGTTGGTGTCCGACTGCGAAACGCTTTTGGGGGTGAGATATGCCCTGGCGGGGACCGCGAAGCTGAATTGGTCGGCACATACTCCCATCGCAGAGTGGGATGGCGTAACCCTCGGTGGAACGCCTCAACGCGTCACAGAACTGAACCTCTATGGGAGTGAGTTGACCGGCGCAATTCCGTCAGAGTTGCGCAACCTCACCAATCTGCGAGCGCTATTGCTTTCCAACAACCAGTTGTCCGGCCCAATCCCGGGCGCCTTGGGCGGACTGTCCAAACTTGAAGCGCTTGACTTGTGGGGCAATGAATTGACCGGCCCGATTCCGGTGGAGTTAGGCGGTCTGACCAAGTTGCGGTCGTTGTCACTCGGTGAGAATGATTTGACGGGCCCGATACCAGTGTGGCTCGAGAGTCTCTCGAATTTGCTGTCCCTGTCTCTTGGGGGGAACACGCTAACGGGCCCGATACCGGTTGAGCTGGGCAAGCTCTCCAACTTGCGAACGTTGTCACTTGCAGGGAATTCGCTGAACGGCGCGATACCGATGGAGTTGGGCAACCTCTCGAACCTGAAAGAGTTGTACTTGTCCCAAAACCAGTTGAGCGGAGAAGTACCAGCCTGGATAGACGATCTCGCCAATCTGTATGTGCTATCCCTTGAAGGGAATGCGCTGACCGGGGCGATACCGACGGAGATGGGCAGCCTCCCGAACCTGAAAGAGTTGGACCTGTCCCAGAACCAGTTGACCGGGCCGATTCCGGCGGAGTTGAGCAGCCTCTCGAATCTGGCAACGTTGTACCTCTCCGAGAACCAGCTGGACGGGTGCATTCCGCAAGAACTTCGAGATGTGGATGAATCTGATCTTAACGATCTCGACCTGCCGTTCTGCGACGTGCTGCTGAGCGGCTTTTCAATTGACCCTGGAACTCTGGGTACTCCGTTCGATCCGTATCAGACTGAATACGCCGCTATGGGCCCGTTGCGGGTCACCGTGATTCCGGTAAACGAACACAGTTCCTCTGTCCGGTACTTGGACGAGGATGGCAATGAAAAAGCTGACGCCGACCTCTCACTGGACGGGTATCAGGTCGACCTCGGCCCGGGTATCACCACGGTCAGGATCATGGTCGTGTCCCAGGACGGCCAGGCGTCTTTGATCTACACGGTTCTGATAACCCGGGAGGATCTGCCGGGGGCTCCAGTCATAAGCGTCCTCACGCCGGGCGGGGAAACTCTATCCGTTACTCTATCTGTCACCTGGACCGCTCCTGAGCACACCGGCGCCGCGGACATAACCTCCTACGATATTCGCTACATCGAAAGCGGCGCACCGGACAAGGCCGACAAATACTGGACCGTGGTGGACGATGCCTGGACGAGCGGCCCGCTCACCTACACCATTACCGGTCTGGCAGAAGGCACCGAGTACGACGTGCAGGTGCGCGCAGTCAACGGCTTCGGTGATGGCCTCTGGTCCGACACGAAGAGCGACAAGACCGTCGCTTCAAACCCATTTCCTGTGTTCGTCGACGGCGCAGCGACGCGTTCGATAGCCGAAAACTCCGCCGAAGGAACGGACGTGGGGATGCCGGTTGCGGCCAGTGACGCCGACGGCAATGAGTTGACCTACACGCTTGGAGGCGCCGACGCGGCCCTGTTCACGATCGATGAGAAGACGGGACAGATCAAGGTCGGCGCCGGAACCGCGCCGGACTACGAGACAGAGCCGCACACATTCACCGTCGAAGTTACGGCGACTGGTCCATCCGGCGGCGGCGTCATCATCACCGTGACCATTGCCGTTATCGACGTGAACCTTGGTCCCCTGGGCAGTAGATATGACGCCAACAGGGACCGAAAGATCGAGAGGGATGAGGTAATCGCGGCCATAATCGACTATTTTGATGACCTCATTACCAGGGACGAGGTAATAGCGGTCATAAACCTCTACTTCTCCAGTTGATTCACAGTAATTCAGGGCGACAAATAAGACTACTGAAGCAGGAGAGACCGCTGCCAAATCACTTTGGTCCCGTTTCACGCCGTAGTAGACAGTTGCCAGCGTCGAGAAGTTTGCTCCCTCGCTTGTGGCTGAGCCTGAGGGCCCATTTGAGCGACGAGAAGGACGACGAGTACCGTTCCTTCAACCCGGGCTTCCCGGACAGGAATGCAGAAACCTGATCTGCGTTATCGTCGTAACGAGAAAGAGCCAATACCCGGCGTCTGCGGGTGGCGCGGCGCCAGTTGGCCCCGCAGGCTGCGAGATTAGGGAGTTGCCTAAGTGAGTTTCTTGACGTCGATGGCCCTGCGGCGGCCAACCGCGACGGTACTGGCCATTATCCTGGTGCTGGGGTCCGGCATATTTGCCTATCGCACGCTTCAGGTCGAGTTGTTCCCGCAGATCGAATTCCCTCTCGTTACGGTGTTCACAGCCTACCCATCGGCAGATCCCGAGGCCGTCGTCGCAAACGTCACCGATCCCATAGAAAGGGCTATCGCCGGAACTGAGGGCCTGGAATCGGTCCAGTCAAATTCCTTCGAGGGCAACTCCGCCGTCTTCGCTACGTTCGAGTACGGGACCGACATGGCAGAGGCGGAAAGCACCATCACCGCCGCGATGAATGGCATCGCGTTCGCTGCAGGAGTGGGCGAACCCACTGTAGGCCGTTTCAATCCCGATCAAATCCCTGTCATCGAGTTCAGTGTTGTATCGGAGAGGAGCGTGGCTGAGATACAGGGCATCGTGGAGTCACGCGTCCTGCCCGAAATATCTGGAATCGAAGGTGTCATGCAGGTGGCCTTGGCCGGGGAGGTCGATCGGAGTATTCGGGTTGCCGTGGACGCCGACAAGGTTAGTTCGTCCGGAGTTTCCCTGTTTCAGATTTCAACCGCTCTTCGCGAAAACAACCTCACGCTGCCTGCCGGGGTGGTCTTTGACGGCAACCAGGCGGTAATCGCCAAGACAACCCACGCGTTCGACTCGGTCCAGGACTTGAGAGACGTTGTGGTTGGCGCATCCGAGTCTGGCCCGATCCGCCTGTCCGACGTGGCTGAAGTGACGCTGGGAGAGGGTATTCCCGAGAGCATCTCCCGCACCAACGGCAGGCCTGGCATAGGCGTAGCGGTTTCCAAGACTCCCGATGCCAACACGCTGGACGTGACTACCGCAGTAAATGAAGCCCTTGACGGCATCACCAGACTCCCACCCGACGTCGAGATCATTGTCGTCTCCGACCAGGGCCCTGCCATCAAAAACCAGGTCGACACGCTGGTTAGGGAAGCCATATTCGGGTTCCTGTTCGCGGTGTCGGTCGTGTTTGCCTTCATGTTGACGATCCGACCCACGATCATCCGCGGCTTCTTCAATACCCTCCGCCCGACGGTGGTCATAGGGCTATCGATCCCCTTGAGCGTCTTCACTGGCATTCTGCTGATGTCGTGGCAGGACATGACCCTCAATTTCATGACCCTCGGCGGCCTCGCCATCTCCGTCGGGCGCGTCGTGGACGACTCGATAGTCGTGCTCGAAAACGTCTATCGTCACATCCAGGCCGGACGAGAAAGGTGGCGAGCCGCGCTCGAGGCCACCACAGAGGTTGGCCCGGCCATTTTCGCCTCGACGATGACCACAGTAGTCGTCTTCCTCCCCCTGGCATTCATCAAGGGTCTCGTAGGCGCATTCTTCCTCCCGTTCGCTCTCACTGTGACATTCGCATTGATTGCGTCCCTCATCGTTGCCCTTACGGCTGTACCGGTCCTGGGGGCATATCTACTCCGGCCGGGCGACCTGCCCGAAGGCGCCGGCGACGAGGGTGAAATCATACTCAAGGAGACCTGGATGCAACGGGCATATGGCTCGATACTCAAGTGGGTCCTTGGTCACAGGCTCGTCACAATGCTTGTCGCCATCGTGATTACTATCTTGAGCCTCGGACTGACCGCCATCATTCCCGTGAACCTGTTTGGCGGGGGAGATGACCGCGCCCTCCAGATTGAGCTTGCGCTTCCGCCGGGCACTCCCGTGAACGACACCCTGGCCCAGGTAATTGAGATCGAAGACCGTTTAAACGATGTATCGGACGCTTACACCGTAAGCATTGGCGCGACCAGCCTGTTCTTCGGCTCCGCGCCGGGCGGTCCCGAAAATGCCAGCTTTTTCGCTAACTTGTCTCACAGCGCCCCCGACGACATCGCCAACGTACTTAGGGACGAGCTCGATAGGCCCGGACGTTCCCTGAGAATTGCCGAAGTCCAGGATGGTCCCCCATCCGGCGGGGTGGAGATCTTCGTAACAGGTCCCAACTACGACGATATATCCTCCACCTCCGAAGAGTTGCTCGCGGCCCTGTCCACGATCGAAGGTATCGTTAACCTCGAAAACACCGTTTCCAAGGCCCGCGACGAAATTTCGATCCAGGTCGACCCGGAAAAAGCCGCCCGCATTGGGCTCACCACGCGCCAGGTCGGCCTGCAACTGAGCCAGTACCTCATCGGTCAGACTGTCACGACCATGACCGTTGACGGAGAGATGGTCGACGTGGTCCTTGTCGGGAATCCCCGGTCAGCGGCCGGCATCGACAAGATCAGATCCCTCGTCATCGTCGGACCGGCCGGCGCCGCCCCCCTTGGGGACCTCGCCGAACCAGTCGTCAGGGAGGGTCCTGTATCTATAAGCCGCACAGACGGCATGCGTTCGGCCAGCATCACCGGCGACATCATTGTGGACGACACGCAGGGCGTTGGGGCGCTCATAGACGAAAAGATCGCTGAACTCCGGTTGCCGCCGGGCGTCAACGTCACCAGCGGCGGGATATTTAACGAGATCGCGGAGGGTTTCCAGGCCATATTCATCACGATGGCCATCGGCATCGTCCTCGTCTACCTCGTCATGGTCGCCAGCCTCGGCTCGCTCAGAAACCCCTTTGTAATCGTGACCACGCTGCCATTTGCGCTCATAGGGGTGCTCGTCGCATTGGCCGTAACGGGCCGGTCTCTCGGACTCCCGGCCATGATGGGCGTCCTCCTGCTCATCGGCATAGTGGTCACTAACGCTATCGTCCTTATCACGTTCGTAGAGCAGCAACGAGAAAGGGGCATGTCCGTGTACGATGCCCTGGTCTCCGGGGCCCGCGTGCGTCTGCGGCCAATCCTCATGACCGCTCTCACCACCAGCTTCGCCCTGCTGCCCCTCGCGGTTGTTTCCGAGGGAAGCGGCGGGCTGATCAGCGCTGATCTGGCAACCGTGGTCATCGGTGGACTGATTAGCTCCACGGCGCTCACGCTGATCGTGCTGCCGATCGTCTACCTGCTCTTCAACGAGAGTATCCCCAATTTCTTCACCCGGCTTCTCCACCGCCAGCCTGCGGAACCGGCGGGCGAGCCGGCGGAACCAGTTGGCGATCCGGCGTGAGGTCCTGTGTGGCGGGTGCGGTACGGTTACCGGGGCTGATACCTGCGTGATGACGGCCGAGTTATTCCGACGGAGGCGCCGGGCCGTAATTGGTACAGATCGGCGTTCGTAGCTCCCACCTTTCCGCGCAACACCGTGGGCCGTGATTGCGGCCTGATACGACCGCACGCGTTACACTGATTCGTGTTATCTAGCGCTTGAGCATGGCTTCAGGGACACTCCAATCGGCGGGCATCGCCCGCCACACCATATGGGCCGCGCGACTCGTAGTCCTGGCGGTGTTCCTGGACCTGTTCGTCCAGTTCCCGACCATCGCGCCGTTCGCCGAGGGCCTCGGAGCATCGGCCGCGCTGGTCGGTATCATCGTCGCCGCCTACTCCGTAACCAACCTGTTCGGGAACCTGGGCGCAGGATTCGTGCTCGACAGGTGGGGCCGCCGGCTACCTATTGTCGTCGGCCTGACGATCACGATCGTCGCCGTATTCAGCTACTCGCTGGTCCAGACGTCGGAGCAGTTGATCGCCGTAAGGGCGATGCATGGGATTGGCGCGGCGGTGCTGGCGCCGGGTGCGTTCTCCATGATCGGAGATCGAGCACCATCCGACAGGTGGGGTCGGGCCATGGGCCTGACCGGGGCTCTCATCGCCGTCGCGGCCCTGGTGGGACCTCCGGCCGCCGGAATCCTGCGAGACACGTGGGGCGCAGACGCGGTCTTCTTCGTCGACTCCGCTGTCCTACTTATGACGCTTATCACGTTCCTGGTCATCGCTCGCGATGATGTTTCGACCGCGCAAGAGGGGACTCCGGCTCCGCTAATCGCGCCGCATGAAATTACAGTGAGAAAGCCCGCCCTCTGGTCGGCGTATGGTGCCACATTCGCCATCACCGTCGGCATTGGGGCGCTTGTCGCGTACCTGCCCCTGGTGCTGGAAAACCAGGGAGAGACCGCCGCGCGGACAGGCTACAGCTTCGGCATTTATGCGTTCGTGGCCATGCTCGTGATGGCAAGCCCGCTCAACCGCGCCAGCGATCGCTTCGGGCGATTCGGTCCGTTGATCGTCGGACTCGTCGGAGTTGCCGCCGGACTGGTCATGCTCGGTGTCTTCACGGGCTACGCCGGAATTTCATTAGGCATGGCCGTCTTCGGCCTCGGGTACGGCATTGTCTTTCCAGCGGCTGCGGCCCTGGTCATCGGCGCCGCCGGCGCGGACAGGCGAGGAATGGCCTTTGGGATCTTCTACGCCGTGTACTCACTTGGGGTGGTCGTCGGGGCGTCCGGCAGCGGAATACTGGCCGATCTTGACGATGGTTTTGTTGGTCTTCCCTTCCTGGCGGCAGCGGCAGTTGTGCTTGTTGCCGTGCCACTTGTGGAATTCATGAGGCGCTCTGCGGTCAACTTTCGGCCGCGTCCTGACGCCTGATTCGCGGGAGCCCTTGGATCCACTCTGACTAAGGGTGTTCCGGCGGGGAGCGCAAGTCGGGTAGTCATTGGTGCCGCGACACCGTGCTGGAAGTTATGTGCCCCCGGCATTCGCGTAGCCCCGCTCCCCTGGATTCCGGATCGAGTCCGGAAAGACGGTTTGGTGTGAATTCCAGCCCCGTATCGGGGTACCGGGGTCGCGGTAATACTGACCGGAGATTCTTCGCTGTGCTCAAGAATGACAGGGGCAAGGGGGATGGGAGAACCACAACGCTGAACCTTGAATAAGCCTACGTGTATTCAAGGATATGAGCTATCCTTGAATTAGGAGGTTTGTTTGGCAACCCTGGTAACCCGCCGTTGGGAGGGCGATTTGGCCGGGCTCACCCGGCGCGATCGTCGTCCCTGCAATTACGAAGTCTATCTGCTCGATCCGCTGGCAGGCCGGAACTTCTCCCTTGATGGTGATGTCGCCGCTGACGTCAGCGAGGCCGAGGCCGCTCTGGTGCGTCTCAACACGTCCGGGTCGGCTCTTGCCGGCTCCGAAGCCCTGGCCCGCCTGCTTCTCCGCGCCGAGTCCGTCGCCTCATCGCGCATCGAAGGCCTCGTCATCGGCGGACGCCGGCTGCTCCGTGCCGATGCGGCCCGTCAAATGGGCGAAGACCCCAGTGACGTGACTGCCGCAGAGGTGCTCGGCAACATAGATGCGATGGTGTGGGGAGTAGAGGCCGTGGGGCCCGGTGGGCAGATAACCGTAGAGATCTTGCTGGAAGCTCACCGTCGCCTACTGGCCGGGACGCGCCTTGAGGAGCATGGCGGCCGCATTCGAAGCGTACAGAACTGGATCGGCGGCAGCAGTTACAACCCCTGTTCGGCTGCATTTGTTCCGCCGCCACCGGAGGCTGTTGCCGCTCTGATGGAAGACCTGTGCGCCTTCTGCAACGAAGACTCCCTTCCGGCGCTCGGGCAGGCGGCTGTAGCCCACGCGCAGTTCGAGACAATCCACCCTTTCGTCGACGGCAATGGCCGGGCCGGCCGCGCGTTGATGCACTTGGTACTGCGGCGGCGCGGGCTCGGGCTGCGAGTCCTGCCGCCGATCTCCCTTGTACTGGCGAGCCGGTCGCTGGACTATGTCAATGGTTTAACTGCGACCCGCTACATCGGCCCGCCCGACTCCGCAGCAGCGCACGCAGGGATCAACCATTGGATCGCTTTCTTCGCCTCGGCATGTAGGCGAGCGGTGGAGTACGCAAGCCAATTCGAGGAGAATGTGCGCGCGCTGCAGTCGTCCTGGCGAGAGCGGGTCGGGACCACCCGTCGCGATTCCGCAGTCCGCCTGCTCATTGGGGCGCTACCCGCTGCGCCGGTATTGACAGTATCCACCGCGTCGGAATTGATCGGCCGGTCGTTCCAGGCGACGAGCCAGGGGATTGATCGGCTTGTGGACGCTGGCGTGCTTTCGCAGGTCAACGTCGGCCGGCGCAATCGCGCCTTTGAGGCGCCTGAGTTGATCGAGGCATTCAACTCGCTGGAACGACAACTCACGAGTCCGCAGGAAGACACGCGCGTCAAATGATGGCGAGGCTGGAGCATCCGTATTAATCATCCATGCCGGTTGCCTCGAGCCCGTGCTGGAAGTGATGTGACACCGGCATTCGCCAGGCCCGCTCCCCTGGATTCCGGATCAAGTCCGGAAAGACGATTGGGGGATGGCTCGATCTCGCGGGCATCGGGGCCGGCGTTGGCGCGTGATGCGCGGGGGTTCTTCGCTTCGCTCAAGAATGACACGGGGTCGAGGGTGAGCTGGGTGTTTGACCGGGTTGTTTTTAAAGGAATTTGGTCTGGTACGATGCCGCCGAAAGGAGCCAGATCATATGTCGGATGCCAAACAAGTAGGGTGGTTCACTGTAGGCACTGTCGCAGTGGGCCCGAGCACTATCGGGTTAGTCGCGGCGGGTTTGTGGAGTGCGGTTGGCCTTGTGGCGCTGAGCGTGATCAATGCCATGGGCCTCGTCGCAATTGGTCCTGTTAACTGCATGGGATTCGTTGCCATAGGCGGAGTGAATGCCATGGGCGTGGTCGCCATCGGCGGTATCAACACGATAGGCGTAGTCGCCATAGGCGGATTTAACGCCACTGGCGTGATCGCAATCGGTGGGGTAAACAGCAGGAGCGCACTGCCCCTTATGTAAGGGGTCCTGGCCTATCCAGGCTGGGGAATGGGGTCTTGTCCCTTCATTTCCCCTGCCTGATGAAGTCTGCGACGCGCTCACCTATCATCAGGACGGTGACGTTGATGTTGGCCCGTACGCACTCGGGCATGATCGAGGCGTCCACGACCCGCAGGCCCTCCGCTCCGTAGACCCTGCCTTACTGGTCCACCACTGCCATTGGGTCTGAGCTGGGGCCCATCCTGGCGGTGCACGAGATGTGGTGGCCGGTACCCACGCTCCTCTTCATCCATAGGTCAAGGGCCTCGTCCGACTCCAGGTCAGAGTCCTCCGGGTAGACCCTCTTGTCGATCATGGCGGCCATCGACGGATGGTCCTCCAGACTGACCACAAGGCGTACGCCGTCCCGGCACCTGCGCAGGTCCTCCTCGTGGCCCAAGAGGTTGTAGTCGAGCCAGGGATGGTCCCTGTAGTCGTTGGAGCGGAGCCGGATCTCGCCCTTCGACAGCGCCAGGTTTAACCCGAGGGCAGCGAACAGGCCCACCATCTCGCCGTGGTAGCCGCCCATTTGGCGTTCCCTGCCCGCAGCCGCGGACGGGTAGACGATCATGTCGTTCTTCAGTGAAGAGCCCTCGGCCGTGTACCTCACCAGTAGCTGGGAATTGGGCACGAAGCGGCGCAGTTCTACCTCCGGCTTCGTAGCCCACAGTATGGTGAGTAGGGGATGGTCGGCCAGGTTCTGGCCAACCCCCGGCGAGTCGACGACGGTCTCTATTCGGTGCTCCCTCAGGTGGTCGCCGGGACCGACCCCGGAGAGCATTAGTATCTGGGGCGACCCGACGGCGCCCGCGCTGAGGATGATCTCTTCGGCCTCGACGACGAAGGTCTCTTCGTCGGAGACCGCCTCGATGCCTGTTGCCCTGGGGCGATCCCCGGTGGTGTCGAAGAGAATTCTCTTGACCGTCACGTTGGCCCTGATTGTCAGGTTGAGGCGGTGGCGCGAGAGGCCCAGGTACCCTATGGCCGTGGACCAACGGATGCCGTTGTGACTGTTTACGGGTATGGGCCCCACTCCGGTGGTGTCGGGGGCGTTGTGGTCTTCGCAATACGGCTGCCCGTTATCTCGCCAGGCCTCGAACCAGACCTTGTTTCCCTGACGCCACTCCTCCTGTGGGAACCGGTGGCAGATAATGGGCCCGCTCGACCCGTGGAAGTCGCCGGGATCGTCCAGGTAGGTGGTGTCCGTCTCCACCATATTGAAGTAGTGCACCAGCTTCCGGAAGCTCCACTCGTCGTTTCCCCACTCCGCCCAACTGTCGTAGTCCTCGGGAATGCCGCGGATAAAGGCCTGCCCGTTGATGGCACTGGACCCGCCGGTCACCTTGCCCCTGGGAACCTCGATCTCGGCCTCATCGGTGCCCCTGGCCGTGTACTGCCAGTTATGGTCACTGTCCCAGATGCTCTTCGTCGACTTGTAGCCGTACTTGACCTCCTCGGGGAGGCTGTCGATGTCCGGGTAGTCATGCCCCGCCTCCAGCAGGAGCACCGAGGTGTTGGGGTCTTCGGTGAGCCTCGTTGCGAGGATCGCGCCGGCCGACCCTGCGCCGATGACGATGTAGTCGTACTTCACTCTTTGACCCCGGGATTGACGATGATGTGGCGTGTGTGATTGGTGGCGGGGATGGTAGGGATTGGGAAGGGGGGCGTCAATTGGTGGGGGGCGGCTAGGCCGATGGCGATGGGGTTGAAGCCGGCACGGAGTTGGATGTGACCGTCTCAAACCCACCGCAGGTTTCTCAGGTCCTCAGTTAGCCACTTGTGCGCTAACTCAGTTCCTGGCCGAGAGTCGTTGCCGGGCAGTGCCTGAAATACTTGCCGAAACGATCCCCTATTCAGAACAAATTCCTCTTTCGCCGCCTGCATTCTCTCTCTTGTGCCTGCGTCAATATCGCGGTCCCATGACCCAAGTTCAAAAAACACTCCTGATTCAGCGCCACTGTTCACAAGCCTGGGCCACCAAACGAGCGCCGCGTCGCCCCGCTCGCGTCGCCAGGGCGTGCACTTCAGTTTCAAAATGCCTTCGAGCCTGAGAGGCAGCATGTAGCTCATCTGATGACGTATGTTGAACGACGGGAACCACCGCTCGACAATGTCGTTGTAAATTCTCATTGCTGCGTCAAAGATTGCCTTGGTACGTTCGAGCAGCTGCCCATCGGTGTAAAGCTCGTGCCACAGAACGCTCGTCCTGCCTGCTGGCCACGGCTTATCTGGCCCTGGCCAAAGATCCGAAACTGTGCCATCTTCGTTTCGTGGAAGATCCGGGAGTGTGTTTCTGACAACATTCAATTCTTTGACCGTGTAGGTCTGTTGGCTAAACCCAAATGTGATGGAATCTTCTGACCCTCTGCCGGGCATTTTGGTCCAATTGTCGATCCAGTCGATTACGTCAGTGACCTTAGGTTGTGTGGAATCGGTTATCCGAAATCTGGTCAGCGTTTCGGCGAATTCGGCAGCAAATTCCCGAACCCCTACTGGCGAATCGAAAGCCAATCTGTGCGATTTCAGTAACTCTGACAGGGACGACGATAAGTCCTCTATGGTGGTGGTCCATGGCCAAACTTTGGTCGGTTCAATTGGCGTGCTCTGCAAAATGGGCCAGCCCGGTGTAACGGAGCCAGAGTAGAAGTTCACGTCTTCCGGCATTTCGATCACGGGTTCCAGTTCTCTTTCCCCTTGGTACCAGCTGGTAGTCAGCATCCGGGGACCCTTATCGACCGCCAACGTGGGAATTCCACCATCCCGAGTCGTTGGCCCAACCTCAGCCATCAGCGGTCCAAGTCCTTCTTTCCAGTTGAACATGGCCTGCCGTATTTGGTGTCCTATCTCTATAGCCGTACCGTCGGGTAATTCCTCTGGAAGGTCTTCCATGGACCAGTTGTGCTTGACCTCTTCTAGTACTAAGCAGGCGATGCCTGGGTCGTCGACGGAGAGAGTCTCCATAATCGCGGGGCCGACGAGTTCGTTTTCGGAGTTGACGGCGATGGCGAGAGGCACTACCCATCTATCAGAGGCTAAGTCAATGTCTAACGGCGAAATCGTTCCTTCCACTAAAGCCCGGGCGGCGAACCACTCTCTGAAAACCGCGAGCGCAAAGTCGCTTTTGCCGTTTTCTTCGACGACGAGTCGTGACTTAGCGAGTTCAGCGCGTGCAGAGGCTTTAGGGTCAATAACAGACACATTGACGCTCCCGCCGGAATTGGTGCACGCTACGGCGAGTTTCGCCAGAAGTTCTGCCTGCTGTTCCGGGTAATTGCCGGACTCGTCCAATATTCGTTGAACCAATTGACTGACCATTTGACTCGGTGAGGTCACCAATGGGTTACTGGAGTTTCTGAAATGCGTGCCTACTATCACCGCAAAAAGGGGAATTCGCGTGTTGGAAAGCCGAAATGGAATCTCACCCGGTCTGACGGGCCGGCCTGCTACCCGCGACGCTATCGAGGTAAATTCCTCATCGCTGCACTCAGGCAAGACTGTCGGATTACCAATAGACTTCAGGCCCGGCAGTGGCCTTGCCATCGCCACCACGGCAATATTCGGATGCGCTTCGGCATATGATTCGGCGCTGCCGAGTAATTGATTGGCCTCGTACGTGCCCACCTCATCAAGGCGGTCGATGATGACCAAGACGAGTTGGGCGTACGCGGATCCCTGATCCCCAACGGCTTGATCGACGAGGTCCCTTAATTCTCCACACATGTATCGCGCGTTCAAAAACACAGGGAGCGGCTCAAGGTGGTCGTCCATTCGTTTGTCGATGGCATGTTGAAACAACCTGTGAGCTGCTAAAGTCTTGCCCGAACCTTGTGTGGCCACTATCTGTACAACTCCAGAAGAAGGGAGGTCCAGTTTGTGGCCGATCGACTCATCGGTTGCGAGATCCCCCGCGATGTCGTCGGGTACTCCCAATGTGGTCCAGAGGCTCTTGGTCTCAGCGATGCTTTCACGCCGTCTGTGCTCTAGGTAAAGGTCGTGATTTACTGGCGCGGGATCTCTCACTGCCCTGACCATTTCGTCGGTTAGGGCCGTCTTTATGTGTACGGGTAAGGTCCTGACGTCTTCTACCTTGCGCCACGTGACGGAATTCTCGACTCTTCTGATTAACTGCCGAGTATTGGCGTCCCTTGTCTTTGAAGGGAGCAAAAATGGGAGAAGTCTGTGGGACGACCTGAGACAGGCGTCTACCTCTTCAATAACCGGCTGAGTCGTCGTTGACCCGATGAGCCAAATTACGAATTGAGCTTGGCCCGCACGTCTGATGTATCTTTCGCGGGCAGCTTCAGAACTGGCGGGAGCGTCTTCGAAGGCCCAGACTCGCATCCCGGGATAGTTGTTCACAGTTTCAATGGCCAAGTCCCTGGCCGTGGTCATTTCTTCGTCTTGCCGACTGCTTATGAAGACGAGGAGTTCCTCTTCGCTTGATCGTATCGTTTCTTCAGCCATGACCCCTACTTGGATCCGAAAATTCTTATGTTTATGTACTTGGAGTAAATCAGGCTTTCATCCGCAGGACTGAACTGCCGATGTACATCGGCGGAATGTGGTCAGCCACCAGTCTCTTAAAATGCTACGTTAGTCCGGCAAAGACTGGAACAGGGTTGGCAGCCAGGAACTTCGTAGGTGCCGGTGGTCTGTGCCCCAGCGTGCTGTGAGGTGAGGCCGTCGGTCCGTCTGCCTGTAGTACTCGGTCGGTACCCTGAATTTCGGCAGAGTGTAAAGGGCATACCAACTTAACGGCATTGCGCATGCGCACAACCCGAGTGAATGACCCTATTGATCGCGGTAGAGTACGTGCTGGCCCACTTGCCGGCCGGTTCTTGAGGACCATGGTGGTGGGCAAATCGGAGGTAAGGCGTTGAAAGTAACCCGCCTTTATACGGGGGAGGATGGGAAGTCGCATTTTGAGGAGATCGAGTACGATTTGCGTGACTCGGCGGTTGGGCGCGTGTCGGACCGGATCGAGGCTACGGGGGTGATCTTTCGGGAGACTCCGGCTGATTACAACCTCGACTTCCATCCTGCGCCGCGCCGGCAGTTCATCATCAACCTGGATGCATCGGTGGAGATCGAGGTGGGCGACGGCACGCGCAAGGTGATCGGGCCCGGCGAGATCCTGTTGGCCGAGGACACCACGGGGCAGGGGCACATCAGCAGGGCGGTGGACGGCAAGGTCCGGAACAACGTCTTTGTAACGCTTGACTGATACGACGCAGTTTGGAGATTAAGTGTGAGTGATCGGCCAGGGCGACTGGAGGGGAAGGTCGCCATTGTGACCGGGGCGGGCTCGAGCGGTCCCGGTGTCGGCAACGGCAAGGCGGCGTCGATCCTGTTCGCCCGCGAAGGCGCGAAGGTCCTGCTCGTCGATATCGACGCCGATCACGCGCAAGAGACCCTCGAGTTGATCACCGCGGCGGACGGCGAGGCCAGCGTCTTTCAGGCGGACGTCACCAACGCGGACCACTGCCGGTCCATGGTCGAGTCGGCGGTCGAACGGTACGGCAGGCTCGACATCCTCGACAACAACGTGGGAGTGCTCCTGCGCGAGAAGTTCATCGACATCGACCCGGACGATTGGGACCGAGTGATGGCCATCAATCTCAAGAGCATGATGCTTGCATCACAGGCCGCGATCCCTCGCATGATCGAATCCGGCGGCGGCTCCATCATCAACATGACTTCGGTGGCCGGCATACGGGCATGGAGCGACGCCGCGTATGCCGCTTCGAAGGCGGGCATCATCGGCCTTACGCAGACGTTGGCTGCAGAACACGGCCGCCATGGGATCCGGGCCAATGCGATCGCCCCGGGGGCCGTCTACACGCCGATGGTTGCCTGGCAGCTCAGCGAGGAGGCGCGGGAAATCCGGAGAGAGTCCACCCTCCTGGGTACCGAGGGGACCGCCTGGGATGTGGCGTGGGCGGCCGTGTACCTTGCCAGCGACGAGGCCCGGTGGGTAACGGGCGTGTTGCTGCCTGTAGACGGGGGCGTTACCATCACATCCCGCTACGCCTTGCCCGCCCGTTAGGCCGCCGGTCGATCGGGCCGCCCGCGTTTAGCCCTGATGGGACGACGCTGGGAGTTGCGGATTGCAGGGCAGGGGAGTGCCGGCGATTGGCGACCAGGCGACGGCATCGCGACTCCTCGTATTGCCATTTCACGGAACCCGGAGGAAACATTGGTAACTTCAGCGACACAGGCAACCGTCTACGAGCCGGTCCCCGGATGGCCTGCAATCCCACACCCGATGAGCTTCGGGGAGGCCACTTCGGTGGCCGTCGACCGGCAGGACCGCGTCTACGTCTTCAATCGCGGCCACAACCCGATGATGATCTTCGATCGAGACGGAAAGTTCGTGGATACATGGGGCGCCGGCCAGTACCAGCGCGCTCACGGTGTTTATGTGGCCCCTGACGGCAACCTCTTCCTGGTGGACGATCTCGACCATGTGGTGAAGAAGACGACCACCTCAGGCGAGGTGCTGATGATCCTGGGCACCCCCGGCCAGTCGGCCGCGTGGCAGCAAGGTGGCATCTTCAACCGTCCGACCGATGCCTGGATATCTCCGGTGAGCGGGGACCTGTTCGTAAGCGATGGGTACGGGAACTCGCGGGTCCACCGCTTCGAGCCGGACGGCGGTCACGTGCTCTCATGGGGCGAGCCGGGCAGCGACCCCGGCCAGTTCAGTCTTCCCCATCACCTGACCGTTTTGAGAGACGGGCGCGTGGTGGTGTGCGACAGGGAGAACTTCCGGCTGCAGGTGTTCGACGAGGAAGGAACATTCATCCAGCAGGTCCACATGCACCGGCCGATGTCGATCACGGCAGGCATGGGCGCCGACGAGAACATCTATGTCGGCGAGGGAGGCCCGCCGCCCGTACAGGAAGGGGTGCCGCGGCTTGGCCAGCGAGTGGTGGTCCTTGACCCTGACTTCAACGAGGTGCTCAGCTTCGGCAACGAGATTCCTGGAGAGGGGCTCGATCAGTTTCTCGCACCCCACGGGATAGCGATCGACTCACACGGGGACGTGTACGTTGCCGAAGTTTCGTATACAGCGTACGGGTCTAAGCTGACGCCGCCGCGTGAGGTGGCGAGCCTTCGCAAGTGGCGGCGGGTTTCGGGGTGACGGTTGAGTGGTAACCGCGCCCGTCCCCTGGGTACCGGCCTTCGCCGGTACGACGGTGTGGCATGGATCCCGGAACAGGTTTGGAAAGGGACTTATATCGAATGTTAGCCAAATAACGGAGACGAAGGGAACAGAGTGATGGGGGATATCGAGCGGTATAAAGGTCGTCTGATAAAGGCCAACCCCAACGACCGACGGAACTGGTACGTTTACTGCGTCGGCGCTCCGGGAATTCCGGTTCTCTACATCGGTATCTCGCCCGCCCCTCGTCAGCGCTTCGAAACACATAAGGAACGGTTCAAAGAGGCCCCACAACCGTTGACGTCGAGGGTGTGGGACAAACCTCTTCAAGTTAGAGAAGCCCGCCGCCGAGAAATTGACCTCCACGAAAAATATCCCCATGCCCGGACAAGAACGACGGCACTGGAGTACCTTCTGTCGCTTTACCGTGAACGGGCGACGAGATAGGGAGAATCAAACGGGATGGCTAACATTCGATATAAGTCCCATTGGAGAGACGGTTTGGGATGGTCGCCTGACCCGGCTATATTCAACGGATACGCCTTAAAAGGGGAGCACCAATGAAGGTCACCAAGGTAGAAACGCTCAGCGCCTCGATCCACCAGTGGGTCAAGGTAACCACCGACGAGGGGCTTGTCGGCGTCGGAGACCTGCACGGCGGGAGCGGCGGCAGCGGCACGCCGTTCGCTGTGCGGGCCGCGGTCAAGTACTGTGCCGAGTACCTGATAGGCAAAGATCCGACGGAGATCGAGCGGCACTGGCAGCACATGTTCCGGCGGTGTCTGTTCAGGGGAGGTTCCGACGCGATGGCCGCAATAGGCGCGATAGATGTTGCGCTGTGGG
Organism: Dehalococcoidia bacterium; assembly: GCA_965219065.1. GTDB lineage: Bacteria > Chloroflexota > Dehalococcoidia > Lucifugimonadales > Lucifugimonadaceae. The sequence continues at coordinate 3,514,543 of OZ244715.1, forward strand.
ACATCGCCGGCAAGGCGGCCGGTCTTCCGGTACACCGGTTGTTGGGCGGACCGACGCGCGAGCGCGTCCGCGTGTACGTGCACCTGGTGGGTGATTCGCCGGAGGAGATGGCCGAAAACGCGCTTCGGCTGGTGGAAGAGGGGTATACGGCGTTGCGGTTTTATCCACTCGGTCCGTTTGCGTCGGGGATTCCGAACAGCTTCCAGGGTGTTATCAGGAGGATGGTGGCGTACACCGAAGCCGTTCGTGAGGCGGTCGGACCGGAACTCGACCTGATGATCGACGTTGTGAACCGTCTTTTGCCTGCCGAGGCGATCGGCGCAGGAAGAGCGCTTGAGCCGTACGGGCTGTTCTTTTTCGAGGACCCGATCGAGCCCGACAACATCGACGCCATGGCGCATGTCGCCAACAGTATCCCGATACCCGTGGCATCCGGCGAGCGGTTGTACACGATCTACCAGTTCCGCGATCTGCTCAATAAGAACGGGTCGGCATACATTCGCCCCGATATAAGCCTTGCGGGCGGCATCACCAACCTGAAGAAGATAGCGGCCCTGGCGGAGGCGAGCTACGTGGGGATGGTGCCCCACAATCCGTGTTCGCCGGTGATGACCGCTTCATGCGTGCAACTCGACGCGGCGATCCACAACGTGGCGATCCAGGAGTACACGGGCACCGAGTTCGAGGCGCCGAAGAGGGACCTGGTCAAGGAGCCGTTGAAGCTCGAAGACGGGCACTTGATCGTGCCGGACACGCCAGGGATCGGCGTTGAACTGAATGAGGAGGCGTTCAAGCACTACCCGCCGCAACGACACGTCCGGCCACCGGTGATAACCAGCGACGGCGCGCTGCGGGATTATTAGGCGTACCGTTGTGCGTCGAGGTTCGGCACAACGCGGCCCGTATCAGTCAAGAGAGTAGGGCGATGAGTAGTTTCTGGATTCAGGACGGCGAAAGGATGCTGTTCATAGGCGATAGCATCACCGACTGCGGGCGGCGAGATCGCGCGGTTCCTCTCGGAGACGGTTACGTGAGCATATTCACGGAGCTTGCCGCGGCGAGGTACCCGGAGCGGAATATCGATTGGGTCAACATGGGAATCGGTGGCAATCGAACTACCCACCTGAAGGAGCGCTGGCAGACGGACGTGATCGATCAAAGGCCGGATCGTCTCTCCATCAAGATCGGAATCAACGATCTAAACGGTTTCCGGCGACGTGACCCTGACGGCGTCGCGCCGGATCAGTACCGGCGGAATTACGATGAGATACTGACCGCCACGCGTCGCGTCCTCGGCGAAATCCCAATAATGCTCGTAACCCCGTTCTACATATCGACGAATCTGGACGACGAGATCGAAGGCGCTGTGCTCGGCATGATTCCCGAGTACATCGGCATCGTAGAAGAGATGAGCGCCAAATACGGCACGTTGTTCCTGAATCTCCACGACGTGTTCCAGGAGCAACTGAAGTATCGACCACCCGGAACGTTCTGTCCCGAGCCGGTCCACCCGAACCACACCGGGCACGTGGTCATCGCCAACGCGCTCATGGACTTTCTGAGTGGATGAACCTAGTCACGGCCGGTGTGCGGTGGCTGACTGGGGCGGTGGTGGTCGAAAACGCTTAACCCCGCGGCCCCGGAATCCGGATCAGGTCCGGAACGACGGGGGAGGGTCAGCTTGCCGCCGTCAGATGCGGTACAGGTCCTCGGCGGTCTTTGAGAAGAGGGCGGTCTGTTCGTCCCGGCTGAAGCCGGAGATGATCTCCGTGTAGGCGTCTATGACTTCGTCGTAGGTGCTGAATAGCCAGTCGACCGGCCAGTTGGTGGCGAAGAAGCAGCGTTCGACGCCCATCGTCTCGATGGATGTGAGCACGTACGGCCTGATGCTGTCTATCGTCCACTTGTGGTCGGCCATGCCGAGGCCGGAGATCTTCCAGCGGATGTTGTCGCATGTGGCCGCGATAGCCACACCCTTCTTCCAATTCTCGAAGTACTCGTCGGTGCGCTCCGTGGGGAAGGCGGTGTGATCGACGACGATCATGATGTTCGGGAACTTGTTTGCCAGGGCCCGGAGATTCTCCATGTGCTGCCATTCGACCGGCATGCTCGACACCAGGTTGAACTTTTCGAGAAGGGCAAAGCCGCGGTGGAAGTCCGGCTCGACGAGGTAGTCGCCGTAGGAGAAGTCCCGGATGCCCCGCATGTTCGGGGACTCGCAGTGACGCTCCAGGACCCCATCTATGCCAGGATCGCGCAGGTCAGCGTGCGCGACTATTCCGTGGGGGAAGCCGGTACGGTCAGCTGCCTCCTGCAGCCATTCGGTCTCTGTGACCGGGTCGGGGTTGCCGAAGGCGGCCTGCACGTGCACCGCCTTGGTGACGTTGGCGTTCCGGGTCTCGGCTATGAAGTCCTCGGCGACGTAGTTTTTCTCGGCGAGCTTACGTATTTTCCACCCAATGACCGGATGCGGCTCGGTTGGTTGCCAGTGGCCGTACACCAGCTCCGGGTGCTGCATGTCATAGAGGTGGATATGAGTGTCGACGAATTCCAGCTTTTCCATGGGTGTGCCTCCTACGCGGAACGATAGCATGGCGGGGTTTTATTGACGGCAGCCCCGGGAACTTGGACGGGGAATTTGCCTGCCGTCTAGAGCGCCAGGACTTCACGCGCCAGGACCAGGATGCTGGTTACCGCGATTACGGTGACAACCGCCGCGCGAAACACTGTGGCATTCATCTTTCCGGTGAGGCGCACGGAGAGCCAGTATCCGATGGCCGCGGCGGGGATGGCTGCGGCCGTCAGCAGGATTGCATCGGTGGTTATCAGGCCCTGGATTGCATAGCCTGCAACGGCGGTGCAGTACATGACTGTGAAGAGGAAAGCCATCGAGGCCCGAACGCCCTGCCGGTCCATGCCGCGTCCCAATAGGAAGAGGACGAGGAGGGGACCTCCGATCGCAAGTCCCGTCACCAATGCGGAGGCGCAGAAACCGGTCACGGGCCCGGTGACCTGCGGCTTCGGAACACGCCACTTTCTATTCATGATCACGAGTACCGTGAGCGCCAGGACGAGCACGGCGATCCCGATGCGAAGGGCGTGAGGGTCGAGTGTGCTGAGGGCGTATACGCCGACGGGCGCGCCCAAGAAGCCCGCGATCGCCACGGGCGTTAGCTCGCGATAGCGGATTTCCCGGCGGGTCTCGATCAGCATGAGACCGAAGGCCAGGATCGCAACCGCATTGACCACTACGACAACGGTCTGTGGATCGAGGTACAGCAGCATGACCGGCGTGGTGGTGAGGCCGAAGCCGAAACCGATGGCGCCGATGGTAAACGCGGCAATGGCCAGCACGAGGGCCGAGATCGCGATCTCGATAGGGTCTAGCATGTGAGGCCGGGAAGGACGGAGGGTGCCATTAGATCATGATTGGCGTTTAACGTCGGTCTTTCTACGGGCAGCGGACACCTGATTTTCCATCCTGGTGCGGATGCGAAACGCTGGGATGACAGTGGCGGTACGCAAGCTCCGGGTGCTGCATGTTGTAGAAGTGGACGTGGTATCGACGGACCCCAGGTTGTCTAGGGCGTGTCGCCAGCGTCGGACGATAACATGGCGTTGCCCTGGCGAATGGGCCGCTGCGCTTTGAGAAGAGAAGCGGCTTTGGTGGGGCCTCAGGGATTCCTCAAACGCCATGTTGGCCGGAGTGGGCCGAGCATTCAGCGGAGAATTCGCCGTTATGAACCATCCGTCTTTGGCAGGTACCAAGTCTCGTTGGTGGATATAACCTTGAACGCGCCCGGACTCAGTCCGATTCTAACCATTGCACCGAGGTCAAGATGGACGCGATCGAAATGGCGTAGGGGCATATCCAAGACCTTCGCCACCACGGTCAAGATCGTGAAGCAGTGGCTCACTGCGACGACGGTCCCTTCAGGGTGGGCGACTGAAAGGTGCTGAACGGCGCACCACGCCCTGTCCTGCAGCTCTTGTATCGTCTCGCCGCCGGGAGGCCTGGCGGTGGCTGCGTCCCTATCCCACTCTCCGGCGTATGAGCGGTACCGTTGGCGCATCTCGCGGACCGTAAGATCCTCGAAGGCCCCTACGTCGGTCTCGGCCAGATCGTCTACGACCGTAATAGGGGCGTTGAGGGCCTCAGAGATGATTTCGGCCGTCTCTCGAGCCCTCCGAGCCGGGCTCGTGTATAGGTGGAAGGGAAGCTCCTTCTCGAGAGCGGCCGCGATATCGGTTGCCTGAGCCCTGCCCGTCGCGTTCAGACACGGGCCGCCGCTGCCGCTCATCAGTCTGCCTTCGCGGTTGGCATCGGTCTCGCCGTGTCTGACTAGGATTAAGTCCACTTCAGAAATCGCTTTCGGGTGAATGTCCAGCGCTGCGTCGGCACGCCGTTTTCCTAAACGGTAAGCTTCCGTTAATTTGGAGGGAAAGGGGGATCAGGAACTTCACCTTTCCGAACAGCGAGCCTGCGTCACATATCGCGTCTCATGAGGCTGTACGTCTGCCCGGTGGGGCCCTTGTCGGGCTGAGTAGCGAGAACGAGGGCGAGAGGCACAACGTCTTCAGGCATTTTGACCCACTCGCTGTCGTCCTGGAAGACCGAACCGGGCTTACGGGCGTACGCCTGAGTAACGCGGCCAGTGAGGACGGGGCCGGGGATTAACTCGTTGACGCTGATATCGTGCTGCCATAGCTCCTGGGCGAGTACGCGGATTAGCATTGAAAGTCCGGCCTTCGCCGTAGCGTATGCCGACATGCCAGGCCTTCCGCGACGCCCCAGACCTGACCCTATTGCGATGATCTTCCCTCCGCCGCGTTGCTTGAGGTGGGGTATCGCCGCCTTCGCCGTGTGGTAGGAGCCGACGAGATTTAACTGGACCGTTTCTGTCCACTGCTCCAAATTACCGCTTTCCACATCACGACTGTCGTCGAGATTACCGCCCGCGTTGACTACGACGATGTCGACTCCGTCGAACTCGTTGACGGCGGCGTCGAACGCGTGAACGACTGAGTCATAGTCCGTGACGTCCGCTTGGACGGAGGTCGCGGTCCCGCCGTCGCTTCGAATATCGGCTACCGTACGAGCGATTTCGGACTCGGTTCGGGCAACGCAACATACGGCAGCGCCAGCGGCAGCATAGCCGACTGCAATTGCCTTACCGATTCCCCTCCCCGCGCCGGTGACAACGGCCACTTTGCCGGATAATACGCCGTCGATGTGCATCATGGTCTCCTTAATTCAGGCACTTGGGCGTTACTCGGGTTTCCGAAGAATGTAGATGATGAACTCGGGGACGCGTAGATTATCGCTGACATACGGATACTGCCGGGCTTGAGCCGCAGTCGGTGTCGGCTCGCGGATGTCTTCGACTGCGAAGCCGGTGCCCAAGAACGTGCGGAAGTGCCTCGACAATGTCCGGTGGAAGCAGATCCAGGGCTGGTCCTCCCGTTGAGAGATGTTTCGCACGCCCTCGGCGAAGTAGCGATCGACTGGATAGTGGAGCTTCAGGCTCCCTTGCTTGATCCAGCCGGGAGTCGCCGAGATCATTGGATGGAGATTGCAGACAACGAATCGCCCGCCCGGAAGGAGGACTCGAAAGGCCTCACGTACCGCGCTGCGCATGTCCGGGATGTCGACAAGCGATACGTATGAAACTGCGAGATCGAACTCGTCGCTAGCCACTCCGTGGAGATCCTCCATGTCTCCTATCAGATAGGACTCATCGGAGACCCGTTGTTTCTTGGCGAACTCTATGAGTGGACGGCATAGGTCCACGCCAGTGACCTCCGCACCTCGCTCGGAGAGCATCCGACTGAACCGGCCCTCACCGCAGCCGAGGTCGATCACTTTGCGGCCCGATACGCCGCCAACGGCGTCGAGCATCCATCCGTCGAGCATGGCCTCCCGGTGTGATGTCTCGCTATCCTGGAGCCGGCTGATCCAGTCCTCTGCCCTCGCTTCCCATTGGGCCTTCAGATCGTCTTTCAGGGCAGAATGGTCGGTCATGTCGGCTCCTCTCGGCACTGCGGCGTTCGTAGCTGAGCGGGATTCAGGCTGGGGGTATGACGGGCAGGACGGCCACTTGGCCAGACAATACGCCGTCGACGGGCACAGGGCCTCCTTAGATCTGACAATGACAACCTACTCGGGTTATCGCTAGAGAAAACGCACTGCCAGAAAGTCTACTCTCGGTGCGTGTTTTGCCGGGCCAATTTGCTCCTTGTCTACGACTCAAGACTAAAATTTCACTTGGGCCAGCTTTTGGGGCAGGTCAATGCCGCAGGAACTCGTAAAAAGGTTCTGGCTCCTTATCGGTGCAACTGTCTTTGCCGAGGTTTCACGGATCGACTGGAGTGCGCCTTCCTCGTTGCACAATAGTTCGCGGATGAATTCAGGCGATTCGCGGCAGGGAGAAAGCTGATGGGCATTCGTGATTCCGACCCCACGCCGCGAGCCCGTGAGATGGAGGGCGTGGACTTCGGCAACACTGCGTCCGACTACGCCACGTACCGCGTGGGCTTTCCTGACAGCTTCTTCGCCCAGTTGGAGCAGCACGGCGTTCCCATCCGGGGCGCTCGCGCCGTGGACCTTGGTACAGGTACCGGCACTGTAGCCCGCGGGCTCGCCATCCGAGGGGCAAGCAAGGTGATCGGGATTGACCCATCTGAAGCAATTACGAGGGAAGCCCGGAATCTTGACAACGCGGCTGATGTTTACGTGGAGTATGTGAACTCGACGGCCGAATGCACCGGGTTGCCGTCGCGATCTGTCGATCTGGTGATTGCAGGGCAATGCTGGTGGTGGTTCGAGGCAACGTCGGCCGTCAAAGAGGCCTTGCGGCTCCTGACACCGGGAGGGCATCTCGTTATCGCCTCGCTGGACTGGCTTCCGTTACCGGGCAGCGTGCCAGAGGCTACTGAACAGCTGATCCGGCAGGCCAATCCGCGCTGGACTCTCTACGGCGGGACCGGACGCCACCCGGGATGGATTGATGAGGTCAGGCAAGGCGAATTCTCAGAGGTCAGGAGCTTTGAATATGACGTCCTGATCCCTTACACGGAGGCGGCCTGGAGGGGTCGCATACGGGCAAGCGCCGGCATCGGAGCATCGCTCACACTCGATGAGGTAGTGGCTTTCGATCATGCCCACGCTCGCCTCCTGGCTGACCGATTCACCGGCGACATGTTGCGCGTGCCTCACCGAATCTACGCGGTCATAGCGCAGGCGCCGAGAGAAGACGCGCATTGACGGGTGCCGGGGGACTGCCGGGCGGTAGCCTGCTTAAGGGAACTTCAAACAGTCAGCCCAACGGCTCCCGATAGTGAGTATTCCAAGCCAAAGAGGCAATGGACGTTGCGGATCTCGTGCGGGAGTTCAGGATCGCCATTCTGAGACGGGCTTTCCGCTCGTGCGGATCGGGAAGGTATCGACGTCGTTCAGAAAAGGGAACGGATCATTGGTGTCCCGATGCACAATCTTTCTTATGGCGCCAAAATACTCGAACCCCCAGATTTCGGGTAGCAAGGGATGATCATCAGGATGGATCGCGATCTTCATCAGAGGCTTGATGGGCACACGACTGGTGTATTGACCTCCCCAGTAGGTGAACGTGTCAGGTGGCAAAACATACACGGTTCCTTCGCACCATGGTTCCCGTTGTAAGCCCTTATGGTCGATACTCAAGTAGTAGAACCGACTATGGACTCCCACCTCTCCATCGTCGGCAATAGAGCCGTCTTCTTTCCTGTCTACGAATCCATTCGTAAGGCCGAAACACCTTCTACGATTGACGATGGCGAAGAACATTGGCCGAATGTGGTCTTTGTCGGCATATACCCCTGAGACGTTGCCTGGCGCTCCGGCGTCCGTTGAGAACCGAACCGGATTCATCACGTCGATGTCTGCATTGTTCGAACCGTGCATTAGCAGACCCTTGAACTCCACCAGAAATCGCAGGAACTCGTGCTTTGGATAGTTGAGGTCGTATTTGATCCCGGTGGCTTGCCCAGCGGTAATGGTCTGCTCGTAGAGAGTTTCGAACGCATTGAGTTTTGCTTCGTCGTAGCTGACGTGGATCTGAGGGAGGAGGTGCTCCACTTGGGGCTTAAACGGCAAGACCCGTCCAGTCAGTTCGGCCTTTTTGACTAACTCCCTCGTCTGTGGAGTGTTGATGAGCTTCAGAGCGTACGCGGCCAACCCTCGGACATAATGATCAGCGTGGTCGAGGGACTCGATTAGAGTGGACGCTGAGGCATGCCCGATCTTGGCGAGGGCCTCTGCTGCCACGGGACCAGTCTCTTCATCTTCGAGACCCAACGTGAGTGCCGGAATTGCCGATTCAGCGGCCGGTCCTATGTTTGACAACGCCAGTGCGGCATTACGACGGACATTGAAATCAGGGTCACTTACGGCGTCTGTAAGAGGCGACAGTCCCACTGCCAAGAACTGCGGGCTCCACTCGACCATCTCGTGTGACTTCCCCTGGCGTGGCAGCGCATGCTCGCCGATGATTCTCGCGGCGAAGGCCCGAACCCACCAGCTCCGGCTCTCCAACAGAGCTGTCAGGGCTGGCGCAATATCAGCCTCGTCCCCGACCTTCGCAATTGCGTAGGCAGCTTCGACTCGAACTGTCTCGTCTTCGAGTTCGTTCTGCGACAGATCACGCAAGACTTTCAACGCCGGTCTCGCCTTCGCCGACATCATCCCGAGCGCTTGAGCGGAACTCCACCGCAGCGAATCGTCGGCAGAACCCAGTGACTCGACCAACACCGATGTCGTCCGTTCGAGGGGTTGTGAGATTCTGGCCAGGACACCCGTTATCTGATGGCGCGGATCGCTATCCCAGGCCTGCAGATCGTGAAGCTCAACTGGCGTCCGCAAAGCGGCGGTCAGTCTTGGTACGGCCCTGGACGCCTCTTCGCCCATGCGACCAAGCAGCGCGTACGCATCGGTTTTGGCCTCTAAATCGTCTGAGTCAAGGACCTCGACAGCCACGGACAGGAGCGAATCTGCACTGGCGCTGTCTATTTGCTGAAGGGTGTTGGCAGCGGCGGCTCGCACCCGGATGTCGCTGGATCCCAGAGCAGAAGACAGCGCAGGAATTGTTTTGTCGCCCAAAGAGATCAAAGCCTTGCCTGCATAAGAGTTACGCACCGCGTGACTCTGATGTCCTAGGCCTTCGATAAGCACCGTAACTCCATCGACGTGGCCCAGCTTGGCGAGATCAAGTCCGGCATTGAACCGTACAGCCCAATCACTGACCTGCAGGTCTGCTCTCAGTTTGGCAGCGTCCCTGTCTTTTTCGGATGTGCGCACGCTAACCGATGTTCCTCTTTTCGCGGGCGATATCGGACTCAGTTCGGGCAATGCAGCAGCCGGCAGCGCCGGCTGCTGCATTGCCGACAGCAATTGCCCTGTCGATTCCCCTGATTGCTCCCGTGACAACGACCACTTTGCCAGATAACACGGCATCGACAGGCATCAGAGCCTTCTTGAATCTGACAATGGCACCCTACTTCGGGAAATCGCTAAAGAAAACGCACCACCAGGAAGTCTACTCTCAGCGCGTGTTTTCTCATGGCCACTTCGGGCCTACCGGAAGGGCAGGGCAGACAGGTCGGCGGCGACGCCGAAATGGTCTGACAGTTTCTTCCCGTCGTGGACGTTGCCGATAACTTCCAGGGAGCCAAATGCCAAATCATCACTCAGGGCTATGTGGTCGATACATTTTCGTCCCTGGAATGCAAGGGCTGAGGTCACGATTGTCATGTCCGGAGGAAAGGCTTCCCGAAGCGCTGATCGAAGTTTCTGGGGTGCGCGGCTGCCTGACCCTATGGCTTGATTGAAGTCCCCTACAACTATCAAACGCTTCGTCGGCACCCGTCCGAGAACTTTGGTAAGACCGACCAGGTACTGTTCATGGTCTTCCCACTGCTTCTTGCGTTCCGACGTGCGTCTGGCCTCAGTCCGTGATCCGAACCAGGGAATACAAATCCCGATAACGTTGATTTCGCCCACCGACGTTCGTGTGACGCCGGACACGAACCGTCCCGACGGCATCGAATCGATTCCCACGTCATTGACCTGTTCCCAAGGTTCCCGCGGCCAGAGCATTACCTTGCGCCGACCGTCCTTTATCGGGTAACCGTAGTCGGGTTGCGAGCAGATCGTGTGCCCACCCTGTGACAGCAGCCCGGTATGCGTCTCGGTGAGACAAATGACCTCGGGGTCATGTCGCTGGATGCGACGGAGGATCTCAGCGCGTCGCGTCGATCGGGGCGTCGCCCACTGGACATTCCAGTTGACCAATTTCAATGCACGGACCTACTTCTGCGGCTCAATTCGCTGAGCACACCTACACCGGGGCAGGCCTCAGGCGTTGGGTTGCCGCCCGCGGTAAACGTCTATTAGCCGGACTCGAAGAAGTCCAGGTCGATTGCGAAAGCCGCCGCCAGCATGATGAGGGCCACGTCCTTGCCCAGCGTTCGATCGTTAATTTCGAGCTTGAAGGTGTCGGCGTCCGTGAACGCCTCTTTCAACAGGCCGCTCCACTGCTTCGTGACCCGGGCGACCTCTCTTTCCCGCTGGTAGATCATGAAGGTCTTGGGTTTCAGTAAAGGCCCGCGTATCTCAGCTATCGGTTGCCCGCCGGGACCCTCGACTGTGAGCTTCCGTGAGGGAAACGAGAACCGGCGCCTGAGCGAACCGAGGTGCCGGCCTGACGAATCGCTGACGTGGAGATGGGCGAAGAACCAGAAAAAGCTCCGGCTGGCGACCAGCAGGTCGTTCCCGGAACGGTCACTCACACGGAGGGTCAGGGGCCGGTGGCTCCTCAGGAAAATGCGGCTTAATGTGCTCGACTCTTCCTGAGCGTGCAGCAACTCATCGCCCTGGGGCGTCATGACCGTGTACCGATTGGCCGTTTCGAAGCCGGTGATCGCCTCGAGACTCTCGACCCGCTGCCTGATCATCAGCTCCGAATAGTTGGCTATATCGATCTGCATGGTTTTCTCCAAAGTTTCGTTGGGCAACCGTCTCGGGTTCCCTTAGAGGGTGTCCAAAAAGGTGGTGTTGGACCGGACTGTAGACGTTTGTGATCGTTGCGGGTCTAATATTTCGATGTCCGCCAAGTTGTGTGCCCCACCCCTCGGACCCAGACCCTTCGACTTCGCTCAGAGCCTGTGAATAAATCCCACGGAGACATCTAATTGAGACCGTTACCAAACTTGATTTGAGACTGAAAACCGCAGGCTTCGCAATAAACTCACAGGCTCTCAGGGTGACAGTGGGACTTATCGGACATCCTCTTACATTGCGGGATCAACGTGACGTAAAGCGCGTTCTCACATGGTAGCCCACGTTACCTTTTTCAACGCTTCCAACGGTGTTGTAAATGGGGAAACAGCGCACCCCGCCGAAACTGGTTGGTGGGGGTTCGCAACGGATTGCCCCGGCGTGAGGCTTCAGGCCTGGGGGATGACGGGCAGCACGATTTGAGACGGTCGCTGTTGATCCACAAAGACTGAGTTTTCGGCGGTCTGGGTGCGGGTGTGGCGGCCCATCGGCTCACCTGTGTTGGGGTTCACGTCGAAGCGGGGGAAGTTGCTGCTGGAGATGTCTATCCGGATGCGGTGCCCGGCCTTGTACAGGTTGCTGGTCGGGGGCAGGGGAATGGTTATCGGGTATACCTCGCCTGGCGTCATCATGGCTGGTTGGGTCCACGATTCGCGATAGCGGCAACGCAGGATGGTGTCCACCAGGTTCATGTGATACCCCTCGGGGTAGCCGTCACTGGGTGGATAGATGTCGAGCAGTTTGGCCGTGAAGTCGGTATCGGGGGCCGACGACGAGACCCACAAATTCACGGTGATCGGCCCGGTTATCTCGATGCCCTCCTCGAGCGGGGGCGTCTCGAACACAAGTACGTCGGGCCTGTCGGCGAGCAGGGGCCATGGTGGCCGGCAGGCGACCAGGCCCGGTTGCTCCCGTTGGTGCATTGTTCCGGTGGGAACGGTTGAAACTACGTGAGGTAATACGGCTGCGGCGCGTTCGCCGAATGGTGGGATCTCGTCAAATACCGGGCCTCCGTCCTCCGGCCGAGGCAGTGCACTGAAGGACGCCATGTTCCCGCCCAGTGACGGGACCGGTTGTTCAGGGTCGAATGTGTAGGTGAGCGGCGCTTCGTCAGAATCCGGCGAATCCTCGTTCAGCGTGCCATCGCGACGCATGTAAAGCTGCCATTGCCGGGTCCTCGCGATTGGCCAGTCCGGCTCGGCTCGCCATGCCCCGCCGTGGTTGAGACGTCCGTCCGCGTTTTTGGATCCGTCTCCGCCACCCATCACGAAGATCAGTACCGGCGGTTCATTCTCGACGCCGTTCTTCTCTCCCTTCAGCCACCGGTCGTACCAGCGTCCACGTACGCGATTGAACTCTGCCATGCCCCACGGCGCTCCGGGGCCGAAATCCGCGTCTCCCTCGTGGGTCGCGTCGCTGCGCATCCCCCCGTGCGCCCACGGACCCATCACCAGGCGGACGGGACATTCGTTGCGGCGCCTCAACTCGGCAAAGAGTCTTGTGGATGCATCCGAAAACGGGTCCCACCAACCGCCGGAGATTGCTACCGGCAGGTCGGCGTGGCGGTCCAGGTAGGGTTCCTGATCGTTGTTTTCGTTGGCCCACCACTCGTCGTACTCGCCGCGCTGGTAGTAGTTGAAGAGCGTCTCTTCCAGGCATGGGGCGTCGGCTAGACCGGTCTCGCCGCGCCGCCACGGCGTACTGGCGAGCCACTCGCCCATGTTGCGGAATGTCTCAATTACGCGGCGCACGCCCTCGGGGTTGTCGCGAAGTTCCTGGGCGTCCAGCGCGTGATTGTGGATGGCGGCCGCCATGTGCAGAGCCATCGCGCCGCCCTCGCGCGCCTCGTGGGCGTAGATGTTCGTGGGGGCTTGTTCCACCCACTGTGCGCCCAGGTTTGGAGGGCGGTGCAACGCCATCACCGTCTGGACGATGCCGCGGTGGGAGCTGCCAAGCGTGCCGACCGGGCCGCTGCACCACGGTTGCGCGGCGATCCACTCGACGGTGTCGTAACCGTCTTCGCCTTCCCATGGGTTGGCTGTGTGGTAGTAACGGCCGTCACCCTCCGACTTGAATCGTGAGCGGAGATCCTGGATGACGAGCGCGTAGCCGCGGCGCGGGTAGTAGTCCCGTACGTCGTCCCATTCCTCGTTCGATTTGTCCCAGGACGTACGTATGAGCAGGGCAGGGCAGGGGCCTTCCACCGGGCCGCCGCCTTCGGCCGCGGGCAGGTAGATGTCGGCGGCCAGACGTATGCCGTCGCGCATCGGCATCATCACGTCCTGGTGGATGACGGCGCCGGGCTTTTTTGTTTTTTCGTCCACCTGCGCGCTCCTTCTAATTCGGACAACGACCCTGAGATCGGGCAGGATTCAAAACCGCTAGTCCGGCCTGCGCCGTCCTCAGGTCAGCACCGCCACTTTGTTGTATTCGATCAGGCCGAAGTCGATCTTTGCCCCCAGGCCGGGATCGTTTAACGCGTGGACCATGCCGTTCTCGTCTGGCTCGACGTCCTCAAGCAACCCGTACTTTTGCGCGCCCGGGGGCAGGAGAACTTCGAAGAATTCGGTGTTCTTGATCGCCATGGTGGCGTGCAGGTTCGCCACGTTGTTCAGCGAGTTGCCTCCGTGGTGTATCTCGTAGTTCATGTGGAAGGCTTCCGCCAAATGCGCGGACTTCATCACCGGAGTGATGCCGCCTTTCACCGCAACGTCGCCGCGCAGATAGTCGGTCGCCTGGGACATCAGCCACGGACCGTACGCCGTGAAGCCGCCCGGAGAATGCTCCGTGGCCATGATGGGAATGTCGAGATTGGACTTAAGTTTGACGTAGTTGTATATGTCGTCCCCGGCCAGAGGGTCTTCGTACCAGTAGTAGTCGAGGTCCTGGATCGCCTTGCCGACTTTAAGCGCCTGCGGGTAGTCGTACGCCCATATCGAGTCCAGCATGAGCCGATATTCATCGCCGACCGCTGCCCGAACCGCACGGCAAATCTCTATGTCCTCTTCGATGTCGACGGCAGGGGGATGGATCTTGTACGCCGCCCATCCGGCGGACTGAATTCCCGCCGCCTCCTCCGCGTACTCTTCTGCCGAGCCGAGGCGGGGCGAACTGGCGTAGGCCGGGATGCAGTCGCGGTACGAGCCCAGTAGTTGGTAAATCGGGAGGCCGGCGATCTTCCCTGCGACGTCCCAAAGCGCAACGTCCACCGCGCCAATGGCCCGCATCGATGTATTGCGGTACAGGTCGGACATTTCCTGGTGCAGCCGTTCCCGGTCGAGCGGGTTTTGGTCCATGACCACCGGCTTCAGGTAGTGGATGAGCGACCCTGCGTCCATCTCGGCGCTGTGGCCGGAGGTTCCGAGGAACGAGTGGCCCTGGAGCCCCTGGTCAGTGGTGATTGTGAGGAGCCCGAGTTGGCTGGCGCTGCCCACAAGACCCGTGTGACGTTTGGGGAGTTGTTTGGGGATGCCCTCCCATTTGAAAAGGGTGAGGGTCAGGTCGCTAATTTTCATAGTTCATCATCCGTTCGTCTCTATATTTGGGGTGGGCTTCACGAGGGTGATTCACAAGTCCCGTAATTGTCTTTCCGGCGAAGGCCGGAATCCATGGGTGGGTTTGAACATTGTTATGTACAGAGTACCTACGTGAACTGGTCAACCTTGTCGTTGATCATCTCCCTTTTAATTCGAATCTCCCAGCTCCTTTGCCAACCTTTTGATTGCTTCTCGTGCTATTCGCTCCCTGCATGGTCGAATGTGGCTCACGCCATACGGGACGGTGGAATTCATATAAGCAACTGGGGGTAACTTACCCCCACTCCTGGGTTCCGGCCTTCGCCGGAAAGACGGAAGAGCCGGCCGTCAGATCATGCGCTGGCCGCCGTCGATGTGAATTGATTGGCCGGTTATGGAACTCGCGTCGTCGGAAACCAGGAACGCAACGAGGCTGCCTATCTCCTCTGGGGTCTGTTCTCTCCCCATCGGGATGAGGTCAAGGGCGTTTTCGGCGAAGAGTTCGTGGGAATCCTTCTCGGAAAGGGTAGCGTCCGCGCTTTTCAGCGCCAAGATCGACGGTTCGTGGAAAGCCGTCCACACCTGGCCAGGGCAGATGGCGTTCACGTTGATGTTGTATTCCGCAAGGCTGGCCGCCACGTACTGGGTGTAGCTGATCACAGCGGCTTTTGAGGGACCGTACGGATTGCCCATCCCGGCCAGTCCCTTGGGCGGCCCCCACCAGATCGGCCCTCGCCCTGCGCCCGACGCGGTGTTGACGATTTTTCCGTACTTCCTGTCCATGAAGTGGCCGATTACCGCCTTCGTGCAGCGCATTACACCCTGCACGTTTATGTCCATTACACCGTTCCAGTTTTCTTCCCAATCGTCATCGAGGCCGGACCCGTCATGGCCTGTCATCCGGCCCACCCCCGCGTTGTTTACGAGGATGTCGAGATGCCCGAATTCGGCGATGACGTCCTTGACGCACTTGTCCACCGAGGCGTTGTCCGTAACGTCCATGTGCACGGCCATGCCCTTGCGGTTGAAGGCTTTCACTTCGTCCACGACGGCGACCGCGCCCTCTTGATTGATGTCGGCGATGGCGATGTCCGCGCCCTGCTCGGCCAGCTTGAGGGCGATGCCGCGCCCAATGCCCTGGCCACCGCCAGTTACAAGAGCCGTCCTGTTTGAAAGATCTGCGAGCATCTCAACTTCCTCCTGGGTTGGCAGCCATGGCTGCGGGAATCCCCTTAAGCCTCTCGTCCGGTTTCGTGCCAAGGCTATTCGAAAATTGTGCGCCCCTGGTCACGGAGGCGGCCGGTTTCGGCGTTGCGAGGCAGTATAGGCCCCTGTGGTTATGGCGGGTCGTGATTCTGTGAGGCAGAGTGTCGGTCTACTTGCGCGTTGTGCGCAAGGCCAAGCGCCTGGGCCATTCGATTCGGGCCATGGCCACAGACTGTTGGGAATACGCAGTGACGCCGCCAATTAGTATGATGCGGCTAAGAGTCCCCCCATATATCGACCCAGAGAAAGAACCCGCACACTGCAGGGTGATGCTATTCCAGTAGCTTATGTGGACATTTCCCCTGACCAGTTAGCCGGACAATTTCCTGGACATCGACACCCTTGACGCTTGGGAACCGATACGGAGGTTTGGTATGAAACGCTTGTGGTTACTGCCTCTGACAGCCCATATGTTGAGCTGGGCCGCGTTCTTGGGAGTGGTATTTTGGCCGTTCGGATTCTCCTCCACCACCAAAACGTTGCTTCCGGACGGAGGTGGGATGATGGTATTCGGCCACTACCCGGGACCCTTCATGCGATACCTGGACGCTGGAGTGACCACTCTACTACTGATACCGGCGGTCCTCACTGGTCTGGCGGTCTGGCTGGCTTGGCGGCGGAGTACGCAGTCGGGACATGCCAAGCTAGCAATGTGGGGGTTGGGAGCCCTTTACCTGGGCTATTGTTCTGTCCCAATCTGGTTCGTAGGAGGATTGGAGATCGACTTCATTGGGATATTCTTTTTGCCCGGAGCAGCGGCATTGATGATCTCAGCGATTATTGTCAGCATGACCAAACCAGTCCAGGACGCCGCATTGGAATCATAATCCACTCAAAGACTAAGAGCCTTGCACTCCACGGCGGAGAGCTCCCTCGTGGCGATGCGCCGAGCGAATCAGTGGTTAGTGCGGGAAAGCCCTTGTAGCCGCGCGGGAGCTGTTCGCGGCTGAGTTTTGTTGTCGACGCCCACGAGCGCTCGAGTGAGTCCCGCATGGCTCCCCCAACGACGTATCGGGCTCAGGCGACGGTATCCAACCTGTGGCAAAGTACGTACAGAAGCAACGACCGGTTTACCGGTCATCGTAAGATAATCAGTCCCTGATACAGTTGGCGGGATTCCAGCGCGTCAAAAGACGCGGAACCAGGTCGGTACACGAGCACTGAATTCCAGGCCCCAGGATCCGCTGCCGGCAACGAAATTAGGCTGGCTATTGGAACAGTAAGAGGACAAGTAGATGTCAACAATCGTGGAGCGGTACGCGCAAAAATATGAGAAGTCAGGCCGGCTGAGCGAAAGAGGGCATCAGATCATACCCAACGGCGCGCACCTGTCGCGCCCGTTGCACCCCTTTCCGGTCTACGTTGAGCACGCGCAAGGCGGCCGCAAGTGGGACGTTGACGGAAACGAAATCGTGGACTTCATGATGGGTTACGGCGCGCTGATCCTGGGGCACGCCCATCCCAGAATCAACGAAGCCCTTGGCGAACAACTGACAAAAGGGACCCACATGGGGGCGGCTACGCAGCAGGAAGTGCGTTGGGCTGAACTCGTTGGCAGCCTAATCCCGTCTGCCGAACGAGTAAGGTTCACGTCTTCGGGCACGGAATCGACTCTCCTGGCCATCCGTCTTGCCCGCGCCTTTACCGGCAAGAACAAAATCGTGAAATTTCGTGAGCACTTCCACGGCTGGCACGACTATGTTTCCCTGGACTCAGGCATTAACACGCAGGCTGGAATACCGCAGGAAGCCCTTTCCACGGTTGTCGTGGTCGAGCCGGATATAGACAAGTTGACCCAGGTACTGGATGAAGATCCAGACATCGCCGCCGTGATCATGGAACCCACCGGGGCTCACTGGGGTCAGTTCCCGGTACACAACCCCACTTTCCTGGAAAGCGTCCGAGACATCACCTCCAGCCGCGGCGTAGTGATGATCATGGATGAAGTAATCACGGCGTTCCGGCTTTCCCGAGGAGGGGCGCAAGGAAGATTCGGCATAATGCCCGACCTGACCACGATGGCAAAGATCGTGGCGGGCGGCCTGCCCGGAGGCGCGGTCGCAGGAAAGGCCGAGATCATGGACCTGCTGGCGCCCGGCAATCATTCCTCGTACATGTCGCACCCGGGGACATTCATCGCAAATCCATTGTCAGCCAGCGCTGGAATAGCCTGCCTTGAGATGTTGGCGAACGAACCTGTCAACGAACGCGCCGATGCCATGGCCGAACGGTTGAAGGCCGGCATGCGAGACGCTTTGGGTAAGACCGAGGTGACCGGGCACGTACACGGCATAGCTTCGATAATCCACGTCGTGCTCGGCGCGGAATGCGAATGCTCCGGTGAAAATTGCACGCTGCCCCATTCCGAACTGGCGGAACGAACCGCAGCCCAATCAGGACCTCTGAAGCTGGCCATGCTGAACGAGGGTATCGACATGATGGGCGGGATCGGCTTCATAGTTTCGGCGGCCCACGATGAGAAGGACATAGACGACACGGCCGCCGGCTTCGAACGGGCGTTGCACGCTCTTCGCGCAGACGGCGTGGTTTAACCCGCGGTTCGGCAGGCGCGCCTAATTCGGGTCGTAGACGCGGGTTTTATTCCCGCTTCTAATGGCGCTTGTCCTCAACAATGCCTGTCGTTTTCGGAGCGTGGCGGTCGCCGATGGCTGATCCAACAATGCAGCAATTTCTGCACCGCAGTAGGCTCACTCAACCTCCAGCCCTTCCTGCGTCTCGCCCGTGACCATGCGGTAGCCGACGCGGGGCTCGGTGAAGATGTATTTTGGGTTGTCCGCGTCGTCGTCCAACTTACGGCGGAGCCTCTTCACTACGTCGCGCACCAGCCAGGGCGCTCCCGTCCTGTCCGGTCCCCAGACCCTGTGCAGCAGATAGTCGTGGGTCAGCACCCGACCGACGTTGACCGAAAGCTCGAAGAGCAACGAGTACTCGGTGGCGGTAAGCTCTACCGGTTGACCGGCCACCGTCACCCGCCGTGTGGGGTAGTCGATGTGCAACTCTCTCGTCGAGTAGGGTTCGGACGGTTCAGTCATATAGGGTGCGACCCGCTTGCGCATGGCGGCCCTGATCCTGGCAACAAGTTCCGTCGGAGAAAAGGGCTTGACTACGTAATCGGCGGCCCCGAGGTCGAAGGCCCTGGCAATAACCTCATCCTGGCCGTACACGGACACGAAGATGACCGGCACGTCCGACGACTTCAGGATGTCCTTCATCAGCTCGATGCCATCGCTGCCCGGAAGCATCAGATCGAGCAGGACCAGGTGTGGCTTCTCCTCCTCTATGAGCCGGGGTACTTCATCCGGGTCGCCGGTAACAATTGGGGCGTAGCCCGCCTTGGTCAGAGTGTCGCGAATGTACCTGAGAGCTTGGGGGTCGTCGTCAACCGCCAGCACACGTACCTTGCCCTTGGATGACGGGCGCGAACGGATGGAGGTAGGGGCGGGAGTCGTTAGGCCGGCGAACCCTTCCCCGTCCACCAAAGGAAGAGTGAACGTAAACCGGGCGCCAAGGCCGGGCCCTTCGCTCTCCGCCCAGATGCGGCCCCCGTGCGCCTCTATTATCCCCTTGCTGATCGCAAGTCCCAGTCCGGACCCGGCAGTGTCGCTTCCCCGGCCCCCGCCGTCGATCCGCGAGAATTTTCGGAACAAGTGGGGCAGAAGGTACTCCGACAGGCCCCTTCCTTCGTCCGCTACGGAGACTGCGACATGGACGCCCTCCCTCACGGCTGAGATCCGTATAGGAGACCCCTCGGGCGAGTACCTGGCCGCGTTGGATAGCAGGTTGCTCAGCACCTGGACAGTGCGCCGCCGGTCCGCCCTCACCGGCGGCAGTTCCGGCGGCAGTTCGAAGTGGAGATTGTCACGCCCGCCTTCGTTTAAGAACCTGCTCCTGGCATCGTCCACTATTTCCGCAACGTCTGCCGGTCCGGGATTGACTGACAGCGTGCCCGTCTCAATGCGCGCCACGTCCAGCAGGTCACCGATCAGGTGACGCATGTGGTCCGACTGGTCGCGGATGATCCGGAAGAACTGGGTCATCTCGGCGGGGTCCAGCTCGGACGCGGCTTCCAGAAGGGTCGTGGCGGAGCCCTTGATCGATGTGAGTGGGGTTCTCAGTTCGTGGCTCACCATACCCAGGAACTCGGCCCGCAGCCGCTCCAGCTCCTCCAGCGGCGTCATGTCCTGCAGCGTGACGACCAAGGACTCGACCTCCCCGTCTTCCGAGCGGATGGGCGTGGCATTGAGAAGCGCCGTCACGCTCCGCCCGTCGGGGACACTGAGGACGATCTCTTCGGCCCGCACCGTCTCCCCGGTGCTCAGCACCTCGGACAGCGGCAGTTCCATTAGAGAGACCTCCCGTCCATCGGCCCGACGGAAGGTCAAATTCTCGAGGAGTTGCTCAGGCGATTGTTCCGGCTCCCGCAAGCCATCGACGATCCGTCTCGCCTCGCGATTGAACGACACCGGCGCTGCGGTTCTGGCGTCGAAGACGACCACGCCCACCGGCGATGTGTTCACCAGGGTTTCAAGATCGGCCCTGGCGCGCTGCTCGTCCCGGTACCTGCGGGCGTTGGAAATGACCAGCGCCGCCTGCGACGCGAACATTACCAGCGTCTCCTCGTCCTCGAAGGTGAACTCTGCGCCCGCTTCCTTCTCGGCCACGTAGATGTTGCCGACGCGCTCGTCCCGGTGGTGGATCGGCGACGCCAGGAAGGACACCGCCGAACTGACCTCAACCGGGGGACGCAGCTCGGGAAGGCCCAGCGACCTGATGTGGCTGAGCAGATCGGGAACCCGCAGCGGCCCGGAAATACTGCCGAGGTATTCGAAGTGCCTCGACCCGCCCGGCAGCATCCATAGCTCATCTGCCTCCCCGTCGGTCATCCCCGAGGAGAGGAAGTCCTCCACACTTCCCGTATCGTCGAGAAGCGTGATCACGCCGTATTGGGCTCCCGTAAGCGATCGGGCGGAGTCGAGGACGCCCTGCAGCACGACGTCAAAGTCAAGGCTCTCGTTGATGCGGAGACTGGCCTCGCTCAGGCGTGTGAGGCGTTCCCGCAGCTCTGTTATCTCTCGGTCCCGCTCGTCTGGTCTATTCATCTAACTACCTTAGATCAGCTTGCCTTCGACCGGGGCTCGCCCGCTGCACAACCGTTGAACTAGATGCCCGGAATCGGCCCTGTCGGCCACCATTCTAAATTTGGTCAGCGCATCGTGAATGGGGGTGAAGACGTTGGGGCTGTCGGCCTTTTTCTGCCTGGGATATAGAGCACTTCTACATCCTCACCGCCCACGTGTAGATTGGATCGACATTCGAGGAACCCAAGCCCATTTTGATACAAGATTGAACCACCGTGGTCCAGAACCTATTCGGGATCGCGGGACTATTGTCCCTGTTCGCCATTCTGCTGGCCCCAATAACGAACTCGAAAGATGTTGAAGAAGCGGAATGTTACTACTGAGCCTGTTCCCGCCAATGCCGAAGGAATGAAATAGGACGCGGTCACCTGCGCCGTGCCCTCCGTCAATTTATCGGCAATCGTGTCAGCCTGTCGGTCAGTATTCGCCAATCGGTGGGCAACACAAATTATCTGAAACGGGGCTTGTTCGAGTACGGGCGCCCGGGGTGGGATGGACAGCGGTTCTGGTCTGTTGGGCGAGTGCATTGGCTGGCAAGGAAACCGTCAACCCGGGAATACGGGTGAGGAGTAACGAACCATGTCAACGCGACGTAGGACGATCGCGTACGCCCCGACGTTATCCCCATTTCCCGAGGGCTGGTTCTTCGTCGCAAACCGTCAGGCCGTACTCAAGGCCAAGCTCATCAAACAGGTTTGGATGGGGGAGACCATCGTCGCCTGGTGTGATGAGAACGGGCGGGTATGTGTCGCCGAGGCCTACTGCCCGCACCTGGGCGCCGATCTGGGGCCAGACGCAGGAGGTCGGATATGCGCTGGTCGGCTCGTCTGTCCGTTCCATGGCTATGAGTTCGACGCAGCCGGCCAGTGCGTTGCCACTCCCTGTGCCGACCCGCCAAAGACAGCGAAGCTGCGAGTCTTCGAGACACAGGAAGTTTCCGGCCTGATCTTCGCCTGGTGGGGGATCGAGGGACGGGAACCGCAGTGGAATCTGCCGACCGATCCGATGGACCAAGCTGGATGGAGCGGTCTCGAGATCAGGACTATTCGCTTTGCCGGCGCACTCCTCCGGTTTCTCCAGCTGGAGAAAATGTGTTGTTTCCGGCAGGCAATCGTATTCCACTTCACGCGCCGGCCCTTGGTATTCGGCGTCAAAAACTCGGCTTGGTGGAAAAGGGGGTCAATTGGAGTTCGTGCGTCCAGCAGGACTTGTCCTGAGTGTGCAGATAGTAAAAGGCTTCGGCGATCTTGACGGGATTGATCAGCAATTCGGGCTGCTGCTGGAAACGCGGAAGGGCTTGGGTGCCCGGAGAATCGATGGTGCCGTCGACAACCACGTTGGCGACATGCACACCGTACTCGGAATATTCCTCCGTCAACGCCTGCGCCAGCGTCCGCATCATCACCCTCGGAAAGTACAACGACTCTCCGGTGTACCGCTTTTTGCCCCGCAGCGACGACGAGTTATTGGAAATCAGAATAGTGCCCTCGCCACGCTCTCGCATGGCTGGCAACACCTCCTTGGCAACGAGGAAGGGTCCACTGCTGGAGATGTGCTGCGCGGTTTCGAACATTTCGAATGGAATGTGTTCCAGCAGTTCTTTTTCCGGCGGAAGGTCGCGCCCCTCCAGATAGCCGGCGTTATAGACCAGGACGTCTGGGTCACCGGCCTGGTCCCGGATCTGGGCGAATGCCTTCGATATGGAGTCGCGAGACGCGAGATCCAGCTCGACGATCATGCATTCGCCGCCCTGTTCCTGGATCGCTTCAGCCAAAGCAGCCGCGTTGGTGGCGTTGCGGGTGGTCAGCACTGTGAAGAAGCCCTCTTTTGCAAACTTCAGGGAGATGGCGCCGCCTATCCCCCAACGCACTCCGACTGGTACTTCGCTGTCGTCGAGCGTCCCGCCGTGGATCATCTTGGTGTTGCGACCGTCTGACTGCCACTTGGATGTCGCCCCCACGATGACGGCAACTGGTTTTCGAGTTGAGTTCATGTCGGATTCCTTTCGTAGAGATGTCGACTGCCCGTCGTCACTGAGAGTTGAGCCTGCCGGTAATAGTAATTTCGTCCACGACGTATCTCAGCCTGGGAGGAGCCGCCTGCGAATTTAGAGCCCGACACTTTCCGGTCAATATGATCGCGGGATTCCTGTCACCGGTTGCCATCCTGCCGACCCTACATATGAAGCGGAACATGTTAAGGAAGAGATTGGCTTTGCCTGAGGTTGAGCGTACCTGAGAGGGCAGGCCCACGCCCACTGAGGCGTAGGTAGGAATGCGGATGCAGGGGCAGGACTAGGCTATGGACCTGGATTGGACGGTTAACTTTTCCAGGCGGCGCCGGTTGGGGGTGGGCAGACGTCCCTCTAAAGGCCGGAAGGTCTTTTGCGGCGTGAGCTCCATCGGCGGGTCGGACAGGTCCTCGGTGTAGAAACGCGACGATGGGAAGAGGTCGCCGGGGTAGGTGAAGTTCGACAGGGTGGCCACCTCGACGCATATGGCGCTGCCGAGCGCGCTCTCCAGCATTCCGCCGATCCAGACCGGGATTCCCGCGTCCTGGCACAGGTCGTGGATGGCCTTTGCGTTAGCCAGGCCACCCACGCGCCCTGGCTTGATGTTGATGTACTCGCATGCGCCGACGCTGATCGCCTGCTCGGCGGCCTTTACGCTGACGATCGATTCGTCGAGGCAGACCGGCGTCTGTATCCGCTTGGCAAGCTCGGCGTGGTCCAACACGTCGGCGTAGTGCAGTGGCTGCTCGATGAATGCCAATCCCAGGTTGTCGATGGCCTGGAAGAATGGCAGGTCGTCCAGCGAGTAGCCTGAGTTGCAGTCGATGTGGAAAGTCGTGTCGGGGAATGCGTCGCGGACTATGCGCAGCATTTCCAGATCCCAGCCGCGGGCCACCTTGAGCTTGATGCGAGGGAACCCGGCGTCGACCGCCTGCTGGATGTTGCCCAGCAGCATGTCGTAGGAGTCCTGGATGCCGAAGTCCGCTCCGGCCTGGACCTCCCTCGTCTCGCCGCCCAGGAGCCGGTGGACCGGTGTGCCGGTGATGGCGCTCTGGAGGGTCCACCAGCATATTTCGATTGCGGCCTTCGCGAAGCTGTTGCCCTTGAACACGCTCAGCCTCTCGTTCAGATCGTCCGCCGTATCGTACTCGCCGCCGACCACGTGAGGCCCGAAGAACTCCGTGACGTTGTGGAATACGGAGGCCGCGCTCTCCGTGAGGTAGGTGGGCGCGCGGAAGGGGCAGGACTCGGACCACGCGTCGTAGTCGCCGCTCACGGCCCTGACGACGACCGAGTGGATGTCGTAGTCCTCACCGTACGCGGTCCGCCACGGGTAGATGAGCGGCATGGCGACGTGGTAGACCTCGAACCTGTCGATACGCACGTGAGACCTCCCGGGGTGTAATCAGACCGATTCTAAGGGACTATCTTAGAGTCATCGGCATTGGTGGAGAACTGCCTTACACTCTGTCACAGGGTTATCCCAATGTGCTTTGCAGGAGTCGACGCTTTCCTGTGCCACACCCCGCGAGTCCCTAGGTCGGCGAAGCGGCTGTCCGCTTCTATATGTGGCGACTCGCCAGAGCCACTCGGTCGGTCCGAACAGGAAGCGACTCAACCACGCCTGCGACCACCATAGCTGTAGCGCCCACACCGCAAGCACAAACACCAGAATCGCGCCCCGGTTCACATAGCCGACATCGCCCAGCACGACTGTCAAAACAAGTACGCCCATCACCGTCTGCGCCAGGTAGTTGGTCAGCGCCATCCTCCCAACTGCGCGCAGACGCTGCTTGAGCCAGTTGTCCACGCGGTTGTTCCAGAGGATGATGAGGCTCATGTATCCCAAGGATGCAGGAATCGTGCCAAGGGTGTTGGGAATCTGTCCTATAAAGGCGATCTCGCGCGAATAGCCGTTTACCGCGGTAATGATCACTCCGGCGGCGGCGAGCGGGAGGCCGATCGCAAGCCCGACCGTTGCGGTCAGCCGGTACGTCCTCGCAGGTAGGCCGCCGTTCATGAAGCCCGTGCGATAAAGACCGGCGCCGATGAGAATCAGCCCAAGGGCGCGCAGGAGGAAACCCAGCAGGAATGGAAGGGCAATGATCTCGTCGTCCGGAGTGTCGCCCGGAGTCCAGAGACCGGATAGCGACGCGCTGGACGTGTCGGCGATATTCTGCGCGAGAAGCGCGCAGCCGACGGAAAGAGCGAACGCAATAACCCCAACGGTGATGAGCGCCCTATTCGGCAGTTTTCGCAGAGCAATCAGGAAGACCGACGATACTGCGTACGCTATCAACACATCGCCATCCCACAACAGGATGTGGAGGACGCCGATTAGCAGAAGCAGCGCGTTTCGCCACAGGTTCAGCCAGACTGCGCGCCTTCCTCTCCGGCCCGCACGGTCGATGAAGAGAATCATTCCTGCGCCGAACAGCAGGGAAAACACCCCCATGAACTTCTGGTCTATGAAGACCTCGCCGAAGATGCCCACCGCCCAGTCGAGCCACGTCTCAGAGCCGCCCGCGCTCAGGTTGAAGTAGGGTGCAAGACCGAACCTGAATGAAACAGCGTTCATCAAAAGAATGCCGAGCACCGCGACCCCGCGTATCAGATCGAGGCTGGTTATCCGCCCGGACTCGCGAACGGGACCGGAATCAGTTGTCTGGGAATGTGCTGCCAATAGTTCGAACCCGTTGAGCGAGGCTGGGAGGGTCGGTTAAGAGGGTGTTTCCAACTTGGTGGGCCAGCAGTTACTGAGCTGCGAATGTTTCGTTGGGAGGTCCAAATATGAGCAGAACAGATCCAGCTTACTTGAGCAGGCCACAGACGTTCGGAACTGTGAGAGCGAGGGCCTTCGCCACCTGTTCCATGTCGCTGATGCGGGCGAATTCGTCTGGTATTGTCAACCGCAGGGTAGACACATTGAAGGTAACGGCCGTAATTCCCTTTCCAACTCGTCCGGGATATGGAACGAACTTTTGCTTCGTCAGGGTGGACACTGATGACGGCATGGACCTGGACACGGAGGCGCCAAAAGCACACCCCTACCTGGAGTCCCCCGCCAGACGGCTCCCGCAAGTCAACGACGAATGTCCCCAGGGGCACGTCTTTCTGAGTGCCCAGGACGCAGGGAGGCAATATGGCCGACAAAACATCACCAGGGCAGAAGCTGCGCGACCTTATCTCAACGGGCGAGACGATTCTGCTGCCCGGCGCGCATGACCCCCTCATGGGGCGCATCGTTCAGCGGTTGGGCTTCAAAGCATGTATTTGCGCCGGATGGATGACTGGCGCCCACCTGGCCACTCCCGAGCCGGTCATGACGATGACCGAGCAGGTAGATGTGGCGGGACGTGTGGCCAGGGCCGTGGACATTCCGGTGAAGTCGGACGCGGGGGCCGGCTACGGCGACCCCATCCACGTGATCCGTGCGGTGCAGGAGTTCGAGAGGGCAGGCATCGCTGCCATTCAGATCGAGGACCAGGTATTCCCAAAGCGGGCCTCGTACCACCGGGGTCTCGAGCACGTGACGGATCTGGACGAGTTCCTGCGCAAGATAGAGTTCGCCATGCAGGCTCGCGAGGACGACATAGTGATCTTCGCGCGCACCGACGCCGGTAACGCGGTCGGAGGCTCATGGAAGGAGGCTGCCCGCCGCGTCAAGGCCCTGAAGGAGATGGGAGTGGACGCGGTGCTCCCGATGACCCGTACCAAGGAGAACATGGAGCGGTTCCGCCAGGAGTATCCTGATAACGACATCGTCATGGAATGCACGGCCTACTTCAACGGGATGCATCCGGACGAAATGAGGGGATACGGCTTCCAGCTCATCTCCTTCCCGTTGGCCTCCATCGTGGCCTCGGTCGCCGGCGTCACCGACATGCTCAACGGTATCCTTGAGACCGGTATCGCCACCTACGATCCAGAGAAGGCCAGAACGGTCAGGGAGGAGGTCGAAAACGCCATAGGCCTCCCGGAGTTCTGGGACATCGAAAGAGAGACGGTCGAAGCTGCCCATCGCGACTGGCAGGGCCGTCACATTGCCGGACACGAGGGCTTCGACCAGACACGCTAACCGCTTCGCCGGGAAAGCAGGACAAGGAAACTAATCTCGATGGAGACCAGAGAGATCGGCACCACCGGACTTCACGTAACGACGCTGGGCGTTGGGGGCGCGCCGGTCGGCAACGACGTTGCGGACCACGAGGAAGACCTCGCCATCTCCGCAGTCCAACGCAGCTACGAGTCTGGCATCAGGTACTTCGACACGGCCCCGATTTACGGGCTGGGCAGGTCCGAGCGCCGCATAGGACGCGCCTTGGCGGGGATACCCAGAAAACAGTTTGTCATTTCCACGAAGGTCGGCAGACTCCTCGAACCCCACAGTGGCGGCTCAGGGTCTGCTGAGCCCGAAGTAGTGTTTGACTGGACCCGAGACGGAGTGATGAGGTCACTCGACGAGAGCCTTCAGCGTCTGGCCGTGGACCGCGTGGACATCGCTCTGCTCCACGGGCCGCAGGACCACTATGAGGAAGCCATTGGAGAGGCGTATCCCACGCTCGCCGACCTTCGATCACAGGGTGTGGTCACTGCAATCGGAGCTGGGATGAACGATTGGGAAACGCCGGCGAGATTCGCGAGGGAGGGCGACTTTGACTGCTTCCTCATAGCTGGGCGCTACACGCTGCTCGACCAGACTGCTCTTGCCGAGTTACTGCCGTTATGTCAGGAGAAGGGAATCAGCGTAATACTGGGCGGTCCCTACAACAGTGGCATTCTCGCTTCCGACCTGTCGGATGAGGCAACATTCCAATACGCCAAGGCCCCTGACGACATTCTCGACCGCGCTCGCCGTATAGGGTCCGTCTGCAAGCGTTACGGTGTCCCACTTAATGCTGCCGCGCTCCAATTTGGGCTTGCCCATCCTACCGTCGCCTCGACGATACCCGGCGTGCGCAGCTCCTCAGAGGTCGACGATAACGTGCGCGCGGCGTCCCACCCGGTACCCAATGCTCTTTGGGAAGACCTGAAGCGCCAAGGACTTTTGGACCAAAGCGCCCCCGTTCCGATTGGCCCATCGTGACTATTGATGCTGTCCACTGAACTTCCGCCGACGATGGCGCGTTCCGGTACGACCACGTCATTCCAACCCATTTTGGCAAGGTGATAAGCGGCGCCTCATCCGACGATACCAGCCCCAATGACTACGACCTCTGCGCGTTGTGGTAGCGCCTTGATCATGTTAGCTGCGTTGGCGTGGTGGGGAGGGACGGGGATGGCAACTCCGGGTGCCCGGAGTCCAGGTCCATCGGTTGACAGGAAGGGCACGCGCAATCATGAGTATGGGCGGAGACCACGCTGATGCCCCGCCTGCGCAGCATGGACTTGAACGCGACGGCGTGCTCGCGCTTTCGGGTAAAGCGGCTGAACTTCCAGACGAGGATTTCCTTGAAGGGGCCCTCGGGCTTCCCGGCGGCGTCCGGCATCTTCTGGAACTGGGGCCGGTCTGCGATGCGCCCATTCTCGGCCTCGTCCACGTACTCGCGGACAGGCGCGCGCTTTTCAGCGTCGCCTGGCTAAACTTGTTAAGCCCTTTATAGTAGATGGCAATTCCCTAAACGTAGCGACCTTGGCAGTTGCCTTGGACAAATCGTGAGCTGCAGTGAACTCGTTTGCAACCACGATGCAGTCAATACCCGCCGCTATTGCCGACTTCAACCCTCTCGCGGAGTCTTCAATAACTACCGTTTCAGCGGCAGTAGCACCAAAGCGTTGGAGTCCGCTCAGATAGGGTTCGGGATGTGGTTTAGCTCGCTCGTAATCCTCCACAGTTAAATAGAATTCCATATAGTCTAGTATGAATCGCTTTTCGTGTATTAAGGCGAAGTCAGTTCGTTTGGATGTAGTAACTATACCCATCCTATACGTATCTGCGAGTTCGGCTAGTGTTTGCAGGACACCCCCGATCTCGATGTCTTCGGTCATCAGGTATTCTTGGTAGTATCGGTTTCTTAGTTCTCGGCCACGTTTAATTTCAGATTCGGATATTCCTGAAACTCGTGCCGCCTCCCAAGGTGGCCCAGACGCGGAAACTCCATTGGCCATATTCACCAAATATGCGTCTCGTGGGAGATCAATTCCGAGAGATGCCAGCGCTCGTTTGTTTGCCAGGTAATACCAATGTTCTGTTTCGACTAAAACCCCATCATGGTCAAAGAGAATGTATTTTTTCACTCTTGTGCTCGATTCAATTTCGGCTTAACGATCAAGCTAACTTGACGAGCCCCGGCAACGAACCGTCAGAGAAGAGTTAACGGTGTTTGCGATGCGAAGCGAAAACTCAAAAAAAACCTTCGCTGGCTCGGTCAAGTTGAGCGCCTGGTTAGCCTGTACTTCATGTTTATTGGATAGGGCTTTCTGTCAATTGAAGTGGAAGCAGAATCACCTTTGCCCTATTGCCCTCCGTATACCTTTATATGATTCCTTCAAGGTTGCTTTCCAAACGTGTCTCGATCGGTTGGTCCGCCTCTGGAAACTCGAAAGAGCGACCGGTGATCTTCTCGTAAAGGTAGATGTAGCGTCTTGAGAGCTCGATTACAAGGTCATCCGGCGCTGGTGGTAGGACCTCATCCTCGTAGGGGTTGCAGTTCTCTCTGAACCAGAGCCGGAGGAATTCTTTGTCGACGTTGTCGGGTTCCTGTCCCTCCCGCACGCGCTGTTGATAAGAGTCGGCGATCCAGTAGCGACTAGAGTCGGGGGTGTGGATCTCGTCGATCAGAAGGATCTCACCGTTCTCGTCACGGCCTATCTCATACTTGGTATCGACGAGAACTAGGCCATACTCGGCTGCCTTGGCTTGACCGAAAGCGAAAAGTTCCTGCGCGATGCGGCTACATTGTTCCCAATCATCGGCCGTCATCCAGTTCTCGGACACGATCTCGTCAGGGCTGATCGGACGGTCGTGATCCTCCTCCTTGATGGTCGGTGTGAGGTAATTCGTCGGGAGCTTCTGGTTTTTCATTAGGCCGTCGGGCAAATCGTTGCCACAGTAGTGACGCCGACCACTCTGGTAGACCGTCCAGAGGGAGGTGCTCGTGGTTCCGGTGATGTATCCACGCACCACGAACTCAATCGGGAAGACGGTACATTTCTTGGCAATTGTGACGTTTGGATCGGGGATGGATAGAACCTGATTTGGCACAATATGGCGGGTCTGTTCAAACCACCATGCGCTCGTCATGTTGAGGACCTGCCCTTTGAAGGGGACAGCGGCCAGCACCCGGTCGAAGGCACTCTGTCGGTCGGTGGTGATGAGTACTATACGATCCCCAAGATCGTATCGATCCCGTACTTTGCATATGAACTTCTCACCTTGAGAAAGATTCGTCTCAATGAGGCAGTTTCCGAGCTCTTGTCGTATTCGATCCGTGTAGCCCTCTGGGGTGTAAATAGCGTTCTATTGTCTCCGCAAGGTTAAAATCCTATACTAGATGGCCCTATTGCACCAATAAATTACTGGCCTGACGGAAGTTTTCTGTCCCGTATGAGGGCCTTGGAATTGGCCAAATGTTGTCTTCTTAAAATGGCTTCTTCAAGTCTTTTCTGGTTTCAATGGGTAGCCTAACTCATAGTAGACGCCCTAACGGGCGCGATACCCCGCACCATATCCGGTGTCTATCATGTCGCAGCGGATTCTTCGACGACCTGCTGCCAACAGCAGTTCCGGGATTAGATACCAATGCTGGCGGCACGTTATGTTCCATCGTCCCTTCCGTCTCTGGTCATCCCCGGAGGAGAGGCACAGGGCCGGGTCCACCTGGCGCGCGAACGGTGTCACAAGACGGTGCTGACTCTGATTCGTCGATGTTACTCACACATCCGTGCTCCGGACCGGCCGCACGGCCGGGGCGTTCTTCGTCGCCTATGCGCCCAGCCGTCTGCACCCGTCGAGAGGGACACTCCAGTACCGATCCCCAGCCCTGCCCAAGGCCGCCCGTGCTCCTGCTTGGCACGCAGACGGACCGTGTCCCATGTTTTTGGGACCGGTTCTTGTATTGAGCCGTCGACAGAGCCATCACCACACCCCACAAAATATGCCGTTCGTCGCTAGTCATGACAGCCCCCGCGATTCAGCCTACAAGTGTCATATCACGCTGTGGCGCGCGCCACGGTGTCCCATTGCGCCGGGAATACTGCGCTCCACATTTGGTCACCACCTGAGTGTCAGTGGGAGCCGCGTGCCCGTTGCCACTCTGTTTCTCACAAGCCCTTCGAGGCCCACCAAACTGGACTCCTTATATCTGGACCTCCCACCGGAAAGTTCGCAATTCAGTCTTACACGGCCCAGTTGGCAGGGATCGAACCAGTAATGAGGGAGACGACTCATCTATCTCGGCTCGTCTAGCTCAGCTCCGGACCGCCCTAGCCGGGTTCGGCACCTAGGCTGCGCGCCACGCCGTTCCCTACGCCCCCACCTTCTCCGGCAGGCACGCTACTGTCTAGCAATCTTGAATGGACCCAAATCTACCGCCCACGAGTACCTGAGTTTTCCGTTGCTATTGTGTCCGTCGAATGAAGGTTCTCGATATTGTCCAGTCTGGTGGGCCTGAGCGTACTGTACTGCGAACTTTTCGGTACGTTGTATCAGTCTAAAGAGGAACGAGATCAGCGGTTCTTGCAACGCTGTTCGTCTGGAGTCTGGACCCTGCCCGCAAAGGGTTCGTTCCGAGTCGGTTTGTTCGGTTGCCTCGGTGACGTGACCCCATCCTTTGCACTAGTTGCCTAGTTAGTCCCGCCGGCGCCGCGCTTGACAGGTGTACCCCGACCAGGATCGCCGTGGATTCTGCCGTTGTGCCGTGGCTCCAGCGGTGGGCTTGCCTGAACGGGATGGCCATCGGCGTGGTCTTCACACTTGAGTAATTCGCATCGCTTTATCCCGAGGCCGGAATACGGCCTATCATTTACGCTCATTGGGTGACCACACTGTGACCCCAGCCCATTGTTGAGCGATCGGAGCGCATCTAGCTTGCCCGCCTTTAGCCGCGCTTTGTTCAGGTTGCTGCTCGGTTCCCGGCTGCCCGTTACAAGCGGCTCAATTGAGGTAGAAGGCCCCCGCGGGTCGATTACGTTACGCCGCGATCGCCACGGCATCCCGATGATCGAGGCCGAGGACGAACTGGATGTGTGCTTCGGTTTTGGCTTTTGCCAGGGTCAGGACCGGGCGGTGCAGATTGAGCTGACGAAGCGCGCGGCTTCCGGGACACTGTCGGAGCTGTTCGGACGGGCGACATTGCGAGTGGACCGCCTTTTCCGGCGTGTCGGACTGCGCCGCGCCGCTGAGGAGCAACTCCAGGCGTTGTCGCCTCGCGTTACTTCCATAATCACCACCTTCGCTTTAGGCGTGAACGCTGGCAGGACTGTCGGTCTGCCGCGTCGGCCGCACGAGTTTGTACTGCTTCGGGCCCGACCTACCGAGTTCACGGCTCTCGACGTGATCGCCATTCTGAAGCTCCAGTCGTTCGCGATACCCTCCAACTGGGACTCTGAACTTGCAAGGTTGATGGTCCTGAAGATGGATGGCCCGGACGCTCTCCGCGATCTTGACCCCGCATATCCGGAGTGGCAGCGGGTAGCCGTGCCGCCTTCCGGCATCGCTGGCAAGGCTGCCGAACGCCTCGCCGAAGACCTGGCGATGTTCCAGGAGACGATTGGGTCGGGCGGCGGGTCCAACAGTTGGGCAGTGTCAGGCAGCAGGACCCGATCAGGACGCCCCTTGCTTGCCAACGATCCCCATCTCGCTCCCGCCGTCCCGCCGCACTGGTACCTGGCGCGGATGCAGTCGCCGGGCTGGGCTGTCGCCGGCGCTGCTCTTCCCGGAACGCCGGCCATAGCGGTGGGCCACAACGGGAACTGCGCTTGGGGCGTGACCGCCGGGCTCACCGACAACACAGACCTGTTCCTGGAGCGGATCGGGACCGACGGCCGGTCAGTTTTAGAAGACGGCGAGTACGTCCAGTGCGAGACCCGCCGGGAGGTGATCCGGGTGAGGGGCGCCAAACCCGTCGAAGAGGAGGTCCTGGTCACACCTCGCGGGCCGATAATCAGTCCCGCCCTGGATGGCGAACTTGGCGCCGTCTCGATGCGGGCGGTCTGGCTGGACTCGCTCCCCGTGCGGGGATTCCTGGGTACGCAGGAGGCAAAGACGTTCGAGGAGTTTCGCGCCCCGTTCGCCGACTGGCCCATCCTTCCCCTCAACCTGGTCTACGCCGACACCAACGGGAACGTCGGATACCAGTTGGTAGGGCAGGCGCCGCGCCGCCGCCGCGGCTACGGGACTGTGCCAGGCGCCGGATGGGACCCACAGGCGGGATGGGAACATGAAGGCGTGCCCTTCGACGAGATGCCGCGCGCCCTCAACCCGGCTTGCGGCTACGTTGCCACAGCGAACACCCAGCCCGAACCGCATGGCTCCGGGCCGTTCCTGGGAATCGACTGGATCGATGGGTACCGTCTCGGCAGGATCGCGGAGGCGCTGGAAGAGCGTTCGGACTGGGATGTGGATACGACCGCCGCGCTGCAGATGGATGTGAAGTCGATGCCGTGGGTAGAGATGCGGGAGACCGTTCTTTCCGGGACCTCCGGTAGCGCCGAGACCCGGGCGGCGCGCGAACTCCTTGAGAACTGGGACGGCCGCATGGCCTCCGATTCTGACGGCGCAACCCTGTTCCATTTCTTCCTGGCAGAAATGTCTCGCCGTGTTGCCAGGGCAAGGGCGCCCCGTTCGGCTCCCTGGTTGTTGGGCCGCAGCCTACATCCGGCCAGCGGGAGCTCCTTCTTCGCGGCGCGCCAGGTGGGCCGCGTATCTCGCCTGCTTAAGGACCGACCTCCCGGTTGGTTCCGTGACGGATGGCGGGTGGAGATCGACGACGCGCTGCGCTCGGCGTATTCGGAGGCAGTTCGGCGGCTGGGCGAACCCACGGTCCGCTGGCACTGGGGTAGCGCGCGTACGGCTACGCTAAAGCACCCTCTGGGACGTATGCCGGTTCTGGGTGTCATTTTCAACCTCGGCCCGTTCGAGTGCCCCGGAGACGTCAACACCGTCGCCCAGGCGGGCACCGTCGGAGAAGACCCGTTGGCCGGCCCCGGGGTTGTTCCGTCTATGCGTATGGTGCTGGACGTTGGCGATTGGGACCGGTCGCTGTTCTCATTGCCCGGCGGACAATCGGGCAACCCGCTCTCACCGCACTACGATGACCTGCTGCCCGTGTGGCTGGAAGGCACCGGTGTGCCGATTCCGTGGACCGGCGAAGCCGTTGAGGCGGCAACCGTCGAAACGCTTGTGCTGAAGCCGGCCTCCAAGAGCTTGCATTCGTAGGGCAGGTTTCAACTGCCTGTTTCATAAGTCGCAGGTGTTGAGCGTGGGGTTTCCTCGCCACGAGTCACGCCGTGTTTTGGAGATAACTGAGGATGTTCAAACTGCTGTCACCCTAACCCACACAATCCCTTCAACGTGCTCAAAGTGGCTGTCGTCCGACACGAGGTCGGCCCCCGTTTCCATCGCGTGAGCCGCAATCCAGACGTCGTTGGTCGGGATGGGACGCCCTTTGGCTCTCAAAGCGGCCGCTATCCTGGAGTACCGTTCGGCAGTGACCTGCCCCACCGGGACGAATGAAACGTATGGACGTTCGAGGAAGGATCGAAGTTCCGAAAGGTTTCGGTCGTAGTGTGACCCCCGGCGGTAACCGAATAACTGCTCGCCTACCACGATGGCCGAAAAGAGAACCTCATCTGCGACACTTATCAGATTCCTCACCTCGTGGCTACCCCGCTTGAAGGCGGAGTAAGCGTTGGAGTCCAACAGAATTCTCATTTCCACATCGACTCGTCCACCTTCTCAAAGACCTCAAGAGCAGCGTCGAAACTATCGGCTTCTTCCTGGCTCCATGTGCCGAACAGATCGTCCAACGAATTTCCAATCGCGTTCGGATTCTTCATGCCATCCGATAGCCCGGCGCCCTTCCTTAGCAGCCTTAACGCAGCCTGATTCAGGGAAATTCCCTCCCGCTTTGCGAGGCGGCGCAAAATGGCGCTGAGCTCGTCGTCGAATCCTCTGACAGTGAGTTGGTTCATATCGCGCCGCCTTTATGAGTCATATGTGAGGCTTTATGACTCATTTTATGGGTCACCTGTGCGAGGGTCAAAGCCTTTGCCTCAGAGTGCCGCGTACGCTTCAGTGGATTCCTTCGCCTTTTGTACCGAACGGCGCCTGCATGCTTGGAGGTGTGCACGGGTGGGATGCCTTTCGCACCCATGACTTACGGGACGCACTCAAGGTTACATAGTGCTTGAAGTGGACAAAGCCTGCGCCGAATGACAGGCAAATGGGAGGAGCAGACGCCCCAGAGGTCGTCCCAATCGGACGAGTCATGAGTACAGTACGTGGTGGTGGGCCTAAGTTGACGGTGGACAGTACCGTCTTCGAGATGTGGCTGGGGGCTTTGTGGACCTGCTCAGGCCCTTGCGCGGCTGGCTAATGTAGAGCTATCGAAGTGATGTCGTCTTACGGCCCTCATACCAAGGCTTCTTGGTGAACCGATGGCCGAGGCCCCGCTCGATCTCTCGCCATTTACGCTCATCTTCCATCGTGACGAATGTTACTGCCTCGCCGGAGCGGCCCATGCGGCCAGTCCTTCCGGCGCGGTGGGTGAACAGCTGCCCTGAGTCCGGCAGGTCATAGTTGATAACCTGGCCGACACCCTCAATGTCCAGGCCTCTGGCCGCCACATTCGTTGCCACCAAGATCGAAACGGCGCCGGAGCGGAAGTCCGCCATCACCCGTTCACGTGCGTTTTGGCTCAGGTTTCCCTGGAGCGCTCCTACTGGGTAGTCCAACGCTAGCTTGCTTGCCAGTTTCTTGACGCCACGTTTGGTCTTGCCAAAGACGATCACGGGCATATCGTCTCTCCGGTCCAGCAGCGTTCGCAGGGCCTCCAGCTTGTCGCCTTTCTGGATTGTGTAGACGAGGTGTTCCACGGAGGGTGGCGAATGTATACCTGTATCCACTTTCACTGTTATTGCCTGCCGCAGGTGCCTGGCAGCGGTCTTGGCCACCCACTCAGGCATGGTTGCGGAGAGAAGCGCCGTCTGCCGCCCGTTGGGTGTCCTGCCTATGATGGACTCGACGTCAGGGGCAAACCCCCGGTCTAGCATTTCATCCGCTTCATCCAGCACAAGGAACCGCACTGAACCAAGGTCGAGCGTCCCTTGTCGTAGATGGTCCAACGTCCGGCCCGGAGTGCCAATGACGATATGCGGCCTGTTCCTCAACGCTGCGTATTCCGGTCGTAGAGACCGACCGCCGTACAAAAGTATGACGCGGAGTTGCTGCGAAGAAGCCAAGGCTTCCACGACTGCAGCCACCTGCACGGCTAGTTCACGGGTGGGCACCAGCACAAGCGCTTGGATCCCCCGGAACGACGGGTCGCACCGCTCGATTAGTGGCACCGCGAATGCCAGCGTCTTTCCGGACCCCGTACGCGCTTGCCCGATTAAATCCCGGCCCGCCATGAGAGAAGGAATAGCCTTCTCTTGAATGGGAGTAGGACTTGAGATGTTCATCCGGGCAATCGCCGCCTTGGTGGTGGTCTTCAAACGCATTCCAGAAAACACGGGACCGAGGGTGGAGGTGGTACCAACGGCTTGCCCATTCGCAGTACTTGATGTGCTCGCGTTTTCGCTGGCCATCGAAGAAAGCTCGTGGCGACGGGCACTGAAGCATGGACGGCAATACACCGGCTTGCTCCGGTGTGGCCGGAAGGAGAGAGTGGCTGATGCCCCACAGGCATCGCAAGTGACTTGGTGCTGGGTACGGTTGGCTCGACGCGCGCGGGCGGTCGGAGTTCGATAGGTCATACGAGAACGGGCTCTCTAATATCTAGGATGGCGATGCAGGTGGATCAGCCAGGGCCGACAACAAGTGGGGAGCGGCGAGCGCGGCCCGTTCTTGTGTCAAACCTTGGTGCTACTCAACGGCGCCTACAAGCCTGTAAATTATGTGTCCCGAACGACAGAAACCGCTGCGCGGTGCACGCATCCAATACATTGGGGATAGTTGAGGTGAGCGCAAGTTTAGAGGACAGGACTGAAGATACCCCGACGGCGTGCGGCTGCCCAGGGATTGGTCGGGCGGGAAGGTGGCACTAACGCGGCGCCTGATCGCGGCCCATTAGTTGCGTCCCTCGGCCATAGGCTCCGCCAGGGAGACCGACGTCCAGGCTGACCGTGACCGGTACGACGATCGATCGCGAAACAAGGAGGTCTCATCGGCCTGGTGGAAGCCATAGCGAAGCTTCCATTGCCCTTCTCCAGAACTGTTTAGAGCATAGACGCGGGGTGGGCCTCTCTTGACACGAGAGGCCCACTTCAATTGACGCCGTGTGGCAGTGATCCGTTACCAGGGACGGCTGGCACTCGAGCGCGTCCGTTCGGTTCGAGGTCGGGCCTCATTCACCGTCACATTGCGTCCGTCGAGTGCAGTCCCATTGAGCGACTGGATGGCTGTCCTCGCAGCGTCGTCATCCGAAATTTCGACAAAGCCGAACCCGCGTGATCGGCCGGTCTCGCGGTCAGTAATGACCGTAGCCTCACCGACAGTGCCATAGGGCGCAAAGGCTTCCCGTAACTGCTCTTCTCTTGTGTCATAACTGAGATTGCCAACGTAAATCTTCATAGCGGTTCTCCACTGTTTGATGCGACCGTCGAATACCGGAGAAACTGCTGATGTTCAGAGTGTCGGTTCGAGGGGGCAGCGTAACTCTTGGCACGCTGTACCTGTTAAGAGTACACCATGCTGGAGCCTTCTACGCCTACTTGAGGCGTTTTGTTCTGCATCAAGGCCTGCGGAAAGAGTGAGGGGTCTCGTCTATCTTGTCTCCCTTACGGATGCCTATCGCCCGCCAGGTGTTCCCGCTGAGGCCAGCGTTGATGAGATTGCAGGGATACGGGATCTGGGCTCCGTGGAAGAACGTGACCTTCACCTTCTCCTTGAATGCGTTGGCGTACATCCCCTCGTGTGACCGGACGGGAGTCCCCCTCCACTTCCAATCTTCGACCACCTCGGGTCGACCTCGTGGATTAGCCTGCGGATTTCGGCTGGCCATTCGCCTCTCCAATCACCCATGTCCGCGATCATCTCGTCGATCTCCCTGGATGCGCTGAAATGGTCTGACGACTCGGTGACCGCCTTGCGGGATTCTGCAACCTTCGAGGACGTCCTGGACGATTTGGCGGCCATTCCTTCACTTCGGTCCGTGATCCGCCCGGCCGAATCGGTCGAAAAAAATGCAATTCCAGATTCTGGTGGGCCTACGTGTACTGTACTGCGAACGTTCCGGTATGCAGTCTCAATATGAGAAGTCCGGGGCCGATCGGGCAATGCCGTTTTTGGGCCCAACTTCCCTCCAACAAGTCGAGATGTCGCTCAGGCGGGATTTGTACTATGGCGGCGACCGCGAGACACAGGCAGCCTGCGGATACGATGCTGAAGACGCTTACCGAGAAGTGATCTCGGACCCCTTCCATGAGCGCTAATCTCGTCAGCCTCCATGACTCTCCGCGGACTCTGGCATGTATGAAATGACGCACATCTCCTGGACCAGACCGCTGTATCGGTGATCTTGCCTGTTGAGAACTTGCGGATTTGGGCGGACTCGAACCTCTGACCCCTCGAAGCCACTGAAGTGTTCGCCCAGACGAGGTGTAGACCCACAGTATCGATTTCGAGGATACAGGCCGGGTGGCACTCTCCGAGTATGAGTCACGCGAATCCGGCGGTTCGATACAGTCGACCCTGAAATCGTGGAACACTGCTACGGGGGAGCGGTTTTCGATGCAATTTTGGAATTCCGGGTTCCCGTGCGATGAGGGCATAGTAGGGCTGCACAGAGACTGCTGCGCCACACTAAGGTCAGTTGCTTGACCCCAGTCAGGACTCGGAAAGGCTTCCGTGAGGGATAATAGCTTGTCCTATCTCCAAGATGTGGCGACGACACCTGCCGGTCACTCGGATTGCCCGCAGAACCGGGGCGACTCACACCGAACCAAGTTCATCTACGTCACCTCGCGGCCGAATCTCGTTGGAAGGGGGCCGCGGGCGCCCTTGCCATCAGGTTGAAATCGGGGATTGGAGGCGTGTGATGGACCACCGTCGTTGGCTCAACGGGTTTCGACCAGGTTTTCCCGGATGTATTCGAAGTTGATGTCTTCACCCAAGCCCGGTGACTGGGGCACGCTAACGTATCCGTCGGCATCCATCGGATCGACCAACGAATGGAGCCAGGGCTCTGGAGTCTCGTAGTCACGTAGGGGATGCAGCAGACCGCGTTCGTACCATCGGCCATTCCACATGGCTCCAAGTACGTGCAGACTCCCCGCGCCGCCCCAGTGCACCTCGCACGCCATGCCGAACGATTCGGCAAGGTGGGCGGTCTTCAGCGTGGGCGTTATACCGCCGACTTCCAGGATCCCAGCCCGCGTAATGTCGGAGGCGTTCCGGACCATCCACTCGGCCCGCGTCCGCATCTTTCCGTCCAGGCTCTCCGGCCCCAGGACCGCCATATCCAATTGCCTGGTGAGCCAGGCGTAGGACGAGGTACTTTGCTCGTCCATCGGCTCCTCCAGCCAGTAGTAGTCGAGTTGTTGTAGCTCTCGGCCCAGGTGCAGTGCTTCCTCCCGGGTATAAAAGTGGTAAGGGTCTACCATGAGTTCGATGTCGGGCCCCACAGCTTCCCGTACTGCGGCCGCTGCCCGCACGTCCATCTTCACGTCCGGTGCGAAGGAGATTGGCGGCATCCAGGTGTGCAGCTTAATTGCCTTGTAGCCCCTCTCAACGAGCTGCTCGGCGAACCGGCCATAGTCGTCCGGAGTGGCGAGTCCGCCATCGATCTCGTCCCCGCACATCGTGCTTCCGTAAGCCGGAATGCGGTCCCGATAAGCGCCGATGAGCTTGTATACCGGGAGCCCCAACCGTCGGCCGGCCAGATCCCACAGGGCCGATTCTGCCGCAGACATCGCTCTATTGGAGAAGCGGGCCAGGCTGCCGCGCTGGCGTTTGACCATGTCTTGCCAAAGGCGCTCGCGATCGTGTGGATCGTTGCCTATCAGCGCCGGACGAACGTATTCGTCGAGTATGTCGGCCCTTAGATCGGCGGGAGCGCCAAAGCAGTACCCGGCAGT
Organism: Dehalococcoidia bacterium; assembly: GCA_965219065.1. GTDB lineage: Bacteria > Chloroflexota > Dehalococcoidia > Lucifugimonadales > Lucifugimonadaceae. The sequence goes on from OZ244715.1 coordinate 3,554,818, forward strand.
CTCATCGTCGGTGTGGACCGTCAACAGGGCGTGATGAGCGACGTGTTCCGGTCCCGGATGGCCATGACCCTCGCTGTCCCGCACTTGCCGGCTCGTGTAAGCAAAAACCTCGACGGTAACGCGCTCAATCTTCATTTTTGGATCTTCCTGCCAAGGCTGCCGCCGCGGTGGGACTAAAGGGGTTGCCTGCGAGCGGCCTGAGTTTAGCAGGCTACTGGCAACGGCCTGTTAGAGGACACATGGCTCACGCGCATCTTAGCCAGGGGTGAAGGGGTACTCGTGTTGTGTCCCAACCCTGTAGGTGCAATACTCCCGCAACATCAGATAAACGATCCCCGGGCGCGGGCCGTATCACCATCTCGACATCGGAGGATTCGCCGCCATGAAAGTTACGAATATCGAACCTCTGCATGCCCAGGGAACGATTTCAGGCGCCTGGGTATTTGCCAAGGTCACGACCGACGAAGGCATCGTGGGATACGGCGAAGGGAGCAGCCATGCCGCTCCAGTGATAATTGCGGCCATCGACTGGCTCAAACCGCTCGTGATCGGCATGAACCCGTTCGATATAGAGACGATCTGTTGGACATTACACAATCACACGAAGGCCCAACAGTTTGGCATATCTGCCATCGCCGCCATCGAGACCGCACTGTGGGACATCATGGGCAAGGCGGTCGGCAGGCCGGTTTATGAATTGCTGGGCGGCAAGGTGTGGGAACGCGTTCGGTTGTACTCGCACATCGGGGGAGGAAGCCAGGTCAGCCAATTGGGTGTCGAAGAAGGGACCAGGGCGTCAGACGACCTGGGCGCCATCAAGGAGCGGGCCGCAGATTTGGTGAGCCGCGGTTTCACCCAGGTCAAGACCTTCCAGTGGGGCCGATATGCTAACCATGGCACTACTATCCCATACTTCGAATGGAGACCGAACTACCAGATGGACCGTCACTCTGTCCTGAAGACGGTGGAAAAGGTGGCGTTCATAAGGGAACAGGTGGGGGAGGATATCGAGATCGCTCTCGACGTTCACGGCCAAAACCTGATGTCGGCGGTGCGCCTCGCGAAAGCGATGGAGCCGTTCGACCTGCTGTGGTTCGAGGAGCCGCTCGACCCCTTCAATCTCGCCGCCCTCCAGCAGCTTCGCGGAAATACCAACATCCCGATAGCCATGTCCGAGCAGTTGCACACCACCTATGACCTGGCCCAGTTGCTGGCCTCGAAGACGACCGATGTTTTCATGACGGACGTGCAGTGGAACGGCGGCGTGAATCGAACCAAAAAGTTGGCCGCGATGGCAGAGACGCACTTTGTCCCGATCACCTTCCACAACACGAACGGCCCGCTCGCCACGCTCATAGACGCCCACATCGGTATAACGCTCCCCAATTTCCTTAGCCAGGAGTTTATGGACCCCGACGTGCCGTGGCGCGACGAGATCATCACCGAACCGTTGCAGATAGAGGACGGACATCTCGTGTTGAGCGACAGGCCCGGCTGGGGCGCCGACATCAACGAGGAAGCGCTCGCGCGCCACCCGTACGCGCGAGGCCAGGGCAGCTATGAGATGCGTTCTTTGGCGCAAGGCGGGTCTGGATCATGACACACGCCCACATGATCTGATTAGGTGACAACCCTACCCGGCGAAACGCGTCCTGACGGCTGGTCCGGGACTAGTTCCATGTGACCGGCGCTAGCATAACGACTCGTGCAAAATTCCGAGAAGGTTACCGTCATGAAGATTACGAAGGTTACTCCGATATTGGGCCAGGGGAACATCTGTGCCAGTTGGGTCTTTGCGAAAGTCGAGACGGATGAGGGGATCGTTGGCTACGGGGAGGGGACCAGGCACGCAGGGCCGGTGATCGCCGAGGCAATTCGTTGGTTAGAGCCTCACGTGGTCGGAACAAGCCCTTTCGACATCGAATCCCTTTACGCCACTCTTTTCAAGGCCACCCACTATGTCTGGGGTTCGATTTTCAGTTGCGCCATCACCGCCATCGAAACAGCCTTGTGGGACATTATGGGCAAGGCTACCGGCAAGCCAGTATATGACCTGATAGGCGGCAAGGTATGGGACGACGTCCGCCTCTATACACACATAGGCGGCGGCAGCCAGATTATTCGCATGGATATAGGCGAAGGGAGCGCCGCGTCGGATGATTTCGGGGCCATCAAGGAACGGGCGCAGGACCTCGTATCTCGCGGCTTCACCTGTGTAAAGACATTTCAGGCCAACAGGTACCAGATCACCAAAGGCAGCGCTGCCCGCCTGGGAGATTTCTGGCCCAACATGCACATGGACCGCGATGACATCCAGGCCACGGCCCGCAAGGTGGAGTTCATTCGCCAGCAGGTTGGCGAGGGAGTGGAGATTACCTTTGATGCTCACGGCTTGAACGCTGTGTCGGCTCTCAGGCTTGCCAAGGCCCTGGAACCCCTCGACCTGCTGTGGTACGAGGAGCCGGTGCACCCTTACAACTTGTCTGCGCTCAAACAACTCAGGGCAGAGACCTCCATCCCAATCGCCATGAGCGAACGTCTTCATGCTTCCACGGAGTTTGCAGAGGTTATCGATACAGACGCAGTAGACGTGGTCATGGTGGACGCCCAGTGGTGCGGCGGCGTCTCGCAGGCCAAGAAGATCGCCGCCATTGCGGAGTCCAGGTATCTGCCGATCACCCTGCACAACTGCAACAGCCCCCTTGCGTCGATCATCAACGCGCACATAGCAGTGACGCTTCCCAACTTCATCTCCATGGAGTTCATGGACCCGGACGTACCCTGGCGCGACGAAATCATCACCGAGCCGTTACGTGTGAAGGATGGCCGTCTGGAATTAAATGACAAGCCTGGATGGGGTGTGGACATCGACGAAGAGATGTTGGCCAAATATCCGTACGAGCGGGGATCGAGCAGTTACGAGGAGCGCGGGCAGCGAATACAGCCTGCGGCAGGGTTGGGGGTTTCGAGGACACAGTAAGCCTGGTATTCATCTGGAAAGCAACGCCTCCACGTCATCCTGATGAGTGGAAACGATCAGGCGTCTCGCCGTTTGCAATTGGCTTCCCGTGCCCCTTCGCATGAGCAAGTCTCGCACCAGTTCCTTGACGTACGCGCGGGCATCGCGGGTGCTAATATGGCGATTCAGGCCGGAACTTTAAGACAGAGCGCTCCCTTCAGGAGGAAAAAATGGTTTCCGCGACGAAAATGGATACCAAGGCGATGCTTGAAGAATTCGAGGATCGTGGATACGTCGTAGTCGACGACGTCCTCGACCCGGAAACCGTCCTCGGTCCCGTCATAGAGGAATACGAGGGTGTCCTGGACCGGCTCGCCGAAGACCTATACGAACACGGTGAAGTCAGCTCCAGATACGAAGAGTTGCCGTTCCAGGAACGGCTGATACGGCTGTACAACGAAAAAGAGGACCCGGGAACCGGTGGCGGCGCGCCATCGGCACGCTACCCGATCGGCCAGTATTTCGACTTCTGCCTGCCGCCTATCGGAGTGAAGGCCGATACTCCGTTTTGGTGTGGCCCCGCGGTATTCGATGCCATTACGCACGGACCTCTGCTCGACGTCATCGAGCAGTTCATTGGCCCGGAGATCTACTCGAACCCGATCCAGCACGTGCGAATCAAGCCGCCCGAAAAATACCTTCCGAAGGACGGGTACGGACACGCCATCGTCGGCCCTACGTATTGGCACCAGGATCAAGGGGTGACCACCGAGGACGCCGACGGGACAACGATGCTTACGGTCTGGTTCCCAATCCTCGACGCGCCGGTGGAGTCCGGACCGTTAAAGGTTGTTCCCGGTAGCCACAAACGCGGCCTGCTGACTCACTGCCCCAATTACACGGGCAACGGAACGAGATTCCGGGGCGGGAACGCCCAGATACCCGAAAATCTGTTTGGCTCCGAGGACGCCATCCCCGTAGTCGTCAACCGCGGCGGGGCTGTGTTCATGCACAAGCGTACCGTCCACGGCTCCTATTCCAACGAGAGCGAAAATATTCGCTGGAGTTTCGATCTCCGCTATAACCCGGTTGGGGACGCGACCGGCAGAGGGTTCTTGCCCGGTTTCGTGGCGCGCAGCCGCGCCCACCCCGAAACCGAGTTGCACGATCCGGTCAGGTGGCGGGAGATGTGGCTGGAGGCGCGCGCGGGTGTGGCCGGTTTGAATCAGAACGGCCAGGATGACTTCCGCTTCGACCGCTGGGGTTCGGATCATCCCGACTGTGTCGCCTAGCCGCGCCGCCGCCGACTCCTTCACGGCAATTCTGCCCGTCGGCTGGACGCCCGTTCTACGCTGGCAATACCGGCGACGGCCGAAAAGTCAGTATTGGCAAGGAGGGACAACCGGATGACGATATCTCGCGAGTCCACCGAGGAAACTCCGGTCCGTGAAGTTGGGACCGGCCGCGGCCTGGGACGGTACAGGCTCAAGTACGGCACCAGAGGCGCCCCGATCGAGCGTGAACCGGGTGAGCCGGCTTGCTACACAGACGAGTGGAAGCGCACCAATCCCGACTTCGCCGTCTATCTACCTGAAAGGTTCATAGGTCGCGACTCGGACAACGTCCACTTTCTGGTCACCGTCACTCCCGGTGGCGATCTGCTGGGCTCATGGACACAGGGCACCTACGAGGGAGCGGACAACGAGTGCGTCGTAGCCGCGCGCAGCTGCGACGGCGGGGAGACCTGGAGCGCCCCGATCGAGATCGACGGGCCTGATCTCCGCAACCAGGTCGCTACCTACGCAACTCCGGTCGTCAGCGACTCAGGCCGCATCTATTACTTCTACGGGAAGATGCGCGATACGGCCCTGCTCAACGACGAATCGGCAGTCTGGCGGGGGCACACGCGGACGAACACCGCATTGACCTGCCGCGTATCGGACGATGGCGGCCGGACCTGGAGCGACACCCATGACATCCCGCTGCGCCGGACCCGCTACGACTCAGACGACCCGAACGTGCCGCCCGGCTTCATCATCTGGCAGAAGCCCATCAGGGACTCGCAGGGCCGCTGGGTAGTTAGCTACTCCACCGCGGCCCACCCGTCCAAGTGGACGAACCGGGCTGTCGCTCCGTCGACGCGCTGCATGTTCATCCGGTTCGACAACATCAACGAAGGGCCTGACCTCAAGGACCTCTCCCTTACCTTCTTGCCAGAGAACGAAGAAGGGTTGTCCGCTCCAAACCCGGAGGATCCGAGCGTGGCTCGAAGTTGGGAGTCATCTCTGGCATTGCTTCCCGATGGGAGGCTCCTTGCCACGATGACGACGGCCCTGGGCTCGCCGTGGTACTCGGTCTCTGACGATGACGGCGCAACCTGGCGCGAGCCTGAGCCGCTACGCTACCGGGATGGAGGCGAGCGGGTCCTCCATGGCCAAAGCCCGGGACCGCTATTCAGCCTGGAGGACGGCCGCTATCTGCTCCAGTACCACAACAACGAGGGCAGCGGCAGCCGCGGCGCCGAGCCAATATGGGGCCTGCCCTCCGCGTTCAGCCGGCGCTCCATGTTCTTTGCTGTGGGCGAGTTCAGGCCCGACGCCCATCAGCCCATATGGTTCGGCCAGCCGAAGCTCATCGCCGACACTGACGGAGTGCCGGCCGGTATACAAAACCGCATCGAATGCGGCACCTACAGCAGCCTGACCGAGCGCCAGGGCAGGCGGATACTCTGGTACCCCGACCGGAAACACTTCCTGTTGGGCAGGCTGGTCCCCGACGAGCTGCTGGCGGACATGAACGTACCAAGGCCATAGCGTCCACAGTCCCCAATAACAGGGCAGGGGGTCGAATTTCACCCCTGGTGGTGTGTTGACGAGTCCTCCGGGCCGCACCCGATCACACACGATGGAGCTTGCTCCCGTGTGACAGCGGTGCTTGAATGCCCAGTATCTGCCGGGGCTATCCAGGCGGCGCTGCGGGCTGGCGACCCGCCATACGATTAGGCTATCCGTCGGCGGCTGCAACATACGTCTGTCGACGCTGATTGGTTGAAGTATTACGTAAGAACGTTGCTTGTGCCCCGTAAGTGTTCGTGATAGGTTACCGGCATCTTGCGGCCGGTGGCATTATGGCGGCTGGCTAAGCGTGATTCCAACGAATTGCCGGATGTCGGCGTTTGGATTGAGAACACGCAGTCACTGGTCCGAAAGGGTTCTTTTCTCTGGCTCGGCGCGAACACTTCGGCGAGAGACGGACAAACAGGAGCGATATTGATGTTCAGACGCAGTATCAGGCGGTTCACTTTACTCATCACGATCATGGCTTTGGGCGGCTGTCTCGCGGCCCTGACGATTGCCTGCGGCGGTGAGGCGGAAACTGTTACAGAAGTACAGACCGTCGTCGTCGAGAAACAAGTCACCCAAGTCGAGAAGGTGATCGAAACCGTCGTCGTCGAGAAACAAGTCACCCAGGTCGAGAAGGTGATCGAAACCGTCGTCGTTGAGAAGGTCGTCGAGGGCAAGACCGTCACGGTCGTTGAGACGGTGGTGGTTGAGAAACCGGTAACTCGTACTGTAAAGGTCGTTGAGACAGTGGTGGTTGAGAAGCCGGTGACCCGTATTGAAAAGGTCGTTGAGACGGTCGTGGTCGAAAAATCCGTTACACAAGTGCAGAAAGTCGTTGAGACCGTGGTCGTTCCAAAGGTCGTTGTGGCGACACCGACAGCGGGGCCGACCGCCGTCCCTGTCACCGCCCACGGCACTGCAAGGGTTGGCCACGGTCGCGGCGTATTCCCACCCGTGTTCAGAGTGTCCAATAGTGGTCTGGGCTTGGCGACGGCCGAGATAATGACCTATGGACCGTTTGAGTCCCTGCTGCGGCCCCCTTACGTTGAGTGGCCCAAGATAGCGCTGCCCAATGATGAAGGTATTGGAACGTCGTGGACTATAGCCCCGGACGCCAGCAAGATCACAATCAATATCCGTGAGGGAGTCCAGTTTCACAACGGCTGGGGCGAGTTGACTGCGCATGATGTCGCGTGGAGTTACAACGACGCGCTCCGAGAAGGTTCTCTGTTCGTGAGAGCAGCGCCGATGAACCGTTGGATGGACGGATGGGAAGCTGTTGATGATCGGACGGTGGTGCTGAATCTAAAGAGCCTGGACCCGCAATGGCAGCTTTGGATGACCAACAACGCCAACACCGTTCCACCAATGCTTAGCAAGCGGGCTTTCGACGAGTTGGGGCCTGACAAATTCCAGGTCACGGACACTGGAACGGGTCCGTTTGTCGTTGATGAGTGGCAGACTGGCGCCGTAGCGATCCTGGACCGATTCCCTGACTACTGGCGAGAGGCAGGGCGCGCGAAGGTCGAGCGCGTCATACACATCGACATGCCTGAGTCTGCGACGATGGAGGCGGCGCTGAGGGCGGGCGAGATAGACATAGCGGATGGTGTGGATGAAGCGCTGATTAAGGACCTGGTTGTCGAGATCGGCGGCCGGATCTTAAGAATGGGCGTACCCGGCGACCGCAACGTGGTTTTCTCCGGCAACTATTGGGCTTCCAATAACAGGGAGACCGGCGAGGCCTGGCCACGCCAGCCAGGTTTCACACCCGACCTGGACCATCCCTGGATCGGGGACTACTTCAATGAGGGTGGCAATGACATGGAATCCGCCCGCAAGGTCCGGTGGGCCATGGCCATGGCGATAGACCGTGACTTGATAGCCCAGGAGGTCTTCGGCGGTATCGGTTTCCGGGCTCACGCTTTCGGCGGCTTTGGGCCGGTCACAACCCCGGAGATCTGGGCCGACAAGGAAGATGAGTGGTTCGTGCCTTATGACCCCGACATGGCCAGGCAGTACCTTGCCGAGGCCGGGTATCCGGACGGCTTCGAAGTCAACACCTGGTTGGGCACAGCTCCCGCGGTCTTCGTGGAAGCGATCGCGCAGTACTGGGAGGCGGTCGGTCTGACGGTAACCATCGACACCACGCCCTATGCGTCCGGCCGGCCCTCCGTGGTGGCCAGAGAGCTCAACAGGCCGTGGTACACCCATATGGGCGTGGGTTTCTTCGATGGAACTAACGGTAGGACCGCCCGGCCCTCCACCGGATGGCAGCGTGGATTTGAGCTGCCGGATGACATAACAGACTTGACCTACGCGAACTTCGAGGAGCCGGACTATGACAAACGTGTCCGGAACAACATCGCCATCACGGACTTCGTTCAGCACTGGATGCTGCTCTCGTCTGTCTACACATCCCAGGGGAACCTGATCGCTGTGGCACCTTCCGTTCTTGAATGGAAGCCGCACGGTAGTGGCAGGGCCGAACCGAATAGCATGGAAACAATAGTGCTTAGATAGAGATGGACCAAAATTAGGCGTCCTTATGGATCGGACGAGCGCCGGGGCGCTCGTCCGATCTTTATTACCGGATGTCGCTCGGGAGGCCAGGCAATACTTCCCGGCCGAATGCAGGTAGCTTGCGCAGCAGGACCGCCGATGGCCAGGTCCATCGTTCTTCGCCGTCGGCGAGTACAGGCCTGATGCACATCAGCCCATATGGTTCAGCCAGCCAAGACTCATTGCCGACACCGACCGGGTGCCGGCAGGCATACAGAACCGCATCGAATACGGCACCTACAGCAGCCTGACCGAGCACCGCAGCAGGCGGATACTGTGGTACCCCGACCGTAAGCACTTCCTGTTGGGCAGGCTGGTCCCCGACGAGCTGTTAGGGGACATGAACGTGCCAGCGCAATAGCGCACGCCGACCCCAAAAATAGGGCAGGGGAGTTGAATTTAACCCCGAGTGGTGTGTTGACGAGTCCTCCGGGCCGAACCCGGTCACACACGATGGAGCTTGCTCCCGTGTGTGACAGCGGTGCTTGAATGCCCAGTATCTTCCTGGACTATCCCGGCGGCCCGTGAGGCTAAGTTCGCGCTAAACGATTCGGCTATCCGAGTTCGGTTGCAACATACGTCTTTCGACGCAATCGGGTTGAATTATGGCGTGTGCACGTTCCTTGCGCCCCAGTTGTGATCATGATAGGTTGTCGGCATCTTGCGGCCGGGTGGTATTCCGGCGGCCAGCTAAATGTGCTCTCAACGGTCTTGTCGGGTGTCGGCGTTTGGATTGAGAAAACGCAGTCACTGGTCCTAAGAGGTTCTGTTCTCTGGCCCAGCGCGAACATTTTGGCGAGACACAGGCCAAGAGGAGCGATATTGATGTTCAGACGCAGTATTAAACGGTTCACTTTACTCATCACAGTCGTGGCCTTGGGCGGCTGTCTCGCGGCCTTGGGGATTGCCTGCGGAGGCGAGACCGAGACAGTCACAGAAGTACAGACCGTCGTCGTCGAGAAACAAGTCACCCAAGTCGAGAAGGTGATCGAGACCGTCGTCGTTGAGAAACAGGTCACCCAAATCGAGAAGGTGATCGTAACCGTCGTCGTCGAGAAGGTCGTCGAGGGCAAAACTGTCAAGGTTGTGGAAACAGTGGTGGTTGAGAGGCCGGTGACCCGCACCGAGAGGGTCGTTGAGACGGTAGTGGTTGAGAAGCCGGTGACCCGTACCGAGAAGGTGGTGGAGACGGTGGTTGTGGAGAAGGCGGTGACTCGTACCGAGAAGGTGGTCCAGACCGTGGTGGTGCCCAAGATCGTCGTGGCCACTCCTACAGTGGGTCCCACGCCGGTTCCCGTCGACGCACACGGCACGCTGAGAGTTGGTCACGCGACCGGCGTTTTCCCGCCCGTGTTCAGGGTATCGAATAGTGGATTGGGCCTGGCGACCGCCGAGATGATGGCATACGGGCCGTTCGAGACGCTCCTGCGGGCGCCATGGTCCGATTGGCCCCATATAGCACAGCCCGCAGATCTGGGCCTGGCGACCGGGTGGGAGATCGCGCCTGACAACAGCAAAGTTACGTTCACCATTCGTGAGGGAGTTCCCTTTCACAACGGCTGGGGCGAGGTGACAGCCCACGATGTCGCGTGGAGCTTCAACGACGCTAACAGAGAGGGTTCTCTGTTCGTTAGAGCCGCCTTGCTGAACCGTTGGATGGGCGGATGGGAAGCCACAGACGACAGGACAGCCGTATTGAACCTGAAGAGCCTGGACCCGCAGTGGCTGTTATGGCTCAGCAATAACGGCTTCACCACTCCGCCCATACTTAGCAAGCGGGCATTCGACGAGTTGGGGCCTGACAGGTTCCAGCTCACGGACACCGGAACGGGTCCGTTTGTCGTGGACGAGTGGCAGACCGGCGCCGTAGCGATCCTGGACCGATTCCCTGACTATTGGCGATCTGAAGGACTCGCCAAGGTCGAGCGCGCCATACACATCGACATGCCTGAGTCAGCGACGCTGGAGGCGGCGCTGAGAGCGGGTGAGATCGATATAGCAACAGGGGTGAGCGAGGCACTGATCAAGGACCTGGTTGCCGAGATCGGCGGGTATGTCCAGAATATGGGCCTGCCGGGAGACCGCTCAATCGACTTCGCCGGCAACTACTGGGCGTCCACCCATCCGGACACCGGCGAGCCCTGGCCGCGCCAGCCCGGGTTCAAACCCGACAGTGAACACCCATGGATCGGAGACTACTTCAATGAGGGTGGCAACGACATGGAATCCGCCCGCAAGGTCCGCTGGGCCTTGGCAATGGCAGTAGACAAGGACGAAATAGTCGAGCAGATCTTCGCCGGTACGGGCTTCCCGGCGGAGGTGTACGGTGGCTTCGGACCGATCACGACCCCAGAGATTTGGGAACAGAGGAAAGATGATTGGTTCGTTCCTTACGACCCCGACATGGCCAGGCAGTACCTCGCTGAGGCGGGGTATCCCGACGGGTTCGACGTCGATATCTGGACTGCGCTTTCTCCTCTGGACTTCGCGGAAGCGATCGCGCAGTACTGGGAAGAGGTCGGTCTGACGGTAACTATCGACACCACACCCTATTCGGCCGGCCGGCCGGCGGTGGTATCCAGGGAGTTCAACAGGCCGTGGACGCTCCACATGTTGGCGGGGTTCTACGACGACCCGAAGGGCAAGTTCCTCAAGCCTTCGACCGGATGGCAGAGAGGCTATGAGGTGCCGGATGAGATAATCGCGTACACCTACCAGAACTTCGAAGAGCAAGACTTCGACACACGGGTCCGGAACAACATAGCCATCACGGAATTCGTACAGCACTGGATGCTTCACGCGTCGATCTACACATCCCAGGGTGCGCAGATCGCCGTTGCTCCGACCGTAGCCGAATGGGTACCTTACGGCAGCGGCAGAGCCGAACCGAACAGCCTGGAAACGGTAGTGTTGAGGTAGGGCCGGACCAAAGTTTGGCGCCCTAGTAATCGATCGGACGAGCGCCCCGGCGCTCGTCCGATCTTTATTACCGGGTGTCGCTGAGGTGTCGGCAATAGTTGCTGACCGTGTGCGGCTAGCTAGACTCGGCAGGATTCCCGATGGCAAGGTTCATCGTTCGTCGCTTTCTAAATATGTTCGTGATGCTGGTGCTGGTCAGCGTCTTCATCTTCGCCCTCTCTCGTACGGCGGGCGACCCGCGCGACCTTTATCTTGGAGAGGGCATATACACCACAAAGGAAAACTACGACCTTTGGGGTAAGGAGATGGGGTTAGACAAGCCGATCCCCATCCAGTATCTGGTCTGGGCCTCTAAGGCTCTCAAGGGCGATTTTGGCGAGTCACTTGTTGAGCGCATAAGCGCCTGGCAGGTGATTCGTGCCAGGATTCCGGTCACTCTGGAGTTGGCGTTGCCTGCATTTGGCTGGGCCCTCCTATTGGGGGTCTCTATGGGAGTGCTGACGGCGGTCAGGCGCGGCTCCAAATGGGATTTAGCGGGTCGGCTGTTCGCTTTGGCCGGCCAGGCGCTGCCAGGGTTCTGGGTGGGCATCCTGTCCGTACTCTTCTTTGCGGTATACCTGGGGTGGCTGCCAACTTTTGGAGCGGGCAGTCCCAAGCAACTGGTATTGCCATCTCTGACGCTTGGCTGGGCGGTCTCGGCGTCGACAATGCGCCTCGTGCGGTCGTCAATGCTGGACGTGCTGGACTCCGAGTACATCAAATTCGCCAGGGCCAAGGGCGTGTCCACCACTTGGGTCGTCTGGAAGCACGCCATCCGCAACGCAATGATCGCCCCGATCACACACATGGGGCTCATCCTCGCCGGATTCATCACGGGCACGGCGGTCACTGAGATCGTGTTCGCACGCCAGGGCCTCGGCCGCCTCGCGGTCCAGGCCACGCTTGACAACGACTTCTCGGTAATCGTCGGAGTCGTGATGTTCACCACGGTGGTATTTGTGATAGCAAACCTGTTGGTCGATGTTCTTTACGTGGTGATCGACCCGAGAATTCGTTACACATGAGTGGCGCTATCCTTGGCGGTGCGAGCAGGTCTGAGCTGGAGCTGGATACTCAATGACAGCCGCAGCGAAGACGCTATACGTACTCCGGCACTGGCCTATTATTCCTATGATCATCATGACAATGGTGATGATCGCCGTGGTATTCGCGTCTCAGTTGACAGACCATAATCCCAGACGAGGAGAGCTACGGGACCGCGCCACACCGCCAGTGTGGTTGGAAGGTGGAATCAGTAACTACCCTCTGGGGACCGACCGGGTTGGCCGCGACATTTTGACCCGCATCATCCACGGGTCCAGAATCTCGATTATGGTCGCAGCCATCGTTCTGGGAGTGGGAGGAGTGGTCGGCACCACGCTTGGTTTGGTGGCCGGCTACGCGGGTGGGTATGCTGACGAGGTCATCATGCGCATGGTGGACCTCACGCTTGCGATGCCCTTCCTGTTGATCGCCCTGGTCACCGCCTCTGTCTTCGGTTCGAGCACGACGTTGGTATTGGGCTTGTTGATCTTTTTCAGTTGGGATGGCTTTGCCCGCCAGATCAGAGGATTGACTCTCACTCTCAAGACGTCAGATTATGTTGCGCTAGCGAAAGTCGCCGGCGCGTCGCACTTCAGAATCCTCTTTAGGCACATCTTTCCCGGTGTCGTCAACACCCTTATTGTGATTGCAAGTTTGTATGTTGGGAGTCTTATATTGGCGGAATCGACCCTCAGTTTCCTGGGTGTGGGCATCCCGCCGCCCATCCCCTCCTGGGGCCGGATGGTCGCCGATGGCAGGGATTACCTGACTACCGCCTGGTGGATGTCAACCTTCCCGGGCATAGCGATCTTCCTCGTAGTGTTGTCGATGAATTTCCTGGGCGATTGGCTGCGAGACCGCCTCGATCCACTCCTGCGCCAGCAATGAATCTCAATCGCGTATAAGACGGCCAAAATACGATGTTACATTCGCGCAAAAAGAAAAGAGAAACTTGCGTGCCCGTGTAAAGCTTGCGGTCCTTCGAACGCCTTACGCGGCGACCTCCGGGAAGTACGTGAGCGATTTACCTATGACAAGCAGGCTCTCTGAGTCGCGGTCCTTCATCGAGATCTTCTAAAAGAAGTTCGTCGTCATGCCCGGTTACGCCGTCGTCTATTACGCTTTCCCCATGCCCGACAACAGCCGTTTACCCGATAAGGACGCCGTAGAGATGGGTTGAAGGCTATGTACTGTCTACCGTGCGCAGTGGTGGGCCTACGTGTACTGTACTACGAATGTTTCGGTACATTGTCTCAATGTGAATGGGTGACCAGTGACCTGCCCCAGTCTTTTTGCCACTTGCCAAGTTAGGCCAACCATCGTCGGCATGGTTTCTGTAGGCAGGATGGTCTCGTGAACAGGAGACCGATAGCCGAGGGGGTTGTACGGCCGGATACGGTTGAGAGTCAGCCTGAACTGGGCAGTCAATGCTTTCACCTCCATCAGCGTGTTGAAATCTCCCTGTCTATAAGCTCACCCCGGAGCTTGCCGTTGAAGCTCAATATGTAGCCATTCGTCCATGGAGGGCCGGGCTCGATGTCCTGGGTCTTCGCCCCCACATTGGCCAGCTATTCCTAGACAGCCCTTGCGGTAAACTCCGGTCCGTCGTCCGAGCGAATACGCATGGGAACACCCCTTGCGGTCATCAACTCGGCCAGTGTCTCTATCACATCCGAGGACCCAATTGCTCCGCCCGCCCTTATCGCCAGGCACTCCCATGCGTATTTGTCTACGACAGTCAGCCGTTTGACGCCTCTGCCGTCATTTGTTCTGACGGATACGAAGTCGTAAGCCCACACATGATAGGGCCTGCGCGGCCATAGACGGACGCACGAATCATCGTTGAGCCACAGCCACGGACGCTTCGGCTGTCTTTCGGGTACCTTTAGCCTCTCCCGTCACTAGGTCCTCTCGATCCGCTTATGGTTCACCGCTCACCAGCGCTCCCTGAGCAATGCCGTGATCCTGCGTTGGCCGTGCCTGCTCGCCAATTCCACGATGTCCTCGGTCAGGACCCGCTTGCAACTGTCGGGCACCGGATTGTAGCGTTGCTTGGACCTGGCATGAACGAAAACCCACAGGCGCGTCGCTCTGGGACATCGAGGTTCTTCCTGACAGGGTCGACACACTGCCGGCGACGGGACGGGTTAGGCGCCTGCCTCAAGAGTCCCGACACTTGATTTGTGCCGCGTCGGGGAGTCCGGATTCCGACTTATGTAAGGTTAAAGTGATTGATACACGCTGCACATTTTCGTTCAGCGATGGAACACGGGACCCGGCATACTGGACTTCTGAGACGGGCACTTAGGGGTTTCCCCTCGCAGCCTCATTGAGGATCTGGTTGTAGAGCGTTAGGTCTGCGACGGCTCTCTTGAAACGTGCGTTCAACTTCGAGCTGCTTTGGGCGCCGCACCTGGTTGAACCTCAGCCCCAGTACTCAGCCCGCCATGTGTAGTAGGTCCGCTCCGTTACCCCTGTCAGGCGTGCGGCTACGGCGACCGTACAGCCCTCGGCTATCGCCACCTCGGCCTGCCCTTCCTTATCACGTACTCTGGGGTTTAGTGCCGTCTGGACATCTGTCCCCCATTCGCTGATCCGGCGTACTAAGATTCTGGCTGGACCAGTTTCCGGTGGCCGGGGCAGGACAACGGGCCTGAGTTCATGGCCAGGGCCGTGCGTGATTACTTGGAAGAGTGGGCGCGAGTACGCCTTATATCGAACTCTGGTCGACTTGGAAGATCGAGTACACGGACAGCGGGACCATCGCGTTATCAGAAGTCCCGAATGCAACAAGCCTTACCCAAGACTTTAGAGGCATCAATGGTCCGGTGTCGGCTAGTGGAGGGGAGGGGAGGAGCCGAGTGTATCCGGGTATGCATTTTCCCACCGAATATGTGCTGGGCGGGTGGAATCCGAGCTGGCGCCGATATCAGGTTGGAGGCTATGTTCTTTGCCTGATCTCCCTCGAGATCGAATCCAGAATCTCCGACATGCTGTCAAAATCCACCGCACCTATGAACTGCAATCGCACTTCCTCGCCATTTGCGTCGACATAGGCGACAAAGATGGTCGGCGTCCCTCTTACTCCCAGCGACCGTCCATACGCTAGATCGCTTTCCCACGTCGCCGTGTGCCTACCTGACGCCACGCATTGGTCCATCGCGTCGCCGTCGATATCCAACGTCGCCGCCAAGTCGCTTAACGATTGTTTCGAAAGACCGCGCTGGCCGCGATATACTCCATCCACGTAGTCCCAGAAATGTTCCGATCCCTGTTCACCCGCGCATTCGGCATACTCCGCAGCCGTCTTCGCCACTGGAGTCAGAATCGGGAAGTGGAAGTAGATCATCCTCACTAACCCATCTTCGACGAACGTCTCACGTATCCGGGCAGCCGCGCCGCGGTGCCAAGTCCCACAGTGCGGTCAGGTGAAGTCTGAAAAGTCGAACATCGTGATAGGAGCGTTCGCACTGCCCACTAAGTTATATCCCCTGTTGGGCACGTCGACCTGCGGTCCCTCGACCACTTGCTCCTCCTCTGGCGCAACCGTGGCTGCCTCAGCGGCGGTTGGAGCCGGGACCGGAGCGGCGGTGACCACCACCTCGACTCGAACTTCCTTCTCTACTTCCTTAACCACCTCTTTCACAACCTCCCGAGTTACCTCAACCTCTTTTTCGACGACCTTTTCGACCTCAACCTCCTTGATCACCTCCACCACCACAGGCTTCACGACCTCGACCGTCCGTACGACTTCTTTCACAACTTCCACCGGTACTTCCACTGTGACCTCAATGGTTACTTCCTTCTTAACCTCCACGGGTACCTGTACTTCCACTTCACGGGTAACCTCTTTTTCCACTTCAACCCGCACAGGCACCTGCACTTCTACTTCGCGAGTAACCTCCTTCTCCACTGCGACCCGCACGGGGACCTGCACTTCTACTTCGCGAGTAACCTCCTTCTCCACTGCGACCCGCACGGGCACCTGCACTTCTACTTCGCGAGTAACTTCTTTCTCAACCTCCACGATTTGTTCCCCGCCGCAAGCGGACAACCCGACCGAGACGATCGCCGACGCGGCGAAAATCAGACCAATCCGGAATTTTTGCAATCTGATACTTATTCCTGATTTCGTTTTCATCGGAATCTTCGCCCCTGGAGCGCGCGCCCGATTTTGGACGGGTTGAGGGTAGCAGCTTCAGACTCAGGGAACCAGATTCAAGCAGGGTTCCTGGTAGGAGTCTGTCCTTCGGATCAGGCTCCGAGGCCCCTCCGTTCGGGCAATCGCTGGGGATTTGGGTATGTACAGGAGCCTGGGTCTCAAGCACTCTGCTAGCTATCAGGCCGGACACGAGAGGCAACAGCTTGGGATCCGCTATATCGCGGCGTGATGCCATGACCGCCAGCCTGGTTGGACATTCTCCCTGGTTACCCAGCCGGACTTTCTTCTGGACTTCGACGGTTAGGGGATGGCGAGAAGGTGTATATTCCCGTTGGATGTCTTGATGAATCGGACTGAACGCTTTGGCGCCTAAGGGATCGAATGTTGGTTCTGCCGGGGTCGCCGCCCTGGTCGTCATGATCGCGGCGTTTGTTGCGCTTGGCTGCACGACCGGATCCTCGGTTACAGTTACGGTGACTTCAGCGCCAACCAGCGTGCCGCCGACGTCCGCGGCTGCGACGACACTGGCTCCCGCGGTCCCGGTCTCTACGAGGCTTTTGGCGACCCCGACAGAGACCGTCACACCAAGTCAGGCTTTTGCACAAGCGGTTACGGCTACTTCAGAGCCGCCCGGCGCGCCGAACGCGACGATGACTCCTACGGTTTCGGAGAAGGTTGTCAAGGAAACGCCCGCGCCGGTACCTGAACCTTCGCCCCCTCCGACACACAGCCCGACACCGACGGTTACGCCAACCGAGGTTCCTTCGGCAACAGCAACGTCGACGCCGGAGACCCCGGTTCCGACGGCCAGCTTCGCTCCCACTCCGGCGCCCACTGCGACGTTCCCGCCCGAACCAACCGCGACGCCAACGGAGACCCCCGTGCCTCCGACGCCGACCCATACTCCGACACCGCAACCAACAGTGCGTCCCGAACTGGCAGGCCTATCTCAGTTGGTTGTGGACGCTGTATTGGCGTTGCCTGCGAAATTGGACTTCGCGACGGACGGGTTGAGCGATGAGGAGATCGAAGTGTTGGAGTGGGCCGATAGCCGGCTCTTCAGCAACGAGAGTTTCCTGGCCGGCAACTACGGTCCGGATAACTGGCCGCGTTCTGTCAAGTTCGCGTCGGTGCAGGCGGTCCCGCTGCTGATGCTGGCGATCGACGTGGAGAAGAAAACTGATGGAAAACACGTAATCAACTGGGAGGTGGACAGCCTGGACAGAATCCTGGACGATCTGGGCATTTACGAAGGCCTATGCACCTCCTGCTATGGGAAGAGTTATGAGGGAGCACTTCGTGAGAATTACCGTTCCATCATTTATGATCGGGGTCATTTTCACAGGGAGGCGTTGAAGACTTTCGCTTATCTCGCGAAGTCAGACGGCGAAGGGATCCTGATACGCGGCTTCATGGAAAATGACGCCGACGAATTTGAACTGCTGTACGACCGTAGACCTTATGAAGAGGGGTCTCGTCTCAGCTCATCTTTCGCCTGGAATTACGTTTCATTCATGTCCCAGGTCAAGCTGCCAGACGGGGACCACAAGAGCTTTCCAACCATGGTTTATGAGATCGTCGGTGATGCGGGGAGCCAGATGGAGGCTGCCGGGAGATGGTTCGACCACATTGACGAAGTCATGCGTCATCGCCCCGGGACCGACGATGACTTTGCAGACTATTACCGGCCATATTCGCAGACGCCATATGCGCCCGAGCCAGGGCACGTCTTATTAGTAAGACAGGCGGACCGCTGGATTTCTACGAGCGTCACCGTTTCAGCCATGCGTGCGTTGGGCCTCAAAGCCGAACAGACTACCGCCCGACGAAATGGCAGGAGCATGGGCGCTGTGAATATTGATGGAACTACATATTATCACGATGGCCTTTTGCCGCTGTATGACGCCGACCACAAGATGTGTAGTTATATGGCGCCATCCCTGGAGATCTTTGAGATATACGATCAGTTTGATTTTCTGCAACAGTTAGACTATCTTTGCGGAGGTTTAATATCTGCTGACTGGCACTTGGGAATTTGGCCTCCTCCTCCCAAGAACGAATCACGGGGTGAGCGGGCCGCGCTGAAAGCTCTGTACGACTCAACTGGAGGGCCTGACTGGGAAGGGAGCGAGAATTGGGATAGTGAACTTACTATGCGAGGTTGGCACGGCGTCGTGGTCAATCCCGACAGCGGACGCGTGACGCATTTGATGCTGACATCGAACGGTTTGAGCGGGGAGTTGCCGCCGGAACTGGGCAACCTTGAAGAATTGGAGGAATTGCTGCTAGCGGGGAATCCAGAGTTGAATGGCTGCGTGTCCGCTGTGTTGCGCGACCGCTTGAAGCGTCATACCGGAGTGGAGTGGTGCGATCCAACCCGGCAGCAAAGCGTGCCCGACGTGGTTCGTGACGAACGCGGCGCATCGGTCGACAGAGAGGCCTTGGTGGCGCTTCACCACGCGACTGACGGGGCGAACTGGTTTAGGCCACTGGGTTGGGGCGAGCTTACAGATCCGGGCGACAAGAACTGGCTGAGCGAACTACCTCTCAATGAATGGGTCGGCGTGACCGTCGATGAAACTGGTCGCGTGGTTCGTCTGGATCTTAGTGGGCGAGAATTGAGTGGCCACATTCCCCCCGAACTCGCCAAACTGGAACATCTCCGCGTGCTCGATCTGCGCTCGAACAATCTAGCGGGCGAAATACCTCCAGAGCTTGCCGAACTTGACAACTTGCGGATTCTCGGCCTCTCGCAAAACAAGTTGACCGGTGAAATACCGCCTGAGTTGGGCGGCCTCGACAAATTGGAAGTGCTGCATTTGGACGGAAATGAACTGACCGGCGAGATACCCGCTGAATTGGGCAATACGAGCGAATTGAGAGAGTTGCTGCTCGACCGCAACAAGTTGACAGGAGCGATACCGCCGGAGTTGGGCAGTCTGGCGAACCTGCAATCGCTGCGACTGCCGTGGAATTCCCTGACCGGTGAAATACCGCCAGAACTGGGCAACCTGAGACGTTTGAGAGAATTGATCCTCCGAGGCAACCAATTGACGGGAGAGATACCGCCGGAACTGCGTGGCCTCGTGGGATTGAAAAGGGAACGCCACCATTTTGTAGGGTTCCTTGTTGATTATCTAATCGCGCCATCGCACACGGGTTTTGGATCGGCCTACGGGCTTGACCTGAGCAAGAACCTGCTGACCGGGCCTATACCGCCTGAGCTAGGCGGGTTGATTCAGCTGAAGGGTTTGAACGTCAGCGGCAATCAGTTGACCGGAGAGTTACCGCCAGAATTGGGTGGCATGGACCAACTAGAGGCTCTGAACCTCAGCGGCAATCAGTTGACCGGAGAGTTACCGCCAGAATTGGGCGACATGGACTGGCTAAAGGATCTGAACCTCAGTGGCAATCAGTTGACCGGGGAGATACCCCCTGAACTGGGCAACTTGCCCGAGCTGGATTGGTTGAATCTAAGCCATAATGAGTTGACCGGAGTAATTCCATCGGAGTTGGGTAACCTCCCGGCGGGTCTATATGGGCTAAAGGATCTGAACCTCAGTGACAATCATTTGACTGGGGAGATTCCTTTTAGATTGAGCCGTCTGGCTAACCTGCGCAAGCTGCACCTCCAAAGGAATCAGCTGACTGGCGAGATACCGCCTAGGCTAGACTCCTTGAGACTGTTGGGAGAGTTGCTGCTCAACGATAATGAATTGACCGGAAAGATACCGCGCGAGCTGTCAACGCTGGCAGAAAAGTTACCCGGAACAGGATACGCCATAGGAGGGCTCTATTGGCTAGACCTCAGCGGGAACCGGCTCATCGGAGAGATACCGCCGGAAATGGGCGAATTGGACAAGCTGAGGCGCCTCAACCTAGGCGACAATGAGTTGACCGGAGCGGTACCAGCGGAACTTGGCGACTTGAGCGAGCTGGAGAGGCTTGACCTCACCGACAACGCGTTGACGGGTCCAATACCACCTGAACTCGGCCAACTCAGCGAACTTACACTTTTGAACCTCAGCGGCAACCAATTGACCGGCTTCATACCGTCGGAGTTGGGCAGCCTGAGCAAGCTGCAGAACCTGTCCCTGAGCTACAACATACTGAAAGGTGAGATACCGGCGTGGCTGGGCGATCTGAATGAGTTGGCTATCCTGAACCTCAGCGGGAACCAACTGACCGGAGCGATACCGTCGGAGTTGGGTAATTTGAGCGGATTGAGGTTTTTGTGGATTGGCGGGAATGACCTGACCGGGTGCGTCCCAGCTTCGATTATGGACAAACTCCAGGGACCCGCGTTGGATATTCCCGTCTGCAGCTAACGATGCGGTCCTGAAGTCGCCGGGTGAGCCAGCTATTAGTTGGTGTCGGCCGACGCGCCACTGTGGGTTCATACGTTAACCCCGGCTATAAGGGTACTAACGGGCGAGATACCGGCGTAGGAGGGTGGTCAGCGCCTCTGACTGAAATGAGTCGAACCGAGTTGGTCGGAGGCGCTCAGGGGCATGCGTACCCGTGGACACAACTGCCCGCGGGTGGTGGTCGGTTACGGTTACCCGGGGATCTGATGGGCTCTGCGTTTCGCACTGATGCGGCCAAGCGCCCCAGGAAGGTCAACCGGCCGATAGCCGGTTTCTGGAAGATGCTATCGGTGGCGGAGCAAGGGTTCCGCAAGCTACACGCAATCCATCTGACGGCGGGCGTCTACCTCGAAGTCAAATACGCAGATGGAATCGCCATTGAAGACACGGTACCGGAGGTCGGCGCAGGATCGTCTTTGCAGTCAATAGTGGACGTTAAACTTCCCGATTTGTAGTCGTGGCAAACTTGAACTCGACCGGTATTGGCGGAGTTGGGGGCCCTGGTTTAATGCCTTCCGCGTTTCCGCCCGGCGCCCTCCATGTTCCCGGGCAATGTGCCCCCCCTTTTTGAATTTTCAATTTTGGCGTAAATTGCACGCATGACTTGGAGGAGCAGTCAGTTACGCCGATTGACTGACGTCGGCTGTCGCAGGGCGCCAGGATCGCCCCGGACGTTCCCAAACCCCACCGCGTCGTCTACCACGGCGCCAAATACCTGGATGGCATCGCAATCGAGACAACTGTAGGGACGGTCGCCGCGTGATCACGTTTACACAACCGTTGACGTAGCCCCTACAGCGACGCTGCCATTTGCATACTGGATTGTTGGAGGGTCGCCAATTCGATGAAGGCCATGACAGTTGACCAAGGAACACCGGATGAGGTTCTGCGGGGAAGCGATACCGACATCGCCAGAGTTGCAGCCGGGCGGAATGGGCGACAGGATGCGCGCTCGGTAATGGGAGAGCGCGCCGTGGCTAAATGGTGGCCGATGTGTTTTTCGGTCCTTCTGACGCTGTTGGTGGTGATGGGCGCGGCGGCTTGCGGCGACCCGGAACCGGCTATGTCGACACCCACGGCCGCAGCGACGACGACTGCTGATGTTACCGCGACCCCTGCCCCTCGCCCGCCGACGACGACTACGCCAGCGCAGGTGGGTGATGATGCCACCAAAACGCCGGTCGCCGCCGTGCCTACCGTTATGCCTACAGCCACGGCCACCGCGGTCGCGACTTCTGTGCCGACTGTTACGCCCTCAACTCCACCGACGCCGATTCCCACGGCTGAACAATCAAGCTCCGATTCAACCAAAACACCCGCTCAAAAGGTGAATGGTGAACAACTCGTAGAAGTCCCTCCGGCCGGCAGCGACCCGGTCGAGTACCGGAGGGCGATTGAGTCCCTTGACAAGGCCATAGAGACTGATGCTGACAATGCCCTTGCCTATAGACGAAGGGGACTTGCCTACTTCCTGCTCGGTGAGTACGCAAGCGCGGCTGAGGACTTTGACAAAGCCGTTACGCGTGATCCGACAGACGCCATTACCTACTACTATCGGGGGGCTTCCGTTGCCGCGTTACAAGTATTCGACTTGGCAATTGAAGATCTCGACAAAGCCTTCGAGCTAGACCCTGGTCTTGAGAGGACCATGGGGCCTGACGCCCTTGTTGGACGTGCATACGACATCAGGGGAATCGACCGTTTCAGTGAGGGAGAGATCGGTCTTGCGATAGAAGACTTCGAAATGGCCGTTGCGTTCGATCCGGACAACGCAGGGGCGCTCAACAATCTGTGCTGGTCCTTGAGTCTGACGGGCCGCGCGGCCGAAGCCTTACAACATTGCGATGGCGCCCTCGACATCGACCCTAACACTTTCCAGGCGTATGACAGCCGGGGACTGGTTCACGCCCTGCTGGGAGACTACGAGCAGGCAGTGGATGACTTCACCAGGTTCCTGGATTGGTTGGGCACTCAACCGAGCAACCTCTACGAAAAATACGCCCCCGCCCGCGAGCGCTGGATCGCGAGTCTCCGAAACGGAGAGAATCCCTTCGACGAGGCTGAACTTGAAGCGCTCAGGAACGAGTAAACCCCGATGGGCCTGTCTCAGTCCCTCCCCGTGCCTCACCGGAAGCAGTTATGGACCAACAAGCACCAAGTGTGCCCCAGCAAGGAGATCCGGCGAAGGGAGATGTCAAAGGGCGAGCGGTACTGGTACTGTCTACCGCGAAGAATGGTCGGCCAGCGGCTTAGGGGACCTAAGTCGGCGTGGTCTGGACAGCTTTCGCCCTCCTTTTGTTGGGACCTCCCAGTGAAAATTCGGATTAATTTAGTTCGGGTTGGCCAACCTGATTGGACGGGCATTCAACAGACTCAAGCAGTGGCGCAGAGCCGCAACCCGCTATGACCGCAGGAGCCTATACTCCCTGGCAGCCCTGCAACTGGCCGCAGCCGTGACTTGGAGCGCGTAACTGCCGATTAGCCCTAGACCTTCCACGGAGTTACCCAGTGTGGTAATTTGAAGCCTCGCGCAAGGAGCAAAAACACGACCACGCGCGGGTCTTCGTGGCGGTCATGGCTAACCATGGCTGAGACGAACATGATTGCGCTTGCGGCCGACGAAATCGGTAATCGGGAGAGCGCCGCATTTTGGACTGTGTTCCGGGCTATCCGTCAGTGATTGGCTGACAACCTGTGCTTCGCCTTTTCTACGACTATTGGCGTTACTGTTCGACGATTGACGCGCAGTAGTACGGGCGGAGACGCGGCTGCGGCTTCGACGGGGATCGAGTGCGGGCTAGAAGCGACATACTCAAATTTGGAGGCGAAAGTGGAAATAAAAGCCAACGTAGATAGCGTGTTCGTAGGACGCGTTCTGGCCGGGCTTGTCATAGTGGTCGGCTTGATGGTGGCCATCTGGGCCGGTGTGGACGCGCAGCGCGACGGATTTTGGGTTTTCCTACAGCGGATGACTACTCCGCTCTCGTTCGGATGCGTGCTCATCGTATTATCCGAGGGCCTCAAACGCCTGGGATCCCCCAACGAGGAGGAAAACGGAGACGGTTCGGAGGAAACGCCCTGATGTGCCGACGCCACTGTTGCTCCTAATTTGCCAGAAAGCGGCGGATAGATGTACCCGGGAATCTTCTAGCCAAAGCGGGATTCTTGTCGGTTCTGGGCGTGGACGCTGGCGCGGCGCTGAAGGTGGTTATGATTCTTTTGAAGTCCTGAGTGGCCGGCGAATCACCCAGCGTGAATCGGCGCCGCGTTGTGGGCCTCCCCGCGATGGGTCTCCGGAGATCCGGCGTCCACCTGTCTTTCGCAGACCTATTTCTACTTGTACCGAGCAAACCCCAGGCCCGCGCAAAGTCCCAAACAGTTACTGCAATCATGAACGGCATCCTAACTACGGCAAAAACGCCGCCGGGTCCGAATACCTTGCAATATGCATTTTGTATAGCACAATTGATCACTCCAGTGGAGCCGAGCAGTTCGTTCGCCATCCACCTGCCTACACGAAGACATTGGTCCCGTGTGACACATAAACCAGGAGGACAGGGGATGAATTTGAAAGTTATCCGTGGAACGCCGACAGAGAGCGGCCATGTAACTGCGGGCTTCGCAATCACGCTTCTGCTGATGTCGATTGTTGTCGTCTCGTCTGCCGCTGGGTGCAACTCCTCAACGGGGGGCGCGTTGAATTTGATTCCGGACGACGCGACACGCGTAGTGGTTTGGGACGTGGAAACCATTTTGGATGGAGACATTCCTTCAAGTGAAGCGGATCGATTCGAAGACGCCTGGGAGGACGATCTCGAGGAGTTCGGCATGTTCCTCGACGACATCGGTACCATAGTCCAAGCTTACGGAAACGACGGAATCGTATGGATCCTGGAGGGGGATTTCGACTTCGCTCAGATCAGGGATGATCTCGACGACCAAGACTACGAGGATGGGGAGTATCGTGGATACGAAATGTGGTCGTACGGATACGGATTCGTGGATTCGGCCGCGTTCTTGGAGAAGGACGGTTACGTACTCTTGGGAGGCGAAGAGGCCGTAAAGAATTTACTCAAGTCCCACAGCCGCGGATCGGGCTTCCTACTCGATGACGATGACACCGATCTTGGTCGCGCGCTGCAGAAAGTTGGAGACGGCTGGTTAGTCACGGCCGAAGAAGACTGCGACCTGCCGCTAGGCATTCGCGGGTGCGAGGCTGCAAGCGCGGCCGTGACGAGGGGCGAAGAGTCTTGGTCGGTCAATGTCACATTGGCTTTCCTGTTCCGAAACGAACGGACCGCGGAAGCGGAGTTGCCGGACATAGATGACTTTCTCGCGGATACCTTGGACGGAGAGGTCGCCACAGACGGCCAATTCGTCGTAATTACCGCAATCGCAGACGAGGATGAGTTGGATATCACGTCAGAGCTCTTGAGGTAACTCCAGAAATCCGGCAGGCAAGCTGAGATTGGAGAGAAGGACCGCGATGAGGTGGTTTGTTGGCGGCGCAGCCGTCTTGGCGCTGCTCGCCGTCGGCGTTGTAATCGCGCTTGTGGCGCCGTGGGGTGATGGAGATGAGGCCCGTTCGGTCGACTCCCTGCTCCAACTGCTCCCGCGCAATGCTGACACCTTCACCCTGCTGGACCTGGAGGCGGTGCGCGATGAACGGCTGGACGAGCTGGAGGTCCAGGTTGCCGCGCTGTTTGATTCGGATCGGCTGTACGAGTGGGGTATCGACCTGGACGACATCGACGCCCTCCTCCTGTCCGATCTGGACAACGCAGATGCACTGACGGTACTGCAGGGCATATTCTCGACCGAGGATGTGGCCGATGCTCTCGACGACGCCGGCTACAGGGACGACGTGTACCGCGACATAGAGATTTGGGTTGAGCGAAGGAGCGACACTGCCGTTGCGCTCGTGGCAGAAGACACCCTCGTCGTCGGAGAGGGTGAGCGCGTGGAGGACTCTGTCGACGCCTTTATTGGCGCCACACGGTCGATAGAGCAGGAAGACGATGTTTCTGAGATAGTCGACTCTCTCGGCGATGCGCTGGCATACAGCGTGGCGGAGAACTGCGACTACCGCGGGTGCAGGAGGTGGGCGAGAGGAGTGGGTGTGGAGTCCGGAGAACTCGTCGCCGTCTTCATATTCGCATTTCGGGACGAGGAGACAGCCTCGGACGCAGAGCGGGACATTGATGACGACCTGGAAGAGCGGGGATTAGAACCTTCCATTGACCTCGACGGCTCCCTGGTAACCGTGACGTTGCCGGTTGAGGAGGAGGAGTTCCGCCTCAATCGATCGGCTGTACTGGAGTTCATTTCGGGGGAGGAAGAGGAACCGGCGGTCGAACCACGTCCTGCGCCAGCCGCCCCACGGGCTGCGGACGACCACGCTGACGACTTCGCCGGTGCGACCCGTATCCAGGTGGGCGACAGGCTGAACGGCGACATCGAGCACGAGGGCGATGTCGACCTCTTTTCATTCAGGGCGCGGAGTGGCTACTACTACACCATAAGGGTCCGCCACGGTACCAACCCCGACACGATACTAACCCTCTTGGACTCCGACGGCCGATTCATCACCGAGGACGACGATTCGGGAGGGGATGGTGAGCCCTGGCTGGAGTGGGCCGCTCCGTCCTCCGCCATCTACTATGTGGAGGTTAGAGGGTTTGCCGGCGGCGATATTGGTACCTACCGCATCGAAATGGGCGAGTCGGATCCGGAACCCACGCCAGCTCCTCAGCCCACGCTAGCCCCCGCGCCTACGACGGTACCCGCACGGGCTGCGGACGACCACGCAGACGGCATCTCTGGTGCGACCCGTATCTCAGAGGGCGACGGGCTGAACGGCGACATCGAACACGAGGGCGATGTCGACCTCTTTTCATTCAGGGCGCAAAGTGGGTACAACTACACCATCAGGGTCCGGCACGGCACCAACCCCGACACGATACTAACCCTCTTGGACTCCGACGGCCGATCCATCACCGAAGACGACGATTCGGGAGGGGACGGCGAACCCTGGCTGGAGTGGGCCGCCCCGTCCTCCGGCATTTACTACGTGGAGGTCAGAGGGTTTGACAGTGACGCCACCGGGACCTACCGCATCGAGATGGACGAGTCGGATCCGGAGCCCACGCCGGCTCCTCAAACCACGGCAGCACCCGCGCCCAAGGCAGAATCAGCTCCTGCAGCCACGCCAACTCCCCAGCCCACGCCAACGCCTGCAACTCCTCAGCCGACGCCGACTCCCCAGCCCACGCCAACGCCTGCACCTCCTCAGCCTACGCCGACTCCCCAACCAACTTTGGCCCCCGCACCGGATGAGGACGACCACGCCGATGACATCTCCGGTGCGACCCGTATGTCCGTGGGCGAAAACCTTGGCGGTGATATTACACATGGAGACGACATCGACCTATTCTCATTCAGGACGCAGAAGGACCACCGCTACACCATAAGGGTCAGGCACGGTACCCACCCCGACACGTTCCTGGTCCTTTACGACGCCGAAGGGCGTTACCTCACTGAGGACATCGATTCGGGGGGCGATGGCGAGCCCTGGCTGGAGTGGACCGCTCCGTCCTCCGGCGTTTACTACATCGCGGTCTCGGCGGCTAAAGTCGGGGCCACCGGTACCTACCGCGTTGAGTTGTACGAGTCGGCGCCTCAGGCCGGTCCCTCGCCTCCGCCGGCGCTCTGGAGCTACCAGACGGGCGGTGAGGTGTACTCTTCGCCGGCCGTTGCCGGGGGCGTGGTGTACGTGGGATCGTGGGACCATCTGTATGCGCTGGACGCGTCAACCGGAGACCTGATTTGGAGCTACGAGACGGGCGGTGTGGTGTCCTCCTCGCCGGCCGTTTCCGGGGGCGTGGTGTACGTGGGATCGTGGGACAACCGCGTGTATGCGCTGGGCGCGTCAACCGGAGACCTGATTTGGAGCTACGAGACGGGCGCCTCGGTGTTCTCCTCGCCGGCCGTTGCCGGGGGCGTGGTGTACGTGGGATCGGTGGACCGCCGCGTGTATGCGTTGGACGCGTCAACCGGAGAGCGGATATGGCGCTACGAGACGGACTACAGGGTGCTCTCCTCGCCGACCGTTGCCGGGGGCGTGGTGTACGTGGGCGACGGCCGGCTTTATGCGTTGGACGCGTCAACCGGAGACCTGATTTGGAGCTACGGGACGGGCGATAGGCTGTACTCTTCGCCGGCCGTTTCCGGGGGCGTGGTGTACGCGGGATCGGACGACAACCGCGTGTATGCGCTGGACGCGTCAACCGGGGACCTGATTTGGAGCTACGAGACGGGCTCTGCGGTTGGCTCCTCGCCGGCCGTTTCCGGGGGCGTGGTGTACGTGGGATCGTCCGACAACCACGTGTATGCGCTGGATGCGTCAACCGGAGACCTGATTTGGAGCTACGAGACGCGCGGGGAGGTCTCATCGCCGGAGGTGTCTAGGGGCGTGGTGTACGTGGGATCGGAGGACTACCGCGTGTATGCGCTGGACAGGTCAACCGGAGACCTGATTTGGAGCTACGAGACAGGCGATGAGGTGTGGTCATCGCCGGAGGTGTCCGGGGACGTGGTGTACGTGGGATCGTACGATCACCGCGTGTATGCGCTGGAAGCGTCACCCAACACCGCGACCTATTTGACCGAAGCGCAAAAGGACCCGGCAGATCTGTTCGAGATAGACGTACAGGTTCAGCCGTCTTCGCCTTCAGTTGGCGACGAGGTGATCATAACAGCGGTAGCGACTGGAAAGGGCGGACTTCCACAATACAGCCTGAGCGGCGGATTTGAGCCTATATTGGAGTTGCAATCCGAATTAGCCGTCGACTTCAACGTATTCGGCAAGGCTGCATCATGGAAATTACTGGCCAAGGAGACGGGGACGGTTGAAATCGTGGTGAACGTCAACTACGAGACTTCAGCTGTCACTCAGGATGGGGTAATCTTCTTTCGCTGGACCAGGGACTCTTCGGAACCGATCACTATTACTGTCGGCGCCAGATGAAGATAGTAAAGCGCGGTGAAGAAATTTACCGGATGGCTCAATGGGAGCGCCAAAACAAGGTGGCCGTAGATAGCCGGTTCGTCGTAATCACGGCAACCGCGGACGAGGATGAACTTGATATCACGTCTTACCTCTGGAGGTAGTTCCAGAGGTCGGACCGGCTGTCTGAGGACGGAGAATGAGTAGGACCGCGATGAGGTGGTTTGTTGGCGGCGCAGCCGTCCTGGTCCTGCTCGCCGTCGGCGTTGTAATCGCGCTTGTGGCGCCGTGGAGTGGAGGAGATGAGGCCCATTCGGTCGACTCCCTGCTCCAAGTACTCCCGCGCAATGCTGACACCTTCACTCTGCTGGACCTGGAGGAGGTACGCGACGAACGGTTGGACGATCTGGAGGACCAGATCGCCACACAGTTCGATACGGATCAGCTATACGAGTGGGGTATAGACCTGGACGACATCGACGCCCTCCTCCTGTCGGATCTGGACAACGCAGATGCACTGACGGTGCTGCAGGGCATATTCTCGACCGAGGATGTGGCCGATGCTCTCGACGACGCCGGCTACAGGGACGACGTATACCGCGACATAGAGATTTGGGTTGATCGAAGAAGCGATGCCGCCGTGGCGCTCGCGGCGGAAGACACCATCATCTTCGGAGAGGGTGAGCGCGTGGAGGACTCCATCGACGCCTTCATCGGCGCTACGAGGTCGATAGAGCAGGAAGACGATGTTTCTGAGATTGTCGACTCTCTCGGCGATGCGTTGGCATACAGCGTGGAGGAGAACTGCGACTACCGCGGGTGCAGGAGGTGGGCGAGAGGAGTGCGTGCGGAGTCCGGAGAACTCGTCGCCGTCTTCATATTCGCATTTCGGGACGAGGAGACTGCCTCGGACGCAGAGCGGGACATCGATGACGATCTGGAAGAGCGGGGATTAGAACCTTCCATTGACCTCGACGGCTCCCTGGTAACCGTGACGTTGCCGGTTGAGGAGGAGGAGTTCCGCCTCAATCGATCGGCTGTACTGGAGTTCACTTCGGGGGAGGAAGAGGAACCGGTGGTCGAACAACGTCCAGCGCCAGCCGCCCCACGGGCTGCGGACGACCACGCCGACGACATCACCGGCGCCACCCGTATTCAGGTGGGCGACAGGCTGAACGGCGACATCGAACACGGGGGCGACGTCGACCTATTTTCATTCAGGGCGCAAAGTGGCTACTACTACGCCATAAGGGTCCGCCACGGCGCCAACCTCGACACGATACTAACCCTCTTAGACTCCGATGGCCGATTCATCGCCGAGGACGACGATTCGGGAGGAGATGGTGAGCCCTGGCTGGAGTGGGCCGCCCCGTCCTCCGGGATTTACTACGTGGAAGTCAGAGGGTTTGACAGTAACGCCACCGGGACCTACCGCATCGAGCTGCACGAGTCGGATCCGGAGCCCACGCCGGCTCCTCAAACCACCGCAGCACCCGCGTCTACCGCGGCGCCCGCGCCCAAGGCAGAATCAGCTCCTGCAGCCACGCCAACTCCTCAGCCGACGCCGGCTCCCCAACCAACTTTGGCCCCCGCACGTGCTGTGGACGACCACGCTGACGAAATCACCGGCGCCACCCGTATACAGGTGGGCGAATGGCTGAACGGCGACATCGAACATGACGGCGACATTGACCTATTTTCATTCAGGGCGCAAAGCGGTTACCACTACACCATAAGGGTCCGCCACGGCGCCAACCTCGACACGATACTAACCCTCTTGGACTCCGACGGCCGATTCATCACCGAGGACATCGATTCGGGGGGCGATGGCGAGCCCTGGCTGGAGTGGACCGCTCCGTCCTCCGGCGTTTACTACATCGCGGTCTCGGCGGCTAAAGTCGGGGCCACCGGTACCTACCGCGTTGAGTTGTACGAGTCGGCGCCTCCGGCCGGTCCCTCGCTTCCGCCGGTGCTCTGGAGCTACGAGACGGGCGATGAGGTGTGGTCATCGCCGGAGGTGTCCGGGGGCGTGGTGTACGTGGGATCGTCTGATGACAACCGCGTGTATGCGCTGGACAGATCAACCGGAGACCTGATTTGGAGCTACGAGACGGGCAGCCTGGTGTTCTCCTCGCCGGAAGTGTCCGGGGGCGTGGTGTACGTGGGATCGTATGACAGCCATGTGTATGCGTTGGACGCGTCAACCGGAGACCTGATTTGGAGCTACGAGACGGGCGATAGGGTGTTATCTTCGCCGGCCGTTTCCGGGGGCGTGGTGTACGTGGGATCGGGCGACAGCCATGTATATGCGTTGGACGCGTCAACCGGAGACCTGATATGGCGCTACGAGACGGGCGATCACGTGTACTCCTCGCCGGCCGTTTCCGGGGGCGTGGTGTACGTGGGATCGGGCGACAGCCATGTATATGCGTTGGACGCGTCAACCGGAGACCTGATATGGCGCTACGAAACAGGCGGTGACGTGACCTCTTCGCCGGCCGTTTCCGGGGGCGCCGTGTACGTGGGATCGTTTGACACCCGTGTGTATGCGCTGGACGGGTCAACCGGAGACCTGATTTGGAGCTACGAGACGGGCGCTGGGGTGTACTCTTCGCCGGCCGTTTCCGGGGGCCTGGCGTACGTGGGATCGTGGGACAACCGCGTGTATGCGTTGGATGCGTCAACCGGAAAGTTGATTTGGAGCTACGAAACAGGCGGTGACGTGACCTCTTCTCCGGCCGTTTCCAGGGACGTGGTGTACGTGGGATCGGAGGACAACCGCGTGTATGCGCTGGACGCGTCAACCGGAGAATTGATTTGGAGCTACGAGACGGGCGATAGGGTGTTATCTTCGCCGGAGGTGTCCGGGGGCGTGGTGTACGTGGGATCGCTGGACAACCGCGTGTATGCAATTCAGGGTTCCCCGGAGAGAGTGCCACCAGTCCCCAGTACGGATGAGGGGTCGAGCGGAAGGGGTAGCGGGTCAGAAAGCCGAAGCAGGCTTGATCAGGTCAGGGACAGGGGCAGGGTGATATGCGCCAGCCGCAACGACGTGCCCGGTCTTGGGTACCTGGACGAACGGGGAACCCCCGTTGGTTTTGACATCGACCTCTGCAGGGCAGTGGCGGCAGCCGTCCTGGGCGATCCCAATGCCATTGAAATCCGCCCGATTACGGCGGCAGAGCGCGAGCCGGTGATCCGGTCCGGGGAAGTGGACATGCTCGTGCGAACGGTCACCTGGACAACTTCGCGGGACGCAACTTGGGGTAACTTCGCGGAGACTATGCTCTACGATGGCCAAGGTTTCATGGTCAATAGGGACCGGGGTCTTTCCAGCGCAATGGATCTTAACGGTGCAACCGTCTGTGTGGTCGGGGGTACCACACTGGAGTTGGATCTGGAAGAGTTTTCCCTCAGGAACCACCTGAACATCAAGCCGCTGACGCTCGAGGATCACGACGAGGCGTTGTCCGCCTACCAGAGCGGGAGGTGCGACGCACTCACCAGAGATCGATTGTGGCTCGCCGTTTTGCGAAGCGCGTTTCAAAATCCCGATGCACACGTCATCCTGCCGGAAACCATCTCGGAAGAACCTATCGGTCCGGTGGTACCTCACGGTGACGACCAGTGGTTCGACATCGTAAAAGCCGTGATGGGCATTCTCATATATGCCGAGGCACACGGCGTGACCTCCGGTAGCGTGCCCTTCGCCTCCACTGGAGATTTCCGGATAGATCGATTGTTCGGCCTGGAAGGCTCGTTTGGTCAGGAAAGCCTGGGCCTCAGCCAAACGGCGGCGCAGGAAGTGATTAAGGCCGTGGGCAACTACGGCGAGTTATATGATCGCAACCTGGGTCGGGGCGGAATCGGCCTGCTGAGAGACAACGGACGCAACGCTCTATGGGCCGATGCGCCTTGCAACGACTGCCCCAAAGGTGGACAGATTTACGCTGCTCGGATGGGAAGTTGGGTTCGAAGATCAAATGGGGGTACGAGCCAGACCACAGATTCCGTCAGTAGACTTGGCTTGGTCAAGGAGAGGGGCAAGGTGATATGCGCCAGCCGCAACGACGTGCCCGGTTTTGGGTACCGGGACCACGTTGGTAACCCGGTTGGTTTTGACATCGACCTCTGCAGGGCAGTGGCGGCCGCCGTTCTGGGCGATCCTAATGCCGTCGAGATCCGCTTGATCAGGGTGGACGAACGCGAGCCGGTGATCCGGTCCGGGGAAGTGGACATGCTCGTGCGAACGGTCACCCGGACGGTGGCGCGGGACGCAGATTGGGGTAACTTCGCCCAAACTATGCTCTACGATGGCCAAGGCTTCATGGTCAATAGGGGCCAGGGTCTTTCCAGCGCAATGGATCTTGATGGTGCAACCGTCTGTGTGACCGGGGGTACCACATTGGAGTTGAATCTGGAAGAGTTCTCTCACAGGAACCAACTGAACATCAAGCCGCTGACGCTCGAGGATTACGACGCGGCGTTGTCCGCCTACCAGAGAGGGAGGTGCGACGCACTCACCGATGATCGATCATGGCTCGCCGCTTTGGGCAGCTCTTTCCTGAATCCCGACGCGCACGTCATTCTGCCGGAAACCATCTCAGAAGAGCCATTGGGCCCAGTGGTACCTCACGGTGACGACCAGTGGTTCGACATCGTAAAAACCGTGATGGGCATTCTCATATATGCCGAGGCATACGGCGTGACCTCCGGCAGCGTGCCCATAGCCGCAACTGGAGATGCCGAGGTCGATAGATTATTCGGTCTGAAAGGCTCGTTTGGTCAGGAAAGCCTGGGCCTCAGCCAAACGGTAGCGCAGGACGTGATTCGGGCCGTAGGCAACTACGGCGAGATATATGGTCGCAACCTGGGTCCGGGCGGAATCGGTCTTCCGAGAGAGAACGGGCGCAACGCTCTGTGGGCAGATGCACCGTGCGACGATTGTCCCAAGGGTGGACAGATTTACTCCGCGCCTGTGAGGTAGCAGCCCCGAAAGCTCCAGTTGTTTGGTGCACACTCGGTCTGCAAGTGTAGCCGGTCGCGTTTCCAAATTACTGTGGCAGAAAAGAAAAGAAAATGCTGGACCGCCGCACGGAGCTGAAGAGTAGCGCCGGTCGTTCTCTTCCATCCGCTGCACATCGTGAGTCCATGCCAGAGGTGAGTCATCTTGTACGAACGTCGGGGGACCTTGTTCAAGAGTAGGATTGCGATAACGTGGCCGATTTTCGTCTCGTCCGCCCTGACGCTGCTCTTCTTCCCCGTTCTTACGCTCTCGTCGTGCAGCGACGGAATTGGAGTTAGAGACCGGTCAGGCGCCTCTCCGCTCCGGTTTATCCCCCGAAATGCGGACTCTTTCACGTATGTGGACCTGGAGGAGGTGCGCGACGAACGGCTGGACGAACTGGAGGACCAGATTGCCACGCTGGTCGATACGGACGGTCTGTACGAGTGGGGTATCGATCTGGAAGACGTCGACACCCTTCTGATATCCGATCAGGACAACCCCGACGCCCTCACGGTACTGCGGGGAACGTTCTCGACTGAGGACGTGGCCGATGAGCTAGACGACGCCGACTACAGAGACGACGTTTACCGCGACATAGAGGTGTGGGTTGAGCGAAGGAGCAACACTGCCGTGGCGCTCGTGGCCGAAGACACCGTCGTGGTCGGAGAGGAGGATCGCGTCGAGGATTCTATAGACGTTTTCGTTGACGGAACAGGATCGATGGACCGTGACGACGAGGTTGCCGGGCTAGTTGACTCACTTGGGGATGTGCTGTCATACAGCGTAGAGGAGACCTGCGCCTACCGCGGGTGCAGAAGGTCGGCGAATAGTGTGCGTGTGGAGTCGGGAGAACTCGTCGCCGTCTTCGCATTCGTATTCCGAGACGAGGAGACGGCCTCGGACGCCGAGCGGAATATCGAGGACGACCTCGAGGAGCTGGAGTTCAAGCCTGCCACTGATCTCGACGGCACTCTGGTTATCGTAACGACTCCCGTGGAGGAAGAGGAGTTCCGCCTCGAACAATTGAGAGCATTGGAGTTAAGGGGATCAAAGGGGTCGGGATTTACTGACGCCCCGGCACCAACGCCCCCAAACGGGAATTCTGTACGAACGCCCTCTGGACAGACTGAGAAGCCGCCAGAGTCGACTCTGGCCCTCAGGTCCGTCGGCGCCGGCGGCTTTCACACTTGTGGGGTGAAGACAGACTATTCCCTTGTCTGCTGGGGATTTAATGAAGATACCTTCGACAGGTACATTGGTCAGGCCGAACCGCCGTCCGGGGAGTTCCTCTCCGTCAGCGCCGGGCTCTTGCACAATTGCGGCGTCAAAACAGACAACTCGGTTGTCTGCTGGGGCGGAAATAGAGAACGGCAAAGTTCCCCGCCCGAAGGGAGTTTCAGTTCCGTTAGCGCCGGGATATATCACACGTGCGGCCTCAAGGAGGACGGCTCAGTTGCGTGCTGGGGCACGGATACTTATCGCGAGTCAGCATCGCCCAAAGGGAGTTTCAGTTCCGTTAGCGCAGGGGGAACAAATACCTGTGGAGTGAAGACAGACGGCAGGGTGGTTTGCTGGGGGAACAACGAACATCGCCAGTCCACGCCTCCCAGAGGTTCTTTCACCTCCCTGAGCGCCGGACTCAGTCAGGTGTGCGGAGTGAAACGGGACGGTTCGCTGGCCTGCTGGGGGACCCACGGAGGCGGCACTCCTCCCGAAGGAAAATTCACTTCTGTCAGCGTTGGGTTTACACACAGTTGCGGAGTGAAGACAAACGGCTCGATTGTCTGCTGGGGTAGCAACGAGGACGGCATGGCGGAGCCTCCCGAAGGAAAATTCCGGTCCGTCAGCGTTGGGCCACAACATTCGTGTGGAATTAGGACAGACAGCCTGGTTGTATGCTGGGGTGGTGACGGACATGGACGGGCAACGCCTCCCAGCGGGGCAGCCGATGTTAGGCCTCAGGAGTCGAACCAAGTCCTGGAGACTGTCAGTTCCGGCGGCTTTCACACTTGCGGGGTGGAATCAAGCGGCGCCCTGGTCTGCTGGGGGAGCGATGAATTCGGTCAGTCTACGCCGCCGGACGACGAGTTCATTTCAGTCAGCTCCGGTCGGCATCATACGTGCGGAGTGAAGTGGGACAGCTCAGTTGGCTGTTGGGGCGACGACGAATTTGGTCAGACCACGTCTCCGCATGGAAAATTCACCTCAGTGAGCGCTGGAGATTACCACACATGCGGTGTGAAGGAGGACCGTACCGTGGCATGCTGGGGTTGGAACGGAGCTGGCCGCGCCTCGCCACCGGACGGCGAGTTCGTTTCCGTCAACGCCGGGTGGGGACATACGTGCGGAGTCAAGACGGACGGCACCTTCGCCTGCTGGGGCGCCTATGAATATGTGCCGACGGTGGAGACTGGTGACGGCGTCGCAGTCAGCGTCGGGGAAGACGTTACCTGCGCTGTGATAGGGGACGGTACCGTCTTCTGCCTGGAGACTGGTGAAGATTTTGGCCGGGCCGCAACACCGGAGGGAGAGTTCATATCGGTCAGCGCAGGATGGGGGCACGTATGCGGGGTAAAGGGGGATGGCTCGATCGCCTGCTGGGGCAATGACACGGATGGGGAAGCCACGCCGCCGGCTGGTGAGTTCATCTCAATCAGCGCCGGGGGCGCTCACACGTGCGGGGTGAAGAGAGACGGCGCTGTGGCCTGTTGGGGCAG